>NZ_BAAIEN010000002.1:0-4063162 GCF_054654695.1 Microbacterium xylanilyticum
GCCCCAGATGTCGACGCCGTCCTCCTTCATGGCGCGCACGAGCAGCGTGCCGGTGACGGCACGGCCCAGCGGCGTGGTGTTGAAGTAGGTCTTGCCGCCGGAGCGGATGTGGAACGCGCCGCAGCTCAGGGCGACGAAGCCCTCCTCGACGAGCGCGGTCTTGCAGTCGATGAGGCGCGAGGCCTCGGCGCCGTACTCCAGTGCACGGCCCGGGATCGACGCGATGTCGTCCTCGTCGTACTGGCCCAGGTCGCCCGTGTACGTGAAGGGCACCGCGCCCTTGTCGCGCATCCACGCGACGGCCACGGAGGTGTCGAGCCCTCCCGAGAAAGCGATGCCGACGCGCTCGCCGACGGGCAGGGACTGGAGGACCTTGGACATGGGATCCAGTCTATCGGCGGCGTTTCGCGGGTTTCGACGGGCGTTGAGCTGGTGGAATCCGCCCGCTTCGGGCTCAGACGAGGCGGACGTCGACGCCCAGGGCGGCGTAGGTGGGCACCGCACGACGGTCGCAGGAGAGCAGCGTGATCCCTGCGGCCTTGGCGGCCAGTCCCACCAGGCCGTCGTAGACGGCGCCGCCAGCGATGCTCGCGTCGGCGAAGATTGCGAGGGCCCCGAGCGCGACCTGCGTCGGCAGCGCCACGGATGCGACGAACTCCGTGCCGATGTACCGCTGGGCGGCCGCACGGGTCCGGCGGGCGGCGCCGGGCAGGCGAGTGAGCACGGAGTACGTCTCGAACATCGCGTGGCCGGCCAGACCCAGGCGCTGTCCTGCACAGGCCCGTTTGACGTCGATGTGCGACGGATGGTCCGGGCTGAGCAGGGCGATCGCCGTGCTGCTGTCGAGCAGATAGTCAGCGTTGGTCGGCAAGGCGCAGCTCCCGGATCATCTCCGTGGTCAGCGGCGTACCCGTTGCGGGGAGCACCAGGCGGCCGTCGTCGTCGACCTCGAAGTCATCGTGCGCCTCGACCTGAACGACGATGTTCCCGCCATCGAGGATCAGATCCACCGGACCCGGAACCATGCCGAGCCGCTCGCGCAACACTGCCGGGATCACGATGCGCCCTGCCTTGTCCATGGTCGCCTTCATGCCATCACAATACCATTCAAATGGCATGCCCCCGGGTTGGGTGGCCATGCGATCGAGCCCAGGCAGAGGGGGCATTGCTGTCGCACTGGAAACGCTTGCATTGTTGAGTGGGGAGCAGCGCAAGGGGTGGATCCCAGTTTTGCGGGAAAGCCCGCGACAAGCTGGAAACGCTTGCACTGGCGCCGGTGCGGTGCTAGCTTTGTGCACGATCGCGCGCGCCCGCCGCGCGGCAAGGAGTCGACGATGACACAGATCCCCCGCAGAGTCGCGACCGTGCTCGCCGCCGTCGCGCTGATCGCTTCCCCGGTGCTGGTCGCGCCGGCCGCCATGGCCGCGACGCCGACCGCCGCAGCGGCGCAGGCGCCGGCCGGGGATCCCGCCGGCGCGGCGACGAAGGACGTGACAGCGCACCTGTTCCAGTGGCCGTGGAAGTCGGTCGCGGACGAGTGCACGCACGTGCTCGGGCCGGCCGGCTACGGCGCCGTGCAGGTGTCGCCCCCGCAGGCGCACGTGGAGCTGAAGGATCAGGGCTACCCGTGGTGGCAGGCGTACCAGCCCGTCTCGTACTCGCTGCAGAGCCGCTACGGCACGCCCAAGGAGTTCGCCAAGATGGTCGACGCCTGCCACCGCGCGGGTGTGCGGGTCTACGTCGACGCGGTGCTCAACCACATGAGCGGTCAGAAGGACGGCGGCGTCGGCAGCGACGGTTCGACCTACGGCTACTACGACTACCCGGGCCTGTACGGCTACGACGACTTCCACCACTGCGGACGCAACGGCAACGACGACATCGCGAACTGGAACGACCGCTGGGAGATCCAGAACTGCCAGCTGCTCGGCCTCTCCGACCTCGCGACCGAGACCGAGCACGTCCGCACGACGCTCGCCGGCTACCTGAACTCGCTGCTCGCGCAGGGCGTGGACGGCTTCCGCTTCGACGCGGCCAAGCACATCCCCGCGGCCGACCTGCAGGCGATCACCGCCAAGCTCACCCGGCCCGCGTACATCTATCAGGAGGTGCTCGACGGCGGCCCCATCCAGAAGAGCGAGTACCTGCCCGTCGGCAGCGTCATCGAGGACCGCTACGGCACGCAGATCTCCCGCGTCTTCAAGACCGGGTCCCTCTCCTGGCTGAACCTGTTCGGCGAGGCCTGGGGGTTCAACGCCTCCGACACCTCGGTGGTCTACACCGACAGCCACGACACCGAGCGCGACGGCTCGGGCGGCTCGGTCACCTACAAGGACGGCGCGCTGAACGACCTCGCGACGGTGTTCGAGCTCGCCTGGCCCTACGGGCACCCGCTCGTGCTGTCGAGCTACCACTTCACCAGCACCGACGCGGGGCCCGTGTCCGACGCCGACGGGAACGTGCTGCCGGTGGCGTGCAACACCGCGACCTCGGGCGTCGGCGGCTGGCTGTGCCAGGACCGCACCGCCTCCACCGTGGGCATGGTGGGCTTCCGAGCCACCACGGCCGGCACCGCGGTCACCCGGTGGTGGAGCGACGGATCCGACGCGATCGCCTTCGCCCGTGAGGGCGCCGGGTACGTCGTCGTGAACAAGGAGAGCGGATCCCTCACCCGCACCTTCGACACCGGGCTCGCCGCCGGCACGTACTGCAACCTCGTGACCGGCCGTGTGGTGGGCAACCACTGCACCGGGCCGTCCGTGACGGTGGCGGCCGACGGATCCCTCGCCACGACCGTGCCGGGCCTGTCGGCGCTGGCGATCTCGAAGGACTCGCGCGTCAGCAAGCCCACGGCGGCCCCCGCCGCGGCCGTGACGTTCACCGCCTACGCGTCGGTCGACGCCGGACAGCAGCTCGTCGTCGTGGGCAGCGACCCCGCGCTCGGCGCCTGGGACCCGGCGAAGGGCCTCGCGCTCTCGCCCGCCGGCTACCCGGTGTGGCGCGGCTCGGCCGCGATCCCCGCGGGCACCGCGTTCGAGTACAAGTACGTGAAGCTGGCGGCCGACGGCACGGTCGAGTGGGAGTCGCGCTCGACCCGCACCGCGACGGTGCCCGCCGACGGCGCTCTCGCGTTCAACGACGGCTGGAACGCCGGCGCCACGGTCGATGCCGCGGTCACGCTGCACGCCACGCTCGACGCCGGGCAGACCGCGTACATCGTCGGCAGCGTGCCGGCGCTCGGCAGCTGGAGCCCGGACGCGGCGATCCCGCTGACCGCCGTCGGCGACGGCACTTTCACCGGGTCGGTCACCCTGCCCGGCTCGACGACCATCGAGTACAAGTACATCCGCAAGGACGCGGCGGGGAACGTCACCTGGGAGAGCGACCCGAACCGCAGCGTGACCACCGGCTCGGGCGGATCGCTCACGCTCGACGACACCTGGCGCTGAGCCTCCCGTCCTGCGCCCCGAGTCACCGGCCCGCTCTCTCATCCTGGGAGGGCGGGCCGGATCCATGTCCGCCGCTCGCGCCGGCATCCGCTCAGTGCCGACTCGCACCCGGGTAATCTCGACGCAGCGCACCACGATGCGCCCTTCGGAAAGGACGCCATGCCCCGCTTCGATCTGCCCGACGAAGAGCTCCGCACCTACCGCCCGGACGTGGCGGACCCGGCCGATTTCGACGCGTTCTGGCAGCGCACGCTGGAGGAGTCCCGCGCAGTCGCGAAGCCGCCGGTGCTCACCCGGGTGGAGGGCCCGCTGACGGTGTTCGACGTCTACGACCTGCGCTTCAGCGGGTACGCGGGCGACGAGGTGCGCGGATGGTTCGTCGTGCCCGCGGGCGCCGAGGGGCCGCTGCCCACCGTCGTCGAGTACAACGGCTACGGCGGCGGACGCGGCCTCCCGCACGAGCGACTGGCCTGGGCCGCGGCGGGCTACGCCTGGGCGTTCATGGACACCCGCGGGCAGGGCAGTGTCTGGGGCACGCCGGGTGCGACGCCGGATCCGCACGGCGCAGGCCCGGCCGTGCCCGGCTTCATGACGCGCGGCATCGAGGATCCGCACGACTACTACTACCGGCGCGTGTTCACCGATGCGGTGCTGCTCATCGACGCCCTGCGCGGGCTCGACATCGTGGACGAGACCCGCGTCGCCGTCACCGGCGGCAGTCAGGGCGGCGGCATCGCGATCGCCGCAGCAGGCCTGTCCGAGGGCCTGGTCGGGGCCATGCCGGACGTGCCGTTCCTGTGTCACTTCGAGCGCGCCGTGGGCCTCACCGAGAACGACCCGTACAACGAGGTCGTGCGCTATCTCTCGGTGCACCGGGACGCGGCCGCGCAGAGCTTCGCCACCCTGTCCTACTTCGACGGAGTGAACTTCGCCCGCCGCGCCACGGCGCCGGCGCTGTTCTCGGTGGCGCTCATGGATCCGATCTGCCCGCCGTCCACCGTGTACGCGGCGGCGAACCATCACGGGGCGCCGGTCGAGGTGGCGGAGTACGCGTTCAACGAGCACGAGGGCGGCCAGGGCGTGCACTGGCAGCGCCAAGCCGCGTGGCTCGCCGAGCGGATGCGCCAGGGCTGAACGGCCGGGACCCGGACCGCGCCGGGTAGCCTTCAGACGTGGGAATCGGCAAGCAGGCGAAGCGCGCGGTCACCGTGGACGACATCGCCGCGCGCGCCGGCGTCTCGTCTGCGGCGGTCTCCTTCGCGCTGAACGGACGCAAGGGCGTCTCCGAGGCGACCCGCACCCGCATCCTCGCGATCGCCGACGAGCTCGGCTGGGCGCCCACCAGCGCGGCTCGCGCGCTCGCCGGAGCCAAGACCCACACCATCGGGCTCGCGCTGGCCCGGGATCCGGGGAACCTGGGCGTCGAATCGTTCTACATGCAGTTCCTCACCGGCATCGAGAGCGAGCTCTCCCGGCGCGACTACGGACTGCTGCTGCAGGTGGTTCCGGACCTCGATGCCGAACTGCGCGCGCTGCGGCAGTGGCGGCGGGCGCGGCGCGTCGACGGGGTGATCCTGGTCGACATCCGCACGCACGATCCGCGCATCGCGGAGCTCGAGAAGGGCGCACCTCTGGCGAGCATCGCGGTCGGGGACCCGGCTTACGTGGGCTCGCTCCCCGCGGTGTGGACCGACGATGCGGCGGCCATGCGTGAGGCGGTGGAGGCGCTCGCCGCTCTCGGCCATCGCCGGATCGCGCGCATCGGCGGCACCCCGGAGCTGTCGCACTCGCGCATCCGCGATGAGGCCTTCCTCGCAGCGGTCGCCCAGCACGCCTGCTCGGGCATCCTCCTGGAGACCGATTACTCGCCGGAGCGCGGAGCGGAGGCCACCCGCCGCGCCCTCGCGGAGGAGGAGCGGCCGACGGCCTTCGTCTACGACAACGACATCATGGCGATCGCGAGCCTCGGCGAGTTCGCGGCGGCAGGGCTGCGCGTGCCCGACGACGCCTCGGTCATCGCCTGGGACGATTCGGTCGTGTGCCGCTACACCGCCCCGGCCCTGACCGCGCTGAGCCACGACGTGGTCGGATACGGTGCGCATGTCGCCCGGCGGCTGTTCCAGGTGATGGACGAGGGCGCGTCGGGCGCCTTCCTCGACTCGACACCGTCCCTGGTGCTGCGCGGCTCCACGGGCCCCGCACCGGCACGGTCCTGACGACGCGGTCGTCGCCGCAGGCGGTCCCGACCGCTCGGCACCGCGCTCACACCGCTTCGAGGTGCAGCACGAAGGCCTGCACCGGCCACAGCGTCGGCAGCTGCAGACCCAGCTCGGCGAGCGCCGCCCCGGACAGCTCCACCTCGCCGGACGTGAACCACGGGGGTGCGATCCACCCGTACGCGGCGTCGCCGATCTCGCGGCGCACCCGCACGCGGTACCGCCGGGCGGGGTCCAGTCCCGGGAGGCGGAGCCGCTCCGCACGGGCGTCCTCGAGGCTCGCCACCGTCGCGGCGACGACGACGGCCGCCTCGCGCTCGGGGGCGACGAAGGCCGTGATCCTCCACGCGGGGTCGCGCACCACAGGGTGCAGCGTGGTGCCGGTGTGCACGATCGGGCGCAGCTCCTTGTAGAGCCGGCCGAAGGCGTCGATCGCGGCGAGCTCGTCCTCTGTGCAGTCGAGGATGTTCCACTCCAGCCCGGCGGATCCCATCAGGCTCGTCGCCATCCGGTAGGACAGCGGCGTGACCCGGCCGGAGCTGTGCGAGGTGCCGGGGCCCACGTGTGCGCCGACGAGCTCGGGCGGCAGCAGCAGCCCGGTCCAGCGCTGGATGTCCTGCCGCTCCACCGGGTCGTTCGAGTCGCTCGCCCACACCCGGTCGGTGCGCTGCAGGATCCCGAGGTCGGTGCGGGCGCCGCCCGAGGAGCAGGACTCGATCTCCAGGCCGGGATGCCGCCCCTTCAGCTCCTCGAGCAGTCGGTAGAGGGCGTGCGTCTGAGCGTGCACTCCCGGCCGGCCGTCGTGCACGGCCTCCACGAGATCGCGGTTGTGGTCCCACTTGATGAAGTCGATGCCCAGCTCGCCCACGAGCGCGGAGATCTGGCCGAGCACGTGGGCGTACGCCCCGGGGTTCGCCAGGTCGAGCACGAACTGGGTGCGCCAGGACAGCCGCGGATCGTGCTCCAGGTGCCGCGGATCGTGCAGCAGCCAGTGCGGATGGCTGCGGGCGAGGTCGGAGTCCAGGCTCACCATCTCGGGTTCGAACCAGAGGCCGAACTGCATGCCCAGCTCGTGCACCCGCGCGGCGAGCGGGGCGAGGCCCTGCGGCCATGCGGTGCGGTCGACGATCCAGTCGCCGAGGCTCGTCGTGTCGTCGCGACGCCCCGCGAACCAGCCGTCGTCGAGCACGAACCGTTCCACGCCGACGGATGCGGCGCGTTCGGCGAGCGCCATGATCCGCTCCGGGTCGTGGTCGAAGTACACCGCCTCCCAGGTGTTCAGCACGAACGGTCGCGCTGTGCGGGGGTGCGCGGTCCGCGCCCGCAGCCAGTGGTGGAGCGCTGCCGCGATCCCGTCCATGCCGTCCGCGGAGTACGCGAACAGGACGTCGGGCGCGACGTACTCGCCGCCGGGCTCCAGCGCGACCTCGCCGGGCCGCAGCAGCTCGCCGCCGCCGAGCTGGGTGACCGCGTCGGTGATCCGGTCCACCCGGTAGGTGACGTCCGCCGACCAGGCGACGTGCGCGGCCCAGATCCGGCCGTCGGCGAAGCGCGGCGCGCCGACCGAGGCGGCCATCAGCGTGGGGGCGTCGTGGCCCGGGCGCCCCCGCCGGGATTGCCGGACGGTCGCGCCGGCGGTCATCGCGGTCACGACAGGGCGCTTCTCGCGCGTCCACCGGCCGTCGAACGTGAGCAGGTGGTCGGCGGTCGTCGGCACCGGCAGGATGCTCTCCAGCCAGTCCACATCGATGCGTCCGGAGCCGCCGTCGTGCCGCAGCGTCTGGCCGACCCGTACCACTCCGCCCGGTTCGATGCCGATCCGGATCGTGAGGCTGAGTCCGGACGCATCGTCGATCGACGTGGTCTCCAACCGGTCCGCCCGCACATCGTCGGCGCCTCGCGGCGACGCCGTCGCGATCCGCCAGCGGGGGCGCAGCTGCACGCCGTCCCGGCGCAGCTGCAGGCCAGGGCGTCCCGACCACCCCTCCGCCTCCTGAGGTGAGAGCGAGACCTCCCACGCGGCGTCGAGGGTGGCGGGCGGCGTCTGCCGGCTCAGCGCACTGCGCAGGGCGTCGCCGTCGAAGGCCGCGCTCCCGAGGGAGGCGCCCCAGTGCAGCACCGCGGGCAGCCCCGGGCTCGATGCGTCGATGACGAGGGACGTGCCGTGCGCGTCCAGAACGATCGGATCCGTGGTCATGCGGGGTCCTCCTGCGAATCGAGATGTTCGTAACCGGATGATGACAGTGGAATCCGGATCCGTTCGGCGGTATGAGACCGCCTGATCACATGTCATTTCCAGGATGCCCGGGATCCGCGGATCCGAGAAGCGCCGTCGACATGCTGCTTGCGTCTTCAAAGATTATGCGCTTAAGTACTGCGAAGCACCACCCGCTCTCTCGTCTCACCGACGATCCCGTTCAAGGAAGAACCCGACAGGAGTCAGACATGGCAAAGAAGGCATTGACAGCAGCCGCGGCGCTCGCCGTCGCGGCCGTCGCACTGAGCGGCTGCTCGTCCAGCGGCGGCTCCAACGGCACCGATGGCCCGGCGAAGGGCACCATCACCGTCCTCACCAACCGCACCGACCTCGTCTCGGACGGCACGTTCGACAAGTACGCCGCCGAGTTCAAGAAGAGCTACCCCGACGTCACCGTCAAGTTCGAGGGCGTCAACGACTACGAGAACTCGATCAAGACGCGCCTGAACGGCAGCAAGTACGGCGACGTGCTGGCGATCCCCGCCGCCGTCAAGCCCAGCCAGTACAAGCAGTTCTTCGAGCCGCTGGGCAAGACCAGCGACTACTCCTCGACGTTCCGCTACACCGCGAAGTCCTCCTTCGACGGCACACAGTACGGCCTCTCCACCGGCGGCAATGCGAACGGCATCGTCTACAACAAGAAGGTCTGGGAGAAGGCCGGCATCACCACCCTGCCCAAGACCGAGGACGAGTGGCTCGCCGACCTCAAGCTCATCAAGGACAAGACCGGCGCCATCCCGCTCTACACCAACTACAAGGACGGCTGGCCGCTCTCGCAGGGCATGGGCAGCCTCGGCGCCATCACGAACGACCCGGATGCCGCGCTGCACATGGCGGAGAACCCGAAGCCGTGGACCGAGGGCACGGACATCTACGCGATCGACTCGCTGCTGTTCGACTCGGTCCACGAGAAGCTCACCGAGCCCGACCCGCTCTCCACCGACTGGGAGGGATCCAAGACCCAGCTCGGCACCGGCAAGGTCGGTGCGATGGTGCTCGGATCCTGGGCCGTCTCGCAGATGCAGGCCGCGGCGGTGAAGGCCGGCGCCTCCGCTGACGACATCGGCTACATGGCGTTCCCCGCGAACGTGAAGGGCGTCCAGTACGCCACGAACGACGGCGACTACAACAACGCGATCAGCAAGCACTCCAACGCCAAGGCGGCCGCCAAGGCCTGGATCACGTGGTTCGCCGAGAAGTCGTCCTACACCCAGGACCAGGGCATGGTCTCGCCCGTCAAGAGCGCACCGCTGCCCAAGAACCTGACCGGCCTGTCCGACGCGGGCGTGAAGCTCATCGAGCCGGCTCCGGCGCCCAAGGGCAAGGAGAGCCTGCTCAGCGACGTCGCCAACCAGGCGCAGATCGACATCTACGGACAGACGTACCGGCAGAAGCTCGTCGACATCGCACGCGGCGCGGCCGACGGCACCAAGGACAGCTACTTCGCCGAGCTCAACACCCAGTGGGGCGCGGCCGTGAAGCAGCTCGTCAAGTAACGACCGAATCCCTACGGAGGACATCTCATGGCGATCTCGGCTCCGAGTGCCACGCCGGCGAGCACCTCCGCCATCCCCGCAGTCTCCGGGCGCCGCTTCGACAAGCGGCGCCCGGAGCCCACGGGCCGCCGGCGGATCCTCACCCAGCTCACCCCCTGGTTCTTCCTGGCGGCGGCCCTCGGCCTGCTCCTGCTGCTCACCTACTGGCCGGCGGTGAACCTCATCTACTACAGCTTCACGAGCTGGGACGGGTTCGATCAGGACAAGACGTTCATCGGCCTGGACAACTACGTCCAGGTGTTCTCGAACCCCGACATCTTCCGGGTGTTTCTCGTGAGCGTCTACTACTTCCTGGCGACCTTCGTGCAGATGGCCCTGGCCCTGTACTTCGCCACGATCCTCAGCTTCAGCACCCGCTTCTCGAACCTGTTCCGCGGGATCCTCTTCTTCCCGTACCTCATCAACGGCGTCGCGATCGCCTTCATGTTCCAGTACGTGTTCCAGCAGGGCGGCTCGCTCGACATCGTGCTGAGCTGGTTCGGCGTGACGCACCCGCCGCAGTGGCTGGGCGATCCTTCCATCGCGAACTGGTCGCTGGCCAGCACCTCGGTCTGGCGCTACACGGGGCTCAACTTCGTGCTCTTCCTCGGCGCGATCCAGTCGATCCCCGGCGAGCTCTACGAGGCGGCGGACCTGGACGGCGCGAGCCGGTGGCAGCAGTTCTGGGCCATCATCTTCCCGGGCATCCGCCGAGTGGTCGGCCTCAGTCTCATCCTCGGCATCTCCGGTTCGCTGGCCGCGTTCGAGACGCCGTTCATCATGACCGGCGGCGCGAACGGCACCACGACCTTCGTCATCAAGACCGTGCAGACCGCGTTCGTCTACACGCATGTCGGGCTCGCGTCCGCGATGGCCGTCGTGCTGCTGATCATCGTCCTGCTGGTCACCTGGATCCAGCGCAAGCTCTTCCCCGACGAGAAGGTGGACCTCGCATGAGCACCATCGCATCGCGGCAGGCCGACGGCCGCCGCACGCCGTCCCTGGCGTGGATCCGCCTGCGCGGCATCAGCGCCCAGGCCGCCAAGTACCTCAGCCTGCTGATCGCGGCGTTCTTCACCCTCCTGCCGATGGTCGCGATCCTGTTCGCGAGCTTCAAGCCGTCGAAGGAGTACCACCGCACCGACGCGCTGACGCCGCCGAGCAACTGGTTCGACATCGGCAACTTCGTGACCGCGTTCGTCAAGGGCCACATGCTCGAGGGCTTCGTGAACACCGCGATCGTGCTGGCCGTCTCGCTCGTGGGCACGATCTTCATCGGATCCATGGCCGCCTACGCGCTGGACCGCTTCCGGTTCCGCGGCAAGGGCCTCGTCACGGCGCTGTTCATGATCGCCACCCTGGTGCCCTCGGTCACCAGCCAGGTCGCCACGTTCCAGCTCATCAACGGCCTGGGACTCTACGACACCAAGGGCGCGCTGATCCTGATGTTCACCGGCACCGACATCATCGCGATCTATCTGTTCATCCAGTTCATGCAGTCGATCCCGGAATCGCTCGACGAGGCTGCGATGCTCGACGGCGCCAACCGCTGGACGATCTACTGGCGGATCATCCTGCCGCTGCTCAAGCCCGCGATCGCCACGGTCGTGATCATCAAGGGCATCGGCATCTACAACGAGTTCTACACGCCGTTCCTCTACCTGCCCAGCGAGGGTCTCGTGTCGACGACGCTCTACAACTTCAAGAGCGCGACCAACACCCAGTGGGAGGTGATCGCGGCGGGCACCCTGCTCGTGATCATCCCGTCGCTCATCGCGTTCCTGCTGCTGCAGAAGTGGATCTACCGAGGCCTGATGACGGGAGCCGTGAAATGACCCTGACCTCCGAGCTGACCGACCGGATCCCCGAGGCCGGCCCGATGCGCGTGCAGCGCCGCGACCTGCATGCGGGCTGGCGCCTGCGCGCGGCCGACGGCCCGGTGCCCGCGCACCTGGAGGAGGCGCTGCGGGAAGGATCCGTCGAGGCGACCGTGCCCGGCTGCGTGCACACCGACCTGCTCGCCGCAGGGCTCATCCTGGATCCCTACCTCGACGACAACGAGGCGCTGCTGGCCTGGATCGGCCTCGTCGACTGGACGTACGAGTCCCGCTTCGCGTGGACCGCCGAAGGCTATGAGCGGCACGATCTCGTCTTCGACGGACTGGACACCGTCGCCACGGTCACGCTGAACGGTCGCGTCGTCCTGGAGGCGGCGAACCAGCACCGCTCGTATCGCGTCGACGTGCGCGATCTCCTCATCGAAGGCGACAACGTGCTGGAGGTGGCGTTCCGCTCGCCGATCCGGTACGCGAATGCGCAGAGCCTCGAGCTCGGCCCCCGGCCCCGCCCCTATCCGCTGCCGTACGAGGCGATCCGCAAGTCGGCCGCGAACTTCGGCTGGGACTGGGGCATCGCGACGTACACGAGCGGGATCTGGCGGCCGGTGCGCCTGGAGTCCTGGTCGGTCGCGCGCCTCGCCGAGGTGCGGATCGCGGCGACCCCCACGGTCGGCGGCGGACGCGTCGAGGCCACGGTGCGCGTCGAACGCGCGTCGGCCGATGCGTCCAGTGCGTTCGTCGTGACGGCGACCCTGGGCGGATCCCGCGGCGAGGCGCTCGTCGACGCCGGCTCCGACACCGCCGTCGTCGCCGTCGAGACGGCCGGCCTGGAGCGCTGGTGGCCGGCCGGCTACGGCGAGCAGCCGCTCTACGACGTCCACGTCTCGATCCGGGAGGAGCCGCCGCACGTGCGCGGCGACCTGGACGCGGTGGTGCGCCGCGTGGGCTTCCGCACGGTGGAGTGGGACACCGCTCCCGACGCGGACGGCACGCCGTTCACGCTCGTCGTGAACGGTCAGCGGGTGTTCGTCAAGGGCGTGAACTGGATCCCGGACGACGCGCTGCCCGTCCGCGTGGACCGTGCGCGGTACGAGCGGCGGCTGCGGCAGGCGCTCGCCGCCAACCTCAACCTCATCCGGGTGTGGGGCGGCGGGATCTACGAGTCGGACGACTTCTACGAGCTGTGCGACGAGCTGGGCCTGCTGACCTGGCAGGACTTCCTGTTCGCCTGCGCCGCCTATCCGGAGGAGGAGCCGCTGCGCGGCGAGATCGAGGCGGAGGCGCGGGAGAACATCGTGCGCCTCGCCGACCACGCCTCGCTGGTGCTGTTCACGGGCAACAACGAGAATCTGTGGGGATACGAGGACTGGGGCTGGAAGCAGTACCTCGACGGGGCCACCTGGGGTGCCTACTACTACCACGAGCTGTTCCCCGCGCTCGTGCGCGAGCTGGCGCCGCACGTGCCGTACAGCCCGGGCAGCCCGTTCAGCCCGACCCGGCCCGACGGCGAGACCCCGCATCCGAACGCCGAGCCGCACGGCACCATGCACCTGTGGGAGCAGTGGAACCGCCGCGACTACCCGACCTACGCCGAGCACCGGCCGCGATTCGTGGCCGAGTTCGGGTGGCAGGGCCCTCCGGCGTGGTCCACCCTGACCCGCTCGGTGACCGACGCCCCGCTGACTCCCGAGTCGCCGGGCATGATCGTGCACCAGAAGGCGATGGAGGGCAACGTCAAGCTCACCACCGGCCTGCTGCCGCACTTCCGGGTTCCCGCCGACATGGAGGACTGGCACTGGGCGATGCAGCTGAACCAGGCGCACGCGGTGCGGTTCGCGCTCGACCACTTCCGCTCCCTTGCGCCGCACACCATGGGCGCCGTGGTGTGGCAGCTCAACGACTGCTGGCCGGTGACCTCGTGGGCGGCGATCGACGGCGACGAGCGGCTCAAGCCGCTCTGGTACGCGCTGAAGGCCGCGTTCGCGCCGCGCGTCGTGACGATCCAGTCGCGCGATGAGGGCCTGGTCGCGGTGCTGGGCAACGACACCGGGGAGGCCTGGGAAGGTTCTCTCGTGGTGCGCAGGCTCGCGTTCGACGGATCCGGGCTCGCCACGCAGACCGTGCCCGTGTCGGTGCCCGCCCGGGGTTCGCTCACCGTCCCGCTCGAGGCGTCCGTCGCCGTGGCGGGGGATCCTGCGGCCGAACTGCTCGTCGCGGACGTGCACGACCGGTCCGCGGAGGGCGCCGTGCCCGAGCGCAGCGACCGGTCCCTGAGCGAGCGCAGCGAGACGAAGGGCGCCGTGCCCGTGGAGCGTGGCTTCCGCTACTTCGCGGAGCCGCGCGACTCGGCGCTCCCCGCTGCGGGCTACGCGGCCGAGGTCGCGCCGGTGAACGGCGGCAGCGAGGTGCGGATCACCGCGCGGACGCTGCTGCGCGACCTGACCCTGCTCGTGGACAAGGCGGACCCCAACGCCGTCACCGAGAAGGGGCTCGTCACGCTCCTCCCCGGCGAGACCGCGGTGTTCCTGGTCCGCCACGGCGCGGAGCTGGATCCGCAGCTCCTGACTGATCCCCGCGTGGTGCGGACAGCGAACGAGCTGGTGACCGGATGAGCGGCCCCGACCTCGGCGTGCTCGAGCCGTACGTCGCCGGCATGACCTGGGGTTGGACCGGGGTGCGCGGCACCTGGGCCGCCCCGGAGGCGGCCGCGTCGATGCGGCTCATGGCTGAGCAGGGCGTGAACTGGACCGCGCTCGCCTACGCCGTCGAACAGGAGACCGCGCAGTCCCTCACGATGCCGTGGGACCAGGCGCCCACGGTCAGCGAGGAGGAGATCGTCTGGGCGATCCGCGAGGCGAAGGCGCACGGGCTGAAGGTGTGCCTGAAGCCGGTCGTGAACGTGAGCGACGGCACCTGGCGCGCCTACGTCGGCTTCTTCGACTGGGACGTGCCGGGGGAGCCGAGCTGGGGCCAGTGGTTCGCCGCCTACGCGGAGTTCATCCTGCACGCGGCGCGGATCGCCGCGGCCGAGGGCTGCGAGATGCTCTGCATCGGCTGCGAGATGGTGCGCGCTGACGGCCGCGAGGCCGAGTGGCGCGCGCTCGTCGCCGCCGTTCGCGAGGTGTACTCCGGCGTCGTCGCGTACAACTGCGACAAGTACCAGGAGGACCACGTCACCTGGTGGGACGCGGTCGACGTGATCACCTCGAGCGGCTACTACCCGATCGAGCGCTGGGACGCCGAGCTCGACCGCATCGCGCGGGTCGTGCAGGCCTCCGGCAAGCCCTTCTTCTTCATGGAGGCCGGCTGCCCGTCCCGCGTGGGGTCGCCGGAGAAGCCGAACGACTGGAGTCTGCCCGGAGCGCCGTCGGGCGATGAGCAGCTGCGCTACTACCGCGCCATGTTCGACGCCTGCGACCGGCGGCCCTGGATGCGCGGATTCATGCTGTGGGACTGGCCCCCGCGGCTGTACCCGCTGTCCGAGGCCGCTGCCAACGACGACTACTGCCCCTACGGCAAGCCCGCCGCGGCGTTCCTGCGCGACACCTACCTCGCCAAGACCCGCTGACGGATCCGCACCGGTCCCTGAGCCCGTCGAAGGAGCCGTGCGTCACCTGCACCCCGCACCCCATCCCACCGAAGGAGACTCGACGATGAGTCGCATCCCCCGTTTCACGGCCGTCGCCACGGCGGCCCTCGTCCTCGCCGGGCTGCTCATGCCGGCGCACGCCTCGGCGGCCCTGCGTGCGCCGGCCGCGTCCCTGCCCGCCGCGACGAGCGCGGCCCCGGTCGACCTGGTCGACGGCGACGCCACCCCGGAGACCCGCAGCCTGTTCTCCTACCTGCGCGACATGCGCGGCACCGGGATCCTGTTCGGTCATCAGCACGACACCGACTACGGCACCACGTTCACGACTCCCGACGGGGTCTCCAGCGACGTGAAGGCGGCTGTGGGCGACTACCCGGCCGTCTTCGGCTTCGACACGCTCATCATCGAGGGCAAGGAGAAGCCCGGCGATGCCGGCGCGACGCAGGATCAGAACGCGCTCACCCTCGCGAACGCGATCCGTCAGGCGCACGACCTCGGCGGCATCGCCACGCTGAGCGCGCACATGCCGAACTTCGCCACCGGCGGCGACTTCTACGACACCTCCGGCGACGCGCTGCGCTCGGTCCTTCCGGGCGGCGCGCACAACGCCGACCTGAACGCGTTCCTCGACCACATCGCGATGGCGGCGACGCATGCGACGGACGCGAACGGCCACGCCATCCCGATCATCTTCCGGCCCTGGCACGAGAACGCCGGATCCTGGTTCTGGTGGGGTGCGGCCTTCGGGACCCCCGGCGAATACGCGGAGCTGTACCGCTACACCGTGGAGTACCTGCGCGACCTGAAGGGCGTGCACAACCTGCTCTACGCGTTCTCGCCCGGTGGCGGCTTCGGCGGCAGCGCCGACCAGTACCTGCGCACCTATCCCGGCGACGACTTCGTCGACGTGCTGGGCTACGACACCTACGACGCCGCCGCGGACAGCACGTTCCTCGCCGGGCTCGTCTCCGACCTCGGGATGATCGCCGACCTGGCCGACGCGCGCGGCAAGATCAGCGCGTTCACCGAGTTCGGCATCACCGGCGGGGTGCAGCCCGACGGCCAGAACAAGAACGTGCACTGGTACGAGGACGTCCTGAATGCGATCACGGCAGATCCGCGGGCGTCGCGGTCGGCGTACATGCTCACCTGGGCCGACTTCGGCGGCACCACGACGCCGTACATCCCCACCTCCGGCGAGATGCTGCCCGACTTCCAGGCGTACTACGACGACCCGTACACGCTGTTCGCGAAGGACCTGCCCGCCGACGTGCTCACCCACACGGTCGACGCGCTGCCCACCGAGCCGGTGGCGCACCTGGCGAGCCCGGCGGGCGGATCCCGGGTCGCCGGCACGACGCAGCAGATCCTCGCATCGGTGCAGCACGACACCGGCGTCGACAACGTCACCGTCTCGGTGGACGGCACCTCGCAGGTCGTCGATCTCACCGCGCCGGCACCCGGATCCCTGTGGTGGACCGGCACATGGAACGTCCCGGTCGAGCTGCGCACCAACGCGACGCACGGGCTGACCCTGCATGTCTACGCCGGCGGCACCGAGCTCGCGAGCACCGCGTCCTCGGTCGTGGTCGGGCCGGCGCCCGTCATGGCTCCGGGTCAGGTCGACGACTTCGAGGGGTACGGCGACGACGCGGCGCTGCGCAGCGCGTACGTGAAGTACAACTCCAACACCATCTCGCTCGTGAAAGCCTCGGCGGCCACCCCGGTCGGCGATGGCACGCAGGCGCTGCAGCTCGACTACTCGTTCGCGACCCAGAGCTACACCGGGTTCGGCAAGCAGCTGACCGCGGACTGGTCGGGCTTCTGGGACTTCCAGGCGTGGATCCACCCCGACGGCTCGGACAACAAGCTCGTGCTGCAGGTGGTCGCCGGCGGCGTCACGTTCGAGGCCTACCCGTCGCTGGCGGGCACGACCGCGTCGCTCGTCGACATCCCGTTCTCGGACTGGCACCCGGCTCCGTGGGACACCGCGCACGCCGGTGCCGTGCTCACCCAGGACCTGCTCGCGCAGGTGACCCAGTTCAACGTCTACGTGAACGCCGTCTCGGGAGCGGCGACCGGCGGATCCATCGTGCTCGACGGCCTCCGCGCCGTGGTCGGCACGCCCCCGCCCACGACGTACACCGACGTCCCGCGTGACGACCCCGACTACGCCGCGATCCAGTGGCTGCACGACAGCGTCATCGACCTCGGCGACAAGAACGGCGCCTTCCACCCGACCCGGGCCGTGAAGGATGACGAGGCTGCGCGCGTCTTCGCTGCGTACGACAAGGCCGCGGGGGTCACGGCTCCCGCTCCGGCCTCGGCCCGGCGACTCGCCGTGACCATGGCGCTCTGGCAGCGCGCCGGCTCGCCCGTCGTGGCGAACGGGCCGACGTTCGAGGACGTTCCCGCAGCCTCCGCGCCCGCGGTGGCCTGGGCGGTGTCCGCGGGCGTGGTCGAACCGGCGTCATCGACGGAGTTCGGGGTGAACGGGCGCATCTCCCGCGCCGTGCTGGCTCGCTGGCTGCAGCGCACCGACGTGATCGTGCGGGCGAACCGCCCGGCGCCGGTGGTGGACTTCTCCGACGGCGCGCACGGCTGGGCCGTTCCCGACTGGCAGACCAACGGCGGTACGGCCACGGCCGAGAACGGCCGGCTCGTGGTCCAGGCCGGCTCCGGGGGCGACTGGGTCAGCGGCCCGGGCGGACAGGACTTCAGCTCCCGTACGAAGCTCATCGTCGACGTGCCCGCCACCACCGGCGTCGCCATGAAGGCGGCCCTGCAGCTCGGCCCGAACTGGACCTGGTGCGAGACGGCACCGGCCGCCTGGGCAGGATCCGGTTCGCACACCGGCAGCGACGCGATCGTGATCGACCTCACGACACTGAGCGCGGACTGCCAGGCGCTGCTCGGCCAGGTGCGCGGCCTCAACCTCTTCGTGAATGAGGGCCGCACCGAGATCTCCGCCATCGGCGTCCGCTGACGCCTCGACGGAGCCGCCTCCGCCGTGAGGCGGCTCCGTCCCGACCGAAAGGCGCATGCGCGCATGAGCACTCCGCCCGCCGCCCCGGCCTTCACGTCCACCGCGGGCGGCCTGCTCGCGATCGACGCGGGTCAGAGCAGCATCAAGGTCCGCCACGTCGCTCCCGCCGGTGTCGCCGACGAGTGGGCGAGGCCGGCGCTGCGCACGGATCGCCCGCTGCTGCCGCAGCTCGCCGAGGTGCTCGCCGATGCCTCCCGGCGCGGGTGCACGGCCGCGGCCGTGGGGATCGGCACGTCCGGGCTCACCGAGGATGGGCTCGACGCACGGGCCCTCCTGACCGCGGCGGCGTCTCTCGGTGCGCGGTCATTGAGCCTCGCCCACGACTCCATCACGTCCTTCCTCGGCGCCCTGGGCGACGGCCGGGGCGCGGTGGTCGCCTCCGGCACCGGCGTGGTGACGCTCGCGGTGGGACGCACCGAGGTGGCGCGGGTGGACGGGTGGGGGTACCTGCTCGGCGACGCCGGCAGCGGCTACTGGATCGGCCGCGCGGCGTTCGACGCCGTGCTCCGCGCGAACGACGGCCGCGGGCCCGCCACGGCGCTGACCGAGGAGGTGCGCGCCCGGTTCCCCGTGCTGGAGGAGGCCTACATCGAGCTGCAGGCCGACCCGGGCAGGGTGCAGCGGATCGCGGCCTTCGCGCGGACGGTCGCCGATGCCGCGGCCGCGGGGGACGCGGTGTCGATCGCGATCTCCGAGGGGGCAGCCGAGGAGCTCGCGCACTCCGTGGTCAGCGGCCTGCGCCGGGTCGGCGAGGTGGCGGACGATAAGGACGCTTCCCCGCGGGTGCGCGCGATCGGGGGTGTGCTCGGGTCGCCCGTGCTCGCGGCCGCCTTCGTCCAGGCCGTGCACCGCCGGATCCCCCGCGCGGACGTGCGCGTGGGCAGCGCGGATCCGCTCGACGGTGCGGCGCTGCTGCCGGCGGTGGCCGTCGGCAGCGCGCTGCGCTCCCGGGTCGTCCGCGTCGAGGCCTGAGCGGCGCGGTTCCTCGCTTCGTGGGAGCGGGCCGTGCGGTGCGCCTCAGGAGCCGCGGCGCCGGGAGACCCAGATCACGCCGGCGCCCACGGTGAGGATCGCGACGGCGATGCCAAGGATGTAGCCGGCGACGCCGAGGTACCCGCCGACGTTGGCCGGATCCAGGAACGGATAGGGGTACCACCCGACCTCACCCGTGCGCGGATTGATGATGAAGTTCGCGCGCACGAGCGTGTACACCGCCCACAGGATCGGGAAGGCCGCGATGATCCCCAGCACGCCCCAGCCGAGGCAGCGCCGGCGCGGCGCGAACAGCACGTCGGCGAGCAGGAGCAGCGGTCCCACGACGTGCATCATCTCGTTCGCCCAGGCGACGGTCGAGCCCTGCGGCAGCTCGATCCCGCGCAGCAGCAGGTTGTAGACGATGCCGGTGACGATCATGTACGTCGAGACGCAGGCGAGCAGGATCGCGATCGCGCGCGGTTCGACGGCCACACCGGGGTCGTTGAGCGAGGACGGCGAAGCCGCCCGAGACGAAACGCCGTCCTTGGCGGCGGTCCGGAGGCTCCAGACGGCGACGACGATGAGCATGATCGCCGACGACACGTTGGACTCGATCGTGAAGAAGCTGAGGAAGTTCGCCACGACGGTCGGCACGTGCGAGCCGTACGGAGTGGTCGCCGCGAGCGCATTGCCCACGGTCACGATGAGCTGGTGCGTCACGGCGGCGAGGATGGCGAGCGCACCGACGAGCCGTACGGCGGCCCAGACCCGGGTGTCGATCGCGAAGGGGGCAGGGCGAGTGGTGGTGCGCTCCGGCGCGGAGATCTGCATGTCTTGACGATAGCGGTGCGCCCCGCCGATCACGCGTGTGCCGGCTCGTGGGTGTGCGCGGGAACTCCGTCCGAGCGAGGTATCTCCCGCGCCCGCTATTTCGTGACGCGCTCTGCGAGCGTTTCGCCGCCGATGGCCCAGTTCTCGCGCTCCACCTCGGTCATCGTGACCCAGACGCTGGTTGGGTTGGCACCGCTCGCCTCGGCGTACGCGGCGGTGACTGCCTTGAGGATCGCGGCGCGCGTGGTCCGATCGGCGCCGGTCGTCTGGGTGATCGCAATGGTGGGCATGATGGTCCTTTGCTCGGCGAGAACGAATGCCGCGATCGTATGGCGACGGTCACCTGCCCGGCAAAGATCGAGATCGCCACCGGCTATATCCGATCCCCTATAGCGCGAGCTGCGTCAGGAACTCCGCAGCTCGCGTCCCCGCCAATGCCGCCAGAGCCACCCTCTCAACGGGGGGCCCGTCTTCGAACGGCAGCCACCGCAGCAGTGGTTCGGCATCGACTGCCGACTGGGGGCGGAGGGCGACGATCGAGCTCTCGGTCAGCAACCGGTGCTGGAACAGGGCGTGACTGGTGGGTCCGGCAACGAGTTCTGGAACCCAGCCGCGTGCGGCGATATGGGCGAGGACGCTCTCTGCGAACTCCGGTGCCCGATCCATGGCGAACCACAGGAGTCGCATGTCGCGCACCGCCGTCCAGGTCGCAGACCGTCGGCCGGCGAGGGGATGGTCACGACCGACCACCACACCGAGGGGATCCTCCGAGACGACCGCGGTCACGAGGGCCGAGTGGGAGCATGGTTCCCGGATGAGCCCGAAGGTCAGGCGCCCGCATGCGAGCAGCGCAGCCACATCCGCGGAAGAACCGGTCACGAGCTCGACACGCTCAGCGCCATAGCCGTTGCGGATCAGGCCTTCCACTTTTCCGACCAGCTCGACACGGATACCCGAGGGAATGCCGACCTTCAGCGGACCGCCGGTGTGGGTCAGCGCCTCGACGGCATCGGTCAGATTCACCAGGAAGACAGCCGCACGAGCGAGGAAATCCCCGCCATCTGCTGTCGGGATAAGCCCTGAAGGGGTTCGCTCGAACAGTTGGACTCCGAGACGCCCCTCGAGTTTGCGGAGCTGCTGGCTG
Organism: Microbacterium xylanilyticum; assembly: GCF_054654695.1. Lineage (NCBI taxonomy): Bacteria > Bacillati > Actinomycetota > Actinomycetes > Micrococcales > Microbacteriaceae > Microbacterium > Microbacterium xylanilyticum. The sequence continues at coordinate 20,881 of NZ_BAAIEN010000002.1, forward strand.
AGGCTGGGCTGGGCGACGCGGAGGTCGTCGGCCGCTGCGGAGACCGAGCCCGCTTCGCACACGGCCAGGGCGTAGCGGAGGTGCCTCACCGAGATGTCATCCAGACGCGGTCGCAGCGCGTCATGTCCTCCGGTGCCCGATGGCATAGCTCATACCCTATGCCGGTGCGCCGTCTTGGTCTTCGACATGTTTCGATGTCCCGCCTACCGTCGACCCCGTAAGGCCGTGGGCCCTGATGATGTGGCGAGATCGATGACACATGCAAAGGGGAGATATGACGAGCACGATGCTGCAGACGACGACCGCCGCGGGCTGGCGGGCATATGTCACGGTGGGCGGAGCGATCGGCGTCACGTTGGCGACGAGTGGCGCGCCGTCGCCGACATACGTCGGATTCGCTGAACTCTGGGGGTTCCCTCCGCTGGCGCTCACGTTCGCGTACGCAGCGTATGGATTTGGCGTGATCATCGCGCTGCTCACAACCGGTGGAATCTCCGATCGCGTCGGCCGGCGGCCGGTGCTCATCGCGAGCCTGCTGATTCTCACGGCGTCGATGCTGGGACTCGCCGTCGCACCCGGGCTGCCGGTGTTCATCTTCTCCCGGCTCGTGCAGGGTGTTGCCGCGGGGATGCTCACCGGTGCCGCCGGCGCTGCGCTCGCGGAGACCCACCCGCGCGCCGATGTCGCGGCGTCGTCCGCCGCCAACAGCATGACGACGTCGTTGGGAATCGCCGCCGGGGCGGTGCTCGCCGGAACGCTCATCAGCGCGGGCGGAGGGCTGCGCATGCCGTTCGTCGTCATGGCGGCATTGAGTCTGCTGAGTGCGCTCACGGTTGCCGCCGTGCTGCCTCGCGACACGGAGACGACCGGCCGATGGCTGCGACTGCAGCGACTGTCGGTGCCGCCGGCCGCACGACCCGACTTCGTGCTGGCATCCATGTGCGTCATCGCCGCGTGGTCCGTCGGGGGCCTCTACCTCGCGCTCGGCGGCACCCTCGCCACGTCTCTCGTCGGACTCTCCGGCCCGCTGGTGCCGGGACTGGTGATCCTTGCAGTACAGGGCTTCGGTGCGGTCGTCCAGTATCTCTGGGTTCGATTCTGCTCGTCGGTCCCCGATGAGGGTCTTGTCTCTGCCGCCGTCAGCGCGCTCGCGACCGGGACGATGCTGACCGCTGTCGGCGCAGCGGCATCGATCGCGGTGGTGGGCGTTCTGGGGGCGCTGGTCAGCGGCGCGGGGTTCGGCCTGGCCTTCATGTGCGGCACGCGTCTGGTCTCGGTGGCCGCGCCGCCGGAGCGGCGCGGGGAAGCGATCGCTGCCTACTTCGTGGTCGCCTACCTCGCGATCTCCGTGCCGGCGATCGTCGAGGGCTTCCTCATCCAGGTGGTCGGCGTGGCGAGCGCGTTCATCATCTTCACCGGAGTCGTCCTGGCGATCTGCCTCGTGATCTTCCTGATGCTCGCCGCTCGCCGGCGCGCGCGTCGGATGGTACCGCCGGTCACGGGTACTTCGTCAGGGCCTTCGTGAAGTCGTCGACCTTCTTCTCGCTGAGCATGTAGCGGCCGACCACGGCGAGCTGCAGTCCCTCCAGCGGCTCCCCGGTGCGCTTCGCGGTCTGCTCGCGCGACGCACGGTACTCACCGGTGGTGTCGTTGGCGAGGTCGGTGATGTCGGCGTAGAACCAGCCCGGATCCGGCTCGTCGTCGCTGAACCACTCCCAGTCCACCTGGGTCTCGGGGGTGGCGCCGCCGTACATCTTCGAGATCATCGTCGGATCCACGCCGCTCGCGGGATCGTTGAAGGCGACCATGCTGCGCCAGCCGTGCTGCTCGATCACCGACTCGACCGTCTGCATCACCTCGAGCTTGTGCGCGTAGCCGGTCACGGGCGTCGTCGTCGCCCATACGTCCGAGCTGTACCGCACCAGCATCGACTCCCCGCCGTAGCCGTTGCGCTCGGGGCGCTCCTGGGCGTCGGCGGACTTGACCCACTGCAATCCGTACTCGGCGGTCAGCCGCGCGCGCACGTCGGCCATGGTCTCGTCGGCCAGAGCCTGGAGCTGCTCGAGCGATTGCTGGTTCAGGAACCCGCTCGGATCCTTGTCCTTGATGCCGGGGTACGCCTCCCACAGCTTCTGCTTCGCGGTCTTGTGGCCCTCGTAGGATCCGGTCGCGGCGACGCGCACGGCGCTCAGCGCCCCCATCGTGCCGACGTTGAGCACGAGCGCGATGGTCAGCGCGACGGCGCCCAGGATGCGCCCGGACCGCGTCACGACCGCGGCGATCGCGAGGCCCAGCACCACCAGCTGCAGCACGAGCATGGTGGCGCCGAAGAAGGCGTCGGCGGCGCCGACGGCGAGCAGGATCAGCGCGACGACCACGAAGGCGATCGAGGCGGCGAGGGCGATCCAGCCGAGGGGGCTCCGCTTCGTGGGTGAGGTTCCTTCGCCGGGATCGGGACGCCCTTCGTCTCGTCGCTGCGCTCCTCGCTCAGGGACCGGTGGGGGTCCTTCGCCTCGCTGCGCGGTTCCTGAGCGAGCGGAGCGAGACGAAGGACGCTCAGGAACCGGCACGCCGAGGAGGGCGCGGCGGGCACCGCGGTAGCCGCCGGGCGGCGGCACCGGTGGAGCGCCGGCCGAGTCGGTCACGTACCGGGGCGGATCGCTGCGGTCTACCATGGCTTGTCCGTCCCGCTGCTTCCGCCGTCGTCGGTGCCGTCCTGCTGGTTCTGCTGGCGCTCCTGCTCGCCCTGCTGCAGCTTCTTCTGCAGTTCGTCGAGCTTGCCCTGGTCGGGCTGCGGCGGCTGCTGCGGATCCTGCTTCTGCGGCTGCTGGTCGGAGTTCTGCTGCTGCTGCTGATCCTGCTGCTTCTGCTGCAGCCGGTCCTTCTGATCCTTGTTCGACTGGCCCATGTCGCGCTGCGGATCCGGCGACTGCTCCTGCGCCTGCTTGCTGTCGCACTCCTTCGGGCGCTCGGCGTTCACCTGCAGCGCCCGCGCGTAGAACTCCAGCGCTGTCACGTGGTCCTGCTTGTCGGCAGCCGCGTCGCCCTCCCGCTCGAGCACGAGCGCCAGATTGAAGCGGACCGCGCACACCTCGAGCCCGTGCGCGAGCTTCAGCGACTCCTCGAACTTCTTCTGGCCCGCGGCGAGCTTGCCCGACTCGGCGAGGCCCACGCCCTGATCGAAGGGCGCCTTGTACGGCTCGAACCAGTTCGCCGGGTCGAGGCCTTGCGCAGCGCTCACGGATCCGGTGTAGTCGCCCGCGACGTACGCGGTGATCGACTGGTACGCGAACGCGTACAGGCTCACCAGCTTGCCGACGAACAGCAGCGCCACCAGGATCAGCGGGAGCGAGCCCCAGGCGATCCACCGGCGCACGGCCCGGCGGCGCCGGTTCGCGGCAAGGAGGGCGTGCGCGGCGGCGTCGGGCCCTTCGACGGGCTCAGGGACCGACTCGCGTGCTTCGACGGGGGCCGTGGTGGTCATGCGTCACCTCCCTGCGGCCGAGGGACCGAGAGGTGGCGCATCCGCATGATCAGCACCGTGGCGCGGGTGATCTCGGCGCACAGCAGGGCGACGATCACGAGGGCGAAGATCCAGCTCAGGTCCGTCGGCTGGGTGAGCGGATCGTCCTCGCGGTACGCCAGGGTCGACTTCGGCGCGGGCGGCAGCTGCGGCTTCGCCTCGGCCGTGCGGTGCTCGTAGCCCACGCCGAGCTCGCCGGCGATCTGCTGCAGGTTCTTCTCGTCGATGCGGCTGAGCGCATCGGATCCCTGGTACTGGATGTAGTCGCCCTGACCTTCGAACGCACCGGTGGTCTCGCGCATCGGCCCGCCCTTCGCGGTGCCGTAGCCGAGCACCTCCCCGCCCGACACGAGCTTCTTCGAGGTCGCGAACGACTCGGGCTCGCTCGAGACGGTCTGCTCGCCGTCGCCGAGGTAGAACACCATCCGCGCCCGATCCGGCGACGCCTTCCGCGCGTTCTGCAGGGTCTGCGCGAGCAGCTGGTTCGCGATGCCGATCGAGCTCCCCTTGGACTGCCGCGTCACCTCGGGCTGCAGCACGTCCACGGCCGAGACCAGGGCGCCCGTGTCGGTGGTGAGCGGCAGGCGCAGCACGGCGTTCGCGTCGAAGGTGATGAGCGCGAACCGCGCGCCGGGGTATGCCTCCGCGATGCGGCGCACGTCGCCGCGGACGCCGACCATCCGGGTGTCGCCGGCGGAGCTTGAGGCGCCGCTGTTCGCGCCGTCCCAGTCCTCGGCGACCATGCTCGCGGTGGTGTCGATCGCGATCACCACATCGGTCGCCGACGCCAGGGTGCGCACGTGGCCACCGGGGATGCCGGGGCGCAGCAGCAGCACACCGCACGCGAGGACGAGGAGGATCCGGAGGATCCACATCAGCGGGCCGGCTCCCGGGCGTCCTTCGTCTCGCTTCGCTCGCTCAGGAACCGGTTTCTCGCCGGTTCCTGAGCGAGGAGCGGAGCGACGAGACGAAGGACGCACCGAGCGCACCAGCATCCATACCGCGGCGGCCAGCACGGGCAGCACGAGCAGGATCGCCAGGAACGGCGCGATGACGGGCTGGAGGATCACAGGCGCACCCTCCACAGCAGCACGACGAAGCCGAGCGCGATCACGATCAGCGCCGCGATCCACAGCTGCGGCACGTCGGTCCAGATGACGGTCGCCTGACCCTTCAGCTGCGACGCCTCCTGCTTCTGCACCTGGGTGATGATGTCACCCACGGTCGTGGTCTCCCGCAGCGCATAAGCCTTTCCGCCGGTCACCGCGGCGGCCTCCGCGAGGTCCTTGCTGTTCGGCTGGTCGATGCCGTCGACGGGGTTGATCGTGTAGATCCGGATCTTCTTCGATGCGGAGTAGTCGGCCGCCTCCTTCAGCGAGACGATCGGGGATCCGTTCAGCTCGTTGTCGGTGGCGAGGATGATCGAGCGGGCCCGCTGCTCGTCGGCGTGATCGAAGCGCATCACGCAGGAGGCGAGCCCGTCGCCGATGAGGGAGGCGCCCACGCCGTTCATCGTGCCCACCCACTGCTCCGGAACATCGGTCGAGTAGTCGAAGCCCTTCATCAGGCTGCGCAGGTGCTCGCGGATGAACGGGTAGTCGTCGGTGAGGGGGAAGACCTGCACGGCCGAGCTGTTGAAGATCGTCAGCCCGACGCGCTCGCCCTTGAAGCCGTCGACGAGCTTGTCGAAGATCGACACGATCTCCTTGTCGACGTCGGTCATGGATCCTGACACGTCCAGGCAGAGCATGATGTCGCGGTTCGTGGACACCGGCTGGATCGTCTTCTGCGCGATCGGGCGGGCCGCCACCACGCCGCCGAGCACGACCGCGAGGATCCCGAGAGCCACGATCGCGGCGAGGGCCGCCTGGCGACGGCGCACCGCGCGGCGGAACGCGGGCAGTGAGCGGATCCGCTCGGCACGCGCGATCGGCGCACCGACGCCGGCCGTGCCGCCGCTGCGCCCGCGCAACCCGAGCAGCACGCCGAGCGCGATCGCCAATAGGACGACGCCGATGACCGCGAGCAGGATCCAGATGTTCGCTAGTACCACGTCGTTACCACCGTGCGGGCGGCCTCGGCGCCGACGAGCGGCCCTTCGACTGGCTCAGGAGACGGCGCGCTGCGCCGGAAGATGCTCGGGTAGTAGTTGCGCCCGATGGCGTCGATGAGGGCCGGGTGCACGCCGAGGCGCACCAGGTCGTCGAGGGCGAGCACGGGCGCCTCGATGCCGCTGTACTCGTTCACGAAGGAGCGCACCGTGCGGCTGAGCTCGAGGTTGGCGCGGCGGGCGTCGCTGTGACCCGCGCGGTAGTCGGCCTCGATCTGGGCGATCGCGCCGAGGTACTCCTGGCGCAGCACCGTGGCGACGTCGGCGGTGAGCGCCGGAACAGGGAGCGGGGCGGCGACCGCGATCGTGCGCCGCGGCCGGGTCAGCACCGCGACGAGCCACGCCGCCCCCGCGAGCAGCAGGAGCACGCCGATCGCGAGCAGGATCCAGCCCCAGCCGTACTGGGCGGGCGGGTACAGCTCATCCGTGCCGGACATGCGACCTCGCATCCAGCATCGTGAGCAGCGCGCCGACGGCCTCGTCCTGGGCGCCGAGGGAGACGTGCGTGATCTCCAGGCGGCGCAGCAGCGCGTCGGTGTGCGCGGCGTCGGCGGCATCGGCGGCGTGCAGCTCGGCGGCGAGCTCGGCGTCGCCCTGCAGGAACTGCGGGATGGCCCAGTGCGAGGCGACGTCGCGGCGGGCGCGCTGGGGTGCCGCGGATCCGCTCCCGGTCCCTGAGCCGGTCGAAGGGGTCTCGCGACGGGCCCGCAGCCCGCCCGCGGGCACCGCTTCGAGCACCGGCTCCGCGTCGCGCAGGGTGATCCACAGCACGTCGTGCTGCACGCGCAGGCGCCGCAGCAGCCGCTCGGTCTCGGCGCCGACCGGGGCCTCGTCGGTGAGCACGACGACGATCATGCGGCGCGAGATCGTACGCGCGACGTACGACAGCAGCGCGTCGCGGTCGGAGGGTGCGGACGCGTCGTCGACCGCGCGGTCGATCTGGCGCAGGGTGTGCTCGAGGGCGGCCTCGCTGCGACCGATCTCCCGGCGGCGCACCCCGGAGGAATCCCCGCTGACGAGGCAGAAGTCGTCGCCGTGCCGGAGGGCGAGCAGGCCCAGCACGCCGACCGTGAGGATCGCCAGCTCCTTCTTCGGCTTCTCGTCGTGCGCGAGCGCGGCCATCGACAGGCCGGTGTCCACGACGAACAGCACGGTGTGCATGCGGGTGGCCAGCGAGCGGCGCACCACGGGGGATCCGAGTCGTGCCGTCGCCTTCCAGTCGATGTCGCGGATCTGGTCGCCGTACTCGTAGGCGCGCAGGTCGTCGAAGTCGAGGCTGTGCCCGCGCAGCAGCGACGCGTATGCGCCGTCGAGCGCATGCGTCGACTTGCGCGTCGAGTCGATGAAGAGCTTGCCCTTCACCGGCGTCAGCAGGCTGGCCATGGGATGGATCCTCGGGGGAAGGTCCCTGAGGCTCTCGAAGGGACCGGATGCGGTCGTCGGATCGCTTCGAGAGCCTCAGCGACCAGGTGTCATGGGGTGGGCACGGCGCCGAACAAGGCGTCGATGATGTCCTCGCTGCGCACGTTCTCGGCCTCCGCCTCGAAGGTCAGCAGCACGCGGTGGCGGAGCACGAGGTGGCGGAGGCTGCGCACATCCTCCGGGATCACATACGAGCGCCCGGCGAGCAGGGCCAGCGCGCGGGACGCGTGCAGGAAGGCGATGGATCCGCGGGGGCTCGCGCCGTACTTGATGTAGCCGCCGAGGGTCTCGCCGATGTACGGCACCGGGTTGCGGGTGACGTAGACGATCGAGACGATGTAGTTGCGGATCGCCGGATCCACGTACACCCGGGAGGAGATGTCCTGCAGCTGCTCGACGTCGGCCAGGGAGATCGTCGTCTCGGCATGCCGATCGGGATCCAGAGCGCCGGAGTCGATGCGGGCGAGCACCTCGAGCTCGTCGGCGGGGCTCGGGTATTCCACGATCTCCTTGAGCAGGAAGCGGTCCATCTGCGCCTCGGGCAGCTCGTAGGTGCCCTCCTGCTCGATCGGGTTCTGCGTGGCGATCACGAGGAACGGCCGCGGCACCTTGTGGATCTCGCCGCCGATCGTGGTCTGCCGCTCCTGCATCGCCTCGAGCATCGCGGACTGGGTCTTGGCGCTGGAGCGGTTGATCTCGTCGAGCAGCACGAAGTTCGCGTGCACCGGGCCGAGCACGGTGCGGAAGGATCCGCTCGCAGCGTCGTAGATCTGCGTGCCGGTGATGTCGCTGGGAAGGAGGTCGGGCGTGCACTGGATCCGCTTGAAGTCGGCCTTGACCGTGTCGGCCAGGGTGCTCGCTGCGGTGGTCTTGGCGAGGCCCGGCACCGATTCGAGCAGGATGTGCCCGCCCGCCATGAGCGCGAGCAGCAGGCTCATGCGCAGGCGCTCCTGGCCCACCATGCGGGCGGAGTACGCCTTCGACACGATGTCGAGGATCTCGCGGGCGCGCGCCATCTCGGCCTCGGTCGGGGCGGGCTTCGCCGGAGCCGGCGTGGACGCGGCCGGGGTGGGCTGCGCCGGGGCCGGGGCCGGGGCCGGGGCCTGCGTCGGCTGGGCGGGGGCGGGATTCGCCGAGCCGGTCCCTGAGCTCGTCGAAGGGCTCGATGCGGGTGCCGCCGGGGCGGCAGTCTGCTCGCGGCGTGTGCTCGGCGCGGGCGGCATCGGGGGCGCGGGCGGGATCGCCGGAGGCGGGGCGATCGTGCTCGCGGGGGGAGGCGCTGTCTGCGCGGCGAACGTCGGCGCGTCGTTGTTCTGGCTCACGTGCGGCTCCCCCTGGTTCGGGTGCGCGCTCCGACCGCGCACCTCTGCCAGCGTAACCGGCGACGGCCGCCGCATCGCGTGCGGGAGATGGGGACAACTACCCACCCCGGCGTACCCGGTACGTCGGCGTCGACGCGCGCACCGCCTGGCGCGCGCTGCCTCGCCCCGTCGGCGCGCCTGGTTAGCGTGGTCGCCGGCGGAGGCGGGTGACGAGCACGCCGAGCAGGCAGAGCGCGCCGCCGACGAACATCAGCGGCGTCGGCACCTCGCCGAGGATGAGCCAGGACAGCAGGATCGCGATCGCCGGCACCACGTACGTGGTCGCGGATGTCTGCCCCGCCGTGCTGCGCTGGAGTACGTAGGCCCAGGTGGTGAACGCGATCGCCGTCGGGAAGACGCCGAGGTAGACGACCCAGAGGGTGGCGTCGAGGGGCGCGGTCTGCACGGCCCCGACCAGGTCGCCCGACCACGGCAGCAAGGCGACCGTTCCAGCCGCGGCGCCCAGCCACGTCAGCGTCGTGGCGTCGGCGCCCGCGCTCAGCAGGTGCTTCTGCAGCAGTGTGCAGCCGGCGTACATGACCGCAGCCAGCAACGCGAGCAGCAGGCCCGCGATCTCGATGGATCCGGCCTTCGTCGAGGAGTTCAGGCCGATGAGCACTACGCCGGCGAACGCGATCGGTGCGCCGATCAGCAGCGGCTTCGGAAACCCCTCGCGCAGGAACAGGCCGCTGAACACGACGACCATGAGCGGCGCGAGGTTGACCACCATGGCCGCGGTACCGGCGTCTAGCGTGTGTTCGGCGGCGTTCAGCGCGAGGTTGTAGACGCAGAACCAGCCCACGCCCCACACCGCGACCAGGAGCCACTGCCGGCGCGGCGGCAGGCGTACCCCGCGTCGCAGGGCGATGACGGTGAGTGCCACGGTGCCCACGGCCATGCGCAGCAGCGCGAGGGCGCCGGGATCGAAGTGCGGGCCGGCGCCGCGGATGCCGATGAAGGCCGAGGCCCACAGCAGAACCGTGACCACCGCGGCGAACAGGACGAGCGCGCCGGTGCGGCGCGGGGCGTTCCGCTCAGGGACCGGAGCTGCGGCGTTCCCGCGCGGGCCAGATGCTGCCCCGGTCTCCTCGGGAGCGCGCGTTCGTCCTTGTGGGGTCTCCGCCATGATCCGATCGTCGCAGGGGCCGCGGACATCGGTCGAGCACGGCGACTGTCATCCGCCGCCGAGATCCCGCCATACCCCGTGCACGCACAGCCGTCGGCATGGCCCGCGCGCGGCGGGTTCGATGTCGAGGGCGTCGGAAAACGGAGACGCCCACCGGCGTGTCGGCGGGCGGCAGGCGCCCGGGGGCCGCGACACGCGCCAGCCCCGCGGTTTTGCGCACAGTGCGCGAGGCTAGCCGCGGTTGTCCCCAGTACCGGCGCGGCCCCGTGGGACCCTGACCGCGCGTCTCAGAGCGTGCTGCGGCGAGCCTGGATCGGCGCCCCGGCGGTGCCGTCGGAGTACGCGACGGTGATGAGGGGATCGCCGGCGTCGATGAGCGAGCCTCCGACCGTGAGGGAGGCGTTGCCCGCGCCGTCGAAGGTGACCGTGCCCGCCCGGGACGAGTCATAGCTCACCGTCGCGGTCGCGCCCGGCTCGCCCGACAGCGACAGGGTGTCGCTGGACAGGATCCGGATCCCGAGCAGCCCGATCGTCGTGTTCTCGGTGATCCCGGTGAAGGCGAGCGGGGTGGCCGCTGCCGGCGCCGTCGGGGTGTCCGGTGAGCCGGGCTGCGGGCCCGACGGCTGCGACGTCCCTCCGCCCGGGAGCGGCGCCGAGGGCTGCTCGCCGTCGGTCGTGCCGTCGCCGGAGGGTCCCGACGGCTCGCCGTCGAGGGGTGCCGCTGGGACCAGGGGAGCCACGGGCTCTGCGCTGGCTGGCGGCGTGGTGCGGGATGGTGCGCTCGGCGGCGCTGTGGGGGTCGGTCGGGGGCGCTCCAGGTCCACGGGAGCGCCGCCGCCCTCGCCGAGGAGCGCGTTGGCGCTGTGAGCGGAGTCGCCGCCGCTCACGGAGATGTTCCAGCCCGTCGCGGTGTCGTCGGCCGCTCCGCCGCGCAGGGCGAGCAGCACGGCGCCTGCGGTCACGCACAGGACGGCCGCCGCGGTGCCCGCGATCAGCAGGGCACGGCGCCGTGTCGGCGCACCGGGCCCGTCGCTGTGGGCGATCGGGGCGGCGGCCGGAAGAGCGACGGGGAGCGCGGCTCCGGGAGCAGCGGCTCCCGCACGCGCGGCTGCCGGCTGCTGTCCGAGCCGGGCGGCGCGGCGCGACGCAGCTGCGGGCGACGTGCCCGCACCCGCGGATGCGGGCTCCGTGTCGTGCGTCATGAGGTCGTTCCGTCCGGCGGCGCCTCCCCCCTGGCAGGGCCGTGCGCCTCACGATATCGGAAGCTGCCCGCGGACCGACACCGTCACCAGGGCGTCCGACCCCCTCCGATAGACTGGGCCCGCCCGATCGGGCCAGCTCATCTGCCGGTGCAAGCCCGGCGAAAGCACGGCGGCCACCGGCCGCACCCAAGGGGGATGCACCCATGCCAGGAATCGTGATCGTCGGCGTCCAGTGGGGCGACGAGGGCAAGGGCAAGGCCACGGACCTGCTCGGCGAGCGCACCGACTGGGTCGTGAAGTTCAACGGCGGCAACAACGCCGGGCACACCGTCGTCGTCGGCGACGAGAAGTACGCCCTGCACCTGCTGCCCTCGGGCATCCTCTCGCCCGGCGTCACCCCGGTGATCGGCAACGGCGTCGTGATCGACCTCGAGGTCCTGTTCCACGAGCTCGAGGCCCTCGGATCCCGGGGCATCGACACGTCGCGCCTCAAGGTGAGCGCCAACGCGCACATCATCACCCAGTACCACCGCACGCTCGACAAGGTCACCGAGCGCTTCCTCGGCAAGCGCATGATCGGCACCACCGGCCGCGGCATCGGCCCCGCCTACGCCGACAAGATCAACCGCGTCGGGATCCGCGTGCAGGACCTGTTCGACGAGAACATCCTGCGGCAGAAGGTCGAGGGCGCTCTCGACCAGAAGAACCACCTGCTCGTGAAGGTGTTCAACCGCCGCGCCATCACCGTCGACGAGATCATGGCGGACCTGCTCTCCTACGCCGAGCGGCTGCGGCCGATGGTCGCCGACACCGGCCACCTGCTCGACGACGCGCTGCAGCGCGGCGAGGTCGTCGTGTTCGAGGGCGGCCAGGCCACCATGCTCGACGTCGACCACGGCACCTACCCGTTCGTGACGTCGTCCTCCGCGACCGCGGGCGGAGCCTCCACCGGATCCGGTGTGGGCCCCGGTCGCCTCGACCGCATCGTCGGCATCGTCAAGGCGTACACGACGCGGGTCGGATCCGGCCCGTTCCCCACCGAGCTCTTCGACGAGCAGGGCGAGTGGCTGCGTGCGCGCGGCTTCGAGTTCGGCACCACCACCGGGCGTCCGCGCCGGGTGGGCTGGTACGACGCGCCGATCACCCGCTACGCGACGCGCGTGAACGGCATCACCGACCTCGTGCTCACGAAGCTCGACATCCTCGGCGGTCTCGAGCAGATCCCGGTGTGCGTCGCCTACGACGTCGACGGCGTGCGCTTCGACGACGTGCCGGTGAACCAGAGCGACTTCCACCACGCGAAGCCGATCCTGGAGTACTACCCGGGCTGGCAGGAGGACATCTCCACGGCGCGCACGTTCGACGATCTGCCCAAGAACGCGCAGGACTACGTGCTCGCGCTGGAGGCCATGAGCGGCACCCGCATCTCGGTCATCGGCGTCGGCCCGGAGCGCGACCAGGTGATCGTGCGCCACGACCTCGTCGACTGACGCTTTCGAATTTTTCGAATTGGATCTAGAATCGCCGTATGAGCGCTTCGATTGATTTTCCCCGTAGCTCCCGCGGGGCGCAGACGTACCTGCCCGAAGCGGAGGACCGCGGCGAACTCCGCGATTTCGCGGAGGTGTTGCGCGAGCTCGAGGCGTCGTTTGAAAAGGACAGCGCATCGAAGGCCGCGCTCGTCGACCCGCAGGGCCGAGCCCGCCCGATTCCCGAAGAGATCTTCCGCATCCTCGATCAGGTGACGAACGCGCTGGCAGGGGGCGACGGCATCACCGTGATCCCCCAGGACATGATGATGACCACCCAGCAGGCTGCGGACTTCCTGGGGGTGAGTCGTCCCACCCTGGTTCGGCTGCTGGAGGAGGGCGAGATCCCGTTCGATCGCCCGGGGCGCCACAGGAGAGTGCGCTTGCGAGATCTCGTCGAGTATCAGGAGACGTTCCGTGCTGAGCGGCGTGCGGCACTGCGTGAGCTTCAGCGCGCAGACCTGGATGCGAAGGTTCGGATCGGTGATCCCGCGCGTGTCAGACGACTTGACGAGCTCGATGCTGAGTGAGCTTCCCGGCCTTCCTCGACACGAACGTCCTCTATGGGGCGCTGCTCAACGATGTCGTCCTCGAACTCGCCGATCGGGGAATGTTCAAGCCTTTGTGGTCGGCCGGAGTCCTCTCAGAGCTGAGGAAGAACCTGATTCTGAACGGCGAGGATCCGATCCTCGTGGCGAAGCGCGTCGATACCATGGAGCGCTATTTCCGAGACGCATTGGTGAGCGGATATGAAGACCTGACGGCGAGCATGACCAACCACCCCAAGGACCGGCACGTGCTGGCTGCGGCAGTGCGGGGCGGAGCCGAAGTGCTGGTCACGTTCAACCTGAAGGATTTCCCCGACGAATCGGTTGATCCGTTCGATCTGGAGGTCGTGCATCCCGACGACTTCCTCCTGGACCAGTTGGACCTCTATGAGGACGCGACCCTGGGAGCGCTCACTGAACTGGTCGCGACGTATGATTCGCCGGCGATGGACATTCACGAGCTTCTGCTCGGTCTGACACGCGCTGGTGTCCCTGGATTCGCGGAAGCTGTGAGCACGAGGCTCGACGCACGCGCGAAGTGAGCGAAATCGAAATGAGGATGCGATGACCCGGTTCTGGGCCGGCGGCTACGGCGCCGACATGGAGGGCCCGGCCGACGGGATCGGGCTGCTCGCCGTCGCCGAGGGGCAGGGCCCGACCACGCTCGGGTACCGCGGTGCGGTGGCGCCTGCTCCGTCTCCGTCGTGGCTCGCGCAGCATCCGACGCTCGACGTCGTCTACGCGGCGCTCGAGGGCGCGGGCGAGGTCGCCGCCTTCACGCAGACCGGTGAGCGCGCGCTGCGCCCGCTCGGGCGGCCGGTGCCGGCCGGGCAGTTCGTGTGCCACCTCGCCGTGGACCCGCGCGGCCGCTTCCTCGTGGCCAGCTGCTACGGCGACGGCCGGGTGGTGCGGATCGGGCTCGGCGCCGACGGCTCGCTGCAGCCCGACGCCCGCGACAAGGCCGCGGAGCTGCGCGAGGCGCTGTTCGGCGGCGCGGAGGCGGTCTCAGCCGGCGACGTCGACAAGACGGCGGCGGTGGATCCCTACGCCTCGGATCCGAACCGCCTGGATCCGAACGGCGATCCCCGGGTCTCGCACGCGCACGCCGCGGCGTTCCTGGCCGATGGGCGGATCGCGACGACCGACCTCGGCTATGACCTGGTGCGGATCTGGCGCCCCGCGCCGGCCGGGCTGACCCTCGACCACGAGGTCGTGCTCCCGCGCGGATCCGGCCCGCGGCACATGGTCGTGCACCCCAGCGGACACCTGCACGTGGTCACCGAGTACTCCTGCGAGCTGTTCACCCTCGCCCCCGATCGTGAGGGCCGGTGGGGGCTTATCGCCGGCACCCCCGTGTCGGCGATCGCGACGCCCGGCCACGACTACCCCGCCGAGCTCAGCCGCTCGAAGGACGGCGAGACCCTGTACGCGGGCGTGCGCGGCAGCAACACGATCGCGGCGCTGCGCGTGCGCGGATCCGGCGAGCGGGTCGAACCCCTCGCGCTCGCCGATGCGGGCGTCGACTGGCCCCGCCACCACCTCGTGCACGACGGAGCCCTGCTCGTCGCGGGCCAGCGCTCCGACGAGATCAGCGTGCTCGACCTCGACGAGCGCACCGGCGCCCCCGGCCGCGTGCGGCACCGCACCCCCGCGCCCGCCCCGACGCACCTGCTCCTCGCCCGCTGACGCGGTGCATCGGCAGCAGCTGTCGCTGAGCTTGCCGATGCGCCTGAGTCAGCGGGTCCAGACCCTTCGACAGGCTCAGGGGTCGGACGGATCGGTACCCATCACGGCGCCTGCAGGGCCCTGGAGAACGCGAATACGTTTCTGGGAGCAAAGGTCGGGCGCGGACGGATTCCGGGGTGCAAGTAGCGTTAGCTGGCGCGTGCCGCGTTATAGATCAGGTCCCCCAGGCGCTTCTTCAGGTCGCTGAAGTCGTCGACGTCATCGAGTGGGGACTCGTGAAGGTTGAAGCGATCCCGGATTTCACGAACGACTCGACGTACGTCCTCTTCTTCCTTCCCGGACCCGACCAGGTGATGTTCGACCTCCTGCAGGAACCGCTCGACCGTGACCTTTTGAGCGCGTGTGCGGTGGTCTCGCCTGAAACGCTCAACCAAACGACGGGTGACGTGAGTCAGCCGATCCTGGTTGGCGAGCTGCATCGACAGGTCCTGACGAGTCACAATCTCCTGGAAGAGGGCCGCGAAGTTCTCATACAACACATGGCGATCCTTCTCAGGCAGCTCCGACGCGATCGCTCCTAATGTGCGGGCAAACTCAATCTTCCCCAACGTTAGGGGTCGGACCAGCGTGGCGCTCGCTTCCCGTGCGACTTCCGCAGCGGCGTCGAACACTCGCTGGGTCTTTCCGACCGTGAGTTCGATCGGGAGTGCGTTCACAACGATCGCAGCCGATTCTGGGTCTAGCACGTCCAGCGCGAAGCGCTTCACGACGAGCAGCGCGACTGAGGCGGGCACGAGGTCCTCCGGTTCGTGCACCTCCGTCACGGATACACTGCTGGAATCCAAGGGGACCGAGTCAATCGGGAGAATGACTCGTGGGTCGAGGATGTCGGCGTCACCGTAGCCCTTCTCAAGGTCGACCAGAGCTGCCTTCCCGGCCGCATCTGAATCAAGAAGCACAACGACGGCGGGACGGTCGAGGTCTCGTCCACGTGTGAGGTGGAGGGCGTATCGGTACTGCGTCGAACCGTGTACTGGCACCATGGTCAGTGCGTTGAGGTCCAGGTTCGCGCTCTGATGCTTATCCCGCCCGCATTGCCGCGCTGACGCCGGAGAAGAGTGCAAGGTCTGCAGGCCCCTCCACAAGCAGATTGCAAGTGCCAATGAACGCAGTGTCAGCATGGAACGATCCGAACGCTGATCTCAATGGTTCGTACTTCTCAGTCGACGCTTTTGCCACCACTCGGGTGCCCTCGTCGTCGTAGCCCTTCTGTAGGACGCGAATCCGCTGCGGGTGGTTCTTGTCGATGAGGAAAGGGCTGTGGGTCACATAAAGAACCTGCGCAGGTTGGGTGTCGTTGTCGGGAAAGGCGTAGCTCGTTAGGACCTTCAGGAGGTCCTGCTGACCTTGTGTCGACAGGAAAGCATCAGGTTCGTCCATTAGGAGAATCTCTTGGCGGCCGGGGATCTGTGGGCCGTAGGCCTGGTATTGGATGAAGTAGCTCAGGAAGTACTTCATTCCGCCGCTTCGCTCATCGAACGTGTACGTCTGCCCCGTGCGGTCACGCATTGTGAGCACGAGGAAGAATCCGTCCTTATGCACTTCCAGTGCGAAATCGCGGTCCTGCGACCACCAGTGGGGAAAGTTCAGTGACACCGCGATAGCATCACTGATACTAGATGTGATCGCTTCGCTATAGCCATCATCAGCATCGCCCGCCGCCAGGAGTTCGCTAAATGCTGGGGGGTCGACGTTCGCGACCCGCACCAACAAATCCCTAACGAGTTCAAGAGATTTCCCAGCTGCAGCTGATTCCTTAGCCGTCCTACTCGGTGGAACTGGTAGGAGAGACGCGATTGTGTCTCCGCTGCTCGCATAGGTGTCTTCGCCCACTTTGAGTGTCCTATAGATCGCATACCAGTCGGCGCGGCCCCGGGGATGCGGCGTGGTCATCCCGTTGGCGAGGTCATAGAGGCTGACACTCGCGGGAAGTGCAACGTCAGCGTCGATTCGTCTTGCAACGGGAAGTGGCAACTGCGCCAGCTCCTCGTCGCTAAGTACCCGTTCGCTCCACCCCGACTGGTCTCGCCAGTAGAGGAGCGGCTGAGGTCCAACCCTGAACATCCAGAACTCGGATCCGGTAAAAGGGACGCCAAGGAGCGTTTGAAGCGCCGCGAGGTCCGATTCCTGAAGCTGGGTGAATCGGCCGCCAAACTGCGGGAGCGGCATGATGCCGCGAACCCCGAAGAACTGCGAATACCGGCAGAAGTCCTTCGGTGTGATGGCGCGATCTCCCAGCAGACACTGGATCGCCACAATTAGTTGGCTCTTCCCTGCCTCATTCGCGCCCACTACCGTCGTGATGTCGGGCTCGAGGTCGACCTTCACAAACGGGTAGAAGGCATCAGGCTCTTCTGGGAGCGCATCCCAGGGGAACCGATCGACGCCATCTTTGTCCTGTCGAAGGTAGTCGAAGTTGAACGATCGAAAGAAGCGAACATATACAGAACTCAGAAGCACTTGGTTGAACCCCCAACTCGAGCGCCTGGCCTTCTGGCGCGTTGACTCTAGAGACTAGGGGCAGCACGTAGCGACGTTGAGCGCGAGCAGAGTCGTCTGCGGGTCGGCACTCGTGATTCACCGAGTCTCGACGCGCCTTGCGTGAGAACGCGAAGTCCTGCACGCACTCCGGTAGCCCGTGGCGTACTCGTTGTTGCGACCATCGGCTGGGCGACGGAAGGGGGTACCCAATCACGACCGATCCCTGACGCGAGGGTCGTCGTCGCGATCTCCGATCTCAGTGATTGAACTATCGATCGCCTCAGGCTCTGGACGCCGACTGATACTGTCCGCGAGGGTGGACTTTCAGGCCAAGCAGCCGCCGCGGCCGCGTTCGGTGACCGTTGTCGAGACTAGAAGAATCGGCGCGACAAGCTCGGCGTGCCGAGGAGCGGCAGGAACTGGTCAGGCTGTCAGGATGAACGCGAGAGGAGGCTCAGCAATGGCGCTGTCAGAGACAGAGGCGGGGGTCGCTTGGATCGACAACTTTCTTCCCGACGATCGCGAGCTTGCCAAACGACTTTTGGACGCGTTCGTGCTTGATGGCTGGACTGCTGCCCGTGCCTCGCTTCTGGAACTCCTGAGGACTGAGATTGACTCGGTTCGCAACGCTGGCCCCGTGTGGGTGCTGCCGGCGATGGACTCGGGTGACATCCGGTTAGCCAACGGACTCACCGCAATCGAGTCGCTCACCGCATTTGAGAACTTCGAACCGGGCATGGACATACCTTCGATGCCGGGAAGCGAGGGCCTTATTGGCCACCTGATTCGCGACGTGCAGCAGGAGGGAGTTCTTCCACCCAACACGCCCATCTCAGAGCTCCGCGATAGGCGCGTGCGAACCATCATCGTGGTTTCCGACACCATAGAGACTGGCGGTCAGGTTGCGAAGTATGTGAAGTCAGTACTAAGCAACCCAACCATAAGGAGCTGGCGGTCATTTGGTTGGATAAGGCTCACCGTGCTCGCGTATGCCGTCTCGAGTGAAGGAGAACGGGTCATCGGGACCCTTCCGCAGGTCGACTCGCTGCGGTTCATCCGCCAAGCGCCCACAATCCGCAGCCTCGCATGGGCTAAGAAGGACATAGACGCGGCACGCGCCCTATGCGTTCGCTACGGGCGCGGTAAGGGCCGCCTCGGGTATGGAGACCATGCTGGACTCTTTGGTTTCCAAGATCGGTTGCCCAACACGGTGCCCCGAATCTTCAGGCAGCACGGCAGCGATTGGGCGCCGCTGTTCACTGGAAGCGCGGGGCGCCAGGTGCCAAGCGGCATGATTCGCGAACTAGGAAGCTCCTCGGATGTCCCCGTCGCCCATGACGCGATCGTCGCTGCTGTGCGTCAGGAGCGTCTCTCCGTCAGCATCCGCAAGCAGCAGCGCGCGAGCAATAGGGACATACTCGCCGCACTCGCGTTGCTGCGGGTGTCGCCAGAACGCGTGACGATTCTGGGAAGCGCCTTGAATATGACACAAGCTGAGACCGCTGGACTTCTGGAATACATGATGAGGCAGGGGTGGATCGACGAAGTCTACAATCTCACCGTCAACGGGATTGCGGAGCTAGCCGCCGGCAAACGTAAGCCGCGGCGCGTCGTGCCCAGGCAAGTCAGTGAGAACGTGACTCCCTACTACCCTAAATCGTTGAGGTGAGGAGATGGCTGCCGCTGGCCTAGAGATGAAGTCGCGACGTAGTCGTGACTCGTTGAGCGCATTCGCTCAATTGGTTCGGAAACGGACCTTGGTGCCCCGGGTGACCGGTGCATTCGGACTAGCTCGCGCAACGCGTGCAAGCACGGACAGGCCGCCCTACGTGTGCCTTCGGGCTCTTCCTGCCCGTGGATCCCTTCGGGATCTCCATTCGGAGTAGACCAGTTGCCATCTCCTCACCAATACATAGACGGCGGCTTACGCCTGGGACGCGACGAGGGAATGCTCCGCCGCGCATCGATCTATCAGCGAGAAATCGCGGCGAATGGGTCATACCCGCTTCTGACACTTGGCCACTTGGCGCGCGAGACGGAGACGGAGTGGGGTTACCTGCGATCAATCGTGGAGCGGAGGCTAGATGAGTACACAGCGATCCGCCGCCTCAAACCGGATGGAACATACCGCGCTATCTCCGCGCCGTTGCCTAGCCTTATGCACGTCCAGCGCTGGATCCTTGCCAACGCGCTGACCGGACTCAAGCTCCACGATGCAGCTTTTGCGTATCGCCGCGGACTGTCCATAAGAGACTGTGCAGAACGGCACGTGGGTGCTCGGTGGCTGCTGAAAATGGACCTGCACAACTTTTTTGGGACCATCGAGGAGTCGCGGGTATACGGCGTCTTCCGCGGACTCGGGTATCCAGCCCTCCTCGCATTCGAAATGGCGAGACTCTGCACGAAACTCGTCAGGCCGGAGAAGGAGCTGCCTCCGCTCGAGGGGCGGGGCCTCGCGCGCTACGACACGCCCTATCGCGGCATACTCCCACAGGGCGCTCCAACTAGCGGTGCCTTGGCAAATGCCGTCGGGATCCAGCTGGACGCGATGCTCCAGAAGATCGCAGATACGAACGATCTGGTGTATACGCGGTACTCGGACGACCTCACATTGTCATCGTCCGCGCCGTTCAACCGCGCGTTCGTGCCGAAGCTTGTTGCCCAGATAGAGAAGTCGATTGCGCTTTCGGGGTTCCAAGTGCACAAGAAGAAGACTCGCTTGGTGCCGCCAGGGGCGCGCAAGATCGTCCTTGGGCTCCTGCTGATGGAGCGCGACGTTCGACTTGTCCCTGAGTTTAGAAGTCGGCTCGACAATCACATCCGCTGTGTCGCCAAGTATGGTCCGGCCGCTCATGCGGCGAGTCGCAATTTCGACTCCGCGCTATCGATGATTAATTATGTTGATGGATGCCTGGCGTTTGCAAGGGATATCGAGTCCGACTGGGCCCGCGAACGGACACAACGTTGGACCGAAGCCCTCCGTCGGCACGGGCATCCACTGTGAAAGATCGCTAGGCAGGTCGGATCCCAGACCTTTATTCCACGTCAGAGCCGGATCGCGGGCCTCCAACTCGCGACTCATGGTTCACCAAGCGCACGACTACCGGCCCTCCACAAAACAACCGGCGGAAATCGCGCGATAGCTTTGCTTGCTCGGTAACGTCTACTTTCAGTTCGCCCGAGCGTTGGCACGCGAACCCGCCGCCGATCGAGCGCTTCTACATCCCCAGCTAGTGCGCCGCCCTCGGCGCCCCAACCATGAGCCCTGTCGCCATTGCCGCGCCTCCCCCGTCCGCCGCGTAGCGCATCGAGAGTTCCGCCGTACACGGAAGCCTCTCGAAGTACGATCAGGCCGTCGTCAGCCGACTGAACCATCAGGGGCTGGACCATGTGTGCCTGTTTCCGGGGCAGATAGCCACAGGTCTCACATTCGTAGGTCAAAACGAGGTCCACGCCCACCACGCGGCGAACTCATTCGAGGGCTCCGCGATTAGCCGGGCGAAGAGCGTCCCGCCCGGGGCGTCCATTCGCCCTGCATGGCTTGGCGCAGGGCGTGGAACTCATCGACACGGATTGCTCGACGAGAAGCGGTTGCTATGTCCCCACAAAGCACCGCCATCAGGAGGCTGAAGCGGCGGGGTGAGAAGGACGTGTCGGCGACGCGTGAATACTGACCCCGTAGCGTCGGGGAATCTTGACCCCCTCCGAGCACTCTTGGAGGGTGATCAACTTGGAAGACTGGGCAGAGATTCGTCGGTTGCATCGGGCGGAGAACGTGCCGATCAAGGCGATCGCGCGGCGGTTGGGGATCGCGCGGAACACGGTCCGGTCCGCGCTCGCGTCTGACGCGCCGCCGAAGTATCAGCGGGCCGGGAAGCAGTCGCTGGTCGACGCGGTCGAGCCCGAGGTCCGCAAGCTGTTGATGGTGGACGCGAAGATGCCGGCGACGGTGATCGCGCAGCGCATCGGGTGGCAGCACTCGCTGACGATCCTGAAGGACCGGATCCGGCAGATCCGCCCGGAGTACGCGGGTGTCGACCCGGCGGACCGGTTGGTGCATGAGCCGGGGCAGGCGGCGCAGATGGACTTGTGGTTCCCGGAGCCGCGGGTCCCGGTCGGGTTCGGGCAGGCGGCGATGCTGCCGGTGCTGGTGATGACGCTCACCTATTCGAGGTTCCTGTCCGCGTTGATGTTGCCGTCCCGGCAGGCCGGGGACCTTCTGGCGGGGATGTGGCAGCTGATCTCGCAGGTCGGCGCGGTGTCCAAGACGCTGGTCTGGGATCGGGAGGCCGCGATCGGCGGGAAGGGGGTGGTGACGGCCGCGGCAGCCGCGTTCGCCGGGACGCTGGCAACCAGGGTGGTGTTGGCGCCGCCGCGGGATCCGGAGTTCAAGGGCATGACCGAACGCAACAACGGGTTCCTGGAGACCTCGTTTCTCCCCGGCCGGCAGTTCGCCTCGCCGGCGGACTTCAACACCCAACTCGCGGACTGGCTGCCCGTCGCGAACAGCCGGACGGTCCGCTCGCTCAGCGGAAGGCCGATCGAGGTGCTGGACCGGGACATCGCGGCGATGACGGCGCTGCCGCCGCGTCCGCCGGCGACGGGCCTGCAGACGCGGGTCCGGCTGGGGAGGGACTACTACGTCCGTGTCGACGGGAACGACTACTCCGTCGACCCACGGGTGATCGGCCGGCTGGTGGATGTCACCGCGACCCTTGAGCGGGTGATCGTGGTCTGCGACGGCACCGCGGTCGCCGACCACGACCGCTGCTGGGCGACCGGCGCGGTGGTCACCGACCCTGCCCACGTGATGATCGCGAAGGGGCTGCGTTCGCAGTACTCCGCAGCGAAACGCGACCGGGAGCGGGCGGGCCGGGTCCTGCCGGCGCAACGGGTGATGTTCCGGGACACCTCCGACTACGACGTGCTGTTCGGCGTGGACTTCGACCCCACTACCGGGGAGGTGTTCTGATGCCCGCCACCGATATCGCCGCGACGATGGGCTACCTCGCCCGGGCGCTGAAGACCCCCACGATCGGGCGGGTCTGGGAGCAGCTGGCTGTCACGGCGCGAGCGGAGGGTTGGTCGCACGAGGAGTATCTGACCGCGGTGCTGCAACGCCAGGTCGCCGATCGGGAAGCGTCGGGCACCAGCCTGCGGATCTCCGGCGCGCACTTCCCCGCGGTGAAGACCCTTGAGGACTTCAACGTCGACCACCAGCCCACGCTGCGCCGCGACGTGCTCGCGCACCTGGCCACGATGACCTGGGTTCCGAAAGCGGAGAACGTGGTGCTGCTCGGCCCGCCCGGTGTCGGCAAGACCCATCTCGGCATCGCGCTGGGGATCAAGGCCTGCCACGCCGGCTACCCGGTCGCGTTCGACACCGCCACCGGATGGGCCGCCCGCCTGCACGCTGCGCACCGCGACAACCGGCTCGAGCACGAACTGAAACGACTGCGCCGCTACCGACTGCTGATCATCGACGAAGTCGGCTACCTGCCCTTCGACGCCGACACCGCGAACCTGTTCTTTCAGCTCATCGCGCACCGCTACGAACAGGGCTCGATCCTCGTCACCTCGAACATGCCGTTCGGCCGGTGGGGTGAGATCTTCGCCGACGACATCGTCGCCGCCGCGATGATCGACCGCCTCGTCCACCACGCCGAGGTCCTCACCCTCGGCGGCGACTCCTACCGAACAAGGGCCCGACGCGAGCTCCTCAAGACCCCGCCCACACCGGGCGCGGACCACTAACCACACAACCCGAGGGGGTCAACTTTCGCCGACGAAAAGGGGTCAGTTTTCAACCGACGTTGACAGGACGGCCTTGTCGCGCGTCAGACTTTGTGGCAGGACGATTGATTGAGTCCTGAGCGGAGTGTTTGACGATGGGTAGACCACCAGTGATCCCGGTGGAGAAGAAGACGAGGATCGTGCTGAGCATCCTCGCCGGCGAGATGACGATCGCTGAAGCGGCTCGGCGTGAGAAGGTCAGCGAGCAGTCGATCGGCCGGTGGAAGGCGGACTTCCTCGAGGCTGGCAAGACCGGCCTGGCCGCTGGCAAGACGGGGCCGTCGACCCGGGAGCAGCAGCTCGAGGCGGAGGTCGCCGATCTGACCCAGGCGCTGGGCGAGGCGGCCGTCGAGATTCGGGTGTGGAAGAAGAGTGCGGAGGGCCGGTTGGGCCCTTCGAGGACCTCGAGGTGATCCGCATGGAGGCGGGCATGTCGACCTCGAGGTTCTGCCGCCTGATCGACATGCCCGAACGCACCTGGCGGCGCTGGCAGGCCAAGGCGAAGCAAGACCGGCCGACGAAGGGGCCCTGGCCGCAGCCTGCAAGGGACGCCGCCCGCCCGCTGGTGACGGGGCATGCGTTGGCGAAGCCGGCGTGGGGGCATCGGAAGATCTGGGCGCTGACTCGGCACGACGGTCACAAGGTGTCGCAGGCGACCGTGCTGCGCCTGATGCGCGATGACGGGCTGATCCTGCCGTCGGAGTACCAGAAGCAGCGCCGCGAGCTGGCAAAGGAGCGGAAGGCAGCGTTCGCGCGGAACCCGACCGGACCGAACCAGGTCTGGCAGCTGGACTTCAGCGAGTTCGAGACCACGACCGGTGGGACCTGGCGGATCGCGGGGTGCCGGGACTGGTACTCGAAGCTCGAGTACCCGTTCCACGTGTCGCCGACCGCGAACCAGTACGACGCGATCGCCGCGATCGAACTCGCCCTCGCCGACTACGAGCAGATGTTCGAGCACCCGCTCGTCGACGAATGTCAGGTCGATGAAGAGACGGGTGAGGTGCTGCCGGTGGTGACGATCGTCACCGACAACGGCGGCCCGTTCCGGTCGCTGAACTTCGAGCTGTTCATCATGCGGCACCCCGAGCTGCGGCACGTCCGCACGAGGGTGCGCTCGCCCGGGCAGAACGGGTCACGCGAACGCGGGTTCGGGACGCTGAAGTACGAGCGATTGTTCCTCGATGAGATCCCCGACGCCTTGACGCTGATCGAACGCGCCGAGGACTACCGGGTCGAGTACAACACCGAGCGGCCGCACGAGGCGATCGCCTGGAACAGGCCGATGCAGGTGCACCTGGGCCTGGCCGACCCCACCATCCCCACCTTTGAAAGAGAAGAAATCCTGCCAACTACTTGACGCGGGACAGCCTGCTTCCCCAATAGACTTCGGGAGTTGGTCGATTGGGGGCACTATGGCACGTCGTCGTGGGTTTTTCGCGGAGCTTCAGCACCAGGCGAAGCTTGCCGATCAGAGACAGCAGGCCGCGCTCCGTCAACAGTCGCAGGCGGTCAAGCGAGCCGAGGCGGCACAACGCGCCGCAGAGCGCGCGGCGGCAGCTGCCGCCCGCGCGTCGGAGCAGGATCGCAAACGTCTTGAACGCGAAGCAGCTCAGGCGCATGCAGAGGCTCGCCAAGCCGAGGCCGAAGAGCTAACCGCAGAGCTGAACGAGCGTTTCGTCGAGCTCGACGAGATTCTTTCGGCAACGCTCGATGTTGACGACTTCGTAGACCTGGAGTCGCTGCGCGCCGTCGTAACGCACCCGCCCTTCCCGCGGGGGGACTTGCGCGTCCCGATTCCCGAACCGGCGGTGATCCCCGACCCTCCGCTGCCAGTGAAGCGCGAACCGGAGCCGGTGAAGGGCCTGTTCGGGCGCAAACAGAAGGCTGCGGATGCTCTAGCGGCGGCCGAGCAGCAGTATGCGACCGACTACTGGGCGTGGAAGGCCGCGGTTGACGAACTTCCCGCACGCCGCGCGGCGCAACAAGCTGCGCACCAGGCGGCAGAGACCGCGCGACAGGCCGCCCTTGCCGAGGCGCTCGCCCAGTATGAGGCTGAGTCAATCGCGCGGCAGAAGGATGTCGCCGAGCAGAATGAGTCCCTCGACCAGCTGATCTCCGGCCTGGCATATGGCACGGTTGACGCCGTTCAGGAGTACATCGGGATCGTGCTCGCCAACTCGATCTACCCGGAGTGGTTTCCGGTATCGCACTCGGCGACCTTCGAGCCGTCGACCGCCGAACTTAGCCTCCGTGTTGTGATTCCCGGGCCGGACGCGATTCTCGCGATCAAGTCGTACCGCTACACCAAAGCGTCGGACGAAATCACTCCTGTCGCTGCAACGCAAAAAGAGACGAAGGACCGCTATCTCCGTGCCGTCCACAACATCACGTTGAGGTCCCTGCACGAGGTGTTCGAGGCCGACCGTCGCGGACTGATCGCGAGCATTTCGCTGGAGTTGGGCACTGACACGATCAGTCCGGCGACCGGCCAACCGACCTACGTGCCGTTCGTCGCAGTCGCAGCGCGCCGCGAGGAGTTCGAGGCGCTTGACTTGTCCGCAGTCGTCCCCGCAGCGACTCTCGAGCACCTTGGCGCATCGGTATCGAAGAACCCGTATGGTCTGGTGCCCGCCGTCGCTGGCGGGGTGCGGCGCGCGCGATGACCGAGTCGAGCGTCAGGTTCAACCCTCCTCCAGGATGGCCAAAGCCACCAGCGGGTTGGATCCCGCCAGCAGGCTGGACTCCGGACCCGTCGTGGCCGGAACCCCCCGCAGGGTGGCAGTTGTGGCTGACGGACGAACCGTCGACTGCAGGAGTAGTTGCGCCGACGGAACATCACCCGAAGTCGGAGGCCCCGAGAGACGCGGCGCCGGCCCCGGGAGGGGCGATAGGCCGGGTGGCGTTCCTTGAGGCCGAGAACGCCTCACTGCGCGAACAGCTCGCGGAGGCACGTGCGGGCGACTTTGTGGACTTGAGCGATGCGCGAGTGCTGCAGGACGTGGGGATCTACCGTTATCACCATCCGCTTGAAACGGCAGCGGCTTACCAAGAATCGCTTGCTGCACTCGAGTCGCGCATTGCGGACGCCGTAAAGGAGGGTCGAGCGATCGTGAAGTCCGAGCTGTTCACCTTCAACAACTCCCTCGCCCAGGGGCGCCGCATGACCGACGACCTGGCGAAGCTCATGCTCCGGGCCTACAACGCAGAGGCGGACAACGCGATCCGAACACTCCGGGTCGGGAACGTGGTGACCGCCAAGCGTCGGCTTGAGGCGTCGCGGACGGCGATCGCCAAGTTGGGCGCGCTCATGGAGATGAAGATCAGCGATGAGTTCCACGACCTGCGCGTCGAGGAGATTGAGCTCACCGCGGACTGGCTGATGAAGAAGCAGGAAGAGCGCGAGGCGGAACGTGAGGAGCGAGCGCGCCTCCGTGAGGAGAGGAAAGTCGAACGCGAACTCGCCGAGGAACGAGCGCGCCTTGACAAGGAACGCGCACACCTCCTGAACACGCTGTCAATCTTGGAGCAGCAGGGGCAGATCGACGACGCACTCCGCGCACGGCTCGCGGCGGTCGATGATGCCATCGCACAGAACGACTTCCGGGCGGCGAACATTCGCGCTGGCTACGTGTACGTGATCTCGAATGAGGGGGCGTTCGGCGCCAACGTCGTGAAGATCGGCCTGACGCGTCGCCTCGAACCGCGTGATCGCATCGTCGAACTCGGTGGGGCTTCTGTGCCGTTCAGATTCGATACGCACGCGCTCTTCTTCTCCGAAGACGCCGTCACGCTCGAATCCGAGTTGCATCATCACTTCGCGGACCGTGCTCTCAACCGTGCCAACGCGCGAAAGGAGTTCTTCTTCGCCACACCAGCCGAGGTGCGCGACGTCCTCATCGACAAAGTCGGCAACATCCTCGAGTTCAACGAGGTTGGCGAAGCCACCGAGTTCCGACAGTCGGTCGGGCTCTGGCCGGAACACGGCGTCCGCAACTAGTGGCGTGGTGACACCGGAGTCCCGACCCGGGGACTTAACAGCTGACGGATACTAGGCCGTGTTGCTAAAGGGGCTGGTGAGAGGCGGTTCACCCAGCCAGATCTGGGCCGGCTTGTGAGGTGCCTGGGGCAGGACGACGCCTGCCCCAGGGCGTTCTTGGCTCCCGGCGGCCCTGACCACAGGGAGCCGTCAGGACCGCCGGTGGCTCTGCGCGCTCGGGGGTGTGCTCCGACGAATGAGCGGTGCGCTTCAGCCCCGCCTGCCCGGCCAGCCAGTACGTGTCGGGGGTTGCGTCCGGCAGGGTGGTGTACGGATCGCGGTGACCGCGTCGCTCTGAAAGAAGCGACGGTCACCGTGTGATCCTTCGAGAGAACTCTTCACATCCATCTCGAAAGGAACCACGACGATGACCGTCGCACCCCACGATATCGACCCTGCCCGTTTCCTCTAAGACCATCTCGCGCAAGCCTCCCCGGACTTGCTGCGGGAGATGCTCGGCACGTTCATCAACCAGTTGCTCTCCGCCGACGCGGACCAGGTCTGCGGCGCCTCCTATGGCACGATCAGCGACGACCGAATCAACCGGCGCAACGGCTACCGGCACCGCGACTTCGACACCCGCGCCGGCACGCTCGACCTGAAGATCCCCAAGCTGCGGCAGGGGACGTACTTCCCGGAATGGCTGCTGGAACGGCGCCGCCGCGCGGAGGCCGCACTGACCACCGTCGTCGCGACCAGTTACCTGCTGGGCGTGTCCACCCGGCGGATGGACGACCTGGTCAAGACGCTCGGGATCACCGGGCTCAGCAAGTCGCAGGTCTCCGAGATGGCGAAGGATCTCGACGAGCAAGTCACCGCGTTCCGCACTCGTCCCCTGGACGCCGTCCCGTACTCGTTCGTCGCCGCCGACGCGCTCACGATGAAGGTCCGCGAAGGCGGCCGGGTCGTCAAGGTCGCGGTGCTGGTCGCCACGGGCGTGAACGCGGACGGATACCGCGAGATCCTGGGCCTGCAGGTCAACAGCACCGAGGACGGAGCCGGCTGGCTCACGTTCTGGCGAGACCTCGTCGCACGCGGCCTGACCGGCGTCAAGCTCGTCACCAGCGACGCGCACGCGGGGTTGGTCGCCGCAATCGGCGCGACCGTCGGCGGCTCCTGGCAGAGATGCCGCACCCACTATGCCGCGAACCTGATGAGCGTGACCCCGAAGAGCTCCTGGCCATGGGTGAAGACGCTGCTCGGGACGGTGTTCGACCAGCCCGACGCTGACGCGGTGCACGCCCAGTTCGGCCGTGTCCTCGACGCCCTCGAACACAAGCTCCCGCGCAGCTTCGAGCACCTCGACGCCGCACGCGAGGAGATCCTCGCGTTCACCGCGTTCCCCAAGAGCATCTGGCGTCAAATCTGGTCCAACAATCCGAACGAGCGCCTCAACCGAGAGATCCGCCGACGCACCGACGTCGTCGGGATCTTCCCCAACCGCGACGCGATAATCCGCCTCGTCGGTGCCGTCCTCGCCGAGCAACACGACGAATGGGCCGAGCAACGCCGCTACCTCGGACTCGACGCCCTCGCCGCCGCACGACGCGTCGGCGAACCCACCGACGAGGTGATCGAACCCGACCTCCGCGCCCTCACCGCCTGACACACAAGCATCGAAGGATCACGAATCAGATACACCACGTCCAAGGACTTGACCCGTGTCGGGACCAACCGTCACGCCACCTGCGCCACCGGGGCCGGCTGCCGCAGGTGCTCCACCACGTACTCCGCGTCGCGGCCCATGCCCATGAGCGTGGGCGAGGCGATGGAGTACTGGAACGGCAGGCCCATGAACGCGAGGCCCGGCACGACCGTGGACATGCCGCGTTCGTGACGCACGCCCTGTTCGTCCGCGAACCCGGGGATGTCGATCCAGTCCAGGACCGGCCGGGATCCGGTGCACCACACGATGGTTGCGGGGTCGAGCCGCTCGCCGTCCTCGAGCACGGGGCGGCCGTCCTCGACGCCCGCCACGCGCCCGACCTGCCGGATCCCCGCCTTGCGCAGGTCGGACAGGTGGTTGCGCACCAGGTTCACGCCGTGACCGCGGCGCTCCTCCCAGAGGCGGCGACCCTTCTCGGTGTCGCTCGTCGCGTTGCGGAGCTTGCGGATGAAGATGTCGCTGATCAGATTGCCGATCGGGGTGTCGATGTTCCCCGGCACCTGGCCCGGATGCCGGCCCGCGATGACGGTGGCGTGACCGGCCGAGGCCGCTTCGAGCGCGATGTCCGTGCCCGAGTTCGCCGCGCCGACGACGAGCACGGATCCGGGGGCGAAGTCCTCGGGGCCGTGATAGTCGAGGGAGTGCAGCTGCCGGATCGCCGGATCCACGTCGGCCGCGAACGGGGGCACGACGGCGCGGTGGTGCACGCCGACGGCGACGACCACGCCCTGGGCGACGACGTCCTCCCCGGTGTCGAGCGCGAGGTGGTACAGCCCCTCGGCGTCCACGTGCAAGCGCTGCACCCGGGTCGCCGTGCGCACCGGGATCTCGAAGGTCGCGGCGTACCGCTCCAGGTAGTCGGCGAGCTGCGTCGCCGTGGGGTAGTCGAACACGCCGATGTCGAGCCGCAGGCCCGGCAGCTGGGCCCAGCGTCGCGGCGTGAACAGGCGCAAGGAGCGGTAGCGCTCCCGCCAGCTGTCGCCGATGCGGGCGTGCGCGTCGAAGACCTGGATCCGCATGCCGCGCTCCATCGCACGGCGCGCGGTGTGAAGCCCCGCCGCTCCCGCGCCGACGATGGCCAGGTCGAGTGTCGTGGTGGACATGATCGCCTCCTTCTCGGGCTTTCGAGAAAGGTAGGTCTCGGGATCCGGCCCCGGCATCGGCAGAAATGACCAATTCGGATCCGGATGGGATCCGGTGCGGGCGGGCAGGCCGCGACGACCTCAGCCCGCCGCGACGAGGCCGTGCGCGTAGGCGTAGGCGGTCGCGGCCGACCGCGACGGCACGTCGAGCTTGCTGAGGATGCTGCCCACATGCCGCGCGACCGTGCGGTCGCTGAGGAAGAGCCGCTCCGCGATGCGCCGGTTCGACCACCCCCGAGCGACGAGCTCGAGCACCTCGCGCTCGCGGCGGCTGAGGCCCGGATCCGCGGACGTCGGGGCGGACGCTGCGGCAAGCCGCTCCAGCCGGGCGAGGTCGGGCACGGCGCCGAGCCCCTCCAGCACCGCGCGGGCGGCGTCGAACTCGAGCAGCGCGCCCTCCTCGTCGCCGGCGGCGCGGGCGGCCGCTCCGATGTCGACGCGCACGAGCGCGGCCTGGTGGGGCGCGTCCAGGCGCCGCCAGTCCAGCCACGCGGCGCGCAGCAGCGGCAGCGCCTGATCCGGATGGCCGTCGCGCAGCGCCACCTCGCCGCGCGCCTGCGCCGCCTGCGCCCGCAGGCTGAGGGTGCCGAATGCCGTGGCGCACTCGGCGAGCTCCTCGGCGGCGGCGCGGGCGTCGGCGAGTCGGCCGCGGTCCAGGGCGACCGCCACCGTGGCGGCGAGCACCTCGGCGCGCTCGGCCGGGCCGCGCATCGTGGCACGCGCCCGGGCCAGGCCCGCCCACGCGGTGTCGAGTTCGCCGGCGTCGCGGTGCAGCAGCGCGAGGCCGGGCTGCACGTCACGGCCGAGCGCCGCGGCCTGGCGGAAGGCGTCCCGCGCGGCGGCGGCCCGGCCCGCGATGCGATGCAGCTCCGCCGCCCGGTACCACGCGTTGCCGAGGGTCTCGGTGCGCTTCTCCGTGCCGCACACCTGCTCCGCCGCGCGTGCGGCCGCGGCCCATTCGCCGCCGAGCTGCATGACGGTGGCGCGGTGCAGCGTGCACTCCCCGCGGAACGGCTCCAGCCCGCGCTGGCTGTCGCACCAGTCGCCGAGGTCGCGCGTCCACACCCGCGCGCGCTCCAGGTCGCCGCGGGCGAGGAGGCTCGCCACCACGGCGCAGAACGCGGGCCCCGCCGCGCGATCGCTGACCCGGCCGGATCCGATCATGAGCATCACCCGGTCCAGGCAGTCGAACCCCTCCTCCGCCCGCCCGATCCGCACCAGCGAGCGGCCCAGACCCATGGTGGCGAGCGCGTCGAGGTCGTCGTCGCCTGCGGCCGCCGCCAGCGCGCTCGCCTCGCGGTACAGCGGCACGGATCCCTCCAGGTCGCCCTGCGCGAACCGCGCCACCGCGCGGCACAGCGCCTGGAACGGCGCCGTGCGCTCATCCCCGTCCGGGCGGCCGCACAGCTCGAACAGCCGGCCCATCCAGGTGCGCGCCCGCACCTCGTCGCCGTGCTCGCTGAGGGTGAAGCCGAGCCAGAACACGCAGCGCACCGCGGCGGCCAGTTCGCCGGCGTCGAGGAACGCGAGGTGCGCGCGCTCCCACGCGCGGGCGCTGACGTCGTCGCGGCCGGTGAACCACGCCGCCTGGCCGAGCTCGTCCAGCTCCGCCGCGCCGAGGAGCTCCTCCCGCGCGACGAGATCGTCGAATCGTCCGGTCCAGTCCACGACCGGCGCGCCCCGGATCGCCATGCGCACAGTATCTTCCCGCGCCCGGCGTGCGACAAGAGCGGATCCGGATCCGTGCGGAGCCGCCTCGGGCTTTGCGTCCTGACTCGCTCGCATCCCATAGGACGATCGCAACTCTGCAGGCGGATCCGGCGCGAAGCATCCTGCAGAGTTGCGGACGTCCTGTATTCGTGGCGGCGGAAGGCCGCATCCAGGATCCGGCTGAGAACCGGATCCTTAGGCCGTCTGCGGGCGCATGCCCATCCGGGCCAGCACCACGTCCTCCACGATCTGGATCACGTTGTAGAGCACGAGCGACACCACGGTGACGACCACGACCGACGCCCACAGCGCGGTGAACTGGGCCTGCGGGATGAAGCCGCCGATCGAGCCGCCGATCCCGCCACCGACCGCGAGCCACTCCGCGAGCAGCGCGCCCGTGATGGCTCCCGGCACCGAGATGCGCACGGCGGCGAAGAACGCGGGGAGCGACGACGGCATCGCGACCTTGCGCAGCTGGGCCCAGGATCCGCCGCCGTACACCGCCACGAGGTCGTTCATCTGCGCGGAGGCGGACTTGAGGCCGAACGAGATGTTCACCAGCGCCGGGAACAGCACCACGATGCCGCCGATCACGGCGACGGTCCAGAGGTCGCGCCCGAAGATCAGGATGATCACCGGAGCCATCGCGATGAGCGGCACCGAGCGCAGCAGCATCGCCACCGGCATGAGCGCGTGCTCGACGCCGCGGCTGAGCTGGAACGCCGTGGCGCCGAGCAGTGCGACCACGAGCCCGGCCGCGAATCCGATCACGGAGTGCCCGAGCGTCACGACGAGGTTGCCGAAGATGAGCGCCCGGTTCGCCGCCGCCGCGGGGACGACGAAGAGGTACCTCCAGACGTCGACCGGTCCCTTCGCGATCAGCGGGGAGACGCCCGACAGCCAGAGCACCCCGACCCACAGCACGCCGATGGCGAGCAGCGTGAGCAGGAAGGTCAGCAGCGCCCCGCCGCCCGCGGCGAGCATGCGCCGGGTCCGCTCGCGGCGCAGCCGGGCGCCGACGTCCGTGACGGTCTGCGCCGCCGTTGTCGTGATCACGTCGCTCACCGTGCCGCTCCCTTCGACCAGGGGGCGACGGCGCGCGCGACGAGCCCCACGAGCGCGAAGCCGGCGAGGGCGACCGCCCCGCTGGCGAGGGCCAGGCCCCACACCACGGCGGCATCGGAGTTCTGCTGCGCGAGGATCATCGCCAGCCCGACCCCGCGCTCGATCTTGCCGAAGAACTCGCCGAGCACGGCGCCGAGGAACGCGGCGGGGACGGCGATCTGCAGCGCGTTCAGGACGGCCGGCAGCGCCGCGATCAGCCGCACCTTGATCAGCTGGGTGAAGGCGGATCCGCCGTACACGGTGACGACGTCGAGGCTGGCGCGGTCGGCCGACTTCAGCCCCAGCAGCGCGCCGACGACGGTCGTGAAGAACACCGACAGGGCGGCGAGGAAGACCGCGGTCCCGCTCGGCTGCCCCGCCGCGGCGGGAGGCCCGATGAGCACGACGGCGAGCATCCCCACGGCGACGATCGGCACGCAGTAGGTCGTGATCGCGAGCTGCATCGCCACGCCCTCGAGCTTCGGGATGACGAGCACGACGGCGGACAGCAGCAGTGCGAGGCCGTTGCCCCAGAGGTATCCGATGCCCGCCTCGGCGAGCGTCACCGCGAAGTTCTGCGCGTAGTAGGTCCAGCCGCTGCGGGCGAAGCCCGCCAGCACCTCGGGCGGAGTGGGCACGGTGATCGTGCCCACTGCGCTCCTGCCGAAGGCCGCCGCGATGACCCACCAGAGCGCGAACAGCGCCGCGGCGCCGATCAGGCCGATCGCCCAGGGCGGCAGCTGTCGGCCTGCGGAGGCCGCGGTGCGCGACTCAGTGGTCATCGGCTGCGGCTCCCCCGGCGCCGAAGAGCAGTTCGGATGCCTCGTCGACGTAGGCGTGGAACTCCGGGGTGCGCATCATCTCGGGCGTGCGCGGGCGCGGCAGGTCGATGGTCATCACGGCCTTGACGCGACCGGGGCGCGGGCTCATCACCGCCACCTGATCGGAGAGGAAGATCGCCTCGGACACGCCGTGGGTGACCAGCAGCGTGGTCGCCGGCTTCTCGGTCCAGATCCGCAGCAGCTCCAGGTTGAGCTTCTGCCGGGTCATGTCGTCGAGGGCGCCGAACGGCTCGTCGAACAGGAGCACGTCAGGCTTGAGGATCAGCGACCGCGCGATCGAGACGCGCTGGCGCATGCCGCCGGACAGCTGAGCCGGCTTCGCCTTCTCGAACCCGGTCAGCCCAACGAGGTCGATGAGCTCCGAGACGTACGCCTTGTCGACGCTCTGCCCGGCGATCTCGAACGGCAGCCGGACGTTCGACAGCACGCTGCGCCACGGCATCAGCGCCGAGTCCTGGAAGGCGATGCCGAGACGGTGCGCCCGCCGCAGCTCATCGGGGCTGCGCCCGTCGACGCGGATCGTGCCGCTGGTGGGCCGCTCCAGCCCGGCGAGGATGCGCAGGATCGTCGACTTCCCGCACCCGGACGGGCCGAGCAGCGAGAGGAAGGTGCCCTGCGCGGTGTGCAGATCGGCGTCCTGCAGCGCGACGACGCTCCTGCGTCCGCTGGTGAACACCTTGTTGAGGGCCGTGATCTGCAGGCCGGTGCCCAGGGTGGCACCCTGGGCACCGGCCTCGACCGTGGTCGCGGAATCCGACATGACGGTCTCCGGATCAGCCGGCGTACTTCACCAGCTCGGGGTGGGCCTTGTAGACCTCATCGAGCAGCGACAGGTCGAACAGGTCCTTCGCGGTCAGCGTGATCCCTGCTCCGGCCAGGCTCTTGATCGTGCTCCTCTGGAGCGCGTCAGAGATGGTGAAGAGTCCGTTCTTCGCGGTCTCGTCGGAGACGACGAGCTTCTCGGCCTGCTCCTTCGCTCCGGCGATCGAGTTGGCCGGATCCAGCTTGAGATCCTTGCCGTAGTTCTCGACCGCCAGCTTCGCGCCGGCCTCGGGATCCTTGACCGCGTCGGTCCAGCCCTTGATCTCGGCGACGAGGAACGACTTCAGCCGCTCGCGGTGCTGGGCGATCATGTCGTCGGTGGTGGTGACCGTCTCCGCGACGAAAGGCAGCCCGTTGTCGGCGAACGGCAGGTTCGTGGTCTCCACGCCCTTGGCCTTGACGGTGATCGCCTCGTTGGTCAGGTAGGCGATGAAGCCGTCCACGTCGCCGCTGAGCAGGGGCGCCGGGTCGTACTGCACGGGCACGATCGTGACGTCCTTGTCGGTGAGGCCGTTCGCGGCGAGCAGCGCCTTGAACAGGGCCGTGTTCGAGTCCTGGACGCCGATCTTCTTGCCCTTGAGGTCGGCGGGGGTGGCGATGTTCCCCTTGTCCTTCAGGGAGAGCACCGTGAACGGGTTCTTCTGGTACGTGGTGCCGATGATCTTCAGCGGCGCGCCTTCGCTCGCCACGACGGATCCGATCGAGACGGCGTCGGAGAGGGCGATGTCGGTCTTGCCCGACAGCAGCTCGGCGGCGCCGGTGGACGGACCGGGGGTGAGCGTGACGGTCAGGCCGGCGTCTTTGTAGTAGCCCTTGGAGTCGGCGAAGAACTCGCCGGAGAACTCCTCGTTCTTGACCCAGCTGAGCTGGACGTTGAGGTGTCCGCCGTCGGAGGCGCCGGCGGATCCGGTCGGCGCGGCCGAGGCTCCGCCCGAGCACGCGCTCAGCGCGAGCGCGGTGACGGCGGCGGCGGCGACCACGGCCAGCGTGCGCCGGAGAGAGGAGGGGATTGTCATGGCGGTCTCCTGCCGGGAAGCGGTCGGGTGGGTGTCGCGCCGACGGGCCGACGCGGACAGGAACCTCACGGTACGCACCGCATGTTTCGGCGAGAGGCACGGTCGGTTTCCCGGTGGTTTCGCGGCTGATCCGACCGCTGCCGGGGCTCGCGGCGGAATCCTCGCGGTCGGCCCGACGTTCTGCGAGGGTGGACAGGGCGCCGCGCGACGGCGACGCCGAGCGCACGGAAGGCGGACGCATGACCGACGAATACGACCTGATCGTGCTGGGCGGCGGCCCGGTGGGCGAGAACGTGGCCGATCGCGCCGTGCAGGGAGGGCTGACCGTCGTCCTCGTCGAGAGCGATCTCGTCGGCGGCGAGTGCTCGTACTGGGCGTGCATGCCGTCGAAGGCGCTGCTGCGCTCGCCGCAGGCGCTGCGCGCCGCCCGCCACGTGGGCGGCGCGGCCGAGGCGATCACCGGCGACCTCGACGTGCGGGCGGTGCTCGACCGCCGCGACTCCTTCACGAGCCACTGGCAGGACGACGGGCAGGTCGCCTGGCTCGACTCCGCCGGCATCGACCTCGTCCGCGGACACGGCCGGCTCAGCGGTGAGCGCAGGGTCGCGGTCACCCAGCCCGACGGCACCGTGCGCACCCTCACCGCGCGCCACGCCGTCGTGATCAGCACCGGATCCGACGCCGCCATCCCGCCGATCCCCGGGCTGCACGAGGCGAACCCGTGGACCAGCCGCGAGGCGACGAGCGCGGAGGAGATCCCGGCGTCGCTGGTCGTGATCGGCGGCGGCGTGGTCGCCGTGGAGATGGCCACCGCGTACGCCTCGCTCGGATCGGCCGTCACCGTGCTCGCCCGCAGCGGGCTGCTCGGATCCGTGGAGCCGTTCGCCGGCGAGCTCGTCGCGGAGGGGCTGCGCGGTCTCGGCGTCGACGTGCGCACCGGCGTCGCGACGAAGAGCGTCACCCGCGACGCCGACGGGGTCACCGTCACGACCGACGACGGCGACGTGCGCGCCGCCGAGATCCTCGTCGCGACCGGGCGCACACCGCGCTCGGGCGACATCGGCCTGGAGACCGTCGCGCTCCCGCCCGGACGCTGGATCCGCACCGACGACACCCTGCGCGTGCCCGGCGTCGACTGGCTGTACGCGGTCGGCGACGTGAACGGGCGCGTGCTGCTCACCCACGAGGGCAAGTACCAGGCGCGCGCCGCAGGCGACGTGATCGCCGCCCGAGCGAAGGGGGAGACCGTCGACGACGAGCGCTGGGGGCGGCACGTCGCGACCGCCGACCACTCCGCGGTGCCGCAGGTGGTGTTCTCCGAGCCGGAGGTGGCCGCCGTCGGCGTCACCGAGGCGGCGGCGCGGGAGGCCGGGCATCGGGTCCGTGCCGTCGACGTGGAGTTCTACTCGGTCGCCGGAGCGTCGCTGCACGCCGACGGCTACCGCGGGCGCGCACGCATGGTGGTCGACGAGGATCGGCAGGTGCTGCTGGGCGTGACCCTGGTCGGGCCCGACGTGGCCGAGCTGATCCACGCGGCCGCGGTCGCGATCGCCGGGGAGGTGCCGCTGGCCCGGCTGTGGCACGCGGTGCCCTCGTATCCGACGATGAGCGAGGTGTGGCTGCGGCTGCTCGAGGCATACGGACGGCAGTCGGCCTGAGGGGCGTCGGATCCGTGTTCAAAGCGCGCAAATGGCTCCATTGGGGCCCCGGATCCAGCCATTTGCGCGCTTTGAAACCAGGCTGATCGGTTCGGCGGGGGAATCCCGGCGGATGTCGGTCTGTTTCCGGATGTGGTGGGGCGCTTCTGGGATGTCGGAGGCTTGGCCTACTGTCGGAAGAGCGCCCGGCGGCGCACGCCGAGAGGAAGCGTCGCACCGATTCGAAGAGGACGGACGAGCATGCAAGCAGTATTCGACGGACGGGTCGTCGCGAATGCGGACGACTCCGACGTGGTGGTCATCGAGGGCAACCGCTACTTCCCGCCGACGGCCGTCACCGAGGGGGTGCTCCGGGAGAGCCCGACGCCGTACACCTGCGCGTGGAAGGGCGAGTGCCAGTACTACTCCCTGCGTGTGAACGAGCAGGACCACAAGGATCTGGCCTGGGCGTACCCGCACCCCTACCCGACGGCCATCGAGCGCGTCGGCGTCGACTTCTCCGGATACGTCGCGTTCGACCGCAGAGTGGAGATCCGCGAGGGCGACGTGCCGCAGGAGGGGTCCCTCGCCTGAGGGTCCGCCGCGCATGATCGAGTTCCGCTCCGTCACGAAGACGTTCCCCGACGGCACCCGCGCGGTCGACGACTTCAGCCTGGTCATCCCCGCCCGGCAGACGACCGTGCTGGTCGGATCCTCGGGATCCGGCAAGACGACCCTGCTGCGCATGATCAACCGGATGGTCGAGCCCACCTCCGGGGCCGTCGAGATCGACGGCAAGAGTGTGCTGAACGGGGATCCGGTCGCCCTGCGCCGCCGCATCGGCTACGTCATGCAGAACTCCGGGCTGCTGCCGCACTTCACCGTGATCGACAACGTCGCCACGGTGCTGCGCCTGAACGGGGTGTCCCGGCGCGAGGCGCATGTGCGGGCGCGCGAGCTGCTCGACATCGTCGGCCTCGACCAGGCGCTCGCCGAGCGCTACCCCAGCCAGCTCTCCGGCGGGCAGCAGCAGCGCGTCGGCGTGGCCCGCGGGCTCGCGGCGGATCCCAACATCCTGCTCATGGACGAGCCGTTCGGAGCCGTCGACCCGATCGTGCGCACCGAGCTGCAGCAGGAGCTGCTGCGCCTGCAGCGCGAGCTCGGCAAGACCGTGGTGTTCGTCACGCACGACATCGATGAGGCGCTGCTGCTCGGCGACCGCATCGTGATCCTGGGCAAGGGCGCCCGCATCGTGCAGCAGGGCACGCCGGCCGAGATCCTCGCCGCGCCCGCCGACGACTTCGTGGCCGCGTTCATCGGCTCCGACCGGGGCCGCCGCGCGCTGCACCTGACCGAGACCCCGCACGGCACCGTGGTCGTCGACGCCGACGGCCGCGCCCAGGGCACCCTGGTGCAGACGCCGTCCGACCTCCTGGACGCGCATCCCCCGCGTCCGGCGGACGAGGTCGGCTGACATGACCTGGATCCTCGACAACCTCGGGCTCATCGTGGGCCTCGCCGCCGTGCATCTGCAGCAGAGCCTGATCGCTCTCGTGCTCGGGGTCGTCGTCTCGGTGCCGCTGGGATGGGTCGCCTGGCGGTACCGCCTGGTGCGCGGTCCGCTGATCGTGCTCACCGGACTGCTGTACACGATCCCCTCGCTCGCGCTGCTCATCCTGCTCCCCGCGCTGCTGGGCTACTCCGCGATCAGCCCGACCAACCTCGTCGTCGCGCTGACCATCTACAACGTCGCGATCCTCGTGCGCGCGGTCGCCGACGGCCTCGACTCGGTCGACGCCGACGTGCGGCGCGCTGCGACGGCCATGGGTTACGGATCCGCGCGCCGGTTCTGGAGCGTCGAGCTGTCGCTCGCCGGGCCCGTGATCCTCGCCGGGGTGCGCGTCGCGGCGGTCTCGACGATCGCCCTCGCCACGGTCGGCATCCTGGTCGGGGTGCAGAACCTCGGCTACCTCTTCACGAACGGGCTCGACCGCCGCCTCATCGAGGAGGTGTTCGCGGGCGTCCTCGCCGTGATCGTTCTGGCCGTCGTCGTCGACGTGCTGCTGGTGCTGCTCGGGCGCCTGCTGATGCCGTGGCAGCGGGCCGCAGCGAAGCGCCGCGGCCGGCGCGGCGGATCCGCCGGCCCGCAAGTACAGGCCCCGGGAACCGACGACGCGATCGACGGAGCTGCCGTCGAGGAGGTCCGCGCATGAACCTCTTCGCCGACGCCATCCGGTGGCTGCTCGATCCCGCGCAGTGGACCGGATCCTACGCACTGCCCGTGCTGCTCGCCCAGCACCTGCTCTACACCGTCGTCTCTGTGCTCGTGGCGAGCCTGATCGCCGTGCCCGCCGGATGGCTCATCGGGCACACCGGTCGCGGGCGGGAGGTCGCCGTGGCCATCTCGGGCGCCGCTCGCGCGATCCCGTCCTTCGGCCTGCTGATCCTGCTCGTGCTGCTGTTCGGCGTGCTGCAGGTGCCGACCGCCGCATTGGTCACCCTGGTGCTGCTCGCGATCCCCTCGCTCCTCGCTGGGGCGTACACCGGGATCGAGGCGATCGAGCCGCGCGTGATCGATGCGGCGAAGGCGATGGGGATGACGCCGTGGCAGGTGTTCTGGAAGGTCGAGTTCCCGCTCGGCCTGCCCCTGCTCGTCGGCGGGCTGCGCGCGGCGACCCTGCAGGTGATCGCGACCGTGACGATCGCCGCCTGGGTGAACCTGGGCGGCCTGGGCTACCCGATCATCCAGGGCATCCCCCTCGGTCGCTTCGACCAGGTGCTCGCCGGCGCGCTCCTCGTCGCCGCCCTGGCCCTGATCGCCGACCTGCTGTTCGCGATCGCGCAGCGTGCCGCCGTCCCGGCCGGCGTCCGCGCCGCCGACGGACGCTCCGACCACGAACCCCGCGGCGGCGCCCCGAGCGGGGACCCCGCGCCCCGGAGTGGGGCGTGGGGCGCGAAGGCCGCCGCCCGCACCTGACCTGCACCGACCCACCGAAGAGAGGCACACCATGTTCACCGCTCGCATCACCCGCATCGCCGCCGCGGCCGCCGCCACGGTCGCGGTCGCTTTCGCGCTCAGCGCGTGCAGCTCCAGCAACCCGCTCGACAAGCCCACGGAGTCCGCCGGATCCGGTTCGTCCGACACGATCGTGATCGGATCCCAGGCGTACTACTCGAACGAGATCATCGCCGAGATCTACGCGCAGGCCCTAGAGAAGGACGGCCTGAAGGTCGACCGGAAGTTCAACATCGGCCAGCGCGACGCGTACATGCCGGATGTGAAGTCGGGTGCGATCACGCTGTTCCCCGAGTACACCGGCAATCTGCTGGAATACCTGGGCGGCAAGGCCGACACGAACAACCCGGATGACGTCTACGCCGCGTTGAAGAAGGCGCTGCCGTCGGGTCTCACCGTCCTCGACTACGCCAAGGCGGCCGATCAGGACACCTACACGGTGACCAAGGCGACCGCCGACAAGTACAGCCTCGAGTCGATCGCCGACCTGTCGAAGGTGCCGGCACCCGTCACGATCGGCGCGGCCCCCGAGTTCGAGAAGCGCCCGTACGGTCCGGCAGCGGCCAAGAGCCTGTACGGCGTCGACCTGACGTTCTCCGCCACCGGCCAGACGACGCTCGAGGCGCTCAAGGCCGGCACGGTGCAGGTGGCGGACATCTACTCCGCCGACCCGGCCTTCGCCTCCGGTGACCTCGTCGCGCTGAAGGATCCGAAGAACCTCATCCTGCCGTCGAACGTCGTCCCTATCGTGAGCGAGAAGGCGGCCGACAAGGTCTCCAAGGCGATCAACGCCGTGAGCGCCAAGCTCACCACGGAGGAGCTCGTCAAGCTCAACGTGCAGAGCACGGCCGACAAGAAGCAGCCGGCCGACATCGCCAAGGCGTGGCTCAAGGAGCAGGGACTGAGCTGACGCGAACACCCATCTCACAGGACGGCCCCGGGAGTGATCCCGGGGCCGTTCCGCGTACAGTGGCGGACGTGAGCGCCCCCAGCCTCGACCACCTGCGCACCTTCGTCACGGTGCACCGCACCGGATCCGTCACCCGGGCCGCACAGCTGCTCGGCCTGTCGCAGGCGACGGTCTCCGCGCATGTGCAGGCGGTGGAGGCGGCCGTCGGCTTCCCCGTGTTCGAACGCGGCCGCACCGGGGTGACGACCACGCCGAAGGGCGTCGAGCTGGCGCGGCGCGTGGCCGCGCATGTCGACGCCATCGAGGACGCCCTGCTTCCGGGACTCGCGGAGAGCGCCGCGCCGGCCATCCACGTCGGCGGAGCGGCGGAGATCCTGTCGGTCAAGGTCGTGCCGCGGCTCGATGAGCTGATCGATGCCGCGAACGCCCCGATCCGCTTGGCGTTCGGGCTGGCGCAGGAGCTCCTCGACGCGCTCGCCGGCGGGACGCTCGACGTTGTGGTCAGCGCCGTGCCCCCGCAGCGGGAGGGCATCACGGCCATCCCCTTCTACGACGAGGAGTTCGTGCTCGTCGCCGCACCAGCCTGGGCCGCCGCGGATCCGGAAGACGTGCCGGTCGTGGCCTATGCGGAGAACCTCCCGATCGTGCGCCGCTACTGGCGCAGCGTGTTCGGCCGTGCGCCCTCCGCACTGCGCATCGTGGCCGTGATCCCCGACCTGCGCGGGATCCGGGACGCCGTGCGTACGGGGATCGGGATGTCGGTGCTCCCCGAGTACCTGGTCGCCGACGACCTGCGCACGGGTGCGCTGATCGCGCTCGACGAGCCGGAGATCCCGCCGCTGAACACGCTCCACCTCGCCACGCGCAGCGGCGACGTGGAGCGGTTCCCGGCGATCGCCGCCACCGCGGAGGCGCTGCAACGGATCATCTGCTGACGATACCTCGGGAATCCGATGGCTGCGTTCGATTCCTCGACGTCGCCGGGATCCGCAGGGGGAGGAGCATGGACGGGTCGAAAGGACCCACATGCCGAAGATCCTCATGGTCGTCACCGCGGCCGACTCCCTCACGCTCGCCGACGGCTCCGCCCATCCCACCGGGTTCTGGGCGGAGGAGCTCGTCGTCGCCCACCGCGAGCTCACCCGCGCCGGCCACGACGTCGTCATCGCGACGCCTGGAGGCCGCGTCCCTCCCGTCGACCCGGGATCGCTGAACGCGGAGGTCGTCGGCGACGCCGACCGCGTGGCGGAGTTCCGCGCGTACCTCGACGCGATCCGCTCCGACCTCGACCACCCGATCGCGCTGGACGAGGTGTCGACCGCCGACTACGCGGCCGTGGTGCTCCCCGGCGGTCATGGGCCGATGGCCGACCTCGCCGTCGACGAGCAGCTCGGCCGGATCCTCGTCGCGGCCGACGACGCGGGGCTGCCGATCGCACCGTTCTGCCACGGTCCGGCCGGGCTGCTCAGCGCCACCTCCGCCGACGGCTCGTTCGCCTTCGCCGGGCGCACGCTCACCGTGTTCACCGACGAGGAGGAGCGCACCGGCGGTCTCGGCGAGAACAGCCCGTGGTTCGTCGCGTCCACCCTGAGCGAGCGCGGAGCAGTCGTGCAGGGCGGGGAACCCTGGACCTCGCACGTCGTGCGCGACGGCAACCTCATCACCGGCCAGAACCCGCAGTCCAGCCACGCCGTGGCGCAGGCGCTGCTCGACGTGCTCGCGGACTGACCGGGCCCCCTTCGTCTCGTCGCTGCGCTCCTCGCTCAGGGACCGATGTGCACCGGTCCCTGAGCGAGCGCAGCGCGACGAAGGGCCGGTCAGCGCCGCGGCGCGAGATGCCGGGCGTAGAACCGTCCGGCATCCTCCGCGGCGTGCGGTGGCACGCCGGTGTGGCCGCCGAGGTTGGCTTGCAGCGTCTTCTCCGCG
Organism: Microbacterium xylanilyticum; assembly: GCF_054654695.1. NCBI lineage: Bacteria > Bacillati > Actinomycetota > Actinomycetes > Micrococcales > Microbacteriaceae > Microbacterium > Microbacterium xylanilyticum. Next base: position 63,552 of record NZ_BAAIEN010000002.1, read on the forward strand.
GATCCGAACGCGTCGAACACGTCCAGCGCGCGCTGCCGGTCGTTGCCCTCGTCGTCCCACTGCAGCAGCACGTGGACGGGGATCGTGACGCGGCGGGCCTCCTCGAACATCCGCAGCGGCACGTAGCTGCCGGCGAACAGCCCGGCGGCGACGACGCGCGGCTCGATCGCGGCGAGCCGGATCCCGATCGCCAGCACGCCGCCCGAATAGGCGACGGGGCCGCCGATCTCGGGGAGGGCGAGCAGTGCGTCGAGCGCGGCCTGCCACTCGGGTACCGCGCGCTCGACGAGGGGCAGCACGAGCCGGTCGATGACGTCCTCGCCCGGCCGTTCGCCGGCGTCGAGCGCCTGCCACAGTTCGGCGCGGGCTCTCTCGAGCTCGGGCAGCGGCGGCCGGCCGCCGTTGCCGGGGAGTTCGAGCGCGACCGCGGCGCAGCCGAGCTCGACCGCGGCCCGCGCGCGGGCATCCAGCCGGGGACGCATGCGGGCGAGGCCCGGCCCGGACGGGTGGCCGAGCAGGATCAGCGGGACGGGCGTCGCAGCGGACGCGGATCCGGGCATCCACAGGGTGCCGGGGATGCCGCCGTCGCCGCCCAGGACGAAGTCGCGTTCGACGATGCTGTCGCCGCGCGGTCGTGCGGAGGTGAAGGTGAGTTCAGGGGTGATGTTCATGGTCGTGCCTTTCGGGAGTGCGCTTGCGCGGCGCTCCCGGACGACCTATCGCCCGACCGTGGCTCCGATCAGGAGCGCCCACGTCGATTCGTTCATCGGGACCACCTCCTGTTCTCATGCCAGCACGGCGTAGGCGACAGTAGCACGCTCCGCAACGGCCCGTTAAGCGGATCCCGCCCCGAATCGCCGAGGAATCGGGGGAATCCGTCGGCGATTCGGGACACCGTCGGCGAATCGGGACACCGTCGGCGAATCGGGACACCGTCGGCACCCTTCGTCTCGCCTTCGGCTCGCTCAGGGACCGGTTCATGCCCCGCGACGGATCAGTCGAGCGCGCTCATCACGTGCTTGATGCGCGTGTAGTCGTCGAAACCGTACTGCGACAGGTCCTTGCCGTAGCCGGAGTGCTTGAAGCCGCCGTGCGGCATGTCCGAGACGAACGGGATGTGCGTGTTGATCCACACGCACCCGAAGTCCAGATCGCGGGAGAACCGCAGCGACCGGGCGTGGTCGGTCGTCCACACGGATGCGGCCAGTGCGTAGGGCACGTCGTTCGCGTACCCGAGCGCCTCGTCGTCGTCCTGGAACGACTGCACGGTCAGCACGGGGCCGAAGATCTCGTTCTGCACGGCCTCGTCGTCCTGGCGCATCCCCGAGACGATCGTGGGCTCGAAGAAGTACCCCACGTCGCCCTGGCGCTTCCCGCCCGTCTCGATCACGGCGTGCGCGGGCAGGCGGTCCACGAATCCCTGCACCTGCGCGAGCTGCGCGGCGCTCGACAACGGGCCGAAGAACACGCCCTCCTCGTGCGGCGCCCCGGTGCGGGCATGCGTGCGCACCCGCTCCACGAGCGCCTTCACGAGCTCATCGTGCACCGAGGCGTGCACGATGACGCGGGTCGCCGCCGTGCAGTCCTGACCGGCGTTGAAGAACGCTCCCGTCACGATCCCCTCTGCGGCCTTGGCGATCGAGGCGTCGGGGAACACGATCGCCGGGGCCTTGCCGCCGAGCTCCAGGTGCACGCGCTTCACATCGGCCGCCGCTGATTCCGCGACCGCCATGCCCGCGCGCACGGATCCGGTGATCGCGACCATCTGCGGGGTCTTGTGCGCGACGAGGGCGGCCCCCGTGCTGCGGTCGCCGAGCACGACGTTGAGCGTTCCGGCGGGCGTGTGCTCGGCGACGATCTCGGCGAGCAGCAGCGTGGTGAGCGGCGTCGATTCCGCCGGCTTCAGTACGACCGTGTTGCCCGCGGCGAGTGCCGGCGCGATCTTCCACACCGCCATGTTCAGCGGATAGTTCCACGGAGTGACCTGGCCGATCACGCCGATCGGCTCGCGGCGCACGTACGACGTGTGGCCGGCCATGTATTCGGCGGCGGCCCTGCCCTCGAGGCTGCGGGCGGCACCGGCGAAGAAGCGCAGCTGATCGATCGACTGGTCGATCTCGTCGGCCACGAGGTTCGTGCGCGGCTTTCCGGTGTCCTGCGACTCCAGGTCGGCGAACTCCTCGGCGCGGGCGGCCATGGCGTCGGCGATCCGGAACAGAGCGAGCTGACGCTGAGCGGGGGTGGTGTCGCGCCAGATCGGGAACGCGGCGGCCGCGGCGGCGTAGGCGGCGTCGATGTCGCTCTGGTCCGAGATGGGCGCCTGCCCGTACACCTGCTCGGTGACGGGGTCGATGAGGTCCATGCGGCTCTCACCGTGGGCGGCGACGGCGCGTCCGCCGATGAAGTTCTGCAACAGTGCTGTTTCAGACAGGGTGCTCTGCATGCTGATCAGGATAGGCGAAGATCAACGAAATCGGAAGAAAAGAGGATCTGATTCTGCGAAATCAGTTGCATCAATAGATTCTGAGTGTCAGGATTGTCATATGAGCGACAAGCCCAAGGTGCCCGTGCTGGACGACGTGTCGAAGCGGATCATCGAGCTGCTGCAGGAGGACGGCCGTCGGCCCTACGCCGAGATCGGTCGTGCGGTCGGTCTCAGCGAGGCCGCCGTCCGTCAGCGCGTGCAGCGTCTCACCGACAGCGGTGTGGTGCAGATCGTCGCCGTGACCGATCCCCGCCAACTCGGATTCTCCCGCATGGCGATGCTCGGGATCCGCGTCGACGGCGATCCGCGTGTCGCCGCAGAGGCGCTCACGAATATTCCGGAGATCGCATATGTCAATGTGACGCTGGGGTCCTTCGACATCCTCGCCGAGGCGATCTGCGAGAGCGACGAGGATCTGCTCGAGCTCATCGCGACCCGGATCCGCACCATCGAGGGCGTCTCGCACACCGAGTGCTTCCTCTACGCGGGGCTCCACAAGGACCTCTACAACTGGGGCACGCGCTGACCCGCTGACCCTTCGCTCCCGACCGCGTCGCGGCGGGGCGCTGCGTCGCGCCTCGGCGCACCGACCACCCACCCTTCTGGACAAGGAAACCCATGGGAACCACCGTCTTCGAACGACGGCTGCCGAGCGCCTCGGTGATCGAGCGCTCTCTTGAGAACTCCGCGCACGCGGTGTTCTGGCTCGACGACGTCGAGCGCACCGCATATCCGACGCTGTCGGGCGAGGTGCGCGCCGACCTCGCGATCGTCGGAGGAGGGTACGCGGGACTGTGGACCGCGATCCGAGCCAAGGAGCGCGACCCGCAGCGCTCGGTCGTGCTGCTCGAGGCGAACCGGGTGGGCTGGGCCGCGTCCGGCCGCAACGGCGGCTTCTGCGAGGCCAGCCTCACGCACGGCTACGAGAACGGGCGCAATCGCTGGCCCGAGGAGCTGGACGAGCTCGAGCGCCTAGGGCTGGAGAACCTCGACGGGATCGAGGAGGCCGTCACGCGCTACGGGATGGACGTCGACTGGGAGCGCACCGGACAGCTGGCCTTCGCCGTCGAGCCGCACCAGGTGGCGTGGATGGAGGGAGACGGCTTTCTCGACGAGGCCGCGGTGCAGGCCGAGGTGCACTCCCCGACCTACCTCGCCGGATCCTGGAACCGCGAGGGGTGCGCCATGGTGCACCCGGCGAAGCTCGCGTTCGAGCTCGCCCGCGTCGCCACCGAGCTCGGCGTGCGCATCTTCGAGCGCACGCGCGTCACCGGGCTCCGCGGCAAGGGCGTGCAGACCGTGATCGCGGAGAACGGCTCCGTGGTCGCGGACCAGGTCGCGCTCGCGACGAACGTGTTCCCGTCGCTGCTCAAGCGCAATCGGCTGATGACCGTGCCGGTCTACGACTACGCGCTCATGACCGAGCCGCTCACCGCGGAGCATTACGACGCCATCGGCTGGAAGAACCGACAGGGCCTGGCCGACAGCGCGAACCAGTTCCACTACTACCGGCTGAGCGCCGACAACCGGATCCTGTTCGGCGGCTATGACGCCGTCTACCACTTCGGCGGCAAGGTTCGCGAGGAGTACGAGGATCGTCCGGAGACGTGCCGCAAGCTCGCCGCGCACTTCTTCACCACGTTCCCGCAGCTCGAGGGGCTGCGGTTCACGCACCGCTGGGCCGGTGCGATCGACTCGTGCAGCCGGTTCTGCGCCTTCTTCGGCACGGCCCGGGGCGGCCGTGTCGCGTACGCGACGGGGTTCACCGGGCTCGGCGTCGGCGCCACCCGGTTCGCGGCCGATGTCATGCTGGATGAGCTCGCGGGGCTGGAGACCGAGCGCACCCGGCTGGAAATGGTGCGGACGAAGCCCATCCCGTTCCCGCCCGAGCCCGCCGCGTCGATCGGGGTGAACCTCGTTCGCGCTGCGATGAACCAGGCCGACCACAACCAGGGCCGGCGCAATCTGTTCCTGAAGACGCTCGACGCGGTCGGCATGGGGTTCGACTCATGACCGCGCGCCCTTCCGGCACTGCTCCGGTCCCTGAGCCTGTCGAAGGGCCCGGAACCGGCACCGCTCCGGTCCCTGAGCTCGTCGAAGGGCCCGGATCCCGCACCGCTCCGGTCCCTGAGCTCGTCGAAGGGGCCGGAACCCGCCTGCCCGCGGCCGGCACCGCGATGACCGACCTCGAGCTCGCGCACGAGCCGTTGCCCGCGTCCGAGGTGCTCGCCGGCGCCCCGACGACGGCGACCGCCGTGCTCGACGACACCGGCGACCGCGAGATCGGCGTCTGGGAGATGACGCCCGGCACCGCGACCGACACCGAGGCGGACGAGCTGTTCGTGGTGCTCTCCGGGCGCGCGACGATCGCCTTCGCGGATCCTTCGCTTCCCGATCTCGAGATCGGACCCGGATCCGTCGTGCGTCTGGCCGAGGGCATGCGCACGACCTGGACGGTGACCGAGACGCTGCGGAAGGTCTACATCGCCCGAGTGGGTCCCGATCAGGGCGCGTGACGGAGGTCAGCGCCCGTGCGCGAGCAGGGCCAGGTGCAGGGCGGAGAGGGTCTCGCCATCGTCGAGGTCGGCGTCGAGCAGGTCCGCGATGAGCGCCAGCCGCTGGTAGAACACCGAGCGGGACAGGTGCGAGGCGCTCGCCGCGGCCGTGCGGTTGCCGGGATGCGCCACCACGGCGCGCAGCACGCGGAGCAGGTCCCCGTCCGTGGCGTCGTCATGCCGGATCAGCGGGCCCAGCAGGCGCGCGCTGTGCTCCTGCAGCCGGTGATCGCCGCTGAGCTCGGCGGCGAGGCGGGCGAGCGGCCGGTCGGCCACGCGCAGCACCGTTCCGGCCTCGGCCTGGCGGGCGAGGCGCCGCACGATCGGGATCGCGGCGAGCAGCTCGGTCGTGGAATCGGCCGGGTCGCTGACCGCGCCGGATCCGAGGTCGGCGACGAGGGCGTCCGGAAGGCGGGATCCGGCGGGAAGGGAGACGAGCAGGATCCGCTCTCCGTCCACGACCGCGGACAGAGTGCGGACGCCTCGCCCTTCGTCTCGCGGGGACCCGCCCTGAGCGAGCGTGAGCGCGTCGACGGGTCGCTCAGGGACCGGGGTGATGGTCGCCGGGCCCGCCGCGACGTACAGCGTCCGGCCGCGCACGGGGAAGCCCGATGCCTCCAGCCGGGCCTCGATGTCGGCGACCGTCGTGTAGCGCTCGCCGATCAGTGCCGCGATGAGGCCCTCGGCGCGCAGCCGAGACCAGGCGCCCTCGCCGTCGGCGAGCCGGGAGAGCGCGAGCGCGGTCGCGGCCTGCTCGAGCACCGTGGCGGGGCCGGCCGGGTGCGGCGGTCCGGGCAGGGCGATCAGCTCGCCCCACTGCGTGCCGCGCGCGGCGACCGGCACCCGGGTCCATTCCGGCGGGAGTCGCCGCGAGCGTCCGGGCCAGCCGCCGAGCAGCTCGGCCTCGGCGAGGCCGGCCGTGTCGGCGGCGACGACCTCGTGCGCCAGGTCCTCCAGGACCACGGGTGCGTGCAGCGCCCGGGCGGTCTCGCGCACGACGACCTCGACGGGGGCGCCGCGCAGGGTCAGCGCCGTGAACAGCTCGTGCAGGCGCTGCCGCTCCTGCAGCGCTTCCACCTGGCCCGCGATGATGCGGCGGTGCACCTCCTCGGTGACCGTGACGAACTTCACCTCGCGGTCGAGGGTGACGAGCGCCAGGTCGCGCGAGCGGCACGCGGCGACGAGGGGCGGCGGCACGACGGCGAACCGCGTGCCCAGCTCCAGCACGATGCCGGCCAGCCCGGCGTCGGCCAGCTCGCCGACGAGACGGTCGAGCGCTGCGGCGTCGCCCGGCCAGCCCGCGCCGGTGGTGAGCAGCAGCTCGCCGCCGTCGAGCAGTGCCGCGACGCGGTCGCTGTCGGAGACGTGCACCCAGCGCACCGGCGCGTCGAGGGATCCGGCCAGCACCTCGGGGATCCCGGCCTGGAGCGAGGGGACCCGGAGGGCGTCAGCGACCGTCGGCAGACCCGGGTCGCCCTTCGCCTCGCCCGCGGCGCGGACGTCCTCGCTCAGGGACCGGGGGTCAGGGCCCTTCGTCTCGTGTAGCGGTTCCCGAGCGAGCGAAGCGAGACGAGGGGCGCTCAGGGGCGGGTCCGGACGATCTGTCCGATCCGAGGCGAAGTCCAGACGATCTGCGGGCACGGATCCATCCTCTCCTTTGCCAGCATGGGAGGACAAGCCCGCGGACGCGTCCGATCAGAGTGTCCGGAACCTGCCCACCACCGAACCCGAGGAGCACCACCCGTGACCCTGATCCCGCATTTCATCGCCGGCACCGAGACGGCCGACGCCGAGCGCACCGGCCCCGTGTACAATCCGGCCACCGGCGAGGCGCACCGCACTGTCGCCTTCGCGAGCGCCGCCGAGGTGGAGCAGGCGATCGCCGCCGCGAAGGCCGCCGGCCCCGCGTGGCGCGCGACCAGCCTCATCAAGCGCGCGGACGTGTTCTTCCGGCTGCGCCAGATCCTCGCGGAGCGCACGCCCGAGATCGCCGCGATCGTCACGAGCGAGCACGGCAAGGTGCTCTCTGACGCGGCGGGCGAGGTCTCGCGCGGCATCGAGAACGTCGAGTTCGCCGCCGGCCTGGTGCACCTGCTCAAGGGCGAGCACGCCGAGCAGGTCGCGCGCGGCGTCGACGTGCACTCGGTCAAGCAGCCGGTCGGCGTCGTCGCCTGCATCACCCCGTTCAACTTCCCCGTGATGGTGCCGCTGTGGATGGTCGCCTCCGCGATCGCCTGCGGCAACACCGTCGTGCTGAAGCCGAGCGAGAAGGATCCGTCCGCGGCGATCTGGCTCGCGAAGGCGTTCCAGGAGGCGGGCCTGCCCGACGGCGTGCTCAACGTCGTCAACGGCGACAAGGTCGCGGTCGACACCCTCCTGGACTCGCCCGACGTCAAGGCCGTCAGCTTCGTCGGATCCACCCCGATCGCGAAGTCGATCTACGAGCGCGCCTCCGCGAACGGCAAGCGGGTGCAGGCCCTCGGCGGTGCCAAGAACCACATGGTGGTCATGCCCGACGCCGACATCGACGCCGCGGCGGCCGCCGCCGTCTCCGCCGCCTACGGCTCCGCGGGCGAGCGCTGCATGGCCGTCTCGGTGCTGGTGGCCGTGGGCGACGTCGCCGAGCCCCTGATCGCGTCGATCACGGAGAAGGTGCAGAACCTGCGCATCGGCAACGGCACCGACGCCGCGAGCGAGATGGGCCCGCTGGTCACCCGCGAGCACCGCGACCGCGTGGAGAGCTACGTCTCGGGAGCTGAGGCGGAGGGCGCGACCGTGCTCATCGACGGCACGCAGCGCGTCGCGGCCGGCGAGCGGCTCGACGAGAACGGCTTCTTCACCGGCATCAGCCTCATCGACCACGTCAAGCCCGGCATGAAGGTGTACGAGGACGAGATCTTCGGCCCGGTGCTCTCGGTCGTCCGCGTGGCCAGCTACGCGGAGGCGGTCGAGCTCATCAACGCGCACCAGTTCGGCAACGGCACCGCGATCTTCACCCGTGACGGCGGCACCGCCCGCGAGTTCGAGTTCGACATCGAGGTCGGCATGGTCGGCGTCAACGTGCCGATCCCCGTGCCGGTCGGCGCGTTCTCCTTCGGCGGCTGGAAGGCCTCGCTGTTCGGCGACTCGCACATCTACGGCCCCGAGTCGATCCACTTCTACACGCGCTCCAAGGTCGTCACCACGCGCTGGCCCGACCACACCCCGGCGCAGGTCGACCTGGGCTTCCCGAGCAACCACTGAGACGGAAGGATCAGGATCATGACCGTCACCACCGAAGCCGCGGCGTTCACCGACCGCCACGGAGTGCCGCACGCCCTTCCCGACGCCGCCGCCGACGCGCAGGTGCGCGCCGATGACCGCGCGCACGTGTTCCACTCCTGGAGCGCGCAGGCGCTCATCGACCCGGTGCCCGTCGCCGCCGGCGAGGGATCCACGTTCTGGGACTACCAGGGCAACGCCTACCTCGACTTCTCCAGCCAGCTGGTGAACCTCAACCTGGGTCACCAGCAGCCCGACCTCGTCGCCGCGATCCAGCAGCAGGCCGGCCGGCTCGCCACGATCCAGCCGTCGATGGCGAACGACGTGCGCGGCGAGCTCGCCCGGCTGATCGCCGAGGTCGCCCCCGAGGGCATGAACAAGGTGTTCTTCACCAACGGCGGCGCCGACGCCAACGAGAACGCCGTCCGCATGGCGCGCGCGTTCACGGGACGCCGCAAGGTGCTGTCGATGTACCGCAGCTACCACGGCTCCACCGCCACGGCCATCTCGCTCACGGGTGACCCGCGGCGCTGGGCGAACGACGGAATCGACAACGGCACGGTGCGCTTCTTCGGGCCGTACCTGTACCGGTCGGCGTTCCACTCGGAGACCCTGGAGCAGGAGTCGCAGCGCGCGCTCGAGCACCTCGAGCAGACCATCCAGCTCGAGGGCCCCGGCACGATCGCGGCGATCATCATCGAGACGGTCGTCGGCACCAACGGCGTGCTCGTGCCGCCGCCCGGGTACCTGCAGGGCGTTCGCGAGCTGTGCGACCGCTACGGCATCGTCTACATCGCCGACGAGGTGATGGTCGGGTTCGGGCGCCTGGGGGAGTGGTTCGGCATCGACGCGTTCGACGCCCAGCCCGACCTCATCACCTTCGCGAAGGGCGTGAACTCGGGATACGTGCCGCTCGGCGGCGTGGTGATCTCCGACCGCATCGCGGCGGCGTTCGACACGGTGCCGTTCGCCGGCGGTCTCACCTACTCGGGTCACCCCCTCGCGTGCGCGGCGGGCGTCGCGACCTTCGAGGTGTTCCGCCGCGACGGCATCCTGGAGCGCGTGCGCGACCTCGGCACCCGAGTCGTGGAGCCGACCCTGCGCGCCTGGGCCGAGAAGCACCCCAGCGTCGGCGAGGTGCGCGGCCAGGGCCTGTTCTGGGCGGTCGAGCTCGTGCGCTCGAAGGAGACCCGCGAGCCCCTCGTGCCGTTCAACGCGGCCGGGGCGGACGCGGCCCCCATGGGCGCGTTCGTCGCCGCGGCGAAGAAGGGCGGCGTCTGGCCGTTCGTGCACTTCAACCGCACCCACGTCGCGCCGCCGCTCGTGATCGGCGAGGACGAGCTCGTGCGCGGTCTCGCCGTGCTCGACGAGGCGCTCGACGTCGCGGACGGCTACACCGCCTGACGGCCTGCGTCTGAACACCGGATCCGGTCCCATCCGGGGAAGGGATCCGGTGTTCTTGCGTATCCGGGTCGTCCGAAAGCGTCGGGGCGACCCGGCTCAGCGGGCGACGGAAGATGCCGCTCTCAGCCGGCGACGGGATCCGTGGCGGCGATGCGGTCGACCCGCCAGCCGTCGTCGACGCGGTGCACGGTCGACACGGAGAGGTTCTCCGGGCCCGAGGTGAGGTGGTCGAGATCGACACCGAGCGCATCGAGCAGGGTGAGGATCGTGATGCCGCTCGTCACGACGAGGACCTCGGATCCGGCCTCCGCCACCTCGTGCAGCGCCTCGGTCGCGCGCCGGGCCACGTCGGCGGGGGACTCGGCGAGCGGATCCACCTCGGCGAGGGTGTCGAGCGTCTCCATGAACGGGTTGTCCGCCGCCACGTGCGCCGCCATGTACTCGAAGAACGCGGTCGCGCGCTCCGCCTCGAGCTTGCCGAAGCACAGCTCGCGCCAGCGCGGATCCGATTGCGCCTGCAGCTCCGATCCGGCTGCCTCGAGCAGCCGTGTCGCGGTCTCGCGATGGCGGATGCCGTCGCCCGAGAACGCCGCGTCGAACCGGATCCCGGCCTCGGCGAAGTCGCGGCCGCGCTCGGTGGCCTGGATGCGCCCGAGCTCGGTGAGCGGCGCGTCGGACCAGCCCTGCATCCGCTCCGCCGCGTTCAGCATGCTCTGCCCGTGCCGCACCACCCAGATCCGCGTCATGCTTTCAGCCTAGGACGGGGGCCGACACCGGTCGCCGCCTGCCGCCGCGAGGGCGCCGCCGTGCACTACCGCGCGTACCGGCTGCGCTGACGAGGCGGCGGCGTCGCAGAGCTGACTGGTTCAGGTCGCACTTTCTGCTCTTCCCGGGCAGTTTTGGAGCAGAAGATGCGACCTGAACGGAGTGGATCCGGCTGGCGGTGCCGCGCGGCTGGTCAGCCGGCACCGACGCCGGGCGGTGATCAGACCCGGGCGTCCTGCCGCGGGATCCAGACCTGCTTGATGATGATGAGGATCGACGCGGTCACCGGAACCGCGATGAGCGCACCGAGCAGACCGAGCAGCGTGCCGCCGACGAGGGCGCCGATGACCACGAGCGAGCCCGGGATCGAGATCGCCCGGTTCATCACCCGCGGCGTGATGACGTACGCCTCGATCTGGATGTAGACGAGGTAGATGATCGCGAACACGAGCGCCAGCACGGGGTTCACGAACAGGGCCACCACGGAGCCGAGCACGAGGAACAGCAGCGGACCGACGAGCGGGATCAGCGTGATGAGGAACGCCAGGGTCGCCATGAGGGGCGGGAAGGGCAGCCCCAGCACGAGGTAGAGCACCAGCACGACCATTGCGTTGATGAACGCGAGGATCACCATGCCCATGACGTATCCGCCGACGGCGTCCACGATCTGGGTGCTGATGCGGTCGATGCCCCCGCGGTTGCGCGCCGGCGCGAGCTGGAGGAGTCCGGTCTTCATCGACGGCAGCGTGGCGAGGAAGTACAGCGTCAGCACGATGACGATGAGCACGCCGGACAGTCCGGAGGCGATCGCGCCGCCGACCTGCAGCGCGCCGCCGCCCAGCTGCGTGAGCTGCTGGGGATCGCTGAGGAACTTCTGCGCCTGCGACTGCAGCTGCGCGATCAGGTCGTGCAGCCCCGCTCCGAACTGCTTCTCCATGAAGTGGTACAGGTCGGTGCGGGTGAAGGCGGCGATGGTCTCCGGGAACGAGGTCGCGAACTGCGCGATCTGCTTCACGACGATGGGCACGATCGACCACACGATGAGACCGAGGACGACTGCGAAGGCGAGGATCACGATCACCACCGCGAGGGCTCGCTTCATCCGGTGGCGCTCGAGCCACTGCACGGCGGGCTCGAGGCCGAGGGCGGCGAACAGGGCGAACGCGATGTAGATGAGCACTTCGGACAGGCTGCGCAGCGCCAGACCCAGGAGGATCGCGGACAGGCCGCCGAGGGTGACCAGGAAGCCGAAGACGAACGGACGGTCGATCCGGGTCCAGATGGAGGCGGTGGGGGCGGCGGCCTCGACGACGCGGGGCGGCTGTTCGGCGGGCTGCGGCGCGGCATGCCTCTTGAGCCTGTGTCGCCGCTTGCCGTTCTCGGGGGCGCTGTTCCTGCGTCGGGAGTGGTCGGCCGTCATGACTTCACTGTAGGTGACAGGATCCGCGTGGCCCGGGAGTGCGGGGGAAGAGGACGCGAACGGTGTTCTGCCGGGCCGGGGAGCGGATCGCCCGCGGACGGATGCCGAGGCCCCGGGCCGGCGCTATCGTCGGAGGGTCGCGAATTCCCCGACAGCACGTCCGCCGCCCGGTGAGGAGCCCTCATGACCGCCACCGATTCCCGCACCGAACTGCTGAGACTGCGCGCCAGCATCGACAACATCGATGCCGCTCTGATCTTCATGCTCGCCGAGCGGTTCCGCTGCACGCAGCAGGTCGGCGTGCTCAAGGCCGAGCATGAGATGCCGGCGTCGGATCCGAACCGCGAGGAGCAGCAGGTCGCGCGGCTGCGCGCGCTCGCCGAGGAGGCGCATCTGGATCCCGAGTTCGCCGAGAAGTGGTTCAACTTCGTCGTCGCCGAGGTGATCCGCCACCACACCGAGGCCGCAGAGTCGCGCTGACTCCCGGAGGTCGTCGTCACCGCTCCGCTCCTCTGCTCGCACCCGGCGCGCATGCGCGGCTCCGGTGCGGGGCGGTGCTGCGGTGCACGTGCGGCAGCAGTGCCGCCTTCGCCGCTCAGCGGCGCCTTCGGCGTGCGTGCGGAGGAGCCTTCGGCGTGCCCGCAGAGAAGAACGTGCAAAATAGAAGTGACGGAAAGTGATCGTTTTGTCGTAAGATCAAGCAAGGTCACGCACGATGCGTCGGCCAGAACCGCCGAGGAGGACGCATGACCGACCCGAACGAGAAGCTCGCCCCCGGCGCGCACATGCGCGCGGAGCTCGAGTCGCAGCCCGAGACGTGGGAGCGCGCCGCCGGCATGACCGCCGAGCAGGCGCTGCTGCCGGCGAAGGGCCAGCGCGTCGCGGTGATCGGCTGCGGCACCTCCTGGTTCATGGCGCAGTCGTACGCGGCGCTCCGCGAGCGCGCCGGCTTCGGCATCACCGACGCCTACGCGGCCAGCGAGGCGTTCCTGGACCGCGACTACGACGCCGTGGTGGCGCTCACCCGGTCCGGCACGACGACCGAGGTGCTCGAGCTCGTCGACCAGGTGAAGGGATCCGGATCCGCTCCGCGCGTCGTCGGCGTGATCGGCGACGAGACCTCTCCGCTCGTGGGCATGGTCGACGACGCGATCGTGCTGCCCTTCGCCGACGAGCGCTCCGTGGTGCAGACCCGGTTCGCCACGACCGCGCTCGCCCTGTTCCGCGCGTCGCTCGGGGAGGACCTCACCGGGGCGATCGCCGACGCCCGCACCGCCCTCGCCGACGTCGACCCGACGCTCGCGGGCGCCGAGCAGTACACGTTCCTCGGCCGGGGCTGGACCATCGGCCTGGCGCACGAGGCCGCCCTGAAGATGCGCGAGTCCTCGCAGTCGTGGACCGAGTCGTACCCGTCGATGGACTACCGCCACGGTCCGATCGCCATCGCGGCGCCCGGCCGCATCACCTGGCAGTTCGGCGCGGCCCCCGAGGGGCTCGACGCCCAGGTCGCCGCGACGGGCGGACGCTGGGTGCAGCACACGATCGACCCGATGGCCGATCTCGCCCGGCTGCACCGGGTGGCGCTCGACCGCTCCCTCGCCGCGGGCCTGAACCCGGACGAGCCCCGCAACCTCACCCGCTCCGTCATCCTCGAGGACTGAGGGAACCGCCATGCCCGTAGCGGATCCGCTCGCGCAGCCGGCGGAGCTCGGCGGCGGTGCGCCGGTGCTGGCCTTCGACGTCGGCGGCACCGACATCAAATCCGCGCTGTTCGACGCGGACGGGGCGATGCTCGGCCTGCGTCGCACTCCGACGCCGGAACCCGGACCCGACCTTCCCGAGCGGCTGGTGGCGCGACTGGTCGAGCTGGGTGCGGAGCTGCGCAGGGAGCATCCCGGGGTGGATCCGGTCGCGGTGGGGCTGGTCGTGCCCGGCATCGTCGACGAGGTCGCCGGGATCGGCGTCTTCGCGAGCAACATGGGCTGGCAGAACGCCCCGATCCGCGCCCTCGCCGAGAAGGCGTTCGGGCTCCCCGTCGCCTTCGACCATGACGTGCGCACCGGCGGCTGGGCCGAGCACGTGCTCGGCGGCGGCCGGCCGTACGCCGATTCGATCGTGCTCATCATCGGCACCGGGATCGCCGGCGCCCTGGTGCTGGGCGGAGTGCCGTTCACTTCGGGCGGATACGCGGGGGAGGTCGGGCACTCGCCGGTGGCGGACGAGCCGCTGTGCGCGTGCGGCGCCCGGGGGTGCCTCGAGGCGATCGCCTCCGCCGGGGCGATCGCGCGGCGCTACACCGCGCGCACCGGGATCGTCGTGGACGGGGCCAAGGAGGTCCTCGCGCGCGCCGGTGCGGGCGACGAGGACGCCGCCGCCGTCTGGGACGAGGCGCTCGACGCGCTCGCCCTGTCGATCGCGCAGCTCACCGCCGTGATCGCGCCCCAGGCCGTGGTGATCGGCGGCGGACTGTCGCGCGCCGGCGGCGCGCTCTTCGACGAGCTGCGCACCCGGCTGCAGGCGCGGCTGAGCTTCCACCGCATCCCGGATCTGGTTCCCGCGCAGCTGCTCGGCAACGCGGGGATCCTGGGCGCGGCGCTGCGGGCGAGGAGCCTTCGATGATCGTCACCGTCACTCCGAACCCCGCGCTCGACCTCACCTGGCATGTCGACCGGATCGTGCCCGGGGGCACGCACCGCGCCGAAACCGGCGTCGCCCGGGCGGGCGGCAAGGGGCTGAACGTCGCCCGGGTGGCCCACGCGCAAGGCGCCGCCGTGCGCGCCCTGGCCACCGCCGGCGGAGCGACCGGCGCCGAGTTCGCGGCGGAGCTGGCCGCATCCGGCGTGCCGCACGAACTCGTCGCCGTGCAGGGCGCGACCCGCCGCAGCATCGCGCTGGTCGACGCGCACCTCGGCGACACCACGATCGTGAACGAGCGCGGCGTGAACCCCGCTCCCGCCGAGTGGGAAGCGGTGAAGGACGCGGTGCGTCGGGCGCTCGCGGAGGGCGAGGCGGGCTCGGCGAAGGCGCCGGCCGCACGCGGCCCCCGTGGGCGCAAGCCGGTGCTCGTGGTCTCCGGATCGCTGCCTCCGGAGGCACCCGACGACCTGCTGCCCGCGCTGATCCGACTCGGTCGCGATGCCGGCGCGGCGGTCATCGCCGACACCTCCGGGCCCGCGCTGCTGGCCGCCGCCGATGCGGGTGCGACGGTGCTCAAACCCAACGCCGCGGAGCTCGCCGAGGCGACCGGCATCGCCTACCCCATCGAGGGCGCGTGCGAACTGCTGCATCGCGGCGCGTCGCTGATCCTGCTCTCCCGGGGTGCCGACGGGATGCTCGCCGTGACCTCCGAGGAGATCGTGCGCGCGCGCCTCGCGGAACCCCTGGCGGGCAACCCCACCGGCGCCGGCGATGCGGCCGTCGCCGCGTGCGCCGTGCTGCTCGCGCGGGGCGTCAAGGATCCGACCGCGCTGCTGCGCCGGGCGACGGCGTGGTCGGCGGCCGCCGTGCTCATGCCGGTGGCCGGCGAGATCCACGCGTCCTGGTCGGAGCTGGAATCTGCTTTGATCGTTGACAGCCCGTCGTTGACGGCGCTGCGCCGGCCGTCTGCCGAAAGGACTCCCCGATGACCCTCGTCTCCGCGCGCGATCTCGTGCATGATGCCGCCCGCCGCGGCACGGGCGTCGGCGCGTTCAACGTGATCCACCTGGAGACCGCCGAGGCGCTCGTGGCGGCGTCCGCCCAGGCGGAGCTGCCCGTGATCCTGCAGATCTCGCAGAACTGCGCCGACTACCACGGCGGCCTCGAGCCGATAGCGCTCGCCACGCTCGCGGTCGCCCGCAGAGCCGCGACGCCCGTCGCGGTGCATCTCGACCACGCCGAGCGGACCGACCTCGTCGACGAGGCCATCGCGCTCGGATTCGGATCCGTCATGTTCGACGGCGGCGCGCTGGACTACGCCGAGAACGTCGCCCTCACCGCGCAGGTCGTCGAGCGCGCGCACGCCGCAGACGTGTACGTCGAGGGCGAGTTGGGCGAGGTCGGCGGCAAAGACGGCGCGCATGCGCCCGGCGTCCGCACCGACCCGCAGGAGGCGAGGGCGTTCGTCGCGGAGACGGGCGTCGACGCGCTCGCCGTGGCGGTGGGCTCCTCGCACGCGATGACCGACCGCACCGCTGCGCTCGACGTCGACCTCATCGCGCGCCTGCGTGCGGCGCTGCGCGGAGCCGGCGAGGACGGCGCCGACGTGCCGCTCGTGCTGCACGGGTCGAGCGGGGTGCCCGACGACGCGATCGTCGCGGCGGTGCGCGCGGGCATGACGAAGATCAACGTGTCCACGCACTTGAACGGGTTCTTCACCCGCGCCATCCGGCAGCGGCTGGAGGAGGACCAGCGGCTCGTGGACTCCCGCACGTACCTCGCTCCCGCGCGTGACGCCGTCGCCCGCGAGGCCGCACGGCTACTGCGACTGTTCGCCGGGACGGAGGCGTGACGACGATGACCGCGACAGGGATCCGCGCATGAACCGCGCCAACCGCCTCACCGCGATCCTCGACCTCCTCGCCGCCCGCGGCGACGTCTCGGTCGAGGAGCTCGTCGAACGCTTCGACGCGTCGGCCGCGACGATCCGCCGCGACCTGGACAGCCTCTCCGAGCGACGCCTGCTCACCCGCACCCACGGCGGGGCGGTGGCGCAGTCCGTCGCCTACGAGCTGCCCATCCGGTACAAGAGCCATCAGCGCACGTCGCAGAAGGAGCGAATCGCCCAGGCGGCGTCCGCCCTCGTGGCGCCCGGCTCCGTGGTCGGGCTCTCCGGCGGCACCACGACGACCGCCATCGCGACGGCCCTCGCCGCCCGCGAGGACCTCGCCGAGCAGGGCCTGACCGTCGTCACCAACGCGGTGAACATCGCCGCGCAGCTCGCCACCCGCCCCGACATCAAGGTCGTGGTCACCGGCGGCGTGATCCATTCCCGCAGCTACGAGCTGGTCGGGCCGTTCGTGGAGCAGCTGCTCTCCGGCATCACGCTCGACATCGCTTTCATCGGCGTGAACGCATTGGCGCTCGACGGCATGGCGAGCACGCACGATGAGCGCGAAGCCGCGGTGAACCGGATGATGGCGACCCGCGCCCGTCGGGCGGTGATCGTCGCGGACTCGTCGAAGGTCGGTGCGACCGCCTTCGCGGCCGTGGGCGGATCCGACCTGTTCCCCACGCTGCTCACCGACGACGGCCTCGCGCCGGACGATCGGGACGCCCTGCGCGAGGCCGGATACGACGTGGTGCTGGCCGACTGATACGCCCGGGCCGCGTCAGGCGTTCCCGTGCGGGTCGAGGCGGTTCACCGTGGCGACCGTCTCGGCGTAGTCGCCGCGCACCTCGCCGAACCGGAGCAGCTTCACGTTCTCCACGAGGATCTCGTGCGCGTCGGGCTGCGCCTCGATGAGGGCCATGGTCTCGTCGACGAAGGCGTCGAGCGGCATCGCGAACGGGCTCTCGCTCTGGCCGGGCAGGAGCTCGGTGGCGACCGCAGGCGGGACGAGTTCGAGCACCGACACAGAGGTGCCGGCGAACTGCAGCCGGATCGACTCCGACAGCATGTGGATCGCGGCCTTCGTCGCGTTGTAGGTCGGCGTCACGCGCAGCGGCGTGTGCGCGAGGCCGCTCGAGACGGTGACGATCGTCGCGTCGGGCCGGCTCTGCAGATGGGCGGTGAACGCGGCGATGAGCCGGATCGGGCCGAGCAGGTTGGTCGTGACGATCTCCTCCGCATCGGTGAGGAAGCCGTCGGAGCGCCAATCCTCCACGCGCATGATCCCGGCCATCGCGATCAGCACGTTCAGGTCGGGATGCGCGGCGAGCACCTGGGTCGCGGCCTCGCGGATGCTCTCGGGGTCGGCGGTGTCGATGCGCACCGTGGCGAAGCCGTGCTCCGCGGCGAGCTGCGCGAGGACGTCGGCACGGCGCCCGCCGATCACGACGGTGTTGCCGGCTGCCTGCAGACGGAGCGCGAGAGCGAGTCCGATGCCGCTCGTCGCGCCGGGGATGAAGACGGTGTTTCCGGAGATGTTCATGACCTCAGGCTCGGCGGGATCCGGCATCGGCATAAGAGACCCCGTGATCGGGGGATCGGCGGTCCCTGGTTGCGTCCTCGGCGCCACCGGAGAATGGATCCATGGACCGCATCGCACTCGCCGACTTCCTCAGGCGCCGCCGGGAGGCCCTGCGCCCCGGCGACGTCGGGCTGAGCACGGGCGCGCGGCGCCGCGCCCCGGGTCTGCGGCGCGAGGAGGTCGCGCAGCTCAGCGGCATGTCGGTCGACTACTACACCCGGCTTGAGCAGCGGCGCGGCCCGCAGCCCAGTGAGCAGATGCTCGCCGCTCTCGCCCGGGCCCTGCGCCTCACCGCCGACGAGCGCGACTACCTCTTCCGCACGGCGGGGCACTCGGCTCCGGACCGCCACAGCGCCCTGCCGCATGTCGCTCCGGCCCTGCTGCGGGTGCTCGACCGCCTCGACGACACTCCGGCCCTGATCCTGTCGAACCTGGGCGAGACCCTCGTGGCGAACCGGATGGCGCAGGCGCTGCTCGGCGACCCGTCGGAGCGCACGGGCCACGCCCGCAGCGACGTCTACCGCTGGTTCACGGATCCGGCATCGCGGGCGGTCTACCCCGAGGAGGACCACGCGCGGCACGCACGCGCCCAGGTCGCCGGCCTGCGTGCGGCCTACGGCGTGATGGGTGCCCGCTCGCGGGCGGGGGAGCTCGTCCGCGCACTGCAGGCGCAGAGCCCCGAGTTCGCGGAGCTCTGGGATCGGCACGAGGTCGCGACGCGCTTCGAGGACCACAAGACGCTCGTGCACCCCGAGATCGGCCCGATCGAGCTGGACTGCCAGGCGCTGTTCACCGAGGACCAGTCACAGGCGCTGCTCGTGCTGACCGCCCCCGAGGGCACCGAAGGGTGGCAGAAGCTGCAGCTGCTCGCGGTGATCGGCGCGCAGCGCTTCGACGCCGCCGACCGAGCCTGACCAGCTGGATCCGCTGCCAACGCGGCTCAGCGGAAGATCGCCGATGCCGTGGGGATGACGGCTGCGGCCGCGACCGCCAGGATCCCTCCGAGACCCAGGATCCCGCCCGCCGTCCATGCGCGTCGGCGGCGCCAGGCCGCCAGGACCTCTTCGCGCAATGCCGCGAACGCGGTGAGGTCGGCGTCCGGCGGCGGGGTGGGGCTCCAGGTCGCGGGGATCACGGCGGCACGGACGAGCGCGGTCACGTCCTCCCCCGTCAGGGTGCGGGTGGCCCGCTCGATCCGGCGCACCAGCGCGCTCGCCCGCAGCACCTCGACGCGCGGGGGCTTCTCCTTGACCTGGATGCTCTTCGCGCCGACGATCGCGAGGATCGGCGTGACGTCGACCGCGAGCCCCGTCGCCCTGCCGAGGATCTTCGCCGCGCGGGCGGCCTCGTGCTCCGCATTGCGGAGGTGATCGGTGCGCTGACCGTTCACGAGGATCCGACGTCCGCCGACCCACAGCTTCCCGCCGTCGTGGTGCTTGGTGTTGATCGTGAACACGCCACCGGGCCCGATCACCACATGATCGATGTCGCTGCCCTTCGTGCCGACCGGAATCGAATGCAGCGTGTGCCATTCGGGGCCGAGCCGATCGAGGATCCTGCCCACCTCGAGCTCGCCTGTGGCGCCGAGGAACCAGCTCTGCGCCTCGGCGGAGAGCGGGCTCCGGCCGAAGAAGCGCTGCCAGGCGGTTCTCGGCGGGGAATCCGCCTGGATGAGGAGCGTCGCTGCAATGACCGCCGACCCCGGACTTCGAAAGCGGAGTGCGTCGGGGATCACGGGGCCCGGACCGATGACGGCGGTCGCCGGTTCAGTGCGGATCGAGGCGGTCGTCGGCTCGGCAACAGGAAGCTGTGCCGCGGGTGACGCCTCCGGGCTGTCCGGGCAGATGAGACAGTGAACCGTCTTGGTCGCCGGCTCGTAGATCGCCTCGGTGCGCGCGGGAATGGTCGCCCCGCACAGGCGGCAGTGACCGGGGTAGCGCAGGCGCATCCGCTTCGGTGCGGGATCCGAGTCCATGACGGGAGGGTACTCACCTGCGCCGAGGTCCGCGAGGTCGGGCCGTCACGGGGTGCGCTTCGTCCTGCACAGCGCGAGGCAGATCGAGGCTCCACACGGAATCGAGGAGGTGTCGCCGCGCGGATGCGTCCCGTGACAACCTCGAGGGTGCGAGTGAGAATGGAGGCATGGTCATGACAGAACCGCAGGTCTGGACGCTCATCGGGGTGTTCGCCGCTGTCATGCTCGGCGGGATGACGTTGATGACGACGTTGCTGGCCCGCACGATGACAGCGAAATTCGCAGCTGTGGACGCGCGATTCGACGCGTTGCGGACGGAGATGAACGCGCGGTTCGACACGATGGAAGTCAAGTTCGCCGGGCTCGACAAGGAAGTCGCAACGCTCGCCGAGCGGTTCTGGCGGTCCTGACCGGAGCGAGCGGCTGACGCCCTGATGCCGCGTCAGGCCAGCGGGAAGGTCGCCTCGACCCGCAGGCCGCCCCCGCGGCGGGCGGTGAGCACAAGCGAGCCCCCGAGCACCTCCACGATCGAGCCGGCGATGGCCAGTCCCAGACCGGATCCGGCATGCCCGCCGTCGCGCACGCGACCGCCCCCGCGCTGGAACGGCTCGACCAGCGTGGCGACGCGCGCCGGATCCAGCACCTCCCCCGTGTTCTCCACGACGAGCGCGCCGTGCCCGCCCAGGCGGACCGTGCGCACGGTCGCCGATCCCCCGGACGGCAGGTTGTGCACGAGCGCGTTCTGCACGAGGTTCAGCGCGAGCTGGTCGAGCAGCGCCGCATCCCCGCGGACGAACACCGGATCGCCGACCGCGTCGAGCCGCACGTCGTGCGCGGCCGCGACCTCGTGCAGCAGCTCGATCGCGCCCTCCGCCGCGAGCGACAGGTCGACCTCGACGCGCTCGGGCGGACGCGCGTCCAGGCGTGCGAGCAGCAGCAGCGCCTCGGTGAGCGCGATCGCGCGCTCGTTCGCCGCGCGCAGCCGCTCCAGCAGCTGCGGCACGTCGGGATCCGGCTCGGCCTGCGCGACATCGAGCAGCGCCCGGGTGATCGCGAGCGGGGTGCGCAGCTCGTGCGAGGCGTTCGCCGCGAACCGGCGTTCGCGCTCCAGGTCGGCCTGGATCCGGTCGAGCATGCCGTCGAACACGTCGGACAGCCGGCGGAACTCGTCGTCGCGCCCGGGCAGCGCGATCCGCGCGGTGAGATCGCCTTCGCCCACCGCCCGCGCGGTCTCGGCCATGATCGCGAGCGGGCGCAGCACGCGGCCGGCGAGCAGCCAGCCGCCGAGCACGCTCAGGCCGATGAGCGCGAGCAGCGCCCAGGTCGCGGCCGGGACGAACGCGCGGATGAGGTCGGAGCGGTTCGGCGCCCAGCTCCCGCCGTCGAACGGACCCGTGCTGTACACGCTGCCGTCGGGCACGTAGCGCAGCAGCCAGAGCGCGACCACCCCCAGCAGCACGGCGCCCGCGATCGCGACCAGCACCACGTAGCTGAGCGCGAGGCGCCAGCGCACCGACAGCCCCGGCGCTCGTGCGACGCGAGGACCGAACGGTGCGGGCGTCGGGCGATCAGGCATGCCGAGTGCGCTCCGTCCTGGCGGCGTCAGCGGCGCGCCCCGCGCCCGGGCGCGGGTCCGCGTCGCCGTCCGCGGCGCCCTCCACGTCGATGCGGTAGCCGACGCCCGGCACCGTGAGGATCACCCACGGCTCGCCGAGCCGCTTGCGCAGCGCCGACACCGTGATGCGCACCGCGTTCGTGAACGGATCCGCGTTCTCGTCCCAGGCCCGTTCGAGCAGCTCCTCGGCGCTGATCACGCCGCCTCCGGCCTCGACGAGCACCTGCAGCACGGCGAACTGTTTGCGGGTGAGGGCCACGTAGCGCCCGTCCCGGTACACCTCGCGCCGGAACGGATCCACGGTGATGCCGGCGAGCTCGTGCACCGGCGGGACCGACCGCGGTGCGCGCCGGGCCAGGGCGCGGATCCGCAGGACGAGCTCGCGCATCTCGAACGGCTTGGTGAGGTAGTCGTCGGCGCCGAGTTCGAACCCGGTCGCCTTGTCGTCCAGGCGGTCGGCGGCGGTGAGCATGAGGATCGGCAAGCCGGATCCGGACGCGATGATCGCGCGGGCGATGTCGTCCCCGCTCGGGCCAGGGATGTCGCGGTCGAGCACGGCCACGTCGTAGGAGTTCAGGTCGAGCATCTCGAGCGCCGTGTCGCCGTCGCCGGCGGTGTCGGCCGCGATCGCGGCGAGGCGCAATCCATCACGGACCGCCCCGGCCAGGGTGGGTTCGTCCTCGACGATCAGCACGCGCATGCCAGAAAGCCTAGGCACCCGGATGTATCGGGATCGTATGCGAAAGCGCTTACGGCCGGGCAACGTCCGCCCGGATGGGGTGGACGCATGGACACCATCACGAGACCGAGCACCTCGCTGCGCACCGGTACCGCACCGGACGGGATCCCGGATCCGGGTGGACCTGCGGATGGGCAGCGCCGCACCGGTGGCCGGCGAGCCCGCTCCCGGCGACCTCTGTTCCGGCTGCTCGTGACGCTGCTGATCGTCGGGACGATCGGGGCGGGCGCCGCTGCCGCCGTGGTCACCGCGGGGGTCGCGTCGCGGCCGGACTACCCGGGCGGAGTGGCCGTGGCGGGTTCCGGCGAGGGATCCGCGGCCGCTCGCGGCGGGGGACGGCCGACCGCCGAGGACGGCTTCATCGCCGACGGCGACTCGATCGCCGTCTCGGACCTGTCGGCGCCCGCCGTCGCGAAGCTGGATCCGGCCCTGCGCGAGGCGCTGCAGCGGGCGCACGACGCGGCGGAGGAGGACGGCGTCGACCTGCGGGTGGGCAGCGGCTGGCGGTCGAAGGCGTACCAGTCGTGGCTGCTGCGCGAGGCGGTGCGCACCTACGGCTCCACCGAGGAGGCCGCGCGCTGGGTCGGCACCCCGGAGACCTCGCAGCACGTGAAGGGCGAGGCGGTCGACGTCGCGCCCTACGCCGCCGCCGACTGGCTGCACCGCCACGGTGCCGAGTTCGGGCTGTGCCGCACCTACGACAACGAGCCGTGGCATTTCGAGCTGAGCCCGTCCGCGGTGGAGGCCGGGTGTCCGGCGATGTTCCGCGACCCCACCGAGGATCCGCGGATGCAGGGGTGACCGTCCCCTCCGCGTCCGGCGGCGCTCGGGAACCTCGCTAGGGTGGTTGCCATGACGGCATCGGGGGGTGCGCCGGCGGGCTGGTATCCGGATCCTGCGGGCGGCGGCGGAACGCGTTACTGGGACGGCGCCTCGTGGACGGAGCACGTCTCGGGGCAGACAGCGCAGCCGGGTTCGGCTCCGCAGTGGGCCGCCGTGAGCGGAGCAGCGCGGCCGGCCTCCAGCGCGAACGTCGCCATCACGATCGTGCTCGATGTCTTCCTCGCGATGTTCGCCGGCGTCGTGGCGCTGATGGGCACCTTCGCGACCGGTTTCGCCGGGAGCGTGTGCGACGACCGGTCGTGCGGGCTCGTGCCGCTCGGCAGCGCGCTCTTCATCTACGGGCCGCTCGTGTGCTTGCTCGCCGTCGTCGTGGTGTCGGTCCTGCTGATGATCAAGCGCCGCCCCGCGTGGTGGGTCCCGCTGATCGGCTTCTTCGTCGTGTTCGCCGTGTGGATCGCAGGGGCCACCCTCGCCGAGCCCGGCGCGTTCTGACGACGCCGGATCGGCCTCGGCGGGAGCGCGGCCGCCCCGGCTGAGGGCCCTGGGCGATCCCGGATCCTCAGGGCTGCGGGCCGACTTCCGGCGCCATCTCGAAGTCGTACCAGGCGGGGACGGGGCGGTCGGGGAAGGCCTCGCGCCACAGCGCCGACATGCTCAGCTCTCCCTCGCGCAGGTTCGGCACCTCGATGCGCTCCTCGAGGATCCGCCCGGCTGTTTCGCGGTCACCCACGCCGAGGGCGGCGCGGATCTCCACCACGCGGAACCGCCCGAGCGCCCGTACCTCGGCGGACAGGGTCGCCAGCAGCCGGCGCGTCTCCTCTGCGCGACCGTCGGCGAGCAGCGCCTCGGCGAGCTCGAGGGCCAGTGGGGCGAGGCCGGGCGCGAGCTCGTGCGCTTCGGTGAGGCGATTGATCCCCTCCGCCTGGGCGGCGGTGCCGCCGTCCGACTGCCGCAGGGCGAGGCCGAGCCCGCGCAGCGCCCACGGGCTGCGCCGGTGCCGCAGCGACGCCTCGTAGTGCGAGATCGCGGTGCCGTGCTCTCCGCGGGCGTGCGCGGCGACCGCGCGGTGGTAGTGCGTGAGCCAGGTGGCGGGCGCCTCGGCGAGCAGATGGTCCCACTCGTCGCCGGTGACGTAGGAGGCGGGCGCGTCGAGCGGATCCGGCTCGTCGGCGCCGCCATCGTGGCCGTGGTGCCCGGCTGTGCCGCCGTCCCCGCCCGAGGCGCTCCCGGCGCGGTCCGCCGAGCCGTCCAGCAGGGCGGCCCAGTACGCCCCCTCCGCGCCATCGCGCACGAAGCGCACACCGGCCGGCACGGCGAAGGCGGTGCCCGCCCGGTCGGCGAGCTCCTGCTCGAGCGCACCCCAGGGCGACCCGATCGACAGCAGCGCATCCGGGGCGAGGTCGGCGGCCGAGGCGAGCCGCGCGATGCCGGTGGATCCCGCCGTGTTGGCGGCCTGACGCACCTGTTCGCCGACGATCGCGGTGGCATCGCTCCAGGTTCCGTCCAGAACCGGATCCGTGAGCTGCAGCGGCAGGAACGTCTCGGTCCACTCCCACGTCGCGCCGCCGGGCATGCGCAGGTGCTCGTACTGGGTCGTGGCGAGTCCCGCCTGGATCTCGAAGTACGCGCCGGTCTCGCCGCCGAGCCAGTCGCACCAGTGCCGCCCGCCCGGTGTGTCGCCCCAGACGAACAGCTTGCGGCCCACGAGCGGTGCGGTCGAGACGTGGGCGAGGCCGGATCCGTCCTCGTCGACGGCCGCGATCCACGGACGCGCCGCGGTGCCGGCGGAATCCGGCGACGCCGCGAGACCGGGTGCGAGGTCGAAGAAGTAGTCCGCGGCGGCGGGTGCCGTCGCCGGATGACGCGGATCCCGCTGGTTGAGGTCGACCCGCTCCAGGGTGCCGTCGTAGGCGGTCATGTAGGCGTGCGTCGCCGGGGCGAACACGCGGCTGCCCGGAGTCTGCGCGACCGCGATGTTGGTCCACCAGTACATCCCGGTCTCGCGCTCGCGCGGGTTGCGCACCCGCACGCGCACGTGGAGGGCGGCGCCGTCGAGCGTCGCGTCGATCTGCAGGATCAGTCCGCGCACGCGCTCGTACTCCCACAGGCGCAGGATCGGCTCGCCGTCGGCGCCCGTGATCTCGGCGGCGTAGAGCGGATCGATCGTGAGGGGCCAGTGCCCGCGCATGCCGATGTTCCACTCGGCGCCGCCGGAGAACCAGGCGTCGCGCAGCGCGAGGTTCGCCGGCTGGAAGACGGCGTTGCGGTACACGAGTTCGCGTCCGGCGCGCTTGTCGAAGAGGCGCACGAGGCGGCCGCCCAGGTCGAGGGCGAACTCGGCGCGCAGCTGCTCGTTCTCGAGCACGGCGACGCGCATGGGCGCGGGCGCGCGCCGGCGGTCGTAGCCGTCCTGGATCAGGTAGGGGTGGATCGACGACACCTGCCCGTACCGGATGTTCGCCGCCATCTCGGCGGGCAGCCCGGTGGTCGTGGCCTCGTAGGGCGCCTGGGGCATCATCGCCACGGCGGGAAGGGGATTCGCCGGTCCGACGGGGGCGGTGGGGAGGACGACCTCGGTGACGGTCAACGTTGCGCTCATCGTGCCCCAGTATCCTCGCCTCGGCTGTGCGCCGGACGTTCCCCGCGCCGTGCATTCTCCGCGGCCTGCTGCCGGGTGCGGAGTGGGCCGCGGCCCGTGCGCTCGCCCGCGTACGCTGGGCGGGTGCCCGAGTTCCCGTACGCGCGCCTGCGCCGGTTCCCCGATGTCGAGGCGCCGAACCTGCAGGCGTGGGACGCGACGGATGAGCTCCTCGCGGCCGCTGCGCTGACGGACGCGGACGAGCGCAGGATCGATGGATCCGCCATCGCGGTGATCGGCGACGGGTACGGCGCGCTGACGCTGCCGCTCGTCGCCGCCGGTCTCACCGGTGTGCGCGTGCATCAGGACCTGGTCACCGGGCGCCGCGCGCTGGCGCGCAATGCGGAGGAGCTGGCACTCGCCGGATTCGCGCCGCACGAGCTCGATGCGGAGCTGCTCCACGACGCCCGCCTCGTGCTGCTGCAGCTGCCGAAGGGGCTGGCCGAGCTCGAGGAGATCGCCGACGCCATCGCGCGCTGGGCGGCGCCCGAGGTGGTGCTCCTCGCCGGCGGCCGTGTGAAGCACATGACCCTGGCGCAGAACGACGTGCTCGGCCGGTGCTTCGAGCGGGTGCAGCCGCAGCGGGCGGAGCGGAAGTCGCGGCTGATCGTGGCGTCGGACCCGCTGGCGGTGCCGACGGATCCGCCGTTCCCGGTGTCGTCGACGCATCCCGAGTTCGGCTTGACCCTGTGCGCGTACGGCGGGGCGTTCGCCGGCGACCGCGTGGACATCGGCACGCGCGTGCTCCTCGACGTGATGCGCGAGCGGGCGGCCGAGCTGACGGCGCTCGCCGGGCGGGACGGATTCGCGGCCGTCGATCTCGGATGCGGGACGGGGGCGCTCGCAGCGGCCTTGGCCCTCGCCGCTCCCGCGGCGCAGATCATCGCGACCGACCGCTCCGCGGCGGCGGTGCGATCGGCGCGGGCCACCATGGTGGCGAACGGCGTCGCCGACCGCGTGACCGTGACTCTCGACGATGCCGGATCCGAGATCTCGTACGGATCCGTCGATCTGGTGCTGCTGAATCCGCCGTTCCATCTGGGGGCGAGCGTGCACGAGGGCGCCGGGCGGCGGCTCATCGACGCCGCGGCCCGGATGCTGCGGCCCGGCGGCGAGGTCTGGACGGTGTTCAACTCGCACCTCGACCATCGCCGGGCGCTCGCGGCGGCCGTCGGGGAGACCGAGCAGCTCACCCGAACCCCGAAGTTCACCGTGACGAGGTCGGTCCGGCGCTGATCGTCGGATCCGGTCCGTGAGCCTGTCGCGGGTCACCCGATCCGGTCCCTGAGCCTGTGGAGGGGCCCGGACGGTCGGGCCGCCCAGTCCGGCCCCTGAGCTTGTCGAAGGGCCCGGACGGTCGGACACCCGCGCGATCCCGCTCGCCGTTCTCAGGCGATGTGTTCGGTGCGGGCGCGTCCGCCGAGGCGGGGTGCGGTGCCGGTGCCGGGTGGTGGCAGGAACCAGACATTCGCCCTGACACCGACGCCGTCGATGCGGATGCCCCAGCCGTTGTCGTGAACCAGGTGGTGGCACGTCTCACACAGCAGGATGCCGTTGGCGAGGTCCGTGGTGCCGTGGTCGCGTGCCCACCAGTCGATGTGGTGGGCCTTGGTCATCCCCGGTGGCAGCCCGCAGAACGCGCACCCGCCGTCGCGTTCGGTGAGCGCGAGGCGCTGCGCGCGGCTGAACAGGCGACGTTCCCGCCCCCAGGTCAGGACCTCCCCGTCGTTCCCGCACACCCAGGTCACGGTGCTGCCTCCGCCGGCCATGCGGCGGACGGTGTCGATGCTGACCGGCTGGGTGATCCCGTCGATGACCCCGAACCCGGTCCCGGTCTCCAGGTCGGCCTGGTTGACCCGGACCACGACGGTCGCCCCGTTCAGGGTGGTGTTGCGCAGACAGGTGAGCGCATGCTCCGCGAAGTGAACGAGCGCGTCGGCCTGGATCTGCTGCACAGTCCGCCGGTCCGCGTCCGGCGCGGCAGGATCCCGCCCCTCACGCTTCGCCGCGAACTCCGCCGACACGTACCCCTCGATCGCGGTCTTCACCGCCGCACCCCGCGCAGGGTCCAGGGTCGCGTTCAGGTGCAGCATCCCGTCCCGCTCGAACATCGACAGGGATGCGCGGCCGCGTCGTTCCTCTTCCCGGGGTGCCACCCCGTCGGGGTCCAGGTGGGCTTCGAGCCGCACCACCATCCGCCGCACCTCGTCCAACGACAGTCCCGGCGCCCTAGCGACCAGGAACTGCTCCGCCTCGGCGACGGCCGCACGCCCGATCTTCACGATCATCCGGTCCAGGAACGTGACGACCAGGTCCGCCGCGGCCGCGCCGATCCGCCCCGCGGCCAGTGCGGCGCGCACGGCGGGGAACTTCGCCGGCAGGGTCACGCCGAGCAGGTTCGTGCGCGGTCCGGTCGCCTCCCCGACCTTGACCAGCCGGTGAGCGTCCCCGGTCGAGGAGCCCGTGGTGGTGGCGATCAGGTGTGCCGCATTCCGGAACCCGTGCTGCTTCGCCAGCGACTCCGGCCCGAGCTCGCGCCGCGACTCCCGGGCGATCCCGGTTGCGACCTCCGCATGCACAGCATCCAGGGTCCGCCGCACCTGACCGATGGCATCGCCGTTCACCGCCACCAGCTGCGCCCGCGACAACCCCGCACCCGACCCGGCCGCGCCCCACACGTCCGCGAGGAGCCGGGTGGCTTCCAGAAGCGGGTCGAGGGTGCTGGTCATGCTCCGATCCTACCAGGAATCGAAACTATGTTCTAGTATTCTTCACGGATGTTTTCGTCTCAGGACCTGGGAATTCCCTGCAAGGTCGGAGCGCCGGCGCCCGCAACCTGAGCGTGCGAGAGCGGCGCCATCAGACCTCGACGTCGACGACCCAGCCAGGGCTCCGGGCGACGATCGCGCCGTCCTCGGGATCCGGCCGCGGAGCGGCTTCCGCGACGTCGGAGAAGTCCCGGCTGTCCGCGCCGGCAGTCCGACCGGATTTGCCACCGGATCGGGATCTCGTTACGTTGGAATGCGGGCCGCGAGGCCCCAAGACCAGTCCGCGGCCGCGTCCTTCTTTCGATTCTGCTGTGCACGAAGAGGCGTGGGCGTACGGTCGATGATCTCTGCGCAGGATCCGAAATCCTGCGCCCGCGCCGCCTGCACGGCTCTGTCGAAGCGGCCCTGTGATCGTCACCCGGGCGTGACCGATGCAGGCCTCCCCGCACGGGTGAGGCCGCGGGGGAAACGTGTCCGAAACCGCTCTGGAAGCGCGTCATCTGTTCAAGGTGTTCGGGAAGAATCCGAACCAGGCCATCCGCCGTCTGAAGGCCGGCGAAACCCGATCCGACGTGTCCGACGCCGGCACCGCCGCCGTCATCGACGCGAGCTTCACCGTGAAGCGCGGCGAGATCTTCGTGATCATGGGGCTGTCCGGATCCGGCAAGTCCACCATCATCCGCATGCTCAACGGGCTGCATGAGGCGACTGACGGATCCGTCCTCGTCGCCGGCGACCCGATCACCGGCATCCCGGCGTCGCGGCTGCGCGAGATCCGCCGCGACCGCATCTCGATGGTGTTCCAGCACTTCGCCCTGCTGCCGCACCGCACGGTGGCCGCGAACGTGGCGTACCCGCTCGAGCTCAAGGGCATCGGGAAGGCCGAGCGCCTGGCGCGGGCCGAGGAGATCCTGACCCTCGTGGGCCTGGGAGGACAGGGCGAGAAGCTGCCGTCGGAGCTCTCCGGCGGCATGCAGCAGCGCGTCGGCATCGCGCGCGCCCTCGCTGCCGACACCGACATCCTGCTCATGGACGAGGCGTTCAGCGCGCTGGATCCGCTCATCCGCCGCGAGATGCAGGAGCAGCTGCTCGAGCTGCAGCAGAAGCTGCAGAAGACCATCGTCTTCATCACGCACGACCTCAACGAGGCCATGTTCCTCGGCGACCGCATCGCCGTGATGCGCGACGGCCGCATCGTGCAGATCGGCACGCCCGAGGACATCCTCACCGACCCCGCGAACAGCTACGTCGAGCAGTTCGTGCAGGACGTCGACCGCGCCCGCGTGCTCACCGCCGCGAACGTCATGGAGCGCCCGCGTCCGGTCGTCTCCGAGACCGCCGGCCCGCGCACGGCGCTCAAGCAGATGCGCGACGCCTTCATGTCGGCGACCTACGTCGTGGGCCGCGACCGCAAGCTGATCGGCATCGTCACCGACCGCGACGTGGTGAAGCTGATCCGCCGCGGCGCCACCACGATCACCTCCGCGCTCAAGCCCGCCACGCAGGTCGTGGACGAGGGCGAGGTGCTCATGAACCTGTTCATCCCGGCCGTGGAGTCGCCGCTGCCGCTGGCCGTGGCCGATGCCGAGGGCCGTCTCGTCGGCGTCATCCCGCGCATCACCCTGCTCGCCGCGCTCGGCCCTGGACCGGGAGCCACGGGCGAGATCAACCTGCCGGTGCTGCCGCTGCCGCAGGCCGAGATCGACGCCGTCCTCGACGACGGCTGGACCGCCCCCACCGCCTCCGCCGGATCCACCGGAGCCCCCACCGGCTCGGCCGCCGGAGCCACCGGTACCGCCCCCGCCACGGGGAGCACCCGCACCGCGCCGGGCTCGTCGACCGAGGAGGTCACCCGATGAACGTCCTCCCCCTCGGATCCTGGGTCGCGGTCGCCGTCGACTGGATCAAGGACAACCTCGACGGCCTGCTGCACGTCATCTCGGTCGCCGTGTCGTTCCTCGTCGACGGGCTGAGCTTCCTCCTGCTGCTGCCGTGGTTCTACGTCGTGATCATCGTCGCCGCGCTGATCGCGTGGCTGGTGCGCTCGTGGCGGCTCGCGATCGGCACCGTGATCTCGTTCGGGCTGATCGTGGCGATGGGCCTGTGGGTCCCCGCGATGCAGACGCTCGCCCTCGTGCTCATCGCGGGTGCGATCGCCGTGCTGATCGCGATCCCGCTGGGCATCTGGTCGGCCCGCAACGCCACCGTCCGCGCGGTGCTCAAGCCCGTGCTCGACTTCATGCAGACCATGCCGGCCTTCGTCTACCTGATCCCGGCGATCGTGTTCTTCAGCATCGGCGTCGTGCCGGGTCTCGTGGCCACGGTGATCTTCGCGCTGCCTCCGGGCGTGCGTTTCACCGAGCTCGGCATCCGCGGCGTCGACTCCGAGACCGTCGAGGCGGGGCAGTCGTTCGGTGCGACCCCGGCGCAGATCCTGCGCGGGATCCAGTTGCCGCTCGCGATGCCGACGATCCTCGCCGGCGTCAACCAGGTGATCATGCTCGCCCTCTCGATGGCCGTCATCGCCGGCATGGCCGGCGCCGACGGGCTCGGCAAGCTCGTGGTCGAGGCGATCTCGACCGTCAACATCGCCAAGGGCGTCGAAGCCGGTCTCGGCGTGGTGCTGATCGCGGTGTTCCTCGACCGCGTGACGGCGTCGCTGGGCTCGCTCGGCGAGCACCCCGGGTCGCTGCTCGGGATGCTGGCGCGCCGCCGCAGCGCGCGACGCCTCGCGACGACCTCTGCCGTGATCGAGGCGACCCCGGAAGCGTCCGTCGAGGAGAAGGAGCTGCAGCATGCGTAAGCGCACGATCTCCACCCTGGTGGCGCTGGGCGTCGCCGCTCTCGTCGCCCTGACCGGATGCGCGAGCGACGGCGCGGGCGGCACGCTCGAGATGGCCGGCAAGGCCCCGTCGCACGCGACCGGGTCCGGCGGCAAGGGCACGATCACGATCGGGTTCCTGCCGAGCTGGACCGACGGCCGCAGCACCGCGTACCTGCTGCAGGATCAGCTCGGCAAGCTGGGCTACGACGTGAAGATGCAGACGCTCTCCGACGCCGGGCCGCTGTACGCGGGTCTGTCGCAGGGCGACGTGGACATCTTCCCCTCCGCGTGGCCGGAGCTCACCCAGAAGGCCTACATGGACACCTACCGGGGCTCGATCGACGACCTCGGCACGTATTACGGCGACGCGCGCCTCACGATCGCGGTGCCGACCTACTCCGACATCGACTCGATCGACCAGCTCAAGGGCAGGGGCGCGCAGTTCGGCGGCAAGATCATCGGCATCGAGCCCGGGGCCGGCCTCACTGCGCAGACCCAGAAGATGATGCCGGAGTACGGTCTGGACGGCGAGTACCAGCTCGTCACCTCGTCCACGGCGGCGATGCTCACCGAGCTGAAGTCGGCGACCGACAAGAAGCAGGACATCGCCGTGACGCTGTGGCGTCCGTTCTGGGCCAATAGCGCCTTCCCGGTGAAGGACCTGAAGGATCCGAAGGGCGCGATGGGCAAGCCGGAGGGGCTGCACTTCCTCGGCGCGAAGGGGTTCGCCGCGAAGCACCCCGACGCGGCGGCCCTGATCCGGAAGATCACGCTCGACGACGCGCAGTACGGCGCCCTCGAGGACACGGTCGTGAACGAGTTCGGCGAGGGCGAGGAGCCCCGGGCGATCGACGCCTGGATCCGGAAGCACGGCGACGAGTTCGCCTGGCTGAAGAAGTAGGGCGCCTTCTCACCCGCTCTGCTGCGACGCCTGCACGACTCCGCGACGGATGCACGACCGGATCCGCGATCGGATCCTGCGGGCGTCGCACGGCCCTGCAGGCGTCGCGCAGGAGCAGGCGTCGCGCAGGAGCAGGCGTCGCGCAGGAGCAGGCGTCGCGCAGGAGCAGGCCTCGCGCAGGAGCAGGCGCCGGGCGGGCTGCTCTCGCGAGGCGTGTCAACCCACCTGTCCGGATCCGGAGCCCGCGCGTAGCCTTCGGGTATGGACGGCTTCGCGGCGGTCGATTTCGGGTTCGCGCGAGAGGTGCTCCAACGAGGCATCGCCGCGCTGTACCTCGTCGCGTTCGTCAGCACGCTGAACCAGTTCCGGCCGCTGCTCGGCGAGCACGGGCTGCTGCCCGCACCCGAACTGCTCGCGTGGGTGGGCAACTCCGCCCGCGCCCGCAGGCTGCTGCGCCCGACGCTGTTCCGCCGGATCCGGTACACCGACCGTCGCCTCGTGACCCTCTGCGTCGCAGGCATCGCCGTCTCCGTAGCGCTCGTCGCCGGGATCCCGCAGCTCGCCCCGCCGTGGGTGCCGATGGTGTGCTTCCTGCTGCTCTGGCTCGGGTACATGTCGATCTCGTCGATCGGGCAGACCTTCTACGGCTTCGGCTGGGAGATGCTGCTGCTGGAGGCCGGGTTCCTCGCGGCCTTCCTCGGATCCGCGTCCGAGCCGCCGCCGACGGTGATCCTCGTGCTGTTCTGGTGGCTCGTGATCCGGCTCGAGTTCGGCGCGGGCATGATCAAGATCCGCGGCGGGCGCGAGTGGCGGGACCTCACCGCGCTCATGTACCACCACGAGACCCAGCCGATGCCGGGCCCGCTGAGCCGGCAGGCGCACCTCCTGCCCGCGTGGTTCCACCGGCTCGAGGTGATCGGCAACCACGTCGCCCAGCTCGGCGCGCCGTGGCTGCTGCTCGTCCCGATCCTGGGGCTGTGGATCCCCAGCCCCGTCCCCGCGATCGTCGGCGCGGCGGGCGCGGCCGTCGTCATAGCGACCCAGCTGTGGCTCGTGCTCACGGGCAACTTCGCGTGGCTGAACTGGGCGACGATCGTGCTCGCCTTCTCGGCGATCGGGATCCCGTCCGGCGCTCCCCGGCACGCGCCGACGACGCTGCCGTGGGTCGTCGACGGGCTCTGGCTGCCCTGGTTCGTGGTGACCACCGCGGTGGGCGTGCTGTACGTCTGGCTCTCCGTGCCCGCCGTGCGCAACCTGTTCTCGCGTACCCAGGCGATGAACGCGTCCTTCAACCGCTGGCAGCTGGCCAACGCCTACGGGGCCTTCGGCACGGTCACCAAGGAGCGGATCGAGATCGTCATCGAGGGCACGATGCGGCCCGACGCGGATCCGGATCCGATCGCGGGGGAGTGGCGGGAGTACGACTTCAAGGGCAAGCCGGGCGATCTGCATCGGGTCCCGCGGCAGTTCGCGCCGTACCACCTGCGGCTGGACTGGCTGATGTGGTTCCTGCCGCTGGGCCGGATGTACGAGGACTGGTTCGCGATGCTCCTGGTGCGCCTGCTGGAGGCGGATCCGCCGACGCTGCGACTGCTGCGGCACGACCCGTTCGCGGGCGAGCGGCCGGCGCTGGTGCGTGCCGTCGCCTACCGCTACCGGTTCACCACGCGTGCCGAGCATCGCGAGAGCGGCCGGGTGTGGGTGCGCGACCGCCGTCGCGTCGTAGTGCGTCCGCTGTCGCTGTCCGACGATGAGGGCGCCGGCCTGAGCTGACCGGCGCCCCCGCCGTCTGTGCCGTTCGGGCTCCGTGCCGCAGGCCGGCGTTCGGACGTCAGCCGCGCTGCGCGCGCTCCACGAGCTCCACCATGTCCGCCCGAGGCAGCGGGAACCCGTCCAGGCGGCCGACCGGGAAGTTGCCGAGCATCTTCAGCAGCTGGTTCTCGCCCGTGCCGTAGCGCTCCTCGATCAGCGCGCGCAGGTCGGCGCCGACGACCGGATCCTGGAGCAGCTCGTCGAAGGACGAGTTCAGCGACGTCGGCAGCACGACCTCATCGCCCGGCACGGCGACCGTGGTCGAGGTGCGCAGGTCGCGGCTGGAGGCGCCGACCTCGACGACGTAGTCGCCGCCCTCCACGATCCAGCGGTCCACCCGGACGTCCCAGTACGCGAGCTCCGACCGTCGGATCCGCAGCGCCACCGAGGCGGTTTCGCCCGGTGCGAGCTGCACCGACGCGAACGCCTTCAGCTCGCGCGGCGGGCGCTGCACGCTCGACCCGGGCAGCGCGGTGTACGCCTGCACCACCTCGCGACCGGCGACGGTGCCCGTGTTCGTCACCGGCACCAGCACGACGATGTCGCCGTCCTCGCGCACCGCGGCGGTCGCGTCGCCGTAGGCGAAGGTCGTGTACGACAGGCCGTGCCCGAACGGATACCGCACGGCGAGCTGCTTCTCGTCGTACCAGCGGTAGCCGACGAGGAGTCCCTCGCCGTAGCGCACGTGCCCGTGCTCGCCGGGGAAGTTGCCGAACGCCGGGGTGTCCTCGAGGCGCAGCGGGATGGTCTCCGCGAGCCGGCCGGACGGGTTCACGTCGCCGAACAGCACGTCGGCCGTGGCGGATCCGCCGGCCTGGCCGAGCAGCCACGCCTCCACGATCGCCGGCACCTTGCGGGCGAACGGCAGGGCGACCACCCCGCCGTTGGAGAGCACGACGACGACGTTCGGGTTCACCTCGACGACCGCGTCGAGGAGTTCGAGCTGCGCCGCTGGCAGGTCGATGCTCTCGCGGTCGTAGCCCTCCGACTCCTCGTGCGAGGGGACGCCCAGGAACAGGAGCGCCGTCTCGGCGTCGCGGGCGACGGCGACCGCCTCGTCGCGCAGCCGCGCGGTGTCGGCGTCGGACACGCCCACGGGCGTGATGTCGAAACCGGGAGCGAACGGCATGTCGCCGGCGACCGCGCGGATCGACGAGGCCCGGTACGCGCGCGCCCCGGTCGGCATCGACGGGTTCCTCGCCGTGATCGAGCACAACCAGCAGGTTCCGGGCCTGGTGCAGCTGTTCGCCGAGTACGCCGCCGAGGTGGCCGGCGACCCGCGGCATCCGTCCCGGGAGTTCTTCCAGCGCCGGTACGCCGCGGTGCGCGAGGCGCTGGCGGGAGATGTGCGGATCGCCCAGGGATCCGGGCGGATGAGCCCCGACGCGTGTGCGGCCGACATCGCCGAGCAGATGATCGTGGCGGCCGACGGGCTGCAGGTGCAATGGCTGCTCGACCGCGAGGTCGACATGGCCGGACGTCTGCGGCAGCTGTGGCGCACCCTGTGCGCGGCATCCTTCGGCGCAGAGGATCGGCACGCGACCACGTAGTCTGGCAATCGTGAAGCGGGGTCCGTACGCCAAGGGGACAGCGAAGCGCGAGGAGATCCTCTCCGTCGCGCTCGACGTCGTGGCCGTGAAGGGCTGCCGGAAGGCGTCGAACCGGGAGATCGCGGATCGCGTCGGGCTCACCCAGGCCGGCCTCATGCACTACTTCGCGTCGCGCGAGGAGCTGTACCAGGAGGTGCTGCGCGCGCGCGATCTCCGCGACCACGAGACGTACTTCGCACCGGATCCGACCATCGAGGGATTCTTCGCCGTCATCGCGCACAACGCGGAGGTGCCGGGCCTGGTGCGGCTCTACGTCGAGTTCTCCGCCGAGGCGAGCATCCCCGAGCATCCCGCGCACGCGTTCTTCCTCGAGCGGTACGCCTGGCTCCGCGACGGGCTCTCCGGCGTGATCCGGCGCGCCCAGGAGAACGGGGTGATCGGTCCCGCCATCGACGTCTCCGCGGCGGTCGACCTGCTCGTGGCTGCCGCGGACGGCCTGCAGCTGCAGTGGCTCAACGATCACACGATCGACATGGTGGCGCGCCTGCGCCGGCTCTGGGAGGGGATCGTGGCGGTCTCGCACGCCGGCTGACCGACCGATTCTGAATACTTGACTCGTTAAGGTTTTCCGGCCAGACTCGGTGCACTCGCGCACCGCAACGAGGCGGCGCGCCCAGCCCGATGGAGGGTGCATGTCCGAGAAGTCCGGCGCCGACTGGGATTCCGCCGCCACCGATGCGCGCGTCGAGGAGCTCCTCGCGCAGCTGACGCTCGACGAGAAGGTGGCCTTCGTCACGGGCGATCTGAACTGGAACTTCGGCTTCTTCGCCGAGGGCGTGCCGCGGCTCGGCGTGCCCGACATCCAGATGGCCGACGGCCCTGCGGGCGTGCGGATCAACAAGGGCGACGTGCACGAGGGCAGGGCCACGTCGCTGCCGGCGCCGATCGCGCTCGCGGCCACCTGGGATCCGGCCCAGGCCGCCGCCTACGGTTCGGTCATCGGGGCGGAGTGCCGGGCCAGCGACCACAACGTGTCGCTCGGGCCCGCCGTGGACATCGCCCGGGTGCCGAGGCGGAGGCGGACGACCGCCCCGGCATGCAGCTGCCCTCCGGTCAGAACGACCTGATCCGCGCGGTGCTCGCGGCGAATCCGCGCACGATTGTCGTGCTGATGACCGGCGCCCCCGTCGACGTCACCGGGTGGGGTGCGGAGCCCGCCGCGCTGCTGCAGGCGTGGTACCCCGGGCAGGCGCAGGGCGACGCACTCGCCCGGGTGCTCACCGGTGCCGCCGAGCCCGGCGGGCGGCTGCCGCTGACGCTGCCCGTGGAGCTCGCGCAGACGCCGGCGCGCGACGCCCGCACCTACCCGGGCGTGGACGGACGGGTGCACTACGACGAGGGCGTCTTCGTCGGCTACCGCGCCTTCGACGCGCACGACCTGGAGCCCGCCTATCCGTTCGGGCACGGTCTCGGCTACACCACGTGGGAGCTCGAGGACCTCGTCGTCACCCCCGCGGAGGGCGACGACGCGGGCACCGCGACGGTCACCGTGCGCAACACCGGCGCCCGTGCGGGTGCCGTCGTGGTCCAGGTGTACGCGGGCGACGTCACCGCCCCCGTCCCCATGCCGCCGCAGCAGCTCGCCGGATTCGCGAAGGTGCGACTGGATCCGGGGAGGTCCGAGCGCGTGAGCGTGCGGATCCCGCGGCGGGTGGTGTCGTACTTCGACGTGGTCGCGCATGGCTGGCAACTCGCCGACGGCCCGGCGGAGATCCGCGTCGGGCTGTCGTCGCGTGACATCCGTCTCAGCGCGCCGCTCGCCCTCACCGCGACGGCGCTCGTCGTCTGAACCACCGTCCCGGATCGAGGCGCGTCGTCGCGCCCGGATCCGTCCTCCCCTCGATCCGCCCTTCCCTCAAGGAGAGAACCACGAACAAGCACGTCATCCGCGTCGCGGCGGTCACGGCCGCACTGCTCGCGGCGACCACCCTCACCGCCGTCTCCGCTGCGGCCGCTCCGACGCCGACGGCGGTCGCCGCCGGCAACAGCAAGGCGGACCGCACCGTCGCGATCTACCTCACCCGCCATGGCCGCACCATCCTGAACCAGACCGACACGGTGCAGGGCTGGTCGGACTCGCCGCTGCTCGTCGGCACGAAGGCGGTGGCGACGGCACCGGTCGGCAGGCTCGACGAGGGCCGTCCGCTCGCCGTCGCCGTCGGCGCGAACCTGGGCGCGGCGGTCGGCCCCTTCGCAGAGGCGTACTCGGCCGACGGCAAGCGGCACTTCGAGACCGCGACCTACGCACTCCAGGGCGCCGGCCAGCCGAACCTCACGGTGACGCAGGATGCGCGCCTGCGCGAGGTGAACTTCGGCAAGTACGAGGGCAAGGGGAACGAGGAGCTGTGGAGCGCCGCGGTCGAGCACCTCGGCTACACGATCGACCACGACGCGGCGCCGACCGCGCCCGCCGACGCGAACGGACAGAACGGCGCCTGGCAGACGATGCAGGGCATCGCGATCGCCCAGCACGGCCTGTACGGGATGATGGCCGCGATCAAGGCGGTCGCCGACGCGCCTCAGCTGGGCCTGCCCGCAGAGGACTGCACGGACGTGGACGCGCGGATGACCGACGCCCTCGCCGAGATCGCCGCCAAGGCCGTGGACAAGAACGAGAAGACGGTGTTCGTCGTCTCCAGCGGCCTCTCGATCTCCTGCTTCGCCGGCGCGCCCGACATGCGCGACACCACGGGTGCCGTCCCGGCGATGCCGCCCACGGGCGTGCCCAACCTCGGCGTGACGAAGGTGCTCTACAAGAACGGATCCTTCACGATCGACGGTCCCGTCGGCTGCAAGGCGTACTACCCGCAGCCCTGAGCGGCGATGCACGACGGCGCGCTCCTCGAACCGGCGGGAGCGCGCCGTCGTGTCTGCGGAGCAGCCGTGCGTCAGCGGGCGATCGGGATTCCGTCGCCACCCGCGGCGATCGAGGCGTACGCCGCGTCCACGACGGCGACCGCTGCCACGCCGTCGGCCGGGGCCACCCGGGCGGGGCCGCCGGTGCGCAGCGCCTCCGCGAAGTCCGCGATCTGCGCGCGGTAGGGCTGGTCTTCGGTGGGCGGCGGGAGGTAGCCGGCGTCCACGGCGGGCGGTCCGGCGGGGCCGGCCGGGGCGACCGCGTCGGAGGCGTCGGCCCCTGCGGCGCTGTCGTGCGCGAGCACCCCTTCGGCGCCCGCCGCCTCGATCGTGGTGCGGAACGGCGCGCCCTCGCCCAGCCAGCCGCCGTCGATCCGGGTGACGACGCCGTTCTCGTGGCGCAGCTCCACGGTCGCGGTCACCGGGGCGGCGAGCCGGCCGGCGACGCTGGGCGGATCCTGCCGGGCCGCGACCGCCTTCACGGGGCCCGCGAGCCAGAGCGCCTGGTCGATGTCGTGGATGAGCAGGTCGCGGATGAGCCCGCCGCCGGCGCCCTCGTCGTAGAACCACCCCGTCTCCGGACCCGCGCCCGACCGGCTCAGCCGCAGGGTCTGCAGTGCGCCGATCCGTCCCGCCGCGATCTGCTGCTGGATCCGCTGATACGCGGAGAAGTAGCGCACCACGTGGGCCGGGAACAGCCGCACGCCGGCGGCGTCGGCGGCATCCGCCATCCGCTGCGCCTCGGCGGCCGACATCGCGAGGGGCTTCTCGCACACCACGTGCCGTCCCCGCGCGACCGCCTGCAGTGCATAGCCGACGTGCGTCGGCGTCGGCGCGAGCACCCCGACCACGTCGACGACGTCGATGAGCGCGTCGATGTCGTCCGCGATCTCCACGCCGAACCGCGCGGCCAGCGCTTCCGGCCGGGTGCGCGAGAAGAGCGTGCACTCCGCGCCGATCGCCTGCCAGGCGTCGAGGTGCGAGGCGGCGATGCCGCCGGCGCCGATGAGCCCGACGCGCAGCGGCGCGCCCTGTGTCGCCACCGGCTCAGGGCTCCGGGTGCGGCAGCGGCGCGGCGGCGGGCCCCGGGGCAGGGCGTCGTTCCTGCACGGGGGTCTGCGCGGTCCGCGGAATCGGATCCGGCTCCGCGTGCGGAATCGGATCCTGTTCTGCTGCCGTCGGACGGTTCGACTCCAGCTGCAGGGCGACCTTCTTCTCGAGGTTCGCGACGGCGGCGTCGGACAGGTCGATGAGGCCGTCCAGCTCCTCCCGCACGCGACGGTACGCGGTCTGGCGTTCGGCGGCCGTGGCGGATTGGTCGACGGCGACCTTCAGCATGTGCTGGGCGCGCTCGAGGCGCTTGCGCTCATCGTCGGTGAAGGTGGAGTCGCGCAGGCGCCGCGCGTCCTTCTCCGCGACCTCGAACGCCACCGCGTAGTCGCCGACCGCGTCGAGGTACTCCGAGACCTGCTGCTCGGTCACCTTCGCATCGGCCGAGCCCGGCCGCAGCGCATCGGCGATCTTCTTCGCCCGCAGGAACGCCGCGGTCAGCGGCTGACGGCCGTCGCTCATCGCGGGGAACGCGATCATCTTCGCGACGTCCAGCTCGTAGTCCAACCAGCGCGCGGTGATCTCGTCGTGCTCCGCGAACAGGCGCTGCAGCAGCTCCTTCGACGCGTTCCCCTGCGGAGGAGGCACGGCCTGCGCCGACGCCGGCGGAGCGATGCGTCCGCGTGCGGCGAGCTGCGCCGCCTTGATCTCGCCCTTGAGGCGCAGCGCCTCCATGCGCCGCTCGTGCCGGCGCTTGGCGCCGCGCTCCAGGGAACGGCTCACGGTGCCGAAGGCACCACCTGCGACCGGGCCGATGATGAAGATGATCCACCAGTGCTCGAAGAACCACTGCAGGGCTTGGTCGAAGGGGTTCATGATGCCCCTCAGCCTATGCCGGTCGGATCCGCGTCGTCATCGGCCGCGATTCGATCGCAGCAGCCTCCTCAGGACCGGCTCCGCTCAGTGGCCGAGCTTCTCCGCGCAGGCGACGCAGTACTCGGCGAACGGCCGCACCTCCAGGCGCCCCGGCGGGATGGGCTCGCCGCAGGAGGCGCAGATGCCGTAGGTGCCGGCGTCGAGGCGCGCGAGCGCGTCGTCCACCTGCTGCAGCTTCTCGGCGGCGGCGTCGGCGAGTCCGGTCAGGCGCGACCACTCCGACGAGAGCGTCACGCCCTCCGGGTCGTGCTCGTCGTCGTCGCGCGATCCCTCTCGATCATGCAGCAGGTCGTGCAGCGCCGCGCTCGCGGCATCGGCCTGCGCTGCGGCATCGGCGCGGAGCGCTTCGAGCTGGGCACGGCTGTCGACGGTCATGCGGGCCACTCTAGGCGCGTCGCGGCTGCCGGGGGTCGAACGCGCCGCAATCGTCCAGGGCCGACCGCGCCCCGCGGCCGTCCAGGGCCGAGCGCCGAGGGCGCCGGGCGTCGGGCGCAGGTCCGGGTCTCAGACCGCCGCGTCTCAGACCGCGGCGGTGGGCACGCCGTCGACGAGGGTGAGCAGCACGCGCGCTCCGAGGAGCTCCTCGGGCGAGGCCGTCAGCGGGTCGCGGTCGACCACGACCAGGTCCGCCGGCGCGCCGGGGACGAGCCGTCCGCCATCGGATGCGACGGCCCAGTGGGCGTGCGTCGTGTACCCCTCGAGGGCTTCCAGGGCGGTGAGCGCCTGCTCCGGCCCGACGGGCGCGGATCCGGGAGCGGCGACCCGGCGGCGACCCTGGGCGTCGGCCATGATCTCCCACGGATCGAAGGCGGCGACGGGCCAGTCCGAGCCCAGGGCGAGCACGGCTCCGCTGCGGCGGACGTCGGCGGTGCGCCAGGCGCGCGCCGCCCGCTCCGCACCGAGCCGGCGCGACCAGTCGTCGGATCCGTCCCGGCGCACGTGATGCGTGCAGTGCGTGGGCTGCATGCTCGCGACGATCCCGCTGGCGCCGATCAGGGCGATCACGTCGTCCTCGACCGACTCGATGTGCTCGATGCGGTGCGGCACCCCGCCGCGCGGCAGGGCCGCCAGCGTCTCCGCGACGAACCGGATGCCCTGCTCGCCGATGGCGTGCGTCGCGGTGGGCACCCCCGCGTGGTCGAACTGGCGCACCCGTTCCGCGTAGGCCTCCGCGGGCGTCCACGCGGACGCCAGGCCCTCGCCCTCCGCATCGGGGCGCGACAGCCACGCGGTGCCGCCCTCGACCGTGCCGTCGATGAAGAACTTCACCCCTTCGACCCGGTAGCGGCGGCCGCCGCGGCCCTGCATCGCGATGAGCGCGGCGACCTCCTCGTCCGTCGTCTCCGGCGTGACCCACGGGGAGATCCGCAGGCGCACGGGCAGCTCGGCCGTGGCCTCGATCGCCGCGAGCAGGTCGAGGGCGTCGGCGTCCTGCAGATCCATGACGTGCGCCGCGGTGATGCCGACGGCGGCCATGTCCGACAGCAGCCGCTGCAGCTGCGCGACCCGGTCGGCGAAGCCGAGCGCGGGGAGCACCCGCTCGACGATCTCCATGGTGGGGAACTCGATCAGGTGCCCGGTGAGCTTCCCGTCTTCATCGCCCGCGGCACCGGATCCGTCCGGATGCGTCACCGGCGCGTCGATGCCGGCGCGCGCGAGGGCGGCCGCCGAGGCGATGCCGGAATGCGCGTCGAACATGGTGATGTAGGCGGGGCGGTCGGCGCCGAGCACCTCGTGCAGGGCGACGTTGCTGATCGGACGTCCCTCGAACGCGGTCGGATCCAGCCCCCACGCCAGGAACCATTCGTCGCCCGCCTGCTCGTCCCGGCCCCGTTCGAGGGCGGACACGAGCTCGGCATAGGTGTGCACGCCGGTCAGCGACAGCCCCCGGGTGATGCCCAGGCTGTAAATCGGGTGGCTGTGCGCGTCGACGAGTCCGGGGATGATCGTCGCCGTCGGATGGGTGATGAGCTCGGTCCCGGCGTCCGCGAGGGGCAGGAGCTCCGATCGCGGCCCGACGGCGCTGATCCGTCTGTCCGTGATCGCGACGGCGTCCGCGCCTTCGGCGGTCTCCGGCGCGAGCGCGTGCACGCGCGCTCCGATGACGATCGTGTCGACCAACGTCACTCCTTCAGATCGAGGGTCGGGGTGGGGCGGCGGAAGAACCGCGTGACGATGAGCAGCAGCACGAAGCCGACCGCGAGCCAGGAGAGGCCGACGAGGAAGGTCATGCCGGTGAGGTTGGTCCACAGCCACACCGTGAGGGCGAACCCGATGCCGGGCAGCACCAGGTTGTTGAGCGCTTGCCATCCGCCGCGCTCGCCGCGGTCGACGAAGTAGTGCTTGATCGTGGACAGGTTCACGCAGGAGAACGCGATGAGCGCGCCGAAGCTGATCATGTTCGACACGGTGAGCAGGTCGGCGAACAGCGCGTACAGCGAGACGGCCGAGACGATGAGGATCGGGATCACCGGGGTGCCGAAGCGCTTGTTCAGGTGCCCGAACACGGCGCGCGGCAGCACGCCGTCGCGTCCCATGGCGAAGAGGATGCGGGCGACAGAAGCCTGAGAGGTGAGGGCGGATCCGATACTGCCGGCGATGAAGCCGGCGATGAACAGGACCGAGAGCCACTGCTGCCCGAGCGAGGCGACGACCTCGATGCTCGCGGTGTCGGCCGAGGTGAAGTGGTTCGACGGGTAGGCGATCTGCGCCACGTAGGTGAGCAGGATGAAGAGCAGGCCGGCGGCGACGGTGACGATCATGATGGCGCGCGGCACGGTGCGCCGGGAGTCCTTCGCCTCCTCGGAGAGCGTCGAGACCGAGTCGAAGCCCAGGAACGACAGGCACAGGATCGCGGCGCCCTGGAACAGCGGGAAGAAGCTGCCGACGGTGCCGTCACCGGTGAACGGAGCGAGCGGGTCGGCTGCGTGGCCGGCCGCCGCGCCCACGGAGAGGGCGACGAACGCGACGATGAAGATCGCCTGCACCGCGATGATGACGAAGTTCGCGCGGGCGACCGAGACGATGCCGATGATGTTGAGCACCGTGACCACGGCGATCGCGAGGACGATCCAGATCCACGAGGGAACGCCCGGGAAGCTGCTGCCCATGTACAGCCCGATGATGAGGTAGTTGATCATCGGCAGGAACAGG
This sequence comes from Microbacterium xylanilyticum, assembly GCF_054654695.1. Lineage (NCBI taxonomy): Bacteria > Bacillati > Actinomycetota > Actinomycetes > Micrococcales > Microbacteriaceae > Microbacterium > Microbacterium xylanilyticum. The sequence goes on from NZ_BAAIEN010000002.1 coordinate 107,272, forward strand.
TAGTCGAGCAGCAGCGCCCAGCCGGCGAGGAAGCCGATGGCGCCGCCGAAGGACTGCTGGGTGTAGACGTAGGCGGATCCGGAGTACGGGTAGGCGACGGACATCCGCGCGTAGGAGCGCGCCGTGAACACCATCGCGACGAGCGTGATGACGTAGGTCATGGCCACGCGTCCGCCGGTCAGCTGCGTGACGATGCCGTACGTCGTGAACGCCGTCAGCGGGACCATGTAGACGAGGCCGAACAGCACGAGCGAGGGCACGCCGAGCACGCGCTTGAACCGCCCTTCGGTGACCTGGGCGGTGAGTTCGGTCGGTGAGGCGAGGGATTCGTCGGACTTTGACATGTTGCTCCTGGAAGGCGGACGCGACATCGTCGTCGGCCGCAGAGGTCGATGGGTCGGGGTGCAAGAAGAATAGCAATATCGATAAAGCATCGCAAACACCCCCGGAAGGCAGGGGCGGCGAGCGGCCACGCCCGTGCGCGCCGGTCAGGCGTCGCCGCGGGTGGACGCCCGGTGGTGCACGGTGATCGGCACGACCTCCCGGATCGCAGCGGCGTCGCCGTCCTCATCGAGCACGGCGAGCGCGGCGCGGACGCAGCGGCGGCCGAACTCGCGCGGATGCAGGTCGATCGCCGTGATCGAGGGGCGCGTCAGCGACAGCACCTCGGTGTCGACGAGGGCGGCCACGAGCAGGTCCGCGCCGACGCGGCGGCCCAGCTGCTGCGCACTCGTGACGACGCTGAGCACGGTGCCGTCGGAGACCGACACGATCGCATCGACCGGGTCCTCGTCGTCCCCGGTGAGCAGCTCCGCGACGGCCGCGTGGATGATCTCGGGCGGGGCGGGATGCTCCACCTGGGTGATGCGCGGCCGCATGCCGTGCTCGGCGCACCAGGCCTCGAAGGCCTCGCGCACCGTGATCGCCCAGTATCCGGTGAGCTCGGGGAAGAGCATCGCCGGGCGGTGGACCCCGCGCTCGAGGAGGTGATCCATGAGCTCGCGCACGGCGGGCGCGTGCTCGCTGGTCACCCAGGCGCGGGGCTCGGGCAGGCCGGCGGGCACGGGCTCGCCGGTGATCACCGGGAGGCGCCCGGCGAGCAGCGTGTGCACGACCGGGTCGTTGAGGTCGGGGTCGAGCAGGATCACGGCGTCGGCGGGCAGCTGGTCGGCGTGGTCCGCGCTCTGCTCGGTGGGCAGCATGATCACGGTCATGCCGGCGCGGTTCGCCTCCTCGACGATGCCGAAGGTGGCCTCCATGTAGTACGACAGGGTGGTGCTGTCCGGGGGCAGCCGCAGCGCGAGCATGCCGGTGCGGGAGCCCTTGAGGTGGCGTGCGACGGTGTTGGGACGGTATCCGAGCTCCGCGGCGACCTCGTGCACCCGGCGCCGCATGTCCTCCGACACGCGGCCCCGTCCGGTGATCGCGAAGGACGCGGTCGAGCGGGACACGCCGAGCCGGTCGGCGATGTCCTGCAGGGTCACCGCCCGTTCGCGTCGCATGCTGTCGAACCTACCGGGTGCGGCGCCCGCGTGGATCCCATCGCGCACCGGTGCGGTGTCGGCGCCCGAGAGCGACGTCGCGCCGGCGCGCGGCGACGCGTGTTCAGCCGAGCAGCACCGTGAGGACGGTGGATCCGCCGCCCACGAGGATCAGCGCGACGATCACGACCCAGGCCGTGATGCGGATCCGGCGCTGCCGCCGCTCAGAGTAGATCGACAGATCCTCGTCGGCCCCTGGGCCCGTCGAAGGGTCCGGTGTGCTGTTCACGTCGTCGTCCCCTCGTGGCGTCAGGCGCCGACGGGCTCCGCGACGGTCGGGCCGAAGGCGGCCGGCAGCGTGGCCTGGGCCGTGGCGCGCAGCTCGTCGACGGAGATCGTGAAGACGTCCTGCACCTCGAGCTGCGGGGCGCTGTCGGTCACGCCGATGCGCAGCACCGGATAGCCCCGGCCCTCGCACAGGCCCTGGAACTTCACGTCGTCCTCGCGCGGCACGGTCACGATCACGCGGCCGGTCGACTCGGAGAACAGGGCGGTCGCGGCGTCCACGCCGTCGCGCTCCATGAGCTCGGTGAGCCACACCCGGGCGCCGACGCCGAAGCGCATCACGCCCTCGGCGAGCGCCTGGCCGAGGCCGCCCTCCGAGAGGTCGTGCGCCGAGGAGATCAGCCACTCGTCGCGGGCGGCGGCGATGAGGCCGGCGAGGCGCTTCTCCGCCGCGAGGTCGACCTTGGGCGGCAGCCCGCCGAGGTGGTCGTGGATGACGTCGGCCCAGGCAGATCCGGAGAGCTCCGTCGAGGTGGTGCCGAGCAGGTAGATGTTCTGGCCCTCGTCCTGCCAGCCGGACGGGATCCGGCGGGAGACGTCGTCGATGATGCCGAGCACGCCGACCAGCGGGGTCGGGTGGATCGGCACGTCGCCGGTCTGGTTGTAGAACGAGACGTTGCCGCCGGTGACCGGCGTGCCGAGCTCGAAGCAGCCGTCGGCGAGGCCGTCGACGGTCTGGCCGAACTGCCACATGACCTCGGGGTTCTCCGGGGAGCCGAAGTTGAGGCAGTCGGTGATCGCGGTGGGCTCGGCGCCGGTGACGGCGACGTTGCGGTACGCCTCGGCGAGGGCGAGCTGCGCACCCGCGTACGGGTCGAGCTGGCTGTAGCGGCCGTTCGCGTCGGTGGAGATGGCGAAGCCGAGACCCGACTCCTCGTCGACGCGGATCATGCCGGCGTCGTCGGGGAACGCGAGGGCGGTGTTGCCGAGCACGTAGTAGTCGTACTGGTTGGTGATCCAGCGGGTGTCGGCGAGGTTCGGGCTCTCCAGCAGCGCCAGGAACTGCTGCTTGAGCGCCTCCGGGTCGTTGTCGCGGGGGAGCAGCTCTGCGGCGTCGGCCTGCAGCGCGTCGATCCAGGTGGGGTAGGCGACCGGGCGGTCGTAGACCGGGCCGTCGACCGCGACGGTGGAGGGATCCACGTCGACGATGCGCTCGCCCTGCCAGTCGATGACGAGGCGGCCGTCGCCGGTGACCTCGCCGAGGACGGAGGTCTCCACGTCCCACTTCGCAACGACGGCGAGGAAGGCGTCGAGCTTCTCCGGCGCGACGATCGCCATCATGCGCTCCTGCGACTCCGACATGAGGATCTCCTCAGCGGTCAGGCTGGGGTCGCGCAGCAGCACGTTGTCCAGCGACACGTGCATGCCGCTGTTGCCGTTCGCGGCGAGCTCGCTCGTGGCGCAGGAGATGCCCGCGGCGCCGAGATCCTGGATCGCCTCGACGAGCTCCTCGCGGTACAGCTCGAGGCAGCACTCGATGAGCACCTTCTCGGCGAAGGGGTCGCCGACCTGCACCGCGGGGCGCTTGGTGGGGCCGCCATCGGCGAAGGTGTCGGAGGCGAGGATGGACGCGCCGCCGATGCCGTCGCCACCGGTGCGGGCGCCGAAGAGCACGACCTTGTTTCCGACGCCGGTGGCGTTCGCGAGCTTGAGGTCCTCGTGGCGGAGCACGCCGACCGCGAGCGCGTTCACGAGCGGGTTCGCCTGGTAGACGGCGTCGAACACGGTCTCGCCGCCGATGTTGGGCAGGCCGAGGCAGTTGCCGTAGAAGCTGATGCCGGCGGTGACGCCGTGCACGACGCGGGCCGTGTCGGGGTCGTCGATGGCGCCGAAGCGGAGGGCGTCCATCACGGCGACCGGGCGGGCGCCCATCGAGATGATGTCGCGGACGATGCCGCCGACGCCGGTCGCAGCGCCCTGGAACGGCTCGATGAACGACGGGTGGTTGTGCGACTCGGCCTTGAACGTGACGGCCCAGCCCTCGCCCACGTCGATGACGCCGGCGTTCTGGCCCATGCCCACCATGAGGCGCTTGCGCATCTCGTCGGAGACCTTCTGCCCGAACCGGCGCAGGTAATTCTTGGAGGACTTGTACGAGCAGTGCTCGCTCCACATCACCGAGTACATCGCCAGCTCGCCCGAGGTGGGGCGGCGGCCGAGGATCTCGCGGATCCGCGCGTACTCGTCGTCCTTGAGGCCGAGCGCCGCGTACGGCTGCTCCTTCTCCGGGGTCGCGGCGGCGTTCGCGACGGAGTCGGGAACGTGTGCGGTGGGGGTGTTCGGGGTGGTCACGCGGGCTCCTGGAGAGAGGGGAGGCGGGGCGGATCCAGTCTACTTTGCGAACAAGCGCCCGAATCCCGGTCGCACTCGCCGCTCGCCGGCGGTGCCCTCGGGTCCGGGCGGCTTTCAGCTCACGCATAGAATCGAAGGCGGGGCGCAGCGTCGCCAGGCCACAGCGTCGTCACCGGGGCGACCGTGCGACGACGCGCAGGAAGCAGGATCGGCATGAGCGTGACGTACGACCAGGGAGCGCCGGATCCGGCCACGAGGACCCTCGACTCCGTCACGGGCATCAGCAAGAAGGGCCTGCCGACCGGCACCGTGGGTGTGCTCGGCTGTCTGGTGATCGGGATCTCGACGTGCGCGCCCGCGTACACGCTCACGGCGGCCGTGGGACCGGCGGCGAGCGAGGTCGGCTACCAGACGCCGGCGATCTTCCTCATGGGCTTCATCCCGATGCTCCTCGTGGCGCTCGGCTACCGTGCGCTGAACTCGGCGATGCCCGACTCGGGCACCTCGTTCACCTGGGCGACCCGCGCCTTCGGCCCGTGGGTCGGCTGGATGGCCGGCTGGGGCCTCATCGCAGCGACCGTGCTCGTGCTCTCCAATCTCGCCGGCATCGCGGTGGAGTTCCTCTTCCAGTCGATCAGCATCCTCGTCGGGGATCCGTCGATCGCCGAGCTCTCGGCGAACAAGTTCATCAACATCGCCGTCTGCCTCGGGTTCATGGCTCTCGCGACGTTCATCTCCTACCGAGGCATGACCTCGACCAAGGTGTTCCAGTACGTCACCGTGATCTTCCAGATGGCGGTCATGGTGTGGTTCGTCGTCGCGATGTTCGTGGGCGCCGGCGACCCGGCCAACAAGGAGGCCAAGCTCCCGGAACTGAGCTGGTTCAACCCGTTCGAGGTGTCGAGCTTCAGCGCGTTCGCCGCCGGCATCGCGGTGTCGATCTTCGTCTACTGGGGCTGGGACACCGTGCTCACCATGGGCGAGGAGACCAAGCCCTCGAAGGGGCGCCTGTCCACCGAGAGCAAGGCGGCGATGATCCTCGTCGCGATCCTCGTGGTGCTCTACGTCGGCACCGCGACCGCCACGGTCGCCTACGCGGGTCTCGGCGACGGCCCGACCGGGCTCGGCAACCCCGACATCATCGAGAACGTGTTCGCGGCCCTCGCACACCCCGTGATGGGGCCCGCGGCGATCCTGCTCTCGCTCGCGATCCTCGTCAGCGCCATGGCGTCGATCAACTCCACCGCGATCTCCCCGGCGCGCACGCTGCTCGCGATGTCGCACTACGGCGCCCTCCCGGCGTCGCTGAAGAAGGTGCACCCGACCTACAAGTCGCCGCACGTCGCGCTGCTGCTGTCCTCGATCGTCGCGTCGGCGTTCTACGCCGTGATGCGCTTCATCAGCGAGGACGTGCTGTGGGACACGATCACCGCCCTCGGCATGATGGTGTGCTTCTACTACGGCGTCACCGCGCTCGCGAGCCCGTGGTACTTCCGCAAGGCGGCCCTCCGCGAGGGTCTCGGGTCGATCCTGATGAAGATCGTGCTGCCCGGCCTCGGCGGGATCCTGCTGCTGATCGTGTTCGTGAAGACGACCATCGACGCGATGGATCCCTCCGCCGGATCGGGGAGCAACATAGGAGGCGTCGGGCTGGTGGGCATCATCGGCGTGACCGTGCTGGGCCTCGGCGTGGTCCTGATGCTGCTGCAGTCGAAGGCCTCGCCGGGCTTCTTCCGTGGGGAGCGCCTGGCGCGCACCGACGCCACCAACGACGCCTCCGCGCTGCAGGTCTTCGACGACGGCCTCGGCGGCTGATCTTCGCAGACCGCGGCGACCTGAATTCCTGCCGCGCTACGTCCTCCACCGACGCTCGGCGGGCGGGTCTCCACACGGGGTTCGGGATCGGCCCGCAGCGCCCCGTCCCGCGTGACTAGCGTCGCCAGCAAGTTCCCGTTGAAGGTCTTGCTCGACGGAGCCGATCGATCGGAGGAGGAGTAGCCTTGCATGCATTGACAGCAATGCAGTCAGGAGGTGCCATGTCGACGATCACCGTCCGCGGGCTGGATGACGACGTGGTCCGGGCACTCAAGCTGAGGGCGGCGCGCGAAGGTCGTTCGATGGAGGCCGAGGTGCGCGGCATCCTCACCGCTGCCGTCGCGGCGGAGAGCGATGATCGGGGTCTGGGGACCTTCTTCGCGGCCGCATTCGCCGGTCTCGGTCCGCTCGAGGTGCCGCCGCGGTCCGAACTCGCCGCACCCATCGACCTCGCATGATCCTGCTCGACACGAACGTGTTGTCGGAGTTCATGAAGCCGGCTCCGGACGACCGCGTGCGGCACTGGCTCGACCGGCAGCGGCGCGCCGACGTCGGCACGAGCGCGGTTGTCGTCGCCGAACTCGCCGCCGGGGTCGCCGCGCTTCCGGAAGGGCGTCGGCGGATCCTGCTGCAGGATGCGCTGGATCTGGCGTTCGAGAGTCTCAAGGGGCGAGTGCTGCCGTTCGGCTTCGGTGCGGCGATCGAGTACGGCAGGGTTCTTGCCACCCGCTCCCGCGCGGGTCGCCCGATCAGCGTCTTCGATGCCCAGATCGCGGCGACCGCGATCCACGCGCGAGCAACCCTGGCGACGCGCAACGTGCGGGACTTCGACGGGCTTGGCGTGCACCTCGTCGACCCGTGGAGCGCGGATGGTGACGACGGGAACGCCTGACCGGTGCGGCGGCGACGAACGGGAGGTCAGTGTGCCGGATCGATCTCCTGGTGCTCGACGATCCACTTCGTCAGCCGCGGGTGCACCCATGAGCTCGGGTTACGCTCTCGGCATGGCGACGGAGTGCGCATGACCGATTCGGCGGTTCTGCTGGACCGTGCCCGCGGCGGCGACGAGTCGGCGTTCGGAGCGCTCGTCGGACGGCACCGGCGCGAGCTGCAGCGGCACTGCTATCGGATCCTGGGGTCGCTCGCCGACGCCGAGGACGCCACGCAGGAGGCGCTGCTGGCCGCCTGGCGCGGCATCGCGGGGTTCGCCGGGAACAGCTCGCTGCGCACCTGGCTCTACCGCATCGCCACGCGCACCAGCCTCCGAGTCGCCGAGCGGCGGCCCGCCCGCGTGCTGTCGTGGGATGCGCATCCGGCCCGCGACCCGCTCGGGGACCTCGGCGCACCGGACGACGCGACGGCCTGGCTGGATCCGTGGATCGCGTCGATCGACGACCCCGCGGAGGCGGCGGTGCGCCGCGACACCATCTCGCTAGCCTTCCTCGCGGCGCTGCAGCAGCTGCCGCCGGCCCAGCGGGCGGCGCTCATCCTGCGGGATGTGCTCGACTTCTCGGCCGCCGAGACCGCCGAGATCCTCGATACGACCGTCGCTTCCGTGAACAGCGCGCTGCAGCGGGCCCGCGCGAGCCGCGCCCGAGTCGCCGGGGCGGGCGACGGCGAAGCCGGGGCTGCCGCGCCGTCGCCCGCGGGATCGGCTCGCGTTCCCGACTCCGCCGAGCAGCGCGCCGTGGACGCGTTCGTCGCGGCGTTCGAGGCCGGGGATGTGCCGGGCATCGTCGCCTTGCTCGCCGACGACGTGCGTCTCACGATGCCGCCGCTGCCGGCCTGGTTCGACGGGGTGGCAGACGTCACGGCGTTCTTCGCGGACCGGTCGCTCGTCACGCCGTGGCGGGTGCGCGCCCGGGCGCAGGTCAACGGCATGCCCGCGGTCGTCGCCGAGCAGTTCGCGGACGGCGCCTGGCGGCCGGGCGCAGTCATGGCGCTCGAGATCCGCGGATCCGAGATCATCTGGATCGCCTCGTTCCTGGATCCGGATCTGCTCGCTCGGGCGGGATCCACGAGCTAGCACGCCATCGTCGCGGTGACAAGACCGCTGACGCCGGCGCGCCCGCCGCATAGCGTATGCGGTGCGACCGGGCGCCGCGTCACCGAGGACGTCGGCGCAGGCCGGGCCGCCTGAGGCGAAGGAGCGCGCCATGACGAACAACCCGCAGATGCCGCTGGTCCCGGAGGATCCGGAGCAGGAGCTCTCGGATCCGCCGCTCATGGAGGACGCCGACGGCGACGAGGAGCTCGACCCGGACCGGAACGACGACCATATCGACAGCGCCGAGGCCGACCGCATCGCCTCGGAGACCGACGACGACCTCGACGACGAGGACCGCTGACACCGGCCGTGCCCCCAGCCGGCGGACGCGTCGTGCGACGACTGTGCGCCGGCCTGTTCAAGGCCGCGGGATTCAGGACGGAGTGAATGGCGACCACGTTCGGCATCGAAGAGGAGTTCCTGCTCCTCGACCCCACCACCCTCACCCCGGTGGAACGTGCGGCGGAGGCGGTCGCGGAGGTCGATGACGGCCGCGACGACGGCACGGTCGCCCGGGAGTACCTCAGCTGCCAGATCGAGTACGCGACCCCGGTGTGCACGGGCGCTGCCGAAGCCCACGAGGCGCTGCGGGGATTCCGTCACCGCCTCGGCCGGTGGGCCGCCGACGCGGGGGTCGTGGCGGCCGGCACGGGCACGCCGCTGGGCCGGCGCCCGTCGTCGACGGTGAGCCCGGGGGAGCGGTACGACCACATCGCCGCCGAGGTGGCGGGCATCACCGCCGAGCACCAGGTCTGCGGCCTGCACGTGCACGTCGGCGTGGAGCGCGACGCCGGGGTGCACGCGTCCAACGTGCTGCGCGGGTGGCTGCCCGTGCTGCTCGCCCTCTCGGGCAACTCCCCCTTCTGGGACGGGCAGGACACGGGCTTCGACGGCTGGCGCGCCATCCACTTCCGCCGCTGGACGACCTACGGGATCCCGCCGGTCTTCCGCGACGTCGACGACTACGACGCCACCGTCGCCGCTCTGGTCGGACTCGGCGCCACGTCGGATACCCGGTCGCTGAACTGGAACATGCGCCTGTCGACCCTGTTCCCCACTCTTGAAGTGAGGGTCTGCGACGCGCAGCTCGACGCCGCATCGTCGGTCGCCCTGGCGGTCGTCGTCCGCGCCCTCGTCGACTCCGCGCGTGATTCCCGCACCTCAGCGTCGGAGGACCGCGCGCCCTGGGACGCCGGGCTCTGGCACGCCGCCCGTCACGGGCTGGACAGTGGCCTGCTGCACCCCGACACCGGGCGCCTCGCGCCGGTGGCCGAGGTGCTGACGGCGCTGCACGACCGCATCGCGCCGCACCTGAACGGCGACGACGAGATCCGCGCCGTGGCGCGCCTGCTCGGGCCACGTCGCACCGGGGCCGCCCGGCAACGGGAGGCGCATCGGGCGGGGCTGCCGGCCCTGGCGGATCTGTTCCGGGAGTGCCTCGTCGACTGAGTTCCGAAGAATTCTCGTGGCGACCGATGAGTTTCGCGGATCCGGCGTCTCTGCACCTGTGTACGCACTCTTCTGCCAGGAAAGGAACGCTCATGCACTCGCTCATCGTCTCCAACGCCATCACTCTCGACGGCTTCTTCGCCGGCGCCGGAGGAAACCCGATGGTTCTGAACCTCGACGCGGGCTTCGACGCGCACAACCTCGAGCTCATGCGGGGCGCGGGCACCGTGCTGCTCGGGCGCACGTCGTTCGAACTGTTCAGCTCGTTCTGGCCGATGGTCGCGGATGCGCCGGAGGATCCGTCGAATCCCGCGCTGAGCGCGGTGAACCGCGAGTTCAGCCGCCTGTACCGCGACGTCCCCAAGATCGTGGTCAGCGATGGGTTCGTGGTGCCGGCGGACAACCCGTGGCACAACACCACGCGGGTGGTGAGCGGGGCAGATCTGGCCGACGTGCTGGCCGCCGAGAAGGCCGGCGACGGCGGCGACATCGTCGTGTTCGCCAGCGCGACCCTGTGGAACGACCTGCTGGCGGACGGCGCGGTCGACCGCCTCGACCTGATCATGGGGCCGGACGCGATCGGCGAGGGCGTGCCGGCGTTCCGGGCCCCGGTGCGGCTGCGCACGCTCGGCGCAGCCCCGATCCCGGGGTCGTCGAATGTTCTGCTGCAGTACGCCCCGGCATCGGCGGAGTGACCGCGGACGCACCGAAGTCCGTGTGCGAGAATCCAAGCCCACGCCCCGTCAGGCGCGGGCTTGGAGGCGTCATGGGTATCACCGCGGGAGCGCTCGTCGCGGTCTTCGTCGCGCTGTTCATCGTGCTCGTGGTGCGCCGCGGGAAGTAGCGGTGCCCGCGGCGCCCCTATCGCGCTCGGCGCGACGGCCTGCTCCCTCCGGTGTCGTTGACTGCGCCCGCCTGAGCCCGTACCCGGGGTCGTTGAGCGAGCACGGCCGCAGGCCGAGAGAGACGAAACGCGGCACCCTTCTCGGGCGAAGCCTGTGGATAACTCTCAAGCAGACGGGTGGATCCGGTTACGGTGGCTGAGTGATTCCTCGGCGCACTGCTCTCGATGTCCGGTCCCCTCGCGGCGGTCGGATGGCCGGGGCGCTCCGCGCTGGCGTCGCGGCGGCGCTCGTCGCAGCCGCGGTCGGGCTCGCCGGCTGCACACCCGGCCCGGCACCCAAGCCGACTCCGACTCCGCTGTTCACCAGCGAGGCCGACGCCTTCAAAGCCGCGGAGGCCGTGTACCGCGAATACACGGATGCCGGAGCCAAAGCGGACAGTGGTGACGCGACTGCTCGACCGGAGGACTATCTGGCGGGCGCGGCGCTGGAAGACGAGTTAGCAAGCCAGCGTGATCTCAAGTCGCAGGGCTTGACAATCAAGGGTGCTGCCCGCGTCGAGTCCTTCAGCGGTTCCAAGTTCAGTCCCGAAACTTCCCAGGTAGCTGCCGACGTTTGCCTCGACGTCAGCCAGACCCGCATCATTGACAAGAGCGGCGGCGACGTGACTCCAGCTAACAGACCGCTGCTCGTGCCACTCCAGGTCGAGTTCACCCGTGCGGGATCTTCGTTGTTGATCGCGAAATCGGCTTCAGCGGACATCAAATGCTAGTCTCGTCGCTCCTCATCGCCGTCTTGGTTGTAAATGGCGCAGGCGTGTTCGCAGATGCGCCCGTGGACACAGCGTGCGGACGAATCGGGGCGATGTTCGGCTGTCCAGACCGTAGCGGCGTGACGATGACGGGCAGCCAGACGACGAGTACCGACGATTGGGATCCGACGCCGGGCGGCAATGGTCCGCTGATCGAAGGCGCCGGGTCAGACGACCTCTGGTTCCCGGAACCCCCACCACCCGTCAACATCTACGACACCTGTCGCGACGACGTCCACGAGTTCCAGAGCTGCCTCAACGGCATCCGCGTGGACGCTCCGACCACTCAGGAGCCCACGACGCCACCTCCGGCTGTCCCCGGCTGGAGCGTCACCATCTCCGACCTCGCCCGCTTCGTCCCGTCCACGGCGACGGTCGCCGGCGAACCCGACAACATCGCGGTCGTCGGGCTCCCCGCCAACTTCCTCAGCAGCGCCAAGACCGAGACGATCCCCGGCACGATCCTCGGCCGGTCCCTGACGATCCGGTTCACCCCGGTGAGCTACGCGTTCGACTACGGCGACGGGGAACGGCGCACGAGCACCACGCCCGGCGTCGCGTGGGACACGAGCGGTCAAGCGCAGTTCACGCCCACCGACACGAGCCACGTCTACACGGAGCCCGGCACGTACACGGTGACCGCCACGGTCACCTACACTGCCGACGTGGATCTCGGCGCCGGGTGGATCCCGATCAGCGGCACGCTGAACGGTCCGCCCGCGAGTCAGCAGATCCGTGTCGTCAAGGCGTACACCGCCCTCGTCCAGGGTACGTGCCTGGAACGCCCCAACGCCCCCGGCTGCTGACCGGGGCGGAGTTCAGTCCGCGGTCGACGATGAAAAGCGCTGTTCCCGATGACGTTTCAGCAGCGAAATCCAACTCGCCGCATGCGGCGATGCGAAACCCCGAAGCCACAAGCGCTTCAAGAACGCACGCTGCGACGCTCCCGGATCCGCGGTCCCTCCGCCGTCGTCGCCTGCGCGGACAGCGTCCCGTGTGCCGGCATACGGAAGTTCAGCGGCACCGGGCTGCGGAACTCCGACGCGAACCGTCCGGTGCCGTGCAGGTCGGCGCCCAGTTCGTGGACCGTCGCGACGAGCTGCGTGAGCTGATGCGACGACGGGCCGGCGGGGCCGCCGGTCTGCGCGTCGAGGAGCGCCTTCTGGATCGTGCGGACCGAGGCGATGCGCGTCGGCTGAGCGTGCTCGGACTCGTCGAGGCCGCCCGTCCACACCCGCGCGTCGGGATGGGAGTAGAAGACGCACGTCTGCACGTACGGAGCGGATCCGTGCCGCGCTGACAGGTGCTGGTAGAAGCGACGAGCCTGGCGTCGGACCTGCGCCGCGGGAGAGTCAGGCCCGAGCAGCGTGCGCACGTCGAGGCGCTCGCCGCCCTCCCGCGTCACCGCGATCGCGAACGAGCTCGGCAGCGCGCTCTCGTCGAAGAGCACGCCGAGCGCCCCCGCGAGCGTCGACGGCTTCTTGCCGTCGAGGATGAGACCCTTCCAGTACTTGCTGTCGACCAGCACGACCGCCTTCTCGGTGATCACGAGGTGGTCGAGCTGTGCGCAGTACGGTGCGATGGATCCCTCATCGCGCGGGGAGAAGACGATGTTCGTCGCGACGATCGCGTCCAACCCGCCTGCCTCGCAGGCGTCGACGAGCACCTCACGCGAGGCGAGCTCCCAGCGCAGTCCACGGCCGGCGAGCAACCGGGATCCCTCCTCGTTCGCGATGGCGGCGTCGCGCTCGGCGGTGAGTGCGCGCACCTGCTCCTCGTGCTCGGCGAGGCGCTGCGTGGTCTCCGCGTCGTAGCGCGCCATCAACGTGGCGACGGTTTCGCTGTGCGTGCTCTGCAGCTCGCGGGTCGCGCTGGCCTGGCGTTCGACGAGCGAATTCTCTTCGTCGGCGTAGCGCCGCTGGAGCTCCTCCCTGACCCGCCGGTTGCGGCGGCTCAGACCCCAGACCGTCGCCGCGAAGGCGACGACCAGCACAGCGACGGCGATGAGCAGGGCAAGAGTGGGGATCTCCATCCCTCCAGCCAACCAGCGCCCGCCGGCTTTCCCGGCGCGTCGCCCGCGCGTGGCGCGGACCGGTCCCGAAACGCTCGGGCTGGATCGCTACTCGTCCTGATCTCTCTCGGCCGCAAGCTGCGTGTACTTCACCATCCGACCGCGCGCCTGATCAACGGGGTACTTTGCGCGGCTCGACTCGAGCTTGCGCAGCACGATGTCGTCGAGGTCGACGCCGATCCGGTTCGCCAGATGGATGCAGTACGTGACGATGTCGGCGAGCTCTTCCTCGACGCGCGTCTGGTCGAACTCGCCGCCCCACTGGAAGCACTCGAGCAACTCCCCGGATTCGACTGCGATGCTCTTGGCAAGGTTCTCCGGCGTGTGGAACTGATCCCAGTCGCGCTCGTCGACGAACGCGCGGAGGGCGGCGAGAGTGGCGGAGGACGGCATGGCGCCGACGCTACCAGCGGTGTCGTATTCGCAGTCGACTAGGGCTCGGTTTTCGGGGCGTTCGCGACGAAATAGTCGTACAGGCTGGCCTCGATCGGAGACTCCATACCGAGCGTCATCGTTACCACATTCAAGAGGGATCCGCCCTCTCCTGGCATCTGCGCTTGCTTTGGTGAGGACGCGCGCACGCGGCCGAGGTAATAGAAGTCGCGGCCCTCGGCATCGTCCTTCTTCGCAAACAGATGGAGCGGGATCGCGTTCTCCGCAATTGTCTTCACTTCGGAGCTCGCGAGCGTGCGACGACTGCGCGTGAACCAATGCATCTGGGACTCGTTGATGAACTCATCGCCGTATGCGGTGCTCGCAGATACGTCCTCGTGCTTGTGGTAGGTGACGAAGATCGGGCAGGTTCCCGAAATCAGGTCGACCTTGTAACCGTTGATCGTGCCCTCTTCGTTCTTCTGCCAGTTCAGCAGACGACAGACGTCCTTACGGGAGTAACGCTGGCCGACTTCAAGCGTGCTGGACCAGCGATAGCGATGGCGCGCAAGGGACTGCTGCACGAATAGGTGACATCTGATCTGGCTTGCCCGAGGGGTTGGCCTGGAAGGATGTTGCTGTGCCGAAGCCCTACCCCACTGAGTTCCGTGACGATGTCGTGCGCGTCGCGCGAAATCGTGAGCCCGGTGTGACGATCGAGCAGATCGCGAAAGACTTCGGTGTTCACCCCATGACGTTGCAGAAGTGGATGCGTCGCGCCGACATCGACGAGGGAGCCAAGCCCGGCCAGTCCCGAACCGAGGCGGCCGAGATCCGCGAATTGCGGAAGCGAAACCGGCTCCTCGAACAGGAGAACGAGGTCCTGCGGCGTGCGGCGGCGTATCTGTCGCAGGCGAACCTGCCGGGAAAAGGTTCTACCCGCTCGTGACGGAGCTCGCCGCCGCAGGGATTCCTGTGACGGTGACGTGCCGGGTATTGAAGCTCTCCCGCCAGCCCTACTACCGCTGGCTGGCGAACCCCATCACCGATAGTGAGGTGGTGGAGGCGTATCGCGCGAACGCGCTATTCGACGCGCACCAGGACGACCCCGAGTTCGGGCACCGCCTCCTCGCCGACGAGGCCCGCGACAACGGAGAGGCGATGTCGGATCGGACGGCGTGGCGGATCGCGTCGAGTAACGGCTGGTTCAGCGCGTTCGGCAAGCCCAAGCGCGGCAAGGGCCGCCGACCCGGCCCTCCCGTCCACGACGACCTGTGCGCGGTCGTCGACGAGGACGGGCGTGTGCGGCACGTGTTCACAGCGGAGGCGCCGAACGAACTGTGGCTGACCGACATCACGGAACACCGGACCGCGGAGGGCAAGCTCTACCTCTGCGCCATCAAGGACGTCTACTCGGGACGGATCGTCGGGTACTCGATCGACTCCCGGATGAAGTCCCGTCTGGCCGTCCAAGCCCTCGAGAACGCTGTTGCGATGCGCGGCGACGTCGCCGGATGCATCGTGCATTCCGACAGGGGATCTCAGTTCCGAAGCCGGAAGATGCTCCGCGCCCTCAGCCGGCATCGCATGGTCGGGAGCATGGGCAGAGTAGGGTCCAGCGGAGACAACGCAGCTATGGAATCGTTCTTCGCGCTGCTGCAGAAGAACGTCCTCAACCGCCGAACCTGGACCACCCGCGAGCAACTCCGCATCGCGATGGTGACCTGGATCGAACGGACCTACCACCGTCGCCGACGCCAGGCACGCCTGGGCCGTTTGACGCCCATCGAGTTCGAGACCATCATGAACACGACCGTCGCACTGGCGGCGTGACTATAACCTGTCACCTATCCGTGCAGCAGTCCCCTTCGATAAAGACACGGCCCACGAGGTCGGCACGGCTCTCACCTGCGAGGAGGTTGAGTTGCTGGCTGAACTGCTCCGGGGACGAGGCCACAAGCATGAGGCGGACATGTGGATCGGTGAGCACGCGCTTGGCGACGATGTGGGCGACGCGCACTTCGAGCCAGACCAGGTCGCGCTGAGGCGGCGGCTCGGCCACTAAACGCTGTGAACCACCGCCCGGATCCAAATCCGCCGCGGTCTACCGTCCCTGGAACTCCGCCGGCAGCACGACGTTGTCGGGTGCGCCGTCGAAGAGGTGCGCGATCTCGTCGGCGCGGTAGCCGGCGACGCCGGTGCCGATCGGGGTGACGAGGAACCGCAGCTCGGGGTGGCGGCTCGCGTAGCGGAGGAACCGTGCCACCTCGTCGCGCAGCACGCCGAGTCCGCTCATCGTGACGATCCCGTACGACTGGCCTTGGTGCCCCGACCCTTCGCCCCATACGGCGCCGAACCGCTCGTAGGCGGTGCGCGCGGCGCCCGCGCCATGCCGACCCTCCGCGTTCGAGCCGAACACGAACACCTCGTCCGGCTTCAGTTCGGTGATCCACCCCGACCGCTGGCGTTCGCCGCCTGCCTGACGGCGCTCCTCATCGACGACCTCGCGGGTCACGCTCAGCTGCAGGCGCGCCAGGGCATCGAGCCGGCGGGACGGGGGCAGGTCGCGCAGCGCCGCGGCGGCGCGCTCGACCGCTTCATCGAACGTGGGTCGTGAGGCCGTCGACAGGGATGCGCTCGGGGTCGTCGGCGATCCGCTCGGGGCCGCGGGGGCGCTCGTCGCGGGATCAGCGCCTTTCGCCGGACCGGATCCGCTCGTCCGCCGCGCTGAGATCTCGCCGAGCGGGAAGGCCGCCGAAACCTGTGGCGACCCGGGCGCGCTCATCGACGGAGGGGCCGCGGTGGCGGCGCCGACCGACGTATCGAAGGGGACGTTGAAGGGCTCGTCGTCGCCCTCGCCGAACAGCTCGTCGAGACGCGCCCCGAGGGCCTTCGCGATGAGCAGTTGCTTCTCGTACGACGGCATCCGCCAGCCCGTCTCGACCTGAGCGACCATCGCGTAGGATGCGCCGATGGTGCGGGCGAGGTCCTCACGCGACATCCGCAGGCTCGTGCGCCGGTCCGCGATGCGTCGGCCGACCTCTTCGTCGCCGGTCTTCTTCGATGCGGATGCCATGCGCTGCTCCCTCTCGCTGCCCGTGTCGGCGGTCCTTCTTATGCTAACCGTAACGAATCACTTGTGCTCTCTGTGGTGGCTCTGTATAACTGAAAGCACAAGTTTGCTACTACTGAGAGAGAAGGCTTCCTCATGACTGACTCGAACTACACCGCGATCCTGGTCGTTCTCGACCGCTCGGGATCGATGGAAGGAAGCGCCGCGGAGATGGCGGCCGCCACCCAGCAGCTCATCGACTCCCAGGCTGCACAGCCCGGCATGGTGACCGTCGACGTCGTCACGTTCGACAACGTCATCGAGCACACGCACGCCTTCGCTCAGCCGGCCGACGTGAAGATCGTCCTCGAACCGCGTGGCGCGACCGCCCTGTACGACGCGATCGGCGTCGCCTTCAGCGGCTTCGGTGCGGCCCTCGCCGCACTGCCCAAGCACGCGCGCCCCGGCACCGTGCTCGCCACGATCGTCACCGACGGGGCGGAGAACGCCTCGCAGGAGTACGACGCCGCCGCCATCGCCCGGATCATCCAGCGTCAGCGCGATGACTACGACTGGGATGTCTCCTTCCTCGGCGCGAACCAGGATGCGGTCCTCGCGGCGGGCGCCATCGGCATCGATGCGAAGGACGCCCTGACGTTCGACATGGGCAACATCGCGCCCACGATGGCCGCCCACGCCGCCAAGCTGACGCGGCGCCGCGCCGGTGACCGCACCGGGTACACCCAGGCGGAGCGCGGGGCGGCGGATCCGGGTCGCGCGTGAGTCGACCCGGGGGCTCCGACGCCGCGTACATCGAGCTCGGGCGCAGACCGCGTGGCCGTCGCGAGCCCGGCACGGGGACACCGGCACGCACCCCATGATTCCCGTACGCTGGCGCCATGCCCGGCCTCTCCCGTCCGTCTCTGCTGGACGACCTCGCGCACGCCCTGCGGGATCCGCATCCGCTCACGTTCCTCGCGGCGGCGAGCGGCCTGGCTCAGGTCACCGCTCCGGATCCGCTCGCGGGCACGCCGTTGCGACCGCAGCGGGTGGATCCGGGGCCGTCCCGCGAGATGCTCATCGCATCGTTCCTCGACGTCGGTGAACGCGAGACCGACGCCCTGCTGCTGGTGTGGTCGGAGATGCTGGACCTGCCCGACGTCGGGCGTCAGGTGCGCGATGCGCACCGCCGTCATGCGCTGCCGCAATGGCTGCGGCATCTCGACCAGATCCGCATCGTGCGCGCGGTCGAGAACACCCACATCCTCGGCGACGGTGACAACCTCTTCCTCGGGGTGGAGACGCCCGGGCGGTCGTTCACGATCGTGGCGTACGTCGACCACAACATGGGCACGATCGTCAAAGACTGCTGGATCGCCGACGTGCCGATTCGTGAAGCGCTCGGCCGTGTCGACGCCCTCGGCGGCGACGACACCGAGTTGCGGGAGATCCTCCTGGAGGATGCGGCCGCGAAGCTCCGCGGCGCCATCGCCACCGGCGACCGCTTCATCGATCCGGTCACCACCGACACCTGGCCTCAGGTCAAGCCGCTCGTCGAGTGGCTGCTGCGCGGGCTGCCGCGCGACGGGCACGGATACGAGCGCATCGAGCTCAGTGACGCTGAGTGGGATGCGCTGCGTGCGGACTTCGCCGCATCGGAGCATGCTCGTTCGCTCACGCCCGATCAGCTCGACCAGGCGCAGACGCTGATGAACTTCGCCGCGGACTACGGCACGGGCGACCCGCTGCGCTGGAGCAATGTCATGGTCGAAATCGTGCTGGTGGACCTGATTCCGCGCAAGGTCATCGCGCCCGAGGCGTACCTGCGCGCCATGCCGGACACCCTCAAAACAGTGATCCCCTACGCGCACGCGCGCCGTGGCGTCCCCGAGATATATACCGTGCAGGCGCTTGAGGCCGTCGACGCGTTCACGCCCGGCTACCTCGACGCAATCTCCCGGCCGCGTGCCCAAGGCCCCGCAGCCCTGCTGGAACGGCTGGGAATCCTGGGTACCGACGATCTCGACGGCGATGACCTCCTCGGCGGGCCCGCCGACTATCTGGATGTTCTCGCGCAGTCAGTGGGCGGACCCGACATTCTCGATGCGCTCGATGATGCTCCATTGCCCGACGAGCCTCTCGACGTCTCCGCTCTCCCCGACGACATCGTCGACCGAGTGCGCTCGGTTTCCGCGCTCGCGGACGGTGTGTGCATCGACCTCTTCGACGATCCCGAACTGCGTACCGCGGCCCGCCGAGCGCTGGTGCGCATCGCGACTGCGGACCCGGCGATCTTCCGTCGCCGCTCGAGCAACGCCACGGCGGCCGCGGCGCTCTGCTGGATCGTCGCGAAGGGCAACGACTACCTGGACTTCGGCGACGACATCACGGTCGGAGAGCTGATGGAGCGCCTCGGGCTGAAGGGGTCGCCGGGACAGCGGGCGCAGCCGATGCTGCGCGCGCTCGGTCTGCGGGCGAACGACTGGGCGTTCGACCCCGACCTGCGTTCGGCAGACCTGCTCACGTCGGACGTGCGCGCCGACATCGCGCGTCAACGCGACCGGTGGCGGGCGGCCTACCCGCGGGATTGAGCTGCGCGTGGGCGCGCTGAAGCGGGTACGGCGGTGTCGTGGAGGGAGACTGAGTAGTCAGGTGCCAGCGTAGCGCGCGGAGAGCAGAAGGGCAACCGAAACCTGTTGATCCTGAACAGTAGTACGCCGCTTGGCTGAATTTGTCGTGCGAAATGATCTCCGATTTGGTGCGGATCGCGGCGCAGGCGGATACTCGACCCAGCCCGGCTGCCGATTCCGGCCGGGGTCCAACAATGAACGCATCTTCCTCCCCCGTGTCTGCTGCGCGCGCTCGCAGCATCGCCGTCGTCGGTGCCGGACGGCTCGGCGGCGTGCTCGCGCGAGCGCTGGCGGAAGTCGGTTTCGACGTGCGCGGGCCGCTCGGCCGGGCGGAGGCAGTGCCGCCGGTTGACGTCGCGATCCTGTGCGTGCCCGACGCGGCGATTCACGAGGCCGCTGCGACCGCGCGCCCGCACGCGCGGCTCGTCGGGCACGTGTCGGGAGCGACCGGACTCGACGAGGTCGACTTCAGCATCCACCCGCTGCAGACGTTCACCGGATCTGAGTCGGCCGACGTCTTCCGCGGGATCGGCGCGGCCGTCGATGGACGCACGGACGACGCGCTGGTGACGGCGACACGGCTCGCCGAGGCGCTCGGGGCGCGGCCGTTCCGCGTCGACGAGGCGCAGCGTGCGGGGTATCACGCGTCCGCCTCGATCGCGTCGAACCTGCTGCTTGCCGTTCTGGATGCGGCCGAGCGGGTCGCCGGATCCGCGGGCATCGGCTCCGATGAGGCGCGCGCGGTGCTCGCGCCGCTCGTGCAGCGGACGGTGGCGAACTGGGCCGACCGGGGTGCCGCTGAGGTGCTCACGGGACCGATCGCCCGGGGTGACGAGGTGACGGTCGCGCGGCAGCGGGCGGCTGTCGCGGACGGCAACCCGGAGTTGCTGCCGCTGGTCGATGCGCTCACCGTGCAGACGCGGGTTCTTGCGGGCGCTGGGCGTCCTTCGTCTCGCTCCGCTCGCTCAGGAACCGGGGAACGGCACGAGGGGAGCTGCGCATGAGGATCATCCGCACCATCGCCGAGCTCCGCGAAGCCGTGAGGGCCGCGAGGCAGGACGGGCGGAGCGTCGGACTCGTTCCGACCATGGGCGCGTTCCACGAGGGTCACCTCTCGCTCATGCGCGAGGCTCGCGCGCACAACGACCTCGTCGTGGTGTCGCTGTTCGTCAACCCCACGCAGTTCGGCCCGAATGAAGACCTCAGTCGCTACCCGCGTGACGAGGCGCGGGACGCCGAGCTCGCCGAGGGCGAGGACGCCGACATCCTCTTCGCCCCCGAACCCGCCGAGATCTACCCCGACGGCTTCGCCACGACGATCCACATCTCCGGCATCACCGACGTCCTCGACGGCGCGAGCCGCGGCGCGCACCACTTCGACGGCGTCGCCACGGTCGTCGCCAAGCTTTTCGGCATCGTCGCGCCCGACGCCGCCTACTTCGGGCAGAAGGACGCGCAGCAGGTGCTCGTGGTTCGCCGGCTCGTGCGCGACCTGAATCTCGACGTCGAGATCGTGGCCTGCCCGATCGTGCGCGAACCCGACGGTCTCGCCATGAGCTCGCGCAACGTCTACCTCGGCCCCGCGGCGCGGCAGCAGGCGACCGCGCTGAACCGCGCGCTCGAAGCCGCAGCCGAAGCCGTCGAGCAGGGCGAGCGCGACGGCGCCGCCATCGAAGACGCGGCCCGGCGGATCCTGGACGACGCCGGCATCGTCCCCGAGTACCTCGAGCTGCGCACGGCCGACGACCTGCAGCCCGTGACCCGCCTCGACGGCGCGGCGCTGCTCGCGGTCGCCGCGCACGTCGGCGCGGCCCGCCTCATCGACAACCGCCTCCTGAGAGTGAGCGCCTGATGCGACGCACCATGCTGAAGTCGAAGATCCACCGCGCGACGATCACCGGATCCGATCTGCACTACGTCGGATCCATCACGATCGACCCCGACCTGCTCGACGCCGCCGACATCCTCCCGCACGAGCAGGTGCACGTCGTCGACGTCGACAACGGATCCCGCTTCGAGACGTACACGATCGCGGGAGAGCGCGGATCCGGCGTGATCCAGGTGAACGGCGCCGCCGCCCGCCTCGTGCACACGGGCGACACGGTCATCGTCATCTCCTACGCCGACTACTCGCGTGAGGACCTCGCGGACTACGCGCCGACGGTGGTGCACGTGGACCGGTCGAACGCGATCATCCAGGTCGACGACGCGGTGGACGTGCTGCTGACCGAGGCCCGGGTTCCGGACGCTTCGACGGGCTCAGCGACCGACGGGGTGACCAGGGTGCCGGACGCTTCGACGGGCTCAGCGACCGGCGGTGCCCGGAGCGCGAGGGAGGAGCTCGTATGAACCGGGTGTTGTGTCCCGAACAGCGGACCTTGTCCCGTTTCGCCGACGTACTCGGCGAATTCGTCGGCGAAACGGGACATCGTCGGTCATCCGGGACGGCGGCCAAAGCGCCAAGGGCCGGCGCACCGCTCCGGGAGGCCCTCGCATGAGCGCGTATGCCGCTCCCCGCCGCCTCGGGCTCGGGGACCTCGCCGCGAAGAAGGCCGCGGGCGAGCCGATCGTCATGGTCACCGCATACGACCACCCGGGCGCGCAGATCGTGGAGGCAGCCGGCGTCGACATCGTGCTCGTCGG
Source organism: Microbacterium xylanilyticum (assembly GCF_054654695.1). Taxonomy (NCBI): domain Bacteria; kingdom Bacillati; phylum Actinomycetota; class Actinomycetes; order Micrococcales; family Microbacteriaceae; genus Microbacterium; species Microbacterium xylanilyticum. The sequence continues at coordinate 129,122 of NZ_BAAIEN010000002.1, forward strand.
CGACTCCGCGGCGATGACCGTGCTCGGCTACGACAGCACGGTGCCTGTGTCGGTCGACGAGATGATCATGCTCACCAAGGCCGTGCGGCGCGGGCTCACGACGCCGCTGCTCGTCGCCGATCTGCCGTTCGGCTCCTACGAGACCTCCGACGCCCAGGCCCTCGCGACGGCGCAGCGCTTCGTCAAGGAGACCGGCTGCGACCTCGTCAAGATCGAGCGCGGCGGCACCTCGGTGCACCGTGCCCGGGCGCTGGTCGAGGCCGGCATCCCCGTCGTCGGGCACGTGGGCCTCACCCCGCAGACCGCGACGTCGCTCGGCGGCTATCGCGCGCAGGGGCGCACCGCCGACGCCGCGCTGTCGCTCATCGACGACGCCCTCGCCCTGCAGGATGCGGGCTGCGCGCTGCTCGTCGTCGAGGCCGTGCCGAGCGAGGTCACCGCTGCCCTCATGCCGCTGATCGACACTCCCGTGATCGGGATCGGAGCCGGATCCGCCACCGACGGGCAGGTGCTGGTGTTCCACGACCTGCTCGGGATCTACGACGGCCCCGCGGCGAAGTTCGTCAAGCGCTACGCCGACCTGCGCACCGCCGCGATCGAGGGCGTCACCGCCTACGCCGACGAGGTGCGCGAGCGGACGTACCCCGCGCCCGAGCACACCTACTCCATGCCGGCCGAAGAGGCCGCCCAGCTGCGGGACCTGCTCGCGGCGCGGTGACGGGCCGACGGCAGGGTCACCCTGCCACGAGCGCGCCTGCGCCCTGCGCCAGCACGAACGCGCCGAGCGGCATCGCGACGCCGAGCCCGGCCAGTACGCCGGCCAGCGCCGCCACCCAGAAGCCGTCCATCCGGACCACCGGCGTGCGCCGGGCGGGGTGTGGCCGTCAGTCCTCGCTGCTGTGCAACCCGCGGCGGGCCGAGAGCACCGTGATCTCGGGATGCTGCTCGGTGAGCAGCCGCTCGGCCTGATCCAGCACGTCGCGCACGTGCGACGCGTGCGCCGCGACGACTGCTGCCCCGAGCAGGGTGCGGCGGTGCAGATCCTGCGCGCCCACCTCGGCGACCGCCGCCTCGGTGCGCCGGCCGAGGTCCGCGAGCAGCGGCCGGATCACGCTGCGCTTCTCCTTCAGGGAGTGCACGTCGCCGAGCAGGATGTCGAACTCGATCCATCCGATCCACATCCCGACAGTGTGGCACCGGATCCGGTCAGATCAGACGCCGCAGCGCCTCCTCCAGGCTCACGCCCTGGGCGTCGGCGCGATCGCGGAGCCGGGCGTGCTCCTCGGTGCTGAGGGCGATGCGCAGGTCGATCGGGGGTGTCGCCGCGGGCAGGTCGAGGCTGTCGAGCAGATCCGACGCCTCCGCCCACAGCGGCGGAGCCTCTGTCCGGGCCGAGGCCGCGCCGGCCGCACCGGACCCACCGTCCGCAGCGGTCGAGTGCGTGGGGCCTGCGGTTTCCGGGATGCTCGTCGAGGCCCCGGCGATGACCGGCGCGGCGGCCGTGAAACCGGGGCCGCGGGCGGGCTCCTGCTTGCGCTGGTACGCAGTCGCGGCGGCGTTCGCGCGCTGATCCGCGGCCTCGTTCAGGGGGTGTCCGGCGTGGCCCTTGACCCAGCTGAACGACACGTCGCGCCCGCGCAGCTCTGCGTCGATGCCCTCGAGCAGCTCGCGGTTGAGCACCGGGCCGCCATCGGCCTTGCGCCAGCCCTTGCGCTTCCAGCCCGGCATCCACTTCGTCACCGAGTCGATCACGTACCGGCTGTCGCACTCGATCACGAGCTTCTCGCCCGCGACCGCGGCGGTGGCGCGCAGCAGCTCGAGCACGGCCTGCAGCTCGCCCTGGTTGTTGGTGCCGTGGGGGGATCCGCCGGCCGCCCAGTTCGCATCGTCGATGTACCAGGCCCAGCCGCAGGGACCGGGGTTGCCCAGGGCGGATCCGTCTGCCGCGGCGGTGATCGTCATCCCTCCACCGTAGGGCGTGGCGAGCCGAGCGCCGGGCATGGCGCATGCCGGCGGTGCTCAATAGGATGTCCAGGTGTAGAGATGTTGTGGAACCCCGTTCGGCGCTCGCCGTGTCGCGAGTCCGAATGGGCCGTGGGCAAGACGAAGGAGACGCACATGACAGACGCGCAGGCCGGCTGGTACGACGACGGGTCAGGAACAACGCGTTGGTGGGACGGCACCAATTGGACCGACGCTGTGCAACCGCCGCCACCGGTCGAACGCAGCGTGAGCGGCATCATCAGCCACATCGAGGCAGAGGCGGTGGCCGGTGCGCAGCCGAGGCCGGCAGCAGCCGGAATGAGCTATGTCGTCCTGCAGGTGATCCTCAAGGAGAAGCTGTGGGGAACCGGATCCGGGAATCTCACCGAGCTCGAGAAGGCGATCAATAAGCAGGCGGCGCTCGGCTATCGATTGCACACCATCACGACCGCGGCGTCCGGCAGCAAGGGGCTCGGCGGAGGCGACCGCATCCAGGCGACGATGGTGTTCGAGAAGATCGCCTAGCGCCCTTCCCTTCCGATACATAGCGACATATCGTTGACTATCGCTCGACAGGAGTCGGACCTGAGGAGGTCGTCATGGACAACAGCTATGCATCGCGTGGTTTCGGCGGAACGGAGTTCGGTCCGGGGGGCGGCCGCGGCTTCGGGCGACGCCCGGGCATGAATCCGACGGCGGGTCTGTGGGAGGCCATGGAGCACCTGCGCTCGGTCTTCGACCAGCGCCCCTCGACCCCGCGGATGGCCCGCGGTGATGTGCGCACGGCGGTGCTCGCGCTGCTCGCCGAGCAGCCCATGCACGGCTACCAGATCATCCAGGAGATCGAGGAGCGCAGCGGCGGCTCGTGGAAGCCGAGCGCCGGATCCGTCTATCCCACGCTGCAGCTGCTCGCCGACGAGGGGCTCATCGAGGCCGCCGAGCAGGGCGGCCGCAAGACGTACTCTCTGACCGAGGCGGGTCGCGCCGTCGCGGAGGAGGCGGGCACGCCGCCGTGGGAGGGGTCGAGTGCGCGCACGGGTGCGGCCTCCTTCGGCGCACTCCCGAAGGCGGGGGTCGACCTCGCCGGTGCCGCGGCGCAGGTCGCGCGCACGGGAACGCCCGAGCAGGTGCAGCAGGCGGTCGACGTGCTCGACGAGGCCCGCCGACGCCTGTACGCGATCCTCGCCGACTGATGACGGGTGAGGGCGACGACTGGTTCCTGAGCCAGGCGCCGGGCAGCGCGCCCGAGCCGGCGACGGCCGACGGGAGGGCGGATCCGGCCGCCGTCGCGGGGGCCGCGCGCGCGGCCGGCGCAGCATCGGACCCGGGGCGCGCGGCCGGTCGCTCGGCCGTTCCGAGCCCGCCCGGCGACCAGGGGCCGCCGCTGCGCGCCCGGTACCGGCGGATCCTGGGCTTCGCCGCGCGTGTGCTCGTCCAGACGTGGTGGTACGAGATCGCCCTTCCGCGGATCGGCCTGACCCGCGTCGCGGAGAGCAGCCGCGAGCGGCGGATGCGCACGCTCGCTCAGCGGTTCCACGTGCTCGCCGTGCAGCTGGGCGGGCTCATGATCAAGGTCGGCCAGTTCCTGTCGTCGCGCCTCGACGTGCTGCCGCCCGAGATCACCACCGAGCTCGCCGGCCTGCAGGACGAGGTGCCGGCCGTGCCCGTGGACCGGATCCGCGCGCTCGCCGAAGCCGAGCTCGACGTGCCCCTCGAACGCGCGTTCGCGTGGTTCGAGGAGACTCCGCTCGCCGCGGCGTCGCTGGGGCAGGCGCACCGTGCCCGGCTCTCCGTGCAGGACGCGGCCGACGCCGGATTCGCGGAGGTCGTCGTCAAGGTGCAGCGTCCGGGCATCGACCAGGTGGTCGCCACGGATCTCGCCGCACTCCGCCGCGTCGCCGGGTGGCTGCGGCGGATCCGGTTCATCGCCGATCGCGTGAACGCCCCGGCGCTCGTGGAGGAGTTCGCCCAGACGAGCCTCGAGGAGATCGACTACATCCACGAGGCGGCCGCGGCCGAGCGGTTCGCCGAGGCGTTCGTCGACGACCCCCGAGTGGACGCCCCGCTCGTCGCCTGGGAGCGCACCACGCGCCGCGTGCTCACCCTCTCCGACGTCACCGCGATCAAAATCAACGACGTCGAGGCCCTGCGCGCGGCGGGGATCGACCCGGCCGAGGTCGCCCGCGTGTTCGCCGAGGTCATGTTCGACCAGGTCTTCACGCACGGATTCGTGCACGCGGATCCGCATCCCGGCAACATCTTCGTGACGCCGCACCAGGCGGGCGGCGTCGGGATGCCGGGCGCTTCCACGGGCCCTTCGTCTCGCTTCGCGGTTCCCGAGCGAGGGGCGAAGCTCCGAGACGAGGGACGCTCAGGGACCGGCGAGTCCGCGGGCGGGCCGCATCCCGCGTGGCGACTCACCTTCATCGACTTCGGGATGATGGCCGAGGTGCCCGAGGGGATCCGGCACGGACTGCGCACGCTGTTCATCGCCGCCGCCTCCCGCGACGGGAAGGGCATGGTCGCGGCCGCGCAGGAGATCGGCGTGCTGATGCCGTCGGCGGAGAACCGCGACCTCGAGCGGGCGCTCTCCGCCCTGTTCGCCCGCTTCGGCGGCATGGGCTTCGCCGAGCTGCGCGACGTGGACCCGCGCGAGTTCCAGAGCTTCGCCGTCGAGTTCGGCGACACGATGCGCTCGCTGCCGGTGCAGCTTCCCGAAGGACTGCTCCTGCTGATCCGCGCGGTCTCGCTCACCTCCGGCATGTGCAGCGGACTGGATCCGCAGTTCAACATCTGGGAATCGATCGAGCCCTACGCCACCCGGCTGCTGGCGGACGAGAGCGGTAACATCGTGCAGGACTTCGCCGCGCAGACCGTCGCGAACGCGGGCATCCTATGGCGCCTGCCGAGGCGGATCGACGATCTCATCACGCGCGTCGACGACGGATCCGTAGCCTTCGACACCTCGCGCATCGAGCGCCGCCTCGACCGCATCGACGGCCTCATCCGGCGCGGTGTGTCGGCGCTGCTGTTCGCCGCGCTGCTCATCGGCGGGGCGCTCGTGCTCGCGCCGGCTCCGGCGCTCGGCATCGTGCTGATGAGCGTCTCGGCGCTGCCGCTGCTGCACGCGCTGTTCGCCGGGCTGTCCCGGCGCGGACCGCGCTGACCGCTGACGACGGCGCGGAGTGCGGAGCTCGCAGCGCGGGGCTCGCGTGCGAGCGCCGCACCTGCCCCCCGGGGCCAGTATCCGGTCCCTGAGCCTGTCGAAGGGCACGGATCCACGGCCTGACGGTCGGCAAGCGCTACGCCCGCGTCGCCGATCACGCCGGCCGGCGAACGCGCAGCACCAGGGCGATCACCGCCAGTGCGATGACGACGACCCCGTAGCCGACGCAGACGGCGCCGAGTCCCACCTGCGCGACGAGCATGCCGGCGACGACCGCGGGCAGCCCGAAGGCGAGATAGGCGAGCAGGTATAGCACCGCGAAGGCATCCGCGCGCTGGGTCGTCGGGATCCGTGGCGCGAGGGACCCGACGACGCCGAAGAACGCGGTGCCGAAGCCCATGCCGGTCACAGCCGCAGCCACGAGGTACGCCGCCAGGGAGCCGATCGCGAGCGCGAGCAGCGACAGCGCGGTGCCGGCGGCGAGCGCCGCGGTGCCGAAGATCACGATCGTGCGCGCGGTGCGGCGCCGGATCGCGAAGGCGGTGACCGCCCCGACTCCGGCGAGGAGGGCGACCGCGAGGCCCTGCCAGACGTGCGCCGTGCCACCCAGCTCGGCGCGGACGATGTTCGCTCCGAGGGACAGGAACAGCCCGCCGGTCGCCCAGCCGGCGACGACCGCCGGTGCGGCCCGCCAGAACTCCGCGCGGATGCCCGTCGGCACGGACAGGCGGAACTGCAGCGACGCCCAGGCGCCGGGCAGTCGCGGCGCGGTCTCCGGTGCGACGAACATGAGCGCGGCGAGCGCGACGTAGACGGCGGCGAGCGGAACGAACACGTCGGCCAATGCCTCGGGCGTCGCGTCCAGAGCGACCGCGGCGATCAGGGCGCCGGCCGCCAGACCGATCCCAGGGCTCAGTGCGTTCCAGAGCGCCGCAGTCGCGGGGCGTGCGGGCGGCGCGAGATCGAGCACCGTCGCGGAGAAGGCTGCGATGAGCAGTCCGCTCGCGACGCCCTGCAGGATCCTCGCGAGCACGAGCAGCAGCACGGATCCGGCGTTCCCGAACAGCAGCATGCTGACGGCCAGAAGGGCGAGACCGGCGGCAGGCGCCGTCGACCTCCCGCATCCGGAACGCTCGGAGATCGAGCTCACCGCGGTGCTCTTCGCGCTCAGCGACCCGGAGCGTCTGGCCATCGCGCGCCAGCTCGTCGACGGTCCCCTCGACATGGCGGCGTGCCGCGCGACGGATCCGAATCTGCCGAAGTCGACCAAGTCGCACTTCATGAAGGTGCTGCGCGAGGCGGGTGTCATCCGCAACGAGCCGAACGGACGCCGGCGCATCCTCACGCTGCGCCGGGACGACCTCGACGAGCGGTTCCCGGGCCTGCTCGACGCGGTGCTGGGCTCGCCGGCTTCGCCCGAGGCGTCCTGAGCTGCGGGGGTTCGGCGGCGGCACTCAGCCCCGGGTGATCGCGAGCACCGTGGTCCGGGTGGTGCCGGCCGCGTCGGTCGTCTCGTATCGCACCGGCATCCCGGGGTGCGCGAGCGCGAACCAGAACACCGTGTCGCCGTCGTCGTCGCGCACGGCGTAGCGCCGGCACTCCAGGCGCCCGAGCGGATGCTCGATCGTCTCGGATCCGACCGTCGTGCGCTCGGCGGGGAAGGCGGCGTGCGCCTGCAGCTCCCGCCAGGTGACGCGCTTCGAGACGGCCGATCCGGGGTCGTCGGCGGGATGGGCGGTCAGCGTCGCGCCGTCCGCGTCGCCGTCGGAGAAGCGGTTGACCCGCTCCGTCGCCGCCCCGTCGGGTGCTTCGGTGCGGATCCGGATCGTGGCGCCGCCGCGGAGCGCATCGCGGATCTCGGCGGCTGTGAACGGCGTCGGCAGCAGTCCGTCCGCGACGATGTGCGGATCCGGATTCTCGGTCATGCGGCCAGGATAGGTCCGTTCATGGATCCGCGGATCCGCGTATCCGGTCCCTGAGCCTGTCGAAGAGCCCGGATCCATGGATCTGCGTATCCGGTCCCTGGGCTTGTCGAAGGGCCCGGATCCATGGGTGTGCGTGTCCGGTCCCTGAGCCTGTCGAAGGGTCCGGATCCAGTCGGCTGACGCTTCGACAGGCTCAGCGTCCGGGGAGTCTGCCCTCCGACCGCGTCAGGCGGCGGCCGGGGAGAGCGCCGCGAGATTGGCGGCCATCGCGGCGCGGAGGTCGAGCGCCGGATCCCGGGCCCAGGCGTCGAACGCGACCCGGAACGCGGCGACCCCCACGTGCGCCGTCATGATCGCGAGCGGATCGGCCACCCCGCGGTCCCGCAGGCCCGCCGCGAGCGTCTCGATCACGCGGTCCATCTTCATCGTCTCCCGCTCGCGCAGCGCGGGGTTGCTGCTCACCACCGCATGACGGCGACGGGCGAAGTCCGCACGCGAGGTCAGGAGCACGGCCGCCTGGTCGAGCGCGGCGTCGAGCGCCTCGCGCGCGGACGCGTCGGCAGGCGCGGCGGTCAGGGCGGCGGCCATCTCGATCCCGAGGTTCTCCGACCCGGCGAACAGGACCTCCTGCTTGTCGGCGAAGTAACGGAAGAAGGTGCGCGACGTGACGCCCGCCCGCTCGGAGATCTCCGCGACCGTCGCCTGGTCGAACCCGACCTCCTCGAAGAGCTCCAGCGCGGCCGCGCGCAGCCGTCCCGCGGCGTCCGGTTCCCATCGACCCATGCGTCCCATCCTAGTGATGTCATTGTCTGACATCGCATGCTAACCTGAGCCATGTCACAGTCTGACATCACCTTTCGGGAGACATCATGCGCGTATTCATCACCGGCGGCACCGGCCTCATCGGAACCGCCGTCGTGACCGAGCTCCTCGCTCACGATCATCAGGTCCTCGCCCTCGCTCGCTCCGGGGCCTCGGCGGAACGGCTTCACGCCATCGGCGCGGAGTCGATCCGCGGTGACCTCGGCGACCACGACGTCCTCCGCACGGCCGCCGGTGCGGTGGACGGGGTGATCCACCTCGCGTTCCGCAACGACTTCAGCAGTCCTGAGGCGGTGGCGGCCGGCGTGGCGGAGGAAGCCGCGGCCCTCGAGGTCCTCGGCGCGGCGCTCGTCGGCACCGATCGCCCCGTCGTCACCTGCGCGGGGACGCCGGCGGTCCCGGGACGCCCCGCCACGGAGGCGGATCCGCTGAACCTGGAAGGCCCGGTCGGCGGCCGCGGCCGTGCGGTGAGCGCCGTGCTCGGGCTCGCCGATCAGGGCGTGCGGGCATCCGCGGTCCGTCTGCCCCGCACCGTCCACAAGAACGGCACGGGCGGGTTCGCGGGGATCCTGACGAACATCGCCCGCACCAACGGCACCGCGATCTATCCGGGTGACGGCGCTCAGCGCTGGCCCGCCGTGCATGCCGACGATGCGGCATCGCTGTTCCGTCTTGCGCTCGAGAGCGCGCCGGCCGGGACCTCGTGGCACGCCGTCGGCGACGAAGGCGACCCCGTCCGCGACATCGTGGAGGTGATCGGGCGGCGGCTCGAGCTGCCGGTGGCGTCCGTGCCGCCCGAGACGTTCGGCCCCCTCGGCGCGATCTTCGTCGCGGACCAGCCCGCATCCAGCCGGCGCACCCGCGAGGAGCTCGGCTGGACGCCGACGCATCCGTCGCTACTCGCCGACCTGGAGAACATCGCGCCCTGACGCCGCGGGCGGCCGGGCGGGGTCGGGTCGGGCCGCGACGCGGTGCGCTCCCGCGGTCGGACCCGCGGTCGACGGGATGGCGGCATGGTCACGACGCACTCGGAGGGCGCCGTTCTCCGCGACATCGCCCGGCGGCGGCTGCGCGCGCAGCTGCTCGTGGATCCGGCCGAGGGCGCCGAGAGCGTCGTGCGCACGATGCTCGCCGTGCAGGCCGAGAACCCCGCCCAGTCCGCCTGGGCGGTGGCGGCGCGCACCGTCTCGCCCCGGCCCGACGACCTCCAGGGCGCCCTTTCCGATGACGGATCGTGCGCACCCATGTCCTCAGACCGACCTGGCACTACGTGCATGCCGAGGACGCACGCTGGCTCATCGAGCTCACCGCCCCGCGCGTGCTGCCGGTGTTCGACCGGCAGCTGCAGCCCTCGGCGGATCGCCTCGCAGTGCTCACCGACGCGATCGTCCACGCCGTCGGGGGTGGCGACGGCCGCACCCGGCCCGAGCTCGCCGCTGCCCTCGCGGAGGCGGGACTCGACGTGCCCTCGTCTCAGCTGACTCTCCTGCTCGGCCGCCTCGAGCTCCAGCTCCTGATCACCAGCGGCGTGCCCCGCGACGGTCAGCACACCTACGCCCTCGCCGCGGAGCGACTGCCGTCGTCCGTGCCGATCGACCGGGACGAGGCGCTCGGACGCCTCGCCCTCCGCTACCTCGGCTCGCACGGCCCCGCCACGGATCGAGACCTCGCCTACTGGACGACCCGTGCTGCAGATCCTCGACGAGATGTACCGCGGATATCAGGACTCCCGCTGGGTTTTGGACGCCGAGGGGATCGTGCCGCGGGAGCGCGAAGCCACGATCGGCATGGTGCTGGTCGACGGTCAGCTCGTCGCCGGCATGCGGCGGAGCGTCGATGCGCGCAAGGCGGTCTTCGCCCTCACGCCGCACCGCAGGCTCAGCGTCCGCGAGCGTGCCGAGATCCAGAAGGCCGCAGCCCGATGCGCGGCGTTCCTCGGGGTCGCGCCCGAGGTGGAGTTCGCGCCCGTGTGATGCGGACCGGATCCGATCCCGATCACCTCTTGACATCCGGATCCGGTCGGCCTAACGTACAACCAAATGGTTGTACGAAATGAACTGAGCGATGAACAGATCGACCGTGTGTTCCAGGCCCTCGCGGCGAGCACGCGGCGTGACATCCTGCGCCGCACGATCGCCGAGGAGCAGTCCGTCTCCGCACTCGCCCGCGACTACGACATGTCGTTCGCGGCGGTGCAGAAGCACGTCGCCGTGCTCGAGGCGGCCGAGCTCATCATCAAGCGCGCCGAAGGACGCGAGCGGCTCGTCCGCGCGAATCCGGAGATGATCGCCCGCGCTCGCGCCTTGCTCGCCCGATACGAGGAGCTGTGGCGCTCCCGGATCTCCCGCCTCGACGACCTGCTCGCCGAGGACGCCCCCGAACCCGGATCCGCGCCCCGCGGATCCGAGAACTGACCGACAGAACCGACCGACACATGAAGGAGGGTGACATGCCCGTCACCGACGTGATCACCGATCCCGAGAACCTGACGCTGACGATCCTCGCCGACTTCGCCGCCCCGGTGGAGCGCGTCTGGGCCGCCTACTCCGACCCGCGCCAGCTCGAGCGCTTCTGGGGTCCTCCGGGGTGGCCGGCGACCTTCACGGAGTTCGACCACACGGTCGGCGGCTTCGCGCAGTACCGTCTCACCGGCCCGCGCGGCGAGAAGTCGTCCGGGCGGTGGGAGTTCACGCGCATCGAGGCGCCCACCATGTTCGAGGTGCTCGACTCGTTCGTCGACGACGCCGGGCAGCCGATCGACGGCTTCCCCGCGATGCGGATGCGGCTGGAGTTCTCGCCGACCGCCGAGGGCACCCGGATGACCGGCACCAGCCACTTCGACTCGGTCGAGGCGCTCGATCAGGTCGTGGCGATGGGCGTGATCGAGGGCACGAAGGCGGCGATGGCCCAGCTCGACGCGGTGCTGCAGGACCTGCGCGACTACGCGCAGGGCAAGGGTACGCAGCTCGAGGTGCTCGACGACACGCACGTGCGCATCACGCGCCTCGTCGACGGTCCGCAGGAGCTCGTGTGGCGCGCGCACACCGACCCCGAGCTGATGAAGAAGTGGCTGCTCGGTCCCGACGGCTGGGAGTTGACGGAGTGCGTGGTGGCGACCGAGCCCGGTCAGACCTATCGCAACTCGTGGGCACCGGTCGGAGACACCCCCGGGCAGGCGTTCGGCTTCGAGGGCGAGGCGCTGATCGTCGAGGCGCCGCGCCGCATGGTCACCACCGAGAAGATGCAGGGCACCGAGGGCCCGGTCACGCTGAACGACCTCTCCCTCTACGAGGAGGACGGCGCGACGCTGATCACCCTGCTCGTGGAGTACCCCGACGCCGCCACCCGCGACATGATCCTCGCCACGGGCATGATCGACGGCATGGAGGCCTCGTACGCCCGCATGGAGGACCTCGTCCTGGTCTGACGCACACGACGCAGGGGACCCCGGTCGTCCTCACCCTCCGGGCGGGGGTGCGGCCGGGTTCCCCTGCATCGTGCCGCGGCCGGCCATCCCATCGATGTGCGGACGCCGGGACGCGGTACGGTCGAGGGATGTCCGCCGTCGTGGTGAAGATCCTCCTCGTCGTGGCCGTGCTGATCCTCGTGGCGGCGGCCGTGTCGAGGATGCGCGGGCGTCGATCGGTGGGACCGGTGCGGCAGCGCATGCCGATCTTCGTGCTGCTCGTCGGGATCCTGTTCGTCGCGGTCGGCGGGCTCATGGCGCTGTCGTCGTTCACGGCCGACGACACGACGGGGCTGCTCTGGCCGATGCGGATCGCGGCGGTGGCGATCGTGCTCGGCGGGGCCGCGTTCCTGCTGATGTACCGCAACTTCTACGTCGAGCCGCGGGCCGACGAGATCGCCTTCCGCACCGTGTGGGGACGGGAGGGCGTCATCGCCTACGCCGACATCACCGAGTTCGGCGTCCGCGCCTCGGGCGGGCAGCTCCGCCTCACGGTGCGCGCGGCGTCCGGCCCGCGGCTGCGCCTGAACCCGAGGATGTACGACCTCTCACCGCTGCTGCGCGCGAACGAGTTCCGACAGCACAACGGACGCTGGCCGTTGCGCGGCGAGCTGCACGGCGTAACCGGCACCGTTCCGCGCTGACGCCCGACTGCCCCCAGCCAGGGTCCGGGATCCGATCTTCTCGGACCGGCGCGACGCGGACGTCGGCCGTGCGTGGTTCGATGTCGGCATGGACACCGCGGATCGACTCGACGCCGAGACGCGCACCGTGTGGGCGACGGCGCTCTGCCTCGCCGTGGGCACCCTCGCCGGTCTCGCCCTGTTGCAGGGTCCGCCGCGGCCACTGACCGGACCAGGGTCGCTCAGCCAGCCGGTGGCGGTGATCGCCGCCGTGATCGCGGCCGCCGCGTTCGTCGTCAGCACGCTGCAGCACCGCCGCGGCGAGACGGATCCGATGCCGCCGTGGCAGACCGCGGTCTCGCACATCTCCGCGGTCGCGCTGACCGTCGTCTTCGCAGCTGTGACCGCGCTGGGCGTGCTGCTGGCCGGGCTCGTGTTCGGCGCGGGACTGCACGACTTCACCGCTCCCGCTCTCGGTGGCGCGCTCATCGCGGGCGTGGCCTCGGCGATCGGCGGACGGTTCGCGTACAGCGCCGGCGTCGGCCTGCGCACCCGGGATCTGGCGGCGCTGCTGTTCGGGTTCCTCACGATCGGCACCTTGTTCGCGATGGGCACGGCGGCGGATCCGCTGTGGTGGCAGCAGAACTTCTCGCAGCTCGGGCTCGGTGTCGGCGGGTGGGCGTTCAACGGCACGCTCATCGTCGCCGGCCTGTTGTTCGCCACGGTCGGCTCCTACATCGGCCGCGACCTGCACCGGCTGCTCGGCGATGCGGCTCTGCGGAGGATCGCCGGGGTGGTCGTGCTGTGGGCCGCGACCGGGCTGGCCCTCGCCGTGGTCGGCTTCGTGCCGATCGAGCGGAACCGGGTCGTGCACTGGATCGCGGCGATCGCCACGCTTCTGCTGTTCGCGCTCGCCGCGGTGATGTCGGCGAGGGCGCTGCCGGGTCCGCCGCGGGCGCTGCTGATCACGACCGTCGGCCTGGGCGTGCTGCTCGTGGGGGCCGTGCTGCTGCACTGGCCTGTGGGGCTGTACTCGTCCACCGGCCTCGAGGCGATCGCCGTGGGGCTGGGCCTGGTCTGGATGACGACGTTCGTGCGCGTGCTCGCCGTACTGGTGCCGGACCTGCCCCGGGTGTCCGCCCGGACCACTCCCCTGCGCGGCTGAGCGCGGACCGCGTCCGCAGGTCGGCGCAGATCAGCCGGATCCGGTTTCGCGTCCGAGGCGCACAATGGACGCATGGGCATGTTCACGCAGAAGCCGCAGGAGCCGAGTGCCTGGGCGGCACTGCCCGGTGAGCCGCTCGACCGCGACGACGACCTGCTCCCCGCGCCGGCCGCGGATCCGCTGGACCTGGGCCTCAGCGCGGCGACCTCGTCGACGAGCGTCGCGATCCCCATGCTGCCCGTGGAGCCGGACGCGAAGGACTGAGCTCGATCGCGCGGGCGACGGGGCGGTTCGGCAGACGCCGCGCTTCGTCGCGGTCGCCGGCGGCGTCCGGATCCTGAGCGAGCGCAGCGAGACGAAGGGCGCTCAACGATCGGGCGATGGGCCCGTTCCGCCGTCGGCTTCGCGCACGGCCTCCACGAGGTCGCGCCAGGGGCCCTGCAGGTGCTCCTCCGGGATCACCTGTTCATGGCGCACGCGGCGGATGCGCACCTCGATGCGCCAGACGAAGCGGTCCGCGCCGGTGCCGGGCGGCGGCTTCTCGTCCCACGGGCACCGGTCGACGAGGCCCATCCAGTGTCGGGCCTCCTCGCCTGCGGGCTGCACGCTCCAGCGCCGGGTCATCCCCGCGATCCCGCCGCTGCGGGCAACGCGGATCGCGACGCCGTCGTCGCTGTCGGAGGGCACCCCGACGGGCTGGTCAGGCTGAGGGTCGCCCATCACCCGTCGCCTTGATCACGCCCACCGACGCCCACGCCATCCGCGCCGCATCGCCGACCGCGGTGCTCTCGGAATCGGCCTCCTTGATGGTCGCCTTCGCGAACTGCGCGAAGGTCGCGGACGAGGGCAGCCCTCCGCTCAGCGCGCGGTACCAGACGGAGCCCGCGGTCTCCCACGCCTTGCCGCCGAGCTCCACCGCGAACAGGGCGAAGGCGCGGTTGGGGATGCCGGAGTTGATGTGCACACCGCCGTTGTCCTCGGAGGTCTTCACATAGCCGCTCATGTCGGCCGGCTGCGGATCCTTGCCCAGCTCCGGGTCGTCGTACGCGGTGCCGGGGTGCAGCATCGACCGCAGCGCCTTGCCGTGCACCGTCGGGGTGAAGATGCCCGCGCCGATCAGCCAGCTGGCCTGGTCAGCGGTCTGGTCGAGCAGATGCTGCTCGGTGAGGGCGCCGAACACATCGGCGATCGACTCGTTGAGCGCCCCCGGCTGCCCCTGGTACTCCAGGGCGGCGGTGTACTGGACCACGCCGTGGCCCAGTTCGTGCCCGATCACGGTGGTCGACCCGGTGAACCCGCGGAACACCTGGCCGTCGCCGTCGCCGAACACCATGCGCTCGCCGTTCCAGAACGCGTTGTCGTAACCGGATCCGTAGTGCACCGTCGCGTCGAGGGGCAGGCCCTTGCCGTCGACCGAGTTGCGCTGGAAGGCGTCGAGCAGCATCTGGAAGGTCGCACCGAGCCCGTCGAACGCCTGATTCACAGCGACGTCGGCGACGGTCGGCTCGTCCTCCGTGCGGACCACGGTGCCCGGCAGAGTTTCGGTGTTGTGCGCGTCGCTGATGGTGCGGTTCGGGGCTGCCTCGACCGTCGCCTCGAGCGACCCGTCTGCGCCGATGGACAGCCGCAGCTGTGCTCGATGCTGCGAAGGCGCCGGAGCGATGAGCGTCTGCCGGGCCGCCTCCGCGGCCTGCGAGTAGCGCTCCGACTCGGCCAGCTTGGCCAGCAGGTAGGACGGAATGATCCCCTGGTGCAGGTGCGGTCCCGCCCCCGATCGGCTCTCCTGAATCGTCATGACGCCCTCCGTTCCGCTCCGTGTCTTCGACGATACGCCGGCCCGCCGACATCCGGTCGGGATCGGTGCGGATGTCCTAGAGGCGACCCACCGCCGTCACCACGAGCACCGCCTCGCCCGCCTCGTCCGAGGCGTCGAGGTCGACCGTCGCGGTGATGCGCCAGTCGTGGTCGCCGGCCGGGTCGTCGAGGATCTGCTGCACGAGCCAGGAGCGGGCCGGGCGCTCCTGGTCGGGGCCGCCGGTCTCGTCGATGATGAGCAGCGCGGCGCTGCGCGCGTCGGCGCCGGTGCGGATCTCGTCGTGCTCGGCGCAGTAGGCGTCCAGCGCCGCGTCCCAGCCGTCCGTGCCGAACTCGGGATCCAGCTCGGCGAGGGCGTCCAGATCCTCCCTCGCGGCGAGCTGCACGCGGCGGAACAGCTCGTTGCGCACCAGGATCCGGAACGCGCGGACATTGGTGGTGAGGCGCTTGGGGGCGGGCGGCACGACGGGCTCGTCGGAGTGCGAGACCGGATGACCGGAGACGAGCTCCTCCCACTCGTCGAGCAGGCTCGAGTCGACCTGGCGCACGAGTTCGCCGAGCCATTCGATGAGATCGCGGAGTTCCTCGGTCTTCAGGTGCTCGGGGATGGTCTGCGAGGCGGCGCGGTAGGCGTCGGAGAGGTAGCGCAGCACCACGCCCTCGGAGCGGGCGACCTTGTAGAGCGCGACGTATTCCCCGAACGACATGGCTCGCTCGTACATGTCGCGGACGACCGACTTCGGGTGCAGCTCGAAATCGCGGATCCAGGGCTGCGCGGCGCTGAACGTCTCGAACGCAGCCGACAGCAGTTCCTCGAGCGGCTTCGGGTACGTGATCTCCTCGAGCGCCTCCATGCGCTCGTCGTACTCCATGCCTTCGCGCTTCATCGCCGCCACGGCCTCTCCGCGCGCGACGAACTCCTGCTGGCCGAGGATCGCACGGGGATCGTCGAGCGTGGACTCGACGATCGAGAGCATGTCGAGCGCGAAGGACGGATCTGCCGGGTCCAGCAGCTCGAAGGCGGCCAGCGCGAACGGCGAGAGCGGCTGGTTCAGGGCGAAGTTCGGCTGCAGGTCGACGGTCAGTCTGATCGTGCCGTCGGGGTCGCGCTCGACGATGCCCGACTCCCGTAGCGTCCGATAGATCCCGAGCGCGCGGATGGCCAGGATCCGCTGCTTCGCCCGCGGCTCGTGGTTGTCATATACCAGCGCACGCATATTTGCGAAGACGTCGCCGCCGCGGCCGATCACGTTGAGCATCATGGCGCTCGTGATCTGCATGTGCGAGGTCAGCGTCTCGGGCTCCGCGGCGATGAGCTTCTGGAACGACGGCTCACCCCAGGACACGAACCCGTCTGGCGCCTTCTTGCGGATGATCTTGCGCTTCTTCTTCGGGTCGTCGCCCGCTTTGCGGATCGCGGCGAGGTTCTCCGACTCGTGCTCGGGCGCCTGCGCGACGACGGTGCCCGCGGTGTCGAATCCGGCCCGGCCTGCGCGCCCGGCGATCTGGTGGAACTCGCGGGCGTTGAGCTGGCGCATCCGGGTGCCGTCGAACTTCGTCAGTGCGGTGAGCAGCACGGTGCGGATGGGCACGTTGATGCCGACGCCGAGGGTGTCCGTGCCGCAGATCACCCGGAGGAGCCCACGCTGGGCGAGCTGCTCGACCAGGCGGCGATACTTCGGCAGCATGCCGGCGTGATGCACGCCGATGCCGAGCCGCAGCAGGCGGGACAGGGTCTTGCCGAACGACGTGGTGAACCGGAACCCGCCGATGAGCTCGGCGATGTCGTCCCGCTGTTCGCGGGTCGCGACCTTCGCGCTCGCGAGCGCCTGGGCGCGCTCCATGGCGGCGGCCTGCGAGAAGTGCACGATGTAGACCGGCGCGCGGTCGGTGTGCAGCAGATCCTCGATCGTCTCGTGGATCGGCGTGGTCTCGTAGAAGAAGTGCAGCGGCACCGGGCGCTCGACGCCGGTGACCACGGCCGTCTCGCGGCCCGTGCGGCGGGTGAGGTCGGCGGCGAGCTCGGTCACGTCGCCGAGCGTGGCGGACATGAGGATGAACTGCGCCTGCGGCAGGGTGAGCAGCGGAACCTGCCACGCCCAGCCGCGATCGGGGTCGCCGTAGAAGTGGAACTCGTCCATCACGACCTGACCGACCTCGGCGTCGGGGCCCTCGCGCAGGGCGAGGTTCGCGAGGATCTCGGCCGTGCAGCACACGATCGGCGCGTCCGGGTTGACGGCCGAGTCTCCGGTGACCATCCCGACGTTCTCGGCGCCGAACACCTCGACCAGGCTGAAGAACTTCTCGCTCACGAGCGCCTTGATCGGAGCTGTGTAGTACGTGCGTCGGCCGTCGGCGAGGGCAACGAAGTGCGCCGCCACGGCGACGAGCGACTTGCCCGTGCCGGTCGGGGTGCTGAGGATCAGATTCTGCCCGGAGACGATCTCGATGACCGCCTCGTCCTGCGCGGGGTAGAGCGAGATCCCCATGGACTCGACCCACTCCACGAACGCGAGGTAGACCGCGTCGGGATCCGGATCCCCCGAAGCCGGGCGGACGACGGAGGGATCGAGACGCGCAGACATGATGTGTCGATCATCCCACCCGCCGGGTGAGCCGCACTCGCCGGCCGGAACTCCGTCGAATCGGAGAGCATCGGGCCGACGATCCTCGCGTGCTCAGGCCTTCTTGACGAGGCCGGACTTCAGCAGCATCGCGCCGAAGCCGTCGACCCTGCAGTCGATGTCGTGCCCGTTGACGGGGTCGATGAGCCGGATCCCGCGCACCTTGGTGCCGGCCTTGATGCCCTGCGGCGACCCCTTGACCTTGATCGAGGTGGTCACGACGACC
Source organism: Microbacterium xylanilyticum (assembly GCF_054654695.1). Lineage (NCBI taxonomy): Bacteria > Bacillati > Actinomycetota > Actinomycetes > Micrococcales > Microbacteriaceae > Microbacterium > Microbacterium xylanilyticum. The sequence goes on from NZ_BAAIEN010000002.1 coordinate 146,937, forward strand.
GTGTCGCCGGCGGCGAGGACGTTGCCGACGGCGTCCTTCACGACGCGCGGCGCGTCGCCGGCGGCATCTCCGTCGGCCGCCCCGGGCGCCCATTCGTGGCCGCACATCGGGCAGACCAGCAGCGCGCCCATCTCATAGGCGTGCTCGCTGGAGCACTCGGGGCAGAGCGGAAGCGAGTCGGACATGGTCGGATCCTATCGCGATATGATGAAGTCATCACACCAGGATCCGCACCAGGAGTGCGCCGGAGGGGAGAGCGCGGATGCTCAGTGACCCGAACCGCCCGCTGTACGAGGTGAAGGCGGGCCTGTTCAAGGGCCTCGCCCACCCGATCCGGATCCGGATCCTCGAGGTGCTGTCCGCCGCGCCCGAGGCGTCGGTGACCGAGCTGCTCGCGGCGACCGAGCTCGAGGCGTCGCACGTGTCGCAGCATCTCGCCGTGCTCCGCGGCAACCGGCTCGTGGTGTCCGAGCGGCGGGGCAGCCTCGTGTACTACCGCCTCGCCTACCCGCAGGTCGCGGATCTGCTGCGCGTCGCCCGGGCGCTCCTCGGTGAGATCCTGCAGACGACGCAGCAGCAGCTCGTGGAGCAGAACGGCCTGCCGGCGATCCCCGACGCCGCGGACGCGGCAGAGACGCCCGCGTCGCAACCGCAGGCCGTGCGGACGTGAGCGGGACCGGCCTGCGCGGCGGCACGCGGAACGCCGTCCTGAGGGCGCTGCGCCGTCCCCTTCCCGGTCCCGAGGACCTTCCGGGCCTCGCGGACTACGCCGAATTCCCACGGACCTGGAAGGGCGATCTGGTCGCCGGCGTCACGGTGGGCATCGTGGCGCTGCCGCTCGCGCTCGCGTTCGGGGTCAGCTCCGGAGTCGGCGCCGAGGCGGGGCTCATCACGGCGATCGTGGCGGGGATCGCGGCCGCGGTGTTCGGCGGATCGAACGTGCAGGTGTCCGGTCCGACCGGCGCGATGGTCGTGGTGCTCGCGCCGATCGTCGCGAAGTCCGGCGTCGGGGCCGTGGCACTGCTGACCATCCTCGCGGGCATCGTGCTGTTCCTGGTCGGCGCCTCCCGGATCGGCCGCGCCGTCTCGTACATCCCGTGGCCCGTGATCGAGGGGTTCACGCTCGGGATCGGCGTGATCATCTTCCTGCAGCAGGTTCCGTCCGCACTGTCGTCGCCGGTGCCACCGGGTGAGAACGCGGTGGTCGCCGCCGTGCGGTCGGTGCTCGGCGCCTCGTGGCCGGCATCCGCGATCAGCCTCGGGATCGTCGCGTTCGTGGCGGCGCTGATGGTCGTCCTGCCGAAGCTGCACCGGTCGATCCCGGCGAGCCTGATCGCGATCGCCCTCGTCACACCGGTCGTCGCCTTGCTGCACATCCGCACGCCGGTGATCGGCCATCTGCCGCCGAGCCTCCCACTGCCGCGAGTCCCGACGATGAACCTCACCCAGCTGCCGTCGCTCGCCGGATCCGTGATCTCGATCGCCGTGCTCGCGGCGATCGAGTCCCTGCTGTCCGCCCGCGTCGCCTCGGGTCTGCCCGGTCCCGACGGCCGCACCACGGGCCCGTTCAACGCCGACCGCGAGCTCGTCGGGCAGGGTGTCGCGTCGATCCTTGCGGGCCTCTTCGGTGGGATGCCCGCGACCGGCGCGATCGCGCGCACCGCGGTGAACGTCCGCTCCGGCGGCCGGACCCGGGTCGCGGCGATCGTGCACGCCCTGGTGCTGATCGCGGTCGTGTACCTCGCCGCGCCCCTGGTCGGCATGATCCCGCTGGCCGCGCTCGCCGGGATCCTCATGGTCACCGCGACCCGGATGGTGTCGCCCCGCACGGTCCGGCAGATCCTCGGCTCCACCCGCGCCGACGCGGCGGCGTTCGCCCTCACCGCGATCATCACGGTCTCCTTCGACCTCATCGTCGCGATCGAGATCGGCGTGGTCGCCGCCGCCTTCCTGACGCTGCGGAAGTTCGCCGGGCTCGGGGCGGTCGTCCGCGAGCCGATCGAGGGGGATCCCGTCCCCGGTGACGAGCGCATCGCGGTCTTCCGGCTGGACGGGCTCATGTTCTTCGGCGTCGCGGACCGGATCCTGCAGGAGCTTTCGGGGGTCCGGGAGGTCGAGGTCGTGATCCTGCGGCTCTCCCGGCTCCGCTACCTCGACGCGACCGGCGCGCAGGCCCTCGCGGAGATCGTCCGCGAACTCGAGAGGCAGGGCGTCACCGTGCTGCTCAAGGGCATCCCCGACGAGCACCGCGCTCTCGCCGACCGGCTCGGCGTGATCTCATCGCTCCGGCACCGGAACCACCTCTTCGACGATCTCGGATCCGCGGTCGCGCACGCCCGCAGCCACATCGTCCGCGGCCCCGGCGTGCGCTGAGCGCGGTCGGGATCCGCCCAATCGAACCGCGAGACTGCAACCGGGGGACGAGACTGCAACAGACTGCTGCAGTCTCGTCGTGCAGTTGCGGTCTCGCGGTGAGAGTCGCTGCCAGGCGGCCTCCCGGTGGGCTCACACGGCCGTCGCGGCCTCCAGGGCGATGCGCACCATGTCGCCGAAGCTCTGCTCGCGCTCCAGGGAGGTCGTCTCCTCGTGCGTGACCAGGTGATCGGACACCGTGCAGATGCTCAGCGCACGCCGGCCGAAGAAGGCGGCGAGCGTGTAGAGCGCGCTCGTCTCCATCTCCACCGCGAGGGCGCCGTGCTGCACGAGCGGTTCGGTCAGTTCGGGGCGGGTGTTGTAGAACTGGTCGCCCGAGAAGAGCAGGCCCACGTGCACTGCGTGCTCCAGGTCCATCCGCTCGCTCGCCTCGACGGCGCGGCGCAGCAGGCTGAAGTCGGCGACGGGGGCGTAGTCCTGGCCGTGGAAGCGGATCCGGTTGATCCCGGAGTCGGTGCAGGCGCCGTTCGCGATGATGATGTCGCGCATGCCGACCTTCTCGGTGAGCGCTCCGCAGGATCCCACGCGCACGAGCGTCTGCACGTCGTAGTCCTGGAACAGCTCGTTCGCGTAGATCGACATCGACGGCTGCCCCATGCCGGATCCCTGCACCGACACGCGGTGCCCCTGCCAGGTGCCGGTGAAGCCGAGCATGCCGCGCACCTCGGAGTAGAGCTCGGCGCCCTCGAGGAAGTTCTCGGCGATCCACCTGGCCCGCAGCGGGTCTCCGGGCAACAGGACGATGGGGGCGATCTGACCGGGGGCGGCGGCGATGTGCGTGCTCATCGGACCAGGCTATCCACGGCGCCCGAAGGCACGACGGCCGCTGCACGGATGCGCAGGATGCGGTGCTCCCGGTGCGCTCCGACGATCCGCTCAGCCCTGGCGGCGGACCATCTCCGCGATCCACAGCGGGGCGAACGGAGAGGTGCAGTTCGGCGGCACCGGGTACTCGGCGAGCACCTGCAGCCGCTCCCCGATCGCGATCGCCCGGTCGCGGAGGGCGGGATGGTGGATCCCGATGTACGCCAGCGTCTCGTTCATCGCCCACTGCTCACGGGACGGCGCGTGGGCCAGCTCCCGCTCGATGCGGTCCAGCAGCCCGTCGAGGTCGAGCCCCTCGGGGTTCTTCGCGACCCGCGCGGAGGTGAGCGACCATGCGGCCGCCCGGGCGTCCGGATCCGGGCCGTCGATCCAGCGCGTGCGCAGCTCCTCCGCGCGCGGTGACTTCTTCACGAGGTAGGCCACGAGCCAGTCGTGCGCCTTGGAGCTCTGCGTGGCGCGCACCATGCGGTCGAGGTCGTCGGCGCTGAGGTCGCGCGGTCTCGCGACCAGGATCCCGAGCAGCTGGCCGGCGACGTCGCCCGACTCCCACAGCTGGCGGGCGAGGTCGGGATCCGTGCCGATCCGCTTGGCGAGAGCGCGCATCTTCGTGAGGTTCACGCCGTGCGCGTCGCCGTGACGCTCGTTGATGGCCCGGGCCTTCGGATCCTCCAGGGCGGCGAGCTCGGCGAGGGCCTCGGGAAGCGTGGTGGACATGGCGCCAGCCTAGAGCGGCCGCCGGACTCGGGCGCGGCGACGCCGGGATCGGGAACGCATCCCCGGGAGGAGAACTCGCTCATGGGAGGAGGGTTGCCGCGCATCCGTCCTTCCGAACGCGGGTCCTCCTCCGCAAGCAGCGGGAGCACGTGCGCGGGAGGGGTCGCGTAGGCGACGATGGTGACGCAAACATCGCGCCGACCCCAGGAGAGTCATGACCGACACCGCAGCGCCCGCGCTCACCTACGCCGACGGTGCGCTGCTCCGGCACGGCACTCCCTTCCGGATGCTGTCGGGCGCGGTGCACTACTTCCGGATCCACCCCGACCAGTGGGAGGACCGGCTGCGTCGCCTCGCCGCGATGGGTGCGAACACGGTCGACACCTACATCCCGTGGAACTTCCACGAGCGGGCCGAGGGCGAGATCGACTTCACCGGCTGGCGCGACGCCGAGCGGTTCATCCGGCTCGCGGGCGAGGTCGGCCTGGACGTGTTCGTGCGCCCCAGCCCGTACATCTGCGCGGAGTGGTCCAACGGCGGCATCCCGTTCTGGCTGAGCGGGCGCACGCGTGCGCTGCGCACGAGCGATCCGGTGTTCCTCGCCGCCGTCGACGCCTGGTACGACGCGCTGATCCCCCGCCTCGCGGCCCTGCAGGCCGTGCACGGCGGACCGATCACGGCGATCCAGATCGAGAACGAGTACGGATTCTTCGGCAGCGACCGCGGCTACCTCGAGCATCTGCGCGACGGGCTGCGCGCCCGCGGCATGGTCGAGCTGCTCACCACGGCCGACGGCACCACGGCGGACATGGTGCGCAACGGCAGCGTCGACGGCGCCATGGGCTCGTTCACCTTCGGAACGGGCGTCGCGCTCGCCGAGCAGCTGCGCAAGCCCGGCGAGCCGCTGCTGTGCGCGGAGCTCTGGGGCGGCTGGTTCGACCACTGGGGCGAGCAGCACCACGTGTGCTCGGCCGCGAGCATGATCGGCACCGTGGACGAGCTGCTCGCCGCAGGCGGATCCGTGAGCCTGTACATGGCGCACGGCGGCACGAACTTCGGATTCTGGGCGGGCGCGAACCACGACGGCGCGCTGCGGCCGACCGTCACCTCGTACGACTCGGACGCGCCGATCGGAGAGGACGGATCCCTGAACGACAAGTTCCACGCGCTGCGGGCGGCGTTCGCGCCGTTCCACGACGGCGACCTGCCGCCGATCCCGGACGCGCCGCGCCGGCAGCCCGCGGCAGCGACGCCGCTGGTGCCGGCGGCGTCGCTGCTCGACGTAGTGCGCGCAGTGCCGGATGTGGCCACCGCGCCGATGCCGCTGTCGTTCGAGGAGCTCGGCGCCGAGGACGGGCTGGTCGCGTACGAGGCGGAGATCTCGTACGCCCCCGGCGCCGAGCTCACCGTCGACGTGCTGCACGACCGGGCCGTCGTCTTCCTCGACGGCGAGCGGCTGGGCGTGCTGGAGCGCGACGGCGTGCGGTCGCTGGAGCTGCCCGGCGCGGGTGGAACCGGCGTGCTCACGCTCGTCGTGGAGAGCCAGGGGCGCCCGAACTACGGCCCGCACACGGGCGAGCGCAAGGGCATCCTGGCGGGCGTGCGGATCGGCCGCCGCTGGCTTTGTCAACGATTGATGGCCCCGTCTCGTCATCGATAGTTGGCCCCGGCTGATCTTGTCACCGCAATCTGGTTCAAGGGTGGCGGGCTGAAGGGCGCGGCGTCAGCCGTCGCGGAATGAAGCCCGGACTGACCGACCGACGCGGCCGCGGAGATTAAGCGGCTGCAGAAGAAGATCGCCGAGCTTCGTAAGGCCAATGAGTTCCTCGAGTGGTGCAGAGCAGCCATCGAGGATGGCTCTTCCCTGCCACTCGCCGGTGCTGGTATTCGCGGTCCGCGTTCAGCTGCGGGCGTAGCCTGGTGCCGTGTCACCGTCGATCGGCCTCGGCGCGCGATTGGACATTGCCGTGCGCGGGCTCACGCCTGGATACTTCGCCCTCGTGATGGCGACGGGAATTCTGTCGATCGCGATGCGCGCGAACGGGTGGGAGCCGGTCTCGGTCTCGATGCTGGGGATCGCTGTCGTCTCGTACGTGGTGTTGGTGGCGCTGAACGTCATCCGCATCGTCCGACATCGCACGGCGCTTCTGCAAGACATCGCCGACCCCGCGCGCGCCTTCGGGTTCTTCACGTTCGTGGCAGGCACGTGTGTGCTGGGCAGTCGGCTCGCTGCCGAGAGATTCTCAGGGGCTGCGCTGGTGCTGTTGCTGATCGGCTCGGTCGCATGGATCATCCTGGGCTACACGGTCCCGTGGACCGCGGTGCTCGGCCAGCGTCGCCGCACGGCGCTCTCGACGGCGAACGGGACGTGGTTCATCTGGGCCGTGGGGAGCCAGTCCATCGCGGTCCTGGCCGCAACCCTCGAGGTCGAGCTCACTACGGCGCGCCCGGCGCTGGCGCTGCTCGCCGTGTTCTCATGGTCTGTCGGGACGTTCCTGTACTGCGCGGTGGGTGTGTTCGTGGGCGTGCGTCTGCTCGCGTATCCTTTCCGGCCTGCCGACCTCACCCCGCCGTACTGGGTCGCGATGGGGGCGACCGCCATCACGGTTGTCGCCGGCGCCCGAATCGTCGAGATGGCTGAGGCCCCGATGGTCGACGCGACGCGAGGGCTTATCGCCGGCGCCTCGGTGTTCTTCTGGGCCTTCGGCACGTGGCTCATCCCGCCGCTCGTGATGGCCGGCTACTGGCGTCACGTGCGCAATCGGATCCCGTTGCGCTACGAGCCGACGTTGTGGAGCATCGTGTTCCCGCTCGGGATGTACAGCGTCGGCTCACAGTTCCTCGGTGACATCGACCATCTGCCGATCGTTCACGCGATCGGTTACGGCGAGAGTTGGATCGCGCTCGGTGCGTGGCTTGTGACGTTTGGGGCGATGCTCGTGCACCTCTGGCGCACTGTGATCCGCCCCGCCCGGGCACGCGTCGGCGAGCCTGGACTCGGCATTCCATCCGGGTAGACGGATGTGACAGGGACTTCCCGCGCATCACCTCGAGGGCGCAAAGATGCTGGTCCCGCCGATGCGTGGTTGTGCGGACCGGTGCTCGCTCCTCGGCCGCAGCTCCGCTCCGAGGGTCACGGCCGGTGGAGCCGCCGCGGGTCGGGCGCCTGCACAGGTTGCCAGCCGCGCCGGGCGGGACGCATCCCGGTGCGCTGGTCGCGGGTGCGGTAGACGATGTACGGCCGGAAGAGGTAGAACACTGGCGCGGAGAAGACGTGCACGAGCCGGGTGAACGGCCACAGGATGAACAGGAGGGTCGCGGCCAGGGCATGCAGCTGGAACAGGATCGGCACACCGGCCATGAGCTGCGGCTCGGGATGGAAGAGCAGGATGCTGCGCACCCACGGCGAGACCGTCTCGCGGTACTCGTAGCCGGCGCCGAAGATCTGCGTCGTCACGGTCGCGAGGGCGCCGAGGAGGATCGTGCCGCCGAGGAACACGTACATGACCTTGTCCATCGTGGTCGTGGCGAGGAAGACGGGCCCGACCGTGCGGCGGCGGTAGATGAGGAGGGCGAGCCCGACGATGGTGATGATCGCGGCGAACGTGCCGAGGCCGACGGCGGCGAGGTGGTACAGCCATTCGGGGACGCCGAGCGCGGCGATCCATTCCATCGGGATGAGGAGCCCGACGATGTGCCCGGCGAGCACGAGCAGGATGCCGTAGTGGAACAGCGGTCCGCCCCAGCTGAGCAGCCGGTTCTCGTACGTCTCACTGGAGCGTGAGGTCCAGCCGAACTGGTCGTAGCGGTACCGCCAGGTGTGGCCGACGACGAACACCGCCATCGCGATGTAGGGCAGAACGCCCCACAGCATGAGGTTCAGCGTGTCCATGCGTCCTCCCGGCTGTCTGCCCGCACCGCGAAGGGCGGCAGGGAATCGATGCCGACGGTCTCTGTCGGTGGACCGTCGTTCACGAGCCGCAGGTAGCGCTCGCGTGTGCGCTCGTCGATCGGCGGCAGCGACAGCGTCACGGCCCGCACGATGCCGGCCCACGGGCTGTCCTGCGATTCGAGGGCGAACCGCAGCACTTCCACGCCCTCGCGGTGGGCGGAGAGAATGCCGGCGGCGATGGGCGAGTCGGTGGATGCCGACAGCTCCAGCACGGCGGGGAGGTAGTCGGGCAGCTCCTGCGCGTCGAACTCCCACCCGGCCGCGCGGTACGCGTCGAGGAACGTGACGAGCGCGGCGCCGCGCTTGCGCGTGTCGCCGGTCGCGTAATAGGTGAGGTACAGGCTGCACTTGCGCTTGAGGTCGAACGTGGCGACGTACTGCGTCTGCCACGCGTCGGGGCCGGCGGCGGTCGCCGCATCCATGAATCCATCGAACAGCTCCGCGATACGGGGCGGCAGGGTCGCGACGTACGGGCGCAGCACCGGTAGCCGCGCGAACCACTCCGCATCGGGGTAGTCCAGGAGGAGCGAGGCCACCATGTGCGCCGTCGCGCGCTGTTCGCGCCGCAGCGGCACGGACGGCAGCGGGTCCGGCAGCAGCCGCTTCGGGGTGACGCGGCCGATCATGCGTCGTCGTCCTTCGCGTCGGGCGCGGGCGGGAATAGCCCTTCGGGACTGCCGTTGCCGTCCCAGTTGAGAAGGTTGACCCGCCCCGCGGTCGAGGGCCGATCCGCGGTCTGGCGGTTCTGCAGGGCGTGGAAGTTCTCGACCGCGACCGGCTGCGGGGCTCCGCTGGAGGTGCCGAAGCGGCCGGGTCCGTACATCCCCGGTCCGCCGTCGTAGTCGAGCGAGCATGCGAGCTCCTCGAGCTGGGCGGCCTGCTCGGCGTGCGCCTTCGGGATGACGTACCGGTCGTCGTACTTCGCGATGGCGAGGAGCCGGTACATCTCCTCGACCTCGGCGCCCGTCATCCCGATCGCCGCCGGGATCGACTCGTCGCGCTCGTCGTCGAGGTTGATGCCCCGCATGTATGAGCGCATCGCGGCGAGCGTACGCAGCGACTTGTCGACGGGCTTCGTGTCGCCCGCCGTGAACAGCTCCGCGAGGTAACCGATGGGGATGCGCAGCTTGTCGATCGCGGCGAAGAGCGTGCGGGCATCCTCGCCGTCGTTGCCGGAACCCGTCACGACGTCGACAACCGGGGAGAGCGGCGGGATGTACCAGACCATCGGCATCGTGCGATACTCCGGGTGCAGCGGCAAGGCGATCTCGTAGTCGTGGATGAGCCGCCAGATCGGGCTGCGCTGCGCGGCCTCGAGCCAGTCCTCCGGGATGCCGTCGCGGCGGGCAGCCGCGATGACCTCGGGGTCGTGCGGGTCGAGGAGCACGCTGCGCTGGGCTGCGAGCAACTGCTTCTCGTCCTCGACGGCGGCCGCCTCGGCGACCCGGTCGACGTCGTACAGCACGAGTCCGAGGTAGCGAAGCCGCCCGACGCACGTCTCGGAGCACACCGTCGGCTGCCCGACCTCGATGCGCGGGTAGCACAGCGTGCACTTCTCTGCCTTGCCGGTCTTGTGGTTGAAGTACACCTTCTTGTACGGGCAGCCCGACACGCACATGCGCCAGCCGCGGCAGCGGTCCTGGTCGACGAGCACGATGCCGTCCTCCGCGCGCTTGTACATCGCGCCGGACGGACAGGATGCCACGCACGAGGGGTTCAGGCAGTGCTCGCATATGCGCGGCAGGTAGAACATGAAGGCCTGCTCGAAGTCGGCCTGCACGTGCTCGCTCATCTTCTGCAGGATCGGGTCGGCCGCCATCGTGGCCGCCGATCCGCCGAGGTCGTCGTCCCAGTTCGCCGACCACGTGATCTTCATGTCCTCACCGGTGAGGAGGCTCTTCGGACGCGCCACGGGGGTATGCGCGCTCTCCGGCGCGTTCAGCAGCATGTCGTAGTCGTAGGTCCAGGGCTCGTAGTAGTCCTGGATCCCGGGCAGCTTCGGATTCGAGAAGATGTTCAGCAGCTTGTTGATCCGGCCGCCCGCGCGCAGGCGCAGCCGCCCGCTCTTCGTCCGGACCCAGCCGCCCTGCCAGCGGTCCTGATCCTCGTAGGTGCGGGGGTAGCCCTGCCCGGGCCGCGTTTCGACGTTGTTGAACCACACGTACTCCATGCCCGTGCGGTTCGTCCACGCCTGCTTGCACGTGACGCTGCAGGTGTGGCATCCGATGCACTTGTCGAGATTCATGACCATCGACATCTGCGCCATGACCTTCATCGGTATTCGACCTCCTGGCTGCGGCGGCGGATCATGGTGATCTCGTCGCGCTGGTTCCCGGTCGGGCCGAGATAGTTGAACGCGAACGACAGCTGCGCGTACCCGCCGATGAGATGGCTGGGCTTGAGCAGGATGCGGGTGAGCGAGTTGTGGATGCCTCCGCGCAGCCCGCTCGTCTCGCTGATCGGGACATCGATCGTGCGGTCCTTGGCGTGGTACATGTACACCGTGCCCTCGGGCATCCGGTGCGACACGATCGCCCGCGCGACCACGACGCCGTTCCGGTTGTACGCCTCGATCCACTCGTTGTCGACCACGCCGATCTTCCCGGCATCCTGCGGGCTCATCCAGATCGTGGGGCCGCCCCTCGAGAGCGACAGCATGAAGAGGTTGTCCTGGTACTCGGAGTGGATCGACCACTTCGAGTGCGGCGTCAGGTAGCGCACGGCGACCTCGGTCTGGCCCGCCGATCCGGGTCCGGCGATGCGTGTGGTCGCTCCGACGACGGGGTCGTCGAAGAGGCGGTGCAGGTCGAGCGGCGGGCGGTAGATCGGCAGGTTCTCGCCGAGCTCCTCCATCCAGTCGTGGTCGAGGTAGAAGTGCTGGCGCCCGGTGAGCGTGTGCCACGGCTTCAGCTGCTCGACGTTGACGGCGAACGCGGTGTAGCGCCGTCCGCCGCGCTCCGACCCCGACCACTCGGGTGACGTGATGACGCTGCGCGGCTGCACCTGCACGTCACGGAAGGCGATGCGCGTGCCCTCGTGCTCCGCGGCGAGGAACGCCATCGGCTGTCCGGTCTTCTTCTCGAGCTCCCGGAACCCCTGCACCGCGAGCCGGCCGTTGCTCGTTCCGGACAGCGCGAGGATCAGCTCGCATGCACGCTCGTCGGAGTCGAGCCGCACGCGGCCGGCGGCGACGCCGGTGCGCGGATCGTCGGGGAACACGCCGTTGATCTGTCCGAGGTGCTTCAGCTCCGGTTCGGCGTGGAATGTGACGCCCTTTGTCGTCAGGCCGAGCTTCTCGGTCAGCGGGCCGACGGAGCGCCATTTGTCGACGAGGGCGGGATAGTCGCGCTCCACGACGATGAGTTTGGGCATCGTGAGGCCCGGGACCGGCGGCGCGCCGTCGACGACGCGGCCGTGCGGCGTGGCCATCGCGTCCGGCGTGTCGTGCAGCAGGGGCGCGGCGACGAGGTCCTTCCGGACACCGAGGTGGGTGCGCGCCATTTCGCTGAACCGCTGGGCGAGGAGCCCGAACATGTCGAAGTCCGTGCGCGTCTGCCACGGGGTGTCGATCGCGGGCGTGAACGCGTGGATGAACGGATGCATGTCGGTCGATGACAGGTCGTGCTTCTCGTACCAGGTGGCCGCCGGCAGCACGATGTCGCTGTACAGCGTCGTGCTCGTCATCCGGAAGTCGGCGGTGATCAGGAGGTCGAGCTTCCCGTTCGGTGCATCATCGCGCCAGGTCACGGTCTTCGGTCGGGCGGAGGCGCGCGTCTCGGGCGCGCGGACCGCCGCATCCGTTCCGAGCAGGTGCTTCAGGAAGTACTCGTTGCCCTTGCCGGAGGATCCGAGGATGTTCGCGCGCCACACCGTCACGATGCGCGGGAAGTTCGCCGGGGAGTCCGGGTCCTCGGCCGCGTAGCGCAACGACCCGTCGGCGAGCGAGTCGACGACGTACTGCGCCGGCTCGACCCCGGCCACCTCCGCCTCGTCGACGAGATCGAGCGGGTTGCGGTCGAACGTGGGGTAGCTCGGCATCCAGCCGCGCTTCGCGGACTCGACGAGGCAGTCCGCCGTCGTGCGGTCGGCGAAGCGTCCGCGTGCGAGCGGCGAGGCGAGCTGGTCGGCGGGTAGCCCGTCGTACCGCCACTGGTCGGTGGCGAGGTACCAGAAGGCGGTGCCGATCATCTGCCGGCCCGGGCGCGACCAGTCCGCCGCCGTGGCGTACTGCGAGTATCCGGTGAGCGGACGCACCTTCTCCTGCCCGACATAGTGCGCCCAGCCGCCGCCGTTGACACCCTGGCATCCGGTCATGGTGGTGAGGGCCAGGAACGTCCGGTAGATCGTGTCGGAGTGGAACCAGTGGTTGGTGCCGGCGCCCATGATGATCATCGAGCGGCCGCCCGAGCGGTCGGCGTTGTCGGCGAACTCGCGGGCGATGCGCGTCGCCTGGGCCGCGGGGACGGACGTGATCTCCTCCTGCCACGCGGGCGTGCCGGGGGCGGACGCGTCGTCGTATCCGGTCGGCCAGACACCGGGGAGGCTGTCGCGCGCGACGCCGTACTGTGCGAGCAGCAGGTCGAAGACGGTCGTGACAGTGCGCCCTGCGACCTCGCGGGTCGGCACACCGCGCACGACGACGCCGGATCCGCCCTCGTGCTCGTGGCCGGGCTCGGGGGTGAGGTCGAAGCGGGGCAGCGAGATGGCCGCCGCCGCTCCGTCCCACCCGGGCACGTCGGCGATCGACAGGGGTGGCACGGCGTCGCCGAGGTCGAGGTTCCAGCGGCCCTCGTCCTCCGGCGAGAAGCGGTGTCCGAGGCTGCCGCCGGGGACGAACGGCGTGCCCTCGGCATCCATCAGCACCGGCTTGAAGTCTCCGTTCGCCTCCGTGGATCCGGCCAGGTCCGAAGCCGTGACGAACTTTCCGGGCACGAGCACCCCGTCGCGGTCCTCGAGGGTGACGAGGTACGGCGCATCCGTGTAGCGGCGCAGGTAGTCCTCGAAGCGCGCGGTCCGCTCGCCGACGAGGAACTCGGAGAGGATGACGTGGCCCATCGCGAACGCGAGTGCGCCGTCGGTGCCCGGGTGCGGCGCCACCCATTCGTCAGCGAACTTCGTGTTGTCGGTGTAGTCGGGCGAGACCGTGACGACCTTCGTGCCCCGGTAGCGGGCCTCGGCCATGAAGTGCGCGTCCGGCGTGCGGGTGACGGGGACGTTCGAGCCCCACATCATGAGGTAGCTCGCGTTCCACCAGTCCGCGGATTCCGGCACGTCGGTCTGGTCGCCGAACACCTGCGGGCTCGCGACGGGCAGGTCGGCGTACCAGTCGTAGAACGACAGCATGACCCCGCCGAGGAGGCTCATGAACCGGGCTCCCGCGCCGTGCGACACCATCGACATCGCGGGGATGGGAGAGAATCCGGCGATGCGGTCGGGTCCGTAGGTCTTCACCGTGTGGATGTGGGCGGCGGCGGCGATCTCGATGGCCTCTTCCCACGTGCTGCGCACGAGCCCGCCCTTCCCGCGCCGACGGCGGTAGGACATCGATGCCTCGGGGTCGGCCATGATCGACGCCCACGCGTCGACGGGGTCCGGGTGCGTCTCCTTCGCCGTGCGGTACAGATTCAGCAGCGTGCCGCGGACGTACGGGTAGCGCACGCGGGTGGGCGAGTACGTGTACCAGCTGAAGGCGGCGCCGCGGGGGCAGCCGCGCGGCTCGTACTCCGGCGAGTCGGGACCGACGGACGGGTAGTCGGTCTGCTGCACCTCCCAGGTGATGATGCCGTCCTTGACGTACACCTTCCATGAGCAGGACCCCGTGCAGTTGACGCCGTGCGTCGAGCGGACGACTTTGTCGTGCGACCAGCGATCGCGATAGAACACGTCGCCCGCGCGCCCGCCCTCCAGGAACAGCGTGCGCAGATCCGGAGACACCTCGCGCGGCTGTAGGAAGCGCCGCATCCCGACAAGGGCGTCGGCGAGGGCGCCGTCCGTCGACGGGTGGATGTCACTGTCGCGCGGTGTCATGGGGCCCTCCGATGTCGCCTGCCTGAAGCTTGGCCTGTCGCGTACCGTCCTCACGCCAGTATCCACCGTGCCTATTCGAATGTCAGGCCCTGGCCGATAAACACGGCGAAGACGCTCGTGGCGAAGGCCCGACCTCCGCTAGCGTCGTCCTCGACAGGCGGCTTCTCGACGACGGGACGAGCCATGGACACCACGAATCACGCCGATCAGGCGATACCCGCGGAAGTGCAGAACGTGGAAAGCGGTCCACTGCGCGGCGGGATGGCACAAGTCGTGCTCGCGACGCTCGCATCGACGGTCGGGTTCTGGGCGTGGATGCTGATCGCTCCGCTGCAGAAGACCTATGCGACCGCGATGCACCTCGACGAGGGGCAAATCTCGCTGATGCTCGCGACGCCCGTGCTCGTCGGCGCCCTCGGACGCATCGTCGTCGGGGCATACACCGACCGCTTCGGCGGGCGGAAGATGTTCTCCGGCGTCCTCGTGGCGGCCGTCCCCGCGGTGCTGATCGTGATGTTCGCCGGCATGATCTCGAGCTTTCCCCTTCTTCTCGTGGGGGCGTTCCTGCTCGGGATCGCCGGAACGATCTTCGCCGCCGGCATCCCGTTCTCGAGCGCCTGGTTCCCGCCCGCGCGCCGCGGGTTCGCGAACGGCGTCTTCGGGATGGGGATGATCGGAACCGCCGTGTCGGCGTTCGCGACGCCCCGGCTCGTCGAGGCGATCGGCTACGTCCCGACGCACCTGCTCGTCGTCGGGATCATGCTGGTCGCGGCGATGGCCGTGTGGTTCTTCATGAAGGAGTCGCCGGCCTGGAAGGCGAGCAGCCAGCCGCTCGTGCCGAAAGTGCGCGGGGCGCTGAAGCTCCCGGTCACGTGGGAGATGGCGTTCCTGTACGGCATCGTGTTCGGCGGATTCGTCGCCTTCTCGACTTTCCTGCCGAAGTACCTCACGACGATCTACCCGAACGAAGTGGATCCGGTGGGAGCGGGAACACGCACCGCACTCTTCGCGGCCGCAGCGGTCGTTGCCCGCCCGATCGGCGGAGCGCTCGCCGACTGGCTCGGCCCGAAGATCGTGTCGCTCGTCTCGCTCGCCGGCATCGTGTCCCTCGCGTACCTCGTCGGGCAACAGCCACCTGAGGGAATCGTCACCGGGGTCACCTTCATCCTCATGGCCGCAGCGATGGGGCTCGGGATGGGCGCCGTCTTCGCATGGGTCGGCCCGTCGACACCGCCCAACAAGGTCGGCGCCGTCACAGGCGTGGTAGCCGCCGCAGGCGGCCTCGGCGGCTACTTCCCGCCACTCGTCATGGGCGCGACCTACAACCCCGCGACGAACTCCTACGCGCTGGGGCTGTGGATGCTCGTCATCGTCGGGGCGATCGCGCTCGTCGTGGCCGGGATGCTGCGAGACGTACGCGCCACCCCGGGTGGTGGGGCGTAATGCACGGACAGGCGGCAGATTGTGGTCAGCTGTCCAGGGCCGCTGTCGCGCCGTGGGTGGAAGTTGCGCATGGTCGCCTCTTGCTCTGTCGCGTACTCTAGGCGGACGCTGGAGTAGTGGGCCGCGGGTGAGATCGACTGGCCTTGCGCCGTTCGCGCCCGTGAGCCAGCGCGATCCTGAGAGGCACCACGTGAACCGTGGATTGTTGCTTCGAGCACGGGCGTCAGATTCCTGATCACCCAGCCCCTTCCCGCGGCCCGCGTGTGATGTGGGAGGAGACAGGCGATGGGTGTCGTTCATGAAGGCGCTGCGGAGATCAATATCACCAAACGCGACGCGAAGGTAGCGATCCGGGGTCCCGGTCCTGGTCGCCACTCCGAGATGCAGTCGACCACACCCTGAGGAGGAACTCATGAACACCGTCCCAAGCCTCCCTGCGCAGGCGAGTGCGTGGCTGCACGCGGTGTCAGCGCAGCTCTCGGAGGTTGACCCCGTCCAACGCGACGAGATCGTCGATGGTCTCCGCTCCCACATCCAGGAATCCATCGATGCCGGCGCCGACGTAGACTCCGTGCTCGCACAACTCGGCGACCCGGCAACCGTGGCGGACGAAGCCGTCCGGGATGATCCGTCCCAAGCCCCGCACTACCTCAACGCGAAACGCGTCCTACAGATCGTCGCCGCAGCTCTCGCCCTGATTGCCACCGTGGCGCTCTGTGTGCTCCCCAGCTACGTGAGCGTGACCACGGACTCGCGCGGCCACGAGAAAATCGAGACCCAGCCGCTGCTTGCCGTCATGGGGCCGGCCTACCTGCTGGTGCTCCTCATCCCCGTCGCCATCACCGTCGTTCCGCTGTTCCTCCACGGCCGTGCATGGAAGATTTCGTCCATCGTCGCAGCAGTCCTGCTCGGAGGCTTCGCGATTCTCGGCGCCGTCAGCATCGGCCGCTACTATCTGCCGGCAGGCATTATCGAAATCATTGCCGCCTGCCTGCCACTTCGTTCGCGCCGTCACGAGCGCCGGATCGTCTGAGCACGTACGAACTCGCTCACCTATCCGACCGGATGGCGATTCGAGTCCGGTGGCGATGGCGACGTAACGGCGAACCGCCCGCCTGTTCTATCCCGCGGCCTCGCGTCGGGTGTGGTTGAGGCGGTACGAATCGGTACCGGTCTCGATGATGGTGCCGTGGAAGGTGAGCCGGTCGACGATCGCCGCGCACAGACGGGGGTCAGTGAACGTCTTCGTCCATCCGCTGAAGGCCTCGTTGGTCGCGATCGCGACGGAGGCCTTCTCCTCGCGCTCGGTGAGGACCTGGAAGAGGAGTTCGGCGCCGCGGCGGTCGAGTTCCATATAGCCGAGTTCGTCGATGAGGAGTAGGTCGACGCGCCCGTAGCGGGCGATGGTGCGGTTCAGTTGCATCTCGTCGGCTGCTTCGACGAGCTCGTTGACGAGCCGGGTGGCGAGTGTGTATTTCACCCGGTAGCCCTTCTCCGCGGCGGCAGTGCCAAGGCCGATGAGCAGATGCGACTTCCCTGTGCCGGAGTCGCCGATCAGGCAGAGGGGTTCCCCGCGTCTGATCCAGTCGCCCTGGGCGAGGGTGTGGATGGTCGCGGGGTTGATGTTCGGGTTCGCGTCGTAGTCGAAATCGGCCAACCATTTCTGCCTGGGGAACCCGGCGTTCTGGACGCGCCGGGTGATGGAGCGACGGTCGCGGTCGTCGACCTCCGCGAGAAGCAGTTCGGCAAGGTAGCCGAGATAGGACAGCTGCTCCCGTTTCGCGGTCTGCGTGGCCTCCTCCATCACGGCCCGGATGGTCGGCAACCGCAGCCGCCGGCACGCGGCATCGACCGCGGCTGCGGCGGCTTCCTCGGTCAGCCCGCGACGAGGGCGGAGCGTGTTCGAGACGTTCGTGATCGTCGGGCTCATGCGCCGGTTGCTCCTTCACTGATGGATGCGGTGGTTGCCTGCTTCGCCGCCCTCTTGGTCAACAGGGCGTCGTAGCCCGCAACCGACGGGACGGGCCGGGTGTCTGGCGGGAGGCCCGCGATCACCGCGGCCGGGTCGGTGAGCCGACGTTGCGTGAGGGAGACCACTTTCGGCATCGCCTCCACCTCGACGAACGGGATGTCATTCTGCTCTGTCCCGGCTGCAGCGAGGCGTGCTTCGACGGCGACGACGTCGGCGGTCACCGCCCCCACGGTCAGCGCGGCGCGAAGGCCCGCGAGCACCGCCTCGTCGGGCATGCTGCGGTGCAGGAGGAGCACGTCAATGAGCTCCCTGGTGCCAGCGGCGTCGCCGTTGACCTTCCGCGACTCGGCCCAGAACGCCTCATGCAGGCCGGTGAAGACGCCGGTGTTGCGGGCGTGAGCGAGGGCGGTCGACCCGCCCAGCGCGCCGGGCTTGTGCTGAAGCACCTCGAGATAGTGGTCCAGGAGAACGGCCTGCCCATACCGGTCGATCACCCGCTCATGCCTCGCTACGACAGTGCGGCCGTCGAAGACGACGAGCTCTGACGCGCGCAGCGAGACGCGGAGTTTGCGGCCGATGAACCGGACCGGGACGGAGTACTTCGCCTGCCTCACCGCGACCAGGGCGGAGCGGTCGACGCGTGGGTAGAGCTCGAGTCCGGGATCGAACCGGTCCCGCGGGAGTGTGGCCAGGCACTCCTGGTCGGCCTGGTAGTCGTGGGCGACGGTGCTGATCTTCTGCCCGATTCGCCGGTTCTCGTCCCGCAGGTCCCAGTCCCGGATTCGCTCGTTGAGGTCCGCGAGCGAGTCGACGACGGGCATGGGTGAGAGCCAGGTGCGTCGGAACCGGCCGACTTCGCCCTCGATGCCGCCCTTCTCATGAGCACCGTTGATGCCGGGTTCGCAGTAGAACGCGTCGAAACCGTAATGCGAGCGGAACAACGCCCACCGGGTGGTCTCCACCCGCGCCCGCCCGGACAGGACCTGCGTGACCGCGGGTGACAGGTTGTCGTATTTGATCTGCAGCGTCGGGACGCCGCCGAGCTCCTCGAACGCGTCGATATGGCCTTCCAGGAACGCTTCTAACGCCTGCGTCGGATACACGCGGTGCACGGCCCGTCCGGAGTGGGAGAGCCGGTAGGCGAACATGTAGCACTTCGTCTTCACCCCGCCCAGGATCACCCACAGCTCACCGAAGTCGACCTCGGCTTCCGCGCCGGGGGCGTGTTCCTGCGGCACCATCGCCATCGAAGCCCCACCGGTGCCGAGGATCTCCGGGCGCCGCCACCGCACATAGTCCCGCACCGTGGGGTAGCCGACATCGGCACCGTGCTCGTCAAGGAGCCGGTGCCAGATCCGGGTCGCGGTCTGCCGCTGCTTGCGGGGGGCGTCGATGTCCTGCCGCAGCATCCCGTCGATCAACTCGCGCACCGCGTCCAGCTTCGGCGCCGCCTGTTGCCGAGGCTTCCTCCTGGGTGGGTCTGCAGACTCCAGCGCCTGCCGCACCGTTCTCCGGTGCACGCTGTGTCTGCGCGCGAGTTCGCGGATCGAGAGCCCCTCGACTCTCGCGTCCCGTCGAATTTGCGCGAACAGTTCCACCCTGACCGACTCCATCCGGGGCCCCTTCCGTCGTCACGAACAGCGACGAGACCACGATCAGGTGGGGCCAGATATCTGCGACACATTCACCCGGGCGAGTCGCGAGTGGGGCCGCTCAA
This sequence comes from Microbacterium xylanilyticum, assembly GCF_054654695.1. Classification (NCBI taxonomy): domain Bacteria; kingdom Bacillati; phylum Actinomycetota; class Actinomycetes; order Micrococcales; family Microbacteriaceae; genus Microbacterium; species Microbacterium xylanilyticum. The sequence goes on from NZ_BAAIEN010000002.1 coordinate 166,020, forward strand.
CTCTGACACGACGGGGCCCCCCAGCACTGACACAGCCACGCCGCTTCGCGCACGGGTGGATCCACCGCGTCCTTCCGCAGGACGCCCCGGCCGACCCGGTCTCCGGGGCCGCCTCCGGCACCGCGACGGACGGGCTCGCCGTGGCCGTGCTCGACGTCGCCGATCCGGCCGACGCGTGGCTCGCGTTCCCCGGCGGTGCCAACGGGCTGGTCTGGCTGAACGGCTTCCTGCTGGGTCGGCGCCGCGCGGTCGGTCCGCAGGTGACGCTGTACGCCCCGGCGCCGCTGTGGCGCCCCGGACGCAACGAGATCCGCGTACTCGACACCGACGCGCTCGGATCGGCCGTCGAGGTCCACGAGGAGCCCGACTTCGGACCCGTGGAGGAGTTCATCGGATCCTGACCGGATCCGTCTCGCTCAGGGGCCGGCCTGCCTGCCGGTTCCTGAGCGAGCGCAGCGAGACGAAGGACGCCCGGATCCTCACGACTCGTCGCGCAGGCCCGCGCGGATCCGGCGCAGATCCTCCGTGAGGGATCCGATCAGCACCCAGTTCCGGGAGGAGGGCGGGCGGATGTCGAGCGGCGAGGTGAGCGCGGGGATCGCCGAGGTGAGCGCCTCGGGCTCCGGCACGACCTCGGCGAGCTGGACGGCGAGGCGCACGTCGTGGCCCGCGCGGTGCAGCTGGTCGGCGATCGCCGGCACGGCGGGTTCGGCCGACAGCGTCTCGTCGTACTGGTCGACGTAGGCGCGGGTCATCCCGATCACCTGGGTCACGATCGGGCTGAGACGCTCCAGCAGCGCCCGCATCGCGGCGAGCTCCGCGCGGTGGCGGGATCCCCGGGGGTTCAGCGTGAGCGATTCCTCCGCGGCGCTGAGCGCGGCGTCGGCGGAGTCCCGCATGGGGCGCAGCAGGCGCGCCTCCAGCATGAGCTCCTGCCGGCGCTCGGGTCGCTGCTCGCCGAGCACTGCGTCGCCGAGCCGGTCGAGGGTCGCCGCCAGCTCTCCGCCGAGCAGCGCGAGGTCGCGCCGGGCCGGTTCGACGAGCACCGGCGGCACCACGAGCACGTTCACCACGAAGCCGATCGCCGCGCCGATGAGCGTCTCCAGGATCCGGTCGACGGCGTAGTCCGGGCTCGCGGAGCCCAGCGCCAGCACGAGCATCGCGGAGATGGCGACCTGGTTCGCGGTGCCCGGGGTGGCCTTGAACGACCACGCCACGACCATCGCGACCACGACGGCGAGCAGCACGACCCAGCTGAGTCCGCCGAGTGCGAGGCTCAGGAGCACCGCGATCACGACGCCCGCGATGACGCCGATGCTGCGCTCGAGGGCCTTGGCGAAGGACTGGTTGACGCTGGGCTGCACCACGAGCAGGGCCGCGATCGCGGCGAACACGGGCAGGTGCCCCGGCACGAGCCAGCCGGCGATGAGCCAGGCCGCGATCGTGGCCGCCGCCGACTTCGCCACCTGGAGCAGGGGTGCGCGCCGGCTGGCGCGGAGGGCGGCGAGCGGACGCATGCCTCCACGGTAGTCCGGCCCCCTGTGCGGCGCCGGGGGCGGCGTGCTCGGCGGGCGGCCGGATCCGCATCTGAGGCCGGACCTGTGCCGATCTGAGGCCGGACCTGTGCCGATCTGAGGCCGGATCCGTGCGGATCTGAGGTGGGTCGGGTGCGGGATCTGATGCGCGGGCTGCGGAAGATAGGGCATCTGCCCGATGGGGGCGGGGTGCCTTAGCGACGAGTGTATGAGTACCGGAGAAGGAGAGATCATGACCATGCATCCCTCGATGAGCTACCGCATCACGACCCTCGAGATCGAGCAGGCGGCGATCCGCGCGGAGCGCGCGCGGATGATGGCCGAGCACGCCGATCAGATCGTGCGCCGCGACGGGATCCTGCGCCGCGTCCTGCGCCGCCTGCAGGTGAGTGCCGGCACCTCGACCACCGCGCGCCCGGCGCCGGAAGCCCTGGTCGTCCCGACGGCTGTCGCCCGCCCCGCCGAGCCCGTCCAGGGTGCCGCGGCCCCCGCGGCACCGGTCGTCGCGTCGGTGGCGTGGGGGTGCGCTGCCGGTCCGCGCCCTCGACGAGGGCGATCATGCGGTCGACGAACGTCTCGCCCGGCTTCGAGGTGATGCGCACCACGATCCGGTCCGACAGCACCCGGGTGCCGCCGGTGACGGCGCTGCGGTCACCGCCCGACTCCCGCACGACGGGGGCGCTCTCGCCGGTGATCGCGGACTCGTCGACGGTCGCGATGCCCGCGATGATGTCGCCGTCGCCGGGGATCGGCTCGCCGGCCGCGACGATGACGATGTCGTCGCGGCGCAGGTCGCTCGACGCGACCTCCTCTGTGGCGGCCTGTTCCGCGGACGGATCCGTGGCGGCCTCGTAGTGGACCACGCGGCGGGCCAGCGTGCTGGTGCGGGTCTTGCGCAGCGTCGCGGCCTGCGCCTTGCCGCGCCCCTCCGCGACCGACTCGGCGAGGTTCGCGAAGAGCACCGTGAGCCAGAGCCAGACCGCGATCGACCAGGTGAAACCGTTCGGGACGGGCGTGCCGCCGGAGGCCGCGGCGCCCGAGCCGAGGAACGGCTCGGCGATCGCGAGCACCGTGGTCAGCGCGGCGCCCGCCCACACGAGCAGGATCACCGGGTTGCGCAGCAGCGTCGCCGGGTTCAGCCGGCGCAGCGCTCCCGGCAGCGCCTGCACGAGCTGGCTCCAGCCGAACGCGCGCTGCGGGCGCTTCGGAGACGAGGGCCCTGAGCCTGTCGAAGGGTCGTGCTGGGCGGAGGTCCCTTCGATCCCCATGGCCCTCTCCAACCAGCGCTTCGCGCTGCTCGGAGCCTCGGGGCCACGGGGCCCCCGCTCAGGGACCGGAGCGGCGGTGTGAGGGGACGGAGCTGCGGCGTTCGTGGCGGTCATCGGACGAGTCCTTCTGCGAGCGGCCCGAGCGTGAGCACGGGGAAGTAGGTGAGGGCGGTGACCACGACGGACACCGCGATGAGCAGCCCGACGAACTGCGGGCGGTGGGTGGGCAGGGTTCCCGCGGTCTCGGGGACGTGCTGCTGCTGGGCGAGGGATCCGGCCAGGGCCAGCACGAACACGATCGGGACGAAGCGCCCGAGCAGCATCGCGACGCCGAGCGCCGTGTTGAGCCACGGTGTGTCCGCGGTGAGCCCGGCGAAGGCGGATCCGTTGTTGTTCGCCGCCGAGGTGAAGGCGTAGAGCACCTCGCTGAGTCCGTGCGGGCCCGGGTTGAGGATCGAGGTCTTCTCGACGTCGCTGCGGATCCCGGGGATCGCGAAGCTCAGGGCGGTGCCGGCGAGCACGAGCGTCGGGGTCACCAGGATGTAGAGGCTGGCGAGCTTGATCTCGCGCGGGCCGAGGCGCTTGCCCAGGTACTCCGGTGTGCGGCCGACGAGGAGCCCGCCGACGAACACGGCGATCACGGCGAGAGGATGAGCATCCCGTACAGGCCGGATCCGACGCCGCCGGGGGCGACCTCGCCGAGCATCATGTTGATCATCGGCATCATGCCTCCGAGCGGGGTGAACGAGTCGTGCATCGCGTTGACCGCGCCCGTGGACGTGAGCGTCGAGGCGGTGCCGAAGAGGGCGGATCCGAGGATCCCGAACCGCTGCTCCTTGCCCTCCATGGCGGCGCCGGCGAGCTGCGTCGCCGCGCCTCCGCCGCCGAGTTCGAGAGCGCTGAGGGCGACGAGCGAGACGAGGAAGATCGTGCCCATGACGGCGGCGATCGCGTAGCCCTGACGGTGGTCGCCGACCATGCGGCCGAACGTGCGCGGCAGGGCGAAGGGAATGGCGAGGATGAGGACGATCTCGAGCAGGTTCGTCCACGGCGCGGGGTTCTCGAACGGGTGCGCGGAGTTGGCGTTGTAGAAGCCGCCGCCGTTGGTGCCGAGGAGTTTGATCGCCTCCTGCGAGGCGATGGGTCCGCCGGGGATCGCCTGCGCGGTGCCGGCGAGCGTGTGCACCTCGGTGAAGCCGGACAGGTTCTGCACCACCCCTCCCGCGATGAGCGCGAGCGCCGAGAGCACCGCGAGGGGCAGCAGCAGACGGATCAGGCCGCGGATGAGGTCGACCCAGAAGTTGCCGATCGTGGCGCTGCCGCGGCGGGCGAAGCCGCGCACGAGGGCGATCGCGATCGCGATGCCGACCGCGGCCGAGGTGAAGTTCTGCACGGCGAGGCCCGCGAGCTGCACGAGGTGGCCCATGGTCTGCTCGGGCGAGTACGACTGCCAGTTGGTGTTGGCGACGAACGACGCGGCCGTGTTGAACGCGGGCCCCTCGGGCACCGCGGGCAGGCCGAGCGACAGCGGGAGCACCTGCTGCACCCGCTGCAGCAGGTAGAGCAGCAGTCCGACCACGGAGAAGGCGAGCACGCTGCGGGCGTAGGCCCGCCAGGTCTGCTCGGAGGACGCGTCCACGCCGATCAGACGGTAGACGCCGCGCTCCACGCGCAGGTTCCGGGAGCCGGTGTAGACACGGGCCATGTAGTCGCCGAGAGGGCGGTACAACAGCACGAGAACGGCGATGAGGGTGGCGGCCTGGAGCACGCCGAGCCAGATGCCCGCCGCGCCCATCAGAACTTCTCCGGGGCGACGAGGGCGACCACGAGGTAGCCGATCGCGGCGATCGCGAGGGCGGCGGCCACGATCTCTATGACGATCACAGCTTCTCCACCCCCTTCGCGATCAGCGCGACCAGGGCGAAGAGCGCGAGCGTTCCCGCGACGTAGACGACGTCGAGCACGGATCCGATCGAACCGGCTCCCTCGCCGCAGACGGGGCTTCCTCACGGTTTGCTCACGCCGCGCGCCGGGAACCCATGCGGGTCCCACACGCCCGCGCGATCGGATCCCCGCTTTCGGGGAGCGATGTCTGTCGGCCTGGGGGTCAGAATCGAGCGAACATCGCTCCCCGAAACCGTGTGGTGGTGGGTCCTCCCTCCCCGCCTGCAGCGCGAGGACAGCCCCGGGGGCGAAGATGGGACGGTGGAGACGCAGGCGGAGTTTCGGCGCTCGAGCAGGGCGATCGGCTGGCAGGTCGCCGCGGTGTGCGCCGGGCTGGTGCTGCTGGGCGCGGGGCTCGCCCTCGCGTACATGTTCTGGCAGACCAGGCCGGCCGAGGTGAATGGACCGCCCGAACCGGGCTCCGTGCGGATCTTCCTGGACCCGGCGGATCTCGTTCTCGGCGGGGTCGTGGTCGGGCTCGGCGCGATCGTCTGCGCCGGCGCCGCCGCGTGGCTCATCGCCCGGCGGGCGGTGCGCCCCCTCGAGGAGGCGGCACGGATCCAACAGCGCTTCGTCGCCGACGCGAGTCATGAGCTGCGCACGCCTCTGGCCGTGCTCAACGCGCGTGTGCAGCAGCTCGCGCTGCTCACCCCTGTGGGCGACCCGCGTCGCGAGGTCCTCGGCGCGCTGCGCGAAGACGCCGGGATCATGTCCGGGATCGTCGACGACATGCTGGCCGCAGCGACGGGGTCGGAGCCTCAGCGCGGCAGCTGCGCGCTCGCCGAGGTCATGGACGCCGCCGCCGCGGACATGGCGCTGCTCGCAGAAGGCCGCCGGGTGCGGATAGCCACGACGCCCCTGTCCCGTGAGGTCGCACTCCCCGCCGCCGACCTGCGCCGATGCCTGGTGGCGCTGATCGACAACGCCGTGGACCATGCGCCGGCCGACAGCACCGTGTCCGTGGCGGCCGTCGCGGAGCGCGCCGTCGCCCGCATCGCGGTGGCCGACAGCGGATCCGGGATCACCGGGATCGATCCGGCTCGGGTGTTCGACCGCTTCGCGCACGGATCTCCCGTGGCCAGAAGCATGTCTACCGGGACGGCCGGGGGCATGAGCGGGCCGCGCACCCGGTTCGGCATCGGACTCGCGCTCGTCGCCGAGCTCGCGGAGCGCCACGGCGGCGCGGTGCGCGTGGCGCGGACCGGGCCTGGGGGCACAGTGTTCGAGCTCGTCGTGCCGTTCGCCGCCGGGCCCGGCCCGGAGTCGTCGCAGCCGGCCGCGCCGGAGGCGGATCGATGAGCGGCCGGCTGCTGATCGTCGAGGACGATCCCCGCCTCGGCCCGATCATGCGCGACGTGCTCTCGGCCGGGTGGTCGGTGCAGCTGTGCGATTCGGCGGAGGAAGGGCTCGATGCCGTGCTGGCGCGCGGCTTCGATGCGATCGTCGTGGACCGGCGCCTGCCCGGCATGAGCGGCGAGGAGCTGGTGCGCGAGCTGCGCCGGCGCAGGGTCAGCGCGCCCATCCTCATGCTCACCGCCCTCGGCGAGCTGTGCGACCGGGTCGAGGGACTCGATGCCGGCGCCAACGACTACCTGGTGAAGCCGTTCGAGTTCGAGGAGCTGAGCGCCCGACTGCGCGCCCTCACGCGCGACTACGCCGCACCGGTCGCGGGGACGGCGATCGGCAGCTGGACCTTCCATCCCGACGACCACAGCATCGATTCGCCGTATGCCGGCCGGATCCTGCTCACCGAGGCCGAATCGGCGTTCCTGGCGGTGCTCGCCTCCGAGCCCGAGCGCACCTTCTCCCGCGAGTACCTGCTCGAGGCGGTGTTCGCCCGGGGCGAGAGCCTGACCACCGTGGAGACCTACGTGCACTACCTCCGCCGCAAGACCGATCGGGACCTCATCCAGACGGTCCGCGGATCCGGCTACCGGCTGGGGACGCCGGCCTGATCCGGGTCGGCCGCCGTCTGCACGCGGTCCTGACGCGAGACCTGGGCCGCGTCCTCCCTCTGTCGGCGGGCGCGGAGCATCCCGCGCACCCCGCCGATCGCGACCGGCACGACCGAGACGACGACGATCGCGATCATGAGCAGGTCGATGTTGTCGACGACGCCGGGGATCCCGCCGAGCAGCAGGCCGATCGCCGTCATCCCGCACACCCATGCCACCGCGCCGATCGCGTTCCAGGGCAGGAACCGGCGGTACGGCAGGCGCGCGGTTCCGGCGACGAGCGGCACGTACGTCCGCACGATCGGGACGAACCGGCCGAGCACGAGGGACAGCGGGCCGTAACGCTCGAAGAAGCGCTCCGTCTCCACCAGGCGGCTGGTTCGCAGCACGCGCGCGTCGTCGCGGAACAGCCGCCGACCGTAGCGCTTGCCCAGGACGTAACCGACCTGGTCGCCGAGCACGGCCGCCGGGATGCCGACCAGGAGCACCTGCCACGGCTGGATCCCGAGGGGGCCGGCCAGGATCGCCGCCGTGACGAGCAGGGAGTCGCCGGGCAGGAACGGGAACAGCACGCCGGACTCGATGAAGATCAGCAATGCGATGCCCGCGAGCACCCACGGGCCGAAGGCGTGCAGCATCGAGGTGGCATCGGGGAGGAGTCCTGCCGGTGCCAGGACGGAGGAGGCGAGAAGATGCATTGCGTCGTCCTCCGGCTCAGGCGCCGAGATCCTTCAGCAGCACGGCGAGTTCGGCCTCCTGTGCCGCGGGTGCCGCCGCCTTCACGCCGGGGTGATCGATCGCGTACGCCCGCAGCACGGCATCCATCTCGTGGTCCAGGAACGTCCATGCCGTGGAGTCCGCCGCCTGAAGCGTGCTCTGGTCGGCGTCCCACGCGTCGCGCATCTTCTGCACGGTCGCGTGGGATCCGGCGGTGTCGCCGGCCTTGTCCTGCTGCACGGCGGTCTGCGCGAGGGTCACGTACTTCGCGACGGCGTCCTTCGGCAGGTGCGCGGTGACCTGCTGCGGAGTGAGGGCGGCGACCGGGCCGTTCGAGGCCCCGTCGTCGGCGGCCGCGGCGGTCTGGTGCGGGACGAGGGAGGCGACGGTGAGGATCGCCGCCGTCACGACGCCGAGGACGACGAACCCGATCAGGCCGGCACGCTCGCGGGCCGGACTCGTGATCACCCGGGAGGCGTGCGTGGCGTCGTAGGTCTCCACGACGTCGCGCCGGGTGACCGCGAGATAGATCACCGTGGCGAGGATCAGGCCGAGGAAGATCATGCTCGTCGCGAAGGTGCCCAGACCCAGGCCGACGGGATCGCCCGGGTTCGCGGGCTGGGTCGGGGATCCGAGGAAGTCGCCGATGTTGGCGCCGAGCGGCCGGGTGAGGATGTAGGCCAGCCAGAACGACAGCACCGGGTTCGCACCGCCGCGCCACAGCGCGGTGATCGCGAGGATCAGCCCGAGCGGGAGCAGCACGGCGACGCCCGGGCTCCAGCCGGTCAGCTCCAGCGTCCAGTCCCCCGTGGCGGTGCCGAGGGCGAACGTCACGAGCACGGTGAGCCAGTAGAAGCCCTCCCGTGGACGGGTGTCGATCGCGTGGATCGACAGCGTGCGCTCACGCGCCCACCAGATCCCGAACACGACCGCCAGCAGCACCGAGAAAACGGCCGAGGAGACCCACAGGGGCACGCCGAGCTGGTCGGTCAGGATGTCGGTGTACAGGGTGCCCGTGATCGAGATGACCACGACCGTCAGCCAGTACGGGAACGGCGAATAGCGCTTGAGGCTTAGCTGCACCGCGAGGACTACCACGAGTACGCCCGTGAAGATCCACGCGGTGTTGCTCAGGCCGACGCCGAGCGTGAGGTTGATCCAGTCCGCGAAGCTCTCGCCGACCGTGGTGCACAGGATCTTGATGATCCAGAACCAGATCGTGACTTCGGGGACCTTGTTCAGCAGGCGTCCGCGGGTCGCCCCCGGCCAGGCCTCGGTGTGCGCGGTGCTCGTCGTCATGCTTCGACGCTAGGCAGCCGTCACCAAGGACCCGCCAAGGATCCCGAGGGGCGGTCGCGGATGGCGCACGACGCCGCATCCGCCGCGCATACTGTGCTCATGCGAGTTCTGGTGGCCGAGGATGATGCCCGTCTGCGTTCCGTGCTCGAGCGCGCCCTGCGCGAGAGCGGATACGCCGTGGACGCGCACGCGGACGGCGAGTCGGCGCTGTTCGCCTTCGAGACGGACGGCGCCGATCTGCTGATCCTGGACATCATGCTGCCGGGCGAGCTGGACGGCATCGAGATCTGCCGCCGGATCCGTGCGGCCGGCGGGCAGGTTCCGATCCTGCTGCTGACGGCGCTCGACGCGCCGCGACACCGGGTCAGGGGGCTCGACGTGGGGGCCGATGACTACCTGGTCAAGCCGTTCCACCTCCCGGAACTGCTCGCGAGGACGCGCGCACTGCTGCGCCGTTCGCCGGTGGTGGTGCCGCCGGTCCTCGTCGTCGGCGCGCTCGAACTGGATCCGACTCGACGCGCGGTGCGGCGTGCAGGCCGGGACATCTCGCTGACGGCCCGGGAGTTCGCGGTGCTGGAGCTGCTGATGCGGAGCCCCGGACGCGTGCTGACCCCGAGCGAGTTCATCGATCATGCCTGGGATGCGAACTACGAGGGGTACAGCAACGTGGTCGCGTCCACGATCCGGCACCTGCGCGGCAAGCTCCGTCAGCCGGGAGCGGCCGATCCGATCGTCAACGTCCGTGGCACGGGCTACGTCCTCACGGAGAGCGCCACGTGATCCTGCGCCGCGCCGTGCTGCGCCTGACGATCCTCATGACCCTCGTCATCCTGGCGTCGATCGCCCTGTTCGCGGTCGCCGTCGATCGCTATGTCACGTACGCGTTCGATCTGGAGCTCCCCGCGGACAGTGAGCAGAGCGTGAACGCGACGCTGGCCACGCTCCATGCCGGGCTCGGCATAGGGTTCGCCTTGCTCACCCTCATCACGCCGTTCGTCAGCTACGTCCTGGCGCGGCGGAGTCTGAATCCGGTGCGGGTCAGCATGGAGAGCCAGCAGCGCTTCGTCGACGACGCCGCTCATGAACTGCGCACCCCCATCGCCGTCGCTCAGGGCGAACTCGAGCTGGCTTTGCTGCGCGAGCGCACGCCGGAGGAGTATCGGACGGCGTCGCGCGCAGCGCTCACCGCCCTCGCCGATCTCGGCTCCCTGACCGACGCGCTCCTGCTCCTCACTCGCAGCGGTGACCTCACGGCCGCGGGCGAATCGGCACGATTCTCGCCGGACGATGCGGCCCGGCGCGCCATCCAGGCGATGCCTGCGGAGATACGCGAGCGGATCCGGTTCGACACCTCGGGCGGCACGGCGACGATCACGGGGAACGCGGATCTCGTGGCGCGCGCCATTGCGAACCTTCTGGAGAACTCGGCACGATATGCCGAGCCCGGTTCCGAGATCCGGCTGCGGGTCGAGCAGGGGAGTACGGTGACGCGATTCGTCGTCGCCGATCGCGGCCCCGGACTCTCCGCCTCGGATGCGGTGCACGCCTTCGATCGCTTCTGGCGAGCTGCCAGCTCGCGGCAGAGCGCCGGCAATGGCATCGGACTCTCGATCGTGCAGAGGATCATCGAAGGGCATGGCGGGAAGGTCACGTTGCACAGCGTGCCCGGCACCGGAACGACGGCGACGATCGCCCTGCCCGTCGCACGCTGAGCCGGAACGGATCCCGCTCTGTCACGCTCTCGTCACGCGGCCGCTCGTACCGTGTTCCTGCGTCGGCCCCCTCGGGCCGCGCGGAAAGGAATCCCCATGAAGAAGCAGACGAAGCTCCTCACCGCCGCAGGCCTGGGTCTGGCGCTGGTCGCCGGCGGCGTGGCTGCGGCCACTGTGCCCGCGCTCGCCGCAGCGCCGGTGCATCAGGGCGTGCAGAGCACCCAGGACAACGGTGCGGACGGCGAGACCGCGGACGACGCGGCGACCGGCGCGCAACAGGACAACGGCGCCGACGGCGAGACCGCGGACGACGCAGCGACCGGCGCGCAGCAGGACAACGGCGCCGACGGCGAGACCGCGGACGACACCGGCAAGTAGCTCCCCCACGGTCGGAGAACGGAGAGGGGCGCGACGTGTCGCCCCTGCATCCCGGGACGGCGCGCCGCGCACATCCCCGACCCTCTCCGTTTTCCGACGTACCCGGCGTGCCCGGCGCGAGGCCACGTGCCCGGCGCGAGCGGCCGGGGCCACGTGCCCCGCAGGCTGGCAGAGGTGAGGCAGAGGAACGAAGCGGGGTCAGCCCAGCTCGGGCGGGCCCGCCGGACGCTGCACGCGACGGGCCGGCTTGGCATCGTCGTCGCCGTAGAGCGGGACGGGGCGACCGGAGCGCTGCTGGCCGGGCACGGGCCGGGAGCGGCGGCCGTAGATGAGCTCCGAGGAGTCGAGCAGCCAGGGCACCAGAGTGATCGTGACGCCGTGCACGAGCATCAGCTGGCTCGCCACGCGACGCGCACGCCGGTTGTGCAGGATCGACTCCCACCAGTGCCCCACGATGTACTGCGGCAGGTACACGGTCACCACCGCGGGGCCGTGCTTGGCGCGGTACTTGTTGATGTAGGCCTCGACGGGGGCCGCGTAGTGGCGGAACGGCGACTCCACGATCACGAGCGGGATAGGGATCCGGTGCTGCTGCCAGTCCTTCTGCAGCTGCACGCCGTCCTCGGGGTTGGCTGCGACGTGCAGCGCGATCGTCTTCTGGTGCTTCGCGGCGATCGCGTAGTCGATCGCCTTGATGACCGGCTTCTGCAGCCGGTTGACGAGGATGATGGCCACGTCGCCCTCGGATCCGAAGTGCGTCGTGTCGTCGATCGCGATCTCGTGCTCGACGTCGCGGTAGTAGCGCTTCACGCCCATCATCAGGATCGCGAGGATCGGGATCGCGAGGAAGACCATCCAGGCGCCGTGCGTGAACTTCGTGATCGTGACGATCACGAGCACCGCGATGGTGAGCGTGGCGCCGAGCGAGTTGATCACGAGACCCGTGTAGGCGGTGCGTCGCACCGGCAGGGCCTCCTTCACGCTCATCGACTTCGTGCTGCGCAGCAGATCCTTCCAGTGCCGCACCATGCCGACCTGGCCGAGCGAGAACGACACGAACACGCCGATGATGTAGAGCTGGATCAGGCTCGTCAGATTCGCCTGGAACACCACAAGCACGCCGATCGCGGCGATGCCGAGCAGGATCATGCCGTTCGAGAACACGAGGCGGTCGCCGCGGGTGTTCAGCGCCTTGGGGGCGTATCCGTCGCGGGCGAGCACGGCGCCGAGCAGCGGGAAGCCGTTGAAGGCGGTGTTCGCGGCGAGCAGCAGCACACAGGCGGTCGCGGCCTGGATGATGAAGAACGGCAGTGATCCGTTGCCGAAGACGGCCGAGGCGACCTGCGCCATGAGCGACTGCTGGGGCAGCGCGCAGTTGAATCCCACGAGGTCGCGGCACGGGTCCTCCGCGTAGTGCACGCCCGTGATGAGCCCGAGCGCGGTGAGGCCGGAGAACAGCAGGATCGCGATGCCGCCCATCATGGCCAGCGTCGTCTGCGCGTTTCCGATCTTCGGGATCCGGAAGGCCTGCACGCCGTTCGAGACGGCCTCGACGCCGGTCAAGGCGGAACAGCCGCTGGAGAACGCCCGCAGCACGAGGAGGATCACTGCGGCGTTCGCGAGCTGGTCGCCGTGCATCGCGTACTGCGAGCTCTCGGCGATCGGCGCGTCGCCGAGGAACGTGCGCACGAGCCCGGTGACGATCATGACGCCCACGGACCCGATGAAGATGTACGTCGGCACGGCGAAGAACGTCGACGCCTCGCGCACGCCGCGCAGGTTCACGATCACGATGAGGATCACGAAGCCCACCGCGAGCTCGACGCGGAACGGGTTCAGCTGCGGCACCGCGGAGATGATGTTGTCCACGCCCGACGCGATCGACACCGACACCGTGAGGATGTAGTCGACGAGGAGAGCTGCGGCCACGACGACGCCGGGGATCTCCCCGAGGTTCTTGGACGCGACCTCGTAGTCGCCTCCGCCGGAGGGGTACGCCTGGATGAGCTTGCGGTAGCTCAGCACGATCACGATCAGCAGCAGCACCACGGCCGCGGCGACCCACGGGGCGAAGGCGAGGAACGCCAGACCGCCGAGTCCCAGGGTCATCAGCATCTCCTGGGGGCCGTAGGCCACGGAGGAGAGGGCGTCGGATGCGAAGATCGGCAGCGCCATCCGCTTCGGGAGGAGCTGCTCGTTCGCCTGCTCGGTGCTGAGCGGCTCGCCGAGCAGGATGCGTTTGGCTACCTGCGGGGCGTCGGCGCTCTCACGGCTGTCATTTGCCACGAGCGGCTAAATTACGCCTGCAACGGGGCGGACGCAATTTGACGGGGCGGTTGTTGCATCACTGTTCGATCACTCTTTGCCGGGCAAGGGGCCCACGGCGCCCTTGATCATGCTCATCAGCGACGTGATCAGGCCGGGAAGCGACTCATCATCGACCGGATGGGACATGAGCCAGATGTCCATCGCCTCGCCCATGCCCATCGTGACGGCGACCAGCAAGGCGGGAGGCACGTCATCGCGCACCGCGCCCACCCGCTGCCCGGTGGTGAGGGCGTGCGAGATCCAGGGGAGGGACAACTGCTCCAGCTCCTCCTGTGCCTTCTGCGATGCGGGGCTTCGCGCGGCAGCGGCCCAGCCACGCAACAGGGACGCCAGGTGCGGGGATGCGACCAGCGCTCTCATCAGCCGGAGGTAGTAGTCGCTCACGGCGGTCCAGAAGGCGTCGGCATCCCCCGCGCCGAGATCCGGCAGCGGCCCGACCTTCTCGACGAGTCCCGCTAACCCCAACTGGGTGACGTATCCGTACAAGTCCTCCTTGCCGTCGAAGTAGTAGTACATCGATCCCTTGGAGATCCCGGCGGCCTCGATCACCCGGTTGAGGGAGGCGTCGTGGAATCCGTACGTCGCGAATTCGTCCATAGCGGCCTGCACGATCGACTGTTGCTGAGCGGCGGACAGTTTTGCGAAGCGGGGCCGGACCATGCTCTCAGTGTGCCGGATCCCGATCGGGGAACGGCGGGAGTTCGACGCGATCGTGGAAGCTCCGGCCCATCGCGATGTCGGCGACCTTGGGGAGCCCCATCATCTTCAGTACCGAGTTCCTGACGAGAAGCTGGAACGTGTTCTTCGGGGCGAAGGCCAGTCCCAGGCCCTGAGCGGCATCCTGCTTGGAGCGCACGAGAGGAACCAGCAACTGCTCGTACCGGGCGAACGCCGCGCGGTGGTCGGTGGTTCTCGCGAGTTCCGCCGCGAGCGTGTACGCCTCCACCACCGCGAGTGCCGAACCCTGACCTGCCAGGAAAGAGGGGCATGCGCCGGCATCGCCCACCAACGCAACGCGTCCGGTCGACCACGACGGCATCCGGATCTGGCTCGCTGCGTCGAAGTAGAAGCTGGTTGCGTGCGACATGGCGCTGAGCATCTCGGGTACCTCCCACCCCGCGCCGCTCAGTTCTTGCCGCAGCAGTGCTTCCTGTTCGGAGCGCTCGGTCGGTACCGCGCCGTCGTGTCGCATGCTGATCAGCAGCAGGGTGGTGTCGTCGCGAAAGGAGAGCCGGACCGCCTGGAATCCGACCTCGGCGTACAGCATCGCGACCAGTTCGTCGCGCGCGGGATACTGATCGACCTCGAACGCGGCGATCACCAAACCGAGGTATTTCTCGTAGCGCACGTCGGGTCCGAAGGCGAGCCTGCGCACACGCGAGTGCAAGCCGTCCGCTCCGATGACGAGATCGAAGTCTTGTCTGCTCCCGCTCTCGAACGTGACCCGAACCTGCTCGCCATCATCGGCGAGGTCTCGCACCGTATCGCCCAGCACCAGCTGCACTGCGTTGCCGAGGGAGCCGTAGATCACCGAGGCGAGTGCGGTACGAGGGATGCTCACGTACCGTTCGGCCGACTCGATCACCGCCGAGGGGCTGAATGACGCGATCTCGCGGCCGTTCCGGTTGATCGCCCTCGCCTCGGTGAAGAGATAGCCGTGGGCGCGCAGCTCGGGCACGATCCCCATCCGTTCAGCGACGTCGAAGCCGGCGCCCCAGAAGTCGATCAGGTAGCCGCCGCGGCGCAACACCGGAGCGTGCTCCACGATGGTCACGTCGTGCCCCGATCTGTTCAGCCAGAAGGCCAGTGTCGGGCCGGCGATCCCTGCGCCCACGATCAAGATCCTCATGACGCATCCTCTCCATCGGACGCTATTAGACCAGTAGTCTAAACCAGTGGTCTATCAATCGTCAACGGATGCGGTGCTCACCGGGTGATCCCTTCGCGATCGAGAAGCGCTGCACGGATGGGTCACCCGGGCCGCCGCGTTCTTTCGCTGCGGTGGGGTCACGGCCGAGGTGCGCGAAGCAGACATGAACAAGGACGACCGCGAAGCCCTGACGTCGGCGTCATCGCCGTCGATGCCGGTGCTCGGATCCGCTCAGAACGAACGCACAGGAGATCCGAACGCCTTTTGCGTAGCGTCGCAGGCATGAGCACGGTCCCTCTCGATGACGACGCGCTGAACCAGACCCTCTCCGAGGCCCGGGAGCTGCGCGACGAGTTCCAGCGCTTCCTCCACGAATACGAGTTCGGGATGCGCGAGATCGAGACGAAGATCTCGATCCTGAGGGACGAGTTCACCCACCACCACTCCTACAACCCGATCGAGCACGTGAAGAGCCGGGTGAAGTCGCCCGACAGCATCGTGGAGAAGATCGCGCGGCGCGGGATCGAGCCCGATTTCGCCTCCATCCGTCAGCACATCACCGACATCGCGGGTGTGCGGGTCACCTGCAGCTTCGTGGCCGACGTCTACCGGCTGTTCGATCTGCTCACCGCGCAGGACGACGTCACCGTGCGCATCGTGAAGGACTACATCGCCGCGCCGAAGCCGAACGGGTACCGCAGCCTGCACGCGATCCTCGAGGTCCCCGTGTTCCTGTCCTCCGGGCCGCTCATGGTGCCGGTCGAGGTGCAGTTCCGCACGATCGCGATGGACTTCTGGGCGAGCCTGGAGCACAAGATCCATTACAAGTTCCAGGGTCAGGTGCCCGCGCACCTCGTCGACGACCTCACCGCGGCGGCCGACGCCGCGAGCGAGCTCGACGCGCGCATGGAGCGGCTGCATCACGAGGCGCACGCCCCGCTCGCCGTGCTGCCGTCGGTGCCCCTCGACGTCTGACCGCTGTCAGGCGGCGGACGACGGGCCCGCCGACCGGCCCGCCTCCAGCGAGGCCTCCAGGCCCTTGACCTTGTCCAGCAGTGCGCCGATGGCCGCGTCCTGCGTCGCGAGGTGCTGCTGGATCTGCTGCGCCTCCGCCAGGATCGCGCCGGCGTCCTCGTACGTCGCCGCCGCGCGCGCGTCCGAGGCGGCGGCCTGGATGTTCTGCCCGACGATGATCACCGGCAGCAGGACGAGCTGCAGGAACGTCTGCGCGATCCAGCCCACGATCACGATCGCATTGCCCGACAGGATCGCGGCGGGCAGGCTCACCAGCGCCAGCGCGGCGAAGACGTAGGCGCACCACATCGTCCCCACGCTCGTCGTGATGCCGAGCCCCACCTTGCGGTTGAACCGGTTGATCGCCTTGTCCTGCGGATGCAGGCTCTTCGCGGCATCGCTGACGGTCGGCGGTCCGGACTTCAGGCGCTCCTCGACGCGCGCGTGCGGCTGGTAGTCGTAAGACGTGGACACGTCGGCAGGACTCGTCATGGCGTTACCCCCTCGGAACACGGCCCAGGGTTCCACCCGGGGCTATCAGTCGGCCATGAAACGGCGTCAGCGGCGGAGCGCGTTCTGGGATGCGATCGTGGCGATCTGCCGACGCGTCGGGATCCGATCAGTCCACGCGGGAGGATCAGCGTCAGCCCAGGAACTCCCGCGCCGCGACCGTGAGCGCCTTGACGCCGACCTCGATCGTCGGGTGGATCTCGACGGCGAAGTACGGGGAGTGGTTGGTCGCGATCTCGCTGTCGACCGTGCCGTGGGCCACCGCGGCGGCGAAGCGGGCCGGGGCGATGCCGCCCCAGAACCAGAACACGAGCGGCACGCCGGCGTCGCGGGCGAACCACGATACGTCCTCGCTGCCGGTGAACAGCCCGGGGTCGACCACGTTGTCCTCGCCGAATGCGGCGCGGAAGGCCGCGGTCGCGCGCTCCGTCGCGGCGGCGTCGTTGATCGTCGCGGGCAGCGTGTGCAGCGTCTCGATCGTCGGCTCCTCCGTGGCGCCGCTCGCCATGGCCTCGGCCTTGATCACGCGCTCCACCTTCGCGAGCATCTTGGTGCGCAGCGCGTCGTCGGGGTAGCGCAGGCTGAGGTCGAGCGTGGCCTCGGCCGGGATGATGTTGTTCTTGGTGCCGGCGTGGATGGCGCCCACCGTGACCACGGCGAGGTCGTGCGGATCCACCTCGCGGGAGACCACGGTCTGCAGGCGCATGACCGTGGCTGCGGCCATGACCACGGGGTCGATCGTGGAGTGCGGGCGGGAGCCGTGGCCGCCCCGGCCGTGCAGCACCACGTGCAGGCCGTCGGACGCGGACATCTGCGGACCGGGGCGCACACCGATCATGCCGGCCGGCAGCGGGGTGACGTGCTGCCCGATGACGACGTCCGGTCGCGGGAAACGGTCGAGTGCTCCATCGTCCAGCATCGCGCGGGCGCCGGCGCCGAACTCCTCGGCCGGCTGGATGACCACGACAAGAGTGCCCGACCATTCGGCCCGGGTGCGGACGAGCTCCTCCACGGCGCCGATCATGGCGGTCACGTGCATGTCGTGGCCGCAGGCGTGCATGATGCCGACCTCGCGCCCCTCGGCGTCCACGCCCCGCGCGGTGCTGGCGTAGGGCAGCCCCGACTCCTCGACGACGGGCAGGGCGTCCATGTCCGCGCGCGCCCAGACCACCGGGCCGTCGCCGTTGCGCAGCACGCCGACGACGCCCGTGCGACCGACCCCCTGAGTGACCTCGAGTCCCAGGTCGCGCAGGTGCCCGGCGGCGACGCCCGCGGTGCGCACCTCCTGGAACGACAGCTCGGGGTTGCGGTGCAGGTCGATGAAGAGCGCTTCGAGGTCGATCGTCATAGCGCCGAGCCTACGCGGATCCGGGCGGCCCGCCGACGCGCGATCAGCGGGCGGCGTAGGTCTCCAGGGCGGGGCCCGGATGCAGCACCCCGTTGACGATCGCCTGGATGGCGAAGGCGCTCGCGTCGGCCAAGTCGACCGCCGCGGGGTCCAGCAGCCACTGCAGCTGCAGCCCGTCCATGACCGCGAGGATCGACGCCGCCGCCTTGCCGATCGCGGCGGTGTCGGTCACGCCCTCCTGCGCGCACAGCTCGACGAACGCCGCCGACACCTCGGTGCGGAGCTTGTCGTAGCGGTGCTCGAAGAAGCCCCGGGCGGGGTGGCCGTCCGTCACCGACTCGTTCGACAGCACGGTGTACGTCTGCACGATCCCGGGTCGCCGTTCGTTCGCGAGCGCCGTCTTGACGAGGTGCAGGAACAGCTCCGGGCCGTCCGGGATGTGCTGATCGGCCAGCTCGGCGACATCGCTCTTGTCGCGGTAATCGAGCACCTCGAGCAGCAGCTTCTGCTTCGAGCCGAAGTGGTGCAGGACGCCGGCGTGGGTCATCCCGACCTGCTCGGCGATGTCGGCGAGGGTGCCGTTGGTGGATCCCTTCGCGCCGAAGATCTCGATCGCGGCATCCAGGATCTCCGTCCGCTTGCGCTCGGTCTCGGGCCGCGATTTCAGGCGCTTCGACGTCGTCGTGACCACTGGGTTCCCTTCGACTGCTTGTCATCCAGCTTACTCGTGGGTAACCTCACTTCTGCTTACTTTCTCGCTAGTAAGTCAACATCCCCCGGAAGCGGGACCCGCACCAGGCGGGGCACGACGGCCGTGCCCCGGAAGGAGAAGCAATGAGGCTCACCAAGACCCTGCTCGTCGTCTCGGCGTTCGCAGCGCTCAGCGCCGTCGCGCTGACCGGCTGCTCGTCGGGCTCCACCGCCGGATCGTCCGGCGGCGGCTCCCTCACGATCGCGAAGCCCGACGGCGCGGCGATCCTGTCGACCCAGACCAACAACCCGTTCATCTCCACGGGATCGGGCATGTCGCTCGGCTACGACCGGATGATCTACGAGCCCCTGGCGATGGTGAACCCCGTCGGCAAGAACGAGACGACCCCGTGGCTCGCTTCCAAGGTCGAGTGGAACGCCGACTACACCCAGCTGACCGTCACCCCGCGCGCCGACGTGAAGTGGAGCGACGGCAAGCCGTTCACCGCCGACGACATCGTCTTCACCTACACGCTGATCAAGAACACCCCCGCCCTCGACCTGGGCGGCCTCAAGCTCGCCGACGTCAAGAAGGACGGCGGCAACGTGGTGCTCTCGTTCAGCGAGTCGAAGTTCGTCAAGCAGGGCGACGTGCTGCAGGTCAGCATCGTGCCCGAGCACCAGTGGAAGAGCATCTCCGACCCGTCGAAGGATCCGGTCAAGGAGGCGATCGGCACCGGCCCGTACAAGATCAAGAGCTTCTCCTCGCAGGGCGTCGTGCTCAACGCCCGCTCCGACTACTGGGGCGGCAAGGTCCCCGTGGGCCAGCTCAAGTACCTCGAGTACAACGACAACACCGGTCTCCTGCGTGCACTGCAGAGCAAGGAGGTCGACTGGGCGCAGATCTTCATCACCGACTACCAGAAGAACTACGTCGACAAGGATCCGAAGCACAACGTGTTCTGGGGTGCGAACGTGCTGAGCCCGGACATGGTGCTCGTGAACACCACGAAGGCGCCGTTCAACGACGTCGCGTTCCGCAAGGCCGTGAACATGGTCGTGGACCGCAAGGCGCACGCCGAGAAGGCGCGCAGCAACGCCGGCCCCGAGCTCACCAGCGTCACCGGCATCCCGCAGCCCACCGGCGACCAGTACATCGCCCCGGAGTACAAGGACAAGACGTTCTCGATCGATGTCGACGGCGCCAAGAAGGTGCTCACCGACGCGGGCTACACCTGGAAGGACGGTGCGCTGATCGATCCGTCCGGGAACCCCGTCTCGTTCACGCTGCAGGATCCGCAGGGCTGGAACGACTACGTCACCGGCATCCAGCTCGTGGCCACGCAGATCAAGAGCACCCTCGGCGCGGACGCCAAGGTGGCCACGCCCGACGCCGACACCTGGTTCACGAACATGGCGACCGGGAACTTCGACGCGGCGCTGCACTGGTCGGGCTCCGGCTCCAACCCGTGGCACATCTACGACGACGTGATGAACGGCGCCTACCTGGCGCAGGCCGCCGACGGCAAGGTCTCCGACAACTTCGGCCGGTACAGCAACCCGGAGGCGACCGCACTGCTCGCGCAGTACGCCCAGGCGTCGGACGACGCGACCCGCACCGAGGCGCTCAACAAGATCCAGAAGATCTTCGTCGACGACGTCCCCGCCATCCCGATCGGCACCCACCCGCAGCTCGGCGAGTACAACACCCGCACCTTCACCGGGTGGCCGAGCGAGAAGGACCAGTACGCGACGGCCGACCCGACGCAGCCCTCGGCGGTCCAGGTGATCATGAACCTGAAGCCGGCCGGCAAGTAGTCCCGGGCCCACCTCGCGTCCTTCGTCTCGCTTCGCTCGCTCAGGAACCGGCAACACCCACCGGTTCCTGAGCGAGGAGCGCAGCGACGAGACGAAGGACCCCGTCACAGGGAAACAGAAGCCATGACAGACACCCTTCTCTCCGTGCGCGACTTCTCGGTCGTGTACGACGTGGATCCGCCCGTGCGGGCGGTGAAGAACGTCACGATCGACATCCGCCGCGGTGAGATCGTGGGACTGGCCGGCGAGAGCGGCAGCGGCAAGACCACGCTCGCCTACGGCGTGCAGCGGCTGCTCAAGCCGCCGGCCGTGATCACCGGCGGCAGCGTCGTCTTCCACGACGCCGACGGCACGGACATCGACCTGCACGCCCTCGACGTCGAGCAGATGCGCCGGTTCCGCTGGGACAAGGTGTCGATGGTGTTCCAGGGCGCGATGAACGCGCTCAATCCCGTGGCGACGATCGGCGCGCAGCTGGACGACGTGTTCCGCGTGCACCGGCCCGGGATGAGCCGGGCGCAGCGCCGGGCGGAGGTCGTCGAGCTCCTGGAGATCGTGAAGGTCGGCGGCCAGCGGATGCGGTCCTACCCGCACGAGCTGTCCGGCGGCATGCGCCAGCGCGTGATGATCGCGATGGCGCTCGCCCTGCGCCCCCAGCTCATGGTCATGGACGAGCCCACCACGGCGCTCGACGTGCTGGTGCAGCGCGAGATCCTGAAGCAGATCTCCCAGCTGCGCCACGAGTTCGGCTTCTCGGTGGTGTTCATCACCCACGACCTGCCGCTGCTGCTGGAGATCAGCGACCGCATCGCGGTGATGCGCGAGGGCGAGATCGTCGAGCTCGCCGACGCCGAGCGGCTGTGGACGGATCCGCAGCACGAGTACACCCGCGACCTGCTGCGCTCCTTCCCGCGCCTGACCGGCGAGCGGGGGGTGGTGGTGCGATGACCACGCTCGAGTTCCGCGGCGTCACCAAGATCTACAACGTCCGCGGCTCCGGCCAGCTGAAGGCCCTGGACGACGTCAGCTTCACCCTGAACTCCCGTCAGACGATCGGACTGGTCGGCCAGTCCGGCAGCGGCAAGTCCACGATCGCCAAGATCCTCACCCAGCTCGAGACCCCCACGCACGGAGAGGTGCTGCTCGACGGGGCGCCGATCCCGCGGCGGGGCAAGGGCCTGCGCACCTACCGGCAGCAGCTGCGCATGGTGTTCCAGGATCCGTTCGCCTCGCTGAACCCGTACCACTCGATCCGCCATCACGTGGAGCGTCCGCTGCGGCTGGACCGCGTCGTGCCGCGCGAGCAGGTCGACGCCGAGGTGCGCCGGCTGCTCGAGCGCGTGCGCCTCGATCCGGACGCGGTGATGGAGCGGCGGCCCCACGAGCTCTCCGGCGGCCAGCGCCAGCGCGTCGCGATCGCGCGGGCGCTCGCGTCCCGGCCGGCGCTGCTCGTGGCCGACGAGCCGGTGTCGATGCTGGACGTATCGATCCGCCTCGGCGTGCTGAACCTGCTCGCCGATCTGCAGCGCGAGGAGGGGCTCGGCGTGCTCTACATCACCCACGACCTGGCGACCGCGCGCCACTTCAGCGACGAGATCATGGTGCTCAACCAGGGCCGGGTCGTCGAGAGAGGACCCGCGGACGACGTCATCCTGCGCCCCCGCGACCCGTACACCCGGGAGCTGCGGGCCGCGTCGCCCGATCCGGAGGAGCTCTTCCGCCGCCGCGCGGCACAGACCACGGGAGGTGCGCGATGAGCGCCGACACGTCCGCACCCGCGACCGAGGCGTCGCCTGCCGCTTCCGAGCCGGTGGATCCGACGCTCGTCGGCACGACCGCGACCCGCGCCGAGCGCGGACGCATGCGCGTGCCGTGGCGGTTCATCGGCGGCCGGGCGGCCTTCTACGTGTTCACCGCGTGGGCCGCGATCACCATCAACTTCTTCATCCCGCGACTGATGAAGGGCGACGCGGTCGACGCGTACATGGCGCGCAGCCAGGGCCAGCTCACGCCCGACGCCGAGAAGGCGCTGCGCCTCATGTTCGGCCTGGACCACTCGGTGCCGCTGTGGCAGCAGTACCTCGACTACTGGGGCATGCTGCTGCGCGGCGACCTCGGCGTGTCCATCTCGACGGGCATGGCCCCGGTCGGAGACGCGATCGCCGCCGCGCTGCCGTGGACGCTCGGCCTGGTCGGCTTCGCCACGATCGTGTCGTTCCTCGTCGGAACCGTGCTCGGCGCCGTGATCGGATGGCGACGCGGCGGACGCCTGGACGTGCTGGTCCCGGTGACCACGTTCCTCGGCACCGTGCCGTACTTCTGGCTGGGGCTGATCTTCATCGCTCTGTTCTCCACGCTGCTCGGCTGGTTCCCCGCCGGGCACGCCTACGAGGTGGGCGTGGATCCGGGCTGGAACGCCGAGTTCATCGGCCAGGTGCTCTCCCACGCGGCCTTGCCGGTGATCACGATCGTGATCGCCTCGCTCGGCGGCTGGGTGCTCGGCATGCGCAACATGATGCTCACGGTGCTGGACGAGGACTACATCACCGTCGCCCAGGCCAAGGGCATGCCGAGTCGTCGCGTGCTCTGGCGGTATGCGGCCCGCAACGCCGTGCTGCCGCAGATCCAGAGCTTCGCCCTCTCACTCGGGTTCATCGTCGGCGGCACCATCGTGATGGAGATGGTGTTCTCCTATCCGGGGATCGGGCTGCTGCTGCTCGGCGCCACGAACGCGAAGGACTACGCGCTCATGCAGGGCATCTTCCTCGTGCTCGTGATGGCGGTGCTGGTCGCGAACATCATCGCCGACATCGCCTACGCCATCCTCGACCCGCGCACCCGTCAGACGGAGGCCTGATCATGACGACTCCCGTTCCCCCCGAGGTCGCGCAGCCGGCCGCCGGCGCGCCCGAGACGGCGGCGCTGCTCACCGCCGCGCGGCGGCCCGCGCCGCGGCGCACCTTCTGGACCCAGCTCCGGGCGTCGCTGGCGATGTTCGGCAACCGCAAGTCGGCCGCCGGCCTCATCATCCTCGGCGTCTTCACCCTCGTCGCGATCTTCGCGCCGCTGATCGCGCCCTACAGCCCCACCGCGCAGCACCTCGACGCGACGCTGGAGCCGCCGTCCTGGCAGCACCTGCTCGGCACGACCCACATCGGCGAGGACGTGTTCAGCCAGCTCGTCTACGGCACGCGCGGCGTGCTGGTGGTCGGCTTCCTGGCCACGATCATGGCGACCGTGGTCGCGATCGTGGTCGGCGTGACCGCGGGCTACCTGCGCGGCTGGAAGAGCGAGTCGCTGTCCGCGCTGTCCAACGTGTTCCTCGTGCTGCCGGGACTGCCGCTGATGATCATCATCGCCTCGCAGTTCCAGGATCCGCCTCTCGTCGTCATCGCAGCGGTGCTCGGGCTGACCGGCTGGGCGTGGGGTGCACGGGTGCTGCGCGCGCAGACGATGTCGCTGCGCAACCGCGACTTCATCCAGGCGGCGCGCGCCAACGGCGAGCCGCTGCACCGGATCATCCTCGTCGAGATGCTCCCGAACCTCATGGCGATCATCGCGTCGAGCTTCGTCGGCACCATGACGGCCGCCGTGCTCGGGCTCACCACCCTGGCGTTCATCGGCGTCATCCCGGTCTCGAACCTGAACTGGGGCACCATCCTGTTCTGGGCGCAGCAGAACAGCGCCTTCCCCGACTACTGGTGGTGGTACGTGCCCGCGGGGCTCTGCATCGCCCTGCTCGGCGTCGCGCTCGCGCTGATCAACTTCGGCATCGACGAGTACGTGAACCCCCGCCTGCGCTCCGCCGGAGAGCGGGCCCGCGCCCTGAAGAAGCGCGGCATCGACGCGAACGCGTCGGTCACGGCGGTGCGCACCGCCGGCGACGCCGACCGCTCCGGCGGCGACGCAGAGGGCCGCGCCGCGTGAGCCACGTCCTGCCCTTCCGCGACCCCTCGCTGTCCGCCGCCGACCGGGTGGCCGATCTCCTCGGCCGCATGACGCTGGAGGAGAAGGTCGGCCAGATGCTGCAGCTCGACGCGCGCGACGACCTGCGCGACCACGTGCTGCGGCGGCATGCCGGCTCGATCCTGCACACCTCGCCGGACCGGATCCTGGAGGCGAACCGGCTCAGCGCCGAGACGCGGCTGCGCATCCCGCTGCTCGTCGGCGAGGACTGCATCCACGGCCATTCGTTCTGGCCGGGCGCCACGATCTACCCGACCCAGCTCGGCATGGCGGCGTCGTGGGATCCGGACCTGCTGGAGCGGGTCGCACGCGCCACGGCCGAGGAGGTCGCCGTGACGGGCGTGCACTGGACGTTCTCCCCGGTGCTGTGCATCGCCAGGGATCTGCGCTGGGGACGGGTGGGCGAGACGTTCGGGGAGGACCCGTTCCTCATCGGCGAGCTCGCCTCGGCCATGGTCCGCGGCTACCAGGGCTCCGGACTGGGCGACCCCACGGCGATCCTCGCCACGGCCAAGCACTTCGCCGGGTACTCGGAGACCCAGGGCGGCCGGGACGCGTCCGAGGCCGACATCTCGCGCCGCAAGCTGCGCTCCTGGTTCCTGCCGCCGTTCGAGCGGGTGGCGCGGGAGGGATGCCGCACGTTCATGCTCGGTTACCAGACCACCGACGGGGTGCCGATCACCGTGAACGACTGGCTGCTCAGCGACGTGCTGCGCGGCGAGTGGGGATACGGCGGCACCCTCATCACCGACTGGGACAACGTCGGCCGGATGGTGTGGGAGCAGCGGGTGCAGCCCGACCACACCCACGCGGCGGCGGCGGCCGTGCGGGCCGGGAACGACATGGTGATGAACACGCCGGGCTTCTACGAGGGCGCCCTGGACGCCGTGGCGAAGGGGCTGCTCCCCGCGGACGCGTTCGACACGGCCGTGGCCCGCATCCTCACCCTCAAGGTCGAGCTCGGCCTCTTCGAGGATCCGCGGCTGCCGTCGGAGCGCCTCGATGCCGTGGTCGGCAGCGCGGCCCACGCCGCCCTGAACCTCGAGGCCGCGCGACGCTCCCTCGTGCTGCTGGAGAACGACGGCACGCTGCCCCTGAGCGTCTCGGCGGGGGCGGATCCGCTCCGCGTCGCCGTGGTGGGTCCGCTCGCGGACGACGCGCAGACCCAGCTCGGCGACTGGGCCGGCGGATCCGGTCAGGCCGGCTGGATCGACGGCCAGCCGCGCGAGATGATCACGACCGTACTCGACGGGCTCCGCGCGACCGAGGGGCTCGCGGTGGAATACGCGCAGGGCGCCGACATCCTCACGCTCGAGGAGGATCCGCTCGGGGCGACGTTCCCGGACGGTCAGCCGCGGCCGCCGGTGGTGGTGCCGGCCGCGGTCGACGAGGCACGGCTCACCGAGGCGGTGGCCGCCGCCGAGTCGGCGGACATCGTGGTGGCGGTGGTCGGCGACCGGATCGAGCTCGTCGGCGAGGGGCGCTCCACGGCGACCCTGGAGCTGCTCGGCGGCCAGAACGCGCTGCTCGACGCCGTGATCGCGACGGGCACCCCCGTGGTCGTGGTGCTGCTGGCGTCCAAGCCCCTCGTGCTCCCCGCCTCCGTCGCGAACGCCGCGGCCGTGGTCTGGGTCGCGAACCCGGGCATGGAGGGCGGGCGCGCGATCGCCGAACTGCTCACCGGCGCGATCGAGCCGTCGGGGCGCCTGCCGATCTCGTTCGCACGGCACGTGGGCCAGCAGCCCACGTACTACAACCAGATCCGCGGTCAGCACGGCACCCGCTACGCCGATCTCACCCAGGCTCCGGCCTGGGCGTTCGGCGAGGGCCTGTCGTACACGACCGTGGCCTACTCCGCGCTCGCACTCGCGTCGACGACGCTCGGCAGGGACGAGACGATCGTCGCCGAGGTCACTGTCGCCAACACCGGATCCCGTCCGGTGCGGGAGACCGTGCAGGCGTACGTGCGCGACGTCGTGACGAGCGCGAGCTGGGCCGACAAGGAGCTCAAGGCATACCGCCAGGTCGACCTCGCACCGGGGGAGTCCGCCCGCGTGCGGCTGGAGGTGCCCGTCGCCGACTGCGCGATCGTCGACGCGGCGGGCGTGCGCCGGGTGGAACCGGGTGCGTTCGAGCTGCTAGTCGGGCCGTCCTCGCGGGACGAGGTGCTGCTCTCGGCCGCCTTCGAGGTGGTGGGCTGAGGGGCCGTTCGACAATTCGTCCGGAATCCTTGCAAAAGCCTGCAGGGAGAGGATCCGCTCTGCTTGGATGACCTGGTGCGAACGACTGCTGACGACACCGGCTTCCGTGCCGGGGCGCTGATCTGGCTCGCCGTCGCGACCTTCTCGATGGGGATCGACGGCTACGTGCTGGCGGGACTGCTGCCCCAGATCGCCACCGACCTGCGCGTGGACGCCGCGGCGGCCGGTCAGCTGATGAGCGTTTTCGCGGCCACCGGCGCGGTCGCCGGCCCGGTGCTCGGTGCGCTCACCGGGCGCTGGGAGCGCAAGTCCACGATCGTGCTCGCGCTCGCCGTCTTCGTGCTGGGCAACCTGCTGGTCGGCCTCGCTCCGACATACTTCTGGGCCATGACCGGTCGCGTCGTCTCGGCGCTGGGCGGGGCGCTGCTGAACGCCGTGATCGGCTCCTACGTGATCGCGCGCAGCCCCGAGCAGTACCGCGGCCGGGCGCTCTCGCTGGTGATGGGCGGCTTCCTGTTCGCGACGGCGCTCGGCGTGCCGGTCGGACTCGTGATCGGGCAGGCCGACTGGCGGATCCCGCTGTTCCTCGTCGTGGGCGTCGGCACCGCCGCGCTCATCGGCATCGTCGCCCGCGTCCCGCGTCTGCACCTGCCGCCGCTGTCACTGCGCGCCGCGCTGAGCCCGCTCACGCGCCCGGCGATCCTGGCCGTGCTGCTCGTGCCGATGGGGCTCATGTGCGCGAGCTACCTCTGCTTCACGTACGCCACGCTCATCCTGGGTCCGCGGATCGGCGAGGGCTACCCGATGATCGGCGCGCTGTTCGGCTACGGCATCGTCAGCCTCGTGGGCAACATCGTGTCCGGCCGCGTGACCGATCGGCGCGGCCCGGTCGCCGTGCTCACCGTCATCGTCGCCACCGTGCTGGCCGCCGCGCTGCTCGGCTGGGCCGGCCTGATGCTGCCCGGGATCGCGGGAGCGGTCGCGGGCCTCGCCTGGTTCCTCACGTGCGCCTTCTTCAATGGCGGCTCCGGCGTGGCGGCGCAGACCCGCCTCGCCACGATGGTGCCGCCGGCCGTCGCCGCTCTCGTGCTCGCCCTGAACAACAGCGCCATGATGCTCGGCAGCGCGCTGGGCAGCGCTCTCGGCGGCGTCGCGCTCGCCGTCGGCGCGCTGCCGGATCAGCTGCTGCCGCTGTCGGGCGCCGTGCTCGCGGTGACCCTGGGCGTGCAGTTGGCCACCGCGGCGGCGCACCGGCGCCGGGTCACCGGCGGCCCGGTCGGCGCGGGCGAGCCGCCGGTGGGCGCGGTCGAGCCCGCCTGAGTCGCCGCCTCGTGACCGGCGCCGACTGCGGAGGGGACGGCCCGGCGCCGGCTGCGGAGGGGACGGCCCGGCGCCGGCTGCGGAAGGGCCGGCATGCCTCAGGGTGTGCAAGGCTGGGACCGGCGCCGCAGTGCGGTCATCCGGACCGCGCCTCATGGCACGGGTTCCGTGGCGACAGGCAGACGAGACGGGTGACCCCGATGGGCTTTCTTTTCTACGGCAGTTCCGAGCACGCGATCGAGATCGAGGACGTCGCTCTCGCCCACCTCAAGGTCGTGATCGCGACCAAGCTCCGGCGCAACGAGAGCTTCACGCTGTCCTGCCGGCACGACGACGATCAGCCGCGGGGCAGGTCCACGATCTGGCTGCATCCGTCGATCCAGCTCCGCTTCGAGTTCGCCGATCCCGAGCCGCCGCAGCTCGACCCCGCGCGGATCCAGACCTACGCGAACTCCGCGAACACGTCCGGCGGCATCCTCATCCCCGACGAGCACATCCTCGGCTCGAAGTGAGGCGAATGCCCGGCGCGCTCCACGGAGACCGCGATCCGGGGATCTCCGCGCTCCGGCCGTCCTGATCGACGGCGGCGGGCCGCGGATCCGGATCCCTCGCCTCCGGGATCGGAGAGAATGGAAGACTCTGGACTTGCCGGAGTCCCGCCGTGCGGCCTGACGCACCCACGCTCCGAAGGATGCCCGCATGCCCGAGATCGTCCGTTTCCAATCCCGTGAGCGGTCGGCGGTGGAGCAGGCCTGGGCGCAGTTCGCGCCCTCCGCCCGGCTGCACCGCGCCGAGCCGGAGCTGCGCCTCGACTGGTCCTCTGCGGCGCTCGAGCACGTCGGGATCGTCGAATACCGGCTGTCGGCGGCCGCCGTGCGCTCGTCCGTGCGGCCGGAGGGCCAGCTGTTCGCGTGCAGTGTCCGGTCCGCGCGCGGATCCGTCCGCAGCGGGCGCCAGGAGCTGGCCTCCGGTGTTCCCTGGCTCAGCGACGGACGCGAGGTGACGGCCCGGTGGGATGAGGAGGCGCACGTGCGCGCGGTCGTTCTCGATCCCGGCTGGACGCAGGAGACGGCGCGCCGCATCCTCGGCGACGACCGCCTGCTGATCCGCGTGACGGATCCGGCCCCGGCGGATCGCCGGGCGGCGGCGCACTGGTCGCGGACCGTCGCCCGCCTCGCCGAGGAGGTGGAGGCCGCCATCGGCCACCCCCTGATCGAGGCGGAGATCGCCCGGCACGCGCTGATGGTGACGCTCGCCGCGTTTCCGTCGGCCCTGCACGGCCGGGAGCAGCGGTCCGCGCAGACGACGCCGGCCCCCTCGACCGTGCGTCGCGAATGGCCTTCATGGAGGATCACGCCCACGAGCCGATCACCATGGACGACGTGGCCCGCGCCGTCCACATCTCCACCCGCGGCCTCCAGTACGCGTTCCGGCGCGCGGCCGGCCTCACCCCGCGTCAGCATCTGGTCCGGGTGCGCCTCGACGGCGCGCACCGGGACCTGCTGCGTGCGGGGCCCGGTGAGACGGTGGCGGAGATCGGCCGCCGCTGGGGGTTCTCGCACCCGTCCCGGTTCGCTGCGGAGTTCCGCCGGGTCTACGGTCGATCGCCCGCCGAGACGCGCGGCGACCGCTGACGTTCCGCCCCCCGACCTTCGGTGACGTGGTGCGCACAGTCCGTTCCGGTGGCGTCCTCATCCGGTCCGGCGCTGCCCGGGCCGCGTCGGCGCCGTCCTACGGTCGGGGGGATCGGAGGACGACACAGGAATGGGAAGCATCTATTACGGCCAGAGCTCTGAGCCGATCTACATCGAGGATCGGACCCTCGCGCACCTGAAGGTCGTCATCGCGACGAAGCTGCGTCGCAACGAGAGCTTCACGCTCTCCTGGCGTCACGAGGAGGGGCAGGAGCGCGGGCGCGAGACGCTGTGGCTGCACCCGTCCATCCCGCTGCGCTTCGTCTTCGACGAGCCCGAGCCGCCCGAGCTCAGCGCGGAGTGGCTGCGCACTCTCGCGGGGTCGGCGAGCAGCACCGGCGGGATCCAGCTGCTCCCGGAGCACATGAACGCGTCGAACGGCGCGGGCGCGGCCGGCGCCGATGCACGCGGATCCGCCGACGGCGGCTCGCCTTCGGAGGGCTGACCGCCGCGGATCAACCCAGCGTGTACCAGGCGGCGGAATCCGGCGGCAGCACCGTGCCGCCCTCGGCGGCGCTGTGCACGACGACCGTTGCACCCTCCGGCAGGGCGAGCGGCTCCGCGCCGAGGTTCGCCGCGACGTGCAGGTCGCCGCGGCGGAACGCGACCGCGTCGGACCCGAGGTCCTCCCACACGAGGGAGCCGGATCCGAGTCCGCGCTCGCGGCGAAGGCGGAGCAGCCGCTTGTAGAGCTCGAGCGTCGAGGCGTCGGCGCCCTCCTCGGCGGCGCGGGCGTACTCCGCCCACTCCGCGGGCTGCGGCAGCCATGAGGCGCCGGTGTCGTTGAAGCCGTAGGACGGCGCCGTCCCGCTCCACGGCAGCGGCACACGGCAGCCGTCGCGGCCGTAGCGCTCGCCGTTCGTGCGGAACCAGCTGGGATCCTGGCGGAACTCGTCGGGGATCTCCATGGCCTCCGGCAGGCCGAGCTCCTCGCCCTGGTACAGGTAGGCGGATCCGGGCAGCGACAGCATGACCGTCGTCGCGGCGCGGGCGCGCGCGAGGCCGACCTCGCGGTCGGGCTTGGGCTCGTCCCGCGGGCCGATGCCGTCGCCCTGCGGGTTGTCCCAGGTCAGGGCGAGGCGTGACGCGTGCCGCACCACGTCGTGGTTGGACAGCACCCAGGTGCTCGGGGCGCCGACCGCGCCGAACGCGTCGAGCGAGTCGCGGATCACGGTGCGCAGCTCTTCGGCGTTCCACGGGGTCATCAGGTAGTTGAAGTTGAACGCCTGGTTCATCTCGTCCGGGCGCACCCAGAGCGCGATCTGATCGAGCGTCGGCATCCACGCCTCCGCGCACAGCGCACGCTCGCCGTCGTACTCGGCGAGCACGTCGTGCCAGTCGCGGTAGATCTCGTGCACCCCGGGCTGGCCCCAGTACGGCACGTCCTCCTGGTCGCCGCCCATGGAGTCCGCGCCCTCGTCGGGCGTGTAGTCGGGAAGGCCGGCCTTCTTGATCATGCCGTGGGCCACGTCGACCCGGAAGCCGTCGACGCCGCGGTCGAGCCAGAACCGCAGCACGCCGCGGAACTCCTCGCGCACCTCTTCGTTCGTCCAGTCGAAGTCGGGCTGGCTGGTGTCGAAGATGTGCAGGTACCACTGCCCCGGCCGGCCGTCGGCCTCGGTCACCCTGGTCCACATGCCCCCGCCGAACACGCTCTGCCAGTTGTTGGGCGGCAGCTCGCCGTGCTCGCCCTTGCCGTCGCGGAAGATGTAGCGGGCGCGCTCCGGGCTCCCCGGCGCCGCCTTGAGCGCCTCCTGGAACCACGCGTGCTGGTCGGAGGAGTGGTTCGGCACGAGGTCGACGATGACCCGGATGCCCCGTGCGTGCGCTTCGGCGAGCATGGCGTCGAAGTCGCCGAGCGTGCCGAACAGCGGATCCACGCCGCGGTAGTCGGAGACGTCGTAGCCCGCATCCTTCTGCGGGCTGGGCATGAAGGGACTCAGCCAGATGGCGTCCACGCCCAGCTCGACGAGGGCGTCGAGGCGGGACGTGATGCCGGGCAGGTCGCCGATGCCGTCGCCGTTCGCATCCGCGAAGGAGCGGGGGTAGATCTGGTAGATGACGGCGGTGCGCCACCACTCGGATCCGGGGGCGGACTGCTGCTCGATCTGGGCCATTCGATCAGGCTACCGGGAGCCGCGCTTCCCGGAAAATCGCGGATCGAATCGGTTCGAACGGACGCGCGTCGCAGAGGCGGATCCGGGGGAGTCGGGGCGGATCCGGGGCGGGGTCAGCGCTCGATGAGGTTCACCGGGGCCTCGCCGGCGAGCATGCGGTCGATCTGGGTGCGCACGAGTGCGGCGATGCGCGGCGCCATCGCGGTCGACGCGCCGCCGACGTGCGGGGTGAACAGCACCCCGGGGGCGTTCCACAGGGGGTGCCCCTCCGGGAGCGGCTCGGGATCCAGCACGTCCAGGGCGGCGCGGATCCGGCCGTTCTCGGCGACCAGCGCGTCGGTGTCGACGAGCGAGCCCCGCCCGACGTTGACGAGCAGCGCGTCGTCGGCCATGCGCGCGAGCATGGCCGCATCGAACAGGCGGTGCGTGGCGGGCCCGCCCGGCAGCGAGAGGATCACGATCTCCGCCTCGGGAAGCACGGCCGGGAGGTCGGCGAGCGCGCGCACCGGGATCTCCCCGATGCCCTCCACCACCTCGGTGCGCGCGGTCTGCGCGACCGCGGTGACGCTGACCTCGAAGCCGGCGAGGCGGCGGGCCACGGCCTTGCCGACGCCGCCGATGCCGACCAGCAGCACGCGGCGGTCGGCGAGGCTCGAGGTGAACGCGCGGTCCCACACGCCCGCGTCCTGCGCGCGCACGAACCGGGGCAGCTCGCGCTGCGCGGCCAAGGTCAGGGCGAGGGCGAGCTCCGCCGTGGCGGGCTCGTGCACGCTCGCCGCGTTCGCGAACGGGACGCCGGCCGGGATCCGGTCGATGACGGCCTCGTATCCGATCATCTGCCCCTGCACGAGGCCGACGTCGAGGCCCTGCAGCGAGCTCAGGTGCTGCCGACCGAGGTACGACGGCACGACGATATCGATGCGCCGAGCCGGAGGGGGCGTCGCCATGTCCCACACCCGCACCTCGACGCCCGCGGGCATTGGGCCGCGGGCGATCACGTCGGCGGCGAGTTCCGGGGTGGGGACGGTGACGAGGAGGCTCACCCTTCGAGGGTAGAGCCGGCAGTCGCCGCCGCGACCGGGCCAGTCGGGGAATGGTGGCCGCAGCGAGGGGGAGGGCCGACGTGCGGGGGCGGGCTCGGCGTCGGTCGGGGATTGACATATCTGCGTTCTGTATACAGAATACGAAGCGCGTCCTGCACCCGAATCTGCTCTTCCGACGACGAAAGAGGTGGCCTCATGCCTCGCTTCTCCCCTCGCTTCACCCGCTCGCTGGCCCTGGCCACCGCGGGCATCCTCACTCTCGGACTCGCCGCATGCAGTGGCGGCGCCTCCGGCGGAACCTCCGGCGGGAAGACCACGGTCGTGTGGTCGACCTGGGGAAGCGCCGACGA
Organism: Microbacterium xylanilyticum; assembly: GCF_054654695.1. Classification (NCBI taxonomy): domain Bacteria; kingdom Bacillati; phylum Actinomycetota; class Actinomycetes; order Micrococcales; family Microbacteriaceae; genus Microbacterium; species Microbacterium xylanilyticum. Next base: position 199,097 of record NZ_BAAIEN010000002.1, read on the forward strand.
GCTCAAGCGCTACCAGGAGTTCGACGCCGACTTCATGAAGCGTCACCCCGACATCACGGTGAAGCTGCAGCCCGTGGCCGGCTACGACGACTACCACTCCAAGCTGCTCGCACAGCTGACGAGCAACACCGCGCCCGACGTGTTCTACGTCGGCGACGACATGATCGGCCAGTTCGTCGGTTCGCATCGCCTCATGCCGCTCAAGGCGCTCATGAACGGTTCGAAGAGCCAGAGCAAGGAGGCGGACTTCTCGTCCGGCCTGTTCGGGGCCGCCGAGCAGGATGGCGAGATCTACGCCGCGCCGAACGACTCCAACCCCGACGTGTTCTGGTACGACAAGGAGGCGCTCAAGGCCGCCGGCGTGACGGACGACCCCGCGACGCTCGCCGCCGCGGGCAAGTGGACCACGACCGCCTTCCTGGACATGAACAAGAAGCTGCACGATGCGGGCCTCACGGGCACGATGTTCTGGAACTACTGGGCCACGCAGTGGAGCTGGCTGAGCTCGCAGGGGGTGTCCGCGCCCTACGACAAGAGCGGGAAGTTCGTCGCGAACAAGAACGCGGACGCGGTCAAGGCTCTCGACCAGTTCGGATCCCTCTTCCAGGACAAGACGTTCCTCGTCGCCGACACCCTCCCCGACGGCGCGGGCGCGGACAGCGTCTTCGTCGCGCACAAGGCCGGATTCTTCGTCCAGGGCCGCTACACGATCGGCACGGTCACCGCGGCCGGATCCAAGGACTCGTACGACATCGCCCCCTGGCCGACGCCGGACGGCAAGGCGGCGCCCACCGGTGTCGCCACCTCCTTCCTCGCGATCAACAAGGGCACCAAGGTGAAGGATGCGGCGTTCACGTTCTGGACCGAATTCCTCTCGGCCCAGGGCCAGACCTTCCGCCTGCAGGGCGGAGGCAACGCCGTCCCGTCCATCAAGGGCGCGGACAAGGTCGTTCTCGACGGCTACCCGGCGCACGCGCAGAGCTTCCTCGACATGCGCGACATCGGCTTCGTGAACTACCCGACCGAGGCGCGTCTGCCCGGGATCCGCTCCGGCATCGGCGACCAGTTCCTGGCGCTGTACCAGGGCAAGCAGGATGCCCAGGCCACGCTCGACGCCATCGCCAAACTGGTCCAGGACGGCAAGTGAGCATGACCGCACCGTCGGTTTCCACCCGGGCGTCGTCGACGACGGCGCCCGGGTGGCGGCGCGAAGCGGCCTGGCGGCGTCGTGACCGGCGCTGGGGCTACGCCTTCGTGGGACCGCAGCTCGTGGGCATGGGCCTGTTCGTGCTGCTGCCGTTCCTGGCGAGCCTCGTGCTGGCGTTCGCGCACTGGGACGGCCTCACCGACCTCAGCTGGGTGGGCTTCGAGAACTTCGGCACCGAGCTGTCGGATCCCCTCTTCGGGCGCGCGATCCTGAACACGCTGCTCATCGCGATCATCACCGTCCCGATCGGGCTCGGACTCGCGGTCGTCATCGCGGTCGCCCTGGAGAAGCTGAAGACCCGCACCCTCTACCTCGTGCTGTTCTTCGCGCCGGTGGTGACCTCGACGGTGGCTGTCGCCATGATGTGGCAGCAGCTGTTCCGTGCCGACGGCGTGCTGTCCACCACGATCTCGAAGGTCTTCGGAGTCGCGCCTCCGGACTGGCTGCAGGACCCGCGCCTCGCCCTGATCGCGGTGTGCATCGTGACCATCTGGTCGTCCCTGGGCCTGAACGTGATCATCTTCCTCGCCGGACTCCAGAACATCTCGCCGTCCGTGATCGAGGCGGCTCGGATCGACGGCGCCGGCGCGTGGCGGCTTTTCACTGCGATCCGGCTGCCCCTGCTGTCGCCGATCGTGTTCTTCTCCTCCGTGATCGCGTTCATCTCGTCGCTGCAGACCTTCGACACCGTGTACGTGCTGGTGCGCAACGCCGGACCCGACAATGCGACGCGCACGATCGTCTACCACATCTACGACCTCGGCATGAAGAAGTTCGAGTTCGGACTCTCGTCGGCGGCGAGCATCATCCTGCTCCTGCTCACGCTGGTCATCACGGCGATCCAGTTCGCTGCGCAGAAGAAGTTCGTCCACTACGAGGATGACCCGGCATGAGCGTCGACACCACGAGCCTCACCCGCGGCGGCGCCGCCCCCGCCACCGACTCGACGATCGCCATCGTCGCGCCCGGCCGTCGGGTCCGCCCGAAGCCGGCGGGCCGGGGACGCCGTCGCGTCTCCGCGACCGTCCTGCACGTCGTGCTGATCGTGGCCGGCCTCGGCATGGTCTTCCCGTTCGTCTGGATGATCCTCACCTCGTTCAAGACGCTGCCGCAGCTGCTGAAGGATCCGCTCTCGCTGCTGCCGAGTCCCTGGACCTTCGGCAACTACGTCGAGGCGTGGAACGCCGTGCCCTTCGCGCAGGCCTACCTGAACAGCGCCTACATCGCGGTGCTCGTCGTCATCGGCACGCTCATCACCGCGTCGATGGCCGGATATGCCTTCGCGCGGATCCGCTTCCGCGGATCCCGGGTGCTGTTCATCGTGTTCCTCGCCACCCAGATGATCCCCAAGCAGGTCACGCTCATCCCGTTCTACCTGCTGATGACCCAGCTCGGCTGGGTGGACTCGCACCTCGCGCTCATCGTCCCCGGCATGATCGCCAACCCCTTCGCGGTGTTCCTGATGCGCCAGTTCGTGCTGTCGCTGCCCAAGGAGCTCGAGGAGGCGGCGCTGGTGGACGGCGCGGGGCGGATCCGCACGTTCTTCCAGGTGATCCTGCCGAACCTGAAGCCCGGGCTGGCGGCGCTCAGCATCATCGTGGCGCTGGACGTGTGGAACTCGTTCCTGTTCCCCCTGGTGCTGCTGAACACCCCCGACCTGTTCACGGTGCCGCTGCTGCTGCAGTCGTTCCAGGGGCAGTTCGGATCCGTCAACTACGGCCTCGTCATGGCGGCGTCGGCGATCTCGACCGTGCCGATGCTGATCGTGTTCGTGATCGGCCAGCGCCGGATCCTGAACAGCATGGCGGCGTCCGGCCTCGGAGGGCGCTGATGGCGGTCGTCGCCCCGTCTGCGGCGGAGCTCGCACTCGCCGCGGGCCGCCATCTCGACCTCGTCACCGCGCCCTTCACGATCCCGCGGTCGCGGCTGCTCGTGTTCCGCGAGGGCGACGGCGTGCGCGTGCACACCTCGGAGTACGAGCGCGGCCTCGGCGAGTGCCGGGTGGTCGACGAGCTCATCGTCACCGACGCGACCGGCCGCGTGCTGCCCGTCGCCGACGTGCAGCCGCACCGGATCCGGTTCGCGGCCGACGGCTCCGCCTCCGTGACGCTGACCTTCGACGGCCTGCGCGCATTGAGCATCGGCGGGAGCGCGGCCGCGGCGGTGCGCCTGGTGCTCCCGGACGGGACCGCGGCCGAGCATCCGGTCGGGACCGGGCTGCGCGTCGACGTCGCCGCCGACCGGACCACGACTTTGACCGCTCGGCCGGCGGAGGCGCACGAAGCCGCCGAGGCCGCGCTCGAACGGGAGTGGGCGGAGTGGTTCGACCGCTGCCCCCGCGTGCGCGACGACCTGCAGGACATGACCGCCTTCTGCTGGTGGGTGCTCGGCGCGAACATCGTCGAGCTGCCCGCGCTCGCCGGCGCCCGCGCCGTCGTGCCGTCGAAGATCGGGTACGTGGGGCTGTGGCAGTGGGACGCGTACTTCATCGCCGTCGGCCTGCGCCACGGCGACCCTGCGCTCGCGCGCGAGCAGCTCGAGCTCGCGTTCCGCTTCCCGCGCGACAACGGGCAGCTGCCCGACGTGGTGCACGAGGAGGGGATCCTCGCCACGAGCGATGACCTGCCGGAGGCGGACCGCGCGAACCTGCGCCGTGCCGGATCCCGGGTCGCGGATCCCTCCGCGCCCGTCCCCTTGACGAAGCCGCCGCTGGCCGCTTGGGCACTGCGGCTCGTGCTCGAGGCGGAGGATGCGCCGGAGTGGGCGGCCGGGCAGCTGCGCCGCGTGATCCGCTCCCAGGACTGGTGGTTCGCCGGTCCGGAGCAGAACGGTTCCGACCTCGACGGCGACGGCATGCCCGAGTACGGTCACCCGTACTCCTCGGGGCTCGACGACAGCCCGGTCTTCGACGGGCCGATCCCGACGGCCGCGCCGGATCTCGCGTCCTACCTCGTGCGGCAGGACCGGGAGATCGCGACGCTCGCCGAGCGGTACCTGCCCGGCCACGACGTCGCCCGGCACCGGGCGCGCGCCGACCGCACTGAGTCCCTGATGCTGCGGCAGATGTGGGATCCGGTGGAGCGCCGCTTCTTCGCGCACGGTCCGGAGGGCGAGCACATCGCCAGTGACACGGTGCTGGGGCTGCTGCCATTGCGCACCGGGACGCTGCCGACCGACGTGCGAGAGGCACTCGTCGGGGCGCTGGACGACTCCGCGCGGTACGCGATGCCCTGGGGGCTGCCCACCGTGGCGGCATCGGATCCCGACTTCTCTGCGGAGCGCATGTGGCGCGGCCCGATCTGGATCAACACGAGCGCCCTCGTCGCCGAGGGCCTGGACGCCTCCGGGCTGCCGGAGCGCGCTCGGGCGCTGCGCGAGCAGACCGCGCGGCTGGTGATCCACGGCGGCGGCCCGCACGAGTACTACAACCCGCTCACGGGCCTCAAGGCGTCGCGCGCGACCACCGCCTTCGGGTGGTCGGCGGCGCTGTTCATCGATCTCGCGGTCACCCTCAGCCGCTGACGCGCACCCCCTCGGGCGCCGAGCGACTCAGCGCGCCGGGGCCCAGAGCGCCGAGACCCCCACAGTGCGCCGAGACCCCCTCGCAGCCGCGCAGGCAGGCGGGGGTCTCGGCGTCCCGTGGGGGTTTCGGCATCTTCCGGTGCCGTGCCGGTGCCGGTGCCGGTGCCGGTGCCGTGCGGTGCGGTGCGGGCGATGGCGGAGGGTGCGCCGGGAGGAGGGTGCGCAGCGGGGATCTGGTGTTTGCGTAACCACCCGTGTACTGTATGCAATATCCAATTCTGACGAGGAGGTCATGATGAAGCGACGCGGCATGCTCGCGCTGGCGATCGGGGCGACGGCGGCCGTCGCGCTGTCCGGATGCGCGTTCGGGGGAGGAGCGCCATCGAGCGAGAAGACCCTCGCCTCGGATGCGAAGGCGACGGGCACGATCACCGTCTGGTCGTGGGACGTCGCGGCCACCGCGCTCAAGCGGCTCGGCGCCGACTACGAGAAGGCGCACAAGGGCACCACGATCAAGGTCGTCGACATCGGCTACGACAACGCCTACGACAAGATCTCGGTCGGCCTGCAAGCCGGCACCGGCCTCCCGGACCTCATCACCCTCGAGACCGACCACGATCAGAGCTACCTCACGCAGTTCCCCAAGGGCTTCGCGGACCTCTCGCCCGTGCTCGGCGACAAGAAGGCCGACTTCGATCCGTTCAAGTGGTCCACGGGATCCGACAAGGACGGCAAGCTGCGCATGGCGCCCTGGGACTCCGGCACCGTCGGCCTCTACTACCGCACCGATTACTTCCAGGCCGCGGGCGTGGATCCGTCGGCCGTCAAGACGTGGGACGACCTCGTCGCCGCGGGCGAGAAGATCAAGGCCGCCACGGGGCACACCCTGCTCACGGCCGACCTCTCGGCAGGCGGCTCCCTGGCGATGTACCTGCAGCAGCAGGGCCAGGGCTACTTCGATGACGAGGGCCGGATCACGGTGAACTCGCCCGCCGCGGTGCGCGCGCTCACCCTGCTGCAGACCATGCAGCAGAAAGGCCTCATCGCCAATGCGAAGGGCTGGGACGCGAGCGTCACCAGCGCCAAGGACGGCGACTCCGCCGTCACCCCGGAGGCCGTCTGGTGGATCGGGACCCTCGAGGGCGAGGCGCCCGAGCTCAGCGGCAAGTACGCGGTGCGCGATCTGCCGGTGTTCGACGACGCCAGCGCCCCGACGTCGAACAACGGCGGATCCGGACTCGCGATCCCGGCGCAGGCGAAGAATCCGCAGCTCGCAGCCGACTTCCTGACCTATGTGCTCGCGAACACCGAGAACCAGTCGAGCATGATGCAGAAGGAGGGTCTGTTCCCGGCCTACCTGCCGGCGCTGAAGTCCGACTTCTTCGAGCAGCCGAGCGACTACTTCGGCGGGCAGAAGGTGTTCCAGACCTTCGCCGGGCTGACCCCGAAGATCCCCTCCATCTCCTTCACGTCCGACCAGTCCGTCGCGAGCGACGCAGTCGCCAACGCGGTGGGCGCCGCGGTGTTGAACGGCGAGGACCCGAAGAAGGCGCTCGACGACGCGGCGGCGCAGATCGCGAACTCGACCGGCCGCAAGATCGCAGGCTGAGATGACGGTCGCCACGATGCGGCGGCCCGCCCGCGAGGAGGATCGGGACGGGATCCGTCGCGATCCCCCTCGGCGGGAACGGTGCTTCGCGGCGCGCATGCAGCGCCCCGGGATGTGGTTCGCCCTGCCCGCGGCCGCGCTGCTCGCGCTGTTCTTCGCCTATCCGCTCGCGGTGTCGCTGCTGCAGAGCCTGTTCCGCACCTCGGGCGGGGTCAGCACGTTCGTGGGCGTCGAGCAGTACGCGCGCATGCTCCGGGATCCGCTCGTGCTGAAGAGCCTGGGCAACGCGCTGCTGATCCTCATCGTGCAGGTGCCGCTGATGATGGCGCTCGCCGTCGGCCTCGCCTATCTGCTGAACCAGGCCTGGCTGCGCTTCCGCGCAGGATTCCGGCTGCTCACGTTCCTGCCCGCCATCACCACGCTGGTGGCCTACTCGGTCGTGTTCCGCGTCATCATGACCACCGACGGGGGCATGCTGAACCAGGCCCTTGCGCTGTTCGGCGCGGCGCCGATCGACTGGCTCAACAACGAGTGGTGGGCACGGGTCGCCGTGATCGCCTCGATCACCTGGCGCTGGACCGGCTACAACATGGTCATCATCCTCGCCGGGCTCCAGTCGATCCCGGCCGAGCTCTACGAGGCCGCACGCATCGACGGCGCAGGGCGGTGGCAGACCTTCCGGCACATCGTGGTCCCGCAGCTGCGCCCCGTGCTCGTCTTCACCAGCGTCACCTCGACCATCGGCGCGCTGCAGCTGTTCGACGAGAACTACATCCTCACCGGGGGCGGCCCCAACAACGCGACGCTGACACCGGTGCTCTACCTGTACAAAGTCGGCTTCCAGCAGTTCGACTTCGGCTACGCGAGCGCGATCGCGTGGATGCTCGTCGTCCTCACCGGGATCATCGCGCTGATCCAGTTCCGCATCATGAGGGAGAAGCCGTGACCACGCAGCTGATCACCACCGGCCGGCCGCGCCGCAGCGGTCAACCGTCGACGCACGGTGGACAGCCGCTGCTGCGCCGGATCGCTCTGCGTGCCCCCGTCTACCTCGTCCTGATCCTGGCCAGTGCGCTCGCGCTCATCCCGTTCCTGTGGATGGTCATCGCCTCGACGCACCGGACGAGCGACCTGTTCGTCACACCGCTGCCGCTCCTGCCGGGCGGCGAGTTCTGGCAGAACCTCGGCCGGCTGCAGGAGAGCGTCGGGTTCGGGCAGGTCATGCTCAACAGCGTGCTCGTCGCCGTGATCTACACCGTGTTCAGCTCGGTCGTGAGCATCATGTGCGGATACGGCCTGGCCACGTACCGATTCCGGGGGCGCGGGGTGCTGCTGGGGGTGATCCTGGTCACGATGATGATCCCGATGCAGGTGCTGCTCGTGCCGCTGTTCCAGATGATGGCGAGCGCCGGCTGGATCGACAGCTACCAGGCGCTCATCGTGCCGTTCCTGGCCAACGCGTTCGGCATCTTCCTGATGCGGCAGGGGTTCCTCGACTTCCCTCGGACGCTCATCGAGGCGGCGCGCATCGATGGGGCGAGCGAGCTGCGCACGTTCTACCGGATCGTGCTGCCGGTCGCCCGCCCGCAGATCGCGGCGCTGGTGATCTACACGTTCATCAGCCAGTGGAACTCGTTCATCTGGCCGCTGCTCATGCTCAACTCCGAGGACCGGTACACGGTGCCGGTCGCGCTGAACACGATGATCGGGCTCAGCCGCGTGGACTATTCGGGGCTCATGCTCGGATCCCTGCTGGCGACCCTGCCGCTGTTCGTGCTGTTCCTGGTGTTCCAGAAGCAGTTCGTCGCGGGCCTGCTCGGCGGCGCAGTCAAGGGCTGAGGTGTGTTCGGGTCAGGCGGAGAAGTAGGCGCTCGAGGAGTTGTCGAGGATCCGCCGCATGCCCTGCATCCAGTTGACCTTGAGGGCGGCGACGGCCGCGGGCACGTCGCCGGCGGCGAGGGCGTGCGCGATCGCGGCGTGCTCGGCCGCGACGCGGTCGATCTTCACGTCCTCGGCGACGAGGAGGGCCTCGTAGCGGTGGAACGCCCCGCGCACGCTCTCGATCACGTCGAGCAGGCGGCGGTTGGGGCAGGCCGACAGCATGACGGCGTGCCACTCATCGTCCTTGGTCATCACGAGCGCGTGCTCGACGTGCTCGTCGGTGAACTCCTCGGCGAGCTGGACCAGGCGGACGCCGACGCGCTTCAGCTCGTCGACGGGGCTGAGCTCGAGCGCGAGGCTCTCCAACGTCGCCATCACGGGCGCGAGATCCTCGAACTCGCCGGCGCTGAGCGGGACGAACCGGAAGCCCTTGCCGTTCTCGCTCGTGATCTGCCCCTCGGACTCCAGGGCGATCAGGGCTTCGCGCAGGGGCGTGCGGCTGACGCCGAGCTCGGCGGCCAGCTGCACCTCGTTGATGCCCTCGCCAGGCTGCACCTGGCCGGTGCGCATGCGGCTGAGCAGCTCCTCGCGCACCTGGGAACGCAGGTTCTTGCGTTCGATCGCCATTCGTTCTTCCCCTTCGGCCGGTGCGGTCAGCCTACGGCTTGACCGGATCTCTCATTCGTCTTACGCTTGCTGTATACAGAATACATTTAACAGCGCAGGTGTACAGACTCAGAGAGGAGCCTCCGTGGCGCAGCTTCCCGACGGCGAGCGGATCCGCGAGGTCCGCATCGACGCCCTGGCGTACGGCGGCGACTACAACCCGGACCAGTGGTCCGAGGACGTCTGGCGCGAGGACATCCGGCTCATGCTCGAGGCGGGCGTGAACCTGGTCAGCCTGCCGATCTTCAGCTGGCCGCAGCTCGAGCCCGAGCCGGGCGTCTACGACTGGGGCTGGCTGGACCGGATCCTGGATCTGCTGCACGAGGCCGGGATCCGCATCGACCTCGCCACGGCGACCGCGACGCCGCCGTCCTGGCTGCTGCGCGCGCACCCCGAGATGGCGCCGTGGGACTCCGACGGGCACCGGCTCGAGTTCGGCTCCCGGCAGACCTACTGCCCGTCGTCGCCGGTGTGGCGCGAGAACGTGGCGCGGATGACCTGCGCCATCGCGGAGCGTTACGGCGACCACCCGGGGCTGGCGATGTGGCACATCTCGAACGAGTACGGCGACCACGTCTCACGGTGCTGGTGCCGCGAGTCCGCCCGGCACTTCCGGCGCTGGCTGCAGGACCGCTACGGCGACCTCGACGGCCTGAACGAGGCCTGGGGCGTGAACGTGTGGGGCCAGCGCTACACCTCCTGGGAGCACGTCGAGACGCCGAAGAAGGCGCCCGGGCCGGTCAACCCCACGAAGCTGCTCGACTTCGAGCGGTTCTCCTCCGACGCGATGCTCGAGCTGTTCCAGGTCGAGATCGACGTGCTGCGCGAGGTCACCCCCGACATCGCGGTCACCACGAACTTCATGAGCATGTTCCGCGACCTCGACTACTGGCGCTTCGCCGAGCGCGAGGACGTCGTGACCGATGACGCCTATCCGGATCCGATGGATCCGACGTCGCACGTCGGCGCGGCGCTCAACTACGGCCTGATGCGCTCGCTCAAAGGCGGCCGTCCCTGGCTGCTGCTGGAGTCGTCGGCGAGCGCGACGAGCTGGCGCGACATCAACGTGCCCAAGGCTCCGGGCAAGATCCGGGTGGAGAGCCTGCAGGCTGTCGCGCACGGATCCGACGCGGTCATGTTCTTCCAGTGGCGCCAGGCCAAGTACGGCCAGGAGAAGTTCCACTCCTCGATGCTGGGCCACCGCGGCGAGCGGTCCCGCAGCTTCCAGGAGACGAAGGCGCTCGGCAACGAGCTGCGCCTGCTCGAGCCGGTGCGCGGCACCCGGGTGCGCTCCCGCGTCGCCCTCGTCGTGGACTGGGACTCCTGGTGGGGATCCAGCGCGAGCGAGTCGCTGCCGTCGCAGCGGCTGCAGTGGGCGGAGCAGGCCCGCGCCTGGCACCGCGCGCTCTACACGCTGGGCCACCCCGTCGACACGGTGCGGGCGGGCGGCGCTGACGCCGGCCCCCCGTTCGACGGCTACGACGTGGTCGTGGCGCCGAACCTGTACATCCTGGAGCAGGCGCAGGCCGATGCCCTGCGCGCGTTCGTGGAGCGCGGCGGCACCCTGGTGGTCGGGCCGTTCTCGGGCGTCGTCGACGCGACCGAGAAGGTGCACGACGGCGGCGCCCCCGGCCCGCTGCGCGACCTGCTCGGCGTCGAGGTGGACGAGCAGTGGCCGATCGCCGACGGCCGCACCGAGTCGCTGGCCTACTGCGGCGACGTGCTCGAGGTGCCGAGCTGGAGCGAGTGGCTCGACGCCGACGCGGACGTCGAGGTGCGCGGCACGTACGCCTCGGGCGAGCTCGCCGGTCTCCCGGCGGTCACCCGCCGTGCGGACGGATCCGGATCCGCCTGGTACGTCAGCGCGATGCTGACGCCGGAAGGCCTCGTCGAGGTGTTCCGCGACATCCTGCGCACCGCCGGACTCCCGGCCCGCGACGAGGTGTCGGTGGACGCCGAGGCCGTGACCCGAACGGACGGGACCACGGACTACACGTTCCTGCTCAACCACGCCACGGAACCCGTCACCTTCCACCTGCCGCAGCCCGGGCGCGACCTGCTCACCGGCGCGGAGACCACCGGATCCCTCACGCTCGGACGCCATGGCATCGCGGTGATCGCCGCCCCCCGCGCCGACGAGATCCCGTTCGTCACCCTCTCGCTTCCCGTCCCCCTGACCACCCCGCCGAAGGAGCAAGCATGACGCAGACGTTCGTGCACCCCTACATCCCGAACACGGCACCCGAGACCCGTGCGGCGATGCTCGCCGAGACGGGCGCCGCGTCCATCGACGAGTTCTACGCCGACGTCCCGGAGGACCTGCGGCTGCGCACGCCGCTGGACCTGCCCGAGCCGCTCGTCGCCGAGCAGGACCTCGCGCGCCACGTGCGCGGGCTGCTCGCGAAGAACCGCTCCACCCAGGAGCGGCTGAGCTTCCTCGGCGCGGGCACCTACAACCACTACGTGCCCGCCGTCGTCGACGAGGTCATCGGGCGCAGCGAGTTCCTCACCGCCTACGCCGGCGAGCCCTACGAGGACCACGGCCGGTTCCAGGCGCTGTTCCAGTACCAGTCGATGATGGCCGAGCTGCTCGAGATGGACGTCGTCAACGTCCCTGTCTACGACGGCTACCAGGCCACGGCCACGGGGCTGACGATGTCGGGCCGCCTGACCGGCCGGAAGCGGATCCTGGTCGCCAGCGACGTGCTGCCCGCGAAGCTGTCGAAGGTGCGCGACTACGTCCGCGCCCACGTCGAGCTCGAGATCGTCCCGACCGTGGACGGCACAGCCGACGTCGAGGCCGTCCGCACCGCGCTGGGCGACGACGTCGCCGCCGTGTGGATCGAGACCCCCAGCGCGACGGGGGCGGTCGAGGCGGCCCTGCGCGAGATCGCCGACGCCGCGCACGCCGCGGGAGCGGTGGTCGTCGTGGGCACCGACCCGATCGGGTACGGCGTGCTGGCGACCCCGGCGTCGCAGGGCGCCGACATCGTCACGGGCGACATCCAGTCGCTCGGCGTCCACCAGTGGTACGGCGGTGGTCACGGCGGCTTCATCGCCGTGCACGACGAGCCCCGGTTCGTGATGCAGATGCCGTCGCGCCTGTTCGGCCTGGCCTCCACCGACGTCGAGGGGGAGTACGGCTTCGGCGACGTCGCGTACGACCGCACCTCCTTCGCGCACCGCGAAGAGGGCAAGGAATGGGTCGGCACCGCCGCCGCGCTCTGGGGCATCGCCGCGGGCGTCTACCTCGCGCTCATGGGCCCTGCCGGCATGGCCGACCTCGGCGAACTGCTGCTGGCTCGCACCCGCTACGCCCAGCAGAGGCTCGCCGAGGTGGACGGGATCCGCCTCACCGACTCCGCGCTGCACCTGCGCGAGTTCGCCGTCGAGCTCCCCGTGCCCGCCGCCGACGTCGTCGCGGCTCTGCGTGCCGAGGGCATCGAGCCGGGCGTCGTGACCGGCGAGCGCACTCTGCTCGTGTGCGTCACCGAGGCCACCGGCCAGTCCGACATCGACCGCCTGGCCGCCGCGCTCGCCGCGGTCGTCGCCCCCTCCCCGATCGCTGCAGAGGAGCAGAACCGATGCGATGCACTGAGCGACGACTGCAAGGAGGAGACGAAGTGAGCCTTCCCGTCGCGCCCAAGCCCGCGCTGCGCCGCTTCCATCAGGCCCGGTGGGACGAGCCGGTGATCTTCGAGCTGTCCACCCCGGGCGAGCGCGGGGTGCTGGTCACCCCGGTCGAGCCCGGTGTGCGCTCCGCCGTCGGCGACGTGGTCGGATCGCTTCCGGCGTCGCTGCGTCGCCGCACGGCGCCGAAGCTGCCCGAGATGGGTCAGATGCGCGTGCTCAAGCACTACCTGCGCCTGAGCCAGGAGAACCTCGGCGCCGACTTCAACGTCGACATCGGCCAGGGCACCTGCACCATGAAGTACTCGCCCAAGATCAACGACCAGCTCATCGGCGTGCCGCAGCTCACCGAGATGCACCCGCATCAGGATCCGGCCGACGCGCAGGGCGTGCTCGAGATCGTGTGGCGCCTGGAGCGGATGATCGCCGAGATCAGCGGCATGGACGAGGTCTCCCTGCACACGCAGGGCGGATCCGCCGCGATCTGGTCGAACATCGCGATGATCCGCGCGTACCACGAGGCGAACGGCGAGGGGGAGCAGCGCCGCGAGGTCATCACGACGATCTTCAGCCACCCGTCCAACGCCGCGGCGGCGAAGGCCGCGGGCTACGAGGTCGTCACGATCTTCCCGGATGCCGAGGGCTACCCGGACCTCGCCGCGATGAAGGCCGCGCTCTCCGAGCGGACGGCGGCCATCATGGTCACCAACCCTGAGGACACCGGCATCTACAACCCGGCCATCCGGGAGTGGGTCGACGCCGCGCACGCGGTGGGCGCGCTCGCCTCGTACGACCAGGCCAACGCGAACGGGATCCTCGGGATCACCCGGGCGCGCGACGCCGGCTTCGACGTGTGCCACTTCAACCTGCACAAGACGTTCTCGACGCCGCACGCCTGCGGCGGTCCTGGCGCCGGTGCCAACGCGGTGAGCGCAGCGCTCGCGCCGTTCCTGCCGGGCCCGCGGATCGTGCGGCAGGACGACGGATCCTTCGCCATCGCAGAGTCGGGGGAGAAGTCGATCGGGTCGGTCGCGCCGTTCCACGGCGTGATCCCCAACCTCGTCCGCGCGTACTCGTGGATCATGGCGCTGGGGGCCGACGGCCTGCTCGCCGCGGCCGAGATCGCCGTGCTCAACAACAACTACCTGCTCAAGAAGGTCACCGACATCCCCGGTGCATCCGCGCCGTACGCGACGGGTCGCCGCCGCATCGAGCAGGTGCGCTACTCGTGGGAGGAGCTGTTCCAGGAGACCGGCATCAGCTCGGAGGAGATCGGGATCCGCCTGAGCGACTTCGGGATGCACTACTGGACGAGCCACCACCCGTATGTGGTGCCGCAGCCGTTCACGCTCGAGCCGACGGAGTCGTACTCGAAGGCGGAGATCGACGAGTACGTCGCCGCGCTCGCCGAGGTCGCGCGCGAGGCGCGGGAGACGCCCGAGGTGGTGCGCACCGCGCCGCACAACCAGACCGTGCACCACACCCACCACGACGACCTGGACGACCCGGAGCGCTGGGCGATCACGTGGCGCGCCTACCGCCGCAAGTACTTCGGCGAGCAGCCGGCCGGCGCCGTGGCGAGCAGCCTGCCCGGCTCGACCGAGGCCGCACCGCTGGGCGTGTGGGAGCACTGATCCCGTGATCGGACTGGTCGTCAACCCTGTCGCCGGAGTCGGCGGGCCCGCGGGCCTCGCCGGCTCCGACGGCGCGGACGTGCAGGCCCGGGCCGTGGAGCACGGCTCCGTGCCGCGGGCCGGCGTGCGCGCCGCACAGGCGCTGGCGGTCCTCGCCCGTTCGCGCCCCGGAACGCGGATCCTCACCGCGGGCGGGGCCATGGGCGCCACGGCCGTGGCGGAGGCAGGGCTCGACCCGGTGGTCGTCCACGCCCCGGGGCAGTTCGAGACCACGCCCGATGACACCGCCGCCGCGGTCGCCGCCGTGGTCGCCGCGGGGTCGAGCCTGGTACTCGTCGCCGGGGGAGACGGCACCCTGCGAGACGCCGTGCGCGGACTGGCGTCGGCCGCGGGCGGGGTCGCCGTGGATGGCGTCCTCGCAGGCGTCCCGGCCGTGCTCGGGATCCCCGCCGGCGTCAAGATGTACTCCCCGGTCTTCGCGGTCTCCCCGGTCGCCGCGGGAGCGCTCGCGGCGGACTGGCTGGGGCCGGATCCGGTCCCCACTGCGGAGCGCGAGGTGCTCGACGTGGATGAGGCGGCCCTCCGCCGCGCCCGCGTGGAGCCCGTGCTCTACGGAACGCTGCGCGTGCCGCAGCGCCTCGGGCGCACCCAGGCGCGCAAGGCGCCGACCCCGGTCACCGAGGAGGACGCGGTCGCGGCCGCCGCCCGGGGAGCGGTGCGCGCGATGAGGCCCGGGGTGCGGTACCTGCTCGGCCCTGGCGGCACAACGGCACGCATCGCGGCGGAGCTCGGCGTCGCCAAGACCGCGCTCGGCGTCGACGTCGTGCTGGACGGACAGGTCATCGCCCCGGGCGCCGACGAGCAGCGCCTGCTCGCAGAGGTCGCCGCGGGGCCGGCGAAGGCCGTGGTCACGGTGATCGGCGGTCAGGGCTTCCTGCTCGGCCGGGGCAACCAGCAGCTGTCGGCGCGCGTGATCCGCGCGCTCGGGCCGGATCCCCTGCTCGTCGTCGCCCCTGAGCAGAAGCTCGTCGATCTCGGCGGCCGCCCGCTGCTGGTCGACACCGGCGATGCGGAGATCGACGCCTCGCTCGCCGGACACATCCGCGTCATCACCGGCGCCGCAGCCGCGGCGTTCTACGCTGTCGCCGCCCCCGAAGTCCTCGTCCCCTGACCCGGTCCCTGAACCTGTCGAAGGGCCCCCGAACCACCCGCACCCGGTCCCTGAGCCTGTCGAAGGGCCCCCGAACCACCCGCACCCGGTCCCTGAGCCTGTCGAAGGGACCCGCACCAATCCGGTCCCTGAGCCTGTCGAAGGGATCCTGACCGACCCCGCACCATCCGTCCGGAAGGAACCCATCATGCGCCTGCAGAACAAGAACGCCATCGTCACCGGAGGCGCCGGCGGCATCGGCCGCGCCACGTCCCTCGCCTTCGCCGCGGAAGGCGCTTCGGTCGCCGTCGTCGACCTGAACGCCGACGCCGCCGAAGCCGTGGCCGAGGAGATCCGCGCCGCGGGCGGCACGGCGATCGCGATCGGCGCCGACGTGTCGAGCGAGGTCGACATCGAGCGGGTCGTGGCGGCCGTCGTCGACGCGTTCGGCGGCATCGACGTCGTCTTCAACAACGCCGGCATCATCCGCCGCACCACGGCCGTCGAGACCACGGTCGAGGAGTGGGATCGCGTGTTCGGCGTGAACGTGCGCGCGATCTTCCTGATGTGCAAGCACGTCGTGCCGATCATGGCGGCGAACGGCGGCGGATCCATCGTCAACACCGGATCGGGCTGGGGCCTCAAGGGAGGCGGTCAGGCGATCTCGTACTGCGCCTCGAAGGGGGCCGTGGTGAACATGACCCGCGCGCTCGCGATCGATCACGGCCCGCAGGGGATCCGGGTCAACTCCGTCAACCCGGGCGACGTGAACACGGGCATGCTGCGCGACGAGGCCCGCCAGCTCGGTCAGGACCAGGCAGGGTTCCTCGCCGAGGCCGCCGAGCGTCCGCTCAACCGCATGGGCGAGCCCGAGGAGATCGCCGCGGCGGTCGTCTGGCTCGCGAGCGACGAATCGTCATACGTGACCGGATCCGCTCTCGTCGTGGACGGCGGCGGCATCGCCTGAGCCCGGCGTCCCCGGCCCTCCGGCCCGCGGGATCCCGGCCCCGGCGGACCCCTGCCGCGTCCTGCGCCCGCACGCCGCGTCCTGAGGCCGCACGCCGCGTCCGCCGAGACCCCCACGAGACGCCGAGACCCCCGCGGAGGTCCGCGACTGCGTGGGGGTCTCGGCGCGCAGCGGGGGTCTCGGCGCGCAGCGGGGGTCTCGGCGCGCCGCGGGCCACCCCGTGGCCCGCTCTCCGCCGCGCACGAGCCGGGGGCCGACGACGTCGCTCACGGCCTGCACCAGTAGAGCCGAGGACAGATCCGGATCCAGCTGAAGTTTCGGACGCCGACCATGATACGTCGGAGATTTCCGACGTATCATGGTCGGCGTGCCCGATGTGTTCTCCGTCCTCGCGAACCCGACCCGCCGGGAGATCCTGGACGTGCTGCGGTCGGGCCCGCAGACGGTGAACGAGCTCGCCGCGCGTTTCGAGATCGGCCGCCCCGCCGTCTCGGAGCACCTCCAGGTGCTGCGCGCGGCGGGTCTCGTCCGTGACGAGCCCAGTGGGCGGTCGCGGATCTACCGCCTGGAGGCGGCTGGACTCGCAGAGGCGGCCGACTGGTTCCACCCCTTCGAGCGCTACTGGCGCGGTCGCCTGCGCGGCCTGCGCGAGACGCTCGATGAGCTGCACGCGGCGACACCCGACCCTGACGAGGAGACCCATGCCTGACATCCGCTCGATCGAGTGCGACGAGTTCCTGCCCTACCCGGCCGAGACCGTGTGGGAGGCGATCACGACCCCGGAGATCGTGGCGAAGTGGTGGGCCGAGGGCGACATCCGCCCGACGGTGGGGCACACGTTCACTCTCGACATGGGGCCGTGGGGGACGCAGCGCTGCACCGTGCTCGAGGCCGACGAGCCGAGGCTGCTGCGGTACACGTTCAGCGAGGGCGGGCTCGATTCGACGCTCACGTTCCGGCTCGTTCCCGAGGGCACCGGCACCCGGCTGCTCTTCACGCACGACGGCCTCGACCTCGACGATCCGCGCGGCAGGCAGGCCTTCGAGGGGATGGGCCGGGGCTGGCCCGGCGTGATCCGCCGCATCGCGGCCGTCGTCGCCTGAGTACGGCGGCCCTGAGTGCGGCCGGCCGTCGTCGCGATCCCGTGCGGGGGCCGTGCCCTCTCGCTCGTCGAGACCCCCTCGAGCCGACCAGGCTCCCTCGGACACGCGCCACTGAACGGGGGTCTGGACGGCGGAGGGGGGTACCGACGAGAGCCCGGGCCAGCGTTCAGCCCGCTCGCGTAAAATCGTGACAATGATCGACGCCCTCTCCGACGCCTCGTCGTCCCCGAGCGACCGCAGCGCCACGACGGATGACGGCGTCGTCGGATCCGGCATCGACCCGGCCGACCTCGCGACCACCCTGCGGGTGCTCGCCGAGCTGCACGAGCTCGACCAGGAGCATCCCGACTTCATCGCCGTCCGCCGGGCGACCTCGGCCATGTTCAAGGCCGCCAAGCGCGTGCGCCGCCGCGAGATCCGCGATGCGATCGCCGAGGCGGACCGCGCCGTGATCGCGGCGACCGCGACGGGCGCCCCCGACCGCATCGACGACGAGACGCGCGGCCTCGACCTCGCCAGCAGCGTGGTGGACGCCCCGACGGCGGGCGAGCTGCTCAAGCCCCGCAACTGCTACATCTGCAAGCAGCCGTATACGACGGTCGACGCGTTCTACCACCAGCTCTGCCCGGACTGCGCCCGGTTCAGCCACGGCAAGCGCAACGCCCGCACCGACCTCACCGGCAAGCGCGCGCTGCTCACCGGCGGCCGCGCGAAGATCGGCATGCACATCGCGCTGCGCCTGCTCCGCGACGGTGCGCACACCACGATCACCACGCGCTTCCCGCGCGACGCGGTGCGCCGGTTCGCGGCGCTCCCGGACGCGGCCGACTGGCTGCATCGCCTGCGCGTGGTCGGCATCGACCTGCGCGACCCCGCTCAGGTGATCGCGCTGGCCGATTCGGTCGCCGCGCAGGGCCCGCTCGACATCCTCATCAACAACGCCGCGCAGACCGTGCGCCGTTCGCCCGGTGCGTACTCGCTGCTCGTCGACGCCGAGCTGCAGCCGCTGCCGAACGGCCCGCTGCCCGAGATGGAGACCTTCGGGCACACCGCGGATCCGCATCCGGAAGCGCTGCAGGCCTCGGTCGACGCGCACCCGCTGCTGTCGATCGCGTCGCTGGGCGGCACGATCGCCGAACAGGGCGGCCAGGCGCTCACGGCCGACGAGCTCGCGCGGCTGGCGATGGCTCCCGGATCCTCGTCGCTCGCGAAGCACGCCGACGGCACCGCGATCGACGCGGGCGGTCTCGTGCCCGACGTGAACCGCGTGAACAGTTGGGTGCAGAGCGTGGACCAGGTGGATCCGCTGGAGATGCTCGAGGTGCAGCTCTGCAACACCACCGCACCCTTCCTGCTGATCAGCCGGCTGCGGCCCGCGATGGCCGCGTCGCCCGCGCGGCGCAAGCACATCGTGAACGTCTCGGCGATGGAGGGACAGTTCTCGCGTCGGTACAAGGGCCCGGGGCACCCGCACACGAACATGGCGAAGGCGGCGCTGAACATGCTCACCCGCACGAGCGCGGGCGAGATGCTGGAGACCGACGGGATCTTGATGACGGCGGTCGACACCGGATGGATCACCGACGAGCGCCCGCACTACACGAAGGTGCGCCTCGCGGAGGAGGGCTTCCACGCCCCGCTCGACCTCGTCGACGGCGCCGCCCGCGTGTACGACCCGATCGTCCGCGGTGAGGCCGGGGAGGACATCCACGGCGTGTTCCTGAAGGACTACCAGCCCAGCCCGTGGTGAGGGATGGGCAGCGCTGCCCATCGCGGCATGCGTGCGCCCGTCCGTAGGGTGAGAGGGTGACCTCTCCTGCCGCGAACCCTTCCGCTCCGAAGAGCCCGTACAAGGGCACCGGATACTGGGTCGGTCAGCTGCTGATCAGCGCGGTGCTGGGGTTCGGCGGCCTCGCCGCCGGCGTGTTCGTGCTCGTCGCGCCGGACGAGGTGCTCGCCCCTCCCGGCACGCCGGTCGAACGGGGTCAGGGCGTGATGGTCTTGCTCGTGGGGGTCGTGTTCACGATCATGTTCGTCGTCATGCTGCGTGCCTGGCTGCGGATGTCGAAGGAGCAGCGCGCGGTGTACGCCTGGGCGATCATGCAGCAGCATGCGACGCGGACCGACGGGCATCCCGTCAACTCGGGCGCCGTGCTGAACGACGTGGCGATCATGGGCATCGCAGCGCGGGCGAAGCGCGGCGAGCTGTCCGTGGACGAGATCCAGCGGCTGCAGGCGCTGCGCCCCGATATGCCGTACCCCGGCTCCCTGCCCGGGCCGACGGTGCGTCGTCGGGACTGACGCGGCGGACATCGCCGCGTCAGGTGGCGCCGGTCCTGCGGTCGGCCGTGGCGGCGCCGCTCAGTGCCGCACGGCGTAGCGGTGCAGGGTGACGCCCTCGTCGTAGGCTGCCTGCTCGAGCAGGTCGACCACCACGGGCGGGCGGGTCTCGCCGGGCCGCGGATCGTCGAACAGCGGCCGGCCGGCTCCCAGGATCGCCGGATGCGTGAACAGCAGCAGTTCGTCGAGCAGGCCGGCGTCGAGCAGCGCCGTGGCGATCGTCGCCCCGCCGACGCCGATGTCGCCCTCGGTCCCCGCCCGCACCTCGGCCAGCCGGTCGAGCGCGTGGTCGCCGATCACGCGAGTGTTGTACGGCGCCTCCGTGCGGGTGCGCGAGATGAGGATCTTGGGCTTGTCAGTCCAGATCCCGCCGTACTCCTGCATGTACGCGGGCAGCGAGGCGTCATCCCGCGCCGCCGGCCAGAAGTCCTCCATGATCTCGAACACGCGCCTGCCCTGCACCATGAGCGCGAGATCGCTCGCGCGCCGGTTGAACTCGCGGTGCAGCGGCTCGCCGATCCGCATCCAGTCGCCGCCGCCGTCGTCGCCGGGCACGGCCTCGATCCGCAGATCCAGCGACACGTTCATCCAGTACACGAACCGGCCCATGGGATCCTCCTCGCCGCGGCGTCCGATTCGACGGTAGACCGGGGCGGGGAGCGGTGCAACGGATCCGGTGCGGCGTCGCAGCACGCGACGTCTGCAGGACCGCGTCACGCCTGCACGACGGAATCGCGGATCCGGGCGTGCAGGCGTCGCAGGATCCTGCATCCGTCGCGGCGAGATGCGCGCGGCGAGGCGAGCGAAGCGTGCGGCGAGGCGGCAGGGGCGCCCGCGCAGGCGGACGCCGTTACGCGGCGACGCGGGCGACCGCGGCGATGGCGCTCGTGAAGAAGGGGAGTCCGTCGACTCCGCTGCGCATCGCGGCGGCCGTGTCGGGGCCGAAGCCGGGCTCGGTCGCGTGCTCCGGGTGCGGCATGAGGCCGACGACGTTGCCCGCGGGGTTGGTGAGGCCGGCGATGTCGCGCAGGGATCCGTTCGGGTTCACGCCCGCATAGCGGAAGGCGACGAGGCCCTCGCCCTCGATCCGGTCGAGCGTCTCGTCGGAGGCGATGTACCCGCCCTCGGCGTTCTTCAGCGGGATGATGATCTCCTGACCGCGCGTGAACTCGTTCGTCCAGGCGGTGTCGGCGTTCTCGACCGTGAGCTTCTGGTCGCGGCGCACGAAGTGCTGGTGGTCGTTGCGGATCAGGCCGCCGGGCAGCAGGTGCGCCTCGACGAGCATCTGGAAGCCGTTGCAGATCCCCAGGATCGGCATGCCCTTGGCGGCGGCGTCCTTGACCTCGGTCATGATCGGCGACAGCGCGGCGATGGCGCCCGAGCGCAGGTAGTCGCCGTAGCTGAAGCCGCCGGGCAGGATCACGGCGTCGACGCCCTCGAGGTCGTGCGAGCCGTGCCAGAGCGCGACGGGCTCGGCGCCGGCGATGCGCACGGCGCGCTGCGCATCCCGATCGTCGAGGGACCCGGGGAAGGTGATGACCCCGATGCGGACGGTCATTCCGCGACCTCGACGCCCACGACGTCCTCGATCACGGAGTTGGAGAGCACCTCTTCGGCGACCCGGCGGGCCTCGGCGAGCACGTCGTCGGTGACCTCGCCGTCGACGGTGAGCTCGAAGCGCTTGCCGATGCGGACATCGCTGAACGCGGTCACGCCGGTGCGGGCGAACGCTCCCGAGACGGCCTTCCCCTGCGGGTCGAGCAGTTCGGACTTGGGCATGACGTCGACGACGATGGTGGGCATGGACGGCTCCGGGACAGTCGCGGGCGGGGGCACGCTCAGTCTACCGTCCGGGGGAGAGGGCTCCGGCCGGGTGCCGGAACCCGTCTTTCGAAGCGCGACGGCCCCGCTCAGCTGCGGAACACGGTGTGCACGTCGCCGACCACGTCGCGCCCGCCGAGACCGTCGATCTCGAAGAGCACCGAGATCCCCGCGACCGTGTAGCCGAGCTGCTCCACGATGCGCCGGCCCGCGGCGAGGGTGCCGCCGGTGGCGAGCACGTCGTCGATGAGGAGGACCCGGGATCCGGCGGGCAGATCCTCGTGCATCTCGATCGACGCGGTGCCGTACTCCAGCGCGTAGTCGACCGCGGCGGCGGGCAGCGGCAGCTTGCCGGCCTTGCGGATCGGCACGAACCCGGATCCGGCCTCGATGGCCGCGGCTCCAGCGAGGATGAAACCGCGCGCCTCGATGCCCGCGACCACGTCGAACGCGCCGCGGAACGGGGCGACGAGGGCCTCGGTCGTCGCCTGCAGCGCCTCGCGGTCGGCCAGCAGCGGCGTGATGTCGCGGAACAGGATGCCCGGCTGCGGGTAGTCGGGCACGGAGCGGATGAGCGATTCGGCGCGGACGAGCGCGGGCGAGGAGGTCACCGGACCAGGGTACGGCAGAGGGGGTCACCCGCCGCGGCCGGTGACCCCCTCTGCGCGCTGGTCGGGCGCGCTACTTGATCGACCCGCGCATCACGCCGGAGATCACCCAGCGCTGCGAGAACACGTACACCACGAGCAGCGGCGCCATCGCCATCAGATACGAGGCGAACGAGGTCGTGTAGTCGGTGTTGTACTGGCCCTGCAGCACGTACTGCGCGAGCGGCAGGGTGCGCGCTCCCGGATCGGTGAGCACGACGAGCGGCAGGATGAAGTCGTTCCACGCCCACACGCAGGTGAGGATCCCGACGGTCGCGTTCATGGGGGTGAGCAGTGGGAAGACGATCTTCCAGAACACGCCCCAGGTGCTCGCGCCGTCCACCCGCGCCGCCTCCTCGAGCTCGATCGGGATCGAGCGGATGTAGGCCGTGTAGATGAACACGTTCAGGGACAGCCCGTAGATCATGTAGAGCAGGATCACGCCCACCTGGTTGTCCAGACCGAGCACGGCGGTCTGCTTCACGAGCGGCAGCATGATGATCGGGAACGGGATGAACAGCGCCGCGAGCAGGTAGAAGAACACGCCCTTGAACAGCCGTCGGTGCAGATTCCGTGCGAGCGCATACGAGGCCACGGAGCTGGTGAGCAGCGTGAACACGACGGACCCGACGGTGATCAGGGCCGTGTTCAGCAGCGCTTGCGGGAAATGCGTGCGCTCCCATGCGTCGGCGAAGTTCTGCCACCGGATGGGGTCGGGCCATTCGAAGCCCGTGCCGGAGGCGAGCTGCTCCGGCGTCTTCAGGGCGACCACGACGGCGAGATAGAGCGGGACCAGCACGGTGAGGGAGCACACCGCGATCAGGGCGGTGGCCCACCAGTTCGTGCGCCGGGTGTCGAGGTCGTCGGCGCTGCGCCGTCGGGGACGGGGCGTGACGATCGCACGCGTGGAGCCGCTCGGGGCGGCCAGGGAGCTGGACATCAGAGATCCGCCTCTCGACGCTGAAGGATACGGAACTGGAGCAGGGACACGATCGTGATCACGATGAAGAACACCACCGCGTTGGCGGTCTGGTAGGCGAACTCTCCGCCCGAGAAGCCGCCCTTGAAGATGAGCAGCGTGACCGACTCGGTCGACGTGCCGGGGCCGCCGTTGGTCAGCGCCACGATCGGGTCGAAGACCTGCAGGAAGCCCTTGAGGCTGAGCACCACGTTGATCGTGAAGAAAGCGCTGATCAGCGGGAACGTGATGGACCGGAACTGCCGCCAGGGTCCTGCGCCGTCCAGGGCGGCGGCCTCATACAGCTCGCCCGGGATGGTCTGCAGCCCGGACAGGTAGATGATGATCGAGAACGCGCAGGCCTGCCAGACGGCGAGTGCCACGATCGCGAGCCAGGCCCATTCGGGGCTGGCGAGGATGTTGTCGCGGAACAGCGGGATCTGCGGTAGCAGCTTCGGCAGCGAGTTCGAGAAGAAGAACTGGAACACGTATCCGACGACGAGGATCGCCAGCACGTACGGCACGAAGTAGACGCCCCGCCAGAAGCTGCGCGCCCGGATCTTCGCGTTCAGGCCGAGCGCGAGCGCCAGCGAGATCGCGTTGGTGAGCACGGTCGCGACGATCGCGAACAGGAACGAGAACCCGTAGGCGGCGTAGACGCGGTCGTCCTTGAACAGGTTGACGTAGTTCGCGAACCCGACGAGGTTCCAGTCGCCGTAGCCGGCGTAGTTCGTGAAGCTGAAGAAGATGCCGACGAGCATCGGCAGCGTGTGGAACGCCGCGAAGGCGATCACGCACGGCCAGATCATCCAGTGGTAGGCGGGCAGGATCCGTGCCGACGTGGTGCGGATGCGCTCCGCGCGGCGGCGGGATCCGGCGGTGCTGCGGATCGCCTGGGTCATGGTGCTCATGGTCAGTCTCCTGTCACGGGGATCGTGCGGGCGGCGACCTTGCGCCATTCGCTGTCGAGCGTGGCCATCCCCTGCTCGACGTCGCCGGTGAACAGCTCCTCCTGCGCGATCTGCGCGAGGGGGACGCTCGGGGGGATCTGGTGGTCGATGAAACCCGTGATCCTCCCGGAGGTGAAGAACGGCTCGACGTCCTTCAGCGCTCGATTGTCACCGAGCTTCGCGCCCTGCACGGAGGGGATCATGTTCTGCGACGCGGCGAACTTCTCGATCACTCCGCGCTGGAACAGGTAGTGGATGAATTCCTGCGCCTCCGCCCGATGCGGCGTGTTCCGGCCCATGGTCACGACGACGTCGACGCCGGAGACCAGCCGACGGTCGGCCGCGCTGTCGGTCGGGTACGGGAAGATCCCGGCATTGATCTTCGGGTTGATCTGCGTGATCGGGTTGACCGCCCAGATGCCCTGCATCAGCATCGCGACCTCGCCCTTCGCGAAGGCGGCGTTGCCGTCGTCGTACGTCTTGCCGCGGTAGCCCTCCTGCGCGTAGGAGTACAGCTGCTTCTGCCGCGCGGCGACGGTCGTGGTCCAGTCCTTCTGGAACGACTCGGCGGCCTTCGGGCCGACGTTCTCGCCTTCCGCGCGCAGCCGGTCGAACCAGTGGTCCTGCGCGGCGTAGCCGCCGAGCCCGTTGAACGACGGCAGCGCCGTCCAGGAATCCGCCAGCGTTCCGGCGAACGGCGTGACCCCCGCCGCCTTCAGCTTGTCGCACACGGCGATCAGCTCGTCCCAGGTGGTGGGCGGCTGCAGGCCGAGCTTGGCGAAGATGTCGGCGTTGTAGATGATGCCGTTCGCGTTGTTGATGTAGCCGAGCCCGTTGACCTCGCCCTTCTTGTTCCCCAGCGCGGCGAGGATCTCCTGCACGGACGGGTTGATCGTCTTCAGGACCGGATCCGAACGGAAGTCCGCGAAGACACCGGCCTGGGCGAGTCGTCCGTAGTTGCCGTTGGCGTTGAGCGTGATGACGTCGGGCGCCTTGTCCTTCACCAGCAGGGTGCGGATGACGGTGTCGGCGTCCGGGACCTGGTTCTGCACGACCCGGATCTTCGGATGCTGGGCCTCGAAGTCCTTGATGATCGCGTCGAAGTCCTGTGTCGCCTCCCCCTTGAACTGGAAGAAGTTCAGCGTGGTCACGCCGTCGTCGCCGGAGCATGCCGTCAGCGGAGCGACGAGCACCCCCAGCGCGAGCGCCGCGGCGGCCACTCGTCGAGGGAACGACATCCCTCGTGATCTGCGTCGATGTCTCATGATGCGCCTCCTTGCGCGGTCGGTGTTCGAGGATGCCGGTCGGATCCGGCTCAGGTCGTGATGGCGGTGAGCTCCAGGACGCATGCGCGACCCGGGTTCTGCACCGGTGGACGCAGCCCGGCGACGGCGAGCTGGGCACCGGTGAGCAGCACCCCGTCCTCGGCCCAGGCGAGCGGCGACTGGCCCGCTGTGTGCGCCTCGCCGGACACCGCCAGGAGCCGCACGCGGTAGGTGCGGTCCACGTCGAGTCCGGGCAGCCGGATCCGCCCCGGCGGGTAGGCGAGCGACGTCGCCGCCTGGGTGATCGTGAAGACGGCGTGGTCGCGGTCGCCGGCGACGACGCCGCGGACATCGATCCCCGGGTCGGTGCCGTCGACATGCACGACGCGGCCCGTCGCCACGAGGGGCCGGACGCGCTTCGCCAGGGCGACCCATCGGGCCACCTGCGCCCGCTGCGCCGGATCCAGGGTCGTGAGGTCCCACTCGATGCCGAAGTGCCCGAACAGGGCCACCGCCCCGCTGAGATCCAGCTCGACCGCGCGCCCGGTGGAGTGCACCACGGGCGCCGTGAGGTGCATGCCCATGAGCTCGGGCGGCACGGCGAGGCCGGTGTAGCGCTGGATGTCGAGCCGCTCCAGCGGGTCGGTGCAGTCGCTCGTCCAGATCCGGTGGGTGCGCTGCAGGATCCCGAGGTCGACGCGCGCGCCGCCGGAGGCGCAGCTCTCGATCTCCAGTCCGGGGTGCCGCTCGGTGAGCTCGTCCAGGAGCCGGTACACCGCGAGCGTGTGCGCGTGCACCCGCGATCCGCCGCCCGGGCCGGACCCGGCGTCGACGAGGTCGCGGTTGTGATCCCACTTCAGATAGGAGATGGGGTACTCGTCGAGCAGGGCGTGCAGCCGGCCGGCGATGTACGCGTACGCGTCCGGGCGGGACAGGTCGAGCACCTGCTGCTGCCGGGCCGACGCGGGAAGCTCGGCGCGCGAGCGCAGGATCCACTCCGGATGCGTGCGCGCGAGGGAGCTGTCGGGATTGACCATCTCCGGCTCGACCCAGAGGCCGAACTCCATCCCGGCCGCCCGCACGTGATCGATGAGCGGGGTGAGGCCCTGCGGCCAGACCTCCTCGTCGACGAACCAGTCGCCGAGCCCGGCGGTGTCGTCGCGACGCCCCCGGAACCAGCCGTCGTCGAGCACGAAGCGCTCCGCGCCGACCTCGGCCGCGGCGTCGACGAGCGCCGTCAGACGGTCGAGGTCGTGATCGAAGTACACCGCCTCCCAGGTGTTGAGGGTCACCGGACGCGGACGCCGAGGGTGCTGGGGACGTGCACGCAGCTCGTCGTGGAACCGCGCCGACAGCTCGTTCAGTCCGTCTCCCCAGGATCCGATCACCCAGGGGGTCTCGATGCTCTCGCCCTCCCCGAGGACGATCTCGCCCGGGGCGTACAGCTCGCCGCCGGCGAGGAAGGCTTCGCCGGTGACGACGCGCTCGGCGAGCAGGCTCTTGTTGCCGCTCCACGCGACGTGGATCGCGTGCACCCGGCCGCGCTCGAATCCGAAGCCGGGCTGCCCGGCGGCGAGCAGGAGGGTGGAGCCGGCTCCGGGGCGGCCGCGTCGGCTCTCGCGCAGGTGCGTGCCGACGGTGAACGCATGGCGCTGCGGAGAGCGCTCGCGCAGATGGCGTCCGGCGGTGTCGAGGATCTCGCCGGCGTCCCACGGCACGGGGAAGGAGGTGGCGAGGCGCTGCACGGTGAACGGCGTCGCCCCGATGTTGCGCAGCGTGATGCGCTGGTGCAGCAGACCGGCCGTGCCGACCCGCAGCTCGATCACGGCGCGGAGTCCCGCCTCGTCGTCGAGCAGCGCGAACTCCGCGCTGCTCGCGTCGGCGCCTACGTCCTCGAGCCGCCAGCGGATCCCCGTGCCCTGGCCGTTGCGGTGCCCCTCCACGCCCGGGGTGTCGAGCCAGCCGTGTCCGGGCGTCGGCAGCAGCGTGAGCACCGGGGTGGCGTCGAGGCCGCCGGAGACGCGCTGCGGGCGCGCCGCGAGCGCCATGCCGTCGAGGGCCGCCGCCGGGACGGCGCCGAGATCCTCGCCCCAGTGCACAATCGCGGGGATCGGCTCGAGTGCGATCACCACGCTCGTGCCGCCGCCGCGCAGATGCAGCGTGCCGGAAAGCGGGGCGGCCTTCGTCGGCGCGTCCCCCGCAGAGGGCGGAAGGGTGTGAAGCATGAATAACTTCTACCACGGAACTAATTACGGGGTCAAGGGTCGGGAATGGCGAGAACTTGCTAGGGTTTTCGTGTCGCAGCGAAAAGAAAAGGGGCCGGGATGTCCACGCCCAGTGAGCTCGCTCTCGTGCGGACCGTGCTGATCCACGGGCCGCTCTCCCGCGCGGAGCTCGCCGTGCGCCTGGGCCTGTCGCCGGCGAGCCTGACCCGCCTCGCCAAGCCCTTCTTGGAACGCGGCGACTTCATCGAGCTCGACGACGTCATCGACGGCGTCGGCCGTCCGTCGCGACCGCTGGACATCTCCCCGACCCTGGGCTCCTTCCTCGGCGTGAAGCTGACCGGCGAGGAGGTGCACGCCACGATCACCGATGTGCATGCCCGCCCCCTTGCCGAACTGCGGCTGCCGCTGCCGGACCACGATCCCGCTGCCGCCGCGGCGGTGATCGTGCGCGCGCGCGACGAGCTGGCGTCCCGCGGGCTGGAGGCGCCGCCGCTGCGCGGGGTCGGGGTGAGCCTGGGCGGATCCGTGGATCATCGCGTCGTCGAATGGGCTCCGTTCCTCGGCTGGAGCGACGTGCCGCTGGGCGACCTCCTGGAGGAGGCCCTGGGGCTGCCGGTGCGGCTCGAGAACGACCTGATCGCGCTCGCCGAGGCGGAGCTCTGGTTCGGCGCGGGCCGGGGCCTGCCCGGGTTCAGCGTCATCACGATCGGCGTGGGCGTGGGGTACGGCGTGGTGGCGAACGGCGACGTCGTCCGCACCCGTGATGCCGGCGTCGGCATGGGCGGCCACATCCCGCTGACCCCGCACGGACCGCTGTGCCAGGAAGGGCACCACGGCTGCGCGCAGGCGATGCTCACCTCGGGCTCCATCGCGGCCCAGGTGTCGGCGGCGCTGCAGCGGCCGGTCGGCTACGACGAGGTGCTCGACCTCGCGGCGGCGGGCGTTCCGGCGGCCGAGGCCGTCGTGGACGCGGCGGCGGAGGCGCTGGGCCGGCTCATCGCGCTCTCGGCGAATCTGACGATGTACCCCGACGTGGTGCTCGCGGGGGAGGGGATCCGGCTGTTCGCCGTGGCCGAGGATCGGATCAGGGCGGCGATCGCGGCCGGTCGCGACCCCCGTGCCACGTCGGTCGCCCTGCACGTCGACGACAGCGGGTTCGCCGCATGGGCGCGCGGCGCGGCCGCCGTGGCTGTGCGCGACGTTGTGCTGGGACTGCCGTAGGGCGCCTGCGGAACGGCCCGCCTGTCGGGCGCGTGCGGCTGTTGACAGTCGTGGGAGCGCTCCCATAGCCTGTCCGGGATGCGCGGGTCCCCGTCCGATGCGCCGCGCCGCCACCGTGAAGGAGCTATCGCCCGCATGAGCACCGTGGATGAGTCCGCCCGCCGATTCCCCGACGGCTTCCTGTTCGGCGCGGCCACCGCCGCCTACCAGATCGAGGGCGCGGCCTTCGAGGACGGCCGCACCGCGTCGATCTGGGATGCGTTCGCGCGCGTGCCCGGCGCGGTGCAGAACGGCGACACCGGCGACGTGGCCTGCGACCACTACCACCGCTATCCCGACGATGTGCGGCTGATGCGCGAGCTCGGGCTTCAGGTGTACCGCTTCTCCACCTCGTGGGCGCGAGTGCGACCCGACGGCGGCGCGGTGAACCCGGCGGGACTGGCGTTCTACGACCGCCTCGTCGACGAGCTGCTCGCGAAGGACGCGGGCGGCGACGGGATCGTGCCCTGGCTGACGCTGTACCACTGGGACCTCCCCCAGGCGCTCGAGGAGAAGGGCGGCTGGACGTCCCGCGACACCGTGGATCGGTTCGTCGAGTACGCGCTCAGCGTGCACGACGTCCTCGGCGACCGGGTGAAGCACTGGACCACGCTGAACGAGCCGTGGTGCTCCTCGTTCCTGTCGTACACGGCGGGCGTGCACGCGCCAGGGCGGGTCAGCATCGAGGACGGCATGCTCGCCGCGCACCACCTGCTGCTCGCGCACGGTCGCACGGTCCAGGCGCTGCGCGAGCGGGATCCCCAGCTCGACCTGGGCATCACGCTCAACCTCACGGTCGCGGATCCCGCCGATCCGCGCGACCCCGCCGACGCGGACGCGGCGCGGCGGATCGACGGCCAGTTCAACCGCTGGTTCCTGGATCCGCTGCTGCGCGGCGCCTACCCGGCCGACGTCGTCTCGGACATCCGCGACGTGGATCCCGTGGCCGTGCGACGCTGGGCCGCGGCGATCCACGACGGCGACCACGACACGATCGCCACGCCGCTGGACTGCCTGGGCGTCAACTACTACCACGGCGAGCTGCTCTCCGGCACGCCGCAGTCGGGCAGCGAGGGCACCCCGCACGACGGGGGCGGCGACGGGGTGACCGCACGGCGCACGCGCTCGCCGTTCCCCGCCGCCGACGACGTGCACTGGGTCGAGCGCGGGCTGCCCCGCACCGGCATGGACTGGGAGGTCCAGCCCGAGGGGCTCACCCGGCTGCTGCGCCGACTCGGCACCGAGTACGCGCCGGGCCTCCCGCTCTACGTCACCGAGAACGGCGCGGCCTACGACGACGTCGTCGAGGACGGGCAGGTGCACGACGCCGAGCGCGCCATGTTCCTGCGCGAGCACATCGCGGCCGTGTACGACGCGATCGACGAGGGCGTGGACGTGCGCGGGTACTTCGCGTGGTCGCTGCTCGACAACTACGAGTGGGCCTGGGGCTACGAGAAGCGGTTCGGCATCGTGCGGGTGGACTACGGCACCCAGCAGCGCACCGTGAAGGACTCCGGCCGGGAGTACGCGCGGATCATCGCCGCACGGGCGGTCTGAGCTCATGGCCGGCACGACGGATCCGGATCCGCTCCGCGCACCCCGCGCGACGATCGAGGAGGTCGCCGCCGCGGCGGGGGTGTCCCGGTCGACGGTGTCCCGGGTGGTGAACGGGTCCACCGCGGTGAGCCCCGAGGCGCTCGCCGCCGTGCAGGACGCCATCGCGCGCCTCGGTTACGTGCCCAACCGGGCGGCGCGCTCGCTCGCGCTGCGGCAGACGCACGCGATCGCGCTGGTCGTGCCGGAGGACACCCGGCGGTTCTTCGGGGATCCGTACTTCGGCGCCGTCGTCGCGGGGATCAGCGACCGGATCGCGCGCTCCGACTACATCCTCAACCTCCTCATCGCGAGCGACGACCCGGGCGGGCGGATGACGGGCTTCGTGCGCAACGGCGGCGTGGACGGCGCGATCATCCTGTCGCACCACAACAGCGACGCCTTCGTGGACCGCATCGTCGAGGCCGTTCCCGTCGTGTTCGGCGGGCGGCGCGCCAACGGGCGGGAGGACGACTGGTTCGTGGACGTGGACAACGTGGCCGGCGCGCGGCAGGCCGTCGCGCACCTGCTCGCCACGGGGCGGCGCCGGATCGCGACGGTGACCGGGCCGCTGTCGATGGCGGGGGCCGTGGATCGCCTCGCCGGGTTCCGCGACGAGCTCGCCGCGGCGGGCCTGACCCCGTTCGCCGAGCTCGCCGGCGACTACTCCGAGGCGAGCGGCGTGCGTGCGGCCCACGAGCTGCTCGCCCGCGCGGCTGAGCCGGGCGGCGCGCTGCCCGACGCGGTCTTCGCGGCGAGCGACCTCATGGCCCGCGGCGTGCTGCGCACCCTCCATGGCGCGGGCGTGCGGGTGCCCGAGGACGTCGCGATCGTCGGCTTCGACGACTCCACGGTGGCGCTGTCGACCGACCCGGCGCTCACGACGGTCCGGCAGCCCATGCACGCGCAGGGCGAGGCGCTCGCCGGGGTGCTCATCGACCGGCTCACCGGATCCGCTCCGCCCCGGCGCACGATCCTCGGCACCGAGCTGGTGGTACGCGGCTCCGCCTGACGGGCGGCTCGACCGGGGTGGTGATGCCTGGGGCGGCCGGCGCGGCGACGCCCGGCCGACCTGCAGCGGCGGTGCGGATCCTGGCCGATCGGATGATGCGGATCCGGATCCGGGCTCCCTAGGCTGAGGCCATGGACGAGGCGGGGCAGGGCGCGAGCGACGGCGCACGCGGCATCCTCGCCCCGGTGCGCTTCGGGCGCGCGCTGCAGGTCGTGCTCATCGCCCTCATCGTGGTCAGCGCCATCCGGTATCTCCTGCGCCACGGCGAGGGGGAGGACGCGATCGCCGTGATGGCGGGCGCCGCGGTGCTGGTCGTCGCCGCCGTGCTGCAGGGTGTGGTGCCGCGCCGGGGCGCGTGGCCCGCCGTGTGGACCCTCGTGGTGTGCGCGCTCTGGGCCGTGCTCACCCTCATCGCCCCGTCGTTCGCATGGTGCGCCGTGCCCCTCGCCTTCGGCGTGCTGCAGATCCTGCCGTTCTGGCCGGCGACGGCGGTGATCGCCGCGATGACGACGGTGGTGATCGTCGCCGAGCTGCGTCTGGCGGCGCTCTTCGACCCGACGCTGGTCGCCGGGCCGATCGGGATCGCGTTCGCCACGATCGTCGCCTACCGGGCCCTCGACCGCGAGGCCCGCGCCCGGCAGCAGCTCGTGGACGAGCTCACCGCGACGCAGGCCGACCTGTCCGCCGCGCAGCACCGCGCGGGGGCGCTCGCCGAGCGCGCCCGGCTGTCCCGCGAGATCCACGACTCCGTCGGTCAGGACCTGTCCAGCATCAACCTCCTGCTGCAGGCGTCCGAGCAGGGCTGGGAGCGCCGCCCCGACGTGGCCCGCGCTCAGGTGCGCTCGGCCGCCGGGACCGCGCGTTCGGCCCTGGACGAGGTGCGCCGGGTGGTGCGCGACCTCGCGCCGGGCGAGCTCGAGGGCGCCGCCGGATCCCTGCCCGCGGCGCTCGCGCGCGTGGTCGAGGAGGCCTCGGGCCGCGGCGTGGACGTGCGGTTCGCCAGCCATGGGACGGCCACCGAGGTGCCGCTGCCGGTGGCGTCGGCGATCATCCGCACGGTGCGCGGCGCGCTCGCGAACGTCACCGAGCACGCCCGCGCCACACGGGCGGTGGTGAGCCTCACGGCGCAGCCCGACGAGCTGCGCCTGGACATCCGCGACGACGGCGTCGGCTTCGACGCCCGGCCCGCGGCGATGAGGGCCCGCGCGGCGCAGCGGCGTGCGGCCGGCCGCGGTCAGGGGATCCGCGGCATGGGCGAGCGCATCGCACAGCTCGGCGGAGAGCTGCACGTGGAGAGCGCGCCGGGCGAAGGCACGACGGTGTCGCTGGTGTTTCCAAGGAGCGCCGACGGTGCGGACGGCTCCCGCACGGACCGCGCGACCGCCGCCGCCGAAGGTTCCCCCGTGGAAGGCGCACCCCGCACGAAGGCCGGATCCGGCGCGGATCCGCAGAAGGAGACCGGATGACCCTGCGGATCGTGCTCGTGGACGACCACCCCGTGGTGCGCGCGGGCCTGCGCGCCCTGCTCGAATCGTCCGACGACCTCGTCGTGGTGGGCGAGGCGTCCAACGCCGCCGATGCGGTGCGGGCGGTCGAGGCGGAGCGGCCCGACGTGGTGCTGATGGACCGGAGCCTCGGCGACGGGGAGGGCGGGATCGCCGCGACGGGGAGCATCCGGGCGCTGCCGGATCCCCCCGCCGTGCTCGTGTTGACCACCTACGACAGCGAGTTCGACATCCTGCGCGCGCTCGATGCGGGCGCCGCCGGATACCTCCTCAAGGACTCCCCGCCGGATCAGCTGTTCGCGGGGATCCACGCGGTGCACCGCGGCGAGCCCGCGCTCGCGCCCTCGGTCGCCGCGCTGCTGATGCGCCGCGCGTCCTCTCCGGAGCCCCGCATGACCGAGCGCGAGGTCGAGGTGCTCGAGCTCCTGGCCGACGGCCTCGGCAACCGCGAGCTCGCCAAGGCGCTCTTCGTCTCCGAGGCGACCGCGAAGTCGCACCTCTCGCACATCTACGGCAAGCTCGGCGTCGACACCAGGGCGGGCGCCGTGGCCGCGGCCATCGAGCAGCGCATCATCCGGCGCTGAGCCGTTCCAGCGGCCGGTTGTGCCTCGCCTCCCGGCCGTGCACGGCGCGGAAGGCGAGGCATCGCCGACCGATCCCCCAGAAACCGGTCACCCGCGGTGTGCCCCCTGGACGGCCGCGGCTTCCTCCGGTGACGTGATCAACATAGGTTGAATCCACGTTCAGTGATTAATCTAGCGAATGGATCCGTCACCCGGCAACGGAACCGGAAGGCGCCGCGCATGGCACGCTCTGCGGAGCAGAACCGTCTCGCCAGGGAGCGTTCGCGGGAGGGCCTGCTCCAGGCGGC
Organism: Microbacterium xylanilyticum; assembly: GCF_054654695.1. NCBI lineage: Bacteria > Bacillati > Actinomycetota > Actinomycetes > Micrococcales > Microbacteriaceae > Microbacterium > Microbacterium xylanilyticum. Next base: position 232,913 of record NZ_BAAIEN010000002.1, read on the forward strand.
GATCGACGTCTTCGCCGAGCGCGGCATCGAGGGTGCCACCATCGCCGAGATCACCGGTCGCGCCGGCGTCGCCCAGGGCATGGTCAACTACTACTTCGGCGGCAAGGATCAGCTGATCGGTGCGATCGTGGATCGCTGGTTCGAGGTGCTCTTCGGGATCGCGCACGGCACAGCGGACCTGGACGAGACGCCACGGAATGCGTCGGAGGCACCGCCGCCGGACGCACGACTGGCGGGCATCATCGACACCGTGCTCGGCATGACCGCCGTCGCCCTCCCGCTGCAGCGGGTGATCTTCGCGCTGCAGCAGCGGCCGTCGACGCGGGAGATCTTCGCCGCCGCGGAGCGCAGGCATGCCGCCGCCGTGGCCGCCGCCGAGGACGCCGTGCGCTCGATCTTCCGCGAGCGCGGCGAGGAGGATCCGGCGATCCAGGAGATCATGCTCCGCAGCCTGCTGGACGGCATCGTGGGGCAGCGCATCATCTACGGCGACTCGTACCCGCTCGAGCCGGCTCGGCGCTGGGTGCACCGGCTCTACGACCTGCCGGATCCGCAGTCCCCCCTGCCGCGGCTGACGTCGCTGCCCGGCGCCGGGGACGGATCCGAGCCGCGCGCCCGCGCGTCGCAGTGACGCGCGGGCGCGTGGGTTCGGTCAGGCGGGGTCGCCGCCCATCGGGCCGACCGCCTCGAGCGGACGCGGGTCGTCCGCGCCGCTCCTGCGCAGCCGGGCGATCGCGTTGCCGCCGTGGTAGATCACGATCGCGGCGACCGTGGCGATGACGATGCCGCCGAGCATGAAGCCCGAGTCCTTGATGGAGATCGAGAAGCCGCCGACGGCGATGATCAGCGCGACCGCGGCCGTGTACTGGTTCACCGGACGGGAGAAGTCGACGCGGTTGTCCACCCAGATCTTGATGCCGATCACGCCGATGAGGCCGTAGAGCCCGGTGGTGATGCCGCCGAGGACGCCGGCCGGCACCGAGTTGATGATCGCGCCGAACTTGGGCGAGAGGCTGAGCAGGATCGCCGCGATGCCGGCCACCCAGTACGCCGCGGTCGAGTAGACGCGAGTGGAGGCCATGACGCCGATGTTCTCGCCGTAGGTCGTGGTGCCGGATCCGCCGAAGGAGCCGGCGAGCGTGGTCGAGACGCCGTCCGCGATGAGCGCCTTGCCGGTCTGCGCGTTGATCTCCGGATCCTCGACCATCGTGGCGACGCCGCGCACGTGGCCGACGTTCTCGGCGATGAGCACGAGCACCACCGGCAGGAACATCGCGATGCCGCTCCACGCCGTGGGCGTCCCGAAGTCCGGGAAATGGAAGGTGGGAAGTCCCACCCAGGCCGCCTTGTCGACGGCCGAGAAGTCGAGCTCGCCGCGGAACGCCGCGAAGACGTAACCCGCGATCACGCCGAGGAAGATCGAGATCCGACCCAGGAATCCGCGGAACAGCACGGCGAACACGATGGTGATCGCGAGTGTGAACGTCGCGGTGATCGGGGCCTTCGCGAAGTTGCCGTAGGCGGCCCCGGCGAGGTTGAACCCGATGAGCGCCACGATGGTGCCGGCGAGGACGGGCGGAAGGAACCGGTCCACCCACTTCACGCCCGCGACGTGCACGACCACGCCGATGAGGGCGAGCAGCACACCCACGGAGACGATGCCGGCGAGCGCGGCACCGATGCCCTTGTCCGCACCGGTCGCGTGCGCCGCCGTCGCGGCCGTGACCGGTGCGATGAAGGCGAACGAGGATCCGAGGTAGCTGGGCAGCTTGTTGCGGGTGACGAGCAGGAACAGCAGCGTGCCCACGCCGCTGAACAGCAGCGTGGTCGGCACGGGGAAGCCGGTGAGGATCGGCACCAGGAACGTGGCGCCGAACATCGCGACGACGTGCTGCACGCCGATCGCGATCGTGGCGGGCCAGTTCAGGCGCTCGTCGGGGCGGACGACGGCGCCGGGTTCGACCGTGCGTCCGTCGCCGTGAATGGTCCACACGGCCATGCGGGCTCCTCGGGATCGGGGGAGGGGGTCGCGAAAACCCTATCCTGAGCGTTCCCTGGGCGCGGGAGCGCCCGCGGGCGCGCGGCGGTCCGGACGCGGGGCGGCAGTGCTCCGGCGGTAGGTCGTTTGACCGAGATGAGGCGATTCTGAGCGCATCCGCCTGGTCTGGGGCGATCGACCCGATCTCGGGCGACTCGGACGCGCAACGGGTGGCGACGCACGACCGGGGGCGACGCACGGGTGGGCCGCGGGCCGCGCGACGTGTCAGGCCGTCAGCCGCTCCAGCAACTCGGCGTAGCGCTCGGCCGTCCGGGCCACGACGTCGTCGGGCAGCAGCGGCGGAGTGCCCTGCTTGTCCCAGTTCGCCGCGAGCCAGTCGCGCACGATCTGCTTGTCGAAGCTCGCCATGCGCTCCGCGGGGGTGGATCCGGTCCGCCACGCCTCGGCGTCCCAGTACCGGGAGGAGTCGCTCGTGAGCACCTCGTCGGCCAGGCGCAGCGCGCCGTCCTCGTCCACGCCGAACTCGAACTTGGTGTCGGCGAGGATGAGGCCGTGCTGCTCGGCGATCGCCGCGGCGCGCCGGTACACGGCGAGCGACATGTCGCGCAGCTGGGCGGCGCGCTCCGCACCCACGATCTCGGCGGTGCGCTCGAACGTGATGTTCTCGTCGTGCTCGCCCTGCGGGGCCTTGAACGCCGGCGTGAACAGGGGCTCGGGCAGGCGGTCGCCGTTCTGCAGTCCGGCCGGCAGCGCGATGCCGCACACGGTGCCCTCGGCCTGGTACTCCACCCAGCCGGATCCGGTGAGGTAGCCGCGCACGACGCACTCGATCGGGAGCATGTCCAGCTTCCTCGCGAGCATCGCGCGGTCGGCCACCGCCGCCGGGATCTCGCCCGCCACGAGGTGGTTCTGGATCGGGTCGGGGCCCTCGGCGAGGCGGTCGAACCACCAGCGGCTCAGAGCCGTGAGCAGTGCGCCCTTCTCCGGGATCCCGGGCTCGAGCGCGAAGTCGAAGGCGCTCACCCGATCGCTCGCGACGACGAGCAGACGCTGGTCGTCCGGATCCTCCGGGGTGTACAGGTCGCGGACCTTGCCGGAGTAGAGGTGACGCCAGCCGGGGAGATCGAGGGGTGTGCTCACGCGTCCATTATCGCGGTGCCCGGGACGCCCGATGTCCGTGGCCGCGCGTAGGGTGCACGGGTGAGCGACGCGTTCCCCCTCGAGATCACGACCGACCGTCTTGTGCTGCGCCGCCCGGAGCCGGGCGATCTCGCCGCGGTGTTCGCGATCCACACGGATCCGCGGGTGTGGACGCACTTCCCGAGCCTGCGCCCCACCGACCCCGACCAGATCGGGCCGATGATGGCGCGCTGGTGGCGCAGCTGGGAGCGCGCGGGGCTCGGCACCTGGACGGTGCTCCTCCGCGAGACCGGCGAGCTGATCGGGAACGGCGGCTGCACACTGCTCGCGCCCGACCCCCACGATCCCGCGGCGCAGGTCTGGAACCTCGGCTACCGGCTCTCCGGCGACCACCACGGCCGCGGGTACGCCACCGAACTGGCACACGCCGCGCGGTCGGCGGCGGCCGAGGTCGCGCCGGAGCGTCCGGTGATCGCGTATCTCGTCGAGCACAACCGGGCGTCGGCGGCGGTCGCGGAGAAGGCGGGGCTGACGCTCGTGCACCGCGCCCCGGACGTGGGCAATCCGGACCCTTCCGTGATGCGGCTCGTCTACGCCGATCGTGCGCTCACGCCCGTCCAGCTGGCCACGGCGCTGCGATGAGGACCGGATCCGGGCTGGCGCCTGCGGCCGGACCCGCGTATAGTCCAGTACGGATAGTCCACATGGACTAATTGAAATGGAGTGATGGTGAAGGATCCGGCGCTCACGCCCCTGGGGGTGATGGTGCTCGCGCTGCTGCGCGAGGGCGACATGCATCCGTACGAGATGGCGCGGCTGCTGCGCGCGCGCCGCGACGACCGGATCGTGCCGATCTCCGCGGGCACGCTGTACCACACGGTCACCCGCCTGCACGGGCAGGGTCTGATCGAGGAGGTGGGCGTCGACCGCGAGGGCAACCGCCCCGAGCGCACCACCTACACGGTCACGCCGGCCGGCACCGAGGCGGTGCGCGAGTGGGTGCGGCGCGAGCTCGGCGGCAGCCGGCGGCGGACGGCGTTCCGGGTCGCCCTCGCCGAGGCGCACAACCTCGAACGGGACGAGGTGGTCGAGCTCCTCACGCAGCGGCTCGAACTGCTCCGTCACGAACTCGAGACGCTGAGCACGGCAGTGGACGGCGCCGCCACCCGTGCTGTCCCCGAGCAGTACCTGCTCGAGGTGCTGCGGCACCGCCTCCTGCTGCAGGCCGACGTCGACTGGCTCGGCTCCCTGATCCCCCGAATCGCCTCCCCCGAGTTCTCCTGGGGACCGGATCCGGACCACCTTCTTGCCAAGCGAAAGGCTCACCACGATGGCTGAACCCGTCAGCACGTCGACCGGCGCGTACGCCGCCGGTCACAAGCCGAAGAGCCCCTGGCCCGCCCTCTGGGCGCTGGTCATCGGCTTCTTCATGATCCTCGTCGACACGACCATCGTCTCGGTCGCGAACCCCGCCATCAAGGCGGCGCTCGATCCGGCAACGAGCAACCTCGACAACGTCGTGTGGGTCACGAGCGCCTACCTGCTCGCCTACGCGGTGCCGCTGCTCATCACCGGTCGCCTCGGCGACCGGTTCGGCCCGAAGAACATCTACCTCATCGGCCTGACGATCTTCACGCTCGCCTCGCTCGGCTGCGGCCTGTCCAGCACCCTCACGATGCTCGTCGTGTTCCGGGCGGTGCAGGGACTGGGGGCGGCGCTCATGACGCCCCAGACGATGGCCGTGATCACGCGCACGTTCCCGGCCGAGCGCCGGGGCGCCGCCATGGGCCTCTGGGGCGCCACCGCGGGTGTGGCCACCCTCGTCGGCCCGCTTGCCGGCGGCCTCCTCGTGGACGGCCTGGGGTGGGAGTGGATCTTCTTCATCAACCTGCCGGTCGGCGTGATCGGCTTCGTGCTCGCGTGGATCCTCGTGCCGCGCCTGCAGACGCATGAGCACCGGTTCGACCTGGTCGGCGTCTTCCTCAGCGCCATCGGCCTGTTCCTCATCGTGTTCGCCCTGCAGGAGGGCGAGCACTATGACTGGGCCGGATGGATCTGGGGAATGATCGCCGCCGGTGTCGTGGTGATGGCGGTGTTCCTCTGGCAGCAGGCGAAGACCCGCAGCGAGCCGCTCGTGCCGCTGGAGCTGTTCCGCGACCGCAACTTCTCCGTCGCGAACCTCGGCATCGCGGCAGTGGGCTTCACGGTCACATCGATGTCGCTGCCGATGATGTTCTTCTACCAGCTCGCCCGGGGGCTCACGCCGACCGAGGCGGCGCTGCTGCTGATCCCGATGGCTGTGCTCTCGGGCGTGCTCGCCCCGCTCGCCGGACGGATCCTGGACCGCGTCGACCCGCGCCTGCTGCTCGTGCCCGGTCTCGGCCTCACCGTGCTCGCGCTGGTCTGGTACGCGCTGCTGATGAACCCGGACACCCCGATCGGCATGTTCCTGCTGCCGTCGGCGCTCATGGGCATCGGCCAGGCCGGGATGTGGGGCCCGCTGGCCACCACGGCGACCCGCAACCTCGCGCCGCGTCAGGCCGGCGCCGGCGCGGGCATCTACAACACGACCCGCACGATCGGATCCGTGCTCGGATCCGCCGCCATCGCCGCGTTCATGCAGAACCGTCTCGTGGAGAACCTGCCGGGGGCGGCCGCGCACGGCGGCGACTTCGGGTCGGGCAAGCTCCCGGAGTTCGTGGTCAAGGGCTTCTCGGCGGCGATGTCGCAGACCATGGTGCTGCCGACGCTCGTGCTCGCCGCCGGTGTGATCGCGATCCTGTTCATGAAGCGCCCGGAGCACCTCCGCGCACGCTGACACCGGGTCTGGATGTGCGGCGCTGCACCCTGGCGCCGCCGTCCGCCCCCCTCTGAGCATCGAGGCCCCCTCGCACGTACGTCCGTGCAAGGGGGTCTCGACGCTGGACGGGGGCGTCGGCGTCACCCAACGCGCCGCCCCGGGTGGGGCGCAGGGGTGCCGGGCGGGCGCGCGAGCGCCGCGGAGTCGGCGTTACTCGGCGACGCGCGCGGCGATGTCGGTGCGGTGGTGCGCGCCGTCGAGGCGGATCCGCCCGAGCGCCTCGTACGCGCGGGCGCGCGCGTCCGCGAAGCCGGATCCCGTCGCCACGACGTTCAGCACGCGGCCACCGGTCGCGATGAGGTTGCCGCCCGGGGCGTCCGGGCCGGCGGTCGCGGCGTGCACGATGCGCACGCCCTCGACGGCCGCGGCGTCGGCGAGTCCCTCGATCGGGCGGCCGGTCTGCGGCGCCTCGGGGTAGCCCTCGCTCGCCAGCACCACGGTGATCGCGACCTCATCGGAGAACTCCGGCTGCGGCTCGTCCTCGAGCGTGCCCGTGGCGGCCGCGAGCAGCAGCCGCGACAGCGGCGTGCGCAGGCGGGGCAGCACGACCTGGGTCTCGGGGTCGCCGAAGCGGGCGTTGAACTCGATCACGCGCACGCCGTTCGGGGTGAGGATGAGGCCCGCGTAGAGCAGGCCGATGAACGGGGTGCCCTCGGCGTCGAGCTGCTTCACCACGGGCAGAGCGACGGTGCGGGTGACCTCGTCGACGAAGGCCGCCTCGCTGCCGAACTGCTCGGCGAGCCACGGCAGCGGGGAGTAGGCGCCCATGCCGCCCGTGTTCGGACCCTCGTCGCCGTCGAAGGCGCGCTTGAAGTCCTGCGCGGGGCTCAGCGCGCGCACGGTGTCGCCGTCGCTGAGGAAGAAGAGCGAGACCTCGGGCCCGGTGAGGAACTCCTCGATGAGCACCGGGCCATGCGGCAGGTAGTGCTCGGCGTGCGCGAGGGCGGCTTCGCGGTCCTCGGTGACGATGACGCCCTTGCCCGCGGCGAGCCCGTCGGCCTTCACGACGTACGGGGCGCCCAGGTCGTCGAACGCGGCCTCGACCTCTGCGGTGGTCGCGGCGCGGACGGCGCGGCCCGTCGGCACCTGGGCGGCCTCCATGATCCGCTTGGCGAACGCCTTGGATCCCTCCAGCTGCGCGGCGGCGCGCCCGGGGCCGAACACGGGGATGCCGTGCTCGCGCACCACGTCGGCGACACCCGCCACGAGCGGCGCCTCGGGCCCGATCACGACGAGGTCGACCGCGTGGTCGTCGGCGAAGGCGCGCACGGCGGCGCCGTCCATCGGATCCACCTCGACCAGAGTGGCGTCCTGCGCGATGCCGGCGTTGCCCGGGGCGCAGAGGATCTCGTGGCCCTTGCGCTCGGCGCGCAGGGCGAGGATGATCGCGTGCTCACGGGCACCGGAACCGAGGACGAGGATCTTCACCCGTCAAGCCTACCCAGCGCCCCCGCCGGATTTCGGATCGCGTCGGATGCGGAGCGGCTGCGGTGCGCCACTCGCCGGCAACCGATCCGGGCGGCCCTCAGAGCGTGATCGGGCGCTCCCGGGTGCGGTCCCAGGGCAGCGTCCAGCCGGCGGCGTCGAACAGGCCGCTCAGCACGCTCGCGGTGAAGCCCCACACGATCGTGCCGTCGATGTCGAACGCCGGCCCGCGGTAGGTCGAGCCGGCGCGCGTCAGCGTCGACGTGAAGCGGTTCTCCGGGTCGAGCAGCTGCGCCACAGGCACGCGGAAGACCTCGACGGTCTCGGCGTGATCGACGGCGGCGACGCGGGACGGCACCCGCCACCACGCCAGCACCGGCGTGACCAGGTGGTTGCTGGCGGCGAGGGGCAGATCCGGCAGCGACGCAAGCACCTCGACGCCGGCCGGATCCAGTCCGGTCTCCTCCCGCGCCTCACGCAGGGCGGTGGCCGCGGCGTCCGCGTCCTCCGGCTCGCTGCGCCCGCCCGGGAACGAAACCTGTCCTGGATGCGACGACAGGGTCGCCGCCCGGCGCTGCAGCAGCACGTCCAGATCGGCCGCGACGGTCGCCTCGTCGGCGCGGGCCGGGATGCTGTCCAGGCGCCCGAACAGCATCAGCACCGCGGCCGGCACGGGCTCGTTCACCACCTGCGGGAACGGCGGCCGCCACGCGTCGCCGTTCTGCACGGCGGCGAGCAGTTCGGCACGGGCGCCGCGCAGAGTCCGGGTGTCGGTCATCGATCCGAGCCTACGCCCGGCGCATCCCGTGCGCGCCGGCGCCGGCGCTCCGCGACCCGCCTACGCTGGATCCATGGCCAGCAGGATCGACACCACGGCCGGACGCGCCGCGCTCGACGCCGCCCGCACCGCGCTCGCCGCCGGGGAGAAGCCCGCCCGGGCCGACTACGCCACCGCGGTGCGCTATCTGCTGCAGCTGCTCGACGAGAAGGCGCCAGGTAACAGCGTCGAGGTGCGGGTGCCGCCGTTCGGAGCGGTGCAGGTGGTGCAGGGGCCGCGGCACACCCGGGGCACGCCGCCGAACGTCGTCGAGCTGGATCCGGCGACGTGGATCGCGGTCGCGACCGGATCCGAGTCCTGGGCGGCTGCGCTGGATGCCGGGCGGATCCATGCCTCCGGAACGCGCGCCGACCTCACCGGGGTCCTGCCCCTGCGGCCCTGATCCGGGCCCGGACGGCCGCGCGGTCGCAGCTGTCTGCGCCATGCGGGTGAGCACCGAAATCAGGTGAAGTGACCGAGATCAGGCGATCGTCTCCGGATCCCCCTCATCTCGGTCAGATCACCCGTTCTCGGACACCGGTCGGCGGCCCGCGGGCACCGGATCCGCCGACCACCCGCTCCCGGACCGCCGCACGGGCGGGCGTGGGAGAATGGATCCATGAGCACGTCGCAGCCGCACCGCACGCCCGAGATCGAGATCGCGCGTGTCCGTCGTGCGCCGCGCTGGGGCGTCTTCCTCGGCATCGGCGTGGTCGTCGGCGTCGTCGTGGCCTTCCTGCTCACCGCGTTCGGCAACTTCGAGGCGTCCGAGGCGACCCAGGTCGCCTACCCGTTCGGTCAGGTCTTCGGATTCCTCGTGCTGTGGACGGTCCCCGCCGGCATCGCCGTGTTCGGGATCATCGCGCTGCTGCTGGAGCGCGCCGCGCGTCGCAGCGAGCGCGTGGTGCGTGTCGACCACCAGACCATCGCGGAGTAGCCTCCGGGAGAGCGCGAGCGCAGCGATCGAGCAGCCGGCGCCCGAAGGGCGATCAGGCCACTTCGGCGATGACGGGGCGGATCGCGGTGTCGAAGTCAACCGGGTCGTGCCGCAGGGTGTCGGTCACAGCGATGCTGAACGCCCCGATCCGCCAGATCCCGCGCTGCGCGAGCGGCAGCACGTGCACGTTGAGCTCGAACGAGTGCGCCCGGCGTCCGGTGTCGCGCTCGAACTCCGCCAGCGCCGCCGCATACGCGCGGTACGGATCGCCGGTGCCGGAGACCGAGCGGGCGTAGCGCTGCTGCGCGTCCTTGGCGTAGCGCAGCACCTCGGCCGCGAACGGCGCGATCGCGGTCCGCAGCCGCTCGGCGCCGTGCGCCGGCAGCGCGACGATCGTGTCGAAGCCGTCGACGAGCTCCAGCGGGGTCGCCGAGGGGTGCGTGACGGGTTCGACGGTCATCTCCCAGTACGCCCGCCACTGCCGTTCCAGCGCGTCGTCGGCCTCGCCGTCGTCGAACGCGCGCCGCGGATGATCGCGCAGCGTGGGCAGCTCCACGGGCACGCGGATGCCGAGCCGCTGCCGCAGCGCGAGCGCCACGAGGACCGGGATGCCGGCCTCCTCGCGCACCAGCCACTGCGGCTTCTCCACCATGGCCCCCATGGTACGGATTCCCGGGGCCGGACGGGGCGGTTCTTCCGGCACGGATCCCGCGGGATTCCGGGGCGGGATCCGCACCGGACGCGGCGGTCAGCCGATGGTGCGTGCGACGGCGTCGAACGCGCGGATCGTCCAGAGCAGGCGCTCGCCGTCCTGCGGTGTCGGCCAGCTGGACAGCTTGGCGGCGACGACGTTCGCGGCGCGGTTGATGTAGACCATCTGTCCGTGGATGCCCAGCGCGAGGAACACGTCCGACCCCGGATACGGGAACCAGAAGCCGTTGCGGTACATGCCGCCCGGCATGAGCGTGGGCTCGGCGGCGTTCGCGAACGCGGCACGCGAGTCCGGGGCGCCGGCCAGGGTCTCCGCGATCCACGCGGACGGCAGCACCTGCCGGCCGTCCATCGCGGCGCCGTCGCGCAGGAACAGCGTCCCGAAGCGCAGCAGGTCCCGCAGCGACGCGGAGACGCCGCCGTCGAACATCCCGGATCCGACCGCGTCGACGCCGACGTTGGCGCCGAACTCCGCGCCCATCGGCCCCCACAGCCGCTCCGACATCAGGTCGGCGGCGTGGATCCCGGTCGCGCCCTCGAGCACGAAGGCGAGGGCGTCCGTCTCGCACGACTTGTAGTCGAACCGGCCGCCGTGCGGGCCGTCCGCGCCGAGCGTGGCGAGGAAGTCGCGGAGCGTGTGCGGGGTGTCCGGGTGCCGTCGCGGCGCCCACCCGATCGCCTCCTCGAGCAGCCGGACCTCGGCGTTCTCGTCCAGGTACGCCTCCGAGAACCGCACCCCGGTGCGCATGTCCAGCAGGTCGCGCACGCGCGCGCCGTCGTATCCGGATCCCGACAGCGCCGGGACGTAGGCCGTGACCTGGGCGCCCGGGTCCAGCTCGCCGGCGCCCATGAGCGTGCCGGCGACCGCGGTCGTCAGCGACTTGCTCACCGACATGAGCAGGTGCAGCACGCCCGGCGACATGGTGCCGACGTACTGCTCGCCCATGACCGCGCCGTCCCGGGCCACGATCCAGCCGTCCGTGTAGGTCGAGGCCATGACGTCCTCGAACGGCGCCGATCGCGGCTCCCACGGGTGCGGGACGTCGATGTGGCCCAGGTCGGCCGGAACCGACGGGAGGGCGAGGGTGCGTCCGCCGGAGGAGATCTCGTGCACGGGCAGGAAGTCCGCCATGTGCTGCATCGACCAGCGCAGGTTCGGCTCCTGCTGCCACGCCTCGAGGGGAGGGATGAACCCGTCGACGGGCCGGGCGTCGTGCGCGGGGACGTGCACGGCCCCCGTCGCGGGAGCCGTGCCGTTCCAGATCTCCGCAGACGGGGGCGTCACATCACCGCTCATGAGGTCGATTCGATTCCGATCTGCTCGTTCTCATCGACCGCTGCGGCAGGGGGCAGCTCGGTGGCCGCGTACATGGCCCGGATGGACTCGATGAGGTGCTTCGCGCGGATGGACAGGCGCCCTGAAGGCGTCTGCAGCCGACCCTTCGTGACAAGGATCCCCAGATCCGCTCCCTTCCAACGGTAGTCCCCCGGCCCGTAGATCCGCAGGAAGAACGACTCGGCCTCGGATCCGAGCAGGTGCCAGTCCAGGTCGCCCTGCGAGAACGCGAGGCGGCCGTAGGCGTCGAGCACGTACCGTCCCGTGGGCGGGGCGACATCGATGTGCTCCACGGTCGGATCCGTGTGCTTGATGATCATGTGGCTCCACTGGTCGGCGGCGGCGAGCTCCTCCCAGCGGTCGTTGATCTCGTCCACGTCGAGGTCGAACTCGACCCCGGCGTACTCGAGCAGGTGGAACACGAACAGCGGGATGTCGGCGTACGCGCCCGCCGTCACGTTGGTGATCGCGGAGGCGCCAGAGATGCGCGGGTTCAGCTCGCCGAGGTACACGTCGCCGGTGTCGGTGTCGAGCAGCACGTCCACCTCGAAGAAGCCGCGGTAGCCCTCGGCGCTGAGCGCGTCGCCCAGTTTGCGCACCAGGCTGGTCGCGGTGTGCCGGGTGGGCTCGTCGAGCACGCCGGGGAACATCTCGTTGCCTGCCCAGCCGCCGCGATACGGGGTCAGCTCCTTGTGCCCGGTGATCTCGGTCATGAACGGGCCGACGATCGTGCCGTGCCGGGTGAGCACCGCCTCGACCGCGATCGGCCGGTTGTTGATGCGCTTCATCACCTTGACCTCGTGGCCGACGATGTCGCCCTCGTTCTTGCGGAACGACGCCGGGTCGGCGATGAAGTACGTCGTCTTGCCGGAATCGCCGTAGGCGGTCTGCACCACGAGGTCGGATCCGAGGCCGGACTCCTCGGCCTGCGCGATGAGGTCCTCGTACGAGCTCGCGGTCGTGATGATGTTCGGCACGCTGGGCACGCCCACGGCGTCGGCGATGCGCGTCGTGACCATCTTCGAGTCGAGGCGCTCGCGCAGAGAGGCCGCCGGCAGGATCAGCTCGTAGCCCGGCTCCTCGCAGATCTGCTCGGTCTCCTCGTCGAAGAACACCATGGCGATGCGGGGCCTCTCGCCCGCCGGGGTGAGCCGGGCGATGTGCGCACGCACCTCGTGGTGGCGCAGCAGCCAGTTGTTGATCTCCTCGCCGCTCTGGAACTCCACGTACGGCTTGTGGATCGGGCTGAACACCCGCGGGTGCGCGCCCTGCCAGCTGTCGTAATAGGCGATGTAGGAGAACCCGCGCACCCAGCGGTCCAGGCCCAGCAGGTTGAACGCGGACGCGCCCACGAAGAAGATCGGCGTGCGGTTGGTGCGGAAGTAGTGCCGGATCTCCGACATGTTCCGCAGCCCGTGCGCGCGCGCCGGCTTCTCGCCCGGAGCGATCTCGGGATCCAGAGTGGGCAGCGCCACGGGCAGCGGGTTCGTCGCCGGACCCGTCGTCGTGGCCGACCGTGGCACGGGCTTGCGACCGCGGGAACGGGCCGCGCTCACCTTCTTCGCCACGGACCCGGCGGCGTCCTTCGCGGCGGAAGCGCTCGACGCACGCCGGCGGGGTGTCGGCTTCACGGCTTCGGCGTCCTCGGCCGGGGTCAGCGCCGACCCCTGGTCCTTCTGAGTGCGTGCCACGATGGCCCTCTCCATTCGTGAAGGCGCGGCCTCTTCGCCGCGCTGCGGAGTTCTCTCGGGATCAGGGGAGTCAAGTATCACCAGGTCTCCTGTCGCAGCACCAGAGCCGGTGACGACGGGGTGATGACGGCCGCGGCGGCCTTCTGCGCGGGGCCCGTCCGCCGGCCGCCACGCGGGGCGCTCGCACAGCCGCCCGCCGGTAGGATTGTCGGGTGTCCTCCCGCACCTATGCTGAGGCCGGCGTCGATACGGCGGCCGGCGATCGCGCCGTCGAACTCATGAAGTCCGCCGTCCGTGCCACGCACGGACCCGAGGTGCTCGGCGGGGTCGGCGGATTCGCCGGACTCTTCGACGCCTCGGCCCTGCTCGGCTATCGCAGGCCGCTGCTCGCGTCGAGCACCGACGGCGTCGGCACGAAGGTCGCGATCGCGCAGGCCATCGACAAGCACGACACGATCGGGCACGACCTCGTCGGCATGGTCGTCGACGACATCGTCGTGGTGGGCGCGAAGCCGCTGTTCATGACCGACTACATCGCGTGCGGGAAGGTCTTCCCCGAGCGCATCGCCGACATCGTGCGCGGCATCGCGGAGGCGTGCGAGCTCACCGGCACCGCCCTTGTCGGCGGCGAGACCGCCGAGCACCCCGGACTGCTCGGCGTCGACGACTACGACGTCGCGGGCGCCGCGACCGGCATCGTCGAGGCCGACCGGATCCTGGGATCCGAGCGGGTGCAGGACGGCGACGTCGTGCTCGCCCTCGCCTCCAGCGGGCTGCACTCCAACGGCTACTCCCTGGTCCGGCACATCCTCGCGAAGGCCGGCATCGGCTACGGCGACCGCTCCGAGGAGCTCGGCACCACCTGGGGCGAGGCGCTGCTCACCCCGACGCGGCTCTACACGACCCCGCTGCTGGGCATCGCGGACGCCTTCGACGGCGCGGTCCACGCGCTCAGCCACGTCACCGGCGGCGGCATCGCGGCCAACCTCGCGCGCGTGCTGCCGCAGGGATCCTGGGCCGAGGTCGACCGCGCCACCTGGTCGCCCGCCCCCGTGTTCCGCGTGCTCAGCGAGCTCGCCGGCACCTCGCTGGAGTCCAGCGAGGGCACCTGGAACCTCGGCATCGGCTTCCTCGCGGTCGTCGACGCCTCCTCCGCCGCCGCGATCGCCCAGGCGCTCACGGTCGGCGGGATCGACACCTGGCAGGTCGGAACGGTGCGGCTCGACGCAGTCGCCGCGCGCCCGGCCGGCGAATTCGAGCAGGGCGCCAAGGGCGTCGACGGCGGAGCAGTGCGCCTGGTCGGCGCGTACGCGGACGGAGCGAAGTAACCACACATGTGCGGCATCGTCGGAATGGTCGGGCACGCCCCGGTCAACCAGGACATCTACGACGCGCTCCTCCTGCTGCAGCACCGCGGTCAGGACGCGACCGGCATCGCCACCGCCGAACCCAACGGGGTCATGCACATGGCCAAGGCGCAGGGCATGGTGCGCGAGGCGTTCCGCACCCGCGACATGCGGTCGCTGCTCGGCAACGTCGGACTCGGCCACGTGCGCTACGCCACGAAGGGCACCGCGTCGAGCGAGGAGGAGGCCCAGCCGTTCTACGTGAACGCGCCGTACGGCATCATCCTCGTGCACAACGGCAACCTCACGAACACCCGCGAGCTGACCGCCGACATGGCCCGTCGCGACCGGCGCCACCTGAACTCCTCGAGCGACACCGAGCTGCTGCTGAACGTGCTCGCCAACGAGCTGCAGACCACGACGTCGACGGTCGACCTCGACTCCGAGCGCATCTTCGAGGCCGTCGCGCGCACGCACCAGCGCGTCGAGGGCGCCTACGCCGTCATCGCGCTCCTGGCCGGCTACGGCCTGCTCGCGTTCCGGGATCCGTTCGGGATCCGTCCGCTCATCCTGGGCAAGCGGGTGCGGGAGGATGCGCAGGGCGCGCTGCGCGACGAGTGGGTCGTCGCGAGCGAGTCGCTCGTGCTGGAGAACGGCGACTACGAGGTCGTGCGCGAGATCGAGCCCGGCGAGGCCGTCTTCATCTCCAACGACGGGACGCTGTTCTCGAAGCAGTGCGCGACGGATCCGACGCTTGCGCCGTGCGCGTTCGAGTACGTCTACCTCGCGCGTCCCGACTCCGTCATGAACGGCGTCTCGGTGTACGAGTCGCGGCTGCGGATGGGCGACCGCCTCGCCGACACGATCGCCAAGCACGTGCCGCTCGACGAGATCGACGTGGTCATGCCGATCCCGGACTCCTCCCGCCCGGCGGCGATGGAGGTGGCCCGCAAGCTCGGCAAGGAGTACCGCGAGGGCTTCTACAAGAACCGCTACGTCGGCCGCACCTTCATCATGCCGGGGCAGGCGGTGCGCAAGAAGAGCGTGCGCCAGAAGCTCAACGCGATGTCGACCGAGTTCAAGGGCAAGAACGTGCTGCTCATCGATGACTCGATCGTGCGCGGCACCACCTCCAAGCAGATCATCCAGATGGCGCGCGACGCCGGTGCCACCTCGGTGATCTTCGCCTCGGCCGCGCCGCCGATCCGCTACCCGCACGTGTACGGCATCAACATGCCCTCCAAGCACGAGCTCATCGCCCACGGCCGCACGATCCCGGAGATCGCCGAGGAGCTCGGCGCCGACCGGCTCGTGTACCAGGAGGTCGACGACCTCAAGGCCGCGATCACCGAGGGATCCGATCTCACCGATCTGGACCTGAGCCCGTTCGACGGCCGGTACGTCACCGGGACCGTGACCGAGGAGTACCTGGGCTGGCTCGAGGGGTCGCAGACCTCGTGACGCCGGCGGCCGGATCCGTGCTCGCCGGCGGCCTCGGGGACCGGCGATGAGCGTCCGGCCGCTCTGGCGGGGACGGGCGCTGGCCGTGCTCGGCATCGTGCTCGTGGCGTTCTCGCTGCGCTCCGCGGTGGCGTCACTGTCGCCGGTCGTGGATCACGTCGCCCGGGACTTCCCGATGCCGTCCGCCGTGGTCGGCCTGATCGGCACCGCGCCGCCGGTGTGCTTCGCGCTGTTCGGCCTGCTGACCCCCCTCATCGAGCGACGGCTCGGCCTGGAGCGGGTCGCGGTCATCGCGCTCGGCGCCGTGACGGTGGGCCTCATCGCGCGCGGCCTCGCGGTCGATGCGACCACCCTGCTCGTCGCGACGGCGCTCGTGTTCGCGGGCGTCGGAATGGCGAACATCCTCATGCCGCCGCTCGTGAAGAAGTACTTCCCCGACCGGCTCGGCCTGATGATGACCCTCTACACGACGGTCATGGCGATCTCCACGTTCCTGCCCCCGCTCGTGGCGGTCCCCGTGGCGGACCTCGCCGGATGGCGCACGTCGCTGGCGATGTGGGCCGTGTTCGCGCTCGCCGGCACGATCCCGTGGATCGTGATGCTGCTGCGCTCCCGTGCCGATGCTGCGACGCCGGCCGCCACGCAGGCGAAGGAAGCCGAGGCGGCGCCCGCGGACGCCCAGGGCCCGGCCGGGGAGGCGCTGTCCTTCGAGGACGCCACGGTCCTCTCCACCGGTCCCATCATCACCGCGCCCTCCAGCTCGCGCGTGTTCTCGCGTCTGCTGCGCATCCCGCTGGCCTGGACGCTGGCTGCCGTGTTCGGCACGTCCGCGAGCATGGCCTACACGGCATTCGCCTGGCTCCCGACGATCCTCGTCGAGCACGCCGGTGCGACGTCGCAGCAGGCCGGTCTGCTGCTCTCCCTGTTCGCGTTCACGGGCCTGCCGGCGTCGCTGATCGTGCCGGTGCTCATCGTGCGCTTCCGGGCGACGACGCCCCTGTACGTGGTCGGCGCGCTCGGCGCCGCGGCGGGCCTGATCGGCCTGCTGCTCGCGCCCGCGCCCGCGCTCGTCTGGCTGTGGGTGCTGCTGTACGGCCTGGCCGGGCTCATGTTCCCGCTCGCGCTCGTGCTGATCAGCATCCGTGCGAGGGAGCCGGAGACGGCCGTGGCGCTCAGCGGCTTCGTGCAGAGCGTCGGCTACGTGCTCGCGGCCGTGTTCCCGCTGCTGCTCGGCATCCTGCACGGCGCCACCGGGGGCTGGCAGGTGCCGCTGATCGTGCTCACCGCCCTGGTGGTCGCATCGGTCCCGGCCGGCGTCTACGCGGGTCGCCCGGTCACGGTCGAGGCCGCGTGGGAGCGCCGGCACGGCCGGCTCTGGTGAGCCTCACTCCTCGGTCGGGCCGAGCAGGGCGGCCGGCACCAGCCGCACCGTGGCGTCGTCGAGGTGGTGCAGCTCCAGCACCGTGACCGTGTTCGCGCCGGCGCGCGTCACCGGCGACGGCACGTACAGCGTGCGCTGCGGGCCGGTGCGCCGATACCGCCCCAGCAGGAAGCCGTTGACGAGCGCGTAGCCGTCGCCCCAGCCGGCGGTGTCCAGGAACAGGTCCGACGGTGCGTCCAGCGCGACCTCGGCGCTCCACGCCGAGGGCCCGGGCCGCGCTTCCCCGGCAGGGTCCGCGGTGCCGAGCGAGGCCGCCGCGGTCGCGGGATCGACCGGCGTCGCCGTCCAGCCCTGCAGCGGCTCGCCGTCGAGTGCGGCGCCGCCGATGAGCCCCTTCGGTTCGCCGAGACGGTGGTCGTAGTTCACGCGCCCCTGCTCCTCGACCAGCACGGTGAGCCGGCGGCCGGCCGGGATCCGCAGGGAGCACTCGCCTGCGGTGCGCGAGATGCGTCCCACGGGGACGCCGTCGACGCTCACCTTCGCGGCGTCGCGCACCTCGCCGAACGACAGCAGGCGCCATCCGTCTCCGGCAGCTGCGGGCAGCTCGGTCTCGTACCGCACCAGAGGTGCGAGCGTGTCCAGCTCCTCGAAGGAGGGCGGATCCGTGTGCGTCGCGGGCGCGGCCGGGACGTCCGTCCACGGTCCGAGCGCACGCAGCCGCGCCTCGGCGACGGGACGCGGACCGCGCGGGGGCACCTCCTCGGCGGGAACCGCGGCGTACTTCGCGATCACGGCGCGGAAGGCGTGGAACTTGGCGGTCGGATCCCCCGCCTCGTCCAGGGGTGCGTCGTAGTCGTAGGAGGTCGTGACGGGCAGGTAGCGGCCCTTATGGTTCGCGCCGTTGGTGAGCCCGAAATTCGCCCCGCCGTGGAACATGTAGATGTTCACCGAGGCGCCCGCCGCGAGCAGCGCGTCGAGCTCGGCCGCGGCGTCCTCGGCGCTCGTGGTGTGGTGCACGCCGCCCCACCAGTCGAACCAGCCGTCCCAGAACTCCGAGCACATCAGCGGCCCGCTCGGCTGATGCGCGCGCAGCGTCGCGAGACGCTGCGCGGTGTGGGAGCCGAAGGATCCGGTGCGGTGCAGGCCGGGGATGCTGCCGTCGCGCAGCATCCTGTCCTGCGGCTGATCGACCGTCGTGAGCGGCACGGTGATGCCGCTGTCGCGGGTGATGCGCACGAGCTCGGCGAGATAGCCGGCGTCGTCGCCGTAGGCACCGTACTCGTTCTCGATCTGCACCAGCACGACCGGTCCGCCGCGATCCGCCTGCCGCGGTGCGACGATCTCGTACACGCGACGCAGATAGGCGCCGATCTCGGCGACGAAGAGCGGATCCGAGCTGCGCAGCCGGATGCGGTCGTCCCGCGTCAGCCACACCGGGAGACCGCCGTTGTGCCACTCCGCGCAGATGTACGGGCCGGGGCGCACGATCGCGTCCATCCCCTCCGCGGCGACCAGGTCGAGGAAGCGCCCGAGGTCGTTCGGCCCTGTCGCGTCCCATTCGCCGCGCCGCGGCTCGTGCGCGTTCCAGGCGACGTAGGTCTCGACCGTGTTCAGGCCCATCAGCCGCGCCTTGCGGATCCGGTCCGCCCACTCGTCGGGGTGCACGCGGAAGTAATGGATCGCGCCGGACAGGATCCGGTGCGGTGCGCCGTCGCGGAGGAAATCGGTCTCGCCGATCGAGAAGGTGGTCACGGGTGGCTCCCTAGGGCGCGTGCGGCGCCGGACGGTTCGGGGAGGAGGCGGGCGCCCCCTCCCCGAAGCAGCGAGGTGCGGGTGGGATTACTTGTTGACGGAGAAGCCCTGGCTGTTGCCGTACTTGACGAGCGCCTCCTGCCAGGCCTTGAGGCCGTCGTTCAGGTCGGACTTGTTCTGGTAGGCCTGGCCGACGGTGTCGCCGAAGATGCTGTTCGCATACACCTGGAACGGCAGGTAGCTCCAGCCGCTGCGCACGTCCTTCGAGCCCTGCGTCAGCACCTCGTTGATCTTCTGCCCGCCGAAGTAGTCGGGCGCCGCGGCGAGGAACTCCGGGTCCTCCAGGTCGGCCGTGGTCGACGGGAAGCCGCCCGACTTCAGGAACACGTCGATCGACGCCTTGTCGCTGTTCAGCCAGCGCAGGAACGCGGCCGCCAGTGCGGGGTTCTTCGACTGCTTGGTGACCGACTGGCCGCCGCCGCCGTTCTCGGCGTTCGCGGCCGTGCCGTCGTACGTCGGCGTCGGGGCGACGCGCCAGTCGCCGGACGCGCTCGCGACGCTCGACTCGAGCACGCCCGGCATCCAGGCGCCGATCACGAGCGAGGCGATGGAGCCGTCGCCGAGGCCCTTGTACCACTCGTCCGACCAGCCGGGAGTGGTGGAGAGCAGGCCCTCCTGGGAGAGCTGGTTCCAGATCGACGTCCACTTCTTCACGCCCTCGTCGGCGAGGTCGATCGTGACCTTCGTGCCGTCGGTGGTGAACGGCTTGCCGCCGGCCTGCCAGATCATGCTCGTGGCGAAGCCGGAGTCTCCGGTGTCGGCGGTGATGTACTTCGTCGGATCGGCCGCGTGCAGCTTCTTGGCGGCGGCGACGTACTCGTCCCACGTCTTCGGCACCTCGATGCCGTAGGTGTCGAACACCTTCTTGTTGTAGAACAGCGCCATCGGGCCGGAGTCCTGCGGGAGGCCGACGAGTTTGCCGCCGATGTTCACGGCGCCCCAGGTGGAGGCGCTGTACTTCGACTTCAGGTCGGCCATGCCGTACGCCGACAGGTCGACGAGCGCGTCCGAGAGGGCGAACTGCGGCATCGCGTAGTACTCGATCTGCACGACGTCGGGCGCACCCGATCCCGCCTTGATGGCGTTCTGCAGCTTCGTGTACTCCTCGGTGTTGGTGCCCGCGTTGACGAGGTTCACCTTCACGTTCGGGTAGGCCTTCTCGAAGGCGGCGACCTGGGCCTCGGCGCTGGGCGTCCAGGACCAGTAGGTGATCTCGCCGCCCTTCTTCAGCGCGGCGTCCAGATCCGAGGCGGATCCGGATCCGCCCGAGGTGCCTCCGGCGGAGCAGCCGGCGAGGGCGCCGATCGTGGCGATGACGGCGGTCGCGGCGATCAGGATGCGGCGCACTGCGCGCGTGCGTGCCATGGGTTTCTCCTTCACTTCGTTGTGGTTGCGGTGCAGGGGTGCGTCATTGCTTGACGCTGCCAGCGCTGAGACCCGCCTGCCAGAACCGCTGCAGCAGGAGGAATGCGATGACGATCGGGACGATCGTGAGGACGGACCCCATGATCACGAGGTTGTAGATGGGCTGCGCGCTGACGCCCGAGGCCTGCGCCGCCCACTGGTTGAGCCCGACGCTGAGCGGATACCAGGAGGGGTCGCTCAGCATGATGA
Organism: Microbacterium xylanilyticum; assembly: GCF_054654695.1. Lineage (NCBI taxonomy): Bacteria > Bacillati > Actinomycetota > Actinomycetes > Micrococcales > Microbacteriaceae > Microbacterium > Microbacterium xylanilyticum. The sequence continues at coordinate 253,443 of NZ_BAAIEN010000002.1, forward strand.
GGGGCAGGAAGTAGTTGTTCCAGGTCGCGACGACCGTGAACAGGACCACCGTGACGACGCCCGGTGCGAGCAGGCGCAGAGCGATCGTGAAGAAGATCCGGAATTCGCCGGCGCCGTCGATCCGGGCGGCCTCGAGCAGCTCCGCCGGGACTGCGTCCGAGGCGAACACCCACATCAGGTACAGGCCGAACGGGCTGATCAGCGAGGGGATGATCACGGCCCACGGGGTGTTCGTGAGACCCATCTGGCTGAACAGGAGGAACGTCGGCACCGCGAGGGCGGTGCCGGGCACCGCGACCGCGCCGAGGACGACGGCGAACACCGCGCGGCGGCCAGGGAAGCGGTATTTGGCGAGCCCGTACCCGGCGAGCGTGGCGAGCAGCGTCGCGCCGCCCGCGCCGAGCACGACGTACAGCAGGGTGTTGCCGAGCCAGCGCAGGAAGATGCCGTCGCGATAGCTCAGGGTCTGCGCCAGGTTGTCGAAGAAGGCGAAGTCGTTCGAGAACCACAGGCCGAAGGATCCGAACAGACCCGCCTGGGTCTTGGTCGCACTGATCAGCAGCCAGAGGAGCGGCACGAGGGTGTACAGCGCGTACAGGACCATGACGAGCAGGAGCAGCTTCGAGCTGCGGGTGCGCGGTCCGCGCGCGGTCGTGACGGCGGTCATCTCAGCGCACCTCCGCCCGGGATCCGCGCAGCTGCACGACGTAGGCGATCACCGCGGTGATCACGCCCATCACGATGGCGATGGTCGCGGCGTAGTTGAACTGCTGACCGGCGAAGGAGAGGTTGTACGCGTACATGTTCGGCGTGAAGTAGGTGGTGATGACGTTCGGCGCCAGCGGGCGCAGGATGTTCGGCTCGTTGAACAGCTGGAAGCTGCCGATGATCGAGAAGATCGTGGCGATGACGAGCGCGCCGCGCACCGCGGGGATCTTGATGGCGCTCACGATGCGCCACTGCCCTGCACCGTCGAGCGCCGCCGCCTCGTAGAGGTCCGCGGGGATGGTCTTCAGTGCGGAGTAGAAGATCAGCATGTTGTAGCCGACGAACTCCCAGGTGACGATGTTGCCGATCGACGCGAGGATCCATTCCCGGGCGAACGGGGTGAGCAGCTCGAAGCCCACGAGGTGGTTGATGTTGCCGGCGAGACCGAACTGGTCGCCGTAGATATAGCCCCACATGAGCACGGCCACCACCGCGGGCACCGCGTAGGGGAGGAACACCAGGATCCGGAAGAAGGAGGCGCCGCGGAGGCGGCCGCTGTCGATCGCGAGTGCTGCGCCGAGGGCGAGGGCGAGCATGATCGGCACCTGGACGACGAGGAACAGCAGCACGCGGTCGAACGACTCCCAGAACTGCGGGTCGCTCAGGGCCTGGATGTAGTTGTCGAGCCCCACGAAGGCGTTGCCGCCGATGAGCCGCTGACGGAACAGGCTCAGATAGACCGAGTAGGCGAGCGGTGCCAGGAAGACGAGGGCGAACACGGTCAGGAACGGCCCGACGAAGGCCCACCCCCGCCAATCCGCTCGGTCGCGCCGCGGCGCCCGATGCTGCAGTGTCGTCATCGATGTTCTCCTCGTGGGATCCGATCCCGGTATGTCAACGTCAACATACGCAGCCGCGCGCTAGTGTGTCAACGTCAACAGATAGGAGGCGCGATGGGTGCGCATCACGAGGAGCGGACCTCGGATCCGACCGTGCCACCTGCGCGGCGCCGCGAGCCGTCGCTCGAGGATGTGGCGCGTGCCGCCGGGGTCTCCGGTCAGACGGTCTCCCGCGTGGTCAACGCCAAGGGCTACGTCGGCGCTGCGACGAGGGCGAAGGTCGAAGCGGCGATGGTCGAGCTCGGCTACCGCCCCAACAGTGCGGCCCGCGCGCTGCGCTCCGGGCGCTTCCGCGCCATCGGCGTGATCATGTTCACGCTCGCGCCCTACGGCAATCACCGCACTCTCGACGCGATCGCCGTGCGCGCCGCCCAGGCCGGCTACGCGCTCACCCTCATCCCGGTGGACCCTCGCAATCTGTCGACCGTCAGCGGTGCCTTCCACCGGCTGGCCGAGCACGCCGTGGACGGCATCATCATCCTCATCGAAGCGCACCAGCTGGACGGATCCGAGATCGAGATCCCGCCCGGGCTGCCGATCGTGGTCATCGACTCGAACCAGCGCTTCTCGCATCCGTTCGTGGACAACGACCAGGCACTCGGTGCACGACAGGCCACCGACCATCTGCTCGACCTCGGGCACGACACGGTCTGGCATGTCGCGGGGCCGGAGTCGTCCTACGCGGCGACCCGCCGGCGGGAGGCGTGGAAGGCGGCGCTCGAAGAACGCGGGCGCCCCGTGCCCGATGCGCTCGCCGGTGACTGGTCGGCCGAAGCGGGGTTCGCGGCGGGGCGGGAGCTCGCCGCGCGCGACGATGTGACCGCCGTCTTCGCGGCGAACGACAGCATGGCGATCGGCGTTCTGCACGCGCTGCACGAGGCGGGCCGTCGCGTGCCCGAGGACGTGAGCGTGGTGGGTTTCGACGACGTCGCGGATGCCGGCCACGTGTGGCCCCCGCTTACCACGATCCGCCAGCGGTTCGAGGACGTCGGCGCGCTCGCGGTGGATGCGCTCATCGCGGAGCTCGAGGGCCCCGCGGGCGGCGGTTCCGACGCGGCGTCCGGAGACCCGCAGCTCATCCCGACCGAGCTGGTGGTGCGGGCGAGCACGGCGGCGCCGCGCAGCTGACGCGAGGCCTCAGCCGACGACGACCTCGTCGCCCACGCGGATGGTGCCGCCGGTGCCCGCGGTGTCGCCGACCGCGCCGCTCACGCCCGGCAGGATCAGCAGGCGGCCGAGCGTCGGCTCTTCCTGACCGAGGGCTCCGGTGAGCGTCTTCAGCACGCGGGCGTCGCGCTCGCCGGTGTCGGGGTTGGCGTGCGTGGCCAGGCAGCGCACGATCGGGCCGGCGGTGTGCAGGCGCACGTCGCCGATCCGCACCTCGCCCTGCCAACCCAGCTCATCCCAGGCATCCACGCCGCCGATCACGACGTTCGAGCGGAACCTGCGATCGTCGATGTCCTGCTCGAGCGCAGCGCCCAGTGCTTCGATGCTGGCCGTGCTGTGCAGGGAGACGTAGCCGCGATGGCGGTCCTGGAACCGCGAGGTCGCGCCATCCCCGACGAGCACCACGGGCAGCCGTCCCGGCCGGCGCAGGCGCTTCGCATCGGGGGAGCTCAGCACGAACGCCGTGACCGCGTCGGCGAGGGCGATCCGGCCCTCCGCGTCCAGAGCCGCCTCGACGAGCATGTCGTCGCCGTGCTCGATGCGCACGCGCTGCGCCCCGTCGTCGTAGCTCAGCCGCAGCGCCGCGAGTGCGGGGAAGGACTCGAGCGCGAGCCCCTTCGACTTCGGCCAGTGGTCCAGCCCGTCGCGCTCCTCCGCAGCCACCGCATCGGCGAAGCGGAAGGCGAGCACGCGGTCACCAGCGATGCGGCCGTCGGCCTGCACGGTGAGCGCGGGCAGGCTCTCCGGGGTGAAGCCCTTGACGGGATGACGGTAGAGCGCGACGACGTGGGGCATGGATCCATCCTCGCAGTGCCCTGGCAGCGCGCCGCACCGCGAGGCGTCAGCGGGTGCGCGGCGGTGCCGTCGACGCGCGCACGACCAGGTGGGGCACGATCGAGGGGAGCTCGCCGACGAGATCGCGCCCCTCGATCTGGGCGATCACCCGCAGCGCGGCGGCCACGCCCATGGCCTCGAACGGCTGCCGCACCGTGGTGAGGGCGGGGGAGGCGTAGGCCGCGAGTGCGATGTCGTCGACGCTCACCACGGACACGTCCTCGGGCACGGTCCGCCCGGCCTCGTGCAGCGCGCGGATCACCCCGAACGCCATCTCGTCGCTGCTGACGAACACCGCGGTCACGCCCGGGATCGCTGCGATCGTGCGCCCGGCGCGGTACCCGGATTCCGGCGTCCAGTCCGCAGGGATCACCGGAGGCGGCGTGATGCCGCGCTCGCGCAGGGCGCCCTCCCACGCCTCGCGGCGCTGCTTCCCCTCGTCCCAGTACTCGTCGCCGGCGACGTGCCACACGGTCTCGTGTCCGAGGTCGAGGAGATGCTCGACGGCGAGACGGGCGACGAGGTGCTGATCGACGACGAGCGGCGCGTCGTGGTCGAGCGAGATGTGCGAGCTGCGGGTCGCGGGCGTCCGGGTCATGCGCGCGCGCATCGCGGGGCTGTCGAGCTCGACCGGGATCCCCAGCACGATGCCTTCCGCGCCCTGGCGCTCCAGACGGTCGAAGGCCTCCGCGAACGCCTCCGGCGACGCGTGGTCGGCGACCGTCGCCGTCGTCACGGTGTACCCGTTCGCGCTCGCGGCCTGCTGGATGCCGACGCCGAGCGCCGCCGAGGAGTAGCGGTCCGTCGAGACGACGATGACGCCGAGCACGCGGGTGCGCCCCGTGGCGAGAGACGCCGCCGCTCCGTGCACCCGGTAGCCGAGCTCGTCGATCGCGGCGCGCACGCGGCGGGCGGTCTCGGGGCGCACGTTGCCCTGGCCGGAGACGACGCGGGACACGGTCTGCGCGGAGACGCCGGCGAGCCGTGCGACGTCGACCTGATTCGTGACGCGGTCTTCGCGCGGATGGCGGGGGGACATGGGGCAATGGTAGCGATCAGACCGCGCGATCACGCGGCTCGGATGGGTGTGCGGTGGGGGCCTGTGAGCGCAAACATCGGAAGCGCGAACGATGCTCGGCGCGACGCGGGATCATGCGTCTACAACGACGAAACCCCGCCGCGAGCCGAGGCTCGGGCGGGGTTTCGGAGGGCGAGGCTCAGGCCTTTTCGAGCTCGTCCTCGTCTTCGTCGGCGTACTGATCCGCCCACTTGTCGACGTACTGGTCGTCGGGATCCGGATGCCCCAGCTCGCGCTCGAGCGCGGCGTAGTTCACATCCGGACTGTACGCCTTGAGTTCGCGGGCAATCTTCGTGTGCTTTGCCTTCTGACGGCCACGGCCCATGCGCGAGACCCCCTTACTAGAAACAACGGGCATTGCGGGGCCCGTCGTGTTATCAGCGGCACCGGCTCGCGGCCGGTAAGAGTAGCATCCAGGATAGCACGAGGGCCACCTCGCCTCGCCGTGAGGGAAGCCCGCCGCAGCCCGGCCGGAAGGGAACGATGACATGAGTGACACCACCCCCAGCCCCGAGGAACGTGAACTGCAGAACGCGCAGCTGCAGAAGGCCGTGATCGTCGCCCTGCGGCCCGGCCAGCCGCCCCGTGTGCTGACCGAGGCCATGCGCTACGCGACCCTGCTGTCCGCACCGCTCGTGGTCGTGCACGTCGACGTCACGCGCTTCGTGACCTTCGAGGATCCGGACGGGATGGTGCACTCCGCACCCATCGACCTGAACATCGACACGGGGGCCGAGGAGTTCGCCGAGCTCCGCGCCGAGGTGGAGAAGGCGCTCGGCGGATCCGGGCTCACCTGGACGGCACGCCAGCTGGTGGGCGACCCGGCGCTCGCGATCAAGCACCTCGCCGGCGACCTGGACGCGCAGCTCATCGTGGTCGGCACGCGCAGCCGCGGCATCGGCGAGTCGATCCGCGAGTTCTTCACCGGCTCCGTCGCCGCGCGGCTCTCGCACCGCCAGTCGCGGCCGATCCTCGTGGTGCCGCTGCAGGAGCCGATCGCCGACGACAAGAAGGATCCCTGGGCGGAGTAGCTCGCCGGACCTCCCGCGGATCCGGATCCCCTCCTCCGATCCGTTGACCGCTCTGACCCGTTGACCAGTTGACCGCGAGACTGCAGCCCCGCGACGAGACTGCAACAGAGTGCTGCAGTCTCGTCGCACAGTCGCAGTCTCGCGGGTCTTGCGGTCTCGCAGGTCGGATTCAGGGGCGCGCGGGGCCTGCCCCGGCCAGGGCGGAGGTGACTGCGCGCGCCGCCGTGTCGAGCGCGGCATCGAGGTCGCTCACGACCTGCGCCGGCAGCGTGCCGCCCTTCGCCACGTGCGTGCGCAGGTCGGCGCGCACCCGGGCGCGGAACGCGTTGATCGAGGCGTCGGCGCGGCGCAGCTCCTCGCGGCTCGCGATCCGCTCGTCGGCGCGCGCCGAGGCCTCCCGGTACGTCGATGCGGATGCGCCGTCCTGCTCCTCGCGCGCTGCGGCGGCCAGATCCGCGCGGAGGCTCTTCATGGCCTCCTGCACGCTCTGGCGCACCTCGTTCGCGATGAGGCGCACCGAGTCGTTCAGGCCCGCCTCGATGCCCTGCAGGTCGCCCTCTCGGGCGGCGAGCTCCGCCCGCCCGGCATCCGTGATCGCGTAGATCGTGGTGCGTCCGTCGACGGTCTTCGAGACGAGCCCGTCCTCCTCGAGCTTCGCCAGGCGGGGGTAGATCGTGCCGGCGCTGGGCGTGTACGTGCCGCCGGTGCGGTCGGTCAGCGCCTGGATGATCCCGTAGCCGTGCTGCGGGGATTCGGCCAGCAGCGCGAGCAGGTACAGGCGCAGGTCGCCGTGCGAGAAGACGGCGGGGCTCACAGCAGGTCCTCCCCGTCGGAGGTGAACGACACGGGCGCCTCGGCGGCGTCGCGGCGCAGCACGGTGATGTCGCCGGAGACGGTGTTCACGCGCACGTCGGCGAAGGATCCGGACAGCTCGCCCCGCGAGCCCGTGAAGTTCGAGGGGCCGGAGGAGCCGCGCGGGACGCCGTCGATCACGATGCGGCCGCTGAGGGTGCGGGCCACGTAGTTCGCGGCGAGGGCCTCGTCCAGGCGCACGGTCGCGTCGCCGGAGACGCTGTTCAGCGACACCGTGTTGACGGCGCCGGTCGCATCGATGAGCATCGTTCCGGACACGCTGTCGATCGTGGCCTTGCGGATCTCGCCGGTCAGCGCGACGCCGCCGGAGACGGTGTTCGCCATGGCGGTGCCGGCAAGGCCCCGCACCTGGACATCGCCGGAGACGGTGTTGATGTTGAGGTCGCCGCGGTGGGTGTCGACGATGAGGTCGCCCGACACCGTGTTCAGGCGGGCGTCCTCGGTGAGGCCGGAGACGAGCGCGCCCGCGCTGACGACGCCGAGCGTGAGCGCGATATCGCGGGGGACCGCGACGCTGATCTCGGCCTTGGGGCCGCCCGCGCCGAAGTTGCGGAACACCTCGAGGAAGTTGTCCCACCCGATCTGCGGATGGTCGATCTCGATCTGGGTGCCGTCGGATTCGATGCGCAGGTCCTTGACGGTCACGTTGTGCACCTCGATCCGGATGCCCGGCTCGTCGTGCGCGATGACGTCCACCTGCCCGCCGACGAGCCCGATCTTGAGCTTCGACGCGCGCTCGATGTCGATCACGCGCTCCTGCCCGGGGGCGATGAGCCACTTCTCGGTCATGTCTTCTCTCCTGAGTCGGGATCCCGGATCCGCTGATTCGAGATATATCGTGTTTGAGATCGTAACACGATATATCTCGATCGTGTCAAGAGCTCGCTCCGGATCCCGACGACGACGGTCGGATTCTCACTGCGCCGAAACCCCCACGACGCGCCGAGACCCCCTTCCGCGGACGCCGACAGGTGGGGGTCTGGGCGCGGGATGGGGGTCTCGGCGGAAGAGGGAGGTCGAGTTGGGGTTCGGGCGTCGGCTCAGGGCATCGGCGGGGTGTGCCAGATCCGATCGATGTAGTCGCGGATCGAGCGGTCGGAGGAGAAGAAACCGGTCCGCGCGACGTTCAGGATCGCGGAGCGGGTCCACCGATCGGCAGCGGCGTAGGCCGCGTCCACGCGCTTCTGCGCCGCCATGTACGCGGCGTAGTCGGCGAGCACCATGAACCGGTCCTCGTAGAGGAGGTTCGACACGACCGGCTCGAACACCGAGCGGTCCCCGCCGGAGAAGGCGCCCGAGGCGATCAGGTCGATCGCACGGCGAAGCCCGGCGTCGGCCTGGTAGAACTCGGCCGGCCGGTATCCCTGCGCCTGGAGCGCGGCGACCTCGGGCTCGGTCATCCCGAACAGGAAGAAGTTGTCGTCGCCGACGAGCTCGCGGATCTCGACGTTCGCGCCGTCGTCGGTGCCGATCGTGAGCGCGCCGTTCAGCGCGAACTTCATGTTGCCGGTTCCGGACGCCTCCTTGCCGGCGAGCGAGATCTGCTCGCTGAGATCGGCGGCCGGGATCACGCTCTCGGCGAGGGTGACGTTGTAGTTCGGCGGGAACAGGACCTGCAGGCGGCCTTCGAGCCGCGCGTCGGTGTTCACCGTGGATCCGACGGCGTTGATGAGGTGGATGATCCGCTTCGCCATCGCGTAGCCGGGGGCCGCCTTCGCGCCGAACACCACCGTGCGCGGCTGCAGCTCCGCGAGCGGGATGCGCCCCGAGACGACCCCCTCGTACTCGCTCACCACGTGCAGTACCTTGAGCAGCTGGCGCTTGTACTCGTGCAGGCGCTTCACCATGACGTCGACGAGGTGACCGTCGCCGACCCGCATCCCGTCACGGGCCTGCAGCACGTCGTTCAGGCGGCGCTTGTTGCCGGCCTTCACCTCGGCGAAGGAGGCGCGGAAGCCCGCTTCGTCGGCGAACGGCTCGAGCTCGCGGAGCCGCTCCAGGTCGGTGACCCAGCCGTCGCCGATCGCCTCCGTGATGAGCGACGACAGCGCCGGGTTCGCGAGCCGCAGGAACCGGCGCGGGGTCACCCCGTTGGTGACGTTGGTGAACTTGCCCGGGTAGAACGCGTTGAAGTCGGGCAGCACCTTGTCGCGCAGCAGCTGCGAGTGCAGCTCGGCCACGCCGTTCACCTTGGATCCGGCGACCGTGGCGAGGTAGGCCATCCGCACGGCGCGCTCGGGGAACTCCGCGATGATCGACATGTTCCGGATCCGCAGCTCGTCGTCACCGAAACGCTCGCGCACCTGGGCGAGGAACTCCTCGTTGATCCGGTAGATGATCTCCAGGTGCCGCGGGAGAAGGCGGCCCAGCAGCTCGACGGACCAGACCTCGAGGGCCTCGGGCAGCAGGGTGTGGCAGGTGTACGCGAAGCAGCTCTGCGTCACCGACCACGCGGTGTCCCAGTCCAGGCCGCGCTCGTCGACGAGCACCCGCATCAGCTCGGGCACGGCGATCACGGGATGGGTGTCGTTGAGCTGGAAGATCACGCGCTCGCCGAGCCGGGTGAGGTCGTAGCCCTCGGCGAGCATGTTGTCGAGGAAGTCGCGGATGGATGCGGCGACGAAGAAGTACTGCTGCTGCAGCCGCAGCTCCTTGCCCTGCGGGGTCGAGTCCTCGGGGTAGAGCACCTTCGAGATGTTCTCCGCGAAGGTCTGGGCGCGCACGGCCTCCTCGTAGTCGCCCGAGTTGAAGATGCGCAGATCGAACGCGTCGGTCGCCCTCGCGCGCCAGAGTCGCAGCGTGTTCACGCGGCCGTTCTGGAAGCCGGGGACCATGTAGTTGTACGGCACGGCGCTCACGTTCCACGCCGGGATCCAGCGGCTGCGGGTGACGCCGCCGTCGTCATAGGTCTCGGTGCGCCCGCCGAATGAGACGACCTGTGCGCGCTCGGGGTGCGGGAACTCCCACGGCGAACCCAGCGTCAGCCAGGCGTCGGGCTGCTCGACCTGCTGGCCGTCCTCGAAGGTCTGCCGGAAGATGCCGTACTCGTAGCGGATCCCGTATCCGATGCTCGGCACGCCGAGGGTCGCGAGCGAGTCGATGAAGCACGCCGCGAGCCTCCCCAGGCCGCCGTTGCCCAGCCCGGGCTCGATCTCGTGCTCGCGCAGCTCGTCCAGGCTCAGCCCGCAGGCGGCGAGCGCCTCGTCGGCGATCTCGGCGAGGCCGGACGCGAGCAGGTTGTTGTCGAGCTGGCGGCCCAGCAGGTATTCGGCCGACAGGTAGCAGACGCCCTTCGCCTGCGACTCCTTCTGGGCGCGCAGGTCTTCGAGCCAGCGCCCCATCAGGTAGTCGCGCACCGTGTACGCGAGCGCGAGATAGCGGTCGTTCGGGCTGGAGGCGCTCAGACTGACGCCCCGGTCGAAGTTCAGGTTGCGCAGGAACTCCGCGACGAAGCCGTCGACCGTAGCGGGCGGCGGGATCACCGGCGCGAGGGCGAGCGGATGGGTCGCGCCCTCAGGGTGCGGGGCGGCGGTGGTCTCGTGCGACTGCGGGGCATCGGCGGGGGTCACGGTATGACCGTAGCGGCTGGGGCCGTCAGATGCGCTTGACATTGACGCGACGTCAACTTCTAGCCTGGTCTCATCGACGACGGAAGGAGGATCCGATGACGCATCGGGACTGGTCGATCCAGGAGATCGCACGGCTGACCGGCACCACGAGCCGCACGCTGCGGCACTACGACGACATCGGCCTGCTGCCGCCGACGCGGATCGCGTCGAACGGCTACCGGCACTACGACGAAGGCGCCCTCGTGCGCCTGCAGCGCATCCTGCTGCTGCGCGAGCTCGGACTGGGGCTTCCGGCCATCGCCGACGTCGTCGGCAAGGAGCCAGTCTCCGCGCCCGGAGTCGGCGGCCACGCCGAGGCAGCGGCGCTCGAGAGGCATCTCGAGCAGCTGCGCGCGGAGCAGGCTCGGCTGGCGCGGCAGATCGCGTCGGTCGAGCACACCATCACCACATTGAGAGAAGGAGAGGACCTCATGCCTGAGAACATGTTCGACGGCTTCGACCACACGCAGTACAAGGACGAGGTCGAGACCCGCTGGGGCAAGAACGCCTACGCCGACAGCGACCGCTGGTGGCGCGGACTGAGCGCCGACGAGAAGGCGGCGTGGAAGCGGCGCGTCGCCGACCTCGGCGCCGACTGGATCGCCCTGGCCGAGGCGGGAGCGGATCCCGCCTCGCCCGAGGCGCAGGACGTCGCCCGCCGCCACGTCGAGTGGCTGACCGGCATCCCCGGCACGCCCGCATACGGCGCCGGCGCAGAGCGCAAGGCCTACGTGGTCGGTCTGGGCGAGATGTACGTCGCCGACCCGCGCTTCGGCGCGAACTACGCGACCGAGGCGGACCGCGCCGGCACGGAGCAGGGCACCGCCGGTGCCGAGTTCGTCCGCGACGCGCTCCGCATCTACGCGGAGGCGAACCTGTAATCGGATCCCGACCCGGATCCGGATCCGCCGGTCGTCACGACCGTTCTCAGGCTGGATTCCTGCACAGCCGTCGTGTTCACGTGCACATGGCGCGTAGAGGCGAATCCGACCTGAGAACGGTCAGGCCGATCGACGGGCGCCGGCGGCGTGCCATCCCGGGCGCTCGCCCCGCCGCCCGGGATAGGCTGACACCACGATGGGCATCACGCGGCGGAACCTGCTCGTCGGCGCCGGATTCGGTGCCGTCGCGGTCGTGCTCGCGGCCTGCACGCCGGAGCCGCAGCCCACGAAGACGCCCACCCCGGGACCGCCCACGCCGACGCCGACGATCCCGCCGGGCGCCGCCCCCGAACCCGCGGAGTGGATGCGCAGCACGTGGTCGACGGATCCCTACGCACGCGGCGCGATGAGCTACCTGCCCGCCGGTGCGACCCCGCAGCTGCGCGCCGATCTCGCCGAGCCGATCGGCGCTCGTGTCTTCTTCGCGGGCGAGGCCACCGACGACGAGCATCCCGGCACCGTTCCGGGGGCGATCGCCTCCGGCCGACGCGCCGCGCGCGCCGTCGCCGACGTGGCCGCCGCAGGCGAGAGGATCGCGGTCGTGGGCGCCGGAGCGGCCGGAGCGGCTGCGGCGCGCGCCCTCGCCGATGACGGGATGACCGTGACGGTGTTCGAGGCGCGGGAGCGCACCGGTGGGCGGATCCGGTCCGTCGCCGACAAGAGGTGGCCGATCCCGGTCCAGCTGGGCGCCTGGCTCTCCGCCGGCGAGGACGAGGGCACCTTGGGCGCAGAGCTCGCCGCCCAAGGCGTGCACCGCCTGCGCTTCGAGACGCCCACCGGCTGGTCGAAGGACGGCGCCGCCCCGACCGTCGACGAGGCGCGGGTCAAGCAGGCGGTCGCGCAGGCGGCGAACGGCCCCGCGGACGTGTCGATCGTCGCCGCGCTCAAGGCCGCCGGCGCCGATCCCGCCGACCCTGCGCTGGCGGCGGCCCTGGCGTGGCTGCAGGCGACCACGGGCGCCGACACGGCGAAGGCGTCGAGCTGGTACCCGCCGGCGTTCGCGCCCGATGCGCTCGTCGGCGCCGACGGCGACGTGGGCCTGCTCGTCGACACCCCGCTCGCCGACCTCAAGGTCACGCTCGCCTCGCCGGTGACCCGCATCGCGCACGACGACTCCGGGGTGAGCCTGCGCCTCGGCACGGGCGAGTCGCTGTCGTTCGACCGGGTCGTGGTCACGGTGCCGCTGGGCGTGCTGCAGCATCAGGCCGTGGAGTTCGCACCCCCGCTGCCGTTCGCGCAGCGCGGTGCGGTCGCGGCGCTCGCCTCGGGCTACATCGAGACCGTGTGGGCGCAGTTCGACGAGGCGTTCTGGAAGGTCGACGCCGATATCTGGCACGTGATCGGCGGCGATGCGCCGATCCGCACCTGGCTCAACCTGCAGCCCGTCACCGGCAAGCCCGTGCTCGTCGGCCTCGTCGGCGGCGCCGAGGCCGAGGCGTTCGCGAAGCTCGGCGACGCCGAGGCGAAGGCGACGGTGCGCGAATCGCTGCGGTTCTTCGTCAGCGCGACGCCGACGCCGTGATCTCAGCCGGGTCGGACGGATCCGCATCCGCCGCATCCGGGCCCGGGCCATCCGTCTCCGGTCCGCCGGGTTCCTCCGGGTCCGCCGGCACCGTCGGATGCAGCCGGCTCAGGGCGACGAGGCCGCTCGCCACGAGCGCGAAGATGGCGAGCGCGATCGCGCAGGTCAGGATCAGTTCGAGCGGACCGGAGACCTGCCGCGGATCCAGGAAGTAGTACGGGTACCAGCCGACCAGGCCGCCCCGCCAGATCGTGAACACCCCCCAGACGACCGGGTACAGGAGCACGTAGGGGACGATCCGCCAGGACGCGGCACGACGACCCGGGCCGTACACCCACGCCACGACTGTCCACGCCGGCAGCACGAAGTGCAGCACCACGTCGGACCACGGCACCCAGATCGGCACGCCGTGCACCCCGGCCTGCCAGACGATGAGGGCGAACGCGAAGCCCGCGGTGATGGTCCAGCTGAGCACCACCGCACGCGCCGTCGTCAGCCAACGTGGATCCTCCGGGGTCCGCAGCGCGATGATGCCGGCGATCACCGCGAGGACCGCGAAGGCGATGTTCGACTCGATCGTGAGGTATGCGAGGAAGTTCTGGCCGGCGATGGTCTGCGAGCGCAGGCCCCAGAAGAGCCGGTCCACGAGGGCGACGATGCACACGGCCGCGGTGACGAGCCGCGCCCAGCCGAAAGCCGACCTGTATCTCACTCGCGCGTCGTCCTCCTCGGTCGCTCCGAACCGATCGGCGGAGCGCCTCGGGTGGTGCCCGCCACCTGGCCGAGTCTACGGAACCCTGCTGGACGCGGCTCCGGATCCCCCCGGTCGTGTGCGTCGTCGGAAGACGGCGGCGGTGCGCGGCGTGTCGTCTCGTCGGCGGTGTGCCTGCGCCCTGACACGCCGGCTCCGCCCCCGATTCCCGCCCGCGCCGACGAGGGGCGGCACCCACAGCTGCCCGGTCTAGGCTGGCGGGCGTGACCTCGCCCATCCCGCTCCGCCTCGCCCTCGTGGTGGCCGGCGGCACCATCGGCACGGCTGCGCGCCTGGGGCTCGGGCTCGTGCTGCCGGCGCCCGTCGGCGACGGGTTCGGCGCGGTGCCGTGGGCGACCCTCATCGCCAACATCGCGGGCGCGTTCCTCATCGGCGTGCTCGCGGCGCGCCTGCCCGGATCCAGCGCCGTGCGCATCCTCCTCGGCACCGGCGTGCTGGGCGGTTTCACGACCTACAGCGCGCTCGCGGTCGGCAGCGTCACCCTGTGGCATGCACAGCCCTGGCTCGCCGCGGCGTACGCGATCGGCAGCGTCGTCCTCGGCGTCGGGGCGGCCGCGCTCGGCCTCGATCTGGCGCGCCCCCGCTCCTCCCACACGCAGGCGCACGGATGAACCCGCTGCTCTTCCTCTGCGCCGCGCTCGCCGGAGGCGTCGGTGCCGGCCTGCGCTACCTCGTCGACCTCGGCGTCGCACGGCTGGTCGGCACCCGGTACCCCTGGGGCGTGCTGGTGATCAACCTCACCGGATCCTTCGCGCTCGGAGTGGTCACCGGCGGCTTCCCGGGTGCGGCGTTCATCGTCGGCGCCGGCCTGCTCGGCGGTTACACCACGTTCAGCACGGCCATGCTCGACACCGTCGCGCTGTGGCGGGACGGATCCTCGCCCGCGGCCGTCTTCAACGCCGCCGGGATGCTGCTGCTGGGGATTCTCGCCGCGGTCGCCGGGCTGGCGCTCGGCATCGCGATCGCGGGCTGACCCCGGCTTCGGCGGATCCGGTCAGTCGCGCACCCGCACGGACAGGCACGTGACGCAGCCCTCGAGCTTCTCGAACTCGGTGATCGGCGTCTCGATCACCGTGAGCCCGCGGTCGCGGAAGAGCTGAGCGCTCTGCGGGGCGTCGGAGGACATCAGCACGGTGTTCTCGTCGAGAACGACGACCGCTGTGCCGTGCTCCTCGGGCACGGCGAGGAACTCGGGGTACACGGACGGGTCATCGACGAGCGGCGGGTAGCCGATCACGGTGCCGTCCGGCAGGGCGGTCACGCCGCTCTTCAGGTGCAGCACCTTGGTGACCTCGACCGGGACGACCCTCCAGCCCCGCGGCGCGAGCAGGGCGTCCATCTGGCGGATGCCCTCGGCATTCGTGCGCAGCGTCTGCCCGACGTAGACCGTGCGGCCGACCTTGAGCACGTCGCCGCCGTCCAGCGTGCCGGGCGCCTCGATCGCGGCATACGCGATGCCCGCCTGCTCCAGCGCGGCACGGGTGGTCTCGATCTCGCCGCGGCGCGAGTCGGCGCCGGGACGCGTGAGCAGGGCGAGGTCGCCGAACACGACGACGGTGTCCTCCACGAAGACGCCGTCGGCGTGCGCGTCGTCGGGCTCGATGTCGATCACGTCCCAGCCGCGGGAGCGGTACACGTCGACATAGGCCTCCCACTGCCGCTGGGCGAGCTCCGGGTCGACCGGGACGCGCTCGAGGTGGGTCAGCTCCCCTTCGGCGAGGCGGGGCGAGGGGCGGCGGACGAGAAGACGCGACATCCTCCCAGATTAGACGGGCGCGCCGCAGGTCAGATGTCGGCGCGTGCTGATCGGAGGTCGGACTCACGGCGGTTCGATACACGAACGCATCTAGACTCGTCACAGTGCAGCCGCATGCACGCCGGCCGTCCGCACGCACTGATCGAGAGGGTCTGACGTGTCCACACTCGCCGTCCTGAGCCTGCGCAACCGCGCTCTGATCGCCCTCATCACGATCGTGGCGGCGGTGTTCGGCGGCCTCGCGCTCACGAATCTGAAGCAGGAGCTCATCCCGTCGATCGAGTTCCCGCAGCTCGCGATCGTCTCGAATTACCCCGGCGCGTCCCCGGAGGTCGTCGAACACGACGTCTCCACGCCCGTCGAGACCGCGATCCAGGGCGTCCCGGGCCTGGACACCTCGACGGCGACGAGCACCACGAACTCCTCCGTCATCCAGGCATCGTTCGCGTACGGCACCAACCTCGCGACCGCCGAGCAGAAGATCAACCAGGCGATCGGACGGATCAAGTCCCAGCTTCCCGACGGCGTGGATCCGCAGGTGATCACCGCATCCATCGACGACTTCCCGGTGATCCAGGTCGCCGTCACCGGCTTCTCCGACGCCGAGACCGCACAGCAGCGTCTCACGAACACGATCGTCCCGAAGATCGAGCGGCTGAAGGGCGTCAACGCGGCCTCGCTCGTGGGCGGGCAGGGCAAGCGCCTCACCATCACGCCCGACAGTGCGGCCGTGCTCGCCGCGGGCCTGGCGCCGACCGCCATCAAGGACGCCCTGCAGCAGAACGGCACGCTCTTCCCCGGCGGATCCATCACCGAGGACGACACCACCCTGACCGTGCAGACGGGGGAGAAGCTCACCAGCGTCGAGCAGATCGAGGCGATCCCGCTCATCGGCGCGACCGCGCCCGGCACCACTGTCGGTTCCGTGGCGAAGGTCGCGATCGAGGGCAACCCGATCACCTCCCTCTCCCGGGTCGACGGCAAGACCGCTCTCACGATCGCCGTCACCAAGCTGCCCTCGGCGAACACGGTCGACGTGTCCAAAGCCGTCACCGCCCTCATCCCGCAGCTCGAGAAGGACCTGCCCGGCGCGACCTTCACGACCGTGTTCGACCAGGCGCCGTTCATCCAGCAGTCGATCGAGTCGCTCGCCCAGGAGGGCCTGCTCGGCCTGCTCTTCGCCGTGATCGTCATCCTCATCTTCCTGCTCTCGGTGCGGTCGACGCTGGTCACGGCCATCTCGATCCCGACCAGCGTGCTCATCACGTTCATCGGCATCCAGGCTTTCGGCTACTCGCTGAACATCCTCACGCTCGGCGCGCTCACGATCGCGATCGGCCGCGTGGTGGACGACTCGATCGTGGTCATCGAGAACATCAAGCGGCACTATGTGCAGGGATCCGACAAGAAGACGGCGATCCTCAGCGCCGTGCGCGAGGTGGCGACGGCCGTCACCGCCTCGACGATCACCACGGTGGCCGTGTTCCTGCCGATCGCCTTCGTCGGCGACATGACCGGGGAGCTGTTCCGCCCGTTCGCGCTCACGGTGACGATCGCGATGACGGCCTCGCTGCTCGTCGCTCTGACGATCGTTCCGGTGCTCGCGTACTGGTTCCTGCGCCCGGGCAAGCCGCTGACCGGCGCGGACGGGCACGCGATCGACCCGGAGCACGAGGACGCGCCGCCCACCCGGCTGCAGCGGGCGTATCTGCCGATCCTGCGCTGGACGCTGAAGCACTCCTGGATCACGGTGCTGCTCGCCGTCGTCGTGCTCATCGGCACGATGGCCGCCGCTCCGCTGATGAAGGTGAACTTCCTCGGATCCAGCGGGCAGAACACCTTCCGGATGTCGCAGACGCTGGGCGAAGCGCCCAGCCTGGACGCCGAGGATGCGGCCGCGCAGAAGGTGGAGGAGGCGATCAAGGACATCCCGGGCATCAAGACCGTGCAGGTCTCGATCGGATCCAGCGGATCCGCGCTCCGAGACGCGTTCTCGGGCGGTGGATCGGGCATCAGCTACTCGATCACGACGGATCCGTCGGCGAACCAGGAGCAGGTGCAGTCCGACGTGCGCGCGGCGGTGAAGAAGCTCGACGGTGTCGGCGACATCACGATCGCCGCCAGCGAGGGCTTCGGATCCAGCGACATCCAGGTGAAGATCACCGCGCCCGACGAGAAGACGCTGAACGCGGCGACCGACGCGCTCGTGAAGGAGCTCAAGGGCGCGGCGGGCGTGAACCAGGTCTCCAGCAACCTGTCGGCGTCGCTGCCGTACATCGCCGTGCAGGTGGACCGCGCGGCGGCGGCGCAGCACGGTCTCAGTGAGGTGGCGGTCGGCGGCATCGTGTCGCAGGCGATGCGCCCCCAGCAGATCGGATCCGTGGAGATCGACGGCTCCTCGCTCACGGTGTATCTGCAGAGCGCGCACCCGCCGACGACGGTCGACGAGCTGAAGGCGCTCACGATCCCGAGCCGGGCCGGCCTCGTGCGCCTGGATCAGATCGCGACCGTGCAGCAGAGCGAGAGCCCGGCGTCGGTCACGACCCAGCGCGGCCAGCGCACCGCGACCGTCTCGGTCACACCGAAGGGCAACGACCTCGCCAGCGCCTCCGCGTCGGTGTCGAAGGCGATCGCGAAGGCCGATCTCCCCTCGGGTGCCGACGCGTCCCTGGGCGGCGTCGTGACGCAGCAGCAGGATGCGTTCGGCCAGCTCGGGCTCGCGATGCTCGCGGCGATCCTGATCGTGTACATCGTGATGGTCGCGACGTTCAAGTCGCTGCGCCAGCCGATCCTGCTGCTGAGCTCGGTGCCCTTCGCCGCGACCGGGGCGATCCTGCTGCAGATCGTCACCGGTGTGCCGCTCGGCGTCGCCTCGCTCATCGGCGTGCTCATGCTCATCGGCATCGTGGTGACGAACGCGATCGTGCTCGTCGATCTGGTCAATCAGTACCGGGAGAAGGGCATGAACGCGCACGACGCCACGATCGCCGGCGGATCCCGGCGCCTCCGCCCGATCCTGATGACCGCGCTCGCGACGATCTTCGCGCTCACCCCGATGGCCCTCGGCGTCACCGGCCACGGCGGCTTCATCTCGCAGCCGCTCGCGATCGTCGTGATCGGCGGCCTCGTGTCCTCGACCGTGCTGACCCTGCTCGTGCTGCCGACGCTGTACAACCTCGTCGAGGGCGCCAAGGAGCGCCGGGCAGCCCGGCGCGCCGCGAAGGCGGGGCTCCCGGATGCGCCGGAGAGCGCGCCCGCGGCGGCTTCGGGCGAAGCGCCGGAGAGCGCGCCCGCGGCCGCGTCCCTCGTCTCGCCTTCGGCTCGCTCAGGAACCGCTCCCGAGGAGCCCGCCGAGGGCATCACCACCCCACCGCCCGCGCCGTCTGTCACGCCGTCGGAGCCCGCGACGTCCACCGCGCAGCTGTCCGCGATCCGCGTGGCGTACGCGGACGGTGCGGAGGTGCCGGCGCACCACCCGACCCGTCGCGAGCTGCGTGAGCACGGGCCGTCGGGGTCCTAGCTGCCGGGTCCCCCCGCCCTTCATCTCGCTGCGCTCGCTCAGGAACCGGCAGCGACGAGACGAAGGGCGGGGGGCTCAGCCCAGCGCGTGCTCGTGCACGGCGGTCGTCAGCGTGGTGCCGTTGAGGTCGAGGTAGAGCACGCCCTCGGTCATCGTCATCGTGACGGTGTTGCGGCGCTCGAGCAGCGGCACCGCGCTCTCGATGAAGCCGGGATCGAAGCTGTAGACGCGGATCTGCTCGGCGCGGTGGATCCGCTTTCCCTCCCACGGCGCCATGACTTTCGCCGGGTCGCGATGCGTGTACACGACGGTGCGCTCGGCGAGCCGGGATCCGAAATGCAGGCGCTCGGCATCCGGGGCGCCGATCTCGATCCAGCCGGTCAGGCGTCCGGTGAGGTCGCGCACGACGATCGCGGGCTCCTCGGTGGAGGAGAGGCCCTCGCTGAACGCGATGCCCTCCGTGTACTCCAGCCCGTACGCGAGCACGCGCGTCAGCATGTACGCGTCGGTCTCGGACGGGTGCCGCGCGACGCGCAGCGCGTAGTCGTCGTAGACCCCGCGGTCGGTGTCCGCCAGCTGCACGTCGAACGTGTGGATCGTCGCCCCGATTGCCATAGATGTCCCACCCTACGGGGATCCGGGGTGCCCGCCGCACTGCCGCATGCCGCCCGACCGCCGGATGCGCCGAGCCGGGGTCAGTGGTCGCGGCGCCCGCTCAGCTGGCCGAGCAGATGGTCCAGGACCGGATCCAGCACGGCGAGCCCGTCCCGCACGCCACCGCGGGATCCTGGCAGGTTCATGACGACCGTGCCTCCGGCGACTCCCGCCACGCCGCGGGTGAGCAGCGCCATCGGCGTCGCGGCGAGGCCCCGTCGGCGCAGCTCCTCCATGAGGCCGGGGATCTCCCGGTCGAGCAGCGCGGCGGTCGCCTCGGGCGTGCGGTCGTCGGGGGACAGCCCTGTGCCGCCGGTCGTGAGCAGCACGTCGGGGGCGTCGGCGAGCGCGGCGGCCAGCGCGTCCGCGACCGACGCATCGGGCACCACGACCGGATCCCCGACCGCGAAGTCGCGGCCCGTCAGCCACTCGCGGATGATCGGCCCGGTCTCGTCCGCGTAGACGCCCGCTGCGGCCCGGGTCGAGACGACGAGCACCGCGGCGGTGCGCGTGCCGGTCGCCGAGTCCGTCGAAGCGCCAGGACCCGGCGCGTCCGCGGTCACTCCGCCGTCCAGTCGCCGCTCTTGCCGCCCGACTTCGCGAGCACGCGGATGTCGCCGATCACGGCGTGCTTGTCGACGGCCTTGATCATGTCGTACAGGGTCAGCGCGGCGACGCTGGCCGCGGTGAGCGCCTCCATCTCGACGCCCGTGACGCCCTTCGTGACGGCCGTGGCGAGGATCCGCACGCGGTCGCCCTCTGGAACCAGGTCGATCTCGACGCGGCTCAGCGGCAGCGGGTGGCACAGCGGGATGAGCGCCGAGGTCTGCTTGGCGCCCATGATGCCCGCGATGCGGGCGGTGCCGAGGGCCTCGCCCTTGGGCAGGGTGCCGTCGGCGATCTTGGCGACGACCTCCGCGGTCGTCTGGAGCACGGCCTGCGCCCGCGCCTCGCGCCGGGTGACGGCCTTGTCCGTCACGTCGACCATGTGCGCGGATCCATCGGCCCGCAGGTGCGTCAGCTCACTCATGCTCGTCTCCTCCGACTCGGTCCCGATCCTCCGAGCCTGTCACGTTTCGCCGACGGATCCGCCGCATATCTCGGCAGGATGGGACGTCGTCGGCGGATCGGGACGCCCGGGCGAGGCGATCCGGCCCGGGTCGCCTCAGGTCAGCCGCCCGCGAACGGGGGCAGGATGTCGACGGTCGCCCCGAGGGCGCGGTCGTCGTCGCGGCTGACCGTGCCGTCGACGAGGAAGGATCCCGACCGCAGCACCTTGGCCATGGGCTCGCCGTAGCGCTCCAGCAGCTCCGCGCGCAGGGCGCCGAGCGTGCCGTGCACGGTCAGCTGCTCCTGGTCGCGCCCGGCCGCCTCGGCGGCGGCCGCGAAGTAGCGCACGGTGATGGTGGTCATGACCTCAATGTAACTCGTATTGCGGAAATGGGCATCCGCATCCCGGAAAAGCGCACGTCCCGCAGGAGGATCCCCGCGTACACTCGATCCTATGATCGCGCTCGTCGAGCCGGGGCCGGAACTGCCGCCCCAACGGATCGCCCGGTACAGCCGTCAGCTGATGCTGCCGGGGTTCGGCGAGTCCGCCCAGCGCCGCCTCGCCGCGGCCCGGGTGCTCGTCATCGGCGCGGGCGGCCTCGGCAGCGCGCTCATCCCGGCGCTGGCCGGCAGCGGCGTCGGAACCATCGGCGTGATCGACGACGACGTCGTGGAGCTCTCCAACCTGCACCGGCAGCTCAGCCACGGCATGGACGACATCGGCCGGTCGAAGGTCGGCTCGCTCGCCGACACCGTGCGCGACATCGACCCGGGCATCCTGGTGCGCCCGTACCGGGAGCGCGCGACCGCGGAGACTCTGCCCGCGATCCTCACCGAATACGACCTTCTCGTCGACGGCAGCGACAACTTCCCCACCCGCTACCTTGCCGACGATGCGGCGCGGCTGGCCGGCAAGCCCCTCGTCTGGGGTTCGATCCTGCGCTTCCAGGGTCAGGTCGGGGTGTCCGTGCCTGAGGTCGGCTTCCGGGATCTGTTTCCCGTGCCGCCGGATCCGGACGAGGTGCTGTCCTGCGAACTCGGCGGGGTGCTGGCGAGCCTGTGCACGGCCATCGGATCCTTCATGGCCACCGAGGTCGTCAAGCTCGTCACCGGCATCGGCGAACCGCTCTTCGGACGTGTGCTGTTCTACGACGCGCTCACCGCGCGCACGAGGGAGATCGCGTACGAGCGGGCAGCGGATGCGGATCCGGTCACGGAACTGGTCGACTACGAGCTGTTCTGCGGGCTGGGCTCCGCCGAGGCCGGCGACGAGACGTCGAGCGTCTCCGCGGCGGAGGTGCTGCGGCTGCAGCGCGAGGGCGGCGTGCGGCTGCTCGACGTGCGCGAGCCGCACGAGGTCGCGCTGCGGGGGATCCCGGGTGCGGCGGCGCTGCCGCTCGGCGCCCTCGAGGCCGGCGAGGATCCGCAGGGCGCGGACGAGCCGCTCGTCGTGTTCTGCGAGAAGGATCCGCGGTCGCGGCGGGCGGTGCGCGTGCTGCGCGAGCGCGGCATCGACGCGCGCTATCTCGCGGGCGGGATCGGGGCGTACGCCGCCGTGGGCGGCAGGACGGAGGGCGCCGGCGCATGAGCGAGCGCGCGATCATCAGCGACCAGCCGCTCGACGAGGCGGTGATCCGTGCCGCGGTCGGCGACGCGGCGCACGGGGCGACCGTGATGTTCTGCGGCGTCGTGCGCGACCATGACGGCGGTCAGGCGGTGCGCTCGTTGGACTACCGCGCGCACCCCGATGCGGAGCGGTTCCTCGAGGAGATCGTCGAGCGCGTGGCTGCCGAGACGGGCCTGCTCGTTGCGGCCGCGCACCGGGTCGGCGACCTGCGGATCGGCGACGTCGCGCTGTTCGCGGCGGCATCGGCCGGGCACCGCAAGGAGGCGTTCGAGGCGTGCGAGCGGCTCGTGGAGGAGATCAAGCGCGGCGTGCCGATCTGGAAGCGCCAGCACTACGCCGACGGCGTCTCGGAGTGGGTCGGTCTCTGACCGGGAACGTCCTTCTTCTCGCTGCGCTCGCTCAGGAACCTGCACGCCTCAGCCGCCGATGTAGCTCATCTCGATGCGGCGGCGGTCGGCGCGGAGCTCGGGGGTGAGGCTCGACCGGATCTCGGAGTAACGGTCGTCGCGCACTCCCCAGATCCGCGCGAGGGTCGTGGTGAGCTCGTCATCGTCGGCGCCGCCGCGCAGCAGGGCGCGCAGGTCGTGGCCCTCGGTCGCGAACAGGCAGGTGAACAGGCGGCCCTCCGTGGAGAGCCGGGCGCGGTTGCAGGTGCCGCAGAACGCACTGGTGACCGAGGAGATCACGCCGATCTCCCCGGCACCGTCGACGTAGCGCCAGCGCTTCGCCGTCTCGCCGGGGGCGGCCGGTGCCGCGGGCTCCAGCGGGAAGCGGGCGTCGATCGCCGCCACGATCTCGGCCGACGGGACGACCTCGTCGAGGCTCCAGCCGTTCGTGGCGCCGACGTCCATGTATTCGATGAAGCGCAGGACATGGCCGGTCCCGCGGAAGTGCTCGGCCAGGCTGAGGATCTCGCCGTCGTTGACCCCGCGCTTGATCACCGTGTTGAGCTTGACGGGCATGCCGGCCGCCTGGGCGGCGTCGATGCCCTGCAGCACGCGCGCGACCGGGAACTCCACGTCGTTCATCCGGCGGAACAGCTCATCGTCGAGGGAGTCGATCGACACCGTGACGCGGTCGACGCCGGCGGCCTTGAGCGCCTCCGCCTTGACGGCGAGGGCGGATCCGTTGGTCGTGAGGGCGATCTCAGGCTTGGATCCGTCGAGCGTCCGCAGTGCGGCGAGCCGGGCGACGAGGTCCTCGATGCCGCGGCGCAGCAGCGGCTCACCGCCGGTGAGGCGCAGTTTGCGGACGCCGTTCGCGAGCGCAGCGCGCGCGATCCGCTCGATCTCCTCGAAGGTCAGCAGTTCATGCCGTTCAAGGAATGCGTAGTCCCGGCCGAACACCTCGCGCGGCATGCAGTACACGCAGCGGAAATTGCAGCGGTCGGTCACGGAGATCCGGAGGTCGCGCAGAGGCCGGTCGCGCGTGTCGAGGACGCCGGTCGATGGCAGCCGCCGGGCACCGGCGCGGGACGCGGCGGCGTCGGCGTCACGAGGGCGAGGCGTGGGCGACATCGGTCGGCCTCCTTTCGAGGGGCAACCGTAGCACCGGCTCGGCTGAGCAGGATCCGAACGGCTGCATCGCCCTTCGTCTCGCTGCGCGCGCTCAGGGACCGGCGACCGTTCCCGGTCCCTGAGCGAGGAGCGCACCGACGAGACGAAGGGCGCTCAGCGACCGGCGACCGCCGAGGGAGCGGCCGCTTCGACGCGGAGCGAGACGTCGGTCTCGTCGACGCGGAAGGACAGACGCTGCCCGGGGTGCAGTCCGAGCGCGACCGCGTGCGTCGACGGACAGTCCACGGCGATCCCGGGGTGCTCCGCAGTGCGCAGCCGGATCCCGCCGGGAATCGGGTCCAGCTGCGCGACGCGACCGGTCCACTGGTTCGCTGGCGCCGCGGAATCCGCCGCCGACGCCGCCTCCACCCGCACTGATCCGGGCGAGAACACGGCCGTGGCCGCCTGGCCCGCCCCCGTCGCGTCGCCGTGACCGCGCAGCGCGAGCCCATCGGCCGCCCGCACGGCGCCGTCGCCCGTGCCGACCGCCTCGAGCCGGTTCACCCCGACGAGGGCGGCGACGAACTCCGAGCGCGGGTGGCCGAGCACCTCGGCGGTCGGTCCCGCCTGCATCACGGCGCCGTCGTGCAGGACGAGCGTGCGCGCGGCCAGGATCAGCGCGTCCATGGGGTCGTGCGTGACGAGCACGATCGGGATGGGACGGTCACCGGCGCCCACCTGCGCGGCGATGAGCCGCCGGGCCTGCGCGGCAGATGGGGCATCGAGCGCCGCGAACGGCTCGTCGAGCAGCAGGGCGTCCGGCTCGGAGGCCAGGGCGCGGGCGATCGCGGCGCGCTGCTGCTGCCCGCCGGAGAGCTCCGCCGGTCGGCGGGCGGCGAGCCCGCCGAGACCCACCTCCTCGAGTCGCTGCGAAGCGCGACGGCGGGCCTCCGCGCGGGACACGCCTTGCGCACGAGGCCCGAAGGCCACGTTCTCGCGCACGCTCAGATGCGGGAACAGCAGCGGGCGCTGTCCGAGCAGAGCGACCCGCCGTCGCGCCGGCGGCACATGCGTCGGTCGGGCGGATCCGAGAGCCGGGGCGTCGAGCACCCGCCCGGCGACCTCGACCGTCCCTGCAGCGGGCAGGAATCCCGCGACCGCGTTCAGCAGCGTGGACTTGCCGGATCCATTCGGGCCGATCACGGCCAGGATCTCGCCCGGATCCGCCTCGAACGCGGCGGAGAGCGCGAAGCCGGCGCGACGGGTGTGCAGGTCGACCCTCATCGCACGGCCCCCGGGCGCCAGCCGCGTACGAGCACCAGCGCGGCGATGGCGACGAGGATCAGCATCAGCGACAGGGCGATGGCGGTGTCCTCCTCGACCCCGGCGCCGTTGAAGGCGGTGTAGATCGCCAGCGGCATGGTGCGGGTGACTCCCGCCGCGTTGCCGGCGAACAGGGCCGTCGCCCCGAACTCGCCGAGAGCGCGCGCGAAGCAGAGCACGGTGCCGGCGACGAGCCCCGGGGCGGCGAGCGGCAGGGTCACCCGGCGGAACACCGTGAATCGGCCCGCGCCGAGACCGGCGGCCACGTGCTCGTGCTCGGTGCCGATCGCGCGCAGGGCGCCCTCGATCGAGATCACCAGGAACGGCAGCGCCACGAACGCCTGCGCGACCACCACGGCGACCGTCGTGAAGGGGATCTGGATCCCGGCGGCCCCGAGGGCACCGCCGAGCAGCCCGGTGCGTCCGAACAGCGCGAGCAGCGCGATGCCGCCGACGAGGGGCGGCAGCACGAGGGGCAGCGTGGTCAGGGTGCGCAATACCGCCGCGAGCCACGTGGGGCTGCGGGCGATCGCCACCGCGAGGGGCACGCCGAGCAGTGCGCAGACCGCGGTGGCGATCGTCGCGGTGAGCAGCGAGAGCCCGAGCGCCTGCAGCGCGGCGGGCGACGTGATCGCCGCGGGCACGGTCGCCCAGTCCAGCCGCCCCAGCAGCGCGACGAACGGCAGCACGAGCAGGGCCACCGCGATGAGTGCCGGGATCAGCACCCACGCCGCCAGCCCCTCGCCGCGCCGCTGCGTCATCGCCCGCCGAACCCGAGGTCGGTGAGGATCTTCTGGCCCTTGTCCGACAGCACGAACTCCTGGAAGGCGAGTGCCGCATCCGGGTTCTTCGAGGCCTTCAGCGCCGTGATCGGGTACTTGTTCACGGCCCGGTCCGCGTCGGGGATGGTGATGCCCGCGACCGCGGATCCGGCCGCCTTGACGTCGGTCGTGTAGACAAGGCCGGCGTCGGCTTCGCCGGCCTTGACCTTGGCGAGCACGGCGGTGACGTTCTGCTCCTCGCTGACCGGTGTCACGGCGGCACCTGCGGCGTCCAGCAGCGTCTTCGCCGCGCTCCCGCACGGTACCGCGGGAGCGCACAGCACGACCTTGAGGCCGGGATCGGCGAGCGATGAGAGATCCTTCACCTTGTGCGGGTTGCCGGGAGCGACGGCGATCTGCAGCACGTTCGAGGTGAACACCTCGGTCGGTCCGGCGAGCCGGGCCTGGATGACCTTGTCCATGTTCTTCAGGTCGGCCGAGGCGAACACGTCGACGGGCGCCCCCGCGATGATCTGCGTCGCGAGCGTCGATGATCCGTCGTAGGTGATCGGATGCACATGAACCTGCGGGTTCTCGTACTCGAACCGGGCGGTGATCTCATCGAACGCCTTGCTCAGCGAGGCGGCGGCGAACACGGTGAGCTCGCCGTGCGGGGCGGAGCGGACGGCGATGCTCGTCCGGCCGGTCGGCGTGGCCGAGGGGCTCGCCGCCGGGGAAGCCGTCCCGGAGCACGCTGTGAGGGCGAGAAGCGCCAGCGCGCCCGCCATGAGGGCCGCCGGCCGCAGACGGGTGCCGGTCATGCTCCGGCCCTCTCGGCTTCGATGATCATCATGGTCGCCTTCGTGACGGCGACGGCCTTGCTGCCGACTTCGAGCCCCAGTTCCTCCGCGGCCTCGGCGCTCATCAGCGACACGATGCGGTGCGGCCCGCTCTGCAGCTCGATCTGCGCCATCAGCCCCTCCACCCGCACTGCCGTGACGAGCCCGACGAAGCGGTTGCGCGCGCTGCGCACCATGTCGTCGCCCGGATCCGGCTCGCTCGCGAGAGCCTGGGCGCGCTCGGCGAGTTCGGCGCCGGGCACGACCTGGTGACCGGTCGCGTCGGTGGAGAGGGTGAGGATCCCGTCGGCTGCCCAGCGGCGCACCGTGTCGTCGCTGACCCCCAACAGGCTCGCGGCTTCACGAATCCGAAAATGCGTCATGAGGAAGACGATAGCGCCGCAGATGCGGTTGGACAATCACGGATCCCGCATTACGGAATGACGATTCCGAAAAGTGCTGGACCGTGGGAGGGAACGCTGTTACTGTCGACCCCAGCCCGACGCCGCATCACCGGCCGAAGGCGGGATGACAACCTAGCGGTTCGACGTACTTATCTCGAGGGACGGCCCGACTCCGGGGCCCGACCGGAAGCCGTATCACTGCGACGACAGCAAGGAAGCTCTCCATGACCAGCACCCCCGTGCCCCCGGACGGCAGTGCGTCCGCGAACGTCGTGGCGAAGACGCCGGCCGAGTACCTCGCGCGGGCCGTCGCCCTCGCGACGGACAACGTGCGCAATGCCGGCGGTCCGTTCGGCGCCATCGTCGTCTCGGCCGACGGCCGGGTGTTCGAAGGCGTCAACCGCGTCACCGCGAATCTCGACCCCTCGGCGCACGCCGAGGTGACCGCGATCCGCAACGCGTGCCAGCAGCTCGGCACATTCGACCTGTCCGGTGCCACGCTCTACACCAGCTGCGAGCCGTGCCCGATGTGCCTCGCCACCTCGCTGTGGGCGCGCATCGATCGCGTCTACTTCGCGGCGAACCGTGACGACGCCGCAGACGCCGGCTTCGATGACGCGGTGTTCTACCGCTATTTCGAGGGCGGACCGGATGACCGGGCGATCATGCCCGTGACCGACATCACTCTGCCGGCGGAGCAGCGCGTCGCGCCCTTCACCGAGTGGAGCCGCAACACCACCCGCATCGAGTACTGACCGAACCGAACATCAGGAGCAGACAATGACGTCGCACACTCCCACCCCCGAAGCCGAAGGCGCTCCCGAGCGCTCTCCGTTCTCCCGCACCGCGGAGAACCTGCCGCCGCTGAAGACCGGCACCAGCACCACCGTCGACGCCGAACCGCGCAACGCGGTCGACCGGTTCTTCGAGGTCACGCGTCGCGGATCCACGATCGGCCGCGAGCTGCGCGGCGGCATCGTCACCTTCGTCACGATGGCCTACATCGTGATCCTGAACCCGCTGATCCTCGGCGGTGCCAAGGACGTCGCCGGCCACGCACTGCAGGCGGCTCAGATCGGCGCCGCCACCGGGCTCACCGCCGGGGTGATGACGATCCTGTTCGGCGTGATCGCGCGGCTCCCGTTCGCGCTCGCCGCGGGCCTGGGCATCAACTCCTTCCTCGCCGTGTCGGTGGTCGGCCAGGTCACGTGGCAGGAGGC
This sequence comes from Microbacterium xylanilyticum, assembly GCF_054654695.1. NCBI lineage: Bacteria > Bacillati > Actinomycetota > Actinomycetes > Micrococcales > Microbacteriaceae > Microbacterium > Microbacterium xylanilyticum. Next base: position 281,526 of record NZ_BAAIEN010000002.1, read on the forward strand.
CATGGGGCTCGTCGTGATCAACGGCGTGCTCATCGTGCTGTTCGGAGCCACCGGCATCCGCACCGCCATCTTCAAGGCCGTGCCGCAGGCGCTCAAGGCCGCGATCACGGTCGGCATCGGCCTCTTCATCGCCTTCATCGGCTTCGTCGACTCCGGGTTCGTGAACCGCACCCCCGCCGGTCCGCCGGTGCAGCTCGGCGAGGGCGGATCGATCACATCCGTCCCCACGCTGATCTTCCTGCTCGGCGTCGTCGTCATCGCGATCCTCGTGGCCCGCAAGGTGCCCGGGGGCATCCTGATCGGCATCGTCGCGACCACCATCGTCGCGCTCATCGCGCAGGCGGTGCTGCACCTCGGGCCCTCCTTCAAGGACCCGAACGGCTGGCACATGACCATCCCGCAGCTGCCGAGCACGTGGATCACCGTGCCGGACTTCGGGCTGGTCGGGCAGTTCGACCTGTTCGGCGCCTTCGGCCGGATCGGCGCGCTGTCGGCCACGATGCTCGTCTTCACGCTGGTGTTCTCGAACTTCTTCGACGCCATGGGCACCATGACCGGACTCGCCAAGAACGCGGGCCTCGCCTACAAGGACGGCACGTTCCCGCGCCTGCGCTCCGCGTTCGTCGTCGAGGGCTTCGGCGCCGTCGCCGGAGGCGTGACCTCGACCTCGTCGAACACGGTGTACGTGGACAGCGCCTCCGGCATCGGCGAGGGTGCCCGCACCGGACTGGCCTCGCTCGTGGTGGGTGCGCTGTTCCTGCTGTCGATGTTCGTCACGCCGCTCACCCTGGTCGTCCCGATCGAGGTCGGATCCGCCGCGCTCGTCGTCGTCGGCGCGATGATGATGGCGCAGATCCGCGAGATCAGATTCGACACCTTCGCCGTCGCGCTGCCGGCGTTCCTCACGATCGTGACGATGCCGCTGACCTACTCGATCGCGAACGGCATCGGCGTCGGCTTCATCTCCTGGGCGCTGGTGAACGCGCTCTCCGGCCGGGCGCGCAAGGTGCACTGGCTGATGTGGGTGGTCGCGGCCGGCTTCGCGCTGTACTTCGTGCGCGGCCCGGTGGAGCAGCTGCTCGGGCACTGATCACCCGGTGGGCGGTGACGGTTGCATCAATTGTAGGTATTGACAACTTATTTCTTGCGACCGTAATCTGCAGGGGCCCCGTCGCCCCAGGGCCTGCGGATCGGCGGGGTCAGCCCACCGTCACCGTCTCCATCGAGGTCCACAGCATGACCGATCTGCGCCCTTCCGCTCGTCCTCGTCACCGGGAGGTGGATGCCGGCCTCCTCCTGGTCGATGCCGCCGGGCAGCCGCTGCGCAACCAGGACGTGACGGTGTCGCAGCTGCGGCACGCGCTCCGGTTCGGATGCACGGCGCCCGGCGTCCCGGGCGAGGACATGCTGCGCCAGTGGCTCGACGTCTTCGACGCGGCGACGCTCACCCTCTACTGGGGGCGGTACGAACCGGAGCGCGGTCGGCCGCAGGTGCAGGAGCTGATGCGCCGGGCGGGCGAGTTCGCCGCCCACGGCGTGCGGTTGAAGGGGCATCCGCTCGTCTGGCACACGGTGAAGGCGCCGTGGGTCGACCGGCTGCCGCTGGACGAGGCGGAGCGTGCGCTGCGGGACCGCATCCGCCGCGAGGTGCGCGACTTCGCCGGAGTCATCGACACCTGGGACATCGTCAACGAGGCGGTGATCATGCCGCGTTTCGAGAACGAGCCGGACGGGGTTCGCAACGCGATCACCCGGCTGTGCGAGAAGCACGGCCGGGTCGAGTTCATCCGGATGGCGGTCGAGGAGGCGCGCGCCGTCAATCCCGATGTGGAGCTGGTGCTGAACGACTTCGACCTCGGCCCCGAGTACGAGCGCCTCATCGGCGAGGTGCTGGATGCGGGCGTGCGGATCGACGCGATCGGCCTGCAGTCACACATGCACCAGGGCTTCCGCGGCGAGGAGCAGGTACACGAGATCTGCGAGCGCTTCGCGCGGTTCGGCCTGCCGCTGCACTGGACCGAGACCTCGCTGGTGTCGGGCGATCTCATGCCGGCGCACATCGACGACCTCAACGACTACGTCGTGGACTCCTGGCCGTCCACGCCCGAGGGCGAGCAGCGTCAGGCCGACGAGATCGTGCGGCACTACCGGACCCTCGTGGAGCACCCGGCCGTCGCCGCCATCACCTACTGGGGCTTCGACGACGCCACGGCCTGGCTGAACGCGCCGAGCGGGCTGGTGCGGCCGGATGGCTCGGAGAAGCCCGCGTACCGCGCGCTGCGCGACCTGGTGCGCGGCGATTGGTGGCTGCCGCCGACCGTGCTGCGGACGGACGCGGAAGGGCGGGTGCCGCTGCGAGCCTTCGCCGGCGACTTCGCGGTGACCTCGGGAGACCTCCGCGGCGAGGTGTCGCTCGCCGTCGGCGACTCCGGCGCGCGGGTCGTGCTGAGCTGAGCCCTCTGTCCGGCACCCGAAGCTAGCGTGGACCGTGGAGGATCCATGACCGACCCCGATCTGCGCGCCCGGCTGGACGCGATCTTCGCCGCCCGCGACCGCTCGCACATGGCGCCGACCATCGCGGCGTTCCTCGAGGTGCTCGCAGAGCATCCCGACGACGCCGGCGTGCTCTACGAGGTCGGGGGCGCGTACGACACCGATGGCCAGGAGGAGACCGCGCTGGGCTACTACCGCCGCGCGATGTCCGCGGGCCTGGAGGGGCGCTGGCTGCGGCAGTGCTACCTGCAGTACGGCAGCACACTGCGCAACCTCGGCCGTCTCGACGAGAGCCTCGCCGCGTTCGACGAGGGCATCGCCCGCTTCCCCGAATCGGAGTCGCTCGGCCTGTTCCGCGCGCTCACCCTGCACGCGATGGGACGGCCCAGCGCAGCGCTCGGTGCGGTGCTCACCGTGGTGGCCGACCGCTTCCCGACCGCGGAGGTGCAGCGCTACGAGGCGGCGCTCCGGGGAAACGCCGCCTACCTCGCGTCGCTGGACGCCTAGAAGGCGCGTGGCCAGCGGCTACTCCGCGGCGGCGGCCTCGTCGATGAGCTGCAGGATCCGGGCGGCCACGCTCACCGCGATCACGGCGGGCTGCTTGCCGGAGACCTCGGGGATCCCGATCGGCGTCGTCACGCGGGCGAGGTCGGCGTCGGTCTGGCCCAGCTCGTGCAGCTTGGTGCGGAACCGCGCCCATTTCGAGGCGGATCCGATCAGGCCGACGGATCCGAGGCCTTCCGTGCGCAGGGCCTGGTCGATGATCGCGAGGTCCTCGACGTGATCGTGCGTCATCACCAGCACATGCGCACCGGGGGTGAGGCCGGCGAGCGCGGATTCCGGAACCGGGGCGTGCACCACGCGCACCCGGGCGACCGCGTCGCCGAGCACGCCGCTGCGGCCGGGGACCCCGATCCGCTCCTCGGCCAGCATCTCGGAGCGGGAGTCGACGAGCGTGAGCTCGAGCTCGTGGCGGGCGAGGATGCGCGCCAGCTCGAGACCGACGTGGCCGAGGCCGAACACCGCGACGGCCGGGGTGACCCGGATCGGCTCCAGCAGCATGGTGACCTCTCCTCCGCAGCACTGCACGCCGTACTCCGTCACGGCCTTGTCGCTGAGCGTCAGCGCGAGCAGCTCGGGCTCGGCGGTGCCGGCGGACAGCATCCGTCGCGCCTGCTCGATCGCGGTCTGCTCGAGGTTGCCGCCGCCGACGGTGCCGTGCACGGCGTCGGGGGAGACCACCATCTTTGCGCCGCCGTTGCGCGGGGCGTGCCCGCGCACGGTCGCCAGGGTCACGATCACGGCGGGGATCCGCCGCGACCGCAGCTCCTGCAGCGCGTCCAGCCAGTCCATCGTCAGTCGGCGGCGACCGCCGCCAGGGCGTGAGCACCCGCGCCGGCGGTGCTCTGCGGAGCTCCTGCCTCCTGCGCCGCGCGGACGGCCCAGAACACGGCCTCGGGTGTCGCCGGCGAGGCCAGGTCGACCGAATGCCCGGCCGGCCCGAACGCCGCCACGGCGTCGCGCAGTGCCTCGCGGGCGCTGAACGCGAGCATGAACGGCGGTTCGCCCACGGCCTTGGATCCGTAGACGGCGCCCTCCTCGCGCGCGTTCTCGAACAGCCGCACGTGGAACTCCTCCGGCATCTCGGAGAAGCTCGGCAGCTTGTACGTCGACGCGGACTGGGTCTGCAGGCGGCCGCGGTGCGGGCCGTCGCTGGTGTCCCAGCGCAGCTCCTCCAGGGTCAGCCAGCCCACGCCCTGCACGTAGGCGCCCTCGATCTGGCCGATGTCGAGCATCGGGGACAGGGAGTCGCCCACGTCGTGGATGATGTCGACGCGACGCACCCGGTAGGCGCCGGTGAACTCGTCCACCTCGACCTCGGTGGCCGCGGCGCCGTACGCGAAGTACTTGAACGGGGATCCCTGCATGATCTCCGGGTTCCAGTGCAGGCCCTCGGTGCGGTAGTAGCCCGCGGCGAACAGCTGCACGCGCTGGAAGTACGCGGCCTTCACGACCTCGGCGAAGGACAGGCTGCGCGCGGGCGCGGCGAGCGCGGTGACCCGGCCGCCGCCGAAGCGCACGTCGCGCTCGTCGACGTCCAGCAGGCGCCCGGCGACCTTGGTCAGGCGCTCGCGGATCTGCTCGCACGCGTTCTTCACGGCACCGCCGTTGAGGTCGGCGCCGGACGACGCCGCGGTGGCGGAGGTGTTCGGCACCTTGTCGGTGCGGGTCGGGGCGAGGCGCACCTGGTGCAGCTCCACGCCGAGCGCGGTCGCCGCGACCTGCAGCATCTTCGTGTGCAGGCCCTGGCCCATCTCGGTGCCGCCGTGGTTGACGAGCACCGAGCCGTCCTTGTAGACGTGCACGAGGGCGCCGGCCTGGTTGAACGCGGCGAAGTTGAACGAGATGCCGAACTTGATCGGCGTCATCGAGAGGGCGCGCTTGGTGTGCGGGCTGGTCTCGTTGAACCGGGCGATCTCGGCGCGGCGTGCGGCGACGTCGGCCTCGTCGGAGAGCTGGCCCCAGATCGTCTCCAGCCGGCCGGCGTCCTTCACCAGCTGGCCGTAGGGCGTGGTCTGACCCGGTGCGTAGAAGTTGCGTCGGCGCAGCTCGAGCGAATCGATGCCGAGCTTCGGTGCCACCCGGCCCAGGATGTCCTCGATGAGGAAGACGCCCTGCGGCCCGCCGAAGCCGCGGTAGGCCGTGTTCGAGGTCTTGTTCGTCTTCACGATCTGCCCGTAGGCGTGCACGTTCGGGATCCAGTACGAGTTGTCCAGGTGGCAGAGCGCGCGGCCCAGCACCGGCTCGGACAGGTCGATCGACCAGCCGCCGTCGCAGGTCAGGGTGGCGTCGAGCGCCTGCAGCAGGCCGTTCTCGTCGAAACCCACCTTCCACGCGATGTGGAACGGGTGGCGTTTGCCGGTCATCGTGATGTCCTGCGTGCGGTTCAGGCGCAGCCGCACCGGGCGTCCGGTGAGCTTGGCGCCGAGGGCCGCGATCGCCGCGAAGCCGTGCGGCTGCATCTCCTTGCCGCCGAAGCCGCCGCCCATGCGCAGGCACTGCACCGTGATCTCGTTCGCCGGGATCCCGAGCACGTGCGAGACCAGATCCTGGGTCTCGGTGGGGTGCTGGGTGGAGCACTGGATGAAGTACTGCCCCTCCGAGTCGCGGGTCGCGAACGACGCGTGCGTCTCCAGGTAGAAGTGCTCCTGGCCGCCGAACTCCGTGACGCCCTCGAAGACGTGGGCGGATCCGGCGAGGCCGGCAGCCGCGTCGCCGCGCTGCACCGTGCGCGGGGTGCCCTGGAACGACTGCGCGTCGAGGGCGTCCTGGATCGTGATGAGCGAAGGCAGCGGCTCGTACTCGACCGTCACCCGCTCGGCGCCCAGGCGTGCGGCCTCCGGGCTCTCGCCGAGCACCCACACCAGGGCGTGTCCGTAGAACATGGCCTCGCTCGGGAACAGCGGCTCGTCGTTGCGGATGCCGGCGTCGTTGAGGCCCGGCACGTCATCGGCGGTGAGCACGCGCACCACGCCGGGCACCTCGTAGGCGCCGGACACGTCGACGGTGACCCTGGCGTGCGCGTTCGTGGACTGCACCGGCCAGGCGGTGAGCACCCCGCGGGTGTGCTCGGCGATGTCGTCGGTGTACATGGCTGCGCCGGTGACGTGCAGGGCGGCGCTCTCGTGCGCGGCCCGCAGGCCGACGACGGGGTTCTCCGGGCGGTCGGCGAGCGTGCTCACTTCGACTCCCTCCGGTCGCTCAGTGCATCGCATGCCTTGAGCACCTCCTTCGCCTCGAGGGCTGTCTGACTGTAGAGCTTGAGCAGCGACGTTCCCAGCATGTGCGAGCGGTACTCGCTGCTCGCGCGGTGATCGGACATCGGGGTGCCCTCCGCGCGCAGGACCTCGGAGGCGGCCTTCACGGTGGCGATGTTCCAGGGCTTGCCGACCAGCGCCTCCTCGGTCGCGCGCGCCCGCAGCGGGGTGGCGGCGACGCCGCCGAGGCCGATGGTCGCGCCGGTCACCACGCCGCCGTCGATGTCGAGGGCGAACGCGACGGCGACGCTGGAGATGTCGTCGAAGCGGCGCTTGGCGATCTTGTGGAAAGCGGTCGTGGATGCGAGCGGAAGCGGGATCCGGACGGCCTTGATCAGCTCGTCGGGCCGTTTGACCGTCTGCCGGTAGCCGGTGAAATACTCGGCCAGCTCGACCTCACGCTCCCCGTCGACCGAGGCCAGCACCACGCTCGCGCGCAGGGCGAGCAGCGCCGGCGGGGTGTCGCCGATGGGGGAGCCGGTGCCGAGGTTGCCGCCGATCGTGCCGCGGTTGCGGATGAGGCGCGACGCGAACTGCGGGAACAGCTGCGCGAGCAGCGGGATCCGGCCGTCCAGGCGCTTCTCCACCTCGGACAGGGGCAGCGCGGTGCCGATCTCGACGTACTCGTCGCCGATCGTGAGCGTGCGCAGCTCCGGCAGCTGCTCGATCGCGACGACGAGCGGGGCGCGCCGGCCGCGGATGTTCACCTCGACGCCCCAGTCGGTGGATCCGGCGACGAGCAGCGCATCCTTCTCGTCGTGCAGGATCCGCAGCGCCTCGGCGAACGTCCCGGGGCGCACGAAGCGCGCCCCGCCGACCGCCGCGTCGGTGGCGACCGGCTGCGGAGCCGGCTGCGCGAGACGCTGCTGCAGCGGGTCGTCGGCATCGGGGGAGCCGAGCGTGTAGGCCGCGTCGCGGATCGGACGGTAGCCGGTGCAGCGGCAGAGGTTGCCGCTCAGGGCGTGCAGGTCGAACCCGTTCGGCCCGTGCTCCCGGTCGTGCACCGGACACGCGTCGGTCGCTGAGCCTGTCGAAGCGTCCGTCGCTGAGCCCGTGTCGGTCGCTGAGCCCGTGTCGGTCGCTGAGCCTGTCGAAGCGTCCGCGACGGCCGTGCGGTCGGCGCGGTAGTACTCGCCCGCCATGCTGCACGCGAAGCCGGGGGTGCAGTAGCCGCACTGCGAGCCACCGGCCTCCGCGAGCTTCGCCTGCACCGGGTGCAGGTCGTCGGGGGAACCGAGCCCCTCGGCCGTGACGACTTCCTGGCCGTCCAGGGCGTACACCGGCACGAGACAGGCGTTGACGGGCGTCCACGCGGTGCCGCCATCGGCGGTGGGCGTGGCCAGCAGCATCGCGCAGGCGCCGCATTCGCCTTCGGCGCAGCCCTCCTTGCTTCCGGAGAGTCCGACGTCGCGCAGCCAGTCGAGAGCGGTGGCATGCGTGGGCGTGCCGGCGAGCGGGCGCTGTTCTCCATTGACGGTGACGGCGATCTCGGTCATGCGAATCTCCTCGATTCCGGCGACAGTGTGCGATGCGGCTCGGCTCCGACTCTGTGAGACGGAGCCTAGGCCCGAAGGCCTCCGCGTGGGGTCTTTCTCCTTGTTGAGAGGAGCGCAACGCTGTGTGGTCAGGCGTTGTCGCCTCGGCCTTACCGCCAGTAGATTCGCGCTGTTTCCGATATACGGAATCCGTGTTCCGAAAACATCGACAGCCTAAGATGGCGGAAAGGAAGCCGTCAAGAGGGGAAGTGCGACGATTCGGCCAGGCGGCTGATCGCCGCCTTGCGCGTCCCGGGACCGGGCGCGCCGCTCGGGTCAGTACGCGTTCGCGGCGGCGGAGATATCCGCCACGACCTCGCGGAGCACCGGGATCGCCTGATCGGCGAAGTCCTCGCCGACGCGCGACATCGGGCCCGAGACCGAGACGGCGGTGAGCACCGGCATGTCCGGCACCGCCATCGCGAAGCAGCGCACGCCCACTTCGTGCTCGCCGTCGTCGACCGCGTATCCGCGCTCGCGGCTCACTGCCAGGTCGGCGAGCAGCTCATCGATGGTGCTGAGGGAGCGCTCCGTGGAGTGCGGCATGCCCGCACGGCCGATGATCTCGCGCACCTGGTCGTCGCTGAGCTGGGCGAGGATCGCCTTGCCGACGCTCGTGGAGTGCAGCGCGGCACGGCCGCCCACTTCGGTGAACATGCGCATCGCGTGCGGCGACGGCGCCTGGGAGACGTACACCACGCTGTCGCCGTCGATGGTGGCGAGGTTCGCCGTCTCGCCGAGGCGCGCCACGAGCGACTTGAGCTGCGGCATCGCCATCTGGCCGAACTGCCGGTTCGCGACCTCGCCCAGGCGGACGAGCTTGGGCCCGAGCGCGTAGCGGCGGTTGGCGAGCTGGCGCGCATATCCTTCGGCCACCAGGGTGCGCAGGAGCCGGTGGATCGTGGTCATCGGCAGGTCGGCCGCCGCTGCGAGCTGGCTGATGGTGACATCGCCGCCGGCGTCGGCGATGAGCTCGAGCACATCGAAGACGCGGGATACCGACTTGACGCGTTCTGTGCTGTCCGCGGCCATGCGGATCCTCTCGCCTCGCGATCCGGCGGGAGTTATCCGCATGCCGGAAAGATCATTCCCGAGCAGAGTATCCCATCCGCCGGACGCTCAGCCGGAGAAGGTCACGCCCCACTCGACCGACCACGTCTCGTCCGGTGCGAGGCGGCGCAGGCCGCGACCCGAGTTGAAGGCCTCGGCGGGCGCGGACATCGGCTCGAGCGCGACCACGAGCTCCTGACCGGGATAGCCCGTGCTGGTGAACGCCTGGAGGAAGTCGAGCCCCTCGCCCTGCCAGAGCGTGACCGTGCGGCCGTCCGGCGCGGACAGGGTGCTGCGCACCTTCCCGTCGTCGTCCCGGCGGAGCGCGGCGAACCCGGTGTCCAGCCGCAGATCGCCGAGGCGGTGCGGGGTGCGCAGGTCGGTGCCCTCGGACACGGGCGATTCCCCGATCGGCAGCATCCGATCGTCGGTCTCGAAGTACGTCGCGGCAGGGACCTGCAGGAGCAGCGTCTTCGGATCCGCCCCGGAGAGGGTGAGGAACGGATGCGTGCCGATCGCGACGGGCGCGGCGGATCCGGATCGATTGGTGATCGTGTGCGCGACGGTGATGCCGTCGGGAGTGAGCGTGTAGTGCACGCTGGTCTCGAGCAGGTAGGGGTAGCCGATCTGCGGCACCACGTCGGCGCGCAGCAGCACCGTGGTGTCGCTCTGCTCGGCGATCTCGTACGCCGTGTAGCGGAGCAGGCCGTGGATCGCGTTGCGGAACTTCGGCTCGGTGATCGCCAGCGCCCGGGTCTCGTCCCCGTCGATCCAGATGCCGTCCCGGATGCGGTTGGGCCAGGGCACCAGCACCACGCCCGCGCAGGAGGGAGCGGGGAGGTCGTCGGCGTAGGGCGGGACGACGGTGGTGCCGTCGACGACGAGGTGCCGCAGCGAGGCGCCGACCTGGGAGATCTGGGCGTGGACGCCGCCCGCGTCGAGGTGGATCTGGACGCCGGTCGGAGTGTGCATGCCGCCATCGTAGAGCGGTCCGGCGGCGCCGTGTCGGCGGATTGCGGCCGGGGTGCTTCCCAGGTGGCTCGGGTACGATGGATCCGTCGGCTTCGGGTGACCGCGGCCTCCGGGATCCCCGGTGGTGCGCGGGTGTGTGCGAATGTGTGTGAGCTTCCTCCGGGAAGCGGCCCAGGGCCGATGGTGAACCCGGCGGACGTCGTCGGGCGCGACATCCATCACCTGAATGGCCCCCGGCCGACGACTGCCCGGGTTTCCCCGCGCCCCACGAGGGCGGCGGGGCGCTGTTCTCGTGCGAGAACCAGACAAGGACGAACCCCGTGCCCAAGAACCACAAGCCCAAGGGCGGCCGCCCCGCCGCGAACTTCGAGCCCCGCTACGCGAAGAAGACCTCCTTCCACGACCGGCACCGCCAGGGACGCCCGGCCCGTGACGGGGAGTCCGGCCGCGCTTCCGCCGGCCGCGACGCGCGCGGTTTCGACCGCGACGCCCGCGGATACGACCGCGACACCCGTCCGGCGCGCGACGACCGGCGCGTGGACCCGCGTCCCGGCAGCCGTTCCCCGAACCACCGCGGCTACCGCCCCGAGCCCGCCGCGGGCGAGCGTGCGCCGAAGCAGCGCTGGTCGGCGCAGGAGCGGGCCGGCCGCGACGAGGCGCGCACGATCCGCAACCGCGTCGGATCCGGGCGGGTCGACGCCCCGCACCGTCGCGACGAGCGTCCGCGTTTCGACCGCGACGAGCGTCCGCGTCGCGATGACCGTGCCCACCAGAGCGACCGCTTCCGTCGCGATGAGCGGACCGAGCGCCCCCGTTTCGAGCGTGCCGAGCGCCCTCGCTTCGATCGGGATGACCGTCCGCGTCGGGACGACCGGGCCGAGCGTCCTCGCTTCGATCGGGATGACCGTCCGCGTCGGGACGACCGGGCCGAGCGTCCTCGCTTCGATCGGGATGACCGGCCGCGCCGCGACGACCGGCGCGCCGAGCGTCCCTCCCGCGACGACTGGAGCCGCGGTACGGATCGCGCTCCGAAGCACGAGCCCATCGAGGACGTCGTGCACGAGCGCCTCGCGGCGCAGACCGTCGAGGCCGCCGAGGTCGCGGATGTGACGTTCGCCGACCTCGGACTCGGATCCAACATCGTCGAGATCCTGCGGAACATGGGCGCCGAGACGCCGTTCCCGATCCAGGCCGCCTCGATCCCCGCCGTGCTCGAGGGGCGTGACGTGCTCGCCCGCGGACGCACCGGATCCGGCAAGACCATCGCCTTCGGCGCGCCGCTCGTGGAGAGCATCCTGCAGTCGCAGAAGGGCAAGAAGCGCGAGTTCGGGCGCTCGCCGCGGGCGATCGTGCTCGCGCCGACCCGTGAGCTCGCCCTGCAGATCGACCGCACGATCCAGCCGATCGCGCGCAGCGTCGGCCTGTTCACCACCCAGATCTACGGCGGCGTCCCGCAGGCGCGCCAGGTCGGCGCGCTGAAGAAGGGCGTCGACATCGTGATCGGCACCCCCGGCCGCATCGAGGATCTGATCAATCAGGGCAAGCTCGACCTCTCCGACGTGCGGATCGCCGTGCTCGACGAGGCCGACCACATGTGCGAGCTCGGCTTCGTGGAGCCCGTGCAGCGGATCCTGCGCCACACCGGCACGGCGCTGCCCGGTGGCGCGTCCAGCCAGAAGCTGCTGTTCTCGGCGACGCTGGATCGCGAGGTCGCCGCGCTCGTCGACGAGTTCCTGGTGGATCCGGCTGTGTTCGAGGTCGCGGGCGAGACCCAGGACTCCGGCACGATCGAGCACCGCGTGCTCGTGATCGAGCACCGCGACAAGGCCGAGGTCCTCTCCTCCCTCGTCGACCGCGATGGCCGCACGCTCGTCTTCGCCCGCACCCGCGCATACGCGGAGATGCTGGCGGAGCAGTTCGAGGACGCCGGGATCCCCGCGGTCTCACTGCACGGCGATCTGAACCAGGCGAAGCGCACGCGAAACCTGCAGAAGCTCACTTCGGGTCGGGTGAATGTGCTCGTGGCGACCGACGTCGCCGCGCGCGGGATCCACGTCGACGACATCGACCTCGTCGTGCAGGCCGATGCGCCCGACGAGTACAAGACGTACCTGCACCGTGCGGGCCGCACGGGTCGTGCCGGCAACGCGGGCCGCGTGGTCACGCTCATCACCCGTCAGCGTCGCCGTCGCATGGCGGAGCTGCTGGATCGCGCCGAGATCGACGCGCCGTTCGAGGAGGCGCGCCTCGGCGACGACCTCATCGAGGAGATCGCCGGGCGCATGCCGTCCTCGGCCGAGCTCACCTCCTGAGCCGGCGTCCGCGGCGGAGAGTCAGAGCGTCAGCGCCCAGTCGTTGACCACGAGCTCCCCGCCGCGGAACGGGAACGACCGGGTCTCGCGCAGCGTGAACCCGGCGCGACGGCAGAGCGCGTTCGAGGGCGCATTGTCGATCGAGGGATATGCGTGGATCTCGCTGTGCCGTCCTTCGGCGCGGACGACCGTGAGCAGCTCCTGCAGCGCCTGGCCGGCGTAGCCGTGGCCCTGGTGCTGCGGGAGCACGCTCCAGCCCGTCTCCCAGGCGACTTCGCCGGTTGCCTCCTGAACCTCCCAGTAGCCGATCGTGCCGACGGGCGCGGATCCGTCCGTGATCACGAGCATCCGCCCGGGCAGGTCGTCCTTCAGATAGCGGAGGTGCCGCCGATCGAGCTCTTCGACGCTCTCCGACGCGACGAGGTGCGCTGTCATCTCAGGCGTGTTGAAGGCGTCGAGCAGCGGACGATCCTCGTCCTGTCATGGCCGGAGTGTCACCATGCGGCCACGTTAGCCCCGGGTGCCGACATCGCAACGCCGGCCTCAGCGCACGACGATTATCGGATCCTGAAAGCCCAGAACGCCCAACCTGAGAATCGGGTCCAAAAACATAGTCGAATCCGTCGATGCTCGGGGACCTCCCAGACTCAGTGATGCAGGATCGTTACCTTGTACGCCCGGTCAAGGGTGTTGACGTCACTACCCGAGTGGCGCCGAGGACTTCAAGGATCGTTACTTCGTCATGTCGAGAAACCCGTTCTTCCGCTCTGCCCGCCGCAAGGCCGCCACCATCGTCGGGGCTACCGCCGTTCTCGGCGCGCTCGCCGTCGGCGCTGCCGTGCTCGTCGCCCCCGCCGTCGCGGCGGCTGCTCCCTCGGCCGGACAGGTCGACGACGTCACCGCGTACAACCAGCAGGTCCAGGTGCGCGCTGCGCTCGACACCGCCAAGACCGCGCTGACCGACGCGGCCGCGGTCAACGCCGACGTGAAGGCCTCCGGCCTGGACCTGGGCCAGGCGCGCAAGCTCGTCGACGTGACCGGCCTGCGCTCGGCGCACGAGGTGTTGTCCGACGCGGCGTCTGACAAGGGCGCCGCCCACACAGCGCTCGCCGTCGCGGTAACCGACTACTCCGAGAAGATCGAGTCGCAGGTCGCCGAGGTGCGGGCGAACCTGAACAACGCCGTCGCCGCGAAGCGGGCCGCCGACGCGGCCGCCGCCCAGGCCGCCGCTGCCGCGCAGGCCGCCGCCGAGGCGCAGGCCGCTGCGAACACCCCGGACGGCGCCCGTGCTGCGGCCCAGCAGATCATGGCCAGCGAGTACGGATGGGGCGACGACCAGTTCCAGTGCCTGAACTCGCTGTGGAACAAGGAGTCCGGCTGGGACTACCAGGCCTACAACCCGTCCGGCGCGACCGGCATCCCGCAGGCGCTGCCCGGCGGCAAGATGGCCAGCGCCGGCGACGACTGGGAGACCAACGCCGTCACCCAGGTCCGCTGGGGGCTCGGTTACATCTCCAGCGTCTACGGCACCCCCTGCTCCGCGTGGGGCCACTCGCAGGCGACCAACTGGTACTGAGCGGCAGGTCCGCTCTCAGAACAGGGTCGCTGACGGCTCCGGGGTGCGCACGGCGCGGTCCGGGGCCGTTCTGCGTGCCCGGGCCGGGCGGTCGTCGGAGTGCAGCGCCTCCAGTCCGTGCATCCGGATCAGCGGCTTGACGCGGCGCCCGAGCCACTGGCGGTAGTCCTTGGGCGCCTCGGCGGCCGCGTCGGGGTACAGCGCCCGATACGACGACAGCAGATCGGGCCGGTGCTGCGAGAGCCACTGGAAGAACCACGGCTTCACCCCCGCGCGCAGGTGCAGCGCTCCGTACACGACATGGTCGGCGCCCGCCTCCTTGATGCGGCGCAGGGCGCCGTCGATCGCGTTCACGGAGTCGGTCAGGTGCGGCAGGATCGGCATCAGGAACACGCCCACGCGGAATCCGGCGTCGCTGAGCGCCCGCACCGTGTCGAGCCTCGCCTGCGTCGACGGGGCGCCGTGCTCGATCGCCTCCCGCAGCGTCTCGTCGAACATCGCGATCGACAGCTGCACGTCGACGGGCACGTGCGCGGCGGCCTCGACGAGCACCGGGATGTCGCGACGGATCAACGTGCCCTTCGTTAGGACGGAGAACGGCGTGCCGGAGTCGGCGAGTGCGCGGATGATCCCCGGCATCAGCCGGTACCGGCCCTCGGCGCGCTGGTAGGGATCCGTGTTCGTCCCGAGCGCGACGGTCTCGTGCCGCCAGGATCCGTGACGCAGCTCCTTCTCGAGCGTCTCGACCACGTTCACCTTGACGACGATCTGCGAGTCGAAGTCCCGTCCGGCGTCGAGGTCGAGGTAGGTGTGCGTGCCCCGGGCGAAGCAATTGTGGCTGATCACACCGTTGGCGATGAAGTCACCGGTTCCAGTGGTGACATCGATCAGGTCGTGCTCGCCTTCCAACGGCTCGATGGAGACCACTCGGAGGTCAGAAACGGTCTTGACAGCCCTTCCGGCGATATCGCGGACATCAGAGGCATCGAGAGCGGCAGCGCCGAAGCCCATCAGCCGGTTGTTCGTCGTGAGATGCGGGCGCTGGCCCGTCTCAGCATCGGCGACGTGCTTCCATCCACGACCTGTCAGGAATCGGTGATCGCCGCTGGCGATGAGCTCGGTGCCGTCGGCCAGAGTCACCCGGAAGGCCTGTTTCCGTGTCGACCATTTCGCCTGGATCCGTGTGCGCACGTACCGCCGAAACGCGCCATCGACCCGCGTGCCATAGATCTCGTCACCGACCCGAAGGTCGCGGATGGGCCGCTGCCTGCCGTCTCCGCACAGGATCAGCGTGTCGGGGGAGACGCAGTACACGCACGCATGGCTGCAGCCGCGGTAGGGGTTGATCGTCCAGGAGAACGGCATCTTCGACGGGCCGGGCACGTGGTTCAGCGCCGACTTCGCGAGCACCTCGTGGAACGTCATCCCGGCGAACTCCGGCGTCGTCACGGTGCGCAGGAAGCCCGTGCGGTTCTCCATGCCCGGCAGCGCCTGATCGTCTGTGTCGTCGATCCTCTGTCCCTGCCATCGCATGGAGAAATTCGAACATAAGAACGAGAGTGGGTCAAGCCTCAATCGGTCGAAAGTTCGAAGGTGGCCGATCTTCAGGTCCTGCGGTGAGAATGGGACGGTGGCATTCCCGAGGCACCCGGCGCGCGCTCGCGGCATGCATCCGCGCGTGGTGCTTCTGCTGTCCATCACGATCGGATTGGCTGTCGCGCTGATCGGCGCGCTCTGGTCCCTCGCCGACGGCTCGGCGCAGCACGGACCCGGCGGCGCGGGGGCGAAGGCTCCGGCCATGGCGGACCCTGGAGTCGCGATGCCCGCAGCGGCCACGAGCCTGCCCGCGGTGCGCCTGCGCGCCGTGGCGGCCGCGGACCCGTGCGCGCAGCCGGCCGTGCAGCAGGCCCTCGCAGCGGGCGGCGACGATGCCGTGATCGATGCGTTCGGCGGGGGCGCCGCGTTCCGCACCGCCGTGACGGCGGGCAGCGCGCCGTGCATCGACCTGGCCGACCCGCGCCGGGACTGGGTCGTGGTGAACAAGGCACGCCCGCTGAATCCGGTGACGTTCGCGCCGTCGCCGTTCGGCGAGCCCGGACTCACGGTGGACGGCGCCGGAGCCCTGCGCGCCGACGCGGCGCAGGCCCTGGATCGCCTGTCCGCGGCAGCCGATGCCGCGGGCGTGGGTCCGATCGCCCTGGCGAGCGGCTACCGCTCCTACGACACGCAGGTGCAGACGTACTCCGGCCAGATCGCCGAGTACGGGCAGGCGCAGGGCGACGCGCTCTCCGCCCGCCCCGGCCACAGCGAGCATCAGACCGGCCTCGCCGCCGACGTCGTCTCCTGTGCGGGCGGGTGCGGCGACATCGACTCGTTCGGCGGCACCGCCGCCGGCGCCTGGGTCGCGCAGAACGGCTGGCAGTACGGCTTCATCGTCCGCTACACGCCGGGCCAGACGGAGGTGACGGGCTACGACGCCGAGCCGTGGCACCTGCGCTACATCGGCGTGCCGCTCGCGACCGCGTATCACGACGGCGGCTACAGCACCCTCGAGCAGTTCTTCGGGCTCCCGCCCGCGCCCGCCTATCCCGGCTGAGCTCGGCCGGAGGGGCCCTCGGCGCGGGTATGGCACGATCGCACAAACCGTGACACGGAGTCTCACCTGCTGTGGGATGCATTCCCACAATGGAGGCCGGGATCCGCAGGATCCCGCATAGGATCACGAGTGCGAAGACGCACACACGATCTGGAGGAGCGCGATGGAACGCGACATCTACGACGAGGATCACGAGGCCTTCCGCGGCCTCGTCAAGGACTTCATCGGCCGCTACGTCACGAACGAGGCCATCGAGCGCTGGAACGCGGAGGGCGAGATCGACCGCGCGACCATGCTCGCCGCGGGAGAGGCCGGTCTCATCGGCCTCTCGGTGCCGGAGGAGTTCGGCGGGGCCGGCATGCTGCAGGACTACCGCTTCCGCACGGTCGTGATGGAGGAGGTCATCGCCGCCGGCGCCGGATCCCTCGCGGGGGCATTCGGGATCCAGGACGACCTCGCCGTCCCCTACCTCGTGCACATGGGCACTCAGGAGCAGAAGGCGAAGTGGCTGCCGCGGATGGCGACGGGCGAAGTCATCGGCGCGCTCGCGATGACGGAGCCCGGCGCGGGATCCGATCTGCGCGGCATCAAGACCACCGCCAAGAAGGTCGACGGCGGCTACCTCGTCAACGGTGCGAAGACCTTCATCTCCTCCGGCAAGACCGCCGACCTCGTGGTCACCTTCGTGAAGACGGGCGAGGGCAACCGTCCCGACGCGTTCAGTCTGGTGCTGATCGAGAACGGCATGGAGGGCTTCGACCACGGCAAGAAGCTGCACAAGATGGGCTTCCAAGGGCATGACACCGCGGAGCTCAGCTTCACCGACGTGTTCGTGCCCGAGGAGAATCTCATCGGCGGCAGCGAGGGCATGGGCTTCGTGCAGCTCATGATGAACCTGCCGCTCGAGCGCCTCTCGATCGCCGTCGCCGCCGCGGCGGCCGCGCAGGCCGGCTACGACTGGACGGTCGCCTACACCAAGGACCGCGAGGCCTTCGGCGAGCGGATCATCGACTTCCAGAACACGCGCTTCACGATCGCCGACATGTCCGCGACCGTCGACGCGCTCTGGGCCTACGTCGACCGGGCGCTGCTGGCGTACAAGGACAAGAAGCTGTCCGCGGAGGAAGCCGCGAAGATCAAGTTCTGGGCCACCGAGCGCGAGTGGGAGGTGCTCGACGCCGGCGTCCAGCTGCACGGCGGCTACGGCTACATCACCGAGTACCCGATCGCGCGCGCCTTCCTCGACGCCAGGGTGCACCGCATCTACGGCGGCACGAACGAGATCATGCGCGACATCGTCTCGCGCCAGATCGCCGGCAAGCGCTGACCGCTCGCCTCGCTTCTCGAACGCCCCCGGATCCACGGATCCGGGGGCGTTCGTCCTCCGCAGGCGGGTGCTGAACCGAGTTCCGCACGGAACACGTGAACCGGTCCCGTCGCGCATGCGCCGGCGTCAGGCTGGCCCCATGGACTCCGAGACTCTGCGTGACCACGTGCTCACCGATGACGACGACCTCCGCGATGCGGTGGAGCTCCTGCTCCAGCGCGCGAACCGGCGGCAGCTCTGGCTGCTCTTCATCGACGGCCGGGGAAAGCTCGGCGAGCCCATCATGCCCATGGCTGACTACCCGAGCGAACCGCTGGAGACGGTGACCGTGGAGGACCTCGGCGAGGTGCGCCAGGCGCAGCTCCTCATGCACCGGATGGCGCTGCTCCGAGAGCTCACCGGCAACGCCGCGGTCGTGCTCGTGTGGGAGCGGCTCGGCGGCGACGCCGTGGGCGGCGAGGACGACGACGTCCGGTCATGGGCACGGGCCATGCGACGTGAGGCAGCGTCTCTCGGCTTGCCCCTGCGTGCGCAGTTCCTCCTGCACGACCGCGGCGCGCGCCAGCTGCACGCGGACGACTGGGTGTGAGCCGCGCTCCGGACACATCTCGCGCTCTGACCTGCAACGCCCTCGGATCCATGGATCCGGGGGCGTTCTGCTGCGTCCGGATCGCCGGGAAGATTTCTTGCTATTCAGTGTTGCTATGTACCGGTACTCAGTGTTACTGTCTACCGGTAGTCAACAACACTGAGTAGAAGGTGGTGATCGCGATGGCGAATCAGATGACCGAGATGCTCAAGGGCACTCTCGAAGGGATCGTCCTGGCGATCCTGGCCGAGCGGTCGGCGTACGGATACGAGATCACCACGCGGCTGCGGGACGGAGGC
This sequence comes from Microbacterium xylanilyticum, assembly GCF_054654695.1. Classification (NCBI taxonomy): domain Bacteria; kingdom Bacillati; phylum Actinomycetota; class Actinomycetes; order Micrococcales; family Microbacteriaceae; genus Microbacterium; species Microbacterium xylanilyticum. The sequence goes on from NZ_BAAIEN010000002.1 coordinate 300,093, forward strand.
TTCGCCGACATCGCGGAGGGAACCGTCTACGCGCTGCTGGTCCGCATCGAGCAGAGGGGCCTCGTGGACGTGGAGAAGGTGCCCTCCGAGAAGGGCCCGCCGCGCAAGATGTTCTCCCTCAACAGCCAGGGGCGGGATCAGCTCGCCGAGTTCTGGAGGACCTGGAGCTTCCTCGCAGAGCACATCGAACAGCTCCGCCACACCGACAGCAGCACGACCGACACGAACGAAGGAGCCTGACATGGCCGCCAAGTGGATCGAAGCCCTCACCGGATCCCTCGAGCAGAAGAAGCAGTACAAGCAGGACAAGGCCCGCATGGAGGCGCTTCCGGCGCCCTACGCCGAGGCCGCCATGGCGATGCATCGCTACCTGATGTACGCCGGCGGGATCACCGACGGCGACACCCTGATCCGGATGTACACCGACCTGGCCGACCTCTGGGAGCGCGCCGCCGTCGACGGAACCCCGGTGCGCGACATCGTCGGCGACGATCCGGTCGACTTCGCCGACACCTTCGCCAAGGCGTACGCCGGGCGCGAGTGGATCGACAAGGAGCGCGGCCGTTTCACCACGGCCATCGACAAGGCCGCAGGAAAGGAGAAGTGACCATGACCACCACCCTCGCCCCCGCGATCCGCGTGCAGGGCGTCACCAAGGCGTTCAAGGACCTGCAGGTCCTGCGCGGCGTGGACTTCGACGTCGAGCGGGGCAGCATCTTCGCCCTGCTCGGCTCGAACGGCGCCGGCAAGACGACGCTGGTGCGGATCCTGTCGACGCTGCTCAAGGCCGACGGCGGATCCGCCACGATCCAGGGTTTCGACGTCGCGACGGCGCCCGGCGACGTCCGCGAGGCGATCAGCCTCACCGGGCAGTTCGCCGCCGTCGACGAAGTGCTCACAGGACGGGAGAACCTCGTGCTCGTCGCGAAGCTGCGTCACCTGAAGGATCCCGGCGCCGTCGCCGACGACCTGCTCGCCCGCTTCTCGCTCACCGACGCCGGAGGGCGCCGCGCGGGCACGTACTCGGGTGGCATGCGCCGTCGGCTCGACATCGCGATGAGCCTGATCGGCAACCCGCCGATCATCTTCCTCGACGAGCCGACCAGCGGTCTCGACCCGCAGGCGCGGATCGAGGTCTGGGACACCGTGAAGGAGCTCGCGAACGGCGGGACCACGGTGCTGCTCACCACGCAGTACCTCGACGAGGCGGAGCAGCTGGCCGACCGGATCGCGATCCTGCACCAGGGCACCATCATCCAGAACGGCACCCTCGCCGAACTGAAGAAGCTGCTGCCGCAGACGACGGTCGAGTACGTCGAGAAGCAGCCCACCCTCGAGGAGGTCTTCCTCGCCCTCGTCGGCCCGTCCGCGGCCGATGAGCGACGGCGACACGCGCCGCAGCCGAGAAGGAGGCATCGAAATGACCAGTCACGTCCTCAGCGACACCGGCACCCTGACGGGCCGATCGCTCAAGCACATCCTGCGCAGCCCGGACACGATCATCACCACCGCGGTGACCCCGATCGCCCTCATGCTGCTGTTCGTCTACGTGCTCGGCGGGGCGATCCACACCGGATCCGACCAGTCGTACATCGACTACATGCTCCCCGGGATCCTGCTCATCACGATCGCCTCGGGCATCGCGTACCTGTCGTACCGGCTGTTCCTCGATCTGCAGGGCGGGATCTTCGAGCGGTTCCAGTCGATGCCGATCGCGCGTTCCAGCGTGCTGTGGGCGCATGTGCTCACCTCGGTCGTCGCGAACATCGTCTCGGTCGCGATCGTCGTGGGCGTCGCGTTCGCGATGGGTTTCCGCACCGGCGCCTCGTTCGGGGCCTGGCTCGCTGTGGCAGGGATCCTGATCCTGTTCACCCTGTCCCTGACCTGGCTCGCGGTGATCGCGGGGCTCAGCGCCAAGACCGTGGACGGCGCGAGCGCCTTCAGCTACCCGCTGATCTTCCTGCCGTTCATCAGCTCGGCCTTCGTTCCGACGTCCTCGATGCCGGGACCCGTGGCCTGGTTCGCCGAGTACCAGCCGGTCACCTCGATCGTGAACACGATCCGCGCCCTGTTCGCCGGCACGCCCGTGGGCTCGAGCATCTGGATCGCGCTCGCCTGGATGGTCGGGATCCTGATCGTCGCGTACGCCGCTGCGATCGCCATCTACCGGAAGAAGATCAGCTGACCGGACGGGCTGTCATGAACTCGTCTCCGGTCCGAACCGGATCGAACCGCCTTCGGCGCCCCGCGCGCCCGGAGGCGGTTCGAGGCGGTTCGGAAGGGCAGCCGATGCCGTTCGTGCGGGGCCCGGCATCCGCCCGCTCAGATGCGCCGACGCCTGGGCATCAGGCGCACCGGCGGGATCGGCGGCGCGGGCACCCGCTCCTCGCCGTGACCGACGACGTGGCCGAACCGATCGGATCCCGCCTCCCAGTCCTCGCGGGCCTGGGCGATCTCCTCGTGGGTGCGCGCGGCGAAGTTCCACCACATCACCAGGTCCTGCTCGAAGGGTTCGCCGCCGAGCAGGAAGAGCAGGGCGCCGCCTCCGCTGGTGACGGTCACCGCCTCGCGCGAGTCGCCGAGGAACAGGATGTCGTCGGCGGACAGGGCGGTCGAGGCCAGTTCGGATCCGGTGACCGCGGCGTCGCCGGTGACGAGAAGCAGGCCGTGCTCCCAGGCCGGATCGAGAGGGAGCGGGACCCGTGTCCCGGGTTCGAGGCGGATCTCCGCCCCGAGGATCGGCGTGTACGCGGTCGCGGGGGATTCGACGCCGGCGTACGACCCCATCACCACCGTCACATCGGCATCCGATCCCTCCTCGGCAGGCAGCGCCAGCCCGGGCAGCGCCAGGTGCTGCTCGAAGCCCGGCGCGCCGGTCGCCGCGCCGTCGGGCAGCACCACCCACAGCTGCAGCGCGTCGAGGGGGACCGCATCCTCGCCCACCGAGTACTCGGAGTGAGCGATGCCGTTGCCGGCGGTCATCAGGTTGAGCTGTCCGCGCCTCAGCACGACGTCGCTGGAGATCGTGTCGCGGTGGCGGATCTCGCCGACGAGCGGCCAGGTCACGGTCTGCAGGCCGATGTGCGGGTGCGGTTCCACGCGCATGCGCACCTCGGCGGGGCCGAACCGGTCGAGGAAGCACCACGCGCCGATGGTCGGCACGTCCTTGCTCGGCAGCACGCGCATCACGTTCATCGCGCGCACGCCGCCGAGCGGCACCTCGCGCGCCTCCAGCACGGCCGCGCGCGGCCCGTGCAGAGTCATTCCGACTCCTCGGGCGTCGCCGCCGGGAATCGCACCTTCGCGCCCGGCACCTCGTGGGTGCGCAGGTACCGGTTGATGTAGGGGCAGTACGGCACGATCGTGTCGCCGCTCGCGACGGCGTCGGCGAGGGCCCCTGCAGCGAGCTGCGACGCGAGGCCCTGGCCCTGGAAGGCCGGATCCACTTCGGTGTGGATGAACAGAATCGTTCCGGGGCGGCGCTGGAACTCCGCGAACCCGGCGAGCGCGCCGTCCACGCTGATCTCGTACCGGGACTCGGACTCGTTCAGGGTCACAGCGGTCTCAGGCATGACGCTCCTTCGTGCGGGTGTGGCGGTTCGCGTCCAACCTATGCCCGCCGGTGGGGTGCAGGGCGGCATCCGGTCGCCTTCGCGGTCTCTTCAGCCTTCGGGCGCGCTGTGGACGGCGGCCCGCGGTGTCGGCGCCGCTCGTTACGCTGGAGGCATGCCCCAGAACGATCCGCGAGACCCCTATGCGGATCTGCCGTGGTCCGATGCGCCGCTCGACGATCCCTACGCCGACGTGCCGTATCCCGACGAACCGTGGGACGCGGCGCCCCCTCCTGAGGAGGGCGAGTGGCTCGGTTCCCCGGGTGCCGTGCCGCAGGGCAGCTTCCCGGCACCGGCGGCTCCCTCTCGTTCGCGCACCGCGACCGCCGCACCGCCGCGCGCCGCGACGGCCCGACCCGCCGCTCCCGCCCCGAGCCGGTTCGCGACGCCCCTGGAGGCGCTGCGGACGGTCTACGGCTACGACGCGTTCCGCGGTGACCAGGCAGCGATCATCGACCAGGTCGTCAGCGGCGGCGACGCGGTCGTGCTCATGCCCACGGGTGGCGGCAAGAGCCTCTGCTATCAGGTCCCCGCGCTCGTGCGCGAGGGCACCGGGCTCGTGGTCAGCCCGCTGATCGCCCTCATGCACGACCAGGTCGACGCCCTGCGCGCCAACGGCGTGCGCGCCGCCTACCTCAACTCCACGCAGACCGCATCCGATCGCGCGGAGGTCGAGCAGGCGTACCTCGCCGGCGAGCTCGATCTCATCTACGTCGCCCCGGAGCGCCTCTCCAACGCGCAGACGCTGACGCTGCTGCAGCGCGGAACACTGAGCGTCATCGCCATCGACGAGGCGCACTGCGTGTCGCAGTGGGGCCACGACTTCCGCCCTGACTATCTCGCGCTCGGCGGCCTCGCGGAGCGCTTCCCGGGTGTCCCGCGCATCGCACTCACCGCGACCGCAACCCGCGAGACGCACCGCGAGATCACCGAGCGGCTGCACCTGCCCGAGGCGAAGCACTTCGTCACGAGCTTCGACCGGCCGAACATCCAGTACCGGATCGATCCCAAGGTCGACGTCCGCAAGCAGCTCGTCGCGTTCATCCGCAGCCAGCCCGCCGGATCCGCCGGCATCGTCTACGCGCTCAGCCGCTCCTCGGTCGAGCAGATCGCCGAGTATCTGCAGGCGCAGGGGCTCGACGCCATCCCGTACCACGCGGGGCTCGACGCCGCCACGCGCGCCGCGCATCAGTCCCGCTTCCTCCGCGAGGACGGCGTGATCGTCGTCGCCACGATCGCGTTCGGCATGGGCATCGACAAGCCCGACGTGCGCTTCGTCGCGCACGTCGACCTGCCCAAGTCCGTGGAGGGGTACTACCAGGAGACCGGGCGCGCCGGCCGGGACGGCGAGCCGTCCGTGGCGTGGATGGCCTACGGGCTCGGCGACGTCGTGCAGCAGCGCCGGTTCATCCAGCAGTCCGACGGCGACCGCGGCATCAAGCAGCGGCAGAACCAGCACCTCGACGCGATGCTGGCGCTGTGCGAGACCGTCGACTGCCGCCGCCAGAACCTGCTCGGCTACTTCGGGCAGTCCTCGGAGCCGTGCGGCAACTGCGACACCTGCCTCACCCCGCCGGACAGCTGGGACGGGCTGATCCCGGCGCAGAAGCTGCTCTCCACGATCGTGCGACTGCAGCGCGAGCGGCGCCAGTCCTTCGGCGCCGGGCATCTCATCGACATCCTGCGCGGCGCATCCACCGAGAAGATCCGCAAGTTCCGTCATGACGAGCTCGCCACCTACGGGATCGGATCCGACCTCACCGATGCTCAGTGGCGCTCGGTCGTGCGGCAGCTGCTCGCGCAGGGCCTCATGCAGGCGCAGGGCGAGTACGGCACCCTCGCTGTGAGCGAGGCCAGCGGCGGGGTGCTCGCCGGCACCACCCCGGTCAAGCTGCGTCACGACGTGGTGGCCAGGGCGGGCGCGGCCGGCACGCGCATGGCCAAGCGGAGCGCCGCGGAGGCGCTCGCCGAGGGCGACCGGGAGCTGTTCGAGGCTCTGCGCGCCTGGCGTGCGCAGACCGCCCGCGAGCAGGGCGTGCCCGCGTACGTCGTGTTCGGCGACGCCACGCTCCGCGCCCTCGCGGAGCACCGGCCGGCCCGCGCGGAGGACCTCGTCGGCATCAGCGGCATCGGCGAGCGCAAGCGCGAGGCCTACGGCGAGGCCGTGCTCGAGGTCATCGCCGCGGCGGGCTGACCACCGCTTCCTTGTGCGTCGCGGGCCCACGAACGGGCGGCGGTCTGGAATCCCAGACGCGAGGCCTGACTCGGGGTCCCGCCGGGCGCACCCGGGTGGCACGATAGGAGACCCGCAGGGCCGGTCCGACGGATCCTGCCCGCAGGATATGCCGTGATCGGTGCCGATCGCGACGGGTCGCCGCACTCCAGTCGGCCCGTGGCCGAGCATCATTGGCGGCGCCCGACCGACGGCGCACGAGCGGCCCGGTGGACCGACGGAAGGAGCCCGGCGATGAGCAGCACGATGGGGTGCCGACGATGATCCGCATCGCCGACAGGCCGCTCGAACCCGACCCCGGCATGCCCGTCAGCACCTGGCGGCTGCGCGCCGACGCCTGGGAGTTCCTGCGCTTCGCCGTGAAGCGGCTCGCACTCGAGGGCGAGGCGCGCGACGCCGTCGCCAACGCCGAGGAGATCCGCCGCAACCTCCGTGCGCTCGAGTCGATCGAGCTGTACTGGGCCGGCTTCGGGCAGCGCTTCGTGGGCCGCATCGGCGAACTCATCGAGCACGGCGACCCCGCCGGCGCCCTCGATCGCATCGGCCGGGTGGTGCACCGCCTCCGGGGCAGCTCGGTGCCGGGGACGACCGAGACGACCGTCGACGACGTCGAGCTCGCGGAGCAGCAGGACGACCGGGATCCGCGCACGCGCTTCGAGGTGCTCTGGATCGACGAGACCACCGAGTCGGACCGCGATGCGATCCACGCCGAGATGCGGCGGCTGCGCACCGACGCCGACGACTTCATCTACGACCTCGTGATCGTGCCCTCCGCTGACGACGCGATCGCCGCGCTGCTGACGAACCCCCACATCCTCGCCTGCATCGTGCGCCCCGGCTACAGCGACCGCAGCCGGCAGCCGCTGAGCCCCGACCTGCGCGCCACGATCGAGCTCGCCCACGACCAGGCCGCCGCCGCGCCCGCGGCGGCGCGCAGCGCGATCCCCTCGGTGCAGCGGGTGCTCCGCCTCGCCGACACCCTGCACGCACTGCGCCCCGAGGTCGACCTGTACCTCGTCGCCGGCGCGCACATCGAGGACCTCGCGGGTGCCCTCACCCACCGCTTCCGCCGCGTGTTCCGGCGCGAAGACCAGCTCGAGCTGCACCTGTCCCTGCTGCGGCGCGTATCGCACCTCTACGACGCGCCGTTCTTCGCCGCCATCCAGAACCACGCCCGCCGCCCCGTCGGCGTCTTCCACGCGCTCCCGGTGGGACGCGGCGGATCCGTGGTCAGCTCGAGATGGATCCGGGATCTCGCCGACTTCTACGGCATGAACCTGCTCCTGGCCGAGACCTCCGCCACCTCCGGCGGGCTCGACTCGCTGCTCGCCCCGACCGGCGCGATCAAGAAGGCGCAGGATCTCGCGGCGCGCGCGTTCGGCGCGCAGCGCACGTTCCTCGTCACCAACGGCACCTCGACCGCGAACAAGATCGTGCACCAGGCGCTCGTCCAGCCCGGCGACGTCGTGCTCGTCGACCGCAACTGCCACAAGTCGCACCACCATGCGCTCATGCTCACGGGCGGGCGCACCGCGTACCTCGAGGCCTATCCGCTGAACGACTTCGCGTTCTACGGCGCCGTGCCGATCGACCGCATAAAGCAGGTGCTGCTCGACTACCGGGCCGCGGGGCGGCTGCATGAGGTGAAGCTGGTCACCCTCACCAACTGCACCTTCGACGGCATCGTCTACGACCCGGCCCGGGTGATGGCCGAGTGCCTGGCGATCAAGCCCGACCTGGTGTTCCTCTGGGATGAGGCGTGGTTCGCGTTCGCCGCGTTCCACCCGGTCACCCGTCAGCGCACGGCGATGGCCGCGGCGAAGCGCCTCCAGGAGCGGCTGCGCTCCGCCGAGCATGCGGCGGCCTACCGCGCGCAGCAGGAGCGCCTCGTCGACCCGGAGACCGGTGAGCCCCGCGACGACGCCGCCTGGATCGGCGAGCAGCTGATCCCGCCGCCGGACGCGCGGATCCGGGTCTACGCCACCCAGTCCACCCACAAGACGCTCACCGCGCTGCGGCAGGGATCCATGATCCACGTCTACGACCAGGACTGGGCGGTCGAGGCCGAGTACGCCTTCCACGAGGCGTTCATGACGCACACCTCCACGTCGCCGAACTACCAGATCCTCGCCTCGCTCGACCTGGGCCGGCGTCAGGTGGAGCTCGAAGGGTACGAGCTCGTGCAGCGCCAGCTCGACCTGGCGACGAGCCTGGCCCGATCGGTCGCGCGGCACCCGCTGCGGCGGCGCACGTTCCGCGTGCTCACCGCGCGCGACCTGATCCCGCAGGAGTACCGGCGCACCCGGCGGCCGATGCCGCTGCGCGACGGGTTCGCCGAGATGTGGCGCGCCTGGGCGCAGGACGAGTTCGTGATCGATCCCAGCCGCATCACGATCGAGATCTCGGGCACGGGCGTCGACGGCGACACGTTCAAGCACACGCACCTGATGGACCACTACGGGATCCAGGTCAACAAGACCAGCCGCAACACGGTGCTGTTCATGACGAACATCGGCACCTCGCGCAGCGCGATCGCCTACCTCGTCGAGGTGCTGGTCAAGCTGGCGCAGCGCTTCGAGCGCGAGCGGGCGTCCGGGGAGCGCCCTCCGCTCGAGGACGGGCCCGCCATGCCGCCGCTGCCCGATTTCAGCGCCTTCGCTCCCGCGTATGCCGCCGGATCCGGGCTTCCCGACGGCGATCTGCGTGCGGCGTTCTACGACGGGCAGCGGCGGCCCCGGATCGAGTACGCGACGCCCGGGGCGCTGCGGGAGCGGGTCGCGGCCGGGGAGCGCCCGGTCTCGGCCGGCTTCGTGACGCCCTACCCGCCGGGGTTCCCCGTGCTCGTGCCCGGCCAGATCGTCACCGCGGAGGTGCTCGACTTCATGGCCGCGCTGGACACCCGGGAGATCCACGGCTTCGATCCGGTGCAGGGGTACCGGCTGATCCGCTGAGGGTGCTCGCGGCTGCCAGAGGCCCTGCTGTGGCTTCGGCACAATCCGGCGCGGCCTCGGAGGCGCGGCGAGTTGGACGAGTCCTACAGCCGCCTTCGTCATGCGTTGTCCGCGACCTACCATGAACGCATCCCAGAAACCTCACGAGAGGATCCTCATGGTCGACGCCGCCCTTCGGACCACCGCGAAAACCGCCCAGGACGACACCACGCCGCGCATCGACGTCGATGCCGTCGGCGACCTGCTGCTCGGTACCTGGGCCGACACCCGCCGCGAGGCGCGCGAGATGATCAAGGACCCGGCGTTCTGGCGCGACGACTCGCTCGGCAAGGACGAGCACCGCGAGCGCGTGCTGACGCAGCTGCACTTGCTCGTCGAGAACAACGCCGTGCACCGCGCGTTCCCGAAGCGCCTCGGCGGCGAGGAGAACAACGGCGGCAACATCGCCGGGTTCGAGGAGCTCGTCGTCGCCGACCCGAGCCTGCAGATCAAGTCGGGCGTGCAGTGGGGGCTCTTCGGATCCGCCGTGCTGCAGCTCGGCACCGCGGAGCACCACGACAAGTGGCTGCCCGGCATCATGAGCCTGGAGATCCCCGGCGCCTTCGCGATGACCGAGATCGGGCACGGCTCCGACGTCGCCTCGATCGGCACCACGGCGACGTACGACCCGGAGACCGAGGAGTTCGTCATCAACACGCCGTTCCGCGCGGCGACCAAGGAGTACCTCGGCAACGCGGCGCTGCACGGGGTGGCGGCGACGGTGTTCGCGCAGCTGATCACCAACGGCGTGAACCACGGCGTGCACTGCTTCTACGTGCCGCTGCGCGGCGAGGACGGCGTGGACCTTCCCGGCATCGGCCGCGAGGACGACGGCCTCAAGGGCGGCCTGAACGGCATCGACAACGGCCGGCTGAGCTTCGACCACGTGCGGATCCCGCGCACCAACCTGCTGAACCGCTACGGCGACGTCGCCCCCGACGGCACGTACACGAGTGCGATCGACAGCCCCGGCCGTCGCTTCTTCACCATGCTCGGAACCCTGGTGCAGGGCCGCGTCTCGCTCGACGGAGCCTCGTCGTGGGCGTCCGCCCTGGGCCTGTACATCGCGATCACCTACGCCACCCAGCGCCGCCAGTTCAACGGCGTCAGCGGCGAGGAGACCACGCTGCTCGACTACGGCAAGCACCAGCGCCGACTGCTGCCGAGGCTGGCGACCACGTACGCGCAGCTGTTCGCGCACGACGAGTTCCTGCAGAAGTTCGACGGCGTCTTCTCCGGCCGCACCGACACCCCGGACGACCGCGAGGACCTGGAGACGCTGGCGGCCGCCCTCAAGCCGCTGTCGACCTGGCACGCCCTCGACACGCTGCAGGAGTGCCGTGAGGCGTGCGGCGGCGCGGGGTTCATGTTCGAGAACCGCTTCGTGGGCCTCCGTCAGGACCTCGACATCTACGTGACCTTCGAGGGCGACAACAACGTCCTGCTGCAGCTGGTCGGCAAGCGCCTGCTGACCGACTTCGCGAAGCAGTTCCAGGGTGCCGACGCCAAGACGCTGGCGCGGTACGCCGTCGGGCAGACCGCGGGCAAGGTCTTCCACGGCGCGGGGCTGCGCCAGTTCGGGCAGGCGGTCGCGGATCTCGGATCCACCGCCCGCTCCGTCGAGAACGGACTGCGCGCCGAGCAGCAGCACGAGCTGCTCACCGACCGGGTGCAGCAGATGGTCGCCGACATCGCGGGCCGCTTGCGCGCGGCAGGCAAGGACAAGGTGCTCGGCGAGAAGCTCTTCAACGAGAACCAGGCCGAGCTCATCGAGGCGGCACGTGCGCACGGCGAGCTGCTCCAGTGGGAGGCGTTCACCGACGCCGTGGGCCGCGTCGCGGACGAGGACAGCAAGACGGTGCTCACCTGGCTGCGGGACCTGTTCGGCCTTCAGCTCATCGAGAAGCACCTCGCCTGGTATCTCATCAACGGCCGCCTCTCCGCCCAGCGCGCGGCCTCGGTCTCTCGCTACATCGACCGGCTCTGCGCGCGCTTGCGCCCGCACGCCGTCGACCTCGTGAACGCGTTCGGCTACGAGCCCGAGCACGTGCGCGCACCTCTCGCCTCGGGCGCGGAACAGGTCCGCCAGGACGAGGCGCGCGCCTACTACGCCGACCTCAAGGCCTCCGGCCAGGCTCCGGTCGACGAGAAGGCCCTGAAAAAGGCGCGCCAGCTCTGAGCCCGCGCAATGCCGGTTCCTGAGCGAGCACCCGTTCCCGGTTCCTGAGCGAGCGCAGCGAGACGAAGGACGTCGCTGCGCTCCTCGCTCAGGGACCGGTTCGGCGCCCCGTGTCGGCGCCCGCCCCTAGCCTGGACCCATGACGACCCTCGCTGCCGACGACCGTCCGCGCTGCGCCTGGGCAGGGGACGACCCCGAGTACCGGCGCTACCACGACGAGGAGTGGGGGCGTCCGCTGCACGGCGACCGGGCGCTGTTCGAGAAGCTGTCGCTGGAGGGCTTCCAGGCCGGGCTCAGCTGGATCACGATCCTGCGCAAGCGCCCGCGGTTCCGGGAGGTGTTCGCCGGTTTCGATCCGGAGATCGTGGCGGAGTTCGGCGACGACGACATCGCGCGGCTGATGGCGGATCCGGGCATCATCCGCAATCGGGCGAAGATCGAGGCGACCATCGGCAACGCCGCGTTGGTGCGCGAGATGGCCGACGGCGAGCTCGACGCGCTCATGTGGTCGTTCGCACCGTCGGCGCCCGCGGCCCGTCCGCGGTCGATGGCGGAGGTCCCCGCGGTCACTCCGGAGTCCGAAGCCATGAGCAGGGCGCTGCGCAAGCGCGGGTTACGGTTCGTCGGCCCGACCACGATGTACGCGCTCATGCAGTCCGCGGGCATGGTCGACGATCACGTCGCAGGGTGCTGGCGGGCGGGATAGGCCGGTTCGGCGGGAGGGGTGCGGGTCAGCCGGCGGGCGCGGGATCCGGGTCCGGCTTCCGGAACGCCTGGCGCATGTGGTCGCTGGTGAGGAAGTCGGCGACGCCGATCATGATCAGGCTGAACACGATCTGCTCCGTCACCATCCATGCGGGGTACAGGCCCGGGATCGCGGCCATCACGAGCGTGATCACCGGGAAGATCTGCGCGAACAGCCGCAGCCGCTGATACGCCCAGCGCCAGCCGAGCGCCGCACGCCAGGCGAAGTAGAAGAGCGTCATCGTCATGGCAAGGACGATGAGCGCCCGCATCCACACGGAGAACGGCACGGCGGCGATCGAACGCGCCTGCACGGCGATCACCACGGCGACGACGACCGCGGCGACACCGATGAGGAGTTCGAGTGCGAGCAGCCAGAACACCCAGCGGAACGCGCGCACGGTGCGGACGTGATCGCGGTCGGATTCGACGATCTTCTCGTGCGCGTTGCGGCCGCCGGCGATGCGGTCGACGCGCAGCAGCAGCGGCTCGACGCGCTGCAGCACGGGGTCGAGGAACATGCTCCGAGGGTACGTCTCGCGCCTATGCGGAAGGCGCGGATCCGGGCTCCCGGGCGCGAAATCGATCGAAGGATGGATGGGGAGTACTCCCCATCGCCGCATTCAGGGTCCCGGTTTACACTCTTACGGTCCCCTGACAATTTCTCATGGGACGGCTGTGCTCGATGTTCGGGGGGAAATCGTCGTGAAGTCTTTCGCGTGGTTGCGGATGCGACCGAAGACTCTCGCCTCCGCGGCCGGCGTGACCGCCGCCGCCCTCGCCGTCACCGGCATGGCCTTCGCCTACGAGGGCAACCCCACCGCCGAGGTCGATCTGCACGACGGCGGCGTCTGGCTCACCAAGACCTCGAGTCTGCTCGTCGGGCACTTCAACAACGAGTCCCGCGTGCTCGACGGCGGCCTGCGCACCGGCGGTGAGAACTACGACGTTCTGCAGTCCGGCGGCACCGTGCTCGTCACGGATCACATGGCGTCCACGCTCACGAGCGTCGACCCTGCGCGTGTCGTGCTCAGCGACGCGGTGCTGGTTCCGGGAGGCGCGAAGTCGGCCCTCGGCGGCACGACCGTCGCGATCCTCGACCCCAAGGAGGGCAAGCTCTGGGTGCGCCCGGCCTCGTCGCTGAGCGGCTTCAAGGCCGCGAGCGAGAAGCCGTCGGCGACCCTGGGCGCGCGGGCCGACGTCGCCGTCGGCACCGACGGCACCGTCTACGCGGTCTCCGCGAAGGACAGCACGGTCGTCACCGTGCACGTGGACGGTCAGGGCAGGCCGGAGTCCCCCTCCACCGAGAAGATCGATCTCGGCGCGGACGCGAAGCCCACGATCACGGTGGTCGGCAGCACCCCGGTGGTCCTCGATGCCGAAGCCAAGACCGTGTTCGCCGCCGGTCACCGCACCGTGCTCGACGGTGCGGACGTGAAGAACCTCGACGCTGCCGTGCTGCAGCAGCCGTCCGCCGAGAACGACGCCGCGGTGCTGGCGACGGCGAATGCCCTGATCTCGGTGCCCCTCGACGGCTCCGCGCCCGCGGTCCAGGACGCGGGGGGCACAGGCGCACCGGCCGCCCCCGTGTATCTCAACGGCTGCACCTACGGCGCCTGGGGCGGATCCGCGAAGTTCCTGCGGGACTGCGTCGGGTCCGCGAACGACCTGAAGACCTCGATCGAGGGGGCCGAGAACAGCTCCACGCTCGTGTTCCGCGTGAACCGAGACGTCGTCGTGCTCAACGACACCGCGAGCGGCGCGGCGTGGATGGCCACCGACAACCTGCAGCGCGTCGACAACTGGCAGGACATCATCCCGCCGGAGGGCGACACCGAGAAGCAGGACGAGACGACCGACGACCAGGTCGAGACCACGCTCCCCAAGCGCAGACCCGAGAACACGCCGCCCGTCGCGCACGACGACGAGTTCGGCGTGCGCCCCGGGCGCACCACGATGCTGCCGGTGCTCGACAACGACACCGACGCCGACGGCGACGTGCTCGTCGCCTCGCTCGCCCAGGAGCAGCCGTCGATCGGCGACGTGCAGCCCATCAACAACGGCGGCGCGCTGCAGATCGCGGTGCCGGACAAGGCGACCGGATCCGCATCCTTCCAGTACCAGGCCGATGACGGCCGCGGCGGCAAGGCCACGGCGACCGCGTCGGTCAGCGTGCACGACTGGAGCGTGAACGGGGCTCCGAAGCAGAAGCGCACACCCTCGCTGCTCGTCGAGGCCGGCGGCACGGTGACGTACAACGCCCTGCCCGACTGGATCGACCCGGACGGCGACGACATGTACCTCAAGGACGTCGAGGCCGCGCCTGGCGACCAGGTCGACTTCACGCCCGACGGCCAGCTCACCTATCGTGCGGTCGCGAGCCTGCCGGGGCGCAAGGACATTCGGATCCAGGTCGCCGACGCGCTGGGCGAGCTCACCAGCGGAACCATCCACCTGGACATCCGCCCGGCGGGGACGACGGCGCCGAAGACGAACGCCGACCACTACGTGACCCGTGCCGGCGAGCAGGTCACGGCCACGCCGCTGCTGAACGACTCCAGCTCCGGCAAGGAGCCGCTGCGCCTCACCCGCGTCGATGAGACCCCGGGCGCCGTGATCACCCCGAACTTCGCCGAGGGCACCTTCACCTTCCAGTCGCAGGCGCCCGGCACCTACTACATGCAGTACCTGGTCAGCGCCGGGCCCAACGCCGTGCCGGGCCTGGTCCGCATCGACGTGCTGGACAAGACCGCCGAAGCGGCACCGCCGATCGCGGTGCGCGACGTGGCGCTGCTGCCCAGCGGCGGCGACGTGCTCGTCGGCGTGCTGAACAACGACATCGACCCTGCCGGCGGGATCCTCGTCGTGCAGTCCGTGACCGTGCCGCCGCACAGCGGCGTGGGCGTGTCCGTGCTGAACCACGAGACCCTGCGGATCACCGACCAGGGCAACCTCGACAAGGCGGTGCGGATCAGCTACCGCATCTCCAACGGATCCAAGTCCGCGGACGGCGATGTGATCGTGATCCCGATCCCGGCTCCCGCCAAACTCGATCCGCCGACCGCGAACGACGACACGGCCGTGGTCCGGGCGGGCGATGTCGTGACGATCCCCGTGCTCGCGAACGACAAGCACGCGCCGGGCACCACGCTGCACGTGGCGCCGAAGCTGGTGGAGCCGCTCGTGGATCCGAAGTACGGCGAGGCGTTCGTGTCGCAGGACACCGTGCGCTTCCGCGCGGGTGACACGCCGCGCACCGTCTACGCCACGTATGAGGCGGTGGACTCGAACGGTCAGAAGGCGGCCGGCTACATCACGATCCAGATCCTCCCGGTCGACGAGAAGACCAACACCGCACCGCGGCCGCACGACATCACCGTGCGCGCCCTGAGCGGCACGAGCGTGCGCATCCCGGTGCCGCTGGACGGGCTCGACGCCGAGGGCGACTCGGTGGAGCTCGTCGGCCTGGACTCGGCTCCGAAGCAGGGCCAGGTCACCGAGATCGGCTCCAACTTCCTCACCTACGACGCGTTCGGCAAGTCCAGCGGCATCGATACGTTCACATACAAGGTGCGCGACCGACTCGGCAAGGAGGCGACGGCCACCATCCGCGTCGGCATCGCCCCGGGTGCGAACATCAACCAGGCGCCCTACGCCGTCAAGGACTCGATCGTGATGCGGCCTGGTCGCACCGTCGCCGTCGCCGTGCTGACGAACGACTCGGATCCCGACGGCGACACCATCGGCCTGGTGAAGAACGGCATCGAGACCGCGGCCGGCGTGGACGGGCTCAAAGCCTCCGTGTCCGGCGACCGGGTGCTCATCACCGCCCCGAACCACCCGGTGCAGACCTCGGTGCAGTACACCGTGGCCGACTCGCGCGGGGCCACGGCGACCGCCCCGGTGCAGATCACGGTAGCGGAGGACGTGCCCCTCGTCGCGCCGATCGCCCGCGACGACCGCATCCAGGCCTCCGACGTGAAGGGCGACAGCCTGCAGGTCGACGTGCCGGTGCTGGACAATGACGAGGACCCGGACGGCACGGTCGACGCCCTCAAGCTCAGCGTGTCCGACGCGTCCGCGAAGGTGCTGTCGAATCGGAAGATCCAGGTCACGGTCACCGGCAAGCGCCAGCTGGTGCAGTACTCCGTGACCGACCAGGACGACCAGACCGCGTCGGCCTTCATCTTCGTCCCCGCGCTCTCCGAGCTCGCTCCGACCCTGCGCTCCACCAAGCCGGTCGAAGTGAAGAGCGGCCAGACGATCGACCTGCCGCTGTCGAAGTACGTCGCCGTGGCCGGCGGCGGCGAGGTGCGCATCACCGAGGCCGCCAAGGTCAGCGCGGTCAACAGCAACGGCGCGCCGCTGCTGAAGGACGAGCACACCCTCGTCTACACCTCCAAGCCGGGCTACTTCGGCGACGACGCGCTCACCTTCGAGGTGACCGACGGCACCGGTCCGGACGATCCGAAGGGCCGCAAGGCCACCCTGAGCCTGCCGATCACCGTGCTGCCGCCGGACAACCAGCCTCCGGCGTTCACGAACGCGCAGGTGTCGGTCGCGCCGGGCGAGGAGGCGCAGAAGGTCGATCTCGCGGCGCTCACCAAGGATCCGGATCCCGGCGACGCCAAGAAGATCAGCTACAAGATCACGGGTCAGCCCGAGAACGGGATCAAGGCGCGCCTGGACGGATCTACGCTGAAGGTGGAGGCCGACTCGTCGACCCCCAAGGGCACCGGATCCACCGTGCAGCTGAGCATCACCGACGGCAAGTCCGATCCGGTCACCGGCACGGTCTCCGTGACGGTCGCCGCGTCGACGCGGCCGCTCGCGGTCGCCAACGAGGACACGGTGCCGCAGGCCGATCAGGGCAAGCCCGTCACGATCCCGGTCCTGGAGAACGACGTCAACCCGTTCCCGGACAAGCCGCTGAAGATCCGCTCGGTCGATGTGCAGACCGGCAACGCGAACGCCTCCGTGCAGGGTGACAAGGTCGTGATCACCCCGGAGAGCAGGTTCGTCGGCCAGGTGGTGGCGACCTATCGCGTGCAGGACGCGACGAAGGATCCGGACCGCGAGGTCGACGGCCGCATCGTCGTCACGGTGCAGGGCGTTCCCGACGCGCCGGGCGCGCCGCAGGTGACCAGCGTGCAGGACCGCACAGTGGTGCTGAACTGGACCCCGCCGTCGAACAACGGCGCCGAGATCACCGGCTACACGGTGCGCGCCACGAGCGGGGGCAGCTACACCAAGCAGTGCGCGTCGACGACGTGCACCCTGGACGGGCTGACCAACAACGTCACCTACACGTTCGCGGTGACCGCGACGAACCGCGTGGGCGAGGGCAAGCCGTCGCCCACCTCGGCGCCGGCGCGCCCGGACGCGCGACCGGACACCCCGAACCCGCCCACGCTGAAGTTCGGCGACAAGTCCCTGAACGTGTCGTGGACCACTCCGACGACGCCGGGCTCGCCGGTGAAGGCGTTCAACCTGGAGATCTCGCCGGCGCCGCCGAGCGGGGTCGCGACGAAGACCGGTGTGACCGGCAACTCCCTGAGGTGGGACGGTCTGGAGAACGGTGCCAACTACCAGGTGCGCATCCAGGCCGTGAACGACGCGCCGGAGCCGTCGAGCTGGTCGGCCTGGTCCGCCCCGGAGGTGCCCGCCGGTCCGCCGACCGCGCCCGGGACCCCGCAGGCGCAGAGCGCGCCGTCGGTCGGCAGTCAGTCGCAGATGACCGTCACGTGGACGGCAGCGGGAGCGAACGGCGATGCCGTCTCGAGCTACGACCTGCAGGTGATGCAGGGCGGATCGGTCGTGCGCACGGTCACCGGTATCCCCGGCACCACGCTCAGCCAGAACGTCACCGTCGGCAACTCCACCTCGGACTACACCTTCCAGGTGCGCGGCAACAACAAGGCCGGCGCCGGTGCGTGGTCGGCGGTCTCCAACGCGCAGCGCGCGTTCGGACAGCCGGGGCAGACCACGATCACCTCCTCCAGGGAGGAGAACAACAACATCTGGGTGGACTACTCGCTCTCCGATACGAACGGCGCAAGTCCCACTGAGGTCCACTACGAGTACTCGACCGGTGGTGGATGGAGCCGCAACTGGGACGGCCACAACATCCCGGCGACGAACAACAACACCTACACGGTCTCTGTTCGGGCCTACTCCGTGGTGGGCGGGCAGGAGTCCCAGCCCGGAGCAGCCGGTTCGAGGAGCGGGCTGGCGCCGTACGGTCCGGTCGGAAACCCGACCGTCAACGCCGTGAACAACGGCCAGAGCGTGACGCTCAGCTGGAACGCGCCCCCTCGGAACGGACGCGACGTCACCGTGAAGGTCAACATCGACGGCGGCGGGTGGCAGTCGCTCGGGAACAGCGGATCCAAGGTGGTCGGCAACGGCTACGACCAGACCCACACCATCCAGGCGCAGGCATTCGACACCGCCGGGCAGCAGTCGAGCGTCGTGTCGGATTCCGCCAAGACCAGCAGTCCGCCGGCGCCACGCGTGTGGGTGACCGAGGGCGGCGACGGCAGCCAGTACACAGGTCGATGCGTCAACGGTCCCTGCCAGCTGTTCAAAGTGAACTTCCAGAACCTCTCGCTGGGGAACAGGCAGGTCACATGCCACTCGAGCGTCGACGGTCAGATCGGGGGGACATACACCGTCAACTTCGACGGCAATGGCTCTCAGGTGATCCCCTGCGCGAAGGGGCAGGACGGTATCTACGTCTGGATCGACATACTCAACTGGGGCGGGAGCGTCGATACCGAGAAGACCTTCTGGCCAAAGGGACATTGGTAGACGCAAGACCCACGACGACCACCGACAGCGGCTCGAGTCGAGCCCACCACTCCTGAGGAACACACAGACATGACGATGACCCCCGAACAGGCGGCCTGGTTCCAGGGCACCTTCAGCCGCCTGACCGACAACGTCGACCGGGCGCTGCAGGGCAAGCGCGACGTCGTGAGCCTCGTGCTCGCCTCGATGCTGGCTGAGGGGCACGTGCTCCTGGAGGACGCACCGGGCACCGGCAAGACGAGCCTCGCCAAGGCTCTCGCCGCGACCGTGCAGGGCACCAGCTCGCGCATCCAGTTCACGCCCGACCTCCTCCCGTCGGACGTGACCGGTGTCACCATCTACGACCAGAACACGCACACGTTCGAGTTCCACCGCGGCCCGGTGTTCGCGTCGATCGTGCTCGCCGACGAGATCAACCGCGCCTCGCCGAAGACGCAGTCGGCGCTGCTCGAGGTCATGGAGGAGTCCCGCGTCACCGTCGACGGCGTCCCCCACGAGACCGGCCGCCCGTTCCTCGTGATCGCGACGCAGAACCCGATCGAGCAGGCGGGTACGTACAAGCTGCCTGAGGCGCAGCTGGACCGCTTCCTCATCAAGACCTCGATCGGCTACCCCGACCTCGACGTCACGGCGTCGATTCTCGCGGGCGCCGCAGAGCGCAACCCCTCCGCCAAGCTCTCCCCGGTGATCACCACCAGCGCGGTCGCCGACATGGCCGACCTCGCCGCCGCCGTGCATGTCGAGCCCGCCGTGCTGCGCTACATCGCCGAACTCGTCGAGGCGACCCGCGCCGACACCGCGATCCGTCTCGGCGTCTCCGTGCGCGGTGCGCTGGCGATGGTGCGCATCGCCAAGGTGTGGGCTGCCGCGCACGGCCGCCACTACGCGCTGCCCGACGACGTGAAGGCGCTCGCCCGCCCCGTGTGGCTGCACCGCCTGCTGCTCGACCCCGAGGCGGAGTTCGCCGGCACCACCGCCGAGACCGTGATCGCCCGGGTGGTCGAGAAGGTCGCCGCTCCTCAGGCGCGCACCGCGGCCTGACCGCCTGGTCCCTGAGCCCCACCCCCCCCGGTCCCTGAGCCTGTCGAAGAGACCATGACAGCACCCCGAGACAGAGAGCACGTATGACCACGACCGCCCCGTCGCGCGGCACCGACCGCACGGCCGGATCCGACCGCGAGGCCGGCTGGCGCGACATCGCCGCCCTGGTGCTCGCGCGCGCGGGTGCACGGCTGCGCCTGATCGCCTCCGCCGTGCGTCCGCTGGCGTGGGTGCTCGGCGCCGTCGCTCTCGGCTGCCTCGTGGTCGCCCTGCCGCTCGGCTGGATCGAACTGGCCGTGATCGCGCTCGTGATCGCGGTGGTGCTGGCGCTGTGCGCGCTGTTCCTGATCGGGCGCACCGCCTACGACGTCAGCCTCGACCTCGCCCGCACCCGCGTCGTCGTCGGTGAGCGGGCGGTGGGGGCGCTGACTCTGGCGAACCGCGGCACGCGAGCGATCCTGCCGTCCCGCGTGGTGCTGCCGGTCGGCGCCGGCCGCGGCGAGTTCGGCATCAAGCGGCTGGCCCCGGGCGAGGAGGCGGAGGAGCTCTTCGCGATCCCGACGCACCGGCGCGGCGTCGTCTCGGTCGGCCCGGTCAGCGTCGTGCGCGGCGACCCGCTCGGGCTCTTCGAGCGTGCGCACCGCCGCGACGAGCCCATCGACCTGTTCGTGCACCCCCGGACGATCGTCTTCGACGGGCAGTCGCTCGGCTTCCTGCGCGACCTGGAGGGCCTGCCGGCCTCGGATCTTTCCCGCGACGACGTCTCGTTCCATGCGCTGAACGAGTACCAGCCGGGCGACGATCTTCGCCGCGTGCATTGGCGCTCCTCGGCGCGCACGGGTGTGCTCATGGTGCGGCAGTACGAGGAGACCCGCCGGTCGCATTTCGTGATCGGGCTGAGCCGCAACGCTGCCGAGTACGCCGAGCCCGACGAATTCGAGCTGGCGATCTCGCTGGCCGGATCCGTCGGCCTGCGTGCGATCCGCGACTCGCAGCACGTCGACCTGCGGGTGCAGGGGCGCGCGCTGCCGTCGGGCACGGGCAAGCAGCTGCTCGACTCGCTCGCCGGCGTCGAGGAGGGCCGCGCGAAGGACGGGACCCTCTCCGCGCTCGCCGGCACGGTGGCGGCGCACATGCCGCTGTCCAGCGTCGTGGTGCTCGTGGGCGGCAGCCGCACCTCCCCCGAGGAGCTGCGTGCCGCGTGCGCCCGGTTGCCGTTCGGCTCGCGCGTGCTCGCGATCGTCGCCGATCTCGGCGAGACTCCCTCGCTGCGCCGCATCGGCGACGCCGACGTGATCACGGTGGGGGCTCTCGAACAGCTGCCGCTCGCCCTCGGGAAGGTGCTCGCATGATGCGCCGTCGTGTCGTCGACCTCGTCGCGGTCGCCCTGCTCATGGGTGCGGGCATCGTCGGCTGGTGGCCGTCGTTCGCGGGCGGATCCTTCCTGCCGGCCGCGATCGGCGGGCTCGTGCTCGGCCTCGGCATCGCCCTGCTCTGCGCCTGGCGCGGCTGGGGCATCCTGCCGACCGCCGGGCTGACTCTGCTCGCCTACTACCTGTTCGGCGGCGCGCTGGCGCTGCCGCAGACGACGCTCTTCGGCGTCGTTCCCACCGGGCAGACGCTCGGCGCGCTGTCGGCCGGCGCGATCACGAGCTGGAAGGCGATGCTCACCACCGTCGCACCGGTCGCCGTCGGCGACGGCTATGCGCTGGTGCCGTTCTTGTCGGCCCTCGTCTTCGGCGTGGTCGCCGCCGCACTCGCGCTCCGGCTGCGCAGGGCGGTGTGGGCGCTGATCCCGGCCGCCGCGCATCTGATGCTGGTGATCGCGATGGGCGTGCCGGCCCCGGCCGCGCCGATCGCGCAGGGTGTCGCCTTCGCGCTCGTGGTGGTCGGCTGGCTCGCCCTGCGCGGCACGGGTGAGACCGCGGACGCCGCCGTCTCTGTCGCCGCCGACGGATCCCGCTCCACCGCTCTGCGCCGCCGCCGCATCCTCGCAGGATCCGCCGTGCTCGTGGTCGCAGCCCTCGCCGGCACCGGCGTGGCTGCCGCCACCACGCTCGCCGAACCGCGGCACGTGTTCCGCGACGTGGTGCTGCCGCCGTTCGACGTGCACCAGTACGCGAGCCCGCTGCAGTCGTACCGCGGGTACGTGAAGGACCACCGCAAGGACACCCTGTTCACCGTGAAGGGGCTGCCGGAGGGCGCCAGGATCCGGGTCGGCACGATGGACGCGTACAACGGGGTCGTCTACGACGTCTCCGACAAGGGCGTGGGGTCGTCGGGGGCGTTCAGCCCGATCCGCGACAACATGTCGGCGAGTGCGACCGGGGCCTCGGCGAGGCTCGACTTCACGATGGACCAGTACAAGGGTGTGTGGCTGCCGGACGCCGGGCAGGTGAGCAGGATCTCGTTCCACGGATCCGACGCCGACGTCCTGCGCCGGGGCACGTACTACAACGAGTCCACCGGCACAGCGGTCGCCACCCCGAAGCTGCGCAAGGGCGACGCCTACACCGTGGAGACCACGATTCCCAAGACCTGGACCGACAGGGAGCTGGAGGGGCTCGACTTCGGCGCGGTCGCGATGCCGAAGTCGGCGGAGGCTCCGGAGAAGCTCGCCGCGCTCGCGTCCGACACGGTCGCCGACGCGAAGACCCCGATCGCGCAGGTGCGCGCCCTGGTGAAGAAGTTCTCCGAGGAGGGCTTCTTCAGCCACGGCCTGGAAGGCGAAGCGCTCAGCCGCGCGGGGCACACCGAGGAGCGCATCTCCACGCTGATCGGCGGTGAGCAGATGATCGGCGACGACGAGCAGTACGCCGTCGCGATGGCTCTCGCCGCGCGCTCGCTGGGCATCCCGGTGCGGGTGGTCATGGGCTTCTATCCGGAGAAGGGGCAGAAGGGCGCCTTCTCCGCCAACGGCGACAACCTGCACGCCTGGGTCGAGGTGAACTTCGAGAAGGCGGGCTGGGTGCCGTTCGACCCGACTCCGCCGAAGGACAAGGTGCCGCAGGACCAGATCACCAAGCCCAAGGTCGTGCCCAAGCCGCAGGTGCTGCAGCCCCCGCCCCCGCCGCAGGAGCCGGTGGAGCTCCCGCCGAGCGTGCCCGATCAGCGCGGCAACCAGGACGGCCCGAACGACCTGCTCGGCATCATCGGCACGGTTCTCGGGATCGCCGGCAGCGTGCTGCTGGTCCTCGCGATCCTCGCGTCGCCGTTCGTCGTGATCGGCGCGTGGAAGGCGGCCCGCCGGCGCAAGCGACGCGCGGCCGCGCTCGCCGCCGACCGCATCAGCGGCGGCTGGGACGAGCTCACCGACCGCGCCGTGGACTACGGCGCCCGGCTTCCCGTCGGCGCCACCCGCGCCGAGGAGGCGCGGACCGTCGCCACCGCTCTCACCGTTCCCGCCGTCACCGCGCTGGCCGACCATGCCGACGCCCAGGTGTTCGGACCCACCGAGCCCACCGCGGAGGACGTGGACGCGTTCTGGCGCGAGGTCGACGGCATCGTGGCCGGGATGGGCAAGGAGGCGAGCTGGCGGCGCCGCATGCTCGCACGACTCAGCCTGCGCTCGCTGCTCGGCGGATCCCGGCTGTCCGCCGGGGTGCAGGGGCTGCGCGATGCCGCTTCCGAGCGCATCCGCCGGCCCGGCAGCGGCTCTGGCGCGAGTTCGGGCGCACCTGGCACGATCGAGAGCACTGCAGGGCAGCAGGGCGGCACCCGAGCCGCACGCCCCGGATCCGAGTGCGAGACACCATGACCACGAACCCGGTGGGACCCATCGCTCCCGTCTCTCGTCGCGCGATCGCCTGCGGGATCGACCTCGCCATCTCCGCGGTGATCCTCATCGTCGGCTACGCGGTCTCCGGAGCGATCGCGATGTCCGCGAAGTCGGACACGCTGACCGGCCTGCTGACCACGATGCTGCTCGGCCTCGGGGTGACGTTCGGGCTGGCCACCATCTGGTTCGTCGTCTCGACGTTCCTGCAGGGCGCGGGCGCCTCGGTCGGCATGCGGATCATGCGCCTGCGGGTCGTGCGCGACGGCAGTGAGGCGGCGCTCGGCTTCGGCCGGGCGCTGCTGCGCAACATCGTGTTCGGGCTGAGCACGGCGATCGTGGTCGGCTACTTCACGCCGCTGTTCGACGGATCCGGACGGTTCCAGGGCTGGCACGACCGCGCCGCGGGCGCGCTCGTGCGCGACATGCGCGGCGCGGCTGTCCCCGCCCCCGCGGCGTCCGGTACCGCGGCTGCGCCCGCCGCCCCGTCCCTGGCCACCGTCCCCGGCACCGCGCCGGCGAACGCCACCGTCCCCGGTGCCGCACCGGCGAACCCGTTCGTTCCTGCGCCCGCCGCGGCGTCGCCCGCGGGCCCGTTCGCCCCCGCGTCGTCGCCCGCCCCCGCGGCCTCGTTCGCGCCGCCGGCCACCCCGGCCGCACCCCGGGGCGCCGCCGGGCACACCCTGCCGCACGCACCGAGCACCGGCGCTCCCGTCGCCGACGCGGCGGCCGAGGTGGATCCGCACGACGCCACGGTGCTGTCGCCCGTCGCGCAGGCCGCCGCCGACGCCGCGCACGAGAGCGCGATGATCACGGTCGTCCCGGGGGTGAGCCCCTCGGTGCCCGCGCCGGCCGCGCCCGTCGTCTCGGGGCCCGAGACCGTGACGCCGGCACGCCCGCCGGCGCCGGGCGCCCCTCCCGCGTCCGTCGCAGACGCTCTCGCGCAGACGCCGGTCGTGCAGCCCGCAGAGGACGACGACCCCGAGGAGACCCGGATCTCGATCCCGGGGCACCGCCTGCAGTTCGTCTGGGACGACGGCGCTCGCGCCACCGTCTCAGGGCGCACGCTGTTCGGCCGCAACCCCGCACCCGAGGCCGGCGCGACGGTCGTCGTTGTCCGCGACGAGACGCTGTCGCTGTCCAAGACGCACTTCGAAGCGGCCGCGGAGGCCGCCGGCGGGTGGGTCATGGACCGGCACTCCACCAACGGCATGACGATCGTCCGCGACGGCGTGCGGATCGCCTGCCCGCCCGGCGAGCGCGTGCGGATCCGCCTCGGCGACGCCATCGAGATCGGCGACCGGATCGTGACCGTCGGCGGCTACGCATGACGCCGCCGATCGTGGCCCGGGCGGGAGCGGCGACGCACACCGGGCTGCGCCGTTCGCTCAATGAGGACGCGCTGCTCGCGCAGGCCCCCCTGTTCCTCGTCGCCGACGGCATGGGCGGGCACCAGGCGGGCGACATCGCCAGCACGACCGTGATCGACGGCTTCGCGCAGCTGCGCGGCCGGCCGGTGCTCACGATCGACGACGTCAGCTTCACGCTGGCCCGGGTGCGCGCGGCCGTCGACGTGATCGGGGGGCCCGGCGCGTCGAAGGCCGGGACCACGCTCAGCGGTGTGACGATCGCCGCCGTCGACGGCGTCGGATACTGGCTGGCCCTGAACATCGGCGATTCGCGCACCTACCGGCTCTCCGGCGGTGCGCTGGAGCAGATCTCCGTCGACCACTCCGTGGTGCAGGAGCTCATCGACTCCGGCGAGCTCCTCGCTGCGGACGCCGCGAAGGACCGCCGCCGCAACATCATCACCCGGGCGATCGGCGCCGGCAGTACCGGGGAGGCCGACTACTGGATGATCCCGGCGCGGGTGGGCGATCGGATCCTGGTGTGCTCCGACGGGCTCAGCAGCGAGGTGGACGACGACGAGATCCGCACGCTGCTGACCGTCCACGAGGATCCGCAGACCGCCGCGGACCGTCTGATCGACCGGGCCCTCGAACTCGGCGGGCGCGACAACGTGACCGCCGTCGTCGTGGACGCGGTGCACGTCACCACGCGCCCCGGCAGTGACGGCACGGTCGGCATCGACGACGAGGACATCGACTCCGACACGCGACCGCGTGCCGAGGCCATGGGAGGGATGCGCTGATGAACACCGTCTACCGCGCAGGGTCCTGGTACGCGCTGATCGGCCCGCGGGCCGTGGTTGCGCTGCCGCCGGATGCGGCCGCCGCGCTCGTCGCCGGCCTGTGGGAGCGGGTCGTCGCCGACGACGTGTCGTTCGCCGAGGTCGTGGACGCGCTGACCGCCGCCGGAGGCGGATCCTTCTCCGCCATCCCGCCGTTCGCCGCCGTCGTGCGTGAGGGGGACGACGCCCGCATCGCCGTGCGCGGGCGGGTGCTCGCGCGCGTGGTCACCGCGGACGACGAGCGCGAGATCAGCGGCGCCGAGGTCACGACGTGGAGCGAGCGCTTCGTTCCGACCATGACCGGGATCGAGATCCGCGTCGAGGACGCCGGGGAGGATCCGGCGCTGCCGATCGTCGCCGGCGTCGTGCGCGCCGGCGTGGTCGCCGCCGGCGCCGCCGCCGCCGACCTCGATCGGCCGAGCGAGGAGCGGGGCGACGAGACGACGGGTGAGGTCGCTTCGACGAGCTCAGCGACCGAGGGGCCGTCCGATGAGCCCGCGGCCGTCGACGTCGCCTCGACGAGCACCACCACCGGGATCACGACCCAGGATCCGGATCCGACTCCCGCTTCCGATCCCACCCCGGCGTCGGAGCCCTCCCCGGTCCCTGAGCCTGTCGAAGGGACCTCCACGGAGGATCCTGAGCCCTCTCCGGTCCCTGAGCCCTCTCCGGTCCCTGAGCGCTCTCCGGTCCCTGAGCCTGTCGAAGGGGCCCCCGACGGCGCCGAGCCGGCGCTCCACCGCGCGGCGGACCTCGGCGACGACGAGGACATCGACGACACGGTGCTCAGTGCGCCGGCCGCGGTGGAGACGATGCTCCCGCCGGCCGACACCATCGCCGCGCCGCTCGGCGGGCACACCCTCGACTTCACCCCGGCGGCGGCCGCGCCCCTGACGGTCGGCGCCGGCCAGGACGCCTTCGACGACGGCGATCACGACGGCGCGACGATCTCTCTCGCCCAGGCGCGGGCGCTGCGCGGTCTTCCCGATGGGCCGGCCGGCGACCCGGTCGCGGCGGAGTCCGTGCCCGTGCCGGTGTCGGCCGTCCCCGGGATCACCGTCGAGCCCGAGCGCGCGGCCGAGCCGGTCCCGGCGCCCGGCACCGTCGCGGCCTCCGGCCCACGGGTGCGACTGTCCACCGGGCAGGTGATCGCCCTCGACCGCACCGTGGTGATCGGCCGACGCCCGCGCGCCACACGCTCCAGCGGCGCGACCCTGCCGCACCTCGTCGCGGTCGACAGCCCGCAGCAGGACATCTCCCGCAGCCACCTCGAGATCCGTCCCGAGGCCGATGCCGTGGTCGTGCTGGATCTGCACACCACGAACGGATCCACGCTGCTGCGCCCGGGCGCCGAGCCGGTGCGGCTGCATCCCGGCGAGCAGACCGTCGTGGTCACCGGAGACGTGATCGACCTCGGCGACGGCGTGACCGTCGCGTTCGAGGAGCTGCCGTGAGCCGTCCGCCGTCCCCGCCGCCGCAGCTGGAGGGCTTCGACTACGTCGAGCCGCTCGGCACCGGCGGCTTCGCCGACGTGTTCCTGTACGAGCAGCAGCAGCCGCGCCGGCGCGTAGCGGTCAAGGTGCTGCTCGCGGACCGCCTCGCGTCCGGTGCGGCGCAGGAGTTCGCCGACGAGGCGAACGTCATGGCGATGCTCTCGACGCATCCCGCCATCGTCACGATCTACCAGACCGGGGTCGCGGCCGATGGTCGCCCCTACCTCGTCATGGAGTACTGCCCGCGCCCGAACCTGCAGCAGCGGGCGCGCAAGGAGCCGTTCAGCGTCGCGGAGGCGCTCCGGGTGGGCGTGCAGGTCGCCGGCGCCGTGGAGACCGCGCACCGGGCCGGGGTGCTGCACCGCGACATCAAGCCCGCGAACATCCTCGTCACGGCGTACAACCGGCCGGCGCTCACCGACTTCGGCATCGCCTCGACCACCGGCGCCGTGAGCGAGGCCGCGGGCATGTCCATTCCGTGGTCGCCGCCGGAGTCGTTCGGCGACCCGCCGCAGGGCGGCGTGCGCTCCGACGTGTACGCGCTCGCCGCCACGCTGTACACGCTGCTCACCGGGCGCAGCCCGTTCGAGAAGCCCGGCCAGCGCAACAGCGGCGCCGACCTGATCTCGCGCATCGAGTCGGAGCCGCTGCCCCCACTGGGCCGCGCCGACGTGCCGGAGAGCCTCACCCGCGTCCTCGAGCGCGGCATGGCGAAGAACCCCGAGGACCGGTTCGGGAGCGCCGTGGCGTTCGCCCGCGCACTGCAGAAGGTGCAGATCGAGCTGTCGCACTCGGTCACCCCGATCGACATCGTCGACGACCATCAGCCCGAACCCGACCACGACGATGACGACGACGGCCTGACCCGCGTGCGCGAGGTCGTCAGCATCGACCCGAGCCACACCGCCACGCGCCCCTCGGCGACGACGAGCCCCGTGCTGCCGCCCGTTGCGCCGCCGGCCCCCGGGCCGCGGTTCGACGCGACGGCCGCCTCGGCGCACGCGGAGGCGACCGCGTCCGATGAGACCGTCATCCGGACGCCCCAGGACGCGACCGCGGCGGCGCCGGTGTCCGCGGCGCCCGCCCCGCCCACCGCGCCCGCCCCGCCCACCGCGCCCGCCCCGCCCACCGCGCCCGCCCCGCCCGAGCAGGGCGACGACGCCCCCACGCTGCTGCGCGCTCCCCGCACCGTGAGCCCGGTCGCCGGAGGCGGAGTCCCGGCGGGCCCCGCGCACGCACCCGCTCCGGCGCCCCCTGACGTCGCGCCCCCGGCGCCGTCCGCGCCGCCGTCCGCACCGGACGAAGGCCGGTCCCGTCGGGGCCTCGTCTGGGGCCTCGTCGCCGCAGCGGCCGTCGTGGTGCTCATCGGCGGTTCCGTCCTCACGGTGAACCTGCTCAACACGAACCCGCCGAAGCCCGTGCGGACGGACGCCGCGACCGCGGATCCGCAGGATCCGCTCGGAGACATGACGGCGTCGCCGAAGGACATCACCGGCACGCCCGACGGTGCGGGGTCGGTGCGCTTCACGTGGACCAACCCGAAGCCGGAGAAGGGCGACTCGTACCTGGTCACGGCGATCACCGCCGAGGGCGACGGCGATGTCACCAAGGTGGATGTGCCGGAGATCGCCGTTCCCGCCCAGCCGGGCGGCAAGACCTGCATCAAGGTCGCCCTGCGCAGGGAGAACGGCTCCGCATCGTCCGAAGCGAAGGGATGCACCCCATGACGCAGGATCCGGAGGTCACGCAGGATCCGTCCCGCGCGCGCGTGACGGTGGAGTTCGCCGGGGAGTACTTCCCGATCGAGCCCGGTGGCAGGTTCGTGGTGGGACGCGAAGGCGACCTCGCCATCGACGACAATCTGTTCCTGCACCGCCACTTCCTCGAGATCGCGGAATCGGGGGGTCTGTGGTGGCTCGCGAACATCGGTGCGCGGCTGCAGGCCACTGTGACCGACGCGACCGGCGGCGTCCAGGCCTGGCTGGCTCCCGGGGCGCGCCTCCCGATCGTGTTCGCGACCACGAGCGTCGTCTTCTCCGCCGGGCCGACCACGTACGAGTTCACGATCCACGCCGCCGAGCCGACGTTCCGCGAGACGCGCCGCGAGCGCGAGATCGACGGCGACTCGACGATCGGAGAGGTGCCGCTGACGCTCAGCCAGAAGCAGCTGCTCGTCGCCCTGGCGGAGCCGCTGCTGCGCCGGGACGGCACCGGCATGAGCGCCATCCCGTCCAGCGCCGACGCCGCCGCCCGCCTGGGCTGGACGGTGACGCGGTTCAACCGCAAGCTCGACAACGTCTGCGACAAGTTCGACCGCATCGGGGTGCCGGGCATGCGCGGCGGCGTGGGCGGATCCGCGACGAACCGACGCGCCCGCCTGGTCGAGCATGTGATCGCGTCGCGTCTGGTCGGCAAGGGCGATCTCGCCCTGCTGGACGTCGGAGACCCGGAGCACGCCGAGCCGGAGTGACGCCGGTCGATGGGGAGTTGTCCCCATCGACGCCGTGCGAGGGGCCTTGTTAGCGTTGTCGTGGTCGGGCCGGTGGGGTCCGGTTCTTGGATTATCGGAGGTGTGACGTGGCTGATTTCGGTGCGTCTTATGCGGAGATGGAGCAGGTGGCGTCGTCGTTGTCGCAGGCTCGTGATGATATTCAGGGTCAGCTGGACAAGCTGAAGGGGCAGGTGGACAACCTGCTGGGTGAGGATTTCAAGACGCAGCATGCGTCGGGGAAGTTCGGTCAGGGGTATACGGAGCTGACGACGGGTCTGAAGCATGCGGTGGACGGGATCCAGAGCATGTCGGAGTCGTTGACGGGGATGATGCACAAGATCCAGGAGCTGGATCAGCAGCTCGCGGGTCACTGAGTTGTGTGGCGGGGTGGGGGTCGGTGGGGTTGTCCGCCGGCCCCCACCCCGTCCGCTGTGCGGTCCCGCTGCCGTGGGGCGGCCGCACCCGGGCTTGATAGCGTGAGGGGATATGAGCCTGTCGAACGACATCTGGGAGATTCCGGCCCAGACCACCGACGTCGAGGGTCTGGACGCGGACGGGCGACCTGATCCGGCTTACGCGCAGGCGATCGGACTGCGTCCTGCTCGCGGCGGCCGGAGGGTTGCCTCCACGCTCCTGGAAGGGCTGGTGGCGCTCCTCCTCGCCCTGCCCGGGACGATCGCCGGCACCAACCTGGTGCTGATGGGCGCGGCGGATCCGCAGGGACTGCTGGCGCGCAAGGATCTGATCTGGATCCTGATCCCGGTGATCATCTCGTACGTGCTCATCGTCGTGTTCACGCTCGTCCAGCTCATCCTGCACGGTCTCAAGGGGGTCACGCTCGGTAAGGCGGTGTTCGGGATCCGCACGGTCAACGTGCGCACCCTGGAGAAGCCGGGATTCTGGCGCGGCGCCGTGGTGCGCTATCTGATCCTCGCGGCGTCGTTCCTGATCCCGCTGATCGGACCGCTGCTCGTGGTCGCCCTGTCGCCGCTGTTCGATGTCGAGCGGCGCGGTCGCGGCTGGCCCGACCGGATCGCGGCGACGTGGATGGTGGACGCACGCCAGGGCCTCAACCCGTACGACGCCAAGCGGATGCGGATCGCCCGCAAGCAGTACACGGCGGAGGTGCATGAGGCCGCGCCCGAGCTGCCGTCGCTGGCCACACCCGTCGACCGGGACGCTCCCGCGGTCTACGTGCCGACGGGCCGATTCTCGGGAGGCGTCGTGGGGGCGCATCGCGCTGCCCCGGTCTCCGCATCGCGCAGCGAGGCCTCCGGGGCGGCAGTAGCTCCCGCCGCGTCCGCGGCGCCGGCGCCCGACCCCTGGCAGCCTCCCGTGATCGCTCCCGTGGAGAGCGCCCCAGCGGTTCCCGCGTCCGCACCCGCCCCGGTAGCACCCCCCGCGGTCCCCGTCCCCCGGGCGGTGCTCCTGATCGACAACGGCGAACGGATCGACGTCCGCACGACGACCCTGATCGGGCGCGCCCCCGTGGCCGCCACGGGAGAGGAGTCATCGGCGGCCCGCGAAGGAGGCGGCGAGGGCGAGGTGCAGCTGGTGCGGGTGCCCGATGAGACGCGCTCGGTCTCGAAGACCCACATCGCGATCCTGCTCTCCCGGCGCGGCGTGGTCGCCGTCGACCGCGGCTCGACGAACGGCAGCTCGATCGTGCGCGACGGCGCGGAGCACCCGCTGACACCGGGACACCCGGCCGAGCTCCGCGCGGGGGACACCCTGCGCTTCGGCGACCGCAGCCTGCGCGTGGAGCAGGTATGACTCACGGCGACCGCGCGGCCGCCGCAGCCACGAACGCGCGTCCGTCGCGCCCGGAGGATCATCGATGAAGGTCAAGCTCACTCTGCGCCGGCCGGGCGCGCCGCTCACCGACATCGTCGTCACCGCCGACTCCACGGCCACGGTCGCCGACGTCGCCCATCGCATCGCGACGACCGACCCGCTGCGGTCGATCCGCGTCGCTCCCGGCGAGACGCTGTCGCTCTCGGTCGCGCCGCCCACGAGCCAGCGCCTGGTCACCCTCAATCCCGATCTCGCGATCGGCGACGCCCCGGTCGGTTCCGGCTTCCTCGCCGAGGTCGTGAACCTGGGCACCGACCGCATCGCGACGGGCACCGCCGGCGCGCGCCCCGCTGCGCACCTCCAGGTGCTCTCCGGCCCCGCCGCCGGCCAGGAGTTCTCCCTGCCGGTCGGCCATTTCGTGATCGGCCGCGAGGTGTCCGCCGACGTGCATCTCGCGGATCCGCTGGTGTCCAAGCGGCACGCCCGCATCGAGGTTGCGAACACCTTCGTGGAGCTCGTCGACCTGAACTCGGCGAACGGGATCCTCGTCGACGGCGGTCTCGTGCAGCGCCTCCGGGTGATCCCCGGTCAGCCCTTCACGCTCGGCGACAGCGAGATCGTGGTGCGCGTCGTCAGCGACTTCGACGGCACCGCCGCCGATCAGGACCCGGTGCTGGAGCGCGGCGGTGCGCTGCTGTTCAACCGCAGCCCGCGGGTGGAGGAGCGCTTCGCCGGCGAGGAGATCGAGGAGCCGCGGTACCCGCGCGACGAGGTGCAGCGGCTGTTCCCGTGGCCCATGCTCGTGGCCCCGATCCTTCTCGCCATCACGATGTGGGCCGTCACGCAGCGCCCCATGTCGCTGCTCATGGCGGCCGCCTCGCCGATGATGATGTTCGGCAACTTCATCTCGCAGAAGACCCACATCGGCCAGCGGCTGCGCAAGGAGGCGGAGCTGTTCGAGGACCAGTTCGAGCGCCTCGAGGAGAAGCTGTATCACGCGCGCCCGAGGGAGCACGCGGTGCGCAACAGCGAGGTGCCCGCCGTCGCCGTCGTGTTCGACGAGGCGATGAAGCTCGGACCGCTCCTGTGGACGCGCCGTCCCGAGCACTGGAACTTCCTCAGCGTACGGCTCGGCAGCTGCGCCGATCTGTCGCGCACCGTGATCCGGCGCGCGGAGGCGGACGAGGCGCTGCCCGAGTACGTCGAGCGGGTCGATCGGCTCGTGGAGCGGTACCGCATGATCGATGACGTGCCGATCCTGGAGTCGCTGCAGAGCGCCGGATCCATCGGCGTGGCCGGGCCGACCTCGGCCGCCGGCGACGCGTTGCGCGGTCTCGCGGTGCAGCTGTTCGGCCTGCATTCGCCCAACGAGCTCGTGGCGGTCGCCCTCACCGAGCCCGGTTGGGCGCACGAGCTGGACTGGCTCACCTGGCTCCCGCACACGTCGAGCGAGCGGAACCCGTTCAAGGAGATGGCTCTCGCCGATTCGGCCTCGACCGGCACCGCGCTGCTGAACGGCCTGGAGGAGATCGTGCTGCGCCGCTCCAAGGGGGCGGGCGCGCGCCGGCTGCCCTACGGCGAGGACTGGAACCCGATGCGCTACGGCACCGACGTCAAGCGCGCCGCGGAGGAGACCGCGTTCGAGGGCAAGGCGGCCGTGGTCGTCATCGTCACCAACGACGCCCCCGTCGACCGCGCCCGGCTCACCCAGATCCTCGAGCGCGGCGCCGAGGTCGGCGTATACGCCCTGTTCGTCGCCCCGGTCGTGGAGGCCCTGCCCGCCGCGTGCCGGAGCTTCATCGACGTGACGGCCGGTCTCGACCAGGCGCGCGTGGGCACGGTTCGCAGCGGCGTCGCCTACTCCGACGTCCGCGTCGAGGGCGTCTCGCACGCCTACATGACGATGTTCGCCAAGCGCCTCGCGCCGGTGGTCGACGCCTCGACGGTGGTGGAGGATTCCTCCGACATCCCGAACTCGGTGATGTTCCTGTCGCTCGTGG
Organism: Microbacterium xylanilyticum; assembly: GCF_054654695.1. NCBI lineage: Bacteria > Bacillati > Actinomycetota > Actinomycetes > Micrococcales > Microbacteriaceae > Microbacterium > Microbacterium xylanilyticum. Next base: position 333,445 of record NZ_BAAIEN010000002.1, read on the forward strand.
GATCCGAGACGGCATCGGATCCGACGGCCGTGATCGACCGCTGGCGGCAGAACAACACCATCCTCGACCGCTCCGGGGCCCCGCAGCCGCGCTTGAAGAAGGCGGGCAATCTGCGCGCGATCATCGGCCAGGCGCAGACCGACGCGATGACCCTCGACCTGCGCACGCAGGGGCCGCACGCCCTCGTCGGCGGCACCACCGGCGCGGGCAAGAGCGAGTTCCTGCAGGCGTGGGTGCTCGGCATGGCCGCCGCGCACAGCCCCGATCGGGTGACCTTCCTGTTCGTCGACTACAAGGGCGGATCCGCGTTCGCGGACTGCGTCGACCTGCCGCACTGCGTCGGTCTGGTCACCGACCTGAGCCCGCACCTGGTGCGCCGCGCCCTCACCAGCCTGCGCGCCGAGCTGCACCACCGCGAGCACCTCTTCAACCGCAAGAAGGCGAAGGACCTGCTCGAGCTGGAGAAGCGTCGCGACCCCGACACTCCGCCCGCGCTCGTGCTCGTGATCGACGAGTTCGCCGCGCTCGCCGGAGAGGTGCCGGAGTTCGTCGACGGCGTCGTCGACATCGCCCAGCGCGGTCGCTCGCTGGGCATCCACCTGATCATGGCGACGCAGCGCCCGGCGGGCGTGATCAAGGACAACCTGCGCGCCAACACCAACCTGCGGGTCGCGCTGCGCATGGCCGACGAGTCCGACTCCAAGGACGTCGTGGACGATCCCGTCGCCGCGTCGTTCCCGCCATCGATCCCGGGGCGCGGCATCGCGAAGACCGGCCCCGGCCGTCTCGTGCCGTTCCAGTCTGCGTACGCCGGCGGCTGGTCCACCGACGAGGTGCAGACCGCCGATGTGCGCGTCGCCGAGCTGCGGTTCGGCTCCACCCAGCTCTGGGAGCCCGACCAGGAGCCGGAGTCGGACAGTCACGACGGGGACCTCGGGCCCAACGACCAGAAGCGCATCGTGGCGACCCTCGTGGCGGCGGCCCACCAGGCCGGCATCCCCGCCCCGCGCCGGCCATGGCTCGACGATCTCGAGCAGGCGGTCGACATCCGCGACCTGCCGACGCTCGGCGACGGGCAGATCCTCCTCGGCAAGACCGATGTCCCGGCCCGCCAGCTGCAGGAGCCGACGTACTTCGTTCCCGATCGCGACGGTTCCCTGCTCGTGTACGGCACGAGCGGCGCCGGCAAGTCGACGGTTCTGCGCACGCTCGCGATCGTCGCGGGATCCGATGCCCGCACGAACGTCGAGGTCTATGCCCTCGACTTCGGATCCGGGGCGCTGAAGAGCCTGGAGATCCTGCCGCAGGTCGGATCCGTGATCGCCGGCGACGACGCGGAGCGCGTGCAGCGCATCCTGCGCTCGCTCGCGCGCGTGCTCGACGACCGGGGCAAGCGGTTCAGCGCGGCGAACGCGGCCAGTCTCACCGAGTATCGCGAGCTGACCGGCATCGACGAGCCGCGCATCCTGTTCTTGCTCGACGGCTTCCCGCAGTTCCGCAGCGAGTGGGAGTCGACCACGGCGCGGATGCCGTTCTACCAGACGTTCATGCGGATCCTGGGCGAGGGCCGTCCGCTCGGCGTGCACGTGGTCGCCACGGCCGATCGTTCGGGCTCGGTGCCGACGGCGGTCAGCGCCAACGTGTCGCGCAAGGTCGTGCTGCGCCTTTCCGACGACTCGGGCTACGCGATGCTGAACGTGCCCAAGGACGTGCTCGACGAGCGCTCCGCGCCGGGGCGGGCCATCGTGGACGGACTGGAGACGCAGATCGCCACGCTGGGCGGGACGCCGAACGTCGCCGAGCAGACCAAGCTGCTCGAGGCGATGGCCGCCGAGCTTCGTGCTGCCGGCGCCCGTGAAGTGGCCGAGATCGGATCCCTCCCGACTCGCCTGGCGGTGTCGTCGCTGCCCGACCGCATCGGCGAGTTCCCCGTTCTCGGCGTCGCAGAGGACACGCTGGCACCGCGCGAGTTCGACCCGATCGGAACGTTCCTGGTCGCGGGGCCGCCGCTGTCCGGCAAGACCACCGCGCTCAAGGGCATCGTCACGTCGATGCGCCGGTTCGACCCCGAGGTCACGCTGTTCCACTTCGGCGGCCGCCGGTCGCAGCTCAAGGACTATGCCGACTGGACGAGAAGCGCCACCACCGTGGAGGCGGCGAAGGAGCTCGCGGCGGAGTTGGCCGAGCTCGCCGCGGATGAGTCGGTGCCGGTGCGCCTGCTCATCGTCGTCGAGGATGTGCCGCAGTTCGCGGACACCCCTGCAGAACGCGACATGAAGGCCCTGTTCCAGGCGATCAACCGCAGCGATCACCTCCTGGTCGGCGACCTCGATGTGACCCAGGCGACGAGCGGATTCGGCTACATCGGCGACTTCAAGGGCGGACGCAAGGGCATCGTGCTCAAGCCCGACGCCTTCGACGGCGACGCCGTGTTCAAGGTGCCGTTCCCGAAGGTCAAGCGCACTGACTTCCCCGAAGGCCGCGGCATCTTCGTGCAGGCCGGTCGCCAGGTGATCCTGCAGCTGCCGCTGGTGGGGGGGGGACCGTCTCGCGTGAGCGGCCGGACGACCGCCTCTGGACACAGGGTCGATGGGGAGTGCTCCCCATCGACCGTGTCGAGGGGAGCGGTTAGATTTCATCGACGTCGTGAAGGAGGGTCACGTTGGGTAAGGACATCGACATCCCGCTCGAGCAGCTCGCATCCATGAACACGTCCCTGAAGAACATCGTCGACGAGTTCGATCACGCGTCCGCACGCAGTGACGCCCTGGAGTCCGCGATCGGATCCCCGCACGGGCACGGCGAACTGCGCCACGAAGCCGATCGCTTCGAAGGCGACTGGAACGACAAGCGCGACACGCTGAAGGACAAGCTTCAGAAGGCCCAGGAACGTGTCGCCGACTTCGTGAAGGCATGGAAGGACTTCGACCTCGAGGCGGCGAAGAAGCTCGACACGAGCGCCAATCCTCCGCAGGTGTCGAAGAAGCAGAAGGGGCCGCAGTAGAGATGGACAGGACCCCCACGGCGGGCAAGCACTACGAGATCACCACGATCGCCGGAGACGCCTACGCCATCGAGCGGCGAGGACTCGAGATCGAGAGCCTCGGCGAGCAGATGATCGCCTCGTCCGACATCATCGCGAAGATGAAGCTCGGAGCGGAATGCCGCGGAAAGAGCCTGGACGCCCTCAAAGACGACATCGAGGACGTCGAGGGGGATCTGCGCAAGGCCGGCGAGCGCTACAAGCCCAGCGGCACCGCGTTCGTGAACTACGCCCGCACCCTGGACAAGGTCCAGACCCGGCTGAACACGTTGATGCCCGAGATCGAGACGGCGTGGACGGCGTACACCACCGCTGCTGGATCCTACGATCACGACTCGAAGCTGCCGCCGCCCAAGGAGGGCGATCCGCCGGCCGACGATCGCACCACCCAGGGCGACGTCGACACCGCCCGTGCGGCGTGGGAAGCGAAGGCGGTGGAGTACGAGCACCAGTACGACTCGTGGTGGGGCGCATACGAGCAGGCGCGCAAGGACATCAAGTCGGCGAACGACAACGGGGTTCACGACTCGTTCTGGGACGACGCCCTGCCGTTCCTGGAGGCGCTCGGCACGATCCTCTCCTACGCCGGGATCGTCCTCGCCGTCCTCGCCTGCATCATCGGCGGCCCGTTCATCCTGATCGGCGCGATCGTCGGTCTCGCGGCGCTCGCGGTGACCGTCTGGAAGGTGTCCTGCGGCCGTGGCACCGCGCTCGACATCGTGATGGCGGCGGTAGGCGTGTTCCCCTTCGGCAAGGCGTTCGCCCTGGCCAAGGGCCTGCGCGCGGCGCCGGCGATGTCGACGCTCGGCCGGGGTCTGCTCAGCATGGGCGGAGACGTCGTCGGCGCCGGATGGCGCAACGGATCGAAGCTCACCGGCCTCATCGGCGCGGGCAGGTTCGGCCAGGTCTTCCACGCGAGCGGTGCACTCAACCGCAACGGCACGCGGGTCATGCAGGGCTTCTTCAACGGGCTGGAGTCGCCCTCGGTGCTGACCCGACTGCTGCGCGGCAAGGAGGGGGCTTGGACGCAGACGATCAGCGACGCGGCATCGGGCCTGTCCAACAAGGGATTCAACAACCTGAATCAGTTCCTCGGCAATGCGCGCAACGGCGGGATGATGCAGGAGATGCTGTCGGGCGGGAACAGGGTCACCGACTTCCTGGACGGCATGGGCAAGGCGAGTGCCGGATTCGCTTACGACCGTGCCACCGGAGGATGGTGAGCGCGCCGGTGCGACGAATCGACGGCGAGCTCGACGACCGCTGGTTCCTCCCGATCCCGGCCGACGACCGCGAGGCCTGGGCCGAGCAGTGCGTCGCCACGCTCCTGTCCGATGACCCCGAGCGACCGCGTGAGGAGACCGCGCGGTCGCTCCGGCAGTTGGCAGGCATGGCGGATCCCTCCGCGTTCGCGTCCTTGCTGTTCTGCCCGGACGGGCTGCCCGGCCACGCGCTCGTCGCGATCTACGGCGCCGAGGCGCCGTTCGCCTCGCTGGAAGACCTGCCGGAGCTCGCACCTGCGGCGCTGCCGCGGCAGATCCTGCCGCTGCGCGACCACGACCCTGCGGTCGGAAGGATGATCTCGACCCTGACGCAGGTGCCCGACGTCGGCGTGGTCGGCACTCTGCAGTACGAACTGCTCCGTGACGGGGTGCTTCTGGAGGTCGTGGTCACGAGCCCCCGCCTGGAGAGCCTGGGCCGCGGCATGCCCGTCTTCGAGGAGCTGATCGAACGCATGGTCGTCCACGACCCGGAGGATTCGCATCGTGTCCCTGCGTGAGGAACTGCTCGGGCTCGCCCCCACCGTGCCCCGATTCCGGATTCTGCTGCCGCCGGAATGGGAGAGCTTCCCCGTCACCCCGGAGCTCGGCAGGCAGTTCGAGCAGCAGGCGAGCGCCGTCTTCGCACGCGCCGGTCGCCCGGATCTCGACGCCGTCTTCAGCGGGCAGCTGCAGCAGGCGATGGACGGGCTGCTGCGCTCCGGGGCGAAGTACGTCTTCCTGCCGTCCCAGCGCGAGGAGGGCAAGGATCCGCTGGCGCTGTCGATGATCGCCACATACGCAGAGGCTGCGGATGACGCCCTCGACGCCTGGGTGATGGCGAAGGTGCGGGCGGGGGCCGAACTGCTGGATGCCGAGGGACGCATCCTGTACTGGCGTGAGCGCCGACCCGGGCTGGACGGCGAGACTCAGCGCTCGCAGAGCACCTACGTCATCGCGGTCCCGGGGAGCCGACGGCAGAAGGCGCTGATCCTCACCGGCACGACGATCATCGGCACGCACACACCGGACGACGACGAGTACCCGACCGCGGTGCGGGCGCTGTTCGACGCCATGGCCTCGACGGTGACCTGGATCGCGGCGGAGGCGGACGAGGACGCCCCCGCCGCGACCGCGTCATGAAACCGGTCGTCCGCCTGCACGGCGCCGATGCGGACGTGCGCGCCGTCGGCCGTGAGGCCGTGCAGGCGCTGAAGGGCGCCGAAGACGCGCCCGCGCTGTTCGCCGCGGTGAGCGACCTGCACCGCCGTCGCCGCCAGCAGGTCGCCGCGGGCGCCCTCTCCGCTCCTGCGGCGCGGGTCGTCCCTCCCGCGGATCGCGCCGCCACGGCGACCGCACGCGCCTGGCGCGTGATCTGGGCGTCACTGGTCACGGCGGGCCTGCTCGCCGCGCTCGTGCTCGCCGTCGAGTTCGGTCCCGCCGATCGCAAGAACGCGTTCAGCGACCCCCGGCTGAGCGTCGGGATCGCCCTGGTCGCGGCTGCGGCGGCTGGCCTGCTTCTGCTGGTCGCCGCGCTCCTGCCCGTTCCCGACGCCCGCAGCGGTGCCGTCGGGGGGCTGAGCGCAGCTCTCATCGCCGTGATCACCGGAGGCATCCTGCTCTACCGGCTCGTCGTGGGCGTGGGCGACCGCCGCGGCCTGCCCGCCGAGGCGCTGAGGTGGTGGATCCCGGTCACCGCGGCGATTCTCGTCCTGATGGTCATCGTGGCGCTGCGGGGCGAGTTCGCACGACGGAGAGGCCGGGCGCTCACGCCGCCTGCGTCGACCGCTGAGCCGGATGGGGCGGACGCACCGGTGCGCGATCTGCGGCGCACGGCGGAGAGCATCGCCGCGATGAAGCCCTCGCCGGCGCAGCAGCAGGACTGGCAGCGACGACTCGACCGCCTCGCCGAGGCCGGCACGTCGCCGGAGACGATCGCGCAGGCGAAGGCTCTGACCCCCGCAGCGTGGCTGGCATGGATGGGTTACGACGGCGAGATCGAGATCCGCTCGGTGCTGCCGCGGATCTGACGGGCCCGGACCGATGGGGAGAACTCCCCATCGACCCGCGCCTCGATCGTTCGTTAGGTTGAAGATGTCCCGGCCGGAGGGGTACGGGATCCGTAGAGATTTCTAGGAGTGCGTGATGGCTGATTTCGGTGCGTCTTATGCGGAGATGGAGCAGGTGGCGTCGTCGTTGTCGCAGGCTCGTGATGATATTCAGGGTCAGCTGGACAAGCTGAAGGGGCAGGTGGACAACCTGCTGGGTGAGGATTTCAAGACGCAGCATGCGTCGGGGAAGTTCGGTCAGGGGTATACGGAGCTGACGACGGGTCTGAAGCATGCGGTGGACGGGATCCAGAGCATGTCGGAGTCGTTGACGGGGATGATGCACAAGATCCAGGAGCTGGATCAGCAGCTCGCGGGTCACTGAGTCGTGTGGCGGGGTGGGGGTCGGTGGGGTTGTCCGCCGGCCCCCACCCGTCCGCGCGCGCCGACGTTGATAGGTTCGAAGTCATGACGGAACGTGAGGGTTCTGCCCCGACGGCAGGAGGACGTCCCGACCTGGCGGCGCTCGAGCGGGAGATCCTGGCGGGACACCCTGATGTCGTCGCCGCGATCGATGCCGACGATGTCACTCAGGCGGGGGGCGGATCGGCGGTGCGCAACATCGGCGCCGTCCTCGTGATGGCCGTCATCCTGCTCGCCCCGCTCCTCGGCGTCGCGATCTACGGGGAGCATCCCTATCTGGGCAACGTGCCGACCACACCGGCGTCGACCTCGGTGCCGCTCGCGGGCACGTGCTTCGCCGTGGTCGTCCTCGCGCAGCTCGTCATCGCCGCCGTGTGGCTGCGCCGTGGCGCGCTCTGGTCGGTTCCGGTGCTGCTGTACGGGCTCTGGTCCGGAGGGCTCGCGCTGTTCGCCGCGCTCGGTACGGCGAACGTGGCCGCGGCCGCCGGATACGACCCGACAGGCTGGCGCACGCCGATCGTCGCGGCGGCCGTCTGCGGCGGCGCGACCGTTCTCGCGGTGCTCGCCCGGGTCGGCGCCCGCGCAAGGGTCCCGGCACACGTCACCGGGTGGCAGCGGGTCAGGCGCACTGTCGCTGCGCTGCCGAAACGCGAGCGCGATGCGCTCCGTGCCAGGCGGGATGCCGCGATCCGCGATCTCGCCGATCGTGGCCTGATCACGGAGGCACGCCGCGTCTCCGCGTCGGGCTCGGCCCTCGGGGAGCTGCGGCGGATGGAGCAGGTCTGGCGACGGCTCGACGGCGTCGAGGCGGACCAGTAGTCGATGGGGACTTCTCCCCATCGACGGTGCATGCGCGTTTTCGTAGGTTGGAGTCATCGGACCGACGGATCCGGCTCGGCTGCTCAGCCGAGGTGCGGTCGGGCGGGCCGCTGAACGATGTCGAACGACCGGAGAGATGTCGCGGAGGAGAAGTCCGCGACGAGGGGTGGTGCGCCGAACGGCGCAGGGATTGGGTGCGGAGATCATGGCTGACGCGATCTGGATCAAATACACGGAGCTCGAAGCGGTGAACGGCAAGCTGAAGGACATCGTTTCCGAGCTCAACGACGCGGGTTCCCGGACGGACGAGTTGTGCGAAGCCATCGGCACGCCGTTCTACGACGGGAGGCTGCGGGACAAGGCGGACGACTTCGAATCCCGCTGGGACGACAAGCGCAAGCATCTCGCCTCCGACATCGACAAGGTTCAGAAGCACGTCCAGGGCGTGCTGGACGGCTGCAAGAAGTGGGACGAGGAGACGGCCAAGCACCTCGAAGTCGATGCGACCGGGGCGAGCCAGCCGCGTCCGATCGGAGGCAAGTGATGTTCATGGAGAAGTCTCCGAAGGGGCGCCAGATCGGCGAGCTCATCGGTTCACCGCGGACGATCTCCGACCGGGGCGACGCGATCGAGAAGCTCGGCAACAAGATGATCGAGAGCGCCACCTTCCTGCAATCACTCGCGGATCAGGCCTCGGGTCAGAAGGGCGAGGCGATCAAGAAGCTGCAGGAGGTGGTGGGCGACACCTACAAGCAGCTCAAGCTCGCCGGCGAGCTCTATCAGCCCACCGGGCCCGTGCTCAAGGCGTACGGCGAGACCCTCGGTCAGGTGCAGCCGCGGCTCAACGCGGCCGCCCGCGAGTGCGTCACGCGATGGGCCGCGTTCGACGGTGCGGACGGCTACATGCCCGGAGCGCGGCCGACATACGGGGCACCCAAGGAGGGCACGCCGGAGGCCACGGCGAACACCGAAGCCGACGCGGACAAGAAGCAGAAGCATGACGCCTTCCTCGAGGAGGCTCGCGTGTTCGACAGCGAGTACGACACCTGGGAGACGGCCTTCGACACAGCGGTCAACGGCATCACCCAGGCGACCAGCGGGAAGATCAAAGACGGCTTCTGGGATGACGTCGACGGTTTCGTCGCCGGAGCGCTCGAGGTGCTCAAGGTGGTCGGCATCATCGTCGGCATCGCCGCGATCATCATCGGCGGCCCGATCCTTGCGGCGATCGCCGTCGCCGTCGGACTGCTCACGCTGATCGGCACGGCATACCAGTTCTCGCGCGGAGACGCGAACGGATGGGATCTCGCGCTCGCCATCGTCGGCGTCATACCGTTCGGCAGTGCGGGCAAGCTCTTCCAAGCGGGCAAGCGGCTCGACTTCCTCGGCGACATCGTCTCCAAGTCGAACTTCGCGAAGTGGGGCGCCGAGGGCCGCAGCATCAAGACGCTGTTCGCGGAAGGCGGGGGAGGCGTCCGGGGCACGCTCAACGCGCTCAAGGGCAACTACCTCGCCAACAATCCTGCCGGCCCAGCCGACGCGATCACCCGCCTCATGCTGAACAAGGACACCAAGCAACTCACCGACATCGCCACGGACATCGCGACGAAGACCGGCGCGGCCCGAGGATCGGCCGTCTACCAGCTGGCGTATCAGATGGTGCAGGGACCGTGGAAGCTGGCCGACAACGTCACCAAGTGGACGGGACAGCCCGACTCCGGGCTTTCCAAGCGGTTCCCCGTCATCGGGGCGTTGATGTGACGCCGGTGGAGAGCGGGCACGGTCATGAGTGGCGGGTGGATGTCGAGACTCCCGAGCAGGGATGGGTCCTGATCCCCGAGGCGGACACCGACCAGGAACGGGAGCGGTGGGTGCAGGAGCGTCTCACCCGCGTGCGCGCGGCCGGGACCGAGCAGTGGCCGACCTCCTTCGACGAGTACCTGACGACCGTCTTCCGCGACGCCTTCGCGCACGTGCGCCCCGAGGACGCTCTCGTGTTCCAGGTCTGGCCGTCCGCGCAGCCGATCAGCGTCTATGTGCACGTGGCGTTCGGTCTCGTCGATCCGGACGACGTCGCCTTCGAGCCGGGATCGGGGATCCTGTATGAGGGCGCACCAGGCCAGGGAGTCCATCTCCCGCTGGTCGAGGCGACCGCGGGCGGCGACTACTACGGGTCGCGCTATGTGTTCGCCGGACACGGCCGCGCACTGGTGGTGGACGTCGAGCCCACGACGCTCGACGAGCTGGTGGCGCTGACGCCTGCCCTGCACTCGATGCTCCAGCGCGTGACGGTGACGTTGCCTGACGGCACTCCGTTCCGCGCCGAGACCCCTGCCCTGCTCGGGGCAGGCGAAGGTTGGGCTCTCGAGGACGCATGATCTCGCCGACCGCAGATCCGGAAGGACCACGATGACCGAATCGCAGCTCCCCGACTCCCCGCCGACGCGGGTGAGCCTGCGGGAACAGCTCGGCGGAACCCCCGACCCCGATTTCACGCTCATCCTGCCGCCCGGCTGGGAGCGACGCAGCGTCGACGAGTCCACCGAACGCAGCATGCTGGGCGCGCTGCGAGGACGTCTGATGACCGCCCATCGGCCCGACCTGTACGCGCAGATGGACAGGCTCGTCCGCGAGGCGTTCGTGCAGATGCGCAAGGTCTCGGTCATCGCGATGTTCATCCCCACGGATGATGCCGAGCACGCGCTCTTCCTCCCGGCGTCGCTGACAGCCAGCATCCAGCGCAGCGACTCCGGCGAGAACCTCGACGACTTCGTCCGCGCCGCGATCCGCGAGCACGGCGCGACGGCGCTGCTCGAGGACCGCCGGTTCCTCCGCATGGAGCGGGACGACGTGCAGACCGTCGAGGGGGAACGGGTCGGTGTGACCACCGTCGTCTACATCACGCCGATCCCGGGGTCCAAGCGGCGACGGGCACTGCGGCTCACGCTGGTGCTGATGCGGCCGGACGACGTGCCGCTGGACGACCCGCCGCTGGTGGCGATGCGCGCGCTCTTCGACCTGTGCGTGTCGACCCTGGCCTGGGTTCCGGCAGGCACCGCACCGACCGCCTGAGAGGCAGCTCCCGCGTCAGCGGCCGGCGTCGGCGAGGTGGCGAGCGTCGTGGCTGAGCACCTTCACCATCACGCCGTGCCGTCGCAGGGCGGCGACGGTGCGGGTCTCCTCATCGAGGTCGCGGCCGAGGGCGTGGATGTTGGCGACGACGAGCACGTCGCCGGCCTGCAGCGTGTCGATGAGCCGGGCGATGCGGTCGCTCCAGCTCTCCAGGATGTCGGGCGCGGGATGACGGAAGCCCTCGATCGGCACGCCGAAACGGGTGAGGTCGTCGCGCTGCTGCACCACGGAGGGCATGCCCTTACGGGCGACGACGAGACCGACCAGGCGTGCGCCGTCGGGCCGGGCCGACCACCAGTCGCGGTTCTGCTGCAGCTCCGTGAAGCACTTGGGGCACTCGGCGGCGGCGTGCGGGAGGTGCAGCGGGCTCGTGAGAGCGACATCGAGCGGCGCCCCGGCCGTGCCTTCGGACTCGCCGTGCGCGTGCGTGGTCGCTTCCATGTCGCCTACCTCCGTGTCTATTGTGCCTGCTCCCGCGGACGCCGGCGTGCCGGCCGCATCGGGCGTCCTCGCGCCGACCCCCCCCCGCAGCGGGGTACGCTCGCACGTGTCCCCCGTCCGCAGTCCGCTGAGGAGTGTCATGCCCGTCGTCGCCGCCTACGCCGCACCGAGCGAGGGAGCACCCCTCGCGCCCACCACGATCGAGCGCCGGGAGCCCGGCCCTCTGGACGTCGTCATCGACATCGCGTATGCCGGCATCTGCCACTCCGACATCCACACGGTGCGCGGCGACTGGGGCCCGCAGCACTATCCGCTCGCGCCGGGACACGAGATCGCCGGCACGGTCGCGGCGGTGGGATCCGACGTCACGCGCTTCGCCGTGGGCGACCGCGTCGGCGTCGGCTGCCTGGTGAACTCGTGCGGCGAATGCGGCGCCTGCCGGCGCGGCGAGGAGCAGTACTGCACGGGCGGATCCGTGGGCACGTACGGCTCGATCGACCGCGACGGCACGGTGACCCAGGGCGGGTACTCGCGTCAGGTGGTCGTCACGGAGGGGTTCGTCGTGCGCATCCCCGACGCGATCCCGCTGGATCGCGCGGCCCCGCTGCTGTGCGCCGGCATCACCACGTACTCGCCGCTGCGGCACTGGAAGGTCGGGCCGGGCACGCGCGTCGCGGTGGTAGGCCTCGGCGGCCTGGGGCACATGGCCGTCCAGATCGCGCACGCCCTGGGGGCCGAGGTCACCGTGCTCTCGCAGTCGCTGCGCAAGCAGGACGAGGGGATCCGGCTCGGCGCCGACCGCTATCTCGCCACGTCGGACCCCGCCACGTTCGCCGAGAACAAGCGCGCCTTCGACGTCATCCTGAACACGGTGAGCGCCCCGCTGCCGCTGGACGACTACCTGCGCCTGCTCGACACGAACGGGGTCCTGGTGTGCGTCGGCGCGCCGCCGGAGCAGATGTCGCTCTCGATCAGCCAGCTGCTCGGACACCGCCGGTCGCTGGCCGGATCCGCCATCGGCGGGATCGCGGAGACCCAGGAGATGCTCGACTTCTGCGCCGAGCACGGCATCGCCGCGGAGATCGAGCTCATCGACGCGAGCGGTATCAACGACGCCTACGAGCGCGTGCTCGCCAGCGACGTCAAGTTCCGCTTCGTGATCGACGCCGCCACGATCTGATTCGCCGGGATCGCGGGCGCCCTTCCGGTTCCTGAGCGCCCTTCGTCTCGTCGCTGCGCTCCTCGCTCAGGGACCGCTGCGCGAGACGAAGGACGCCTGTGGACAAGGGGAGGAGCCGCTGAGGGCAGGTCGATACTGTGACCGACATGCCGCATGTCTACATCCTCCGATGCGCTGATGACAGTTTCTACACGGGCAGCACGACAGACCTCGCCTGGCGGCTGGAACAGCATCAGCAGGGGTTCGGCGGGGATTACACGCGTCGCAGGCGCCCTGTGCAATTGGTGTGGGTCGCGGAGTTCGAGCGCGTCGATGAAGCGTTCGCATGGGAGCGGCGGATCCATCGCTGGAACCGGGGCCAAGAAGCTGGGCGCTGATCGAGGGCCGGCTCGACGACCTGCAGGGCTGGAGTCGGCGTTCGCGGGGACGCTGACGCCGGGTGGCGCGCCCTGACTCCTGAGCGAGCGCCGCGCCACACCGGTTCCTGAGCGAGCGCAGCGAGAGGAAGGACGCCCGCACCCTGGAATCCGAGCGCCCTTCGTCTCGTCGCTTCGCTCCTCGCTCAGGGACCGGTAGGCCCTTGGGCGTTTCTGGCGCCCTTCGTCTCGCCTTCGGCTCGCTCAGGGACCGATGGGGAGCCGTCAGATCAGGGCGAGGGCGCGGACGGCGTCGCGCTCGGAGACGAGCTCGGCGACCGAGCGGTCGATGCGCTCCCGCGCCCACGCATCCGGATCCAGTCCTTCCACGATCCGCCATTCGCCGTCGACCGAGCGCACCGGGAAGGAGCTGATCAGCCCCTCGGGCACGCCGTACTCGCCGTGCGAGACCACGGCGGCGCTCGTGCGGCGTTCGCCGGTGCCGAGCGCCCAGTCGCGCACGTGGTCGATGGTCGCGTTCGCGGCGGAGGCCACCGAGGACGACCCACGCACCCGGATGATCTCCGCACCGCGCTCGGCGACGCGGGGGATGAAGGTGCTCTCCAGCCAGGTGCGCACGTCCGCGGTCTGCTCGGCGAGCGCCTCGGGCACCGGACGCCCGGCGACCGTGGCGTGCGCCACGTCAGGGAACTGGGTCGCCGAGTGGTTGCCCCAGATGGTGACCCCGGCGATGTCGGCGACGGGGGCGCCCAGCGCCGCGGCGAGCTGGCCGCGCGCGCGGTTCTCGTCGAGCCGGGTGAGGGCGCTGAACCGCTCCGGCGGCACGCCGTCGGCGGATGCCGCGGCGATCAGCGCGTTCGTGTTCGCCGGGTTGCCGACCACCGTGACGCGCACCCCGGCGGCGGCGTGCGCGGCGATCGCGGCTCCCTGCGGGCCGAAGATCGAGCCGTTGGCCGCGAGCAGGTCGCCGCGCTCCATGCCGGGGCCGCGTGGGCGAGCGCCCACGAGCAGGGCGTGGTCGGCGCCGTCGAAGCCCACCGCGGGATCGTCCGTGACCTCGACGTGCTCGACCAGCTCGAACGCGCCGTCCTGCAGCTCCAGCGCGGCGCCCTCCGCAGCGGCGATCCCCGCGGGGATCTCCAGCAGCCGCAGTCGCACCTTCTCCTCGGGGCCGAGCATGTCGCCGGCCGCGATCCGGAACATCAGCGCGTACCCGATCTGGCCGCCGGCTCCGGTCAGAGTCACCGTCGTGGTCACTTTCGGCTCCCTTCCGCCGTGGATCCCATCTCAGTGCGAGCCTATGCCTCGCCGCCGGGGTGCAGACCGTGGAAAACTGTGCTCATGACGTTCAACCCGGATGCCGATGTCTCAGACAACAACGTGCAGCGGCGTGGCGGCGGGCGCACCGCCGCGATCGCCGGCGGCGGCGTGGTCGGCCTCGGCGCGGTCGTGGTGCTGCTGATCAGCGCGTTCACCGGTGTCGACCTCACCGGTCTCCTCGGCGGAGGCACCGGCACGTCGCAGAGCCAGCAGCAGGGTGCGGGGCCGACCGAGGGATCCGTGCAGAGCTGCAAGACGGGCAGCGACGCCAACAGCAGCGTGGACTGCCGCGTCGCGGCGACCTCGCTCGCCCTGAACCAGTACTGGTCGAAGCACGTGAAGGGATACGTGAAGCCCGGCCAGGTCAGCGTCGACGGTTCCACCTCGACCCCCTGCGGTACGGCCTCGAACGATGTGGGTCCGTTCTACTGCCCGTCGGATCAGACCGTGTACATCGACCCCACCTTCTTCCAGCTGCTGCACCAGCAGTTCGGCGCCGAGGCCGGCGATCTGGCCCAGGTGTACGTCGTCGCGCACGAGTACGGGCACCACATCCAGAACATCACCGGCACGATGGAGAAGTACCCGAACAACGGCACCGGCCCGACGAGCAACGGCGTGCGCACCGAGCTGCAGGCCGACTGCTACGCGGGGGCGTTCATCGCCGATCTGACGGACCAGAAGGACAAGAACGGCGTCGCCTACTTCCAGAAGCCGACCGAGGCGCAGATCAAGGACGCCCTGGACGCGGCGGCTGCCGTCGGAGACGATCACATCCAGCAGCAGTCCGCCGGATACACGAACCCCGAGAGCTGGACGCACGGATCCAGCAAGCAGCGTGAGTACTGGTTCGCGAACGGCTACAAGAACGGCCTGGGCCAGTGCGACACCTTCTCGGTGGCCACGCCGTAGCGCTCGCCCCGATGTCGTGACCTCGCGGTCCGGCTACGCCCGCATCGCCTGTGCGAGCGTGCGGAGCAGCGCGAGCACCCCGCCCTGTGCGCGGAACCGGGTCAGCCCCTCGCTGACCTCGGCGCCGGTGCGGGACGAGGCGAACCACGGCGGCTTCGGCAGGATCGTGAGACGGCCGCCGTCGCGCACGATCGACGCCGTTCGGGGGAACGGGCGGAACGGCCCGCGCACCACCGAGCGCTCCACATCGGCGAGCAGCAGCGCGTTGTGCACGACGCCGATCCCGCTGCCGACGTCGGCGATCGTGTTGCCCGGGAAGGCGCCCCAGGTGACCGTGGGCGTGATGAAGCCGAATGCGGTCCAGGTGTTGATCGCGATGGATCCGTAGCGCAGCGCCGTGATCGCCCGCTCGAAGCCTGCGCCGAGGGAGGCCTCGGTGGCGGGGTCGATCAGCACGTTCGCGCCGAGCGTGCCCTGCAGCTTCTCGTTCGCATGCGCGACCGCCGCATCCAGGAACGCCTGACCGGTGCCGGGGAGCTGCTCCACGCCCAGCACGGGCGCGAAGTACTCGGTCCGCTCCAGCGCCGTGGCGTCGTCGCCCTCGCGGATCTCGACGAGGAGGCGGTCGGCCAGCACGAGCGCCTCGGGATACGCCTCCGCGGCCTGCGCCATCCGCTCCTCGGAACGGGGGTACCAGATGGGGCGCTCCGGAGCGATCGCGTAGGCGCGGCGCAGCTCGGTGAGGAACTGATCCTTCTGCGCCCAGTCGCTCGACAGGATCACGACCTGGCCGGCGATGCAGTTGTGGCCGGCATTCTGCAGCCGCATCGTGGCGACGTGCTCGGCCTGGAAGCGGAGATCCTCGTCGCTCCACGTGCCCGGCATCACGATGATCGGCGAGACCCCGCCGAGCTCGGCGGTGATGGGCTTCTTCAGCAGCGGACGGTTCTCCCGCTTGCGGCGCTTCGCCTGCGCGGCCCCGGAGCCCGTGGACGGCCCCCACACGATCGCGTCGAAGGTCGGCGCGGATCCGGTGATGTGGACATGCGCGAAGGCGTCATGCGCGGTGAGGTGGGCGCCGACGTCGGGGCCGCCGCGCACGATCCGCAGGAACCCGGGCGCGATGAGCGGAGCGAGCGCCTTCTGGAACACCGGCACGAGCGCATCCTGCGTGGGATTGACCTTCAGCAGCACCACGCGGTCGTGCGCGAGCAGTTCGTACAGCACGTCGAGCACGGGGATGGAGGTGATGTTGCCGGCGCCGAGCACGAGTCCGATGCCGCCGTCGCCCGGTTCCGGAGAGCGCTGGGCCAGTCCGGCGCGGGCGCGGGCATCGCCCGGTGTGACGCCCGGCGCGAGCCACACCTCGCCGGTGAAGCCGGACAGCAGCAGCTTGTCGATGCCGAGGAGCGGGAAGGCGTGCACGCGCGTCTGGCCGCTCGCGGTGCGGTCGATCCGGATGTCGTCGAGCGGGTTGCGCCCGTTCGCGATGCGGTCCAGCGTCTCGATGTAGGCGTCCAGCGCGCCGAGCGTCGCGTACGGGCCGCTCAGCCACTCCTCGCCGCGGAGCGGATGATCGTCGCCCAGCTGCTTCGAGCGCACCGCGGTGCGGGCCCAGGTGCGCGCGTTCGCCGCGACCGTGCGGCGCACCCCGCGCAGCAGGGTGACGCGCTGGCCGATGGTCAGCGCGGACCACGCGGCGGAACCCCTGCGCAGGACGGCGATGTCCTCCTCGATCGGGGCGCGGACGTCGTCGGCGAGGGTGTCGGGCATCGGGTCTCCTTCGGCGCGGTCTGGCTTCAGCGTACGCCGTCCGTGTGGGACTGAGTCTCAGTGATCGGCGCCGTCGATGTCTCGGCGGCGCAGTCCGTAGCGGGCCAGGGTGGCCAGGCTCAGCAGCATGAGCACCGCCGGCACGACGCTGAACGTCAGCACGATCCCCGTGACCGCGCTCGCCGGCTGCACGATGGCGGTCGCTGCGCCGGTCGTGCGCGAGACGTACCCGGTGACCGCGAGCACGATCGCGACGATCGTGGTGCCGAGGGCGAAGCCGACCGTCTCCGAGGCGGTCCACATCCCCGTGAATGTGCCGGCCTGTCCGGGGCCGCTGGTGCGCTCGTCGTGCGAGATCACGTCGGGAAGCATCGCCATCGGAAGGGCCTGCATCCCGGCGTAGGCCACGCCTGCGATCGCGACCGAGGCGTAGATCCAGGATCCGGGGACCCACAGGGCGATCACGATCGAGGCGGAGGCGAGGAGGAAGAGGGCCGAGGCGATCCGGAACGCGCGTTCCTTGCCGATCCGCCGCGACACCCGCTCCCACACCGGCGTGGCGACGACGGCCGGGGCGACGAGCGCGACGAACAGCAGCGTCACCGCGCTCTCGGAGCGCATCACCCAGGTCGCCACGTACTGCGCCCCGGCCAGCATGGTGCCGGTCGCGAGCGCCTGCAGCAGGTAGGTGCCCAGCAGGGCGCGGAACGGCTGCGAGCGGCGTACGGCGGCGAATCCTGCGGCGTATTGCGCCCGGATGCCGACGTGCTCGACCGTCGCGGGCGCGACCACGGCGTCGTCTGCGGTGCGCGCGGCGATGAGCATGCCGACGCCGATCACGATGCCCGCGACCACGCCCATCACGAGATAGCCGGTGACGGGGTCGCCGGTGAGGCGGCGCAGCTCCGGCCCGCCACCGCCGAAGAGCAGGATCGTCACCGTGAGCACGATGACGCGCCAGCTCAGCAGCCGGGTGCGCTCGTCGTAGCTCGACGTCAGCTCGGCGGGCAGTGCGATGTACGGCACCTGGAACAGGCTGAACGTGGTGGCGGTAGCGAGGAACGCGACCAGCACGCAGA
Source organism: Microbacterium xylanilyticum (assembly GCF_054654695.1). NCBI lineage: Bacteria > Bacillati > Actinomycetota > Actinomycetes > Micrococcales > Microbacteriaceae > Microbacterium > Microbacterium xylanilyticum. The sequence continues at coordinate 351,251 of NZ_BAAIEN010000002.1, forward strand.
TGACGCCCGTGACCGGGCCGAACACGGGCGGCACCGCGAACGTGAGCGCGAAGAACACCGGCAGCGTGCACGCTCCGATCAGCATGAAGCGCTTGCGGCTGCCGGTGCGGATGAGGCTGCGATCCGACCAGGCGCCGATCACCGGGTCGATCACGACGTCCCAGATCTTCGCCAGGGTCACGATCGTGCCGGCGACGATCGCGGCGACGCCGAGGTTGTCCGTCAGGAAGTACGCGAGCACCAGGCCGGGCAGCGTCGCGAACCCGCCGGTTCCGAGGGACCCGGCCGCATAGCGGGCGACCGTGCGTGCGGGAAGGCGCGTGGGGGCCCGTCCGGCCCGAGCGGCGATGCTCATGCGCGTCAGTGTATCGGCGCCCTTCGTCTCGCCTTCGGCTCGCTCAGGGACCCAGCGTCCCTAGGGCGTCAGATCAGGGACAGCTCGCGGAGCTTCGCCTCGACGTCGGCGTTCGACGGCTCGACGTGGTGCGAGGCGTCGGGGTACACCACCACGGGGATGTTGGTGCGGCCGGAGATCTCCTTGGCGACGTCGGCGGCCGCGGGATCCGCGACGAGGTCGATGTAGGTGTACTCGATGCCGAGCTCGTCGAGCTGCTTCTTGGTGCGGATGCAGTCGCGGCACCAGTCGGCGCCGAACATGGTGATCGAGTCGGAGGCAGGAGTCGTCATGTATCCAGGGTACGGCGGATCCGAGGGGTGAAGGGCGGCGCGGGCGCAAGGGCCTTGCCCCGCGTTCACCCGCCGTTAGCCTGCATGGGGAAGAGTGTCTGACACCAAACGCGCAGGTTCCGCATGGTTTCGCATGGGATCATGGCGACTCAGGCGAACGGAGGAGGGGCATGGAGGACATGTCTGCCGGGGACCCCGTACCCGGCGCCACGGTCATCATCCCGACCTACAACGAGCGCGACAACATCGCAGCCCTCGTCTCCCGGGTCTCCGCCGCCCTCGTGGACCGCAATGTCGAGATCCTGTTCGTCGACGACAGCTCGGACGACACCCCCGACGTGATCCGGCGGATCGCCGCCGACGCTCCCGTGCCCGTGCGGCTGCTGCATCGCGACAAGCCGGTCGGCGGTCTCGGCGGCGCCGTGGTCGAGGGCATCCGCGCCGCCGCGTACGACGTCTGCATCGTCATGGACGGCGACCTGCAGCACCCGCCGGAGCTCCTGCCCGACATGATCGAGCGGTTCGAGGACGGCGACGCGGACGTCGTGATCGCCTCCCGGTACATCGGCGGCGGGGACAACGGCGGCCTCGCCGGGGCCGTTCGCGTCGGAGTGTCCCGCGGCGCGACCCTGCTCACCAAGGCGATGTTCCCGATCCGGCTCTCCGGCGCCTCGGATCCGATGACCGGATACTTCCTCGTGGACCGTCGCCGGATCGACCCCAGCGCCCTGCGCCCGAACGGGTTCAAGATCCTGCTCGAGATCCTCGTCCGCTCCGACGTGCGCATCGCCGAGGTGCCGATGGAGTTCGGCGAGCGGCTGCACGGTCAGTCCAAGGCGTCGTTCGTGCAGGGCATGCAGTTCCTCCAGCACCTCGCGCGGCTGCGGTTCGGCAAGATGTCGCTGTTCGCGATTATCGGCGGCGTCGGCGCGCTGGCGAACCTCGCCATCATGTGGGCGCTGACGCACCTCGGCATGGAGTACGTCTGGGCGGCGATCATCGCGGCCGAGGTCACCATCATCGGCAACTTCCTCCTGCAGGAGCGCTACGTCTTCAACGACATGCGCAGCGACGCCGCCGCGATCGGCGTGCGCTTCGCCCAGTCCTTCACCTTCAACAACGTCGAGGCGGCCGTGCGGATCCCGGTCCTCGCGCTCATGGTCGAGACCTGGCACATCTCCAGCATCCTCGCGGCGGCGATCACGCTGATCGCGGCGTTCTTCGTGCGCTTCCTGTTCCACTCGCTGGTGGTCTACGCGCCTCGTCGCTCGGTGCGCCAGGCACGCAGGGCAGAGGAGCGCCGGCGCGTGCGGCTCGAGGCGGAGACCGCGGCCGCGGAGTGACGCCCGGCCGCGTCACCACGGGCCGAGACAGCGTCAGCCGATGTTGTCCTTGAGTCCCTGGACCGTGTCGCCGTAGTTGATGCGGATCACCGGCAGCTCGAGCTTGTTCGTGCCGATCTTCACGTAGCCGTACTCGATCGTGCGCGCGAGCAGGAACCCGGCCTTGGTCACGCCCTCCTCGGCGGTCGCGTTGTAGTGGCCGTACGGGTAGGCGATGACCTCCTTGACCCCGAGCACCTTCGCCGACTCCTCCAGGTCCGCGGCGACCTCGTCGGCGGACAGGTTCACCATGCGCCCCTTGCCGTTGTCGCCGGCGCGGTGCATGTCGTTGGTGTGCGAGCGCTGCAGCACGTACGGCGAGGGGGAGCCCTCCTTGCGGACCGACGTGATCACGAACGAGGTGGTGAGGAGCTTCCGCTCGGTCACCACCGGCACCGCGAGCTGCAGCCAGGTCGGATCCGCGTCGTCGTCCGTGATGATGAGGGAGTGCTGCGGCAGGAAGAGCTTGCCATCGATGAACGCGTTCAGCTCGTCCCAGGTGGGCATGTAGAACTTCGCGCTCGCGATGTAATCCATCTGCGCCTTGAAGTCCTCGATGTACACGTAGTTGTTGCGCAGCCAGTTGTCCTCGCCGCCGGGCTTGGTCGTGAACTGGTGGTACATCAGAATCGGGATCTTCGCCGCGGTGGCGACGTTCTGCTCGGGCGTGGTCCACGCCGCGTACAGGGTGCGCTGGTGGTCGGTGCACGCGGTGAGCTGCGAGCCGTTCACGCGATCGGTCTGCACCTGGGCCTGCGCGGCCTCCGGGGTCGGGTACCAGCCGGCGAACACCGCGCCGGCCTTCTCCGGGATCGGCAGCCCGGTGTAGAGCACGCCCTCGGTCTGCAGCAGGGGGGCCTGAGCGATGCCGTCGCCCGAGAAGGAGACCGCGCAGGCCTTGGCCGGATCCGCGGCGGTCTTCAGCAGCTGCTGGGCCGGCGTGAGCGGCGTGGACGTCGGGGTGGGCGTGGCCTTGGCGCCGGCGACGGCCGCCTTCGGATCGCCGCCGCCGAGGGCGGTGTGGACGACGGTGGTCGTGACGACGGCGACGAGCGCGACCGCGAGGACGCCGATCAGTCCGACCACGAGCCGCCGTCGGCGGATCACCGCCGGCGAGGGGCGCCGCAGGCGCGACGAAGCAGGGGGACCTCCGGTCATGGTGCTGAGTGTAGGCGATCGGCGGGACCGGATCCTGAAGCGATGGGATGGGTCAGAGCAGCCAGCCGCGTTCCTGCGCGATGCGCGCTGCGTCGGCACGGGTCCGCGCCTCGAGCTTCTGCATCGCGGAGGACAGATGGTTCCTCGTCGTGCCCTCGGAGAGGTGCAGCGCGCGGGCGATGTCGGAGATGGTGCCGCCGTCCCGCGCGGCGGTGAGCACTTCCGCCTCGCGCGGCGTGAGCGGCGACGGCCCGGCCGTGAGCGCGTCCGTGGCGAGCGCCGCGTCGATGACGGTCTCGCCGCGCATCACCCGGCGCACGACGTCGGCGAGCTCGGAGGCGGGGGTGTCCTTGACCACGTACCCGGCCACGCCGGCGGCGAGGGCGCGGGAGAGATACCCGGCCCGGCCGAACGTGGTGACGATGACGATCCGCACCTCGGGCAGGGTCCGGCGCAGCTGCGCGGCAGCGGTGAGGCCGTCGACCCCCGGCATCTCCACGTCGAGAAGGGCGATGTCCGGGCGGTGTCGCTCGGCGGCGGGCAGGACCTCGTCGCCCCGGCCCACCTGAGCGATGACGTCCAGATCGTCCTCGAGACCGAGCAGCGTCGCCAGAGCGCCGCGCACGAGCGCCTGATCATCGGCGAGCAGGATCCGGATCCTGTCGCTCGAGACTGCCGCCTTCCCGGGAACCGTGCTGTCGTCGGGCGTCATGCGGTGACCTCCAGGAGGAACCCGCCGTGACGGGAGCGGCCGATCGTGAGGGCGCCGCCGGCGTCGGCCGCCCGCTCCGCGAGGCCCGCCAGACCGGTGCCCACGGCGTCGTCCGCCGTGCGCGGCGAGGGGCCCACGCCGTCGTCCTCGATCGTGATGCGACCGGGAGCGAGCGTCACCCAGCAGTGGGTCGCGGCGGCGTGGCGGATCACGTTCGTGGCGGCCTCGCGCAGAGCCCAGCCGAAGAGCTCGCGGTTGCGCTCCGGCACCTCGTCGGTGGTGGTGGGCAGGTGGGCGGTGATGCCCGCGGCGGGCAGGAGCGTGCGCAGCGAGGCCAGCTCGCTCGCCACCCGCACCTGGCGGTAGCCGGAGACGACGGCGCGCATGTCGCTGAGGGTGGCGCGGGCGAGGGTCTGCACCTCGTGGATCTCGGCGGAGGCCGCGACCGGATCTCGCTCGGCCAGCTTGGCGGCGAGGTCGGCCTTCAGTGCGATCGCCGACAGCGAGTGCCCGAGGATGTCGTGCATGTCTCGGGCCAGACGGTTGCGCTCCTCCTCGACGGCGACCGTGGCCAGCTCCTTCTGCGTGCGCCGCAGCTGGGCCAGGGTCTGCAGGTTGCGGGTGAACGCGGCCATCAGGGTGCCGATGGAGAGGATGATCAGCGGCATCGTCCACGGCGGGGTGTTCGACGGCTGCAGCGCTGCGTCGATCAGGTTGATCAGGAGGGCGGCCACAGCCAGCCCGAACACGGAAAACACCGCGCGGCGGTCGCCGCCGAAGCACATCGCCGCGGACACCGCGACGTACGTCCAGAGCCCGGAGAGGTCGGGCCCGAGCACCAGGATGAACGGCAGCGACAGCAGCAGCAGGGCCGCGGGCGGCGCCCACCGCCATCGATCGGGCAGGGCCATCGCTGCCGGGAAGGACACGGTGAACAGCGCGCCGTACACGAGCACGGCGAATCCCCAGATCCACGACCCCGGCGGCGGCAGCTGGGTGAGCAGCGGCACCAGGATGAACCCGACGATGAACAGCTGGCTGATCAGAGCGCCGGGATACCAGCGCCTCGCGCCGGGGGCGCCGAGGGTCAGCCGCAGCCGCGCCCAGCCGGTGACGCCGTCGAGCGATGGAGCGTCGAGGAACCCGCCCTCGCCGATGTGGAAGGGCCCCAGGACTCCGAACCGGCGCTCACGCCAGACGGGGCGGGCGGCCGCTGCCGCCGCGCCCTGCCTGTCGCGGATGTCGTCGGTCACGTCAGACGCGCTTGGTGTCGCGGCGGAACATGAGCACCGCGAGGCCCGTGAAGACGAGGAACCAGACGATGAGGTTCGGCACCGCCCAGCCGTTCGGCGTGACGCCGACGATGGCCGACTGGGAGAGCTCCGCGATGCCCCACAGCGGAGTGAACTTCGCGCCGATCTGGACGGCCTCGGGCATGACCGCGAGCGGGACGAACAGACCGCCCATGAAGCTCAGGATCGGCAGGATCGGGCCCAGGTAGCGCATCGCGTTCTGCGCGGGGAACGCATAGCCGACGGCGAGGCCCAGGCTGGTCAGCATGAGCGAGCTCAGCCACGCGAGCACGCCCGCGGCGAGGAGGTTGCCCAGCGGGGCGGTGATGCCCAGCGCGGCGCCGACGATCAGCGTCACCAGCACGGCGATCCCGCCGAGCACGAGGCCGCAGATGACCTTGACCAGGATGTAGACGACCGGGTTCAGCGGCGTCAGCCGCAGCTGACGGCTCCACCCCTGTGCGCGTTCGGCGGCGACGGAGACGCCCGTCATGGTGCTCGCGACCATCGCGCCGTACACCGCCATCGAGATCATGATCGGCACCGCGGCCGACATGCCGCCCTGGCTGACCGGCACGTTCGTGATCGCCGTGTGCTTGTTCGGCAGCCCGATCATGACCAGCATGGCGATCGGGAAGATCAGCGTGAAGACGACCACGCTCGAGTTGCGGAAGATGCGCTTGAGCTCGACGCCGAGGAAGGTGAGGCTGAAGCCGCCCAGCGGCGGCACGCGGCGCGTGGACGGATCGATCCGATCCAGGCGCTCTGCAGCGGTGGTCATGGTCATTCCCCTTCCGTGTCGTCGCCGGTCAGGCGGAGGAACGCCTGCTCCAGGTTCTGGCTGGTGATGGTCACGTCGTGCGCGTTCGTGCGGGTGAGCAGGTGGCGCGCCACGGCGTCCGAGTCGTTCGCGCGGATGATGATGCGCGGGCCCCGCACCTCGACGGAGTCGACTCCGGCGAGAGCCGCGATCTCCGCCTGCGCGGATCCGGTCGCATCGTCCCACTCGGCTTCGACCGTGCGGCCCGACGCCATCGCCTTGATCTCAGCGGTCGTGCCGTCGGCGACGATCCGGCCCTTGCGGATCAGGATGATCCGGTCGGCGTACTGGTCGGCCTCTTCGAGGTAGTGCGTCGCGAACAGGACGGTGCGGCCGCGCTGCGCGTCGGCGTGGATCGCCTGCCAGAACGAATGGCGTCCCTCGACGTCCATTCCGGTGGTCGGCTCGTCGAGCACGATGAGACCCGGATCCGACACCAGCGCCATCGCGAAGCGGAGGCGCTGCTGCTGACCGCCGGAGCACTTCTGCACCTTGCGGTCGGCGATGTCGGCGATGCCGGCGCGCTCGAGTGCGGCGTCGATGCTCGTGGTGTGCGCGAACAGCGAGGCGGTGAGCTTCATGGTGTCGCGCACCGTGACGTCGCTGAGCAGGCCGCCGGTCTGCATCACCGCGGAGACCAAGCCGCGCCCGATCGCCTGACGGGGCGAGAGCCCGAACAGGGAGACGTCGCCGTCGTCGGGCTGGGAGAGCCCGAGCAGCATGTCGATCGTCGTGGTCTTGCCGGCCCCGTTCGGGCCGAGGAACGCCACCACCTCGCCCTGCGCGACCTCGATGTCCACGCCGTCCACGGCCGTGAAACCGCGGAAGCGCTTGGTCAGCCCGTGCGCGGAGATCGCCGCCGGAGGTGCTGCGGGAGTGCGGGTGACGGACGGGGCCGTCCGGGTGTCGCTCATGATGTCGCCTCGTTCATGTCTTCCAGTCTGCTCCGCGGCGCGCGCGGGGCACGATGAACGATGTCATGGATCCGCTATGACATCCGTCATGGGCTGCCTGCATGGAGGGCGGTGGGTCGCGGGCGGTGTGCGGCGGGCGGTCGGAGTCGCGATCAGAACGGTGGCGGCTGGTCGGGTGACGTGTGCGGATCCGGTCCCGGCAGATCCGGTTCGTCGATGGTGAAGGTCACGGGCGGGGGTGGCTGGTCGATGTAGCTCGCCCCGGTGGGGCTGGTCCATTCCAGGACTCCCGCGCCGAGTTGTTTCACGGTCCACGCGGTCTGGTGTTTGAGGACGTGGTGTCTCCGGCAGAGTCCGCCGAGGTTTCCTTCCTCGGTCGGCCCGCCGTGGGCGGCGTCGATCGTGTGGTCGAGGTCCTGGGTGATGGGCGGCAGGCCGCAGGTGATGAACCGGCACCGTGCGTCGCGGGCGTGCAGGAGCCGGCGGAGGTCGGCATTGGGGCGGTAGTGGTCGACGGCGAGGATCGCCCCGGTGATGGGGTGGGTGAGGACGCGTTCCCATGCGGTGGCGCCGCCGGCGAGGAGGCGGGCGGTGTCCGTGTCGATGGGTTGCCCGCCGGCGAGCTCCGCGGGCTGCTCCGCGCGGACACCGAATGCGGCCCAGAGGCCGGCGCGCTCGCCAGGCCGTTCGGTGCGGGCCCCGAGCGCGGATCCCAGGCCCGCAGGCGATCCGCAGTGCGGGGCCCGGTCGTGCGCCATGGCGGTGAACGCCGGGATGGTGACCTCGACCCGCGCCTGGATCGCCGCGAGCAGCCCGGCGGTGGTGTCGTGCCCGGACGGGGTGCCGGTGAGGAGGGTGTCGGCGCAGAGGTCGGCGCGGAGTTGGTCGAGGGTGCGGTCATCGTCCGGGTCGCCGAGCTCGTCCGGGTCCGGGGTGGTTCCCGAGGCGGCGTCCTTCGCGGCTTTCGCGTTGGCGGTCTTGATCAGGCGGGCTTGTTGGGTGAGCCGGTCGTAGATCCCGTCGATCACCGCCGCGGAGTGCACCAGCCCCAGCGCCTTCTGCCCGTCGGGGAGTTCCTCCCGCCACACGCTCCGCTTCTCCTGCGCCTCCCGATGCCGCTCGGTGAGGCTGCGCGGCGTCAACCGTTCGGCGATGCGTTCCACGATCCGCTTCGCCCGATGCGGCGTCTCACCCTCGCACGCGGCCACCGCGGCTTGTTCGAACTCGGCCCGCACCTCGTCGTCCAAACGGGCCGCGGTGTCTTGGATGAGACGGACGTGGGCGGTGTTGATCCGCGCGTCGCTGAACGCCTGCATCGTGATCGGGTACCGGGTCATCAGTTCCGCGGCGCGCGCCATGCGCCCCTGTACGACGCGATCCGACATGTGCAGCACCGCCGCCAACTCCGCAGCGACACTGCGCGCGGCCAGATCCACCGACTCGCCCCGCATAGACCCGGACGCCGCAGCGAGATCCTCAGCAAGCCGTTGAGCGACCGCGAGGTGCGCGTCCGGCACCGCCTGCAGCCGGATGATCGACGCTTCCGTCGCCGCGAGCCCGGACGTGACCATGGCCAGCACGGCGACCGGATCCACCGGGTCCACCCCGGGATCCTGAACCATGCCGACTGCGTTCGTCATGCCCCCATTCAACCCAGGGCCACCGACATTCCAGCGTCGAAAAGGACCAATTCGGATGGGGAAAAGGTCACGAACAAATCACGAAACCTCGGGTCGCCACCCGCGTCGTGACGGCGCTGATCACACGTGCACACCCGGGCCCTTCGACAAGCTCAGGGAGCGGGCGTGTGAGACGGTCGATCGCTGAGCCTGTCGAAGCGTTCGCCCCCACGGGCCCTCCGGCCCGCTCAGGGACCGGACGCATGACCCGGCGCGGGGCCTGAGCAGGCGCGATCTCAGGGCGCGAGGGCGGCGACGGCGCCGATCTCGATGAGCGCCCCGGGAACGCCGAGCCCGACGACGCGCGCCGCGGTGACCAGCGGGGGAGCGCCCTCGCGCGCGAGTTTCGGCCCGACTGCGCCGTAGGCCGCCCGCAGATCCGCGTCCTGGTGGATCAGCACGGTCCAGCCGACGACATCGGCGAGCGTCGCGCCGGCGGCGGCGAGGGCCGCCTCGGCGTTCTCGAGGGCGCGCGCGGACTGCACGGCCACGTCGTCGGAGACGACCAGGCCGGTCTCATCGACGCCGTTCTGCCCTCCGACGTGGATCAGGGTGGATCCGGGCGGGATGACGGCGACGTGGCTGAAGCCGGGGCTGTTCACGAGCCCGGGCACCGGGGGATAGGAGATGCTCATGGCGCGAGAGAAGCGACGGGGTCGGACACCGCAGCGACGCGGCCGGTCGAGGCCGCCGGGCCGCGCGCGATAGACTCGAGAGGCTCAACAGGAGGTTGCCCGGTGATCCTTCACTACATCGTGTTCGGAATTCTGTTCCTCGGCGGTTTCGCGCTGCTGGGCATCGCTCCCGGTCTGCCCTCGTGGCAGGGCCCGATCTTCGTCGCGGGCATCCTGGCGATCAGCCTCGCCCTCGCGTACATGATGCGCGAGCGGGGCGGCGCCACCAAGCGCACCCGCAACTGGGAGAACTGAGCCTCGCGCGCCTGGCCGCCCAGGCGCTCACTCCTCGCGCCCGCGTACTCCCCGGGGAGTACGCGGCGTGCGCCTCGCGGACGGATCCGCGGCGGCGCGTCCGCGCGTAGCATCGAAGGATGCCCGAGCAGCTCCACGACAGCGCTTCGAGCCCGACGGCGGCGTGGTTCGGGCCGGACACCGGCCGCATCCCAGTGGGGCCGCCGCAGCGCGTGCGGCTGATCGCGCCGGTCGTGCTGTGCCTGCTCGTGCAGGTGCCGGCCAGCGCGTGGGTCGCCGCGCACGTGCAGGGCCACGGCCTGCACTGGCGTATCGCCCTGCACCTCGCTCTCGCCGTCGCCGGCCCCCTCGCTCTGCTCGCCGCACGGCGCTTCCCGGGCCCCACGGTCGCCGTCGTCTCGGCGTTCGCGCTGCTCGACGTCCTCACCGCACCGGTCTACGGACCGCCGTACCTCGCGCTGGCCTTCGCGATCGCGATCGCCGTCGCCCGGGGCGCCGTGATCTGGGCTGCCGCCTCCGTCGCCACAGGCTGGGCGGCCGCCATCCTGATCGGCGTCGCCATCGGGCGGATCTGGCACCCCGGGCTCATCGTGATCGCGACGGTCGGGCTCGCCGCGAGCTTCGCCGTCGGCGCCTTCGTGCGCACCCGGGGCGCACGCATGGCGGCGATGCGCGCCGATGCGCAGCGTCATCGGCGCAGCGCGGAGGAGCGTGAGCGGGTGCGCATCGCCCGCGAGCTGCACGATGTGCTGGGCCATGCGCTGTCGCAGATGAACGTGCAGGCCAGCGTCGGGCTGCACCTGTTCGACCGGGATCCGGAGCAGGCGCGGGCGGCGCTGCAGAACGTGAAGGACACCTCCAAGCTCGCGCTCGAGGAGGTCCGCGGCGTGCTCGGCGTGCTCCGCGAAGGCGAGGTGCCGCTCGTCCCGCAGGCCGAGCTCGCCGAACTGCCGCGGCTCATCGCGGGCGTGCAGACCCCCGGACTGGACATCGCGCTGGATGACCGGCTGCAGAGCACCGCGCCGAGCCGCGCGACCCAGTTCGCCGCCTACCGCATCGTGCAGGAGGCCCTGACCAATGCGGTGCGGCACGCGCAGGCCTCCCACGTGCGCGTCACGCTGGAGCGCTGTGACGCAACGGAGCCCCTGCTCGTCGTGACGGTCGCCGACGACGGCCGCGGTTTCGGCGATGTGGATCCGGGTGCCTCCGGGGGCGGCGGCGTGCTCGGCATGCGCGAACGCGCCGCGCTGCTCGGCGGCAGCGTCGAGGTCGGCGACGGTGCGGACGGCGGGGCGCGCGTGGTCGCGACGCTGCCGTGGGGGAGGGCCTCGTGATCCGGGTCGCCCTGGCCGACGACCAGCTGCTGGTGCGGGCGGGGTTCCGCGCCCTGCTGGATGCGGAGGACGGCATCGAGGTCGCCGTGGAGGCGTCCGGCGGCCGCGAGCTGCTGGAGCGGATCCGAGAGACGCCGGTGGACGTCGTGCTCATGGACATCCGGATGCCCAACGGCGACGGGCTCTGGGCCACCGAGCAGATCGCGGCGGATCCGGCGCTCGCCGGAGTGCACGTGGTGATCGTGACGACGTTCGAGCTCGACGAGTACGTGGTGCGGGCGGTGCGCGCGGGAGCCGCGGGCTTCCTCGTGAAGGACACCGAGCCCGCCGATCTCGTGCGGGCCGTGCGGGTCGTCGCCGCCGGCGAGGCGCTGCTCTCCCCGGGCGTCACCCGGCGGCTGCTCGAACGCCTCACGGTCGGGCTGCGGGACGCGCCCGACCAGCGGCTGCTCGAGGGCATCACCGAGCGGGAGCGCGAGGTGCTGCGCCTGGTCGGGCAGGGGCTCACCAACGACGAGATCGCGGTGCGGCTCTTCCTCAGCCCGCTCACCGCCAAGACGCACGTGTCGCGGATCATGGCGAAGCTGCACGCCAGGGACCGGGTGCACCTGGTCGTGCTCGCCTACGAGACCGGGCTGGTCGCGCCCGGGTGGCAGTGACCCGGCGCGGATCCGCTACTCCCCGGGGAGCACCGCGAATCACTCCCCGGGCCGGATTCGCCGGCGGCCGCGGATCGCGAAGCTGGATCCATCGGTCGAGATGCGACCGAACCGATTCAAGGATGGTCACTCATGATCGCTACCGTCGCGGCCCTCGCCGCACATCCCGGGCACTGGGGGTTCCACCCGTTCTGGCCCTTCTTCATCATCGGGCCGCTGATGTTCCTCATCATCGTCGGCCTGCTCATCGCGATCCTGGTGCGTCGTCGGCGTTGGGGCGGACCTGGCCCGTGGGGCTGGCACGGCGCTCCCGGCGGCCCGGGTGCGACCGGTGCGACTCCTCCGTGGGCGGGGCCCGCGCAGAGCCGCACAGCCGAGCAGATCCTGGCGGAACGCTTCGCCAAGGGCGACGTCGACGAGACCGAGTACCGCGCGCGGCTCGAGGTGCTGCGCGCCAACCGGCCCGAGGCCTGAGCCGCTCCTCCGCAGGCCCGTCGCATCCCGCGGCGGGCCTGCGGCGTGCGTGCGGCCAAAGGGTGCGAGCGCGAGAACGATGCGTGCGTTCCCGGTCAGCCGCGCGTGCGCCGGGTGGCCCCCCAGAGCTGGTGCATACCGGTGAGCAGGGCGTCGAGGCCGATCTCGAACAGCAGGTCGCCCGGCGGCAGTCCGCGTTCGGCGGCGGTGGCGGCGAAGGCGGCGGACGCGCGGGCGAGCAGCGGCGAGCGCTCCGGATCCCGCGGCTCGTACACGCCCTCCGGGGTGGGCGAATCGAGTGCCGCCCCGAAGATGAACGTCTCGAGCACGCTGAGCGACGCGATGATGCTCTCGTCGGGCCAGTGCGCGGCCGAAAACCCCGCCACGACGCGCTGGTAGACGAGCGACGTGTAGGGGGTGTGCGCGAGCGGCACGGCCACGATCAGCGGCACGAGCTCCGGGCGCTCCCGCAGCCGGGTCAGGTAGCTCCACGCCCAGCGCGAGAGGGCCTCGCGGAGCGGCTCGGATCCGAATCCCGACGTGTCGATGCCGGCGGCGAACCGCTCCTGCAGCAGCGCCAGGACCGCCGCCCGCGAGGGGACGTGGTTGTACAGCGCGCTGGGCGAGACCTTGAGCCGGCGGGCCAGCGCGCGCATGGTCATGCCGGACAGCCCGGAGCTGCGGATCTGCGCCAGGGCCGCCTCTGCGATCCGGTCCCGATCGAGGATGCGTTCCCTCGGCCGGCCGGGGCGTCGCGATTCGGAGGTCATAAATGAACAGTAGGGGATCTGCGGGGCGCCTCGGCAAGGGCGCAGATGGCGATAAATGGACACCGGCGCCTCCGCGCTCGCCGTGCCGGCACCGCGAAACCTAGCATCGTCACGTCGTCCGCAGACCCGCGCAGCGCCGCGCGCCAGGTGGTGTCGGATCGGCAGGAAAGGACCTCCCATGACCTCCACCCGCACCCGGATCGACCGCGATGTCGTCGTGATCGGCGCCGGCATCACGGGCCTCGTGACCGCCCGCCGGCTCGAGCAGGCGGGGCGCACCGTTGCCGTGCTCGAGGCGCGCGACCGCGTCGGCGGACGCACCTGGTCCGAGACCGTCGACGGCTCGTTCCTGGAGCTGGGCGGGCAGTGGATCTCGGCCGAGCAGACCGCCCTCAAGGACCTCCTGGCCGAGCTCGGCAAGCAGACCTTCTCGCGCTACCGCGACGGCGATTCCGTGCACCTCTCGTCGAGCGGCGAGCGCCGCACATTCTCCGGATCCTTCCCCGTGGGCGAGGCCACTCTCGCCGAGATCGACCGGCTGGTCGAGGCGCTGGACGCGCTCGCCGCCGGACTCGACGTCGACGCGCCGTGGGCGCACCCGCGCGCAGCCGAGCTGGACCGGATCCCGTTCGCCTCGTGGCTTGCCTCGCTCACCGACGACGAGCAGGCGATCCGCATCGTCGACCACTACATCGCGGCGGGCATGCTCACCAAGCCTTCGCACGTGTTCTCGGTCCTGCAGGCGATGCTCATGGTGGCCTCGGCCGAGAACTTCGAGAACCTCATCGACGAGAATCTGCTGCTGGACGAGCGGGTGGTCGGCGGGATGCAGTCCGTCTCGCAGCAGATCGCGGCGGAGCTGGACGCGGGCACCCTCCACCTGTCCGCCCCCGTCCGCCGCCTGGAGTGGACGGCGTCGCAGGAGGGCGGCGACGCCGTCCCCGGGTCGGTGGTCGCGCACACCGACGACGTCGAGGTGCGCGCCCGGTACGCGGTGGTCGCCGTGCCGCCGAACCTGTACGCCACGATCGAGTACGCGCCGGCGCTGCCCCGGCTGCAGCAGGTCGCGCACCAGCACCAGTCGATGGGCCTCGTGATCAAGGCGCAGGCCGCCTACGACCGCCCGTTCTGGCGGGAGCAGGGGCTCAGCGGCACGGGGTTCGGCTCGGAGCAGCTGGTCTGCGAGGTGTACGACAACAGCTCCCCGCACGAGACCCGCGGCACGATCGTCGGCTTCATCGCCGGCCCCCGGGCCGAGGAGGCGTGGGCGCTGCCCGAGGCCGAGCGCCGCCAGGCCGTGCTGGAATCCTTTGCGGCGTACTTCGGCGACGAGGCGCTGAGCCCGCTCGCCTTCTACCTCTCCGACTGGGGCAGCGAGCAGTACACCCGTGGCGCCTACGCGTCGAGCTACGACCTCGGCGGCCTCAGCCGCTGGGGGCACCTGCAGAATCAGCCCGTCGGTCCGCTGTTCTTCGCGAGCAGCGACATCGCGGGCGCCGGCTACATGCACGTGGACGGCGGCGTGCGGATCGGATCCGACACCGCGCGGCGGATCCGTGAGGGCTTCGCGGCAGCAGGCGGGACGGCGTCCGGAGAGACGGCCGCCGCAGCGGACGCGGCGCCTGTCGCCGTGCCCGCCGGCGTGTGAAGCTGGACGCCATGGATCAGCAGGGGACGGGAGGCGGGCGCGGTCCGCTCGACGGCGTGCGGGTCGCCGACTTCTCCCGCGTGCTCGCCGGCCCCTACGCCACCATGACGCTGGCCGACTTCGGCGCCGATGTGATCAAGATCGAGTCGCCGGCCGGCGACGACACCCGGAACTGGACACCGCCCGTCGACGCCGACGGCATGGCCACGTACTTCGGCAGCGTGAACCGCAACAAGCGCTCGGTCGTGCTCGACCTGACCACGGAGGCGGGACGCGCGGAGGCCCTGCGGCTGGCCGCATCCGCCGACGTCGTGGTGGAGAACTTCCGCCCCGGTGTGATGGCGCGGTTCGGACTGGACGCGGAGGCCGTGCGCGCGGTGAACCCGGGTGCGGTGTACTGCTCGATCACCGGCTTCGGCGGCGGCGCCGGAGCCGAGCTCGCCGGCTACGATCTGCTCGTGCAGGCGGTCGGCGGTCTGATGTCGATCACCGGCGAACCCGACGGCGCCCCGGCCAAGGCCGGCGTCGCGCTCGTCGACGTGCTGTGCGGTCAGAACGCGGTGAACGGGATCCTGCTCGCGCTGCGCGAGCGGGATCGCACCGGCCGTGGCCAGCGCGTCGAGGTGAATCTGCTGCACAGCCTGCTCTCGGCATTGACGAACCAGGCCGCGTCGACCCTCGCCACCGGGATCCCGCCGCGCCGTCTCGGCAACGCGCACCCGTCGATCGCGCCCTACGCGCTGTTCCGTGTCGCGGATCGCGACCTCGTGATCGCCGTCGGCAACGACCGGCAGTTCGCCGCGCTCGCCGCCGTGCTGGGCCGGCCGGAGCTCGCAGAGGATCCGCGCTTCCGCGGGAACCCCGACCGGGTCGTGCACCGGGACGTGCTCACCGCCGTGCTGGAGGAGGCGCTCGCCGAGGCGTCCGCGGCGGAGTGGGTGGAGCGGCTCCGCGCCGCCCGGATCCCGGCCGGCCTCGTGAACGATGTGACGGAGGCCATCGCGTTCGCCGAGGCGCTCGGCCTCGAACCCGTGGTCGCGCTCGGCGCGTCCCGCACCGTCGCCAGCCCCATCGGGCTGAGCGACACCCCCGCGCGCTACCGCACCTCCCCGCGGGCGCTCGACGCCGACACCGGCGCTGACTGGATCCCTCGGAAGGAAACGCCATGACCCTCGCCCCCCGCATCGACGCCGTGTTCGACTTCGACGCCCTGCTCACGGAGGAGGAGCGCGCCTGGCAGCAGAAGGCGCGCGCGTTCGCGCAGGAGCGGATCCTGCCCGTGATCGAGGAGGACTTCGAGAACGCGCACTTCCGCCGCGAGCTGGTCGGCGAGCTCGGCGCAGCCGGCTTCCTCGGCATGCACCTCAGCGGCTACGGCTGCGCGGGGGCGGGCGCCGTCTCATACGGCCTGGCCTGCCTCGAGCTGGAGGCCGCGGACAGCGGCTGGCGCACGTTCGTCTCGGTGCAGGGCTCGCTCGCGATGAGTGCGATCGCGAAGTACGGATCCGAGGAGCAGAAGCAGTGGTGGCTGCCGCGGATGGCGGCAGGCGAGGCCGTCGGGTGCTTCGCGCTCACCGAGCCGCAGGGCGGCAGCGATCCGGCGGCGATGACCACCACGGCCCGCCGCGACGGCGACGACTGGGTGCTCGACGGGGCGAAGCGCTGGATCGGGCTCGCATCGATCGCTGACGTCGCCGTGATCTGGGCACGTGTGGACGATCCCGCGTTCGGCACGGGCGGGCGCGCGGTGCGCGGCTTCCTCGTGCCGACGACGACGCCCGGGTTCACCGCGACGCCGATCGCCGGCAAGCTGTCGATGCGCGCATCGATCCAGTGCGACGTCTCGCTGGAGGGCGTGCGCCTTCCCGGCGACGCGATCCTCCCCGGCGCCGAAGGGCTCTCCGGGCCGTTCGGCTGCCTGAACGAGGCGCGGTACGGCATCGTCTGGGGCGCGATGGGCGCGGCACGCAGCTGCCTCGAGGCGGCGCTGGAGCGCTCCACGACCCGGGAGGTGTTCGGCAAGCCGATCGGCGCGAACCAGCTCACCCAGGCCAAGCTCGCCGACATGCTCGTCGAGGTGGAGAAGGGGATCCTGCTCGCCCTGCACCTCGGCCGGCTCAAGGAGCGCGGCGCGCTCACCCCCGCGCAGATCTCGGTCGGCAAGCTCAACAGCGTGCGGGAGGCCCTGAAGATCGCGCACCAGGCGCGTACCATCCTCGGCGGCGACGGCATCACCGACGCCTTCCCGGTGATGCGCCATGCCGCCAACCTGGAGTCCGTGCGCACCTACGAGGGCACCGACGAGATCCACCAGCTCGTGCTCGGCCGCGCGCTCACCGGACTAAGCGCTTTCTGATGGGCGGGCCGGTGCAGAACCCGGCGGGCGCGGGCGCGGCCGAGCCGGACCTCGCGACCGTGGCGCGCACCGCCGAGGAGGCGGCGCACACGGCGACCGACGCGGTGGATCGCGCCGTGCGCGCGGCGGCGGGATCCGGTCTCGAGCGGAGTTCCCGCTCCTCACGCGCCGCCTGGCTGCGCGCCCTCGCGGACGCACTGAGCGCCCACAGCGACGACCTGGTAGCGCTCGCCCACGCCGAGACCCACCTGAGCGCCGCGCGGCTCGGCGGCGAGGTGGTGCGCACCGCGACGCAGCTGCGCTTCTTCGCGGACGTGATCGAGGAGGGGACGTACCTCGAGGCGACCCTGGACAGTCCGGATCCGACGCTCGTCCCGCCTCGGCCCGACCTGCGCCGGCTGCTCCGGCCGCTCGGCGTGGTGGCCGTGTTCGCCGCATCGAACTTCCCGTTCGCCTTCTCCGTGCTGGGCAACGACACCGCCTCCGCGCTCGCCGCGGGGTGCCCGGTCGTGGTGAAGGCGCATCCGGGGCACCCCGAGCTGTCGCGCCGCGTGGCCGCGATCGCCCGGGAGGCTCTGGTGGCGGCGGGCGGTCCGGCGGATGCGCTCGTCCTCGTGGAGGGCATGGCGGAGGGGACCGCGCTCGTGCGGCACCCGCTCGTGCGCGCCGTCGGCTTCACCGGGTCCACCCGCGGCGGACGGGCCCTGTTCGACCTCGCCGGCGCCCGCCCCGACCCGATCCCGTTCTACGGCGAGCTCGGCTCGGTGAACCCCGTGGTGGTGACGCCCTCCGCGATCGCCGAGCGGGGAGCGGCGATCGCGCAGGGCCTCGCCGCGTCGTTCACCCGAGACGGCGGCCAGTATTGCACCAAGCCCGGGCTCGTCTTCGTGCCGGAGGTGCCGGAGGGCTCGGCCGGCTTCGACGAGGCGCTCGTCGCGGCGCTGTCGGGTGCGCCCGGGCAGCGGCTGCTCACCGTCGGGATGTCCGCGGCCTTCGCGGCCGGCGGATCGGCGCTCCTCGGCCGGGACGGGGTGCGGACGCTGGCGGCCCTGACCGGCGCAGGGGATGAGAGCGGCCCGGTGGTGGCGGCGGTCTCCGCGGAGCGGTTCCTCGCCGACCCCGACACGTTCCAGGAGGAGCACTTCGGCCCGCTGACGCTGCTCGTGAACTACCGCGACCGCGCGGAGCTCGGTCGCGCGCTCGGGGTGCTCGAGGGCAGCCTCACCGGCACGGTCTGGCACGCGGCCGATGAGGATCCCGAGCTGCTCCGGTCGCTGACGGACGCCCTGTCCCGCGTGGCCGGACGAGTGCTCTACAACGGCTGGCCGACGGGCGTCGCCATCGCCTGGGCGCAGCATCACGGCGGGCCCTGGCCGGCATCGACCGCATCGGTGCACACCTCGGTGGGCGCGAGCGCGATCCGCCGGTTCCTCACGCCGCTCACCTACCAGGACGCCCCGGCGGCCGTGCTCCCCGAGGAGCTCCGCGACGGAAACCCTCTGGCAGTGCCGCGGCGCGAGGACGGCGTGCTGATCGCGTCGCACCCCGGATCCGGATCCTAAGACTCTCGAACCGCGCTCATGAGCGGGCTGGGAGAACCTGATGCGTCCGCTGTGAGCCGGGCTTCGCCGCGCTGCCGCCTCTCGCGTCGCTCGGGCGCGCGGGAATAGCATCGCCCTCGGTCAGCGGCGACCGCCGCGGCCGAATCAGAGTCTGGAGATCCCGGATGCGTAGAAAAGTCCTCGGCGTCACCCTCGCGGTCGTCGCCACCGTCGCCGCCACGTTCGCCGGAGCGGGAGCCGCGAACGCGGCGCCCCCGCCCACGAGCCCGATCCCGAATTCGACACCGGGCTGGCTCAGCCACGCGACCAAGGGCGGACCGGCGAGCGGCGCGGTGAGCGCCCGCGTGTACCTGGCGCCGGCAGGCGGCATGGATGCGCTCGCGGCGTTCGCGAACGCGGTGTCGACGCCGGGATCCGCGCAGTACCGGCAGTTCCTCACCGCCGACCAGTACCACGCGAAGTTCGACGCGCCGCAGGCGACCGTCGACGCCGTCACCGCCTGGCTGCAGGGCGCGGGACTGAAGACCACGGTCGACCCGAACCACCGCTACGTGGACGTCAAGGGCGGCGTCGGCAACGCCGACAAGGCGTTCGGCGTCACAATCTCGAACTACAGCCACGACGGGCTGACGGTGCAGGCGCCCGACGGCGCGGCGAGCACCCCTGCTGCGCTCGCCGGTGCCGTCATCGCGGTCGGCGGCCTCGACACCACCCCGTCGCTCGTGGAGCCGAAGACGCAGAAGCCGGCCCCGCCGGACGGCGGCTTCCGCAACTCGCCGATCTGCGGCACGACGTACGGATCCGCGACCCCGAGCAACCTCGCGACGCCCGACGGCACCGTTCTCCCGCCCTTCGACGGCAAGACGCTGCCGTACTCGCCGTGCGGGTACACCGGCCCCCAGCTGCGCAGCGCCTACGAGGCCGGCCTCACCGGCGGCTGGGACGGCACCGGGGTGACCGTCGCGGTCACCGACGCCTACGCGTCGCCGACCATCGAGGCCGACGCGAACCGGTACGCCGCCGACACCGGCGACAAGCCGTTCGCCGCGGGCCAGTTCTCGCAGAGCCTGCCCAACGCGTTCACGAACGTCAACAGCACCAACTCGAACCACCAGTGCGGCGCGGCCGGCTGGTACGGCGAGGAGACCCTCGACGTCGAGGCCGTGCACGCGATGGCCCCGGGCGCCAACATCCGCTACTACGCGGGCAAGAGCTGCATGGATCCGGATCTGCTCGACACCTTCACCCGGATCAACGACGAGAACGTCGCGGACGTCGTGACCAACTCGTGGGGCGGGACGGGCGACGTCGTGAAGCCGTCGCTGCTGCTCGCCTACCAGACGGCGTTCCTGCAGGGCGCCGCCCAGGGCATCAGCTACGTCTTCTCCAGCGGCGACGACGGCGACGAGGCGACCCGCCTCGGCACACCGCAGACCGACTACCCGGCCTCCGACCCGTACGTCACCGCTGTCGGCGGCACCTCGACCGCGATCACCGAGGCGGGGCTCACCGGCGAGACCGGATGGCAGACGTCGAAGTACGTGCTGAAGGACGGCGCGTGGACGCAGAGCACCTCCTTCCTCTACGGCGGGGGCGGCGGCTACTCGTCGAACATCGCGGAGCCGCAGTACCAGAAGGACGCGGGGATCGTCAGCCCCAACGGCGGGCGCGCGGTGCCGGACGTCTCGATGGACGGCGATCCGACCACGGGCATGCTCGTCGGCCAGACGCAGACGTTCACCGGAAGCGCGGCGTATGACACGTACCGCATCGGCGGCACGAGCCTCGCGTCTCCGCTGTTCGCCGGCATCACGGCGCTCAAGATCCAGGCGAACGGCGGCAGCGGTCTCGGCCTGCTGAACCCGACGATCTACGGAACGCACGGCCAGGGCTTCCACGACGTCACCGGTGCGGGCATCGACGAGGGCGCGATCCGCGTCGACTTCGCCAACGGACTCGACGCCACAGGTGGGTACGTCTACTCCGTGCGCACCTTCAACGGAGCCACCACGTCCCAGACCGTCGGCACCGGCTGGGACACCGAGACCGGCTGGGGCAGCGCCCGCGCCGGCTGGGTGCAGTAACCGTTCGACCGCGGCGCCCTTCGTCGGTTCCTGAGCGAGCCGCAGGCGAGACGAAGGGCGCTGCGCTCGTTCAGGGACCAGCCTTGCCCGGTCCCTGAGCGAGCGTGCCCTCTCGGTCCCTGAGCGAGCGCACTCCCCGGTCCCTGAGCGAGCGCAGCGAGACGAAGGGCCCCGGCGCCCCGCCCCCTTCGTGCGCCTCGTCAGCGTCGCCGCACGGCGTACCGGTGCTCGGGGCGCCCCGTGCTGCCGTAGCGCAGCTCGAGGCGCACGAGACCCGACTGCTCGAGCTGCGTGAGCGCGCGCTGCGCCGTCGTCCGGCTGATCCCGATGGCGGTCGCGATCTCCTGCGCCGACGCGTCGGTGCGCCGTGCGGTCACCGCATCCAGCACGGCCTGCAGGGTGGGGGCGAGCCGGCGCCCCTCCTCCGGCACCGACACGGGCGCCGGCCGGAGCAGGTCGAACAGCCGGTTCACGTCCTCCTGCGTGGCCTCCTCGCCGAGCGCCGCGATCCGCTCCTGCGCCTGCCGGAACGCCGTGAGCCGCTCGGCCAGCTCGGCGAACCCGAACGGCTTCACCAGGTAGTGCAGGGCGCCGAACTGCACCGCGCGGCGCACGGTCGCCAGGTCGTTCGCCGCCGAGATCACGATGACCGCCGGCCCCGGGCCCGCATCGCTCGAAGGGTCGGGATCCGCCAGGAGCTGCCGCACGACGTCCAGGCCGTCGCCGTCGGGCAGGTACACGTCCATGAGCACGAGGTCCGGGCGCAGCTCGCGCGCCTGTCGCAGCGCTTCCGCCGCCGAACCCGCCTGTCCGACCACGCGGAAGCCGGGCACCGCCTCGACGAAGCCGACGTGCACGCTCGCGACGCGGAAGTCGTCATCCACCACGAGCACCGTGGACTCTCCCAACGTCATCGCGATCCTTCCTTCGTCTGCGTCGATCCGGGTCCTTCGACGGGCGCAGGGACCGGGTCGACAGGCGTCCGGTCCCGATCGCGCGGGATCACCACGGTGAACGCCGCGCCGCCGTCGCGGGTGACCGACACGGTGCCGCCCAGCCGGGACGCGGTGGTGTGCACGAGCGAGAGTCCCAGTCCGCTGTGCCGGGCGAGCGATCCGCGCTTCGTCGTGTAGCCGCTCTCGAAGATGCGCGGCACCGACCCGTCGGGCACGCCGGGCCCGTTGTCGGCGACCCGCACGGTCAGCGCCTGCGGCGTCTCCACGATCCCGACGGTCACCCGGCGCGGGGCGGGGGAGTCGGCGAGGGCGTCGAAGGCGTTGTCGATGAGGTTGCCCAGGATCGTGACGAGCGCCTGCAGGCGATCGGATGCGGATCCGAGTTCCGTCTCCGGCGCGATCACGAGTTCGATCCCGCGCTCGTTGGCCTCGGCGGCCTTGCCGAGGAGCAGGCCGACGATCATCGGCGGCTCGATGTGCGTGCGCAGCGTGCGGTCCAGGTCGGCCGAGGTGCCGCGGATCTCGTTCAGGTACTGCAGCGCCTCCTCGCCGCGGCCCAGTTCCAGAAGGCCTGCGACGGCGTGCATGCGGTTCGAGAACTCGTGCTGCTGGGCGCGGATCGACTCGGCGAAGCTGCGCTCGCCGTCGAGCTCCTGGGTGAGCCCGGTCACCTCGGTGCGGTCCTGCAGGGTGAGCACCGCGCCGTGCGGCCGGCCGCCGAGCGTCACCGGCATCCGGTTGAGCACGAGCACCCCGGAGTCGGTCACCGCGATCGCGTCCTTCACCTCGGTGGTGCCGGTCAGCGCATCGCGGATCGGGCTCGCGACGAGCACATCGTCCAGCCGGCGCCCGCGGGCGCCCTCGGGCAGCCGCAGCAGGCGCTGCGCCTCGTCGTTCACGACCGTGATCCGGCCCGCCGGATCGATCGCGATGACCCCTTCGCGGATCCCGTGCAGCGTGGCCTCGCGCTCCTGCAGCAGGTGCGCGATCTCGTCGAGCTCGAGACCGAACGTGCGGCGCTTGAGCAGCGCTGCCAGTCCGAACGAGACGCCGGTGCCGATCGCGAAGGCGAGCACGATCCAGGTCGCGTAGATCGGGAGCTGCCCGAGCAGCTCCGCGGCCACGCTCGATTCGCGGATCCCGACCGACACCTCGCCGATCACGGTGGGCGTCGCACCGTCGAAGACGGGGACTCGCGCGTTCGCAGTCGTGCCGGTGGAGCCGATGTCGGTGCCGCGGTGCACTCTGCCGTCGCGCGCGACGACCGGCTCGGCCACCTTCTTGCCGACGAGGTCCGGGTTCGGGTGCGAGTGGCGCACGCGGTCCAGGTCGATGACCACGACGTACGCGGCGCCGGTGCGCTGCTCGGTCGCCGTGGCGAGCTGCTGCACGTCGCCGTCGCAGGACGAGTTCCCCGCGGAGAGGCAGCGCTGCACGGCCGGCATCTCCGCGAACGTCTGGGCGATGTCCGCCGCGCGGTCCTGATAGTCGCTGGTGAGGTTGGCGCGTGCGGTGACGGCGAACAGCACGAAGCCGATGAGCAGGGAGGCGCTGAGGATCGCGACCTGAGCCAGCAGGATCAGGCTCGACAGTCTTCGGATCCGTCGTCGCATCACCTCCGGATTCTCTCATCGCCGCCTCGATGCCCGCCGTGCACAGAACGCCCAAAAGGTGCCGCAACGCCCGAAACGGCGGGCAATGCGCGCAAGCGCGACAGGCGCACCGGGGGGAGGCGAACATCGATCCCATCGCCGGGCGTCGTCGCCGCGGCGAGCAGACACAGACAGAGAGGTCTTCGTGCCATGAGTGACACACGTACCCCGGGAGCCGGCCGTGCCCCCGATGCCGGCGGACCCGCCGCGGGCATCGAGATCGTCGGCCTCACCAAGCGCTTCCTCACCCCGAAGGGCGACACCTTCACCGCCATCCGCGATGTGACGCTGAGCATCGAGCCGGGGCAGTTCTGCGCGATCGTCGGGCCGACCGGATGCGGCAAGTCGACGACGCTGGCGCAGGTCTCGGGCCTCGAGCGACCGAGCGCCGGATCCGTCAGCGTCGGCGGTCGCATCGTCGACGGCGTCACGCACGGCGTGAGCTACATGTTCCAGGCCGACTCGCTGTTCCCGTGGAAGACGGTGCTCAACAACGTCATGACCGGCCCGGTGCTCACCGGCACCCCGAAGAAGAAGGCCGCCGTGCTGGCCCGGGACTGGCTGCGCCGCGTCGGCCTCGCCGGCTTCGAGGACCGCTACCCGCACCAGCTCTCCGGCGGCATGCGCAAGCGCGTCGCCATGGCGGCCGCGCTGATCAACGAGCCCCGGATCCTGCTCATGGACGAGCCGTTCGGCGCGCTCGACGTGCAGACCAAGGCGATCATGCAGACCGAGCTGCTCCAGCTCTGGGAGGAGCTGCGTCCCTCGGTGCTGTTCATCACGCACGACCTCGACGAGGCCGTTGCCCTCGCCGACCGGGTCGTCATCATGACCTCGAGTCCCGGCACCGTGAAGGACGTGTTCGACATCGACCTGCCCCGCCCGCGCGGCGACGTGCAGCAGATCCGGCACGAGAGCCGCTTCCTCGAGCTGCAGGGCCGGATCTGGGAGTCGCTGCGCGAAGAGGTCGACCGCGCGTACGCGCAGACGGCGGCGGTGGCAGCATGAACGACGTCCTCTCCACCCCGCCCCAGACCGACCTCACGGGTCAGCTCGGCTACGCGGCCGACGACCAGCGCAACTTCTTCCGTCCCGAGGCCCAGACCGAGGCCGAGCTCCAGGCGGCAGGTCGCCGCGCCCGCCGGCGCCACACCACGTGGGTCTGGATCGGCCGCATCGGCTTCGCCGTCATCGTGTTCGGCGGCTGGCAGCTGTTCACCGAGCTCGGCTGGGTCGACAAGTTCTTCTTCGGCCAGCCCACCGCCGTCTGGGACAGCCTCGTGCACCTGTTCACGCAGGGCACGGCCTTCGGATCCATCTGGGAGAACCTCTGGGTCACGGTGCAGGAGGCGCTGCTCGGCTTCGCCGTCGGCACCATCGCGGGCATGATCGTCGGCATCCTGCTCGGCAGCAACCGCTACCTCGCCGAGGTGTGCGGGCCGTACATCAAGATCGTCAACGCGATCCCCCGCATCGTGCTCGGTTCCATCTTCATCGTCGCGTTCGGGCTCGGCATGCCCGCCAAGGTGCTGCTGGCCGCCGTGCTGGTGTTCTTCGCGGTCTTCTTCAACGCCTTCCAGGGCGTGCGGGAAGTGGATCCGAACCTCATCTCGAACGTGCGGGTGCTGGGTGCGTCGCCGCTGCAGGTGGCGCGTCACGTCACGATCCCCTCGGCGATGACCTGGATCATCGCGAGCCTGCACACCGCGTTCGGCTTCGCCATCATCGGCGCGCTGGTCGCGGAGGTGCTCGGCGCCCAGCGCGGCATCGGCCTCATCATCAGCCAGGCCCAGGGATCGTTCGACCCGAACACCGTGTTCGCCTGCATGGTCATCATCGCCGCGTTCACCCTCGTCGCGGAGTACCTGATCTCACTCCTCGAGAAGCGCGTGCTGCGCTGGCGCCCGCCGACCCGGTCCGAGGCGTCGTCGATCTGACGGCCCCGGCCACTCGCAAAGACCCTTCCCCCCACCAGGAACGCCGACCCGATCGGCGCAACGAAAGGAAACCCACATGAACAAGCGCGGCATCGTCGCCGTCGCGGCGGCCGGAGCACTGGCGCTCGGCCTCGCAGGCTGCAGCGGCGGAGCATCCGCCGGCGGATCCAGCTCCGCTGCGGCCACCAACAGCACGCCGGAGACCGTGAAGATCATGGTCGGCGGCATCGACAAGCAGATCTACCTGCCGTACAAGCTCGCCGACCAGCTCGGCTTCTACAAGAAGTTCGGCGTGAACGTCGAGCTCTCGACGGAGCAGAACGGCGGCGTCGGCGCCGAGGACGCGATGATCTCCGGCCAGGTCGACTTCGCGGGCGCCTGGTACAACCACACCATCGAGCTGCAGCCCAAGGGCAAGGAGGTCATCGACGTGGTGCAGCTGTCCGGCGCCCCCGGTGAGCGCCTGATGTGCACCGACAAGAGCGGCGTGAAGAGCCCCGAGGACATCAAGGGCAAGAACATGGGCGTGACGGACCTGGGGTCGGGCACCGACAAGCTCACCCAGTTCATCGCGCACAAGGCCGGCCTGTCCACGAGCGACTACCACACGGTCGCCGTCCACGCCGGTGCGACCGCGATCGCCGCGCTGAAGCAGGGCGCTGCCGACTGCGCGATGACCACGCAGCCGACCGTGACCGCGCTCACGAGCCAGAAGGTCGCGGACACGGTCGTCGACCTCGCCTCCACCGACGGCGCCAAGAAGGCCCTCGGCGGCGCATGGCCTGCCGCCGGCCTGCTGGGCCGTGCAGACTGGGTGAACAAGCACAAGGACGCCACGCAGCGCGTGGTGAACGCCCTGGTCGCCACGATGCACTGGATCGACGAGCACTCCGCGGCCGACATCGCGAACAAGCTGCCCGCGGAGTACGTGAACAACGCCACGATCACCAAGGACCAGTACATCGCCGGCCTCACCACCGACAAGGGTCAGTTCCTGCCCGACGGCATCATGCCCGCCGGCGGCCCCAAGACCGTGCTCGACATGGAGAAGCAGCTCGGCCTCGACACGTCCAAGATCGACCTGAGCAAGACGTTCACGAACGACTACGCGCAGAAGGCGAACAAGGACGCCGGCACCAAGGTGACGACGACCCCCGCCGGATCCGACGGCTGATCCGGATCCGGGCCCTGAGCCGCACACCCGGTCCCTGAGCTTGTCGAAGGGAAAGGGCCAGGCACTCCCGCACAGGAGCGCCCGGCCCTTTCCGTGCGCCATGCGCGTTCTGTTCAATCCCCGCGCCTGCCGCGTCCGTAGCGTCGGAGGCATCCCCTGAGCAGGAGGTTCGGTATGAGCAAGGTCATCTGCGGTCTGTCCGTCTCGGTCGACGGCTTCATCACGGGGCGCGACCCCCGTCCCGGCCACGGGCTCGGCGACGGCGGGGTGCTCTTCGACTGGTACGGGAGCGGCGACGTGCCGAGCACCGTGTTCGCGGGCTTCCGGCTGTCGGCGCCCAGCGTGCGGGTGTTCGATGCGCTCGCGTCGCGCGTCGGCGCAAGCCTGGCGGGGCACACCACCTATACCGATTCGGACGACTTCGCCGGCGGGGCGCCGCATCCCATGGCACCCCTCGTGGTGCTGTCGCACGAGGGCTTCCCGCCCGCGAACGAGCGGCAGACGATCGTGAGCACGGGCCTCGCCGACGCCGTCGCGGAGGCCAAGCGCCTCGCCGCCGGCAAGGACGTGGGGCTCATGGGCGGCGTCCTCGTCACCGAGGCGCTCGCCGCGGGGCTCGTCGACGAGCTCATCCTGCACCAGGTGCCCGTGCTGCTGGGCGCCGGCCGGCAGTTCTTCCACGAGCTGCCGCGGCACATCGCGCTGCGGATCCACGAGGTCGTGTCCGCGCCCGACGTGACGCACCTGCACTACCTGGTCGAGAAGACACCGCCGGCCGAGCCGTCCGCGTCCGCGACCGCGCAGGGGGATGCGCGATGATCCTCGTCACGAGCGGCCTCGGGATGATCGGCGCCCACACGGCGGCGGCGCTCGTCGATCTCGGCGAGGACGTGGTGATCACGGCGCACCGCCGCACGGACGTGCCGTCGTTCCTGGCCGGCCGGGTCGCCGTGGAGGTCGTCGACGTGGCCGACCGCGACGTGTTCCTCGCCCTCGGCGAGCGGTACGACATCGGCGGCATCGTGCACCTCGCCGGAAGCATCCCGGAAGCGGATCCGATCCCGTACTTCCGACGCGACACGGCCGCGCTGCTCACGGCGCTCGAGGCCGCGCGCAACTGGGAGGTGGCGCGATTCGCCGTCGCCGGCAGCATCAGCTCCTATGAGGGGCGGGACGAGCGGCCGTGGACCGAGGATCTCGCCCTGCCGCTCGCGGTGCCGCCGCATCCCATCGCCGCCTTCAAGAAGGCGGTCGAGCCGCTGACCCTGTTCGCGCTGGCCGGCACGGGCGTGCAGCCGGTGCTGCTGCGGATCGGCAGCACGTGGGGTCCGCTGATGGATCCGGAGTCCCCGTTCAACCCGGTCCCGGCGACGGTGAGCGCGGTGCTGCGCGGGGAGCGACCTCGACCGCTGCCCGCGGGAGGGGGAGACTTCGGCTACGCCCCGGACTCGGGTCGCGCGATCGCCCTGCTCATGACGGCGCCGTCGCTCGCCCACGCCGCGTACAACGTGTCGAGCGGTATGCCGTTCTACGCCCGCGAACTCGTCGACGCGCTGAACGCCGCGCTGCCGGGATCCGGGATCGAACTCGCACCCGGCGAGCCGTCGGGTGAGGCGCCGTACCTGGACATCGGTCGACTGCGCGCCGAGACCGGCTTCGAGCCCGCATTCGACGTCTCCGCGGCCGTGGGGCACTACGTCGACTGGCGTCGCGAGAATCCGCGGTGAAGTTCTCCAGAGGGTCTTGCCCTATTTACTCAGTTAAGTAGATATGGACGCATGGCCCAGACGCGCAGCTATCGCACGACCGAGGAGTGCCGCGCCGAGATCATCGAGGCGACCGTTCGGGTGCTGGCGGAGCAGGGCTTCGCGAGCACGTCCTTCGCCCGGATCCGGGAGGCCGCGGGACTCAGCAGCACGCGCATGATCTCGTACCACTTCGCCGACAAGGCGGCGCTCATGGCGGCCCTCGTCGAGCACGTCGTGCAGCAGGCCGCCGCTGTGATGGTGCCCGCGATGGAGGCCGAGCCCACCTGGACGGGCAAGCTGGCGGCATACCTGAGGATGAACCTGCGCTTCCTCGCCGAGAACCGACTCGCGGCCCGTGCGGTCATCGAGGTGATCCGCAACGCCCCGCGGGCGGACAACGACCTGCGCGAGGACACCTCGGCGCTGCTGCTCTCGCTGCTCCTGACGCAGGGCCAGGAGGCGGGGGAGTTCCACGCCTTCGACACCCTCGTGGTGGCGCGCTCGATGCGCGCCACCATCGACGCATTCGCCATGACCATGCCGTCGGACGAGGCGGCCACCGCTGCCGCGATCGACGAGATCGTCGCCCTCTATCACCGAGCAACACGCACCGAAGGAGCCTCCTCGTGACCCTCACCGCCGACCGCCTCGTCGCGGTCCGCCCCGCTTTCGACACCGTGCGCCGACTCTGGTGGCTGTGCGCGGCGGTCTCGCTGATCGCGCTCGCCGTGGCCGCAGTGCTTGCGATGGTCGACCCGGTGGAGGTCAACTGGGTCGTGTGGCTGCGCGCATCCGTCGTCGCGGCGGCGAGTCTCGTGTTCGTCGCCGTGACTCGGGCGGCTTCGCGCGGCAGTCGCCGCGCGTTCACCCGGATGCGCTGGATCTCGATCCTCGCGCCGATCGGCATCGGGCTGATCATCGTCTCACCCGATTCGGGATACCCGCTCTGGATGAAGCTGGAGCAGGGCCTGATCGGGATCCTCATCGTCGCGATCGCCGTGCTGCTGAACCGGCGCTCGACCCGGGCGGCCTTCCCCAAGGAGAGCTGACGGCCATGACCGACACGTACCGCGAGCAGGCGCCGAGTGCGGCGCTGGCCGGCGCGTTGCGCACGATCTGGGTGCAGCGCACCGGCGATGCGCCGACGGTCCATCGCCATCTGCCCACGGGCGGGGCGGAGCTCCACGTGGTGCTCGACCGGTGAGCGTGGCTGCTCGGCCCGCTCACGACGCACCGTCTCGAGGTCATCCCGCCGGGCACCACGATCCTCGGTGTGCGGTTCCGGCCCGGCGGGACGCCGCCGATGCCGATGCCGCTCGACGAGCTCGTCGACCGGAGGGTGCCGCTCGCGGACCTCTGGGGCGGGCTGGCCGACCGCCTGCTCGACGAGATCGCCGTCATCGGGGTCGCCGGGGGAGCCATCCGCGCGCTGGAGGCGTTCCTGCTGCAGCGGTACCGGGTGGGTCGTCCGGCGGATCCGCTGCTGCGGGCCGCCGTGGAGGCGCTCATGCCGTGGCGTCCGCTCGAGGTCGGCTCCGTCGCCGCCCGGGTGGGGCTGTCCGAGAGCCAGCTGCGGCGCCGCTCGCTGAGCGCGGTCGGGCTGAGCCCCAAGGTGCTCCAGCGCACTCTTCGGTTCCAGGGCTTCCTCGCGCTCGCCCAGGCAGGCGCCGCGCCGAGCGGACGGCGCGGTCGCGACGGCATCGCCGGGCTCGCCGTGGACGCCGGGTACGCGGATCAGGCGCATCTGAGCCGCGAGTGCCTGCGCCTGGCGGGGCAGACGCCCCGGGAGCTGCTGCACGGCGACGTCGAGCGCTGCGCCTGCGGCCACGACCACTCCGCCTCGTTCCGCCCGTTCCTCGCCGGGCGCCTCGGCGTCGGATCTGGCAGACCCGGCATCGGCTCCGGTCGCTGAGCTCGTCGAAGGGCCCGGAGTGCGCCCCCTGTCCGGTCCCTGAGCCGGCCGCCGGTTCCTGAGCGAGCGAAGCGAGACGAAGGACGCCGAACGGCGGCGCCCCCGGAGAGGTGCCGCCGTTCTGGCCTGCGTTCTCAGCGCCGCGCGACGGCGGGGTCCGCGGATCCGGCCTGCGAGGTCAGCCGCGACCGGTCGTCCGCATCCAGGGCGCGAAGATCCGCGCCCTTCGTCTCCCGGGCGGCGGCGACCGCGACGAGGGTGATCGCGCAGGCGATCGCCACGTACACGGCGACAGGGATGCTCGAGTGGTACTGCCCGAGCAGGCTGGTGGCGATGATGGGCGCGAGCGAGCCCGCGAAGATCGACGTGACCTGATAGCCGAGACTGACCCCCGAGTACCGCATCCGGGTCGGGAACATCTCGGCCATGAGGGACGGCTGGCCGGCGTACATCGCGGCGTGGAAGACCAGCCCCAGGGCGATGGCCGCCCAGATGATGACCGGGTTTCCCGTGTTCATCATCGGGAAGGCGAAGAAGCCCCAGGCGGCGCCGAGGATCGCACCGGTGGCGTACACCGGCCTGCGGCCCCACGTGTCCGACAGTCGCCCCCACAGCGGGATCACGAGGAAGTGCACGACGTGCGCGCCGGCGAGGATGAGCAGCGTCGCCGAGGTCGCCTCCTTGACCGTCTGGGTGAGGTACACGATCGAGAACGTGACGACGACGTAGTAGAGGATGTTCTCCGCGACGCGCAGGCCCATCGCCACGAGCACACCGCGCGGGTAGCGGCGCGCCACTTCGAGGGGCCCGAAGCTCTTCGAGGCCTCCCGCTCCTGCTGCTCCTTCATCTCCAGGAAGATCGGCGCCTCGGCGACCTTGGTGCGGATGTACCAGCCGATGAGCACGATCACCGCGGACAGCCAGAACGCGATCCGCCAGCCCCAGCCGAGGAAGGCGTCCTGCGTGAGCGTCGAGGAGAGAACGAAGAGCACGAGGGTGGCGAGGAGGTTGCCCACCGGGACCGCCGCCTGCGGCCAGCTGGCCCAGAAGCCGCGCCGCTCGCGCGGGCTGTGCTCGGCGACCAGGAGCACAGCGCCGCCCCATTCGCCGCCGATCGCGAAGCCCTGCGCGAACCGCAGCAGCACCAGCAGGGCCGGCGCCAGGTAGCCGATCTGGGCGAAGGTCGGCAGGCACCCGATGAGGAAGGTCGCCGCTCCGATGATGAGGATGCTCGCCTGCAGCAGGCGCTTGCGCCCGTAGCGGTCGCCGAGATGCCCGAACACGATGCCGCCGAGGGGACGCGCGACGAACCCGATCGCGTAGGTGACGAAGGCGGCGATGATGCCGCTGAACGGGTCGTCGGACGGAGGGAAGAAGACGGTGCCCAGCACGAGCGTCGAGGCCGAGGCGTAGAGGAAGAACTCGTACCATTCGACGACCGTGCCCGCCATCGAGGCCGCGACCACTCTGCGCAGGCCCGAGGGAGAGGCTGTCTCGTATGCCATGTGTGCTCCTTTGCACGATCGGATGCTTGCCGGTGCTCCTAGCCTGATCCCGACCTCGCCCACGCGACAATGCCCATTCGCGGCGAACGAGGTGTGCAGAAACGCACACAATTGTTCTTGGGTCCGACGACTGCCACCGAGCCTGGATGCGGCATGTGAGCCTCACTGGGCATCGCGTGGGAGAAGCGCTGGATCCGCGCCCCGCCCGGCGAAGCGGCGTAGCGTCCAGGCATGAGCACTCTCTATTACGGAAGCTCCGAACACGCCATCGAGATCGAGGACATCGCCCTCGCCCACGTCAAGGTCGTGATCGCGACGAAGCTCCGGCGCAACGAGAGCTTCACCCTGTCCTGGCGGCACAACGGCCACGAGCCGCTGGGTCGCTCCACCATCTGGCTGCACCCCTCCATCCAGCTGCGGTTCGAGTTCGACGACCCCAACCCTCCGGAGCTGGATCCGGCCCGCATCCAGGCGATCGCCAACTCGGCGAACACGTCCGGCGGGATCCTGCTGCCGGATGAGGCGACGCTCGCGCCCGTCTGAGAACCCCGCGACCGCCCCGTCTCCCGCGAGGCGGGGCGGTCTGCGTTTCACCCCTTGGGGTGAAGACACATGGCCCGCTCTCCGCCTAGCGTGGTGACGGTCACGGCACGGCCATTCCTGGATCGCCTGCCTACTGGCCGAGACAGGAGTGAACATGTTGCGCGTCGCGCTGGTGAACGATTACGAGGTCGTGGTCCGCGGCCTCGCGGCGATGCTGCGGGCATATCAGGATGTCGTCCGGATCGTCGAGATGGACCTGAACAAGCCCGTCGCCAACCCGGTCGACATCGCCCTCTACGACACGTTCGCGTCCACCCAGGGCGACCGTGCCGACGTCCACGACCTGGCGGGCAACCCCCGCGTGAGTCGCGTCGTGGTGTACTCGTGGGCGCTGGATGAGGTCCTGGTCCGTGCCGCGATCGCGAATGGTGCGGCCGGGTACGTCTCCAAAGGCATCCCCGCGCGGCAACTCGTCACGGCGCTGCAGGAGATCGCCGCGGGAGGCCGGAAGGTGTGGATCGGTGACCAGAGGACGCCGGCGATCACGGCCGGCGATTGGCCTGGCCGCGAGGAGGGGCTCACCGCGCGCGAGTCGGAGGTACTCGCCCTGATCACGCAAGGCCTGTCGAACGCGCAGATCGCCGACTGCACGCACCTGTCGATCAACTCGGTCAAGACCTACATCCGATCCGCCTACCGGCGCATCGGTGCCCCGTCCCGCACGGAGGCGGTGCTGTGGGGCGTGGAGCACGGATTCCGTCCGGACCGGCTGCGCGTGCACGCCCCCGAGATCCCGGAGCTCCCGAAGACCGGCTCGGTCGCGGAGACCGGGTCGGTCGGTCACGAGGAGTAGGAGGCCACGTGGGGACGATGCACTACGGCGGGTCCGCCGCTCCGATCCACATCGAGGATCGCGTGCTCGCGCATCTGAAGGTCGTGATCACGACCAAACTCCGCCGTGGCGAGAGCTTCACGATGTCCTGGCCGCATCGTGATGACGAGCCTGCCGGACGCACTTCGATCTGGCTGCATCCGGCGGTGCCGCTGCGGTTCGTGTTCGAGGAACCGGTGGGCCCGGAACTGGACCGGCAATACCTGGCCGCGCTGGCGAACTCGGCGAACTCCACAGGGGGCATCCACCTCACCGTGGAGGACCTGGAGCGCTGCGTGTGCGAGTCGCATCCGTAGCGACCGTCAGCGAGTCGCCGGCTGCACCATCCGCGCGACCACCCAGCGATGCGGCGAGATCGGGCGGATGCGCTGGAAGCCCCACCTCTCGAAGGTCGGCATCGTGCCGGTGTGCAGGAAGGATCCGGAGACCCGCCGGTCGTCGGTCTCCTCGGGGTAGCCCTCCACGGTGCCTCCGCCGAGGTTCGCGATCGCGGTCAGCGCACCCGCGAGCGCCGCGGAGGCGACACCTCGCTTGCGATGGCCCTTGCCCGTGAAGAAGCAGGTGACGCGCCAGTCGGGAAGAGCGGTGAGCCCCTTCTCGTACGCACGGCTGCTCTTGATCCGCGGCACCTCGGCCGGGCTGCCGCACTGGCACCACCCCACGCAGGCGTCGTGTTCGAACACCAGCGCCGCGTGAGTCGTGCCGGCGGCGACCCGCTCCTGCTTCTCGGCGCGGTTCCGCTCCGCGCTGCGTGAGGGGTCGTTGACGTTCACGTGGAAGCCCATGCACCAGCATCCGCCCCACACGCCGCCCTTGGCCTCGACGAGGGCGGCGAACGCGTTCCAGGTGTCCTCGCCGAGCAGCCGGACGCTCAACCCGCCGGAGGTCTGGTGGAGGATGCCGCTCACCGCTTCATTCTGCGACCGCGGGTGGGGATGGATCCAGTGAGCCTTGCGAAAGGGGGAAGATGCGCAGCGCGCCGGGTTACTGGTGCGGTCATGCGATTGTCCGGATCCCGACACACCTCGCCGACACGGACGTACCCTGGAATCAGTGGCACGTCAGCATCCGAGGAGGAAGCATGAGCGAGGAAGTCCCGAACGCAGGCGGCGACCTGCGCGATGAGAACGAGGGACGGTACACCGACGTCGACGGCAAGCCCGTGACGCGCCGCTCCCTGCGCGGCCGGTACACGCGGACGGACGGCGGCGGGCCGGACCTCGAGACCAAGGGCGCGTACACGGACGCCGAGCACGCGGACCACTCCGCCACGCCCAGTCATTCCGTCCACGATCGCCCGGGGAAGTACACCCGCCACGACCAGTAGCGCCCGGCCGGCGCGCCGCGGGGCGACTCCGACCGCGGGCTCGCCTGACAGGTTCAGCTCTCGGGCGCGGCCTCGGGGTTCGCCGGCTCGGCCTCGGCCGCTCCACGAGCGGTGACGGGCCATTGCACGAGTGTGCGCCATTGCGATGAGTCGCGATCCACGGATGGATCGCTCAGGTAGCTCTCCCACATGATCGCGCCAGGGATCAGATCGTGTCCGGCGATGAACTGCTCGATCTCGGCGTATGCCTGGCCGATGCTCGTGTAGGACCCCACGTGCAGGGCCTCGACGATCATGCCCGCCGGCAGCGATCCCGGCGAGACCTCGCCGGAGGCCTGGATGGGCCGTTGGACCGGGAAGCCGGCCTCGACGTCGACGACGGCGCCGGGCATGCCGTGATACTCCCCGAAAGGCGGGCCGATGGGATGGACCCCTTGTGCGGTGAGAACTCGCATGGTCGCGCCGAACGCCCGCGAGAAGAACCCCGGCAGCTCCGCGATCGGTACGGTCTCACGAACGACGGCGGTGTCGACTGCTTGATGTTCGACGACATGGATGTCCGCACTCATGGTCCTGCTCCTTCGGATCTGTGGCGCTCACAGCATCCGTCGAGCGGGACGGTCGAGTCGGGTCGTTGGTCCCGTCTTCCACCTGCATCGACAGCGGTTTCGCGGCAGGAGCCCGATGAACCCAAGGCTCCGCCTGCGCTATCCGTCGAACAGCCAGGGCTCTCGGTATTGCGACCGATCGCCGAGCGCGTCCACCAGCTCCTGCGGGCAGTCGAGCCGACGCTCGTCGGAGTCGCTGCCGCGGAAGAAGCCGGAGAACACACCGTTCGTGAACGCGACGTCGATCCGGTAGCAGGTGTAGACCCGCTGAGGCTCGGCTGTCGCGCGTCAGACTTTGTGGCAGGACTATTGATTGAGTCCTGAGCGGAGAGTTTGACCATGGGTAGACCACCAGTGATCCCGGTGGAGAAGAAGACGAGGATCGTGCTGAGCATCCTCGCCGGCGAGATGACGATCGCTGAAGCGGCTCGGCGTGAGAAGGTCAGCGAGCAGTCGATCGGCCGGTGGAAGGCGGACTTCCTCGAAGCGGGCAAGACCGGGCTCGCCGCAGGCAAGTCCGGGCCGTCGACGCGGGAGCAGCAGCTCGAA
This sequence comes from Microbacterium xylanilyticum, assembly GCF_054654695.1. Classification (NCBI taxonomy): domain Bacteria; kingdom Bacillati; phylum Actinomycetota; class Actinomycetes; order Micrococcales; family Microbacteriaceae; genus Microbacterium; species Microbacterium xylanilyticum. The sequence continues at coordinate 386,514 of NZ_BAAIEN010000002.1, forward strand.
GCGGAGATCACCGAGCTGACCCAGGCGCTCGGCGAGGCCGCGGTCGAGATCCGAGTGTGGAAGAAATCGGCGGAGGGCCGCCTGGGCCCTTCGAAGACCTCGAGGTGATCCGCGTCGAGGCGGGCATGTCGACTTCGAGGTTCGTGAAGCTTATCGACATGCCCGAACGGACCTGGCGGCGCTGGCAGGCCAAAGCGCGCCAGGAGCAACCGCCGAAGGGCCCCTGGCCGCAGCCGGCGCGGGACGCCGCCCGCGACCTGGCGACCAAGCACGCGCTGAAGCACCCGGCGTGGGGCCACCGGAAGATCTGGGCGCTGACCCGCCACGACGGGCACAAGGTGTCGCAGGCGACGGTGCTGCGGTTGCTGCGCGATGACGGGCTGATCCTGCCGTCCGAGTACCAGAAGCAGCGGCGCGAGCTGGCGAAGGACCGGAAGGTGGCGTTCGCGAGCAACCCGACCGGCCCGAACCAGGTCTGGCAGCTGGACTTCAGCGAGTTCGAGACCACCCAGGGTGGGACTTGGCGGATCGCCGGGTGCCGGGACTGGTATTCCAAGATGGAGCACCCGTTCCACGTGTCGCCGACCGCGAATCAGTACGACGCGATCGCGGCGATCGAGCTCGCCCTCGCCGACTACGAGGCGATGTTCGGGCACCCGCTCATCGCCGAATGTCAGGTCGATCCTGAGACGGGCGAGCTGCTGCCGGTGGTGACGATCGTCACGGACAACGGCGGCCCATTCCGGTCGCTCAACTTCGAGCTGTTCATCATGAGACACCCCGAGCTGAAGCACGTCCGCACCCGGGTCAAGAGCCCCGGGCAGAACGGGTCACGCGAACGCGGGTTCGGGACACTGAAGTACGAGCGGCTGTTCCTCGACGAGATCCCCGACGCATTGACCCTGATCGAACGGGCCGAGGACTACCGCGCCGAGTACAACACTGAGGGCCCCCACGAGGCGATCGCCTGGAACCGGCCCCTGGAGGTGCACATGGGCCTGGCCGACCCCACCATCCCCACCTTTGAAAGAGAAGAAATCCTGCCAACTACTTGACGCGGGACAGTCGAGGACCGGTGCGGGTGGGGTTGCGGAAGCAGACGCGGGGAACGCCAGCAGCAACCCGGTCGCGAGCAGCCCAGCCAGAAGCAAGGATGCTGTGCGGGGGGATTTCATCAGTGGACCTGCCTTCATCATTGAAACGGTTGGCATTTGATGATGTTCAGTTGCGCGGCTCCGGCCAGAACAGCGGCCTTCGCCGATGAGGTTAATGGATGTCGGACGTGGGATGTCTTGCGTCGGGTGGGGCTCGCGCCATGGCGTTGCGGTCTCAGCGCTGCTGTCCGAGGGCTGCCAGGTGCTCGCGGATGCCGCGGAAGTGCTCATTGAGTCGTTCCGCCGCGAGCGCCTTGTCCCCCGCGCGGAGGGCGTCGAGGATCAGCCGGTGCGCGTGCGCGTTCTCGGTCAGGCTGTGAGGCTCGATCCCGGCTTCTTCATGGATCTGCCGGTAGACGTTCCAGAACACTTCGAGCAGGCTGGAGAGTAGCTCGTTCTGCAGAGGGATGTAGAGGAGCCGGTGGAAGTCCTGGTCCTCGTCGATGAAGTGCCGGCCGGCGGCGGCTGCTTGCTCCATCTCCGTCACCCGGGCCTCGAGAGCGGTCAGGTAGGCGGGTGTCATGGCGTCGACGGCCAGGCCGATGAGTCCCGTTTCCAGCGCCTGCCGGACGTCGACGAGCTCGAGCGCCTCCCGGCCGCCGTGCTGTAGCGACAGGCGACCGCGGAACGCGAGACTCGCGCTGAGCGATTCGAAGCTGGTGGAAGCGACGTAGGTGCCGAAACCGTGCCGGATCTCGACGACGCCGAGGGCCTGGAGGACTTTGAGTGCCTCTCGGACAGTGTTGCGGCCCACGCCGAGCGCAGCGCAGAGGTCGCCTTCGGTCGGCATCGGGTCACCGACATCCAGGCCGCTGTTCAGGATGATGTCCATGATGTCGTTCTGCAGGGTGCGCATGCGCTCCTGAGCACCGAAACGCGCCGGCCGCATCATTGCCGTTTCCGTCATCACGATTCGTCCTTCACTGTCGGCTTGTCCATCAATGTAACGGTCCGGCCCGTCCTGACCGCTTCGTAGGAAGCGTGTGTGACTGCAAGACTGGCGCGCGCGTCGGCGAGGGTGTAGCTCGGGGAGCGGCGATCGGCGATTGCGCCGATCAAGGAGTCGAGGAACAGCTCGACGGCGATCACGGAGCTGGCGCCGAAGACGGGTTCGGCGCCCTGCAGTCCGTCGGTACGGAAGATCGAGACGGCGGGCTTGTCGTCATCCGAGATGGCGTGCCCATGCGAGCCGAGGAGCCGGATCGAGGAGGACACAGGCCCATGCCCCGGGGCGGCGGCGACGCGGCCGAGCGTGACGGTCGCGGTGACCCCGCGCTCGAGCAGCAGGGACACCACAGCGGTGTCCTCGACCCCGGACGCGCGGTGGGTTTCCTGGAAGAGGGTCGCCACCTCCGCGTAGACGTCGACGACTTCCAGGCCCGTCAGGTAGCGCACGTAGTCGGCGGGGTACAGGAGGAAGTTCAGCAGCTCGCCGCCGCCGGACAGCGCCGGATCCGTGACGAGCTCGGGGCGTTCTACGGAGGTGGCGAAGTGGGCGCCGGATGCGAACCACTCGACGTCGACGTGCAGCGGCAGGCCGAGGTGACCGGCGTCCACCCAGCGGCGCAGGCGCTGCACCGCCGGGGAATGAAGACGGTTGACGACCGAGGCTGTGCCTCGTGACTGCTTCTCCGCGGCGATGATCCGGTCGACCTCGTCCACGGTGACTGCGACGGGCTTGTCCACGAGCACGTTAAGGTCGGCCTCGAGCGCCGCGATCGCCAGCTCCGCATGCCGGGTGGGTTCGCTACACACCACGATGAGGTCGCAGACGCCGGGGGCGAGGAGTTCTGCAACGGAGAGCTGGGGCAGCTCATGCTGGTGCGCGAATCGCCGGGAGTCGGCGACGATCCACTCGGCCGCGTCCTCTGCCTCAGCGACCCCGACGACGGTGGTGCGCGGGTCCGAGAGGAACGTCGGAAGGTATGACTCCGCGTGTCGCACCGCGGACAAGAATCCGACTTTGATCATGTGATCTCCTCTGTGCGCAGGTCGACCGGCTGGCCGGTGTCCAGTGACCGTTGTGCGGCGAGGGCGGCCGCCAGCGCGGCTCTCACCTGCTCGGTGCGGACGATGGGCTCGGCACGACCGTCGACCACGTCGATCCAGTGCGCGAGCTGATGCTGCATCGCGTCCTCGACGGATGGCAACGCGGCGGATGCGGCGGACGAGTGCAGCACCGGGTCATCGTCGGTCGAATGCGCGACCGTGCCATCTGTGCCTGCGACGACGATCCGCCGGAACATGTCGCGCGGTTGGGCCAGCGAATACGAGATCTCCAGGGTGGCGAGGGAGTCGTCTTCGAAACGGACGAGCAGCTGGAAGGAGTCATGCACGGGCATGCCGGCCGCGAAGCTCGGGAAGGAACGAGCGAAGACGCGCACCGGGCGGGCGCCGAGGAGCCAGGTGGCGACGTCGAGGAGGTGGGTGCCGTTATGCACTGGATGCCCGCCGGAGCGTGCCCGGTCGAGCTGCCAGCCGCGCCATCCTCCGGGCCACACGTACCCGGTGTACCAGCTGACGTGCGCGAGGCGAGGCCGGCCGATGGTCCCGCCGTGGATCGCGGACGCGAGGGCGGTGACCGCGGGCTGGAAGCGCACGGTCTGGCCCACCATGAGCGAGGTGCCGGCGCCCTCGGTGGCGGCGACCATGCGGTCGAAGTCGGCGAGCGCGAGGGCGGCGGGCTTCTCGACGTGCACGTGCTTGCCCGCCGCGCCGGCCGCGATCGTGAACGGTGCGTGGGCGGGGGTGGCGTTGCACACGTCCACGGCGACGACGGTCGGGTCGGCGAGAATCCGGTCGTAGTCGTCCGTGGCGATCGAGCCGGGCGCGAGCGCCGCGACGCGCCCCGCACGGGCGAGATCGGATCCGTGCACGTACGCGATCTCCACGCCAGGCAGCGCGCTCAGCGCACGCACGTGGTCGGCAGCGATGACGCCCGAGCCCGCGATGGCGACCCGGGTCATCGCAGCATCCCCATGGAGGAGGAATCGGCCGCGCCCGCGTCGAAGGAGACCTGGCGCTCCGCGGCGTTGGCGTTGGAGCGGATGGCGGCGAGCGCGGCGGCGGCCGGGAGCTCGGTGAGCGTAGTCGAGGCGCCGCGCACCGCGGCGGCGACCTCATCGAGCTCGCAGGTGACGGCCGTGCGCATCCAGAGCGGTCCTGGGCCGCCCGTGTTGTAGGCCTGTGCGGCACGGGCGGCCTCGCGCAGTGACTCGTTCGAGGCGTCGTCGTCGAAGACGCCGGTCACCTCGGCGGACGCCCCGTCGACGAACCGCGTCACGGTTCCCGCACGGAAGTCGGCCTCCAGGCTCGCTGCGGAGCCCGAGATCCGAAACCACCATTCGGCCCTATGCGCCGACGTGGCGACGCTGTGCCGCCCGAGCGCGCCGGACGCGGTGCGCAGCACGGTCTCCGTGACGCTGTCCGCGACATGAGCGCCGTGCGGCAGCGGTGCTCCGGCGACGCCCACGACCGCGGCGGGCTCGCCCAGCGCCCACACCACGAGGTCGAGCTCGTGGATCTCGTGCAGCAGTTCACCGCCGCTGCGGCGCCGGTCGAGCTTCCACCAGTCGCCGGGATCGGCGGGCAGGTGCACGATGCGGCGGCGGGCGCCCGCGGCCTCGACGACGGTGCCCAGCTCACCCGAGCGAGCCTGTGCGACCATGCGGCGCACACCGGGGAAGGCGCGCATCACGTGCCCCACGATGAGACGCCCGGGGGCGCCCTGCGCCGCGGAGACGATCCCGCGAATGGACTCCTCATCGATCCCGAGCGGCTTCTCCACGAACACGTGCTTGCCGGCGCGGAGCCCCGCGAGCGCCGGATCCGCATGCAGATGGTTCGGCGTCGCGACGACCACGAGATCGACGTCGGGATCGGCCGCGAGGTCGTCGGCGGAGGCGTGCACGCGGGCGCCGTGCGGCTCGGCGAGACGCCGAGCCGCATCGGGTGCGATGTCGGTGACGGCGACAACGACGAAGGCCTCGTGCTCGGCGCAGGCCGAGGTGATCATGGCGCCGAAGAAGCCGGCGCCCACGACGCCGACGCGGATGGGCGTGGTCATGCGGTGCCTCCCATCCCCGCCGCGACGGGCGCGGGGGTCAGCGGGTGGTAGCAGCGCGCGGTGTGCAGCGGCAGCTCCTGGAAGCGGCTCACCGGTGGCATCTCGGTCGCGCACTGCTCGGTGGCCTTCCAACAGCGGGTGCGGAACGGGCAGCCGGACGGCGGGCGCACGGCCGACGGCACCGGACCCTCGAGAGTGATCGGCGTGATCTCCTCGACCAGGCTCGGCGTCGCCGACAGCAGCGCCTCCGTGTACGGGTGGCGCACCCGGTCGGGGACGGCCGAGGCGGGGGCCTCCTCGATGATGCGGCCGAGGTACATCGTCACGATGCGGTCGCTCATGCGCTTCACGGTCTGGATGTCGTGCGAGATGAACACCATGGCGAGGTCGAGCTCTGCTTTCAGCTCGAGCAGCAGGTTGAGGATCTGCGCGCGCACCGAGACGTCGAGCGCGCTCGTGGGCTCATCGGCGATCAGCACCGACGGCTGCAGCGCCAGCGCCCGGGCGATCGCGACACGCTGGCGCTGACCGCCGGACAGCTGCGCAGGCAGCGCGTCCGCGGCGCTGGTGGGAAGCCCGACCAGATCCATCAGCTCGGCGACCCGCGCGGTGCGCGAGGCCGCGTCGCCCACGCCGTGCACGGTGAGCGGGTCGCGGAGGATCGTCTTGACCGGCATGCGCCGGTTGAGCGCGGTGGACGGATCCTGGAACACCATGCCGACGTTGCGGCCGAACTGCGTGCGGCGGTTCGCCGTGGACATCTTCCACAGCGACTCGCCGCGGAACAGCACCTCGCCCATCGTCGGTCGCTGCTGCCCGACGATGGTCTTCGCGAGCGTGGACTTGCCGCATCCGGACTCGCCGACCACGCCTACGGTCTCACCGGCGTGCAGGTCGAGATCGGCGCCGGTGAGCGCGTAGACGGTGTCCTTCGCGAAGAGTTTTTCCGAGTTGATCCGGTGCTGGACGTGCACGTCCCGCAGCGAGATGACCGGTTCGGTCATGCCGGGACCTCCGTTCGTTCCTGCGCGACATCGCGCGCGGGATGGTGACAGGCGACTTCGTGGATGAGGGGGATGCCGAGCAGCACCGGATCCTCGCGCCTGCAGACCGCGGTCGCAGCCGGGCAGCGATCCGAGAACCGGCAGCCGGCGGGGAACGCGGCCGGAGACGGCACGACACCCTTGATCTGGGTGAGCTCCGCGTCGCCGGACTCGAGGGAGAGCACAGCGGACAGCAGCCCGCGGGTGTAGTGGTGCGCGGGCGCACCGACCACATCGGCGATGCCCCCGGTCTCGGCGACCTCTCCGCCGTACATGACGACCACGCGGTTCACGATGTCCGACACCAGGGCGAGGTCGTGCGAGACCAGAATCAGGGCAAAGCCGAGCTCCTCCTGCAGCCTCAGCAGTAGTTTCATGACCTGCGCCTGCACGGTCACGTCGAGCGCGGTCGTCGGCTCGTCGGCGACGATCAGCTTCGGGTCGCGCGAGAGCGCCATGGCGATGAGCACGCGCTGGCGCTGTCCGCCCGAGAGCTCGTGCGGGTAGGCCTTGAGCGTGCGGGCCGGATCCAGGTTCACCAGCTCGAGCAGCTCAGCCGGCGTCCGGTGCCCGCCGCGGCGGGTCAGCTGGGTCAACTGCTGCCGGATGGTCATCGCGGGGTTCAGCGAGCTCAGCGCGTCCTGGTAGATCATCGACATACCGCGCCCCATGAGCGCCCGGCGGTCCTTGGCCCGCATACCGACGAGTTCGGCACCGTCGAAGACCATGCTGCCGCCGATCTGCGCGCCGCGCGGCTCGAGGCCCATCACGGCGAGGCTCGTCAGCGACTTGCCGCAGCCGGACTCGCCGATCAGACCGAGGACCTCTCCGGGCCGCACCTCGAACGAGACGCCGTTGACGACGTTGACGCCGTTGTGACGGTCGGGGAACGCGATCGTCAGGCTGTCGACCGAGAGCACGGGCGCGACATCCGCGATCGGCTGGACCCGTCGCCGGATCCGCGCGCCCGCTTCGCGCAGGCCGACGATCTCAGGGACGGCCTCGGCGCCGCGGTCGACGTCCTCCGCCTCCTCGGTCACGGCCTGGGCCGCCGCCTTCGACGACTTCGCGGACGGGGCCGCGATCGCGTCGGTGAGCCCCTCGGCGAGGATGTTCAGGCAGAGCACGGTGGCGAAGATGACGAGGCCCGGGAACAGGGTCGCCCACCAGCCGCCCGTGAGCAGCAGGTTCTTGCCGTCCGAGATCACGCTTCCCCAGGAGGGGTTCGGCGGCTGCACGCCGGCGCCGATGAACGACAGGGACGCCTCGAACACAATGGCGTCGGCGACCATGACGGTGCAGAACACCAGGATCGGCGCGGCGACGTTGACCGCGACGTGCCGGGTCACGATGAAGAACCGCCGGGCGCCGATGATCTGCTCCGCGGCGATGTAGTCCTCCCCGTACTGCGCCTGCACGTTCGCGCGCACGATCCGCGCGATCGACGGCATGTACAGGAAGCCGATGGCGAGGATCAGGACGAACACGTCCCGGCCGAAGACGGCGACGAGCACAGCGGCCAGCGCGATGCCGGGGAAGGCCATGATGATGTCGAGGATCCGCATCACGGTCTCGTCGATCGCGCGGCGGCTGGTCGCCGCGAACGCGCCCACGACGGCGCCGGCGACGAGAGCGAGCACGGTCGCGCCGAGACCGATGGCCAGCGACCAGCGACCGCCGTACAGCAGGCGGCTGAGGATGTCGCGGCCCTGGCTGTCCAGGCCCAGCAGATGGGCGGCGCTGGGCGCCTTGTCAGCCGCGGCGGTCTGCATGTTCGGGTCGAACGCGGTGAGCAGCGGCGCGAACACCACGGCGAGCACGATGAGCGCCAGCACGGCGACGGCGATCCAGGCGCCGAGCGTGAGACGCCCGAGGCGGATCCCGGGACGGGTGAGGGTCTTGGTGAGGTTCTTGCGCATCAGTGGCTCGTTCGCAGTCTCGGGTTGGCGAGCATGGAGAGGATGTCGACGATCAGATTGATCACGACGAATCCGAGGGCGATCGTGAGCACCACGCCCTGCACGATCGCGGGCTCGTTGTTCTTGACGGCCTCGATCATGAGCTGCCCCATGCCGGGGAGGTTGAACATCTGCTCGATCACGACGGCGCCGCCGAGGAGGTAGCCGATGCGCAGACCGAGCACGTTCAGGGGGTTGATGAGGGCGTTGCGCATCACGTTGCGGCCGACCACGACGAACGGGGGAAGACCTCCGCCGCGGGCCGTGCGCACGTAGTCCCGGTCGAGCTCCTCGACCATCGAGGTGCGCACGATGCGGGTCATCTGCGCGGCCAGCGGCAGTGCGAGCGCGAGAGAGGGGAGCGTCATCGTCATGAGCCAGCCGTAGACGGAGTCGGCCGGGTTCACATAGCGGGACGACGGGAAGATCGGGAAGGTGATCGAGAACCACTGCACGAGGAGCAGGGCGACCCAGAAAGACGGCGCGGCGACACCGCCGAGCGTCAGGATCCGGATGGTCTGATCAGGCCAGCGGTCGCGGAACACCGCCGAGACCGTGCCCAGGGTGAACGAGATCACCACGGCGATGAGAAGGCCGAGGAAGGTCAGCTGCAGCGTGAGCGGCAGCGCGGTCGAGATGAGAGTCGTCACGTCCTGGCCGGTGGCGAGGCTCTTGCCCAGGTGGCCGGTGACGATCTGGCCGAGGAACGCGAAGTACTTGATGAGGAACGGCTGGTTGAGTCCGTGTGCCTCACGGAACTGCTCAAGCTGGTCGGCGCTCACAGGGGCGTCGGCGAAGACCGCGACGGCCGGGTCGGTGGACGAGAACTGCATCACGGTGAACACGAACAGCACGATCCCGAGGAGCAGGGGGATCAGTGTCAGCAGGCGTCTGCCGATCATTCTGAGGACGACGGTCACGATGGATTCCTAACAGAGTTCGGGCGGATCGGGGTGCGCCGTTCGGGCGGCGCACCCCGATCGACGGGTCAGCCCTTGGCCTGGGCGTCCATCATGTAGACGCCGGGGATGTTGAGTGCCTTGACGCCGCTCAGCTTCTTCGCGTCCCATGCAGTGAACAGCTGCATGTGCATGACCGGGTAGATGACGCCTTCATCCGCGATGGCGTTCAGCGCCTTCGTCATGTCGGCATCCGTGGTCTTCTTCGAATCCGACTGCTCGGCGGCGGTCAACTGCGCATCGAGCGCGGCGTACTCGGGCGTCGTGCCCCACTTGTTCCACTTCATGAACGTGTTCGTGTTGGAGTAGAACCAGCGGACGTTGAGGTCCGCATCCGTGCCGAACTGGTTCGGGTTTCCGGAGAACGTGAGCACGTCAGCCGGGTCGCCCTGGGCGACCTTGGTGTTGAAGGTGGCGGTCTCGACGACATCGAGGTTCGTGGTCACGCCCACGGCCGCCCAGTCCTGCTTGATCGCGTTGACCGCGGTCGTGGTCCAGGAGATGTTGGTCGACAGCAGCGTCAGGCTCAGGTTGCTGACGCCGGCCTCCGCCAGCAGCTTCTTGGCCTCGGTGGGGTTGTAGTCGTACTGCGTGTCCGCCTTGGAGTAATACGGGCTCGACTCCTGCAGGAAGCTCGTCGCCGGGGTGCCCTTGCCGGCGATGGACACGTCGATGAGCTTCTTCGTGTCGATGGCCATGCGCAGCGCCTGGCGGACCCGCTTGTCGTTGAACGGCGCCTTGCTCGTGTTGAAGGCGAGGCCCAGCAGGTTCATGCTGCTCGCGCCCTGCACCGTGAGGCCCTTGCCCTTGAGCGTGTCGACGGTGTCCTGCGGGATGTTGTCGGCGATCTGCACACCCGAGACGCCCGACGTGAGCAGGCTGGTGCGTGCGGCCGCGTCCACGGACACGTTCCACTGCATGGAGTCGATCTTCGGGTGGAGGGGACCGTTGTAGTCCTTGTTCAGCACGAAGGAGGTGAACGAGGTGGGCTCGGTGGCCTTGATCTCGAACGGCCCCGACCCGAGCTGGTTCTTGGCGTCGGCGTAGAAATCGTCGGCCTTGCCGTCGAAGACGTGCTTCGGCATGATCTTCAGGATCGAGAAACGGTCCAGCGCGTACGGGAACGCGTTCTTGAGGTCGAGCTTGACGGTGTGGTCGTCGACCTTGACCGCGTCCTTGAGCCAGCTGGAGAAGAACGCCGTGGTGATGACCGGTTTCTGTGCGTTCAGCACCCGATTCACGGAGAACACCACATCGTCGGCCGTGACCGGCTTCCCGTCGCTCCACTTCGCTCCCGAGCGGAGCTTCACCGTCCAGCTGAGCAACTTGGTGTCCTTCGGCAGCTCCGCGGCGAGTGCGGCGTAGGGCTTGCGGTCGACCGGCGAAGAGTCCCAGAGCGCCTCGTAGATGTGGTTCTCTGCCGACATCGCGAACGCGGATCCCGTGTTGAGCGGGTCCCAGGAGCTGTTGTTGTTGTAGCCGATGGCGACGTCGACGTGGCCTTTCGCGGCAGCCTGTCCGACCGACGTGCTGGACTGCGGGCCGGAGCAGGCGGTGATCAGCGAGACGGTGGCGACTGCGGCGACCAGGCCGGTCAGTTTGGCGAACCTGCGGACTCGGGATCTCTGCAACTTCGTTGTTGATTCCACTGCTGTTCCTCTCGGAATGTGTGCGGGGCGGGTGCAAGGAGGACGATCCACATAGGACGTCCCACCTCCTTGATGAGAGACCGTAACCACTTTTGCGTCGCTTCGTCAAGAAGAGATTCTTCCGGATCGAAACGAAGCGTTGACGGCGGCATGCGACTTTGTCATACTTCAAGCCACAAGGACATCCCACGTCCTATCACCAAGAGATTCGAAGGAAGATTGTGACCAACGCGACCACCGCACCGATGTCATCCGCGGACCAGAAGAACGAGGCGCGGGGCTACCAGGGCATCATCCCGCCCGTCGTCACTCCTCGCACCGCCTCGGGGCTCGTCGATGCAGAGGCGCTGCGTCGAGTCGTCGCGCATCAGCTGGCCGGTGGCGTCGATGGGCTGTTCGCGCTCGGCTCCTCCGGCGAGGTCCCGTACCTGACGCAGCAGGAGCGCGAGCTCGTCGTCACGACGATCGTGGACGAGGCTGCCGGACGCGCGCCGGTGCTGGTCGGAGCGAACGAGCAGACCACTCCTCGTGTCGTCGCGGAGGCGCAGAAGCTCGCCGATCTGGGCATCGACGGGCTCGTCGTGACCAGCCCGTTCTACGCGCTGTCGGACCAGGCCGAAGTCGCAACGCACTTCCGGACCGTCAAGGACAGCACCGGGCTGCCCGTCTTCGCCTACGACGTGCCTGTGCGCACGCATCTCAAGCTCGGGATCGATCTGATCGTGGAGCTCGCTGAAGAGGGAGTCATCGCGGGCCTGAAGGACTCCTCAGGAGACGACGTCGCCTTCCGCAAGGTGCTGCTCGCCACGGCTCACCTTCCGGAGTTCCGCGTCTTCACCGGTCACGAGGTCGTCGTCGACGGCGCGCTGCTCGGCGGTGCCCACGGCGCCGTGCCCGGACTCGCCAATGTCGACCCTGCAGGCTACGCGCGCCTCTATGCGGCCGCGAACTCCGGAGACTGGACAGCCGCCAAGATCGAGCAGGACCGACTGGCGCAGCTGTTCCGGATCGTCGACGTGTCGGAGCCGGGCATCTCCGCCGGCGCAGCCGGCCTCGGTGCCTTCAAGACGGCGCTGCAGATCATGGGCGTGATCGAAAGCAACAAGATGAGCGAGCCGATGCGGTCGCTGGGCGCCGCGGAGGCGGATCGGATCCGGGGCATCCTCGACCACGCGGGATTGCTGTGAGCGAGACCACCGTGGGGTACGGCATCGTCGGTGCCGGCTACCTCGGCAAAGCCCTGGCACGCGGGTTCGCGGCTCAGCCCGGAGCGCGCATCGTGGCGGTGTACGACCCCGGGAATGCTGGACCGCTCGCCGCCGAGTTCTCAGCCTGGACCGCGGGATCGCTGCCGGAGCTCCTCGCCGCTCCCGAGATCGATGCGGTGGTCGTCGCCTCGCCGAACTGGGCCCACTACGAGCAGGTGCTCGGCGCCGCGCGCGCTGGCAAGCATGTGTTCTGCGAGAAGCCGGTGGCGCTGTCCTATCGCGACGCGGACGAGATTATCCGCGCCTGCGAGGAGGCGGGCACCACATTCTTCGCCGGGCACGTCACGACCTACATGGCGGGCGTGCGACGCGCGAAGGAACTCATCGCAGCCGGTCGGATCGGCGATCTCACATTCGTGCGCGCCGTCCGCACGACGTGGGAGGGCCATGGCGGCGGACACAGCTGGAAGAAACAGACCGCGCTTTCCGGCGGTCACCTCTATCACCACATCCATGAACTCGACTTGGTGCAGTCGCTGCTCGGCCCCGCAACACGCGCCACCATGATCGGCGGCAATGTCGCACACCATGATGATGACGACGGCGACGAAGCGGACCTGATGGCGATGCTCCTGGAGTTCGATGGCACCCGCTTCGCGGCCCTCGAGTACGGATCCGCGTTCCACTGGCCGGAGCACCACGTGCTCATCCAAGGCACGGAGGGTGCCATTCGCCTCGGCTTCCAAGGGGACGGTTGCACGCTGCGCACACCCGGGAAGGTCGAACATTTCCCCCTCCATCGCTCGGTCGAAGAAGAGGAGAGCAGGGCAGCGTTCTATCGCGCCGGCGACGACGACGCGGCGGGCCTGTTCGGGACTCCCGAGACCGATGTCCCGCTGTGGCTGTCCGGGATCCTCGACGAGGAGACGGCGAGCTTCCACCGACTCGTCGAGACCGGTCAGCTCGATGCGGAGTTCCGCCCGCTCGCCGATGGCAGCGCGGCCCGTTCCGCTCTCGCCACCGCGGACGCGCTCACCCGTTCCCTGCACGAGCGCAGAACGGTCGACGTGGCGGAGATACGGCAGGGCCGCCGCGATGAGTGAGACGCGGATCGCGGTCGGCATCGATATCGGCGGCACCAAGACCGCGGTCGGGCTGGTCCGCGATGACGGCACCATCATCGCTCGCGCCGAAGCTCGGACGCCGTCCGCGGCGGGGGCGGACGCGGTGCTGGCGACGGCGTCCATGCTTGCGACGCGGATCATCGCGGACGCGGACGAGCCCGTTCAGGCGGTCGGCGTCGGGTCCGCCGGCGTCATCGAACCGGCGCAGCGTGTGGTGCTCTCCGCCACGGACACGCTGCGCGGATGGGCCGGCACCGAGATCGGCCGGCGGCTCGAAGTCTCCCTGGCGCTTCCGGTCGCCGTGGACAACGATGTGCGCGCGCATGCCGTCGGCGAAGCTCGACACGGTGCAGGCCGCGGACGTGCGTCAGCGCTGGTCATCGCGGCCGGCACCGGGGTCGGCGGCGCCTTCGTCCTCGACGGACGGCCCCTGACCGGAGCCGCCGGCGCTGCGGGCCACTTCGGCCACATCCCGAGCGTCGAGGCCCAGGGACTGCCCTGCACCTGTGGAGGATCAGGGCACCTCGAGATGATCGCGGCCGGCCCTGCCGTGCTCGCCGCGTACCAGCGGGCGCGGAGCGCGTCGGACGGGGAACCCGCCGGCGAGAAGGATACCCGCGACGTCTTCGCCCTGGCTCAGGCCGGCGACGCCGTCGCCCGCACCGTGATCGCCACCGCGGGCAGGGCACTTGGTCGCGCAGTCGGCGGTCTTGTGAACGCCCTGGATCCCGAGATCGTCATCATCGCCGGTGGACTCTCCGGCACCTCGGACCTGTGGTGGGATCCGCTGCGGGCCGGATTCACGGACGAGACGATCGATCTCGTCCGCAGGTGCCCGGTCGTACCGGCGGAGCTCGGTTCGGACGCAGCGATCGTCGGAGCCGCGATGCTGGCGCTGGACGACGTCGGAGCCAAACCGCAAACCGCTTCAACAGGAGCCTTCTCGTGACATCCACTCCCCTGCCCCCACCTCTCACCGCTCTCGCGGGCGGGGTCGTCGTTTCCTGCCAGGCGTACCCGGGCGAGCCGATGCGCAGCCCCGAGACGATGGCCCAGGTCGCTGCCTCCGCGATGATCGGCGGCGCCGCGGGAATCCGCGCGCAGGGCCCCGGCGACATCGCCCTCATCCGCGACCGCGTCGCGTTGCCCCTGATCGGCCTGTGGAAGGCCGGCAGTGCCGACGTGTTCATCACGCCGACCCTGCGCCACGCGATCGGCGTGCACGCGGCCGGCGCAGATGTGATCGCTCTCGACGGCACTCGGCGGGAGCGTCCGGACGGCCTCACCCTCGCCCAGACGATCCGCCGGCTCAAGGATCAGACCGGTGCACTCGTCATGGCCGATACTGGCTCGCTCGACGACGCGCTCGCTGCCGTCGACGCCGGGGCGGACTGCATCGGGACGACGCTCGCCGGCTACACGCCGGATCGGCCGAAGCTCGCTGGTCCCGACCTCGAGCTGATCGCCCTCGTCGCGGACGCTGTGGAGCTGCCCGTCATTGCGGAGGGTCGCATTCACACGCCGGCGCAGGCTGCGGAGGCGATGGCGGCGGGGGCGTTCTCCGTCGTCGTGGGCACCGCGATCACGCATCCGGCGTCGATCACGCGCTGGTTCGCAGACGCGGTGCGCGGATGAGCTTGATCGTCGGCGCCTATGCGGCTTCTCCTGGCCATGCGCGCTGGGATCCTGCCGCGGAGCAGGAGTTCTTCGAGGGACTCGAGGCGATTCCGGAGGTGCGCGGGCTGGAGCTGCCCTGGACCGGATCCGTGCACCCGCATGACGACCGCTGGCTGCACACGCACTTCCCCCGCCGGTTCGACGCCGTCCTGACCTCCATTCCGGGGACCATGACTCGTCTGCGCGATCAGCCTGCGTTCGGGCTCGCCTCAGAGGACCCGATCGGCCGTGCCGCGGCGGTGCGCGACGCTCTCGCGATGCGCGATGCGGTGCGGCGGCTCGATGACGCCTGTGGACGTCGCGCGGTCATCGCCGTGGAGCTGCACAGCGCCCCGTCGCTGGGCCGCCCCACCGGCGGGACGGTCGACGCCCTGCGCACCTCGCTCGAAGATCTCGTCGAGTCCGGAGGGTGGGACGATGCCGCGCTGGTGATCGAGCACTGCGACGCCGCCGTCGCCGGCCAGACCGCCGAGAAGGGGTTCCTCACGATAGACGAGGAACTCGCCGCGCTGGAGGGACTCTCTTCCGCCGTCGGCATGTCGATGAACTGGGGGCGATCAGCGATCGAACTGCGGAACGCGGATCGCGTCGCGACGCAGATCCGGCAGGTGTCGGACAGCGGCCGCCTGCGAGGCCTGATCCTGTCCGGGGCGTCCGACCTGCCATCACGGTACGGGGCAGCCTGGTCGGACGCCCACCTCCCGCTTGCTCCTGTGGCGGGGACGACGGACAGCGCCGGTTTCCCGATGGGAGAGCCGACGTCGCTTCTGACGCTCGACCTCGTCCGACAGGCCATCGATGCCGCCGGAGATGCCGTGTGGCGCGGATTCAAATTCGGCTGGCCTGATCCCGCCGGGCCGACCGCCCCACGCATCGCCATGATCAGCTCCGCCGCGCGGCTCCTCGCCGCGGAATTCGCCGGCGGGTCGCAGAGGCAGGAAGCGGCTTGATGGATCCCATGACCGCCTCCGCAGACGCCGACGTCCTCGCCCGCGCTGTCTCCTCCGCCAGACCCCTCACCTGGGTGCTCACCGGGGACTCCATCACGCATGGCCTGGTGCACACCCAGGGCGGTCGCACCTACGCCGAGCACCTGCACGAGATCGTCCGCGGCGAGCTCGGCCGCGTGCACGACGCGCTCATCGACACGGCAATCAGCGGATGGCGGATCGTTCAGATCCTCGACGACTTCGACCGGCGCGTGGCCACCTGGCGCCCTCAGATCGTGACGCTCATGATCGGCACCAACGACTGCTCCGACGAGGGCGTGTTCCCCACCATCGAACCCGCGGAGTTCGCCGCATCTCTCACCGTGTTCGTACACCGCGTGCGCGCGCTCGACGCGCTCCCCGTGCTGCTGACACCTCCCGCGGTCGACGTTCCGAACGCCCCCGAACGCGGCAGGATCGCCCGGTTCGCCCAGGCGGTGCGCGACGTCGCGGCCGCGGAGCGGACGATCCTCGTGGACCAGTTCGCGCGCTTCGCCGAACTCGGAGCCGGCGGCGTGCCGTGGGGCCTTATGAACGACCCGTTCCACCCGAACGCGGCGGGGCACGAGGCCCTCGCGCTCGAACTCGCCACCGTGCTCGGGCTGGACCCGGAGAGCTCGCGGGTGCTGCCGAAGCTGCGCGCCGATGTCGCTGCGGCCCGACTTCGGTGACCGGCCTCAAGCGGACGGCGTGAGCAGCATCCCCATCCCCGAACGCCAGCCAGGCCCCGGGGAACACCGAGAACGTACGAAGGAGACATCGTGATCGTCCATGTGCTGCCGAACGCCGACGCTGTGGGGGATCTCGCCGCTTGCGTGATCGAAGCAGAGCTGCTGGACATCGCAGCGCCCGTGCTCGGCGTCGCGACAGGATCGACTCCCGAACCGCTCTATCAGCGTCTGGCCCAGCGCCGACTGCGCGGGTCGCTCAACACGGACTCGCTGCGTGCCTTCGCCCTCGACGAGTATGTCGGACTGCCGGCGGAGCATCCCGAGAATTACCGACGGGTGCTCGAACGTGTTTTCGCTGAACCGTTGGGGATCCCGGCAGCGCGACTGCACGTCCCGGACGGAGCCGCAGCAGACACAGCCGCCGCCGCGGCTGAGTACGAGCGCAGCATTCTGCTCGCCGGCGGGATCGACGTGCAGATCCTGGGCATCGGCGGCAACGGCCACATCGGATTCAACGAGCCCGGCAGCGACTTCCGCTCGGTGACTAGGCCCGTTGAACTGACCGCCTCAACCCGCAGTGCTAATGCGCGCTTCTTCGACGATCCGGACGAGGTGCCTGCCACCGCGATAAGTCAGGGGCTCGCGACCATCCTCCGCGCGCGATCGATCGCGCTCATCGCCACCGGGTCTGGCAAGGCGCCGGCGGTCCGCGCGGCCCTCACCGGGGCGGTCGACCCCGGCATGCCTGCTTCGATTTTGCAACGGCATCCGCGCCTGCGCGTGTACCTAGACGGCGCCGCGGCGGCCGAGCTCGACCTTGCGCTGCTGAGCTCCTTCGCTGTGGTGCGGGACTGGCGTATTTACGATGATGAGGCCTGGGTGGGCAACCCCGTTGATCGGTGACTTCTGCACCGCAACCACGCGACGTCAAGATCCTCCCCACATCGACGAATCGACATGCAAACGAACACCAAATCAGCGTCGGATCAAGTCGAGCGCAGCACGGAACCTCTCGGTCATCACGGCGAGCGTTCGGATGATGCCACCCGAAGTGCGTCGTGCGAATGCGAGCGAACTTCAGCTCCGCCTTGGGAGCCGGACCGTGAGGACTCTCCCGAAGCTCGGCGGGGCTAGGACACGTTCAAGGTCGACAAGAAATCCCGACCGTTCGAGGGACGTCGGGGCTTCTTGGCCGCGTCCAGCCGGGTGCTGGTTGGCGGCGGGCGCGGCTGCTACTTCTTGACGAGCGTGATCGTCTTGGTAACGCCCATCGCCGTCACCTTGTAGCTCACCTTGCCGCCGGCATAGGCGAAGTCCTTGGTCGCGTCCGTGGAGGTGAGGAGCGCCGTCTTGGTGGCTTCCTCGTCACGCGTCGACCGCCGGGTGGAATTCCCATGAGTGGTGCTGGGCTGTCTGCGCCGAGCGCGTTCCCGGCGTTTCGCTCTCAACCCGCAAATGGGGCTTGGCGCCGATAGTTCGCATGAATCTGAATATCGGCGCTTAGATCGACACCCCTTGAAATGAGATGGGGCTGAGTCTGAGCTCAACGCGCTCGGCACTCAATTACGAGCGGATCTCGCGTTTCTGCACATAAACCGGAACGCGTCGATGTCTCCCGTCGGCGCCGTTGCCTAGCTCTGGCACGAGAAGAGCAGGAGCGGATCGCGGACGAACTGCACGATGCGATCGCGCATGACCTCGCCCTCGTGCTGTTCAATGCGCGCGCACTGCCGAGACAACCCGACGAGGCATCACGGCAGGTGTCACTCACCACGATCGAGGAATCGGCCGAGAACGCGCTGCAGAGCATCCAATCGCTCCTGTCGCTGATGCGCGTGACGAGGCCTGAAGGCGCAGATGAGTGCCCTGCGGCGGTACAACGGCCACGTGATCGAAGCCGTGACCTCTCGGGCCACCTTGTTGAAGGAGACGGGGATCCCGACCAGGGTGTCAGTCCCACAGGGGCGCACTCAGCGTCACGCCGGCAGGCGAGCGGGCTCTCGCAGATACAGTCATCGAGGCCGTGACGAATATCCTCAAGCACGGGCCCAACTCGGAGGCCGCGAGTCTCGACGTCGTGGGGAAGCCTGGCTTCGTCGGCTGTTGGTGACGAATGTCCTTTCAGACGCCGATGCGCGCACTAAGGCACGCTCCAGTGGGCGCGGGCTGCTTCGCGCCGCCAGAGGCTCGCTCAATCCGTCCAGGTCACAAGGGCGTCCGGATCCGTGACGGAACGAGCGTCTGAGGCTTCTTCCCACTCTTCTAGCGGTCGCCATATAGTCGAGTCCGGAACTGGCACAAAGAGTGCGCGCGGATCAACCAGCCTCGAGCCCATGGCACGATGACCTCGTCTCCAGCGGATATCGGACCTTCGAATACCGCAGATCGGTACGGCTCGGGACTGCCCTTTTCCCTGCCAACGATGGGTCCACGCGGATCTTCACGAACGTGGCAGTCGAACCGCCGATGTTGTGGAGCGTCCAACGACCTTCCTTGGACCGGATACTGATCGCCCAGGCCGCCGGGGCGGGGGCGAGTTCTAACCAGGTGCGCCGTGACCGCTTCCCGTCCGATGAACGCGGCGGCCACCACAGAAACGACGAGAGCGATGATCGCGACGGTCAAGGCAGCGGCTTCCCCCGTGGTCATTCGGCCACCTTAGGGGGCTTGGCGAGGGGGACCTGACTCGTCGCTGCCTACCGGCACAAAACGGGCACAGGCCCCGCGGGCGGTGCGCTTCGCCTCGTTTCGTTCGCTCCGCGACCGGGAGCTTCGCTCGCTCTACGACCGGTCAGACAGCCCAGGAACGAGGCCCAGAAACCGCACCTCACCGGGAAAAAAGACGAAACCCCCGCGATGTAGAAGCTACGCGAGGGTTCCTGGGGTGATTGTAACGATCACCCTTGTGGCTCCGACCGGCATCGATCCGGTGACCTTTCGATTTTCAGTCGAACGCTCTACCAACTGAGCTACAGAGCCGCACAGGCCGGAAGGTGGAAGCTTCTGACCTGTGTCCTAGACGAAAGGCCTTTCCGAAGAAAGGCCCGTCGCTTGGAGCGACCCTGACGGGACTTGAACCCGCGACCTCCGCCGTGACAGGGCGGCACGCTAACCAACTGCGCTACAGGGCCAGAACTATGAAATTGTATCGGAAAGAGTGACCCCAACGGGATTCGAACCCGTGCTACCGCCGTGAAAGGGCGGCGTCCTAGGCCGCTAAACGATGGGGCCGGAGGCGAACCTCGGGGGTTCCCTTGCCGACGCTCAAGCATAAGGGGTTCGGCAGGCAAAACGCCAATCGAGGGCGAGTCGGGTTGGATCCCGGGCGTGTCCAGGAGGATGATGGAAGGCGGTCCCGTTCCGTCCCCTTGAACAAGACCAGCACCCGAAGATCCGAAGAATTCCCGATCCCGACCCGGATCCGATGGTTGCGCATGGGACTGATGTTGCTAATGTGACATGAGTGAAACCGGCGAAAGGGAGCCGCGTGAACAATCTCAACATCCGTGGCGCCCGCCGCGATCCAAGCCGGACGTCCGACGTTCCGCGTGCCCGCGCCCGCCGGCGCACGCTCCGCAGCGGCGCTGCTCTGAGCATCACGGCCATTGCCGCGTTGGTCGGCAGCCTGCTCCTCGGCGCGCCTGCGGCGTACGCCGACGACTACCCCAGCTGGGACGACGTGCAGGCGGCGAAGGCCAACGAGGCGGCCGCCGCCAACGAGGTCTCGCGGATCCAGGGCCTGATCGCGACACTGACCCAGAACGTCGCCGACACCAAGGCCGCGGCCGAGGCCGCGGGCAACGAGTACTTCGCCGCGCAGCAGGCCGTCAACGAGCAGGCGCGCCGGCTGGCCGATCTGCAGGCTCAGGCCGATGCGCAGAAGAAGCTCGCGGACGAATCCGCCAGCAAGGCGGGGCAGATCGCCGCGCAGCTCTCGCGCGATGGCGGGGACACCACCGCTCTGCAGCTGTTCTTCTCCAAGTCGACGGCCAACAAGGATGAGCTGCTGCAGCGGCTCGGCCAGATGGATCGGGTTCTCGCGGGTACGTAGGCGATCTACGACAAGGCGGTGGAGGCGAAGAACACTGCGCAGTCGCTCACGGACCAGGCCACTGCCGCCAAGGTCGAGCGCGACCGCCTTGCGAAGATCGCCCAAGACAAGATGAAGAAGGCGCAGGACGCGGCCGACGCCGCCGCGGCGGCCCTCGCCGATCAGCAGACGCATCTGGGGCAGCTGCAGGCGCAGCTCGCCGCTCTCAAGGACACCACGGCGAAGACCGTCGCACAGTATCAAGCCGGTGAGGCCGCGCGTGCCGCTGCGGAGGCTGCTCGTCAGGCGAAGCTTGCCGCGGAGCGCCAGGCCGCCGAAGAAGCGGCCCGCAACAACGCCGGTGGCGGCGGTGGTGGCGGAGGTGGCGGTGGTTCCGGCGGCTGGGTGCGCCCGTTCGGGGGTTACCAGTCGTCCGGATACGGGCCCCGAGTGCCGGATTGCAACTCCAGCGGCTACTGTTCCTCAAGCTTCCACTACGGTGTCGACCTGGCCGACGGCAGTTGTGGTTCGCCGATCTATGCGGCGCATTCTGGGACGGTCGACTACGCCGGTTGGAACGGCGGCTACGGCAATTACATCCGGATCGAGAACGGCGACGGGATGGGCACGGGTTACGGCCACATCCTGGATGGCGGCTTCAACGTCTGGTCGGGGCAGTGGATCAATGCCGGGCAGGTGATCGCGTACGCGGGCAACACCGGCGGATCCTTCGGCTGTCACCTGCACTTCGAGGTCTACGTGAACGACAGCCCGATCAACCCCATCACGTTCATGGAGGGCCAGGGCGTCTACATGGGCTGATCCTCGGATGTGCTGACGAGAAGGACCACGCGAAGACCCCCGGGCCGCTGAGCGGCACCGGGGGTCTTCGTCACGGTCGCGGGGCGCCTTGGAGGGGCGTTCAGTGGCCGTCGTTCTTGAAGCGCTCGATCGCCTCGTCGAGGATCCGCTGCGCCTCGGCGGCGTCGCCCCATGCATCGACCTTGACCCACTTGTTGGGCTCGAGGTCCTTGTAGTGCTCGAAGAAGTGCGCGATCTCCTTCTTCGTGTACTCGGCGAGGTCGTCGACGTCCTGGATGTGCTCCCAGCGCGGATCCTTGCTCAGCACGGCCACGAGCTTGTCGTCGCCGCCGGCCTCGTCGCTCATCTTCAGCACGGCGACGGGACGCACGTTCACGACGACGCCCGGGAAGATCGCCTGGTCGAGCAGCACCAGCACGTCCAGCGGGTCGCCGTCCTCGCCGAGGGTCTCGTCGAAGTAGCCGTAGTCGGCCGGGTATCCGAAGGTCGTGTAGAGCACGCGGTCGAGGTGCACTCGCCCGGTCTCGTGGTCGACCTCGTACTTCACGCGGCTGCCGCGCGGGATCTCGATGACGGCGTCGTGTGCGCCCATGTGTACTCCTCAGAAAAGACGGGTGGATGCCGCGCACAAGCCTACTTGCGTGCGGATCTTCGCGCGTGGCCCTTACGCGTGGGTACCGTGGGGGCGTGCCGTCGCTCTCTCCCGCCACCGCCGCCGTCCGCCGAGCCGTGCGCACCGCGCTGGCCGCCCTGCCCTCCCCGCCCGATGCTGTCGTGGTGGCGCTCTCCGGCGGCGCCGATTCGCTGGCGCTGGCCGCGGCGACGGCATTCGAGGCCCGCGCCGCGGGGTTCGCGGTGCACACTGTCACCGTGGACCACGGCCTCCAGGACGGCTCCGACGGGGTCGCCGCCGATGCCGCGGCCGCCGCGACGGCGCTGGGCATCGCCGCCCGGGTGCAGCGCGTGGACGTGACGCCGACGGGGGACGGGCCCGAGGCCGACGCCCGCGCCGCGCGCTATGCGGCGCTGCGCGAGGTCGCGCGGGCCGAAGGCGCCCCCGTGCTGCTCGGGCACACGCTCGACGACCAGGCGGAGACGGTGCTGCTGGGCCTCGCGCGGGGATCCGGCGCCGGCAGCCTGCAGGGCATGGCGCCCGTGCGGACCGACGACGACGGCACGGTCTGGACCCGGCCGCTGCTGGCAGTGCGCCGTGAGACGACGCGCGCGGCGTGCGCGGCGGAGGGGCTCGTGCCGTGGGACGACCCGCACAACGTCGACCCCCGCTACCTGCGGGTGCGGGTGCGCGAGCGCGTGCTGCCGTTGCTCGAGGCGGAGCTCGGGCCGGGGGTCGCGGAGGCTCTCGCCCGCACGGCCGAGCAGCTGCGCGAGGACGCGGAGGCGTTCGACGAGATGATCCACGAGACGATCGAGGACATCGTGGAGCACGCCGAGGCGGGGATCTCGGTGAGCGCCGCGGCGCTGGCGGCCAACCCCGCAGCGCTGCGGAACCGCATCATCCGCCTCGTGGTCCAGAGCGAGTTCGGGGTGGGACTGACCCGCACGCAGACCGTCGAGGTCGCCCGGCTCGTCACCGACTGGTCGGGACAGGGCCCGATCGACCTGCCCGGCTGCACCGCCGCGCGCGTCGGCGGGCGGATCGTGTTCGCCGCGCGCTAGCAGCGCCGGATCCGGATCCGCCGCCCGAAGACGACGAGACGCGACCTCCCGGAGGAAGCCGCGTCTCGTGAGCGGACGTGCTGCGGTCGTTACCTGCGGCCGCCCAGCAGTCCGCCGAGGATCCCGCCGATGTCGATGCCGCCGCCGGAGCCGGAGTTCCCGCCGCCGAGCAGCCCGCCGAGGCCGCCCAGGATGTCGCCGAGCCCGCCGCCGCCCGAGGACTGCCCCTGCTGCTGGCCGCCGCCGAGGATCCCGCCGAGGATGTCGCCGAGCCCGCCACCGCTGCTCGTACCGGTCGAGGAGCTCTTGTGACCGTTGGCGATGAGACCCATCACGATCGGGGCGAGGATCGGCAGCAGCTTGCCGAAGTCGATGCCCGCGGTCTTCTGGTCGTTCGTCAGGGTCTGCGCCACCTGGTCGGCGTTGTCGCCGAACACGTGCGAGACGATCTTCTGGCCGTCCGCCTGATCGACGTCGTCGACCGACGATGCCCCGGAGAAGCCGTCGTGCTTGGCGAGGGCCGCCTCGATCGCCGCGGAGCCCTCAGGAGTCTCCGCGTTCTTGGCCAGGCCGCCGACGAGGGCCGCGCCGCCCTCCTGCACCGCCTGCCGGGCGACGTCCTCGCTGACGCCGAGCTTCTGGGCGATATCGCCGATCGGCACCTGCTTGAGGATCTCGTCGATGTCCATGGGACTCCTTCCGTCCACGGCGGAGGCTCGGTTCTCCCCCAAGCGCCACCCCGCCTCATCGCTCACAGTAGCGGTCAGGAGGATCGGATGGGCGACGGATCCGGTCGCATAAAATCGATCCATGCGTGCTGCGGACATTGCCGACGATCTGACCGACATCCTCGTCACGGAAGAGGAGATCCGCGCCAAGCTCGACGAGCTCGCGGTGCGCGTCGCCGCGGACTACGCCGGGAAGGACCTCCTCCTCGTCGGCGTGCTCAAGGGCGCGGTCATGGTGATGGCCGATTTCGCCCGGGCGCTGCCCTCCTCGGTGCCGATGGACTGGATGGCGGTCTCGAGCTACGGCGCGGGCACGCGCTCGAGCGGCGTCGTCCAGATCCGCAAGGACCTCGACACGGACCTGCACGGCAAGCACGTGCTGATCGTCGAGGACATCATCGACTCGGGACTCACCCTGAGCTGGCTGCTGGAGAACTTCGCCTCCCGCGGTGCGGAGTCGATCGAGGTGCTCGCACTGCTGCGCAAGCCCGAGGCGGCCAAGGTGCAGATCGACTGCAAGTACGTCGGCTTCGACATCCCCACCGAGTTCGTGGTCGGCTACGGGCTCGACTACGCGGAGCGCTACCGCAACCTGCGCGACGTCGCGGTGCTCGCGCCGCACGTCTACGCCTGATTCGGCACGCCGGCGCCCTTCGTCTCGCCTTCGGCTCGCTCAGGGACCGGATGCGGTACGCCGTGGGCGAATCCCCAGGAGGGGCCAAGCAGGGCCGCGCTACGCTGAACGGATCATGGATGTCAAGAAGATCACGCGCAATCCCTTCCTCTATGTGGGGCTGATCGGTCTGCTTCTGATCGGCGGATTCATGCTGATCACGAACCTCGGATCCTCTTCGCAGGTCTCCACTCAGGAGGGCCTGGATCTGCTCAAGGGCGGCACGGTCACCAAGGTTGTCAACACCGACGGCGACCAGCGCGTGGACATGACCCTGTCCAAGCCGTACAAGGGCGCGGAGGCGGTGCAGTTCTACTACGTCCAGGCGCGCGCCGCCGACGTGGTGAAGGCGATCGATGACGCCGCCCCGAAGGACGGCTACAACGACTCCGTGCCGAAGGCCAGCTGGTTCGACGGCTTCCTCTCCATCCTCATCCCGATGCTGCTGCTCGGCCTGCTGTTCTGGTGGCTCCTCTCGAGCGCCCAGGGCGGCAACAGCAAGATCATGCAGTTCGGCAAGTCGCGGGCGAAGCTCGTGAACAAGGAGAATCCGACCGTCACGTTCGCCGACGTGGCGGGCGCCGACGAGGCGATCGAGGAGCTCCACGAGATCAAGGAGTTCCTGCAGGACCCGGGCAAGTTCCAGGCGATCGGCGCGCGCATCCCGAAGGGCGTGCTGCTGTACGGCCCTCCCGGAACCGGTAAGACGCTGCTCGCGCGTGCGGTCGCCGGCGAGGCGGGCGCTCCCTTCTACTCGATCTCCGGATCCGACTTCGTCGAGATGTTCGTCGGTGTCGGCGCCTCGCGCGTGCGCGACCTGTTCACGCAGGCGAAGGAGAACGCGCCCGCGATCATCTTCATCGACGAGATCGACGCCGTCGGCCGGCACCGCGGTGCGGGTCTCGGCGGCGGCAACGACGAGCGCGAGCAGACGCTGAACCAGATGCTCGTCGAGATGGACGGCTTCGACCCGAACGCGAACGTCATCGTGATCGCGGCGACCAACCGTCCCGACATCCTCGACCCCGCGCTGCTGCGCCCCGGTCGCTTCGACCGGCAGATCGGCGTGGACGCGCCCGACCTCAAGGGCCGTCAGCGGATCCTCGAGGTGCACGCCAAGGGCAAGCCGCTCGCCAACGGCGTCGACCTCGAGGTCGTCGCCCGCAAGACCCCCGGCTTCACCGGCGCCGACCTGGCCAACGTGCTCAACGAGGCGGCTCTCCTCACCGCGCGCTCCAATGCGCAGCTCATCGACAACCGCGCCCTCGACGAGGCCATCGACCGCGTCATCGCCGGCCCCCAGCGCCGCACCCGCGTGATGAAGGACAAGGAGAAGCTCATCACGGCGTACCACGAGGGCGGACACGCGCTCGCGGCGGCGGCGATGAACTACACGGATCCGGTCACGAAGATCACGATCCTCCCGCGCGGCAAGGCGCTCGGCTACACGATGGTGCTGCCGCTCGACGACAAGTACTCGGTCACCCGCAACGAGCTGCAGGACCAGCTCACCTACGCGATGGGCGGCCGCGTCGCCGAGGAGCTCGTGTTCCACGACCCCACCACGGGCGCGTCGAACGACATCGAGAAGGCGACGTCGATCGCCCGCAAGATGGTGCTCGAGTACGGCATGACGACCGACCTGGGGCCGGTCAAGCTCGGCTCCGAGGGCGGCGAGCCGTTCGCGGGTCGCGACATGGGTCGTGGCCGCGAGTACTCCGAGACCATCGCGGAGCGGGTGGACACGCAGGTGCGCGCGCTCATCGAGCAGGCGCACAACGAGGCCTACGAGGTGCTCAGCGCCAACCGCGACATCCTCGACCGGCTCGCCCGCGAGCTGCTCGAGAAGGAGACGCTCGACCACAACCAGATCGCCGAGATCTTCTCCGACGTGAAGAAGCTCCCGGAGCGCCCGCAGTGGCTCTCCAGCGAGGACCGCCCGGTGTCGCTGCTGCCCCCGATCGAGATGCCGCAGCGCGGCGCCGAGACCGGTGCCGCCGCGAACGAGGCCGCTCCGTCCACCGCCGCGGGCCGCAAGCCGGCGACGGGCGGGAAGCCGCGTCCCGCGACGGCCTGAGCGATGAGCGTCGATCCGGAGCGCATCGCCGCGCTCACCCGTGAGCTGCTGCTCGCGATCGGAGAGGATCCGGAGCGACCGGGGCTGAAGCAGACCCCGGCGCGCATGGCGGACCTGTACGCCGAGTTCTTCGCCGGGGTCGGCGAGGACCCTGCGGCGCCCCTCGCGCACACGATCAGCGTCTCGCACGGACCCGCCCCGGACACCCTGCCCTCGGGCGCGGTGCTCCTGCGCGGGATCCGGTTCCGTTCGGTGTGCGAGCACCACCTGCTGCCGTTCGCC
This sequence comes from Microbacterium xylanilyticum, assembly GCF_054654695.1. Lineage (NCBI taxonomy): Bacteria > Bacillati > Actinomycetota > Actinomycetes > Micrococcales > Microbacteriaceae > Microbacterium > Microbacterium xylanilyticum. The sequence goes on from NZ_BAAIEN010000002.1 coordinate 413,301, forward strand.
GGGCACGCGCACATCGCGTACCTGCCCGGGGAGCACGTCGTGGGCCTCGGCGCGCTCGTGAGGGTCGTCGAGATCCTCGCGTCCCGCCCGCAGGTGCAGGAGCGGCTCGGCGAGCAGGTCGCCGATGCGATCGCGTCCCACCTCGACGCGCAGGGCGTGCTCGTCGTCATGGACGCCGTGCACGGCTGCGTCACCATGCGCGGAGGACGGCAGACCGAGGCGTCGACGCTCACCATCGCCGCACGCGGCGTGTACACGGATCCGGTTGCGCGCTCGGAGCTCATCGCCCTCATCGGCTCGGGGTCCGGCGCATGACCGCGATCTGGGGGATCGTCAACGCCACACCCGACTCGTTCAGCGACGGCGGGCGCTACGCCGACGCCGAAAGCGCGGTCGCGCACGGACTGCTGCTGCGCGAGCAGGGCGCCGACGTGCTCGACATCGGCGGGGAGTCGACTCGTCCCGGCGCCGAACGGGTGCCCCTGGCCGAGGAGCAGCGGCGCGTGCTGCCGGTGATCGAACGCCTCGCCGCCGAGGGGATCCCGGTGAGCGTCGACACGCTGAACGCGTCCACCGCGGTCGCCGCCGTGCGGGCGGGGGCGCGGATCGTGAACGACGTGTCCGGCGGCCTCGCGGATCCGGACATGCTCGCGGCGGTCGCGGAGACCGGCGCCGACATCGCCCTGGGGCACTGGCGCGGCCCGTCTGCCGACATGTACGCGCGTGCCGAGTACGCACGCGTCGGGCGCGAGGTGGCCGCGGAACTGCGCGAGCGCGTGGCCGCGGCCGCTGCGGCGGGCATCGCGCCGTCGCGGATAATCGTCGACCCCGGGGTCGGGTTCGCCAAGACCGCCGGCCAGAACTGGGAGCTGCTGCGGGAGCTCTCCGACGTCGTCGCGCTCGGCCCGCGCGTGCTCGTGGGCACGTCGCGCAAGCGGTTCCTCGGCGAGGTGCTCGGGGAGGGCGCCGACGAGCGCCGCCGCGATCTGGCGACCGCCGTGACGAGCGTGCTCGCCGCCCGCGCGGGCGCCTGGGCCGTGCGCGTGCACGACGTCGCCGCGACGCGCGACGCCCTCGCCGTGCTGGGGGCCTGGGACGGCTGACAGGATCACTGTTCGGGCGATCTGTTTCGAGGAGCGATGTCCGCTCTGATTCGGCCGCTCGAGCAGCAGACCTCGCTCCTCGAAACCTGAATCCGGTCGTGTGCTGGCTGACGTGCCGTCGGCGGCCCGCCGTAGGCTGGGGGCATGGAATTCCTCGACGGCATCACGCTCACGGGCCTGACCGTGTTCGGGCACCACGGCGTGTACGCGCACGAGCGTGAGAACGGGCAGGACTTCGTCGTGGATCTGCGCCTGCACCTTCCGCTGCGCGCCGCTGCCGCGAGCGACGACGTCGCCGACACCGTCCACTACGGCGAGCTCGCCGAGCGGGTCGCCGCGATCGTCGCCGGCGAGCCGGTGAACCTGCTGGAGACGCTCGCGGTGCGGATCGCCGACGCCGTGCTCGAGGACAAGCGGGTGCGGATCGTCGAGGTCACGGTGCATAAGCCGCAGGCCCCGATCCCGCTGAACTTCGGCGATGTGGCGGTCACCGTGCAGCGCGTGCAGCACGGCCACGAGCAGCGCCCGGTGACGGGCGCCCACGAGCATGCCACGGCAGGGGGAGCATGACCCCGCCGATCCGTCCGATCCCGCCGGTGCCCCGCGGGGGCCGGCTGCCTGCGCTCGACCCTCGTCCCGAGGAGGCGCCGGTCCAGGCCGTCGTCGCGCTCGGCTCGAATCTCGGCGACACCGCCGCCACGATCGAGGAGGCCGTGCGTGCGATCCGCCGCCTGCCGCTGGTCGACGACGTGCGGGTGTCACGCGTCTTCACCACGGTCGCGCTGCGGCCGGACGGCCCGGATCCTGACGCCCCGCGGTTCGCCAACGCCGTCGCGATCGTGACCACGCGCCTGGCCCCGCAGGTGCTGCTCGGCATGCTGCACGCGATCGAGGAGGAGCACGGCCGGATCCGCGCCGAGCGCTGGGGCGACCGCACCCTCGACCTCGACCTGATCACGTACGGCGACGTGGTGAACGACGACGAGCACCTGCTGCTGCCGCACCCGCGTGCGTTCGAGCGGGCGTTCGTCCTGGAGCCCTGGCTCGACGTGGATCCGGATGCGGTGCTGCCGGGCCGGGGCCGCGTCGCCGACCTGCTGGCCGCGCTCGAGGACGGCTCATGAAGCGGATCTCCCCGGGGCTGCTGCTCGTGCTGGCGCTCGCCGGTGCGGCCGTGGGCTTCCTCCTCGACCACGCGCTGACCACCGCGGGGCGGCCGACGTTCACGCCGTCGATCGTGCTGCCGATCTTCCTCGCTCTGCTCGCGATCGCGGTGCTCGCGCTGGCGTGGCCGATCCGCCGCAGTACGCGCTCGGCCACGCGCCGCCGGGTCGACCCCTTCCGCGCCGTCCGGATCGCGATGCTCGCCCGCGCCTCGAGCCTGGTGGGTGCGGTGATCACCGGCTTCGGCGCCGGGCTCGGCGCGTACCTGCTCTCCCGCCCGATCACGCCGCCGATCGGCGCGATCATCGCGACCGCCGCCGCCGCGCTCGTGCTCACGATCGCCGCGGTGATCGCCGAAAGCTTCTGCATGCTGCCCGGAAACGGGCCCCACGACCCCGACGGCCAGAACGGGCCGCGCCTGGAGGACGACGATGACGATTCCCGAGCCGCCGCAGACTCCGGATCCTGACACCGCCCGCACGCCCTCCGCGTGGGCGCCCGCCGCAGACGCACCAGCCGTGCACGCGGCGCCGGCCGCGGCCGCCGTGCTGGATGACGGCACCTATCCCGCGCTGCGCGCGCCGCAGGGGCCCGGCGCGCTCAGGTTGGACGGGTCCTGGCATCAGATCTCGCCCAAGTACGTCGTCGCCGAGGTGCTCCTGCGCGTGATCCTGCTGATCATCGTCGCGGTCGGCGCGTACGCCGCGACGACGCTCATGTCCCAGCCGTGGCCGTGGGCGTGGACCGCTGCCGGCGTGATCGCGGCCGGGATCCTGATCGAGCTCGTGATCCTGCCCCGGCAGGCCAAGGCGATCGGCTACATGCTCCGCGCCGACGACATCGTGTTCCGGCGCGGGATCCTCTGGCAGCGGATGATCGCCGTGCCGTACGGGCGGATGCAGCTCGTCGACATCACCCGGGGTCCCGTCGACCGGGCGTTCGGGATCGCGAAGCTCAAGCTCGTCACGGCCGCCGCCACCACCGGTGTGGAGATCCCCGGGATGACCGAGGACGCCGCGGAGGCGCTGCGGGACACCCTCATCGACGTCGCCGAGATGCGCCGGACGGGCCTGTGAGCACGCCCGAGCAGCAGCACGACGCGTACGGTCGGGGCGCGGTGTCCCCGGTGCCGCCGGGTGCCTCCGTGCCGGCCGCGTCCCCGGCTCTGCCGACGGCGTCCGGTCCGGCCTCGCGACCGGGTGCTCCGACGCTCGCGGACGGCGAGTGGCACCGGATGCATCCCCTCACCCCGCTGCTGAAGGGCGGGCTGGTGCTGGTGATCGTGCTGGGCTATCTCATCGCGAACCTGCGCGAGCGGATCCTGGAATGGTTCATCTCCCTGGTCACGCCAGCGCATCTGCCCGAGCTCGGCGGCGACCCGGTCGACTGGGTCGTCGACAACAACCTCGTCATCGTGGTGCTGCTCGGCGTGCTGGCCCTCGCTGTGCTCCTCATAGCCCTGTTCTGGCTGATGTGGCGCTTCCACCAGTTCCGCATCACCGAGGCGCATGTCGAGGTGCGCAAGGGCGTGATCTTCCGCTCGCACCGCCGCGCCCCGCTCGATCGTGTGCAGGGGGTCAACCTCACCCGGCCGTTCCCCGCCCGCCTCATCGGACTGGCGAAGCTCGAGGTCGACGGTGCCGGCAACGACGCCAACGTGCCGCTGGAGTATCTCTCCACCGCCCGGGCGGAGGCGGTGCGCGCCGACATCCTGCGCCTGGCGTCCGGGGCGCGGCACGCCCGCGAGGCGACCAGGGGCGTCGCCGATCCCGCGGCGGCCCGCACCATGCGCGCGCAGCTCGCCGCATCGATGGACGCGGGGGTCACCGGGCTGATCGCGGGCGTCGACCTCGACGACATCGCGCCGGAGCACGTGCTGCGGATCCCCACCGGTCGCCTCGTCGGCTCGCACGTGCTGTCGGGCCTCGTGTGGCTCGCCGTGTTCGCGGTGATCTTCCTGGCCGCGATGATCGGCACGCTGCCCGCCGTGCTGCAGGACGTGGGCCCGGCCGGGGGAGTGGTCGCGGGCGGTGTCGCGCTGGCGATGGGGATCCCGCTGCTGCTGGCCGCCGTCGCGGTCACCTGGAGCCGGATCGCGCGGGCGCTGCGCTACTCGATCGCGCCGACGCCGGACGGCGTGCGGATCACGTTCGGCCTGTTCACCACGGTGACCGAGACGATCCCGCCAGGGCGGATCTTCGCCGTCGAGGTGATGCAGCCGCTGCTGTGGCGTCCGTTCGGCTGGTGGTCGGTGCGGATCAACCGGATGAGCGGCAAGTCCGCGTCGCAGCAGCAGTCCAGCCAGGGCCAGCAGTTCAACATCGTGCTGCCCGTCGGCGTTCGCGCCGACGTCGAGCGGGTGCTCGGGCTGATCCTTCCCGATGTGCCCGCCGACGTGCTGCCGCTGATCTGGGAGCAGGGCGTGCTCGGCCCCGTCGCGGACGACCCGTACGCCACCATCCCGCGGCGGGCGTGGTGGCGCCGGCCGCTGTCCTGGCGCCGGCACGGGCTGGCGCTGACCGACTTCGCGCTGCTGCTGCGCCGCGGGCGGATCTGGCGGCAGCTGGCCGTGTTCCCGCTCGCGCGGCTGCAGGGCTTCTCGCTGCACCAGGGCCCGATCGACCGCGCCCAGCGGGTCGCCAAGGCGCAGGCGCACTCCGCCATCGGGCCCGTCCGGGGCAGCGTCTCCGGGCTGGACGCCGAGGTGCTGCTCGGCATGCTGAATGCGCTGCCCGGTGCCGCAGCGCGGGCGGCCGCCGCGGATCGCGCGCACCGCTGGGCCGAAGAGCGCGAGGCGGAGCGGGACGCTGCGGCGGAGGGGCACGCCCTCCCGGCGGAGCTGGGTGGGACCGCGAGGAGCGTCGGGGGCACCGCGGGGAACGCGGACCTCGGCCGCACCGCGGGGAGCGCCGCGGGAGCTGCCGCAGGCGACGCGGGCGGAACCGCCGCCGGGAGCGCGTCGTGACACGGGCAGGGCGCCTCGAGGTCGGGATCGTCGGGGCGGGGCACGTGGGGCCGGTGATCGGCGCGGCCCTCGCCGGGGCCGGGCACGCGCTCGTCGGCGTGACGGCGGGATCCGACCCCGACCGCACGGCCGCCGTGCTGCCCGGGGTCACGGTGATGGATCCGCCCGAGCTCGTGCGCGCATCCCAGCTCGTCGTGCTCGCGGTGCCGCACGACCAGCTGCCGGGGCTCGTCTCGGGCCTCGCCGAGCTGGGGGCGTGGCAGCCCGGGCAGCTCGTGCTGCACACCGACCCCGGCTACGGCACCGACGTGCTGGAGCCCGTGACGCGCAGCGGGGCCATCCCGCTCGCCGTGCATCCGGCGATCTCCTTCACCGGAACCACGCTCGACCTCCGTCAGCTGCAGGCGGCGTACGCCGCGGTGACCGCGCCCGCGATGGTGCTGCCCATCGCGCAGGCGCTCGCCGTGGAACTCGGCTGCGAACCCGTCGTGATCGACGAAGCCGACCGCCCCGCGTACGCCGAGGCGATCGCCACCGCATCCGAGTTCGCGCGCTCGATCGTCGGCCAGGCGACGGGGATCCTCCGCGGCATCGGGGTGGAGAACCCGGGAGGCTACCTGTCGGCCCTCGTCTCGTCGACGTTCGATCGCGCACTGCGCGAGGCCTCCCCGCCGGATCCCCTGCCGCCCGCCGACCCTTTCTCCTGACCGCGGACCTCCTGACCGCGAGACTGCAACCACGCGACGAGACTGCAGCAGTCTGTTGCAGTCTCGTCGTCCCGTTGCAGTCTCGCGGTCAGCGCCCGACGATGACGTCGGGCCCGCGTCGCGCTGGCGTTGCGGGCGGGGAGCGGGGCGGATCCGGCGCGGCGGGCGCGAAGGTGCGCGCCGGTAGACTGGTCGGCGACTTTCGAGGAGCCCCACTCATGACTGACGCGCCCGCGCCGACCCCTGCCAGCAGCGACCCCGCGGAGGGCGCGTCGAACGGCTCGGGGGCCGGGGAGGACACCTTCGAGCAGCGGGCGGTGCGGCTGGCCAAGCGCGAGCGGCTGATCGCCGACCGTGCGGATGCGGCGGGCGGCGCGTTCCCCGTTTCCGTGCCCGTGACGCACACGATCCCGCAGCTGCGCGCCGAGTACGGCGAGCTCGAGGCCGGCGCCGAGACGGGCGTCGTCGTCGGCGTGGCCGGTCGCGTCGTGTTCAGCCGCAACACCGGCAAGCTCTGCTTCGCCACGCTGCAGGCCGGCGACGGATCCCGGATCCAGGCGATGATCTCGCTCGCCAACGTGGGCGAGGAGTCCCTCGCGCGCTGGAAGGAGCTCGTCGACCTCGGCGACCACGTGTTCGTGCACGGGGAGGTCATCTCCAGCCGCCGCGGCGAACTGTCCGTCATGGCCGACGACTGGGCGATCGCGTCGAAGGCGATCCTGCCGCTGCCCAACGCCTACGGCGAGCTCAGCGAGGAGAGCCGCGTGCGCAGCCGTTTCCTCGACCTCATCGTGCGCGACCAGGCCCGCAGCACCGTGCGCGCCCGCGCCGCGGTCAACGCCAGCCTGCGCCAGACCTTCACCAGCCACGGCTTCCTCGAGGTCGAGACCCCGATGCTGCAGGTGCAGCACGGCGGCGCCTCCGCGCGCCCGTTCATCACGCACTCGAACGCCTTCGACACGGAGCTGTACCTGCGCATCGCGCCGGAGCTCTACCTGAAGCGCGCCGTCGTCGGCGGCATCGAGCGCGTCTACGAGATCAACCGCAACTTCCGCAACGAGGGCGCCGACTCCACGCACAGCCCCGAGTTCGCGATGCTCGAGGCGTACCAGGCGTACTCCGACTACAACGGGATCGCCGACCTCACGCAGGAGCTGATCCAGAACGCCGCGATCGCAGTGGCAGGATCCACGCTCGTCACCTGGGCGGACGGCACCGAGTACGACCTCGGCGGCCAGTGGGACCGGATCTCGATGTACGACTCGCTGTCCGCGGCCGCGGGACGCACCTTCACCCCGTCCGACCCGATGGAGGAGCTCATCGCGTTCGCCGAGGCGAGCGGCGTCGACGTGCCGCCGCATGCCACGCACGGCAAGCTGATCGAGGAGCTGTGGGAGCACTTCGTCAAGAGCGGACTGGAGCGGCCCACGTTCGTCATGGACTTCCCCGTCGACACCTCGCCGCTCGTGCGCGAGCACCGTTCGATCCCGGGCGTGGTGGAGAAGTGGGACCTGTACGTGCGCGGCTTCGAGCTGGCCACCGGGTACTCGGAGCTCGTCGACCCGGTCATCCAGCGCGACCGCTTCGTCGAGCAGGCCAAGCTCGCCGCCGGCGGCGACCTCGAGGCGATGCGCGTGGACGAGGAGTTCCTGCGCGCTCTCGAGCACGGCATGCCCCCGACGGGCGGCATGGGGATGGGCATCGACCGTCTGCTCATGGCCATCACCGGCCTCGGCATCCGCGAGACCATCCTCTTCCCCCTCGTCAAGTGACGCGCCCTCCCTCCCGGTGCCTTGCGCCTCGGGAGGAGGGTCCAGGCGCTCACGGTACGGCGGCGCGGAACGCCCAGTCCGGCAGCATGCCGGCTTCCACCACGGCCCGCAGCAGCTGAGCGAAGCCGAGCTCCGGATCCACGGCCTGCGCCTGATCCAGGTACCGGGCGGCGTGCGTCGCGCGCCCGATCGCCCAGGACAGCCACGCCGCGGCGGCCAGGGGGCCGCCCCTCGCCGCCCGCGGGGCGAGGGCGATCGTGCGGCGCATCAGGGTCAGCGCGACGCCGAGACGGTCGCGGTCCGGGCTCGCGCCGTGCCCGATCAGGATGCCGCCGACGTCGGGCGGCACGTCCAGCCCGGACGCGCTGTGGCACAGCTGTGCGGCCAGCGCCCGGTCGCCGTGGTCGATGCTGCTCGCCCACTGCACGAGCGCGACGTCGCGCAGCGCCGGGCGGTTCAGGATCCAGATCAGCGCCGCGGTCGCGAACGGTGACGCCGTCTCGGGAGTGTCCAGCAGCTCCTCCAGGAACGAGGGCAGATCGTCGAGCAGGAGCGCCGTCTCGTGCGCGCGCGGGTCCACGCGACCGGACCCGTCCGGGGGCGTGCGCAGCGGTCCCGCCGGGCCGAGCACCCGTTCCAGGGCGATCAGCGCACGGCCGACTGACTCCGCGGCGAGCAGTCCGGGGGCGGGCAGCTCGGTGCCGCTGAACTGATCCGGCGCGGGGCCGGCGAACCCGGGCACGCGCGGCGGGTCCGGAACCTCGGAGAGGGGATGCGGCGGTCCCTGCGGATCCCGGTAATCGGACCAGGAGCCGGCGCCGACGTGCAGCGCCTCCACGACGTGCAGGCCGCGGGCGCTCGCCTCGCCGATCAGCGCCTCGACGAGGGCAGCCGCGGGCATCGGCTCGTCGCTCGTCGCCCCGCCCTCGGCGTAGACGGTGATCGCGAGCCCGTCGACGTCGGGGATGCGGCCGACGAGCGCGAGGGCGGCGGTGGCGAACTCGGTCGCGGTCGGCGCGACCCGCGGCCGCGCGGGGGCCGAGGCGGGTGACGCCACGGAGACCGCACCCGATAGCGACGCCGCGGCGTGCGCATCGGGTGGCGGCCCCGCGGAGGCCGCGCCGGACGGCAGGTCGAAGCGGAGGGCGCCCGCGGTGCGTGAGCGCCGGAAGGGCAGCAGCACCACGGAGTCCCGCGGAGTGAAGCCGGTGAGCACGGGGATGGCGGCGAGCAGCTCTGCGGCGCCCGCGGCGTGGACGATCGTTGTCATGGATCCACGATCGGCACCGCGCCGGATCCGGTTCCGCGTCAGGAACGGGACGGGGGAAACTCCCTCGCCGGATCCGCGATGTGCGGATCGATCGACTGCACCGGCGGCACCGACCGCTCCCAGCCCGCGCACCAGGGCCGCGGGTAGGATCGAGGGCATGGACGAGTTCTGGGTGGCAGCCGCGTGGTCGGTGATCCCCACGATCGTCGTCTGCATCGTGTTCTGGTTCGTCCTCCGCGGGATCATCCGCTTCGACCGCACCGAACGGCAGACGCACGCGCGCATCGAGGCCGAGGAGCGCGCCGCCCGCGGTCTTCCGCCCCGCTCGTCCTGATCGCGCTGCACGGACGCAGTCCGCTCCGGCGGTGCGAAGTGCGGCGCTCGTCCTGATCGGCGCTCCGCAGCCGTTGCCCGCGTCCGGCGATGCGAGGGGCGGCACGCCGCGGCCGTAGTCTGCGGCCGACGCCGCGACTCCCGTGCCGCGAGGCCGGCGCGAGCCGTGATCACTCGCTCCCCGAGGTTGTCCGCACCAGCCGCTACTGTGGACGAAGCCGCCGATTGGCGGCGCACCCCGGTTCAGGAGGACGTGCATGACGTCCGATGCGTGGCCCTGGTGGCTCGTCGCGTTCGGCATCGCGGTCGACATCACGATCCGCGTGATCGCGATCATCGTCGTGCCGCGCAACCGACGCCCTACCGCCGCGACCGCGTGGCTCCTGGCCATCTACTTCATCCCGTACATCGGGGTGCTGCTGTTCCTGCTGATCGGGAATCCGCGCCTGCCGCGTGCACGGCGCAAGAAGCAGGAGCTCATCAACGCGACCATCGCGGAGGTCACCAAGGGGCTGCACCTGGGCACGCCTCGCCCCGGCACCCCGGAGTGGCTGAGCTCGCTCATCGGCATGAGTCAGCGCCTCGGCGCCCTGCCGCTGTCCGGTGACAACGGAGCGCACCTGATCTCCGACTACCAGACCTCGCTCGACGCCATGGCTGACGCGATCCGGCGCGCGCAGAAGTACGTGCACGTGGAGTTCTACATCCTGCAGTCGGATGCGTCGACCGACAACTTCTTCTGCGCGCTGGAGGAGACCGCCGCCCGCGGCGTGCCGGTGCGCGTGCTGCTGGACCACTGGGCGAACCGCTGGAAGCCGCGGTACAAGCAGACCATCCGCCGGCTCGACGCGATGGGTGCGGACTGGCACCTGATGCTCCCGGTGCAGCCCTTCCGGGGGCGCACCCAGCGCCCCGACCTGCGCAATCACCGCAAGCTCCTCGTCGTCGACAGCGAAGTGGCCTTCCTCGGTTCGCAGAACGTCACCGACTCGACCTACAACCTCCCGAAGAACATCAAACGCGGGCTGCACTGGGTCGACCTCATGGTGCGCGTCGACGGCCCGGTCGTCGCGAGCGTCAATGCCGTCTTCCTGTCCGACTGGTACAGCGAGACCGACACGGTGCCGGAGACCGTCGACTTCGTCCCCCAGGGCAGCGGATCCGGCGACCTGGACTGCCAGATCGTGCCGTCCGGCCCCGGATTCGAGGCCGAGAACAACCTGCGCCTGTTCCTCGGACTGCTCTACGGCGCCCGCCGCAAGATCATGATCGTGAGCCCGTACTTCGTCCCGGACGAGGCCCTGCTCCTCGCCGTGTCCACCGCGTGCGACCGTGGGCTGCAGGTCGAGCTGTTCGTCTCAGAGGAGGGCGACCAGGCCGTCGTGTACCACGCCCAGCGCAGCTATTACGAGGCGCTGCTGCGGGCGGGCGTGCGGATCTGGATGTACCGCAAGCCGTACATCCTGCACACCAAGAGCCTGACGATCGACGACGACATCGCCGTGATCGGATCCAGCAACATGGACATGCGCTCCTTCGGTCTCAACCTCGAGATCTCGATGCTCGTGCGCGGCGAGGAGTTCGTCCAGGAGGTGCGCGCAGTGGAGGATCAGTACCGCGCGCTGAGCCGCGAGCTCACCCTCGACGAGTGGCTGCAGCAGCCGCTGCGCTCGACCGTGCTGGACAACCTGGCCCGTCTCACGTCGTCCCTGCAGTAGCCGCGCGGAGCGTGCCCGGACCGGGGTCGCGGTCGTGGCCACCGCACACGCGCCTGGCTACCATGTGCCCATGAGGATCCGCACCGGCCTGGCCATCGCGGCGATCGCCGCCTCGCTGTCGATCGCGCTGGCCGGCTGTGCGCAGCTGGAGCCGGTCGGTGCACCGGTCCCGACCGACTCGGCGCCCGCGGAGCCGTCCACCGACCCCGCCGCGGCCTGGCTCGACGGCGGTCGGGGGATTGGCCTGGTGACCTATGGATCGTCCTCGCTCGCCTGCACCCCGGCGGTGCAGGACGTGAACGCCGACGGACAGACCGTGACGGTTACGCTCGCCGAGCCGGATCCGCAGGCTGTCTGCACCGCCGACTTCGCGCCCCGAGCGACCTACGTCGCAGTACCGGAAGGCGTCGACCCGGCGAAGGACGTGACGCTGTCGTTCGACGGAGTCGGATCCCAGGGGCGGCTGACCCTGACGGGGAGCAGCGCTCTCGGTGCGCCGAAGCAGGGCGCACCGACCGCCGCCTGGTTCTCGCCGAGCGGGATCCTCCTGCTCACCTGGGGATCCTCGAGCTGCCGTCCGATCGTGTCGGGCGTCGCGGAGGAGAAGGCGGGCGCGACCGTGACCTTCCAGACCGACGCGACGCAGATGTGCACCATGGACTTCGCTCCCCGGATCACCGTGCTGACCGTGACGCCTCCCGCGGACCCGTCGGACTACACGCTGACCCTGAAGGGCGACCACCTCGACGGCGAGGTGAAGGTCGTCGGCTGACGCGCAGATCGCGTCGAACGACGACCGGCCCCCTGAACCGGCGTCCACCGGTCCCTGAGCTTGTCGAAGGGGCCGAGGTCAGGCCGGGTTGATCACGTGCCCGGCGGGCAGCGCGATGAGCAGCGCCCCGGGATCGATGCGGCAGCGGATCCGCACCGCTTCCCCGAACTCGTCGCCGTCCAGCTCCACGGGCGCCGGTTCGGTGGTCGCCGCTTCGGCGTCGCGCCCGCGCAGGTAGTGGATCGAGCCGCTGGATCCGGTGAGCTCGATCACGCGCCGGCCGGCCTTGCTGCGGCGCAGCACGGAGTTCTGCCACCACACGGTGCGCCAGACCTTCACCCAGCCGAACGGGCCGCGCGCCTGGATGACGGCCACGTCGAGGTCGCCGTCGGTGATCGACGCGTCCGGGACGAGAGCGATGCCGGCGGGCAGCGCGCCGCAGTTCGCGAACAGCATGCTGTGCACCTTGACGGAGTGCAGGCGCCGGTCCTCCACGGCGTACACGATGCGGAACGGCTTGGCGCCGGGGAGGGACCGCGCGGCGCCGTCGACGTAGGCGACCCAGCCCACGGACTTCTTCAACCCCGGACGGGTGTTCGCGATCATGTGCGCGTCGAGGCCGATGCCGGCGAGCACCACGAAGCCGTGCTCGTGCACATCGCCGTCCGCCCGGGTCAGCTCCGCCCAGCCGATGTCGACGGGGTGGCGGTCGCCGCGGAACACGGCATCGATCACGGCCGACGGCGCGTCCAGCGCGAGTCCGAGGTTGCGCGCGAGCAGGTTGCCGGTGCCGCTGGGCACGATCGCGAGGGGCACGCCCGTGCCGGCCATCGTCTCCGAGACCGCGCGCACCGTGCCGTCGCCGCCGGCCACGAGCACGGCCGCGGCGCCGCGCTCGAGCGCCGTGCGCGTCGCGCCCTGGCCCGGATCCTGCACCGACGTCTCGATGATCAGCGGCTCGTCCCAGCCGGCCTCGGCCGACAGCGAGCGCAGCAGCCCGGCCAGCCGCGGCGCGTCGGCCTTCACCGGGTTGACGACGAGCGCGGCGCGCGGGCGTCCGGCGGCGTCTGTCATGCGGTCAGCCTAGTCCGCGCATCCGTGCGCACCATCGGGCGCTCCCGCCGCACACCGCGCTCCCCGGCATCGGGCCCGGGATTCCGCGTCGTGGCGCCTGACTAGACTTGTCGGGTGATCGACCTCGCCCTTCTCCGCGACGAGCCCGAGCTCGTCCGTCAGTCCCAGGCCGCGCGCGGAAACGCGCCGGAGACCGTCGACGCGGCGATCGAGGCCGACCGATCGCGTCGTGCCGCGCTCGCCGCGTTCGAGGAGCTGCGCGCCGAGCAGAACGCGTTCGGCAAGCAGGTCGCGAAGGCGCCGAAGGAGGAGAAGGCCGCCCTGGTCGCCCAGGCGAAGGACCTCGCAGAGCGTGTGAAGCAGGCCCAGGCCGCGTCGAACGAGGCGTCCGAGGCTGCGGCCGAGGCGCTCGCGGCGATCGAGAACATCGTCATCGACGGGGTGCCCGCCGGCGGCGAGGAGGACTTCGTCGAGCTGCGCCGGGTCGGCGAGATCCCGAGCTTCGACTTCGAGCCGCGCGACCACCTCGCGATCGGCGAATTGCTCGGCGCGATCGACATGGAGCGCGGGGCGAAGGTCTCCGGCGCCCGCTTCTACTTCCTCACCGGCGTCGGCGCGCGCCTCGAGATCGCGCTCATGAACCTCGCGCTCGACAAGGCGCTCGCCGCCGGGTTCACGCCCATGGTCGTGCCGACGCTCGTGCGTCCCGAGATCATGCAGGGCACGGGCTTCCTCGGCAAGCACGCCGACGAGGTCTACCACCTCGACAAGGACGACGACCTCTACCTCGTCGGCACCAGCGAGGTCGCCCTGGCCGGCTATCACACCGGCGAGATCCTCGACCTGTCGCGGGGGCCCCTCCGCTACGCCGGCTGGTCCACCTGCTACCGCCGTGAGGCCGGGTCGTACGGCAAGGACACCCGCGGCATCATCCGCGTGCACCAGTTCAACAAGCTGGAGATGTTCGTCTACACGACGCCCGAGGAGGCGGAGGCGGAGCACCTGCGCCTGGTCGGCCTGCAGGAGGAGATGCTCACCGCGCTCGGCCTGTCGTACCGGGTGATCGATGTCGCCGCGGGGGATCTCGGATCCAGTGCCGCGCGCAAGTACGACATCGAGGCGTGGGTGCCGACGCAGGGCGCGTTCCGCGAGCTCACCTCCACCTCGAACTGCACCACCTTCCAGGCGCGCCGGCTCGACATCCGGCATCGTCCGGACGCCGCCGAGGGCACGGCGAAGACCCAGCACGTCGCGACCCTGAACGGCACGCTCGCCACCACCCGCTGGATCGTCGCGATCCTGGAGACGCACCAGCAGGCGGACGGATCCGTGCGGGTGCCGGAGGTGCTGCGCCCCTACCTCGGCGGGCTCGAGGTGCTGCGGCCGCTCGGCGCCACCGCGGAGGGCGCGGACGCATGACGGCGCCCTGGCTCATCGCGCTCGACATCGACGGCACGGTCCTGCTGCAGGACGAGACGATGAGCCCGGGCGTGCCCGAGGCGGTGGCCCGGGCGCGCGACGCCGGCCATGAGGTGACGCTCGCCACCGGGCGCAGCTGGATGGGCACGCACCGCTTCCTCGACGCGCTCGACATCCGCCCCGAGTACGTGGTGTGCTCCAACGGCGCGGTCACCCTGCGGCGGAAGGACGATGCCGTCGACGGCCCGGCGTCGGAAGCCTACGAGCGCTGGAATGTGGAGACGTTCGATCCCACGGCCGTGCTCGAACTCCTGCACGACCGGCTGCCCGACGCGCGGTACATGGTGGAGCTCGGATCCGGCCAGCGCCTGTACACCGCCGTGCTCGACGACTGGACCCTCGACGGCGGGCGCCAGGTCGCGTTCCCGGAGCTGAGCGCCGAGCAGGTGTCGCGCGTTGTCGTGGCTTCGCCCGGGCACGACGAGGAGGATTTCCACCGTCTCGTGCAGGACGCCGGTCTCAACGAGGTCTCCTACGCGATCGGCTGGACCGCGTGGCTCGACATCGCCCCGCGCGGCGTCGACAAGGGCACTGCACTCCGGCGCGTGCAGGAAGGGCGCGGCGACGCCGGCGAACGCGTCTTCGTGGCCGGGGACGGCCGCAACGACGTCGGGATGTTCACCTGGGCCCGCGGGATCGGCGGTCGCGCGGTGGCCATGGGGCAGGCGCCGGACGAGGTCAAGGCGGCGGCGGGCGAGGTCACGGACGACGTCGCGGACGGCGGTCTCGCCGCAGCGATCGAGCGCATCGTGCTCGCGGTGCCCGCGGCCGGCTGACTCCTTCCCGGGCGTGACCTGGGCATTCACTCAGGGGCCGCCCAGGCGTTCGCGGCACAATGGAGGAGCGCTCACCGGGCGCGATCCGGTTCTCCGTTAGACTCGACCCCTGATCGGCGTGCGCAGGCACGACGAGGAGAGTTGTCCGAGCGGCCGAAGGACCTGGTCTTGAAAACCAGTGAGTAGCAATACTCCGTGGGTTCGAATCCCACACTCTCCGCTGAGCGAGCGCAGGGTGGCGCGATTCACCCGCAGATCCGTGA
The DNA here is from genome assembly GCF_054654695.1 of Microbacterium xylanilyticum. Lineage (NCBI taxonomy): Bacteria > Bacillati > Actinomycetota > Actinomycetes > Micrococcales > Microbacteriaceae > Microbacterium > Microbacterium xylanilyticum. The sequence continues at coordinate 428,697 of NZ_BAAIEN010000002.1, forward strand.
AAGGCACTGAGTGAGCGCGACGTCCCGAACCCGACGCCCCGTCGCCGGGCACGGCCAGCTGAGCCGCCCGAGCGCCTGGAGCCAGCTCCTGAAGATCCTCGGCATCGCCATGGCAGTGGTCCTGGTCTCGGGCGTCGGCGTCGCGGCGTACGTCGCGTACGACCTGTCGAACACGTTCACGGCGAAGGCCGTGACGCTGGACGGCGAGGCGTCCGTGCCGCCGGACATCGGGGCGATCAAGGGCGGCGTGAACATGCTGCTCGTCGGCAGCGACGCCTGCGAGCCGGATTTCGCGGCCGAGTTCGGCGACCGCTGCTCGGACCCCGCCAACGCCGGAGAGCGCAACGACACGAACCTGCTGCTGCACATCTCGGACAGCCCTCGCCGCGTGACGGTCATCACGTTCCCGCGTGACCTCATGGTTCCGATCCCGTCGTGCATCGACTCCGAAGGGAACGACACCAGCCCCGCCTCGAAGCAGGCGATCAACACGACCCTGGAGACCGGCGGGCCCAAGAACGGTCTCGCCTGCGTCGCCCGCACCATCAGCAAGCTCTCCGGACTCGACATCCAGTTCGCCGCCAAGATCACGTGGGGCGGCGTGATGAAGGTCACCGACGCGATCGGCGGCGTCGACGTCTGCGTCGCGAACGGCATCACGGATCCCGACACCGGCCTCAACCTCGCTCCGGGCACGCACACGCTGCAGGGCTACTGGGCGCTGCAGTTCCTGCGGACCCGTCACGGCGTGGGCGACGGCAGCGACCTCGGCCGCGGCAGCAATCAGCAGGTGTACATGTCGTCGCTGGCGCGCAAGATGGTCTCCGCGAAGGTGCTGGGCAACCCCGGCACGCTGCTGAAGCTCGCCAACACCGTGATGTCGAATGTAACGCCCAGCACGACGCTGACCAGCCCGACCCTGCTCGTGCAGATCGCCCTGGCGATGAAGGACGTGCCGCTGGACCAGATCAACTTCGTGAACTACCCGGTGTTCACCGACCCCGATGACCCGAACAAAGTGGTCCCGGACGAGGACAGCGCCGACCAGCTCTGGGCTGCGCTCGCCGCGAACGAGCCGATCCAGGTCACCGGACAGCGCAGCGACGCCGTGATCTCCGCGACGCCCACGCCGACCGATCCGGCCGCGGATCCCAGCGCCACCACCGAGCCCAGCGCGACGCCGACGCCGGGCGCGACCTCGGGTCCGGTCGAGCTGTCGAAGAACATCTCCGGTCAGTCCGCCGCGCAGCAGACCTGCTCCAACGGCAACGGCTACTCGGGCTGAGACTGCTTCCCTCGGTGGGTTAGCGTGTGACGATGACTCCTCGCGCGCGACGGCCGGTCGCCCGGCACGGCCAGCTGAGCCGCCCGGGTGCGTGGAGCCAGCTCCTGAAGATCCTCGGCATCGCCGTGGCCGTGGTCATGGTCTCCGGTGCAGGCGTGGCGGCCTATGTCGCCGACGGCCTCGGTCACACGTTCAGCGAGAGGGCCGTCGCGCTCGACGGCGAGGAATCGATCCCTCCGGACATCGGAGCGATCAAGGGTGGCGTGAACATGCTGCTCGTCGGCAGTGATGTGTGCGAAGACGATTTCAAGGCGGAGTTCGGCGACCGCTGCTCCGACCCTGAGGCGGGCGGGGAGCGCAACGACACGAACCTGCTGCTGCACATCTCGGACAGCCCTCGCCGCGTGACGGTCATCACCTTCCCGCGAGATCTGATGGTTCCGATCCCGTCGTGCGTCGACTCCGAGGGCAACGACACCGACCGCCGCGAGAAAGCGCCCCTCAACGACGCGATCGGCATCGGAGGGCCGAGGAACGGACTTGCGTGCGTCCACCGCACGATCAGCGAGGTGTCGGGGCTCGACATCCAGTTCGCCGCGAAAGTGACGTGGGGCGGGGTGATGAAGATCACCGACGCGATCGGCGGCGTCGACGTCTGTGTCGCCAATGGCATCAGGGATCCGGAGAACACCGGGCTCGATCTCGCTCCGGGCACGCACACGCTGAAGGGCTATTGGGCGCTGCAGTTCCTCCGCGTTCGACACGGCGTCGGTGATGGCGGTGACCTCGGCCGCGGCAGCAATCAGCAGGTGTACATGTCGTCGCTGGCGCGCAAGATGGTCTCCGCGAAGGTGCTGGGCAACCCCGGCACGCTGCTGAGGCTCGCCAATACCGTGATGTCGAATGTAACGCCCAGCACGACGCTGACCAGCCCGACCCTGCTCGTGCAGATCGCCCTGGCGATGAAGGACGTGCCGCTGGATCAGATCGTCTTCGTGAACTACCCCGTGTTCGACGATCCCGACAATCCGCGTGTCAAGGTCATCCCCGATCGCGAGAGCGCCGACCGGCTCTGGGCCGCTCTCGCCTCCAACGAGCGGATCCAGGTCCGTGCTCAGCGCGACGCCGTCGTCCCCGCGACGCCCGCCCCGACCGATCAGGCGACGACGGATCCGGGAGCGACGCAGGACCCTGCAGCGACACCGGCGCCCGGCGAGACCGCCGGTGCGGTGACGTTGCCGGAGAACATCACAGGGCAGACGGCGAAGCAGGAGACCTGCTCGAACGGCGGCGATTCCTAGTCGGTTCGCGGCGCCCGTGCGGACCCGTTAGGATGGTCCCTGGTGTTCGGTGAGCCGGACATCTGGAGACGTCGCATAGTCAGGCCTAGTGCACCACCCTGCTAAGGTGGAGTCCCCGTAAGGGGACCGAGGGTTCAAATCCCTCCGTCTCCGCCGTAGAATCCCTGGTCAGGATATATTTTCTAACGCGTGCTCAGAATCGCGTCGCTCCAGATTTCGGGCCGTTTTCGGCTCCAGGTGTCCCCCAGGTATCCCCCACCCGTTCTCGGGCCTCCGCATGGGCAAGTCGCTGCGCGTGAGCCCGGCGCTGTCCTTCGCCCAGGATGTGGGCGTAGACGGCAAGGACGGTGCGCGGGTCATCGCCGAGATACTCGGCGACCTCGTTGACGGGCGTGCCCAGCCGGAGCCACGTCGATGCGGCGTAGTGGCGCAGGTTGTGCCGTTCGAATCCGAGCGGGAACTTCCGCACGGTGCCGACCGAGAGTTGTCTCCCGCGCTGGTTCGTGAAGAGATATTCGCTCGTAGACTTCCCGTCAGCGTATTGCCGGAAGATCTCGAGCGCCCGTGGCGAGAGCGGGAGGGTGCGGGTTCCGCGCCAGGTCTTCGTCTCCTTCTCGTCGTACCGGTCGGAGTGCGAGCGGTCGACGAGGAGTTGCGGGAGCGGCACTTCGGTGAGTGCGTCGATGCGCAGGGCTCGCGCCTCACCCCACCGGATGCCGGTGAGGGACATGAACTCGAAGACGTCGGCGACGTCGGAGCGTCGCTCGCGGACGGAGGCGAGTACCTTGGCGAGCCTGGCTGGTGTTGGCACATCCTTCGCGCTGATCGCACGTACCGCACTCGCGCCGAGCTCCGGGATCTTCTTCATCGTCCGCACGGGATGCGGCTGGTGCAACAATCCCAGCTCGGCGGCGTAGGTGAAGAGCGCGCTCAGCGTCGTCTTCTCGCGGGCCACGGTAGAGGGCTTCTTGAGCTGCAGCTCTCGAATCAGGTGCGTTCGGATGTCGCCGGAGTGAATGGAGGCGAGGGGTCGGCGCAGTAGTGCCTTGGGCAAGGCGGCGATGTTGTTCCGGTCTGTGTCGACCGTGTGCGGGTTGCCGGTCTCGCGAGCGGCAAGGAAGTCGTCCACGAGCTCCTGCAGTGTGAAGGAGCGTTTGGGTGGGAGCGGGAGACCGGTTTCGGCGCGAGGGCGTGAGGAACGAATCGGTGACAACTGATCGTTAGTGCCGGGAGGCGCTGGCGGGAAGGATGTCATCATGCCCGGTCCCTATCCCAGAGAGTTCCGCGAAGACGTTGTCGCGGTTGCTCGCAGCCGCGAGAGCGGCGTCACCATCAAGCAGGTTGCGACCGACTTCGGTATCAGCGAGGCGACGTTGCAGAACTGGCTCCGTCAGGCCGACGTCGAGGAAGGCAACCGTCCTGGTCAGACCGCCGCGGACGCTGCCGAGGCACGTGAACTGAAGAAGCGGATCCGCCTCCTCGAGCAGGAGAACGAGGTCCTCCGGCGAGCGGCGGCGTATCTGTCGCAGGCGAACCTGAGACTCGGTGGCTCCCCAAAATGACGTACCCGCTCGTATCTGAGCTCGCCGACGCGGGGATTCCCGTGACGGTGTCGTGCCGGGTCCTCAAGCTCGCAAGACAGCCCTACTACCGGTGGCGAAACGATCCCGTCAGGGACGCGGACATGCTCCGCGCGTATCGGATCAACGCGCTGCATGACGCGCATCACGACGACCCGACGTTCGGATACCGATACCTCGCCGACGAAGCCCGCCGGGCGGGATGGCGGATGAGCCGGCGCACGGCGTGGAAGCTGTGCTCGCAGGCCGGGATCCTCTCGTCCGCGCAGCGCCGGCGACGTGGGAAGGGCAAGAAGACCGGCCCGCCGGTGTTCGACGATCACGTGCAGCGGGTGTTCCGCGCCGATGCCCCGAACCGGCTGTGGCTCACGGACATCACGGAGCATCGGACGAGCGAAGGCAAGCTTTACTGCTGCGCGATCAAGGATGTGTTCTCCAACCGCATCGTCGGCTACTCGATCAGCGACCGGATGACCGCGAAGCTCGCCGTCGATGCCGTCCGCAACGCCGTCTCTCGTCGCGGTGAGGTCGCCGGGTGCATCCTGCACGCTGACCGGGGCAGCCAGTTCCGCAGCAGGGCGATGGCCCGCGAGCTGCGCCGTCATGACATGGTTGGATCGATGGGTCGCGTCGGCGCCGCCGGAGACAACGCCGCCATGGAGTCGTTCTGGTCGCTGCTGCAGACGAACGTCCTCAACCAGCAGCGGTGGGCCACCCGGCAGGAACTGCGCCTCGCGATCGTCGTCTGGATCGAGCGGAAGTATCACCGCCAACGAGCACAGGACACCCTCGGCGGGTTGACGCCGATCGACTTCGAAGCCAAGCTAACCGAGCCGCAATCTCTCGCGGCCTAAACCGAATCTGTCACCGATTCCTGCTTCACGCCCAAGCGGCAGAGAACCTGGGATGCTTCAAGCCGCACTTCTAAGATCACTATTGGCGTCGGGTGCACCCCGGAAGCACCACGGATCGCCGACGGAGTTCGACCCGGGGTCGACGGTCGTCGTGGAGGGCGGATGATATGCATGATCTGAGGGTCTCGGGCGGAACCGTCGTCTCGGTGGCAACGGGCGAGATGTGGCGCGCCGACGTCCTCATCGATGGCGCGACGATTACCGCCCTCATCGAGCCCGGGTCCATGGCGCGCGCGCGAGATCAGATCGACGCGCGAGGTCTGCTTGTGGTGCCGGGCTTCATCGACGCGCACGTGCATGTGGAAAGCTCGATGCTGGTGCCTGCGACCTTCGCGCAGGCGACGCTCGCCCGTGGCACGACCACGGTGCTCGCCGACCCGCACGAGATCGTCAACGTGGCCGGCGCGAAGGCCATGCGATGGATGGTGTCCGAAGGCTCGCGTACGCAGCAGAGCATGTTCTGGGCAGTGCCGTCATGCGTGCCGTCCCTCGACGGCATGGAGACCGCAGGAGCGATCCTCGATGCCGCCGCAGTCGACGAACTTTTGGCACTGCCTGGGGTCGTCGCCCTCGGCGAGCTCATGGACTATCGCGCCGTCGTGGCGGGTGCGGAGCGCATGGAGGAGATTCTCGCGGTCGCCCGCCGACGCGGGGTCATCGTGGACGGGCATTGCCCGAATCTCGACGGAGACGAACTGCAGCGCTATCTGCTCGCGGGCGTCGACTCCGACCACTGCAAGAACGATGCCGGACCTTTCGGTGAGAAGCTGCGGCTCGGCATGACACTCATGCTCCAGGAGAAGTCCTTCACCGCGGAGGTCATCGCGGCGCTCGACGCCCTGCCCTATCCGCCGGACCTGTGTATCGTCACCGACGACATCGCCGCCGATGTCATCGCCCGCGACGGCCATCTCGACCACGTCGCCCGCGTGGCTCGCGGTGCCGGAATGGCGCCGATCACGGTGTTGCGCGCACTCACGATCAACCCCGCCCGAAGGCTCCGGCTTCATGATCGCGGCATTGTCGCTCCGGGTCGTCGCGCTGATTTGGTGCTGATCACGGACCTCGACGAATTCCGTGTGCAGGCCGTGGTGGTCGGCGGACGCCGAGTGCACGAGCAACCCGCGCCCACGCGCCGCTTCACGGGGAGCATCCGAATCGGAGCCGGTTCGCTCGCCACGCTGGACTGGACGACGGACCTGCCTGACGGCATGCACTTGTTCCGCGCAATCCGGGTCAATCCGGTCGACACCTCCACGCGGGCGGACACCATCTCGCTCCCAGTGCGCGACGGAGTCGTGCAGTGGGAAGGTCACTGCGCCCGGGTCACGGTGATCGAGCGTCACGAGGGCTCGGGTCGCGTGGCGCATGCCCCAGTGCTGGGCATGGAGATCGCTCCGGGAGCGGTGGCCACGACCTACGCGCACGACAGCCACAACCTCACCGTGATCGGAACCTCGACGGAGTGGATGATGGCCGCGGTGGTCCGGGCGGTGGAGATCGACGGCGGCATTGTGGTGCGCGCCCGGACCGGTGACGCCGAGTTGGCGCTGCCGATCGGGGGAGTGATGACGGATGCGCCCCTCCCCGAGGTGGCGGCCGCCACCGGTCGCATTCGCGAGGCGCTCAAGGATTGGGGCTGGAATCACCGGATCCCGTTCATGAGCATTTCGACGCTGACGCTGCCGGTCTCGCCGGAGCTGAAGATCTCGGATTATGGCCTCATCGATGTCCTGGCGCGTGGATTCGTGACAGCGGCGATCGAGCCTTCAGATCGTCACGATTGAATAACGCGCTTGACGCACGCCCGCCGCGGTGGTTTTCTGTCATGAAATGCGGGTAACGAAACCCGCGTAACGCTTTCCCGAAGAGTGTCCATCCACAGTGAGGTGATGACATGGCAAGTCGAGTCGACGTCGCACGACGCGCGGGAGTGAGTCCTGCCGTTGTGTCGTACGTCATGAACGGCTCGCATCCCGTCAGCAGCGCGACACGTGCGCGCGTTCTCGCCGCGATCGAAGAGCTCGACTACCGGCCGAACGCGATCGCGCGCAGCCTCGCGACCAACCGCTCCCACACGATGGGCCTCCTGTTGCCGGACTCCTCCAACCCGTATTTCGCCGAACTGTCCTCAGCGATCGAAGACGCGGCCTTTGCCGTCGGGTACGCAGTGCTGCTGGGTAACGGCGGGGGTGAGCCAGAGCGCGAGCTCACCTACGTGCGGACATTCCTCGACCGACAGGTCGACGGCGTGATCGTCTGCCCGGACAACGACTCCTCCCACGCATACGAAGAACTCGTCAAGGCACGCATCCCCATCGTCGTCACGGATAGGCTCAACGAGGACGTCGACGTCCCAGCGGTCGCAGTCGACCACGCCGGCGGCGCGCGCGTAGCCACTGAGCACCTGATCGAGCATGGCCGTCGCGTGTTCGCGTGCATCTCCGGATCGAGCGAAACCTCCACCGCCCAGGCGCGCGCAACTGGGTGGGCACACGCCCTTGCAGACGCCGGCATCCCGGTCGATCGCGACCAGATCGCCTTCGTCGAGTTCACGGCTGAGGCGGGCTGGGCCGCGACGCGAGCATTGCTGGAACGCAGCCCCGACATCGACGCGCTGTTCGTGGCATCGGACATGCAGGCGGTCGGGGCGCTCCGCGCTCTTGCGGACTCAGGGCGGCGCGTCGGGCAGGACGTGTCCGTCGTCAGCTTCGACGGTATTCGCCTCGGGGACTACATCAGCCCTCGTCTGACCACGATGGCGCAGCCCTTCGAAGCCATCTCGACTGCGGTCGTCGGACGTCTGCTCGAGGGGATCGAGGATCCCCAGAACGCGTACTCCGGCATGAGCATCCTTCCGACCCGACTTGTGATCCGAGAGTCGTGCGGCTGCCCGCCCTCGGATGCGGCCGCCCATGAATCCACGTATCAAGCTCACACATTTCCTCACACCCCAACCACACACCAAGGAGCAAGATGATTAAGCGCATGATCGGCGTCGTCGCCGCCAGTGCAGTGCTCGCACTCGGCTTGAGCGCGTGCAGCGGGAGCTCAGCCCCGTCCTCGAGCGGCTCGACCAGCGGAAAGCAATCGGTCGCATTCGCGGTCAACGGCGCGCTGGGCGACCAGGGGTTCTTCGATGACGCGCAGCGCGGTCTCGACGAACTGAAGGCATCGGGTCACAAGACTCAGACGCTACAGGCGGACGCCAGCAACCCGGCGCAGTGGAAGTCCAATCTCGAGTCGCTGTCGACCGGGTCCTGGGACCTCGCCGTCGTCGGCAGCGCCCAGATGTCGGACATCCTGATCGCCACGTCCAAGAAGTTCCCCAACCAGAAGTACATCAGCTTCGACAATGTCGTGCCGGGCGCGAACATCGCATCCATCACGTACGCGCAGAACGAGGGCTCGTTCCTCGCGGGCGCGCTCGCGGCCTATGCCGCCACCGACAAGGCCAGCTTCCCGCTCTCCTCCGCAGGCAAGACCGTCGGGCTCGTCGGCGGCATGGACATTCCCGTCATCAACGACTTCGTCGAAGGATTCAAGGCCGGGGTCAAGGCCGTGGATCCGAGCATCAAGACCGTCGTCAGCTACGTCGGATCGTTCAGCGACTCGGCCAAGGGCTACGACCAGGCCAAGGCGATGTTCGCGGATGGAGCGGACGTCGTCTTCCAGGTCGCCGGCGGTTCCGGCATCGGCGTGCTGCAGGCGGCCAAGGACGCGAACAAGTACGGGATCGGCGTCGACCAGAATCAGAACGCCGTGCAGCCCGGTCACGTGCTCGCCTCCATGCTCAAGCACGTCGGCAGCTCCCTCGTCCTGGCCGTGGAAGCGGCGGATGCGGGCAAGCTCGCTTTCGGCAAGACCACCTCTTATGGACTCGCGAACAACGGCGTCGGACTCGACTTCACGAACAACTCGAACCTCGTGCCCGACGCGATCCAGAAGAAGATCGACGCGTTGAAGCAGGACGTCGTCGACGGCAAGACCACTGTCCCGCACGCCGCAGGCGCTCAGTAAGCGCAGGTCGCGTCCGTCACGACGGAATCCTCGTGGTGGGGGTCGTCACCCCCACCACGAGCATCTTCTCCACATCACTACTTCTTCTGCCAGGAAGGCAGCGCGCATGGATAACGCGATCCTCGAACTCCGCCACATCACGAAGTCGTTCGGCCCGAAAGTAGCCAACAACGACATCTCGCTCGTCGTAGAGCCCGGCCGCGTGCACGCGATCGTGGGCGAGAACGGGGCGGGCAAGACGACGCTCATGAACATGATCTCGGGCAACCTGCAGCCCACAGAGGGCGAGATCCTGTTCGACCGCAAGCCCGTCACCCTCACCGACCCCACCAAGGCGGATGCCCTCGGCATCGGCATGGTGCACCAGCACTTCAAACTCGTGCCGTCGCTGACGGTGGCCGCCAACATCTTCCTCGGCAAGGAGACCTCGAACGCGTTCGGCAAACTCGACCAGCGCGCGATGGAGAAGCGAGTCGGTGAGCTGTCGCAGTCGCTCGGCCTGAAGATCAACCCGCGAGACCGCGTGCAGGACCTCTCCGTCGGAGAACGTCAGCGCGTGGAGATCATCAAGGCGCTTTCGCACGATACCAGACTGTTGATCCTGGACGAGCCGACCGCTGTCCTCACACCGGCCGAGACCGACGAGCTGTTCGTCGTCGTGCGCCAACTCGCCGCACAAGGCTGCGCGGTGCTGTTCATCTCCCACAAGCTCGGCGAAGTCCTCTCGATCGCCGATGTGGTCACGGTCATCCGTGACGGCGAAGTCGTCGACACGCGGCCCGCCGAAGGGCTCACGCAGACCGACATCGCTTCGATGATGGTCGGCCGCGAGGTGCTGCTGCGCATCATGCACAGCCCGCCGAACCCACAGGCCGAGGTGCTGAACGTCGATGGCGTCTATGCCGTGGACCAGCGCGGCGCGATCGCCGTCAACGATCTTTCCCTGACGGTGCGCAGCGGTGAGATCGTCGGGATCGCCGGGGTCGAGGGCAACGGTCAGGCCGAGCTCGCGGCGTCCATCGCCGGCATGTATCTGCCACCCCGTGGGCGGGTGGTGCTGGACGGGAAGGATGTCACCTCGGCATCCGTCGGCGTTCGCCGTGCCAGCGGCATCTCATACATCCCGGAGGACAGGCAGGACGAGGGTGCGGGACCATCCCTGACCATCGCCGAGAACCTCGCCGCGACACACCTGGACCCGCCGATCGCGAGACGCGGCTGGCTGTCGCTGAGGGCGATGCGCGACTACGCGCAGATGATGATCGCGAAGTTCGATGTCCGCGGAGCACGGCCCGACACGCCGATCGGCACCCTGTCCGGCGGCAACATGCAGAAGGTCATCATCGCGCGTGAGTTCGAGTCGCAGCCGCGACTGCTGATGGTGTCTCAGCCGACCCGTGGCGTCGACGTGGGCGCGATGGAGTTCGTGCACAACTCCATCGTCCGTGCACGCGATACAGGCGCCGGAGTGCTGCTGTTCTCCGCCGACCTGAACGAGGTGATGAGTCTTTCCGACCGGCTTCTGGTGATGTACCGGGGCCAGATCATCGCCGAGTTCACGCAGGAGACGATGACCGAAGTCGCCGTCGGGCTCGCGATGGCAGGAGTCAAGCCGACAGCGGAGGCCCTCGCGGAAGCGGAGGCCGAGCGCCAGCGCGTCGCCGCGGAGCTCGCGGCGACGGGCGCCACTCTCGACGAGAGCCGCCCTGCCGAGGTCTCGCAAGTCGAGGAAGTGGATACCACGTCCATCATCACGCCCCTCCCGACCGCGGTAGCGGCGACCGTGACGGGCCAGGCAGAACGTCCGCGATTCTTCGCGGACTTCGCAGCGGGCGCCCTGCGCAACGCGGTGCAGCCCGTGATCGCAGTGCTCGTCGCACTCGCGATCGGCGCGGTCATCATCGTCCTGATCGGCCAGAATCCGCTCACCGCATATGTCCAGCTGTTCGCATCCGGCTGGAGCACCCCGTACGGCATCGGCACGATCATCGCGATGTTCATTCCCCTGGCGATCATGTCGGCGGGAACGATCATCACATTCCGCGCTGGATTCTTCAGCATCGCGGGTGAGGGATCCCTTTTCTTCGGCTCCTTCTTCGGCGCCTGGGTCGGTTTCACATTCCACGGGCTGCCACCCGTGGTGGCCATTGTCCTCATCCTCGTGGTGGGCGCGATCGCCGGCGCACTCTGGAGCCTCATCCCCGGCGTCCTGTACGCGTACTGGCGAGTCGACATCGTCGTCACGACCCTGCTGCTGTCGACCGTGGCGACTCTCATCACCAACTTCTTCGTGACGGGTCCGTTCCAGGACAAGACGGCAGGCGCGGCAGCATCCGCGAAGATCGACGACGCGTACAACCTGACGATGTTCAACCCGTCCTACGGGATCGGTCCGGATCTCATCCTCGCCATCATCGTCGCAATTCTGCTCGGCCTCCTCTTGATGCGCACTCCGTGGGGGCTGAAGGTCAAGCAACTCGGCGAGATGAACCGATTCGCCGAATACACGGGTGTCTCCGTCAAGGCCATGTCGATGCAGGTCCTGATGGTCTCCGGCGCCGCCGCCGGCTTCGCCGGAGCACTGTACGTCATCGGACCGAACGGCGGTCGCTTCCTGCAGGCGTTCTCACCCGGCTTCGGCTTCCTCGCCATCACCGTCGCCCTGCTGGCGCGGCTCAACCCCTGGGCATCACTGGTCGCGGCGCTGTTCTACGCCACCATGATGGGTGGCACCACCGGCCTGCAATCCGCCGGAGTGCCCTTCCCGATCGTGAACGTGCTCCAGGGGCTCATCATCATCACGATCACGGCAACGTTCATCATCAACCGCAGCCGCAGAAAGAAGCGATTGTCGAAACCCGAGCCGGTCCAGCGGGACAAGGCCGACATGAGAGGAGTCTCGCGGTGAACGCGATCATTGCTCAGATCTTCACCGTCGCGACGCTCGCCGTCATCCTGACCAAGACGGCGCCGATCCTCCTGGCCGCCACCGGCGGTGCCCTCACTCAGATGGGCAACATCCTCAACATCGGCCTCGAGGGGATGATGCTGGTCGGCGCGTTCGCGGCCATCGCCGTCGGTGCGGTGACGAACCCGTTCGTCGGCGTGCTCGGCGCGATCGCGGCGGCACTGATTTTGGCACTGCTGTTCGCGCTGGCAACGCTGAGATTCAAGGCCGACTTTATCGTGGTCGGGATCGGCATAAACCTGCTGGCCGCGGGGATCACCGTGCTGCTGCTGACCGTGCTCTACGGCAACGCGGGCGTGACACCCGGCAACGTGAAGGCCATCTTGCCGAAGATCGACCTCGGAGTGGTCGGAGACATCCCGATCATCGGACCGATGCTCAACCACCAGACGATCCTCGTCTGGCTCGCGTTCCTGCTCGTGCCGGTGTACGCGTTCGTGCTGTACCGCACCCCGTTCGGCGTGCACCTGCGCGCGGTCGGAGAGGACGAGTCCGCCGCACTCGCGGCCGGCATCAACGTCTCACGCGTCAAGTTCATCTCGATCATGCTCTCCGGCGTCTTCTGCGGCATCGCCGGCTCACAGCTCGCGATGGCCACGGTGGGCTCGTTCACGGCGGGGATGACCGCATCCCGTGGGTTCATCGCCGTCGCCGCGCTGACATTCGGGCTGGGCAGGCCGTACTTCACGATGATCGCGTGCCTGATCTTCGGTGCCGCGGACGCACTGGCCGATCGTTTCGCCCTCGCCGGCGTGAACTCGTCGCTGGCGCTGACGACGCCATACGTGATCACGGTCATCGCCCTGGTCCTCGCGGCGCTGCGAGTCCGCTCCGCGTTCAAGGCGAGGGCCCGCAAGGCGCTCGCGGCGGCGGGGGTCTGAGATGGCGCAGAAGATCATCATCGATTGCGACCCCGGCCACGACGACGCGATCGCCATCCTCCTGGCCGCCGGGAATCCCGACATCGAACTGCTCGGCATCACGACCGTTGCGGGAAACCAGACGATCGAGAAGGTCACGGCCAACGCGCTGTCGGTCTGCGCCGTCGCAGGAATCCGGGTACCGGTGGCCCGTGGGGCTGCGGTGCCGCTCGTGACCGAGCAGATCGTGGCTGAAGACATCCACGGTGAGACGGGTCTCGACGGCCCGTATCTGCCGCCGGCCGAGTTCGAGTTGGACCCGCGCTCGGCTGCGCAGTTCATCGTGGACACCGTGATGGCCCACGAGCCGAACTCCGTGAGCCTTGTGCCTGTCGGCCCGTTCACGAACATCGCGCTGGCGATGCGTCTCGAGCCGCGGATCGTCGACCGCGTGAAGTCCGTGGTGGTGATGGGCGGCGCGTATACTCGCGGCAACGTCACGCCGGGCGCGGAGTTCAACATCTATGTGGATCCGGAGGCCGCCGAGGCGGTCTTCCGGGCACCGTGGAACGTCACGATGATGGGTCTCGACCTCACCCACCAGGCGCTGGCAACGGCAGAACTCCAGGAGCGGGTGCGAGCCGTCGGCGGACCGATCAGCCGTTTCGTGCTGGATATCTGGGAGTTCGTGGGCAGCACCTACAGGCAGCAGTACGAATTCGACGCGCCGCCCGTGCATGATGCCTGCTGCGTCGCAGCCCTCATCGATCCCGGTGCGTTCACGACTGCCACGGCGGACGTGCGCGTCGAACTACGGGGAGAGTGGACGCGGGGGATGACCGTCGTCAACTTCCTCGACGCGCCAGGGATGCATCACAGCAATGGCACCGCGCTGGCGCAGACCGACTATCGCACCCACGTCGCCACGGCCCTCGAGTGGGAGCGCTTCGCGGACCAGGTCGTCGATGCGGTCGAGCGACTCACCGTGGCGCTGGGCTAGGTCTTCGGAAACGCAGCATCCTCGGCTGCGAGCCCTGACTCGAGGACGCCCGACGGGAACGGCGAGGTGATCACCCATGATCCGACGGCATCGAGGGGCCGAAGTGGTGGGCCGATAAGCGTGTCAGCGCCCGCCCCTGTGGCATCTGCGCCTCCACGTGCGGGATCGAAACAACGACAGAAGAGAAAGAGTGAACCATGGTCAGACCGATCATCATCGACACCGACCCGGGCATCGACGATGCCCTCGCCATCATGCTCGCGGCGGCCAGCCCCGAGGTGGAGATTCTCGGGATCACGGCGGTGGCGGGCAACGTGGGCCTGGAGCACACGTCGCGCAATGCGGCCGCTCTCGCCGACCTGCTGAGGCTCGACTGCCCGGTCGGACGCGGAGCATCGGGCCCGCTGTGGCGCCGCGACCGCAATTCGGCGTCCGAGGTCCACGGCGATAACGGCTTCGGCGGGTACGAGCTGCCGTCGTCGTCGCGGGTCCTCGAACCCGCGCTCCCGCTGCTCGTCCGTCTCATCGAATCCAGTGCCGAGCCCGTTACCGTCGTCGCGATCGGGCCGATGACCAACATCGCGCTGCTCATCAACGAGTATCCGGAAACGGCACGCAAGGTGGAGCGGTTCGTGATCATGGGCGGCGGCACCCAGGGTGATCTGGGCAACGCCACGCCCGCCGCAGAGTTCAACATCTATTACGACCCGGATGCCGCGGCGAAGATGTTCGACTTCGGGGTGCCGATCACCATGGTCGGGCTCAACGTGACGCACCGCGCGCTGGTCGGTCGCGCACACCTGTCGCGGCTGTTTGCTTCTGGCGGCAAGCTTGCCGACATGATCGGCCACATGCTGGACACCTACCAGGACAGTCGCGAGGACGGCGGCGCGATGGCCCAGCACGACTCGCTGGCGGTGGCTGCGGTCATCGACCCCGCCGTGATCGCCACCCGCTTGCTCCCGGTTGACGTGGAGAACACGGGTCGGTTGACGTCCGGCATGACCGTGGTGGACTTCCGCGGTGGGGACGGCGCGGGAGACACACGGCGGCAGTCCAATTGCGATGTCGCGCTCGAGGTCGACGTCGCACGATTCCGCGAACTGCTCGACACGCGTCTATCCGCAATGGACGCTCTCCTCAGCGCCGAGGATGCACGATGAGCACGAAGATGATCCTCGACTGCGACACGGGTGTCGACGACACCATGGCGATCCTGTACGCGGCACTTCATCCCGACATCGACCTGCTCGCCGTCGGCACGGTGTGGGGCAACGTGGACGTGCCCACCGCGACGCGCAACACGCTGCACACGCTCGAGATGGTCGGGCGCGGCGACATCCCGGTGGCGCAGGGCGCCGCGGGTCCGCTGACCGGAAAGGACACCTACTTCGCGTACTTCGTCCACGGTGATGACGGACAGGGCAACGCGTATGACGGGGCCGAAGTGGGACCCGCAGCGGACGTCAGCGCCGTACAGCAGATCATCGACATCGTCCACGCGAACCCCGGCGAAGTATGGCTGGTACCCGTGGGGCCGCTCACGAACATCGCCGCGGCCCTCGCACTGGACCCTGAGCTGCCGAGTCTCGTCGCGGGAGTTTCCCTGATGGGGGGCGCCGCGCTCGCCCCCGGCAATGCGACCCCGGTGGCCGAGGCGAACATCGCGCACGACGCCGAGGCCGCGGCCGCGGTCTTCCGCGCGCCGTGGCCCATCATCATGGTGGGCCTGGACGTCACCATGAAGGTGCTGATCACGTCGGACCGGCGTGCCGTGCTGGATGCGGGAGGCAAGGTGGCACAGTACATGTCCCGCATTCTGCAGTTCTACGGCGACTACATCGGGGAGAGTTTCGGCGGCTGGTCCGCGACGATGCACGACTCCTTGGCGGTGGCGGCCGCCGCGGGTACGTTGAACGTCAACCTCGCGCCCGTCGTCCGTGTCGAGGTGGACACCGCGGGCGGCCCAGCCCACGGCCAGACGATCTGCGACATGCGCGGTGTCTACACCGGATACCCCGAGCAGGAGGGCGCGCACTGCACAGTGCTGCTGGACATCGATGATTCGATCGCAGACGACGCCCTCGCACTGATCGCCGCGTACCGCCAACCCGGCGAAGACCGATGATCGACTTCACCGGCCGGGTCGCCCTCGTCACGGGCGCGGCCCGCGGGATCGGGCGCGCCACGGCACTCGCGCTCGCGGAGGCCGGGGCGAAAGTCATTGTCAGCGACGTTCGCACCCAGATCGAGGGGCTGACGTACGACACCGCGAGCGCCACCGACCTCGACGAGACCGTCGAACTGATCACCGCGTCCGGCGGCGAGGCGCTGGCCTTCTCCGCAGACGTGCGCGACATCGACCGGATGCGCGCGGCCGTAGACACCGCCACAGCGGCGTGGGGGCGGCTGGACACGATCGTCGCCAACGCGGGGATCGCGTCCTGGCCGCGCTCGACTTGGGAGGCAGATGCCGACCAGTGGCAGACGATGATCGACATCGTGCTGACGGGAACCTGGAACACCGTCCGCGCCGCCGTTCCCGCGATTCTCGCGGGCGGGCGCGGTGGAGCTATCGTCGTCATGGGATCGACGGCGGCCGTCCGCCCGGTCGCCACGATCGGCCATTATGCGGCGGCCAAGGCCGGTCTGGTCGGGATGGCGAGATCCCTTGCGCTCGAACTGGCGCAGCACAGCGTGCGCGTCGTCGTCGTCGAGCCGGGCGGGACCTCGACGTTCATGACCCAGAATCAGAAGGCGGAGGAGTGGCAGGCATCATTCGGCGGTGCTGACTCGCTGGCTCTGCCGATGCCGATCGATCGTATGGAACCGATGGATGTCGCCTACGCGGTGCGCTGGCTCGCCTCCGACGAGGCGCGGTACATCACGGGCACGACGCTCGTGGTGGATGCCGGGGCGACCCTGTGACGGACGGTGGCGGCATCGGCTGCCCGGTAAGTATCGTCCACGGGGTGCTGCTCACCGCAATCGAATCGTCGATGCACTCCAACGCCGTCACACGCGGCACACCCGGTAGCGGCACGAAGCCCCTGATGCGCCTGCGGCGCAGGACGGAGAAACCTGATGAGCAGCACGGTCGTCATCCTCGGCAGCGCGAACACCGATCTGGTTGTAGAGGTTGACCGGCGTCCGGAGGGAGGGGAGACCCTGCTCGGATCCGACCTGCACGTGTTCGCGGGCGGAAAGGGTGCGAATCAGGCCGCGGCAGCCGCGCGTGCGGGGGCGCAGACGCGATTCCTCGGCTGCGTCGGCGATGACAGCAACGGCGCATTCCTGCGGGCGCGGCTCGGCGAAGCGGGTGTGCTGCTGGACGACCTGCGATCGGGGGAGCGGTCCACCGGCACGGCGTTGATCCTGCTCACCCCGGATGGTGAGAACTCGATCGTCGTCTCACCAGGGGCGAACTCCTCCGTGGACATCGCGATGGCAGAGTCGATGGTCTCGGTCTGGTCCTCAGCGTCGCTGCTGGTGCTGGGGCTGGAGATCCCGGCATCCACTGTCGCGTACGTCGCGCCGGCCGCCGCCGACGCGGGCGTCCGGGTGCTGCTCAACGCCGCGCCTGCCGCGCAATTGGACGACCGGACGATCGCGGTGTGCGACCCGCTCGTGGTGAACGAGCATGAGGCGCGGATCGTGCTCGGCGCGGATGCGAGGGAGGCGGACTCGTTCGAGGAGTTGGCCGCGCGGCTGCTCGCGCGCGGAGCACGCTCGGTCGTGATCACGCTCGGCGCGTGCGGGGCGTTGATCGCGGATTCTGACGGCACCGACGTCGTGCCGGCCTACGAGGTGGACGTCGTGGATACGACCGGTGCCGGTGATGCGTTCGTCGGGGCGCTCGCGTGCGAGCTCGCCCGTGGTGTCGAACTGCGTCCGGCGGTTCGCTTCGCGACCGCGATGTCGGCGGTGGCGGTGCAGGGCAAAGGCGCGCAGTCGTCCTATCGCGACCGCTCCGCGGTGGAGGCTTTCATGGCGGCGACGCCGCTCTCCTGACCTTCCGGCACGGCGGATCATGCCGGCACGAGTCGCTCCAGGTCCTCGAGGTCTGTCCCCGCGACGGTGACGGGCGTGGGCAACTCGACCTGTTCGGAGACGGCCGCGGCCGCGAGCCGGCGTAGCCATGCACGCCCTGAGGGTCCGCGCACGTCGGCATCCTCGAGGATGACTGCGGCCACCCGATAACCGGCATTCAGATACTCCCGCACCTGCGAGAGGACGAAGCGCAGTGCGGCGGTATCCTCCCGGGCCAACCGCCGACGCGCGCTCGGGTCCGGATCCAGGCGGATGCCAGGCGCGGAAAGCTGGTAGAGCCCATGCCCGCGTGCACTTGCCCAGCGCACCAGCGCACGTCGCTGTGCGACGGAAGGACCTTCGGCGCCGGGGAGAGGATTGAGAAGCCCGTGCCCCACCAGGACGAGCGAGTACTGCCGCAGATCGACGTCGGCGTTCGGCATCAGGCGTCCGCGCGTACCGGAATGCGGTCGCCCGCCAGGAACACCTGGCGACGCTGTCGCGCGCGTGTCCGCTCCTGCGCCGTCGGCGTGGTCGCCCCGTCGGGGTAGGTGCGGCGTCCCGCCGGGTCGCCGAACAGTGTCGCGGGGTCGTCGGGCAGGAAAGCGGCATCCGCCGTCTGCGGCACCTGCCACTGCGTCTCGATGACGATCCCGGCCATCTCCGCAGCCTCGAGGATGTCGGTGATCCAGTTGCCCGTGTCGGGGTCGCAGGAGGGGCTCCCCTGCACGTGCATTCCGCCGACGATCCGATACCCGGCGTCGCGATACCGCGTCAGTTGACGAATGACCGGGCCGAGCAGTTCGCGGTTGCTGCGGTGGAACGACTCGGTGTTGTAGCCGTCGAATGTCTCCCGTTCGCGCCGCGGTCCGCGCTCGCGGAACTCGGGACAGGGCAGCTGGAAGACACCCCAGCCCTGCGCGAGCGCCCAGTCGGCGGCATCGAACAGGACACCGGAGCTGCGCGCGAGCGGCTGGACGACGGCGTTCTGGTTGAGGATGCAGTGCGAGACGAGCAGGATGCACGGCTGCTCGCCGACTGCCACCGCTTCGCGCTCACGCACCATCGCCCCATTCTCGCACCCGCGGCGGTGGCCCGCGCGGCCTCGAGTCGACCAATGACGTCTCCCATGTCCGGGCGGTGCATGAGGAGAACGAGGACAGCGGTGATCCGGCGGTAATGTCAAGGGATGCACGGAGGCGACATGACAGAGAAGTCGGACGCACTGGACGGTGTGGCCATCTGGGACGGCGACGGTTTCCGCGGTACGGGATCGGTGTCGTGGAAGGGCTCGCGGATCACCGCGGTGCGTGCTGATCCCTCGTCGGGCACCCCGGACGCACCGAGGTCCTCATCGAGCGCGGAGTACGCCGTCATCCCCGGCCTCATCGACACGCATGTCCATCTGGACGGCTACGCCGGCCCGGGATCGGTCGACTGGATGACGTGGCCTCTCATCACGCCGGAGGCCGAGAAATCGCTGCACGTCGTCGCACAGGCGCGGCGCGCGGCCGCGGGCGGCGTCACCACAGTGCGGGACCTTGCCGGGTCCGAGGTCCAGCTGGCGGCGGCACGCGGGTTCGCGATGGGGCTGATCCCCGGCCCGCGCGTGCTCGTCAGCGGCCCGGTGGGCATGACCGCCGGGCACGGCGATCTGTTCACCCCGCCGCATTACGATCGTCGACCCCGGGTCGCCGATTCGCCTGACGAGTGCCGCAAGCTCGTGCGCACCTGGGCGCGGTCCGGAGTCGACGGCATCAAGATCTATACGAGCGGCGGCGTGCTCTCCATG
This sequence comes from Microbacterium xylanilyticum, assembly GCF_054654695.1. NCBI lineage: Bacteria > Bacillati > Actinomycetota > Actinomycetes > Micrococcales > Microbacteriaceae > Microbacterium > Microbacterium xylanilyticum. Next base: position 448,446 of record NZ_BAAIEN010000002.1, read on the forward strand.
GGCGACAAGGTCGGCTGGCGCAATCAGACCCCGCAGGAGATCTCGGCGACCGTGGACGAGGCCCATGCACTCGGAATGCTCGTGGCTGCCCACACCCACTCGGCGGAGGGCGTCGACATCGCACTCGAGTTCGGCGTGGACTCCATCGAGCACGGCACCGGCATTCTCCCGCGGCACTTCGACGCGCTTCTGGAACGAGACCTGCCGGTGGCGCCAACCCTCTTGATCAACGACGTCATCGCCCAAAGGCGCGTGCCGGTCGGCGACGAAGCGGCCGCTAAGGCGCGCGCCGTGGTAGCCGACCGTGATGTGAACTTCGCTGCGGCCGCGGCCGCGGGCATCCGTTTCGTGCTCGGCAGTGACGCTAACGGCGTATTCGTCAGGTTCGGCGACCAGATGGAGGAACTGCGGCTGATGCAGCGCATGTTCGGCTGGACCGCCGAGCGCACGCTCCGTTCCGGGACCTCTGATGCCGCGGACGCGATGAGGCTGGGCTCGACGACGGGGAGGCTGGTCGAGGGGCTGGATGCCGACTTCATCGTCGTTCGCGGACGCCCATGGAACGACATCGACGCGCTGACAGCGGAAAACGTCGTCGCCGTCGTCGCACGGGGTGAGGTCGTCGCCGGCTCGCTTCCAGCTTGACGTTCACGGGCCGCCAGGGTCGAAGGACCTCAGCTCCCTCTGGCCGCCGTCACGAAGGCGGCGATGAGTGCGTTGCTCTTGACGCCGGGAGCGGATTCGACGCCGCTGGAGACGTCGACGCCCCACGGCTGCGCCGACGCGACGGCCGTTGAGACGTTGTCCGGGTTCAGGCCGCCGGCCAGCAGCCACTTTCCCGCCGGCTCGACCCGGAGGTCTGAGGAATCCCAGCGCACCCCGGAACCGGGGTCGGGGGAGTCCAGGAGGAGGGCTTCTTCCCCCCACGATCCGACCTCGAACTTTGCGTGTGCGGTCGCGGATGTCGCTCGCCAGAGTCTCGGCATGACTGCACCGGCCGCGATGAAATCATGCGGGCCGTAGGCATCGCCGTGCAGCTGGAGGACATCCGCGCCGATTTCGCGCGCGAGTGACGCCGCTTCGTCGACCGGGAGTGCGTCCACGACCAGGACGACATCCGCGGCGCTTCCGACGAAGTCTGCGATCGAACGCGCGGTCGGTACGGAGACGTTCCGTCGGCTGCGGCGGCTCATGACCATGCCGACGGCGTCCGCCCCGGCGTTCAAGGCGGCGCGCGCGGACTCCACCGTCGAGAGACCGCAGATCTTCACGTACATCTGAGCTCCTGTTCGAGTTCGGTGGCCCCGCCAGGCGACGAGGCCACCGAACCGACTCGGCGTCGCCTCTCAGCGGGCGCTGATCGAGCGGGCGATCTCGGCGCCGAGGGCGACGTTGTTGTGGTAGACGCTGATGTTGACCTCGAGGCTCTCCCCGCCCGTCGCCCGCTGAATGTAGTCCAGCAGGAAAGGCGTGGTGTCGTGGCCCACGATGTTGGCGGCGGCCGCCGCGGCATGCGCCTCGACGAGCACGGCCTCGAGCTTCTCCGGGGCGAGCTGCTTGTCAGCGGGGACCGGGTTGGCCACCAGCACCGTAGAGGCCAGCCCCAGGTCATCTCGACTGGCGGCGATGGCTGCGATCTCGTCCGTGCTGTCCACGGCGTACTCGATATCGAAGCCGGAGTCCGCGATGTAGAAGCCCGGATAGTCCGTGGTCTTCCAGCCGACGACCGGCACGTTGAGGGTTTCGAGGCGCTCGAGCGTGAGACCGATGTCGAGGATCGACTTCACGCCGGCGCTCACAACGACGATCGGCAGGCTGGCGAGCGCTCCGAGGTCCGCGGACTCGTCGAAGGTCTGGGGTGCGCCCTGGTGCACGCCGCCGAGACCGCCGGTCGAGAACACCTTGATTCCGGCCGCGTGTGCTGCGTACGCCGTCGCGGCGACCGTCGTTCCCGCGCTGAGCTTCTTCGCGGCTGCGATCGGCAGGTCGCGGATCGACGCCTTCACGACGGAATCGTCGTTCGAGAGAAGCTGGATCTCGTCGGTGGAAAGACCGACGACGAGTTCACCGGCAACCACGCCGATCGTTGCGGGGATCACGCCGGACGCGCGCAGCTGCGCCTCCGACTCGATCGCCACCTCGAAGTTGCGCGGCCGCGGCAGACCATGAGTGAAAATGGTCGACTCGAGGGCGAGAACCGGCCGGCCTGCGGCGATTGCCTCGCGAACCTCGGCGGAGATGCGAATGGAGCTCACTGTTCTTCCTGCTTTCTCTGTTGCGGTCTGTACAGATCTCACGCTCGGGATGGCTTCCCGGCCCGCGGTGCTGGTCAACCGAGGGTGTGGATGGGGCCTGTTGCTCCCGGGGAGCCGAGCACGGCCTGCGCGCTGGTATGACCTCCGCGGCAGGAGGCGGCCAGGTCCCCGGTGGTGAGATAGGTGCTCAAGAAGCCCGCAGCGAACGCGTCGCCCGCACCGGTCGAATCCCGGATCTCCGCGACCGGCGGGACGTCGATCGAGAGGGGCTGGGTGCCGTGGCGAAGTACGCGCGTGGGCTGCGCACCAGCCTTGAGGACGAAGGTCGTCGACGGGCTGTCGAGCAGGATCCGCTGCGTCGTGATGTCGTTGCCGAAGCCGAGAAGCTCCGCCTCGTCGGCGTTCGCGATGAGGAAGTCGGGCGCGAGTTGCTCGATGTACGCCCGGAATCGGTCGACCCCGAAGTTCTCGATGACGTGCGTGGAGGATGCGTCGACCGAGATGATGCCTCCGCGAGCGCGCACGACCCCGATCATCTCCTCGACGCTCTCGCGCACCGGGGAGCCGTCGAAAGAGTACGCAGGGACATGGAGCAGTTCGACACCGTCCAGCCACTCCGTCACCACACGTTCGAGCCGCGTCGCTGCGCCCCTGCTGGGAAGCATCGTGCGCTCGCCGTCCGGTTCGATGAGGATGACGATGGTACCGGTGACCCCGCGGCGCTGTACGCGCACGTCCACGCCGGCTCGGGAAAGAAGCCGGCTGACATGCTCACCGATTGCGTCGTCGCCGATGCAGCCGATGAATCGCGTCGGATACAGGTCCGCGGCGAACGCGGCGACGTTCGCCGCGGATCCACCGCGCGTGCGATAGATCTCCGCCTGGTTATCCGTCCCGCGCCGGAGCGCGCCAGCGGGCCACACGATGACGTCTTCAACCAGGTCGCCCACCACAGCCAGCATCTTTGCTCCTGCTCTCTCTTGCTTCAATACGGTCAACGCTAGCCAGGGTCAGCGATTGAAACAATGTGGAAAAGTTCGGTAATTGATAGGCTTAGACTATGGCTATCACTTTGCGTCAGGTGGAGATCTTCTTGGCGCTGGCGAGCGAGCTGCATTTCGGCCGGGCGGCCGAGACCCTGCACATCGCTCAAGCGACGGCAAGTCAGGAGTTGAAGCGCTTGGAGGTGGCGCTCGGCTTGCGCCTCTTCACACGCTCGACCCGCACGGCGAGCCTGACGCCGGCGGGCGAGGCCCTCATCGAGGTCGCCCGCACTTTGGTGGAATCCGCGGAGCACTTCACGGACACGGCGCGCCTGTTCCACACGGAGCGCCTGCAGCGGGTTCGGGTGGTCGCATCGCCGAGCGTGATGAACGCACTGCTTCCCGCGGTCATCCGCCGTGCGGAGCACGAATCCGTCGACACGAGTATCGAGGAGATCGCATCAGACAGTGGCGCCGTGGTCGCGGAGGTCGCGCGCCGCGGTGCCGACATCGGCATCGGCCGATTTCTGACGCCACCGCCGCGGTTCACCAAGGAGGTGCTGGCCGAGGAGGAGTTCCTGACGGTGCTGTCGGCGGCGCATCCGCTCGCCGGTTCAGAATCGATCGACCTCGCAGATCTCGGCGATCTGCCGCTGCTGCTCTGGTCGCGGGAGCAGGCTCCGGGGTATTACGACGCACTGCTCGCGCTGTGCAACGACCGTGGGCTCAGCCCGATGGTCCTGGTGTCGCCACCTCGGATCGTGGGATCCAGGAGTTACCTGCTCGGTGAGGGGCGGGCGTTCTCGCTGGTTCCGCGGTCCGCGATTTCGTCGTTGCCGGTCGAAGTGGTGGCCATCCCCTTGGACCCGCCTGGAAAGCTCCCGCTGGAAATGATCTACCGGGCGTCCGACCCGCGCGAGAGCCTGCACGACACGATCCGACTCATCCGCGCGACGGCGTCACAACTCCTCCAGTGACGCGATCTGACGCCAGCAGGCGGTGCGCGACGGCGGATCCGACCAGGAGCACCCCACCTCCCACGGCCGCGAGATAGCCGGACTCGGCGCCTTCTGCAGTGACGAGCAATCCGACGGCGGCCATGACGACCGCTTGGGTCAGGATCAGAGCGCCGCTGAGCATGGCGAACGCGGTCGTGCGGCGACTGACGGGGACCTCCTCGGCTGTCGAGGCGAAGATGCTCACGAGGGTCGCGCCCAGGCCGCAGCCGAGGACGAAGAGGCCGACGCAGGTCCAGACCAGCACGGGACTGATGGCGAGGACGGCCAGTCCGGCAGTCGCGACAGCGCCTGCAACGATCCACCTCGCACGGCGCGGCAGGATCCCCCGCGGTATGTGCGCCAGTGAGGCCGCGGACAGGATCGACCCGATGCTCATCAGCCCGTAGACAAGACCGGTCCAGCCGGGAATACCGGCGACGTCCATCGCGCGTGTCAGGGCTGTGATCGTGGAGCCGAAGATCGCACCCACGCAAGACATCCCGGCGAGCAGGAGGATGAACCGGAAGGACCAGAGGGGGCGACGTACTCCAGGAGACGCGACGGCGCTCATCGCCTGTCCGCTCGCGGTCGGATGGAGGGCGAACGCGATGACTGTCGTGAGGGTGAGGCCGGCTGCGACAAGGAGTGGCGCACACGGGCCCCACAGAACGGAGAGCGCTCCGACCAGTACCGGCCCGATCACGAAGGCGGACTCGTCGGCCATCGACTCATAACCCATCGCAGCATCCATGAGCGGGCCCGATTCCGAATCCTGCTGCGTGGCAGCGCTCGCGACCCGGGAACGCGACAGGGGGGCGACCTGCGGGCTGACGACGCCCGCGAGCGCTGCGACGAGGACAAGCACACCAGTGCTCGCGCCGAGCCACGCGAGCGTCGCCAGTCCGGCCAGCAGCATCCCGAACACGGGGCCGATCGCCAGGAGGACTGGACGCTGCCCGAAACGCTCGATTGCACGCCCGAGCAGCGGTGCGCCGACGGCAGTGCCGACACCCGCGACGGCCGACACCGCGCCGCCCTCGGCAACCGATCTCCCCAGCTCCACCGTCATGGTGAGCGTGCCCACGACCATCATCGCGAAGGGGAGCCGGGCGATCAGCGCGAGCGCGAGGTAGCGCGTACCCATCAGTGCCACAACGCCTGGCCGAGTGCGGCTTCTCTGGGAAAGGACGGTGTCGGCCACGTCCACCACGCTACGTGTCGGTTTACTACGGCTCAATACAGAATTGGACCGTATTGATTGTCTGAGTCTATTTGTCTCAGGCGACGAGATCGGCTGTGTCGCTGGCATCCCATCCCGTCGGCCGACTCCTGGGGAGCCGGCATCAGCTGTACAGATCTACTTCCGCAACATCCGGTATTGGCCAGATGCAGGTGTTATCGGCTTTCCTCGTCGTAGGTCGTTTCCTCCACGTGAGAGAGCGAGAGAACTTCACGGCCTGGGACCGCGGCAACGAAACAACGTGTTCCCTGGGCGGAGAAGCACCGAACAACGGAGATCAGGATGTCAACAGAGCACACGGAAGTACTCGTTGTCGGTGGCGGCCAGGCCGGCATCGCGGTGAGCGAGCATCTGACGCGTGGGGGCGTGCCCCACATCGTCGTGGAGCGCGGTCGCGTCGCCGAGCGGTGGCGCCCGTGGCGCTGGGACTCGCTGGTCGCCAACGGCCCGGCGTGGCACGATCGCTTTCCCGGGATGGAGTTCGACCTCGATGCCGACGCGTTCGCCGGCAAAGAGCAGGTCGCCGAATACCTGACGGCCTACGCAGAAAAGTACGGGGCAGCGATCCGCACCGGCGTTGAGGTCACCTCGGTGCGCAAGAACGACGGCGCTCCTGGATTCCGCGCCGAGACGAGCGCGGGCACGATCGATGCACGCTACGTCGTCGCGGCGACCGGTCCCTTCCAGATCCCGATCATCCCGGATGTCGTGCCCGAGGCCGCCGGCCTCCACCAGCTGCACTCGAGCGCGTACCACCGTCCGGCGCAGCTGCTCGAAGGCGGCGTGCTCGTGGTCGGTGGCGGGTCGTCCGGCGTGCAGATCGCCGACGAGCTGCGCGCCTCCGGTCGTGAGGTGTTCCTCGCCGTCGGCCCGCATGCCCGGCCCCCGCGGAGCTACCGCGGCCGGGACTTCTGCTACTGGCTGGGTGTGCTCGGCAAGTGGGATGCCGCCACCCCCGCCGCCGGTGCCGAGCACGTGACCATCGCGGTCTCCGGCGCGAACGGGGGCCGCACGGTCGATTTCCGCCGGCTGGCGGCATCCGGCATCACCCTGCTCGGTCGCGCGGGCGCCTACGCCGACGGGGTCATGGCGTTCGCCCCCGACCTGGCTGCGAACATCGCCGCCGGGGACGCCGATTACCTGGGCCTGCTGCAGGATGCCGACGCCTTCGTTGCGCGCAACGGTCTGGACCTCCCCGAAGAACCTGAGGCCCACCTGCTCGGCCCGGATCCCGCCAGCGTCATGCATCCGATCCTGCAGCTCGACCTCGCAGCTGCGGGTGTTGCGAGCATCATCTGGGCCGTCGGGTTCGGCGCCGATTACAGCTGGCTCGAGGTGGACACGTTCGACCAGCGTGGCCGCCCCCTCCACCAGCGTGGAGTGTCCCGAGAGCCCGGCGTCTATTTCCTCGGCCTGCCGTGGCAATCCCGTCGCGGGTCGAGCTTCATCTGGGGCGTGTGGCACGACGCCAAGTACATCGCCGACCAGATTGACACCCAGCTCGGCTACCTCGCATACGACGCCCAGCACCCCACGTCTCGCGGCGCCGCCGCGGACGACCGGCCCACCTCCCCCTTCGCCGCCACCGGAGCATCCCGATGACCAACCACACCCGCATCCGCCCGTTCAACACGAAGGACACCTACCCCGAGCAGAGCCTCGACAACGACCTGTGCCAAGCGGTCGTCGCGAACGGCGTCGTGTATCTGCGCGGCCAGATCGGGCAGGACCTCGAGACCCGCGAGTCGGTCGGCATCGGCGACGTCGAGGCGCAGGCCGAGAAGGCGATGGCGAACATCGCCATGCTGCTCGAAGAGGCCGGGTCGTCGCTCGAGGACATCGTGAAGGTCGTCGTGTACATCATCGACCCGCGCTACCGCGAGACCGTCTACCGGGTCATGGGCCGGTGGTTGAAGGGCGTCTTCCCGGTGTCGACCGGGATCGTGGTGAGCGCGCTGGCCCGCCCTGAATGGCTTGTCGAGATCGACGCGACCGCCGTCATCTCGGCAGCGGCGGATGCCGGGGTGGGGCAGTGACGTTCTCGATCGTCGCGCGGGAAGCGTCCGGCGCGGTCGGATCGGCGATCTGCTCGTCGTCGCCCGCTGTCGCGGCTCGCTGCGTGCATCTGGCCGAGGGCGTCGGGGGAGTGAACTCGCAGAACGTCACCGACCCCCGGCTCGGCCCGGCCGTGCTTGCGCGGCTGCACGCCGGTCTGCCCGCCGCAGAGGCGCTCGATGCGATCGTGAGTGCGGCCGAGCACATCGAGTTCCGGCAGATCCTGGTCGTGGACGCGGCGGGCCGTACCGGAGCGTACTCGGGCCCCCGCGCGCTCGGCATCTTCGGTGACGCGTCCGGCGCCGGGGTGGTGGCGGCTGGAAACATGCTGGCCGCATCGGAGATCCCGCGGCTGATGGTGGATGCGTTCGCCGCGGCATCCGGCGAACTCGAGGTGCGGCTGCTCGCCGCGATGAACGCCGCGGTCGCGGCTGGCGGGGAGGCCGGCCCGGTGCACTCGGCGGGACTGTCGGTGGTGCGGGATGCCGGCTGGCGCGTCACCGACCTGCGGGTCGACTGGACCGAGGGCGACCCGATCGCGGAGCTTGGTCACCTGCTCGCGGTGTGGATGCCGCAGCGGGACGACTACGTGACCCGAGCCCTTGACCCGTCCGTCGCACCCTTCTACGGAGTACCGGGCGATGAGTGAGCGACTCAAGCAAGCCGTGGATGCCTCGGTCGCCGAGGCATCCGCCTCATTGATCGCGCTGTCCGAGACCCTGCACACCCACCCCGAGGTCGCGTGGCAGGAGCACCGCGCCGCGGGCTGGGTGGGCGAAGCGCTGGATGCAGCAGGCTTCCGCGTCACCCCGGCCTACCTCGGCCACGAGACCGCACTGCTGGCCGAAGCCGGAAGTGGACCGATGATCATCGGCATCATGGCCGAGTACGACGCACTCCCCGGGCTCGGGCACGCGTGCGGACACAACCTCATCGCGGCCTCCGCGGTCGGGGCGGGGGCGGCCCTCGCCTCCGTCGCGGACGATCTTGGGATCACCGTGCGGGTGTACGGCACGCCAGCCGAAGAGGGCGGCGGCGGCAAGATCGAACTCATCGACGCCGGCGCATTCCGCGACCTCGACCTGGCGATGCTGGTGCATCCCGCCGCCGTCGACGTCGCCGAGGCGCGACCGTTCGCCGTGGCGCACAGCCACGTGGAATACGACGGCGTCTCCGCACACGCCGCCGCGTACCCCGACGAGGGCGTCAACGCGAATGACGCCTTCGTGGTGGCGCAGGTCGCGATCGGGATGCTGCGTCAGCAGCTGCCGCCCGACACCCGGGTGCACGGCATCCAGACCGTCGGCGGCTTCGCACCCAACGCGATCCCGGAGCACACCGAGGGCCGCTGGTACGTGCGCGCGAACACGCTCGAGGAACTCGCCCGCCTCGAGAAGCGCGTCGAAGCGTGCTTCGAAGCGGGGGCGATCGCCTCCGGGGCGACGCTCACCATCACCCCCGAGAGCAAGCCGTACGCGGAGTTCCGCACCGACGAGCGGGCGCTCGCCGCCTACCGGTCCAATGCGGTCTTGCGCGGTCGGGTGTTCGCCGACCCCGCGGTCGCGGGGCGCATGAACCGGGCCTCCACCGACATGGGCAACGTGTCGCAGCTGGTGCCCGCGATCCATCCCTACATCGGCGTCGACTCGCTGCCCTACACGAACCATCAGAAGGAGTTCGCCGCCGCATGCGTCGGACCCGCCGCCGATCGAGCCCTCCTGGACGCAGCTGTCCTCATGGCGTGGACCGCCATCGACGTCACCACCAGAACGCAGGAATCATGACCACCATCGACTGGACCCACTTCAGCGGACCGAGCGGGCCTGCGCGCACGCCATCGACGGGCGGCGGGCGGATGCCGCGGACGGCCGCACCATCGCAGTTACAAGCCTCGGTTGTCTTCCCCGCCGGGCAGATCTCGCCGCTGGCTCCGAGCAGGGCGTCGTCGCTGCAGTCGCCCGCGCCCGGCGCGTGTTCGAGGCCAGCGCGTGGAGCCACATGGGCGGGCCAAGCGAGGTAAGGCGCTGCTCCGGCTGGCCGACCTCGTGATGGCGCATCACGACGACCCCCCGCTCGAGCCCTCGACTCATGCGACCGACCGCGCAGACCCTCACAGTGGACGTGTCCGGTGTCTGCCGAGACGTTGCGCTTGTCGGTGAAATCACCGTGTCGAAGCTCGCGCCGGCGCCGGCATCCGGCAACAGCGCGGTGCACAAGCCGGCGACCTGGATTCAACAGGTCTGATCCTCGAACAGTCAAGTGCGAGGTCGCGACGCCGTACTACCGGGATTCCTGGACGGTTGAAGAGTGTCGGTGACGACCTGCGCGGCGATGTCCCCGACGGCCCGCGCACGGGCGGTGGTCCGAACGGAGCGTAGCGCGGCGAGTACCACGGGGAGCGCAGGGACTTCGTCAGCGATGGGACGGGTCACCAACGGTTCGCCGTCATAGCTGACATCGTGCACGGGATGCTGGTTCAGGATCGAGTACCCGTGGCCATGAGCGACGAACGTGCGGACGGTCTCGTAGTTCATCGAGCGGTGCGCGATATCGGGTTGAACCCCCGCGGCAGCGAGGATACCGAGGAAATACTCCTTGTTGTAAGGGAGGTCGAGGAGGATGAGCCGCTCGTGCACCAGGTCACGTAGAAGCACCTGCCGCGACGCTGCGAGCGGGTGGTTCGCCGGCAGAACAACGTGCGGTGGCGCGTTCGACAGGATCGTCTTTCGAATGTCGTGGCCGAAGCCGAAGTCATAGCCGACGACCAGTTCGACCCGTCCGCTCCTGAGCGCTGTCCGAGCTTGATCGGCGTCGAGCTCATCGACCTCGATGTTGACGTGCGGGTGGGTCGAATGCACCCGGCTAACGATCGCCGGGAGAATGAACGGGGCGAGGGTGACGAAGCAGCCGATCCGGATGGTGCCTCGGATTTGATTGTCGATGCCACGTGCTGTGTCGAGGGCTTCATCCAGGTTCAACAGCAGTGCGCGCGCGTCTCCCAGAAACTGTTGTCCGGCTGGCGTGAGGACGAGTCCGCGGGACCGTTGTCGGATGAAGAGCTGTGCTCCGACCTGCTGCTCGAGCGCTGCGATCGCCGACGAGACGGCCGACTGTGCGACGAACATCTCTTCCGCGGCGCGCGTCATCGATAGGTGCGTGGCGGCTTCGATGAAGTAGCGCAGCTGGGCGAGGGTGACGTCGGCTTTGACGCTCATCGTTGCCTCCGTGCGTTGAGACTGCATCGGCTCAGCAGATGCAGTTCTGTGACGATTGTCATTTTACAGATCTTCGACGTTCCCGGAGACTGAGCCCTTCGAAGACGATTCGCTCGGGGCGTCGAAGTTCCTGCGGGTGTCCGCTGGGGAACCTCCAATGCCGCGTTCGTGAGGTCGACCCCCCGATTCCCGGACACTGAGGTTGACCCCGGATCCCGGACACTGACCAGGCGAGACCGCATTTCGCGGGCTTGTCGGGGAGGTTGTCTGTGATGGGCGCGAGCAAGCAGAAGAGGGCGACGCATACGCCTGAGTATCGGCGTGAGGCCGCGCCGTATGGTGATCGATACGGGGCGGATGAGTTCCTGGGAAATGTGGCGGCCTTCTTCGCGTCGAAGCAGAACCCGAGGAACGGTTCGCGGTGATCGAGGCGGAGAAGACCAGTAACACGACGTCGACGTCTCGCGGATGTGCTGGCTGCCGGATGTGGACCGTCGGCGGTTCTACGAATGGCGTGCCCGGGTCGCGGCGGGCCCGCCCCCCCCGGCAGCAGCGGACGGTCGCGCTGACCGCGCAGCTCGTCGGCTTCCATACCGCGTCGGACGGCACGTACGGGGCGCCGCGGACCCCTGCGGACCTGCAGGACGCGGGGGTGAGAAGTGGGTGTACATGTGCGTGGTCCGTGACGGGCACACCAGCCGGCCCTCGGCCTCCGTCACGTCGCCGACACCATGCATACTGACCTCGTCGAGCACGTGTTGCGGCAGGCCGTCGCCCTCCGCGGCGGGCTGCCCCGGAACGTGATCTTCCACGCGGACTTTTGAGCTGCCTCCGACTCGCTCCCGCGCGCCTCGGCTGAGCGGCACCGCGGGGATCCGCCGACTGATCACCGGCCGCGGTGATCGCGAATGAGCAGCGAATCCGCGGCATGGAACTGGGTGGATGCAATCGAAGCGCGGTGTGCAGCTCGAACTGGTGCGCCTTCAGTCGTTCGCGATAGGGTTGAACCAATCGATCCCCTCCCAAGCCTCTCCCTGAAGCTCAAATGGGAGGGGCCTCTTTTTTCTCGGGGTGCAGCGTGAAGCAGAGCCTGTCTGTGGACGATGAGGTCGCGCTCCTGGCTGGCCGCGACCTCATCGTCGACGACGAACAGGCATGCGCTGAGTTCTCGGCATCGACGAACTACTACCGGTTCTGTGGCCGCCATGCGCGGTACTTTCAGCGCGCCCCGCACGTCGGTGACGACCGGTTCGGGGAAGGCACGACCATCGACAAGTGTGCGGCATCTACGATGCCGCACTGCGTCTTGCTCTCAGCGTCCCTCTCGCCCGAGTCGAGCTGCTCCCGCGCACGATCCGGTCAGATTGCCAGTGTGGACGGCGGGTCGGCGCAGCTGCTGAACGCCGATCCGATCGCCGGCGGCACCGACATGGTGGCGGTGTCCAACACGGCTCGGGATGACGACTATAAGGAGATCGACGACCGCTGCCAGGGGTTCCTCCGAGAGATAGAAGAAGAGACCGCGAAGCAGCACTTCACCTATGGGGAACTCGAGGAAGATGACGAGGATCTCACCAAGCTCCGTGGCTGGTACGACAAGGTCCGCGCCCGCGCCCGCGCCCGCGCCCGTGACCGCCCGGACGCGGCAGGTCATGCGGCGGCCGAGGAAGCGCTGGAGCAGTGCGCGAACGTGCTCGCGGTGTTCGCCGCAGCCGTCCACGCCGCGGACGTCCCCAATGGGTGAGCCGCGCGGCCTGCCAGTCGAGAACGCGCGTACGGGGTCGTGCTTCCCAGCCTGGCGTCACCGACTGCCACGGTGGCGGGAGCGTTCCGGTCGTTCCGGGCGCATCCGCGTCATAACCCGGCAGGAGCGTCAGACGCGGTGTTGACCACTATCCTCGCCGCGACCGGCGCGTTCGCCGGGACGAACGTTGACGACATCATCGTCGTCACACTGTTCTTCCTGGCGGCACGACGCGGTGCGCTGAACACGTGGAAGATCGTCGCCGGGCAGTACCTCGGCGTCGGAACGTTGATCGCGGCCAGCCTGCTCGCTACGCTCGGTCTGGCGGTCGTCCCGGATCGGTGGACGGGCTTGCTCGGCCTGATCCCGTTCGGACTCGGGGTCTGGGGTTTCGTGAAGTACTTCCGCCACCGCACCCGCACCGAGCAGGAGAGAGCGACGGTGCTCAACCCAGGTGGGCTGCTCGGCGTGATCGGCGTCACTGTCGCTAACGGTGCGGACAACATCGCCGTCTACACGCCTCTGTTCCGCGCACTGCCGACCGCCGACACGATCCTCACGCTCGTCGTGTTCGTGGTCCTGATCGGCGTCTGGCTCCTCGCTGGCCGACTCATCGTCTCGCATCCGCGGGTCGTGCTCAAAATCGCGAACATCGAGGGATGGCTCGTCCCCACCGTGTTCTGCATCCTCGGGCTTGTCATCCTCGCCAAGTCAGGCGTCCTCCCATGGTGAATCGGCCGGGTCTGGATGTCAGATGAACGGTGTATCTGGTTCTAGCCTGATCGGGAGGAAAGGCGATGACCGATGTCATCGAGATGATTGATCCTGTGACGGGAGAGACCATCGATCAGCAACAGAGCGCTGAGTAGTTGCTCGATGTCACCGACGCCCTTCCTGCCGACGCTCATGTCGAGTAGGGCCGCGATCCGATCGGACGTCAGGACTGTGGAGCGTCCGCCGACACAACCCTGCGGGAGGGGGTACTCCAGACCGCAGGGTCGTGTTCTCGCGGATGGTGTCAAACGCAGTTGGGTTAGGACCGCCCTGATGCCGATGACAGACTGTCCCATCGGCGTCGACGTATCGATGTCGAGGAACGGCTCGGTGAGGCTTTTTCGCCGAACAGCGCGCATGCCGAGATCGCTGATCAGCATGATCGCCATCATCTCGAATCTGGCGATACGGTCGGGCTCCACTCCGCAGAAGAGATGCGAGACGGATCTGATCGGAGCAGGGCGTGAGGAAGGGACTGCTGCACGAGTAGGTGACATCTGATCTGACTTGCCCTGGGAGGGCGGCCTGGAAGGATGTTGCTGTGCCGAAGCCCTACCCCACTGAGTTCCGTGACGATGTCGTGCGCGTCGCGCGAAATCGTGAGCCCGGTGTGACGATCGAGCAGATCGCGAAAGACTTCGGTGTTCACCCCATGACGTTGCAGAAGTGGATGCGTCGCGCCGACATCGACGAGGGAGCCAAGCCCGGCCAGTCCCGAACCGAGGCGGCCGAGATCCGCGAATTGCGGAAGCGAAACCGGCTCCTCGAACAGGAGAACGAGGTCCTGCGGCGTGCGGCGGCGTATCTGTCGCAGGCGAACCTGCCGGGAAAAGGTTCTACCCGCTCGTGACGGAGCTCGCCGCCGCAGGGATTCCTGTGACGGTGACGTGCCGGGTATTGAAGCTCTCCCGCCAGCCCTACTACCGCTGGCTGGCGAACCCCATCACCGATAGTGAGGTGGTGGAGGCGTATCGCGCGAACGCGCTATTCGACGCGCACCAGGACGACCCCGAGTTCGGGCACCGGCTCCTCGCCGACGAGGCCCGCGACAACGGAGAGGCGATGTCGGATCGGACGGCGTGGCGGATCGCGTCGAGTAACGGCTGGTTCAGCGCGTTCGGCAAGCCCAAGCGCGGCAAGGGCCGCCGACCCGGCCCTCCCGTCCACGACGACCTGTGCGCGGTCGTCGACGAGGACGGGCGTGTGCGGCACGTGTTCACAGCGGAGGCGCCGAACGAACTGTGGCTGACCGACATCACGGAACACCGGACCGCGGAGGGCAAGCTCTACCTCTGCGCCATCAAGGACGTCTACTCGGGACGGATCGTCGGGTACTCGATCGACTCCCGGATGAAGTCCCGTCTGGCCGTCCAAGCCCTCGAGAACGCTGTTGCGATGCGCGGCGACGTCGCCGGATGCATCGTGCATTCCGACAGGGGATCTCAGTTCCGAAGCCGGAAGATGCTCCGCGCCCTCAGCCGGCATCGCATGGTCGGGAGCATGGGCAGAGTAGGGTCCAGCGGAGACAACGCAGCTATGGAATCGTTCTTCGCGCTGCTGCAGAAGAACGTCCTCGACCGCCGAACCTGGACCACCCGCGAGCAACTCCGCATCGCGATGGTGACCTGGATCGAACGGACCTACCACCGTCGCCGACGCCAGGCCCGCCTGGGCCGTTTGACGCCCATCGAGTTCGAGACCATCATGAACACGACCGTCGCACTGGCGGCGTGACTACAACCTGTCACCTATCCGTGCAGCAGTCCCTTCGGCAGGCTCGAAAGACCGCGGGATGTCGCGAAGGCCGTGGCGTTCCTGCTGTCTGACGATGCGAACTTCATCACGGGCGAAGCCCTCGCTGTGAACGGCGGCGCGTTTATGGACTAGTATCGCGTTTCTGAAGTTGGTTGACGGTTCGCTTTTGCGAGGATCTGTTCGGGGGCCTTGGTCCACACGAGGCTCCCGTATGTGTTCGCTGCCGGCGACGGTGTCATCGCCCGCCACCGCTATCCTGACAGTCCCCTTGCGTGTCAGCGTGAGAGGTGGGGCCGGAGTCGTTCGGCGAATCGGGGTGCGCCTGCGGCGGCGATCCTGTCGGCAAGCTGGACGGGTGTGACGGGCGGGTTGTTCTTGGCTTCCGCTGCACGGTTGAAGGACTCGATCACCGCGGCGCGTCGGCGGGTGAGCAGGGTGCTCAGGAAAGTGTCTGAGGTCATCACCTGCACCCCGGCCTGAGCGATGGCCGGAGACTGGAAGTGTTTAAGGTTCCGGGTGAGCAGCACGTCGACGCCGCCGTACACGCACGCCGCGGCGTGGAGGCGATTGCCAGGGTCGGGGGAGAGGTCATCGGTGACCTTGTCGCGATACAGACCCGGGTCGATCCGGTAGCGACCGAAATGCGCACGCACCGCATCCGTGACCGAGTGCGCGGACTCAGGTGTCCGCATGCCTTCGCGAACGATGACGTCTTCCCACTCGTCCAGGAGCTCGTCGGTCCAGACCCAGGTGAAGAGGAAGTCCTCGGACAGGGTGAGCAGCACGTCCATGATCGTGAACGGGAACAGCTCGCTGGTGTCGATGAAGACCCGTTGCTGACGCGCCATCCTTTATGCGCCGAGTGCGGCGCGCAGCGCGTCGCCGCCGGCGCGTCGTTGTTCGCGTTCGGTAGCGACATCCAGGACGTCCTGCACGCGTATGCGGCGGTGCCGGCTGCCGGGCAGACGGCGGAAAGGGAGCACGCCATCCTCGCAGAGGCGGTCGACGAACTGGCGGGTCACGCCGAGGAGCTCGGCGGCCTCAGCGGGTGTGACTTCGTCCTCGGCCCGCAGCACCACGATCCGCGCCCCGTGGGCGACATCGTCGAGCATGGAACGCACCGCAGCTTCGACCGGGGTGTCACCGACGAGCCGAGCCGCGAGGCTCTTCGCGTCGGCGCGCACGGTGGGGTCGACCGGGTCGAGCGCGGTCGCGAGAGCATGTGCTGCCATGTCCACCACGATACTCCCATCTGCAATAACGGCAACCGGTTCCGATTCGCGCCAGGTGTCCCCCAGGTGTCCCCGAGCATCCTGAGGACCCCGAATCTCGGTGAGTCCTGCGTGTGTAGAGTGCGTCACGAGTGGCCGTCGGTCGGGGTGAAATTACCTGATCTTGTAGGTAATCCCGCATGATTCCCCGGATGAATTCGCTTCAGGGCGCAGATCGCCTGTATGGCCGATTTCACCCTGCTAAGGTGGAGTCCCCGCAAGGGGACCGAGGGTTCAAATCCCTCCGTCTCCGCCACTCTTCCCAGATGAGCCGCTATTCTTCGGCTACCGGATATCGCAGCGAAACTCGGGAGCTCATTCGAGGTGACTGTGCCCGCTCTGCCGAACTCCACCCCTGCGCCACGGCCCGGCGTCGTCTACTTCGTCGGGCGGGCGATCCTGCGGCCGTTGTTCTGGCTGCTGTACCGCCCGCGCATCATCGGTCGTGCGAACGTCCCGGAGAGCGGGCCTGTGCTCCTGGCGAGCAACCATCTCGCATCGCTCGATACCGTCATCATCCCGACCTCCACCGCCCGTCCGGTGCAGTTCCTCATCAAGGCGTCGTACTTCACGGGTACCGGGACGCTCGGCAGGTTCAGGCGCTGGTTCTTCCGCTCGATCGGCGGGGTCCCGGTGCATCGTGCGACCGGCCGCGACGCGCGCGCCGCGCTCGACGCAGGCGCCGGCATCCTGCGCGCCGGGAGCGTCTTCGCGGTGTTCCCGGAGGGAACCCGTTCGCGTGACGGGAGGCTTCACGACGGTCACGGCGGCGCGGCGTGGATGGCGCGCGACACCGGCGCCGCCGTCGTGCCCGTCGGCCTGATCGGCACCGGCACGGCCAAGCCGCTGAGCCATCTGCTCCCGGGGCGAGCGCGTCTCGAGGTGCGCTTCGGCGAGCCGCTCGACCTCGCCGATCTCGACGGCGTCGCAGACGGCAAAGCCCGGCGCGAGATCACCGAGCGGCTCATGGCCGCGATCGCCCGCCTCAGCGGCCAGGAACGATCGGGAAGCGTCAACGCCACCTCCCGGGACTGAGGCGACGCCGCCCAGTTTGGTCCGAGGCGGGCGCAGGATTCATGGAAGCGTTTGCAATCCCGAACCCAGTGAATTCCGCATTGTGTCCGCGAGTGCGGTCGCGCGCCGCAGAATTGCGCTGTTACAGCGTGTTTCACTCCGGCCGAGAAATGCAAGCGCTTCCAAGTTTCTCTTGACGCCGTACCTCTCGTGCCTCATTGTGGTGTCCGCGCCCGCGATCCCGTGGGCGAGATCACCTGCCAGGCATCGTCGCCCCGCCTCCGCCGTGCGACGACACCTCGGCCCGCACTGGATGGAGCAACGATGCCCCTCGACCGCAGAGCTGTCGCGCACGCGCCCTCGAGACGAACCACGGCCACCCGTGCCGCCTGGATCCTGACCGGCGCGCTGACCGTCGGCGCCCTGGTCCCTCTCGCCATGTCCGGAGCAGCGCAGGCGAGCACGCCGAACAGCGGCGACGTCGTCGCCAACCTGTTCGAGTGGAACTGGCACTCGGTCGCCGCCGAGTGCACGAACGTCCTCGGCCCCAAGGGCTACGGCGCCGTGCAGGTGGCTCCGCCGCAGGACTCCGTGCGGCTGAACCAGTCGACGCACCCGTGGTGGGAGGTCTATCAGCCGGTCGGCTACGACCTGAACAGCCGGATGGGCACGGCGGCGCAGTTCGCCGACATGGTCACCACCTGCCACAACGCCGGGGTCAAGGTCTACGTCGACTCGGTGCTCAACCACATGGCGGGCGACAACCAGACCACGACCGACTCCTACGGCGGGGTGAGCTTCAGCGCATCCTCGCACTCCTACGCGCAGCCCGGTTACACGGCGAGCGACTTCCACGCCTATCCGAACGACTGCCCCAACAGCAACCTCGCGATCAACGACTGGAACAACCAGACCCAGGTCCAGGAGTGCGAGCTCGTGTCGCTCGAGGACCTGAAGACCGAGAGCAGCCACGTCCGCTCCACCGAGACCGCCTATCTGAACCAGCTCGTCGACCTCGGCGTCGACGGCTTCCGTCTCGACGCTGCCAAGCACATCAACGCCAACGACCTGTCCGCGATCCTCAGCGGCGTGCACAACACGACGTGGACCGGATCCCGTCCGTACGTGCTGCAGGAGGTCATGCCGGGCGGATCCGGAGGCCTCGCGCCGAGCGCCTACGAGGGCATGGGTCAGGTGATCGAGTTCACCTACGCCACCGCACTGAAGAACCAGTTCACCGGCAACATCGCGAACCTCGCCACGCTGGGGCAGAGCTGGGGCATCGAGCCCTCCGCCTCCTCGGGCACGATGGTGACCAACCACGACACCGAGCGGAACGGGTCGAGCCTCAACTACAAGGCCGGATCGACGTACGTGCTCGCGAACGTCTTCCATCTCGCATGGGGGTACGGAACGCCGCAGGTGTACGCCAGCTTCACCTGGAACTCGTCCGACGACTCCCCGCCGGCCGACGCCAACGGGTTCGTCACCGACACCGACTGCGCGAACGGCTGGTACTGCACCGACCGGAACCAGGGCATCGCGAACATGGTCGGCTGGCACAACGCGGCCACCGGGCAGGCCGTCGCGAACTGGTACAGCGACGGTGCGAACCTCATCTCGTTCAGCCGCGGCAGCAAGGCCTGGGTGGCCATCAACAACGGCACCTCCGCGCAGACCCGCACGTTCACGACCGGTCTTCCGGCCGGCAGCTACTGCGACGTGATCCACGGCGACTACACCGCCTCCACCGGCGCCTGCACCGGCGCGTCGATCACGGTCGACGGCAGCGGCAACGCCTCGGTGACGGTGCCCGCGAAGGACGCGGTCGCCCTGTACGGCCTGACCGGAACCGCGACGCCCACCCCCACTCCGACGGGCAGCAGCACGCCGACGCCCACGCCCACCCCGACGGCCGGCCAGGTCGCGGAGACGTTCACCGTGAACGGCGAGACGGGTTCGACGCCGGTGTACCTGGTCGGATCCATCGCCGAGCTGGGCAGCTGGGCGCCCGCGTCGGCGATCCCGATGACGCAGTCCGGGTCCTCCTGGACCGCCACGGTGAACCTGCCGCAGAGCACCGCCATCCAGTACAAGTACATCCAGAAGGACGCATCGGGCACCGTCACGTGGGAGTCCGGCAGCAACCACACGGCGACCACGGGCAGCGGGGCGACCGCCTCCCTCACGGATCAGCTGAACGGCACCACGGCGACGCCGCCGCCCGCGCCCACCGTCGCCGTCACGTTCAATGAGAACGAGACGACGACCTGGGGCAGCAATGTGTACGTGGTCGGATCGATTCCGGCGCTCGGCAGCTGGAACACCGGCGCCGCCATCAAGATGGACCCGGCGTCGTACCCCGTGTGGTCCACCACCGTGGCGATTCCGGCGTCCACCGCCTTCCAGTACAAGTACATCGTGAAGGACGCGAACGGCGCCGTCACCTGGGAGAGCGGATCGAACCGCAGCTACACCACCGGATCGTCCGGCTCGGTGACGCTCAACGACACCTGGAAGTAGTCCGGGCTGAACCCACCGGCTGCACGGCGCCCGACCCCGCGCCGTGCAGCCGGTGCTTTGCGCTCTGACGGCGTGACCGGGAGTTCCCGAGCGTCAGCGGGTGCGTCCCATCCGCCCGTCGCGGAGTTCCTGCGACACCAGACCGATGCAGGGCCCGCTCGAGCCGCGGAATTCTCATTACCTCCACATGGAGGTTTCTGCTATCCTGGCCGCACGGGCCGGGAGCGCCCGTCCTCTCACAGACAAGGAAGGTCACCGTGGCCCTGCCAGAAACCTCGGTACAGCTCTATACCCTCGCGGCGGAGTTCTCCGCCGACATGCAGGGCTCGCTCGACAAGCTCGCGGCCATCGGCCTGCGCAACGTGGAGGCGTTCGACTTCGTGCGCCGGCCCGACGAGATCCGCGCCGCCCTCGACGCCGCGGGCCTCGCCGCCCCCACCGGGCACGCGCCGCTGCTGTCGGATGAGCTGTGGACGCCGGACGGATCCATCCCGACGCCCGCGCCAGAGGTCGTCTTCGAGGTCGCCGCGAAGATCGGCATCAAGACCGTCATCGACCCGTTCGTGGATCCGGCCCGCTGGCTCACGCTCGACGGCGTCACCGACATCGCCGACCGCCTCAACGCCCTCGTCGACACCGCGGCGGGCTTCGGCATCGAGGTCGGCTACCACAACCACGCCCAGGAGTTCATCGCCGACTTCGACGGGCAGACCGCCTACGAGCGCTTCGTCGCGCTGACCGACGAGCGCGTCAAGATCGAGCTCGACCTGTTCTGGGCGCTCACCGGCGGGCAGGACGTGCCCGCTCTCGTCGCGCGCCTCGGGGACCGCCTCGTCGCCGCGCACGTCAAGGACGGCATCGTCCCGGCGAGCAACCCGTTCGCGCCCGACGCCCCGGCGTTCGGCGCAGACAGCCTCGACCAGCGCCACGCCGGCACCGGCGACGTGCCCCTCGCCGAGGCGCTGCGCGCCGCCACCGCGCTCGAGTACGCGGTGATCGAGTACGACCACGCGCCGGGCGACGTGTTCGCCGACATCGCCGCGAGCTATGCGTTCCTCGTCGAGGGCGGGTTCGCCCGATGAGCGCGGTCGGGATCGGCGTCATCGGCGTCGGCGTCATCAGCGACACGTACCTCGAGAACCTCTCGAAGTTCCCCGACACCGAGGTGCTCATCGTCGGCGACCTGCTGCTCGACCGCGCGCAGGCGCAGGCCGAGAAGTACGGTGTTCCGGCCTTCGGATCCGCGGACGACGTCCTCGCGCATCCCGGGGTGGACCTGGTGATCAACCTCACCATCCCCGCCGTGCACATCGAGGTGTCCCGCGCCGCGATCGCCGCCGGCAAGCACGTCTGGACCGAGAAGCCGCTCGGCCTCGACCGCGAGGGCGCCGCCGAGCTGCTGCGGGAGGCCGCCGCGGCCGGCCTGCGCGTCGGATCCGCCCCGGACACGCTGCTCGGCCCGGGCTTCCAGGCCGCGCGCCGGGCGATCTCCAGCGGCGTGATCGGACGCCCGCTGTTCGCGCAGACGGTGTTCCAGACGCAGGGACCGGACATGTGGCACCCGAACCCCGGGTTCCTCTTCGCCGAGGGCGCAGGCCCCCTGCTCGACATGGGGCCGTACTACTTCTCCGCACTGGTGAGCCTGCTCGGCCCGGTGTCGAGCGTGACCGCGGTCGGCACCAAGGCGCGGGAGGAGCGCGAGATCCGCACGGGCCCGAACGCCGGCACCCTGTTCCCGGTGCAGGTGCCGTCGACGATCCAGATCGTCACGGCGTTCGAGCAGGGCGCGCAGGCGCAGAGCCTGCTGAGCTTCGACTCCGCGCTGGAGCGCCACGGGATCGTGGAGATCCACGGCACCGAGGGGACCATCGTCATCCCGGATCCGAATCAGTTCGCGGGTCGGATCGCGTACGTGAAACCGCTCGGTGTCCTGCGCGACGGCATGTCGTTCGAGCAGGAGTGGGTGGAGATCCCCCACGACGACATCCAGGTCGGCCGCGGCCTCGGCGCGCTCGACATGGTGCGGGCGATCGCGGCGGACCGGCCGCACGTGGCCTCCGCGAGCTCGGATTCCACGTGCTCGACGTGCTGCTGTCCGCGCAGGAGTCCGCGCGCACGGGCCGGTCGCTCGAGGTGGAGAGCACGGTCGGCCCTGTTCCGCTGCTGCCGGAGGGCTTCGACCCCTTCGCCGCCACGCTCTGACCGATTACACAGACCGCGGGTCGTCCGGCGCCATGCCGGCGGCCCGCGGTCTGCGTGATGTCGGGAACGCGGGGATGCAGGATGTCGCGGGGATGCGGGATGTCGCGGCAAGACCTGCGCCGCGTCCAGGCGGTGCGCGTGTCGCGCGATCAGGCGGGAGGGGTGCCGCGGAGCAGGCGGTCGAGCATCTCCAGCGCCGCTTCGTGGTTGACGCCCTCGTCGAGCAGCCACTGGATCTGCAGGCCATCCGAGGCCGCGATGACGAGCGCGGCCACCAGCACCGGGTCGAGGTCCGTGCGGATGTGCCGGGACTGCTGCAGCCGGACGACCTGCTCGGCGATGCCTTCGCGAAGCCGGGCGAACCGGTCCGTCGCGAACTCCTGGGCGACCGGATGGTCGTCCTCGATCGCCATCGCCACGAGTGTGGAGTACAGCTGCACGAGTCCGGGGATCTGCCGGTTCGCCTCGGCGGAGGCGCTCATCGCCATCGCGGGTGTGGCGTCCGGCGGAAGCGGACGCTCGGCGCTCGGCCGTCGCTGGGACTCCCGGTAGACCTCCACGAGGAGCTCTTCCAGGGATCCGAAGTAGTGCGTCAGGGCCGCGTGCGTGACGCCGACCTCCTGGGCGATCGCGCGAAGGCTGGTCTTCTGCGAGCCGCGGCGGGCGAACACCTCGATCGCCTTGTCGAGGATCTCCTGGCGCCGGGCGATGCCCTTGCGGTAGCGGCCGGTGCTGCGGGGCGCTGCGGAGGAATCGGCCATCACCCGATGATACCGAGGCCCGCCTTCCGCGCCCTGGGCTGTCCGAGGAGGGGCGCTGGCGGCGGCAGGCCGGGCATGCCAGGCTCGGTGATCGGAGTCGCAGCCGCCGACGCCCGGGCCGACCGCCGGCACGGGGTGCGGGCGGACGGGAGGATGAACGAGGCATGGCCGTCGAACCCGGCATCTATCAGCATTTCAAGGGCGCCCGATACGAGGTGATCGCCGTCGGCCGGCACAGCGAGACCGAGGAGCAGCTGGTCTTCTACCGGAAGCTCTACGACGACTACAGCTTCTGGGCGCGGCCGCTCGCGATGTTCGAGGAGCAGGTCGATCGCGACGGCTACCGCGGCCCGAGGTTCGTCCGCGTCGCCTGAGCTCCCCGATCGGGGCCGGGCGCCCTCCCGCATCGGGGTCGGCGTCCTTCCGCGCGTAGGCTGGAGGAGGTCCGGATCCGGGCCGGAACGGAGGCGGACGGCATGACCGCACAGGTTCCGGACTCCCCGCGCCCGCCGACCGCGCTGATCCGGGTCTGGGCCCGCAGCCACTTCCTCCTCGCTCCCGCGCCGTCGCGGCGCTGGCCGATCGCGCTGCAGGCGGCCATGTCGATGCTCATCCCGGTCGGGCTGTTCACGCTGCTCGGGCAGCCAGGGGCGGGCATGATGGCGGCCAGCGGCGCCTTCACCGCGATCTACCTCGTCGGCACCGCGCCGCGCGTGCGGATCCGGCTGCTGCCTGTCGTGGGGCTGGCGATCTTCGTCTGCGCGGCGATCGGCACCGTGCTCGCTCCGTTCCCCCTCGCCGCCGCGATCGGGCTCGTCGTGCTGTCGATCATCGCCGCCGGCCTGCACTACGGCTTCCGGCTGGGGCCGCCGGGACCCGTGTTCTTCGTGCTCGTCTACGGGTTGGCGACCCACCTCACGGCCGTGTCCGGCGGGCATCGGCTCGTCGAGCCGCTCCGCTACCTCGGGGCGCTCGCCGTGGGCATCGTCATCGCCTACGCGATCGCCGTGGCGGCGCTCCTGATCGGGCGAGCTCGCGGCGCAGCGCCGGCTCCGGCGCGCACGCAGATCGCGCGCCGGCCGCAGCTGGACCGGGACGGGCGAGCACTGCTGGCGCGCGTGGCCCTGGTCGCCGTCGTCGGGACCCTGCTCAGCATGCTGTTCGTCGATCCGCAGCGGGCCTACTGGACGGTGTGCGCGGCCATCGCCGTGATCGGCGTCAACGTGGGCCGGCGGGTGGCGTTCATCCGCGGCAGCCAGCGCTTCTTCGGCACCCTGGTCGGCGCGGGCGCGTTCGCGCTGCTCGGATCCGTGCCGATCCCGTCCTTCGTGCTGCCGTTCCTGCTGGCGGGGCTGCAGTTCGCGGTCGAGATCTTCGTGGTCCGCAACTACGCGCTGGCGCTCGTTTTCATCACGCCGCTCGTGCTCTTCATCATCTCCTCGGCGGCCGGCGTGAGCGGAGGACTGCCCTGGGCCCTCATCCTGGAGCGTGTCGTCGACACGCTCATCGGGGCGGTGCTGGGCGCGGCCACGGGCATCGTGCATCCGCGCTCGATCGCGCACGCGCGGCGCTGAGCGGCCGGGACGACACGCCATCGGGCCGCGCTTGACGTCGCGCAGCCCCGCGGGGTACCCCGGAATCATGACCTCGAACGATGACCGCGCAGCCGCCTTCCTCGCCCTGCACCGCAGCGGCGGCTTCGTGCTGCCGAACGCCTGGGATCCGGGATCCGCGCGCATCCTCGCCCAGCTCGGCTTCCCCGCGATCGCCACGACCAGCGCCGGCATCGCGTGGTCGCTCGGGGTGCCCGACGGGGGCGCCCTCGACCTCGACACGATGCTCGAGAAGGTCGCCGCGATCGTCGCGGCCGTCGACGTGCCGGTGACCGCCGACCTCGAGAACGGGTACGGAGACGACCCGCAGGACGTGGCGCGCACCGTGCTGCGCGCTGTCGACGTCGGGGCGGTCGGCGGCAACCTCGAGGACACCGCCGGCGGCGCCCTGTTCGGTGTCGACGAGGCGGCCGAGCGGATCGCCGCGGCCCGGGACGCGGCGCCCCGGGGGACATTCGTGCTCAACGCCCGCACGGACGCGTACTTCGTGCCCGGCGCTGCGGATCCGTTCGCCGACACGGTCGCCCGGGCGCAGCGCTACGTCGAGGCCGGCGCCGACTGCGTGTTCGTGCCGGGGGTGGGCGACGAGGAGACGGTCCGTCGCCTCGCCGCGGAGATCCCGGCCCCGCTGAACATCGTCGCCGGACTCGCCGCGCACGTCATCCCGGTGCCGGAGCTCTTCGCGCTGGGGGTGAGGCGGGTGAGCCTGGGCGGCAGCCTCGCCCGTGCGGCCCTCACCGCGCTCGAGCGTGCCGGGCGAGAACTGCTCGACACCGGCACGCTCGGATTCCTCGACGGCGCGCTGCCGTACGCCGAGGTGCAGCGACGCTTCGCCGGCTGAAGGGCGGACCGCCGCCGTCCGGTCAGCGGCCGATGCTGGACATGTCGGCGTAACGGTCGCCTGCCGCGGACGGGAGCGCATCGAGGGCCGCGAGGTGCTCCGCCGTGAGCAGGAGCGCGTCCGCCGCGACGTTCTCCTCGAGACGGGAGACGCGCTTCGTGCCGGGGATCGGCGCGATGTCGTCCCCTTGCGCGAGCACCCACGCCAGGGCGACCTGTGCCGGCGTGGCATCGAGGTCGGCGGCGACCGCCTCGACGGCATCCACGATCCGCAGGTTGGCATCGAGGTTCTCTCCGACGAAGCGCGGATTGCTGCGGCGGAAATCGCCGGCATCGAGAGCGTCTGCCGAGCGGATCGCGCCGGTGAGGAAGCCGCGGCCGAGCGGCGAGTACGGGAACAGGCCGATGCCGAGCTCGCGCAGCACCGGCAGCAGCTGCTCGGCGGGCTCCCGCGTCCACAGCGAGTACTCGGTCTCCAGCGCCGTCACCGGATGCACGGCATGCGCGCGGCGGAGCGTCTGCTCCCCGGCCTCGGAGAGCCCGTAGTGCCGGATCTTCCCCTCGGCGATGAGCTCGGCGAGGGCGCCCACAGTCTCTTCGATCGGCGTCTGCGGATCCATGCGGTGCTGGTAGTAGAGGTCGATCCGATCGGTGCCGAGGCGCCGCAGCGACCCCTCGACCGAGCGCCGCACGTTCTCCGGGCTGCCGTCGAGTCGCCGGCCGCCGTCGTCTCCCGGCAGGATGCCGAACTTCGTGGCGATCACGACGCTGTCGCGACGCCCGGCCAGGGCCCGTCCGACCAGCTCCTCGTTCGTATGCGGACCGTACATCTCCGCGGTGTCGAGCATGGTGACGCCGAGATCGAGCGCCCGGTGGATCGTGCGGATGGACTCGGCCTCGTCCGTGTTGGCGCCGGAGTAGAAGGCCGACATGCCCATGCAGCCGAGGCCGAGCCGTCCGACGGAGAGGGTGCCGAGAGTCGCGTGCTTCATGAGTGCCTTTCGGAGTGGAGGTGAGACGGGCCGCGCCCCACGCTACGACTTCGAGCGCGCTCTAAGTCAAGCGATCACCGCTCAGCTCGCCGCGAGCACCGACAGCACATTGCCTGCGGGGTCCGTGAACCAGGCGATGTCCGGCCCGCGACCGGGGCCGCCGTGCGCGATGCCCTTCTCATCGGTGCCGAAGTCCGGATCCGTGTAGATCTTCGTGACGACGCCGCGGGCGTTGAGGTCGTCGACCGCCGCCTCGACGTCGTCGACGGGGAAGTTCAGGATCGTGAAGCTCGCGGGCGTGTGGTTCGGCTTGGCGTACACGAGGATGGATCCGCCCTGCGGCAGCTCGATGTCGAGGAAGCCCATCGCGTTCGTCGACACGTTCATGCCCAGTGTCTCGCCGTAGAAGGTCCGAGCCGCATCGATGTCGTCGACGCTGAAGCCGCTGAAGGCGTGGGTGGTCTGGAATCCGGTCATGGCTCCAGCATGCGCCCCGGCAGGGATCGCGTCCAGGGCGGCGCTCAGCCCGCAGCGGCCTCCGTCTCCAGGGCTCGGCGGTAGGCGAAGTCGGCGTTCGCGAACACGACGTACAGCAGCAGCCCCGGCGCGAGAGCGCCGAGCACCGGCTGGACGAGGACGGCTGCCGCCGCGGTCCCGAGCAGCGCAAGCGCGAACACGCTGAAGTACCAGCGCCGCACCGCGAGGTAGACGGCCGCCTTCACGATCGCCCGCGCCGACGCCTGCGGGTATAGCACCAGCCCCGCGACGGCGGTGGTGCAGGTGGCGACCGCCCACGCGGCCGCGAGGCCGAGCGTCGGAGCGGCGAGCGCGGCCCACGGCGTGCCGGTGAGGATCGCGGCGTCGTACAGCACGAACCCGACCACGAGCGCGGTGGCGAGGCCGATCAGCGCGGCGGCCGCACCGCGTCGCCGATAGCCGTGCCAGAACGCGGCGAACGGCCGCGGCGGCTCGTCGCCGCGCAGACGCCGGAACACCTCGAACGCCCCCGCGAGCGACGGCGCGAGGGTGAGCGAGGCGAGCAGGGCGGTCGGCCACGCCTGCAACGCGTCGCGGGCGACGAACAGCAGCACGGCCAGCGGGAGGTTCGCGATCACGAGCAGCAGATCCGTCATCAGGATCGCGTACGCGTACCCGAACATCGACTCCATGGTCTCCTGCGGCAGCCGCAGGAACCCGCGCCGCGGCCTCGCGGTCCGGCCGCGCTCCACCGGCACGGCGCTCATCCCTTCATCCCGCTCGTGGCGATCCCGGCGATGAAGTAGCGCTGTCCGGCGAGGAAGATGACGAGGATCGGGACGATGCTGATCACCGACCCGGTCATGATCATCGCGTACTGCGCGGAGTACTGGCCGATGAACGACTGCAGTCCGATCTGCACGGTCCACAGCTGATTGCTCGACAGGTAGATGAACGGACCCATGTAGTCGTTCCACGTGTTCACGAACGTGAGCAGTGCGAGCGAGGCGAGCGCGGGCTTCGACAGCGGCAGCACGATGCGGGCCCAGATGCCGTAGTCGGTGAGTCCGTCGATGCGCGCGGCCTCGGTCAGCTCGTCCGGGATCGACATGTAGTACTGCCGCATCAGGAAGACGCCGAAAGCCCCGAACGCCTGCAGCAGGATCAGCGCCAGGAACGTGTTCGTGAGCCCCGCCTTCTGCATCATCACGTACTGCGGGATCATATAGGCCTGCCACGGCACCGCGATCGTGGCGATGTAGGCGAGGAACAGCGCGTCGCGGCCGGGGAAGCGCACCTTCGAGAAGCCGTACGCGGCGAAGCTGCCGGTGAGCACCTGCAGGGTCGTGATCACGATCGACAGGAACGCGGAGTTCGCGAGGTAGCCGGCCATCGGGATCTCGGTCCAGATCTTCGCGTAGTTGGTCCACACGAACGTCTTCGGGATCCACTGGATCGGCACGGTCAGCACGTCGACATCGTTCTTCAGCGAGGACGACAGCATCCAGAAGAACGGCAGCAGCACGATCCCGAGCAGCGCGACGAGGAGCACGTACATCGCGGCCTGGCCGATCCGGGTGCGCATGCGAGCGCGGCTGCGGCGACGGGGCGGCCGCGGGACGGCCCGGTCGGCGCCGGTGACCTCGCGCACGAGGTCGGTGGTGAGAGCACTCATCAGCGTTCCCTCCTCTGCTGGATCCGGAACTGGAAGACGGTGACGACGAGGACGATCACGAACAGCACGAGCGAGATCGCGGAGGCGTAGCCGAACTGGCCGTTGATGATGCCGTCCTGGTAGATGAGCTGGGAGAGCACGAGCGTCGCCCGGCCCGGCCCGCCCTGAGTCATCACGAAGATCAGGTCGAACACCTTGAAGCTCGACACGCTCAGCAGCACGAGCACCAGGAACGTCGTGGGGCGCAGCGACGGGAGTGTGATGCTCCAGAACTTGCGCCAGCCGCCGGCGCCGTCCACCGACGCCGCCTCGTAGTACTCGTTCGGGATGGCCTGGAGTCCTGCCAGGAACAGCACCATGTAGTACCCCATGTCGCGCCAGACGCCGGTGATGATCACCGCGGGCAGCGCCCAGCCCGTGCTCGCCGTCCAGCCCGGCGGATGGGCGATGCCGAGCAGCTGCAGGAACTGGTTGATCGGTCCGCTCGTGGGGTTGAACAGCATGTTCCAGACGATCGCGATCGCCACGAGCGAGGTGATGTAGGGGAAGAAGATCGCCACCCGGAAGAAGGCGATGCCGCGCAGCTTCTGGTTCAGCAGCAGGGCGAGTCCGAGCGCGAACGCCAGGGTCAGCGGCACGTGCCCGACGGCGTAGAGCACGGTGTTCAGCAGCGCGATGCGGAAGTTGTCGTCGCCGAACAGGCGGGTGAAGTTGCGGATCCCGACGAACTGGGGGTCGTTGAAGCCGTCCCACTTCATGAAGGCCAGCCCGAACGCCGCGATCACGGGGACCAGGGTGAACAGGGCGAAGCCGAGGAAGTTCGGCAGGATGAAGCTCCAGCCGACGAGGATGCTGCGCAGGCGCATCCGGCGCCCGGCCGCGGCGCGCGACGGCGTCCTCACGGCGGGTGGTCGGTCTGCGGTCGTGGTCATGGTGTGGGTGCTCCGGGTCGGGTGGATCTGGCGGGGGCGGCGGGGTCCTTCGTCTCGCTGCGCTCGCTCAGGAACCGGTGGATGGGCCGGTCCCTGAGCGAGGAGCGCAGCGACGAGACGAAGGGCGCTCAACGACCTCGGAAGGCTACTGCTGCAGGACCTCGTTCTTCACGCGGTCCGCCATCTCGGCGAGGCCGTCGTCGACGGACTTGCTGCCCGTCATGATGAGCTCGTGCTCCTGCTTGAGCACGCCGCCGATCGCTGCGGCATCCGGTCCGGTGGGGCCGTCGGCGCGGATCGTGTCCGGCGCGAAGGCCTTCTTCGACAGCGCGTCCTGCGGCATGCCCTCCAGCGCGAAGTAGGCCTTCGTGATGTCGTCGCTGTGGTAGGCCGGGACGATGCCCGCGCCGGCCACGGCCTTAGCGCCCTCGGGGCCGGCGGCGAACTCGAGGAACTTCTTCGCGGCGGCGGTGTTCTTCGCGTTCTTGTTGATCGCGAAGCCGGTCGGTCCGCCCATCGTGGTGATCTTGCCGCCGGCCTTGCGCTGCGGCACCGGGGCGATGCCCCAGTTCACGCTCGTCGTGCCCGCCTTCTTGTCGGCCAGCAGCGGCGCGATCAGCCAGGTGCCCATCGGCACCATTGCGGCCTTGCCGGTCTCGAACATGTTGGCGTATCCGGTCTTCGTGCTGTTCGCGGTGGCCCAGTCCATGATGGATCCGGCCTTCTGCATCTCCAGCGTCACGTCGTACTGGTCGGACATCCAGGAGTAGTCCGCCTTGTCGTACGGCTTGTCCTGCTGCGCCGCGGCGTAGCCCTGCACCATCGAGTTCCAGGTGTGGATGTAGGCGCCGTAGGTCTTGGAGGCGCCGTCACCGGTGGTGAGCTTCTTCGCGGTCGCGGCGAATTCGTCCCAGGTGAGGTTCTCCGGATCCTCGACGCCCGCCGCCTTGAAGAGGTCCTTGTTGTAGTACAGGACGTGGAAGTCCTGCCGGTAGGGCGCGGCGTAGTAGGCGCCCTTGTACTTGTACTGCTCGGTGGCGGGGATCTTGTCCTTCGGCAGGGCCGCGATGACGTCGTCCACCTTCTGGAACTGCTGCTTCTGCATGTAGCCGCCGAAGTCGGTGAGGTTCTTCACCGTGATGATGTCGGTGCTGTCGCCTCCCGCCAGCATCGTGGTGATCTTGTCCTCGTAGTTCACGGACGGGATGTCCACCGGCTGGATCGTGATGTTCGGGTTGGCCTTCTGGAAGGCGGTGATCAGCGCGTTGAACTCGGGGGTCTTCTGCAGGTCCCACAGCGCGATGGACACGGTCGCGGGCGCGCTGTCGCCCGTGCTCGTGGCGGTGGACGCGGGCGCGGCCGTACCGGCGCAGCCGGCGAGCATCAGGGCTGCGGCGGCCACGGTGCCGACGGCGATGAGCCTTCTCTTCATGCGGGGTTCTCCTTCGAACGGATGAGGTGATGCGGATCGGGTGGTGCGGATGGGGATCGGTCAGGCGCTCAGCTGCAGGGCGTCGAGGGTGACCTCTTCCCACAGCGGCTCGCCGGCGGCGTAGCGCTCGAGCTCGTCGAGCGCCGCGTCGGTCATGCGGAACAGTTCGGATCCCAGGGATCCGGCCAGGTGCGGCGTGATCATGACGTTCGGCAGCAGGTACAGCGGAGAGTCCTCCGGCAGCGGCTCGGGATCGGTCACGTCGAGGATCGCGTTCAGCCGGCCGCTCCCGCACTCGCGCTCGAGGGCGGCGGTGTCGATGAGGCTGCCCCGGGCGGTGTTGATCACCGTCGCGTGGTCGGGCAGGGCGGCGAGCTGCTCCGCGCCGATCATGTGCCGGGTGGAGGGCAGCTCCGGCGCGTGCACGGAGAGCACGTCGACGCGCGGCAGCAGCGCCTCGAGCGAGGTGCGCACACCGCCGGCCGCGGCGATCTCGGCCGGATCCGCGTACGGGTCCGCGACGAGCACGGTCACGTCGTCGAGCTGCTGGAGCACGCTCACGACGCGGCGGCCGACCCGGCTGAAGCCGACGACGCCGATCGTGCGCCCGAAGTTGCTGAGCTCGCCGAAGCGCTCCGCCTGCAGACCGTTCAGCCTGCGCGAGGCCGGGTCGGCGGCGATGAAGGGCGCCTTCTTCCCGGCGAAGATCACGGCGGAGAGCGTGAACTCCGCGACCGGCGCGGCGTTCACGTCGGCGACCGAGGCGGCGCGGATCCCGCGCGCCCAGAACTCGTCGCTCACCTGAGGCCGGATCGATCCGGCGCAGTGCAGCATCGCGCGCAGCTTCGGCAGGCGGGCCAGCCGCTGCGCGTCCAGGCGGGGCGCGCCCCAGCCGGTGAGCAGCACCTCGACCTCGGCCAGCCGGGCGGCGAGCGCGGGGTCGTCGAGATCGTCGGTGAAGACCGGATCCGGCACCGTCGCGAGACGGCGGAGCCGGGCGATCCGGGCGTCGTCGAACTGCCGCTCGAACACCTCTCGCGACATCACGACAAGAGCGTTGGGGGTGGTGGATGCGGTCATTCCCGGCGGTTCCCATCCTTCGTCTGAACCCGACGAAGCAGGGCATTGCATCGTCGCTGGACTCAGTAGATACTCGGACTCGTTCGAGACGAAATCAAACGTTCACAGTCGAACAGATACCAGCACAAACGAAGGTTGAGTCATGACGCGGAACCTCGAGGCGGACGCCCTCTCCCGGGTGAGCGCGCACGCGACGCCGCCGGCCGGGACGGTCGTGCAGCCCGCGGAATTCCGCGGCCCGCTGTTCACGGCGTGGGGGGAGGCCATGCGCGAGGGCGCCCTGCGCGCGGCCCTCGGCGACGTCCCGCCGGAGCGCCTCCGGCAGCGGTCGGGGATCCCGCCGATCACGCGCCGCGACGTGTGGACCCAGACGGATCCGATCACGCTCGAACGGATCCGCAGCGCCGCGCAGGCCGACCTCGGCCGGCCCTGGCCCGATGCGCTGGGCTCGCTCTTCGCCCGCTATGTGCGCGACGGCGACCGCGCGACCTACGAGGGAGCCGTGTCGGAGCGCCAGCTGCGGCTCACCCGCGCCGTGATCGCGGCGGCGGCGACCGAGGAGCAGCGCTGGATCGACGAGGCGGCCGACGGCGTCGTGGTGCTGTGCGAGCAGAGCACCTGGTCGCTGCCCGCCCACGACGACGCGCACGCCCGGCGCGGGTTCGTGCTGCCGGACGTCACGGCGCCCTACCTCGACCTCGTCGCCGGCGAGATCGTGGCGCAGCTCGCCGTCGCCGACCGCATCCTGGGGCCGCGGTGGGACGCGAGCTGGCCGGGCCTTCGCGAGCGCATCCGGCACGAGGCCGAGGTGCGCGTGTTCACCCCGTTCGAGACCCGCGACGACCTGTGGTGGCTCGGATACTGGCGCGAGGTGAACAACTGGAACCCGTGGATCCTCGGCAACGTGCTGCTCGCCGCGGTGCTGCTGCTCGACGACGCGGAACGCATCGCGCGTCTGCTCGCGCGGGCGCTGGACAGCCTCGACCGCTACGTCGCCGAACTGCCCGCCGACGGCGCGATCGACGAGGGGGTCGCCTACTGGTGGAACGGCGCGGGACGGATGCTCGAGCTGCTCGATCTCGTGACGTCCCTCACCGACGGGGGCCTCGATGCGCGCACCGTCCCCGTCGTGGCCGAGACGCTGCGCTTCCCGATGCGCATGCACCTGGGCGGTCAGTGGTACGTGAACGTGGCCGACGGCTGGGCCCGCTCGCGCGGGCACGAGCCTTGGCAGCTGCCGTTCCGCTGGGGCGGGCTCATCGGCGACGCGCGGGTCACCGCCTGGGCGCGCGCCGCACGCCGGCGAGGGGAGCCTGTGGCGGACGCGTCCGGCGGCCTGCCCCGCCTCGTCTGCGCACTCGTCGACGGCGCCTGGCGCGACGCCGCGCCCGCGGCAGCACCGCTTCCGGAGGCGGTGTGGCTGGGATCGGTGCAGCTGCTCGTGCGCCGGGGAGCGGCGGGCTCCGCGGAGGGGCTCGCGCTCGCCGCGAAGGGCGGCACGAACGACGAGAACCACAACCACAAGGACCTCGGATCCTTCATCGTCGCGGCCGGCGGGCGGCCGCTGCTCGTCGACGTCGGCAAGCCGACCTACACCGCGCAGACGTTCAGCGCCGAGCGGTACGGGATCCGCGCGATGCAGAGCGGCTGGCACAACGCGCCTGCTCCGCTCGGCCTCGAGCAGGGCGAGGGGCCCGCCTTCTCCGCGCAGGTGATCGCCGCGCCGCGGGGCGAGCCCGGGGTGGATCCCGCGGCCGATGCAGGTTCGGCGGCCGGGGCCGATCCGTCGCTCGAGCTGGAGCTGTCGGGCGCGTACCCGCTCCCGGACGGCGATTCCTGGCGCCGCACCTTCCGGGTCGGCCGCGCCGACGGAACGGCCCCTGCGGGGGAGCCCATCCGCCGGATCGAGGTGGCCGACGTGTGGCGGTTGCACGAGGCGGGCGCGAACCGGGTGCACCTCATCGCGGCGGGGGACGTCGTGCGCACGGACGGCGGCATCGAGGTCGCCGCCGACGGGCACCGGATCCGGATCACCGCGGTCCGCGACGACGCGCCCGTGGAGCCCGCGCTGGAGGTGTGGGAGCTCGACGACCCGGAGCTCGTCGGGATCTGGGGGCCGCGCCTCACCCGTCTCGTATACGCCGTCCCCGGGCGCACCGGCATACTCCGCACCGTGATCGAGGAGGTCTCATGAGCGCGAAGGATCCGCTGTTCGCCCTGCAGCGCCGGGAGCGGATCATGGACGAGATCCGCGAGCGCGGGTCGGTGAGCGTCTCCACGATCGCGGCGCATCTGGGCGTGAGCGAGCTGACGATCCGGCGCGACATCAACACGCTCGCCCAGCAGGGGCTCGTCACGCGCGTGCACGGCGGTGCGACGCTGCGCAGCGCGATCGAACCGGGACTGAGCCCCGCCCTCGCCGGCCAGGACCCCGGGGTCACCCGCTACACGATCGGCATGGTCGTGCCCTCGCTCGACTACTACTGGCCGCCGATCGTGCACGGGGCCAGGGCGCAGGCCGCCCAGCTGCGCGCCCGGCTGCTGCTGCGCGCGTCCACCTATGAGCTGCGCGACAACCGTCGCCAGGTCGAGGCGCTGCTGAACACGCCGGGGCTGCACGGGCTCATCGTCGCCCCCGACACGGCCGGCGAAGCGGGCGTGCAGATGCTCGAGTGGCTCGACTCCCTCCCGGTGCCGGTGGTGCTCGCCGAGCGTCGCGTGCGCGCGGCGGCGGCCGCGCCGCATCTGGAGTCGGTCGTCTCCGACCATGCGGCGGGCGCCGCCCTCGCCGTGCGGCACCTGCACGAGGCGGGCCACGAGCGGATCGGCCTCATCCTGGAGAGCGAGATGCCGACGGGGCGGCACGTGCGCCGCGGCTGGCGCGACACGCTGCGTGCGCTCGGACTGCCGTTCGACGTGGCCGCGCTGAGCGGCGTGCGCTTCGACGCTCCGGGGCGCGAGCGGGAGATGGACGAGGCGCTGCGGCAGATCCGCGAGACCGGCACCACGGCCGTGATCGTGCTGCCGGATCCGCAGGCGATCGCCCTGGAGCAGCATGCCCTGGATCGCGGCATCAGGGTGCCTCACGACCTCGCGATCGTCGCCTATGACGACGACGTCGCCCGCTTCGGCGATCCCGCCATCACCGCCGTCCGTCCGCCCAAGCAGCACGTCGGCCGGGAAGCGGTCAACCTGCTCGTCGCCCGGCTCGAGTCGGGCAGCGGGCGACCCGCGTTCCGCGTGAAGCTCAGCCCCGAGCTGCACGTGCGCGAGTCGTCACTGCGCCCCGTCATCGACGTCGACTCCGCCGCCCCGCACTCCGCCGAACCCGCTGCCGAACCCGTCCTGGAGGACACCCCGTGACCGTCTTCGACCCCGCACGCCTGGCCCTGCCTCCCGAGGACCGCACGCTCTCGCCGCACACCGGCTGGACGCGCGCGCACTGGGAGGCCATCGCCGACCACCTGCTGCTGTCGCTGCGGCCCTACTTCACGCCGACCCGGAGCCAGGTGCGCCTGCCCGGGCAGACGAGCAGCAGCGGCGCCGACAGCGACGGCCTCGAGGGGTTCGCGCGCTCGTTCCTGCTGTTCGCGTTCCGCCTCGCCGGGGAGGGCGGAGCGGATCCGCGCGGCTTCCTGGACTGGTACCGTGACGGGCTCATCGCCGGGACGGATCCGGACAACCCGGAGCGCTGGATCCGGCCCGCCGAGCAGGCGCAGGCCGAGGTCGAGGCGGCGTCCATCGCGCTCGGGCTGCAGCTCACCCGGCCGTGGCTGTGGGACGCGCTCGACGTGGACGCGCGGCAGCGCATCGTGGCATGGCTCGCCCTGAGCCCCGTGGGCTGGTACCCGGACAACAACTGGCTGTGGTTCCGGATCACCGTGGAGACGTTCCTCGCCTCCGTCGGCGGCCCGCACGATCCCGCCCGCATCGCCGCCGACCTCGCCCGCATCGAGGACTACTACCGCACCGACGGCTGGTGGGCCGACGGACCGATGCGCAACTACGATCACTACTGCGGCTGGGCGATGCACCTGTACCCGCTGCTGTGGGCCGGATCCGCAGGCTCGGAGGGGTTCGGATCCGCCTCACTCGCCCCGGTGTTCCGGGGGCGGCTGGCCGACTTCCTCGACGACTGCGCGTGCCTGATCGGCGCGGACGGCATGCCCCTGCTGCAAGGGCGCAGCCTGATCTACCGGTTCGCCACGGCGGCGCCGCTGTGGATGGGGGCGGTCACCGGCGCCACCCGGCTGCCGCTGGGGACGCTGCGCCGTGCCGCCTCCGCAGAGCTGCGCGCCTTCGTGGAGCGCGGGGCGATCGACCAGCGGGGCCTGCTGACGATGGGTCTGTTCGGCGAGTGGCCGGCCATGGCGCAGACGTACTCGGGAGCCGGCTCGCCGTACTGGGGATCGAAGGGCTTCCTCGGGCTGCTGCTGCCCGCCGACCATCCGGTGTGGACCGCGGTGGAGGAGCCCCTGCCGATCGAGCGCGGCGACGTGCGCCGCGCAATCCGCGCCGCCGGCTGGCTCGTCAGCGGCACCAGCGCCGACGGCATCGTGCGGGTGATCAACCACGGCACCGACCACGCGCTCGAGGGCGACCGCACCGGGGATTCGCCGCTGTACGCCCGGCTCGGCTACTCCAGCGCGACGCTGCCGCCGCTGGTCGGAGCCACCATCGACGACCCCGTCGACAGCATGGTGGGCGCGCTCGACGCGGCAGGGCGGTCGACGCACCGCACCGGGTTCGCGCGCGGTGCGATCGGCGACGACGGCGTGGCCGCCTACGCGGTCTCGGTGGCCGACGCCCACTGGGTGGACTCGAGCGCCGACGGCCCGACGTACGACCACGGATCCGGCCGGTCCGGCGTCGTGACGAACGGGCCGCTGCTCGCGACGGCCAGCGTCGTGCGGGGCTCGTGGGAGGTGCGCGCGACCCGGCGCCTGCCCCGCGACGGCGTCTCCGCGGAGCCGCTCCCGGTGCGGGTGAGCGGGTGGCCGCTGAGCGGGGCGGCCGCGGGCGAGGCGGACGTCCAGGGGGACGCGGTCGTCGTGGCGCTCGACGGGGTGCAGTCCGAGCTGCGGGTGCTGCCGGGGATCGGGGGCGGCGCCGTCACCGCCTCGGTGCGCACCGAGACGGGCACGTCGCCGATCGGGGAGGTCACGGCGATCCCTCGGCTGGAGTTCACCGCGGTCGCCGAGGGCGACGTGGCCGTCGCCGCGGTGCGCCTCGGGCGGGGCGCCGAGGAGGCACCGAGCGCGGCCGTCGTGTCGGCGGCCGACGGCGGTGCGACCGTGTGCGTCACCTGGCCCGACGGCGCGGTCTCGGCCGTGCCGCTGCCGGACTGAACTCAGGAGCGCTGCGCGTTGCCTCGCTGTGGCGGGCAGCGCGCGACCGACTCTGCCCGTCAGGCCGCGGCGGTGAGGCGGATGGCGTTGGCCCAGGGGTCCTCGAACGCCAGCGTCTGCCCGTCGTCGCGCACGGGGACGCCGAAGTGCGTCATGCGCTCGGCGACGGATCCGAGGTCGTCCGCCGTGGGCAGCACGATGTCGACGCGGCC
The DNA here is from genome assembly GCF_054654695.1 of Microbacterium xylanilyticum. Lineage (NCBI taxonomy): Bacteria > Bacillati > Actinomycetota > Actinomycetes > Micrococcales > Microbacteriaceae > Microbacterium > Microbacterium xylanilyticum. The sequence goes on from NZ_BAAIEN010000002.1 coordinate 485,837, forward strand.
GAGGCCGAGCGCCGGGGTGCGCGGGCCGGCGCCGGCGCTGCCCCAGGTGTTCATCGCCATGTGGTGGTGATAACCGCCCGCGCTCACGAACAGGGCGGATCCGCCCAGCTCCGCGGTGGTCTCGAAGCCCAGGCGGCGCACGTAGAACTCGCGCGCCGAGGCAACGTCGCCGACGGACAGGTGCACGTGCCCGACCACGGCTCCGCCGATCACCGGATCCTCGGTGCCCGCCTCGGTGAGGTGCTGCCCGAGGAACGCGTTCGGATCCAGGTACAGGGTGTCCATCTCGACGCGGCCATGCGCCCAGCTCCACTGGGTGCGGTCGCGGTCCCAGTACAGCTCGACGCCGTTGCCCTCCGGGTCGGTGAAGTAGAAGGCCTGGCTCACCAGGTGGTCGGCGCTGCCGGTGAACGTGCCGGGAGCGCGGCGCGCGACCGAGTACAGGGCCGCGGCGAGGGCCGCCTGGGTCTCGAACAGGATGGCGGTGTGGAACAGCCCGGCCGACCGCGGCGCCGCGCGACGCAGGTCGGGGCTGTGCTGCAGGATCACGACCGGGGTGGTGCCGCGGCCGAGGACCACGCGGTCGCCGTCGGCCGACAGGACCCGCAGCGTCACCGCGTCGCGGTAGTACGCGGTCATGGCGTCGAGATCGGCGACGAGCAGCGTCACCGCGCCCATGGCGGTGTCGGCCGCGAGGAGGTCAGCGGAGGGGATCGTCACGATGTATGCAACGGAATGGACCGTGCAGGCATTCCCCGCCGCCCGCGTCAGGACCGCAGCGCCGCCTCCCAGCGCGCGCCCGCGTGCAGCAGGCGCGGCAGCCCCGCCACGAGGCCGCGCCGGGGCAGCGCGCTCATCAGCGCGCTCTCGGCGGGCAGCCGGCGCTGATCCCCGTGGGCCAGGCGCTGCAGCGCGTGCAGCAGGGCGAGCGGGTGCGACTCGAGTGCGCTGTGCCCGTTGTCGATCTCGACCAGCACCGTGTCGGGCGCCGTCGCGGCCACGCGCTGTGCGACGGCGGCGGGGGTGCGCAGGTCGCGTGTGCCGGTGAGCAGCACCGTCGGCCAGTCGAAGCCCGCGGCCGCGGCCGACAGGTCGAAGGACTCCCCGGCGAACCGAGGGAAGCGGTCGGCCACGCGGGCGTAGGTGAGAGAGGGGTCGAGGGCGGAGCCGTCCGGGTCCGGCCCGAAGCCGAGCTCCCGGAAGGCGATCGCGCCGACGAGGTCGAACTCGTAGAACCCGGGCACGTGCGCCTCCGACTCCGCCTTGTCGACGTAGGCCTCCAGCGCGGTCCAGACGGAGCCGCGCGACGCGCTGCGGCGGCCGCCGCGGTCGCTGCGGGCCCGTCGGTGCGACCCGTGCAGCCGCTGGCGCAGCAGCGGATCGAGCAACTCCTCGCCGCCGAGCTCATAGGCGGCGCGCAGCACGCCCAGCAGGATCCGCGGATCCGATCCCTCCTCGAGCAGCTCCCGCACCGCCGCCGCGATCCGGGTGTCCGCTTCGACGAACAGCTCCCGGATCATCGCGCGCTCGGCGTCGCGATCTGCGGCCGACTGCAGCGCGGAGTCGAGCAGCATCCCGGCGACGCGCTCCGGGTGACGGGCGCCGAAGGCGGCGGCGACGTAGCTGCCGTACGAGGAGCCGCTGATCCAGGCGCGGTCCACGCCCTCCTGGTCCAGCACCGCGGCCAGGTCGTCCACCACGTCGACCATGCGCATCGCCGACAGCGGCAGGCTCTGCCCGTCCAGGGCCGCACGGGACAGGCCCACGCCGCGGTGCTCGATCATGATGACGTCGAGCCCGCGCGCCGTCGCCTCGCGCCGGAACCGCCGATAGGGGAGGACAGATCCCAGCCCGGGCCCGCCCGGGATCACCACGATCGGGATGTCCGCGCGTGGTCCGCTGCGCACGTAGGCGAGGTCGAATGCCGGCGCGGTGGCGGTGGCCGGCCGGCGCACCCTCCGGACGCCTTTCACCGGAGCCGCGATCATCCGCAGCACGGCGCTCGGTGCGCGGTGCGCGGGAGTGCCGCTCGCTCTGGTCATGGCTCGATTATGCGCGCCGCCGCGTAGGCGGGCGCTGGCCCTGGGCTATCAGCCGGATGAAGAAGCGGATCCGGCGCCGCCGGCGCGAGCGCCGTGCCGGGTGCTCAGTCCTCTGACGTCGCCATCGCCTCGACGGCGTGGTCGGCCTCGGCCACGATCGCGGCCATCGCGGTGGCGGCCGCCTCGGGGTCGCGCGCCGTGATCGCCGCGGCCACGTCCTGGTGCAGCCGGAGCGCGGTCTCGTCCGCGCGCTTCGGCATGAGCGCGTGCGCGGTCCGGGCGTGCAGGAGGGCGGCGACCACGTCGGCGAGGGCCGCGAGGTACGGATTGCAGGAGCCGCGCAGCACGGCGGCGTGGAAGTCCACGTCGTGCTGCAGGTAGACGGGCTCGTCCGCGCGGTCGCTGTGCTCCACCATGCCCAGCACGGCCTTCACGAGGGTCGCGCGCTGCTCCGCGCCGGCCTGCGTGGCGGCGAGCCGCGCGGCGAGCGGCTCGATCGCCGAGCGCAGCTGGCTCAGCTCATGCAGGGTGCGCAGCCGATCGGATCCGTCGAGCCGCCAGCGCAGCACCTCGGGGGCGTACGCGCTCCAGCGGTCCACCGGCAGGACCTCGACCCCGGCGCGGCGGCGCACCTCGACCATGCCCATGGTCTCGAGCACGCGCACCACCTCGCGCATGGCGGAGCGGGAGGCGCCGAGCTCGGCGGCGACATCGGCGGTCAGCACGCGCGCGCCGGGAGCCAGTTCGCCCTCGACGATGCGCATACCGATCGTGTCGAGCAGCCGTCGGTGCTGCGCGGAGGCGGCGTCGCGGGGTCCCTCGCTCATGGAGCCATTATGGCGATTGCCCGGCAAGTACCACGCATGGTCCAGAGAAGAAGGGCGTATTGCAGCAAGCCTCTTGATTAAGTCCTACTTATGACGTACGCTGAAGCGAAATCTCTCCGCCAGACCAAGGAAGCTCATGGCCATGTCGAACCTGCTCGCGCCCGTTCCAGGAATGCTCGTCTCCGCCGCCGATCCGGTGCCGCCCACGACGACCGCCCCCGAATGGGTGCTCATCCTCGCCGCCCTCGTCGGCATCGCGACCATCGTGGTGCTCATCACCTGGGTGAAGCTGCATCCGTTCCTCTCGCTCGTGATCGGCGCGATCGTCACCGGCCTCGTCGCCGGGATGTCCGCCACGCAGTCGGTCACGAGCTTCTCCACCGGCTTCGGCAACACCGCCGGCGGCGTCGGCGTGCTGATCGCCCTCGGTGCGATCTACGGCAAGCTGCTCGCCGACTCCGGCGGCGCAGACCGCATCGTGGACACCCTGGTCTCCAAGGCCAGCGCCGCCGCGCTGCCGTGGGTGATGGGCCTCGTCGGCGCCCTCATCGGCCTGCCGATGTTCTTCGAGGTCGGCCTGGTGCTGCTCGTGCCCGTGATCATCCTCGTGGCGCGCCGCTCCGGGGTGTCGCTCATCAAGATCGCCATCCCGACCCTCGCCGGACTCTCCGCCATGCACGGCCTCGTGCCGCCGCACCCCGGCCCGCTCGCGGCGATCGGCCTGATCGGCGCCAACCTCGGCCTCACCCTGGCGTTCGGCGTGCTCATCGCGATCCCCACCGTCATCGTCGCCGGCCCGCTGTTCGGCCGCCTCGCCGCCCGCTGGGTGGACGTGCCCGTGCCCGCTCTGTTCCAGACCGCCGAGGACACCGCTCAGCCCGGTGAGACCGCGGCGATCCAGGCCCGCAAGCGCCCCGGCTTCGGCGCGACGCTGTTCAGCATCCTGCTGCCGGTGTTCCTGATGCTGCTCGCGGCGATCGTCGACATCGCCGCGCCGAACGACACCTCGGTCCTCAAGGGCGTCATCGACTTCCTCGGCAAGCCGATGATCGCGCTGCTCATCGCCGTGCTCGTGGGCATGGTCGTTCTGGGCCGCGGCGGCGCCATGAGCGCCAAGCAGGTCGGTGCGTCGGTCTCGTCGTCGCTGCCCGCGATCGCCGGGATCCTGCTCATCGTGGGCGCCGGCGGCGGTTTCAAGCAGGTGCTCGTCGACTCCACGATCGGCACGGTCATCGCCCACGCGATCTCCGGCATCGGGGGAGCGCTCCCCGTGGTGCTGTTCTTCGCCTGGCTCGTCGCGGTGCTGATCCGCGTCGCGACCGGATCCGCCACCGTCGCCACCATCACGGCCGCCGGCATCCTGCAGCCGCTCGTGCACGACCTCGGCCTCTCGTCGGCGGGCTCCGCACTGCTGGTGCTCGCGATCGGCGCCGGATCCGTCTTCCTCTCGCACGTCAACGACGCCGGGTTCTGGCTCATCAAGGAGTACTTCGGCCTGAGCATCCCGCAGACCCTGAAGTCGTGGTCCGTCATGGAGTGCGTCATCTCCGTGGTCGGCCTCGCCGGCGCGATGATCCTCGGCGTCTTCGTGGGCTGACCGGGGAGGATCGGATCATGACGAACACGGCAGCGCCCCGGATCCTCGTGGTGATGGGGGTCTCCGGATCCGGCAAGAGCACGCTCGCGGGTCTGCTCGCCGGCCGCCTGGGCTGGCCGCTGCAGGAGGGGGACGACCTTCATCCGGCGGAGAACGTCGCCAAGATGGAGGCGGGCATCCCGCTCACCGACGAGGACCGCTGGCCGTGGCTGCGCCTGATCCGCGACTGGATCGCGGACCGGATCGCCGCGGGGGAGTCGGCCATCGTCACCTGCTCCGCGCTGCGCCGCAGCTATCGCGAGATCCTGGCGCTGCCGGGCGTGGAGTTCGTGCATCTGGCGGGCACGCGTCACGATCTCGCGGAGCGTCTGGGGCGCCGGCTCGGGCATTTCATGCCGGCCTCGCTGCTGGACTCGCAGCTGGAGACGCTCGAGCCGCTCGGCTCTGACGAGCCCGGGTTCGTCGTGGATTCCGCACTGCCCGTGCAGGAGGCCGTGCAGCAGGTGCTGGACTGGCTCGACGCGCACGGGACCCCCACCACCCACTGAGCATCGGCAGCGGGGCGTCGCGCACGAGCGGCGCCCCGCTGGCGTATATGGACCCGGTGCGACAAGTTGCGGCGTCCGCCGACGGTGCCACAATGTCCCCATGGGGAACGCGTCGAGCGTCGAACTCGAATCGGCGAGGGTCGTGCGGCTGCTGCGCGACTCGATCCTGTCGGGTCAGCGGCGCTCCGGCGACCGACTGATCGAGCGCGACATCGCCGATGAGCTGGCCGTGAGCCGGCTGCCCGTGCGCGAGGCCATCCGCCAGCTGCTCAGCGAAGGGCTGCTCACCGCGCGTCCGAGATCGTGGGCCGTCGTGCGGCAGTTCACCGAGGCCGACGTGCGCGACATCGCCCAGGTCCGTGACGTGCTCGAGGTCCTCGTGTTCGAGCTGGCGGCGCTGCGGCACGACTCCGAAGGGCTCGCGAAGGTCGAGGCGGCGCTGAATCGCGAGTTCGCGGCGGCCGGCGTGGGCGACGCCGCGGCGGCGCACATGGCAGCCGCGGAGTTCCACCTGCTGATGGCGGAGCTCGCCGAGAACGCGACGGTCAACGAGATCCTCGGCATGATGCGCGGGCGGCTCCTGCTGCTGTTCCGCGAGCACGACGACCTCGTCGGCATGGCCGAGGACCACGCCCGCATCTTCGAGTCCTTCGCCGCGCGCGACACGGCCACGCTGCGCCTGCGGGTGCAGCGCCACCTGCGCGGCGGCACGGAGAACGCGCTGCGCAAGCTCGCTGAGTACAACGCCGAGACGGCGGCGATCCGCGAACGGGCGGCCGCCGCGCGCGGGCGCTCGCAGGCGGCCGCGCGCACGTCCGAAGCCGAGAACGCGCCGATCTCCGAGGACCGGGAGGCCTCCGCGTCCCGGAGGGTCCCCGTCGCGGGGGAGTGAGCGCGTCCCCTCAGCGCGGCGCCATTGGCGTGGTGGTGTCGATCGCCTCGCGCAGCGGCCGCCGCATCGGGCCCCAGTAGCGCACGGGGGCGAGGCGCACCAGGGTATCGACCAGGCGCGCCTCCCGCCCGATCAGGGTGCGCGGGCGGCGCCGCAGGGTCGCGCGCACGATGCGCTCCGCCGCGTCGGCCGGCTCCATGTGATACATCGCGGCCTGGGCGGCGGCGGCGCGTCCGGCGACGCCGGGATCGATGGCCGCCGCGTAGCGTCCGTGCAGGATGATGCCCGTGCGGACGCCGGCGGGGTACACGGTGCCCACGCTCACCGTGGACCCCTCGAGCTCGTGCATGAGCGCTTCGGAGAACGCCCGCACCGCGAACTTCGACATCGCGTAGGGGATGCGGCCGCCCGGGGAGGCGAGCGCGTAGATGCTGGCGATATGGGTGATGTGCGCTGCGGGCGAGCGTCGCAGCGCCGGCAGCAGGGCCTTGGTGATCGATACCGTGCCCCACAGGTTGACGTCCATGAGCCAGCGCATCTCCTCGAGGGTGAGCTGGTCGAGGGATCCGAGCATCGAGGATCCCGCGCACGTGACGAGCGTCTGCAGCTCGGGGTGCGCCGACGCGATCTCCTCGCCGACGGCGGCCACCGCGTCGTCGTCGCGCAGATCGACGACGTGCACGGTGGCATCGGCTCCGGCGGCATGCAGTTCGTCGGCGAGCTGGTTCAGCCCTGCACGATCGCGGTCCACGAGCGCGAGGCGGGCGCCACGGCGGGCCAGGGCGCGCGTGACGCCGGCACCGATGCCGTTGGCGGCGCCGGTGACGGCACTGCTGCGCCCTGCTGCGTCGAGAACGGGCAACGCTCCTCCTAGGGCTGCGCCCTCGCACGCGACATCGCGGGCGTCGGGTGGGCCCAGCGCTGGTCTCATCCTGCCCCATCGCCCTGCTCTTGCGGAACCGGAACCGGTACGCTCGATGCAGGAGGAGGTCGGAGTGGGAAAGAGCGCTGACGCCATCGCCGAAGGCGTGGCGATCGCTACGTCGGCCGCCCGTCTGACCATCAAGAACCACATCCTCGTGGGGACGATCGCGGAGGGCGGGTCCTTCGACGTCGCCAAGTACATGAACGACGCGCACGAGGCACTGCTGGCGCTCGCGGCGGAGTCGCAGGAGGCCGCGGAGCTCGCCACGAAGCTGCGCAAGCGCGCCCATGGCCGGTATTCGGATCCCCACGGCACGCACGACTACCGCGATCGCGACGTGCGCAACCTCAAGAAGCGCGCCAAGCAGTCCGCCGCGGTCGCCGACCGGCTGCGCGAGATGGCCGACGACCCGGAGTCGCTGCGGTTCCTCGTGGAGGCGGCGCGTGCCGCGGCCTGGAGCGACGTCGCGACCAACCTGCAGAGCCGGCTCACCGTCGAGGCCATGCGTCCCGACCAGGACCCCGACTACCGCACCATGCGCGAGGCGCGGATGCAGGCGCTGCGCCTCGTCGACCTGCAGGCGCTCGCCTCCGAGCAGCGCGCGAGGCGGAAGAACCGCGAGAAGGCCGACAAGGCCGTGGAGAAGGCGAACAAGGCCGCGGCGAAGGCGGCGGAGCGCGAGGGGAAGCGCGCCGCCAAGCAGGCGGGCTGAGCGCGCCACGCCCGGCGGATTCCCGGGCAGGGCTCTCGATTCGCGTTCCGACCCGGGTCTGGGGTATTGTTGACGAGGCCCGCGAGAGCGGGCGGTCTTGTGAAAGACCGGATGCGCCTGTAGCTCAATGGATAGAGCATCTGACTACGGATCAGAAGGTTGGGGGTTCGAGTCCCTCCAGGCGCACAGAAGCAGACAGCCCGTCCAGCAGCAGCTGGGCGGGCTGTCTTGTTGCCTGCGCCCAACGGATGAACTGCGTAACGCTCGGCTCTCCGATGCCACGCTCCCACTTGGCAACCGTCGCGTGCGAAACGCCGATCTTGGGCGCAATCTCGCGAGTCGTGAGGCCGGACAGTGCCCGCGTTGCTCGCAGGATTTCGGGGACCGTAGTCGCCTCTACCTGAATCATCGTCATGCCGTCAGTCTAGACTGACGCGGCTGTAAAGAAAACGACACGCCGGGATCAATCCGATTCCGAACGCGTCGAGCGCACCAGTGTGTTCCGCATGGAAAGAAAACGACGCACCCGCGTCGCGAACCGCATTCGCGACTCATCACAGACCCCGGACAGGGGATAACCACATACGCGCTGAGACAGGCGCACACCACGACCTCGGGGGAACGAGGCGAGACCCGGGAAGCCTGTAGCCCGTCACCACGTAGGACCGCGAGCGACTGGGCGGTGACTAAAGGCAGGCCCCGGCACCGACCCCCAACGGAACCCAGATCGCACATACCGGCACTGGCTGGGCCTCAACAGCCCAGCGTCATGTATCGACCGGGCTGGCTCCGAAGAGCAAGACCCCATCGGCTTGAACCCCTCTGAGAGACGTCCCATGCCTCGGGATAGCTCTCAGGGTCAAGCCACTCCCAGAACTTCACCAAAGAGCAGGACCGATGGAGCACGAGTACACGGCCTCGGGATGGTGCCGATGCGGACACCACAGAGACGACGGACGACGAGAGCAGAGCAACCCGCCCCGCCTCACACGTGCCGAGATCCGAGAACTACTCGCCCAGTACGGCCCCGCTTACGAACCGAAAGACAGAACATGAAGCACTACACCATGAGCACCAACGCCAAGGACTCGCCCTGGTACTTCGTCATCGCGGAGACGATCCACGACGCGATCAGGGCCGTGGAGTCCGCGACGCGCGCCTACGTCAACTTCGGCCTGGAAGTGCACCGCACTGAGCCGAAGTGGAACGAAACCCTGATCGAGGCATGACCGTGCGACGGCTCATTCACATCGTCATCCTGTCCATCGTCCTCGGTGCTCTGTTGGGCCTCGGGGCTACGTTCCTCGACGGCATCTTCGCTGGCGTGCTCGGAGGGGCGCTCGTGCCCGTCCTGTTCGCGTTCAGGTGGCACAGCGGGCCGTGTCGATGGCGCTCTCCGGCGAGTGTGTCGCGGCGAGCGTGCAGCGCGGCGGACACGTGTGCGTGTGCGTGCGCCCGTGGGAGCACAGCGGTCCGCATCAGTGCGGCATCTGCGAGGAAGTGACGCGATGACGGCGACCATGACCGACGCGGAGGCGCGACGGGTTCGGCGTGCGGCGAACAGGCTCACGGTCCTGCTCGAAGCGGCCCGGAAGCTCCAGGCCCAGGCCAACGCCCTGCGCATGGTGGCGACGGCCCGAGCGCTCGGCAGCATCGTGGCCACGCTCGACGGCGCACGCGTCCAGTTGATCGAGGACGGAGCGGACTACCTCGACGCGGCAGCGGCGTTCATCCGTGCCGGTGCCGACCACCTTGCCGTGCACGCCGCGAACATCGGCAGGAACCAGCACCAGTGAGCGCAAAGCACCAGACGCCCGAGTACCGGCGCAACGCGCGCATCATCCGTGAGCGTGTGCGCTCCGCGTGGCGCGCCGGTCGGGCTGTCTCGTGCTGGCGCTGCCGCGGTGCCATCGCACCCGGTCAACCGTTCGACGTGGGGCACCTGCCCGGGGCGCTTGGCTCCGCGCTGTCCGACCTTGCGCCCGAGCACCGACACAAGACCGGCGCGTGCGTGGGCAACCGAGCAGCCGGGGCCAAGCTCGGCGCGGCCATCACCAACGCTCGACACACACCAACCATCCCGACCAAGAACGCGACGACATGGCGACTCTGACCGACACCGACTCTTTGAGTGAGCGCGCGACAACTGCCGCCTCCGCTAGCGAAATCCCCCCCCTGGACTGGGCCGGGGAGCAGCTTCCCGAAGAGGTTCGCGATCACCCGCTCCTGGACGCCGCCGCGTGGGATGAGAAGCGAGACGAGGGCCGACGCCCGCTAGACGAGTCGGCCCTCGTCGGCAACTACCAGTCGCGCGCGGAGTTCCTGGTCGGCGCGTGGATCATCAACGAGATCGTGCCGCAGCGCATCGTCCCGGGTGGTCTGCTCGCGAACCTGCAACCGCAGATGCTTCGAACCGCCGACATCATCGGGACCGGCGCGGCCCTCGAAGAACTGGACGACGAGGAAGGCGCGGGATCGTTCCTCAACGCGATCCTGGAACCGCGGCGCAGCGCCAAGACCACGACGCTGTGGTGCATCCTGCTCGGTCGGTGCTGGATGCGCGCCGTGTACATGGCCGGCTACACCATGCTCACCACCGCCAAGAAGGCCGGAGAGCGGTTCAAGCTCGACGTGCGCGACCCGATCACGCGCAAGTGGCGCGACAAGAACAGCCGCCCGGTCAAGCTCATGGAATCCAACGGGTCGCTGGGCGTCGAGTTCCCCAACGGATCGAAGCTCGCCATCCTGTCCCCGAACGGCGATGACGTGCGCTCCGGCGCGTATGACGTGCTCGTGCTGGATGAGGGCGGCGAGGCTGAGCCGGACATGTGGGATGACATCGTGGGTGCCGTCGTGCCCTCGTTCGACACCCGTCCCGGGGCGCAGTTGATCTATGCGGGGACGGGCGGCAAGTACCGCGACGGCTCCCACTTCTGGGCAACCCTGCACGACCTCACCGCGGGCCGGATCCGCTACGGCGTCCCCGACGAGCAGGAAGACAGCGACCTCCAGACCTGGGAACAGGTGCGCCCGATCATCGAGGCACTGCATCCCGGCCTCGACGGCCTCACCAACATGGCGAAGATCGCCAAGAACTTCGTCATCCTCGGATGGGAGCGGTTCGGCCTGGAGTACCTGGGCCACTTCGGGCGCGCAGCCGGTAATGATGTCGTGCTCGGATCCGAGTGGGGCGCGACCCTCCAGGGCGGTGCGGTGCCCGAAGGCGTTACGCCGCTCGCGCTCGCGTTCGCCGTGCACCCGTCCGGCCTCTGGGCCTCCGTCGCCGTCGCCTGGTACATGACCGACGAGGGCGGCGACCTCGCGCGCACCGCGTGGGCGATGGACGGCGACACGGAAGCCGCGCCGCCGCGCGTCGCGTTCAAGCTCGTACACCACCAGGAAGGCAACGCCGGGATGCCTGCCGTGCTCTGGCGGCTCTGGAAGGAGACCCGGCTCCCGATCATCCACGACGACAGCCCGCAGGAAAAGGAGATCATCCAACAACTCATGCGGCAGGCGCGCCCTCGCCCACAGGTCACCATGCTCCGGTTCGCGGAGAAGAAGGTCGGCACCACCAAGCTCATCAACGGCCTCAAGCACGGCACCACCCTGCACTGGGCGCAGGAGCCACTGGACACCGCCGCAGCCGGGGCCGTCCGCCGCCTCTCGGCAGGCGCTGTCCTGTTCGGCGCCCCCGCGACCAACCCGGAGTTCGATGTCACGCCACTGGAGGCCGCAGCCGCCGCCATCTACAAGCTGCCCGGCCCCGGCGCAGGGCAGTCGTTCGCACCAATTGTTGTGAGCTAGCCACAAAGTTATCCACAGATTGCCGTAGGAAGTAGACAAGAAAGGTTAGGGTTTCGGTCATGTCCTGGTTCTCGCGGCTCCTGTTCGGCGCTCCCGGCACGGCCCACAACGTGCTCTCCCCGCAGCCGATCCTCCCCTACGCCCCGAGTCCCGAACTTGCCGCCCTCGTCTACAAGGACATCTACGGCGGATCCGTCGAAGACGCGGTGACGCGCGAAGTCGCGATGACGGTCTCCCCGGTCAAGAAGGCTCGCGCCGTCATCGTCGGACGCCTCTCCGACTTGCCGATCGAACTCGGCGACACCGACGAGAGCGGCGAGTTCGTGCCCGACGCGACCCAGCCGGAGTGGCTCACCAGCACGGGAACCGTACAGACGGTCTGGCATCGCACCGCCTGGACCCTGGACGATCTCCTGTTCACCGGCTGGAGCCTGTGGGCCATCGAGCGCGACTCGTTCGGCACCATCACCAAGGCGGCGCGCATCCCGCGTGCGCACTGGACGTTCTCCGACGAGTCCCCGACCGGCGTCTCCGCGAACGGCGCGCCCGTCACCGACCCCAACTCCGTGCTCCTGATCTGTGGCCCCGACGAGGGGCTGCTCATCACGGCCCGCGACTCGATCCGCGGATGGCGGTACATGGAAAAGGCGTGGGTCGGACGCGCCCGCAACCCGATCCCGCTCATCGTCATCCACGAGGCCCAGGAGAACGGCACCACGCAGGACGAGGCTCAGGCCATCGTCTCCGCCTTCGCTGCCGCCCGCACTAGCGAGAACGGCGCAGTGGGGTTCCTTCCAGCCGGTCTCAACCTCGAAGTGCACGGGGCGGTGGAGGCAGACCTGTTCGACAAGGGCCGCAACGCCTCCCGCATCGACATCGCCAACCAGGTCAACCTTCCCGTCTCCTACCTCGACGGATCGACCGCCACGTCGTCGCTCACCTACGTCACCCAGGAGGGCAGCCGTAACCAGGTCGTGGACGACCTGGAGTACTGGCTTGCGCCGTATGAGCACGCGCTCTCGACGCTCACGCCCGGGCGGAAAGTGCGCGTCAACCGGTCCAACCTGACCGCCGTCCCCAACGACACGTTCGGCGCGACCAGCCGCACCGACGCCCCGACAACCCAGGAGGTACAGGCATGACCGACGCGCAGTTCTCTTACGATCCCGCCACGCGCACGCTCCGCGGGATCCTGCTCCCGTTCGGGGAGCGCTCGCGTCCCAACATCACCGGCAACGAGGGCGTCATGTTCTCCGCCGACAGCATCGAACTGCCGCGGGATCCGTCCGTCGTCACCCTCAACAGGAACCACAACCGATACGACCCCATCGGGCGAGCGACGTTCCTGGAGAAGCGTCGCGAAGGCGTCTACGCGGAGTTCGCCGTCGCACAGACCGACCAGGGCGACGAGTACCTCCGCAACCCCGGCGCGCTCCGAAAGCTCTCTGCCGAAGTCACTGACATGGTGACCGAAGCCGCGAAGGTCGTTCGATCCCGCCTGACCGGCGCGGCCCTCGCCCCCGCTGGCGCATTCCCGTCCGCTGGCCTGTTCGCCCTCGTGGAAGCCGTCCCCACCAGCGACAGCGCCCCCGAGACCACCAGTGAGCACCACGAGGACGAGTTCACCGACGAGAACGGCGTCACGTGGCGGCGCGTCCTGGACATCGAGACCGAGACCACCGACACCGCAGCCGGATCCACCACCACGACCACCATCACCGAGACCACCGAGAACGCCAACCAGGACGGCGCGCCCGTCACCACCGAAGGAGCATTCGCAATGACCAACATCGTCCCCGACGGCGCGATCGCCGCGCCCACCAAGGACACGCGCAGCCTGTCCGGTCTGTTCGCCGCCATCGCGACCGGCGAGGGCCGCGAGCAGTATGCCGACGCCGCCGACGCCGCCTTCGCACTCGCGACGATCCAGCACTCCGGCCCCACGACCGTCACCATCGGTGCGGACACCCAGGCCCCCGGCTACCTCGGAGAACTCTGGCTCCGCCTGCCGTACAACCGGCGCTTCGTGCCGCTGCTCAGCACGGCACCGCTGACCAGCTACCGCATGCAGGGCTGGGGCTGGGATCCGTCCAAGCTGCCCGCGATGGACGACTACAGCGGCAACGTGTCCGATGTCCCGTCCAACGCCGTGGATACGCTCCCGTACTCGTTCGATGCGAACCGCCTGGCGGGTGGCCACCAGATCGACCGCCGATTCTCCGACTTCGGTGACCAGTCCGTCATCCAGTCGTTCCTGGTTCAGCAGGGCGAGAGCTACAAGCGCAAGACCGACGCCAAGGCGCTGGCGGCGATCATGGCGGCAGCGCAGGTCACCGCCCCGGGGACCGTGCCGGCTGGCGTTCCGAAGGGCCTCGCGGCCATCGTGGATGGCGCTCTGGGCGTCATCGGCACCGAGAACCGTCCGAGCTTCGCGCTCGTGTCGCCCGAGCTGTGGCGGGACATCATCATGATGGCCGACAAGGACAAGCTGGCCTACCTCAACGCCGGGTTCGGCCTGGAGAAGGGCGACCTGGAGTCGTTCGCGATCCTGCCCGCGTCCGTCGGAACCGGCAAGGTCATCGTGGGAGCCAAGGAGGCGATGACGTTCTACGAGCTCGGCGACACGCCCATCCGCGTGGACGGCGTGAAGCCGGGTCAGGGCGCCACCGAAGTGGCCGTGTTCGGCTACTGGGCCACGCTCGCCAACAACGCCGCCGCGATCCGCTCCGTCACGGTCGCCTAAGCGGAACGGGAGCGTAGACGATGGCAACCTGGCTGACGCCCGACGATGACGACCTGGACGAACTCTGGCCCGACGCGCACCTCCTGCGCCCGACCGTGCTCGCCACGTACCTCAACGCCGCGAAAGAGGCATGCATCGCCTACGCTCCCGCCGCGCCGCTCGCGCCGCCCGCGTTCGCACCGGTCACGCTTACCTGGCCAGTCGACGGGACCACCGTCGCCCTGTCGCGGGAAGGTGACGTTGTCACGATGCTCGCGAAACCACACACCGATCCGGCCAAGGACGCGACCACCAGACTTCCCATGCCTCCGGACTTCTCGCCGTGCGGGAACGTGTATGGATTCCAGTTCTCCAGCGTGAACGCCACAGCCCCCGGGGGATGGTACGTGCAGATTCAGGAAACCACCCTGGGTGGCGGAACCGGAATCGCCGTCAATTCGACTGGCCCTGCCCCCTACGCGCCGTTCTCGGCGCAGTGGCTCGCCGATCCTGCGGTGCCAGTGCCGACGATCCCGGACGGGTGGCGTCTCGCGCAAGCTCTCCAGGCGCAGAACGCATTCAACGCGAACAACGCGGCACCTGGGAACGGCGACTTCGACGGCGGCGGGTACGGCATCACCGCGCACCCGCTCGATTGGCAGGTTAAGCAACTGCTCCGCCCCAAGCGTGCGTTCGGGGCCATCGCATGAGCGTCGTCACCGAACTGGAAGCCAGCCTCAAGACCGAGTTCCCGGCCCTCGTCGTCACCGCGACGGAGGGGCCGCTCCAGGACGTGCGCAAGCTCACTCTCCTGATCCGCCGCAAGAGCGTGGACGTGTTCCCCGGCGCGCCGCTCTCGCATCGCAACGTGGGCGTCCTGCTCACGCTCATCAGTCCCCTCCTCGACCTCGACGCGGCAGCCGAACAGCTGGACGACGGCGTGCTCCCCGTCCTCGACTGGCTCGACTCCCGCTACCTGCACGAGCCTGCCTCCCTCGTCGGGTGGAACGGCAGCCGGCTCGCGTACGACATCCCCGCAACCATCACCGCACAGAAAGAGAGCTAGACATGGCCAAGATCGCCGTGGCACCCTTCGTCCTTCGGGATTGCGTCCTCAACATCAAGGACGGCGCGTCCGACCTCGGCGACTTCGAGGCGGGCGTCTCCAAGGTCGAGATCACGCCGAACGTCTCCGTCCAGTCGTGGCAGGGACTCACTCCCACGGCAACGTTCCAGGACGTTGCCGCGCCCGTTTGGACGTGCAACATCGACCTCGCGCAGGACTACGCGACCGTGGGCAGTCTCGCGTCCTACCTGCTCGCGAATGTCGGCAAGAAGGTGACCGGCAAGTTCACGCCCAAGGCGGGCGGCAAGTCCGTCACGGTCACCATCACGTGCCTGCCGGGCGGCATCGGAGGCGCGGTCGGCGCGTTCGCCACCACGTCCGTCGCGCTGCCGGTTGACGGTCAGCCGGTCATCGCCTAGCGCGTCAGGTTCCGCCTGACAGCGAATCAATCGGGAGCGGCAATGCGTATCGACGTGACCAACTCGCGAGAACTCCTCGCAGTGATCTACGCCGTGCGATCCCTGGACAAGACCATTCAGAAGATGGTTCGCCAGGAGACCAAGCGCATTGCCGCTCCGGAATGGTCCGAAGCGCTCAGGAGGCGGGCCGACAGCGCGCTAGAGCAGAAAGTCATCGTGGGCACCGCAGTTGTGTCGGTGTCCAACCAGAACGTTCGCGTCCAGTCCGCGAACAAGGGCCGCCCCCTCTCGGGCGGACTCAGCCCTAAGACCGACTTCCCCGCCGTCGAGTACGGCGCGGACGACGACACGCAGACGTACAAGCGGCGATCCCGCAAGGGCGGCACGCACAACGTCACCCGCCACACCGCGGCGCAGCTGAAGCGCCGCAACGCGCGGGGCTACGTGTTCGGCCCCGCTGCATCCGAAATGATCCCCAGGCTCGCCCGCCTGTGGGTACAGACCACTGTCCGCACCATCGCGGAAGCACTCAAGGGAAACCAGGAATAGGCCGTGGGACTCTCCATCGACATCGCCATGAACACGCGCGAGGCGCAGCGCGGGGCCAAAGATCTCTCGGGCGCGCTCGACAAGGTTGCCGACTCGCTGGATGACGTGGCCGACGACAGCGCCAAGGGTGGGGACCGCGTAGAGCGCAGCTTCCGCGAAATGACCAAGGCGGCACGGGAAGCCGGACGCCAGGGCGCGGACGGCATGGACAAGCTCGGCAACGCACTCAAGGACGCTGAGCGCCAAGCGAAGCGCACCGAGCGTGCCGTAGACGACATCGGCGAGGGTGGCAAGCGCGGATTCGGCAAGATGGGCGAGGCGGCGCAGGAGGTAACGCAGGAGGTCGGGCAGAACCTCGGCGAGGCGGTCTCCTCGGTTCGAGGCAACCTGGCGGACCTCGGCCAGGTGGGACAGGACACCCTAGGCGGCCTCGCCGCAACCATCGCTGGAACCGGCCCCGCAGGAATCGCCGGGGCCGCAGCCCTCGCCGCGGGCGCGGTCGGCCTCGGTCTCGTCACGGCAGAGATCGAGAAGCAGCAGCAGGAGGCCGACGAACTCAAGGCGCGGCTCCAGGCCGCCTACCGCGAGGCCTCCGACGCGGGGCGCGCCTATCTCGATATCGCGCAGATCATCGCCAACCAGCAAGACCTCATCAACAACCCTGACCGTGCCGACGAGTACGCCAAGATCCTGGAGACGCAGAAGAAGACCGGGCTGGACATGTCCACGATCCTCAAGGCGAACGCGGGCGACCTCGGCGCCCTCGCCGTCGTCATGGGATCCGTGTCCGATGCGAACAAGCGCGCGACCGAGGCGGGCGACGAGTTCAACGTCTGGACCCAGAGGACCAGCTCCGGCCTCCAGGAACTGAACAACTACTGGAAGCTCACGGGCGACACCGCCCGTGATGCCAACCAGCAAGCCTCCGATTCGGTGAAGTTCACCACGGACCTTCTCCTCGAGCAGATCCAGTCGGCCAAGGACGCAGGCGTAGAAGTAGACGAGCTCGGCAACAAGCTCGTGACGCTCAAGACCGACCACGGCGACACCAAGATCCTCATCGATGCGCAGACCGGACAAGCGACCCTCGATGTCCAGAAGTTCGGCACCGATGCGGACGGCGTAATCGACCACGTGAACGGGCGCGAGGTAGTCATCAGGGCACGCGCTGAAACCGGGGACGCGCTCCGCGATCTCAACGACGCGTTCGCGAACACGGTCTTCAACATTCCCGTAGTGGCGCAGTACGGACCGCTCAAGGGTAGCTATGGATGGGGGCCGTAATGGCAACGACAATCACGGCGGGCGCTTCCGTCATCACGCCGCTCCTGGTCGAGGGATTCGAGGCCGCGCGCTCGGGCGGTGCCATCGTGCACACGATCCTTGGACGCGCTAACCCCGATGTCACGCTTCGACCTGCCGGAACACGCACCGGCGCCCTGGAACTCCTCTTCGCCGACGAAGCGAAGGCAAACCAGGCATGGTCGGCTCTCGCAGTCGCAGGCGTATTCACGCTCGCGTCTGACGAGCGCGCGATCGGCATGACGTTCGTAATCCCCGAGGGCGAGCGAATCGGACTCAAGCTGGACGACACGACCCGGAATCACTGGCACGTGACGGTTCCCTACCGGGAGGTCACGGCGTGATCTCCACGCACACTTACAGCGCGACGCTGAACACAGCGCCGACTGTGACTCCACTGAGCATCAAGGGCGGTCGGGTGAGCCTCGACGCCGCCCGCTGGCCACACGTCGAAGCAACGATCACAGTCGCAGTGCCGGATCCGGCGATACTCGCCCTACTCGATCCGCGTGGCGGGCGGCGGGTCACCCTCACCGCACACGCCCAGTTTGCTGGCTTCGCACAAGACCGCGTGTTCGATCTCGGCATCCGGGCCATGCGCCCGAATCGTGCGGGCGGCGAAGTGGAACTCACTCTCAAATCGGATGAGGCTCTGCTCCAGGACTATGCGCCGCTGGCTCTTGACGCAGGCGCTCGCGCTTCCGAAACGTCTCTCCGGGCCGTCACCAACTACGTGCTCAGCAAGATCGGTGCATCCCTGCAGGCGGGCGCGGAGGACGCGAACGTAACTGCCTACTGGGCGGTTACCAACGAGGTCATCAATCCGCGGGCAGCGCTCACCGCGACCGGCTGGCAGGCCGGATCCGGCGCGTCCGCCGTCGCCCGTGTCACGATGACCGCACCGCTCCCGACCGCTGGGCCGTACGCAATCCAGTGGACCGCCGCCGCAGGCACATCCAACATCGTCCCCATCGGCGCATCGGCGGCTCGGATGCGCGTCACGCCTGGCAAGTGGTACGTGTTCTCCGCGTACGTGTGTTCCGGCACGGCACGAACTGCGGGCGCGGCGGTCCAGTTCTGGGCGGCGGGCGGTTCCTCGGCCTCCAAGACGTTCTATGGCGCGACAGTCACATCGGACGCCACGACGTTCCGGCGTGTGTCCGTCATCGCCCAGTGCCCGCCCGGAGCCTCGGAGGCCGTCCCGTTCGTGACGACGCTCGCGAACGCAGCGGGGAACCTGCACTACGTGTCCATGTGTATGTGGCACGAGGGCCGCGAGGTCGTGCCCTACTTCGACGGCGCGACCGCAGCGGGCAGCGGCTACACCTACGAATGGCAGGACGCCGCGCACGCTTCCGCATCTTCCCGCCTACCCGTCACCGAGCGCGCGCCGGAACTCTTCGAGTGGCGGGCAGGGGTCAGCGCAATCGACTTCCTCGCCCCGCTCGTGCAAGCCAACGGCTTCCGGCTCGTGTGTGACGAGCAGCGACGCTGGACGCTCCGAGGCGTCAACTACATCGCACCTGGCAGTGCCGTCGCGCTCCGCTACGGCGTCAACATCATCGACGCCGGGGAGGACGCCTCCCGCGACGACGACACGTGGTATGACGCCTGCGTAGTCCGCTACAAGTGGACCGACCGCGACGGCATCCAGCAGGTTCGCGAGGACGCCTACGCGGCCACCACGCCACCCACCAAGGTCCGACTGATCGAGGTGGACGGGATCTATCCCGGCCCAGGGCGAGCGCAGTACAACGTCCAGCGCGCCAAGGGCCGAGGGCGCACCCTGAACCTGTCCACGGTCGCGGATTGGTCCGTCGTTGTGGACCAGAACCTGACGGCAACCCTCGACGGAACGCCCATCCAGGCCGGGGCCGTCGAAAGCCTCGAATACGACCTCAGCAACGACCGCATGCGTGTCGCGTCCCGAACCAGAGACGTGCCCGCAGGCGCAATCGAACTCCTGACCGGCACCATCGCCGCCCTATCCGGCACCATCGCAACCCTCACCTGAAAGGCCCACCATCATGGCAATCGGAGACGACGCCGTAGCAGCGGGAATGGCCATCGTGCCCGGGAGCACCCTGGCCAACACCATCCACACCGAAATCAACCAGACCCGCGACTACATCGCGCAGCGCACAAGTGCCGTCCAGCCCATCGCAAAGGGCGGAACCGGAGCAACCACCGCCGGAGCAGCCCTCGCCGCGCTCGGAGGCCTTCCGCGCTCTGAAGTCTTCGACGGCACCGGGAGCGTGTTCGACAAGGTGCCGAGGTACGACAGCTCGGGTCGACTCATCTGCGCCGCTCCCGCCGCGAGCAACCACGCCGTCCCTTACGGCACCCTCGCGGCGTCTGTCGCCAACTATCTGCCTCTCTGGGGCGGGACCGTGACCGGGGACGTGCTCCTCCCGAACACCACCCCGGCAACGTCCGGTTGGACCATCGCCTACATCGACGGCAACGGGCGCATCAGCAAGGGCGCGTCCTCCGAGCGCTACAAGGAGGACGTTCACACCATCGATCCGGGATCTCTGGGCGACATCTGGCCGGCTCTTCACTCCTACCGGATGGTCGGAGGCGACGGATCCGAGCGATACGGGTGGATCGCGGAGCGGCTCGCCGAGAACCCCGACCTCGCCCCGTTCGTCGTCTACGCAGGCATCACCGGTGAGACGCTCCCCGATTCCATCGACTTCATCGGCTTGCTCATCGCGCAGAACGCGCAGCTGCACCAGGCGCTCGACATCCTCACGCAGCGCATCGAGCGGCTGGAGGGCCGCGCATGACCACCGACCTCGGGCACGGGCGCGGATGGGCCGCCGACGAGGCTGCCGCATCCATCTTTCGCATCGACCAGCAGCTAGGACGCCCAGCCCAGATCACAGAGGCTGGGCGATCCATCGAGGAGGCCGACAAGAACTACGCCGCCTACCGCGCCTACGTCGAGGGTCGCGGGCCGTGGGCACCGCTCGCGCTCCCCGGGAGCAAGTCCGTGCACTGCAAGGGATACGCCTCCGATACCGACGCCTACAAGGATCCGCACGAGGACGCCGTGTGGGAGGACAACGGCTGGATCCAGACGGCCCGCTACGACGACCCCGATGAGGACGAACCCTGGCACCGCGAGTACTTCCGAGACCGCGACAACCACCGCAACGACCCCGCACCGACCACCACCGAGAGTCCCGAGGAGGACGACGAAATGAACAAGGACAAGTACTGCTGGCTGCGCCGCGCTGACGGCGTGATCGTGAACGTGATCTACAACACGGGCAGCGGCTACTACCAGCCGTGGGAGTCCAACAACGGCGAGTACAACACGCGCAAGGCGCGGGGGCACGACCTCGCGGGGCCGACGTTCGAGGTCACGCCGTCCGACCTCGACGCAATCGCCAAGGCCTGTGCGGACGTTCGCGGGAGTAGGGCATGAGCGGTACGCGGGCGCAGCGGCGCGCCGTCATGACCGCTCGCCGCTGGCGCATCCTCCGACGCTGGATCTACAGCGTGTCTATCGCGGCCATCCCCCTGGGGATCTACCTCAAGCTGATCCCCGCCGAGGCCGCCCCGGTCATCCTCCCGGTGATCCTCGCTCTGGTCATGGTCAAGCCGGACGGCACGCCGGAGGACATCGAGTGATACCCGACCCGCTCGAAGTCGCCCTCGTGGCGATGCTCGCCATGGTGCTCGCCGGTCTCATCGCAGCCGGGGTCACCATCAGCATCCAGCTGATCAAGTGGAAGATGGAGAATCAACGACTGTGGTCCTGGAACCGAGCGCTCCAGGACCACATCTATCGGGGTTCTCCGCCGCCGCCGCCCGCGGCTCCACCTGGCTTGTTCGACTAGAAACCGCGGGCGTACTCGGCCACCCGGTCAGGATCGTTCCAGAAAGCTGTGAACGCCTCCTGACCGCGGTGGCCGATCATGTTGTGACACATCCGTGCACTGTCGTAAGTCTCCCCGGTCTTGTCCTCGACGGTCCCATTCGGGCGGTGCTCATCGTAGAACGCGACGCACGACGACCAAGCGGTCTGATCTGGCGTTTGTGCAGGCGCGCAGCCGCTCAGTGCAAGCGCGAGGACGGCGAGCGGTGCAAGGCGGATCATAGATTTGAGCATAGGTGCTACACAGCTCTCAGGTGGCGGGCGGGCGACTCGGGCGTCGCGTAGCCTGCCGCCGCATACACGGCAGCCCGGCGGCGAGCATCGGAAGGGCGGACGTAGCGCGTCGTGGTGTTCGGGTTGGCATGTCCGAGAAGACCTTGCGCGGTGAGCGTGTCTCCACCAGATGCCTCGTGCACGTTCGTGCCGAAGCTGTGTCGCAGCTTATGGCCAGTCCATGCACCCGGGAGTGCCTGCTCCAGTAGCTCGCCGACGCGCCTGGGGGACAGGTGCCCGTCAATCGCGCCAGGGAACGCGTACCCCTCTCCGAGCGCTCGCAGATCGAGCGCGAGCCGCGGGGTGAGTGGCACAAAGCCGCATCCGATTGCCCTTGCCATGCACGAGCAGAGACCAACCGAGTAGATCCTCACGAATGTCGTCTGCGTGCACGAGTGAGATCTCCGCGCGGCGCAAGCCAGCATCGTGCGCCAGGCGCATCATCAGCGCTGTGCGCGGATCTGCCTTTCTCACTGCCGCTTGATATACCGGATCTGGCACCGGATCGGGGGCGGGTGCGGACGGCTTGATCAGCGGTAGACGCTTAGCCGGATTCGAGTCGATCAGGCCCTCCCGCTTGCCCCACCGCCAGAACTCCCGGAATCCGGCGTACCGGCTCCGACGTGTCTCCTGTGCCCACGACTGCGCGGCAGCGTACGCGATCAACGCCGTGTACGTCATCTCCCACGGACCGACACCGACACGGCGCGCCATGTGTTGCAGCTGCTCCCGCCGCGCTCGAATTGAGTTGGCGCTCCGGTTCGCCACGATCATCCACGTGCTATACGCCGCGATAGCCTCAGCCCATACAACGGGCACGACGGCAACACTCATCCTCTGGTCTCCTGCATTGCTGTGAACTCCCCCAGAGGGAACGCTAGCCGCGCTCACTCGACACGCCCGCATGACGGTATACCGGGCGCGCCAATCGTGCGGTTCGTGCGCCGCTGGCTGCTCCACGCGGCAAGCTGCTCCGCGTAACGCTCCGGCGTCTGATGCTGGCTCGTCACATCGAGAACGACGCTCATCCGCCCGTCCGTGGACTCGATCTGCTCACGGTCGCGCCACTCGGTCATGAAGTCGAGCGAAAGCTGATCGACCGCGTTGTGCAGCTCGTCCAGAGTGTTCGCCGCGATCGTCACAGCCAGCATGTACTTCGGCAGCGGGATCAGATCCTCATCGCGCTGTGCGACGCGGTTGGCGATCAGGTCACGCAGTGGGTGGCTCATCACTCACTCCCATCCGTGCGATCCGCTTCCTCCGCAGCCAGGAACTCGGCAAGCTCTCTGGCCATGTAGCGCGGGACGAACAGCACCTTGACGCCCTCGGGATTGTGAACGGCGATCCCGCCCGTGCTCACCCGCCTGAACGTGTACGCGTTCTCTGTCATGCGGGCACCTTCTCGGCGTAGCGAGCATGTACGCTCTGGCGCTTGATCCCGAGCGCATCCGCGATGTACTGCCACGAGTAGCCCTGGTCATCATGCATGCCGCGCACGGCGCATGTAATCGCATCCTCGATGTCCTGACGGATCGAGGCGAGTTCGGCCAACTCGAAGTCATCGCCCTGCGCGCAACGCTCACCAGCGGCCCGAATGATCCTCTTCGCGAACGCCACGTAATCGAGCGTTTCAACCTCGCGACGGCTCACAGTTCCAACCCCGACCCGCTCGGGATTTCGCTGTCAGTTTGGAACTGACACGCAATCTCAGCGAGAATGGACCGACGCTCCGGCGTCCAGAACGCGCCCGAACGGGTGAACTTCTGGCGGAATCGCGACCATGCGACTCCCAACCAGAAGGTTGGGGGTTCGAGTCCCTCCAGGCGCACACTGTGTTGAGACAGTAAGAAACGGCCCGCTTCGGCGGGCCGTTTCGCTGTCTCCGGGGGTGCCCTGTGGCTTATAGGTCAAAACGTGTGGATGGCTCGGGTGTGTCATCGGTTGCGGAGCCATCCGGTGCGGTGCCAGAGGCCTTCGTTGGCGTCGAGGCCGGTGTCGTAGAGGGCGGGGCCGATCGGTTCGTCGGGCTCGTTGAACTCGGGCGCGCCTGTGGGCTTTGCTGCGTGCCGGTGAGCGTGGTCGATGGGGATCTCGTGCAGAAGGAGGAACCATTCAACGGCGCGGCGGCGGTGTCCGATCGGCATGCCGCGGTGGTTTCGGAGAAGGTGTCGGATCTGGCCGTTCAGGCCTTCCAAGCGTGATGTTGTTCTCGGGTTCTCGTGCTGCAGATTCGTGAACACGTGCCCGGATTCGGCGGCGCGGTGCAGGACGCCCCAGGCTTTGCGGAGCCGGTCGTGGGTGAAGCCCCATTGTCCGTTCGGATACATGGTTCGCTGGCGGGTGAGGTGTCCGTGTGCCTGCCACCAGGCTTCGAGGGTGAGCCGCCAGGTGATGGCGTCATCGATCGTTGTCACGGTGCTCAGGGCGAGGGCGACCTGTCGGAGGTCTTTGCCGGCCCGTGTGCGCGGGTTCCGTGTGAGTTCGCGGGTCACGTTCAGTTGCAGGTGGAAGATGCAGCGTTGGATCGCTGTGTCCGGCCAGCAGGTCGCGAGCGCGGAACGGATCCCGGACCCTCCGTCGGTGACGACCACGGTCGGCGGCGGGATCTGTTCGAACAGGGCCGTCCAGGCTGCGGTCGATTCACGGGCCGCCCATTGCCAGGCGATCACGTTCCCGGTGTCTGACTGGGCGATCAACAGGCACCAGGATCCGATCCAGACCCCGTCGACCAGCACGACCTCGTGGACCTCACCGGTGACCGGCATGCGGGGCTCGAGCTCCCAGCACCAGGCGGTGTCTCGGCGGAACGAGCGGCCGGTGTTGCCCGTCATTTCGATCTGCGACGCCTTGCCCGTCAGCCATCTCAGGAAGCGTCGCAGCTGCTCCCGCTGCGTCACGTCTGGGCGTTCACGTACCGACGAAGCGCCGCACCCCGGGCATCGCCACCGTTGCGTGCCCGCGGCGGTCTTGCCGTTCTTCACGAGTCGAGCCGCGCATATCACGCAGAGGGCCTGATTCGAGTGAAGGTCCACGCCTAAGCGTCGCGGACCATACGCATCCCCGTTTCACCGCACCATTCCGCGGCTAGATCAACATCCCATCCACACGTTTTGGCCTATAACCCGTTTCCGGGGGAGTGTGCTGACGAACGACTCGGCCGGCACGGGTGCACCGTCCCGGCCGAGTCGGGTGCTCAGGCGAAGGCCTCGTCGAGGGCGCCCTGCATGTCGGCCAGCAGGTCGGCGGTGTCCTCCAGTCCGACGGACAGGCGCAGGTGCCCCATGCGGCGGAACGGCTCCGGGTATGCGGCGACGCGGCCACCCTCGGTGCCGGTGTGCACGATGAGGGAGTCGTCGTGACCGAGTGAGAAGCCCGAGGTGATCAGGCGCAGATTCGCCACGAACCGGTTCTGCACCGAGGGGTCGCCGTCGACGGCGAAGGCCATCATGCCGCCGGATCCGTGCGGGAACTGGCGGGCGGCGAGCTCGTGCTGCGGGTGCGAGGGGAGCCCGGGGTAGTAGATGTAGGCGACCCGCGGATCCGCCTCGAGGAACTCCGCGATCGCCTGCGCGGAAGCCAGGTGCTGCCGCATGCGCAGCGGCAGCGTCACCGAGCCGCGCTGGATCTGCCACGCGTTGAACGGCGAGATGATGCCGCCCACGTCGACCATGGCATCGGCTTTGATCGGCTCGATGAGCTCGCGCCGCCCGACGACGGCTCCGCCCATCGCGTCGCCGTGGCCGTTGATGTACTTCGTGAGCGAGTGCACGACGAGATCGGCGCCGGCCTGCAGAGGCCGGTACACGGGCGGCGGCGTGTACGTGGAGTCGACCATCAGCAGGGCGCCGCGCTCGTGTGCGATGGCGGCGATCGCCGCGACGTCGGTGACCTGCGTCGTCGGGTTGGCGATCGCCTCGACGCACACCAGGCGCGTGTTCGGGCGTATCGCGGCGCGCACCGCGTCGTGGTCGGTGATGTCGACGAACGTGGCCTCGATGCCGTAGCGCTGCGGCAGCAGCTCGGACCACAGCCGCCAGGTCGCCTCGTACGTGATGTCGCTGACGACGACGTGGTCGCCGACGCGCACATGCGTGAAGAACACCGCGTGCAGCGCCGCGACGCCGGACGCGAGGGCCACGGCGTCCTCGCCGCCGTCCAGCGCGGCGAGCTTCTCCTGCAGCGCCTGCTGGTTCACGCCGGTGTTGCGGGTGTACAGGCCGGGCGCCGTGGCCGACCAGCTGATCTCGCTGGGGTCGTCGGGCAGCTGATACGAGTTGGCCATCACGAGTGGCGTGCGCAGAGCCAGTGTCGAGTCGACGTGGATCCCGCCGTGCACGGCGAGGCTCGCCTCGGACAGCGTGGCGGGCCGGGTGCGGTCGGGGCGTTCGGGCATGGGATCCTCCTGGGGCGAGGTCGCCGGCAGTCCCGGACCATTCCTCGCATGTGTTGTATCAGCAACTACGATTGTTTATATTGCACGGAAAGGGAAGGGGCAAGATGGACGGCACGGATCATCGGATCCTCGCGGAGCTGACCGCGGACGCGCGCACGCCGCTGGTCGCTCTGGCTTCCCGGGTGCACCTGTCCCGCAATGCCGTGAAGCAGCGCATCGAGCGGATGGAGCGCGACGGCGTCATCGGCGGCTACACCGTCGTGCCCGGGCCCGAGGCGGGTCGCAGGGTGACGGCGATCGTGCTCGTGTACCGCGAGGACCGCATGCGCGGAGCGCACGTCGTGACCGAGCTCGCCCGCATCCCGGAGATCGTGCGCTGCGACGTGCTCTCCGGCGAGTTCGACCTGCTCGCGATCGTGCAGGCCGAGGGAATGGACCGTGTCGGCGAGATCTGGGAGCACATCGCCGCGCTGCCCGGAGTGGCGAACACGGTCACGTCGGTCTCGCTCGCGCGCGTCATCGACCGCCCCTGAGCCGGACCGGCGGACCGGCGGATCCGGGTCTGCCCGTCCGCCGATCCGCTCGCATCGATGGACCGGCCGTCAGGTCGTGATGCAGACGACCTTGGGCTGCGTCATCTCCTCGAAGGCGAACCGCACGCCCTCGCGGCCCATGCTGCCGTACTTGGCTCCGCCGAAGGGCATGCTGTCCACGCGGTAGTCCGAGGAGTCGTTGATCATCACGCCGCCGGCCTCGATGCGCTCCGAGACTCGCAGCGCCCGGGACAGGTCCGACGTGAAGACGCCGGCGTGCAGCGCGTACTCGATCTCGTCGGCCTGGGCGACGGCCTCCTCCTCGGTGTCGAACGCCGAGAGCACGGCGATGGGCGCGAACGCCTCGTCGCACCACAGCGCGCACGAGAACGGCACGTCCTCCACCACGGTCGGCCAGTACACCGACCCGTCCCGGCGATGCCCGGCGAGCACGTTGGCTCCCGCGGCGACCGCGTCGTCGACGAGCCGCTCGGCGCGCTCGGCTGCCGCGTGCGAGATCATCGGCCCGACATCGGTGCCCTCGTCGGAGGGGTCTCCGGCGATCAGCGCCCGCGTGCGCGCCACGAACGCGGCGCGGAACTCCTCGTGCACCTCGCGCTGCACCAGGATCCGCTGCGCGCCGACGCAGTTCTGTCCGGCTGCCCAGAACGCGCCCGACACGCACGCCTCGACCGCGGCCGGGATGTCGGCGTCGGCGAACACGATGACCGGGGCGTTGCCGCCGAGCTCCATCGCGAGCCGCTTCAGCCCGGCGCCGCGGGCGATCGCCTCGCCGGTCGTGAAGCCGCCGGTGAACGACACCAGGCGCACTTCGCGGGCGGAGACGAGGGCCTGGGCGAGCTCCCGGTCGCCGTGCACGACCGTGACGATCTCCGGCGGCATCCCCGCCTCGATGAGCAGCCCGACGAGGAACCGCGCCGTGAGCGGCGTGAGCGGTGACGGCTTCAGGATCACGGAGTTCCCTGCGGCCACGGCGGGACCCAGCTTGTGCGCGACGAGGTTGAGCGCGTCGTTGTACGGCGTGATCGCGACGACGATGCCGAGCGGCTCGCGCGTGAACCAGCCGCGCCGGTTCGCGGATCCCTCGAACGCGTCGAAGGGGATCACCTCGCCCGCGTTCGAACGCGCCGCCTCGGCCGACAGCGAGAGCGTCGTGACGGCGCGGCGCACCTCCTTGCGCGCCTGACGGATGGTCTTGCCCGCCTCGCGCACGATGAGCGCGGCGGCCTCGTCGGCGCGGGCGCGCAGCAGGGAGGCGGTGCGCTCGAGGATGCCGTGCCGATCGAAGCGGGTGAGCTCGCGCGCCACCGCGAAGCCGCTGCGCGCGCGGGCGAGCAGGCGATCCAGGTCGTCGGGGGTGCTGCGCGGCACGGCTCCGATCACGCGGTCGTCGTACGGGTCGTGGACGAGCAGCTCGCCGGGGGCCGCGTCTGCGGTGCGTGCGGCACCCGTGCGGCACCTTGTGCGGCACCATGCTGGTGCGTCGTGGCGGGCGCGCTCATCGCGCCGCCTCCGCGACGGCGCGTGCGTGCGCGTCGATCGCGATGATGTCGGACAGCAGCGCATACGCGGTCTCGACGCGCCCCGCACCCGGGCCCGACACGGTGACCGTCCCGAGCAGGTCGGTGTCGAAGGAGACGGCGTTGGTCGGTCCGGAGACGCCGGCGAGCGGATGCGAGAGCGGCAGCGCCACCGGCTCCACCGAGGCGACCACGTCGCCGTCCGCCGTGCGGACCGCGGAGCCGATGAGCTTCCAGCGCCGGCCCTCCGCCGCAGCCGCCGCGATGTCCTCCGGCGTGATGGCCGAGATGCCGCGCCGCACGACGTCTGAGGTGGTGATCTCGGCGCCGAGCACCTCGTTCGCGAGGATCACGACCTTGAGCTGCACATCGGATCCCTCGATGTCCGCGGTCGGATCCGCTTCGGCGTAGCCCAGCGCCTGCGCCTCGGCGACGGCCTCGGCGAGCGACGCGCCCGCCTCCATGCGGCCGAGCACGAAGTTGCTCGTGCCGTTGAGGATGCCCTCGACGCCCGCGATGCGGTTGCCGCGGAGCATGTCGGCGGCGAAGCGGAGCACGGGGGTGCCGCTCATGACGGCGCCCTCGTGCTCGAACCGCACGCCGTGGTCGGCGGCGATGCGGCGCAGCTCGGCGCCCGCCAGCGCCACCGGCCCCTTGTTGGTGGTGGTCACGCTCTTGCCGCTCTCCAGCGCCGCGCGCACGTGCGACACCGCGGGCTCGCCGTCGACGGGGTTCGTGAAGGTGGCCTCGACGACGATGTCCGCCGTGGTGCTCCGGATCACGAAGTCGTTCTGCGGCACCGCGGCCCCGCCCGGCATGCCGGCGAAGGTCGCGCCCTCGGGCAGCGCGAGCACGGCGCCGAGGTCGATCCCGTCCGCCTGCATGAGGGAGCCGAGCCGCAGATCGGTGATCGCGACGACGCGCAGCGCGAAGCCGAGGTCGTCGGCGAGCTCGTCGGCGCGGGTGTGGATGATCTCGGCGAGGGCGCGGTTGACGCCGCCGAAGCCGATGAGGGCGAGGTCGTGACGATGCACGGCGGACTCCTTCGGGAGAGGGACGGATGCTGCGGCATTCATCCTCGGCGCGCGGCGCGGCGGCGCGCGCCTGCCCGTCCGCCCCCGCGGGCTGCCGATGCGGCGGTGCGGCTGCCGATCTGCCCGGACCTGCCGTGCGCGGCGTTCCCGAGGCCCGGATCGCTTGTGCAGGGGTGAGGGGAGAGGTAATGTCCCGAAACAATTCGTGCGACATCGGCACGCCGCTGTGGTGATATAGCACGAAGCCTTTCGTCTCTGCCCCACCCGACCTTGAAATGCGAGACCTCATGAGCCCATTGCCCGGGGAGAAGGAACTCCCCAACGCTCTGCCCCGCACCACCGCGACGCAGGTGCCCCTGCGGCGCCTGCAGCGCTCGATGGACGCGCGCCACCTGATCATGATCGCCCTCGGCGGCGTGATCGGATCCGGCCTGTTCCTCAGCTCCGGCTACACGATCAGCCAGGCCGGCCCGCTCGGCGCGATCATCGCGTACCTGATCGGCGCGCTCGTCGTCTACCTCGTGATGGCGTGCCTGGGCGAGCTCGCGACGGCGTACCCCGTGTCGGGCGCGTTCCACATCTACGCGGCCCGCTCCATCGGCCCCGCGACCGGCTTCACCACGGCATGGCTGTACTGGCTGTGCTGGGTGGTGGCCCTCGGCTCGGAGTTCACCGCGGCGGGCATCCTCATGCAGCGCTGGTTCCCGGCCGTGCCCGTGTGGGTGTGGTGCCTCGTCTTCGCGGCAGTGCTGTTCACGATCAACGCGATCTCCGCTCGCGTGTTCGGCGAGACCGAGTTCTGGTTCTCCCTCATCAAGGTGCTCGCGATCGTCGTGCTCATCGTGCTCGGCGGCGCGGCGATCTTCGGCTTCACGCCCCTCTCCGGCGAGCACCCGGCCGCGGTGCTGTTCCACAACTTCGACACGCCCCACGGCCTGTTCCCCGGCGGCTTCGGCGGAGTGCTGATGACCTCGCTGGCCGTGTTCTACGCGTTCAGCGGATCCGAGCTGATCGGCGTCGCCGCCGGTGAGACGAAGGATCCGGGCCGGAACATCCCGCGCGCCCTGCGCTCGACCGTGCTGCGGCTGCTCGTGCTGTTCGTCGGATCCATCACCGTCATCGCGGCGATCCTGCCCTACGACAAGGCGAGTGTGACGAGCAGCCCGTTCGTCGACGTCTTCCAGTACGTGGGAGTGCCGTTCGCCCCCGACATCATGAACTTCGTCATCATCACCGCGCTGCTGTCGGCGGGCAACAGCGGCCTGTTCTCGTGCGCGCGCATGCTGTTCTCGCTCGCCGAGGAGGGCCACGCCCCCAAGGCGTTCACCCGGCTCACCCGGCGGGGGATCCCGATCGTCGCCCTCAGCGTGAGCATGGCGCTCGGCCTCGTCTCGCTGCTGTCGAGCGTGATCGCGGCCGAGACCGTGTACCTCGCGCTCGTGTCGATCGCGGGCTTCGCGGTCGTGGCGGTGTGGATGTCGATCGTCGCGGCGCAGTTCTTCCACCGCCGCGCGTTCCTGCGCCGCGGCGGTGACCTGAGCACGCTGCCCTACCGCACGCCGCTGTTCCCGATCGTGCCGATCGTCGCGTTCGTGCTCCTGCTCGTCTCGGTGGTGGCGATCGCCTTCGACCCGAACCAGGTCGCCGCGCTCTACTTCGGCCTGCCGTTCGTGGGCCTGTGCTACCTGTACTTCTGGTGGCGCTACGGCCGGCGCGGCGCGGCCCGCGTCGAGGTCGTCTCGGAGGAGGCGCCGGTCAGCGTCGCCGAGGACCTCGCGGTCGAGGAGCCCATCGCCCCGGCGGTCGACGAGCCCATCGGCGGCAGCGGACGATGACCCGCGGACCGGGATGGATCGAGGTCGACGTCGATGCGATCGCGGACAACGTCGCGACCGTCCGGCGGGAGCTCGGCACCACGCCGCTGTGCGCGGTGGTCAAGGCCGATGCCTACGGTCACGGCGTCGACCTCGTCCTCCCGGTCCTCATGGCCGCCGGCGTCGACCGGATCGGCGTCACCGGCAACGACGAGGCGCACCGGGCGCGCCGGCTCGGGTTCCGCGGACGGATCCTCCGCCTGCGCCCCGCGCTGCGCGAGGAGATCGAGGATGCCGCGTCGGCGCACGTCGAGGAATGGGCGGGCGGTCTCGCGCACGCCCGCGAGATCGACGCGGCCGCGCGTGCGATCGGTCGCCGGATCGGGGTGCACGTCTCCATCAACGCCACCGGCCTCAGCCGGGACGGCGTCGACCTGCACCGTGCGGGCGGGCGCGACGAGGTCAGCGCCATCGGCGCCCTCCCCGGCGTGCGCCCGATCGGGGTCTGCGCGCACTTCCCCTGCGAGGACGAGCACGACGTCGCCGAGGGGACCGAGGAGTTCCGCGCGCAGTCGGCCCTGGCCGTCGCCCTGCTCGGAGCCGGCGCCGTCGGCCCCATCGAACGGCACTGCGCGACCTCGTACGCTGCGCTGACCGTGCCCGCCTCGAGGTTCGACCTCGTCCGCATCGGCGCGGCGCTCTACGGGGACACCTCCGCCAGGCCGGGGCTCCTGCAGCCGGCGCTGCGGCTGCTCTCCCGCGTCGCCGCGCTCAACGTCTACGCGGCGGGCAGCACCGTGGGCTACGACCGGATGCACCGCACGACCCGCACCTCCCGCCTCGCGGTCGTCCCGCTCGGCTACGCCGACGGGTTCCATCGCGTGCTCGGCGGCCGCGCCCAGGTGCTCGTGGGCGGCCGACGGGCGACAGTGGTCGACAAACTGGCGATGAACACGCTCCTCGTCGACGTCACCGACCACCCCGAGGTGCAGGTGGGGGACGAGGTGGTGCTCGCGGGTGCGCAGGGCGCCGATGCGATCACCGCGCAGGATCTGGAGACCGCCTCGGGGCAGATCGCCGCGGACCTCTACACCGCCTGGGGCCGCCTGCTGCCCCGCCGCGCGTTCGGTGCAGGCGCAGCGTGAGCGCCGCGAACCCGGCCGGTAGGCTGGCCGGATCCGGCTCGCCGCGCAGCGGCCGGCCGAGGGAGGGAAGCAAGATGTCTGCGCCGTCGTCGCTGTCGCAGGGGCTGGCTCTGCTCGGTTCGGCGGTTGCGCGCGAGCGCACGGGGCGTCCCGGATTCACGGCCTCCCGGCTCGCGGACGCGACGGGCATCGAGCGCAGCAGGGTCTCGCGCCTCACCCAGGAGCTGCGCGGACTGCGGTTCCTGCAGCGCGACGAGGACGCGGTCTTCAGCGCCGGCGATTCCTACTTCCGTGTCGCCGCGGCGCTGGACGCCCCGTGGCTGCGCGCCGCGCGGCACGAGCTGCGCATGCTCGCGGCCGAGCTGGGGACCACGGCGCTCGTGAGCGCCGCCGATGGTGCGGCCGCACTGCTGCTGCGCACCGAGGCCGGAGTGGGGGCGTCCGACGGCGGAATGCGCCACGGCATGGCGACCCCGATCTGGTGCACGGGCGCCGGCCGCGCGCTGCTGTGGGAGCACTCGGCCGACCGGCTCCAGGAGGTGCTGCACGACGTGCAGTTCGTGGGCGTGGGCGGACCCGCGGCCGCCCGCACGATCGCTGAGGTGCACGCTCTCATGGAGCGGGACAGGGCCGCCGGCGTGGTCACCGCCGCGGACGAGTACGCCGAGGGCGTCACCGACCTGGCGCTGCCGATCCTGGGCCACGGCGGTGTCGTCGCCTCGATCGCGGTCTCGGGCGCTCCGCGCAGCGCGAGCCGCACCAGGGCCGCGCTGGCGGCGCTGCACGGCGCACGCGACCGGCTCAGCGCGCTCGCGAGCGCTCAGTGAGCCGCGTTCCCACCGCGGCCGGCGCGCTCCTTGCGGTCCGCGCCCGTGGAGCCGCGCCCGACATGGTGCGCCTCGGGGGCGCCGAGCGCCGCCGAGAGCGCATCGGCCGCGGCGAGGCAGGCCTGCGCCAGGGCGTCGGTGCGCGGATGCAGCGCGGCGCGTTCGCCCACGATCTGCACGGCCGCGGCCACCTCGCCGCGGAAGTCCCACACCGGCGCCGACACCGAGTAGAGCTCCGGTTCGGCCTCCTGGTCGACGATCGCGTAACCGCGTTCGCGGGCGCGGTGCAGCCGGTCGAGGAAGTCGTCCGCCGACGCCGGCGCGTTCGGGCCGGGGCTGGTGAACCGGGTCTGCGCCAGCACCGCGCGCACCTCGTCGTCGGTCGCGTCCCAGAGCACCGCCTGGCCGCCGTCGCTGCAGAAGGCGGGATAGGCGCGGCCGATCCAGGATCCGATCATGCGGGATCCGTCCGGGATGCTCTCCACGATCGTCAACGTGCTGTCGCCCTGCAGCACGCCGAGGAAGCACGCCTCCTCTGTGCGCGCGGCGAGCTCGTCGAGGACGCCGATGCCGGCCGAGCGCAGCCGGCGGTCGGTGAGGTCCTGGGCGGCGGCGTACCAGCCCCAGGCCAGCCGGTAGCGGTGATCGTCGCCGCGCTCGACGAGGCGCTGATCCGCGAGCGCCGACAGGGTGCGCGAGATCTGCGAGCGCTCCCGGCCAAGGGCGTGCGCGACCTCCTGCACCGACGCTCCGCCGGGCGAGGCGACCATGAGGCCGGCGAGCGCCGAGAGCACGTCGAACCCACGACCCATGCTGCTCCGGGCCAGGGAGTCCTCGGCGGTGGGCATGGATCGAGCGTACTCGACCGTCGTCACCCGGAATCGGAGCGGCAGGTCACGGGACGCGAGGACACCAAACCGCAGGGCGCAGGACTGCAGGAGGAGGCGCGATGAGCGCGGGGCACAGCGGAGCGGATCCGGTCGGACACGACGGCACGGTGACGGTGCTGGACGGCGGGATGTCGACCGCCCTCGAGCAGCAGGGCATCGAGGTGGGCGGCGCGCTGTGGACCGCGCGCCTGCTCGCCGACGAGCCGGAGCGGATCGCCCGCGCGCACCGGGAGTTCTTCGAGGCCGGCGCCCACGTCGCGACGACCGCGACCTACCAGGCCAGCGAGCGTGGCTTCGTCGCCGCCGGGATGGATCCGGCCGAGGCGCGGTCGCTCATCACGCGCGGAGTGGCGCTCGCCGTCGAGGTGCGCGACGAGTGCGCGTCCACCCGGCAGGGCCTCCTGGTGGCGGCGTCCGTCGGACCGTACGGTGCGGTCCTCGGCGACGGTTCCGAGTACCGCGGCCGCTACGGGGTCGGAGCGGCCCAGCTGCGCGACTTCCACGCGCCGCGCCTGGAGGCGCTCGCCGAGGCCGGACCGGACCTGTTCGCCGTCGAGACCATCCCGGATCTGGACGAGGCGGTGGTGCTCGCCGCGCTGCTCGACGAGTTCGGCGTGCCCGCCTGGTTCAGCTACTCCGTGCGCGGCGACGAGACGTGCGCCGGGCAGCCGCTCGCCGACGCCTACGCCGTGCTCGCCGGATCCCGAACCGTCATCGCGGCGGGCGTGAACTGCTCGCACGAGGAAGACGTGCTGGGCGCGGTCCGGACCGCGGTGGCGGCGACCGGCCTGCCCGCGGTCGCCTACCCGAACCACGGCGGCGTGTGGGACAGCGCGACCAAGACCTGGTCGCAGGCGCGCCCGCTCGACCTCGCCCTCGTGGACGCCTGGCTCGACGCCGGCGCGCGCTACGTCGGCGGCTGCTGCGGCTTCGGCCCCTCCGACATCGCCGTGCTCGCTCAGCGGGTCAGCGGCGGCTGATGATCGTCGCTGTGCGGAAGCCGTGAGCAGCGCAAGGCCTTAGCAGGCCCATAGCCGGACCAAAGCACCCCCTCCGGGGCGCTTCCGAGCATGGATCCCATGAACCAGGATCCGGCTCCCGACCTCGACGTCGTCGTTCCCGTGCACAACGAGCGGGACACCCTCGAGCAGAGCATCGGGCTGTTGTACGCGCACCTGAGCGCCGAGGAGCCGGCGACCTGGCGGATCACGATCGCCGACAACGCCAGCACCGACGGCACGGCGCTGCTCGCCGAGGCCCTCGCTGCCCGCCTCGACGGCGTGGTGGCGGTGCATCTCGCCGAGAAAGGGCGAGGCAGGGCCCTCAAGGCGGTGTGGTCGGCGTCGCCGGCGCGCGTACTGGTCTACCTCGACGAGGACCTCTCCACAGACCTGCGCGCGCTGCGCCCGCTCGTCGCGCCGCTGCTGAGCGGGCACTCCGACCTCGCGATCGGATCCCGCCTGGCGAACGCCTCGCGCATCGTGCGCGGCGGCAAGCGCGAATTCGTGTCGCGGTCGTACAACGCGCTGCTGCGCGGCACGTTCGGGGTGCGCTTCAGCGAAGCGCAGTGCGGGTTCAAGGCGATCCGTGCGGACGTCGCGCAGCGCCTGCTTCCCCTCGTCGAGGACACCGGCTGGTTCTTCGACACCGAGCTGCTCATCCTCGCCGAGCGCGCGGGACTGCGCATCCACGAGGTCCCCGTGGACTGGATCGACGACCCGCACAGCTCGGTCGACATCGTCGCGACCGCGAAGGCCGATCTGCAGGGCATGCTGCGCGTCGGGCGCGCGCTCGCGGCAGGACGCCTCCCCGTCGACGACCTCTATCGCGAGATCGGCCGGCATCCGTTCGCCCAGCCGAAGACCCCGCTGCTCACGCAGCTGGTGCGCTTCGGCGTCATCGGGGCGATGTCCACGATCGCGTACGCCGTCGTCTACCTCGTGCTGCAGGCGCTCATGCCTGCCCAGGCGGCGAACTTCCTCGCCCTGCTCGTGACCGCCGTTGCGAACACCGCGGCGAACCGGCGCTTCACGTTCGGCATCCACGGCAGGGCGGGCGCCGCGACGCACCACGTGCAGGGTCTCGTCGTCTTCGGGCTGGCCTGGGCGCTCACGAGCGGATCCCTCGTCCTGCTGCACGCGACGGATCCGCATCCCGGGGCGCTCACCGAAGTGGGCGTGCTCACGATCGCGAACCTCGTCGCCACGCTGCTGCGCTTCGCCCTGCTGCGGCTCTGGGTGTTCCGCGACACGGCTCGCCGTGATGGCGGACAGGCGCCGCCCGACCCCGTCGAACCGCTCTCCACCCGTCACCACCTCACCACGCTCGCTCAGGAGGCGAACCGCTCATGAACGCATCCGTGGCCGTCGCGCCCGTTCTGCCCGCACACCCGCCGACCGGCTCGCTCCCCGCCGCGCCGCACGAAGCCGCCGCAGCCCCTATCCGGGCGCGCTGGGAGGCGCCCGCCTACGCCGGCGTGCTCCTGCTCGCCGGGATCCTGTACGTCTGGAACCTCGCGGCGAGCGGCTGGGCGAACGCGTTCTACTCCGCTGCGGTGCAGGCCGGCACGCAGAACTGGGTCGCGTTCTTCTACGGATCCAGTGATGCCGGCAACTCGATCACGGTCGACAAGCCGCCGGCGAGCCTGTGGGTCATGGAGCTCTCGGCGCGGATCTTCGGGCTGAGCTCGTGGAGCATCCTCGTGCCGCAGGCGCTCATGGGCGTCGCGACCGCCGCGATCATCCTGTTCACCGTGCGGCGCCGCTTCGGGGCCGCCGCGGCGCTGGTGTCCGCAGGCGTGTTCGCGCTCACGCCCGTCGCGGCGCTCATGTTCCGCTTCAACAACCCGGATGCGCTGCTGCTCCTGCTGCTCAGCGCTTCGGTCGCGCTGACCCTGCGGGCGATCGACCGGCAGCGGCTGCGCTGGCTGCTGCTGGCCGGAGTCGCTGTCGGGTTCGGGTTCCTCACCAAGCAGCTGCAGGCGTTCCTGGTGCTGCCGGTGCTCGCCGGGGTGTACCTGGCGTTCGCTGGAGCGCCGATCCTGAAGCGGATCTGGCACCTGCTGGCAGCGCTCAGCGCCGTCATCGTCTCGGCCGGCTGGTGGGTTGCGGTGGTCGAGCTCGTGCCGGCATCCGCACGACCCTACATCGGCGGCTCGCAGACGAACAGCTTCCTCGAGCTGACCTTCGGCTATAACGGCCTCGGGCGCATCACCGGGAACGAGACCGGAAGCGTCGGCGGCGGCGGACGGGGCGCCGGAGGCGGCATGTGGGGCTCCACCGGACTGTTCCGCCTCTTCGAGAACGAGATCGGGGGCCAGATCTCCTGGCTGATCCCGGCGGCGCTGATCCTACTCATCGGATCCCTGGTGGTCATCGGCCGGGCCCCGCGCCGCGATGCGCCCCGGATCGCGATCGTCACATTCGCGGCCTGGCTGCTGGTGACCCTCCTGGCGTTCAGCTTCATGGCCGGGATCTTCCACGCCTACTACACGGTCGCCCTCGCCGCCCCGCTGGCGGGGCTCATCGGGGCCTCGGGCGTGGTGCTGTTCCGGCATCGGGAGCGGCTGTGGGTGCGGATCCTGCTCGCGGTCGCCGCGCTCGTGACGGCAGGTTGGGCCTGGGTGCTGCTGGACCGGGCGAGCACCTGGCTGCCCTGGCTCAAGGTGGTCGTGCTGATCGTGTCGGCGGCGGGCGCGCTGCTCGCCCTGCTCCCTCCCCGCTCGCGGGTCCTCACGGCGGCCACCGTCTCCGCCCTGCTCATGGGTGCGCTGTTGGCGCCGGCGGCGTACACACTCGAGACCGTCGGCACCGCGCACTCGGGATCCATCGTCACAGCGGGCCCGGCGGTGCAGGGCGCCATGGGCGGAGGGTTCCGCGGCGGCTTCCCCGGAGGTCGTCCCGCGGGCGCTCCGGGCGGCGGCGCGGCGGGCGGCTTCGGCGGACCCGGGAACGCGGCCGGCGGTCAGGGCGGTCCGGGCGGGCTCGCCGGGCAGACCGGCGGCACCGGGGCGGCGCCCTTCACCGGCGGCACGCGGAGAGGATTCGGCGGAGCGGGTGGGCTGCTGGAGGCTTCCACCGTGAGCACCGAGATGAAGGCCCTCCTCACCGCGAACGCATCGGGCTACACCTGGGTCGCGGCATCGATCGGATCTCAGACCGCCGCGGGCTACCAGCTCGGCACGGGATACGCGGTCATGCCGATCGGCGGGTTCAACGGCAGCGACCCGTCGCCGACTCTCGAGCAGTTCGAGCAGTACGTCGCGAACCACAAGATCCACTACTTCATCGCCGGAGGCGGGATGATGGGCGGGTCGAGCACGGGCAGCCGGGTCGCCAGCCAGATCGAGACCTGGGTCGAGGCGAACTTCACGGCGACCACCGTGGGCGGCGTGACGATCTACGATCTGACCGCACAGAAGTGAATCGCAGCCACGAGGGGAGCAGACCATGGACGAGTTCATGACCGAGTCCGGCGCCGCAGCCTCGATGTCGCTGGGCCTTCCCCCGGTCGTGCGCGCGGACGGCAGCCCCGCGCGCGCCCTCGTGGTCGACGACGAGCAGGCGCTCGCCGCGGCTGTCGGCGGGTCCCTCCGCGCCGACGGGTGGGAGGTGCGCGTCGAGCATCGCGGGCGCAGCGCCCTCATCGCGGTGCGCGAGTTCCAGCCCGACGTGGTCGTGCTCGACATCATGATGCCCGGCATCGACGGCCTGGACACGCTCGAGCGGATCCGTGCCATCCGGCCCGAGATCCGGGTGCTGTTCCTGACGGCCCTCGACGGTCACGACGACCGGGTCGCGGGGCTGCGGGCGGGCGGAGACGACTACCTCACCAAGCCCTTCGCCATCGCCGAACTGCAGGCCCGGGTGCGGGTGCTGGCCCGCACCGCGGCGGCGATCGCGCGTCCGGCCGACGCGCAGCTGCGCGTCGGCGACCTGGCCGTGGACAGGGCCGCCGCGACGGCTGAGCTCGCCGGTGCGGCGCTCGAGCTCACCCCCACCGAGTTCGAGCTGCTGCTCCTGCTCGCGAACAACGCCGGGCGGGTGCTGCGTCGCGCGCAGATCCTCGAGGCTGTGTGGGGCTACGACTTCGGCACCGAGTCGAACGTGGTCGAGGTGTACGTGTCCAGCCTGCGCCGCAAGCTCGCTCCGTCGACGGCGCTCAGCCTGGAGACCGTGCGGCTGGTCGGCTACGTGCTGCGCGTCGCCGAAGCGGTGACGGAGGATCCGGTGCCGTCCGATGGATCCGGGGGAGGCGCATGAGACGTCCCCGCAGCCTCCGTCTTCAGGTGGTGCTCATCGCGTCGGCCCTCGTCGCAGCGGTGAGCATCGTCGTCGGCGTGGTCGCGGTGCTCTCACTGCACGACTACCTGCTCGGGCAGGTCGACGCCCGCCTGAACGGCGCGGCCGCCCGCGGTGCCGAGATCGCCGACGGGCGCGGCCCGCGGATCCCCGAGCCGACGCCGTCCCCCGCTCCCACCCCGCGGGCCAGTCGCCCCGGCCGCGACGACGTGGTCGGCGCACCAGGCCAGTCACCCGGCACGATCACGGCGGTCTTCCGTGACGGCGTCTTCGCGTTCGGGGGCTGGATCTCCGCGGACGGCGTGCGGCACGACCTCACCGCTGAGGAGCAGCGGATCCTCGCCGCTCATCGACCCACCGGATCCGCCACCCGCACCGCTCCGGTCACCGTGGATCTCGGTGCGCTCGGGGCGTACCGCGTCGCGGCGCGCGCCACGGCGAACGGAGTGGGCGTCGTCACGGCCCTGCCGCTGGAGCCGGTGACCTCGGTCACCGGGCGGCTGATGGTCGTGGTGGCGCTCGTCGGCGCGGCCTGCATCGTGCTCGCGGTCCTGGCGGCGGCTCTCGCGATGGGGCGCGCGCTGCGTCCGCTCCGGCGCGTGGCGCACACGGCGGCCGCGGTCACGGCGGTGCCCCTGGACCGCGGCGAGGTGCGCCTCGCGGAACGGGTCGGTGCCGGCGACATCGCCTCGACGACAGAGGTGGGGCAGGTCGGCGCGGCGCTGAACGACCTGCTCGACCACGTGGAGCAGGCGCTCGCCCAGCGCGAGGCGAGCGAGTCGACCATGCGGCGGTTCGTCGCCGACGCGAGCCACGAGCTGCGCACCCCGCTGGCGACGATCCGCGCCTACGCGCAGCTGTCCTCCCGCGAGGACGCCGGGGAGCAGGAGGTGCGCGGCAACGCCACGCTCATCGATGCCGAGGGCGTGCGGATGGGGGAGCTCATCGACCAGCTGCTCGTGCTGGCGCGGCTCGACGCGCTGCCGGAAGGGGCGCGCGACCTCGTGGATCTGCGGCTGCTGGCGGCGGAGGCGGTGCTCGCGGCACGCGCGGCGGACGCGGCCGCGCCCGATGCGTCGGCGACGGCCTCCGCGCACACCTGGATCCTGGACCTCGGCGAGGATCCGGTGCTCGTGCGCGGCGATGGGGCGGATCTGCGTCGGGTGCTCGACAACCTGCTCGGCAACGCCCGCGCGCACACGCCCGCCGGCACGACGGTGCGGGTGCGGGTGGATGAGGTGCGGACCGGGCCCGGGGCGGTCCCTGAGTCTGTCGAAGGGTCCGCCGGAGGGTCCGTGCGCCTGACGGTCGCGGATGACGGTCCGGGTCTCCCTGCAGCATTGCAGGACACCGTGTTCGAGCGCTTCGCCCGCGGTGAGACCTCGCGCTCCCGCGAAGGTGGCGGAACGGGTCTCGGCCTGGCCATCGCGCGTGCCGTCGTGGAGGCGCACGGCGGCACGATCGAGGTCGCCTCCGGGCCCGGCGCGACCTTCATCGTGACCCTGCCCGCGGCGCGTCCTGACGCGGATCCGGGGGCCCCGGCGACGACTACGCTGGAGGGGTGACAGCGTACGTCTCCGCCTTCGATCTGTTCTCCATCGGTGTAGGACCGTCGAGCTCCCACACCGTCGGACCGATGCGCGCCGGCGTCGACTTCGCCGCCCGGCTCGCCGCAGACGGCGTGCTCGACAAGGTCGCCCGGGTCACCTGTTCGCTGTACGGCTCCCTCGGCGCCACGGGCCTCGGCCACGGCACGCCCGACGCGGTCGTCGCGGGCCTGCGCGGGCTCGCTCCGGAGACCTGCGATCCGGCCGACGTGCGCCGCGC
This sequence comes from Microbacterium xylanilyticum, assembly GCF_054654695.1. Lineage (NCBI taxonomy): Bacteria > Bacillati > Actinomycetota > Actinomycetes > Micrococcales > Microbacteriaceae > Microbacterium > Microbacterium xylanilyticum. The sequence continues at coordinate 526,708 of NZ_BAAIEN010000002.1, forward strand.
CTGGTCGGGCTGGACCGACGGATCCGCCCTCGCGATGAACGGCACCCACGACATCGTGTTCGTCAAGGACGACATCACGTTCGAGCCGCGCACGCGCCTGCCCGGCCACCCCAACGCGATGACCCTGCGCGCGCTCGACGCAGACGGGATCCACCTCGCGCAGGAGACGTACTACTCGATCGGTGGCGGCTTCATCCGCCGTGACGGCGACGACACCCGCGCCCTGGGCGGGGCGGCGTTCCCGTTCGCCTACACCGACGCCGCTTCGCTGCTGGAGCTGTGCGACGAGCACGGGCTCACGATCGCCGAGCTCGCCAAGCGCAACGAGCTCGCGCTGCGCAGCGAGGAGGAGGTCGCCGCGGGCCTGGACGCCATCTGGGACGCGATGTCGTCGTGCGTCGACGCCGGCCTGCACGCCGAGGGCACGCTGCCCGGGATCCTGAAGGTCAAGCGCCGCGCCGGCGCCATCCGCGCGCAGCTCGACGAGATCGAGGCCGAGGGGCACCCCGCGATCCCGGGCGAGTGGCTCGGCGCGTTCGCGCTCGCCGTGAACGAGGAGAACGCCGCGGGAGGCCGCGTCGTCACCGCCCCCACGAACGGCGCCGCCGGGATCCTCCCCGCCGTCGCGATGTACTGGTGGCGCTTCCTCGCCGACTCCGGGCTCGGCGCCGGCAACGCGGTCACTCCGTACGGAGAGCTCGTCGGCAGCGCGCTGCTCGGCTTCGGTGCGGAGGCGTCGCTCGTCGCCGTCGGCGCGATCGAGGATCCGGACGCGCTCGCCGAGGCGAACCGCCGCCGCGGCATCCGCCGGTTCCTGCTCACGGCGACCGCGCTCGGATCCCTGTTCAAGGCCAACGCATCGATCTCCGGTGCCGAGGGCGGCTGCCAGGCCGAGGTCGGATCCGCCTGCGCGATGGCGGCCGGCGGGCTCACCGCGGTGATGGGCGGCACCAACCGGCAGATCGAGAACGCGGCCGAGATCGCGATGGAGCATCACCTCGGGCTCACCTGCGACCCGATCGGCGGGCTCGTGCAGATCCCCTGCATCGAGCGCAACGCGATCGCGGCGTCGACCGCGGTGACGGCGGCGCGGCTCGCACTGCGCGGCGACGGGCAGCACTACGTCTCGCTCGACGCCGTCGTCGAGACCATGCGCCAGACCGGGCTCGACATGTCGACGAAGTACAAGGAGACGAGCGAGGGCGGTCTCGCGGTCAACGTCATCGAGTGCTGAGATGGGCGCATGACCACGACGAGACGACGCAGGGGCCGCCCCAGGGGGGAGTCCGGATCCCGGGACCTCATCGTGACCGCGGCCGAGCACGAGTTCGGCGAGCACGGCTATGACGGCGCCACGATCCGGGCGATCGCGGGCCGCGCCGGCGTGGACTCGGCGCTCGTGCACCACTACTTCGGAACCAAGGCGGACCTGTTCGCCGAGGTGATCGGGATCCCCCTGCGCCCCGACATCGACGTGCCGGCGATCCTCGAGGGTCCGCGCGAGGAGGTCGGCGAGCGCGTGGTGCGGTACGTGCTGGAGGCGTTCGAGCGGCCGGAGGTGCGCCGCCGCGGCGTGACCATGATCCGCGTCGCCATCGGTTCGAAGGTGATGTCGCCGCCGCTGGTCGGGTTCCTCTCCCGCGAGCTGATCGGGCGGATCACGGCCCGGCTGGACACCCCGGACGCGACCCTGCGCGCCGCCCTCGTGGCCTCGCAGATGGCGGGCCTGCTCGTGACCCGGTACGTGGTGAAGCTGCCGGCGATCGCCGACGTCCCGGTGGACGAGATCGTCGCCCGGGTGGGCCCGGCGATCCAGCGCTACCTGTTCGACTGACGCGGATGCCCTTCGTCTCGCTTCGCTCGCTCAGGAACCGGTTCGGTAGTCGGTTCCTGAGCGAGGAGCGTAGCGACGAGACGAAGGACGCCCGACGATCGCGGAGGCGCCTGATCCCTTGACCCGCGGCACTCCCGGATCCATAATTCACCACATGATGAATAATGCGGTGACGATCGAAGGACTGCGGGTGCGGCGCGGCCGGCACGACGTGTTCGACGGTCTGTCGCTGTCCATCCCGCGCGGGGAGGTGACCGGGCTGCTCGGGCCCTCCGGCTGCGGCAAGACCACGCTGATGCGGGCGATCGTGGGCGTGCAGCGGATCCGGTCCGGCGAGGTCACGGTGCTCGGAGAGAAGGCCGGATCCGCAGCTCTCCGGCGCCGAGTCGCGTACGGCACGCAGGGCGCGGCCGTGTACGCCGACCTCACCGTGCGGCAGAACCTGCGCTACTTCGCGAAGGTGCTCGGGGTGAGCAGCGCGGAGGCCGACAGCGTCATGGAGCAGGTGGGGCTGACGCCGTACGCACGGCAGCAGGTGTCCGGCCTCAGCGGCGGCCAGGCGAACCGGGTGTCGCTCGGGGTGGCGCTGCTCGGCTCGCCCGAGCTCGTCGTGCTGGACGAGCCGACGGTGGGGCTGGATCCGGTGCTGCGCGCGGAGCTGTGGGACCTGTTCCGGCGCACCGCCGAGGGCGGTACCACCATGCTCGTCTCGAGCCACGTGATGGACGAGGCACTGCGCTGCGACCGGCTGCTGCTGATGCGCGAGGGGCGGATCGTGTCCGACACGACGCCGGCGGAGCTGCTCGCAGACACCGGCAAGACGGATCCGGAGCAGGCCTTCCTCGTGCTCATCGCCCGGGACGCCGAGGCGCAGGCCGCGGCGCATCCCCATCTGCGGCGGGCGCGGCGTCAGGAGGTCGGATCATGAACCCGCGGCGGCTGTTCGCGACGGCCGAGCGGGTGCTCACCCAGCTGCGGCACGACCCGCGCTCGATCGCGCTCATGGTGGTCGCGCCGAGCCTGCTCGTCGGCCTGTTCGCCTGGCTGTTCACCGACTCGACCGGGGTGTTCGACAAGTTCGGCGGCGCGATCCTCGGACTCTTCCCGTTCATCGTGATGTTCCTGGTCAGCTCGATCACCACGCTGCGCGAGCGGCGCTCCGGCACGCTGGAGCGGCTCATGACCACGCCGCTCGGCAAGGCCGACTTCGTGCTCGGCTATGCTCTGGCGTTCGGGCTGATGGCCGTGCTGCAGGCCGTGGTCACGGTGGCGTTCGCCGTGTACGTGTGCGGCCTGAAGGTCGACGGTCCGCTCTGGCAGCTGGGACTCGTCGCCGTCGTCGACGCGCTGCTGGGCACCTCGCTGGGCCTGCTCGCGAGCGCCTTCGCGCAGACCGAGTTCCAGGCCGTGCAGTTCATGCCGGTGCTGGTGTTCCCGCAGATCATCCTCGGCGGCCTGTTCATGCCGCGCGACACCATGCCCGACGTGCTGTACGCGATCTCCGACTGGCTGCCGCTCAGTCACGCGATCGACGCGATCCAGGCGGTGACCGCGGGCACCGACGACTGGGACCTCTGGCGCCCCGTGCTCATCGTGGCGGCCTTCGCGGTGGCGTTCCTCGTGCTCGCGCCGCTGACCCTGCGCCGGCGCACGGCCTAGTCGCCGCGGGCGGCGCGCTTCGTGGTGTGCCGGGTGGGTGCGGCTTGCCAGGGGTCCTCCGGCCAGGGGTGCTTCGGGTAGCGGCCGCGCATCTCGGCGCGCACCTGCGCGTACGGGCCCGACCAGAACGATGCGAGGTCGCCGGTGACTGCGAGCGGGCGGCCGGCGGGGGAGAGCAGGTGGAACAGCACCGGCACGCGACCGCCGGCGAGGCGCGGAGTCGCGGCCCAGCCGAAGCACTCCTGCAGCTTGACCGCGACCACCGGGCGGGCGGCGGGATCGTCGTGCGGAGGATAGGCGATGCGGATCCGGGATCCGCTCGGCACCTCGAGCCGCTCGGGAGCGAGAGCGTCGAACTCCGCCGCGGCGGGCCAGGGGAGCAGGCGGCGCAGGGCCGGTGCGAGATCGACCCTCCCCGTGGGCGTGCCGGCAGCGAGGGCGTCGATCTCGGGTGCGAGCCAGCCGTCGAGCGCAGCCGTCAGCGCGGCGTCCGAGACGTCGGGCCAGGGGGCTCCGATCGCGTGGTGCAGCAGGGCCAGCCGGCGGCGAAGGTCGTCGGCGGCCCCCGACCAGGTGAAGACGTCGAGCCCCTGGACGTGCAGCGCCCGGCGCACGGCGTGGCGCCCCTCATCCGCGTTCGGCCGCACCGGCACCGACGACCGCACGATCGCGCCGACCCGCCGCTCTCGCCGGGCGGTGACCCGGCCTCCCGCGAACTCCGCTTCGACGCGATCCGTGACCAGGTGATCCGCGGCGCGCTCCACCTGCGCCTCGGTGATCGCCGCGGCGGCTCGGATCACAGCTCCGGATCCGACCGCCGCGCGACCGGAAGCGCGGGCGACGTCGGCGACCGCCAGCCATTCGGCGCCCGCGAGCGGGCCCTGCACCCCGGCGCGCGTGCCGGACGCGAGCAGGAACGTCGCACCGTCAGCGGTGCGCTCCACGCGCCGTGCGATCCGGCCGGGGAAGGCGAGGGCGACTACGAGCCCGACGTCGTCGAGGGCGCCCTGGGCGGGAGCGCCGCCGGGGGCGCCCTGCCTGGACGCGCCGCCACTCCGTGCGGGCGGCGCCGGCACGAACCGTCGCAGACGCTCGGTCTCCTGCGCCCACCGACGCACCTCCGGCCCGCGTCCGCGGCGCAGGCCGGCGATCGCCGCGGCGACGTCGGCATCGGGCACGCGCAGGTCGCCGCCGAGCAGGGCGACCACCTCGGCGGCGAGTCCGGGGCCGACGAGCGCACTGCCCTCGATCAGGGCGCGGGCCAGGCGCGGGTCGACCGGTATCCGTGCGAGCGCCCGCCCTTCGGCGGTGGCGCGGCCGTCGGCGTCGGTGGCGCCGAGGTCGTGCAGCACCGACTGGGCCTCGGCGAGGGCGTCGGCCGGCGGCGGGTCGATGAGGCGCAGCCCGGCACCACCGGGCGCGCCCCAGCAGGCCAGCAGCAGCGCCGCGTCGACGAGGTCGGCGGTCGCGATCTCGGGCGCCGGGCGAGCCGGGGCCGCCGCGTAGGTGCGCTCGTCGAGGCAGCGGATGACGGTGCCAGGGCCCTGGCGGGTGGCGCGGCCGGCACGCTGCACGGCGGAGGAGCGCGCCGCGCCGCGGGTGACGAGCCCGCTCATCCCGCGGGCGGCGTCGCGCTGCGGGTGACGGGACAGACCGCTGTCGACCACGAGGCGCACGCCCGGCACGGTCAGCGACGACTCGGCGAGCGACGTGGTGACGATGATGCGGGGCGGATCCGCCGGGCCGCGTCCGCGGATGACCGCGTCCTGCTCCGCCGCGGGGATCTGGCCGTGCAGCTCGCGCACGTCGAAGCCCGGCTCGCCGTCGCGGATGCGGCGCGCGATCTCGGCGACCTCGCGGGCACCGGGCGCGAACACCAGGGCATCGGCGGAGGGGTCGTCGCGCCGCAGCTCCCGGGCGGCGGAGCCGGCGGTGCGCGCCACGTGGTCGAGGAAGCCGCGGGTGACGCCGCGCTCGTCCAGGTGAGGGACGGGGCTCGGCGCCCACCGCTCGGTGAGCGGGTGCGCGGGCGCGGTGTGCGCGACGATCGGCGCCGGGGCGGCGTCGGAGCCGATCACGGCCGCGATACGCTCCGCGTCCAGGGTCGCCGACATCGCGACGAGGGTGAGGTCGTCGCGCAGCTCGCGCACCTCGCCGAGCAGGCCGATCAGCAGGTCGGTCTCGAGCGCCCGCTCGTGCACCTCGTCGATGACGATCGCGCCGACGCCGTCCAGCCCGGGGTCGTCCAGCATCCGCCGCAGCAGCACGCCCGCCGTGACGAACTCGACACGGGTGTCGCGGCTCACGGTGCGCTCGCCGCGGACCGTGAAGCCGACCTTGGTGCCCAGCGGGGATCCGTCGAGCTGAGCGAGTCGGCGTGCCGCGGCCCGGGCGGCGACGCGACGCGGCTGCGTGACGATCACCCGGCCGGGGGAACGCGAGGCCAGGAGGGGCGGCACGAGCGTCGTCTTGCCCGTGCCGGGTGGCGCGGTGATCACGACCGCACCACTGCCCTCGAGCGCCGCGGAGACCTCGTCGACCGCCGCCGCGAATGACAACCCCGCCCCGATCGCGCGGAGGTCGAAGGCGGCGGACGTCATCCGTCCAGTCTGCCGTGCCGACGCGGCCCGGATCCGTGGATCCCTGCCCCGAGACGGGTCAGCGTGCGCGCAGCTTCTCGGTGAGTGCCGTCAGGGTGCGCAGCTCGTCCTTATCGAGGGTCGACATGCGTTCGGCGATCGAGCGGCCGTGCACGGTCGCGAGTTGACGGAACGCGCGGGTGCCCGCCTCGGTGGCGTGCACGAGGGCGCCGCGGCCGTCCTCCGGGTCCGGGCACTTCTCGAGCAGCCCGCGCGCCACCATCCGGTCGACGAGGCGCGAGACGCTGGGCTGGCTGATGAGCATGTTCGCGGTGACCTCTCGCAGGCGCGCGGTATGGCTGGCGCAGCGCGTCACGGTGAGCAGCACGTCGTACTCGGCGGCGGACAGCTCCGCGCCGTCGAAGTCGTTGGACATCTCGGTGAAGATCTCGTGCTGGGCACGGAACAGGCTCTCCCACGCCGAGAGGGCAAGCTTCCGATCGCTCATGGCCTCAGGATATCCGCCCCGCGGACAACAGGCTCAGGCACAGTAAAGGCCGGTCGGAGAGGCTCCCGACCGGCCTTTGTCCCTTGCACCAAGAGTGTCCTGCAATCACATGCGGTGAGAGCCACAGCAAAACTTTCACCGTGCGATCACTGTATAACGGCGGGGTAACGAATGCAACGGTTTGATCACGAACTGGGCGGATTCATAAGTGCGGCTTGAGCGCTCGGCGACCCGCCGCCCGTCACTGTTCAGCCGTCCTCCGACTGGACCACGAGCAAGGGCCCGTCGGCACCCGCGACGAGACGCTCCCGCGGCGTCTTCTCGCCGGTGGCGACTCGCGTCCGGATTCGGTTGTCCCGCGGCGGCGGCGAACGTCGGCGCCATTCGCGTCTACGAGCGTCTGGGATTCGTCCTGCGTCGGCGCACGACGTTTCTCGCCCTGCGGACCCCGGCGACCGTCGGCGACCGTCTGCTCGTGGGCTGACGGGTGCTCGGAGAGCGCCCACGGCCGGTGTGCAAAGACCCGCGCCGCTCGGTCGGCGGCTACGTCATCGGAGGAACCTCATGACCCGGATCGCTGTGCTGGTGGGAAACCCCCAGCCCGCCTCTCGCACCCGTCTCGTCGCGGAGGAGGTGGCTGTCGTGCTCGGTGTTCGCGGCGGCGCGGATGTCGATGCCACGATCGACCTCGCGGACGTCGCGGAGACCCTCTTCCGCTTCCCGGAGCCGGGCGTCGACGAACTGCTGGATCGGGTCGCGGCCGCGGACGTGGCGGTCATCGCGAGCCCCACCTACAAGGCCGCCTACACGGGCCTGCTGAAGGCGTTCCTCGATCGCTACGGATCCGACGGGCTGCGCGGCGTGACCGCGGTGCCCGTGCTCACGATCGGGGCGCCGACGCACGCGCTGGCGGTGGAGACGACCCTGCGCCCGCTGCTCGTGGAGCTCGGCGCGAGCGTGCCGACCCGCGGGCTGGCGTTCCCCGCCGCCTCCGTCCAGGACCGGGCGAAGATCGTCGGCGACTGGGTCGAATCCGAATGGTCGCGGATCCGCCATGCGTTCGGCAACGGGGCGAAGCCGGAGCGCTGAACGATCCGGCCGTGCACATCAGGATCTGATCTGGTCGAATCTCTCGTCGGTCATGGTGCTCCTCCCGGAGGTTCTCAGCGGTCGACGTAGCCCATGTGCTGGGCGTTGTAGCGGTCTCCGTGCACGCCGAGGCGACGGATGAGCGCGTCGAGGTCGGCGCGCTCGTCGGCAGAGAGGGCGAGTCGGGTGGCGGCGGCGTTCTCCCTGATCCGCGACGTGCGGCGGGTGCCGGGGATGGGGACGATCCAGGGATGCTGTGCGAGCAGCCAAGCGAGCGCGACCTGTCCGGGTGTCGCCCCTTTCGCCTCGGCGAGGGCCTTCACGTGGTCTACGAGCGCCTGATTGGCCGCGAGGTTCTCGGCCTCGAAGCGCGGAACGCGGCCGCGGATGTCGCCCTCCGCGAACGTCGTGCTCGTGTCGACGGTGCCGGTGAGGAACCCCTTCCCGAGCGGACTGAACGGGACGAAACCGATGCCGAGCTCCGCCAGGGTCGGCAGCACCTCGGCCTCGGGGTCGCGGGTCCACAGCGAGTACTCGCTCTGCACGGCGGTCACCGGGCACACGGCGTGGGCGGCTCGGATCGTCGTGGCGGAGGCCTCGGAGAGCCCGAAGTGCTTCACCTTGCCCTCGGCGATCAGCTGGGCCACGGTGCCGGCGACGTCTTCGATCGGCACCGCCGGGTCGACCCGGTGCTGGTAGAACAGGTCGATGGTCTCGGTGCGCAGGCGCGTGAGCGAGGCTTCGGCGACGCGGCGGATCTGCTCGGGGCGGCTGTCCAGACCGACGCTCTGGCCATCCCGGATGTCCCAGCCGAACTTGGTGGCGATGACCACCTGGTCGCGGATCGGCTCGAGAGCCTCCCCGACGAGCTCTTCGTTGAGGTAAGGGCCGTAGACGTCCGCGGTGTCGAAGAAGGTGACGCCCTCGTCGAGCGCCGACCGCAGCACCGCGATCATCTCGCCGCGGTCACCGGGATTGGGTCCGTAGCTCTGCGACATGCCCATGGCGCCCAGCCCGATCGCCGAGACCTCGAGGCCCTGTCCGAGAGTCCTGGTGTGCATGCTCACTCCTTCGTCGTGGTGGTTTCGCGCCGCACGGCGGTGTGCGATGGCGTCGCGGTGGTGGCGGCGAGACTGGCGAGCAGATCCAGTCGCTCCTGGCTCGCGGACCCGCCCTCGGCCGTGTAGATGAGGAACGAGAGGCCTGGTTCGGCCGTCAGCTCCAGCCCCTCGTAGGTGAGGGTCAGCTCGCCGACGTCGTGGTGGTGGAACTGCTTGGTCCCGGATCCGTGACGGCGCACGTCGTGCGCGCCCCAGCGGGTGCGGAACGCGTCGGAGCGGGTGGAGAGCTCGCCGACGAGGTCCTGCAGCTGCTTGTCGTGCGGATCGTGTCCGGCCTCGGTGCGCAGGATCGCCACGGTGATGTCCGCGGCCGTCTCCCAGTCCGGGTAGAACGTCTTCGCGCGGGGGTCGAGGAAGCAGTACCGGGCGAGGTTGCCCTGCCCCGGCCCGTCGAAGACCTCGTCGTAGAACGCCCGGCCGAGTGCGTTGATCGCGAGGATATCGAGGCGGCCGTTGCGCACGAAGGCCGGCCCTTGCGTGATCGCCTCGAGGGCGCGCACGAGCCCCTCTCGCGCCTCCCATGTCTTCGGTTTCCGACGTCGCACCGGCCGTGCGCCGCCGTTCGCCGTGCGGGCGAGGTCGAACAGATGCTCGCGCTCGGCATCGTCGAGCTGCAGAGCCCGCGAGATCGTCTCGAGAACCGCTTCTGACACGCCGACGAGGTTGCCGCGCTCGATCTTCGCGTCGTACTCCGGGCTCACATCCGCGAGCATCGCCACTTCGCTGCGCCGCAGGCCCTCCACTCGGCGGTGGCCGGTGGTGGTGAGCCCTGCCGCTTCGGGGGTGAGGCGTGCGCGACGGGACATGAGGAACTCTCGCGCTTCGGCTCTGGTGTCCATGCCCCCACGGTAGGACTGCCGACCCCGGACCAGGGAGTCTCCGTTGGTGCACCCTTCACGAGAGACTCCCTGCCTCGCCGGTCGCTGCGATGGAATCGAGCTGTCTGAGGCCGCGGATGAGAGGAGACACATGAGCAGCGCGGGCACGGGCTGGAACGGCGGCGAGAGAGCTTTCGGGGACTTCGCCCCAGGACTGGTCCACTACACGGCTCGCGTCCTCTTCGACGAGGTCTGGGCGCGGGAGGGGCTCTCACCCCGCGACCGCTCTCTGATCACAGTCGCGGCGCTCACCGCGATGGGGAAGATGGAGCAGCTGACGTTGCACCTCGGCTTCGCCCGTCGCAACGGCGTGACCGACGAGGAGCTGAAGGAGGCGTTGCTGCATCTGGCGTTCTACGCCGGCTGGCCCAACGGAATGGGCGCGACGGGAGTGCTGAAGGGAGTCGTCGAGGGCGACGGCTGAAGAGCGATGCCGTCGGCCCTGCGAAACCGCACCGCGCGATGCTCAGACCAGCGACGGCGCGGCTCCCTCGACGAACGACGGCACCCGCAGCGGCGGCCGGTGCGGGATGGGGATCGGCTTGGACGAAGGGATCCGCGTCGCGCGCTCGGCGGTCCGGCGGATGGCGTGGAGCACGTCCTGCGGTGACGTCCAGGTGGCCGGGAGGCCCAGATCCTGCAGCCAGATCACGTCGTATGCCGCCTGCTCCGTCTCGTAGACGCAGGCCACGGTGCGGTACGGATCACCCGGTCCGCGGCTCGTGTCCACGACGATCCACTCGATGGGCGTCAGCTGCTGCAGCACGTATCGGTCATTCGACATCTGGGCTCCTGGTGTATCGGTGCGCCGCGCGGCGCGATGCACCGCACGGCGCGGGCGAGGAGGGCAGCCACCCGGCCCGCTTTCGAGATGCGCGGGCCGCGCGCGGGCGTGGCTCCGGTGCTCACGCCCCGGAATCCGAATGCGCGGGCGGGGCGGCTGTCACCTCGGTGGTGTGAGGCAACGCCTCGATGGGTACTGCTCATCGGTCGCGAGGCGGCGATCGCGCGAAAACGAGACCGCTGCTCGCGCGGGCAGGGCCGCTCGCTGAGGAGCGCGACCGGTCGGCGTCGCGGCGCCGGTGGCCCCGGGTGCCACGGCCGTCCGCGGTGGCTTCGCACGTGCTGCCGAGTGCCGGCGGCACGGCCCATTCCGCGGCGACGATGTCGTCGAACTCGGCCTGCATCAGCTCGTCGTCCGCGACGATCAGCTCGATGAACTGCTCATCGAGCAGCCGGTCGGCCCTCGCGCCCTGCAGGGATGGGATCATCATGATCTGCTCCTGACGGTTCAGGCGCTGATGGCGAGGTTCTCCGACTTGCTGGTGACCGCGACCTTGCGCGGCTTCGCCTCCTCGGCGACGGGGATCTGCAGCGAGAGCACGCCGTCGTCGTAGTTGGCGGTGATCTTCCCGGTGTCCAGGTTGTCGCCGAGCACCAGCTGTCGGCTGAAGACGCCGCGAGCCCGCTCCGCGGCGAGCATGTCCACGTCGCTCGCCCGGATCGGCCGCTCGGCCTTCACCGTCACCACGTTGCGTTCGACGTCCAGGTCGATCGACTCCCGGTCCACGCCGGGCAGGTCGAACTCGACGTGGAACACGTCGCCCTCGCGCCAGGCGTCCATCGGCATGACCGACGGCCTCGCCAGGGTTCCGTCCGCTCCGAAGATCTGCTGGGTGAGTCGGTCCAGCTCACGGAACGGATCAGTGCGCATCAGCATCATGACCACCTCCATGTCCTCGTTGAGAGATGCTTCAGGGGCATGGATCCGCTCGTCAGGATCTATGCCCTGCGCTGTAGATTTTTTATAACACCGTCGTGAAGACGATGCAAGCGGATCTTCCAGATCTGCACGACACGAGCCCGTAGCACGCCGGACTCGCGCGCGAAATCAGCGCCGGCAGGCAACAGGATCCCGCTCCGGCTCGCCCTGGGACGAGATGTTCGACGCGTGCGACGCAGGTGCAGAGCTCGCCGCCCGAGATCCCTACCGCGGGATCCATCGTGCGCTCAGCGACATGTCGGCGGAGGATCTGCGGGGCAGGGTCGAGGCGCTCGCCGGGGCGTACCTGTCGCAGGGCGTGACCTTCGACTTCGCCGGCGAGGAGCGCCCGTTCCCGCTCGACGTCGTGCCGCGGGTGATCGCGCCCGACGAGTGGCGCGAGGTGGATCTCGGCGTCGCGCAGCGCGTGCGGGCGCTGGAGGCCTTCCTCGCCGACGTGTACGGCGCACGGCGCTGCGTGACCGACGGCGTGATCCCGGCGCCGCTCATCGCCTCGTCGAGCCACTTCCACCGCCAGGCCGCAGGAATCGTCGCGGCGAACGGCGTCCGGATCCAGGTGGCCGGCATCGACGTCATCCGTGACGAGTCCGGCGGCTGGCGCGTCCTCGAGGACAACGTCCGCGTGCCGAGCGGCGTGAGCTACGTGCTCGCGAACCGCCGCGCACTCGCCCAGATGGTGCCGGAGATGTTCGCGGACATGCGGGTGCTTCCCGTGGTCGACTACCCGAACCGCCTGCTCGGCGCGCTGCGGGCGGCGGCGCCGTCCGGCGCCGACGACCCGACGGTCGTGGTGCTCACGCCGGGCGTGTTCAACTCGGCGTACTACGAGCACACCCTGCTGGCGAGGCTGATGGGCGTCGAGCTGGTGGAGGGGCGCGACCTGTTCTGCTCGGGCGGGCGGGTCTGGATGCACACCACGACCGGCCCGCGCCGCGTCGACGTGATCTACCGGCGGGTGGACGACGAGTTCCTGGATCCGCAGCAGTTCCGCCCGGACTCGATGCTGGGCGCGGCCGGGATCCTGAACGCCGCGCGACTCGGGAACGTGACGATCGCGAACGCGGTCGGCAACGGGGTCGCCGACGACAAGCTCGTCTACACCTACGTGCCCGACCTGATCCGCTATTACCTGGCTGAGGAGCCGATCCTGCCGAACGTCGACACCTGGCGTCTGGAGGATCCGGGTGCACTCGAGGAGGTGCTGGACCGGCTGCACGAGCTGGTCGTGAAACCGGTGGACGGATCCGGCGGCAAGGGCCTCATCATGGGTCCCGCCGCCTCGCGCGCCGAGCTCGACACGGCGCGGAAGACGCTCGCCGCGGATCCGCGGGGCTGGATCGCGCAGCCGGTGGTGCAGCTGTCCACGATCCCCACCCTCGTGGAGGGAGGGTTCCGGCCCCGGCACGCCGACCTGCGGCCGTTCGCGGTCAACGACGGCGACGGGATCTGGGTGCTGCCCGGCGGCCTCACCCGGGTCGCACTCCCGGAAGGGCAGCTCGTGGTCAACTCGAGCCAGGGCGGCGGATCCAAGGACACCTGGGTGCTGGAGGATCCGGCGACGCCGCGCGCCTCGGCCACGATCGGCGCCGTCCGGATCGCGGGTCCGCCGGCCGCGGAGCGCTCCGGTGCCGCCGTCGCACCGCTGCCGGTGCCGCCGATCGACGACCCGCAGCGCCAGCAACAGCAGCAGCAACAGCAGCAGCAGGAGGTGTCGTCATGCTGAGCCGGATCGCCGAAGCGCTGTTCTGGATCGGACGGTACGTCGAGCGCGCCGACGGCACAGCCCGGATCCTCGACGTGCATCTGCAGCTGCTGCTCGAGGATCCCTGGGCAGACGAGGAGTCGGTGTGCCGCGGGGTGCTGTCCGTGATGGGCGTGCCCGATGCCGCCGGCGGCAACCCGCGCCGAGGCGATGCGCTCCGGGCGCTCGCGACCGACCGGACCCAGGCGATCTCGGTCGCACACTCGCTGTCCTCAGCGCGCGAGAACGCCCGGCGCGCCCGAGAGGTCATCTCCCAGGACCTGTGGGAGGTGCTCAACACGACCAACGCCCGGCTGCCGCTGCGCGTGGACTTCGAGCGCTCGCACTCCTTCTTCCAGTGGGTGCGCGAGCGGGCCGCGCTCACCTACGGCGTCGCCGAGACGTCGATGAGCCGGGACGAGGCCTGGTACTTCTTCGTGCTCGGGCGCGCCCTCGAGGCCGCGGACATGACCGCGCGCCTGCTCGTCTCCGCGGCACGGGCGGACGGCGGCAGCACGATCAACTGGATGACCCTGCTGCGCAGCTGCGATGCGTACGACGCGCACCTGCGCGTGCACCGGGCCATGCCCACCGCGACGTCGGCGACGGAGTTCCTGCTCATCGACCGGCACTTCCCGCGCTCGGTGCTGTCGAGCGTCATCCGCGCCGAGGAGAGCCTGCGCCGCATCGGCCAGTCCTCGCCCCTGCTGCCGCCCGATGCGGTGGGCCGGGCCATCGGCCGGCTGCGGTCGGAGCTGGAGTACCGGCCCGTGGCCGATCTCGTGCTCCTGCTGGAGAGCAGCATGCGCCACGTGCAGGAGAGCGTCTCCGCGATCAGCAACGCGGTGCAGGACCAGTACTTCCCCTCCATCGCCGCCCCCGTCTGGACCGAGGAGACGCTATGACCCGGCTCAGGATCGTGCACCGCACGGGATTCCAGTACGCCTCGCCCGCGACCGCCTCGTACAACGAGGCGCGCATGCTGCCGCGCACGCAGGACCGCCAGCTCGTGCTGCAGGCCCGCGTCGAGACCAGCCCGGCGACGCATCCGAGCACGTACAACGACCACTGGGGGACGCCGGTGACCGCGTTCGAGGTGCTCACCCCGCACGAGGAGCTCTCCGTGGTGGCGACGAGCGTGGTCGAAACCCGCACGATCCCTGCGCGCGGCCCGGAGCTCGGCTGGGACCAGCTCGCGCGCGCGGCTGCGACCTCGCTCGACGTCGCGGAGATGCTCATCCAGACGCATGCCACCGACCCCGATGAGCAGATTCGCGAACTGGCGGAGCAGGCGCGAGCCGAGCACGACGGCATCGACGCCGCGGCCACCGCGATCTGCCGGATCGTCGGCGAGGCGATGACCTATCGCCGCGGCGTGACCGGGGTGAACTCGACGGCCCGGGACGCGTGGCCGGCGCGCGCGGGGGTCTGCCAGGACATCGCGCACGTGACGCTCGGGATGCTCCGCGCGGCCGGGATCCCGGCGCGCTACGTGTCCGGGTACCTGCACCCGGACGCGGATCCGAAGGTCGGCGAGACCGTCACCGGGGAGTCGCACGCCTGGGTGGAGTGGTTCTCGGGCGCGTGGCGCGGCTACGACCCCACCAACCTCGTCGAGATCGGTCCCTCGCACGTGTTCGTCGGCGTCGGCCGGGACTACTCCGACATCTCCCCGCTGCGCGGCGTCTACGCCGGATCCGGCGCGTCCGAGCTGTTCGTCTCGGTCGACATCACCCGCCTGGAGTGAGGCGTCGCCTGGAGTGAACGGACGACGCGGCCCCCGGGGTTCATCCGATCCCCGGGGGCCGCGTCTCGCCAGGCCGATCAGCCGTCGCTGCGCAGCGCCTCGGATGCCTGACGATGCGGCAGCACGGGGTGCTTGCCGGTGAAGCCCTCGCGCTGCTTCGCGGCGGCGAGGATCCCCTTGCGGGCCGCGAACCAGCCGACGATCAGCGCGGGCACGATCACGATGAGAGACGCCAGCACCCAGCGACCCACTTCGGAGAAGCCCATGGTCACGAGCACGAACAGCAGGAATGCCAGCGTCAGGTAGCCGGTTTAGGGCGCCCCGAACATCCGGAACGACGATGCCGTCAGCATTCCCCTGCGGATGAGCGAGTGCAGCTTCAGCTGGCAGAGCACGATCGTCGCCCAGCCCCCGATGATCCCCAGTGCGGAGACCTCGAGCACGATCTCGAACGCCTGCGACGGCCACAGCGCATTGATGCCGACACCGGCGGTGGTGATCACGGCGGTGAGCAGGATACCGCCGTAGGGGACGCCGTTGCGGCTCATCGCCGCGGTACCGAGCCCGCCACCGCCCCGGTGCCGGGGCCGCCGAGGTGCGAGAAGAAGGTCACGAACGGGGACTCCCCGGCCTTGTAGGTGCTGAACGGCAGCAGCAGTGACAGCAGCAGGACGGATCCCACGTAGAAGATCGCGATGCGGATCACGACCGTGTTCACCGCCTTCGGCATGACCTTCGCCGGCTCCGCGGTCTCTCCTGCCGCGGTGCCGACGAGCTCGATGGCCGCGTAGGCGAACACGACGCCCGAGATCGCGAGGAGGGGCGCGACTGCTCCGGTGGGGAAGACGCCGCCGTGGTCGGCGATCACCGAGAACCCGGTGGGCCCGGCCTCCGGGGATCGTCGGCGCTCGTGCCGTGCTCCGCGATAGGGCGCCAGTATCACGGAGCGGCGTTTCGCCGTCATTTCGCGCAGATCACGCAGGTTTCGCAGGAGGCGTCGGCCCCATCACCCCTGCGGACGAGCGGCGCCGCGGTGCCGGACCCCGATCCGGCTGATCAGCGCGGGGACCAGGCCGACGGCGATCGAGAGCGCCGCGGCGACGATCGCGATCACGGTGACGCGCAGGGGTGCCACCTCCTGCTGCGGCAGCGCGGGGAGCGGGTACTCGATGTACTTCGCCGCGGTCCGGGCGACGTGGCCCCCGTCGGAGCGCGCGATGTCAGCGAGGATCGGGTCGAAGCTCGTGTTGCCCGTGCCGGCGGCCGCGGCGGGGAGGAACACCGGCACGTCGGGGACCGCGTCCGCGAGCGGCACGGACGACGTCGCCCCGGGGATGACGAGACGGTCGAGCTTGCCGGCCTTCGCGACGGGAGTGGCGAGCAGCGTCATTCCGTGCCGCGTGGTGACCTCGGGGCCCTCCGCGACGGGCACGACGTGCGCGGTGAACGCGGCTCCGCCGTACAGCTCGGCGGCCGCGCCGACGTCGATCTCGTCCACGCCCGGTGTCAGCCCGAGGCCGTAGCGGGGCTGCCCCCACGGCATCGTGGCGCCGAGCACATACGGGTAGTCCGCGAGCGAGACCGTGTTGACCGGGATGCTCGTCGACGCGTCCGGGCTCCAGTGCGGATAGCGCACCTCGTCGGCGATCCGCACCGCCTCGGCCGTGCCCGCTTGCTGCTGCACGACGTGCAGGCTGGCGGCGATGCCCGAGCTCACACCCGCGGTGGTGAGCACGTCTCCGTCCTCGACCCAGCGCTCTCCCCGCACCCACGTGGTCTCCGGGTGCGTCGAGGTCATCCCGTCGATGTCGGACCAGAACGACGTCGCCCGCTTGCCGTCGAGCACCGCTGTCTCCACGAGCACGCGCGCCCCGGCGCAGACGCCCATGATGCGGGCGCCGGCATCGTGCGTCGTCTCGATGAACGCGCGCAGATCCGCCTCCTCTGCCACTGACGGGTCGGCGATAGCGGGGACGACGATGAGCTCGGGGCGGGGCAGCCGTCCGGATTCGTAGTCCGCGAAGGACGCGTCGGGCACGGTGGTGAGCCCGCCCGACAGAGCGACCGGGGTTCGCGATGCCGCGACCGTGCGCACGTCGAAGCGCTCGGACGCGGCGAACACGCCATAGGTCCCATCGCGTCGGTCGCGACGGTGCCGTTGCGACCGAGGAGGATCGCGACCTGGATCCGGTCTGGCGCGGCGGGCCGGGTCGTCGCCGGCTCCGCGGAGGAGGGGGCGGGGAGCGGCGCGAAGTCCTGCGCCATCGTCGTGGTGAAGCCGGCGACAGCGACGCCGCCGAAGACGGCCGTCGCGAGGATGACGCCGCCGACCGTGAGCAGGGCGCGCCGAAGGAAGGTGTTCATGAAGGGCTCCGAGGAAGGGGTCGGTGGAGGAGACGGCGACGGTCTGTCGCCGGGGGACGTGAGGAGAGGGCGTGCTACCGGAGGGAGGCGCGGTACTCGCGCGGCGACAGGCCGTGCACCTGCGCGAAGACGCGCCGCAGCTGCCGGGCGT
This sequence comes from Microbacterium xylanilyticum, assembly GCF_054654695.1. NCBI lineage: Bacteria > Bacillati > Actinomycetota > Actinomycetes > Micrococcales > Microbacteriaceae > Microbacterium > Microbacterium xylanilyticum. The sequence goes on from NZ_BAAIEN010000002.1 coordinate 544,162, forward strand.
CGGCGTACCCGCACGCCAGTGAGATCGCCTCGACCGAGAGATCGGTCGAGGACAGCAGTGCTGTGGCGTGGCCGATGCGCAGGGTCTGCTGGTACTGCAGCGGGGTCATGCCGACGGTGCGGACGAACTTGCTGGTCAGCGTGCGGGGCGCGAGGTGCACCGCTCGCGAGAGCTCCTCGAGCGTGTAGTGCTCCGAGAAGCCGTCGGACAGGATCTGCTGCACGGCCTGCACCTCGGGGACGACGTGATCGCGGAACTCCACGAACGGGCTGGTGGGCGCCGCGGTCCCGTTGCGGCGCAGATAGACCACCAGCTCGCGCGCGACGCGGGCAGCGAGCGCGGCGCCGTGATCCTGCTCGATGATGGCGAGCGAGAGGTCGATCCCGGAGGCGATGCCGGCGCTCGTGAGGATGGACCCGTCCATGACGAACAGGACGTCGTCCACGACCCGCGCGCGCGGGTAGCGCTCGCGCATGTGCTCGATCACGCTCCAGTGCGCCGTGCAGCGGTGCCCGTCCAGCAATCCCGCCTCGCCCAGGAGGAACGCCCCCGTGCATACGGACGCGATCTGCGCGCCGGCGTGCGCGGCCTCGCGGATCCACCCGATCATATCCGGGGCGAGCTCCAGCGACATCGTCAGATCGGTGCCCGGGACGAGCACGAGGTCACTGTCGCGCACGGACGTCAGACCGGTGAGGCCGGCCAGCTCGAGTCCCTGGGCGGACGTCACGAGCGGATCCGGGGAGACGAACGCCAGCTCGTAGTCGGCTCCGAAGCGAGTCGCTGCGGAGAAAGCCTGCACCGGACCTGACAGATCCAGCAGGTTCACATGGGGCAGTACGACGACGACGACACGCTTGGACACCCTTGAAATCTACGGGCGGCGGAGCGTCGGCGCGAGGCGTCATCGAGCACGATCACCGGACGGATCCGGCATCACCGGCTGAGTTTCCGGCGCGCTCGGAGCCGTGACGCGTCAGTCGTGCCGATCCGCGGACGCGGGGGTGAGGTGCAGCGCGTCGCGATCGAGCCGTGTCTGCAGGCGGTGCAGCGTGGCGTCGCTGATCGCGCCGTGGTTGCGGAGGCGGATCACGACGTCTCGGGCGTGGTCCACGAGGGCGAGGTTGAGGGCCGCGTAGTCATGGTCCAGATCCCGTCGCGTGCTGCGCCCGGGCTCCGGGGCGGCGCCGATCCGCTCCAGGCGCTCGCGGTACTCGCTCACCACGCGCTCGCGGATGTGCTCCGGGACGTCGATCTCCCGGGCGAGCGCCGTGGACGCGTGGATCGCCGAGAGCAGCGCTGTGCGGTGTGCGCGCGTGAACTCGGCGGCGACCATCGTGTCGGGTTCGAAGCGCGCCCAGCGGATCACGGCGGGCAGGAGCATGCCCTGCGCGAGTATCGTGAGGATGATCACGCCGGTGGCGACGAAGATGACCTCCGCGCGTCCCGGCATGTCCGCGGGGACGGCCAGCGCGACGGCCAGCGAGATCGCACCGCGGAAGCCTGCGACCGTCGAGACCACCCTGGCCCGGTGCGTCATCCGCTTCTGACGCTGGGCAGGGCTGCGGTCCACGAGCCGGATCCCCCAGGTCGTGATCATCTGGAACGCGAAGCGGATGAGCAGGATCGCGATCCAGATCAGCACGCAGAGCAGCAGCAGCGTGGGGATGCTCTGCAGCGGCACGGACCGCATCGCGGACTGCGCCTCGATTCCGATGAGGACGAACAGGGCGCCGTTGAGCCCCGCGGTCGCCAGGGTCCAGAACCCGTCCCGCTGCTGCCGGGACTGCGGGGTGCCGGAGCGCGGTCCGGTGCGGCTCAGATACAACCCGGCGATGACGACCGCGATGACGCCGGAGGCGTGGATCTGCTCGGCGGCGAGGAAGGCGGCGAAGGGCACCAGCACGAGCGCGGCGTTGTGCAGCAGCGGATCGTCGAGACGCCGGAGCGCGAGGGTGCCCAGCAGACCCGCGAGCAGACCGACCACGGTCCCGCCGCCGTACGCCAGGGCGACGAGACCCGTGACATCCCACCCGGAGTAGTGGGCGCCGCTCGCCGCCAGCCCGATCACGATCGTGTAGATGACGAGGGCGCTGCCGTCGTTCACCAGGCTCTCGGCCCTCAGCTGGATGACGTTCCGATGGGGGAGCGCGCGGGCGAGCGCACCCACCGCGGTCGCATCGGTGGGTGCCAGCGCCGCGCCGAGGACGAGCGCGGGCAGCCACCCCCAGCCGAGGGCGACGCCGATCCCTGCGGTGCCGAACGTGGTGGCGACGACGAGCAGCGTGCTCAGCAGCAGGATCACCCGGAGATCGCGGCGCACCTCGCGCAGGGGCGTCATCAGCGCCTCCCAGAACAGCAGGGCCGGGAGGAACAGCACCAGCACCGCGTCGGACGGGAGGTGGATGCTGCGCACCTCGGGGAACAGGCCCGCCAGCAGGCCGAGCAGGAGCTGCAGCAGCGCGGCCGGCACGTGCAGGCGCGGGGCGAGCCAGGCTGCTCCCACGACAAGGGCGCCGACCAGCACGAAGGTGGTGAGCGGATCCATCAGCAGTCCTCTCCGGGAGCAGGGGCGGTGCGGCGAAACCGGGATCCCGCCTTCGCGACGCCGACTCGAGGAGCTTCGCCTGCGCCCAGCGTCGCATCCCGGTGTTACGCGGCCGTTACGGGTGCCGGCGCGAAGGGTTTCGCGCCGCTGTCCGGACCTGTGCCGGTGCACTGGCGTCGGTCGCGGGCGGATGACAGGCTGAGCCGGTCCACGTATGCGCCGTCCCTGGAGAGGGGTTCGCGATGTCGTTCATCACCCGCGCGTTCACCGGTCGCCGCCGTGATCCGGACGATCGACTGCCACCGGGGCAGACCCTGGTGCACGACTTCCCGGTGCTCTCCGCGCGCCCGACGCCGCAGATCGCCACGGACGACTGGGAGTTCACGATCCGCAGCGCGGCGCGGGAGCGGCGCTGGACCTGGGACGAGTTCCAGCAGCTCCACATCGAGGACGTCGTCGTCGACATCCATTGCGTCACGCACTGGTCGAAGCTCGGCACGCACTGGCGGGGCGTCTCGATCGACACGCTGCTCGCCGATGTCGACACCTCGGACGAGTACGCGATGGCGCACAGCTACGGCGGCTACACGACGAACGTGCCCCTTGAGGATCTCCGCGGCGGCAAGGCCTGGGTCGCCTTCGAGTTCGAGGGGGAGCCCCTCGACCCGGAACACGGAGGTCCCGCCCGCCTGCTCGTGCCGCACCTGTACTTCTGGAAGAGCGCCAAATGGATCCGCGGACTCGAGCTGCTGTCCGACGACGAGCCCGGCTTCCGGGAGCAGAACGGGTACCACCTGCACGGGGATCCCTGGAAGGAAGAGCGCTACTGGTGGGCGACGTGACGGAGCGCGCGCTCCCTCGCAAGCCCTGGCATGCAGCCGACGTCATCGAGGTCCGCCGCGAGACGCCGACGGCGGCGCGGATCCTGCTCCAGGTCTCCGATTGGCCGGGGAACCTTCCGGGCCAGCATCTCGACGTGCGACTCACGGCACCCGACGGCTACACGGCGACGCGGTCGTACTCGATCGCCTCCTCCGGTGACGGAACGCAGGTCGTGCTCGCGGTCGCGCGGGTCCCGGACGGCGAGGTGTCGCCGTTCCTCATCGACGAGCTGAGGACGGGCGACCGCCTGGAGGTGCACGGTCCCCTCGGCGCCTATTTCGTGTGGCGCGCCCCGGTGGACGGCACGGCCGGGCGGCCGGTCCAGCTCATCGCCGGCGGATCGGGTGTCGTACCTCTCTATGCGATCGTGCAGGCGCACATCGACGCGGCCGATGCGACGCCGTTCCGTCTGCTGTACTCGGTGCGCACACCCGACGACGTCTTCTTCGCCGACGAGCTCGCGGCCGCGGCGTCGGGGCCCGCCCCGTTCGTCGCCGACTACGTCTACACGAGGCGCGCACCGGACGGCGACCACGAGCCGGTCGGTCGCATCACCCGCGAGCGCGTCGCCGCGACGACGTTCAGCCCCGAGGTCGAACCTCTCGTCTACGTGTGCGGGGCCACGGCGTTCGTCGAGCGGGTGGCGTCCTGGCTCGTCGATCTGGGACACGATCCGCGTGCGATCCGCACCGAACGCTATGGAGGAACCTGATGCAGCACTTCGACGGGAATCTGCTGGCGGGAGCGCTGGCCGACCTTCTGTCCTTCGATGCGACCGCCGCTCTGGCGCGATGCAACGGGTGCGGCAACGTCGGCGAGCTCGCCACGGCGATCGTGTTCCGCAGCGCCGCCGGGACCGTTGCGCGCTGTCTCGCGTGCGAACAGGTGCTGCTCACGATCGTGCAGGCGGGCGACCGCACGTTCGTGAACTTCACGGGCACCGGTGCGATCGAGGTGCCGACGCCCTGACGCTCGGCAGCGACCCGCCACGGGCACGGTCAGCCTTCGGCGAACGATCGCCGGCTCCGCCCGGGGCGGGCGGAGACTGCTGGCATGGACGACGATGAAGCGCTGGACGCGTACTCGACGATCGTGGTGCGCGTCGCCGAGACGGTGCTGCCGGCGGTCGCGTCGGTGAACGTGCGCACAGCCAACGGTGCAGGCGCCGGCAGCGCCACGGTGATCCGCTCCGGACTGCTGCTGACGAGCGCGCACGTGGTCGCGGGTGCGCGTGAGGTGAGCCTGGCGTTCGCCGACGGCAGCGCGATCGAGGCGGACGTGATCGGATCCGACGTGCTGAGCGATCTGGCCGTGCTGCGCGCTCGTGGGCGGACGCCGGATCCGGTGCCTCTCGGCGACGCCTCGCGGCTCCGCGTCGGGCAGCTCGTGGTCGCGCTCGGCAATCCGCGGGGGCTCGCAGGCAGCGTCACCGCGGGCATCGTGTCGGCGCTCGGCCGCTCGCTGCCGACCGCGTCCGGCCGCGTGATCGACGAGGTGATCCAGACCGACGCCGCGCTGAACCCCGGCAACAGCGGAGGAGCGCTCGCCGACAGCAGCGGCAGGCTTGTCGGCGTCAACACGGCGGTCGCGGGTGTCGGGCTCGGGCTCGCCGTGCCGATCAACGTCACCACGCTCGAGATCATCGACACGCTCGCGACGGTCGGGAGGGTGCGGCGGGCCTGGCTCGGGGTGGCGGGTGCGAAGGTGCCGCTCACCCCGGAGGCCGCCGCGAAGGTGGGCTCGGCGACCGGCATGCAGGTCGTCTCGACGGTGCCGCGAAGCCCCGCCGCCCTTGCCGGCGCCCGGCCGGGAGACGTCGTCCTGTCGATCGACGGCACGCCGGTGTTCGACCCGACCGGTCTGCAGCGCGTCATGGTCGAGGCGGCGATCGGGCGGCGCATGGAGATGACGGTCCTGCGCAACGGCGCCCTGATCGACCTCGTGCTGGAGCCCGAGGAGCTGCAGCTGGGCTGAGCCGATGATCGCATCGGGGCGAGCGTCAGTCCTGCGGGCTGCTCACGCCGAGCAGCAGAGCCGGGAGGGTGTGCCGCACGTAGCTCGACTCGGGGAACGACTTCTCGTTGCCGCCGGACAGGATCCACGACTCGAACGACCGCTCGTACGTGAGGATCACGACCCGCACGCCCAGGGCGGGCTGCCACTCGAACCGGCGCCCGATGCGCGACAGCAGCAGTTCGAACGCCTCCAGCAGCGCGGGCAGGAACGCGCGCTCCGACTCGATCACGTCCTCGCTGCGCGCGCCCGTCGACGCGGCGAGCTGGCGCTCGCGGAGCCGGATGGTCAGCGAGCTCCAGTCGAGCGGGCGCGCCCGCGCGAGCGCCGCGGAGATCGCGACCTCGGGCGCCTCGTCGGGGTGTTGCGCGGGATCGAAGGTCTCCGCGGCCGAGCGCACCCGCTGGGCGCACTCCTCGAGCAGCTCGTGGTCGACCGCGTGCAGCAGGTCGCGGTCGCTGGGGAAGAGCGTGCGGAACGCGCCGTCGCTCAGGCCCGCCTCGCGGCGCAACTCCGCCGTCAGCGCGGGGAGGGATCCGTCCCAGGTCGGCAGCAGGATCCGGGCCATCGTGATCACGCGGGCGTAGCTCTGCCGGCGTGAGGCGTTCACGCGCGAGGTGTGCTCGTCGGCCATGGCGTCTCCTCTCCAGCATCGAGGGTAGCCGCGCCGGGGCGGCATCGACCGGCTGACACTGCGAGAGGATGGTCTGGTGAGCCACGACGCGGCCGAGGCCGTCTTCGAGTACGCCGGGCGGCGGATCCGGCTCGAGACGAACGCGCAGTTCGACGCCCTGGTCGGGGCGTTCGAAGCCGCGGTTCCGGCGCTGTCGGACGACGATGCGCTCGCGGAGGTGCGCGCCGGCGACTGGTCGGCGTTCGTGCGCGGGCTGCAGTGGGAGGCGCCGAGCGGGTTCGTCCGGGTCTGGACCTGGCGCCCGGACGCGCTCATGGAGCACGCCGGCGGTGGTTCCCGCAGCGTCGTGTGGCTGATCGCGCATCACGGGATCGGAGCGCGGCTGTTCCGGCACGACCCCGCCACGATGCTCTACGCCCCGGTGCGCATCGAGGCGCACACCTCGCGTGCCCCCGGGACGACGCTGAGCTTCGAGGCGCCGGGAGCCCGGCTCGCCGGTTTCGGCGTCAACAAGGTGGCGCAGGCGGGTGCCGAACTCGATCGCGCCCTCGGCGACCTCTTCGAGGAGATCGGACTGCCTCGCCCTGCCGCGCTGCGTCGCTGAGCCGATGCCCGAGGCGTCGATCCGCACCGGCGAGAGGCTGCTGCCCGGGGATGAGTTCGTCACGGGCCAGAACCCCGGATCCGCGAAGGAGACGGCGAAGAAGGTCGCGGCGCAGCTCTGATCGATCCCGTCGACGCGTCCCTGACTACGATGGCGGCGTGGCGGAGGCGGAATCCCGGATCGAGACGCTCGGCATCATCGGCGCCGGCCGCGCCGGCAGCGTGCTCGCCCGACTGGCGGCGGCCGCCGGCTACCGCGTGCTGATCGCGGGGTCTTCGGATCCGTCGAGGATCGCCCGCACCGCGACCGCCCTTGGGGCGACCGCGGTCGACGTCGCCGACCTCGCCCGCCGTGCCGACGCGGTGGTGCTGGCGCTGCCGCTGGCCAGGCACACGGAGCTGCCGGCGGAGGCGCTGCGCGGGAAGCTCGTGATCGACGCCATGAACTACTGGTGGGGTGCCGACGGACTGCGGGCGGACCTCGACGATCCGCGCACGTCGACGAGCGAGATCGTGCAGCGCTTCCTCGCCGGATCCCGGGTCGTGAAGGCGCTCAATCACATGGGCTATCAGGACCTCGAGGACGACGCCCGCCCGCCGGGCGCCCGCGATCGCAAGGCCATCGCGATCGCCGGAGACGACCCGGCCGACGTGTCGCGAGTGGCAAGGCTCGTGGACGACCTCGGCTTCGACCCGGTGGTCGCCGGAGATCTCGCCAGCGGGATCATGCTGGAGCCGGGGTCTGAGGCGTTCGGCGCCGACGTCGACGCGGCGGAGCTGCGGGCGATGCTCGAGCGCTTCCCGACCTCGCAGCGCGGCATCGTCGTCGCGCGGGCTCGCGCGACGGATCCGAGGTCCTGAACGGTCAGCGCCCGGGGGCCGCGTCTCCTGCCGCCGCTTCGTGGACGCGCGCGATGCCCCGCGCACGGGCATGGTGCCGTTCGCGCGCCAGGGTCGACGTGATGTCCCGTCCGAGCGTCTCCACCACGACCCGCACGCCGTCGACCAGCGCGTCGGCGGCCCCGCGGACGTAGCCGCCCGGCATCGCCGCGATGCCGCGCAGGAACGCGATGGTCTCGGCGGTGAGCAGCTCTCCCGGCAGCACGTTCGGGATCCCGGGCGGGTAGGCCGCCAGCGAATCGGCGGAGACGCGGCCCACGGCGTCGGCCGCGGCCACGATCTCGGTGTGCGCGAAGGCGGCGTCGCGGGGGCGCATCACGGCCGCGCCCGTCTTCGGCAGCGCGACGACTCCGGCGCCGCCGCGGGCGGCGAGCTCGCCGACCGGCTGCAGCGCCTCGAGGGCGGCGACGAAGCGGGCCGGATCCGGAGTCGTGCCGGGGCCGACGAAGGCGACGATGCAGGATCCGGTCGAGATCTCGGTCATGATCCCGGCGGTGCGCAGCAGCTCCTCGCGCACCGCGTGTCCGTACAGGCCCGCGGCGCCCACGTCGATCGACACGCGCAGCGGGTCGTGGCCGACGATGTCTTCGAAGGCGCCGAAGCCGTCGCTCACGATGGGGAAACGGCCCGTCGCGCGCACCGCGTCGCGCAGCTCGGCGGCGGCGGCGATCGATGCCGCGATGCGGTCGTGGCCGTCTTCGAGCGTCGCGCGCGCCAGATCGAGTGAGGCCAGCAGCAGCGAACTCGCGCTCGTGGACTGCGTGAACATGAACGCGCGGTCGATGAGAGGCTCGAGCTCTGCCGCGTACGGCCCCTCGGCCAGGTGCAGCATGGCCGACTGGGTCAGACTGCCGCCCATCTTGTGAGTGGACGAGACGACGAGGTCCGCGCCCTGTGCGATCGGGTGGGCGGGGAGGTCGGGGTGGAACCCGAAGTGGGCCGCCCATGCCGCGTCCACGACGAGCGGCACGCCCGCGTCGTGGCAGACCTCGGCGATGCCGGCGACGTCGGCGACCGCGCCGAAGTAGCTGGGGCTGATGATGTAGGCCGCTTTCGCGTCCACGCCGCGGAGCGCGTCCCGCATGGCAGCGGGCGTCACGCCGTGGTTGATGCCGTGGTGCTCGTCGATCGCGGGCTGCACGAACCGCGGGTCGAGTCCGCCGAGGATGATGCCGTCGAAGAAGCTGGAGTGCGCGCTGCGCTGCGCGACCACGATCTCGTCCGGGGTGCGGAACGCGGCCAGGGCCAGCGCCGTCATCCGGTTCGCCTCGGAGGCGCCGTTGGTGAGGAACCAGGTGCGGCGGGCGCCCCACGCGCGGGCCGCGGCCTCGCGGGCCTGCTCGAGCGGGTTCTCGGCACCCTTGTCGATGCCGTCCAGCAGCGGCTCCACGTCGTAGCGCAGCACGTCCTCGCCGAAGAAGTCGGCCAGCAGCGGGGCGGCCGCGGGGTCGGCGCTGTGTCCGGGCACGTTCAGGCGCTGCAGGTCGCGAGCGGCGAATCGGCGGATGGCGTCGGCGTACGGGGTCGTGGTCACGGATCGATTCTGGCCGCCGAGGGTACGATGAGGAATGCAGAGATCTCTGTGATCCTCAATACCCACTATGGAGCGTCGATGCTGGATCTGAGGCAGCTCCGCGCGCTGGAGGCGGTAGCGGAGCACGGATCCGTCGTCCGCGCCGCCGAGGCGCTGCGATGGAGCCAGCCCACCGTGACCCACCACCTGCGCGGGCTGGAGCGGGTGCTCGGGGCCGAGGTCGTGACGAGCGGATCCGGAGGCACCCGGCTCACCGCGGTCGGCGAGGCGATGCTGTCGCACGCGATCGCGATCCTCGACCGGTCGGAGCGGGCCGTCGACGAGATGACCGAGCTCATCGCCTCGGGCCGGCGGCGTATCGCGATCGGCGTGTTCCCGTCGGCCGGCGCGCGGCTGCTGCCGCAGGTGGTGCGGGCGCTGCAGGAAGCAGGGTTCCAGCCCGACGTGGTCGAGGCCGAGCTCGATCCGCTGATGACGGCCGTCGTCGGCCTGCGCCTCGACGCTGCGATCGTGTACGACGCGCCAGGACGGCCGACGGTCCTGCCGCCGGGCTTCCGGATGATCCCGGTGCGGCAGGAGCACCTTTCCGTGATCGTGCCCGCGGGGCACCCGCTCGCGGGCCGCACCGGGGTGCCGCTCGCGGAGCTCCGCGACGACGGCTGGATCGCGGGTGCGACCGAGGCGGATCCGGTCGACGCCGCGCTGGCCCGTGCCGCGGAGCAGGCCGGGTTCACGCCGCGCATCGCGATGCGCAGCGACGACTATGCGGTCGTGGCGGCGTACGTCGCCGCGGAGTTCGGCGTCGCACTGGTGCCGGAGCTCGCCCTGCCGGTGCATCTGGATGCCGTCGCGACCGTCGAGATCGCCGACGCCGTGTTCGAGCGGCGCATCTTCCTGGTCACGGCGCCGACGGTCGGCGCGCCCGCCCGCGCGGCCCTCGAAGGAGCCCTGCGCACGTCTCCGCCGAGCCGAGGAGCGCCGACCGGACGGAGCCCGCGCGCGGTGCGGTGAGCGCGGCGCAGAGCGGCTGAACGGTGCGTCACGCGGGATGCTGCGTCCACGCCTGCGTCGCCGAGACGGGCGGGGGCGCGGCGAGCGCGTGCGCCTTCAGCACGTCGAACTCGGCGTCGGTGATCGTGCCGTCGTCGCGAAGAGCTTTGGCGCGTGCGATCTCCTCGGACGGCGTGGACGCCCGCGGCATGCGGCGGAGGAAGTCGTCCGTGGTGCGCCAGAGACGTTCGGTCTCGCGCTGCGCGCGGTCCTGCATCCCCGGCCCGCGGGCCACGAGGTAGGCGATCAGGGCCACGAGCGGCACGAAGACGAGGGCGAGCACCCACAGGGCCTTGGCCGTGCCGCTGAGCGTGTGGTCGCGGAACAGATCCGCGACGACCGCGAAGAGCGCGAACAGGTAGGCGGCGAATGCCACGATGCCGAACATCATCCAGAGCGCCGTCCAGTACCCGCCGGCGTCGCCGTAGGAGTACATCATGGTCACGCCTCCGCGTGGATCTCGCGCGGGCGCACCACCAGCACGGGGGAATGCGCGTGCCGCACGCAGGCGGCGCTCACCGATCCCAGCAGGAGTCCGACGAAGCCCCCGTGGCCGCGGTTGCCCAGCACGAGCATCTCGCAGGTCCGGCTCATCTCGATCAGGGTGCGGGCCGGAGGGCCGCCGGCCACCGTGCGGATCAGGCGGGCGGGCGGGGTCGCGCCGAAGGCCTGCTCGATCGCCGCCGTCTGGGTGTCCGTCGCATCCTGCTCCGGCGTCCACTCCATCACGAGCCGAGCGCCCGTGAGCGAGGAGTAGTACCAGGTGGTGACCGCCTCGAGCGGCGCGTCCAGGGCGTCCGCGAGCCGCGCGGCGTAGCGGAGTGCGGCGATCGAGGAATCCGATCCGTCGACGCCGACGAGGATGGGCTTGCTCTGGTCGGTTTCCATGTGCCCACGCTCCTCCGTCAGGTGCTCCGACGGCGGGACGAAAGTCACCCGGATCCGCTGCTGCCGAGAGCGGATCCGGCGCCGCTCAATCGGCCGTCTCCACGTCGAAGTCGAAGACGAGCCGCGCGGGGACTCCGCCGTCGAGCACCTCCTGCATCGACTCGGCGACCGCGGACAGGTCCCGGGTCTGGGCGACCACGGTCGTGCGGCCGAGTGCGTGCAGCCGGAAGACCTCGGCGAGGTCCTCCCTGGTGCCGACGATGGATCCGATGATCTCGATGCCGTTCAGCACGGTGTCGAACACGGGGAACGTCAGAGCGCCGTCCTTCGGCAGCGAGACGAGCACGAGTCGCCCGCCTCGCGCGAGTGCGCGGTACGACTGGTCGAACACCGCGGGCGCGACGGCCAGCACGATGCAGGCATCGGCGCCCCCGAGCGCCGTGATCGCGGCGACCGGGTCGGTCTCGGCGGCGTTGACCACATGGTCCGCGCCGAGCATGGTCGCGAGCTTCAGCTTCTCGTCGCTCACATCGACGGCGATGACCTCGGCGCCGACCAGGCGCGCGTACTGGATCGCGAGATGCCCGAGCCCGCCGATGCCGAACACGGCCACCCGCTCCGAGGGCGTCACCCGTGCCGCCTTGATCGCCGCGTAGGTGGTCACGCCGGCGCAGGTGAGCGGCGCCGCGTCGAGCGAGGTGACCGAATCCGGGACGGGGACGGCGAAGCGCGCATCGATCACCGCGTACTCGGCGTGCGCGCCGTTGATCGCGTAGCCCGTGTTCTTCTGGGCGAGGCAGAGGTTCTCGCGCCCGGTCACGCAGTACCGGCAGCGCCCGCAGGCGGAGCCGAGCCAGGCCAGCGCCACGCGCGTGCCGACCGCGGGCGTCGTGACGCCTTCGCCGAGCCCGTCGACACGACCGATGCCCTCGTGGCCCGGGATGAACGGCAGCGACGGCTTGACCGGCCAGTCGCCGCGGGCGGCGTGGATGTCGGTGTGGCAGAGGCCGCTCATCTCGATGCGCACGAGCACCTGGCCCGGCCCCGGCACGGGGACGGGGACCTCCTGCACGGCGAAGGGCTCGGTGAACGACGAGACCACGGCTGCGCGCATCGTCGCAGGCGGAGCGGCGGCGGCGCGGGGCGGCGAGGCGACCGGCGCCGTGCTCCCTGTCGGTGCCGGCGCGTTGCCGGCGCCGGGCGCGGCGGCGACGGCTGCCGCTGCAGGCGTGCCTGCGGCGACCGCTGCGACGCTCGTCGCGGATGCCGGTGCGGCTCCGGCGCGGGGCGGCGCAGACGCCGTCCGGAACGCGTTCAGTGCGACGACCTCGTCCAGGCGGGGCACGCGGACGTTCCAATCCAGATCGCGCCGGATCCGCCGACGCAGGGCATCGGTGGCGGTCGGCTCGCCGTGGGTCAGGAAGACCTGCTGGGGCGCCGCGGGCGCCGTCCGCATCCACTCCACGATCTGACCCGCATCGGCGTGCGCGGACATCATCTCGAGCGAATGCACCTCGGCGAGGATCGGGATGTCCTGCCCGTAGATCCGCAAGGTGCGCTCGCCGCGCTGCAGGGCGTCGCCGCGCGTGCCCCCGGCCTGGAAGCCGGTCAGCACGATCGCATTGCGCGGATCCGGCCCGTAGGAGGCGATGTGGTGCAGGATCCGCCCGCCCTCGAGCATCCCGCTCGCCGAGATGATGATCGCCGGCCCGCCGCGGGTGTTGAGCGCCTTCGAGCCCTCCACGCTGCGCACCAGGGTGGCCCCCTCGTACATCCGCTGGAACTCCTCCGGTGAGATCCGGTGCTCCTCGGGGTGCCGGGCGTACATCTCCGCGCCGCTCACGGCCATCGGACTGTTCAGGAACACCGGAACCTGCGGGATCCTGCCCGTGGCGCGCAGACGGCTCAGATGCAGCAGCAGCGACTCGGCCCGCCCGATCGCGAACGCGGGCAGCAGCACGACCCCGCCGCGGCCGCACACCCGGGTGATGATGTCGGCGAGCGCCGCCTCCGCGTCCACCCCGGGGTGGGTGCGGTCGCCGTACGTCGACTCGGACACGAGGACGTCGGTCGCCTCGAGCGCCCGCGGCGGGCGCATCAGCGGATCGTCGGTGCGGCCGAGGTCGCCGGTGAAGTGCACGCGGCATCCGTCCACCTCGAGCAGCACCTGCGCCGCACCGAGGATGTGGCCGGCCGGGACGAAGGTCACCCTGGCGTCCCCGATCTCGACCGCGGTGTCGAACGGATGCGGCGCGAAGCGCTCGAGGGCCGCCATCGCGTCGCTCTCGGTGTACAGCGGCAGCGGGCGCGCGTGCTTGGAGCTGTGCCGCCGTGCCGCGTAGGACGCCTGCTCCTCCTGCAGGCGCCCGCTGTCCGGCAGCACGAGCGTGCTGAGTTCGGCGGTGCCGGTGGTGCTGTGGATCGGTCCGTCGAAGCCGTCGCGCACGAGGGCCGGCAGATAGCCGGTGTGATCCAGGTGCGCGTGCGTGATCACGACGGCGTCGATGCGGGAGGGGTCCACGGGGAAGCGCGCCCAGTTCCTCTCCCGCAGCGACTTGTACCCCTGGAACAGTCCGCAGTCGATGAGGATCCGCTTCTGGCCGGTGTCGATGAGATAGCGGGATCCGGTGACCGTGTCGGTCGCGCCGAGGAATGTCAGGGTTGCGCTCATGGTGCGAGACAACACCCCGCGGGAGCCCGTGGACGGGACCTAGGTCACGTGTTCACGACACCTGCCGCGGCCTCACCCCGGTCGGGTCAGGCGGGCAGCGGCACCGCCCACCGCACCCGGGTCCCGCCCTCGCCCCGAGGTTCGAGGGCGTACGTCCCGCCATGCTGCTCCGCGCGTGCGGCGAGGTTGGCCGTGCCGCTGCGGTGGACGTGTTCGGGAAGCCCGTCGCCGTCGTCTTCGACCGTGACGACGGCTTCCGTCTCGGAGACGACCACGGCGACCGAGGCCCAGGACGCGTGGGCGTGGCGGCTGACGTTGGCGAGCGACTCGCGGACCACGGCGACCAGGTCGTCGGCGAGGCCGTCCGTGACGACCAGGTCGACAGGCCCGGCGAACGTGATCCGCGGCGACGGGGTGACCCCGGAGACGAGCTCGAGCAGCCGCCCGCGCAGCCCCGGTTCGGTGCTCGCCCGGGTGCGCAGCGCGAAGATCGCCGTCCGGATGTCTGAGATCGTCGCGTCGATCTCCTCGATGTGGCGGTCGAGCTCGGCCGTCTGGTCGGGGTGCGCCGCCGCGAGCGCCTGGAGCCCGAGCGCGGTCGCGAACAGCCGCTGGATGACGTGATCGTGCAGATCGCGCGCGATGCGGCTGCGATCCTCCACGATCTCGAGCCGCTGTCGCTGCTCCCTGGCCCGCGCCAGGGAGATCGCGATGCCCGCCTGCGAGGCGAAGTCCGAGATGGTGTCCAGCTCCATGCGCGTGTACGTGCTGCTGCTGCGGGACACGCAGAGGGCTCCGACGGCGACGCCGCCCACGATGAGGGGCACGGCGACGGTGTGTCCGAACGGCCGGACGACGGCGTCGGCCGGCTTCGGCAGCTGATCGACGATCAGGCGGCCCTCGGCGATGGCGCGTGCGGCGAGCGCCCCAGCGGCGGGGTAGCGGGTCCCCTCGATGCTGCCCGCTTCCGTTCCCCGTGCGACGTCGATGTGGAGGCGGTCGTCCTCATCCGGCGTGATGATGGCCACGAGCTCGGCCGGCACGACGGTGGTGACCGCCTCGGCGACGATGGCGAGGGCATCGCCCGCGTCGGGCGACAGGAGGGCGGCCGTCACCTCCGACAGCGCCGTGCCCAGCCGCTCGCGCCGGCGGGACTCGGTGAACAGGCGCGCGTTCTCGATCGCCACGCCGGCGGTGGTGGCGAGGGCCTCGATGAGCTCCTGATCCTCGTCGGAGAACAGGTCCTTCTCCGGATCCGTCAGGTAGAGGTTCCCGAAGGTCCGTCCTCTGATGCGGATCGGCACCCCCAGGAACGCGTCCATCGGCGGATGGTGCTCCGGGAAGCCGACCGACCGAGGGTCGTCGGCGATCCGCGGGATGCGGATCGTCTCGCCGCGTTCGATCACGGCGCCGAGCAGGCCGTGCCCCTTCGGCGGAGCGCCGATCTCGCGCACGACGTCCGGGGGGATGCCCTTGTGGATGAACCGCTCGAGCAGACCTTCCTCGTCGATCACCCCGAGCGCGCCGTAGCGCGCGCCGACCAGCTCGATCGCGGCGCTGACGATCCGGGTCAGCACCGCGTCCAGGTCGAGATCCTCGCTGACCGCTCGCGTCGCGCTGAGCAGGCCGCGCAACCGCCCCTGGGCGGTGAGCACATGCTGGGCGCGCGCCATCAGCTCCGCGATGGTCTTCTCCAGCTCGAGCCGGGGCACATCGGGGAACGTGAGCGGATCGTCTTCCATCGGCTTCCAGCGCTTGAAGACGCCATCCTATCGCGACCCGCTTATCGCGACGGGGTCTTCGACCGCGGGCGATCCCCCACGCCCGTCACGGCGATTCGTACTTCACCGCCCGGCCGGAGATGCGCGCGATGCCGAGCCGGAGTGTCAGATCGCGTTCCCCGCCCGGCCACGGGGACAGGCGCACCGTGAGCGCGGCAGTCTCCTCGCCGGTGGCTCGGGTGAGCGACCCGCTGATCAGCACGCTCCACGCCGTGCGGCCGAGGCTGTCGTAGTGATCCACCTCGAACGCCACCGTCGCGCCGCTGTCGGCGAGAGCGCCGACCACTCCGTCGGATCCGGTTCGCAGGATGAGGTCGTGACCGAAGATCGCGAAGTTCAGGGGGATGATCTCGACGACCCCGTCCCGGGTGAACCCGATCCTGCCCACCGTGGTCGCCATGAGCAGCTCGTAGCACCGCTGTTCGCTCAGGGTGTGGATCATCGCCCTTGCTCCTCGTCGCGGTGCATGATGAGCACGGGACAGTGCGCGTGCTGGGCGCATGTGGCGCTGACCGAGCCGAGCAGCAGCCCGACGAAGCCGCCGCGACCGCGGCTGCCCAGCACGAGCATGCCGCTGGTCCGGCTCACGTCGATGAGCGTGGGCGACGGCGGACCCGACAGCACCGTCCGGGTCAGCCCCTCCGGCGGGGAGTCGCCGAACGCATCGGCGATCGAGTGATCCAGGAGCTCCTTCGCGTCCTCCTCGGGCTGCCATTCGATGACGAGTTCTGCACCCGTCATGGGCGGGTAGGTCCAGGTCGTGACGGCCTCCAACGGGGCGTCCAGCGCCCGCGCCAGCCGTGCGGCGTACTTCAGAGCTGCGACGGACGAAGGGGAGCCGTCGACGCCGACGACGATGCGTCCCATGTCGATGTCCATGCGGCCCAGCGTCGCCGCTGCAGCCGGGCGGATCCGGGACGAAAGTCATACGGGTTGCGCTGCTGCGCTGCGGGCCTCCCGGCTCGGCAGCGTCGGGCAGGTTCGCGCTGCGGGATCCGCCGAGAGCCTGCTGCGGGACCTAGGTCCCGAGCGGGGCGGGAGCGGGTTCCTAGCGTGGATCCACGGCGGCACCGCGTCACGCGGGCCCGCCGGACGATCTGCCCGACGGTGTGACGCCGCGGGCGAGGGAGAGGATCCAGCATGGACGAGAATCGCTTCGCGGACCGCACCGTCGTCGTGACGGGCGCAGGCTCGGGCATCGGTCGGGCCACGGCGGTCCGCCTCGCCCGCGAGGGAGCGCGGGTCGTGGCGGTCGACGCCTCCCGCAGTCGCCTCCAGGATCTCGAGCGGGAACTCGGAGAGCGCGTCGTCAGCGTGGACGGCAACCTCATGCATCAGCTCACGGCGGATCTCGCGGTGGCCGCGGCGCACGGGCGGATCGACGGGCTGGCCAACATCGCCGGCATCATGGACGGATTCGAGCCGACGGCGGAGATCCAGGATGAGACCTGGGAGCGCGTCATCGGCGTCAACGTCACCGGCATGATGCGGATGACGCGAGCGGCGCTGCCGCTCATGCTCGCAGCGGGGCGGGGCGCGATCGTCAACGTCAGCTCCGAGGCGGGGCGGAGGGGTTCGGCGGCGGGGACCCCCTACACGGTCTCGAAGCATGCGGTGAACGGGTTCACGCTGAGCACGGCGTTCTTCTACACGCCCCAGGGAGTGCGGTGCAACGCGGTGGCGCCCGGCCCCGTCGCGACCAACATCGAAGCCGCGTTCCGCTCGGCCGCGGCGCAGGAGCGCCTCGGGCCGGTGATGCAGGCGACCCTGCCGCCGGTCGCGCAGCCGGAGGCCATCGCCGCGGCCATCACCTGGCTTCTCAGCGATGACGCCGCGGACGTCTCCGGAGCCGTCATCCCCGTCGACGGAGGATGGGCCGCCATCTGATCCGGGTGCATGATGGCGTTGTCGGGTCCGGGAGCGAGAAGGGGAGGGGCCGATGAGCAGCGTGTTCCTCGTCGACGACCACGAGATCGTCCGTCAGGGGCTCGCCGGCGTGGTCGAGGGCCAGGCGGATCTCACGGTGGCCGGCGAAGCAGGCACCATCCGCGATGCGCTCGCGCGGATCGCGGCGACAGAGCCCGATGTGGCGGTGCTCGATGTCCGCCTCCCGGACGGGAACGGCATCGACCTCTGCCGGCAGATCCGGCAGGACCATCCGCACGTGCAGTGCCTGATCCTGACCGCCTACGACGACGACGACGCGATGTTCGCGGCCGTGGTGGCGGGTGCGGCCGGCTATCTGCTCAAGAACGTCCGCGCTGCGGAGCTGCTCGAGGCGATCCGCGCGGTCGCCGCAGGCCGGAGGCTGCTGCACCCCACCGCGGAGCGCACGGCGGTGCAGCGCATGCGGGACGCTCCCGAGGAGGATCCGCGCTTCGGATCCCTGGGGCTGCGTGAGCGGCAGATCCTCGCGCTCATCGCCGACGGGCTCACCAACCGGCAGATCGGCGAGCGCCTGGGGCTGGCGGAGAAGACGGTCAAGAACTACGTGTCGGGACTGCTCAGCAAGCTGGGCCTGGACCATCGCACCCAGGCCGCGGTGTTCGAGATCGAGCGCGGCCACCGTCAGGAGCATTAGCCGCCGCGGCAGGGTGCGGCGGCCGAAGGCGTCCTCTCAGTCCTCGTCCTTCTGATGCCGCACGATGAGGACCGGGCAGTGCGCGTGCGTCGCGCAGGTGGCGCTGACTGATCCCAGCAGAAGGCCGGCGAATCCTCCGTGGCCCCGGCTGCCGAGCACGAGCATCTCCGCACGCCGGCTCTCGTCGATGAGCACCGACGGAGGAGGCCCGGCGATGACGGCCGCGGTGAGGCCGACGGGCGGATCCTCGCCGAAGACGTCCTTGATGGCGGCATCGAGAATCACCGCCGTCTCGGCATCCGGAGAGCGCCCGGGCATCGGATACAGGTCGATCAGAGCGGCGTAGTCCCACGTCATGATCGCGCGGATCGGCAACTCGAGCGCGTCGGCCAGTTTGGCCGCGTAGCGCAGGGCGTCGAGGGAGGACTCGGATCCGTCGACGCCCACGAGGATCGGGGCGTTCGCTGTGGTGTTCATGCCCTCACCCTGTCCCGCACGCGGCGCACGGCAGGGGACGAAAGTCACTTGCGGGTGTCGAAGGCGCGCGCAAGGGTGGAGGAGCGGACGGTGCGCGCATGCCACCGACGAGGGAGAACCCGAGGACACATGGCAGTGCTGAAGACGATGAGACGGCAGCCGGCGATCCCGGTCGCCCTTCTCACGCTCGTCGCGGTCGTCGTGCTCGATGCCGCAGGACAGCGCACCGTCGCCCGCTGGACGGCGACGGCCGTCGTCGCAGCCTTCGTCATCTGGACGCTCGTGCGGATGATCCGCGAGATGCTGCGCGGCCGTTTCGGACTCGACATCCTCGCGATCGTCGCGATGGTCGCGACGCTCGCGGTCGGCGAGTACGTGGCCGCGCTGATCATCGTGCTGATGCTCTCGGGCGGGGAGGCACTGGAGGATTTCGCCGCCCGCCGGGCCAAGCGCGAGCTGAGCGCGCTGCTGGAGCGCTCGCCGCAGAGCGCGCACGTCGTGACGGCCGCGGGGGAGAGCACGACGGAGAGTGTGCGCGACGTGCCCGTCGAAGAGGTCGCCGTAGGGGATCTCCTGCTCGTGCGCCCCGCGGAGATCGTCCCCGTCGACTGCGAGATGCTCACCGACGAGGCGTCCTTCGATGAATCGTCGCTCACCGGGGAGAGCCTGCCCGTGACCCGCCGCGCCGGAGACGTCGTGCTGTCGGGCGCGGTCAACGGCAGTCGCATCGTGCGGGCCAGGGCCGCGCGCCGCAGCGCCGACAGCCAGTACCAGCAGATCGTGGTGCTGGTCCGCCAGGCGCAGGAGTCGCGGGCGCCGGTGGTGCGTCTCGCGGACCGGTTCGCGATCCCGTTCACGGTCGTCTCGCTGCTTCTCGCAGGCCTTGCGTGGGCGCTCTCCGGCCAGCCCGTGCGGTTCGCCGAGGTGCTGGTGCTCGCGACGCCGTGCCCACTGCTGATCGCCGCGCCGGTGGCGTTCCTCGGCGGGCTGTCGCGGTCCGCGAAGGCCGGCATCGTGCTCAAGGGCGGCGCGGTCGTCGAGACGCTGTCGCGGGTGCGTTCCGCGGCCTTCGACAAGACGGGCACCCTCACCCGTGGGCACCCCGTCCTCATCGACGTCCGCCCGGCCGGCGGCTTCTCCGCCGACGACGTTCTGCGGCTCGCCGCCTCCGCGGAGCAGTACTCCACGCACGCGCTCGCCGAAGGGATCCGCGTCGCCGCGCGCGAGCGGGGACTGGCCCTCGTGGCCGCGGAGGACGCGAGCGAAGTGGCCACGAACGGCGTCGCCGCGAGCATCGGAGGGCGGCTCGTGGTCGTTGGCAAGCCCGCGTACGTCGCCTCGCTCGTCCCGGACTTCTCGCGCACCGATCTCGCGGCCGGCGAGGCGGCGGCGTATGTCGCGATCGACGGCCGGCACGCCGGGGCCGTGGTGCTCGCCGATGCGCCGCGCCCCGAGTCCCGCGGCGTGGTCGCGTGGCTGACCCGGAACGGCATCGACCGGGCGGCGATGCTCACCGGCGACGCGCAGGCGACGGCGGCGTCGATCGCGGAGGCGGTCGGCATCTCCGAGGTGCACGCCGAGCTCCTGCCGGACGACAAGGTGCGCCTCGCCCGGGAACTGCGTCCCCGACCGCTCATGATGGTGGGCGACGGAGTCAACGACGCGCCCGTGCTCGCCGCCGCCGAGATCGGTATCGCGATGGGGGCGAAGGGCGCGACCGCGGCGGGGGAGGCCGCGGACGCGGTGATCCTGGTCGACTCCCTCGCGAAGGTCGTGCACGCGGTGGAGATCGGCAGGCACACCGTCCGCGTCGCACTGACCGCGATCGGGATCGGGATCGCGGTCAGCATCGCGCTGATGCTGGTCGCCATGACCGGGGTGATCCCGGCGGTCGCGGGCGCCCTCATCCAGGAGCTCGTGGATCTCGCCACGATCCTGTACGCGCTGCGGGCGCTGCGCGGACCGCTCACTCCGGAACGCGCGTTCGCGTCCGCGGAACCCGAGGCGGGACCAAAGGCCCGCGTCGACCATGAGGAGAGGACAAGGCTGTGAGCATGAGCGAGACGCACGCGACGAATCCCGCTTCGGCACCCGAGGGCGTCGTCACCGACGCGGATCTCGCGAGCATCGATGCTTGGTGGCGCGCGGCGAACTACCTCAGCGCCGGCCAGATCTACCTCCTGAACGACCCGCTCCTGCGCCGGCCGCTCGTGCCGGAGGATGTGAAGCCGCGACTCCTCGGACACTGGGGCACCACGCCCGGCCTGAACTTCCTCTACGCGCATCTGAACCGCGTCATCCGCGACCGGTCGCTGAGCTCGATCTTCGTCACCGGGCCCGGCCACGGGGGCCCCGGCATGGTCGCCAACGCCTACCTGGACGGCACCTACTCCGAGGTGTACCCGCACGTCGGGCGCGACGAGGACGGCGTGCGGGCGCTGTTCCGCCAGTTCTCGTTCCCCGGTGGGATCCCGAGCCACGTCGCGCCCGAGACGCCGGGGTCCATCCATGAAGGCGGCGAGCTCGGGTACTCCCTCAGCCACGCTTTCGGCGCGGCCTTCGACAACCCCGATCTCGTGGTCACCTGCGTCGTGGGCGACGGCGAGGCGGAGACCGGGCCGGCGGCGACGGGCTGGCATTCGAACAAGTTCCTGGATCCCGTGCAGGACGGCACGGTGCTGCCGATCCTGCACCTGAACGGCTACAAGATCGCGAACCCGACGGTGCTCGCTCGCATCCCCGAGCGTCGCCTGGTCGAGCTGTTCCGGGGTTACGGCTACACGCCGTTCGTCTTCACGGCCGGCTTCGACGGAGAGGATCCGATCAGCATCCATCGTCGGTTCTCCGCGCTGCTCGAGGCGGTGTTCGACGAGATCGCGAGGATCCGCGCGGAGGCGCGCGCGGGCCGGTACCACTCGGACGACCCGGTGATGGCGACGCCGGAGTGGCCGATGATCATCCTGCGCACCCCGAAGGGCTGGACCGGTCCGCGCGAGGTGGACGGCGTGCGCGTGGAGGGCACGTACCGCGCGCACCAGGTGCCGCTCGCCAGCGCACGGGACACCCCGGAGCACCTCCGGATCCTGGAGGACTGGCTGCGGCGGTACCGGCCCGAGGAGCTCTTCGACGCACAGGGAGCACCGGTCGCGCTCATCCAGCGCCTCGCGCCGCAGGGGGAGCGGCGGATGAGCGCGAACCCGGTCGCCAACGGCGGGCTGCTGCGCACGCCGCTGGAGCTGCCGGACTTCCGCGAGTTCGGCGTCGACGTGCCCTCGCCCGGTGCCACCACCGCCGAGGCGACGCGGGTGCTCGGCGCCTGGCTCGCCGAGGTGATCCGCCGCAACCCGCACACCTTCCGGATCTTCGGTCCCGACGAGACCGCCTCCAATCGGCTCGCCCCCGCCGTCTACGAGGCCACGCAGAAGCAGTGGGGTGCTCAGATCCTTCCCTCGGACGACCACCTCGCCCGGGTGGGCCGCGTGATGGAGATGCTCAGCGAGCATCAGTGCCAAGGGTGGCTCGAGGGGTACCTGCTCACCGGCCGCCACGGTCTCTTCAACTGCTACGAGGCGTTCATCCACATCGTCGACTCGATGTTCAACCAGCACGCCAAGTGGCTCAAGGTCAGCCGGGAGATCCCGTGGCGCCGCCCCATCGCGAGCCTGAACTACCTGCTCACCAGCCACGTGTGGCGGCAGGACCACAACGGCTTCAGCCATCAGGATCCGGGATTCATCGACCATGTCGTGAACAAGAGCGCCGAGGTCGTGCGCGTCTACCTGCCGTTCGATGCGAACACCCTGCTGTCCACGTACGACCACTGCCTGCGCTCCGTGGACTACGTGAACGTCGTCGTGGCGGGGAAGCAGCCGGCCGCGAACTGGCTGACCATGGAGGAGGCCGTCGCGCACTGCACGCGCGGGCTCGGGATCCTGGAGTGGGCGGGCACGGAGGTGACCGGGCAGGATCCGGACGTGGTGCTCGCCGCGGCCGGGGACATCCCCACCCTGGAGGTGCTCGCAGCGTCCCAGATCCTGCGCGAGGCGCTGCCCGACCTGCGCGTGCGCGTGGTCAACGTCGTCGACCTGATGCGCCTGCAATCCGAGAGCGAGCACCCGCACGGCCTCTCCGACCGGGAGTTCGATGCGATCTTCACCACGGACCGGCCGGTCATCTTCGCGTACCACGGCTACCCCTGGCTGATCCACCGGCTCGCCTACAAGCGCCACGGCCACGACAACCTGCACGTGCGCGGCTACAAGGAGAACGGCACGACGACCACGCCGTTCGACATGGTCATGATGAACGACCTGGACCGGTACCGGCTCGCGATCGACGCGATCGACCGGGTGCCGGGGCTGGCCCAGCGGTGCGCCGGACTGCGGCAGGAGCTGCAGGACGCCCGGCTGCGTGCGCGCGCCTACACCCGCGACCACGGCGAGGACATCCCCGAGGTGGCCCAGTGGAGCTGGGGTCGTGGCCGCTGAGCGGACCGCGACCGGGAGAGAGGCTGCGTCGGAGGTCGTGAGCGCGCGCCCAGCGGACGCCGTGAGCGCCGTCCGCCGCAGCGCCGGCGGGGACGTCGCCCCGGTGCTGGCGCAACTCGGATCCGGGGAGCAGGGACTCTCTCCGTCCGACGCCGCAGCACGCCTCGAGCGGAACGGACCGAACGCGATCCGCGGCCATCGGGCGCGACCGTGGCGCGTGCTGGGCCGCCAGCTGCGCAGCCCGATCGTGCTGATGCTGTTGGGCACCGCGGTCGTCGCGGGATTCGTGGGCGATGTCACCGACGCCGTGGTGATCGGGGTGATCCTGATGATCAGCGTCGGGCTCGGCTTCGTCAACGAGTACCGCGCGGAGCGCGCGGCCGATGCCATGCA
Organism: Microbacterium xylanilyticum; assembly: GCF_054654695.1. Classification (NCBI taxonomy): domain Bacteria; kingdom Bacillati; phylum Actinomycetota; class Actinomycetes; order Micrococcales; family Microbacteriaceae; genus Microbacterium; species Microbacterium xylanilyticum. The sequence goes on from NZ_BAAIEN010000002.1 coordinate 567,604, forward strand.
CGACCGGCTGCGGCATACCGCGATCGTGCATCGGGACGGTGCCGTGCAGCGCGTCGACGTGACCGAGCTGGTCATCGGCGACGTGGTGGCGTTGTCGGTGGGGACGGTCGTGCCGGCGGACCTGCGCCTGATCCGGGTCGAGGGGCTGGAGTGCGACGAGAGCATCCTCACCGGGGAGGCGCTGCCCGCCGCCAAGGGCGTGGCGCCCGTGCCCGCGGGAGCGGGCGTCGGCGACCTGGCCTGCTGCGCGCTGATGGGCACGGTCGTGCACGCCGGCAGCGGCGTCGGCGTGGTGGTGGCGACGGGTTCCGATGCCGAGTTCGGGCGCATCGCCGCCGGGCTCGCCGCCCAGGAGCCGCAGACCGAGTTCCAGCGCGGGCTCGGGCGGTTCTCGCTCTTCCTGCTCGTCGTCGCCGTCGTGCTCACCGCCACGATCTTCGTGATCGCCGTGATGCTCGGGCGGCCGCTGATCGAATCGCTGCTGTTCTCGCTGGCCATCGCCGTGGGGATCACCCCGCAGCTGCTGCCGGCAGTGGTCAGCACGAGCCTCGCCGCCGGGTCCCGGGCGATGGCGCGGCGTCGCGTCCTGGTCAAGCGCATGATCTGCATCGAGGACCTGGGCGACCTCGACCTGCTCGTCACCGACAAGACCGGCACTCTGACGACCGGCGAGATCGCCTTCGCCCGAGCCGTTCCGATGGCGGGCGGGTCGTCCGCGCGTCTGGTGGAACGGGGGGTCATCGCCTCGGGCGCCGATCTCGCCGCCCCCTCCGCCGTCGGCCTGAACGCGCTCGACGCAGCGCTCCTCGGAGCCGCCGGCGACCCCGGGACTCTCGCACAATGGCGCCGACTGGACGCGATCCCGTTCGATCACGAGAGCCGGACGACGACCGTGCTCGCCGCGTTCGGTGGCGAGGATCCGGTGGTGCTCGTCAAGGGTGCGGCGGAGTCGGTGCTGCCGCGGTGCACGACCGTTCCGGACGGCGCCGCCCGCGACCTCGACGCCCTGTACCGCGAGGGCTTCCGCGTGGTCGCCGTCGCGGGACGCCCGGCGCCCGGGGCGGCGGCGCTCATGGCGGGCCTCGACACAGGGCTCGCGCTGGACGGGTTCCTCGTGTTCACCGACGCCGTCAAACCCTCCGCCCAAGCTTCGCTGCAGCGGCTCGCCGCCCTGGGCATCAGCGTCAAGGTGTGCACCGGCGACGGCGCGGTGGTCGCCGTCCGCACCTGCGCCGAGCTCGGCATGCGCGTGGACGGCGTGCTCACCGGGGCCGACGTCGACGCACTGGACGACCGCGGACTCGTCGAGGCGGCGGAGCGGACGACCGTGTTCGCCCGGGTGTCGCCCGAGCAGAAGGTGCGCATCGTGCATGCGCTCCGGCACCGCGGGCGGGCGGTGGGGTTCCTCGGCGACGGCGTCAACGATGCGCTGGCGCTGCACGGCGCCGACATCGGGATCTCGGTGGACTCCGCCGTCGATGTCGCGAAGGATGCGGCCGACGTCCTGCTGCTGGACAAGGATCTGGACGTGCTGGCCGATGGCGTGACAGAGGGACGGCGCATCTTCGCCAACACGATCAAGTACGTCATGATGGGCACCTCGAGCAACTTCGGGAACATGTTCAGCGCCTCGGCCGCATCCGTGTTCCTTCCGTTCCTGCCCATGCTCCCGGGGCAGATCCTGCTGAACAACCTCCTCTACGACTCCAGCCAGCTCGTGATCCCCGCCGACCGGGTGGATCCGGAGCAGCTGCGTGCGCCCTCGCATTGGGACATCGCGGCCGTGCGGCGCTTCATGCTCCTGTTCGGACCGATCTCCTCCCTGTTCGACTTCGCCACCTTCGGCCTGATGCTGTTCGTCTTCCACGCGGGCGCCCCCGAGTTCCGCTCCGGCTGGTTCATCGAGTCGATCGCGACGCAGACGCTCATCGTGTTCGTGATCCGCACCCGCCGCGTCCCGTTCACGCGAAGCCGACCTGCGCCGGTGCTGGTCGTCACGGTGCTCCTCGCCATCGCGATCGGCTGCGTGCTCCCGTACACGCCTCTGAACGGGCTCCTCGGGTTCACGCCGCTGCCGGCCGGCTTCTTCCTCGCACTCGTCGGGATGGTGATCGTGTACCTCGTGCTCGTCGAGGTCGCGAAGCTCTGGTACTTCCGACGGCTCAGCGCGGCGCCGGGGGCCGCCCGCGCGCCGCGTCGGCCGGCTCGACGGGTGCTGCGCCGTGCCGCGCGGTTCACGGCCCGATCGGGCCGGCCCGATCCCGGTGGGACTTTGGGCCCGGGCGGTGGCGCCTGACGCGCGCACGATCGGGGCATGGACACCGAAGAGGGTCGAGAGCCGACGCGGGCTCTCACCGAGAGCGAGTGCTGGGAGCGGATCCTCGCTGCGCCCTACGGGCGCATCGCCGCCGCCGCGGCGGACGAGATCGACGTCTTCCCCGTCAACCACGCCGTGCTCGACGGCACGATCGTCTTCCGCACCGCGGCGGGCACCAAGCTGCTCGAGCTGACGATCCGGCAGCGCGTGGCGTTCGAGGTCGACGGCGCGGATGACGCCGAGGCCTTCAGCGTGGTCGTGAAGGGGCTGGCGGAGGAGTTCGACCGCGACGCCGATGTCCTGGAAGCGGAGGAGACCGGAGTGACTCCGTGGGCGCCCGAGCCGAAGGATCGCTGGGTGCGCATCACGCCGACCGCGGTCTCCGGGCGCCTCTTCCGGCGCCGCTGATCCCGTCCGGGCACGTGCGGTCTCCGTCCGTCGGACCGGCGTCTGCGACTCCCGCGTGCGGGCTCACGGCCCGGCGGCCGCGCCCCCGCGCACCGTGGCGCGCAGAATGAAGTCGAGATCTCGCCATCATGCTGTCGAGAAACGAGCAACGGCTCCGACCACATACCGAGGCGGGCATCGGCTCGCCCGACGGAACAGAAGGAGAACGGCCGTGAAGTACATGATTCTGATGCAGGTGCGCCAGGACGTCCTGGATGCGCTCACCGCGGAGCAGATGCAGGCGATCGGCGAGGGGCACCAGGCGTTCATGGACGCGATCACCGCATCCGGCGAGCTGCTGGGCACCATCGCCCTCGCCGACCCCAGCCAGTCGAAGGTCGTGCGGGCTGCCGGCGGCGTTCCCGAGGTGGTCGACGGGCCCTTCGCGGAGACCAAGGAGTTCATGGGCGGCTACTACCTGATCGAGGTGGAGTCGGAGGAGCGCGCCGTCGAACTCGCCCAGCAGATCCCGGACGCGGCGATCGACGGGCTCGCGCTGGAGATCCACCCGGTGATGTTCTCGGCCGGCCCGGACGCGTGACCGACAGCGGCTTCGAGGACCTGTGGCGCAGCACCGCGCCGCAGGTCCTCGCCGCGCTGCTGCGCCGTTACGGAGCCGCGCAGCTGGACCTGTGCGAGGACGCCGTGCAGGAGGCGCTGCTCGCGGCGCACCAGCAATGGCCCGCCGAGGGCGCTCCCGCCGATGCCAAGGGCTGGCTGCTGACCGTCGCGCGGCGTCGCTTGATCGACCGGATCCGCAGCGAGCATCAGCGGCGCGAACGCGAGCACGTCTACGCCGACGCCTGGCGTCCGCTCGCGGAGCCGGAGACGGCGCACCCGGACGACAGCGTGCAGATGCTGCGGCTGTGCTGCCACCCCGCGCTGAGCGTGCCGGCGCAGGTGGCGTTGACACTGCGCGCCGTCGGCGGGCTGTCCACGGCGCAGATCGCCCGGGCCTACCTGCTTCCGGAGGCGGCGATCGCGCAGCGGATCAGCCGGGCCAAGGCGCGGATCCGCGCCGCGGGCGCCGTCTTCCCGGAGCCGTCCGACGTCGACGATCGCCTGGATCCTGTCCTGGCGGTGCTCTCCGTGATGTTCACCGAGGGGCACACCGCGACAGAGGGGCCAGAGGTCGGCGATGTGCGGTTGAGCGACGAGGCCATCCGCCTGGCCCGGATGCTGCACCGCGAACGCCCGGACGACGTGGAGGTCGCAGGGCTGCTCGCGCTCATGCTGCTGACCGACGCCCGCCGGGCCGCGCGCACCGGGCCCCGCGGCGATCTCATCCCGCTCGACGAGCAGGACCGCACCCGGTGGGACCGGGATCTGATCGCCGAGGGCACGGGCATCCTCGACGCAGCGCTGGCCGCAGGGCGGCACGGCCCCTACGCGATCCAGGCGGCGATCGCGGCGCTGCACGACGACGCTCCCAGCACCGAGACCACGGACTGGCCGCAGATCCTGGCGCTCTACCGCCTTCTCGAGTTCGAGACGGGCAACGCGGTCGCGACGGTCAACCGCGCCGTCGCCCAGGCGATGGTGCACGGCCCGGAGTCCGGGCTCGCCGTGATCGACGGGATCTCCGATCCGCGCGTGCGCGGCGATCGGCGGCGCATCGCCTCGCTGCGCGCTCACCTGCTGGAACGGGCGGGTCGCCACGACGAGGCCATCGCCGAATACCTCGCGGCGGCGCGGGCGACGCTGTCGATCCCGGAGCGCGACTACCTGCGGGCGCGAGCCGCGCGGCTGCGGCGCTGAACCGGCGTCTCGCTCACGCCCGCCGGTACTGCGCGGCCATCGGGCAGTCGAACGGGTCGCGTGCCGCCAGGCCCACGCGGTTCAGGTAGTCGATGACGATGGCGTAGGAGCGCCAGAGCGAGGTCTCGGTGTAGGGGACGCCATGCGCGGCGCAGAAGTCGCGGACGATCTCGCGGGCCTTGCCGAGGTGCATCCGAGACATGCTCGGGAACAGGTGATGCTCGACCTGATGGTTCAGGCCGCCCATCAGCGCGGTGGCCCACCAGCCGCCGCGGATGTTGCGCGACGTGCGCACCTGCTTGGTGAAGAAGTCCAGCCGCGCGTCGGGCGCGATCACAGCCATGCCCTTGTGGTTCGGAGCGAACGAGGCGCCCATGTACACGCCGAACACCGCCAGCATGACGCCGACGAAGGCGGCTGCCATGCCGAGCGGCAGCAGCAGGAAGATCGGTGTCAGCACGAGCGCGAAGCGCGCCGTGATCATGCCGATCTCGGCCCAGCGGGCCTTCACCGGCTGCCGGCTGACGAGGTGTCGGACGCCGAGGTAGTGCAGGTTGACGCCCTCGAGCGTGAGCAGGGGGAAGAACAGCCATCCCTGGCGGCGGGTGATCAGGCGCCGGAGCCCGCGCGCCGCGGCGGCGTCCTCCTCCAGGAACGAGATGGTGTCGACCTCGATGTCCGGATCCTTGCCGACGCGGTTCGGGTTGGCGTGGTGCCTGCTGTGCTTGGAGTCCCACCAGGAGTAGCTCATCCCGACGACTGCGGCGAGGACGCGCGCGAGCCGGTCGTTCGCCGGGCCGCTCGCGAGGATCTGCCGATGAGCCGCTTCGTGTGCGAGGAACGCGACCTGCGTGAACAGGATGCCGAGGGCGGCGGCCATGAGCAGCTGCAGCCAGCTGTGGCCGAGCAGGACGGATCCGGTCACGACCCCGGCGAACCCGGCTGCGATCGCGACGCCGATCAGGGCGTAGAAGCGCGGGGTGCGGCGCATCAGTCCGGTCTCACGCATCACGCGGGAGATCTCGACGTAAGCCCGGGCGATGGGCGGGAAGTCCTCCTGCCGTGCGTACGTCTGGCGCACGGGGCCCAGGCGGGAGGGGCGGATGTCGACGGGTGCGGAGGTCATGCGGCGGGGCCTTTGCTGATGTCCGGGGTAACCGGGGCGGAAGCCAAGGGCGGGCGCCGTTCGCTGAGCCTCACGCTACGCGCACGCGTATACGCCGAGCGGCATGCGTGCGCCACCGCTCGGCGGTGGCACGGGATCGTCGTCAGTCGACGCGCCGGGGATCGATCATCGTCATCCCGGCCACGGTCGTCCGGTCGAACTCGGGCAGGAGCGCCGCCGCCTCATCGAGCCCGATGGTGCGCTCGATGAGGCGCTGCGGGGCGAGGGCGCCCTGCGCGATCATCGACATCATCTCGGGGTAGTCGGAGGCGGCCATGCCGTGGCTGCCGAGGAGGTCGAGCTCCCAGCCGATCACGCGCTCCATCGGCACGCGCGGGTGGCCGTCGATCGGCGGGAGCAGGCCGATCTGCACGTGCCGCCCGCGCCGGCGCAGGCCGAGGATCGCGTCGGCGAGGGTCTGCTCGCTGCCCACCGCGTCGATCGAGACGTGCGCCCCGCCCGCGGTCAGCTCCGCCACGGCGGCGGGGATGTCGGCGCCGTCGGCCAGGAGCGCGTGCTCCGCGCCGACCTCGCGGGCCACGGCCAGCGCCTCGGGGTTGCGGTCCACGGCGATCACCCGGGCGCCGCGCGCCTGCGCGATCATCACGGCGCTCAGCCCCACGCCGCCGGCGCCGATGACGGCCACCCATTCGTCCTCCCGCGCGCCGGCGCGCCCGACCACGGCGCGGAAGGCGGTCGCGAAGCGGCAGCCGAGGCTCGCGGCCGTGGCGAAATCCACCTCGTCGGGGATTGCGACGAGGTTCACATCCGCCGCATGGAGTGCGACGACTTCGGCGAACGATCCCCAGTGGGTGAAGCCGGGCTGCTGCTGGTCGGGGCAGACCTGTGCGTTCCCGGACAGGCACCACTCGCAGCGTCCGCAGCCGCAGACGAACGGCACGGTCACCCGGTCGCCCGCGTTCCACCGCGTCACCTCCGGCCCGGCCGCGATGATCGTGCCGGCGAGCTCGTGGCCCGGCACATGGGGGAACGCGATGTCGTCGTGGCCCGCCCAGGCGTGCCAGTCGCTCCGGCACATGCCTGTGGCCGCCACCTCCACGAGCACGCCGTCCGCCGGGAGCGCGGGTTCGGGGACCGACCTCACCTCGGGCACCCCGCGGACCTCATCGAACACCACTGCACGCATGACCTCATCCTCTCAGGCCGCCGCGATCTTCCTGCCGGCACGGGATCGGCCGGATCCGGGCTCTGTAACGAGGTGTTCACGTCCCGGGCGCATCCCGAAACGCCCCGGAAACACAGCGCGCGTCGACGTGAAACGCGCCGGTGGCAACCTGGCTGCACCCGACGCTGCAGGAGCGTTCTCACTGAGAGAGGAGCGGACCCATGGATCAGGGGAACACCGCCTTCGTTTTGATCTGTGCAGCACTCGTGCTGCTCATGACGCCAGGTCTGGCGTTCTTCTACGGTGGCCTCGTCAAGGCCAAGAGCGTGATCAGCATGATGATGATGAGCTTCGGCGCGATCGGGCTCATCGGCGTGCTGTGGGTCGTCTTCGGCTACGCGATCGCCGTCCCCAGCGGCAAGGGCCTGATCGCTCCGTGGACGATCGACTGGTCGGCCATCGGCCTGAACAGCCTGCTCGAGGTGCCGAAGGGCGCCGCCTACCCGCCGCTCGCCTTCGTCGCGTTCCAGGCGACGTTCGCGATCATCACCGTCGCCCTCGTCTCCGGCGCCATCGCCGACCGCGCCCGGTTCGGATCCTGGATGGTCTTCGCCGGCATCTGGGCGACCGTCGTCTACTTCCCGGTCGCGAGCTGGGTGTTCAACTTCGGCCTGAACAAGGACGGCAGCTACGCCTACGGCGGCTGGGCCACCGTCGGACTGCAGAAGTGGCTCGGCGTCGGCGCGATCGACTTCGCCGGTGGAACCGCGGTGCACATCAACGCCGGTGCTGCGGGCCTCGCGCTCGCGCTGGTCCTCGGACGCCGGATCGGCTTCCAGAAGGGCGCCGACGTGCCGCACAACCCGCCGTTCGTGCTGCTCGGCGCGGGCCTGCTGTGGTTCGGCTGGTTCGGCTTCAACGCGGGCTCCGAGCTCGGCGCCGACGGCACCGCCTCGATCGCCTTCGTGAACACGCTGGCGGCGCCCGCCGCGGCACTGCTCAGCTGGCTGGTGATGGAGAAGATCCGCAACGGCAAGCCCACGTCCGTCGGCGCCGCATCCGGTGCGGTCGCCGGTCTCGTCGCGATCACCCCGGCCTGTGCCGCCCTCACTCCGATCTGGGCTGTCGTGCTGGGCCTCCTCGCGGGCGCGGTCTGCCAGCTCGCGATCGACCTGAAGTTCCACCTCGGCTTCGACGACTCGCTCGACGTGGTCGGCATCCACCTCATCGGCGGCATCATCGGCACGCTGTACCTCGGGTTCTTCGCCAACGGCACCGGGCTCATCTACAGCGGGAGCCTCGCGCAGCTCGCGGCCCAGGCGCTCGCCGCCGGTGCGGTACTGGTGTACTCCTTCGTGTTCGCGCTCGTGATCGGCTTCGTGGTCCAGAAGACCATGGGCTTCCGGGTCAAGGACGAGGACGAGATCGCCGGCCTCGACACAGTGGTCCACGGTGAAGAGGGCTACGTGCTCATCGGAGCGCGGGTCTGATCCGATGACGACGGCAACCTTCGTTCCGGGGCCGGCCCCGACCAGGCTCACGCGCCTGCGGGACCTGCCCCGGCGGGGGCTCGTCGCGGGGGGTGGACACGTCCGCGAGATCTGCGGCCAGTGGGGGGTCGACGGGGAGCTGCACTGGATGCTGCAGCTCGTCGAACTGCGGGGGCCGGAGGGTGTGCTCCACCTGCCGCCGGACGCGGCCCACGTGCTCGCCGGCATCGGCGGCCCGCAGGTGGGCGTCGGACCGGGAGCCGCCGTGGGACTGCGCAAGGAGCGGGTCCTGCACTACGCGGGAGCCTTCCTGGAGCTGCGTCGCCCGCAGCTGCGCGCCGCCGAGCTGAGCCGCGTGCTCGTGCTCTCGTCGGTGCCGGCGCGGGCGACGCCCTCCCTGGTCTTCTCCGATCTGCACGGCACGGCTCCGCTGCCCGCGGACGTCCGGGCGATCGTGGTGCGGTCGGGGAGAGTGAGCGCGGGCGGCAGCACCGCCACAGCGATGGAGGCGCTGGTGCTGCCGGACGCGACTCGGGGCGACGGCGCCGTCGCTTCAGGACCCGGGGCCGTCGCCGACGACGCCCGGGTCCTCATGGTCATCGGCTGACGGCCGTCGGCGGAGGGCGGACCCGATCCCGACGGATCCGCCCTGACAGCGCTCAGCCCGGACGCTGCTCCGCGAAGCGCGCACCGCGGTGCTCAGCTTCTCCGCGAAGCGGACACCGCGGTGCTCAGCGCTGCAGGCCGGCGACGATCGCAAGGTGGTCGCTGCCGCCGGCTGCGGTCGTCCTGGCGGACGCCGTGGTGAACCCGCGCTCGAAGACGTGGTCGATCCGGACGGCCGGGAAGGCGGCGGGCCACGTGAACGACGGGGCGAGGCCGCCGAATCGCACCTCCCCGAGCTCGCCGGCGATCCCCGCGAGCGCCGGATCCGTGGATACCGCGTTGAAGTCGCCCAGCGCGATCAGGCGCTGAGTGCGGTCCTCGCGGATTCGCTCCCCGAGCGCCGACAGCATGCCGTCGCGGGCGCTCTGCATGCCGGGGCGCAGCGACGCCGCGTGCACGACGTAGACGCTCACAGGGCCTCCCGGCGCGTCCACGTCGACCCGCAGCGCGCGATTCCAGCCCAGTCCCAGATCCAGCGACTCCTGGTCGAGGATCGGGTACCGGCTCCACACGCCCACGGTTCCCACGCGGTAGGCGTGCGGGTAGGCGCCGGCGAGCTCGTCCGCGATCGCCGACCCGGAGTCGGCGTCGAGCTCGGTGAAGGCGAGGATCGCTGCGCCGTCCGCGGCGAGGGTGCGCGCGGATGCGGCTCCGGTGCCGGATCCGGCCTCCACGTTCTGCGTGGCGACCAGCAGCCCGCCGTCGCCCGCGCCCGCCGCCTGTCGGCGGTCGGCTGTCGGCCGTCGCGCGCAGAATGGAGGCGAGCCCGATCGAGCGAGGAGCGAGATGGATCCGTTCTGGGAGCCGCGCAGCCGGCGCCGACGACAGCAGCCGATCCTCGCCGTGCACCCGGCGGACGACGCACCCGCGCCGAGTGCGGAATGGCCGGCCGGCATCCCCGCGGTCGCCCAGGTGCTGGACTGAGCCCTGCTGCGTGCACGGCCGCGTGTGCCGGGCGTGAGCCGGCGTCCTTCGGGCGCGGCGCCGGCGCGGTCGCGGCAGGCCGGCGAGCAGGCATGCGGTCAGGGCGCGGCGCGCACCGCTACCAGGAACTCGTCGAGGTTGCGCAGATGCGCGCGCACGCTCCGTTCGGCCTCCGCGGCGACCGAGGCGGGGTCGTCCGCGGCGGTGACGACGGCGTCGCCCTCCAGACGATGCCCGACCCAGCGCAGGCGCACCCTCTCGACCTCCCGGATCCCGCCGACGTGTGCGAGCGCGTGCTCGGCGCGTTCCACGAGCTCGGGCTCGACACCGTCGAGCAGGCGACGGCCGATGCTGCGCACCGTGCCGATGAGCAGCACGAAGATCGCGACCGAGATGAGCACACCGACGATCGGGTCAGCCAACGGGAAGTGCGCGAGCACGCCGAGGCCGCCCAGCACCACGGCGAGCGAGGTGAAGCCGTCCGTGCGGGCGTGCACGCCGTCGGCGACGAGCGCGGCGGACCCGATGCGGCGGCCGACCCGGATCCGGTAGATCGCCACCGCCTCGTTGCCGAGGAACCCGATGACGCCGGCGACGATGACCCAGCCGACGTTGTGCAGCGGCTGGGGGTTCAGCAGCCGCTCGATCGACTGCCACGCCGCCACGATCGCCGACAGCAGCACCACGAAGACGATGAACAGGCCCGCGAGGTCCTCCGCGCGTCCGAACCCGTAGGTGTACCGTCGCGTGGCAGCGCGCCGCCCGAGCGCGAACGCGACCCAGAGCGGGATCGCCGTGAGCGCGTCGGAGAAGTTGTGCACCGTGTCGGCGAGCAGCGCGACCGAGCCGCTGACGAAGAACACGACCGCCTGCAGGGCCGTGGTGACCAGCAGGATCACGAGGCTGACCTTCAGTGCGCGGATGCCGGCGCTGGACGCCTCCATCGCGTCATCGATGGCGTCAGCGGCGTCGTGCGTGTGCGGCACGAACAGCCCGTAGAGGAAGCCGCGGAATCCGGTCGGATGGTGGTGATCATGACCATGGCCGTGCCCATGGTCGTGCGAGTGGTCGTGGTCGTGGCCGTGCGAGTGGTCGTGGTCGTGCCGGTGGTCGTGGTCGTGGTCGTGCGGGTGCCCGTGCCCATGGTCGTGGTCGCGGTCGTGCGGGTGGTCGTGGTCGCGGTCCCCGTCGTGCGGGTGCGGATCCGCGTGGTCCGTGCGGATGTCCGGCGCGTTATCGGGGCGATCCTCCGGGTGCTCGTGGTCGTGCATCATGCCTCCCGATCGGCGTGGTGGTGGCGCGGTGTGCCGCCGAGGGAGTGCTCGGCCTGGAAGATCGCATCGGCCACGAGGCGCGAGGCGTGCTCGTCCTCGAGCCGGTAGAAGACGCGCTGACCGTCCTGCCGGGTCGAGACGATGCGTGCGAGGCGCAGCTTCGCCAGGTGCTGGGACACCGCAGCCGGCGACTTGTCCACGATGTCCGCGAGGTGGTTCACCGAGAGCTCGCCGGCCTCTCCGAGCGCCATCACGATCCGCACCCGGGTGGCGTCGGCCAGCATCGAGAACACCTCCACCGCGAGCTCGACATAGGGGCTGTCGGGGGAGTACCCGCATGCCTGCTTATCTGCACTCATACGCAGATACTAAGCCATCCGGATCCGGATACGGATCCGTGCGCGACGATCTGCACACGATGCGACGATCCGCCTCGCGTTCTGGCCGGATCCATGTGCAGATCGTCTCAAGTGGTGCAGATCGTCGCGAGGCCGGGGCTCAGAGCACCCGCGAGAGCTTGTCGGGGTTGCACACCTGCCGCAGGCCGTGGATCAGACCGCCGGTGCCGAACTCGAGTGCGAGCACGTCGGTGCGGCCCGAATGCGTCAGGGCGATCGCGGGCTCCCCGTTGACGTCGAGCAGCGCAGCGCTGAGGGGGAACGACGGGTCGGCGAGGGCCTTCTCCAGCACGCCGACGAGGAAACGCCGCACCCGGTCGGCGCCGAAGATGGGGTTGCGCGCTGCCCGCACCCGGCCGCCGCCGTCGCTCCACAGGATGGTGTCGTCGGCGAGCAGCTCGAGCACGCCGGAGATGTCGCCGTGCTCGACGGCGGCGAGCAGAGCCCCGAGCGCGGCCGGATCCGCCGTGCGCGCTCGCGCCGGGTCGTCCGCGAGGCGCAGACGCCTCTCGCCGCGCGAGATCAGCTGACGGACGGACGCCGGGGTCCTCTCCAGGATCCGCCCGATCTCCACGGCCGACATCCCGAACGCGCGGTGCAGCACCACGGCCGCCCGCGCCTCGGGCGCGAGCTGCTCGGCCATGTGCAGCAGCGCGAGGGAGAGCAGCTCCCGGTCGGCGACCGCGTCCTCGGGAAGACGATCCGTGGCGACCGGCTCGGGCAGCCACGGCCCGACGTACTCCTCTCGCGCCGCCGCGAGAGCGCGCACCCGGTCGATCGAGCGGCGCACGCACACCGTCGTCAGCCACGCGGGCCAGGAGCGCACCGGCCGCGGGGTCACCGGATCGTCGGCTTCGGCGCGCTCCTGCTGGAGCGCCTCGATCGCGACCTCGGACACCACGTCCTCGGCATGGCCGTAGTCGCCGAGCATGCGGTACGCGATGCCGATCAATCGCCCCCGCTCCGCGTGCCATGCGCGGGTGGCGGGGGAGACGAGGGTCATGGCTTCACGGTAGCGCCACGGTTCCGCCACGGCTCAGACGATCGGGTGCTTGTCATCGATCGGCGGCGCCATCTCCGTGGCGATGGCCACGCGGTTCCACACGTTGATCGTGCAGATCGCCAGCACGAGTGCGCCGAGCTCGCCGTCATCGAAGTGCTCCGCCGCGGCGTTCCAGATCTCGTCCGTCACCGTGTCCGGCCCGAGCCGGGTGACCGCGTCGGTCAGGGCCAGTGCCGCCAGCTCGCGCTCCTCGAACAGGCCCTTGGCGTGCTGCCAGGCGCCGACCGCATGCAGCGTGCGCTGCGGGATCCCGCGCCGGGCGCCCTCGGTCGCGTGCATGTCGACGCAGAATCCGCAGCCGTTCAGGATCGAGGCGCGCAGCTTGATCAGCTCGTACAGCCGGGGTTCCACGCTCTTGCGGGCGTACGCCTCCAGCCCGAGCACCGCGGCGTAGCCGAGCTTGTTGGTGCGGCCCATGTCGATCCGGGTCATCGTCGTTCCTCTCCGGGCCACCTCCGCGACGGATCTCGTCGGCTTGCGTGTGGCTCTCATCAGGGATGTCGGATCCGGGCTCGGAAGTGTGACACCTCCGCCCGGACCGCGTGTCGGAAGCCCGGCGTACGATCGGCGCGTGACGTTCTGCGGTTCGATCGCGACGCCCGTGGGCGTGCTCGAGGTGCACAGCGACGGGGTCGCGATCCGTCGGGTGACCTGGCCGCGGCCCGGGCGGGCGACGCCGGTCGGCGGGGTGGGGTCCGCCGCGGAGCAGGATCCGCTGCTCGCGGAGGCCCTGGCGCAGCTGGAGGCGTACTTCGCCGGTCGCCGCGCGGGCTTCGACCTGCCGTTCGATCTCGGGGCGCAGACGGACGTGACGAACGCCGTGCTGCACGCGCTCTACGACACGGTCGCGCACGGCGAGACCGTCACGTACGGCGAGCTCGCCGAGCGCAGCGGCACGGCGGTGCCCGCGCGGGCGATCGGGTCGATCATGGGCGCGAACCCGATCCCGATCATCGTCCCCTGCCACCGCGTGGTCGCCAGCGACGGGCTCGGCGGCTACTCCGGCGGCGCGCCCGGCGACGGACTCCGCACGAAGCGCTGGCTGCTCGAACACGAGGGAGCGTTGCCGCCCGCACTGTTCTGACGTGGATCCGGGCCGGTCGCGGGTATCGATCAGGATCCGGGCGATCGAGTTCCTGATTCATCGGATCCAGTTGCGGAAACTCTTCCTTTCTTCGAAGATTTGTTCTAAACTGAAGGTATGGAAAAGCCTCTCGACGACTACCTCCGCCGCAGCGCGGAGATCGCCGAGGAGTGCGCCGAGCTCGGGCGGGAGATCTCCCGACTGCAGGCGCGGCAGGCGACCCTCGCGCACGAGCGGGTCGCGCTGCTGCTCGCGGAGGTCTGTCCGGGGGAGGCGGGTTTTGATCCTGCCGAGAGGTCGATGATCAGCGAGCTGTCGGCCGCGCTGCACCTCTCGCGGTACGCGGCCGCGAAGCTTCTCGCCACCGGGTATGCGCTGCACGAGCGGTTCCCTGCCACGCGCGCGGCTCTGCAGGCGGGGGATCTGTCGCTCGTGCACGCGGAGGCGGTCATCGAGGCGGCCGACGACATCCCGCACGACGACGCGGCGGCACTGGCGGAGTACGAGGCGCAGGTGGTGCCGTTCGCCGCCGCGGAGTCCCGGGCGCGGACGAGGGCGTTCGCCGAGACAGTGGCGGCCGCGGTCGCCCCGGTGCCCGTGACCGAGCTGCATCGGCGCGCGCACGACGATCGCGCGGTGACGGTCACCGATGATGGGCGCGGGCAGGCCACGATGCACGCATCCGGACCGGTCGCGCTCATCCATGCCGCGTTCGACCTCCTCACCCAGGAAGCGCGCGCGATCCTCGACGACGCGAAGCAGCCGGGCCGTGAGGCCGACGAGCGGCGGCTGGATCAGGTGCGGTTCGACCGGTTCCTGCTGAAGGTCCTCACTGGCCGGGTCGCCGACGACGCCGACCTCCTCGACCGCATCCACGCCACCGTCCAGGTCACCGTGGCCGAGAGCACGCTCACCGGCCGGGACGACCGGATGGCAGAGCTCGACGGACGCGGCCCGATGGATCCCGATATCGCCCGCCGACTCGCCGCATCCGCGGTCAGCTGGGAGCGTCTCGAACTCGACGACCGCGGCCGGGTGGTCCGCACCAGCCCGTACCGGCCTCCGGAAGCAGTGAAACGCCAGCTCCGGGCGCGCGACCGCACCTGCCGGTTCCTGAACTGCCGGATGCCGGCCCGCCGCTGCCAGATCGACCACACCCACGACTACGCCCGCGGCGGCCCCACCGACCCGTGCAACCTCGCCTGCCTCTGCGAGACCCATCACGCGATGAAGCATCCGGACGTGGATCCGCGGTGGCGCTGGGACGCGGAGCAGAGACCCGGCGGAGTGATCATCTGGATCAGCCCCACCGGAACCGAATACGCCGACACCCCACCACCCCGCGTCATGTTCATCGACACCGACACGACAGCGCCGGAGACCGCCCCGTGAGGTGAGCCTGGGAGCGGCAGGGTAGCGCCGAGCATCGGCGAGTCCTGCGCAGTGTCTCGATGCCGGTCTCATGCGGCTCGCCCTGCGGCCGCGATCGGTCCGGCTCCGCGGACCGGGGTCGCCCCTCAGCCGCGGCCGAAGAGGGCGCCGCCGTTGACCTGCAGGATCTGGCCCGTGGTCCAGCCGCCCTCGGGGCCCGCGAGATAAGCCACGGCCCCGGCGACCTCGTCGGGCGTGCCGGCGCGGTTCATCGGCACCTGGGCGAGGCGCGATGCCACGATGTCCGGCGTGCGTCGGCCGTCCCAGAACTCGGTGTCGGGCACGTAGCCCGGTGCCACCGCGTTCACCGTCACGCCCTCCGGCGCGAGGTCGGCGGCGAGTCCCATCATCCAGCCGTGGATCGCGGCCTTCGCCGCGCCGTACCCGTTCGCCCCGCGCAGCGCCGCGATGGAGCTGATCGAGATGATCCGTCCGCCCGGGCGGACGATGCGCGGCAGCAGCGCCTCGGTGAGCAGCACGGCGGTGAGCACGTTCAGCCGCATGTTCGCCTCGTAGTTCGCGGCGATCCCGGCGAGTCCCTCACCACGATCCAGCACGTTGCCGCCGGCGTTGTTGAGCAGCACCTGCACCGGCCCCTCGATCTCACCGGCGGCGCGCTCCACCTGCGCCGGATCCTGCAGGTCCGCGGCGATCGTCTGCACCTGCGCGCCGGGCGTCTGCTCGCGGATCCGCGCCGCGGCGGCGTCCAGCACCTCGGTGCGACGCCCGATCAGCGCCAGGTCGAAGCCGTCCCGCGCGAAGCGGACGGCCGAGGCGAGACCGATCCCGGTGCCCCCGCCGCTGATCACGGCGAGCGCGCGGGTGGATCCGGAGTGGGGGATGCTCATGGCCCCAGCCTAAGCGCGACGACCGCCGGGGCGATGGGGCGACCGCCGGGACGGCGGGACGAGCGCCGGGACGGCGGGACGAGCCGCCGACCGGCCCTGCACCGGCGGAGCGGGCAGTCGCGGCTAGCATGGCGGCGATGAACGACGTGCCCCCGATCGCCGAGCGGCTGAGCCGGATGATCCAGCTGCCTACCGTGTCCGCCGAACTGGGCGAGCGCGGGACCGCGCCCTTCGACGACTTCGTGACGCTCCTGGCCGAGCTCTATCCCCGGGTGCACGCCGCGCTGACCCTCGAGCGGCACACCGAGTTCGGGCTGCTCTTCCACTGGCGCGGGCGTCGTGCCGCACCCGATGGGCCGCTCGTCCTCATGGCGCACTACGACGTGGTCCCGGTGGACGAGTCGGACGACTGGACGCACCCGCCGTTCGCCGGCGTGATCGAGAACGGATCCGTCTACGGCCGCGGTGCGCTCGACGACAAGGGCCCGCTCGTCGTGATCCTGGAAGCCGTCGAGAGCCTCCTCGCCGACGGGTTCACCCCGGCCCGCGACGTCTACCTCTCCTTCGGCGGCAACGAGGAGACGTACGGAGCCGCCGCGATCGCGATCGCCGCGGCGCTGCAGGAGCGTGGCATCGTTCCGTGGCTGGTGCTGGACGAGGGCGGCGCCGTCGTGGACGCGCCGCTGCCGTTCGTGCCGGGCCGCGCCGCCATGATCGGCGTCGGAGAGAAGGGCGTGATGACCGTCCGGCTGACGGCTCGCGGCGACGGCGGGCACGCCTCGGCCCCGCCCCGCCGTACCGCGGTGCGCCGCATCGCCCGTGCCGTCGAGCGGCTCGGCCCCGGCACGTTCCGAGCGCACACGCCACGGGCGGTCTCCCGCATGCTCACGCAGCTGTCCGGATCCGCGCCGGGGCCCGCCCGGCTGCTGCTGCGCCTGCTCGGCGGGTTCCCTCCGCTGTCGGCGCGGGTGTTCGCGGCCCTCGGCGGGGAGGCGGCGGCGCTCGTTCGCACCACGGTGGCGCCCACGATGCAGTCCGGTGGCACGGCGGCGAACGTGCTGCCGTCGCAGGCCTCGGCGACGCTGAATCTACGCATCGCGCTCGGAGAGACGGTGCAGAGCGCGGCCGCGCGCGTGCGCCGGCGCATCGCCGACCCGGGGGTGACGGTCGAGGTGCTGGAGGGCAGCGACCCCTCGGCGGAGTCGCCGACCGGCAATGCGCAGTTCGCGCTGCTCGCCGAGGCGCTCGCCGTCTCACACCCGGGGGTGCCCGCAGTGCCCTACGTGATGATGGCCGCCACCGACTCGCGGCATTTCCACCGCTTCGCGCCCGCCGTCTACCGGTTCGCGCCGCTGGAGATGTCCAATGCCCAGCGCGCCGCCATCCACGGCGTCGACGAGAGCGTGGAGATCGCTGCGCTGGAGCGCGGGGAGCGGTTCCACCGGGCGCTCCTGCAGCGGCTACAGTGAGCTGACCCGCCCCGACGCCGCCGTCGGCAAGCCCGCGGAGTCGTGGGTCGGGCACGGGCAGGCCCGCGGAGCCGCGGGCTGGTGATCGGGAGGGAAGGAGCCGCGATGTCGCGAAAGGCCATGGGAGGCGCCCTGGTCGCCGTCGTCGGCTTCCTCGCCTTCGTCGAGTTCACGAGCGGCGTGCTGCAGGGCTACTACACGCCCATGCTCAGCGACATCGCGCGGCACCTGCGGATCCACGACGCCGACGTGAACTGGTTCGAGGGCGCGCAGCTGATGCTGTCGGCCCTCGTGGTGCCGGCGTTCGCGAAGCTCGGCGACATGGTCGGCCGCAAGCGGATGCTCCTGGTGTCCACGGCCCTCACCGCACTGGCCGGGTTCGCGCTGCCGTTCACCGACGTGTTCGGCGTCTTCCTCGCGGCGTGGGCGCTGATGGGGTTCTACGTGGTGTGGCTGCCGCTGGAGATCGCGCTGATCTGGTCGCGGGCCCGGCGTCTCGACGGCAGTTCCGCGATCACCGCGAAGGCTGCCGGCGTCCTCGTCGCCGCGCTCGAGGGCGGCGCGATCATCGGGGCGCTCGCCGGAGGCGCCCTGGTCGACGTGCTGCCGCTGACGGTCGTGCTGCTGGTGCCGCCGGTGCTGATCACCGCGTGCTTCTTCGTGATCCTGTTCGGCGTGCGGGAGTGGCCTGAGAAGACCGGCGGTGCGTTCGACACCGTCGGGCTCGTGCTCATCTCGCTGTCGCTCATCGGGCTCACCGGCGGTCTCAGCCTGCTGCGCCTGCCCGGCGGCGTGGCGAACCCGCTGTCGTGGCTGGTGATCGGAGCGGGCGTGGTGCTGCTCGTGCCGTTCGTGGTGTGGGAGCTGCGTCAGCCGGATCCGCTCATCGACGTGCGGATGTTCCGCAGCCCGGCTCTCGGCCCGGTGTTCCTCACGGCCGGCCTGTTCGGCGTGAGCGTGCTCGGCGCCCAGGCTCCGCTGTCGACCTTCGCCCGCACCGATCCCACCGTGTACGGCTACGGACTGGGCACGTCCGGCTTCCAGACCTCGCTGATCATCGGCCTGTACCTCATCGCGATGATCGCCGGCGCACTGCTGTTCCCCCTGATCGCGCGCCTGGCGACCCCGCGGGTCACCCTCATCGGCGCTTCGGTGCTCGTCGGGATCGGCTTCCTGCTCTTCCTCCCGTTCCACGGCGCCTACCTGCAGGTGGTGACGAACATGATCGTCGTCGGGATCGGATCCGGGGCTCTCGTCGCCGCGCTTCCCGCCGCCGCGGCCTCGGCCGCTCCGCACACCCAGACCGGGGTCGCGACGGGTCTCACGAATTCCGTGAAGACGGTGGGCGGCGCGATCGCCTCGTGCGTGTTCGGGATCGCGCTCATGCACGCGGTCGCCGGATCCGCCGCGGCGGAGGCCACCGCCGGCTCCTTCTCCGGCTACGTCACCGTCTGGATGGTGTGCGCAGTGACCGCCCTGGTCGCGGCCGTGCTCCTGCTTTTCGTGCCGAAGCAGGCGTTCACCGATCGCGCGGCGCACGCTGCCGCCGCGGATCCGGCGATCGGCTGAGCCGGGCCCGGCTCGTCTGGCTCGCTCAGCGCTCCCCGCGGGACAGCTTCGACGGCCACCACACCGCGCGACCCACGTCGTGCACGAGGGCGGGGACGAGCAGCGAGCGCACCACGAACGTGTCCAGCAGCACGCCGAACGCGACGATGAACGCGAGCTGGGCGAGGAACAGGATCGGGATCACCGCGAGCGCGGCGAAGGTGGTCGCGAGGACGAGACCGGCCGAGGTGATCACGCCGCCCGTGATCGCGAGCCCGCGGCGCACCCCTTCCCGCGTCCCGTGCCGGCGCGACTCCTCCCGCACGCGTGTCATCAGGAAGATGTTGTAGTCGATCCCGAGCGCCACCAGGAAGACGAAGCCGTACAGCGGCACCGCCGGATCCGCCCCGGGGAAGCGGAGGATCCCGTTGAACACGAGCGCCGAGACCCCCATCGCGGTGCCGAACGACAGCACGGTCGTCACGATCAGCAGCACGGGCGCGACGATCGCGCGCAGCAGCATCATCAGGATCAGCATGATCACCACGAGAACCACCGGGATGATCAGCGCGCGGTCGTGCAGCGAGGCGTCGTCGGTATCGACGGAGGTCGCCGTGACCCCGCCGACGACCGCATCGGAGCCCGCCAGCGCCGAGCGGAGCCGCCGCACCGTGTCCTCCGCCGCCGCAGAGTCCGCGGCGGCCGTGAGGGTGCCCTGCAGCATCACATCGCCGTCGACCACGGTCGGCTCCGGGACCGGCGTTCCCGGGCGGCCGACGGGCTGGACGCCGTCAGTCGTCACCGGAGCCATGCCGCTCGGCGAGTCCGCTGCGACCACGGTCACGCCGTCGATGCCCTCGTCGGCGAGCAGCACGTCGGCCGCCCGCTGCAGGGAGCCTTCCGCCACGACGACCTGGACCGGGCTGCCGGATCCGCCGGGGAAGTGCTCGCCCAGCACCTTCTGCCCGTCGCGCGCCGGCGAGGAGCCGAGCACGAGGTCGGACTGCGGCACGCCGGAGGCGTCCAGCTGCAGCACCCCGAGCGTCCCGACGGCGAGCACGAGCGTGGTCGCGATCCAGATCACCCGCGAGCGCCGCCGGATCAGACCGGCGAGACGCGCCCAGACGCCGGTCGTGGGCATGCCGCCCTCCGCCGCGACCGCCTCCGGGTCGAAACGCGGGCGCCGCGGCCAGAACGCCGCGCGACCGAACGCCATGAGCAGCGCGGGCAGCAGCGTGAGCGCGGCGAGCATCGCGAACACGATCCCGATCGCTGCGACCGGGCCGAGCGCGCTGTTCGACCGGAGATCGCTCAGCAGCAGGCAGAGCAGGCCGGCGATCACCGTGCCGCCCGAGGCGAGGATCGGCTCGAACGCGCCCTTCCAGGCGGAGAGAACCGCCCGCCCCCGATCCTCCTCCACGCGCAGCCCCTCCCGGAATCGCGAGACGAACAGCAGCGCGTAGTCGGTCGCGGCGCCGATCACGAGGATGAACAGGATCCCCTGGGTCTGCCCGCTCAGCAGCAGCACGCCCCACTTCGCCAGCCACCACACCATGAGCAGGGCGGTGCACAGGGCGAACATGCTCGTCGCCAGCACCACGACCGGCAGCAGCAGGGACCGGTAGACGAGCACGAGGATCACGAGGACGGCCGCCAGTGCGACGCCCAGCAGGATCCCGTCGATGCCTGCGAAGCCGGCGACGAGGTCGGCGCTGAAGCCGGCAGGGCCCGTCACGTACACGGTCACCCCGCGCGGCGCCGCGTCATCGAGGTGCCTGCGGATGTCCGTCACGACTTGGCCGAGATCGGCATCGGCGCGGATCGGCACGAACGCCTGCACCGCCTTCCCGTCGTCCGAGACGAGTGCAGGCGAGACGTCATCGCCCACCCCCGCGATCTCCGCCGTGGCGGCGACCGCCTCGGAGAGCGCGGTGCGCTGCGCCTCCGTCAGTCTCCCGTCCGACGCGGCGACGACGATCGCCGGGATCTCCTCGGATCCGGCGAAGCGGGTCTGCAGCTCCTGGACGCGTGCCGAGTCGGACGAGGAGGGCAGGTAGGCCGTGCGGTCGTTGGACGAGACCTCGTCGACCTTGCCGAACAGCGGGCCACCGAGGGAGGCCGCGGCCAGCCAGGCGAGGATGATCAGCGCCGGCAGCAGGATGCGCAGCAGGCGTCGGGTGCGGTGGGGGTGGGCGGGCTGCTGCAGGGCGGTCATCGGGATCCTTCCGTCTCCGGCAGGATAGGAGGAATTAGCTAGCTTGGCAAGTAATAAATCGAGCGTGAAATATAGCGGGATGTACGATGACGGCATGGCAGCGGGTCGACGCAAGGGCAGCGGGGAGCCGCGCGCCGTGGGCCGCGTCGGCGCCCCGGCCCCGGACGGCGTGCCGGCGAGCGTCGTCTACGACATCGAGGCCAGCGACCCGGAGGGGACGCTTCTGGACCGGAGCGGCGTGGATGGGGATGCGATCCGCCAGATCACCGGCGTCATGACAGCGCTCGCGGAGCTCCGCGACGCCGAGCAGCGGCTCGCCGAGGCGTCCCGCCGCTACATGAAGCTCAACGAGACCGACATGCGCGCGCTGCACTATCTCATCGTGTGCGCGAACACGGGCGCGGTCGCGACCCCCGGCGGGATCGCGCAGCACCTCGGCATCTCGACCGCCTCGACCACCAAGCTGCTCGACCGGCTGGAGCGCGCCGGGCATGTGGTGCGCGCGCCGCACCCCTCCGATCGGCGTGCACTGGCGATCTCGATCACGCCGGAGACTGCGAAGGCGGCGATGGAGACGGTCGGGCGCCAGCAGGCCCGCCGCTTCCACGCGGCCGCGCGTCTTTCGGCCGAGGAGCGCGACGTCGTCATCCGCTTCCTCCGCGACATGACCCAGGAGCTCCGACTCGACGGGGTCGACTGGGCGGAGGAGGGCGCTCACGCAGAGGAGGGCGACGCGAGCGCTGCGGGGGATGATACAGAGGACGCGAGCGCGACCGAAGGCGCCGCCGGCGCGGACGCGGACGGCGCGGAGCGCTGAGCCGGGGAGCCACCGAACCCAGCGCTACGAGGCAGATCAGGCCTGGCTCTGGCCTGCGGAGAACATCCAGTCGATGCCGAACTTGTCGGTGAGCATACCGAACTGGTCGCCCCACGGCGCGGGGCCGAACTCCTGCGTGATGGTCGCGCCGTCGGCGAGCTTGTCCCACGCGGCGCGGATCTCGGCCTCGTCGGTTCCGCTCAGCGACACCGAGACGCCCTGCGGCGCCTTGTACTCGTAGTGCGCCGGGGTATCGGACGCCATCAGCACCAGACCGCCGGGAGTGGTCAGCATCGAGTGCATCACGAGCGCCTGCTCGGCCTCGTCCTGCACCATGCCCGGCATGTCGCCGAAGGTCATCACCTGCAGGTCGCCGCCGAGCGCCTGCTGGTAGAACTCCATCGCCGCGCGGGCGTCGCCGCGGAACGAGATGTACGGATTGAGGATGGTCATGAGTGTGTTCTCCGTGCTCGGATCGACGACGCCGGACCGGCGCCGCACTCAGTCTGGGGCCGGGCACGGACAACGGCAACGGTGTGTCGCGGATCAGGCGCCGGCCGCGTCCCGAGGGGGGTTGTGCACGACCTCGAGACGGATCCCGTTGTCGTCCTCGAGGAAGGACGCGTAGTAGCGGTCGCTGAAGCGCGGATACTCCTTGGGCGCCCGCACGGCCGTCCAGCCGACGCCGAGAGCGATGGCGTGAACGCGGTCGACCTCGTCGCGGGAGTCGACGGCGAACGCGAGGTGCTGCCAGCCCACCTTGCCGTGCTCGTGCGGTCCGTCGGCGTTCTCGCGCGCGGGGTAGAGCAGGATCTCGGGCTGGCCGTCCTGCCGCCAGTACGCGAGGTCGGGAGCGTCATGCCTGCGGGTGTAGCCCAGCGCGCGGAGCACGGGATCGAACTGCGCCGAGGCGCTGGGCACGTGATCGACACTGATGCCGAGGTGGTCGAGAGAAGCCATGCCCCCAGCATCGCGGAGGCCGCGGACATCGACCAGGCGGCTCAGGCCGAGGCCGGCTCCCGCGGCGGGTTGTGCATGAACTCGAGCCGGATCCCGTTGTCGTCCTCGACGAAGGAGGCGTAGTAGCGGTCGGAGAAGCGCGTGAACACCTTCGGATCGCGCACCGCCGTCCAGCCCGCCGCGAGCGCGATGGCGTGCAGGCGCTCCACCTCCGCGTGCGAGTCGAGGGCGAACGCGAGGTGCTGCCAGCCGATCCGCCCGTAGCGGTGCGGTTCGCCGCCGGGCTCCGGGGCGCGGTACAGGATCAGCTCGGTCTCGTCGTCCCGTGACCACGCGATCCCGCCCTCGAACTCCTCGCCGCTGCTGGTGCAGCCGAGGGCCGCCAGCACCGGGTTCCACTGGGCGTACGCGCGGTCGAGATCGGCCACGGTGAGGCCGAGGTGATCGAAGAGGGGCATGGATCCAGTCTGCCCGACGGGACAGGCGCCGCCGGTTCCGGCCTCACCGGGCGCGGTGGTCCTCGGGGGCGAAGCGGGGGCCGCGCCGCGGCTCGGTCGCGCCGCTCAGCCGGATGAGCCGCACGACGCGCTGCCGGTGCCCCGCCCACGGGGCGAGCAGCTCGAGCATGCCCGCATCGTCGGTGCGGTGCCCGGTGAGGGCGAAGCCGACCTCGTGCGCGAGGTGGTAGTCGCCCACGCTCACGGCGTCCGGATCGCCGAGCGCGCGGATCCGGGTCTCGGCCGCGGTCCACGGGCCGATTCCGGGCAGGCTGGTGAGCGCCGCATCGCGGCCCGTCCCGTCGTCGGCGGCGAGCACGGCGCGCTCGAGGCTCGTCGCACGCTCGGCCGCCCGAACGAGTGTGCGCGACTGCGGCGGCTGCACGCCGGCGCGGTGCCAGGCCCACGACGGGATCCGGCGCCACCCGTCGGCGTCCGGCGCGACGGCCATGGGGCGCGGCGTGGGCCCCGGGGCGGGGTCGCCGAACCGGGTGACGAGCACGCGCCAGGCGCCGTACGCCTGCAGGCCGGTGACCTTCTGCTCGAGGATCACCCCGGCGAGGGCGTCGAACACGGCACCGGTGCGGGCGAGCCGCAGGCCGGGAAGTCGCCGTGCGGTGTCGGCCAGCACGGGGTGGGTGGACGGGTCGAATCCGTCCGGGTCGTCGAGGGCGCCGCACAGTGCGGGGACCCGGACGAGCGCCTCCTCGGCGCCGGGGCCCCAGGCGCTCGCGCGCACCTCGCCGGATGCGGGGCGGAGGGCGAGCGTGGCGATCCCGGCCGGAGTGCGCAGGGTGAGCCAGATCACCGCGCCGTCGCGCACGACCGTGGGATCCTTCGGTCCGCGACGCAGGATGCCGACCGTCTCGTGCAGATCCAGAGGTCCCCGCGGCCGATACCCGGTCTCCCGCGCCGGCCACAGGCGTGGAGCGGGATCGGCGGCGAGGGTCATGGGAACACCCTAGATCCGCCGTCCGACAGCAGGACTCAGGATCCGGAGCCGCCGTCGAGCGGATCCGGCGGAACGCTCAGAACCGGTCGGGGGAGGGGGTGCCCACGCCGTAGCGGATCGCGACGTCGGCGTGCCGGTCGAAGCGGTAGCCCACGCCGCGGACGGTGCGGACGATGTCCTCGTAGCGGCCGAGCTTGGCGCGCAGGCGCCGCACGTGCACGTCGATCGTGCGCTCGCCGGGGGCCTCCTCGTCGGAGGTCTGCCACAGCGCCGAGACGAGCTCGCTGCGCTCGATGGTCGAGCCTTCGCGCAGCACCAGGTACTGCAGCAGCTCGAACTCCTTGTACGTGAACGCCGCGGACTCGCCGTCGATGAGGACGCGCTTGCGGGAGATGTCGACGACGACACCGCCGCCGTCCTGCGGGGCGCGCTCCTCGGCCTCGGCCTTGGAGCGGGCGATCGCGCCGGGCTCGTGCAGGGCGAGGCGCACGACGTCGAGGTCGCGGCCGCCGGTGCCCTGCGGGGCGAGGGCCACGGTGGCGTGGGTCTCGGCGTCCGGGGCCAGCTCGGCGAGGGTGCGGCGCAGGGCGTCCACGAGCAGCGGCAGGCTCACGCCGTTCGTGGCGGCCTTGAGCTCGTCGATGCCGACGTAGAGCGCGAAGCCGCGGGGAGTGCGGGCCGGCGGCGCGTCGACGACGGGCGCCGGGGTGTCGATCTGGGTGCGCGGCACGGCGTGCAGACGCGGCGCGGCGGCGGGGGAAGCGGCGGGAACGGTGAGGGGACGCTCGAGGAGGGCGGTGTTCGACATGATGATGGGTCCTTGAAAGGAAGGAGTCAGTCGGAGACTCAGAGTGTTGCGATGAGACCGGCGAGCCGGCGAAGGAGCACGCGGATGGGTGCTCGAGACTCAGCTCGCGAAGATCACGACGAGCGAGTCAGGCGGGGTTCTGTGGCTTCAGCGACACATTCGGCAACACATGCCAACGCAACCGGGCATCATCATCCCGGTCGTCCCGTTCGCCTCCTGGGCGGACATGGGGCGTGCGTTGGTGGTCATGGGCCCGATTATTACCGACGGTGACCAACAATGTCAAAACGGTCCGGCTCCGACCGTCCGGGCGTAGCGTGAAACCGTGGGTACCTCTGCACATTCCTCCCGGTTCGCGCTCACCCGAGAAGCGGACGCGTCGCGCTACACGCTGACCCGCGACGGCGTGCTCGTGAGCGTGCTGGACTATCACGACGACGGGCGCACGATCGCGCTGACGCGGGCCTTCACGATCCCGACTTTCCGCGGATCCGGCTATGCCGCCAGGGTCGTCGAGGGCGCTGTCGACGACATCGCCCGGCGCGGAGACCGGCGCATCGACGCGGTCTGCTGGTACGTCGCCGACTGGTTCGACGCGCATCCCGAACGGGCGGATCTGCTCCGCGTGCGCTGAGCCGTACACGCCTCGCTCCCGATGTGACGCATTGTTACGCGAGGTCGCGGCGGCCCCGCTCACCGGGGTGCGGCATGCCCGGCACGCCTCGGAGGGAATGTCGGACCCCGTCCGTAGCGTGGACGGCATGAGGATCCTGCACACCAGCGACTGGCACATCGGCCGCGGCTTCCACGGGCATTCCACCCTGGAGGCGCTCGCCGAGGTGCTCGACGCGCTCATCGTGCAGGTGCGGGAAAACGACGTCGACGTGGTGATCGTCGCCGGCGACGTGTTCGACTCGGCCACCCCGGCGGCCGCCGCCTACACCCTGCTCACCGACGCCCTGGTGGGGCTCTCCGACGCCGGCGCGCAGGTGATCGTCACGAGCGGCAACCACGACTCCGCCGCCCGGCTCGGGTTCCAGGCCCGGCTGCTGCGCGAGGGGATCCACGTGGTCACCGACCCGCGCACGATCGGCGAGCCGATCACGATCGCCGATGCGGACGGCCCGGTGCGGTTCTTCGGGGTCCCGTACCTCGAGCCCGCGATCGTCCGGCAGCACGCCGCGTTCGCGGCCGGCGCCGACGGGCGCCCCCTGCGCACCCAGTCCCAGACGGTCGCGCGGGCCATGGAGCTCGTGCGGGCCGGCCTCGCCGAGCATCCCGGGCGCTCGGTCGTGATCGCGCACTGCTTCGCCGCGGGCGTCGACGCCACGACCGGCCTCGAGCGGGAGATCCGCCAGGGGGGCATCGACATGGTGCCGGTGTCGGTGTTCGACGGCTTCGACTACGTGGCGCTCGGCCACATCCACGGCCGCCAGGCGCTCACCGATCGGGTCCGCTACGCCGGCGCTCCGCTGCACTACAGCTTCGGCGAGCAGCACAAGCCGCGCGGATCCTGGCTCGTCGACCTCGACGCCGGCGGAGCCGTCGACGCCACCTGGCTCGAGCTCCCGGTCCCACGCCGGCTCGTCACCCTCACCGGCTCCTTCGCCGAGATCCTCTCCGCCGACCTCGTCGCGGCGCACGCGGAGGACTGGGTGTGCGCGGTGTACACCGACGACCTGCCGCAGACCGAGCCGATGCGGCGGCTGCGCGAGAAGTACCCGTTCTGCGCGCTGGTGCAGCACCAGACCCTCGTCACGACGGCACCCGAGGAGCGCTCGTACAGCGAGCGGCTCCGCGCCGCGGTCACGGATGAGGAGCGCATCGACGCGTTCCTCGCCCACGTGCGCGCGGGAGCGGGCGCGAGCCCGCGCGAGCAGGAACTGATCCGCGAGGTGCTGGACGACCGCACGCTCGCCGAGGCTCTCGTCTAACCGGGGGCCCGTTCCGTGAGACTGCATCGCCTCGAGATCGAGGGCTTCGGGCCGTTCCTGCGCCGTCAGACGATCGACTTCGACGCCTTCGCCGACGACGGCGTGTTCCTCATCGGCGGGCGCACCGGCGCCGGGAAGTCGAGCATCCTCGACGCGGTCTGCTTCGGGCTGTACGGCAACGTCCCGCGCTACGAGGGCGGCGAGAAGCGCCTGCGCAGCGACCACTGCGAACCCGCGGATCCGACCGAGGTCGTCGTCGAGTTCAGCACGGTCGCCGGGCGGTTCCGGATGACCCGGTCGCCCGAGTACCAGCGGCCCGCGAAGCGCGGCGGCGGGCTGACGAAGCAGGCGTCGGCGGTGTCGCTGGAGGAGTTCACCGGCGGCGAGTGGATCGGACGCGCGGCGCGCGAGGTCGACGTCGCGCATGCGCTCGACGAGATCCTGCAGCTGAACCTGCAGCAGTTCCTCCAGGTGATCCTGCTCGCGCAGGGGCGGTTCGCGCGGTTCCTGCTCGCGGACAGCCGGGAGCGGCAGTCGCTGCTGCGCCGGCTGTTCGGCACGGGGCGCTTCGAGGAGTACCAGGCGCGCTTCGACGAGCGCCGTCGCGCCTCGGAGCAGGCCCTCGGCGCCGGACGTGCGGCCGTGCTCGCCCGTGTCGAGGACGCGGAGCGGCTCGTCGCGGCGAACGACCTGGGCGGCGCCGATGTCGCGGCCGGTGCCCCGCAGGCCGCAGGCGCCTCCATCGACGAGCGCCTCGAGGCCCTGCGCCGTGCGGGCGCCCGCGCCGACTACCGCGCCGAGCAGCGTCGCCAGGAGCGCGACCTCGCGGAGGCGGCGCACCGTGCCGCGACGGCGGCCCTCGCCGTCGCACGGGAGGAGCGCGCCGCCCAGGCCGAACGGGACCGCGCCCGTGCCGCGCTCGCCGCACTCGACGCCGCCGCCGACCGGATCGCCGCCGACCGCCGCACGCTGGAGCAGGCGCGCGCCGCCGAGGCGCTGCGACACGTGCTCAGCGCCGCGGAACGCGCCGTGGACGCAGCCGCCGCGGCCGAGACCGCCGCCGCCGTCGCCGCAGACGCGTGGGCGGCCGCCGGCGCGGACGAGGCGGGCGCGCCCGACGGCTCCTCCGCGCCGGAGCTGCGGGAGTGGGCCGCCGCGCTGACCCGCGCGAGCGGCGCCTGGCAGCAGGCGGCCGAGGCGGAGGCCCGGCTCGGCGCCCTCGAGGCCGCCGTGGTGGCCGCGCGGGACGAGGCGGAGGCGATCACGGCGGCGCGCGCGGCGCGCGAGGAGGAACGGACGGCGCTCCCGGCCGCGCTCGAGGCGCTGTCCGTGGAGCGCGACGACCTGCGCCGCACCGCCGACCGTCTGCCCGACCGCGAGGCCGCGGTCGCCCTGGCCGCGGCGCGACTGTCCGCCGCTCGCGAGACCGTGTCGCTCACCGAGCAGCGCAGCGCGGCTGTGCAGGCGGTCGCCGAGCGGGAGCGCAAGGCGGCCGAGGCCTTCGCGCACGCCGCAGAACTGCGCCGTCGCCGGGAGGCCGGGATGGCCGGCGAGCTCGCTGCGGCGCTGGTGCCGGGGGAAGCGTGCAGCGTCTGCGGCTCGACCGACCACCCCAGTCCCGCGGCGCTCGCGGATCCGGTCTCCGCCGACGACGTCGCAGAGGCCACCGAGGCGCGGGAGCGCGCCGCCGACCGAGTGCGCGCGGCGACGGCCGAGCTCGCCGCGCTCGATGCGGCGCTCGCGGCCGCCACGGCCCGGGCCGACGGACTCAGCGTCGACGTCGCGGAGCAGGAGCTGGCGGCGGCGACGGAGCGGCGTGCGGAGGCCGCCGCGGCCGTCGCCGCCGCGGAGGACGCCGAGCGGCGCCTCGCCGCCCTGCGCGCGCAGGACGGTGCGCTGGAGGCGGAGATCGGCGCGCTCGCCGCCCAGCACGCCACGACGAACGAGCGGCTCGCACTGGCGCGGCAGGAGCTCGCCGCCGCGGAGCAGGCCGTGGCCGAGGCCCGCGGCGGATTCGCGACCGTCGCCGCCCGGCTCGACGACGCCTCCGCGCGCATCGCCGCAGCGCAGGCGCTCGCGGCCGCGGTGGAGGAGCGGGAAGCCCGGACCGCCGCGGCGGCGGCCGCCCGTGCCGAGCAGGAGGAGGCGCTCGTCGCCTCGCCGTTCGACGATCCGACGGCCGCACGGGCAGCGCTCCGCGGTGCCGCGGACCAGGCGGCGCTCGAGGAGCGGATCACCGCTCATGCCGCAGAGCGCACCAAGGAGCGCGCGATCCTGCTCGAACTCGAGCTGCGCACCCTCCCCGACGAGCCGATCGACCTGGCGCCGCACGAGGCGGCCGAGGCCGACGCCCGCACGGCGTGGACCGCGGCCGTCGATGCAGCGAGCCGCGCGGACGCGACCGCGACGCAGCTGGCGTCTCTCATCGAGACCGCCGCCGCCGAGCACGCGCGCGGTGCGGCGGCGGCCGCGGAGCACGAGATCCTGCAGCAGCTCGCCGACACCGTCGCGGGGCGCGGTGCCAACACCTACCGGATGAACCTGGAGACCTTCGTGCTCGCCGCGGAGCTGGAGGAGATCGTCGCCAGCGCGAACCTGCGGCTGGCCGACATGTCGTCCGGGCGCTACCGGCTGCAGCACAGCGACGCCCGAGCCGCACGAGGAGCCGCGAGCGGGCTGGGCATCGTCGTGTTCGACGCGTTCACCGGGCAGACCCGGCCCGCGCAGTCGCTGTCGGGAGGCGAGACCTTCCTGAGCTCGCTCGCCCTCGCGCTCGGCCTCGCCGAGGTGGTCACCGCCCGCGCCGGCGGGATCCAGCTCGACACGCTCTTCATCGACGAGGGGTTCGGATCCCTCGACGGCGAGACGCTCGACGTCGCCATGCGCACCCTCGACGAGCTTCGGGCCGGCGGGCGCACCGTCGGCGTGATCAGCCACGTGGAGGCCATGCAGGAGCAGATCCCCGCTCAGATCACCGTGCGGGCGACCCCCGACGGCCCGAGCGTGATCGAGGCCTGACGGTCTCGGTCCTCGAGCGTCCTTCGTCTCGCTGCGCTCGCTCAGGAACCGGGCGGCAGTGACGCTAGACCAGTTCGTACACCGTGGCGTTGGCCATGCCGCCGCCCTCGCACATCGTCTGCAGGCCGTAGCGGATCCCGTTCTGCCGCATGTGGTGCAGCAGCGTCGTGGTCAGCCGGGCGCCGGACGCGCCCAGCGGGTGCCCGAGCGCGATCGCCCCGCCGCGCGGGTTCACGAGCTCCGGGTCCGCTCCCGTCTCGCGCAGCCACGCGAGCACGACGGGTGCGAACGCCTCGTTCACCTCGAACGCGCCGATGTCGCCGAGAGCGAGGCCGGCCCGCTCCAGCACCTTCGCCGTCGCGGGGATGGGTCCGGTGAGCATGAGGATCGGATCCGAGCCGACCACGGCGACGCTGTGCACGCGCGCGATCGGCGTGAGCCCGAGCTCGGCGGCCCGGGCGCTCGTCATCATGAGCACGGCCGCGGCGCCGTCGGAGATCTGCGAGGCGCTCCCGGCCGTCACCACGCCGTCCTCGCGGAACGGCGTCGGCAGGGTCGCCAGCCGCACGACGGTGGAATCCGCGCGGATGCCCTGATCCGCGGTCACGACGCCCTCGGCAGTCGGGACCGGCACGATCTCCTCGGCGAACAGCCCCTCGGCCGTCGCCGCGGCGGCGCGCTGATGCGACCGCACGGAGAACTCGTCGAGCTCGGCGCGGGTGAGCCCCCACCTCTCGGCGATGAGTTCCGCACCCACGCCCTGGTTGCCGAGGTCGGGGAAGCGCTCGTGCATGAGCGGGCCGTAGGGATCCGCGCCGGCGACGCTGGAGAACATCGGCACCCGCGACATGACCTCGACGCCGCCGGCGACGACGATGTCGGCGTAGCCGGCGATGATCGCCGCGGCCGCGCTGTGGATCGCCTGCTGCGAGGATCCGCACTGCCGGTCGATCGTCATCCCTGGCACGTGCTGGGGCAGCCCCGCGGCGAGGGCGGCGTTGCGCCCCACGTTGAACGACTGCTCGCCCACCTGCGACACGCAGCCCCACACGACGTCGTCCACGAGCGCGGGATCCACGCCCGAATCCTCGAGCACCGCACGGATCGGGTGCGTGGACAGGTCCACCGGGTGCACGCCGCTGAAGACGCCGCGCTCGGGCTTGCCGATGCCGACGGCCGTGCGGCGCGCGGCGACGATGACCGCGTCCCGGCCGGAGGTGAGGAAAGGCGTGCTCATGCAGCCATTCTCCCTCCGCAGCGCCGCCGGGGCTCGGGACGGCGTGTCCCGAGGCGCCGGCGCGGCGGAGCGGGTGCGCGTCACTCCACGGTGACCGACTTGGCCAGGTTCCGCGGCTTGTCCACGTCGTGACCCAGGAGCACGGCAGCCTGGTACGCGAGGAGCTGCGTCGGGATCGTCAGCAGGATCGGATCCAGTTCCGGCTCGTTCTTCGGCACGACGATCGTCCGGACGTCGAGGTGGCCGAGGTCGACCCCGGCGTGCGTGATCGCGATCAGCGGCCCCTTGCGTGCGAGGATCTGCTCGGCGGCGGCGAGGTTGCGATCGGTCAGCTCGTCCTCGGGGATCACGGCGACCGTGGGCATCTCGGGGTCGATCAGGGCGAGCGGGCCGTGCTTGAGCTCGCTCGCCTGGTAGGCCTCCGCGTGGATGTAGCTGATCTCCTTGAGCTTCTGCGCGCCCTCCCGCGCGACCGGGAAGCCCCGCACGCGTCCGATGTAGAACGCGCTCTGCGCCTTCGCGACGTCGTCGGCGACCGCGGCGATCGCCTCCGTGCTGTCCAGGATCTCGCGGATCTGCTCCGGGATCCGCTGCAGGCCGCGGAGGATCCGCTGGCCGTCCGCGTGCGACAGGTCGTGCAGGCGGCCGAGGTGCAGGGCCAGCAGGGCGAAGGAGAGCGCCATGTTCGTGAGCGCCTTGGTCGACGCGACCGAGATCTCCGGGCCCGCGTGCAGGTAGATCCCGCCGTCGACGGTGCGCGCGATCGTCGAGCCGACGACGTTGACGACCCCGATCACGCGGCCGCCCTTGCGCTTGATCTCCTCGACGGCGAACGCGGTGTCGGCGGTCTCGCCGCTCTGGCTGACCGCGACGTAGAGCGTGTCCGACTCGATGATCGGCTGGCGATAGCGGAACTCGGAGGCGGCCTCGGCATCGGCGGGGATGCGTGCGAGGTCCTCGATGAGCTGGGCGCCGAGCTGGCCGACGTAGTAGGCGGATCCGCAGCCGAGGATCTTCACCCGGCGGAAGCCGCGCAGCTCGCGCGGATCCAGGCCCAGGCCGTCCAGGCGGGCGGTGGCGAACCGCTCGTCCAGCCGGCCGCGCAGCACGGTCGCGGCGGCCTCGGGCTGCTCGTGGATCTCCTTGAGCATGTAGTGCTGGTAGCCGCTGAGCTCCAGATCCTCCGCGGCCACGCTGATCTCGACCGGCTCCGAGCTGGTCGGGCTGTTGCCTCGGTCGAAGGTGCGGAAGCTCGTCGCCGTCACGGTCGCGAGCTCGCCGTCGTTGAGGTGCACCACCTGGTTGGTGTGCCGCACGAGCGCGGCCACGTCGCTCGCGACCAGCATCTCCTTGTCGCCGACCCCGATGATCAGCGGGGAGCCGCTGCGCGCCAGCACGATCCGGTCCGGGTGCTGCTCGTCCAGCACGGCCAGCGCGTAGGTGCCGGTGATCCGGCCGAGTGCGGCGAGCACGGCCTCCTCGAGCGTGGGGGCGTCGGCCTGGGCGACGAGGTGCGCGATGACCTCGGTGTCCGTGTCGCTGGACAGCTCGACCCCGGACTGGGCGAGCTGGGCGCGCAGCGCCGCTGCGTTGTCGATGATGCCGTTGTGCACCACGCTGATGCGGCCGTCCTGGCTGCGCTGCGGGTGCGCGTTGTGCTCGACGGCGGGGCCGTGCGTCGCCCAGCGGGTGTGCCCGATGCCGACGGTGCCGGACAGGCGCTTGGGCAGCGCGGCCTCGAGCTCGCGCACCCGGCCCACGCGGCGGATCGCTGTCGTGCCCTTGCCGCCGAGGACGGCGAGGCCGGCCGAGTCGTAGCCGCGGTACTCGAGGCGGGTGAGGCCTTCGACGAGGACGGGGGCCGCGGCCTGGTGGCCGATGTATCCGACGATTCCGCACATGGGGGAGCTCCTCAGGGTTTCGGTGACGGTGAAGGACGGTGAAGAAGGGGACGGCGCGCGCTCAGCCGTAGACGATGCGGCGCAGCTGCCGTTCGGACAGCTCCGGGGCCGCCACGCGGCGGTCGCGGAGCTCGGCGGCGATGAGCGCGAACGCCTCCGCGTTGCGCGTGCCGTAGAGCTGCAGTTCGGCATGGCGGCGCCGCACGTAGGCCTCCACGGGCTCGTCGTACCAGGCGAGCACGTCGTCGACGACCCGCGCGGCGACGCTCGCCGGGAGACCGGTCGATGCCGCGATCCGGTGGATCAGGTCATCGTCCGTCATGAGACGAGTATGCGGATCCAGAGACGCGAATGACAAAGATCTGCCCGAAATCGGGCAGATCCTTGCGAATGTGAGGACGGATCAGAGTCCGAGGCTGCGGGCGATGAGCATGAGCTGCACCTCCGTGGTGCCCTCGCCGACCTCGAGGATCTTCGAGTCGCGGTAGTGGCGGGCCACCCGGTACTCGTTCATGAAGCCGTTGCCGCCGAACACCTGCGTGGCGTCGCGGGCGTTGTCCATGGCGGCCTCGCCGGCGACGAGCTTGGCGATCGCCGCCTCCTTCTTGAACGGCTTGCCCGCCAGCAACAGGGCGGCGGCGTGGTAGTACGCGCGGCGGGCGACCTGCGCGCGGGCCTCCATCCGGGCGATCTTGAACGCGATCGCCTGGTGGCCGCCGATGTGCGTGCCGAACGCCTGGCGCTCCTTGGCGTAGCGCACCGCGTCGTCCACGCAGCCCTGCGCGGCCCCGACAGCCAGGGCGGCGATCGCGATGCGGCCCTCGTCGAGGATCCGCAGGAAGTTCGCATAGCCGCGACCGCGCTCGCCGAGCAGGTTCTCCGCCGGGACGCGCACGTCGTCGAACGAGAGTCCGTGCGTGTCGGAGGCGTTCCAGCCGACCTTGTCGTACGGGGGCGCCACGGTGAAGCCCGGGGTTCCCGAGGGCACGATGATCGTGGAGATCTCCTTGCCGCGCTCGTTCTCGCCGGTGACGGCCGTCACGGTGACGAAGGCGGTGATGTCGGTGCCGGAGTTCGTGATGAACTGCTTCGCTCCGTTGATCACCCATTCGCCGTCCGTTGCCGAGCCGCCCAGGCGTGCGGTGGTGCGCGTGCGGCCGGCGTCGCTGCCCGCGTCGGGCTCGGTCAGCCCGAACGCACCGAGGGACGTGCCTGCCGCGAGCGACGGCAGCCAGCGCTGCTTCTGCTCCTCCGTGCCGAACCGGAAGATCGGCATGGCCCCGAGCGAGACGCCCGCCTCGAGCGTGATCGCGACGCTCTGATCCACCTTGGCGAGCTCCTCGAGCGCGAGGCAGAGCGCGAAGTAGTCGCCGCCCATGCCGCCGTACTCCTCGGGGAAGGGCAGGCCGAACAGGCCCAGCTCCGCCATCCCCGCCACCACCTCGTACGGGAAGCTGTGCTCCCGATCGTGCTGAGCGGAGACCGGGGCCACCACCTGCTCGGCGAAGTCGCGCACCGTGGCGGACAGTTCGCGGTACTCCTCGGGGAGTTCGGACGGGATCGCCTCGGACACGCAGATCAGCTCCTCAGTGAACGATCGGTAACTGAAATAGATGTTAGCGACCATTCACGCGACTGTCCAGGATCGGTATCCTTGCGGGATGACCACCGCGAGGGCGCAGGGGAAGGCGCGCACGAGGCAGCTCTTCCTCGACGCCGCCGCCCGGCTCTTCGCGGACCGCGGATTCCACGCCGTCTCGATCGGCGAGCTCGGCACCGCGGTCGGCGTCTCCGGGCCCGCGCTGTACCGGCATTTCCCGAGCAAGGAGGCGATGCTCGAGGAGATCCTGCTCGGCACCAGCGAGTTCCTGCTGCAGGGCGGATCCGAGATCGTCACCGCACCCCACGCATCCGACCGGGAGGTGCTGGACGACCTCATCGACTTCCACCTGGCATTCGCCCTGGCGCACCGTGATGTCATCCGGGTGCAGGACCGCGAGCTCGGCACCCTGCCGAAGGCGGCGAACCGTCAGGTGCGCAAGCTCCAGCGCCAGTACCTCGACGTGTGGGCCGAGGTGCTGGGCCGGATCCGGCCCGAGCTGGCGGCGGCCGACCGGCGGGTCACGATGCACGCCGTGTTCGGACTGCTGAACTCGACGGCGCACAACACCGTCGCCGGGTCGGCGAACGAGCGCGTGATCCTCTCGGACGCGGCCCGGCGCGTGCTCGTCGCCGGCTGAAGATCGCCTTCAGTGCCCGAGCGACAGCTCGGCGCACCCCGTCACGATGCGGGCGTAGCCGAGGACGAGCTCCCGCGCGCGCCGCGGGCTCGCCGAGCGGTTGCCGCTGATGATGTGCAGCTCGTAGGCGTCCTCGAGCGAGACGAAGTTCTGCGCGAGATCGATGATGGGCCCGGCGAGGCGGAAGTGCCCCTGCGCCAGCCCGAGCTGCAGCGCGGCGAAGTAGAGCGCGACCTGCCGGTCGTAGAGCGCCTGCAGCAGCGGACCCATCGTGGCGCTGCCCCGGCGGAACAGGTCGATGTCGTGCATCGCGATGACGAGCGCATCATCTTCGCTCTTCGGGATGCCCGCGTCGATCATCGCGACCAGCTGCTCCCGGGCGTCCGGGATCTCGGCGAGCGCCTGCAGCCGTGTCGTGTAGAACCGCTCGCACGCCCAGGTGTAGACGTCGTCGATGACCTGATCGAGATCGTTGAAGTGATAGTGCACGGTGCCGGTGGACACCCCGGCCCGTTCGGCGACGTCCTGGATGCGCAGGTTCGCGCAGCTCTCCCGGGGGTTGACTTTCAAGGAGAACATCCTGATCACGCTCTCGGCGGTGACGCCGGCGTCGAGCGTGTTCATCATCGTCCCCGCCATCATCAACGGCATCGGCGGAGCTTCGGCCCTCGCCTTCCTCATCGGCGCGCTCGTCGGCGTCTTCGTCGCCCTGTGCTACGCCGAACTCTCCAGCGCCTTCCCGATCACCGGAGGAGAGTACGCGTTCGTCGCGCGCACTCTCGGCAAACCCTGGGGCTTCGGGCTGTTCCTGCTGAACCTCGTCAGCGGTGTGCTGATCATCGGCGTGATCGCCTCGGGTGCGGGGCAGTACCTCGGGGTGCTCTCCGAAGCGCTCGGTGGTGGATGGGTCGGGATCGTCGTGATCCTGGTGACCACCGTGATCGCGTGCCTCGGCATCAAGACCAACGCGTGGGTCACCGGCGTCTTCCTGATCCTGGAGATCGGCGCGCTGGTCGTTCTCACGGTGGTGGGCTTCCTGCACGTGAGCCAGCCGATCTCCACGCTGTGGACGGTCGCGACGAGCGGTCCGGGAGGGGTGCTCGTGAGTGCGTCCGCCGGCCTCGTGGTCTCCTACACGGCGACCGCCCTGTTCGCGTTCAACGGCTACGGCGCCGCGGTCTACTACGCCGAGGAGACCAAGAACGCCCGCTCCACGATCGGACGCGCGATCCTCTGGTCGCTGCTGATCGCGGTGGTCGCGGAGATCGTGCCCACGATCGCCGTGCTCCTGGGGTCGAAGGACCTCGCCGCCCTCGTCGCGTCGCCCTCGCCGATGACGCAGTTCCTCACCGAGCGCGCGGGGCCGGTCGTCAACACCCTCGTCAGCGTCGGGATCGCGGTCGCCGTGATCAACGCGGTGCTCGCGATCATCCTGCAGTTCGGCCGCACCCTCTTCTCCTCCGCGCGGGACCGCTCGTGGCCCGACGCGATCAATCGGCCGCTGGGCCGGATCCACCCGACGCTGCGCACCCCGGTCGTCGCGACGATCATCGTCGGCGTGATCGCGGCGCTCTGCCTCTGGCTCGTCCCCTTCACCGTCCTGCTCGTCGCCACGAGCGCCGGCATCGTCATCCTCTACGCGCTGGTCGGCCTTGCTGCGCTCGTCGGGCGGCTCAACCACACCACCGACGCTGCCGAGTACCGGATGCCGCTGTGGCCCGTCGCGCCGATCCTGATGACGCTCGCCACCCTCGCGATCCTCGTGATGAGCCTGATCGCCGACTGGGTGCCCGTCGCCGTCGCCGTGGGGATCTTCGCGATCGGCCTGCTCTACTACGCGCTGTACCTGCGCGGGAAGCCGGACCGCTGGACCCTGCCGCTGCCTGCGGACGAGGAGCTCGAGGACGAGGTGCGCGGATGAGCCGGGCACGGGCGCGCGAGCTCGGTCTGGTCGGCAGCGGGGTTCCGGGCCCGCACAACGCGATCACCGACGTGCCGGGGGTCGAGGTCGGCTACACCACGCTCATCGGGCAGCGGGAGTCCGCGGTCGTGCGCACGGGGGTCACCGCGATCCTGCCGCGCGACCGCGGCGGCGCGGCGGATCCCGTGGCGGCCGGTGTGCACTCGCTCAACGGCAACGGCGAGATGACAGGATCCGTGTGGATCGCCGAGTCCGGCAGTCTCGGCACGCCGGTGCTGATCACCAACACGCACTCCGTCGGGGCCGCGCACGAGGGCGCGATCCGCTGGATGCTCGAGACCGTTCCCGGCGCGGCGGACCAGTGGCTCCTGCCGGTCGTCGCGGAGACCTGGGACGGCCGGTTGAACGACATGAACGGGCTGCACGTGCGGCCCGAGCACGCCGTCGCCGCGCTGAACGCGGCCCGTGCCGGCGCGGTCGCCGAGGGCCCGGTCGGCGGCGGCACCGGCATGATCTGCTACGGGTTCAAGGGGGGATCCGGAACCGCGTCGCGGCGGGTCGCCGTGGGGGACGCCGAGTACACGGTCGGCGTGCTCCTGCAGGCGAACTTCGGCGAGATGTCGGAGCTGACCGTGCGCGGGGTGCCGGTGGGGTCGGTGCTCGAATCCGAGGGGGCCGCGGAGATGGCAGGCGCCGCACCGGCACCGGCAGGGGGAACGGCCGCTCCGCCGCAGGGTGCCGGCAGCGTCATCGTCGTCGTGGCGACCGATGCGCCGCTGCTGCCGGGTCAGTGCACGGCGATGGCGCGGCGGGTCTCGCTCGGCCTCGCCCGCACCGGGACGGCGGGGTCGCACTTCTCGGGTGACATCTTCCTCGCGTTCTCGACGGCGAATCCCGGGGCGCTCGCGAGTCGGTTCCCGGTGAAGAGGGAACCGGTCGTGCTGGACGAGCTCCGTGCCGTGCCCTGGGGGCGGATGGATGCGCTCTACACCGCAGTGGTCGAGGCGACGGAGGAGGCGGTGCTCAACGTGCTCGTCGCAGGCGAGGACACCGTCGGCCACAAGCAGAGCGTGAGAGGCCTGCCGGTCGAGCGCGTGCAGGAGCTGCTGCAGGTCGGGTAGCCGTGGCCCCGCCCGGTCGTACACCCGGGGTGCGCGACCGTCGGAACAGCCCTGGCCCGTCAGGTTCACAGAGTGTTCACTCGAAGTTCCCCGGGGCCGTCACAGGCGCGTGATGGGGTGGGGTCGGCTCCGCGATCGGCGCGGGCAGGAAGAGGACTGTCATGATCCCACGCACCCGAGCCCGCCGCGCGGCGGGTGTGGCACTCGCGACGGCAGCGACGGCGACGCTGCTGCTGTCCACGGCCCTACCGGCCTCGGCCTCGCCGGCCACGGACACGAAGACCCCGATCAAGCACGTGGTCGTGATCTTCCAGGAGAACGTCTCGTTCGACCACTACTTCGGGACCTACCCGAACGCGGCCAACACCGACGGCACGACGTTCCACGCTGCCGCGGACACTCCTTCGGTGAACGGCCTGAGCCCGGCGCTCCTGACCAGCAACCCGAACCTGGCGAACCCCCAGCGACTCGGCGGGCCCGCCCAGCAGGTCACCTGCGACCAGGATCACGAGTACACCGACGAGCAGAAGGCCTTCGACGCCGGCGCAATGGACAAGTTCGTCCAGTTCACCAACGTCAGCTCGGGCACGTCGTGCAAGGCGCCGACCTATGGACCCGACGGCCTGGTCATGGACTACTACGACGGCAACTCGGTGACCGGTCTGTGGAACTACGCGCAGCGGTTCGCGATGAGCGACAACTCCTACGGCACGACCTTCGGCCCGTCCACGCCGGGTGCGCTCAACCTCGTGTCCGGCCAGACCTACGGCGTGGCCAAGACCGCCATGCCGGGCGGCAAGCCCTTCCCCGAGGGCGAGGTCCTCGACAACGCCGGCGCTGCCGGGCTGGGCACGGTCATCGGCGACCCGCAGCCGATGTACGACGACTGCTCCACCCGGGACACGGTGGCCATGGACCCGAAGAACAAGAACATCGGCGACCTGCTGAACGACAAGGGCGTGACCTGGGGCTTCTTCCAGGGCGGCTTCGCACCGTCGTCGCGCAAGGCGGACGGGACGGCTGTCTGCGGCACGGTCCACAACGTGGGCGCCGCGCTCGGCGGGACCGGCAAGACCGGCGCGCTGCCGTACGGCACGAAGGGCGACTACATCCCCCACCACGAGCCGTTCCAGTACTACGCGTCGACCTCCAACCCGCACCACCTGCCGCCGTCCTCGGTCGCCATGATCGGCAAGACCGACCAGGCCAATCACCAGTACGACCTGAGCGACTTCTGGAACGCCGTCTCGGCCCACAACCTGCCGGCGGTCAGCTATCTGAAGGCGCCGGGGTACCAGGACGGTCACGCCGGCTACTCCGACCCGATCGACGAGCAGAACTTCGTGGTCGACGCGGTGAACCGGCTGCAGCAGTCGCCCGACTGGGCGAGCACCGCCGTGATCATCGCCTATGACGACTCGGACGGCTGGTACGACCACCAGGCGTCGTCGATCACCAACGGATCGAGCTCGAGCTTCGACGCGCTCAACGGGGACGGAGTCTGCACGAGCGCCGGCGAGAGCACCGCGGCGATGGCGGGTCAGCAGGGCAAGTGCGGTCACGGCCCGCGGCTTCCGCTGATCGTGGTCTCGCCCTACGCGAAGCAGAACTTCGTCGACCACACCGAGACGGACCAGTCGTCGATCCTCCGCTTCATCGAGGACAACTGGCACACGGGCCGGATCGCGCAGGGATCCTTCGACGTCAAGGCCGGATCGCTGTCGAACCTGTTCGACTTCCAGAACCCGCAGACCGCGACGCTGATCCTGGATCCGAAGACGGGCGCCAAGAACTAGGCACGGACGATCCTCGGGCGCGATGGTCTGCGCCCGAGGATCGCGCGCCCGGCGCAGCAGAACTTTCGGCGAACGATCGGGGATCCTCTTGTCCTCCGGCGGCGGCGGATCTACTCTCCCTCTGTCCGGCGCCTGTGCCGGCGCAGACCCAGAGGCAAGGTCATCCGTGTCCAAGCGCTTCGCCATCCTCGCCGTCGCGGTTCTCGCCGTCGCCGGCTCGCTCCTCCCCGCCAGCGCCGCGCTCGGCGCCCCGGGCGGCTCGCCGGGCAAGCCGGGCGGCAGTCCGGGGCAGGGCAGCGCGGCGCAGGGCGGGCCCAGCACCATCCCCGGCGGCTTCAAGCACCTCGTCGTGATCTACGAGGAGAACCACTCCTTCGACAACCTCTACGGCAAGTGGGGAGAGGTCGGCGGCGTCGCCGTCCGCGGATCCGAGAGCGTGCCCCAGGTGGGCCAGGACGGCACCCCGTACGCGTGTCTGCCGCAGCTGGACGCGAACCTGACCTCGCCCCCGCTGTCCAACACCTGTCAGGATGCGACGCACGGCATCGCGGCCAGCCACTTCGACAACCAGACCTTCACGATCGACGACTACATCGCGCCGACCGACACCACCTGCCCGCCCGCTGTCGCCGGCACGCCGTACAAGCCCAACGGATGGCTGAACGGCACCGGCGCGCCCGGCGGCTGCACGCGCGATCTCGTGCACCGCTTCTACCAGGAGCAGTACCAGCAGGACGGCGGGAAGATGGACCGGTACACCACCGGATCCGACGCCGTCGGTCTGACCCAGGGACAGTACGACACCACGAAGCTGCCGATCTACCAGTACCTGCACGCCGACGGCGCACCGAACTACGTCGTCGCGGACAACTTCTTCCAGGCCGCGTTCGGCGGATCCTTCCTGAACCACCAGTGGCTCATCGCCGCACGCACGCCGCTCGACACCACGGCCACGGTCGCGAACTCGGTGCTCGACGCGAACGGCATGCCGAACAACTACCCGCAGTACACGGCCACCGGTCCGGTCAAGGACACGCAGTGGACGCAGGCCTGCCCCGGCGGCGGCAACGACTACGCCGCGGCGTGCGGCAACTTCGCGATCAACACGATCCAGCCCGCATCCGCGCCGCACAACAACGGCACCCGGCTGCCGCTCATCGACGACACCCAGTACCCGAACATCGGGGACCGGCTGACCGCCGCGGGCCTGTCATGGAACTGGTACTCCGGCGGATGGGATGACGCGGAAGCCGGGCACCCCGGTGTGAACTTCCAGTACCACCACCAGCCGTTCAACTACTTCGCCGCATACGCGCCGGGCCAGCCCGGTCGGGCGCACCTGCAGGACGAGAAGAACTTCATCGCGGCCGCGCAGAACGGGACGCTGCCCACGGTGAGCTTCGTGAAGCCCTACGGCGACGAGAACGAGCACCCCGGATACGCGAGCGAGCCGGACGGATCCGATCACCTCGTCGACCTGATCAAGACGATCACGAACGGCCCGGACGCCAAGGACACGCTCATCGTCGTCACCTACGACGAGTTCGGCGGACAGGCCGACCACGTCGCACCGCCCGTCGTGGACAAGTGGGGCCCTGGCACCCGGATCCCGGCCCTGCTGATCAGCAGCAAGTTCGCCGCATCGAGCGTCGACCACACCCAGTACGACACGACCTCGATCCTCGCGACGATCGAGAAGTCGTACCACCTCGACCCGCTCGGCAGCCATGACGCTGCGGTGAACCCGCTCTTCGCGGGGATCCGGCTGGGGCTGGACGGCTAGCCGGGCGGGGTGATCCTCGGGCGCGCTGACTCAGCGCCCGAGGATCGCCCGGGCCTGACGCAGCACGGGCTCGTCGACCATCCGGCCCTCGAACCGGAACACCCCGGGCTGACGCTCGGCCTCGGCGAGCACGCGCTCGGCCCACGCCCGCTCCTCCGGCGTCGCGGCGTACCCCTGCCGGATCACGGCGACCTGGCTCGGATGGATGCACGCCGTCGCATCGAAACCGCTCGCCGCGGCGTCCGCCACCTCGGCGCGGAGACCGTCGATATCGGCGATGTCGAGGTGGACGGAGTCGATCGCGGCCCGGTCGAACCCCTTCGCAGCCAGCAGCACCCGGGAGCGCGCATGCCGGGCGACGTCGCGGTAGCGGCCGGCGCGCGGGCCCGCGGTGAGGCGGCTCGAGCGTCCGCCCATGCTCGCGACGAGATCCTCGGCGCCCCACATCAGCCCGGCCGTCGCGGGATGGGCGGCGATCTCCTCGGCGTGCACGACTCCGCGCGCCGTCTCGCACAGCGCCAGCACCCGCAGGCCCGCGGCGTGCAGCGCGTCCAGATCCGCGGCGGCTTCGGCCTTGGCCAGCATCGCGGTGCGGTACGGCGTGCGGGCGAGGGCCGCGAGGTCGAGCACGTGATCGGGGGTGCCGGCCGGGTTCACGCGCACGATCGTGCGCTCCGGGTCCAGCGCG
Source organism: Microbacterium xylanilyticum (assembly GCF_054654695.1). Classification (NCBI taxonomy): domain Bacteria; kingdom Bacillati; phylum Actinomycetota; class Actinomycetes; order Micrococcales; family Microbacteriaceae; genus Microbacterium; species Microbacterium xylanilyticum. The sequence goes on from NZ_BAAIEN010000002.1 coordinate 610,500, forward strand.
GACGCGACCAGCCGCTCCCGGGCGGCCGGCTTGTCGTCGGGGGCGACCGCGTCCTCCAGATCCAGGATCACCCCGTCCGCGGCGGCGAGCGCCTTCGCATACCGGTCGTCGCGGTCGGCCGGGCAGAACAGCAGCGCGGGTCCGGAGAACGGACGGCTGGTCAGGGCGTCGGAGGGAGCGGCCATCAGTCGCTCGCCGTCTTCGGGAGGCACTGCATGAGTGTCGACCGGGTGGCCCGGGCCACGACGGCGCCGTCCTGGTTGCGGCCGGTATGGGCGAGCTCGACGATCCCCTGCCCCGGCCGCGACGACGACAGCCGCTTCGAGACGATCAGGGTCTCCGCGTACAGAGTGTCGCCGATCCGCACGGGCGCCGGGAAGGAGACGTCGGAGAAGCCGAGGTTCGCCACGATCGTGCCCATGGTGAGCTGGGCCACCGAGAGGCCCACGAGCGTGGAGAGGGTGAACATGCTGTTCACGAGGCGCTCGCCGAATTCGGTGCCGGCGCTCCACGCCGCATCGAGATGCAGCGCCTGCGTGTTCATGGTGAGCGTGGTGAACAGCACATTGTCCGCCTCGGTGACCGTGCGCCCCGGGCGATGCAGGTAGACGGCGCCCTCCTCGAACTCCTCGAAGTACAGCCCGCGCTGCTCGATGCGCTTCCCGCTCACGCCGTCTCCTTCTGGTCGCTCCGTGCGGCTCATGGCGCCTCCTCTGCGTCCGGCGTGATGGTGGCGAGCGTCTGGCCGCGCGCCACCGCGTCGCCCTGCGCCGCGTGCAGGGTCACGGTGCCGGCGACGCCGGCGCGCAGCACGTGCTCCATCTTCATCGCCTCGACCACGAGCACGGGGTCGCCCGCGTCGACGTGCGCGCCGTCCGCCGCGTGCACGAGCACGACGGTGCCCGGCATGGGGGAGTCCAGGTGCGGCCGGCTCTCGGCGGCATCGCCGCCGGCGTGCATGCGGCGCTCCACGGCCACCTCGAACACGGCGCCGCCGTGCGCGATCGAGACCCGGCCGGATCCGGCCGCGAGCCCTGCGACCATGCGCGTGATCCCGTCGATCGTGATCGTGCGGCGGAGGTCGTCGCCGGCGTGCAGCGTCGCGGGTGCCGCCGGGGCGCCGTCGACCGCGACGACCAGACCGGATCCGGATCCGGTGATGAGCACCTCCGCGCGATGCTCGCCGCAGACCAGCGCGTACCGCCGGGGCGCGGCTGCGCCCAGGCGCCAGCCGTCCCGGCGCGCCCACGGCCCGGTCCCTGAGCTCGTCGAAGGGACCCCGCCGTGCGATGCATCGAGCAGCAGGGCTGCCTCGGCGAAGACCCGGGCGTCGGGCTCGGCGAACGCGAGGTCGTCGAAGCGCCGGGCGATGAGGTCCGTGTCGAGGTCGCCGGCCGCGACCTCGGGCAGCTCGAGCAGCGCCCGCACGAACTCGACGTTCGTGGGGAAGCCGAACACGGCGGTCTCGTCGAGTGCCGCGATGAGGCGGCGCCGGGCCTGGTCGCGGTCGGCGCCGTGCGCGATGACCTTCGCGAGCATCGGGTCGTAGTCGGTGGAGACGTCGAGGCCGTCGGCGATGGCCGTGTCGATCCGGATCCCCTCGCCGGCCGGATGGATCACGCGCTCGACCCGGCCGCCCGTGGGCAGGAACCCGGCCGACGGATCCTCGGCGTACACGCGCGCCTCGATGCTGTGACCGTGCAGCCGCACGTCGCCCTGGGTGAAGGCGAGCGGCGCGCCGGCGGCGATGCGCAGCTGCTGCTCCACGAGATCCAGGCCCGTGATCTGCTCCGTGACCGGGTGCTCGACCTGCAGCCGGGTGTTCATCTCCATGAAGAAGAACTCCTGCGGCCGTGCGGACTCCACGATGAACTCCACCGTGCCGGCGCCGCGGTAGTCCACGCTGCGGGCCGTCTCGCACGCGGCGGCGCCGATCGCCGCGCGCGTCCGCTCGTCGAGCAGCGGAGAGGGCGCCTCCTCGATGACCTTCTGATGCCGGCGCTGCAGCGAGCACTCGCGCTCGCCGAGGTGCACCACGTTCCCGTGCGCGTCGGCGAGGACCTGCACCTCGATGTGCCGCGGCGTGGTGAGGTAGCGCTCCAGGAACAGCGCGTCGTCGCCGAAGCTCGCCGCGGCCTCGCGCCGGGCGGCCGCGATCGCGCCCTCGAGCTCTGACGCCTGCGTCACGACGTGCATGCCCTTGCCGCCGCCGCCGGCGGACGGCTTGATGAGCAGCGGGAAGCCGATCTCCTGCGCTGCGGCGACGAGCTCGGCATCGGTGAGCCCGGCGCGGGCGAGGCCGGGGACGGTCGGCACACCGCGGTCGGTGACGGCCAGCTTCGCGGTGATCTTGTCGCCCATCGTGCGTATCGCCTCCGCCGTGGGGCCGATGAACACGATCCCGGCGTCGGCGCAGGCCTGGGCGAAAGCCGCGTTCTCGGCGAGGAAGCCGTACCCGGGGTGGATCGCCTGGGCGCCGGTCGCGCGGGCGGCCGCGATCACGGCGTCGATGTCGAGGTAGCTCTGCGCGGCGGGGGCGGGGCCGATCCGCACCGCGACGTCGGCGAGGGCCACATGCCGGGATCCGGCGTCGGCCTCGCTGTAGACCGCGACCGAGCGGATCCCGAGGCGGCGCAGGGTGTGGATGATGCGGCAGGCGATCTCGCCGCGGTTGGCGATGAGGACGGTGTCGAACACGTCGACGGGCTCAGTGCGGCGGAGGGCGGTGTCGGTCATCGGGTCACATCCGGAAGACGCCGTAACCGGGCTGCGGCGCGGCCGCGCCGGCGACGGGCGCATCGGTCGAAGGGGTGCGCAGGATCACGTCGAGCGCGAGGCCGAGCACGTCGCGGGTCTGGCCGGGCTCGATGATCCCGTCGTCCCACAGCCGCGCGGTGGAGTAGTACGGGCTGCCCTGCTCCTCGTAGGCGGCGCGGATCGGGGCCTGGAAGGCGGCCTCCTCCTCGGCCGACCAGGATCCGCCTGCCGCCTCGATCTGGTCGCGCCGCACCGTCGAGAGCACGGACGCGGCCTGCGGACCGCCCATGACCGAGACCCGGGCGCCGGGCCAGAGCCACAGGAACCGCGGCGAGTACGCGCGCCCGCACATCGAGTAGGTGCCGGCGCCGAAGGATCCGCCCACGACGACGGTGAGCTTGGGCACCGACGTGGTGGCGACGGCGTTGACCATCTTCGCGCCGTGCTTGGCGATCCCGTTCGCCTCGTACTCGCGGCCGACCATGAAGCCGGTGATGTTCTGCAGGAACAGCAGCGGCGTGCGGCGCTGCTCGCAGAGCTGGATGAAGTGCGCGCCCTTGAGCGCGGACTCCCCGAACAGCACCCCGTTGTTCGCGATGATCCCGATGCGGTGCCCGTGGATGCGCGCGAACGCGGTGACGAGCGTGGTGCCGTACTCGGGCTTGAACTCCGCGAACTCCCCGCCGTCGACGATGCCGCGGATGATCTCGCGCGCGTCGTAGGGCACCGTGAGCTCGACGGGGACCACGTCGAGCAGGTCGACGGCGGGCGGATCCGCGACCGCTGCCGGCGGCTCGGCCAGGGGAGAGGGCTCCGGAAGGGTCGCCACGATGTCGCGGACGATCTGCAGCGCGTGCTCGTCGTTCTCCGCGAGGTGATCGGCCACGCCCGAGATCCGGGTGTGCACCTCGCCGCCGCCGAGTTCCTCGGCCGTGACGAACTCGCCGGTCGCCGCCTTCACGAGCGGCGGCCCGCCGAGGAAGATCGTGCCCTGGTTGCGCACGATCACGGTCTCGTCGCTCATGGCGGGCACGTACGCGCCGCCCGCGGTGCTGGATCCCATCACGGCCGCGATCTGCGGGATCCCGTCGCGCGACATGCGGGCCTGGTTGTAGAAGATGCGGCCGAAGTGGTCGCGGTCGGGGAACACCTCGTCCTGCATCGGCAGGAACGCGCCGCCGGAATCGACGAGGTAGACGCAGGGCAGTCGATTCTCCGCAGCGATCTCCTGCGCCCGCAGGTGCTTCTTCACGGTGATCGGGTAGTAGGTTCCGCCCTTGACGGTGGCGTCGTTGGCGACCACCATGACGCGCCGGCCGTGGATCAGCCCGATCCCCGCGACCACGCCGCCGGAGGGCGCGTCGCCGTCGTACATGCCGTAGCCGGCGAGCGGCGCGACCTCGAGGAACGGGCTGCCCGTGTCGAGCAGGTGGTCGATCCGATCGCGCACCAGAAGCTTGCCGCGCTCGGTGTGCCGCAGTCGCGCCTTCTCAGGGCCGCCGAGTGCGACCTCGGCATGACGCGCCCGCAGTTCGTCGACGAGCTCGCGGTACGTCGGCGCGGATGATTCGGACACGGCACCCTCCATTGGGCGACTTCGCAACGGTCGTGGACTCGGAATCAGATTAGCGAGCGTTAACTGAAATGTCCACGGCCGGTGCGGAGGGGTGCCGCGGGATCAGATCCCGTAGTCCTCGAGGATCCGCTCGCGCAGCTGCACGCTGCAGGCCGCCACCGTCTCGTCCCACACGGTAGTGGCGCCGTCCTGCGCGGTGTCCGAGATCGCGCGGAGCACCCGGATCGGCACGCCGAATTGGTCGGCGACCCACACGTACGCGTAGGTCTCCATGTCGACGAGCACGCCGCCGAGCCCTCGGATCCGCTCGACCGCGGCCGCATCGTCGACGAAGCTGTCACCGGTCGCGATGACCAGGCCGTCGCGCCCGGTCGCCACGCGGGGCGGCAGCGAGACGTGCTGGCCGATCACGCCGTCGAGGTCCTGCACGTCGTGCTGGATCGCGGCGGTGATCTCGTACACGCCGCCCGGAAGGGAGGGATCCACGCCGCCCGCGGTGCCGACGACGACGACCTCCTCGTACGCGGTGGCGTCGAGCGCGCGGGTGAGACCGTAGGTCGCCTTGAGCTTGCCGGGGCCCGTGACGAGCCGGTCGAAGCCCGGGAGCTCCGCGGGGAAGGCCTGCAGTTCGGAGGCGAGGGCGGCGACGAGGAGTCTCATGGATCCATCCTCCCGCATGTTCACACACGCGAAACGTCGTCGTTGGATACTGGATCCACGACCGAAGGAGAAGCATGACGCTGCAGCAGGACATCGCCGCCGACCTCGGGGTCCGCCCCGACATCGACCCTGTCGCCGAGATCGACCGACGCGTCGGCTTCCTCGTCGACTACCTGCGGCGCACGGGCGCGAAGGGGTACGTGCTCGGCATCTCCGGCGGGCAGGACTCGACCCTCGCGGGGCGTCTGGCGCAGCTGGCCGTCGAGAAGGTCCGCGCCGAGGGCGGCGACGCGACGTTCATCGCCGTGCGCCTGCCGTACCGGGTGCAGCACGACGCCGAGGACGCGGCGGCCGCCATGGCGTTCATCGCCGCGGACGAGGGCATCGAGGTCAACATCGAGCACGGCGTCGACGGGCTCGAGAGCGACCTCGAGGCCGCCGGGCTGGAGGACGTCGCCGACTTCCACCGCGGCAACATCAAGGCGCGCCTGCGCATGGTCACCCAGTACGCGATCGCGGGGCAGCGCGGCATGCTCGTGATCGGCACCGACCACGCGGCGGAGGCCGTGACCGGGTTCTTCACGAAGTTCGGCGACGGCGCGTGCGACCTCACCCCCCTCACCGGGCTCACGAAGCGCCAGGGCCGCGCCCTGCTGCTCGAGCTCGGCGCACCCGACCGCCTCGCCTACAAGGTGCCGACCGCCGATCTGCTCGACGGCACGCCGGGGCGCGCGGACGAGGACGAGCTCGGTCTCACCTACGTGCAGATCGACGACTACCTGGAGGGGCGGCCGGTCGAGGCAAGCGTGGCCGAGCGCATCGAGGCGCGCTACCTCGCCACCGAGCACAAGCGCCGCCAGCCGGTCACGCCCGACGACACCTGGTGGCGCTGAGCCTCTGCCGCCCGGCCGCCGGCCGGTGATGTCCCCGCCCCCGTCTAGGGTCGAAGCGACGGCCTGATCGGTCGCCCCGAACGACAGGAGCCTTCGTGCGTGTGATCATCCCTTCCGGATCCGGCGGCATCGGATCGGACGACGGCGGCGTCGCAGACGCCCGCCCACGGGTGATCTGGAGCGCGTCGGATCTGAAGCTCGCTGCGGAGTGCGAGTTCGCCTGGGCGCGCGCCCTCGACGCGAAGCTCGGCCGCGTCGCGCCGGTCGAGGATCCGGAGGACGCCACGCTGGCGCGGGCTGCGGCGATGGGCGACGCGCACGAGCTCGTCGTGCTGGACGAGTACGTCTCCCGCTTCGGGTCCTCCGCATCGGGCGGGCCGGGTGTCGTCGCGCTGCCCAAGGTGTCGTCGACCGATGCCGAGGCGCTGGCGGAGGTGGTCGCCGACACCGTGCGTGCACTGCGATCGGACGCGACCGTGATCTACCAGGCCGCGTTCTCGACTCCGGAGTTCGTGGGATTCGCGGACTTCCTGCGGCGCGACGACGACGGCCGCTGGCGCGTGCAGGACTCCAAGCTCGCCCGTACGGCGCGCGTGACAGCGCTCATGCAGCTGGCGGCATACGTGGACCAGCTCGACCGGCTCGGCATCCCCCGCTCGGACGAGGTCGACCTGATCCTCGGCGATCGCAGCATCTCGACGCACGCCGTGCGCGACCTGCTGCCGCTGTTCCACGTGCGGCGCGCTCGGCTGCGCGCGCTCATCGCCGACCGCCGCGTGGACGAGGGCGCCGCGGGCGCGCCGCTCGCCTGGGGCGACGACCGGGGCGACCTGCAGGTCGTCGCCTGCGGACGCTGCGCCACGTGCGAGGCCGAGGTCGTGGCGCACCGGGACCTGCTGCTCGTCGCCCGCATGCGGCCGGTGCAGCGCGCCCGCCTGCGCGCCGCCGGGATCGCGACCATCGATGAGCTCGCCGCCGCCGCGGATGCTCCGGAGGGCATGAGCGCGGAGACGTTCGAGGCGCTGCGCGCGCAGGCCCGGCTGCAGCTCACCGCGATGGTCGCGGAGGAGGCCGGCGAGACCGAGGCCGACGCGACCGAGGAGCACCCGGCGCCGCCGTTCGAGGTCGTCTCGGCCGCGGCGATCGGCCTGATGCCGCGCCCCAGCCGCGGCGACCTGTTCTTCGACTTCGAGGGCGACCCGCTCTACACCGAACCGGGGGAGGGGCAGCCCTGGGGGCTGGACTACCTCTTCGGCTGGGTCGACGACGCCGAGCAGTACACGGCGCTGTGGGCGCACGACTTCGCGGCGGAGAAGCAGGCGCTGCGCGACTTCCTCGACTTCGTGGCCGCACGCCGCGCCGCGCACCCGGACATGCACATCTACCACTACGCGCCGTACGAGACCGCGCACCTGCAGAACATGGCGGAGCGGTACGGCGTCGGCGAGGCGGAGGTCGACCGGCTTCTCCGCGAGGGCGTCTTCGTCGACCTCTACCCGCTCGTGCTGCGCACGGTGCGGGTCGGATCCCGGTCGTACTCGATCAAGAAGCTCGAGCCGCTCTACATGGGCGCCGAAGTGCGCACGAGCGACGTGCAGAAGGGCGACGACTCGATCGTGCAGTACGTGCAGGCGCGCGGCCTCGCCGCTGCCGGCCGCTCCGCCGAGGCCGAGGCGATCCTCGCCGACCTGGCCGATTACAACCGCTACGACTGCGTGTCGACCCGGCGCCTGCGCAACTGGCTCGTCGGCCTCGCCCGCCAGGCCGGCGTGCTGCCGGCCCCGCCGGACGAGCCGGAGACCCGCGCGTACGAGCCTGCACCGCTCTCGCTCGCCCTGCAGGCCGAGGCGCAGCGGGTGCACGCCGCCGCCCGTGACGCGGGTGCCACCGGCGCCGCACTGGAGCAGGCCGGCCAGACGCACCGGGTGGCCGCGGCCGCGATCGACTACTTCCCGCGGGAGGCGAAGAGCTTCTGGATCGCGCACTTCCAGCGGCTGCGCGAGCCGGTGACGCTGTGGGAGTCGACCCGTGACGTGCTCCGCGTGGACCCGGATCGCTCGGTGCTCGTCCAGGACTGGGGGCAGGAGGAGAGGGCGCGCGCCATCACCCGGCTCGTCGACCTGCGCGGGGAGGTCGCTCCCGGCAGCACGGTCGGCGTCGGCGGGAGCCCGTTCGCGCTGTACGCCTCTCCGCCGCCGTTCTTCGGGGAGTTCCCGTCGCGCGTGATCCACGTGCCGCACGAGGTCGAGATCGTCGAGGTGCTCGAGGACGGATACCGGATCCGCGAGCGCTCCGTGGGCGGCCAGACCTGGGACGAGCTGCCCCTCGCGCTCACGCCCGCGGCGCCGCCCCGGGTGAACTCGCTGCAGGCGACGATCGAGGAGTGGGCGCAGGCGGTGCTCGATGCGGCGCCCGGGTTCCCCGAGGACGCGGCCACGGACGTGCTGCGCCGAGCCGTGCCGCGGACCGTCTCGGGAGCGCCCATCCCCGTCGCCGACGGCGACGCGGCGGACGCCATCGTGCGCGGCGTGCTCGACCTCGATCGCAGCTACCTCGCGGTGCAAGGGCCTCCCGGCACGGGTAAGACCTACACCGCGTCGCACGTGATCGCCCGGCTCGTGAACGAGCATGGGTACCGCATCGGCGTGGTCGCCCAGTCGCACGCGATCGTGGAGAACCTGCTGGACCGGGTGGTCGAGGCCGGGGTGCCCGCGGCCCAGGTCGTGAAGGCGCCGAAGGATCCGCAGGCGGATCCGATCTTCACCGCGATCCGCAAGGACGGCATGGCCGGCTACCTCGCGGAGCAGCGTGCCGCGGGCCTCGGCTGCGTCGTCGGAGGCACCGCGTGGGACTTCTCGAACACGAAGCGCGTGGAGCGCGGCGAGCTCGACCTCCTCGTCATCGACGAGGCCGGCCAGTTCTCCCTCGCCTCGACCATCGCCGTGGCCGCCGCCGCCCAGCGGCTGCTGCTGCTCGGGGATCCGCAGCAGCTGCCCCAGGTGAGCCAGGGCACGCACCCGGAGCCCGTCGACACCTCGGCGCTCGGCTGGGTGATGCACGAGCGCGCCGTCATCGACCCGGCCCACGGATCCTTCCTCGCGCGTTCGTGGCGCATGCATCCGGCCGTGGCGGCCCCGGTGTCCGAGCTCTCCTACGCGGGTGCGCTCGCCTCGGCGCCCGGAGCGGAGCGCCGCACGATCGACGGCGTGGACCCGGGGCTGCACGTGCGGCCCATCCGGCACCGCGGCAACGCCACGCAGGCCCCGGAGGAGGCCGCGGAGGTGGTCCGCATCGTCCGCGATCTCATCGGCCGCAGCTACACCGACGGCATGGAGGGCGCCGCTCCGCGCCCGCTCGGTCCGGCGGACATCATCGTGGTGGCCCCGTACAACGCCCAGAAGCAGCTGATCCTCGACGAGCTGGCCGCGGCCGGGTTCGGCGACGTCGCCGTGGGGACGGTCGACAACTTCCAGGGCCGGGAGGCCGTCGTGTCGATCACCTCGCTGGCCGCCTCCAGCGGGCGCGACGCCCCGCGCGGCCCGGAGTTCCTGCTGCTGCAGAACCGGCTGAACGTGGCGATCTCCCGGGCCAAGGTCGCCGCGTACCTCGTGCACTCCCCGGCGCTGCTGGACGACCTGCCGCGGACGCCCGACGGTGTGGCCCGGCTCAGCGCGTTCGCGCATCTCGTGGGCGCGGACCGCGACGCCGACGTCCCGGCCGATGCGCGCGGGGTGCTCGTGGCCGCCGGGGCCTCCGAGGGCGCCGATGCACTCTGAGGCCGAGATCGCTCGCGCCTCCGCGGCCTGGGTGTGGTTCCCGCGCGACTTCGCGTGGCCAACGTGTCCCGTTCGGCGGACCATGTCTCGGACAGCGGGCGAATCGGTGAGGTTCGTCGGCCGTTCGTGACATCGTCGGCGGAACGGGACAGGACCCGCGGGCCCGCACCACGATCCACGGATCCGCAGCGGCTGCCGGCGTGCCCCGGAGAGTCAGACCGTGCCGTACAGGCGGTCGCCGGCGTCGCCGAGACCGGGCACGATGTAGCCCTTCTCGTTCAGGCGCTCGTCGAGGGCGCCGAGCACGAGGGTCACGTTGCGCTCGCCCACGAGCTGCTCGATGGCGGCGACGCCCTCCGGCGTGCCGAGGAGGCAGATCGCTGTGACGTCGTCGGCGCCGCGGTCGAAGAGGAACTGGATCGCGGCGGCGAGGGATCCGCCGGTCGCGAGCATCGGGTCGATGGCGAAGCACTGGCGCCCGCTCAGGTCCTCCGGGAGGCGCTCGGCGTAGGTCGTCGGCTCGAAGGTCGTCTCGTCGCGGACCATGCCGAGGAAGCCGACCTCGGCGGTCGGCAGCAGCTTGACCATGCCCTCGAGCATCCCGAGGCCGGCGCGCAGGATCGGCACGACGATCGGGCGCGGCTCCGAGATCTTCACGCCCGTCGTGGTGGTGATCGGGGTGGTGATCTCGATCGGGGTGACCCGCACGTTACGCGTCGCCTCGTAGGCGAGCAGCGTCACGAGCTCCTCGGTGAGCTGACGGAACACCGGCGACGGGGTGCGCGCATCGCGCAGCACCGACAGCTTGTGGGTGATGAGGGGGTGGTCGGCCACGTGAACGCGCATAGAGACAGAGTATCCGCTGGCGGCTGCCCGGCCAGGCCCGTTCGACGGGACGACGGCGGGAGCGGATCGCGTCCGGCCGTCAGAGCGTCGTCCCGGCGAGGAAGTGCCAGCCCAGCCACCACCAGATCACGATGACCGCGATCCGCACCGCGCGGTCATCGAGCAGGCGGTCGAAGAGGTCGCTGACGCGCGCATCGGGATCCGTGCGCCCGATCCGCCACGTCACCAGTCCGAGCAGCACCGCGCACAGGCCGAAGAAGCCGAGGCTGAGCAGCGTCATCCCCGTCCTCCTCTCCGGAGGAGATAGACCCCGCCTGCCAGCCAGACGACGACGAACAGGATCCGGCCCGGTGCACCGTCGAGCACCGGATCCAGCAGGTCGCTGAGCGCGTACGACGCGTCGTCGGGATGAAGCCGGCCGAGGAGGAACTGCGCCAGCTCCCAGAGGCACCCCACGACGAACAGCCCGATCCACACCCCGGCGAGTCGCCGCAGAGCCGGCGTCCACGGACGCGGAGCGGCAGGCGCTCCCGGCCACGACAGCACGACCGCGGTCAGCCCCACCACCGTGATCACGACGACCATGCCGACGCTGTGACGCGGCAGCAGGCACAGCGCCAGACCCGTCGGCACCGCACCCAGCGCCAGCGTGCGGGGCGACAGCCGACCGGTACCGCGCGGGGGGATCCGGCCCCCGAGCACGACGAGGAGCGCCGCCCCGAAGAAGACCGCCGTGTCGAACCACTGCGCGCGCACGATCTGCACGAGCCCGATCAGCACCAGCACCGCCACCCAGCACGCCAGGGGCCAGGACACGGCGCGCCGGCCCGAGGCGTCGCGGCGTGCGTCCGGCCGAGAATCCACGAGGCCACCCCCTTCGCTCGCATGCTACTCAGGCAGCGCGCCAGGAAGAACGGGCGCAGGCCGGGGAGCGGGCGCAGGCCGAATCGCGGCCGCCCCGAGACGGGGTGCCGCTGGCGATCGGCGCCTCGCCCCGTGCCCGACACCGGGGGAGGGATCGCGCCGGTGCGGCTAGGCTCGTCCCGCGGGACGACCCGGACGACGGCGGGAGCGACGGTGGCAGCAGCGGTGGATCCGGTGACGGAGACGGCGGCGATGGACCGCGCGCTCGGGCTCGCCGCCGAGGCCGCCGCGGCCGACGAGATCCCCGTCGGCGCCGTCGTGCTGGACGCGGCAGGAAGGATCCTCGCCGAGGGACGCAACAACCGCGAGGAGACCGCGGACCCGACCGGTCACGCTGAGATCGTCGCCCTGCGCGCCGCCGCGGCAGCGCAGGGATCCTGGAACCTCTCCGGCTGCACGCTCGTGGTCACGATGGAGCCGTGCGTGATGTGCGCGGGCGCGATCCTGCAGTCCCGGATCGGGCGCGTGGTGTTCGGCGCCTGGGACGACAAGGCGGGTGCGGCCGGTTCGCTGTACGACGTGCTGCGTGACCGCCGCCTGCCGTATCGCGCCGAGGTCGTGGGCGGGGTCCGCGAGGACGAGGCTGTGGCTCAGCTGCGGGCGTTCTTCGCCGATCGGCGCTGAGCCGCCGCGCCCGGCCGGCTGCTCCTTCGGGCATGGCCTGACCCCGCGCCTGAGTGGCTCGGCCCGGGTGCCGCCGCTGCCCCGGTCAGGCCTTCGGGTGCCGTGCGGCGAGCCGGCTCAGACGCTCCACGGCGAACAGGTAGGCCTGCGCGCGCCGGTCGAAGTAGCCGCGGTGCCGCACGCCGTGCTCGTCGATCGCGGTGCGCGAGGCATGGCCGTCGGTGGCTTCGCCGAGCTTGCCGCCCGAGCCGGGGATCGGTCCGCCGTCGGACGAGTAGACGATGGCCCCGACGATGTCGCGCGGGTCCACGGGATGCGCACCGAGCCGGCCGAGGGGAGCGGTGGCGTCGGTGGACGCCTCGGTGGCGTAGAACGAGAACGCGCTCTGCGAGATCGCCTCGGCGACGGCGTCGGCGGCCATGCGCGTCATCCCCGCAGAGGCGATCGAGAACGCCATCGACACGGGGCCCGCTCCGTCCAGGAGCACGAGCTCGCCGAACAGCGTCGACGAGTACGAATACGCGATCACCGCGATGCGCGCGGTCGGGTGGCTGTGCCGCAAGCGCACGAGATCCCCGGCCAGCCGCGCGGCGCCCACGGTCGCGTGCTTGGTCGCCAGCGCTGACAGGTGCGTGCCGGAGTCATAGCCGAACCACGCGACCGTCGCGATCCGGTCGGTCCCGCCGCGCTGCAGGCTCGCGCGGATCGTGTCCGCGCTCAGATCCTGCGCGATCTCGGCCCAGCCCGGGAACTCCGCGAGATCCGTGTCGATGCCGTGCAGGACGACGACGATCAGGTCGGCCGCGTCGAAGTCTCCGAACGCCACGGCGGCGCGCGGCTCCTCGCCCTCGAAGAACAGCGAGGTCAGCTGCGCCTGCGGATCGCGGTGCAGCACGTCCTGCACGAGCTGCAGCTTCCGTCGCGCCTCCGCCGAGACCGTGGGGTCGGCCAGCGCCTCTGCGAGCGGGTCGACCATCGGGGATTGCCGCGGTCAGTCCGCGGCGCGCAGCACGAAGGCGTCGGTGGAGGGGGTCGGATCCAGCGTCGGCCGGTAGATGTCCGGCTCCAGGTAGATCACCCGCGCCGCCGGCACGGCCTTGCGGATGCGCGCCTCGATCGTGTCGATGTCGTCGGCCGCGGCACGCACGGTCTTGTCCGAGGTGAGGGCGATCTTGGCGGCCACGAGCAGCTCGTCGGGGCCGAGGTAGAGCGTCTTGATGTGGATGAGCTTCTCGACCTCGTCACCCGCGTGGATCGCGTCCACGATGCGGTCGTGGTCGGCCTCGCTGGCGCCCTCGCCCACCAGCAGGCTCTTCGTCTCGATGCCCAGCACGATCGCGATGAGCACGAGCAGGAGGCCGATCATCAGGGTGCCGAGGGCGTCGAACACCGGGTTGTGCGTGATGAGGGTCAGCCCGACGCCGAGCAGGGCGAAGAGCAGACCGGCGAGCGCGCCGGTGTCCTCGAGCAGCACGACCGGCAGCTCCGGCGCCTTCGCGCGCCGGATGAACGCCACCCAGGACTGCCCCTTCGGGCGCACGTGGTTGCTCTCCTTGATCGCCGTGCGCAGCGAGAACGACTCCAGCACGATCGAGACGACGAGCACCGCGAGCGGCAGCCACCACCAGGTCTTGTCGAGCTCGTGCGGGTGGATCAGCTTCTGCACGCCCTCGTAGACGGCGAACATGCCGCCGACCGAGAACAGGATGATCGACACCACGAACGCGTACACGTAGCGCTCGCGGCCGTAGCCGAACGGGTGCTCGCGGTCGGCGCGGCGCTGCGCCTTGCGTCCGCCGAGCATGAGCAGCAGCTGGTTGCCCGAATCGGCGACCGAGTGGATCGCCTCGGCCAGCATCGAGGCGGATCCGGAGAGCAGCCAGGCGATGAGCTTCGCGAGCGCGATACCCATGTTCGCGAGGAACGCCGCCAGGATCGCCTTACCGCCACCGGATGCACTCATGCCACGAGTCTATGTCGCGCCGCTCGAGCGTGACGGTCTGCCGTCACGGCCCGACGGGCGCGGTACCGGCTCCGGCGTCGGGGCGCGCACGGGGCTCGTAGGATGGCGGCATGGTCGACGCGCTTCCCTCTCTCGCATTCATCGGCGCCGGTTCGATGGGAGGCGCGATCCTGCGCGGCGTCGTCGCCAGCGGGATCCCCGTCGACGGCGGCATCACCGCCACCAACCGCACCGCCGCACGCGCGGCGGAGCTCGACGGCCTGCCCGGCGTGCGCTCCATGGCACTGGAGCAGCAGCCCGACGGCAACGCGCTCGCGGCCGCCGCGCGCATCGTCGTGGTGGGCGTCAAGCCGGCGATGGTGCCGGACCTGCTCGACGAGATCGGCCCGCACCTGCGGGCGGACGCGATCGTGGTCAGCATCGCCGCCGGAGTCACTCTGACGACCTTCGCCGCGCACCTGCCGGACTCGGCGAGCGTGCTGCGCTCGATGCCGAACACTCCCGCCACCGTGGGCCGTGCGGTCACCGGCCTCGCCGCAGCGCCGGGGGTCACGGCCGAGGACCGCGCGCTCGTGCGGCGCCTGTTCGAGACGGTCGGCACGGTGGTCGAGGTGGCCGAGGAGCAGATCGACGCGCTCTCGACGATCTCCGGATCCGGTCCCGCCTACGTCTTCCTGCTGATCGAGGAGTTCACGAAGGCCGCGATGGCCAAGGGCTTCGCCGAGCCCGAGGCGCGACTCATGGCGGAGCAGACGTTCATCGGCGCCACGGCGCTGCTCGAGGCCTCGGGTGAGGATCCGGCCGAGCTGCGCCGTCGCGTCACGAGCCCGAAGGGAACCACGGAGCGCGCCATCGCCGTGCTACAGGAGGCGGACCTCGCGGCGCTGTTCGGCCGAGCGACCGACGCCGCCCTCGCCCGGGCGAAGGAACTCGCCGCCGGCGCCTGAGGTCGGGCCCTGCGATGGGCTCAGGGACGGGAGCGCCGTCTCAGCGGTCGAGCGAGGAGAACCGCTCGATGTCGCTGTTCGTGCCCGACACGATGATGAGGTCGTGGTTCGTCACCACGGTGCTGGCCTCGGCGTAGTGGAACGGCTTGCCCGGGCTCTTCACGCCGACGACCGTGACGTTGTACTTGCTGCGCACACCCGACTGGCTCAGGGGCACGCCCCGGATGAACTTGGGCGGGTACATCTTGGCCAGGGCGAAGTCGTCGTCGAAGCGGATGAAGTCCAGCATGCGGCCGCTGACGAGGTGCGCCACGCGCTCCCCGGCCTCGCGTTCGGGGTAGACGACATGATTGGCGCCGACGCGGGCGAGGATCTTGCCGTGCGACTGCGAGACGGCCTTCGCCCAGATCTGCGGCACCTTGAGGTCGACGAGGTTAGCGGTGATGAGCACCGAGGCCTCGATCGACGAGCCGACCGCGACCACGGCGACCTGGAAGTCCTGCGCGCCGATCTGGCGCAGGGCGTCGATGTTCCGGGTGTCGGCCTGCACGGCGTGCGTGACGCGCTCCGACCACTTCTGCACGAGCTCGAGGTTCGTGTCGATCGCCAGCACCTCGCGGTCGAGCCGGTCGAGCTCGCCGGCGCACGCGGCGCCGAAACGACCGAGCCCGATCACCAGCACCGGGGCGTCGTTGCGCAGCACTTCAACCAACGATGGGCCTTTCCACGGGCAGCGCGTACAGCTGCGTCCGATTGGTCGCGGCCACCGCCGCGGCCAGTGTCACTGTACCAACGCGCCCCATGAAGATCGTGGCCGCGAGGATGTAGGTGGCGGGATCCGGCAGGTTCCCGGTGACACCGGTGGACAGGCCGACGGTGCCGAAGGCGGAGACCACGTCGAAGAGCACCTCGTCCACCGGGAACTTGGTGATCTGACTGATCGCGATGGTCGACACGGCCACGATCGTCGAGCCCCAGGCGACGACGCTGAGCGCGACGCGCTGCACGTCGGACGGGATCCGGCGTCCGAAGGCCTGCACGGAGGGGCGTCCCTTCGCCTCGCTGACCACGGCGAGGGCGAGCACGGCGAGGGTGGTGACCTTGATGCCGCCCGCGGTGGACGCCGAACCGCCGCCGACGAACATGAGCATCGACGCGGCGAGCATCGAGGATCCGTTCAGATCACCCATGTCCACCACGTTGAAGCCGCCCGAGCGGGTCATCGCGGACAGGAAGAAGGCCTGGAACGTCGTATCCGCGGCGTCCATGGATCCGAACGTCTTCGGGTTGTCGAACTCGAGGAGCAGGAACACGCCGGCGCCGATGACGAAGAGCACGATGGTGGTGATCACGGTGAGCTTGGCGTGCAGCGACCACCGCCGCACATGCCAGCGCTGGCGGGCCAGGGTGTAGATGACAGGAAAGCCGAGGCTTCCGAGGAAGACTCCGAGCATGAGCACGCTGAGCACGTAGTAGTCGTGTGCGAAGGGCTCGAGTCCTCCGGGATTCGGTGTGAACCCCGTGTTCGTGAAGGCCATCGCCGCGTAGAACGGGGCCTCCCAGAGCGCGGTCAGCGGATCCACTCCGCCGGTCAGCAGTGCCGGATAGAGCAGAACGGCCAGCCCCGCCTCGATGGTGAAGGCGGAGATCGCGACCGTCCGCAGCAGCTCGCCGACCTCGCCCAGCCGCACGGCCTGGCTCTCGTTCACAGGGCCGCCGTGCGCGCGCATCGGGTTCGTGTCGCCGGCGGCGATGAGCTTGGCCCGCAGCCCCAGCCGCTTGGAGATCGCGAGCCCCAGCACGCTGGCCAGCGTGAGCACGCCGAGACCGCCGACGTTGACGCCGATGAAGATCACGGTGCGCCCGAAGCCGGACCAGTGCGTGGCCATGTCGACGGTGGACAGGCCCGTGACGCAGATCGTGGAGACGGCGGTGAAGAGTGCGTCGGCGAGGGGCGTCACCGTGCGAGCGGTGGTCGCGATCGGCAGCGACAGCAGAGCGGTCGTGATCAGGATGAGCGCGGAGAACACGATGATCGCGAATCGCGAGGGCGAGGAGGTGGTGAGCGTCTTGAAGACTCGGGCAGCGCGGCGGGCGATCTCGGAGAAGGATCGCGCGGGAGTGCTGCGCGCCATGGTCGGCCCCTCCGATCCTCCGTCCGCCAAGCCTTCGTCATGGTACTCCGCCCCTGGCGCGGCTACTGTGAAGGCATGACCGACATCTTCGACGTGATCGCCGACGGCACGAGGCGGGACATCCTGCAGCTCCTGCGCCAGCGGTCGGAGGAGGGGGATGCCGGCACCAGCGTGTCGCAGATCGTGAGCGCGCTCGGGATCAGCCAGCCCACCGTCTCGAAGCACCTCAAGGTGCTGCGCGAGGCCGAGCTTGTGACGGTGCGTGAGGACGGCCAGCGCCGCTTCTACAGCATCGAGGCGGCGCCGCTGGAGGAGGTGGACGACTGGCTCGTCCCGTTCCTCGCCGACGCCTATGGCGAGTCGGCCCCGGACCTCGCCGCGCTCGGGGTCGTCCCGCCGCTGCCGGACGGCGCCGCGCACGCGGCCGAGGTGGTCGGTCGCGCCGCGGCCAGCGCCAAGCACGTGGTGCAGACCGCGCTCAAGCGGCTCGGCGCCTGAGTCCTCCCCGCCACGGCTGACGCGGCCTGTGCGGCAGGCGGCGGGTCACGTGTTTCACACGGATCACATGGGTTTACAGCCGTCACCGCCAGCCCCTACAGTTGTCGCATCCGCCGCACAAGGGGTGCCGCGGAGCGAGGGGGGTAGATGGGGATGCCCGAGCAGCTTCCGGACGTGAAGTTCCTGACCGTCGCCGAGGTGGCGGCCATCATGCGCGTGTCCAAGATGACGGTGTACCGGCTCGTCCACGCGGGCGAGCTCCCCGCGATCCGCTTCGGGCGCAGCTACCGCGTGCCCGAGTCCGCCGTCACCGCCGCGCTGCAGAAGCCCATCGCCGACGTGGGCTGAACGCCGGATCCGGTTCGCATCCGCGCGTCGGGCGACTGCGGCGGCGTGCGCTAGACTGTTCCGAGGCATTTTTCCTTGCCCGATCCCGGGCGTCGTCCGTGTGCGGCGCCCAGCCCCTGACGTAGTGAGGTTTCCGTGGGTTCTGTCATCAAGAAGCGCCGCAAGCGCATGGCGAAGAAGAAGCACCGCAAGCTGCTTCGCAAGACTCGCCACCAGCGCCGCAACAAGAAGTGAGCGGCCGCGCCTAGCGCGCACATCACTGAGCGCCCCCGATCGTTCCGATCGCCGGGGCGCTTCGTGCATCCGGGGGCTTCGTGCACTTCGGCCGGTGCACCGGCGCACGCGCGCGCCGCGGCGCGCACAGGTCTGGAAGAATCGGATCCATGAAGTCGATCACCGTCGCCCAGCTGGCCGAGCGCACCGACACGCCCCTCATCGATGTGCGCGAGCGCAGCGAGTTCGCCGCCGGTCACGTGCCCGGCGCCGTGAACCTGCCCATGTCGGAGATCGGCGATCTGCTGCACGAGCTGCCCGACGGCGCCTTCGACGTGATCTGCCAGCTCGGCGGACGCTCGGCGCGCGTGGTGGAGGCGCTGGAGGCCCGCGGTTACGACGTCACGAACGTCGAGGGCGGCACCGCGGAATGGATCGCCGAGGGACGCGAGATCGAGATTCCCGCGTCGTGATCGCGCTGACTCTCATCGGCAAGCCCGACTGCCACCTCTGCGACGTGGCCTCGGACGTGGTCGACGCCGTCGTCGCCGAGCTGCCGGACGCGCTCGCCGAGGACATGGAGATCACGGAGCTGTCGATCCTCGACGACCCGGCGCTGTACGAGAAGTACTGGGAGAAGATCCCTGTGCTGCTGATCGACGGCGAGCTGCACGCGCACTGGCGGATCTCACCCGACCGGCTGCGGGCGGCGCTCGCGGCGAGGGCCGACGGAACCGGGCAGGCCCCGGAACAGGCCGCGGACGCGGCAGAAGGAGCGGAGCGATGACCCTGCGGCACGTGGTGACCTGGAAGATGGCCGCCGAGGACCCGGCGGAGCGTTCGGAGCACGCGGCCGGCATCGCCGCACGGCTGCAGGGGCTCGTCGGCGTGGTGCCGTCCATCCGGGCGCTGTCGACCGGAGTGAACGCTCTCGACATCGCCGGCAACTGGGACGTCACCCTCGTCGCCGACTTCGACGATGCGGCGGGCCTGGACGCCTATCAGGTGCACCCGGCGCACCAGGAGGTCGTGGCCTACGTGCGCTCGGTCGCCGGCGGGCGCTCGGCCGTCGACTTCGAGGTCTGAGCGGCGCGGAACCCGGCGCGGTATCGGACCGATCGTCGCCATCCGCACCGCCGCGGCAGTACTTGTCTCGGATTCCAGACGTTCTGGACGTGTCGCGGCGACCGCGTTCCGCGTGATTCCGCGGCAGAGCGTGCGGTCGATACCGAACCGAGACTCCCGCAGGCCTCTCGTCGTTACACGGCGGTAACCGCACCGTGTCAAGATTGTCGGCAACCCGCACCAGGACGCCCGCGTCCTCGACACAGGAGTCGCACATGGAACGTCGCTCGAAGATCGCCTACGGACTCGCCCTCGCGGCAGCCGCCACCCTCGCCCTCGCCGGCTGCTCCGGAGGAGGCGCCACGCCCACCGCGAGCGGATCCGCCGCTGCCAACACGGACTACGGACTCATCACGCCCGGCACGCTCACCGTGTGCTCGGACATCCCCTACAAGCCCTTCGAGTACGAGGAGTCGGCCGGCTCGGGCAAGTACACCGGCTTCGACGTCGACCTGCTCACCGCGATCGGCGACAAGCTGGGCCTGAAGACCCAGTTCCAGGTGACCAACTTCGACACCCTGCAGTCGGGCGCCGCCCTGCTCGCGGGCCAGTGCGACATGGGCGCCTCCGCGATGACCATCACCGATGAGCGCAAGAAGAACATCGACTTCTCCGACGGCTACTACGACTCCCTGCAGTCACTGCTCGTCAAGACCAGCTCCGGCATCAAGGACATCAACGGCCTGAGCGGCAAGAACGTCGGCGTGCAGCAGGGCACGACCGGCGAGAACTACGCGAAGGAGCACGCCAAGGGCGCCAACCTCGTGCAGTTCTCCGACGACGGCGTGCTGTGGCCGGCCCTGCAGGGCGGTCAGATCGACGCGATCCTGCAGGACCTGCCGGTGAACCTGCAGCACGAGAAGGACGACGCCTCCTACAAGGTCGTCGAGACCTACAAGACCGACGAGCAGTACGGCTTCGCCTTCGCGAAGGGCAAGAACGAGACGCTGCGCAAGGCGATCAACGAGCAGCTGAAGGCCCTCAAGGACAACGGCGAGTACAAGAAGATCTACGACAAGTACTTCACGGCCAAGTGACCGGGGCTCGATACTCGAGATGGCTCTGAAGAAGAGGACCCGCACGCGGGTCTACCACTACACCGTCTACGCGGTGATCATCGCGCTCGTCGTGTGGGCAGTGTTCGCCACCGACTGGGCGACGGTCGCCAAGCAGTTCGCGAACCCCGAGGTCGCGCTGAAGATGCTCCCGGGCATCATCACCGTCGGACTCAAGAACACGCTGCTGTTCACGATCGAGTCGTTCGCCGGCGGCCTCATCCTCGCGATCATCCTGGCGCTGATGAAGCTCAGCAGCATCCCGCCTTTCCGCTGGGCGGCGACCGTGTGGATCGAGTTCTTCCGCGGCATCCCCGCGCTGATGACGATCTTCGGGTTCGCGCTCATGCTGCCGATCGCGCTGCACGTCAGGATCCCGGGCGGCCCGGTCGGCGCCGCGACGCTCGGACTCATCGTGGTGAGCTCGGCCTACATGGCCGAGACGATCCGCGCGGGGATCCAGGCGGTCCCGAAGGGGCAGACCGAGGCGTCCCGGTCGCTCGGAATGTCCCCGACGAGGACCATGGTCTTCATCGTGCTGCCGCAGGGCTTCCGGATCATCATCCCGCCGCTGACGAACGAGTTCGTGCTGCTGCTGAAGGACACCTCGCTGTTCTTCATCGCGGGGGCGACGCCGCTCACCTACGAGCTGACGACCTACGCACGCAACGGCCTGTCCACCTATGCGAACGCCACGCCGATGGTGATGGCGGCGCTGCTGTACCTGATCGTGACGATCCCGCTGACGCGGCTGACGGCATGGCTCGAGCGACGGATGGCGAGGGAACGATGACCACCGACCTGATCAATCTGAGTGCGCCCGCGATCGACATCCAAGGGCTCGTCAAGCACTACGGCGACAACGAGGTGCTCAAGGGCATCGACCTGACCGTGAACGCCGGCGAGGTCGTCTGCGTGATCGGCCCCTCGGGATCCGGCAAGTCGACGCTGCTGCGCTCGGTGAACATGCTCGAGGAGCCGACCGGCGGGAGGATCGTGATCGAGGGGATCGACATCACGGATCCCGACATCGACATCGATCGGGTGCGTGCGCGCATCGGCATGGTGTTCCAGAGCTTCAACCTGTTCCCGCACATGAGCGTGCTCGGCAATCTCACGATCGCCCAGCGTCAGGTGAAGAAGCGCGGGAAGGCCGAGGCGGAGAAGGTCGCCAAGGAGATGCTGGAGCGCGTGGGGATGGGTCACAAGGCCGACGCCTACCCGAGCCACCTCTCCGGCGGTCAGCAGCAGCGCGTCGCCATCGCGCGCTCGCTGTGCATGAACCCCGACATGATGCTCTTCGACGAGCCCACGTCGGCGCTCGACCCGGAGCTCGTCGGCGAGGTGCTCCAGGTCATGCGCTCGCTCGCCGACGAGGGCATGACGATGATGGTCGTCACGCACGAGATGGGCTTCGCCCGGGAGGTCGGCTCGCGCCTGATCTTCATGGACGGCGGGCACATCCTCGAGGAGGGCGACCCCCGCGAGGTCCTGGCCAACCCGCAGCATCAGCGCACGAAGGACTTCCTCGCGCGCGTGCTGTGACGCAGGGACGCTCCGAGGTCTTATCCGGCCTCGGAGCGTCTCATAGGCTTCTCCAAGCCCGGTCAGGGCGTCGGCACCGGATCCGCCGAGGCGGCACGCATTACGATGGGTCGTCGCCCCGACCGGAGGCGGGAAACGGAGCACGCCCTTCATGCCGCGCTGGTTGCTGCAGCTGAACCTCGCCGACGGACCCATCCCCTGGATCATCTGGGCGATCGCGTCCGCAGGGGCGATCGCACTCCTCATCCGGCCGCTGCGGCGGCGCTGGCTGGTGCGCGCCCTCATCGGCCTGGTGCTCGGCGGCGCCCTCGGCTGGGGCCTGGCGGCGTGGTCCGACGCGACGAACGCGTTCGAGCTTCCGTTGCCCGCCGCGGTGAAGTGGTGGACGATCGGCGGCTTTGCGGCGATCGGGCTGGCGATCGTGAGCCTCTGGGACTCGCGGTGGTGGCGCAAGGTCGTCGCGATCGTCACCGTGGTCGCGTCGCTGCTCTCCATGGGCGTCGGCATCAACCTGGCATTCGGGCTCGACCGCAACCTCGGCGACATCATCGGCGTCAACACGCTCGGGCCGCTGGATCACTTCGCACCGCCGCTGAAGCCCGGTCAGGATCCGCCCGCCTCGCTGGCGGCGGTCTGGAAGGCTCCCGCCGACATGCCCGCCCGGGGCAGGTTCGGCGCGCTGACCGGGGAGAACGCGCTGCGCTCCACCGCGGGATTCAAGCCCCGCAACGCGACCATCTACCTGCCGCCGGCCGCGCTCGTGAAGGATCCGCCTGCTCTTCCCGTCGTCGTCTTCATGATGGGACTGCCGGGCTACCCCAACCCGCACCCCATGGTCGACGTCCTGAACGAGTTCGCGGCGAAGCACGACGGGCTCGCCCCGATCGTGATCATCGCCGACCAGCTCGGCGCGCAGAACCAGAACCCCGGGTGCATCGACTCCGCGGCCTACGGCGGCGTCGAGACGTACTTCAACACCGACATCCCGAACTGGATCCGCGGACACCTGCGCGTGCTGCAGGATCCGAAGTACTGGACCATCTCGGGCTACTCCAACGGCGGGGCCTGCGCGTTCATCTACGGTGCGCGGCACCCCGACATCTGGGGCAACATCGCCACCGCGTCCGGTGAGCCCTGGGCGGGCTTCGGGGATCCGAAGTCGGTCGACAAGGCCTTCCGGGGCGACAAGGCCCTGTTCGCGGCCAGCAAGCCCGAAGCCATCCTCGCCGAGCACCCCGGCGCGTACGACGGGCACTATGCGATCTTCGCGGCGGGCGCGCTCGACAAGAAGTACGGTCCGGCGAACCGGGCCTCGGCGAACCTCGCCGAGGCGGCGGGCTTCACCACGACGTTCTACCTGGTCCCGAACGCCACGCACACCGGGCCCGGGCTGAGGGGCGGCCTGGAGAAGGCGTTCGAGGTGCTGTACCCGCGGCTGGGGCTGGCGCGATGAGCGGTCCGCTGCGCGTCGCCGCGGGCGCCGTGGCACGCCGGGTCGCACGCTATCTGCGGCTGCATCCGTTCGCCGTCGCGCTGAGCGCGCTGCTCGTGATCAGCGGCCTCGCGTCCGGCACGCTGTGGGGACGGCGTCCCGCGGGACTGGGCGTCAGCCCGCTCGTGCTCGGCCGGGAGCGCCAGTGGTGGACGCCGCTGACCACCCTGCTCGTGCCGAACTCCTGGGGCGGCCTGCTGCTCGCGCTGCTGCTCGCGCTCACCCTGCTCGCCTACGCGGAGCGACTCATGGGCACCCGCCGTGTCGTCGTGTCGTTCTTCGTCACCGGCGTCCTGGGCGTGCTGCTCGGCGTCGGCATCCAGTCGCTGGCCTGGTCCTGGGGGCAGGTGTGGGCGCGCGTCGATGCGCGCGGCGTGGTGTTCGACCCGTCGATCGGCATCCTCGGGGCGATCCTGGCGGGCAGCGCCTACGCGCCTGCACTGTACCGGCGCCGGATCCGCCTCCTCGGCCTGTCCCTGCTCGTCACGTTCACGCTCTACGGCGGCGATGCGGACAGCGTGTACCGGCTCCTCGCGGCCCTCGTCGGTCTCCTGTTCGGCATCCTGCTGACGAGCGGCACCCCGCGCCCGGCCGTCTACCGCAGCTCCTACGGGGAGACCAGGACTCTCATCGCGGCCATGGTCGCGGTGACGGGGCTCGGTCCCCTGATCGTTCTGCTCACCGGCGTCGGGATCGGGCCGCTCGCGCCGGTGGTCGCGGGCCTGCGCGGCGTGGACATCTCGGGCATCGCCGACGCGTGCGCGCGCAACAACGCGTCCGCCCACTGCGTCGCGGGTGTGACGACGGCCTTCGCCGCCGGCACCGGCGTGGTGCTGATGAGTCTCGTGCCCCTGGTGCTCAGTCTCATCGCGGCCTGGGGGCTGCGCTCGGGACGCCGCGCGGCCTGGTTCCTCGCGATGGGCGTGAACGCCGTGATGGCGCTGCTGACCGGGCTGAGCGTGGCGGTGCGCTCCCTGAGGGAGCCCACCGACGTGATCCAGATCGACCGGCAGTTCCCCGGATTCTCGGTGCTCGCGATCCTGGTCCCGGTGGCGATGTGCATCCTGCTGGCGATCACGCACGGGCGGTTCGCGGTGCGGGCATCGCGACGGGCCGCGTGGCAGTTCGCCCTGACGATCGGGATCGCCTTCGTGGTGCTCACCGCGACGAACATGATCCTGGTCACCGTCGCGTCGCACTCGCCGTCGTTCTGGTCCTCGCTGGTCACGACTCTGCGCCGCTTCCTGCCGACCATCATCGGCCACCCCGGCGCGCACACCCCGCTCACCGGGCTCGCGCTCGTGCTGCACCGCGACGTCGGCGCGCTCTTCTGGATCGTCTTCGCCGTCGCCCTGATCCCACTGCTGTGGGGGCGCTCGCGCAGCACGGTCGACGAGGCGGAGCGCTTCCGCACCCAGCTCCGCGAGACAGACGGCGGCACCCTCGGGTTCCTCGGCACCTGGGAGGGCAACGAGCACTGGTTCACGCCCGACGGCCGCGGCGCGGTCGCCTACCGCGTCGTGAACGACATCGCGATCGCCGTGGGCGATCCGGTGTGCACCCCCGGCGACGCCGCGCAGACTGTGCGCGGGTTCCTCGACTTCTGCGACACGAACGCCTGGACGCCCGTGTTCTACAGCACGCACGAGGACTTCATGCCGGTCTTCCGCGCGCTGGGCTGGCGCAGCATCTCGGTGGCCGAGGAGACCGTCGTGCCGCTGGATCGCTTCGAGCTCACCGGCAAGGTGTGGGCCAAGGTGCGCCAGCCGTACAACCGCGGACAGCGCGACGGGCTCACCACGCTCTGGACGACGTGGGAGAAGCTGCCCGCGGGGCTCGTCGCACAGCTCGACGCGCTGAGCGAGCAGTGGATCGCCGAGAAGGCGCTGCCGGAGATGCGGTTCACCCTCGGCGGCGTGGAGGAGCTGAAGGATCCCGACGTCGAACTGCTGCTCGCGATCGGCCCGGAGGGGGAGCTGCAGGCGGTCACCAGCTGGATGCCGGTCTGGCGCGAGGGCGAGCTGATCGGCCGGACCCTCGACTTCATGCGCCGGGCGGACGGTGCGATGCCGGGCGTCATGGAGTTCGCGATCGCCACGGCCGCCCTGCACATGAAGGAGCAGGGGCTCGCCGTCATGAGCCTGTCGGGGGCGCCGCTCGCGCAGACCGTCGACGGCGGCGCCGACGCGGACCGGGACACCATCACCCGCCTGCTGGGCTGGCTGAGCCGGGTGCTGGAGCCGGCGTACGGCTTCGCCTCGCTGCTGCGGTACAAGGGCAAGTTCAATCCGGAGTACCGCCCGATGCACCTGTTCTACGCCGACAATTCGCAGCTCCCCGCGATCGGACTCGCGATCGGCCGCGCCTACCTGCCGGATGCGTCCCCGGCCGAGTACGTGGCGCTGGCCCGGTCGCTGGCGGGCTGAACCGCCCCGGCCCCGGAGCGGCACCACGAGGAAGGCCGCGGACCGGATACGACGAAGGCGCCGCCCCGAGGGGAGGCGCCTTCGTCGTGCAGCGCTACGCGGCGGCGTCGCTCCGTCGCACCGCCACCGGCTCGGCGTCGACCGCGAGCCCCACGACGTCGCCGTAGGCGGGACGGATCCGCGCGGCGTGCTGCACGCGCACCAGGGCGCCGTCCGCGGTGCGCACGAGCGTGCGGCGCATGCTCCCGAGGAACATGCTCTCCTCGACGGATCCGGTCACGGCGGCTTCCGCGGCGTCGACGAGGCGCACGTTCTCCGGGCGCAGCAGCACGTCGACGTCCCCCGTTGCGGGCGTCTGCAGCGGCAGGTCGGTGCCCCAGACGCGCACGGACGCGCCGTCGGCGACCCCGCGGACCACGCTGGACAGGCCCACGAAGGCCGCGACGTGCGCGGTCGCCGGGCGCAGGTACAGCTCCTCCGGTGTGCCGATCTGGTCGATCCGCCCCGCGTTCATCACGGCGATCCGGTCGGAGACGCTGAGCGCCTCCTCCTGGTCGTGGGTCACGAACACGGTCGTGATGCCGAGGCGGAGCTGGATCCGGCGGATCTCGTCGCGCAGCTGCACGCGCACTTTCGCGTCGAGGGCTGACAGCGGCTCGTCCAGCAGCAGCACGCGGGGCTCCGTCACCAGGGCGCGGGCGAGCGCGACGCGCTGCTGCTGGCCGCCGGAGAGCTGATGCGGGTACTTGCCGGCGTGCGCGTCCAGGCCGACCAGGGCGAGGGCGTCCAGCGCTCGGCGCCGCGCCTCCGGCGTGGCCACCCGGCGCCGGCGCAGGCCGAAGGCGGTGTTGTCCACGACGCGCAGATGCGGGAACAGCGAGTAGGACTGGAACACCATGCCCAGGTCGCGCTTGTTCGTCGGCACGCCCGACACGTCCTTTCCGCCCAGCAGCACGGCGCCGCCGTCGGCGCTCTCCAGCCCGGCGAGCACGCGCAGCAGCGTCGTCTTGCCGCAACCGGACGGGCCGAGCAGGGAGACGAACTCGCCGGGCGCGATGTCGAGGTCGATCCCGTGCAGCACCTGGGTGCGGCCGTAGCTCTTCACGATGCCGTCGAACTGCACGCGGGTGCCGTCGGCGCGATCGGCGAGCAGGGAGTTGTCCGCAGTGCGGGGGAGCGCGATGTCGCTCATGAGTCGGCCTTTCCGGAGCGGCCGCCGGCGGCGCGTCCGATGATGAGGAGCAGGAGGAAGCTGAACGCGAGGGCCATCAGGGCGAACATCGCCGGTGCCCAGCCGTCCTGCTTCTGCACGACCACGAGCGCGGTCTGCAGCACCTCGCGGTTGAGGAGGGAGGCGATGGTGAACTCGCCGAGCACGACCGCGATCGACAGCAGCGATGCGGACAGCAGGCCCTGCCGCAGGTTCGGCGCCAGCACGCGCAGCACGACCGTGATCCAGCCGGCGCCCAGCGAGCGCGCCGCCTCGGCGAGCGTGGTCATGTCCACCGCGTCGATCGAGGCCTGGATGGAGCGGTAGGCGAACGGCAGCACGGTGATGCCGTAGGCGAACGCGAGCGTCCAGGCGCCCGTGCCGAGCGAGCGCCCGATCTGCAGGTAGATCGGGGTGAGGCCCACGACGAGCACGATCGCCGGGATCGAGATCGGCAGCAGCACGGCGAACTCGAAGATCGGTCGCAGCCGTGGGAAGCGCAGGTTCACCAGGATCATCGTGGGCGCGAGCAGGAGCAGCACGATGAGCGCCGTGACCACGGCGAGCACCAGCGAGTTGCCCAGGCCCGTCCAGATCGGCTGATAGACCGAGGCCTGCGCGGGATCGCCGAGCGCGGCCCAGTGCTTCAGGGTGACGGACCCGTCCTGCGCGCGGAACGTGTAGAGCAGGGTCGCGACCAGCGGGATCAGGAAGAACAGGCCGACCACGATCCCGATGATCCAGCGGGTGAGGGCGGAGGCGCCGAGACGGTTCATGACTGCCACCTCGAAGCGCGGCGCTGGACCAGCGAGTACAGCCACATCACGATCCCCACGACCACGATCATCCCGAGCGCGAGAGCGCCGGCGAGGTTCTCCCGGCCCAGCACGGTCTCGCTGGTGAGGGCGGCGCGGATCTGCAGCGGCACGATCTGCGCCCCCTGGCTGGCGAGCGCCGCGGCCGTCGCGTAGGACGAGAACGCGTTCGCGAACAGCAGCAGGAAGCTGGCGAGGAAGGCGGGCGCGAGCACGGGGATCCCGATCCGCAGCCAGAAGCTGGCGCGCGTGCCGCCCAGCGTCAGGTTGGCCTCGGCCCAGTGCGGCTTCAGCGCCGACAGCGCCGGCATGAACGTGATGACCATGAGCGGGATCTGGAAGTACAGGTAGGGCAGGATCAGGCCGGGCAGCTCATAGATCCACGGGCCGTCGGCGTAGAGGGAGATCCCCGCGTCCTTGAGCAGCTGCGTGATCACGCCCTGCAGGCCGATCGAGGCGATGAACATGAAGGCGAGCATCACGCCGCCGGTCTGCGCGAGCACGCCCGACGCCGCATCCACGATGGTGCGCACGGCACCCGTGGGGCTCAGGCCGAGGAGCGCGTAGCAGACGAGGGCGCCGACGACGGCGCCGATCGCGGCGGTGAGCAGCGAGAGGCCCGCCGAGTTCGCGAACGTGAGCAGGATGGTCGGATCCCCGAGCGCGGAGAGATTGCTCCAGGTGAACGCGCCGTCACGGGTGAAGAACCCGGTCGCCACGGCGAGCAGCGTCGGCAGCGCGAGGAACAGCAGCAGGTAGGCGGCGAACGGCACCAGGCCGAGCGCCGCGAGGACGGATGAGCCGCGCCGGGCCGAAGCGCGAGGCTTCGACCCGGCACGGGCGGCGGCGGTCGCCGCAGCGGCGGTGGAGGTCACTGGACCGCCGCGGCCCACTTCTCGCCCAGCAGCTTGCCGGCCGCGGTGCTCTGCGCTTCGGTCGGCACGACGGTCTCCTTGGGGGCCGCGGGCAGAGCGGCGGCGAGCGTCTTGTCGATCGTGCCGGCCTTGGTCATGGCGTCCATGCGTGCGGGGCGCGCGCCGCCCTTGAGCCACAGGTTCTGACCCTCGTCGCTGTAGAGGAACTCCTGCCACAGGCGCGCGGCCGCCGGGTGCGGGGCGGACTTGTTGATCGCCTGGTTGTAGTAGCCCGCGTAGCCGGTGCCCGGCAGCACCACCGTCTTCCAGTTCTTGTTGTCCTTGACGTGGGCGGCGTTCAGGTAGTCCCAGTCGAAGACGACCGGGGTCTCGCCGCTCGCGACGGTCGCGGTCGTGACGTCGACCTTGAGCAGGTTCCCGGCCTTCTGCAGGTCGGAGAAGAAGTCGATGCCCTTCTGGTAGTCGTCGAGCTTCCCACCCGACTGCACCGTGGCCAGGCCCACCGCGGCGAAGGCCGCGCCGGCCTGGGTGGGGTCGCCGTTGAGGGCGACGGCGCCCTTGTACTCGGACTTCTTCAGGTCGTCGAGCTTCTTGGGCTCCGGGAACTTGGAGGAGTCGTAGCCGATCGACATGAAGCCGCCGTAGTCGCCGGTGAACAGCCCCGTCTTGTCCTTGAGGTTCTCCGGGATGTCGTCCCACGTCGAGACCTTGTACGCCGCGAACTTGTCCGTGTTCTGCAGCGTCACGGTCAGGCCGAGGTCGAAGACGTCGGGGGCGGTGTCGAGGCCGTCGTTGGTCTTGGCGGCCTGGATCTCCTCGGCGCTGGACGCGTCTGGGGAGGCCTCGTTGATCGCGATCTTCGGGTACTTCTTCTTGAAGGCGTCGATGATCTCGCCGTAGTTGGCCCAGTCGTGCGGGAGCGCGATCACGTTGAGCTTGCCCTCGGTCTCCGCGGCCTTCTGCAGGTCGGCGAGGGTGCCGAAGTCCTTCAGGGACGTCGCGGTGGACGCCTTCGCCCCGGTGCCGGCGGTGCCGGTCGGGTCGGCCGAAGCGGAGCCGGAGCAGGCGGAGAGCAGGAGGGCGGCGCTGGCGGCCAGCGCGATGCCGGCGCCGATGCGGGCGCGACGGTTGCTGATGAGCATGGTTTCCTCTCGGTGTCCGGCGCGGGCGCCGGGGTCGGGTCGAGAGGAATGTACGGCGGGCGGGTTACCGGCGTGACGGACACGGGTGAACGCGCGATGAACGCCGAGGATCCGATCCCTCACGCGATCCGGTGTCCACCGCCGCGGTCGCGGCTCGGGGTGGTTGGATCGGAGCATGGATCTTCCCGATGCGATCGAGCTCGACGGCGCCACCCTCATCCGCATCGACGCGCCGGAGGACGTCGCCTGCTGGACGGCGGGCGTCGCAGGCGGCGACGGCGGATGGACGGTGAGCATCGTGGCCGAGCCGGCGGAGCCGCCGAGCGACGACGCACGCGAGACGGCTCAGGGCGTCGTGGCCGAGTTCGCGGCGCTCAGCGACGCCGCGATGCGCTTCCTCGTGCAGGAGCTGCAGGATCCCGGCCTGTCCGATGACGATCGCGCGCTGCTGGCGGCCGAGGAGCCGCCGTTCGGCGCGCCCGAGGCGGTCGTCTGGCAGGACGGCACCTGGATGATGCGCTTCGCGGAGACCGGCCTTCAGATCGGCGACGAGTACGGCATCGGCGTGATGTTCGCCGGCCGCACCCCGGTCGCGATCGAGGACCTCTCGGATCCGGACGACGTCTGAACCAGCGCCTCCTGGACTGGGCGCCCACTCATCGAGAAGCGGTCCTCTCGGCACGACGGACCATGAACGCGACCGCCTCGTTCATGTTGATGGGATGGAGCCGGATACCCGGGTTCTGCGCAGGCCAGACTCTCATCAGCTCGTCGACGAAGCCCTGGCCGACGTCGGTGACTCCGGCGAAATCGACATCGATGTCATCGAAGTCGCTCATGCCTGACAGGACCCGGTGCGCCTCTGAGCGCGAGACGAAGGTGAGCCCGGTTCCGAAGAGCTCGATTCTGGGTCTGCTCCGCGAGAATCGGAGATCCTCGTCGGTGAAGTCCTCGAAGACGGATCGCAGCGTGCGCGCCGGCGGAAGGGTCAGCCGCATCTCCACGACGGTCCCGCGGTGGACATGGCTCGAGCCCAGCGCGTAGTCGTCACGGGCGTTGTCGACGGTGAGCCGCAGGCCGTTCGCGGAGAGGCGGAAGAGCGTGACCACCTTCGACGTGAAGAAGATCCCTTCCCCCGTGTGCCTTTGCGCCCATGTCGTCCGCTTGCCCTTGGTCAGCTCCGCGGCGGCTTCCAGGTCGGAGGCGAGGTTGAGCCCCTCCCGGACGCGAGCGAACGCGCCGCGACCGTCGTCGCTGATGCGCGCCGCGAGCTCATCCGGCTGAGTCCACACCTCGACAGTGGCCTGGGACCCGCCGCTGTGATCGATCGCGTTGTTCAGCATCTCCGTGAACGCGTAGTTCATGATGCGCGTTCCCTCCTCTGCGGCGGGCAGGTCCAGGGCAGCGCGAGCTTCGGCCCAGACCTCCGCTTCATCGAGGCCCTTGAGCGGCAGGGCGCGCCGCCAGTCGGCGGCAGCCGACGGGGCGATGTCCACGGCCGCCACCGGCGCCGACGGGCGGGACGCGATCCCGAGGGCCGCGCGCACACCCTCCACGGCGAAGCGGCGATGTCCGCCCTGGGTGCGTACTGACGGCACCATGCCGCTGTCGGCCATCCGACGGAGCGTCTTGACGGAGAGGCCGAGCGTCTCGGCGGCCGTCCCGATCCCGACGAGCTCTTCTGGAGACTCCGCGGCAGTATCTTCCCGCATGGGAAGATTTTATCCGGAAATGGGAAGATCTTGTCCGGAAATGGGAAGGTTTTATCCGCTTTGGGGAAGATTCTTCGTCGGTTCGGCTCGAGAAAACTCCCGCTAGGGGAGATACGACCCTTCGCGGCGCGCGCCTCAACGACCGGTGACGGGTGCGCGGTACTTGAAGCCGAGATGGGATCCGGCGAAGCCGAGGCGCTCGTAGAACCGGTGCGCGTCGAGCCGCTTGGCGTCGGACGTGAGCTGCACGAGCGGACTGCCGAGCTCGGCGGTCGCCACGTCCATGACCCAGCGCATCAGCGCGGACCCGACCCCGCTCGAGCGCAGCCGCGAGCTCACCCGCACCGCCTCGACCAGCAGCCGGGTGGAGCCCTGACGGGACATCCCGGGGATGCGGGTGAGCTGGAAGGTGGCGACGACCGCGCCCTCGTGCTCGGCGACGAGCAGGTCGTTGGAGCCGTCGGCGAGCACCGACTCCAGACCGGCGGTGTAGGCGGGCAGGTCGTCTTCGGAGGCGGTGTCGCCCCGGGCGGCGCTGATCGCGTCGTCGGCGAGCAGCGCGACGATGGCCGCGGTGTCGTCCGGGCGGGCGCGACGGAGCATCACCCTCCCGACCCGGGTGTCCAGCGGAACGGGAAGGGTGAGCTCCGGCAGCATGCTCGGCTCAGGCCTCGACGGTCTCGAGCGCCTCGTCGGGCTCTGCGACGACGTCGACGCCGGCCTCCTTGCGCTGTTCCGCGGTGATCGGAGCCGGCGCGGCGGTGAGCGGATCGAAGCCGTTCCCGGTCTTCGGGAACGCGATGACCTCGCGGATCGACTCCGTCTTCGACAGGTGCTGCAGCACGCGGTCCATGCCCAGCGCGATGCCGCCGTGCGGCGGGGCGCCGAACTTGAACGCGTCCAGCAGGAAGCCGAACTGCTCCTGAGCGACCTCGTCGGAGATGCCCATCACCGCGAAGACGCGCTTCTGCACGTCCTCGCGGTGGATGCGGATGGATCCGCCGCCGAGCTCGGAGCCGTTGCAGACGATGTCGTACGCGTAGGCGAGCGCCGACCCCGGGTCGGTGTCGAAGGTGTCCTCGAACTCGGGCTTCGGGCCGGTGAACGCGTGGTGCACCGCGGTCCAGGCGCCGGCGCCCACGGCCACGTCGCCCGAGGCGACCGCGTCGGCGGCCGGCTCGAACATGGGCGCGTCGACGACCCAGGTGAAGGCGAACACGTCGGGGTCGAGCAGGCCCAGCCGGCGGCCGATCTCCACGCGTGCGGCGCCGAGCAGAGCGCGCGACTCCTTCGCGGAGCCGGCGGCGAAGAACGCGCAGTCGCCGGGCTTCGCGCCCACGAGGGCGGCGAGGCCCGCCTGCTCGGTCTCGGACAGGTTCTTCGCGACGGGGCCGCCGAGCGTGCCGTCCTCGTTGAACAGCACGTAGGCGAGCCCGCGGGCGCCGCGCTGCTTGGCCCAGTCCTGCCAGGCGTCGAGCACCTTGCGCGGCTGCGAGGCGCCGCCGGGCATGACGACCGCGCCGACGTAGTCGGCCTGGAACACCCGGAACGTGGTGTCGGAGAAGTACTCGGTGGCCTCGACGAGCTCGAGGCCGAAGCGCAGGTCCGGCTTGTCGGATCCGTACTTCGCCATCGCCTCCGCGTAGGTGATGCGCGGCAGCGGGGTCTGCACCTCGACGCCGATGGTGGCCCACATCGCGCGGATGACGGCCTCCATCATCTCGATGACGTCCTCCTGGTCGACGAAGGCCATCTCGATGTCGAGCTGCGTGAACTCGGGCTGACGGTCGGCGCGGAAGTCCTCGTCGCGGTAGCAGCGCGCGATCTGGAAGTACTTCTCTACGCCGCCGACCATGAGCAGCTGCTTGAACAGCTGCGGGCTCTGCGGCAGCGCGTACCAGCTGCCCGGGTGCAGGCGCGCGGGCACGACGAAGTCGCGGGCGCCCTCCGGGGTGGAGCGGGTCAGGGTCGGGGTCTCGACCTCGGTGAAACCGCGCTCGTGCAGCACGTCGCGCAGCGCCTTGTAGACCTGGGAGCGCAGCTGCAGCGGCGCGATCGCAGCCGGGCGGCGCAGGTCGAGGTAGCGGTGCTTGAACCGCACGTCCTCGCCCACCGGGTCGGTCTCGGCGAGGCCCGACGACACCTGGAACGGCAGCGGCGCCGACTCGTTGAGCACGACGACGTCCTGCGCCACGATCTCGATCTCGCCGGAGGGCAGGTTCGGGTTCTCGTTGCCGGCGGGACGGCGGGAGACCTCGCCGGTCACCTGCAGCACGAACTCGCTGCGCAGCGGATGCGCGATCTCCTCGTCGCGGATGACCACCTGGGCGATGCCGCTGGCGTCCCGCAGATCGATGAAGGCCACTCCTCCGTGATCACGACGGCGATCGACCCACCCCGCGAGGGTGACGGTCTGACCGATGTGCTCGGCTCGCAGCGAGCCTGCCGTGTGGGTGCGAAGCACGGAATACGCCTTCCAAGGAGGGAAAAGGGATACCGGCCATTCTACGGGGACGCGCCGCGTGCCTCGGGGGGAGCCGACCGGGGCGCATCACTAGACTCGCGGCAGCAGCACCATCCACCGCTCCGGAAGGCCCGACCATGCACCTCGTACCGACCGATGACCCGACCGACGCCGCCGGCAACGTCTACGCGGCGCTCTTCTCCGGCACCACCAGCGTCTGGGCGCTGATCTTCTACGTCATCCTCGCGATCGCCCTGTGGAAGGTCTTCACCAAGGCCGGCTACCCGGGGATCCTGGCGATCATCCCGATCGTCAACCTCGTCTTCCTCGTCAAGGTCGCGGGGATGAGCGGCTGGTTCGCGCTGCTCTACCTGATCCCGATCGTGAACATCATCTTCTCGATCGTGGTGGCGGTGAAGCTCGGCAAGAACTTCGGCAAGGGCGGCCTGTTCTCGTTCTTCCTGCTCTGGCTGTTCTCGTTCATCGGGTACTTCATCATCGGGTTCGGATCCGCGCAGTACCGCCGCGTCTGAGCGGATCCCACCGAACCGATGCCCGCATCCCGCCTGCACCTCGTCCGCCACGGCGAGGTCTACAACCCTGCCCACGTGCTGTACGGGCGGCTGCCCGGTTACCACCTCAGTGAAGCGGGACGACGGATGGCGCAGGCCGCGGCCGACTACGTCACGGCGCTGGACCGACCGGTGACGGATCTGCGGTGCTCGCCGCTGGAGCGCACGCAGGAGTCGGCCGAGCCGTTCGCCGCGGCGAACGGCCTCGTGCCGCGCCTCGAGGAGCGGATCATCGAGCCGTGGAACGTGTTCGAGGGCACGCGGATGCGCCGTGCCCTGATGAACCCGTGGAACTGGCGGCACCTGCGCCGCCCCTCGGTGCCGAGCTGGGGCGAGCCGTACGCGTCGATCGCGGCCCGCATGTGCGCCGCCATGGACGACGCCTGGCACGAGGCCGACGGCGGCGACGTGGTGTTCGTGTCGCATCAGGCGCCGATCTGGATCACGCACCTGTCGGTCGCAGGGCTCCCGCTGCGGCACGACCCACGCTCCCGCCGGTGCGCGCTGTCGAGCGTCACCTCGTTCGAACGGGCCGGCGACGTGTGGCGCGAGGTCGCCTACGCCGAGCCTGCGGACGCCGGCATCGACCTCGGCGCGGTCTAGACGCGGGGCCCGGCAGCCGGGCCTCTCATCGGACGCCTTCGTGCTCGACCGGATCGAGATGGACGGGTTCGATGTCGAACGGGTCGGCGTCGCGCGCGGGCATCCGGAAGCGCCGGCCCTCGGTGGCGGCGACGGGCACGAGGGCGCGGATCAGCGCCGCGCCGCGGAGGCCGGCCTCCCGCAGCGCGTCGAGCTCGCCCGGATTCAGGTCGACCGGGGTGTCGCCGTTGCCCATGTCGGTGCCGTAGCGCACGGTGCCGCCGTGGGCGTGGAACCGGCGCACGTTGTCGATCGCGATCGCGCGGGCCTCGCCGTCGTGGATGCCGAGGGTCGAGATCCAGGCGATGCGGCCGGCCTGCCGGGCCACCTCGTCGTCGCTCAACCGCTCGGTGAACGGCGCGTGCGCAAGGGCCCGCACGCCGAGCCGCGGCATGCGCTGCGCCTCGCCGGGGCCCTCGGCGTGCGCGACGACGGGCAGTCCGTGCTCGTCGGCGGCGCGCACGATCCCGGCGATGGTCTCGTCGCTGAACACGGGCCCTGCCGTGCTGTTGCTGGCGATCTTGATGACCGAGGCCCCGGCGGCTTTCATCTCGGCGACCGCCGCGACCGCGTCCTCGAGCGTCGCCACCTCGCGGACGGATCCGGCCGGCGCCCAGTCGCGATCCGAGGGATACCCGCCGGGCGGAGTCAGGAAGGCGCCCGCGTACGCGATCGAGATGCCGCCGGGGTCGTGCCCGAAGCGCGCCGAGACGGCGCCGGCGATCCGTGCGATCTCGTCGGGGGCGGACCCGAGGTCGAGGCCGCGGCCGAGCCGGGTCGACTCCAGGCGGGTGATGTCCACGAGCTGCAGGTGCACGTGGTGGTCGGTGAAACCGCCGATGTAGAGGGGTTCCGCCATGCGCTCACCGCCCGATCTCGGTGCGCACGGCGTACAGCTCCGGGAAGAACGTGAGCTCGAGCGCCCGCTGCAGGAAGTCGACGCCGCTGGATCCGCCCGTGCCGATCTTGCGTCCGATCGTGCGGGTCACCGTGCGCAGGTGGCGGAAGCGCCAGAACTGGAAGTTGTCCTCGACGTCGACGAGCTCCTCGCACGCCTCGTACAGGTCCCAGTGCTCGTGCGGGTGCTCGTAGACCTCGGTGAGCACCGGGACCAGCGAGTCGTGCATCCGATACGGCTGGCGCACATCGCGCTCGAGGATCTCGGCAGGGATCGGCAGACCCCGCCGCGCGGCGAAGCGGAGGAACTCGTCGTACAGCGTGGGGCGCTCCCACTCGGCGGTGAGCAGCGCGAGGTTCTCGGGATGATCGCGGAACACGCTCAGCATCCGCTCGTTCTTGTTGCCGAGGGCGAATTCCACGGCGCGGTACTGCACGGACTGGAAGCCGGAGGAGTTGCCGAGGTCGCCGCGGAACTGCGCGTACTCGGTGGGCGTCAGCGTCGCCAGCACGGACCACTGCTGGGTGAGCACCTCCTGGATGTGCTTCACGCGGGCCATGTGCTTGAGCGCGGAGCGCAGGTCGTCCTCGGCGAGACGGTCGCGTGCCGTGCCGAGCTCGTGCAGCAGGAGCTTCAGCCACAGCTCGGTGGTCTGGTGCTGGATGATGAACAGCATCTCGTCGTGGTGCTGCGGGACGCTGACGGGATGCTGGGCGCTGAGCAGCCGGTCCAGATCGAGGTAGGACCCGTACGTCATCCGGTCCTTGAGGTCGGTGACGATGCCCTCCTCGAGCGCGCGTTCGTTCGCGGTCCTGCTGTCCGGCACCGGGCGACCTCCTCGTCGTGAACACGTCCAGTATTCCATCGGCCGCTGAGGAGCCGCCTGAGTCCGGGGAGGCTCGCGGCGCGACCGAGGGCCGGGATTTTCCGGGGCCGAGAGAAGAATCGCGAGTGAACACTGCGGGAACAAAGCCGAGGCGCGCGCACATTCTGCGGACGGCTTGAGAGAGTCTTCGAGGATTCCGTCCGAACGTGGAACCCGAAAGGCCCCCATGACGTTTCGCACTCTCACCGCCCCCGCCCGGACCGACGGCGCCGTCTCCGTGGTGTTCTCGTCGGCTGTCGGGACCGGGCTCCCGGCGCTGACGCCGAGCGCGGCGGGCTGACGTGCGCGCGGCCCTGGTCCGCCCCGCCGCGGGAGTGCACCGGCACGACGTGCCCCTGCGGCCCGCCGCCGTCGCGATGGCGTGGCTCGGCGTCGGCATCCCGCACGAGGTGCTCGCCGTCCCGGGCGTGGCGCTCGGCCCGCACGACGTGCTGATCGCCGTGGAGATGTCGACGATCTGCGGATCCGACATCGACACCGTGCAGGGGAGACGCCACGCTCCGGCACCGCTCGTCCTGGGACACGAGAGCGTCGGCCGGATCATCGCGATCGGCGACGACG
Organism: Microbacterium xylanilyticum; assembly: GCF_054654695.1. NCBI lineage: Bacteria > Bacillati > Actinomycetota > Actinomycetes > Micrococcales > Microbacteriaceae > Microbacterium > Microbacterium xylanilyticum. The sequence continues at coordinate 648,080 of NZ_BAAIEN010000002.1, forward strand.
GCGCGCGCGCCGTGGACGGTGCGGAGCTGCACGCCGGCGACCGGGTGGTCTGGTCGGTCACCGTCTCCTGCGGGCACTGCGACCGCTGCCTGGCGGGGCTCACCCAGAAGTGCCGCACGCTCGCGCAGTACGGGCACGCGCGCATCGAACCGCGCTGGGAGCTCACCGGCGGCTTCGCCGGACACGTGCACCTGCGGGAGGGCACGGCGATCGTGCGCGTGCCCGAGGCGCTCCCGGCGGCCGCCCTGGCGCCGGTCTCCTGCGCGACGGCCACGGCCTGGGCCGGCATCGCGCGGGGCGCCGCCCTGCGCGGCCGCGGTCGCCCGGATCCCTCTGCCACCGGCTCGGAGGAGACCGCCGTGCTCGTGTGCGAGCGAGTGCTCGTGCTGGGGGCGGGGCTGGTCGGGCTGACGGCCGCCGTGATCGCCGCAGAGCTGGGCGGACAGGTGCGCATCGCGGATCCGGACCCGGGCCGGCGCGCGTTCGCCGAGCGGTTCGGCCTCGCCGCGCTCGCCCCGGACGACGTCGCCGAGGAGGGCTTCGATCTCGTGGTGGAGGCATCGGGGCACGCCGTGCGTGCGGCGCTCGACGCCGTCGACGTGGGCGGTGCGGTGGTGCTGCTCGGCAGCGTCTTCCCGGCGGAGCCGGTGCCCCTCGACGCCGAGCGCATCGTGCGCGGCCTCATCGCGGTCGCCGGCGTGCACGACTGCACGGGGGCTGAGCTGCAGGCTGCGGCCGCCTTCATGGGAGGGCGCGGGCGTGCCTATCCGTTCGCCGATGCGGTGGGCGCGGTGCACCCGCTGGCGGCGGTGGATGCCGCCCTCGTCGAGGCGGCCGCACCCGGGGCTCCGCTGCGGGTGGGACTCACGCTCCGCTGAGGAGCACATCCGTTCAGGTCGCAATATCTGCGCGTCCGGGCGCCTTTTGCAGCCGTTTTTGCGACCTGAGCGAGAGAACGGACCTGAGCGCAAGGTTCTGAGCGGCAGGAGGGGCGAGCGAGGAGCGCGGATGCAGGTGGGGTCCGCGAGGAGCCGCGGATGCGGGCGGTGCGCCGGTCCGTGCCAGGCTGGAGGGGTGACTTCTCAGGTACCGCGGCAGCAGCCCGCGCTCGGGGTGCTGCTCGTCGTCGGATCCTGCTTCTCGCTCCCGTTCGGCGCATCCGTGGCGACGATGATCTTCCCGGCGCTCGGATCGTGGGGCGTCACGGCGCTGCGCGTGCTCATCGCCGCGATCGTGGTGCTGCTCATCGCCCGTCCCCGGCTGAACCGCTGGAACCGTCCGCAGTGGACGGCCGCAGTCCTGTTCGGCATCTCGCTCGCCGCCATGAACGGCTGCTTCTACGCGGCGATCGACCGGATCCCGATCGGTCCGGCCGTCGCGATCGAGTTCCTCGGACCGCTCGTGCTGGCGGCCGTGCTCACCCGCCGTCTCGCCGACGCGATCTGGGTCGGCGTCGCCCTCATCGGCATGGCGCTGCTCGGCGTGGACGGGCTGACCGGGGCCGCGGCGCTCGATCCGGTGGGCGTGCTGTTCGCCCTCATCGCGGCGGCGTTCTGGGTCATGTACATCCGGATGAGCACCCGTGTCGGTGCGCTCACCACCGGCACGGAAGGGCTGGCCGTGGCGCTCGCGGTCGCGGCGGTGCTGCTGCTGCCGTTCGGCGTGCCGGCCGCCATCACCGCGGTGGGGGATCCGCGCCTGCTCGGACTCGCCGCGCTCACCGCCCTGCTCGCCTCGGTCATCCCGTACATCCTGGAGCTCGCGGCCCTGCGCCGTCTGCCTCAGCGGGTCTTCGGGATCCTGCTCAGCCTGGAGCCGGTCTTCGCGACCCTGGCCGGCCTGCTCGTGCTGGGCCAGCACGCGTCGCCGCTGCGGCTGGTCGCGATCGCCCTCGTCGTGATCGCGAGCATCGGGGTGACCGCCGGCGCGCGCCGGCGGGGCGCCGGCCGTGACGAGGAGCCGCCGTCCCCGCTCACCGGGTCCATCCCCGTCGTCCCGGACTGACCGGATCCCGACGGGCGTAGCCTCGGAAGCATGAGCGCCCTCACCGATCTCCTCGGCATCCGCACCCCTGTGATCCTCGGACCCTTCGGCGGACTCAGCTCCGTGCCGCTCACAGCGGCGGTGAGCGACGCCGGCGGGCTCGGCTCCTACGGGCTGTACGGCTATGACAGCGACCGGATCCGCACCACGATCGCGGAGCTGCGGGCGGCGACCCGGGCGCCGTTCGCGGTGAACATCTGGCTGCCCACGGGCGACGAGGTCGCTCCGGGGCCCGAGCACGACGGATACGCGGCCGCGCTCGCGCCGTTCTTCGCCGAGGTCGGCGCCGAGCCGCCGGCGCGCCCCGAACGCTACCTGCCTCCGCTCGAGGAGCAGGCGGACGCGATCCTCGAGGCGGCGCCGCCGGTGCTGAGCGTCGTCTTCGGCGTGCCCTCACCGGCGCTGGTCGACGAGGCGCACCGGCGCGGCATCCGCGTGGTCGGCACGGCCACGACCGTCGCGGAGGCCCGCGTGCTCGCAGAGGGCGGCGTCGACGCGATCGTCGCGACGGGCGCCGAGGCCGCGGGGCACCGGGTGTCGTTCCTCGGACCGGCGGAGGAGTCGCTGGTCGGCCTCTTCTCGCTGCTGCCCCAGGTCGTGGACGCCGTCTCGGTCCCGGTCATCGCCGCGGGCGGCATCGCGGACCGCCGGGGCGTGGCTGCGGCCTTCGCCCTGGGCGCGCAGGGCGTGCAGGTGGGCACGGCCTTCCTCGGCACCGCGGAGTCGGCGGCCAACGCCGCCCACCGCGACGCGATCCGCGCGACACCGGCGGAGGGCACGGTGCTGACGCGCGCGATGAGCGGCCGACTCGCCCGCGGCGCGCGCAACCGGGCGGTCGCGGAGATCGAGGGCGCCGGATCCATCGCCCCGTTCCCGGCCCAGAACTGGATCACCGGGCGCTTCCGCACCCCGGCCGGGGAGCAGAACCGGGGCGATCTGCAGTCGCTGTGGATGGGGCAGTCGGCCCCGCTCGCCCGCTACGGCACGGCGGCCGAGGCGTTCGCGGAACTGGCCGCGGGCGTGCCGCGGGACTGACCCGCGCGCCGGAACGGACGATCGCGCCGGATCAGGCCATCACGCCGGATCCCGGCCTGTCCCCGCGCGGCCGCCTGTCGTCGCGACGCCTGCGCGCGCGTCAGAGGATGACGGTGGAGCGGCCGTGCACGATGACGCGGTCGTCGGCGTGCCACTGCACCGCGCGCGCGAGCACGAGGCGCTCCACGTCGGCACCCCGGGCCTGCAGCTCGGCGGCGGAGTCAGCGTGCGTCACCCGGGTGACGTCCTGCTCGATGATCGGCCCCTCGTCGAGGTCGGCCGTCGCGTAGTGCGCCGTCGCGCCGATGAGCTTCACGCCGCGCTCCTTGGCCCGAGCGTAGGGGTTCGCGCCGATGAACGCCGGCAGGAACGAGTGGTGGATGTTGATCACCGGCGCGCCCAGGCGCTCGATGAAGTCGTCGGTGAGGATCTGCATGTAGCGGGCGAGCACGACCAGATCCACGTTGCCCTGCAGCAGCTCCAGCTGGCGCCGCTCCATCTCCGGCTTGTCGCCCGAGGGGATGTGCACGAACGGGACGCCGAACGAGCGCACCGACTCGGCGAGGTCGGGGTGGTTGGAGACGACCATGGTGACGTCGATGTCGAGCTGGCCGCGCTGGGTGCGCCAGAGCAGCTCCATGAGGCAGTGGTCGTACTTCGAGACGAAGATCGCCACGCGCTTGCGCTTGGAGGCGTCGTGCAGCGACCACTCCATGCCGAAGCGCTCGGCCACGGCGGCGAGGTCGGACTCGAGCGCGGGGCGGGCGGCGGCGAGACCCTCGCGGTGGATCACGGTGCGCTGGAAGAAGCGCCCGCCCTCCGCGTCGGTGGAGTGCTGGTCGAGCGAGATGATGTTCACCTCGTGCGCCGCGAGCACACCCGCGACGGCTGCGACGATGCCGGGCTGATCGGCGCACGTGATCAGCAGTCGGGCGGTGTCGGGCTGCGCCATGGCATCGTCTCCTTGCAACGGGGTGTGCGTCGATTCTGCCGTGCCCGCGGGCGGGAGGCGAATCGCGCGCGACGGTACGACGAATCGCCCCGGCGGCACTCGGCGGGAGACGCACGGAGGGGACCCGGGCGCGATGCCCGGATCCCCTCCGTGTCGTCGTGCGGTCAGTTCCCGTCGAACTCTGTCAGGGTCAGCGTCTGGTCGCCGGGCCGGGTGAACGAACCCGCCTGCGCGGTGCTCGATGCACCGTGCACGGCGGGCTTGTCCCACGAGCGGCCGGGGGTGGTGGCCGCCGCGGAGGTGTCGATGCCCAGCACGAGCCCGGAGTAGCGGTTCACGAGCCGGATGGATCCGGTCGCCTCTCCGCTGGCGGGGTCGGTGTTCGGCATCACGAACCACTGCTGACCGACCCCGGCCGACGCCGCGTCGGTGAGGGTGAGCGCGGCTCCCCACGCCCGACCGGCGGTCGACGAGGCGTCGACGCCCAGAAGCCTGCCCGCCTGCGTGGCGATCGTGTACGCGCCGTCACCCGTCGCCGTGAACGTCCGCGCGCCGTTCTTGCGGTTCACGTCCCCGGCCCTCTTCAGCGTGGCGCCGTCGCCTTCGACCGACAGCTTGCGGCCGTCCGCGTTGGCGATCGTGTAGGCCTTGCTCGTGTCGATCGGCGCCGCCGCCGTCACGGACGGGCCGGCGTCGATCGTGATGTTGGCGAGCTGGGCGGAGGCGTCGCCCATGCAGCCGAACGAGCAGTACGAACGGAACGACTTGCCCACGATCGCCGAGCTCGTCTTGTTGGCCGGGTCGACGAACCAGCGGTACCAGGACGCCGTCGTGTACGCGGATCCGGTGTCGCCGAGACAGAACCACTTCTGCGTCGCGAGGTTCTTCGTGGCGTAGAACTCCTGCGGTGCGTCGCCCGACTGGTCCGGGTTCTGCGGCTCGCCGATGTACAGGCCGAGGTAGGCGTCGTAGGTCACGTCCATCACGAACAGCGGCGAGGTGGGCGGCATCTGCCCCCTCTTGATCTGCTGCTGCGCAGTGCCGGGGGTGTTCGGGTCGTACTCCTTGTCGACCGGGGTGTACCCGGTCTCGCTGTCGTCGGCGACGGGCACCATGTTGCTCTCCTTGTCGGAGATTCCGGGCTGGGTCCAGGTGCCGTCGTACCACTTCTGCCAGGTGCCGGTGGCCATCTTGCCGGAGATCGGGGCCCGCGCGACGTGCTCGTAGAGGGCCACCCAGCTGCCGGTCTTGTTCACCACGCGGGATCCGTAGAACGCGTAGAAGTAGCCGGACGCCTAGTCGACGTACAGGCGGGGGTCGCCGTCACCGTAGTAGTAGGTCTGCTGCGGGAACGCCGTGGTGTCGCCGCGCGTCGTGCTGTACGGCGAGGTGATCGCGTGGCCCGGGATCGTCCAGGTCTTGCCCTGGTCGGTCGAGACCGCGTAGTCGATCGCGTCGTAGTGCAGGCCGTCGCCGAACGTCTTGGGCGTGAACTCGTTGTGCACCAGGCCGTACCAGTCGCCCGTGTCGGGGTCGACCCACATCTGCGTGATGTCGCAGTAGTTCGGCTGCGTGTAGCGGGATCCGGCAGGCGCCTTCGTCGACTCCACGCCGGTCGGGCTGGCGTTGCAGAAGTCGGTGGTGTCGGGGTTGGTGCCGGCCGCGTTGAGTGCGGCGTCGGGCGCGGCGGTGTCGAAGTCCGTGCCGGTGTCCCAGATCCACTGCCGGATGTCGCCGTTGCTGCCGTCGGGCTCGTTGTAGTAGTTCGCGTGCGACTCGCCGAAGTGGAACGTGCCGTCGGCGGCGATGAAGGGGCTCGCCGGAGTGTCGTCGGGGTACTGCCATGTGCTGTCGTCGACGGAGTGGGTCGTCACCGTCGCGGCGGCCGGCTTGGGCGTCGGGGTCGGAGTCGGGGTCGGCGTCGGGGTGACGATCGGATCGGTCGTGTACGCGACGATCTCGGAGGCCGAGGCGTGGTTCGATCCGTTCACGGCGTCGAGGATCCGGAAATCGACGTAGCGCGCGGAGACCGGCTGCGCGAACGTCACGTACTGGATCTGCGTGTTGCTCGTGGGCTGCGAGAACGTGGCGGTTCCCGCGGGCGTCCAGGCGCTGCTCCTGCCGTCCTTCGCGACGGCGGGGTCGTTCGTGGTGAGCACCTGCACGTTCTTGGCCGGGCCGTTGTTCTGCACCTTGACGGAGTAGCCGAGCCCGGTGAGCGTGTGCGGAGCGCCGATGTCGAAGGTCAGGTAGTGCGGCATCCGATCCGGTGATCCGCCGTTGTAGTTCGAGGCCCACTGGGTGGAGTAGTCGCCGTCGAACGCTCCCTTCGCCGTGCCGTCGAGCGAGGGCGGCGCGGGGTAGGGCGCCGATTCGGAGTCGACGTCGAGCAGCGTGTAGCCCGTGTCGGGAAGTGCGGCGCCGGCGGGCGGGGCGCTCGCGGCGTGCGCCGGCGCGACCGCGCCGAGGGCCAGCGTCGTGGCGGCGACGGCGAGGGCGGCGCCCCCGGCGATCGCACCGCGCGAGCGGCGGGAGAGGGACAGGGCCTTTGGGGGCATCGGTCGTCCTTGCTGCATCGTCGAGGCGGGGGAGAACACGGCTACGGTAACCCCGGGTTAGCGCTAACATCAAGGTCTGGCCTTGAAATACGCGATTTGCGATCGGATTCGGATATCGCAAACATGCGGTTCGGCGGTTCGGCGGTTCGGCGGTCGCGGAGTCTCCGATGGTCGGCGCGGCCGTGCCGAGCGCGGAGGCATAGCCTGGACGCGTGACCTCGTCCGCATCCGCCCCGGCACTCCGCGCGCTTCTCGATGGCGCCCGCGCGTCGCTGCGGGACGTGCCGCAGGAGGCGCTCGGCCGCGAGAAGCTCTCGCGCTGGCGTGCGCCGCGCATCGTGCGCGCCGGATCCGCCTGGCACGTCGGGGTGCTGCTGATCGCCGACGACGCGGTGTTCGCCACGGCGGAGGTGCTGCGCGCCGCGGCGCCCGTGCGCCGCGGGTACGCCGCGGAGTCGGCGCGCGCCCGCGCCGAACGGCGGGCGGAGGCGTCGCGCGGCGGATTCCGCGACGGCGAGACCGTGCACGTCGGCTGGACCCGGATCGATCTGGACGCGGTCGCGGCGGGCGGATCCTCCGGACCCCTCGCGGTCGTGGACGGCGTGCCGTCGGTGCGGTGGTCGCCCGCCGCGGGGCTCATGCCGCTGGAGGCCTACCTGAACGAACGGATCGCGCTGCTGCGCGGAGAGCGCTGACGTCCGGTCCCTGAGCGAGGGGTGCCGGTTCTCGCGGGTCAGCGGGCGAGCGCGCGCTCGCCGAAGCGGTGCAGGATGCGGGCGGGCTCGGTCACCACGGACGCCAGCACGGCCTCCTGCACGGTGTGGAACGCGTCCGGATCGAAGTAGCCCGTGGTGCGGTAGAACACCATCCGGTCCGCGAAGTCGCGCGGCGAGGGCTCCGGATGGAACTGCGTCGCGTAGAGGTCGGCGCCCACGCGGTACGCCTGCACGGGGCAGGAGTCGTTCCCGGCGAGCAGCACGGCACCCGGCGGTGCCTGGGTCGAGCCCTCCTTGTGCGCGGTGAACGCGTGGAACGTGGCGCCCGCGGGTCCGAACAGGGGATCGGCCGCGCCTTCCGGCGTCGTCCGGATCTCCGCCGCGGTCGCCTCCTCAGGGTTCTCCGTGCCGACGCTGCCGCCGAGGAGCCGCGTGACCACGCCGATCCCGAAGCAGGTGAAGAAGGCGGTCGTCGCGCCGTCGATCGCGCGCGCGGCGATGCGCTCCAGGTCGGCCTCGACGCGGAGCTGCGTCTCGGACTTGCGCACGTCGGTGACGTTGAACGGGGAGCCGCCGATGACGAATCCGGCGTACCGGTCGAAGGCGTCATCGGGAAGCGCGGCGGTGGTGAGGTCGATCCGGTCCAGCACGTCGGCATCGACGCCGAGGGCGACGCGGAAGGAGGCGCGCTCCGCCGTCGCCGCATCCAGCTCAGGGCGCACGCCGACGTACAGAAGCGAGGCCATCCCTGGATTCTAGGGGAGCGGCAGAGCCGCACGAGGCCCGGATGAAATGGTCGGGAACACAGCCCGTATGCGGAACGCTGATGCGGGCCGCCGGGCGCCCGCCCTTGACGTGGTCATCCCTCCATGCTCTAATGAGGCAAAAGCTTAAATAAGGACGTCATGAAATGGTCGCATCCGATGCCCTGAGCCTCGTGTTCGCTGCGCTCGCCGACCCGACGCGACGCGAGATCCTCTCGAAGCTCGCGCAGGGGCCCGCGACCGTCGGCGAGGTCGCTGCGCCGTTCTCGATGAGCGGGCCCGCGATCTCCCAGCATCTGAAGGTGCTCGAGCGTGCGGGATTGGTGACGCGCACCGCCCATGCGCAGTGGCGCACCCTCTCGATGGAGACGGAGCCGCTCGAGGAAGCCTCCGCCTGGGTCGAGAAGCAGCGCCGCGAGTGGAACCTGCGCCTCGACGCCCTCGAAGCCCACCTCGGAGTCATGAAGGCCCGAACGAACACCGACGACATCCAGGAAGGCGGATCATGAACACGACAGGCCCATCGCAGCAGGAGCCACCGCAGTTCTCCCTCACTCGCGTCCTCGACGCGCCACGCGAGCTCGTCTGGCGCGCCTGGACCCAGGAGTCCGAGTTGGCGCAGTGGCTGCGCCCGTTCGGCGTCTCGGCCGACAGCGTGCGCGCCGATGTCCGCGTGGGCGGGCGGTATCGCTACACGATGACGAACGACGAGACCGGCGAGAAGTTCCCGACCGGGGGCGAGTGCCTGCAGGTCGATCCGATCGATCGGCTCGCGTTCACCTGGGGCGACCCGGACGCGCCCGTCGAGAGGACTCCGGTGATCACGCTCACGTTCACCCCGCAGGGCGAGCGCACCGAGCTCGTCCTCCACATGCTCGGCTACGCCGGCAGGCCCGGGGACGGGTTCGTCTACGACGGCTGGGACGAAGGCCTCGCCAATCTCGGTCGGTATCTCGAGGGCGGGAAGGCGGCCTGACCCATGAGCATCACCATGGACAACGTCGGCGTCGTCGTCGAAGACCTCACTGCGGTCGTCGACTTCTTCACCGATCTCGGCCTCGAGCTCGAAGGCCGGGCCTTCGCCGAGGGGGAGTGGGCGGGCCGGGTCACCGGTCTCGGCGATCAGCGGGTCGAGGTGGCGATGATGCGCACGCCGGACGGTCATGGCCGGCTCGAGCTCTCGCGCTTCCTCGCGCCTCACGTCGTCGCCGATCATCGGAGGGCTCCGGTGAACGCGCTCGGCTACCTCCGTGTCATGTTCAACGTGGCGGACCTCGACGAGACCCTGCGGCGAATCAGCAGGCACGGCACGGAACTCGTCAGTGACGGCGTCGTGCAGTACGAGGACATCTACCGGCTCTGCTACGTGCGCGGGCCGGAGTGCATCCTCGTCGGACTCGCCCAGAGTCTGCGCTGACCGCGCCCGCGGGCGGCACCATCGAAAGGGACCGGCGGCATCGGGAATACGGTCGGGACGCATCTGTTGAACTTGATAGCACTACGCTCAAGTTTGAGAGGAAGCGAAATGCCCAACGACTTCACCGACGCGGGTTCGGGCTCGTTCGACGAGTTCCTGGCGCGCTATCTCGCCGGTGAGCAGGCCCGGCAGACCCGGTCGATCGACCTCAGCCGGTTCCTCACCGTACGCACTCAGCGGACCCTGCAGCGCGCGGGCCGGTTCGCGCTCGAGCGCGGCCAGACCGAGCTCGACGCGCTGCACGTGCTGCGCACCGTCGTCGAGGACGACGCCGTCGTCCAGGCGATCCGCAACATCGGCGTCTCGCCGCAGGCGATCATCGACGCGGTCGAGACGCGCCTGCCCGCCCCGGGGCCGGCGACGGACGCGGACGCCGCCACCATCACCCCCGGTGCCAGCCGCGCCCTGTTCCACGCCTACCAGGTCGCCCGTTCCTCCGGCGCGACCTACATCGAGCCGGAGCACGTCTTCTTCGCGCTCGTACTCGGACAGGACGTGCCCGCGGGCCAGATCCTGGCACGCGCCGGCGTCACGGCCGAGGCGCTCACGCAGAGCCTCCGCGAGCCCGTGCCTGCGGGTGCCGCCCCGGAGGCGGAGACCGCGGCGGGCGCGTCCGAGACGCCGATGCTGGACCGCTTCGGGCTGGACCTCACGGCCCGTGCCCGCGCCGGCGAGCTGGATCCCGTGATCGGCCGCGCGGACGAGATCGAGCAGACCATCGAGATCCTCAGCCGCCGCACGAAGAACAACCCCGTGCTGATCGGCGAGGCCGGCGTCGGCAAGACCGCGATCGTGGAGGGCCTGGCCCGCGCGATCGTCGACGGCGCCGTTCCCGCGCAGCTGAAGGACCGCCGCGTCGTGGCGCTCGACCTGCCCGCCATGCTCTCGGGCACCCGCTACCGCGGCGACTTCGAGGAGCGCCTCACCCAGACGATGGACGAGATCGCCGCCCACAAGGGCGAGATCATCGTGTTCATCGACGAGGTGCACACCGTCGTCGGCGCCGGCGGTTCCGGCGAGGGCGGCGGCATGGACGCCGGCAACATCCTGAAGCCGCGCCTGGCGCGGGGCGACCTGCACCTCGTCGGCGCGACCACGCTCGCCGAGTACCGGCGGATCGAGAAGGATCCGGCGCTCGAGCGCCGCTTCCAGCCGGTCAAGGTCGCGGAGCCGTCGATCGAGGACGCCGTGCGCATCCTGGAGGGGCTCAAGCCCGCCTACGAGCAGCACCACGCCGTGACCTACACGGAGGACGCGATCCGCGCCGCGGTGGAGCTCAGCGCGCGCTACCTGCCCGACCGCGTGCTGCCGGACAAGGCGATCGACCTCATCGACCAGGCGGGCGCGCGGCTGCGGCTGCGGCTCGGCGTGGTCGACGACGTCGAGGCGCTGCTCGCGGAGCTCGCCGATCTGGAGGCGCGCAAGAACGCCGCGGTCGGCGCCGAGCACTACGAGGAGGCGTCGCGGATCCGCGACGAGATCGCCGCCGTGCAGCGCCGGATCGACGCCGCCGGACGTCCCGCCGTGGTGATGAACGCGGAGGCCGCCGTGGTCGACGAGGCCGAGATCGCCGCGGTGATCTCCCGCGCGACCGGCATCCCGGTGAGTCGTGTCTCGGAGAGCGAGCGCGAGCGTCTGGCCGACCTCGAGGCCGACCTGCACGCCCGCGTGATCGGTCAGGACGACGCGGTCACCGCCGTGGCCAGGGCCGTGCGGCGCAGTCGCACCGGCATGGGCGATGCCCGCCGCCCGGTCGGCTCGTTCCTCTTCCTCGGCCCGACCGGTGTCGGTAAGACCGAGCTGGCCAAGGCACTCGCCGACCGGCTCTTCGACGACGAGACCGCCGTGATCCGCTTCGACATGAGCGAGTTCGGCGAGCGGCACACGGTGTCGCGGCTCGTCGGCGCCCCTCCGGGATACGTGGGCTACGACGAGGCGGGGCAGCTCACCGAGCGGGTGCGGCGCAACCCGTACTCGATCGTGCTGTTCGACGAGATCGAGAAGGCTCACCCCGACGTGTTCAACCTGCTGCTGCAGGTGCTCGACGACGGACGGCTCACCGATGGTCAGGGGCGCACGGTCGACTTCCGCAACACGGTGGTCGTGATGACCTCGAACATCGGATCCGAGTTCCTCGCCTCGCGCTCGGGCGCGCTCGGGTTCGTGGCGTCGCAGGACGCATCCGCGAACGGCTTCGCCTCGCAGGAGGATCTGCGGGCCCGGGTGATGGGCAAGCTGCGCGAGGCCATGCGGCCCGAGTTCCTGAACCGCATCGACGAGATCGTGCTGTTCTCGAAGCTCGGCCGCGAGGAGCTGAGCCGCATCGTCCGGCTGATGCTGCGGGCGACGGCGGCGCGTCTCGCCGGTCGCGAGGTGTCGCTCGACGTGACGGACGCGGCCGTGGCCTGGCTCGGCGAGCACGGCTACGAGCCGGAGTACGGAGCGCGGCCGCTGCGTCGCCTGATCCAGCGCGAGGTCGACGACCGCATCGCCGACCTTTTCGTCTCGGGCGAGCTCCGCGACGGGGGTCGGGTGCAGGTGGATGCGGTCGACGGCGTGCTGCAGGTCGGCGCGTCGGTTCCCGTCGCCCAGGCCGCCTGATCGTCTCCACTCGTTTCGAAGCGCGCAATTGGCTCCATCCGCACGCCGGATCCAGCCGTTTGCGCGCTTCGAAACGCCGTGAGATCAGCGGGAGGAGTTCGCGGTCCGGCCGCGCACGACGCCGACGAACGCCTCGACGTCCGAAGTCGTCGCGTCGCGGGGCCAGGCCAGCAGCACGGGGGAGACCGGCGCGTCCCGCAGGATCCGGTATTCGACGTCTTTGCGGTGATGCAGGCGGGCCAATGACATCGGGGCGACCAGGATGCCGACACCCGCGGCGACCGTCGCGATCGCGTCCTCGACCGTGTCGAGCGGACCGATCTCGGCCGCCTGGGCCGGCAGATCCAGCTCTCCGAGCACGTCCTCCCGGGTCGTGAGCAGGGTCTCGCCCTCCAGATCGGCGGGGGAGAGCTCGTCGGCGGCGAGCAGGTGCGATTCGGCGGAGGCGATCACGACCGGCAGCTCCTCGTAGAGCGCGATCGCGTGCATGCCGTTCCGGTCGAACGGATCCCGCACCAGGGCGAGGTCGACGCTCCGCTCGATGAGGGCGGTGCGCTGTGCGGTGAACGGGATCGGCACCAGCTCGAGCGTCACGTGCGGCATCCGCGCGTTCCAGGTGTCGATCCAGCGGCCCGGCGTGGCGCCCGGCACCGCGCCGAGCCGCAGGACGCGCGGCTCCTCGGCCGGCGCGACGGGAGCGTCGAACACGACCTTCTCGGTCTTCTTCGCCGCGCGCTGCGGCGCGCCATTGCCGGTGCCCTTCGCGGCGGCCTTGCCGGCGTTCCTGCCGCCGGCGGTGCTGCGGGCACCGCCCTTGGCGGAACGCACCGCGGGCTTGCGTCCGCCGGATGCGCCTCGCCTGCTCATGCGTTCAGCGTACCGGCGCAGCCTGCGGCGCCCACGGGCTCAGGACCCCGCGGCGCGGATCACGACGCAGCACCGTTCGGCGCTGGGGGCCAGCTGCGCGTCGAGGTGGCGGCATCCGAGACCCTCGGCGACGCCGGCGACGTATGCCTGGTTCATCCCGCAGATGAGCCCCGTGTGGGCGCGCGCGAGGTCGTGGAACGGGCAGTTCGCGAGCACGAGCCCGTCCTCGGCCGCGCGCGGCTCGTAGCCCTGATCCGCGAGGGCGGGCCGGATCCGCTCGTACTCGTGCGCGGCGTCGGCGCGACCGGCGTCGGCGTGCCCTGCCGCCTCGCCGATCCGGGCGCCGTAGGCGCAGCCCTCGTCACGCGCGACCTCGCGGAGCGCCGCGTCGATCGGCACGTCGCCGGCAGCGTGCTCGATCGCGCGCGCGAGCAGGTGCCCGGCCAGGTCGAAGCGCCGCGGCGGCAGGGAGACCGCGATGGTCTGCTCTGCGCGCCGGTAGAGCTTCGACGGGCGCCCGGCGCCGGGGCCGGTCCGGCCGGTCAGGCGGCGGAACTCCACCTCGAGCAGGCCGAGCTCGACGAGGCGGTCGAGCTGGAAGCGCGCGACGTGCGCGGCCACGCCCACGGCCTCGGCGGCGCTCTCCCGCGTGACGGCGTCCGGCTGCGCGATGACGTGCTCGTACAGCGCCTGCCGGGTGGGGTCCGCCAGGGCTCCGATCCCCGCGGCCCGCTCCGAGATGCTCATCTCCCCACTCTAACTGAAGAATCCCTTGATTTTAGAGATGGATGGTTCTAATTTATGAATCATCACCTGTTAGAAGGGATCCGTCATGACCACCTCGGCACACACCAGAAGCGCGGCTCATCGGCCACTGCTGCAGGACGGAAACCGGCAGGCCTTCCTGTTGCTGCGCACCGTCTTCACCGTCGCGCCGATCCTGTTCGGACTCGACAAGTTCCTCCGCATCCTCAAGCCGGACTGGGAGGTGTATCTCGCCCCGTGGATCAACGGCATGATCGGCCTGGACGCGCACACGTTCATGTACATCGTCGGCGCCGTCGAGATCCTGGCCGGGATCCTCGTCGCCTTCCTGCCCCGGATCGGCGGCTACGTGGTCGCCGCGTGGCTGCTCGGCATCATCGTGAGCCTGGTGACCGCGGGCGGATTCCTCGACATCGCTCTGCGCGACTTCGGGCTGCTGGTGGGTGCGCTCGCGCTCTCCAGCCTCGCGGGCGCGCAGCGCGGCGGGCGCTGGCGCTGATCGGCGTCGGGCCTGTACGAGGCGGGGGCTGCGACGGCGCGCATCCGGGATGAGCGCCGTCGTTGGGCGCGACGGACGGGCCGACACGCGCGAAATGCGTGCGCGGGAATAGATCCGGCCCGGCCGAGGTTGCAGATGTATCCGGGGAAAGTCCCGGGCACGGGAGGTTTTCGTGGGTAAGAACTACGTCGACATCGAAGACGGCCACGGCGGCACGCTGCGCTACCGCAAGCACGCCAACGGCCGCGGGCTGATCGCGCACGGTGCCAAGGTGCACCCGCAGGCGGTCGTGGAAGCCGGTGCCTACGTCGAACCGGGGGCGAAGGTCGGGGCCGGCGCGTACGTCGCGCGCGGCGCCTGGATCGAGCCCGAGGCGATCGTGGGCGTGAACGCCCGGATCGAGGCCCATGCCCACATCGGGCAGCGGGCCGTGATCGGAGACGGCGCCACGATCGGCGTGCGCACCGAGGTCGGCGCCGGCGCGCACATCGCGCGCGGCGCCAAGATCGGCGACGACGAGACCGTCGCCGCCGGCATGAATCTGGACACCGACCGCAAGGGCCTCTGGCTGGCGGCCTGAACGCCGCGGCCATCAGGGCCGCACCGAAGACGCGCATCTCTGCGGAGGTGCGCGTCTTCGCGGATCCGGCGCCGCGCGCTCAGCGCCCGCACCACCGCTCAGCGCCCCCACCACCGCGCGCTCAGCGCTGGCAGTTCGGGCACCAGAACGTGCGGCGCTCCTCGGCGGGGTCGGCGCCCAGTTCGCCCGACAGGATGAGGGCGCCGCAGCGGCGGCAGGGGCGGCGGGCGCGCCCGTAGACCCACGTGGTGCGGCCGCGCAGCGCGACCCCGGTGAAGGTGCGATCGACCCGTTCCCGGTTGGCGCGGATCGTGCGTGCGCCGAGATCGAGCAGCGCCGCGACATCCACCTCCGTCGCTGGACGCGTGGGCAGCACGCCGCGCAGGAACAGCAGCTCGGCGGCGTACTCGTTGCCGAACCCGGCCACGTTGCGCTGATCCAGCAGGGCGACGTGGATCGGGCGCGGATCCGCTCCGAGCCGCCGTGCGGCCTCCACCGGATCCCAGTCGTCGCTGAGCGGATCCGGTCCCAGGTGCGAGACCAGGGTCGCCTCCTCGACCGTCGGCACGAGCGCCAGCATCGACACCTCGAAGCCGACCGCCTCGACGTCGGCCGTGCCGACGATCGCGCGGGCGGTGTGCGCGGACGCCCGCCAGCGCTCGCCCGGCCGGTACAGGTGCCAGGCGCCGTCCATGCGCAGGTGCGAGCGGAGCGTCCAGTCGCCGATGCGCATGAGGATGTGCTTGCCGCGCGGAACCACGGCGTGCACGACGGATCCGGTCAGGTCGGCGTTCGCCAGATCGGGCACCCGCAGGTCGAAGCGCGTCACCACGCCGCTGCGCAGCGCCCGGTCGAGGCGGTGCGCCACGCGGTAGACGGTGTCGCCCTCAGGCACCGGGCGCCGCCTCCGTTGTACTCCCGATCGCCGCGCGCTCGGTCAGGGCCCGGGCGAGCACCGTGGATCCGGCGACGGCGGCGGGCATCGTGATGACCGCGCCCAGCGGCACCATGAAGCACAGCTGCGTGGCGACGCCGAAGCCGAGCACCCTGGCTCGTCCCGAGGCGAGCAGTCGCGCGCGGTCGTGGCGGCTCAGGCCGCGGGCGTCGAAGGCGCGGCCCGTGAGCTCCCGCGCGAGCAGGCGTCCGGAGAGGAGCACGCCGACGACGGTGGCGAGCACCCCGCCGACGACCGGGATGAGACCCAGCACCAGGGTCAACAGGGCGATCAGCGCGCCGAGCAGCACCAGGCGAAGCCCCTCGCCGATCGTGGCCCAGAAGCCGGTCTCGCCCGTGGGCTCGGGCCCGCCGAGGCTGCGCTCGACCTCGCGCCAGATGCGCTGGTAGAACGGATCCCCGATCGTCAGCGTCAGAGCAGTGAAGACCAGCGCCGAAAGCACGGCGCCGGCGATGAACAGCACGATGCCGAGCGCGATGCGCAGGGCGTCGCGCCAGCCGGCGATCCAGCCGTCGGCGAACGGCGTCATCCAGGTGGTGATCGCGCCGAGCGACAAGCCGAGGGGGATCAGGAGCGCGGTCAGCAGGAGGAAGCTGATCACCGCCGGGATGAGCCCGAGCGCGAGCAGCCGAGGGCGCGTGCGCCACAGCGCGAACCCGCGCAGCAGGGTGCCGACGCCGGCGGCGAACTCGCGGATCATGACACCAGGGTATGTGCGGGTGCGGACGGCGTCGCGGCCGAGCGTCGTCACAGCGTCTTGCGCAGGGTGTACCCCCGCGGGGTCGCCACGAAGCCCGCCTCCTGCAGCAGCCGGCCGAGCCGGGGGCCGCGTCCGGATCCGTCGGCGCCGCGCTCGTACAGGCCGGAGCCGTTCACCTTCTCCACGGTGAGCGTCTCCAGGCGCCGCGCCTTCGCGGTCGCGGCGAGGTCTGCCGTCGCGGCGCGCAGCTCCTCCTCGTCGTCGGAGAACGCGAGCACCGTCTTGCCGCCCCGCTCGAGGTACAGCACGAGGGCGCCGTCCACGAGCACCACGAGCGCGCCGGCCTTGCGCCCGGGGCGGTGCGAGACCTCGTCCAGCCGGGGCCAGCCGAGGGCAGCGCCGTACGGGTTCGCCGGATCGGTGGCCGCGAGCGTGCGCCCCGTGCGCGGCGGCGGGTCGGCGAGCCCGGCGAAGGTGCGCAGCCGGTCGATCGTGGCGGAGGCGGCGAACTGCGCCGCGCCGAGTTTCTCGATCACGTATCCGCGGCGGCAGTGCCCGGCTTCCTCGAAGCCCGCCAGCACGCGGTAGGCCTGCGCGAAGCCGCCGGGTACGCCCTCGGCCTGCACCGATCCGCGGGTGACGACGCCGTACCGGTCCAGCAGCAGTCCCGCCGAGACCGTGGCGCGCCGCGCCGGATCCGTCTCGGCCTCGGGCAGCAGCGACCAGCGGCCGCCGACGGACAGCGGGCGCGGCGCCGAGGCAGGGCGGGCCAGGGACATCCCGCGGAACGTGCGGGCGCGCGGAGTGCGGCGCGTCACCTTGTGCGCCTGGCTCCCGCCGCTCAGCAGTGCACGGATCGGGGCGAACGTGTCGTTCGTGACGTGCCCCGACCAGGCGAGGTTCCACAGCGCCTCGACCACCGATGCCTCGTTCTCGGCCCCGGTGGTCTCGCGCAGCTGGGCGGCGAAGTACGCACCGCCCGAGGCGAGGGCCGCGAGGAGCTGTGCCTCCAGCGATCCCTCCCCGGGGGCGTCGTCGGCGAACGGCACCGTGAACGGGGCGAGGTCGGCGGGGTGCAGCGACACCCAGCCGTCGCGGCCCGGCAGCGCTCCGTGGCCGGCCCACACCACCTCGCCGGAGCTGGTGAGCTCGTCGAGCATCGCCGGGACGTAGTCGCGCACGCGCTGCGGCAGGATCAGCGACTCCCAGGCGCTGGCGGGGATCGGCACGCCGGCGAGCTGCTCGATCACGGTCGCGACGCCGTCGATGCCCTCGAGCGGACGCGCCACATGCTGCCACTCCGGCAGGAACCGCGCGAACGCGGCCGGGGGCACCGGCTCGACGCTGCCCCGGATCGCGGCGAGGGAGCGCATCCGCAGTCGGCGCAGCACCTCGGTGTCGCACCACTCCGTCTCGTCCGGACCGGCGGAGGTGGCGGAGGCGCGGGCTCCCGTGGCGCCGGCGGCGGGGTCCGGCAGGAAGTACCCGCTTGTGACCCGTCCGTCGGCCTCGAGGCGCTGCAGCGTCTGTCGCACGATCGCCGTGCCCAGCCCGAACCGCGCCGCCACCGCCGATCCCAGGAACGGCCCGTGCGTGCGCGCGTGCCGGGCGATCAGATCGCCGAGCGGATCCGCGACCGGCTCCAGGAACGCCACCGGGATCCCCACGGGCAGCGGCACGCCGAGAGCGTCGCGCAGGCGCCCGGCGTCCTCGATCGCGGCGACGCGGCGCGCCCCGCCGATCGTGACCTCGATCGCGCGGCGGGCCTCCACGAGCGCCGCCAGGTGGGCGGCGGCCACAGCGTCGGTCGCTGAGCCTGTCGAAGCGCCCTTCGTCTCGTCGCTGCGCTCCTCGCTCAGGGACCGGCCCGACTCGGCGTCCGGATCCTCCAACCGCGCCGCGACCTCCGCCGCATCGAGCGGGCCGAGGATCCGCAGCAGATCGGCGACGCCCTCCACACCCCGCGCGCGGCGGGCCGGATCCAACCGCTGCGCCTCGCGCTCGAACTGCGCGATGACGTCCGGATCCAGCAGCTCCCGCAGCTCCACCGTGCCGAGGAGTTCGCCGAGCAGCGCGGGGTCGACCGACAGCGCGGCGGCCCGGCGCTCGGCGAGCGGGGAGTCGCCCTCGTACATGAAAGCGCCCACGTAGCCGAACAGGAGGTCGCGGGCGAACGGCGACGGCTGCGCGGTCTGCACCTCGACGAGCCGGATCCGCCGTTCCGCGATCCCCGTGATCAGGCGCCGCAGCGAGGGCAGGTCGTAGACGTCCTGCAGCACCTCGCGCAGGGTCTCCAGGATGATCGGGAACGTGGGGTGCTTGCGCGCGACCTCGAGCAGCTGAGCCGAGCGCTGCCGCTGCTGCCAGAGCGGCGTGCGCCGGTTCGGATTCATCCGCGGCATGAGCAGCGCGCGAGCGGCGCATTCGCGGAACCGCGAGGCGAACAGGGCGGATCCGCCGACCTCGTCGGTGACGATCCGCTCCAGCTCGTGGGGGTCGAAGACGAACAGCTCGGCGCCGGGCGGCGCGGCGTCGGCGTCCGGCACGCGCACGATGATGCCGTCGTCGCTCGCGACCGCCGACCCCTCCACGCCGAGGCGCTCGCGGATGCGCGCGTTCACGGCGAGGGCCCACGGCGCGTGCACGGTCTGCCCGAAGGGCGAGTGCAGGATCACCCGCCAGTCGCCGATCTCGTCGCGACTGCGCTCCACGGTGAGCGTGCGGTCCGTCGGCAGGGTGCCGGTGGCGGCCTTCTGCTCGTCGAGGTGCGCGAGGAGGTTGTCCTGGGCGAGGGCGTCGAGTCCCGCGGCGGCGAGCCGTTCCCGGGCCTGGGGCTCCGGGGCGCCGTGCACCTCCCGGTTGAACGCCCCCAGGGCCTCGCCCAGCTCGAAGGGGCGGCCCAGCCCGTCGCCGTGCCAGAACGGCACCTTGCCGGGCTGCCCGAACGCGGGGATCACGTTGACGCGGTCGTGGGTGATCTCGGCGATCCGCCAGCTCGTCGTGCCGAGCGTGAACACGTCGCCCACGCGGGACTCGTAGACCATCTCCTCGTCGAGCTCGCCGACACGAGCGCCCGTGGTCTCGCCGGCCACGAACACGCCGAACAGGCCGCGGTCGGGAATGGTGCCGCCGCTCGTGACGGCGATACGCTGCGCGCCGGGCCGCCCGGTCAGGGTGCCCGCGTCGCGATCCCACACCAGGCGCGGGCGCAGTTCGGCGAACTCGTCCGACGGGAAGCGGCCCGCGAGGAGGTCGAGCGTCGCCTCGTAGGCCGAGCGGGGGAGCGCCGCGAAGGGCGCGCTGCGGCGCACCGTGTCGAACCACTGCTCGACGTCGAGGGGATCCAGCGCGCAGGCGGCGACCGTCTGCTGGGCGAGGATGTCGAGCGGATTGCGCGGAACGCTGATCGCCTCGATCAGGCCGGCGAGCATGCGCTCGGTCACGATCGCGGTGTGCAGCACGTCGCCGCGGTGCTTCGGGAACAGGGAGGCGCGGCTGATCTCGCCGACCTGGTGCCCGGCGCGACCCACGCGCTGCAGGCCCGAGGCGGCCGAGGGCGGCGCTTCCACCTGGATGACCAGGTCGACCGCGCCCATGTCGATGCCGAGCTCGAGGCTGCTCGTCGCCACGACGCAGCGCAGCACGCCCGACTTCAGCTCCTCCTCGACGATAGCGCGCTGCTCCTTGGAGACGGAGCCGTGGTGCGCCTTGGCGAGCACCGGGCCGGCACCCGCGGTGGACCCGGCCTGCGCCATCATCGCCGCGGGCACCATTGCGGCGGGCAGGTCGAGGCCGATGCGCTCGCTGTAGATCTCGTTGAGGCGTCCGGTGAGCCGCTCCGCCAGACGCCGGGAGTTGGCGAACACGATGGTCGAGCGGTTCTGCAGGATCCGGTCGACGATCGCCTCCTCGACATGCGGCCAGACGGATCCGGTCATCTCGGTGTTCTCGCCGAACGCGTCGGCACCGCCGGTCGTCTGATCGATCCGCTCCGCGCCGGGCGGCCGCGGCGTCTCATCGGTGCCGGGCGGGGGCGGAGGATTAAGCATGTCCTCGATGGGCACCACCACCTGCAGGTCGAAGGTCTTCGACGCGGGCGGCGCCACGATCTCGACGGGCTGCGCGCCGCCGAGGAACCGCGCGACCTCATCGATCGGCCGCACCGTCGCGCTCAGGCCGATGCGCTGCACCGGAGTGTCGTGCCCGGCGGCGCGTCGCAGCTGGTCGAGCCGTTCCAGGCTCACGGCGAGGTGGGCGCCGCGCTTGGTCGCCGCGACCGCGTGCACCTCGTCGATGATGACGGTGTGCACGTCGCGCAGGGTGTCGCCGGCGCGGCTCGTGAGCATGAGATACAGCGACTCGGGTGTCGTGATGAGGATGTCGGGCGGATCCGTGACGAGCTTGCGCCGGTCGGACGAGGTCGTATCGCCCGAGCGCACGCCCACGGTCACCGCGGGAGCGGGCTCGCCCAGCCGGCGCGCGGACTGGCCGATGCCGATCAGGGGGGAGCGCAGGTTGCGCTCCACATCGACGCCGAGGGCTTTGAGGGGGGAGATGTAGAGGATGCGGGTGCGGCCGGGGCGCTCCGGCGCAGCCTTCCTCCGGCCTCTCGATCCGGCGGGCGCAGCGCCGGGGGAGCCCGCCTCGGATCCCGCCGCCTCCGCCGTGCGTTCCCGGAACACCCGGTCGATCGCCCACAGGAACGCCGACAGGGTCTTGCCGGATCCGGTCGGCGCGACGACGAGCGCGTGCTTCCCGGCGGAGATCGCCTCCCAGGCTCCGGCCTGCGCCGCAGTGGGCGCGGTGAACGCCCCGCGGAACCAATCCTGGGTCGCGGGCGTGAACCGGTCGAGCACATCGTGCCGCGCCCCGGTCGCCGTGCCTCGTGCTGAGCGCGTCGAAGCATCCGTCATCCGTCCATCTTCGCCGCTGCCGGGGACATTCGGGGCGGATCCGCCTACGGCGCAACGCCCGTGCGCTGTCGCGGATCTCCAAGCCCGGTCTCGGAGCGCGGTGCGAGCATGGGGGAATGGCCGAGCACACGACGAACTACGCGAGCACGTTCATCGAGGTGGCGGAGGACTGCCCCACGGACCACGCCCAGGAGCCGCCCGCCGGCGAGACGCCGACGATCGCCGCGCTGCACTACCGCCTGATCGCGGAGCACTCGTTCGAGCTCACCTCGGACGACGTCGTCTTCACCACCTGGGCGATGCGGCACGGCGCGGATCCGACCGACTCCGACGCGAGGAAGCAGTTCTTCTCGCGAGGGCAGGCCTGCCTGCGCTCCTCGCCGCTCGGCAAGCGCTACGGCTGGGGCGTGCTCAGCGACGCCGAGGGGCGCGTCGCCCTCGTACCCCGGGAATCCGAGGACTATGCGCTGCTCGCGGCCGACCCGGACCTGGGGCATACCAGAGCGATGCGGTCGAAGCGCGCCTGAGACGGACAGCGCGCCTCCGCGGGGTCAGCGCTCGTTCGGGATGATGATCCAGAGAACGAGGTAGACCCACAGCGGGAGCCCGGCGAACACCATCGCGATGATCGCGATGATCCGGACGAGCGCGACGGGCATGCCGAAGCGGCGGGCGAGGCCGGCGCAGACGCCGGCGATGAAACGGCCCTTGCGGGGGCGGACGAGGTCGCTCATGGCCTCATCCTGCCCCCGCCTCCTGGGCGGCGCCTGGATCAGGGCAGGCGGTTGGCGATGGCCAGGTTGGCGCGCAGCTCCTCCGCGTTCTGCCGCGTGACGTAGGCGGGGCGGTCGCGCTCGAGCCGCCACGACTCGCTCAGCGGACCCGCGCTCACCGTGTCGAACCCGAGGCGGTCGTAGAGGTCGGTCACGAACGCGACCGCCTCATCGTCGTCGCTCGCCGTGCCGAGAGCGCGTCGATCGGGTGTGCCCGCCGGCGAACCCGTCGTCAGGATCTCTCCGGCGCGGATCTGGTTGAACGCCTTCACGACCTTCGAGGCGGGCAGGTGCTCCTGCAGCAGCTGCGACGTGGTGGTCTCGCCGCGGTCGAGCGCATCGATGTGACCGTCGCGCTCGAAGTAGTAGTTGTTCGTGTCGAGCACGATCTTCCCGGCGAGCGGAGCGACGGGCACGTCCTTCAGCGCCTTGAGCGGCACCGTGACCACGGCGATGTCCGCGGCCTCGGCCGCTCCCGTCGCGGTGGAGGCGGTCACGTGCGGTCCGAGCCGTTCCACGAGATCGGCGAGCGTCTCCGGACCTCGCGAGTTCGCGATCACGACGTCGTAGCCGAGTCCCGCGAAGGCCTCCGCCAGGGCGCTGCCGATGTGTCCTGCTCCGATGATTCCGATAGTCGTCATGACGGGGCCAACAGCAGGGTGCCGCGACCGCATTCCCGATGTGTCGGCCCGTTTCCGACATGCGCACCCGGCCGGGCCCGAGAGGCCGGTCGGGTGCGCACGTCGCACGGAGTCAGCGGTCAGGAGCCGAGCGTCACCTCGGTGAGCAGGCCGTCCGGTCCGAGCTCGAGCGCGAGATCCAGCTCCAGCCGGCGCAGGAACGCGTCGTCGTGGCTCACCACGAGCACGGCCCCGCGATACGCGCGCAGCGCCTGCACCACCTGGTCGACCGTGTCGAGGTCGAGGTTGTTGGTCGGCTCGTCGAGCACCACGAGGTGCGGAGCCGGATCGGCCAGCAGCAGCGCCGCCAGCGCGACCCGGAACCGCTCCCCGCCCGACAGGGCGCCGACCGGCCGGTCCATCGCCGCACCGCGGATGAGGAACCGGGCGAGCCGGTTGCGCAGCTCCTTCTCCGGGATCTCCGGCGCACGCGCCGCGACGTTCTGCACGACGGTGGCGTTCTCGTCCAGACCGTCGATCCGCTGCGGCAGATACCCGATGCGGTCGGTGTGTGCGACCGTTCTCAGGAGGGATTCTTCGGATCCGCGGAGATCGGAGCCGCCGTCCGTCGAACGGGCGATCGATCCTGAGAACGGATCCGCGGGCGGCTCCGCAGGCGACTCGGTCGCGTCGGCTCCGGCATCGCGGACCAGCCGGCGCAGCAGCGTCGTCTTGCCCACGCCGTTGCGGCCGATCAGGGCGATCCGCTCGGGACCCTGGATGGTCCAGGATCGCTCCGCGTCGCCGATCGTCGCGATGCGCCGGCTGCGCGAGACGCCCGGATCCGGCAGCTCGATCTTCATCGTGGCGTCGTCCCGCACCCGCCGGCCGGCCTCGTCGAGGGCGGCGCGGGCCGTGCCCTCCTTCTCGGCGACCTCGGTGCGCAGCTTCCCAGCGGAGACCTGCGCGGCCATCTTCCGGCCGTTCATGACGATCTTCGGCTCGCGCTTCTGCTCGTACGCCTTCTTCGCCATCTGCGACCGGGTCGCGAGCTTCAGCTCGGCCTCGATGCGCTGACGCTTCTCCTTCTTGAAGGCCTGCTTGGCGTCGCGCTCCGCCTGCCGCGCCGCATCCTGTTCGGCGTCCAGCCAGGCGCGCCAGGCGGAGTAGGGTCCGCCGAACACGCTGAGCTCCTGCTCGTACAGCTCCGCGGTGTCGTCCATCAGCTCCAGCAGGGTCACGTCGTGGCTGACCACGACGAGCGTGCCGCGCCAGGAGCGCACCATCTCGCCGAGTCGCGCGCGGGCGTCCCGGTCGAGGTTGTTGGTGGGTTCGTCGAGGAGGGTGATCGGCGCCCGGCGCGCGCGGATGCCCGCGATCGCGACGAGCACCGCCTCGCCGCCGGACAGCTCGCCGACGGTGCGGTCGAGGAACGACGGATCCAGCCCCGCCTCGGCGAGCGCCGCCTCGGCCCGCGCCTCGACGTCCCAGTCGTCGCCGACCTCGTCGAAGCGGGCAGGGTCGACGTCGCCGGCCGCGATCGCGCGCACCGCGTCGAGGGCGCGCGCCACGCCGAGCAGGTCGGCCACGCGGGCGTGCGTGTCGAGGGTGAGTCGCTGCGGCAGGTACGCCACGTCGCCGGTCGCGGTGATGCGGCCGGACGTCGGGGCGAGCTCGCCGGCGATGAGCCGGAGCAGCGTCGACTTGCCGGATCCGTTGCGTCCGACGAGGCCGGTGCGGCCGGTGCCGAACGCGCCGGAGACCGCATCGAGCGCGGTGGATCCGTCGGGCCAGCGGAAGGTGACGCGGTCGAGCACGACCGCGGAAGACAGAATCGGTGATGACATGGGGCGACTCCCGGAAGTGTTCGGGTGCGCTGATGCCGGATCCGTCCGGGAGGTCGCCGTCGGGCGGGTCGTCACGAAGGGGACGATCTCTCGGATCGGAGATGCCTGTGCCGCAGCAAGCGAGGGGCAGGAAGGAGCGTCGGATCAGCGCGTGGATGGAACGCGGAGGCGACGACTCAGATCAAGGGACTTCCTAACACGGCGGACAGGACCCGGATGACGATACCGGCAGGACGATCCGGATGCAACCCGGGCGTGTCGCGGCTCGACGCAGGGGCTGGCTCGGCCCCGGATCCGTCGTGCGGGGATGCCGACCGCCGAGAGTGGACGTAGCCTGAAGCCATGGTGGAGCAGCGACCCGGATCCGGCGAGACGATGCGACCGGTGGGGCTCGGCGCCGGGCTCGCGATCGGCATCGGCGTGGGAGTGGGTCTCGGCGGAGCGCTGCACAACACCGGCACGGGGGTCGCGGTCGGGCTCGTTCTCGGTGCCGCCGTCATGGTGCTGTCCACGTGGGCGGGCACGCGCCGGGATCGGGAGGAGCAGCGGCGGCGCGCGGAAGCAGCCAGCACCGCCGAACCGGGCGTCGCGGCGGATCCCTCCGACGCGGAGCCGGATCAGCCGTCCGCGGGCCCCCGAGACGACGGCGCCTGAGACGCCGGCGCCTGAACCGAGGCCAGCCAGCCGTCGAGGAACCGCCGCACGTCGGCCAGTTCGTCCTCCGAGACGCTGTGCGTGAGGCCCGGGTACACCCGTCCCGTCAGCTCGGCGTGATCGGGCAGCCACTGCGCGGTGTGGTCCACGAGCGCGGGCGGGATGACGTCGTCATGCGTGCCCCGACCCCAGAAGACGGGCGTGCGGCGCTCGCGCAGCGCGTCGTCGCCGGCGAGGTCGCCGGGGGCCGCATAGCCGCTGAGATTCACGACTGCCGCGATGCGCTCCGGCGCCCGCCGCATCGCCTGCAGCGCCACGGAGGCGCCCTGCGAGAAGCCGAGCAGCGCGATCGACGGCGCCGACCCGGCCTCGCTCTCGAGCCAGCGCAGGACCGCATCAGCGGCGGCGGTCACGGAGGCGGGATCCCGCCGCTCGAGCTCGTCGATGGGGTACCACGAGCGGCCCGGCATCGGCCACGGCGCCGGCAGCGGCGCGGGCAGCGAGGCGACCGCAGCTCCCTCGGGCAGGAACGGGACGAGGGCGAACAGGTCGCGCTCATCGGATCCGTACCCGTGCAGCAGCACGAGCAGCGGCAGCCCCTCGTCACGGCGCGCCCCGCGCACCGCCTCGCGATCGATGTCCACGGGTTCGGCCATGCCTCCATCCTGCCCCAGGGCGCCGACGTCGCGGTCGCCGGGCCGGGAGGCCGTGGTCGCGGGAGAGGCCATGGGCGCGGCCACGTCGTCGTCCACGGGAGACGCTGATAGAAAGGGACCATGGCGGTACGCACACCCGACCCCGATCCGGCCGACGACGACGGCCTCCCCGACGCGCTGTCGAGTGCGCTGCCCGCCGGGTTCGGCGGCCTCGGCGCCTCCGGCGGAGCGAATCCCGGCTGGCTCACCGACTTCGAGCTCGCCCAGGCGCGCCGCCGGCTGCCGATGCTCTACGTCGAGGCGGTGCCGGTGCGCACGGACGGATCCGGCGTGGTCACCGACATCGGGATTCTGCTGCGCGCGACGCCGCTCGGCGAGATCACCCGCACGATCGTGTCCGGGCGGGTGCGCTACGGCGAGACCGTGCGCGACGCGCTGTTCCGGCACCTGGAGAACGACCTCGGCCCGATGGCGTTCCCGATGCTGCCGCCGTCCCCGCAGCCCTTCACGGTGGCGGAGTACTTCCCGCTCCCGGGCGTCAGCGCGTATCACGACGACCGCCAGCACGCCGTCTCGCTGGCCTTCGTCGTGCCGGTGACGGGCACCTGCGAGCCGCGCCAGGACGCGCTCGAGGTGACCTGGTTCACCCCCGAGGAGGCCGCGAGCGACGCGCTCGCCGCCGAGATGGAGGGCGGCCGCGGCACGCTCATCCGTCAGGCGCTCGCCCACCTCGGCCTGCTGCGCTGAGATCGTATCCGGATCCGCTCAGACGGGATCCGGATCCGCTCGGATCCGGGCTAGCGGCTCGTCTCCCGCGCGACGAGCGCGACCAGCGCGTCGATGTCCTCCTCGGCCGTGTCGAAGCCGCACATCCAGCGCACCTCGTTGCGGGCCGCATCCCAGTCGTAGAACCGGAAGGTCTCGCGCAGGCGGTCGGCGACGCCGTCGGGGAGCGTCGCGAAGACACCGTTGGACTGGGTCGGCTGGGTGAACCCGACGCCCTGGATGGATCCGTCGGCGATGCCGGCCTCGAGGGACGAGCGCAGGCGCTGGGCCATGGCGTTCGCGTGCCGCGCGTTGCGCAGCCACAGGTCGCCCTCGAGCAGCGCGATGAGCTGCGCCGAGACGAAGCGCATCTTCGAGGCGAGCTGCATGTTGAACTTGCGGGAGTAGACGAGGCCGTCCGCCGCCCCGGGCGTGAGCACCACGATCGCCTCGCCGAGCATGGCGCCGTTCTTGGTGCCGCCGAAGCTCAGCACGTCGACGCCGACGTCGCGGGTGAAGGCGCGCAGCGGCAGATCGAGCGCGGCCGCCGCGTTGGACAGGCGCGCGCCGTCGAGGTGCAGCTTCATGCCGCGCTCGTGCGCGTGATCGGCGAGCGCCCGGATCTCGTCGGCGGTGTAGAGGGTGCCGACCTCGGTGGACTGGGTGATCGAGACCACCAGCGGCTGGGCGCGGTGCTCGTCGCCCCACCCCCACGCCTCGCGGTCCACGAGCTCGGGGGTGAGCTTGCCGTCCTCGGTGGGCGCCGACAGGATCTTGAACCCGCCGATGCGCTCGGGGGCGCCGCCTTCATCGACGTTGATGTGGGCGGTCGATGCCGCGATCACCGCGCCCCAGCGGGGCAGCATCGCCTGCAGCCCGGTGACGTTCGCGCCGGTGCCGTTGAACACCGGGAAGGCCTCGACACCCTCGCCGAAGTGCTGCTGGAACACCTCCTGCAGACGCTCGGTGTACAGATCCTCGCCGTACGCGATCTGGTGGCCGCCGTTGGCCGCCGTGATCGCCGCGAGCACCTCGGGGTGGATGCCGGAGTAGTTGTCGGATGCGAAGCCCCGGATCGCGGGGTCGTGCTCGATGTTCACCGATCAAGTCTATTCGGCGGCGTGCCCCGGCCCGTGCCGTCGGCTGCCCGTCGACACGCTGACGACAGTGCCGCGCATCGCGCGCGCGAACGGGCGGGCGCGGCGCCTTGACCCGTCCCGGTGGGTACGGGAGCATTCGAGGCGTGAGCCGAGCAGCCGACGACCCGCAGCCCCCGACCCCTGAGCGGAGGGATCCGCAGATCCTGTCCGCGGAACGGCTGAAGGCGTTCATCGACGCCGTCGTCGCGATCGCCATGACGCTGCTCATCCTGCCGCTCATGGAGAGCGTGGTGGAGATGGGGAGGGAGCACCGCAGCGTGCCGGAGTACCTCCGGGAGGACTACGGCCAGCTCATCAGCTTCGCCATGAGCTTCCTGCTGATCGCCACCTTCTGGATCACGCACCATCGCATCTTCGATCGGGTCGAACGCACGACGAACGCCCTCGTCTGGCTCCAGGTGGCCTGGATGTTCACCATCGTGTGGCTGCCGGTCCCCACCGCGATGCTCGGATCCATGCCGACGGACGCCATCCAGAAGGTGCTCTACATCGGCACTCTCCTCGTGACCGCCCTGCTGCTGCTCGGAACGCGACTCTACCTCCGAGCGCATCCGGAACTGCATGACATCGAGGAAGCGGCGCTGCGCTACGGAATCGCGGTCGAGATCGTGCTGTGCTGCCTGTTCGCGCTGTCGCTCGCGGTCGCCGTTCTCGTGCCGGCGATCGGCTACTTCGCGATGTTCCTCATGCTGCTCTCGGGCCCGGCGCAGGCGGTCATCAGCCGTCGTGGAGGGCGACGGCGACCGGCCTGAGCGCGGCTCCGGGTCAGGCCACGTCGGCGATGCGGTCGTTGAGCTCGGCCGCGTCCTCGTCCCACAGGGCGACGATGCGCGCGGCGACGGCGCCGATCACGTCGTCCAGGCTGCGCACGCGGAGCACTACGGCGGCGGCGCGCAGGGGCTCCCCGGTGTCCCGCGCGGCCTTGGCGAACCCCTGGGCGACCGCGCGGGTCCACGCCTCGCTCGCGGCCTTCACCGCGGCGTAGTTCGCGCCCCCGGCGAGCGGTCGTGCGACGGCCGTCGAGGAGAGGATCGCGAACCGGCCGGCCTCGGAGGCGCGCAGATCCGCGTCGAAGGCGCGGCTCGTCACCCGCACGGCCGTGAACGCCTGCTCGAGCGCGCGGTAGTCCTCCTCGGTCTGGCCGGCCAGGCCGCCGCCGCCCCGCCAGCCGCCGACGAGCGGGACCAGTCCATCCACCCGTACGCCGTCGGCCGCGAGCCGGTCGGCGAGGGCGGCGACCTCGGCCTCGTTCGTCAGGGAGCAGCGCTCGACGCGGATCGAGCCGGTGCCGGAGCCGGCCGAGGCATCCGTGGCCGGGCGCGCGGCGGCAGCGAGGGCGTCGAGCTTGCCCTGATCCCTGCCGACGGCGATCACGCACGCCCCGGCGGCGAGCAGGGCCCGCGCGATCACGAGGCCCGAGGGGCTCGTGGCCCCGGCGAGGAGGACGGTGCGTCCTGCGACGGTCATGCGGTGCTCCTTCGTGTCGGACCGCCTCGCCTCAGCGGATGGCTGACGGAACGGCGGATGGCGGGAGACCCCGGATCGATTCTGCATCCATCCGGGATGTCTCCCGCCATCGTGCGCCGGATCAGGATCCGGATCCTGGTCAGTCGTCGGTGCCGCGGATGCCGACGGTCGACTCGATGACCGGCTTCATCTTCTTGTCGAGCGTCTCGAAGAACATCGACAGCGGGAACTCGTCGTCCAGAACCGCGTCGGTGTAGCCCTTGGGAGCGCCGGCGAGGATCTCGTCGGACAGGCCGCGGGCCCACTGCGAGGCCGGGTGCGGGGTCAGGGTGCCGCGGACGAGGTCGTAGGCGGCGAGCCAGTGCGCGGTCTTCGGGCGGTCGATCGAGTGCCAGTACAGGTCGTCGATCGCGTCGCCCAGCGCCACGACCGCGTCCGGGACGTTCTCCCAGTCGAAGGCGAGCGCGGTGTCGGTCCAGTGCAGAACGCCGCGCTGGTGCAGCCACGCGAACAGCAGCTGGCCGCCGACGGCGTCGTAGTTGCGCACGCGGGTGCCGGTGATCGCGAACCGGAAGATGCGGTCGAAGATCACGGCGTACTGCACCAGGTGCGCGTAGTCGTGCATCTCCTGCTCGGTCGCGGTCAGCTGCTCGCCGGCCGCGATCCGGGCGTCGAAGGCGCGCTCGATCTTCACGGACTCGCGGAACGCGGTCATGTCGCAGCGCATCTCCTCGAGGGAGTACAGGAAGAACGGCATCCGCTGCTTGATCATGAACGGGTCGAACGGCAGGTCGCCGCGCATGTGGGTGCGGTCGTGGATGATGTCCCACATCACGAACGTCTTCTCGGCGAGTTCCTGGTCGTCGAGCATGGCGGCGGCGCGCTCGGGCAGTTCGAGGTTCGTGATCTCGCTCGCGGCGCGCACGACGCGGCGGTAGCGGGCGGCCTCGCGATCCTGGAAGATGGCGCCCCAGGTGAACGAGGGGATCTCGCGCATCGCGACCGTCTCGGGGAACAGCACGGCGGAGTTGGTGTCGTATCCGGGCGTGAAGTCGATCAGGCGCAGCGACACGAACAGCTTGTTGCCGTAGTCGCCCGCCTCCAGGTCGGCGATGAACTCGGGCCAGATGGTCTCGACGATGAGCGCCTCGACGAGGCGGTCGCTCGAGCCGTTCTGGGTGTACATCGGGAACACGACGAGGTGACGGATCCCGTCGACGCGGTGCTGCTGGGGCTGGAACGCGACGAGCGAGTCGAGGAAGTCGGGCACGCCGAAGCCCTCGTCGGCCCAGCGCTGGAAGTCCTTGACCGAGGCCTCGAGGTACTCGGCGTCGTGGGGGAACGCGGGAGTCAGCGCGCGGATGCCGGCGATGATCGCGGCGACGTGGGCGCGGGCGGCGTCGTGATCGTCGGCGTTCGGGACGGATCCGTCCTTGATCTGCAGCGGGCGCATCGCGATGGCGGCGTCCTTGAGCAGCTTCCAGGCGGCGGACTGCTCGGCGGTGGAAGCGTCCTCGACGACCTCGGGCTCGCCGATGAGAGCGTTGCTGGTGGTGATGAGGGACATCGGGACCTCCGATCGGGGGAACGGCAGGAAATATTCCTGCGATATGACTTTGTCTCAGGTATTATTCCAGACATGGACGATCCTGTCGACCTCGCGATCCTCGCCGCCCTCTCTCGGGACGGGCGCGCCACGCTCGCGCAGCTCTCCGAGGCCGCGGGGCTGTCGGTGTCCGCCGTGCAGTCGCGGCTGAAGCGCCTGGAGTCGCGGGGTGCGATCACGGGCTACCGGCCCGTGATCGACGCGGAGGCCGTGGGCAAACCGCTGTCCGCGTTCATCGAGATCACCCCGCTCGACCCCGCCCAGCCCGACAACGCGCCAGAGCTGCTCGAGCACCTCGATGCCATCGAGGCGTGCCACTCGATCGCGGGCGACGCGAGCTACATGCTGTTCGTGCGGGTCGCCTCCCCGCGCGCGCTGGAGCAGCTCGTGCGCGACATCCGCCTCGCCGCGAACGTCAGCACCCGCACCACCGTGGTGCTGCAGACGTTCTACGAGCACCGACCGATCGTGCCGGCCGTCGACTGACCGCCGATCCGCCCCCCTCGTTCGCTAGCGTGTCGGGATGGATAGAGGGGAGAAGCCGCCGCGCCGCCGGCTCGGCTGCGCGGGTGCTCTCGTCCTCATCCTCTCCGGGCTGCTTCTGCTGATGCTCGGCGGGTGCACCACGATCGTGCTGCAGAACGATGCCGCCGCGCGGTCCGTGGCGGATCGACTGTCGGCCCTGCCGCTGCCGCCGGGGGCGCAGCGCGTGGCTGTGGCGTCGAAGGCGGGCAAGCTCGTGGGCAACGGCAACGGCATGCAGTACGTGGGTGCGATGCTCATCCGCAGCGCGGCGGAGCCCGCGACCGTGGTCTCGTTCTACGAGGGGCAGCCTGAGGTCGGATCCGGTATCGCGGTGACCCGGTCTGTCGAGCTCGGCGCGTCCGACAGTGCCGTGGTGGGAGACCTCGTCGGAGTGTCCGGTCGGTCGGACGAGTACGTGGTGTACGCCTGGGGCTCTCCGCCCAGCTGGTTCCACGCAGACGTCGACCTCCGCGGGCACTAGACGCCGGGGACGAGGCTGACGACGCTCGCGAGGGGCCAATAGGGTGGCTGAATGAGCTCGAACTCCCCGCGTGTCGTGGCCGTTCGCAACGGGCGAGTGCAGCACAGCGGGTCCTGGCTCTACGTCTGGATCGATGTCGACACCGGCGAAGTCGCCTACGTGGGTGGCACGGGCGTCGATCCGGAGCTGCGCGCCTACCTGCATGTCACGAGTGAGGATCCTGAGATCGGGCGTGTGCGAGCAACGGTGCCCGGGTACGACGAGCGGGACTTCGATGTCCTTGCGTTCGAGCTAGCGGATGACGTCCACCGGCCGGCGGCGAAGCGGGCGCTGACCGCATGTCTCACCGACCGAGGAGCCACGAGCGAATTGCGCGAAGTGATCGATCCGATCGTCCAGGCCGTGTTCGCGCACCGCGCGAGTGCAGGCCGAGAATCGGCATCTTCGTGAGTTCTCGACTTCCTGAAGTGGTTCGCCGCGCGCTCGTGGTTCGTCAGGCTTCTTACGGCGCCTGATTCTCGTCAGCCCATGGGTCGGTGAACGAGACGGGCTTTCCTGCGGCGCGGGCGTACGAGATCTCCCTGCGGGTCGACTCTCCGACGTACCCGCCGGGGTTGACGATCAGGACTCTGTCGGCCAGGTCGATCTTCGAGAGGTGCAGCGCGCCCAACAGCGTCTTCTGTTCGTTCGAGATGGTCGTGTCCGCTTCTTCTGGTGCGAGGACGATGAAGCCCGCGAAAGTCAGCTCGCGATTCGCCGCACGGATCTCTTGGACGAACCGGGTGGAACCGCAGATGCAGACGATCTCAGGCCGCTCGCTCATGGTGGGCAGTCTTTCAGAGCGCGTCACCGCCTCGGTGACAGAAGCCTCGGTGTCAGAACGGGGCGGATTCATCGGGTGGTGGATCCGGTTCGTGGATGGTGAAGGTCACCGGTGGGGGTGGTTTGTCGATGTAGCTCGCCCCGGTCGGGCTCGTCCATTCGAGGACCCCGGCGCCGAGCTGTTTCACCTTCCATTCGGTCTGGTGTTTCAGGACGTGGTGCCGTCGGCAGAGCCCGCCCAGGTTTCCCTCCTCCGTGGCGCCGCCGAACGCCGCGTCGATCGTGTGGTCGAGGTCCTGGGTGACGGGTGGGAGTCCGCAGGTGATGAACCGGCACCGGGCATCCCTGGCATGGAGGAGCCGCCGCAGGTCGGCGTTGGGCCGGTACCGGTCGACGGCGAGGATCGCCCCTGTCACCGGATGGGTCAGCACCCGCTCCCACGCCGCGGCCCGCCGGCGAGGAGGCGGGCGGTCTCGGTGTCGATGGGTTGCCCGCCCGCGAGTTCGGCGGGCTGTTCGGTGCGGACCCGGAACGGCGACCGCAGGTAGGAGTGGGGCGTGCCAGTGTCGGGTGCCATCGCCGTGAATGCGGGGATCGTGACTTCCACCCGCGCCTGGATCGCGGACAGCAGTCCGGCGGTGGTGTCGTGGCCGGACGGGGTGCCGGTGAGGAGGGTGTCCGCGCAGAGGTCGGCCCGCAGCTGGTCGAGGGAGCGGTCGTCGTCCGGATCGCCGATCCCTTCGGGATCGACGACACCGCTCGAGTCCGGGGCCGTTCCCGCGGCGGCGTCTTTCGCGGCCTTCGCGTTGGCGGTCTTCAGCAGGCGGGCTTGTTGGGTGAGTCGGTCGAAGATCCCGTCGATCACCGCCGCCGAGTGCACGATCCCCAGCGCCTTCTGTCCGTCGGGGAGTTCCTCCCGCCACACGATCCGCTTCTCCTGCGCCTCCCGATGCCGCTCAGTGAGGCTGCGCGGCGTCAACCGTTCGGCGATGCGTTCCACGATCCGCTTCGCCCGATGCGGCGTCTCACCCTCGCACGCGGCCACCGCGGCCTGCTCGAACTCCGCCCGCACCTCATCATCGAGGCGCGCCGCCGTGTACTGAATCAGCCGGACATGCGCGGTGTTGATCCGCGCGTTGCTGAACGCCTGCATCGTGATCGGGTACCGGCTCATCAGCTCTGCCGCGCGTGCCATCCGCCCCTGCACGACCCGGTCCGACATGTGCAGCACCGCCGCCAACTCGGCCGCCACGCTGCGAGCGGCCAGATCCACCGCCTCACCCCGCACCGGGCCGGAAGCCGAAGCGAGGTCCTCCGCGAGGCGTTGCGCGACGGCCAGGTGCGCGTCCCGCACCGCCTGCAACCGGATGATCGACGCCTCCGTCGCCGCCACACCCGACGTGACCATGGCCAGAACAGCGACCGGATCCACCGGGTCGACCCCGGGATCCTGAACCATGCCCACTGCGTTCGTCATGCCCCCATTCAACTCGGGGCCACCGACATTCCAGGCCGGAAAAGTACCAGATCAGATCTGAGAAACATCACAGTTCCATCACAACGCAGGAGCCTCTCGGGAGATCCTCGCGATCACGCGCGCACGGCAGTCAGATCCGCCACCGGATCCCGCCTCGGACGTCACGAGACCCGGCGTCGATCGGGGCCCATAGGCTGGGTCCGTGACGGACACGGCGATCCAGGGCAGCACGGCGCACGAGATCGCCGACTCCATCCGCGCCCTGATCGCGTCCGGCGTGCTCGCGCCGGGGGAGAGCCTGCCCACCGTGCGCGGCCTCGCCGACCGCCTGGGCGTGAACCGCAACACGGTCGCCGCGGCGTACCGGACTCTCGCCCGGGCCGGCGCCGTGGAGAGCCGCGGCCGCGGCGGCACCGTGGTCACCGAGCCCCTCCGCACCGAGGAGGAGGGGTTCGCGGCGGAGACCGTGCTGCGCGACCTCGGCAGCGGCAACCCGGATCCGGATCTTCTGCCGCTGCCCGTGCTCGCCGAGGTCGACCTGCGCACCCCGGCGCTCTACGGCGACGCCCTCATCGACGAGGGCCTGCGGGCCTGGGCCACGGCGTGGCTCGAGGAGGCGGAGCCGGGGCGCCCCTTCGAACTGTCGGTGACGTCAGGGGCGGTCGACGCACTCGAGCGGCTGCTCGTCGCCTCCCTGGCGCACGGCGACGTGGTGGGCCTCGAGGATCCGTGCTTCCTGTCCAGCATCAACGTCGTCCGGCTCGGCGGGTACCGCCCGGTCGGGATCCCGCTCGACGACGAGGGCATGACCGTCGCGGGCCTGCGCGCCGCGATCGATGCCGGCGCCCGCACGGTGGTCTGCACGCCCCGAGCGCACAACCCCACGGGGATCAGCCTCACCGCGGCACGCGCGGCTGAGCTGCGCGCGGTGTTCGCCGAAGCGCCGCACGTGCTCATCATCGAGGACGACCACTACTCCCTGCTGTCGCGACGGCCCTATCACTCGGTGATCCCGGAGGGGCATCCGCGCTGGGCGCTGGTGCGCTCGATGTCGAAGTTCCTGGGCCCCGACCTGCGGCTCGCGCTGCTGGCATCGGATCCGGACACGGCCGCCCAGCTGCGCACGCGGCTGTCACCGGGAAAGACGTGGGTGAGCCGGATCCTGCAGCGCGTCGCGGTCGGCATGCTCGATCACCCGGAGACCCCCGCCGCGCTCGAGCGCGCCGGCGCGCACTACGCCGAACGCGGCGACGCCCTGCGCGCGCTGCTGCGCGAGCGAGGGATCACGGTGCGCGGCGACGACGGGCTCAACGTGTGGGTCGAGTGCGGCGTGGACGCCCGCTCCGTGTCCGAGGCGATGATGCGCCGCGGTTGGCTGGTGCGCACGGGCGGCGGGTTCCTGCTCGAACCGGACGAGGCGTCGCCGCAGATCCGGCTCACCGCGCACACCCTCGACGACGCGGAGCTGCGCACGCTCGCCGACGACCTGCGCGCCGCGATCGACGACGCCCGCCGCCGCTGACGGCTCGGCGGATCCGGATCCCTGACCGCGAGACTGCAACCACACGACGAGACTGCAACACGGTGCTGCAGTCTCGTTGCTCAGTTGCAGTCTCGCGGGCTGGAAGCGCGAAGCACGCCGGATCCGGGCGAGCGGCTCGGCGAGGGCCATAACCGCCGCCGCTAGGATTCGGGCGTGGCGAACCGCAACACGAACCGCAGCACGA
The DNA here is from genome assembly GCF_054654695.1 of Microbacterium xylanilyticum. Taxonomy (NCBI): domain Bacteria; kingdom Bacillati; phylum Actinomycetota; class Actinomycetes; order Micrococcales; family Microbacteriaceae; genus Microbacterium; species Microbacterium xylanilyticum. The sequence continues at coordinate 684,085 of NZ_BAAIEN010000002.1, forward strand.
AGAACGGCAAGAGCAAGAAGACCGCCCCGGCGTCCGCGCGCCCGGCGACGCGCGGAAAGTCCGGCAACCCGGCCAAGCGCCCGGTGGAGCAGCTGCGCCCGGTCACGCTGGGGGACTGGATCGGCGCCGCCCGCCCGCGCACCCTGCCCCTCGCCGTCGCGCCCGTGCTCGTCGGCACCGGCGCCGCACGCCTCGGCGATCCGCAGTTCCACTGGGTGATCGCGCTCGCCTGCCTCGCGGTCGCCGTGTGCCTGCAGATCGGCGTCAACTTCACGAACGACTACAGCGACGGCGTGCGCGGCACCGACGCGCACCGAGTCGGCCCCGCCCGGCTCACCGCCTCGGGCCGGGTGAGCGCGAAGAGCGTGCTGTACACCGGCCTCGCCTTCTTCGCGCTTGCGGCGATCGTCGGCCTGGGCATCGTGATCCGCACGCAGCAGTGGTGGATGATCGCGGTCGGCGCGGTGTGCATCGTGGCGGCCTGGTTCTACACCGGAGGCAAGCGCCCGTACGGCTACAACGCGCTCGGCGAGGTCTTCGTCTTCGTGTTCTTCGGCCTCGTCGCGACGCTCGGCACCACGTGGGTGCAGTCGCTGAAGCTGCCTCAAGAAGCCTGGATCGGGGCCGTCGCGGTCGGACTCTTCGCCTGCGCCGTGCTGCTGGCCAACAACCTCCGCGACATCGACCAGGATCGCCTCGTCGGAAAGCGCACCCTCACCGTCGTGATCGGCCGGCGCGCCACGCAGGTCCTGTACACGCTGTTCGTGATCCTGCCGTTCCTGGGGCTCGTGCTGCTGGCGCTGTTCTATCCGGTCGCGTGGGTCGGCCTGCTGGCCCTGCTCGCAGTGCTGCCCGCCCTGGTGATCGTGTGGGCGTACCGTAAGCCGATGGAGCTGGTGATCGCGCTCGCGCTCACGTCGCTCGGCACGCTGCTGTACGCCGGGGCGCTGCTCTGGGCCTTCATCACCCCGGCCGTGTGACGCCGCGCGAGGGCTTCAGCGCGCCGGCGGAGCATGCTGTCCAGGCTGCGCCCACCAGGTGCATAGAGTCCTTTCGTAGGATTCAGAGCATGCCTCTGAGTTCGTCGCGCCCGTCCGCGCCCCCGGAGACTGCATCTGATCACTCACGGACGCGTCGCATCCGTCGCGGCATCGCGAAGGCAGGCGCCCTGATCGTGATCGGCGCCGCGCTCGCCGGCGGGCTCGCCGCCTGCTCGAGCGATCCGGTCGCCGACCAGTACCGCAGCGGCGACAACAAGGGCTACATCGGATCCGATGGCATGCGCGTCGAGGAGATCAAGCCCGCCGACCGCAGCAAGCCGGTCACGTTCGGGGGCACGCTCGAGAACGGCAAGAAGTTCAGCAGCACGGACATCGCGGGGGACGTCGCCGTCGTGAACTTCTGGTACGCCGCCTGCGGCCCGTGCCGCGTGGAGGCGAAGGATCTGCAGAGCGTCTGGCAGAAGTTCGACGGGAAGGGCGTCTCGTTCGTGGGCGTCAACACCTACGACCAGCCCGGCACAGCCTCCGCGTTCAACGAGAAGTACGGCGTGACCTATCCGAGCATCATCGACGTGAACACCGGCGACGCGAAGCTCGCCTTCGCAGAGGTCACCTCGATCCAGGCCACCCCGACCACCCTCGTCCTCGACAAGCAGGGCCGCGTCGCGGCGCGCGTGATCGGCCCGATCGGATCCGCTTCCATCCTGGAGACCCTCGTCCAGGACGCGCTGGACGAGAAGTGAGCACCCAGTCGTGAACATCGACGCCATCGTCGGAACCGGCGCGCTCTGGGCGGCCGTGCCCGTCGCCATGCTCGCCGGGCTCCTGTCGTTCCTCTCGCCCTGCGTGCTGCCTCTCGTGCCCGGCTATCTCGGCTTCGTCGGCGGTGCGGTGAGCGGATCCGCCCGACGTCAGGACGGGACGACCGACGCGCCGACCCGTCGGCAGATGGTGCTCGGCGTGCTGCTGTTCATCCTGGGCTTCACCGTGGTGTTCATCCTCATGGCGGTCGTCGGCGGCGCCGCCGGCGTGTTCCTGCTGCGCTGGGGCGACGTGATCACGCGCGTGCTCGGCGCGGTCATCATCGTGATGGGCCTCGTCTTCATCGGCGTCTTCGGCGTCGCGCAGCGCACCATCCGGATGAACGTGTCGGGCAAGGCCGGGCTCATCGGCGCGCCGCTGCTCGGGATCGCGCTGGGCATCGGGTGGAGCCCGTGCCTGAGCCCCACGCTGTCGGCGATCGTCGCGCTGTCCGTGAATGTCGGCGACGTGAGCCGCGCCGTGTGGCTGGGCGTGGCCTATTCGCTCGGGCTCGGCGTGCCGTTCCTGCTCGTCGCGCTCGGCTTCGGCTGGGCGACGCGGTCGGTGTCGTTCCTGCGCCGCCACGTGCGCGTCGTGAACATCGTCGGCGGCGCGCTGCTCATCGTGCTGGGCCTGCTCATGGTCACAGGCATCTGGAAGGCGATCATGTCGAGCATCGGGGCGGTGGTCGGCAGTGTCGAACTCCCGCTCTGACCAGTCCGCGACCCTCCGAGACCCGCAGGGGCCGAACGTGAAGAAGAACGACCCGAAGACGCTTCGACAGGCTCAGCGACCGGCCGAGGAGCGCGCGGCGGATCCGCTGCGCCCCAGCGACCACGTCGACGGATCCGGCGACGGCATCGAATCGCCCCGCCTCGGGGTGGTCGGCTGGCTGCGCTGGGGCTGGCGGCAGCTCACCAGCATGCGCACCGCCCTCGTGCTGCTGCTCATCCTCGCGATCGCGGCGATCCCCGGCTCGATCTTCCCGCAGCGGATGGCGGATCCGAACGGCGTCACGCAGTACAAGGTCGACCACCCGGATCTGTTCCCGGTCATGGACTCGCTGCAGCTGTTCGACGTCTACCTGTCGGCATGGTTCTCGGCGATCTACCTGCTCCTGTTCCTGTCGCTGGTCGGCTGTGTGATCCCGCGCATCAAGCACCACTTCAAGGCGCTGCGCTCCCGCCCGCCCCGCACCCCCGTGCACCTGTCCCGGCTCGACGATCACCGCCGGGCGGTGCGGACGGTCTCCGGATCCGATGCGCAGGCGGCCGCAGCCGAGGCGATCGCGATCGCGGAGAAGCAGCTGCGCGCGCTGCGCTACCGCGTGGAGCGCTATGACGACAAGCGCGGGTTCTCGGTCTCGGCCGAGCGCGGCTACGCCCGGGAGACCGGCAACCTGCTGTTCCACCTCGCCCTCGTCGGCGTGCTGATCTCGGTGGGCGTGGGGGGCAGCTTCGCCTACACGGGGCAGCGGGTGGTCGTGCAGGGCACGAGCTTCGTGAACACGCTGCTGGACTACTCGTCGATGAACCGCGGCCGGTTCGTCTCCGACGACGCCCTCGCGCCCTACCGGATGACGCTGGACTCGTTCGACGTCACGTATCAGCCGTTCGAGCAGGGCAGTCCGTCCTCGGGCCTCGCCGGCGACTTCTCCGCGAACGTCACCGTCTCGGAGCCCGGCCAGAAGCCGCACGATGCCTCGGTGCGGGTGAATCACCCGCTGGGGATCGCCGGGGACCGGGTCTACCTGCTCGGCAACGGCTACGCGCCCACGATCACCGTGAAGAACGCGAAGGGCGAGGTCGTGTACCACGACTCCGTCCCGTTCCTGCCGCAGAACAACAGCACCATGATGTCGATCGGGATCGTCAAGGTCACCGACGGGCTGCCGCAGCAGCTCGGCCTGCAGGGCTTCTTCTATCCGACCGCGGCACCGCTGACGACCGGCGCGCTCACCTCGGTCTATCCGGCCCTGATCAACCCGACGCTCACACTCAACGTGTACGCCGGAGACCTGGGCATCGACGACGGCACGCCCCGATCGGTGTATGTGCTCGACACGGCCGGGATGACCCAGCTCACCGGCGGCAAGACCGGCGTGAAGCCGATCGAGCTGGCGCCGGGGGAGACCACCGCCCTGCCGAACGGCATGGGCACCATCACGTTCGAGAACGAGGCGCCGCAGGGGGCGAAGGACTACGCGCAGTCGGTGAAGCGCTACGTGTCGCTGCAGATCCACCACGATCCCTCCGAGCAGTGGGTGCTCGTGTTCGCGGCGCTCGCCGTACTCGGACTCGTGCTGGCGCTGTTCGTGCCGCGCCGCCGGATGTGGGTGAAGGCCGTCGTCGTCGACGGGGCCGTGCACCTGGAGTACGCCGGTCTCGCGCGCGGTGAGGATCCGACCCTGGCTGCGGCGGTCGACGACCTGCGCGACGGACATGCCCGCCTGCTCGACGCCGCCGGGACCACTGCGGCGGCGGAGACCAGCCATGACTCTGAGCCCGATGACAGCGGAAAACCGCGGAAGTAGGCTGACACCATGAACTTCGACTCCATGTCGATCCTGACGATCTGGACGGCCGTCGCGATCTACGCGGCTGCGTTCATCGCGTACGCGCTCGACCTCGCCCGGCGCTCCCAGGCGGCGGCCGACGCCAAGGTCGCCGTGCCGGAGCGCGAGCTCGTCGGGGCCGCCGTGGGCGGCTCCGCCCCGACCGGCGGCACCGCGTCCGGCCGCGGCGCCGATGTGGCGACGGCGCCCGCGCCGCGCTACGTCATGGCGCGCATCGGCACGGCGCTCACCACGCTCGGCTTCCTCTTCCACCTCGCCGGGGTCGTGCTCCGCGGGATCGCCGCGGGCCGGGTGCCGTGGTCGAACATGTACGAGTTCTCCATGACGGGCACGCTGCTGATCATCGCCGTCTACATCGCGGTGAACATCTGGTACGACCTGAAGTACCTGGGCACGTTCATCGTGGGCCTGGTCGTGGTGCTGCTCGGCGGCGCCGCCACGGGCTTCTACACGCAGGTCGTGCCGCTGGCGGATCCGCTGAAGAGCGTGTGGCTGGTGATCCACGTGTTCGTCGCCTCGCTCGGCACGGCGTTCTTCGCGCTGGCCTTCGCCCTGAGCGTCTTCCAGCTCATGCAGGCCCGCCGCGAGTCCCGGATCCTCGCCGAGGCCGCCAAGCCCGGCCCGCGCTTCCTCGCGACGCTCCCCACGGCGGACCGGCTCGAGAGCCTCGCCTACCGTTTCGCGACGGTCGGATTCATCCTGTGGACGTTCACGCTGATCGCCGGATCCATCTGGGCGAACGACGCCTGGGGACGCTACTGGGGCTTCGACACCAAGGAGACCTGGACGTTCATCATCTGGGTGCTCTACGCGGGGTACATCCACGCGCGGGCGACGCGCGGCTGGCGCGGATCCCGCTCGGCGTGGCTCTCGATCGTGGGCTTCGCGGCGGTGCTGTTCAACTTCACCATCGTGAACCTGTTCTTCAAGGGCCTGCACGTCTACTCGGGTCTGAGCTGAACCGCCGGGACGCTCGGCGCGTCGCCATGAGAAGGCCCCGCGGTTCGAGGTGCGGCCGGTGAGCGCCGGCGCGCGCAGGCTCCGCCCGGGAGCGCTGCTCGTGATCGCCCTCGTGGTCATCGCGATCGCGGTCGTGGCGACCGGGATCCTGCCCGCCGCGGATGTCGGAGCGCTGGCGGGGCGGACGGTCCCCGTGCTCGGCTTCGTGGTCGCGATCACAATCGTCGCCGAGCTGGCCCGCGACGCCGCGGTGTTCGACGTGGTCGCCCAGCATCTGGCGCGCTGGGGCCGCGGGCGGGTGCTCGCGCTGTGGGGCGCGGTGATCCTGCTCGCCGTGGTCAGCACCGTCTTCCTGTCGCTGGACACGACCGCGGTGATCGTCACCCCGGTCGTGGTGCTCCTCGCCCAGGGGGTCGGCGTCTCGCCGCTGCCGTTCGCCCTCGCCACGGTGTGGCTCGCCAACACCGGATCCCTGCTGCTGCCGGTCTCGAATCTGACCAACCTGCTCGCCGCCTCGCGGATCGGGGCCGATCCTGGCGCGTTCCTCGCCCTCAGCTGGGCGCCCGCGCTCGCGGGCGTGCTCGTGCCCGTGCTGATCCTCACGGTCGCGCACCGGCGCACGCTGTGGGGCCGCTACACGGCGCCGCCGGCAGCCCGGCCGACCGACCGGGTGCTGTTCCTGGTGTCCGCCGCGGTGCTGGTGGCGCTGCTGCCGCTGCTGGCGCTCGTACGCGATGTGTGGATCCCGGCTGCGGCGGCCGCAATCGTCCTGGTGCTGCTCTTCGCGTTCCGGCGGCGTCCGGCGCTGCGGCTCGGCCTCGTGCCGTGGCAGGCGCTCGGCCTCGCCGGCGCGCTGTTCGTGATCGTCGAGGCGGCGCACGCCCGCGGGCTCGCCGCGCTCCTCGCCCCGCTCGCGGCGAACGGGCACGGCGTGGGGGAGCTGCTGCGAGTGGCGGGCATCGGGGCTCTGGCCGCGAACGGCATCGACAACCTCCCCGCCTACCTCGTGCTGGAGCCGCTCGCGTCGCACGATCCCGTCGCGCTGATGGCCCTGCTCATCGGCGTGAACCTCGGCCCTCTCGTGACGCCGTGGGCGTCGCTCGCGATCCTGCTCTGGCATCACCGGATCACCGCGCTCGGGGTGTCCGTGCCGTGGGGGCGGTTCGCGCTGTGGGGTCTCGTGGCCGCGACGTCGACGGTGGTCGCCGCCGCCCTCGCTCTCGCGATCGTCGCCTGATCCGGCGATCCGGGTGCGGCGCGTCCGGGTACAGGCGTCTGGGTATGGCGTCTGGGCACGCGCGTCCGGGTATGCGCGTCCCGGGCCGCCGTCGTGCGCGAGGCGCCGTGCGGCCCCCGCATCGGACCCGCGCAGAACGACAGGTGCGACCCCGGGGGAGGCGGGGTCGCACCTGCCGGTCGGGATCAGGCCGCGAGCGCGAGCACCGCCTTCGCGCTCGTCGTCCGCCGGGCCGTCACCGCGAGCGTGGTGGCGAGGAGCGCGAGCAGCGTCCACACCACGAGCGCCGCGATCGCGGACCCGGTGCCCTGATCGCCGAGAAGCGCGGTCGTGGCCGAGGACGTGGGCAGGAAGCCCGCGATCGTCGCGAGCCATCCGGGCAGGGTCGAGATGATCCCCGCGCCGAGCGCGGCGACGCCGATGATCGCGGCGATCCACCGGCCGACCCCGCCGAGGACGGCGACGAGCGCCTGGTTCACGGCGGCGAAGGCCACGCCGGCCAGCACCGCGACGCCGGCGAAGCCCCACCAGCGCGCGGGGTCGTAGTCGGCGATGATCTGCACCACGAGCGCGACCAGCAGGCCCTGTCCCGCCCCGAGCGCCGCCGCGGGCGCGAACGCGCCCAGGGCGAGCAGCGCGGAGGGGCGGCGCGAGGTGAGCGCGCGCGACGTGAACGCGCGCATCACGAGGAACGACACCAGGCCGCCGAACCACAGCACGACCGCCGCGAGCAGCGGGACGGCCGTGGGGCCGAACATGCCGCCCGAGGTGTCGGCCTTGACCGGATCCGCGACGACCTCGGCGAGCGACGACGCCTCGCTGTCGGTGCGCTTCGGCAGGGAGTCCGCCGCCTGGTGGAGTCCGGAGGCGAGGCTCGCCGTGCCGGTCGCGAGGGATCCGATCCCGGTACTGAGCTGGGTGGCGCCGTCGGCGAGCTGGGCCGCACCGGACTGCAGCCCCGAGGCGCCGGTGGCGAGGCTTCCGGCACCGGTCGCGCTCTGCGTCGTGCCGTCGGCGAGTGCACCGAGGCCGGAGGAGAGCTGGTTGACGCCATCGGCCGCGGCGCGGAGCTTGCCGGCCAGGGTCGCGGTGCCGTCGCTGTTGAGCTGAGTGAGGCCCGCCGAGGTTCCTGCTGCGGCCTGTGCAGCGCCATCCGCGGCGGGCTTGGCCTCGGTCGCCCCGGCAGACAGCTGGCTCAGCAACGTGCACAGCTCGGGCTGCTTCGCGGGATCGCACATGCCGCTGGCCGTGGCGAGTCCGGGCTCGAGCTGGTCCATGGCCTGCTTCACGCCGGCGGTCGCCTGCGCGGCGCTGTTCGCGGCATCCTGCAGCTTCGCGGGCACCAGCCCCTGCGCCTGCAGCTGGTCCGCACCCTGCGAAAGCCCCGCACCGATCCGGTTGGCGCCCGTCTGCGCCGACGTGATGCCGTTCGCGATGGTGCCGAGTCCGTCGGACAGCTGGGAGGCGCCGTCGGCGAGCTGCCCCGCGCCGTCCGCCAGCTTGGTCGCGCCGTCGGGCAGCGCTGCGGCGCCGGTCGCGGCCGAGGTCGCGCCGTTCGCGAGCTTGTCGGCGCCGTCCGCCGCCTCGCCGATCTTGTCCCCGAGCGTGCTGAAGCCCACGAGCACGTTCTTCATCGTGCTCTTCGAGATCTCGGTGCCCATGGTCGCCGCAGCGGTGTCCGCGATCTGATTGGCGATCAGGCCGTCCGCGGCACGGGCCTGCGGGGCGGTCGTCACCGAGATCGTCGCCTTCTCCGCAGGCTTCGAGGGATCCTGAACCGCGCTGCCGCCGGAGACCGCGGCGGCGGAGAACCCCTTCGGGATCCGCACGACCGCCTGGTAGGTGCCGTCCTTGAGGCCCGCGGCGGCGTCCTTCTCGTTCGAGACGACCCAGGTCAGGTTCTCGTCCTTCTTCCCGGTGCCCTTCACGAGCCCGGCCGAGAGCTGGCGGCCCAGCGGCGCGAGCTGCCCGTTCACGGTGACGGGCTCGTCGTCGTTCACGACCGCGGCGGTCATGCTGTCGAGGCGCTGCGTCGGATCCTGCAGCGCGGCGACCAGGACCCCGCCGAGGATCGCGGGCAGCAGGAGCACCCCGATCAGGGTGAGCGCCGTGATCGGCTTGTGCGAACGTGCGCGCTCGATCAGTGCGGACAGACGGTTCGTCATGCGGTCACCTCGTCCAGGTCGGTGGTGGGTGCGGGCGCAGCCGACGCCGGCGAGGGCGGGGGCGCGTCGAGATCGCGGGTCTGCGGATCCGCCCAGCCCGCGTCGGCGAGCAGGCGGGCGGCGGCGGAGGCGTCGGCGGAGGTGGCGAGCACGGCCAGCGGGCCGCGCCGTGCAGCGTCGCGCAGCATGGCCGCCGCCTGCTCGGTCTGCGCCAGTGTGAGACGATCGATGCCGTCGATCACCACGAGCGAGGTGCGGCCGTGCAGAGCGTCGCGCAGCTCGCGCAGCGGATCGGCGGCGGCCGCCGGCGCGTTCGACGCGGCGTCCACGAGCACGCATCCGACGTGCGCGCGCACCCACGCGGCCCGTCCGGGCAGCAGGTGCCCGGCGACGCGCAGGCGTCCCTCCGAGGGCACGCGGGCGGCGATCGCGAGCGCCACGGCGCGCCGCGCGACGTCGCTGCGGCCGGTGAGCACCAGCGCCGCACCGGCGGGGAGGCGCAGGGTGAGGCCCCGCACGGCCCCCGGGACGGTGAGCTCGTCCGAGGCCACGACGGAGTCGTCGCCGGGCCAGTCGGCCAGGTGCCGCTCGCGCTCGACCGCCTCGCCCTCGATGTCGACGCTGGGCAGGATCCGCTCGAGCCAGGCGGGGATGCGCCAGGCGCGCTCGCCGAGGATCGCCATGAGCGCGGGGATCAGCGTCATGCGCACCAGGAAGGCGTCGATCGCGATGCCCGCGGCGAGCCCCAGCGCGATGGGCTTGAGCGACGAGTCGCCCTCCGGCACGAACGCCACGAACACGGCGAACATGATGAGCCCGGCCGCGGTGACGACCTTCGCGGAGCCCGTGAAGCCGCTGCGCACCGCGCGCAGGGCCGCGGCACGACGCTTCGAGCGGTCGTCGCTGCGGGAGTCGACGTCGTGCACGTAGTCCTCCCGCATGCGGGAGACCAGGAACACCTGGTAGTCCATCGCGAGTCCGAACAGCACGCCCATGAGGATGATCGGCATGAAGCTGATGATCGGGCCGACCCGCGCCACGTGCAGCGCGTCGGCGAACCAGCCCCACTCGAACACGGCCGACACGACGCCGAACGCGGCCACGATGGAGAGCAGGTAGCCGAGCGCGGCGGTGATCGGCACCCAGATCGAGCGGAACACGATCGTGAGCAGCACGAGTGACAGGCCGATCACGAAGATCCCGAACGGCAGCAGGGCCGCGCCCAGCTGATCGGAGATGTCGATCGCGACCGCGGTGAAGCCGGTCACCTTCACGTCGATGCCGAACTTCTTGAGCCATTCGTCGTGGTGCGAACGCAGCTCGCGCACCAGGTCGGCGGTCGCCGGCGCGTCGGGGGCGGTGGTCGGGATCACCTGCACGATGCCGGTGTCGGCGGTCTGGTTCGGGGTGGCGAGGGCGATCTCGGCCACGCCGGGCAGCTTCCCGACCGCGTCGCCGAGGTCCTTCATCAACCCGACCGGATCCGTCGACGTGACGATCGTGCCGGTGAGGATGAGCGGGCCGTTGAAGCCCGGGCCGAAATGCTCCGCGGTGAGGTCGTAGTTCTCGCGCGCCTCGGATCCCTGCGGCTGCACGCCGGAGTTCGGCAGCGCGAGCGCCAGGTTCGTCGCGGGCACGGCGACGACGCCGAGCCCCAGCACGATGGCGATCGCGACGAGCACCGGATGCTTCGTGACGCCGGTCACCCAGCGCTCCGAGAAGCGGCGGCGCGGGCGCGCCTCCGTCTCGCCCTTCCGAGGACGACGGGGCCGCACGGCGCGGCCGGCGACCCGCCCCTTCAGGAAGCCCAGGATCGCGGGCGTCAGGGTCACCGCGATCAGCACGGCGATGAGCACCGCGGCCGCTGCAGCGATGCCCATGGTCGTGAGGAAGGGGATCCCGGCGAAGCCGAGCCCGATGAGGGCGATCAGCACGGTGATCCCGGCGAAGACGACGGCGGATCCGGCCGTGCCTGTGGCCCGCGATGCGGACTCCTCCGGATCCACCCCCGCGCGCACCTGGTCCTGATGTCGCGCGGTGATGAACAGCGCGTAGTCGATGCCGACGGCCAGCCCCAGCATGAGGGCGAGCAGCGGCGTGGTCGAGGAGACCGGGGCGAACGCCGTGGCGGCGAAGATCGCCGCCATCGCGACGCCCACGCCGAGCACCGCGGTGAGCAGGGGCATCCCCGCCACGACGAAAGAGCGGAAGGTGACGATCAGCACGAGCAGCGCGACGACGAGCCCGACGGCCTCGGTGATCGAGATCGCGGGGATCGACATCGAGAACAGATCGCCGCCGATGACCGCGCGGGATCCGTCCGGCAGCTCCTTCTCGAGCTCGCTCACGGCCGTGCGCAGAGTGTCCTTGGTGGCGGCGGAGACGTCGGACGCCTGGCCGTCGAACTGCATCCGCACGATCGCCGCAGAACGATCGTCGCTCACCATGCCCGTCACGTGCTCGTCGTACGGGCTCGTCGCGGCCAGCACGCCGTGCACGTCGCCGAGCTCCTTCACGGTCCGCGAGATCGGATCCTTGTAGTCCGCGTCCGTGACCCGATCGCCGGGGGCGGCGACGACGATGAACTGCGCGCTCGTGCCGCTCACCTGCGGGAAGGTGCGCTCCAGCTGCTCGAGCCCCGCCTGAGACTCGGTGCCGGGGATCGTGAACGTGTTGTCGGTGCCCTTGCCCAGGGCGAGTGCCGCGCCCCCGGCGATGCCCAGCACGAGCAGCCAGGCCACGAGCACGCGCCAGGGGTGACGGAACGACCAGCGTCCGAGCGAGGAGAGCAGTGTGGACACGGGTTCCTCCGAGGTTGCGCGAGTCGAGTTCGATACACTTGTGTATTCGATACGTGAATGTATCGTAGAACGACGAGCGCGGGATAATCTGTGCGCGGGATGTGAATCGCGCAGCGGCGCGCGATGACGGAGGTGCGGATGACCGGCAGTGCGACCAGGAGCCGGGAGAACACGCGGGCGCGGCTGCTCGAGGCGGCGGCGCTGGTGTTCGCCGAGGCGGGGCTGGACGGTGCGACCGTCGAGGCCGTCTGTGAGCGCGCCGGTTTCACGCGGGGCGCGTTCTACTCGAACTTCGAGTCCAAGGACGAGCTGTTCCTCGAGCTCGCCAGCACCGTGGGCGCCGAACGATTGGCGGCCGTGCGGGCGCGGGTCGCGGAGCTGACCGAGTCCGGTGCGCTCGCGCAGGACTGCGACGCCACCACGCTCGTGCAGCAGGTCATGGACTCGGGCAGCGACGACCGCCTGGGCGTCATGCTGCTCAGCGAGATCCGGCTGCGGGCGCTGCGCGACCCGGCCTGGGGCGCCGCTTACCTCAAGCAGGAGCAGGAGATGGTCGCCGGCATCGCCCGCATCATCGACGACATCGTCGCGAGCGGCACCATGTCGCTGCGGCTCGAGCCCGAGATCGCCGCGCGGATGCTCCTCATCGTCTGGGAGGGCATGAGCGTGCGCGGTGCGATGGCGGGCCTGGACGACGCGCAGCTGCGCCGCACCGGCAGCGCCGAACTCGGCCGGCTGGTGTCCCTGCTGCTCGGCTGAGCAGCACGTGCGTCAGCGCTGCGCCAGCACCGCGTGACAGCGCGTCAGCCGATCGATCCACCAGTCCCGGCGCTCGGTGGACGCCTGCAAGCGCTCCAGCGCGGCGGGATCCGGCGTGACGCGGGCAGCGGACACGGCGCCGTCGCGCGGGCGGGCGTCGGCGACGTCATCGGCGAAGAGCGAGGCGGTGCCGAGGCCGCAGTCGTAGTCGAGCGTCGGCAGCGCAGCGGCGAGGGCGGCTCCGAGCGAGAGTCCGACGGCGGTGTCGAGTGCGCTCGAGACGACCGCGGGCAGGCCGGCGTCGGCGACGATCTCGAGCGCTCGGCGGATCCCGCCCAGCGGCTGCGCCTTGATCACCAGCAGGTCGGCGGCGCCGGCCCTGGCGACCGCGAGCGGATCCGTCGCCTTGCGCACGCTCTCATCGGCCGCGATCGGGATGTCGAGATAGGCGGTGCGCTCGCGCAGCTCGGCGAGCTCGGCGATGCTCGCGCACGGCTGCTCGACGTACTCCAGGTCGAACGGTGCGAGGGCGTGGATCGCGCGTTCGGCCTCGTCGACGTTCCAGCCGGCGTTCGCGTCGACCCGGATCCGCCCCTCCGGTCCCATCTCCGCCCGGACCGCGCGGACGCGGGCGACGTCGTCGGCGAGCGCCTGCCCCGCCTCCGCGACCTTGACCTTCGCCGTCCGGCACCCGTCGAAGCGCGCGAGCACGGCCGGCACCTGGTCGGCCGGCACCGCCGGAACCGTGGCGTTGACCGGGATCCGGTCGCGCAGCGCGGCCGGTCGCGGATGCCAGGCGTCGGCGATCGCGGCGGCGAGCCAGGTCGCGGCCTCGGCATCGCCGTACTCGACGAACGGCGAGAACTCGGCCCACCCCTCGGGCCCCTCGAACAGCAGCGCCTGCCGTACGTCCACGTCGCGGAACCGGGTGTGCATCGGCAGCGCGACCACCCGTGCGGTGTCGAGGATCTCGGCGAGGGCGGGCAGGTCCGTCATGCCCCCATCATGCACCCGCGGAGCGCGCGCCTCGGGCTCCTCGGCTGCGACGATCCGCACAGGATGCGACGATCCGCACAGGTGTCGGCGTGGATCCGTGTGCAGATCGTGACGAGGTGTGCAGATCGTCGCAGGGGTCGGGGCGGGATCACGACCGGGAATAGGCTGGAGGCCGTGACCGAGAAGCCCGTCTCCGACCTGTTCGACCCCGCCGAGTGGACCCTCGCTCCCGGCGCAGGCGAGTACACCGACATCACCGCGCACGTCTCGAACGACGGGCGGATCGCCCGGATCGCCTTCGACCGCCCGGAGGTGCGCAACGCCTTCCGGCCGCACACGGTCGACGAGCTGTACCGGGCGCTCGACGAGGCGCGTCAGAATCCGCGGATCGGCGTGGTGCTGCTGACCGGCAACGGCCCGAGCCCGAAGGACGGCGGCTGGGCGTTCTGCTCGGGCGGCGACCAGCGCATCCGCGGCCGCGACGGGTACAAGTACTCGGACGACGAGACGGCGGTGCCGGCGGAGGCGCAGGCGCGCGCCGGCCGGCTGCACATCCTCGAGGTGCAGCGGCTCATCCGCTTCATGCCGAAGGTCGTCATCGCCGTGGTCCCGGGGTGGGCGGCCGGCGGCGGGCACTCCCTGCACGTCGTGTGCGATCTGACGATCGCGAGCGCCGAGCACGGCCGGTTCAAGCAGACCGATGCCGACGTCGGATCCTTCGATGCCGGGTACGGATCCGCGTACATGGCACGCCAGACCGGACAGAAGTTCGCCCGCGAGGTGTTCTTCCTCGCCGAGGAGTACTCCGCCGAGCGCGCGATGCAGGCGGGCGCGGTGAACCGGGTCGTGCCGCATGCCGAGCTCGAGCGGGAGGCGATCGCGATGGCCCGGACCATCCTCACGAAGTCGCCCACCGCGATCCGCATGCTCAAGTTCGCCTTCAACGCGGTCGACGACGGTCTGGTCGGCCAGCAGGTGTTCGCGGGCGAGGCGACGCGTCTGGCCTACGGCACGGACGAGGCGGTCGAGGGCCGCGACGCATTCCTCGAGAAGCGCGAGCCCGACTGGTCTCCGTACCCCTGGCACTACTGAGCATGGAACTCCTGCCCCTCGTCGGCGAGGATCCTCGCGCCGTGCACCGGGCGGTGCCGGCGGCGATCGACGGCACGGCCCCGCTCGCGCTCGGCTTCGTGCCCGGATCCGGGGATGTCGTGCCGGAGGGCACGGCGGCGGTCATCGCGACATCGGGATCCACCGGCGTTCCGAAGCGGGTCGTGCTCTCCGCCGGAGCCCTGCGCGCGAGCGCGGCGGCGACCGCGCAGCGCATCGGATCGGGCCGCTGGCTGCTCGCGCTGTCCGCGGGCTACGTCGCCGGGCTCCAGGTGCTCGTGCGCGCGCACCTTGCCGGCACGGAGCCGGTGGCGCTGGACGGACGGTTCACGCCGGCGTCGTTCGTCGCGGGGACCCGCGAGCTCGGTGCAGGGCCCCGGTACACCTCGCTGGTGCCGGCGCAGCTGGCGACCCTGCTGGACGCGGCCGACGACGGCGACGTGCGCGCCGCACTCGGCTCCTACGAGGCGCTGCTCATCGGCGGGCAGGCGCTGTCGCCGGCCCTGCGCGAACGCGCAGCCGATGCCGGCGCGCGCATCGTGCGCACGTACGGATCCAGCGAGACCGCGGGCGGCTGCGTGTACGACGGCGTTCCGCTGGACGGCGTGGAGGCCGTCTCCGTCGACGGTGAGATCCGCCTCACCGGGCCCACTCTCGCCGACGGGTACCTGGGCGACGCGGAGCTGACCGCACGCGTGTTCGTCACCGACACGATCGGAGCACGGTGGTACCGCAGCGGCGACGCCGGAACGGTCGCCGGCGGCCGCGTCACGGTGACCGGCCGGACCGACAACGTGATCGTGTCGGGCGGCATCAACGTCTCCCTCGACCGGGTGGAGCATGCCGTGCACGCGGTGCCGGGTCTCGAGGGTGCCGTGGTCGTCGCCGTGGACGACGCGCGCTGGGGTCAGGCGTCGGCGATCGTCGCCACGGGGCCGGACGACGCAGCGAAGGCGCTGCTGGCCGCCGCGCGCGACCGGGTCGCGGCCGACGTGGGGGCGCCCGCACGCCCCGCCCGGATCCTGATGCTCGCCGAGCTTCCCGTGCTGCCCTCCGGCAAGCCCGACCGTCGCGCGATCGCCGCCCTCGCCGGCGCGCGCAGTGCCAGGGATACATCTCCCGGCGGATGAGGAAGCCGGATCCGGTCGCGTACCGTGAGGGAGTGCTTCGCCCCGTCCCGCGCTTCTGGCTCCTGTTCGACATCGTGGGCAGCGCCGTCGGGCTGCTGCTGACGCTGCCGCTGACCTTCGCCTTCGCCGCGGGCACCATGAGCCGCTGGGTCCCGGACGGCATCGTTTCGTACGCGCTCGTGCTGCTCGTCGCGGTGATCCTCTGGGGCGCCGCCGCGATCAGCCGGATCGCGCCCCCGCTCGCCCTGATCGTGGCCTGGGTCGGCGCGCTGCTGCAGATGGCGTGCGGCTTCTCGCCGGGCGCCTACGATCTCGCGATCCTCGGCGTGCTGTTCGCGACCTCGGCGTGGGGATCGATGCGACTGCTGTGGCTCGGCGGCGGGTCCGCGCTCGGCGGCGGGCTCATCGCGGGCCTGTACATGTCGCTGGTCAACGAGCAGGACCTCATCCAGGACGCGGCGACCGGGCTGAGGGTGGCCGTCCTGGCCGGCCTCCTCGGAGCCGTCTCCGTGCTCACCCTGGTGATGGCCTGGGGTGCGGGTGTGCTCTGGCGGCTGGTGCTGCGGGGACGCAGCACCAGGGAGGCGCAGGTGCGCGCCGAGGCGATCGCCATGGCCGAGCAGGAGCGGGTGCGGATCGCCCGTGACATGCACGACGTGGTCGCGCACTCCCTGGCCGTGGTGATCGCGCAGTCCGACGGCGCCCGGTACGCCGCGGCCGCCGACCCGGCGCAGGCGACGGCGGCCCTCACCACGATCGGGCAGACCGCGCGGGCGGCCCTCTCCGATGTGCGGCTGCTTCTCGCGCAGCTCCGGCACAGCGAGGGGGAGGGGCCGCAGCCGACGCTCGCCGACCTGGAGACCCTCTACGCGCAGGTGCGCGCCGCCGGGGTCGAGCCGCGGGTCACCGTCGACCCGACCCCGCCCGGGGAGCCGTCCGCCTCGATCCAGCTGGCGGTGTACCGGATCCTGCAGGAGGCGCTGACGAACGCCATCCGGCACGGCGCAGGCGACGTCGACGTGCGGCTGAGCTGGTACGCCGACGCGGTGCACCTCGAGGTGCGCAACGCGGTTCCCCCGGCGCCCCGGCAGGCGTCACCCGACGGGCACGGCCTCATCGGCATGCGCGAGCGCGCCCAGCTCGTCGGCGGCACCTTCAGCGCGCAGCCCGAGGACGGGGCCTTCGTCGTGCGCGCCGCGCTCCCGGTCGCACCGGTCGCGGCGTGACGGATGACAGACTCGAGAGCGGGGGCCGCGGCGAGCGGCGCCCAGGGGGAGGCAGGATGATCCGGGTCGTGCTGGTCGACGACCAGGCGCTGTTCCGCGCCGGGATTCGCATGCTCGTCGCCTCTCAGCCCGACCTCGAGGTCGTCGGCGAGGCCGGAGACGGGCAGGAGGCCATTCAGGTCGTGCGCGCCACCCGGCCCGATGTCGTGATGATGGACATCCGGATGCCGGTCATGGACGGCCTGACCGCCACCGCGCACATCCTCGACGAGCCGGATCCGCCGCGCATCGTCATGCTCACCACCTTCGACCTCGACGAGGCGGCCGCCAGGGCGATCCGCCAGGGCGCCAGCGGCTTCCTGCTCAAGGACGCGGATCCCGAGTTCCTCCTCGCGGCCATCCGCACCGTGCACTCCGGGTCCAGCGTGATTGCGGCGTCGGCGACCCGCGAGCTGTTCGCGCACTTCGCGGGCCCCGCGCGGGTGCCCGTGCCGCCGAGCTACCACGACCTCACCGAACGCGAGAAGGAGATCTTCGCGCTGGCGGCCCGCGGCCTGTCCAACGCCGAGATCGCGGCTCGGGAGTTCCTCTCCGAGGCCACGGTGAAGACGCACATCAGCCGCATCCTGACGAAGCTCGCGCTGCGCGACCGGGTGCAGCTCGTCGTGTTCGCCTTCGAGCACGGCCTGAACTAGACCGCGAGCGCGACGCTGCGGCGCGACGGAGGCGGTTCGGGAGGCGCCGGGGCGCTCTACGCGGTTGCGCCTTCGCCGTCGTGCAGCTGTTCCAGCAGCGCACGCGCGGCCCGCGTCGGCCCGGGCCGCCACACCACGCCGAGCCGCGATCGCACCCCGGGCGCGTCGATGGGGATCGCGCGGATCCCGACCCAGCGACGACAGGTCGCCGCGCTCACGACGCCGACACCGAGCCCCCGGACGGCGAGCTTCTCCAGGACCGCCGGCGTGGACACCTCCCAGCGCGGCCCGCCTCCGCGGGGAAGGCCTGCGAGGAGCGCGTCGAGCGCCGCGCGGTCGCCCGTGCCCTCGGGCAGCGCGATGAGGTCCATGCCGGTCAGCTCGCCGGGGCGGATCGTGCGCCGCGCCGCCCACGGGTGGTCGGGGGAGACCACTGCCACCAGCGGATCGTCGAAGATCGCCCTCGCTTCAAGGCCCTCCGGCGGCCGTTCGGCCCAGG
Source organism: Microbacterium xylanilyticum (assembly GCF_054654695.1). Taxonomy (NCBI): domain Bacteria; kingdom Bacillati; phylum Actinomycetota; class Actinomycetes; order Micrococcales; family Microbacteriaceae; genus Microbacterium; species Microbacterium xylanilyticum. The sequence goes on from NZ_BAAIEN010000002.1 coordinate 702,040, forward strand.
CGACGAGGGCGACGTCGAGCTCGCCGCGGCGCACGGCCCGGGCCAGACGGCTCGAGGTGTCCTCCCGCAGGCGCAGGTCCAGCCCGGGGTGGGCGGCCCCGATCTCTGCGAGCGCGTCGTAGAAGACGGGCCAGGTGAGGCCGAACACCGTCCCCACGCGCAGGGATCCGAGCAGCAGCCCGCGCAGGTCGGCGGCGGTGGCGGCGATCTCGCCGACCGCCTCGACCGCGGCGCGGATGACCGGGAGCAGGCGCTCTCCGTCGTCGGTGAGAGCGACCCGGCGCGCGCTGCGGTCGAACAGGGCGACCCCGAGCTCGCGCTCGAGCTTCTGCACCTGTGTGCTCACGCCCGACTGGCTCACGTGCACCACGTCCGCGGCCGCGGTGAAGGAGCCCGTCTCCACGACGGCGAGGACATATCTCAGCTGATGAAGTTCCATCTCTCCCGCAGATGATAGCGATCGGATCCAGCTGTTGGACATATGAAACCGCGGGCGCGAGTCTGAGGGGGACGAAAGGAACACCATGAACACGACCGAGAACACCGCCGTCCGCGAGGAGACCGTCCCGGTGCCCGTCCGGCTCGACATCGACACCGTCGCTCCGCGCTTCTCCCGCGCGCTCGCGGGACTGGACGCCGCCATGGTCCGCGAGCTCGACGCCGCGGGCATCGACGCGGGGCTGCGCGAACTGGTGCGCCTGCGCGCCTCGCAGATCAACGGCTGCAGCTACTGCGTGGACCTGCATTCCGGCGACGCGGCGAAGGCCGGCGAGACCGCCGCGCGGATCGCGGCGGTCGCGGTCTGGCAGGAGTCGCCGTTCTTCACCGCCCGCGAGCGGGCTGCGCTGCAGCTCACCGAGAGCATCACCCGGGTCGCGGAGACCCGCGTGCCCGACGCGGACTGGGCGGCCGCCGCCACCCGGTTCTCCCCGGAGGAGCTCGGCGCCCTCGTCTCCCTGATCGTGGTGATCAACGCCTGGAACGCCGTCGGCGTCTCGACCCACGCCTGGACCGGTTCGATGTGACCCGGGTCGCCTGATGCCGCCGGAAGTCTCAGCGGACTCTCAGAAGTCTAGACTGTCTATGCATCGATGATCTGGGTAATGTCGGCGGCATGGCAGACGACCGACTTCGAGGCAACCTCGAGATGCTGATCCTGGCGACGCTGGCACGCGGATCCGCGCACGGCTACGCGCTTGCGGAGGCGCTGCGCGCGGCCAGCGGCGGCGAGTTCGACGTGCCGGAGGGCTCCCTCTATCCGGCGCTGCACCGGCTGGAGCGCAGTGGCGCGATCGCGAGCGAATGGGTGCACGACAGCCGGCGGCGGCGGGTCTACGCGATCACCGCCGCCGGCGCCACCCGGCTCGCCCACGAGACGAGCGCCTGGCGCCGCTTCGCGGACGGCGTCGCATCGACGCTGGCCGCCGGCGCGGCGCTCCCGGCGGCCGGGCAGGGGGCGTGAGATGAGCGACGCGATCGATCGCTATGTCGCCGCGTTGGCCGACCGGCTCGGCGCCGGCCGCGACGCCTGGCGCCTCCTCGCCGAGACGGATGCGCACCTGCGCGACGCGCAGGCCGCGCTGCAGGCGGAGGGGATGGATCCGGAGGCCGCCGCGGAGTCCGCGGTCGCGCGATTCGGCGACCCGGCGGCCGCGGCGAAGGCGCCCTCCCCGCGCCGGCGTGCGCTCGGCCTCCTCGGCGGCGGGTGGCTCGTGGTGGCGCTCGGGCTCGTCGTGATCGGCGTCAGCGGGCTGGTCTCGTGGGCGCTCGAAGCGCTCTTCGGCCCCGCCTTCCTCGCGGGGGACGCCTACGGCGTGACCTACACGGCCACGCGCTGCGCCGACTTCCTGAGCTTCTTCCCGCAGGCGGGCAGCTGCGCTGCAGCCGCGGCGATGCACCACTCCGATGAGATCGTCTCGGAGCGCCTCGCGGCCGGGGTGCTCGGACTGCTCCTGCTGCTGGTGTGGCTGCTCGTGCGGAGCATCCGCGGCGCCGTCCCGATCGCGCGCGAGCACCGGCGTCTGCTGCTCGTCGCGAGCGCGGTGGCGTTCTGCGGCGTCGGAGCGTTCGCCTTCGGCTGGGGCGCCCTGTCCGTCGTGCTGGACCTCGTCCGCGGCCTGGCGGTCGCCGGCGTGGGCGTGCGGCTCAGCGACGGCGCGATCGCCCTCGCAGCCGGCGTCGTGGCGCTGGTTCTGCTCGTGCGGTTCCTCCGCCGAGGCCTGGCGGTCCGGCCCACCGTCTGACCCGCCCTGCGCCCGTGCCTGTGGCCGTGGCCAGGGATCATCCTGCAGATGTAGGCGGATGCTCCCGGAGGCCGACGCGCCGGCCGGATCCGGATCCGTAGCGTCGAAGCCATGGAGATCACGACGACCGACCTGGGGCTCGCTGCCCGCGTCCAGCACCTCACCAAGACCTACGGATCCGGGGAGGGCGCGGTGCGTGCCCTCGACGACGTGAGCGTCGGCATCCGCCGTGGCCAGTTCACCGCGATCATGGGCGCATCCGGCTCCGGCAAGTCCACCCTGATGCACATCATGGCGGGCCTGGACACTCCGACCCGCGGCCGCGCCTGGATCGGCGACACCGAGATCACCGGCCTCGGCGACCTCGACCTCACGATCCTGCGCCGACGCCGCGTCGGGTTCATCTTCCAGGCGTTCAACCTGGTGCCCACCCTCGACGCGCTCGGCAACATCCTGCTGCCGTTCGAGCTCGACGGGCGCCGTCCGTCGGCGATCGAGCGGGCCCGGATCGATTCGCTCGTCGAGATCCTCGGGATCGGGCCGCGGCTGCGGCACCGTCCGCACCAGCTCTCCGGCGGGCAGCAGCAGCGGGTGGCGATCGCCCGGGCGCTGGCCACCGCGCCGGATCTGGTCTTCGCCGACGAGCCCACCGGCAACCTCGACTCCGCGTCCGGCCGCGAGGTGCTGCAGCTGCTCTCGACCGCGAGCCGGGAGCAGGGGCAGTCTATCGCCATGGTCACCCACGACGCGGTCGCCGCCAGCTACGCCGACCGGGTGCTGTTCCTCGGGGACGGGCGCATCGTGGCCGACCATCCCCGTCGCAGCGCCGACGAGATCGCCGGGCTCATGCTGTCCGGCGGTGCGGCGGCCGATGCCGTGCCCGCGGGGGTGACGGCATGACCGCCGTCGCGCCGACCCTCATGGAGACGCCGCTGACCCCGTCGCGGATCGCCTTCCTCCGCGAGCGCGGCATGGGCGCGAGCGTGTTCGTCGCCGCGCTCACCACCGCGTTCGGCGTGATCCTCGTCGACACGACCGGATACCTCGGCGCACTGCTGCAGAGCGACCCCACGATCGGCGACAGCGGCACGCTCGCGTACGTCGTGCAGATCCTGTCGGTGCTGCTGACGGCGGTCGCGATGTACGTCGCCGCCATCGTCACGGCGAACACGTTCTCGACCATCGTCGCCGGCCGCACCCGCCGGATCGCGCTGCTGCGCCTCATCGGCGCCTCGGCGCGTGCGCAGCGGGCCGAGGTCGCCGGCCAGGGCCTCACTGTGGGCGTCCTGGGATCGGTGCTCGGCCTCGTCGCCGGAGTGCTGCTGAGCTGGGCCGGGATCGCGATCGGGTCGGCGGCGTTCGCGCACCCTCCGCTCGGCTTCTCGCCGCTGCAGCCCGGCGTGCTGATCCCCGCTGTCGGGGTGGCGCTCACCACCTGGGTCGCGGCGTGGGCGGGGTCCCGGCGAGTCCTGACCGTCACCCCGCTGCAGGCGCTCGCCGGATCCGCCGAGCGCAGCGCCGCGGAGATCGGCTCAGTCTCCTCGCGGCACCTCGGCGCCATCACGATGTTCGTGCTCGGCGGCGCGCTCCTCGCCGCCGGCGTCGTCTACGGGCTGACGTCGCCGCTGGGGGTCGTGGTCGCGTTCTTCGGCGGCGTCTTCTCGTTCACGGGGCTCGCGATCGGCTCGGCGCTGATCATGCCGCCGGTGCTGCGCATGGTCGGGCGGCTGTTCGGACGCAGCGCCACCGCGCGGCTCGCGGCGGAGAACGCGCTGCGCCACCCCGAGCGGTCCAGCCGGATGGCGATCGGCGTGGTCATGGGCGTCACGCTGGTCACGATGTTCGCGGTGGCGATGGAGTCGGCCAAGGCGCTGATGCTGCGCACGAGCGCCGAGGAGCTCCCGGCGGGCTTCTTCGCCCCCTTCGACGCGTTCGCCACGGTGATGATGGTGCTCGTCGCGGTGTCGGCGGTGATCGCCGCCGTCGGGCTGGTGAACCTGCTCACCATCGGCGTCGTGCAGCGCCGGCGCGAGCTGGGGCTCCTGCGCGCGATCGGGCTGAGCGGCCGTCAGGTGCGCCGGATGGTCCTCCTCGAGGCGGCGCACGTGACGATCGCCGCCACCGCGACGGGGCTGGTGCTCGGCATCGCCTACGGGTGGATCGCGGCGCAGTCGCTGCTCGGATCCGTGCCGTCGCTGCCCGACTTCCACCCGGCGGGCTTCATCCTGCCCGTCGTGCCCTGGGCCCCCGTCGCCGCGATCGTCGCGGCCACGGCCGTGCTCACGCTCGTGGCGTCCGTGGCGCCGACCCGCCTCGCGACGCGTGTCGCGCCCGTCGAGGCGCTCGCCGCGGACTGATCGGAGCGGGGTGGGCCGCGGCGGGGCCGTCGTCCGAGCGGGCGGCGGCCCTGTCCCAGCCGCGGGCGAGGCGGCGGATCCGCCAGCCGCGCCACTGCCACGCCGCCCACAGCACGGGCAGGAGCAGGGCGGATCCGGGTCCGCCGAACACGAGGCGGTCCCGCCAGAGCGTGCGGCCGTCCGGCAGCGGCGAGACGGCCATGCGGTGGTCCCAGACGTCGAGCGAGGCGAGCGGGCCCGTCAGCGGGATGCCGCTGTCGCGCAGGATCCGCACGGTCTCGCCCTGGTGCTCCCGCGTCTCGTCGTACGCGCCGATGAGCTGCGTGCCGACCGGCACCGCGCCGAACAGGCGCAACCGCACCGCCGAGTGCAGCAGCGACTCCTCGTCGGCGAGCGTGAGCGGCTCGACCACCAGCACGGGGGCGTAGAGCGCGGCCAGCACCGCCGGCGAATGCAGCGCCGCCCAGGCCGCGTCGGCGCTCGCGCGGATCCGGAACCTCAGCTGCACCTCGTGCAGTCCCGGCGGGGCGGTCATCGTGGCACCACGGCCGCGCGGCGGTCGGCGGCGGTGATCTCGCGGCGGGTCCAGACCAGCAGGAAGCGCTCGTCGTAGCGGCGCGAGCAGCGTGCGCACGACGACGCCCGCGTGGGGCGGCGGTGCCGGTAGGTCACGTGCCCGGTGGGGCAGCGGCCCACCCAGGGCGCCAGCTCGGTCGCGGTCTCACCGCGATGCGTGGTGCCGCCGACGTAGCCGAGCGAACGGGCGACGCGCTTCCAGGCGGCGCCGTGCGCGGCGTCGTGGCCGGCGAGGGCGTGCGCGACCTCGTGCAGCAGCACCTGGTGGATCTCGTCGTCCTCGAACCGTGCGGCGAGGTAGCGGGAGACGGTGATCCGCTTGTCGCGGTAGTTGCAGGCGCCCGCGCGGCGCTTCGCGTTGTCGAAGCCGAACGACCAGCCCGGATCCAGATGCAGCCGGATCAGCGCCTCGCCCCAGACCCGGACTCGTTCCAACTCGGCCATGCACTCACGTTAGGCGACGCCGGGGACATTCCGGCGCACGGCGGCGCCGCGCGCGCACCGCACGCGGCTGGCGAGGAACGCTCAGCCGTTGACGGCGATCGGGTCGCGGCGACGCTCCACGGCCTCGATCGCGAGCAGCGCCGCCTCGAGCTCGTCGTCGGTCGCGCCCGCCTCACGACGCAGGAAGAGCGTCCGCTTGAAGCTCTCCCTGGCCTGCTCGTAGTCGCCGGCCTCGAACGCGTTGCGGCCCCGGTGCTGGTGCGCGAACGCTGCGATCGGCACCCAGCCCTGGCCCTCCGCCTCGGCCACGCAGGTCGCGAGCTCGTGATCGGCGGCGCCGTGCGCACGGCGGTACTGCAGCACGGTCGCGTGCAGCACGCGCGCACGGATGAGGTCCTTGCGGGTGCCGGCCATGCGCGCCTGGCGCACCGCTTCGTCGGCCAGCACGAGCGCGTCGTCGAGGCGGCCGAGCACCTTCAGCAGCCAGACCCGCTCGAGCATCGAGGGGAGACTGCGCTGGTCGCCGATCTCCTCGAGTCGCGCCTCGCACTCCGAGGGATCAACGAGCTCGCGCAGAGAGTCCGGGTCGTATCCCTTGATGTAGCCCACGCGCGCCCTCCTGTACTGCTTGCACCGCTCGCCGTGTGCCTTCCAGTCTGCCTGCGGATCCCGGGCATCGCCGAAGGAGCCGGGGCGTGCCGCGGATCCGTCCGCATTCGTCGGGCGAATCGCCTCCAGAGGGGGCTCGGCGCAAGCGGGGCGACCGGACGTCAGCGCAGGAACACCCCGGCGTCCGGCCGCGGGGACGCGACCGCCGTCGCATCGGTGACGATGGACGCGTCCTTCGCGAACGCCGCGACCTCGGCGCCGTGCGCGAGCTTGGCCGGATGCGGGCCTGCGCCGAGGATCCGCGGCAGCGCGTCGGCGGGCAGCGGCGCGGCCGATGCCGCGAGCACGAGGTTGCCGAACCTGCGGCCCTTGAGGATCTGCGCATCGGCGAGGATCGCGACCTCCGGCAGCACCGCGCGGATCGTCGCCACCTGCCGTCGCGCGAAGGCGAGGCCGGGACCGTCGGCGACGTTCACGAGCAGCACGCCCGCCGGGGCGAGCAGCTGAGCGAGCTCGCCGTAGAACTCGACGCTGGTCAGGTGCGCGGGCGTCTGCGCCCCCGAGTACACGTCGGCGACCACCAGGTCGACGGCCCCGGTCATCGCCGGCGGCAGCCGCCGCACGCCCTCCCGGGCATCGCCGATCCGGATCCGGATCGCAGCTCCCCGCGGCAGCGGCAGGTGCTCGCGCACGAGCTCGACGAGCGGCGCCTCCAGCTCGATCACCTGCTGCCGGGAGCCCGGCCGGGTGGCGGCGATGTAGCGCGGGATGGTCAGTGCGCCGGCGCCCAGGTGCACGGCGGTGATCGGCGCGCCTGGGGACGAGAGCTGGTCGATCAGCGCACCCATCCGCACGATGTACTCGAAGTGCAGATGGGTCGGATCGGCCGGATCCACGTGCGACTGCGGCGTCTCATCGATGAGGAGCTCGAACCCGCCGCCGAACTCCGCGGGGACCACGCGGGCGATCCCTCCGGATCCCAGCCGTGCGGCGGGGTGCTCGGTGTCCTTCGCGCGTGCTCTGCCCATGCGACGAGCGTAGGCGGATCCGGCGCGGCGCGGCGGACGGGGCGCCGCTTGCCGCAGGTTTGTTAGTAGTGCATGCTTAATGGGGCGCGCCGGCGCCGACGGATTCGACGAGGAGACCTCATGACGCTCGACGTGACGCCCGAACGCCCCGCCGCAGACGGCGCCGCCGCCTCGGACGCCGCGGCCGCGCCGAACGCAGCGACCTCCGAGGCCACCGACCGGGACGCGAAGTTCGCCCGCCTCGCGAACGGCGTGCTGTGGCCCGGGTTCTTCGGCACGGAGCTGCCGGAATGGCTCGCCGCGGAGCTGCGGGACGGACTCGCCGGCGTCGTCTACTTCGCGCAGAACCTGTCGCCCCGCCTCGACGGGCTGAGTGCGGCGATCCACGAGGCGAACCCCCGTGCGCTCATCGGCGTCGATGAGGAGGGCGGCAGTGTCACCCGCCTCGAGGCGCGCACCGGATCGACCGCCCCCGGCGCTGCGCAGCTCGGCGCGCTCGACGACGTCGACGCCACCAGGACGACCGGCGCCGAGCTGGTCCGCCGGATCCGCGAGGCCGGCGCAGACGTGCTGATCGGCCCGGTCGCCGACGTCAACACCGACCCGCGCAACCCGGTGATCGGCGTGCGCGCGTTCGGTGCCGACACCGCGCTGGTCTCGCGGCATGCGGCGGCGCAGGTCGAGGGCATCCAGGGAACCGGCGTCGCCGCGTGCGTCAAGCACTTCCCCGGCCACGGAGACACGCACCTCGACTCGCACCACGGGCTGCCGCGCATCGCGGCGGATCCGGCCGAGTTCGACCGCGTGCACGTCGAGCCGTTCCGCGCCGCGATCGCCGCGGGGGCGCGCTCGGTGATGACCGCGCACATCGTGGTGCCGGCCTGGGGCGAGGAGCCCGCCACGCTCAACCCGCGGGTGCTCGGGATGCTGCGCACCGCGGGCTTCGACGGGGTCATCGTGACGGACGCCCTCGACATGGCCGCGATCCGGGAGTCGGTCGGCATCGGCGGGGGAGCCGTGCGCGCGCTCGCCGCGGGGGCCGACCTCCTCTGCGTCGGCAACCCCACCAACCCCGGCGACGGCGCGGCCGTCGACCAGGACCAGCGCGACTTCCACGCAGCGAAGGATGCGATCGTGCAGGCGCTCGCCGACGGCACCCTGAGCGTGCAGCGGGTCACCGAGGCGGCCGCGCGCGTCGCGCGGCTCGCCGACGAGCTCGCGGCCGAGCGGGCGCACGCGCACCCGGCGGCGCCCGCGGATCTGCGCGGGATCGTGCGCCGTGCGATCACCGTGCAGGGCGACCTCGGTGCGCCGGCGTCGGGGCTCGTGGTCCTGGACGCGCGCCGCCGCGCGACCCTCGCCGTCGACAGCGCGGCGTCATACGTGGTCGACGCGCTGACCGCGGGCGGCTGGTCGCACCGCGTCGACGCGGAGCGCGCGACCGACGCCGAGGTCGCGGACGCCATCGCCGAGGCCCGTGCCGCGGCCGCGGCGAGCGGATCCCGGATCGTGGCGCTGGTGGACCGGATCGACACGGATGAGGCGCAGCGCCGGTTCGTGGGCGCGGTCGCGGCGGCGGATCCGGGCGCCGTCGTCGTGAACGTGGGCCTCCCGGGGGCCGCGGTCGCGCTGCCGGTGCTGGACGTGCGCGCGAGCAGTCGCATCGGAGCCGAGCTGGCCCGGGAGGTGCTCGTCGGAGGCTCCCGATGACCCCGGGGTGCCGCTCTGAACGGGTGCGCGCCCGGGTTATACCGCTGTCGGCGCGATTGGTCAAGAATCGCGCTTGCCATGTCGTGATTTCGGAACTATAGTTGATCTTTGCGCCTCGCTCCTCCCTGCCCTCATATGGTGGTCGGCAGACTCCGTACGTTCCTCGCTCTTCGACAGAGCGCCTTCAGCGTGCGGCCGTGTGACGCGGCGCACTCCACCTGACGACGAGGAATCGAGACGCCCTTCGGGGCTCACGGAGGTTATTCCCTTGGCTGCTGCTCCCAACGCATCCACTCCCACCACCACCAAGAACGGACGCGGCCACTCCCGCCTCTCGTTCGCCAAGATCTCCGACACGCTGACGGTCCCCGACCTGCTCGCCCTGCAGACCGAGTCCTTCGACTGGCTCGTGGGCAACGAGGCCTGGAAGCAGCGCGTCGCGGAGGCCAAGAAGGCCGGCCGCAAGGACATCGCGGAGGCCAGCGGCCTCGAGGAGATCTTCGAGGAGATCTCCCCGATCGAGGACCTGAGCGAGACCATGCAGCTCTCGTTCACGAACCCGTACCTCGAGCCCGAGAAGTACTCCATCGAGGAGTGCAAGGAGCGCGGCAAGACGTACGCGGCCCCGCTCTACGTCGAGGCCGAGTTCATGAACCACCAGACCGGTGAGATCAAGACCCAGACGGTCTTCATGGGCGACTTCCCGCTGCAGACCGCCAAGGGCACGTTCATCATCAACGGCACGGAGCGCGTCGTCGTGTCGCAGCTCGTCCGCTCCCCGGGCGTGTACTTCGACAAGACCCCGGACAAGACCAGCGACAAGGACATCGTGTCCGCGCGCGTCATCCCGTCCCGCGGCGCCTGGCTCGAGTTCGAGATCGACAAGCGCGACCAGGTCGGCGTGCGCATCGACCGCAAGCGCAAGCAGTCCGTCACCGTCTTCCTCAAGGCGCTGGGCCTGACCAGCGAGGAGATCCTCGCCGAGTTCGCCGGCTTCACCTCGATCGAGGAGACGCTCGCGAAGGACACGATCCTCACCAAGGAGGACGCGCTCCGCGACATCTACCGCAAGCTCCGTCCGGGCGAGCAGGTCGCCGCCGAGGCCGCCCGCGCGCTGCTGGACAACTTCTACTTCAACCCGAAGCGCTACGACCTCGCCAAGGTCGGCCGCTACAAGATCAACCAGAAGCTGGGCCTCGACCTGCCGCTGGACGAGTCCGTCCTCACGGTCAAGGACATCGTCGAGACCATCAAGTACCTGGTGCGCCTGCACGCCGGCGTGGAGACCTTCGAGGGCATCCGCGGTGGCAAGAAGGCCGAGATCCGTCTCGCGACCGACGACATCGACAACTTCGGCAACCGTCGCATCCGCGCCGTCGGCGAGCTCATCCAGAACCAGGTCCGCACGGGTCTTTCCCGCATGGAGCGCGTGGTCCGCGAGCGCATGACCACGCAGGACATCGAGGCGATCACCCCGCAGACCCTGATCAACGTGCGCCCCGTCGTGGCCGCGATCAAGGAGTTCTTCGGCACCTCGCAGCTGTCGCAGTTCATGGATCAGAACAACCCGCTCGCGGGTCTGACCCACAAGCGCCGCCTCTCGGCCCTCGGCCCCGGTGGCCTCAGCCGCGACCGCGCCGGCGTCGAGGTGCGCGACGTGCACCCCTCGCACTACGGCCGCATGTGCCCGATCGAGACCCCTGAAGGCCCGAACATCGGTCTGATCGGCTCGCTCGCCACGTTCGCGCGGATCAACTCGTTCGGCTTCATCGAGACGCCGTACCGCAAGGTCGAGAACGGCCGGGTCACCGAGCACATCGACTACCTGACCGCCGCCGAGGAGGTCGACTTCAACATCGCGCAGGCGAACGCCCCGCTCGACAAGGACGGCCGCTTCACCGAGGCGCACGTCCTGGCCCGCCCGAAGGGCGGATCCGGTGAGGTCGACATGTTCCTGCCCGAGGAGATCGGCTACATCGACGTCTCCCCGCGCCAGATGGTGTCGGTCGCGACCTCGCTCGTGCCGTTCCTCGAGCACGACGACGCGCAGCGCGCGCTCATGGGCGCCAACATGCAGCGTCAGGCCGTGCCGCTGCTCCGCTCCGAGTCGCCGTTCGTCGGCACCGGTATGGAGGGCTACGCCGCCATCGACGCCGGTGACGTGATCACCGCCGAGAAGGCCGGTGTGGTCTCCGAGGTCTCCGCCGACCGCGTCGTGGTCATGCTCGACGAGGGCGGCACGCAGGAGTACTACCTGCGCAAGTTCGACCGCTCGAACCACGGCACCTCGTACAACCAGAAGGTCGTCGTCTCGGCCGGTGAGCGCGTCGAGGTCGGCGAGGTCATCGCCGACGGCCCCGCCACCGAGAACGGCGAGCTCGCGCTCGGCAAGAACCTCCTCGTCGCCTTCATGACGTGGGAGGGCCACAACTTCGAGGACGCGATCATCCTCAGCCAGGACCTGGTGAAGGACGACACCCTCTCCTCGATCCACATCGAGGAGTACGAGGTCGACGCGCGCGACACCAAGCTCGGCAAGGAGGAGATCACCCGTGACCTCCCCAACGTCAGCCCGGAGCTCCTGAAGGACCTGGACGAGCGCGGCATCATCCGCATCGGCGCCGAGGTCCGCCCCGGCGACATCCTCGTCGGCAAGGTCACCCCGAAGGGTGAGACCGAGCTGAGCGCCGAGGAGCGTCTGCTCCGCGCGATCTTCAACGAGAAGAGCCGCGAGGTCCGCGACACCTCCCTCAAGGTGCCGCACGGCGAGCAGGGCACCGTCATCGCGGTCAAGGAGTTCAACGCCGAGGACGGCGACGACGAGCTCGGCTCCGGCGTCAACCGCCGCGTCGTGGTCTTCATCGCCCAGAAGCGCAAGATCACCGAGGGCGACAAGCTCGCCGGCCGCCACGGCAACAAGGGTGTCATCGCGAAGATCCTGCCCGTCGAGGACATGCCGTTCCTCGCCGACGGCACCCCGGTCGACGTCATCCTGAACCCGCTCGGCATCCCCGGCCGCATGAACTTCGGCCAGGTGCTGGAGACCCACCTCGGATGGGTCGCCAAGCAGGGCTGGAAGATCGAGGGCAACCCGGAGTGGGCAGCGCAGCTGCCGAAGGAGGCGTTCGACGTCGCTCCCGGCACCAAGGTCGCGACCCCGGTGTTCGACGGCGCCCACCAGGAGGAGATCGAGGGTCTGCTCGACTCCACCCTGCCGACCCGTGACGGCGTGCGCCTGATCGACTCGTCCGGCAAGACCACCCTGTTCGACGGCCGCTCCGGCGAGCCGTTCCCGGGGCAGATCTCCGTGGGCTACATGTACATCCTGAAGCTCCACCACCTGGTCGACGACAAGATCCACGCGCGTTCGACGGGCCCCTACTCGATGATCACCCAGCAGCCGCTCGGCGGTAAGGCCCAGTTCGGTGGCCAGCGCTTCGGTGAGATGGAGGTGTGGGCGCTCGAGGCCTACGGTGCCGCGTACGCGCTGCAGGAGCTCCTCACGATCAAGTCCGACGACATCCTCGGCCGCGTCAAGGTGTACGAGGCCATCGTCAAGGGCGAGAACATCCAGGAGCCGGGCATCCCGGAGTCGTTCAAGGTGCTCATGAAGGAGATGCAGTCGCTCTGCCTGAACGTCGAGGTCCTCTCGGCCGACGGCACCGCGGTCAACCTCCGCGACACCGACGACGAGGCCTTCCGCGCCGCCGAGGAGCTGGGAATCAACATCTCCAGCCGCTTCGAGTCCGCATCCATCGACGAGATCTGATCTCGCGCGCACATAACTTACAGATTTCAGAATCGACACAGGAGAACTAGTGCTCGACGCAACAACGTTCGATGAGCTTCGCATCGGCCTCGCGACCGCCGACGACATCCGCAAGTGGTCCTACGGCGAGGTCAAGAAGCCCGAGACCATCAACTACCGCACGCTGAAGCCGGAGAAGGACGGCCTCTTCGGCGAGCAGATCTTCGGCCCCTCCCGCGACTGGGAGTGCGCCTGCGGCAAGTACAAGCGCGTCCGCTTCAAGGGCATCGTCTGCGAGCGCTGCGGCGTGGAGGTCACCAAGAGCTCCGTCCGTCGCGAGCGCATGGGCCACATCGAGCTCGCCGCGCCCGTCACCCACATCTGGTACTTCAAGGGCGTGCCCTCGCGCCTCGGCTACCTGCTGGACATGGCGCCGAAGGACCTCGAGAAGGTCATCTACTTCGCCGCGTACATGGTCATCTCGGTCGACGAGGACGCGCGTCACCGCGACCTGGCCACCCAGGAGAACAACATCCGCCTCGAGCTGAAGACGCTCGGCGACCGCCGCGACGCCAAGATCGCGGAGCGCCTGGCCAAGCTGGAGGAGGAGCTCGCGGCCCTCGAGGCCGAGGGTGCCAAGGCCGACGCCAAGAAGAAGGTCAAGGACGCCGCCGAGAAGGAGATGGCGCAGATCCGCAAGGGCGCCGACGAGGCGATCGCCAAGCTCGAGCGCGTGTGGGAGGACTTCCGCACCCTCGAGGTGGGCGCGCTGCGTCCCGAGGACGACGTGTTCCACGAGCTGCAGGACCGCTTCGGCCAGTACTTCGAGGCCCACATGGGCGCCGAGGCCATCCAGAAGCGTCTCGCGGCGTTCGACCTGAAGGCCGAGTCGGAGAAGCTGCACCTGCAGATCTCCGAGGGCAAGGGCCAGCGCAAGATCCGCGCGATCAAGCGCCTCAAGGTCGTGAACTCGTTCCTGGAGACGGGCATGAGCCCGGCCGCCATGGTGCTCGACGTCGTCCCGGTCATCCCGCCGGAGCTGCGCCCGATGGTGCAGCTGGACGGTGGCCGCTTCGCGACCAGCGACCTGAACGACCTGTACCGCCGCGTGATCAACCGCAACAACCGTCTTCGTCGTCTGATCGACCTCGGCGCGCCCGAGATCATCGTCAACAACGAGAAGCGCATGCTGCAGGAGGCCGTCGACGCGCTGTTCGACAACGGCCGCCGCGGTCGTCCCGTCACCGGCACCGGCAACCGCGCCCTGAAGTCCCTCAGCGACATGCTGAAGGGAAAGCAGGGTCGCTTCCGCCAGAACCTGCTCGGAAAGCGCGTGGACTACTCGGGCCGTTCGGTCATCATCGTGGGTCCGCAGCTCAAGCTGCACCAGTGCGGTCTGCCGAAGACGATGGCGATCGAGCTGTTCAAGCCGTTCGTGATCAAGCGCCTCATCGACCTGGGTCACTCGCAGAACATCAAGGCCGCCAAGCGCGCCGTCGAGCGGATGCGTCCCGAGGTCTGGGACGTGCTCGAGGAGATCATCCGCGAGCGTCCTGTGCTGCTGAACCGCGCCCCCACCCTGCACCGCCTGGGCATCCAGGCCTTCGAGCCGCAGCTCGTCGAGGGCAAGGCCATCCAGCTGCACCCGCTCGTGTGCGCGGCGTTCAACGCCGACTTCGACGGTGACCAGATGGCCGTGCACCTGCCGCTGTCGGTCGAGGCCCAGGCCGAGGCCCGCGTGCTGATGCTCGCCTCGAACAACATCCTCAAGCCGTCCGACGGCCGCCCGGTCACCCTGCCCTCGCAGGACATGATCATCGGTCTGCACCACCTGACCACGGTCAAGGAGGGCGCGCTCGGCGAGGGTCGTGCGTTCGGCTCCGTGGGCGAGGCGATCCTGGCGAAGGACGAGGGCACCCTCGACCTGCAGGCCAAGGTCCGCATCCGCATCCCGGGTCTGACGTTCCTCGAGGGTGAGGCCCCCGAGGGCTACGAGAGCCACGGCCTCGTGGACACCTCGCTCGGCCAGGCGATCTTCAACGACACCCTGCCGAAGGGCTACCCGTTCGTGCGCGAGGTCGCCGACAAGGGCAAGCTCTCGCAGATCGTCAACAAGCTCGCCGAGGAGTACCCGAAGGTCGAGACCGCCGCGTCGCTGGACCGGATCAAGGACGCCGGCTTCTACTGGGCCACGCGTTCGGGCGTGACCGTCGCGCTCAGCGACGTCATCACCCCGCCGGACAAGGCGGAGATCGTCGCGGGCTACGAGAAGCAGGCCGAGAAGATCCAGGCGCAGTACGACAAGGGTCTGACCACCGACGCCGAGCGTCGTCAGGAGCTCGTCGAGCTCTGGACGAAGGCGACCAACGATGTCCAGGCCTCGATGCAGGCGCACTTCCCGGAGGACAACACCATCAATCGCATGGTGTCGTCGGGAGCCCGTGGTAACTGGCTGCAGATCCGCAACATCGCCGGTATGCGCGGTCTGGTGAACAACACCAAGGGTGAGTTCATCCCGCGTCCGATCATCTCCTCGTACCGCGAGGGCCTGTCGGTGGCGGAGTACTTCATCGCGACGCACGGTACCCGTAAGGGTCTCGCCGACACCGCTCTGCGCACGGCCGACTCGGGTTACCTGACCCGTCGTCTGGTCGACGTCTCGCAGGACGTCATCATCCGTGAGGACGACTGCGGCACGTCGAAGGGCCTGGAGCTGCCGATCGCCGCGCCGAACAGCGCCGGCGAGCTGGTGCGCGACGCCAACGTGGAGAACTCCGTGTTCGCCCGCACGCTCGCGTCCGACGTCGTGAACGAGGCCGGCGAGGTTCTCGCCACCGCCGGTGAGGACGTCGGCGACGTGCTCATCGACAAGCTCGTCGCGGCCGGCGTGGAGTCGATCAAGGTCCGCTCCGTGCTGACCTGCGACTCGGCGGTCGGTGTCTGCGCGCAGTGCTACGGCCGCTCGCTGGCCACCGGCAAGACGGTGGATATCGGCGAGGCCGTCGGCATCATCGCGGCCCAGTCGATCGGTGAGCCTGGCACCCAGCTGACGATGCGTACCTTCCACCTCGCTTCGGCCGGTGACATCACGCAGGGTCTGCCCCGTGTGCAGGAGCTCTTCGAGGCGCGCACCCCGAAGGGTGCCACCCCGATCGCCGAGGCGGACGGCCGCATCACGATCGAGGAGACCGAGAAGTCCAAGAAGGTCATCCTCACGCCCGACAACGGCGACGAGGAAGTGGTCTACCCGGTGCTGAAGCGTGCGACGCTCCTCGTCGAGGACGGTCAGCACGTCTCGGTCGGCGACCCGCTGCAGGTCGGCACGCTCGACCCCAAGGAGGTCATGCGCGTGCAGGGTGCCCGCGAGGTGCAGAAGTACCTCGTCGGCGGCGTGCAGGAGGTCTACCGCTCGCAGGGTGTGCCGATCCACGACAAGCACATCGAGGTCATCGTGCGCCAGATGCTGCGCAAGGTCACGGTCGTCGACCACGGCGACACGACCCTGCTGCCCGGTGAGATGGTGGACAGCCGTCGCTACCAGGACATCAACCGCGAGGCCGTCGCGGCGGGCAAGCGCCCGGCGTCCGGCCGCCCGGAGCTGATGGGTATCACCAAGGCGTCGCTGGCGACCGAGTCCTGGCTGTCGGCCGCGTCCTTCCAGGAGACGACCCGCGTGCTCACGCAGGCCGCCATGGAGGGCAAGAGCGACCCGCTGGTCGGCCTCAAGGAGAACGTCATCATCGGTAAGCTCATCCCGGCCGGAACCGGTCTGCGCCGCTACCGCGACATCACCGTGGAGGCGACCGAGGAGGCCAAGAGCGAGCGCTACCCGAACCGGATCTTCGCATCCGACGGGGCGTACGCCGACGGCGACTTCGGCTACGTCGACTTCGACGCGTTCTCGACCGACGACATCACGCCCGGCACTTACAACTGATTGAGGCGAGAGCCGAGCGGGCTTGCCCGCTCGGCCGAGCCGATTGAAGTCGCGACACAACTGAGTGCCGCGTGTGACGGACTGATCGTCTGACAGAAGGACCCCGGATCTTCGGATCCGGGGTCCTTCTGCGTCAGCCGACTGCTCTCAGTGGAAGATGCTCGCCACGATGCTGGACGTGTAGCCGGTGGGGGCGAGGTTCGAGTAGCGGGTGTCGATCAGCACGTCGTCGCGCCAGAACAGGGTGCGTCCGTCGGTCACCGGGTATTTCGGATCCGGCCATTCCTTCTCGCAGCGGGTTCCCTTGTCGGGCGTGTAGCAGGTGAAGCCCTGGGTCTTCACGAGGTCGTTGAGCATGTCCAGCGCCTCGCCGCGGTACTTGCGGGAGATCCTCGTCGTGATGTTCGTGGTGTCCGCGCCCGGATCCGCCCAGATGCAGATCAGGCTGCCGTCGGCCTGCACGCCGCTCGGCCCGAACACGGGCGAGTTCAACGGCGTGCTGCCGAGCTGCGCGAGCACGTCGGCGGAGAGGATCGCCTTGCAGTCGGTCGGCAGGGCGACCGGGGTCGACGTCGGGCTGGGGGAGGGCGAGCTCGTGCTCGGCGGTGAGCTCTTGGCCGGCGACGGAGTGCTGGTACCCGTCGCTGAGGCGGACGTGCCGGCCGTTCCCCCGCCTGAGGACGGGGGCGCTGTCGGAGTGCACGCGGTCAGCGCCGCGACCAGGCTGAGAGCGGCCGCGGCGATCGCGACGCTGCGAGTCTTCATGGCGCAAGGATAGGCCTCCGCGGATCCGGCACGCCGTAGCGCCGACCGTCCGCCGAGGGTGCGCCGCACCGTGCCGCGTGGTGGCGGTGCGATGCGGGGGACGCGGCCGGGCGTCGCCCGGCGCCGAGCCGAAGGCCCGGCCGGGCCCGCGACGGGGGCCGGAGTAGCCTGGGATGACTTCTGGGAGGGAGCGGCATGACCGAGCACCGGGTGGTGATCCTGGGCGATGCGTGGATCGAGGAGATCCGCGACCCCGGCGGAATGCGCGAGAGCGTGGGCGGCGACGCCGTTGAGCTGGCGTGCGCACTGATCGGCGATGGGCTGGCGCTGACCGTCGTCGTGCCCCTCGGCGATGACCCCGACGGCGAGCGGATCCGCACGGTGCTCGAGGATCGGGGAGTCCGCGTCGTGGCGGCCCCGCGCTCGAAGGCACGCATCGCCGTTCTCTCGTGCGCGATCGCGGCGGGGCCGAGTTCGAGCGACGCCGCGGGGAGAGCGGGTTCGCGGACACACGGCGGTCCCTTGCGGCGCAGGCGGACGCCGACGTGATCGTGGACCTCCGCGAGGGCATCCCCAGCACCGTCGCCGAGGAGCGGGACGATGTGCTGCGCGCGCTGGGTCTGTCTGGCGCCGCGAGCCCGTCCGGCGCGGAGGGGGGCATCGGCGGTGAAGCGGGTGCGCAGGCGGACGCCGCTGCGGGGGCGGCGTTGTCGGCGGCCGCCGCGACACCCGAGGCGGAGGGCGACACCGCGTCCACGGCACCGATCGCCGAAGCCGACACCGCCGCATTGGCAGCCGTCCCGCCGGCGCGGCGCGCCGTGCTCCTGCCCGCGCCGGTCGCGGCCGACGCGTTCCGCCATGCCCCGGTGAGACTGCTTCCCGAGCCGCCCGCCGCACCCGCGCCCGACTGGCACGGCCTCGAGGAGCGGATCGCCCGCGTCGCCACCTGAGCAGGCGCGCTCCGCGTCGGCGCCCGACCTGACTGGCCGTGTCGCCGCCGGCTCGCGTCGCCATATGCGCGGGGCCCGTGTCGCCGCCTGCTCGTGTCGCCATACGCGCGGCGCCCGTGTCGCCGCCCGACCGCGGCGGTCAGCCGCGCGGCGTGTACCGTGCGGGCGCGTGCGTGCGGAGGACCAGTTCGCGCAGATCCTCCAGTGACGCGTCGCGGCCGAACACGCCCGCCGCCCGCGCCTGCACCAGCACGTTCCCGAGCGCCGTCGCCTCGACGGGACCCGCGAGCACCGGCAGGCCCGTGCGGTCGGACGTCTCCTGGCAGAGCAGCTCGTTCAGCGCGCCGCCGCCGATGAGGTTGATCGCCGCGACGGGGCGCCCCGTGAGCCTCCCGGCCGCCGCGCACCGTCTCGTCCCGTTCAAAGGAGAACCATGACTGTCGAATCCTCCGCCGTCCGCCACCCGAACCCGTGGTGGGTTGGCATCGTGTGCGGCATGGCGTCCTACATCGATGCCGCCACGATCGTCGCGACCGGCATCGCCCTCGTCATCTACCAGCACACGATCGGCGTGACGCCCGACCAGATCGGCATCCTGTCCGGTCTGCTCACGCTCTCGATCGCGATCGGCGCGATCTTCGGCGGGAGGCTGGGCGACGCGTTCGGACGTCGCCGGATCTTCCTCGTGACCATGCTCATCGTCATCATCGGCATCGCGCTGCTCGTGTTCGGATCGTCATTCCCCGCCCTGCTGATCGGCGTCATCCTCGCGGGGCTCGGAACCGGCGCCGATCTGCCGGTCTCGCTCTCGACCATCTCGGAGGCCGCGAGCGAGAAGAACCGCGGCGCGATCATCGGCCTGTCCAACATCCTCTGGGTGGTGGGCATCCTCGGAACGATCGTGATCGCGACCTTCGCCGGCGGCATGGGCCGCGTGGGCGGCCAGCTCCTGTTCGGGCAGGTCGGCATCGTGGCGGCTCTCGTGTTCCTCGCCCGGCTCACGATTCCGGAGTCGCCGTTCTGGCTGGCGGCGCGCGACGAGCGCCGTCGCGGCGTGGTCACGGTGCGTGCCGACCGCGCCACGGTGCGCGACCTCCTCCGCAAGCCGTACCTGGGGCCGTTCCTCGCGCTGCTCGTCTTCTACGCGCTGACCAACGTCGGTGCGAACACCGGCGGCCAGTTCGGCACCTATCTCGCGGTCAACGTCGCGGGGATCCCCGTCGCGCTGAACTCTGCGATCGGCCTGGCGTCGTTCCCGATCGGGCTGCTGGCCGGCCTCTGGTTCATGCGGATCGTCGACGGCAAGCGCCGCATGACCTACTTCGTCTTCGGAGCGATCGTGCTGCTGCTCGGATATCTGACGCCGGCCGTGCTCGGGTTCAGCCTGCCCACGATCATCGCGATGAACCTGTTCATGGGAGTCGGCGGCGCGTTCGCCTTCGAGGGGATCATGAAGGTGTGGACGCAGGAATCGTTCCCGACGCTGCTGCGCACGACCGCGCAGGGAGCGGTCATCGCCGTGGACCGAGTCGTCGCCGCGCTTCTCGCGTTCGTCACGCCCGCTCTGATCGCCGTGAGCCCGCAGGGGCTGTACGCCGTGCTCAGAGGGGTCGTCGCGATCGGACTGATCGTGGCCTGGTTCGCCTTCCGCAAGGCCGGTGAGAGCCAGTTCGTCACCGAGTCGCTCAGCACGATCGCCGTCGAGCCCGAGGCGGACGCGGCCCCGATCGAGTCCTGACCCCACAGTCCGCCCACCGCACGCCCACGATCCGGAAGGACCGACATGACACCCCGCTGCACCAGGCAGCCTTCATCACCGCGAACGCTCCGCGCGACGCCGCGATCCGCTTCCGCCGGACGGTCGCGCCGGCGCAGCCGCGCGACGCGGTCGCATCCGCTCGGCTCCTCGCGACCGCCCTCGGCGTGTACGAGGCCCGCCTTGACGGGGCACCGGTCTCGGACTCCGTGCTCGACCCGGGCTGGAATGCCTACGAGTGGCGTCTTCCGTTCCAGAACTGGGACGTCACGGATGCCGTGCGCGGCGGGGCAGGGGAGCTTGCGATCGACGTCCTCGTCGGCAACGGCTGGTACCGCGGCGACCTGGGCTTCGAGGGGGCGAACGCGAACTACGGAGAGGAGATCGCGCTCGCCCTCGTCCTGGAGCTCGTGTTCCACGACGGATCCGTCCAGACGGTCACGACCGGCCACGAGTGGCGCGCGGAGACGAGCGAAGTGCTGCGCAACTCGCTGTACAACGGCGAGACGATCGATGCCCGCCTGCGCGGAGAACCGGGGGAGGAGGTCGCCGTCTCGACCGTCGACGTCGATCGCAGCCGGCTCGTCGCGCAGGCGGGTCCGCCCGTGCGCCGTCAGGAGACGCTGCGTCCGGTGCGGATCTGGACGTCGCCGGCAGGGCGCACGCTCGTGGACTTCGGGCAGAACCTCGTCGGATGGATCCGGGCGACCGTGCAGGGACCCCGGGGGACCGAGATCGTGCTGCGTCACGCCGAGGTGCTCGAGAGCGGAGAGCTGGGCACCCGGCCGCTGCGCGCCGCGCAGGCCACCGACGTGTTCGTGCTGTCGGGCGACGAGGACGTCTTCGAGCCCACGCTCACCTTCCACGGCTTCCGCTACGCCGAGGTCACGGGCTGGCCTGGCAAGCTGAGCGCGGAGGACCTGGAGGCGGTGGTCGTGCACTCGGAGATGCGCCGACTCGGATCCTTCGAGTGCTCGGAGCCGCTCGTCAACCAGCTGGTGAACAACTCGGTGTGGGGGCAGAAGGGCAACTTCCTCAGCGTCCCCACGGACTGCCCGCAGCGCGACGAGCGGCTGGGCTGGACGGGCGACATCGCCGCCTATGCGGCGTCGGCCTCGTTCCAGTTCGACACCTCCGACTTCCTGCACGACTGGCTCGAGGATCTGCATGCGGAGACCCGCCACTCGGAGGCGGGGGTCGTGCCGATCGTGGTCCCGGACGTGCTGAAGTACGCGCACTTCGGGGAGGACTTCGCGTTCCCCGCCCTCGGCGCCACGGCGATCTGGGGCGACGCCGCGGTCTGGGCTCCCGAGGCGCTCTGGCGCGCCTACGGGGATCGGGACCGCCTCGCGGCGCACTACCCGGCGATGGTGCTGCACCTCGAGTCCGTCGAGCGCGCACTCTCGCCGACGGGGCTCTGGGATCAGGGGTTCCAGTTCGGCGACTGGCTGGATCCGGATGCGCCGCCGGAGAACCCCGCTGCGGCGAAGGCGGATCCGCATGTCGTGGCGACGGCGTGCGTGCCTCTACCGCTCGGCGTCGTTCGCGGCGGAGGCCGCGGAGGTCCTCGGGCTGACCGCCGAGGCGGAGCGCTGGCAGCGGCTGGCCGAGCGGACGCGCGCAGCGTTCCAGGAGCACTACGTCGAGGACGGTCGCGTGCGCTCGGACTGCGTGACCGTCTACGCACTGGCGATCTGCTTCGGTCTTCTCGGCGACGCCGATCGCGAGAGGGCGGCCGAGCGGCTGGCCGAGCTGGTGCGCGCCGGGGACTATCGGGTCACGACCGGCTTCGCCGGCACTCCGTTCGTCACGTGGGCGCTCTCCGAGACGGGCCACGTCGAGGACGCCTATCGGCTGCTGCTCGAGAAGGAGAACCCGTCCTGGCTCTATCCCGTGACGATGGGGGCGACCACGGTGTGGGAGCGCTGGGACTCGATGCTCCCCGACGGATCCATCAACCCGGGCGAGATGACGAGCTTCAACCACTACGCGCTCGGCGCGGTCGTGGACTGGATCCACCAGGTCGTCGGCGGCATCCGTCCGGGGGAGCCCGGCTACGCCACGGTGCGCGTCGAGCCGGTTCCCGGGCCGGGGATCACCTGGGCCCGCACCCGGTACGAGACCGCGGCGGGCGAGATCACCGTCGACTGGCGCACCGGCGATGACGGGTTCGTCCTCGAGGCGCGCATACCCGAAGGGCTCCCGGCGGAGATCGTGCTGCCCGGAGGGGCGACGCACGAGGTCGTCGGGGGCGAGCACCGCTTCACCGTGTGAGAGGAGCCGTGCCTCTGCCTCGGGCGCGGCCCGCCGAGGCTCCGTCCAGGCCATGCCCTAGGCTCCCTGTGCGAGAGAAGGGGGCGGCGATGGTCGTGAGCGTCCGGGAAGTGGCCGAGGACGCCGGCGTGTCCGTGGGCACCGTCTCGAACGTCCTCAACCGCCCCGAACGCGTCTCCGCGGAGACCGTCGCCCGCGTGCAGGCGTCGATCGCGCGCCTCGGCTACGTGCGCAACGACGCGGCACGCCAGCTCCGGGCGGGACGCAGTCACACCATCGGCCTGGTGGTGCTCGACATCCGCAACCCGTTGTTCGCCGAAGTCGTGCGGGGCGCCGAGCAGCGTGCAGACGAGCACGGGCTGTCGGTTCTCGTCGCGAACAGCGACGAGAACGCGGGGCGTGAGCGCATGCTGCTCGACCTCTTCGAGGAGCAGCGCGTCGCCGGCGTGCTCATCACTCCCGTCGCCGACGCCCTGCCCCGATTGCAGCAGATGCGCGAGCGGGGCACCCCCAGCGTGCTCGTCGACCGGGACACCAGCGACCCCGGATTCTCCTCCGTCGCCGTGGACGATGTGGAGGGCGGCCGGATCGCTGCGGCGCATCTCCTCGAGACAGGGCGCCGCCGCCTCGCTTTCGTCGGCGGACCGGTCTCGCTCCGACAGGTCTCGGATCGTCTCAGCGGTGCGCAGGCGGTCGCGGCCGAGGCCGGCGTGGGCCTCGAGTTCATGGCCACCGGCGCGCTCAGCGTGGAGGAGGGCCGCCGCGCAGGCCGCCTCCTCATGGAGCGTCCCCCGGCGCACCGGCCCGACGCGATCTTCGCCGCGAACGACCTGCTGGCTCTCGGGATCCTGCAGAGCCTGGTCATGGTCGGCGATGTCCGGGTGCCGCAGGACATCGCGCTCATCGGCTACGACGACTTCGACTTCGCTGAGGCGGCGGTCATCCCGCTGAGCTCGATCCGGCAGCCCGCCGGCCTCATCGGATCCACGGCCGTCGACCTCCTCCTCGGCGCCGCCGACGGACGTGCGGCGACCGCGGAGCGGGTGCTCTACCGTCCCGAGCTGGTCGCGCGCGCGTCCACGCTCGGCGCGTGAACACGCGGACGGCGACCGCTTCGCCGCCTCGATTTCCGGTGTCAGGATCCGCCGGGTATGCTTGATCTTCGCGCCCCCGGTCGGCTGGAAAAGCGGGACGGGCGTGCATGGCGAGTTGCCCGAGCGGCCAAAGGGAGCTGACTGTAAATCAGCCGCGGAATGCTTCGGGGGTTCGAATCCCTCACTCGCCACCCCTGGAAGGCCCTCGCGAAAGCGGGGGCCTTCCCTCGTCTCATGGGGTGCTGACGCCTCAGTCGCGCGACGTGGGCCGGGCGAAGAGGTTGACGAGGTTGCCGTCGGGGTCGCGGAACAGCGTCGACCGGTTGCCCCAGGGCATGGTCGTGGGCGCGAGCACGACGTCGTCCAGCACATCGCGAAGCCGGGCGAACTCCGCGTCCACGTCCTCGACGAGGAACTCGATGATCACGGAGTGGTTGCTCCCGGGCTTCGGAGCGCGGTCGCCGAGCATGGCGACCGTCGCCGTGCTCCCGATCGCGAGAGTTCCGGTCCCGGTCCTCAGTTCGGCGAACACCGGGGCGGGCCGGGTGGCCGTCGCCCCTGTCACCTGCTCGTAGAAGCTCGTGAGACGGTCGACGTCGTCGGTGATGATGCGGATCGATGCGAAGTCCAAGGGAATCCTCTCCGTCGGGCCGTGCGGCGCGACGAGGTTCATCCTCGGTGCGGCCACCGACATCGCCGGCCATGCCGATGCGGGATCCGGTGCCCACCACGCGTGCCCTTCCTAGACTGGTGGTCATGCGTGCCCTCACCGAAGACCAGATCCGGGCGTCGTTCCGCAACGCCGAGCCCGATGAGGTCGCCGAGATCGCGATGCCGCACGACCTGCTCCTGGCCGAGTGGGACTACCTCGACTTCTTCGCGTGGCGGGATCCGATCGCCTCGCGCAGCGGCTACATCGTCATCGAGCAGGAGGGGGAGGCGGTCGGCATCGTGCTGCGCGCCGCCGATCCCTCGCGGGTGCGCTCGGGCATGTGCAATCTCTGCCACACGATGCAGCCCGGCAATCAGGTCGCCCTGTTCGCGGCGCGCCGCGGGGGCGCGGAGGGACGCAAGGGCTCCGTGGTCGGCACGTACATCTGCGCCGACCTCTCCTGCCACGAGAGCGTGCGGCTCGCCCCGCCGCTCGCGCCGAACGAGATCCGGGCCGAGCGCCTGGCCGATCGCCGCCTCGACGGCACGCACCGCCGGGTGTACTCCTTCGTGGCATCGGTCCTCGGCGACGCCTGATCCTCAGGTTCATTCGCGCTGAGACTCCGTGTCACGAGTGCCGTCGACGCGCGTACCCTGGAGGAGCGGCTCACGCCGCCCGATCGCCGCTGATCCCCGAAGGAGTCCCATGTCCGACCCGCTGCTCTACCGTGTCGAGGACGGGCTCGCCCGGATCACACTGAATCGTCCGCAGCGCCTCAACGCGTTCAACGCCGAGCTCGCGCACGCCTGGGCCGAGACGACGGCGGCCGCCGTCCGTGACAGCACGGTGGGTGCGATCCTGATCGAGGGCGAAGGGCGCGCCTTCTGCGCGGGAGGCGACGTCATCGACATGGCGACCGGCATGGGCGGGCCCGAGGAGATCGAGCGCCTCGCCCAGGTGATCCACTCGGGCATCGCATCGCTCGTGTCCTCCGCGGTGCCGGTCGTCGCCGCCGCGCACGGCACCACCGCGGGCGGGGGGCTGGGGATCCTGCTCGCGAGCGACTACGCCGTGGTCGGATCCGATTCGCGCTTCGGCAGTCTGTACGCCAACGTCGGCCTCACTCCCGATCTCTCCGTGAGCGCGCAGCTGGCCGCGGCGGTGGGCGAGCGCCGCGCGCTGCAGCTGCTGCTCACCGATCGCATGCTGTCTGCTGCGGAAGCCGTGGAGTGGGGCATCGCCGCCGAAGCCGTGGGGGAGGGCGATGCGCCGGCGATCGCCGCGGCGGTCCGCAGCCGTGCCGAGGAGATCGCCCGATTCTGGCTGTCCGGAGCGTTCCGGGCGTACGGGCAGGCGAAGCGCCTGGTCCGCTCCCGCCCGGAGCGCACGTTCGCGGGCCAGCTGGACGAGGAGGCGCGCAGCATCGCCGCGGCGTTCCGCGGGGCCGAGGCGCAGGAGCTGATCGCGGCGTTCGCGAGCCGCTCGAGCACCCGCTGAGGCATTCGTCCGCGCGGGCGTGAGCGACCGGCTCCGGCACGGTATCCATCCGCACAGCCCCGGGCACGCGTGCAGTTCTCCACCGTCGACGGAGTGCGCCGGGACCGCGCGCCCGATCATGCGAGGATGAAGGCACGACAGACGGGGGACCCCATGGCGAACACGACGACACCGGCGAAATCCGGGGCGAACACGTCCCTGCTCATCCGCGGAGCCATCTGGATCGCGATCGGCGCGCTCATCGCGGCCGCGCTGGTCTGCGTGGTCTGGGTGCTGATCGGCGACCAGCAGGGGCTCATCGGCCGCGCGTTCCTGACGATCCTGCTGCTCGCGGGCTTCGCCGCGATCGCGATCCTGGAGGCGAGCCTGGCGCCCAACCGCGAGGACTGGCTCGCGCTGCTCAGCATGATCTCGTGGATTCTGGCGCTGCTGGTCGGGGCGGTGAAGATCTGGCTCCCCGACGACGGCACCTACTTCTCCTACTTCGACGGCCCGGAACGGTTCTTCCAGCTGGTCGGAGTCGTCGCCATCCTGCAGCTCGCCCTGCTGCACGTGCGGCTGTTCCGCAAGGCCGCGGCGCGCTACGTGACCGGGTTCACGCGCGCGATCGTCTGGGCTACCTTCGCGTTCCTCGCGGTGCTCGTCGGCATGCTGGTGTTCTACCTGACCTTCCCGCACACGTTCCACTACGAGGAGCTGTACTGGCGGATCGTGGTGGCGCTGACGATCCTCGTCGCGGTGGGCACGATGCTCATCCCGCTGCTGAACGTGCTTTTCGCCCCGAAGCGACCTGCGCCGGCCGCCTTCGCCGCGACGGCGACTCCGGCGGCAGCGCTGCAGCCGTGGCCGACGTACGCGGACGCCCGCACGCCGCTGCCGATCCTTCCCGACGGCAGCCCCGACTGGAACGCGTACTACACGGGCGTGCCGTCTCCGGGCGCCACGGTCCCGGGGCAGGCGGTACCGGCCCAGCCCGCGCCGGCTGCGGTTCAGCCCGCGCCGACCGCGGTTCAGCCCGCGCCGACCGCGGCTCAGCCCGCGCCGACCGCGGCTCAGCCTGCGCCGGTGCACGACCCGCTCTCCGGCGGGCACGGCTTCGACGGCGCCGCACCGTCCGGCGTCGCCCAGGCCGGCGAACCTTCGGGGTTCCCGCAGGCCCCGCCCGCCCCGCCGACCGCGTCCTCGTCCGCGTCGTGACCGCCGCAGATCTCCGCGATCTCGCGGTCGACATCGCGCACGAGGCAGGGGAGCTGGCCCGCCGCCGACGTGAAGAGGGCGTCTCCATCGCCGCGAGCAAGTCGACGCTCGCCGACATCGTCACCGAGGCCGACCGCGAGGTCGAGGCGCTCATCCGCGCGCGGCTGAGCGCGGAGCGCCCGGGTGACGGCTTCCTCGGCGAGGAGTCCGGCGGCGGCGAGGGCACGACGGGCATCACCTGGGTCGTGGATCCGATCGACGGCACCGTCAACTACGCGTCGGGCATCCCGCTGTACGCCGTGAGCATCGCCGCGGTCGAGGGCGGAGCCGACCCGGACGGCTGGACCGCGCTCGCCGGCGTCGTGCGGTCGCCCGTCATCGGGGAGACGTTCTCCGCGGCGCGCGGCGAGGGAGCGCACGTCAACGGGGTGCGCCTGCGGATCGCCGAGCCCGGGCCGGCCGGCGCACTGCTCGCCACGGGGTTCGGATACGACTCGAGCACGCACGCCGGCGACCTCGCCACGGTGGGGCGCGTGATGCCGATGGCGCGGGATCTGCGTCGTGGCGGCAGCGCCGCGACCGACCTCGCGTACGTCGCCGCGGGACGCCTCGACGGCTACTTCGAGCGCGGCCTGTCGCCGTGGGACTTCGCCGCCGGTGCGCTCCTCGTGCAGGAGGCGGGCGGGGTGTTCCTGCGTCCGGAAGGGCGCGATGTCACCCGTCGCCTGAACCTCGCGGGCGGTTCCCGAGTCGTCGAAGAGCTGCGGCTCAGGATCCTCGAGACCGCCTGAACGGGGCGTGCCGGCACGCGGACACGCCCGTGTTACGCGAGAGCCGCCCCGATTCGGCGACGCGCCGAATCTTTGGTATTCTCGTCTGGTTGCCCGCTCAGGGCAGCACGCCCCGATAGCTCAGTGGCAGAGCACTTCCATGGTAAGGAAGGGGTCGTCAGTTCAATCCTGACTCGGGGCTCGCAGTATCCATCGGATGCCGTGCGGCAGGGTAGCTCAGTTGGTGAGAGCGCACGACTCATAATCGTGAGGTCGCGGGTTCAAGCCCCGCTCCTGCTACCGATCGAAACCCCCGGATCTCCGGGGGTTTTCTCGTATCCGGACTAGCCCCGGCCGCGCGAGGATGGATGACCCGCGCTAGCGGCTGACAACCCCGGCCGCGCCGTCGACGGTCACCTCGTCCCCGGTCGAGATCAGCTCGGTCGCGCGGGCGACGCCGACCACCGCGGGGATGCCGTACTCGCGTGCGACGACCGCGCCGTGGCTGTTCGCGCCGCCCATCTCCATGACGAGGCCGCCCGCGGTGAGGAAGAGCGGCGTCCACCCGGGGTCGGTCGAGGGTGCGACGAGGATCTCTCCCGGCTGCAGTTCGGCGCCGACCGGATCCAGGATGACGCGGGCGGTGCCCGTCACTGTTCCGGCCGATGCCGGCGTGCCGCGCAGCGAGCCTTCCGCAGCCGCTGCGGCGGTGCCGACCGCCTCGGGCTCGGTCCCATCCGACAGCAGCACGCGCGGCACATGCCGGCGCTGCAGCTCGGCGTCGTAGCCGGCTCGCCGCTCGCGGATCACGGCGCGCAGGTCCTCGCCTGCGGCGACCCGCTTCGTCTCCTCGAAATCGAGGAAGAACACGTCCTGTGGATCCGCGAGCGAACCCGTCTCCGCGAGCTCGTGCCCGACCCCGAGCATCGTCTCACGCGCCCGTCGTAGCGCGAGGATCACCAGATACTTCGGCATCTCGCGCATCCCCACGAGGGCGCGCGCTCGCCGCAGGCATCCGCGCGCGATGCGGGCGCGAATCCGCCGGCGCGGGAGTGCGCGACGGTACAGTGTCTCGATCATCGCCGTCGCCGCGGCAGCTCCGTCGGCGAAATGCTGGGCGGGGCTGTCCGCGTCCGCATCCAGTCGGAGATAGCCGGACAGCACGCCGAACAGGTGCGCCGGATCGTCGGCCCAGCGTGGCATCCCCAGATCGATCTCAGCGACGGCCCGATGACCGTAGCGATCGAGGAAGGTGCTCATCGCGCGCTGCAGCGTCATCGGCAGTTCGCCATCGAGGAAGCCGTCGGCCAGGTCTCGCGCGGAGCGGGTCTCCAGGGCGACGGCTGAGTCGGCGTCCGCGCGCGCCCGCACGGCGAGGTCCCACAGGTCGAGATCCATCTGCGTCGTCACGTTGTCGGGCGCGCTGCGCAGCACCGTCTGGATGTCGCCGGGCCGGACCGTCGGGCCCAGCAGGCGCTGTGCGAGGCCCAGCATCGCGCAGCCGGCGGCGGCACCGGGAAGACTGCGGGGCGCGTACGGCATCGCCCGGAAGATGAGGTCGACGACGCCGTCGACGCGGTCCGCGATCGCGCCGGAGGGGGCATCGAACGCGCGCACCTCGGCCTCGAGACGGCGCACGCGACGCTGCGCCGTGCGCGGATCCGTGAGCGCCTGCGCGATCACGAACGGAGCGCGGATCCGGGCGGCGAGATGAAGGAACCCGCGCAGGAAGCGCCGGCGCGATCCGGGGAGGACCGCGAACCGCGGGTCGCCGAACAGGCCGCGCAGCACCACCGCGGACCGCGCCTCCATGACGTCGAGCGCCCGCGGGAAGATCGCGCGACCCGCCGCGGAGCGGACGATCGGAGTCGCGTCGACGAACAGCCGCTCGCCGCCGACGGCGAGGCCTCCGGGGCCGTCGACGATCCGTGCGGGACGGCGGCCGATGAGGTCCAGGAAACCGGTGCCGATCACGCGGAATGCCGCGATCCCCATCGGCGTGATGGGCCGGTGCAGCCCTTGGGCGAGGCTGATGCAGAAGAAGGCGCGGATCTCGTCCGGCGGCTTGGGCGCATCGCGCACGGGCACCGGGTAGAGGGTCGTGATCGGGCGTGACTGCGTGAGCCACAGCTTGCCGTCGCCGTCGATGGCCCACTCGATGTCCTGCGGGGCGCCGAACCCGCGCTCGACGCGATCGCCGAGGGAGGCGAGCGCCACCACCTGCGCGTCCGTGACGCTCACGACCACACCGCTGCCACGCCGGCGGTCGAGGATCCGGCCGGTGGCGGTGTCGATCACGAAGTGGTCGGGGTCCACGGATCCGGAGACGACCGACTCGCCGAGGCCGCGCGCGGCGTCGAGCACGGCCTGCCGCAGCCGGCCCGTCACGGGATCCGCGGTGAACAGCACCCCGGCGGCTTCTGCGTCGATCATGGTCTGCACCACGACGGCCAGGGTGACGCACGCGCCGTCGATGTCGTGCGCTGCGCGGTACGCGACGGCGCGGTCGGTCCAGAGTGACGCCCAGCAGCGCCGCACGGCGTCGAGCACGTCGTCGATGCCCGTGATGCCGAGGTAGGTGTCCTGCTGGCCGGCGAAGCTCGCGCCGGGGAGGTCCTCCGCGGTGGCGGACGAGCGCACGGCGACCGGTCCCGCGCCCAGCCCTGCATACGCCGCGCGCACGGCGCTCTCCACCTCTGCAGGAACCGGTGCCGCGATGATGGCGGCGCGCGCGGCCGCGGCGTCGCGCATCGTCCCGTCCTCCACGACGGTGCCGCGCACCGCGCGGCGGTACGCCTCCGTGGTGAGGCAGAACCCCGTGGGCACGTCGAAGCCGGCGCGGATGAGCTCGCCGAGATTGGCGGCCTTGCCGCCCACTGCCGGAAGCTCGGCGGCCGAGAGCTGCGCGAGATCGAGGACGAGGGGTTCGCCGGGCTGGGCTTCGTCGCGGTCCACGGGCGGTCCTTCCGAATTAATTCATCAAGCGAGGAATTAATGGAAGGATCGCACCTCGCGGGACGGACCGCAAGGCCCGCGGGCATCAGCGACGCGCGGCTCCGCGCACCGTGCCACAGGCTATGGACGCCGTGGCTCCGTCGCTGTCCAGCATGCGCGCGAGTGCGTGGCCGGCCTTCAGCTCACGATGGGATGCTCCGAGCCCGACACCCCGTAGAGCGTCTTCGTGAGTGCTGAGGCCTCTTCGTAGCGCCGTTGCCGAAGAGCTTCTGCGATTCCCTGATACCGGGTGAGCACGCTGTCCCAATCGATCACGAGCGCCCGGTAGACGGCGAGGACGTAGTAGGCGAGGGACATCCCGCTCTGCTCGACGAGGCGCCGCATCGGGCGATTCGGGCAGAGGTCGAGAAGTGCCGCGTGGTAGGCGTCCGATGCTGCCAGCGTGCCCTCGAGGTCATGCCGACGGACGCGTTCGCAGATCGCGTCGACAAGAGCGGCGAGTCGATCGACGTCAGCGGCTTCCGCCGAGGGCAACGACAAGTCCATGACGCCTGCGACGAGCGTGCCGATCGCGCGGAGGTAGTCCATCGCCTCCTCGCGCTGGGGTGTCACCACCCTCGTGTACGACTGCGGGGCGGTCTCGACCAGGCCCTCGACGGTCAGCACGTAGAGGGCCTGGCGGATGGGCGTGCGCGAGACGCCCAGCCACTCGAGGAGCTCTCCGTCGTCCAGGCGCTCGCCGGGCTGGATGGTGCCGTCGAGGATTGCCTGCTTGATCTGCGCATACACGCGATCGCGGATGAGCGTGCGCGACGGAAGGTCGTCGCCTTTTGGAATCGGCATGGTACCCCCAGATCGCGACTGCCGAGCTGTGGTGCCTCAGGCAGCGGGCGCCACAGGCTCCAGTGTACGGGCTGGGCCGGATTGAAATCCTAGATGTTAGAGTCCGGGCGTGTTACCCTCGACTCGCACCGATATCCCGGCGGTTGCACGGGCAGATTGAGCGCTTGTCCCCAGCTATCGCGCGTGCTGCCCGTTCCTGCGCATCCACGGTGCGCGGGACCCGGTGGTCTGGCGGCGACGGGAACCGACGGGCCACCGGGACTCCCGTTCCGAATCACGTCTGCGTTCACAGCATCGTGAAGTCAGTCCGCTCGCGAAGGGTCATACGAATGCCCGCGTACCTCGTTCGCTGCCGCCGAGTCACCGCAAGACCGCGTCATGCTGCGGCCATCCCATGAGCGATGACGATGCCGCGGAGGCCCCACCACCGGGTGGCGACGACGAACAACCTGCGGAGAGCGTCGCGCGCCGCCGCCGACCCATCATCCTCAGCGCGGCGTGGCGCATTCCCGTCATCCTCGCGGCGACCGATGCGCCACTCGCTCCCGATCTCCGGGACGCGCGCCGGGAGGAAGGCCGCGAGCAGGAGGATGCGAGCGAGGATCCGGGATAGCGGCTCCTCCGCGCACTGTCGCACGCCGCGCGCGCGTCTCTGCTCGGCCGGCGCGAGACGGCGGTGACCCGTGACCTCAGCCGGGCCAGACCTTCCCCGCCCACGGGTCGTAGTCCGCGATCAGGGGCTCCTGCGGTGGGCGCAGCTCCTCCGGCACGTGCTGGAGATTCACCCGCACCCGGTACCAGAGCGAGCTCGAGCCGCGCATGCCGTCGACGAGGACGTCGGCGGGGTGCAGCAGGGCCGCCACGGAGGCGTGCGCCCCGCGCCATTGCTCCAGGGCGGCGAGCGCCTCGGGCTTCGTCTTCGTGCGCGCGATCTCGATGAGCGGCATGGTGGAGGTCCTCCGGCCGGATCCGTCGGATCCGCGGGGCGGCTTCTCCGCCGGCCCCAGCTCGTCGGCCAGGGCGAGCAGGTCCGACAGTGAGCCCGCCGCCTCGTCGATGCCCTGATGCGGGTCGCCGATGTCCGCGAACCGCGCGCGCACCGTCGGCACGGTGAATTCCTCGGGGCGGCGCAGGCGCACCTCGTCCCAGGGGAGCGGCGTGGAGACCCGCGCATCCGGCAGCGGGCGCACCGAGTAGGCCGAGGCGACTGTGCGGTCCTTCGCGTTCTGGTTGAAGTCGACGAAGACGCTCTCGCCGCGCTCCTCCTTCCACCAGCGGGCGGTCGCGAGGCCGGGCGCGCGTGCCTCGACCTCGCGGGCGAGGGTCTCGGCCGCGAGGCGCACCGCGGCGAAGTCCCACTCGGGGCGGATGCGGACGAGGATGTGCATGCCGCGGGATCCGCTCGTCTTCGGCCAGCCGACGAGGCCGCAGTCGTCGAGCACCTCGCGGACGACGAAGGCCGTGTCGACGATCTGCGCCCACTCCACGCCGGGCATCGGATCCAGGTCGACGCGGAGCTCATCGGGATGCTCGAGGTCGCCGGCGCGGACGGCGTGCGGGTTGAGGTCGATGCAGCCGAGGTTGACGATCCACGCGAGCCCCGCCGGATCGGCGACCACGGCCTCCTCCGCGGAGCTGCCGGAGGCGTAGCGGAGCACGGCCGTGCCGATGAAGCCGGGATGCGACGGAACGCGTTTCTGGAAGAACGGCTCGGCGTCGATCCCCTTCACGAACCGCTTCAGCACCATGGGGCGTCCGCCCGCGCCGCGCAGGGCGCCGTCCGCGACCGCGAGGTAGTACTCCACGAGATCGAGCTTCGTCAGCCCCGCTTGGGGGAAGACGACCTTGTCGGGGTGCGACACGCGCACCTCCTCGCCCGCGACCTCGATGAACGTCTCGGCTCGCCCTGCCATGGACCCACGTTAGATCGTGCGCCGCTCCATGGCGAGGTCCGCGCGGAGGACGGGGTCAGGACGCCTGCGGCAGGATCCGCAGTGCGACGAGCATTCGCGTGATGGCGCCCTCGCGGCGAGCGGGGATGTGGAAATCCGGGTCGACATCGATGAGCGGGTAGATCGACGCGCGGCGCGGTGTGACGCCCGCCTCGTCCGGACGGCGATCGACGGTGTCGGGGGTCTGGGGCATCATCGCCTCTTCTCTCGGTCTAGATTCCGAATTATGGAATTGCTCTATCGAATAATGAAATCATGGAATGAGGATGACCCCGGGTCAAGAGATTTCCGCCTCCGATCCACCGCAATAGCGGGCCACGTTCCCAGCTGATTGACAGGAAGCCGGTATTCTGGCTCGGCAATCCAGGGTGCGCCGACCGGCGTGCGGGATTCTCCGCCCCATCCTCGACCTGACAGAAAAGGCATTCGAAAATGACTGGCATCGCAGGAAAGGCGCTCACCGAAGCGATCTCCACGTTCCTGTTCGTGTTCGCGATCATCGGGGCCGTCAACAGCGGCAGCCCGCTCACGCCGCTGGCGATCGGCCTCGCGCTCGCCGTGCTCATCTACGCCTCGGGCCACATCTCGGGTGGGCACCTGAACCCGGCGGTCTCGCTCGGCGTGCTGCTGCGCGGCGGCATAAGCGTCGTCGACTTCTTCGCCTACATCATCGCCCAGTTCGTCGGCGGTGCACTCGCCGCCCTCGTGAGCTTCGCGGTGTGGCCGCACGCCGCGAAGGCCGTCAAGATCGAGATCGGCCCCGCGTTCCTCGTCGAGGCGCTGTTCACCTTCGTCCTCGTGTGGGTCGTGCTGAATGTCGCCACCTCGAAGGACAACGAGAACAACTCGTTCTACGGCCTCGCCATCGGCGGCACCGTGTTCGTGGGCGCCACCGCGGTCGGCGGCATCTCGGGCGGCGGCTTCAACCCCGCCGTCGGGCTGGGCCTGTCGATCAGCGGCCAGTTCGCGTGGGCGAACCTGGGGCTCTACATCGTCGCGCCGCTGATCGGCGCCGCGGTCGCCGCGCTGCTGTTCCGGGTGCTCAGCAGCAACGACAGCAAGAAGACCGCCTGATCCATCCGTCTGTGGAACGCCCCGTGCTCTCCGGAGCACGGGGCGTTCTGCTGTCCGGCGGGATCGGCGGATCCGGTCAGCGGGCGCGGAGGCCGTCGAAGATCACGCGTGTGACGTCCTCGACGAGCTCGTCCGGGGTCAGCGAGGTGTGTGCGGGGCGGTACCACTCGATGATCGAGTTGATCATGCCGAACATGAGCCGTGTCGTGACCGAGGGGCGGATGTCGCCGCGCAGCGCGCCCTCGTGCTGCGCCTTAGTGACCAGCTGGGCGACGCGCTGATCGAACAGTCGTCGTCGTTCCAGCGCCGCCCGCTCGATCTCGCTGTTGCCGTGCACGCGCAGCAGCAGCGTGACCTGGGGCAGTCGGCTCGTGAGCACCCGCACGGCGCCCTGGATCACGGCGACCAGCCGGGCCGCCGTCGGTCGGTCGTCGTCCGAGAGCGCCTCCTCCAGCACGGCCTCCAGGCCGCCGAGCGCGTCGTCGAGCGCGATCTGGAGGATCTGCTCCTTGGAGGAGAAGTGGTGGTACAGCGCCGCCTTGCTGAGGCCGAGCTCCGTGGCGAGCGACGAGACGCTGGTGGCGTCGTAGCCCTGCTCGTTGAACAGGCGCACCGCGATCTCCATCACCTGCGCGCGGTCGTAG
This sequence comes from Microbacterium xylanilyticum, assembly GCF_054654695.1. NCBI lineage: Bacteria > Bacillati > Actinomycetota > Actinomycetes > Micrococcales > Microbacteriaceae > Microbacterium > Microbacterium xylanilyticum. The sequence continues at coordinate 737,115 of NZ_BAAIEN010000002.1, forward strand.
CCGGGGCGCCCGCGGCGCGAGCGCGGAACGGCCTCGTCGGCTGCCGCGGGGGCGCTCGCAGGCGGGGTGCTCATCCGGATCATTCTCTCCTACGGCTCCGTCGCCGCGGACTTGCCCGGGCGGGATCCGTCTGTCATCCTTTTTACTGAACGATCGGTCGGAAAAACAAGAGCGTCGATCCGGCCGGCAGCATCCCGTCGACGACGACCCGGAGGAGCAGCAATGCCGGAGGCCTTTCTCATCGACGGAGCGCGCACACCGGTCGGCCGCTACGGCGGCGCGCTCGCCGGCGTCCGCCCCGACGACCTGGCAGCGCTCGTGATCCGCGAGGCCGCACGGCGGGCCGGGATCGCCGACGATGCGATCGACGAGGTGATCCTCGGATCCGCGAACCAGGCCGGGGAGGACAACCGCAACGTCGCGCGGATGGCCGTGCTGCTCGCCGGTCTTCCCGACGCGCTGCCGGCCTTCACGGTGAACCGGCTGTGCGCCTCGGGCATGACCGCGGTCGCGCTCGCGGCCCAGGCCATCCGCGCGGGCGATGCGGACGTGATGATCGCCGGCGGCGTGGAGTCGATGACCCGCGCGCCCTGGGTGCAGGCCAAGCCCGAGCGGCCATGGGCGAAGCCGGGGGAGACGTTCGACACCTCGATCGGGTGGCGGTTCACGAACCCGCGCCTCGCCGCGCGCGACAAGGCCACCTACTCCATGCCGGAGACCGCGGAGGAGGTCGCACGCCTGGACGGCATCACGCGCGAGGATGCCGACGCCTTCGCGCTGCGCAGCCATCGGCGCGCGATCGCCGCGATCGACGCGGGCCGGCTCGCCCCGGAGATCGTGGCGGTGCCCGCACCGCGCGGCGCGGTCGTGGACACGGACGAGGGCCCGCGCCGCGACACCACGCTGGAGATCCTCGCGGGCCTGCGCCCCGTGGTAGCGGGCGGCAGCGTCGTCACGGCCGGCAACGCCTCCTCCCTGAACGACGGCGCCTCCGCACTGGTCGTCGCGGGAGCCGACGCCGTGGCGCGGCACGGGCTGACCCCGCGGGCGCGCATCGTCGCGTCGGCCTCGGCGGCCCTCGCCCCGGAGATCATGGGGCTGGGGCCCGTCCCGGCGACCGAGAAGGCGCTCGCGAAGGCCGGACTGACCGTCGCGGACCTCGGCGCGGTCGAGCTGAACGAGGCGTTCGCGAGCCAGTCGCTGGCCTCGATGCGGCGGCTCGGGCTCGACCCCGAGATCGTGAACGCCGACGGCGGCGCGATCGCCCTCGGCCATCCGCTCGGCTCGAGCGGCAGCCGGCTCCTGCTCACGCTCCTCGGCCGGATGGAGCGCGAGGGTGCGCGCTACGGCCTGGCGACGATGTGCGTCGGCGTCGGTCAGGGCACCGCGATGATCGTGGAGCGCGTGTGATGGCCGACGCGTCGACGGCCCCGCGCCTGCGCATCGAGCGGACGGACGACCGGGTGACGGCGACCCTCGATCGCCCGGAGACCCGCAACGCGATCGACCGCGCGATGATCGACGAGCTGCACGCGCTCTGCGCCGAGCTCGAGGAGGATCCGCGGATCCTGATCCTCATCGGATCCGGCCGGGTGTTCGCCTCCGGCGCCGACATCGCCCAGCTCCGCGACCGCCGCGCGCAGGACGCCAGAGCCGGAATCAACACCATGGCGTTCCGCCGGATCCGGCAGCTGCCGATGCCGGTGATCGCCGCGATCGACGGCTACGCCCTCGGCGGCGGCGCCGAGCTCGCCTACGCCGCCGATATCCGCATCGGCACCCCGGCGGTGCGCATCGGGAACCCGGAGCCCGGGCTCGGCATCATCGCCGCGGCAGGCGCGACCTGGCGGCTGCCCCAGATCGTCGGCGAGGCGCGGGCGGCCGAGCTGCTGCTCACCGGACGCCAGCTGGGTGCGGAGGAGGCCCTCGCCTGGGGACTGCTGTCGTCGCTGCACGAGCCCGAGGATCTGCTCGCCGCGGCCCACGCGATCGCCGACCGCATCGCCGCGAACGACCCGCTGGCGACCCGGCACACCAAGACCGCCCTGCTCGCGCCGGCCGACCGGCACCCCGAGATCGAGCTGGAGCTGCAGGCCGAACTGTTCGAGAGCCCCGAGAAGCACCGGCGGATGACCGCCTTCCTGGAACGGAGGACCCGCCGATGAGCGGACCGGATCCGACAGCGACATCGGCGATCCCCGCACGGGTCGGCGTGCTCGGCGGCGGCCGCATGGGAGCGGGCATCGCGCACGCCTTCCTGCTCGCCGGATCCCAGGTGGTCGTCGTGGAACGCGACGAATCCGCTGCGGCAGCGGCCGGAGAGCGGATCCGGGAGAGCCTGCAGCGCTCGGTCGACCGGGGCAGCACCGAGAAGGGCATCGCCGCCCTCGAGGGGGCTCTGGAGACGAGCGTGGACGCGGCAGCCTTCGCCGACGCCGGGCTCGTGATCGAGGCCGTGCCCGAGGACCGCGCCCTCAAGATCGAGAGCCTGCGCCGCATCGAAGCGGTCGTGCCCCGCACCGCCGCGATCGCCTCGAACACCTCCTCCATCTCGATCGACGACCTGGCGGCCGCCCTGGAGCACCCCGAGCGCTTCCTCGGGCTGCACTTCTTCAACCCCGTGCCGGCCTCGTCGCTCATCGAGGTCGTCGTCGGCGGGTCCACGAACCAGGAGCTCGTCGACGACGCCCGTGCCTGGACCGCCGCCCTCCGGAAGACCCCGGTCGTCGTCGCCGACGCCCCGGGATTCGCGTCGAGCCGCCTCGGCGTGGCGCTGGCGCTCGAGGCGATCCGGATGCTCGAGGAAGGCATCGCGACCGCGGCCGACATCGACGCCGCGATGGAGCTGGGCTACCGCCACCCGGTGGGGCCGCTGCGCACCACCGACATCGTCGGGCTCGACGTGCGCCTGGGCATCGCCGAAGAGCTGCACGCGAAGCTCGGCGAGCGGTTCGCGCCGCCGCAGCTGCTGCGCGGCCTCGTCGCCGACGGGCACCTGGGGCGCAAGACCGGCCGCGGATTCTACGAATGGAGCGAGTGAGATGGAGCACCGTGAGATGACCGACCTGCTGCCGAGCTACCTGCAGGGATCCTGGTGGACGTCCGCAGCGTCCGACGGCGGGACCGTCGTACGCGACGCCTCCACCGGGGAGGAGATCGTGCGGGTCGACTCCGCCGGCATCGATCTCGCGGGTGCCGTCGACTATGCGCGCACCGTGGGGCAGCGCGGCCTCGGCGCGCTCACCTTCCACCAGCGCGCCCTGCTGCTCAAGCAGATGGCGATGGTGCTCACCGAGCACAAGGAGGAGCTGTACGAGCTCTCCAAGCGCTCCGGGTCCACCGTGCGCGACTCCTACGCCGACGTCGACGGTGGCATCGGCGTGCTGTTCACGTACTCGTCGAAGGGGCGCCGCGAGCTGCCGAACGCGAAAGTGATCCTGGACGGGCCGGTCGAGCCGCTGTCCAAGGACGGGTCCTTCCTCGGCCGGCACGTCTACACGCGCCTGCCCGGCGTCGCCGTGCAGATCAACGCCTTCAACTTCCCGATGTGGGGCGCGCTGGAGAAGTTCGCCCCGGCGTTCCTCGCCGGCGTCCCGTCGATCGTGAAGCCGGCGACCCCGACCGCGTACATCGCGGAGGCGTGGGTGCGGATCCTCGTCGAATCCGGTCTGCTGCCGGACGGATCCCTGCAGCTCGTGAGCGGATCCCTGCCCGGAATCTTCGACCTGCTCCGCCTGGGCGACCTCGTCGCGTTCACCGGCAGCGCGTCGACGGCTGCCGGGCTGCGCGCGAAGGCGGCCGACGGGGTGCGCTTCACGAGCGAGACCGATTCGATCAACGCCTCCGTGCTCGGCCCTGACGCGACGCCGGACACCCCCGAGTTCGACGCCTACGTGAAGCAGCTCATGATCGAGCTGACCACGAAGGCCGGCCAGAAGTGCACCGCGATCCGTCGCGCGATCGTGCCGGCGCCGCTCGTGGATCCGCTCGTCGACGCGCTGCGGGCGAAGATCGCCGAGCGGGTCGTGATCGGAGACCCGCACGCCGAGGGCGTGACCATGGGCCCGCTCGTCTCCGTCGAGCAGCGCGACGAGGTGCTGCGGCAGGTCGCCGCGCTGCAGGCCGCGGGCGGAGAGCTGCTGCTCGGCTCGATCGAGGCGCCGTCCGTCCTGCATGCAGACGGCAGCGTCGGCCCGGCCCCGGAGGGCGCGTTCGTCGCGCCGATGCTCGTCGGGTTCGCCGACACGGCCGCACCGGCGGTGCACGAGGTCGAGGCGTTCGGACCGGTCTCCAGCGTGCTCGGGTACGCCACGGTCGCCGAGGCGGCCGAGCTCGTCGGGCGCGGCGGCGGGTCGCTCGTGACGAGCGTCGCGACGAAGGACCCGGCGGTCGCGGCCGAGCTGCTGTCGGGCATCGCCGCGTACAACGGGCGCGTGCTGTTCCTCAACCGCGACGATGCGCGCACCTCGACGGGCCACGGCTCCCCGGTCCCGCACCTGGTGCACGGCGGTCCCGGCCGCGCCGGGGGCGGGGAGGAGCTCGGCGGGATCCGCGCCGTCATGCACTTCATGCAGCGCACGGCGATCCAGGGGACTCCGGAGATCCTCACCGCGATCACGGGCGTCTGGCACACCGGCGCCGGCACCGACCGCGCCGTGCACCCGTTCCGCAAGTCGCTGGCCGAGCTGCGCCTGGGCGACCAGGTGGAGTCGGGGCTGCGTCCGCTGTCGCTGGAGGACATCGAGGCGTTCGCGCATTCCACGGGCGACACGTTCTACGCGCACATGGACGAGGAGGCGGCCGCGGCGAACCCGTTCTTCGGCGGCCGGGTCGCGCACGGCTACCTGTTGGTGTCGTGGGCGGCGGGCCTGTTCGTCTCGCCGGATCCCGGGCCCGTGCTCGCGAACTACGGACTGGAGAACCTGCGCTTCCTCACCCCGGTGAAGCCCGGAGATGCGATCCGGGTCACGCTCACGGCGAAGCAGATCACGCCGCGTGAGACCGACGACTACGGCGAGGTGCGCTGGGACGCCGTGATCCACAACCAGCGCGACGAGGTCGTCGCGACCTACGACGTGCTGACGCTCGTGGAGAAGGAGCGGTCCCCGAGCGAGGAGCAGCGGTCCCTGAGCGAGAAGCGCAGCGACGAGACGAAGGGAGCCGCCGCCTCCACGCGATAGCGACCGATTCAGCGCGAGTCAGCCGGGAACAACTCCTGAGCCAGGCGGGCAGCGGCCTTGAGACGCCAATGCTCGGCCAGCGCAGTCTTCATCCGATCGGCCGGGACGCCGAGTTCGAACAAGAAGTTCATGATGACGACCGCTGACGTGATTTCCACCACCGCATACAACTCGTGCCCGGTGTGGCTGGAGCTTCCCGCATGGGCGAGTTTGTTGCGAGCGTTCGCTGCTGAAGTAGCCCAGGCGGAGGCATTTGGGACGAGCAGCGACATGAACTCGCCGGGTCGCGCGGCGAGTACTTCCAGCCGCTCTTTCAGCGTGGGTTCGGCATTGGCGAATCGTTCGCGAACCCACGGCTGCCACTGCTCGGGAGCTGCCTCAACCACAGTCGTTCTGAGATCCCTCAGCTGCCGCCTCGTCATGACGGGCGCTGGCTCGTTGAGCTCTCGACTCATCGACTCGGCGGCCGCAACCGCAGTCACAACCTTCGATTCGAGGTAGCCGCCCGTGACGTAGCGCAAGCCCAAGATCATGCTGCGAGCTGCGGAGAACTTAGCGTCGATACTCATCCACTTCGGCATCAGCTTCTCGAACGGCAGATCGTCGAGCGTCAGCACAAAATCGCGAGTGATGGCCTCCTCATCGGGACGCGGCTTGAGTATCCGTTGCTGATACACCTGCACCTCGTGTCGACGCATGTGAAGCGGATGTCCCACCGGCCAGTCGTCGTCAGGTGTGGCCGGAAGGAAGACACGCATCCAAATGAGCGCACACGCGCTCAGCGTTGACAGCGAGAGGAGATCTTCCACCATCGCCATCAAGCGAGTCCACTCGAGGAGCGGGCGGGGAGCGGCTGCTTCAAACTCGATAGTTGCGCGCTCCCGTACCTCAGCAGTCGTGCCCCAGCGTTGGTATTTGAATCCCGGTGTCCAACTCAACGTGTGGAGCTTGGCCGTAAAGTCCCCCAACTCGGCGATCAAAGGCGGGACCGCCACAGCCGTGATCCCGGTTGTTCGCATGCCCGACGCGTCATCGAACTCCATGGACTGATTGAGGTTCGTCTGGCGCGACCACGTCGCCAGATTCTCGGCAGTCACGATCGCCGACTCAAAGGCAGGCTGACCTCGCCCTTCGAGGTGACAGCCAACCAACAGCGTCTCGGCGCGCAGTTCAAGCTCATCCGGGCCGCCGTCAAACATGCGGGCCAAGTTGAACGTTCGAGCGCTACGAACACTCGCGTCCAGGAGCGTCAAGAGCTTGTTCTCCGCGCGCCCGTGGATCACCGCCCACTCGCGCATCTCTTCCGAGACGACGGTGGCACCAGGGGCGGGGTGACTGAGCACGCGGTAGTCCCAACCACCGATCAGCGTCAGCGTTAGGCCGTCGCCCGGGTCGTACGACAGTACGCCTGCGACCTTCTCCTCAGGGTTCTCGGGTGTCCCGCGTCAAGTAGTTGGCAGGATTTCTTCTCTTTCAAAGGTGGGGATGGTGGGGTCGGCCAGGCCCAGGTGCACCTGCATCGGCCTGTTCCAGGCGATCGCCTCGTGCGGCCGCTCGGTGTTGTACTCGACCCGGTAGTCCTCGGCGCGTTCGATCAGCGTCAAGGCGTCGGGGATCTCATCGAGGAACAATCGCTCGTACTTCAGCGTCCCGAACCCGCGTTCGCGTGACCCGTTCTGCCCGGGCGAGCGCACCCTCGTGCGGACGTGCCGCAGCTCGGGGTGCCGCATGATGAACAGCTCGAAGTTCAGCGACCGGAACGGGCCGCCGTTGTCGGTGACGATCGTCACCACCGGCAGCACCTCACCCGTCTCTTCATCGACCTGACATTCGTCGACGAGCGGGTGCTCGAACATCTGCTCGTAGTCGGCGAGGGCGAGTTCGATCGCGGCGATCGCGTCGTACTGGTTCGCGGTCGGCGACACGTGGAACGGGTACTCGAGCTTCGAGTACCAGTCCCGGCACCCCGCGATCCGCCAGGTCCCACCGGTCGTGGTCTCGAACTCGCTGAAGTCCAGCTGCCAGACCTGGTTCGGTCCGGTCGGGTTCCGCGCGAACGCTGCCTTCCGCTCCTTTGCCAGCTCGCGGCGCTGCTTCTGGTACTCCGACGGCAGGATCAGCCCGTCATCGCGCATCAGGCGCAGCACGGTCGCCTGCGACACCTTGTGACCGTCGTGCCGAGTCAGCGCCCAGATCTTCCGATGCCCCCACGCCGGCTTCGCCAACGCATGCCCCGTCACCAGCGGGCGGGCGGCGTCCCTTGCAGGCTGCGGCCAGGGCCCCTTCGTCGGCCGGTCTTGCTTCGCCTTGGCCTGCCAGCGCCGCCAGGTGCGTTCGGGCATGTCGATCAGGCGGCAGAACCTCGAGGTCGACATGCCCGCCTCCATGCGGATCACCTCGAGGTCCTCGAAGGGCCCAACCGGCCCTCCGCACTCTTCTTCCACACCCGAATCTCGACGGCCGCCTCGCCCAGCGCCTGGGTCAGATCGGCGACCTCCGCCTCGAGCTGCTGCTCCCGGGTCGACGGCCCCGTCTTGCCAGCGGCCAGGCCGGTCTTGCCAGCCTCGAGGAAGTCCGCCTTCCACCGGCCGATCGACTGCTCGCTGACCTTCTCACGCCGAGCCGCTTCAGCGATCGTCATCTCGCCGGCGAGGATGCTCAGCACGATCCTCGTCTTCTTCTCCACCGGGATCACTGGTGGTCTACCCATCGTCAAACACTCCGCTCAGGACTCAATCAATCGTCCTGCCACAAAGTCTGACGCGCGACACGGGCAACCACCATTGACCGCTCCAACGTCGCGGCACATTGAGGTCCGGCTCATCGCTCATGACGCCATGATTGTGCACGCGAGCCACGCTCGTGAGCGAGGCCGATCGTTGTGCGATCACGCCTCATGCCCTCGTTGCGATGCGGCGATCGACCGAGCACAGGAGTCGGCCAGCAGACCATGGCTCTCAGCGTGCGCGACTTCCTCGGAATGCCGAGCTATCTCCGGTCCCGGGAGCAGATCGACGCCCTGCTCGGCTGGGGCGCACTCTCGAAGGGCACCCGGTCCAACGCCGAGCCCTGGGCCGCACGTCGACCTCGCTAGCTAGCGAGCGAATCGATACCGACCTGGATCCCCACGAGAACCACACCCACTACGGCGCCGAAGATCAGGACCCACTGCCTACGAAACTCCTTCAACAAGGGCGCAGCAGGCAACACACTCTCGCTAAATGCTCGGATCGTGCCGATCATTGGATCGAGACCGTTCGCTTCCAGCAGGCGCATGCGTTGGTCAGTCAGTCGCTTGACCTTCGCCCCCAGCTCGGGATCCTTGTCGTCGATTTGAGCGCGTTCCTCCTTGAATCGAGCCCAGACGCGCTTGACTACTCGAGCCTTGTGCGCCGCGGCAGATAAGTCGACTAGCGTCCCGATACCGACATACAACGAGGCGAGGACCGGGATCAGGGCACCGAGGAACGCAAGCATGCCCCGAGGGTAGGTCAGGTCCGCGGGCATGCGCATGGTCGCTGATGTAGCACCGCCGCCAACTGATCTGCTCCGCCTGCGCCCACTGGATGCTCTTGCAGCCGGGGCTGTGTCTCGGCGGTAGAACAAAGCACAAAGGTGTGCCTCGCCTCGCCCGCGATCACACTCCGCTCGCGCACCTCAGAGAAGGATTTCGCCGCTCCAGGAGCCCCCGGGGCGGTGAAATCCTTCTTCGACCGGGCCGCCGACACGGGTGCGACCCGGCCGCGCGATCCGTAGCCTGGAGCCATGCGCCGCATCGATCTGAACGCCGACCTCGGTGAGACCGTGGACGGCCGTCCCACCGCGGACGACGACGCGATGTTCGCCGTGGTCTCGAGCGCGAGCATCGCGTGCGGCGGGCATGCGGGCGACGCGGCGTCGATGGCCGCCGCCGCGGATCGCGCCGCCTGCACCGGCGTCGCCATCGGCGCGCACCCGTCCTACCTGGACCGCGCGAACTTCGGCAGGGTCGTCGTGCCGGTCGATCCGGTGACCCTCCGCGTGCAGGTCGCGGATCAGCTCGCCGCCCTGCGCGCCGCCGGGGCCGATATCCGCTACGTGAAGCCGCACGGCGCGCTGTACCACGCGGCGGGATCCGATCCCGGGACGGCCCGCGCCGTCGCCTCGGCGGTCGCGGACCTCGCCGGGGAGCTGGGTCGCGCCGTCCCGATCCTCGGCCTCGGCGCCGCGATCGAGGCCGAGGCGGCGGCGCACGGTCTGCCGTTCCGGCGCGAGGCCTTCCTCGATCGCGGCTACCGTGCGGACGGCACGCTCGTGCCGCGCGGCGAGCCGGGGGCGGTGCTCGACGACCCGGAGGCCGCCGCGGAGCGGGCCGTGCGGCTCGCCCGCGCCGGCGAGGTCGTCGCCGTCGACGGGACGATCGTGCGCGTGGCTCCGCATTCGCTCTGCGTGCACGGGGACTCGCCCGAAGCCGTCGCGATGGCGCGGGCCGTCCGCGCCGCGCTCGACGCTGCCGGCATCGCGGTCGAGGCGCTCTGGTGAGCACGATCGTGCGGCCGATGGGAGATGCCGCACTCCTCGCCGAGGTCGACTCGCTGGATGCGGTGCTCGCCCTGCACGCGACGCTCAGCGCGTCCCGGCCCGACGGCGTGATGGAGCTGGTGCCCGCGGCCCGCACCGTTCTCGTCCGCGTCGACCCGGCGCGCCTGCCGCTCGCCGCCGCCCGCACCTGGATCGAGCGAACGGCCACCGAGGCGGGACCGGCGGTCGTCGCGGATCCGGTCTCGGTCGTGCTGGACGTGGTGTACGACGGGGCCGATCTCGACGATGCCGCGGAGCTGCTCGGGCTGTCGCGAGACGCGCTCGTCTCCGCGCACACGGCGGCGCGCTGGCGGGTGGCCTTCACCGGGTTCGCGCCCGGGTTCGGCTACCTCGTGAGCGCCGACTGGCCGTACCGGGTGCCGCGGCTCGCCTCGCCCCGCCCGCGGGTGCCGGCCGGCTCGGTCGCGCTCGCCGCGGAGTTCTCCGGCGCCTATCCGCGGGAGACGCCGGGCGGCTGGCGGCTCATCGGGCGCACCTCGGCGCGCCTCTTCGACCCCGATGCGGCGTCCGACAGCGGATCCCCGGTGCTGCTCGCGCCCGGGGCGCAGGTGCGGTTCCGCGCCGTCCCGGCCGCCGCGCTCGCTTCCTCTGCTCCGCCGGGTTCGGCGCAGCCCAGCGCATCTGGGACGGCCCCGTCGGCGACGCGACCGACGGTGCGGATCCTCGAGCCCGGCCTGCTCACGACTGTGCAGGATCTGGGGCGGCCCGGCCGTGCGCACCTGGGCATCGCGCGGTCCGGCGCGGTGGACCGGGCAGCCCTCCGCCGGGCGAACCGGCTCGTCGGCAACCCGGAGGATGCCGCCGCGTTCGAGATCGCGATGGGCGGGTTCCGCGCCACCGCGACCGCCGACGCCTGGTTCGCCGTCACCGGGGCATGGGGCGAGGCCGTCCTCGACGGGAAGCGGATCGACCCCGACGTCGCGCACGCCTGGCCCGCCGGCGCAGAACTGCACCTCGACTGGTTCGCCCGGGGTGCGCGCGCGTATCTCGCGGTGCGCGGCGGGCTCGACGTCCCGCCCGCCGTCGGTTCGCGCAGCTGCGACACGCTCGCAGGCCTGGGTCCTGCGCCGCTGCGCGCCCGCGTTGTGGTGCCGGTGGGTGCCGAGCCACCGACCCCCATCCCCGCCAACGACCTCGCGCCGTGGGGCCCGCCGCCGGAGGAACTGGTCATCGCCGTGACGCTCGGCCCGCGCGCCGACTGGTTCGCGCCGTCCGCCCTGTCGGCCCTGTTCGAGGACGTCTGGACCGTGGGCGCGCAGGCCGACCGGGTCGGCATCCGCCTCGAGGGTCCCGCGCTCGAGCGCACGGGCGACGGCCCGCACGGGGCGGAGCAGGAGCTGCCGAGCGAGGGCATGGTGCCCGGAGCGATGCAGGTGCCGCCGAAGGGCGGGGTCACGATCCTCCTCGCCGACGGGCCCGTCACCGGCGGGTATCCGGTGATCGCGGTCGTGGCCGACTCCGCGCTCGACCTGCTCGGTCAGGCGCGCCAGGGCACCCGCATCCGCTTCCGTCATGCCCGCTGACGCGACGAACGCCGCATCCCGGCTCAGCGGAGGTCGTACAGGCGCTTGTACTTTCCTTCGCTGCGGGGGAGGGATCCGGGGTCCTCGACCCTGACATCGACGGAGGTGCCGATCGACGTCTTGATCCGCAGTTTCAGCACTTCGGCGGCGGCGACCGCGCTCGCTGCGTCGATCTCGGGGTGCCGTTCGATCCGCACGGTGAGCGCGTCGAGGTGTCCCTGCCGGGTGAGCTCGAGGATGAAGTGGGGCGTCAGCGTCTCGATCCCGAGCGCGATCTCCTCGATCTGCGTGGGGAAGAGGTTCACCCCGCGCAGGATGATCATGTCGTCGTCGCGGCCGGTGATCTTCTCGATGCGGCGCATGGCGGGGTACGCGGATCCGGGCAGCAGTCGGGTGAGGTCCCGGGTGCGGTAGCGGATCACCGGGAACGCCTGCTTCGTGAGCGAGGTGAACACCAGCTCGCCCGGCTCGCCGTCGGGCACCGGCTCCCCCGATTCCGGGTCGATGATCTCGGGCAGGAAGTGGTCCTCCCAGATGTGCGGGCCGTCCTTCGTGGCCGCGGCCTCCATCGCCACGCCGGGTCCCATGACCTCGCTGAGCCCGTAGATGTCGACCGCGTCGATGTTCAGCCGCTGCTCGATCTGGTGGCGCATCTCGTTGGTCCACGGCTCCGCACCGAGGATCCCCACCTTGAGCGAGGTGGCACGCGGATCCATCCCGGCCTCCTCCATCGCGTCGGCGATGGTGAGCAGGTACGTGGGCGTGCACATGATCGCATCGGGTTCGAAGTCGCGGATCAGCTGCACCTGCTTGGCGGTCTGCCCGCCCGACATCGGGATCACGGTCGCGCCCAGCCGCTCGATGCCGGCGTGTGCGCCGAGCCCGCCCGTGAACAGGCCGTAGCCGTAGGCGTTGTGCACCTTCCAGCCCGGTCGCACCCCGGCGGCGGTCAGGGACCGGGCGATGAGGTCGGCCCAGTTGTCGAGGTCGGTCTGCGTGTAGCCGACCACGGTGGGCCGGCCGGTGGTGCCGGAGGACGCGTGGATCCGCCGCACGTCGGCCATCGGCACCGCGAACATCCCGAACGGGTAGTACTCGCGCAGGTCGTTCTTCGTCGTGAACGGCAGGCGCGCGACATCGGCCAGCGACCGGACGTCGTCGGGGTGGATCCCGGCCTGCTGGAACGCCTGCCGGTAGAACGGCACGTTCTCGTACGCGTGGTGCACCGACCACTGCAGCCGCTCGAGCTGAAGGGCGCGCAGTCGCTCCGGATCGAGGTGCACGGCGTCGGCGTTCGTCGTCGGGTGCGTCGTGATGTCGGTCATGCGTCCTCCTCGGCCCCGGAGCCCGTTGCCGGGAGCGGGCGGTTCGTGGTGATCGACCGGCCGCGGAACTCGGCGACGACATCGCCGGTCTCGTCGGTCACGGTGATGTCGTACAGGCCGGTGCGGCCGTTGCGCGCACGACGGGATCCGGTGGCGGTGAGCACCTGGCCCGCGCGCGTGGACTTGAGGAAGGTGATGTCGGCGCCTGCGGCGACCGTCACCTTCTCGTCCTCGTTGCACACGATCGCGAACGCCGTATCGGCCAGCGCGAAGACGAGTCCGCCGTGCGTGATGTCGAAGCCGTTCAGCATGTCGTCGCGCACGGTCATCGAGACCACGGCGCGGCCCGGTTCGTCCACCTCCACGCGCATGCCGAGGGCGTTGGATGCGCGATCGCGGCGCATCATGGGCCGCAGCTCGGCGGGCTGGGACATCGGCTCTCCTTCGAACGATGCACGAGGATCCGGAATCGAGGGCCGGATCCCGTCCGCGAAGGGCTGTCCTTCTTCGAACGATACGAGTGTGCCATAATTACTGTACGAACGGTAGGTAATTCATTCCGCGGGTCGGCGGGCACGCGGATGAACGAGCACAGGGAGTCGACGATGACTGTTCCACCGGTGACGGCGGCCGAAGACGTGGACGCACAGGCCCTCTTCGACGAGCTCGTCGCGAACGAGCAGCGGATCGAGCCGCGCGACTGGATGCCCGAGGCGTACCGCAAGACCCTGATCCGCCAGATCTCCCAGCACGCGCATTCGGAGATCATCGGCATGCAGCCCGAGGGCAACTGGATCACGCGCGCCCCGAGCCTGAAGCGCAAGGCCATCCTGATGGCCAAGGTGCAGGACGAGGCGGGCCACGGTCTCTACCTCTACTCCGCCGCGCAGACGCTCGGCATCACCCGCGACGAGATGATGCAGCAGCTCATCGACGGCAAGGCCAAGTACTCCTCGATCTTCAACTACCCGACGCCCACCTGGGCCGACATGGGCGCGATCGGCTGGCTCGTCGACGGCGCCGCGATCTGCAACCAGGTGCCGCTCTGCCGTGCGTCCTACGGCCCCTACGGGCGCGCCATGGTGCGCATCTGCAAGGAGGAGTCGTTCCATCAGCGCCAGGGCTTCGAGATCCTGCTCACGCTCATGCAGGGATCCGAGGAGCAGCGCGCGATGGCGCAGGACGCCGTGAACCGCTGGTACTGGCCGGCGCTGGCGATGTTCGGCCCGCCGGACGACCAGTCGCCGAACTCGGCGCAGTCGATGCAGTGGAAGATCAAGCGCTTCTCGAACGACGAGCTGCGCCAGCGCTTCATGGGGATGCTCGTGCCGCAGGCCGAGATCCTGGGCGTCACGCTGCCGGATCCCGAGCTCCGCTACGACGAGGAGACCGGCCAGTACGCGATGGGCGAGATCGACTGGGACGAGTTCTTCGAGGTGGTGCGCGGCAACGGCCCATGCAACGCGGAGCGCCTGCAGCGGCGTCGCGATGCGCACGCGGAGGGCGCATGGGTGCGCGAGGCGGCCGCAGAGTACGCACGCAAGCAGGCACTGCGGCAGGAGGTGGCGGCATGACGACCCCCGGCGCATCCCCCGAGGAGACCTGGCCCATGTACGAGGTGTTCGTGCGCGCGAACCGCGGGCTCAGCCACGTGCACGTCGGATCCCTGCACGCCCCCGACGCGGACATGGCGCTGCGCAACGCCCGCGATCTCTACACCCGGCGCAACGAGGGCACCTCCGTGTGGGTCGTGCCGGCCGACGCCATCACCACGAGCGACCCCGACGACAAGGGCGCGTTCTTCGAGAGCCCCGCCGGCAAGAACTACCGCCACGCCGTGTACTACACGGCGTCCGAGGGGGTGCCGCACCTGTGAGCGCGCACGACGAGTTCGACCCGCACGGGGACGTCTCCGTCGACGAGCTCTCCCTCAGCGCGGAGCTCGCCGGCTCCGGGGAGCGCGCACCCTCGGCCGACATCGCGGAGTACGCGCTGTGGCTCGGCGACGACGCCCTGATCCTCTCGCAGCAGCTCGGGGCGTGGATCACCTACGCCCCCGAGCTCGAGGAGGACGTGGCGCTCGGCAACATCGCCCTGGACCTGCTCGGGCACGCCCGCTCCTTCCTCCGCTACGCCGGATCCTGGGACGGCCGCAGCGAGGACGATCTGGCTTACTTCCGCGACGAGCGCGAGTTCCGCAGCTGCTGGCTCGTGGAGCAGCCCAACGGCGACTTCGCCCAGACGATCGCGCGGCAGCTGCTGGCGAGCACGTACATGTTCGAGCTGTACTCCGCGCTGCGCGGCAGCACGGATCCGACCTTCGCCGCGATCGCCGAGAAGGCGGTCAAGGAGGTCGACTACCACCGGGATCACGCCGTGCAGTGGACGCTCCGTCTCGCCGGAGGCACCGACGAGTCGCGCCGCCGGATGATCCGCGCCGTCGCCGACGTGTGGCCCTACGCCGCGGAGCTGTTCCGCGATGAGCCGCTCATCGACCGCCTCGGCGACGCGGCCGTGCGCCCGTCGACGCTGCGGGCCGGCTTCGACGCCGTGATCGCCGCGGTGTTCGCCGAGGCCGAGCTCGAGATCCCCGCAGGTCCCACCTCGGCGGGTGGCGGACGCCACGGATCCCATGCCACCCCGCTCGGGCACATCCTGTCGGAGATGCAGGTGCTCGCCCGGCGTCACCCGGGGGCGACGTGGTGACCGGGCTGCGCGAGCGCGCCTGGGAGGCGGCCGCCGCGGTGAAGGATCCGGAGGTCCCGGTGCTGACCATCGAGGACCTCGGGGTGCTGCGCGATGTGGCTGTCGACGGCGATCGGATCCGCGTCGACATCACGCCGACCTACAGCGGCTGCCCGGCGATGGACGCGATCCGCGACGACGTGGAGCTCGCCCTCACTCGCGCCGGCTTCGACGACGTGGAGGTGCGCCTCGTGCTCTCGCCCGCCTGGACCACGGACTGGATGAGCGACGCGGGCAAGCGCAAGCTCACCGAGTACGGCATCGCGCCGCCGACCGGCGGCGCCGCCGTGCGCCGGGCTCAGGGACCGGTGCGGATCGCGCTCGGGGTGCGCTGCCCGCGCTGCGGATCCCTGGACACCCGCGAGATCTCCCGCTTCGGCTCCACGTCGTGCAAGGCGCTGTACGAGTGCCGCGCGTGCCAGGAGCCCTTCGACCACTTCAAGGCGATCTGATGGCGCTCCCCGCGCGCAGCCACGGGCTGTGGCACCTGAGCACTCCGCCCGCCGACACCGCTGTGGAGACCGAGCGCATCGCCGGCGCGCTGCTGCACAGCGTCGTCGGAGGCTCGTCGGGGGACGGCGCCGCGCCCCGCCGGCGAGCCCGCTTCCACACGCTCACCGTGCAGGAGGTGCGCCCGCTCACCGCCGACGCGATCGAGGTCACCTTCACGGTGCCGGACGAGCTCGCAGGGGAGTTCGACTACCTCGCCGGGCAGCACGTCGCGCTGCGGGCCGAGCTCGACGGGCGCGAGGTGCGCCGCTCGTACTCGCTCTGCCGCCCGCCGGCGCGCGGATCCGTGAGCGTGGCGATCAAGCGGGACCGCGGCGGTCGCTTCTCGACCTGGGCGCAGACCGAGCTGCATGCGGGGGACCGGGTCGACGTGATGAGCCCCCAGGGCACGTTCACCTCGGCGCTCGCCGCCCTCGACGGGGCGCACGTGGCCGGCATCGCCGCGGGGGCGGGCATCACGCCGCTCATGGCGCTCGCCGCGACGGTGCTGGCGCGTTCGGAGAGCAGCCGGTTCACGCTGGTCTACACGAACCGCCGCGCGACCGACGTCATGTTCCTGGACGACCTCGCGGACCTGAAGGATCGCTATCCCACCCGCTTCGCCGTGCACCACGTGCTCACGCGGGAGCAGCGCTCCGCCCCGCTGCTGTCCGGCCGGATCGACGAGGAGCGGCTGCGGGGCATCCTCGACGCGCTCGTGCTGCCCGCGACCGTCGACGAGTGGTTCCTGTGCGGGCCGTTCGACCTCGTGCAGCTGTGCCGCGACACCCTCGCCGACATCGGCGTGGAGCCCGCGCACGTGCGCTACGAGCTGTTCACGACGGGCGAGCCCGGGCAGGAGCGGCCGGATGCGGGGCGCCCGATCGAGGTGCGCGAGGACGAGCCGGTGCGCACGATCGACTTCACCCTCGACGGCCAGTCCGGCTCCGTGGAGACGCCGGTGTCCGCGAACGAGTCGATCCTCAACGCCGCGCTGCGCGTGCGTCCGGACGTGCCGTTCGCGTGCGCCGGCGGGGTGTGCGGCACCTGCCGGGCGCGCCTCGTGGACGGATCCGTCACGATGACCGAGAACTACGCGCTCGAGCAGGACGAGCTCGATCGCGGCTACGTGCTCACCTGCCAGTCCCACCCCACCTCTGACCGCGTCGTCGTCGACTACGACGTCTGAGGCACCCCACCCCACCCGGCCCGCCCCTTCGACAAGCTCAGGGACCAAGGAGGAACCGTGATCGACCTCGACATCGTCACCACCGCGGCCGGCGCCGCCGTCGCGCACGTCGTGCTGGACAATCCCGCGAAGCTCAACGCGCTCGACGAGCAGGCGGTGCGCGACCTCGGAGACGCCTACGCCGAGGCCGAGCGCGCGGGGGTGCGCGCGCTCGTGCTCCGCGGGGAGGGGCGGGCGTTCTGCGCCGGCCGCGACATCTCGGGCGTCGATCCGCGTGACGACGACGTGATGGGGTACCTCGACGGCCTGGTCACGCCCGTGCTGCAGCGGATGTCGGCATTCCCCGCGCCGACCTTCGCGGCTGCGCAGGGCGCGTGCCTCGGCGTGGGGCTGGGCCTGCTCATCGCGACCGACGTCGTGTACGTCGCCGACACCGCGAAGATCGGATCCCCCTTCGCCGCCCTCGGCGCCACGCTGGACTCGGGCGGCCACGCCCTGTTCGTGGAGCGTCTCGGCGCGCACCGCACCCTCGACCTCATCTACACCGGGCGGCTGATGAGCGGATCCGAAGCCGTCGCCGCAGGACTGTTCTCGCAGGTGCTGCCGGCGGATGACGTCGTCGGCGCGACGCTCGCCGCGGCCGCTCGCGCCGCGGAGGGCGCCACCGCCGCGTTCGTCGCGAGCAAGCGTCTCGTGGCCGCGCTGCGGGACGACCGGCTGGGGCTGTGGCAGTCGATGCGCCAGGAGAACGCGGCGCAGGCCGCCCTGTGCGACACCGACGACTACCGCGAGGGCTTCGCCGCGTTCCAGGAGAAGCGGACCCCGCGGTTCGAGGGGCACTGACCCGGTCGTGGACCGGGGCCCGCGCTCGGCCCGGACTAGGCTGGATGGAGCTGCGCTTTCGACGCGCGAGCGGCGAGGAGCGGGTGTGGGCGAGGGCGTCGTCGAACGGATGCGGGGGCCGCGGGCATACGTATCCTTCATCGGGGTCGGGCTCGCCGCGGGCCTGCTCTCCGGCCTCTTCGGCGTCGGCGGCGGCACCGTCATCGTGCCGCTCCTGGTGCTGCTGCTCGGCTTCGATCAGCGCCTCGGCGCCGGCACGTCGCTCGCGGCGATCGTGCCCACCGCGGCGGTCGGCGTGATCTCGTACGCCGTGCACGACGCGGTCGCGTGGATCCCTGCGCTCCTGCTCGCGATCGGATCCGTGATCGGGGCGCAGATCGGCACCAGGCTGCTTCCGCGGATCTCGCAGACGGCGCTGCGCTGGGGGTTCGTGGGATTCCTCGTCATCGTGATCGTCAGCCTGTTCCTGGTGATCCCGTCGCGCGGCGCGGTGCTCGAACTGACCTGGGTGACCGGCCTGCTGCTGCTCGTGCTCGGTCTTTTCACCGGGGTGCTCGCGGGCCTGATCGGGGTCGGCGGCGGGATCGTGGTCGTGCCGGTGCTCATGCTCGCGTTCGGCACGAGCGACCTCGTCGCGAAGGGCACGTCGCTGCTGATGATGATCCCCACCGCCATCTCCGGCACGATCGGCAACCTGCGTCATCACAACGTCGACCTCGTCGCGGCGGCCCTTGTCGGGCTCGCGGCGTGCACCACGACCGCGCTCGGAGCGTGGATCGCCACGCTCGTGGATCCGTTCGTGGGCAACGTGCTGTTCGCGGTCTATCTCGTCTTCATCGCGATCCAGATGGCGCTCAAGGCCATCCGGGGCCACCGCGCCCGCACCGCTCGCTGAGCCGCGCCGGCACTGCGCCTGAGCGGCGGCCGCGCCGCTCGCACCGCTCGCTGAGCCGCGCCGGCACCGCGCCCTGAGTCGCGGCGGATGCTCGGGCCGCGAACCCGTGACCCGAGCCGGCCGCAGCAGCCTGCGATTTTCCGTTCCGCTCTAGACACCCGGCGCACGGATCCTTTACAGTCATCTCATGTCGTCATATAACGTGATATGACGTCTAGAACAGAAGCCCAGAAAGGCCAGACGTGACCGCCACCGCCACCTTCGTAGACTCCGCCACCATCGAGGAGCAGCTCGCCACCGCACGCGCCGCGATCGCCGACCGGGAGACCGTCTCGCGCGTCGTGCTGACCGCATGCGGCGGCTCGTTCGCCAACATGCAGCCGAACGAGTACTTCCTCGGCAACCGCGCCACCACCCTGGAGAGCGTCGCGCTCAACGCCGCCGAGTTCACCTCCCGCGGCTCGTCCCGCGTCGACGCCGACACCGTCGTGATCCTCTGCTCGCACTCGGGCACCACCCCCGAAACCGTGGCGGCCGCCGCGCACGCCCGCTCGCGCGGCGCCCTGACCGTCGCCTTCACCTTCGACCCCGCCTCGCCGCTCGCGCAGGAGGCCGAGTACGTGATCGCCTACCAGCACGGCGACGGCAAGAGCGAGTCGTACGTGGGCGGCGCGCTCATCCTGCGCCTCGTCGCGGCCATCCTCGACGAGCGCGAGGGTGCATCGCTGTCGCCGGCGATCGACGCCGCCGTGGCGCAGCTTCCCGTCCTGGTCCCCGCGGCGCGCGCGGCCCACACCGAGGCCGCCGACGCCTGGGCGTTCCAGACCCGCCGCGAGCCGCTCATCTACACGATGGCCGCGGGCTCGAACTACGGCACGGCCTACTCCTTCGCGATCTGCCTGCTGCAGGAGATGCAGTGGGTGCACTCCGCCGCGATCCATGCCGGCGAGTACTTCCACGGCCCCTTCGAGGTGACCGACGTGGATGTGCCGTTCATCGCCCTGCTGGGCCTGGACGAGACGCGCCCGGTCGAGCAGCGCGCCGTCGACTTCCTCACGAAGCACACCGACCGCGCCCTCGTCATCGACGCGAAGGAGTTCGGCCTGGACGGCGTGGCCGCCGAAGTGCAGGGCGTGTTCGCCCACCTGCTGTTCAACGTCGTGCTCCGCACCTACGCCGACGCCCTCGCCGACCACCGCGGCCACCCCCTGTCCGTGCGCCGCTACATGTGGCGCATGGAGTACTGAGCCCTATCCCTCCCTCAGGAAAGGAACACGCAACGATGCGCAGAACCTCCCGGATCGCGATCGCCGCTCTCGCGGCCGCGGCCCTCGTCCTCCCGCTGTCGGCCTGCGCGGGATCCGGCTCGTCCGGATCCGGCGACGGCACCGTGGAGCTGAGCTTCTTCCACCGCTGGCCCAACGAGCCCAAGCACTCGTACTACGCCGACGTGGTGGCGGAGTTCGAGAAGGAGAACCCGAACATCACCGTCAAGGTCGAGAATGTCCTGAACGACGCCTACAAGGACAAGATCAAGGTCGTCGCCGGATCCGCCAACGCGCCGGACGTGATGTTCACGTGGAGCGGATCCTTCGCCGGCGAGCTCGTCAAGAGCGACGCCCTGATGGATCTCGGCCCGTGGCTGAAGGAGGACAAGCAGTTCGCCGACAGCTTCTACCCGAGCCAGCTCACCCCGTTCCAGGTGGACGGCACCCAGTACGGCCTGCCCGTGGGCATGCAGTCCAAGCTGTTCTTCTACAACAAGGACGCGTTCGCCAAGCTCGGCCTGCAGCCGCCGAAGACCTGGGACGAGTTCATGACCGTGCTCAAGACGATCAAGAAGTCGGGGCAGACGCCCATCGAGTACGGCGCCCAGGAGCAGTGGACCATCGCGCACTACGTCGGAACGCTGAACCAGCGAACGGTGGATCCGAAGGTGTTCGCCGCCGACCAGGATCCGAAGAAGGGCACCTTCACGGATCCCGGCTACGTCGAGGCGCTGGAGCGCTTCAAGGAGCTGGCGGGGTACATGAACAGCGACATGACGGCGGTCGGGCACGAGGTCGCCCGCAACGCCTGGATCGCCGGCGACGCCCCGATCATGTACCTGCAGAGCGCGGAGGTCGGCTACCTGAAGGACGTGACCTTCGACTACGGCACGTTCAACTTCCCGTCGGTCGCCGGCGGGAAGGGGGACGCGGGCGAGCTCACCGGCGCGCCCGAGGGCTTCGCGATCTCGAAGAACACCAAGCACCCGGCCGAGGCGAAGAAGTTCCTCGAGTTCCTGCTCAGCAAGCAGAACGGCACCGCCTATGCCGAGAAGGCGGGGGAGCTGAGCCCGGTCAAGGGGGCCGTGGAGGAGGCGAAGGTCCCGGAGATCTCGAAGGAGCTGGCGAAGGGCATCGTGGACGCCTCAGCCATGACGACCTGGCTGGACAACGCCTACGATCCGCAGATCGTGCAGGCCTACCTGTCCGAGACCCAGCTCATGCTCAGCGGCCAGCAGACGCCCGAAGGCGTGATGAAGGCCGTGCAGGAGGCCGCTCAGCGCGTGCGCGACGCGTCCTGACCCCATCGGTGCCGGGGCGGCACGGCCGCCCCGGCACCTCTCGTCGGAGGGATCCCCCCGCTATGTCATCGACCAGGCGCGCCATCGGCAATGCGCTCTACGTCCTCCCCGCGATCGCCCTGATCGGGTTGTTCGTCTACTACCCGCTGGGCGCGAACATCGTGTTCAGTTTCTTCTCCTTCCGCGCCGGCAGCGGCGCGATGGATCCGGTCGGCCTCGGCAACGTCACCCGGCTCTTCACCGACCCCGTGATCGCGACGGCGCTGCGCAACAACCTCGTCTACGCGGTCGTCTCGGTCGTGTGCCAGGTCGGCGGCGCGCTCGTGGTCGCGGCGTGGCTCACGCATCTGCTCGGGCGGCGCATGGGCGCGTTCCTGAGATCGGTGTACTTCCTGCCCGCCGTGATCTCGATGACGGTGATCGCCCTGCTGTTCACCTTCGTGTTCAACGCGCGCGGCGGACTTCTCAACGAGCTGCTCCAGGACGTGGGTCTCGGCGCGCTGCAGACCGCCTGGCTCGCGAATCCGCACACCGCCCTCGGATCCGTCATCGCCGTCTCGCAGTGGCAGAGCATCGGCTACGTGTGCATGCTCTACGTCGTCGCCCTGCAGCAGATCCCCCAGGAGTACTACGAGGCGGCGTCGCTGGACGGCGCGGGCCGGATCCGCCAGTTCTTCAGCATCACGGTGCCGCAGGCGAAGGAGATGATCTTCGTCGCCATGATCCTCACGGTCTCCGGCGCGTTCACGGTGTTCAACGAGCCGTACATCCTGACCAAGGGCGGTCCGGGCAACGCCAGTCAGGTGCTCGCGACCTACATGTACAACCAGGGGTTCTTCCAGAACCAGATGGGCTACGCCTCGGCGATCGCGAGCCTCATCTTCCTGATCACCCTCGTGCTGTCCGTCGTCCAGATGCTGTCGTTCCGCAGCGGGAGGTCCTGACATGAGCTCTTCGATGATGCGACCCGTGGAGCGCGTGCGGCAGCTGCCGGTCTACGTGCTGCTGCTCGTGTACGCCATCGTGATCGCCTACCCGCTGCTGTGGATGGTGATCTCGTCCTTCAAGTCGTCGACCGAGATCTTCGCGGATCCGTGGGGGATGCCCTCGGTCTGGCTGGTGCAGAACTACGCGCAGGCGTGGGATCGAGGGATCTCCGCCTATTTCCTCAACTCGCTCGTGGTGACGATCGTCTCGACCGCCGCGACGGTCGTGATCGCGGCGCTGTGCGCCTACGGCATGGTGCGGCTCCCGGGACGCGTCGCGAACGCGATCCTCGTCGTCGCGATGGGCGGGCTCGTGGTGGCCCCTCAGGTCAGCCTCATCCCGCTGTACCGCCTGCTCGACGCGATGGGACTGCTGAACACCTACGCGGCGATGATCCTGCCCTACGTCGCCTTCCGGCTGCCCATGGCGATCCTTCTGATCCGGTCGATGTTCCTCGGGATCCCGCGGGAGCTCGTGGACGCCGCGACCATCGACGGGTGCCGCTCGCTCGGCGTGCTGAGGCACGTCTACCTGCCGCTGAGTCGGTCGGTGCTCACGACGGCCGCCGTGCTGACGGCGTACTTCGCCTGGAACGAGTTCCTGTTCGCGATCGTCTACATCGACGCGGACGAGCTGCGCACCATCCCCGCCGGGCTGATGTCGTTCCGTGATTCGCTGTCCACCGAATGGGGCGTGCTGCTGGCCGGCCTCACGATCGCCGCGCTGCCCATCGTCGCGGTGTTCATCATGATGCAGAGGTACTTCGTCGCCGGGGTGGCGGCGGGAAGCGTGAAGGGATGACCATGTACACCACCGAGGAACTGCAGGCCGCGCTGGCGGCGACCCCGGCGCCCTCGCTGCTCGGCATCGGCGACAACGTGCTGGACTGCTACCTGCACGAGGACCTCGCGTATCCCGGCGGCAACGCCCTGAACGTCGCCGCCTACAGCCGGCTGTTCTTCGGAGGCACGGCGGGCTTCCTCGGCATCCTCGGCGACGACCGCTTCGGCGTCCACCTGCAGGGCGTGCTCGACGAGATCGGCGTCGACCGCTCCCGCGCCCGCACCGTCCACGGCGCGAACGGGATGGCGTTCGTGTCGCTGGACGCCGACGGCGACCGCCGCTTCGTGGCCTCGAACCGCGGCGGGGTGCAGGAGGGGCTGCGGCTGCGGCTCGGCGCCGACGACCTGGCCTACATCGCCGGGTTCGCCCGGGTGCACACCTCGGTGTACTCGGCCCTGGACGGCGAGCTGCCCCGCATCGCCGAGCACGGGACGCGGATCTCCTACGACTACTCCGACGACGTGCCGGCCGACGTGGTGCGCCGCACCGCCGCGCACGTCGACATCGGCTTCTTCTCCGGGGGCGCGCTCACGGACGCGCAGATCGAGGAGCTCGCGGCGCTCGCCCTGGACGGCGGCATGGGGTGCGCGGTCGTGACGCAGGGCTCGCGCGGCGCGCGCGCCTTCGCGCCGGACGTGCGCAGCGAGGTCGCCGTGCGCCCGGTCGAGGCCGTCGACGCGCTCGGCGCGGGGGACGCCTTCATCACCGGGTTCCTGGCCGCGCGCGCCGCGGGGGCCGAGCTCGCGGAGTGCCTCGAGACGGCGGCGACCGCGGGCGCGCTCGCCTGCACGCTGCGCGGGGCGTTCGGCTACCCTGTTGAGGCGGGTGAGGACGCGCGCCGGCAGATGCTGCGACGGTACGCGAGCGTCTGAGGCGGCCCGCCCGGGCGCGGCCGGTGGACGCACGACGAGGGGGAGTCCCGTGAGCACACTGGCATCGACGCCTCTGCACGAGCAGGTGCGCAGCTCCCTCATGCACGAGATCGAGAGCGGCCGCTACGCCGAGGGGGAGCGGCTCCCCGCGGAGCCGGAGCTCTGCGAGCGGTTCGGCGTGAGCCGGATCACGATCCGTCGCGCGGTCGCGGATCTGGAGCGGCTCGGTTTCGTGCGCCGCCAGCAGGGACGGGGCACGTTCGTCTCCCCGCGCCGGCAGATCATGGGCACGATGGCTGTCAGCGGGTTCGCGGACAAGGTCGTGGGGGAAGGCGTCAAGGAGAGCCGGATCATGAGATCCGAGACCGTGCCCGCGGACGAGAAGCAGGCGGCCCGCCTCGAGGTGCCGGTCGGCGACCCGGTCTTCCATCTCATCCGGGTGTTCGCGCTCGACGGGGTGCCGCTCGCGATCGATGACAGCCGCTACTCCCTGACGAGGTACCCGGGATTCGACACCCGCATCACCGAGGGCACCTCGACCTACCAGGTGCTCCGCGAGGAGTACGGCGTGGAGTTCTCCCAGATGGAGCGCGAGATCGGCGTCGGATTCACCACCGCGCAGACCGCGGGATGGCTGGAGCGGCCTGTCCGGGACCCGCTCCTCGTCGTGCGCAAGGTGGCCCTCGGGCGCGGCGGGGAGGTCGTGCACACCTCGAAGGTGCGCGTGGTGCCGAGCCGGGTCACGCTCAACGTCGTGACCCGCGCCGACGTCGACGGCTGACCCCGCCGGACGGAGCCCCCGCCGGATGCCTCACGGCGGCTCTCGGCGGCCGGTCGGAACCGCTCGCTAGGATCGAGGGGTGCCCGTGAATCCTGAACTGGTCGGACGTGAGTTCCCGCCGACACCCGCGTACCTCGTCGGCCGCGAGAAGGTGCGCGAGTTCGCGCGCGCCGTGTTCGCCGACGCCCCGCAGCACACCGACGTCGCCGCCGCGCAGGCGCTCGGCTTCGCCGACCTCGTCGCGCCGCCCACCTTCGCGATGGTCATCCAGGACCTCACCCTGCAGCAGCTGCTGAGCCTCGAGGACTCCGGCATCGTGCTGGCGCGGACGGTGCACGCCGAGCAGCGCTTCACCTACACCCGGCCGATCGTGGCCGGCGACGAGCTCACCGCGCAGCTGCGGGTCACCGGCATCCGGGCCATGGGCCCGGCGTCGATGATCACCAGCGACGCCGAGATCCGCGACGCCGCCGGCGAGCACGTCGTGACCGCGACCAGCGTCCTGCTCGTCAGCGACGCGCCCGTCGCGTCCGAGGGCGCCGAGAACGCCGAGGAGGCCACCGCGTGAACGTCGGAGACATCATCGCCGAGCGCACCGTGCACCTCACGCGCGAGTCGCTGGTCCGCTACGCCGGGGCGTCCGGCGACTTCAACCCGATCCACTACCGCGACGACATCGCCGCCGAGGTGGGGCTGCCCGGAGTGCTCGCACACGGCATGCTGACCATGGGCGTCGCCTCGTCGGTCGTGGTGGCCGCGCTGCCCGGCACCGCGCGGATCCTCGACTACGGGGTGCGCTTCGCCCGCCCCGTGGTGGTCGACCCGCAGGACGGCGCCGACGTCGCGATCACCGCCAAGGTGGGCGCCGTGGACGAGACGGCGGTGCGCGTGGATCTCGTGGTCAAGCACGCCGGCACCACGGTGCTGGTCAAGGCGCAGCTGCGGATCGCGGCGGACTCGCTCTGACATGCCGGAGATCCCGCCGATCCGCCTCGCCGAGCTGACCACGCTGCAGACCGGCGCCGCGCCCGCGCGCATGATCGACGCCGAGACGACGGATGAGCTCGTCGCCGTGCTGCAGGACGTCTGGGCGAGCGATGACGAGTGGTTCGTGCTGGGCGGCGGATCCAACCTGTTCGCCGGGGACACGCCGTTCGACGGCACCGTGATCCGGATCCGCACCAGCGGCATCGAAGAGCTCCCGTCGCCGCATCCGGGCCGGATCCGGCTGCGCGCGCAGGCGGGGCACGACTGGGATGCGCTCGTCGCTTACGCCGTGGAGCGGGGCTACGCCGGCATCGAGGCGATGTCGGGCATCCCCGGGACGGTCGGCGCGGCCCCAGTGCAGAACGTGGGCGCGTACGGGCAGGAGATCCAGGAGACGCTGGTCGAGGTGGAGCTGCTCGACGAGCACACCGGCGAGGTCGTCACGACCCCGGCCGCAGACCTCGGGCTCGGCTTCCGCACCTCGGTGCTCAAGCACCATTACGGATCGGTCGCCGAGCGCCGCGCGGTGATCCTGTCGGTCACCCTCGACCTCGCGGTCACCGGCGAGGCGGGACGCGTGGTGCGCGGCGAGCAGCTGCGACGCGCGCTCGGACTCACGACCGACGACCCGGTGCCGCTGGCCTGGGTGCGTGAGCGGATCCTGTCCACCCGCGCCGCCAAGGGGATGCTGTTCGACCCGGCGGATCCGGACACGCACGGCGCCGGATCCTTCTTCCAGAATGCGATCGTTCCCGAGTCGGTCGCCCGCACGCTGCCCTCGGAGTGCCCGCGCTGGCCGGTCACGCCCGACCTCGACACGGTCACGGTGATCCCGCTGGATTCGTACTACGGCCTGGTGCCGAAGCCCGAGGCGCCGCCGAGCGACGTGAAGGTGAGTGCGGCCTGGCTCATCGAGCACGCGGGGATCCGCAAGGGCTTCAGGCTGCCGCGCTCGCGCGCCGGCGTCTCCACCAAGCACGCCCTCGCCCTCACGAACCGCGGGGGAGCGACGGCGGGGGAGGTCGCCGAACTCGCGCGGTTCATCCAGAACAGGGTGCACTCCGAGTTCGGCCTGGTGCTGCAGCCCGAGCCCGTGCTCGTCGACGTCGAGCTCTAGCCTGCGCCCGTCTGGCGGGGCAGCACCGGCGTGTTCGAGCCGGTCACCCTGCTTGCGAACGCCTGTGTTCCGGTGCTGCTGATCGGCTACGGGATCTCGCTGCACGGTCAGCGCGTGCTCGGTGCGCCGGGCCCGTCCGCGTAGGATCGCGCACATGACCGGACTCGTGCCCTACCTCCTCTTTCCGGGAACCGCGGCGGATGCGCTGCCGTTCTACCAGGCGATCTTCGGAGGCGAGGCGGTGCTGCACACGTACGCCGAGTTCGGGCGAGCCGACGGTCCCGGCGACGCCATCGCGCACGGCATGCTCGTCGGCGGCCCGGTCGAACTCGCGGCCGCCGACGCGGCCCCCGACGAAGACGCGGTGCACATGAACGGGATGTTCTTCTCCCTGCTCGGCACGGCGGGTCCGGAGACGCTGACTCGCTGGTTCGCGCAGCTCGGCGACGGCGGTCGGGTGATCGATCCGCTGCAGGAGCGCCCCTGGGGTGCGCACGACGGCACGCTCGTGGACCGCTTCGGGGTGAGGTGGCTCATCGGCTACGAGGCCTGAGGGCTCCAACGTGCTCCCGTCGTCCGGCCGGGGCTGCCCGACCGGACGAAGGGAGGGGTAACTACTTCCAGATGGACTTCAGGTGCCAGGCGCTCAGGTTGTCGAGCGTCGCCGAGCCTCCCGTCGCGAACAAGCTCACGCCGTCACTCGTCGGATCCGGGAACACCTGGTCGGTCAGCGACACCTGGCCCTGATCGGCGTAGACCTCGAGAGTGTCGCGGTCGATCAGGATCCGCAGCGTCACGCCGCCCTGGTTCAGTGCGAGCGGCGCCGTCTTCACGTTCGGGAAGGCTGAGCTGAAGCCGACGTTGCCCGAATGCGTCCGGTCGACGAACAGCTGACCGTTCACGGTGTCGTAGCCGATCCGGGTGTACTGGCCGTTGCTGGTGCGCACGTCGAACCCGAAGGTCTTGGCCGTGCCTGCGGTCAGGTGGGCGGTGACGTCCAGGGTGGTGCCGCTCAGCTTCAGCGGGGTCGACGCATCGGAGGCGGTGATCCCCTTCAGCTTCACCGGTGCACCGTCACGCAGCGAGTCGAGGGCAGCGACCGGCTGCTGCACCAGCTGGACCGCGCCGTCGACCGTGGCGAGCTGCATCGAGCGGGGAACGCTCTCCGCACCCTTCCAGGGGTCGGTCGGAACCTGGCCGGCGTAGTCCCAGTTGCTCATCCAGGCGACGCCGATCCGCTGGCCCTTCGGTGCCCCGTCCCATGTCGCGAAGGCGTAGAAGTCGGAGCCGAAGTCGACCCAGTGCGCCCGCTGGTTGGTGCTCAGGGCCGGCTGGTCCGCGAGGCTGAAGTCATCCGCGAGGATGTGGCCCCAGCCGCCGGTGTTGTCGTCCACGATCTGGATCTGCGCCTGCTTGCCCTGCAGGTCAGCGAGGTTCCACGACGTCCAGTCGAGCGCCTCGCTGTTCGCACCGGTGGCAGAGCGGACCACCTCGCCATCGACGAGGAGGTTGACGCTCGTCTGCACGTCCCAGGGCTGCACTGCGCTGTCGGCGAACAGGATGTCGCCCACCATCAGATGGCCCCAGCCGGTCGAGCCGTCGCTCTGGTCCACCACCTGGATCTGGGCCTGCTGTCCCTGGTACGAGGACACGTCCCAGTTGTTCCAGCCGAACGAGCCGCTGTTGTTCCCCGTCGCGGTGGCCACGACCTGGCCGCCGATGAGCAGGTTCACGGCGGTCGGGTTGGCGCCGCCCCAGGGATGTTCGCCGCCGGCCGTCTGCAGATCGATGAACGGGCTCGACACCGTGAACGTCGGCGAGGTGATCGTGCCGGTGCCGCCGTCGCCGTCCGGCGGCCAGGTGTCGAGCGCCTTCGCGGCGATCTGACCGCCCAGCGGGCCGGTGGAGGGACCGGAGTTCGTGAACGAGCCGGTGCCCGTCCAGCCGAGGTCGGCATAGGTGCTCGTTCCCGGGGTGGACCAGTCGGCGAACACCGTGTGGGTCGGCAGGGTGCCCGCCGGCACCGCGCCCGGGATATACGGGTGGTTCCCGCCGCCGACCTGGAAGTTCAGGTGGTTCTTCGTGATCGTGAAAGCGGGGGAGGTGAGGGTTCCGGTGCCGCCGTCGCCGCCGTTGAAGCTGTTGACGAGGTGGGTGCCGTCGAAGCCCGTGACGGGCTGCTGGTCGGGCAGGGCCCCGGTCGCCGGGGCGTCGCCGAACGCCGCGCCCGTCGTCGTCCAGTCGCCGTAGCTGCCCGAATCGAAGCCGTCGAGGGCCGTGCCTGTCGGCGGAGTGTAGGTGGCCGGGTCATCGGACGTGAACGTCGTGCCGTCGAATCCGCCGGTGAAGTACTGCACGCCGGTGCTGCCGACGCTCACGCTCATCACCCACTTGACGTTCTTCTTGTCGCCGTCGACCGGCATCGGGTACAGGTCGGGGCACTCCCAGACACCGCTCACCGAGCCACCCGGACCGAAGTCGCTGAGGTGCGTCCAGCTCTTCAGGTCGGGCGAGGAGTAGATCGCGACCTTGTGCTGGTCGGAGAGGCTGACGACCATCCGCCAGTCGTGCGTCGGCTCATACCAGAACACCTTCGGGTCCCGGAAGTTCACCGAGTTCAGGTCGAGCACAGGGTTGCCGTCGTATCGCGTCCACGTGCGGCCCTTGTCCGTGCTGTAGGCGATGGACTGCTTCTCGATGTTCGTGCCGTCCTGCACGCTGGTGTACATCGCGACCATCGGGGGGTTCTTCGTCGTGCCGAAGCCGCTCGTGTTCTGGGTGTCGATCACGGCGCTGCCGGAGAAGAAGGTGCTGCTGCCGGCATCGTGCTGGGGTCCGGTCACCGGGATGTCCGTCCAGTGCACGAGGTCCTTGCTGGTCGCGCCCTTCCAGGTGCCGAAGCTGAACAGGTAGTACTGGCCCGCGTCGTAGACGAGTCCGTTCGGATCGCCGATCCATCCGGTCGGCAGGGTGTAGTGGAACTGGGGGCGGTAGGGCTCGTCGTATCCGCCGGAGCCAGACGTGGGCGGAGCGGCAGCGGCGCTGAGCGCCGGTGCGGTGAGGGCTGCGGCGACCAGTACGGACGCCACGGTGACGGCGGTGCGACGCCGTCGGGGGGAAAGCGACATCGGGGAACCTCCTTGTTCGGAACCGGGGAGCGGGAGAATCGGGGCAACGCTAATTCGATTCAGCGCGACCCTATCGTGGACCTTTTTCGCGCTCGGCGCAAGAGCGGGATCGTCGAAGGACTCGGATCAAGCGCGTCGCGGGGCGGCGACCGAATCCCGTTCGACGAGTTCGCCGGGCACGTCCTGGCGTGACGGAACGGGCGAGCCGGAGATCAGGCCGAGCAGCGTGTCGGCACCTCTGGACCCGAGCTCGTAGAACGGAAGGCGCACCGTGGTCAGGGCGGGTCGGAGGTTCCCGGCGAGCTCTTCCTGGTCGTCGTAACCCATCAGAGAGAGGTCACCGGGCACATCGAGCCCCAGGGCCTGCGCGGCAAGGAGGGCGCCGAGCGCGATGCGGTCGTTGCCGCACAGCAGCGCGGTGGGGCGGTCCTCGGCCTGCAGCAGCGCGAGCGCACGGTCGTATCCGGAATCGATCGTGTACGGCCCTGAGATGATGCTGCCGGGTCGCACCGGCAGGCCCGCGACGCGCATCTCTTTGCGGAACGCGGTCGTGCGCTCCCGTGCCGCCCAGTCGCCGTCACCGGGAAGCGCGACGATGTCGCGGTGGCCCGCAGCGAGCAGGCGCCGGATGGCCAGCACGCCGCCGAAGCGCTCCGCGGGCCGGATCGAGGGGATCCGCGGTCCGCCGGGCGCAGGGAAGCAGTTCACCAGCACGGAGGGGACCGAGGCCAGTTCGGGCAGGGGCAGGATCTCGCGCGTCACCGTGGAGGCGAAGATGAGACCGTCGACGCGACGATCGAGCAGCTCGCGCGCCGCCGAGCCTCCGAGGTCGGGATCGCCCTGCGTGTTGACCAGCAGCAGCACCCGCCCCGAACGACGAGCCGCGTCCTCCACGGCGCGAATGATCTGGCCCGCGAACGGGGACGACGCGATGCCGTCGGTCAGCATCCCGATGGAGTGGGTCTGCTGCAGCCTCAGCTGGCGTGCGGTCAGGTTCGGTCGGAAGCCGAGCTGGGCCGCCGCCTCCAGGACTTTGGCCTGAGTGGCCGCGGAGATGCGGCCGTCCTTGCGCTCGTTGAGCACGAAGGACACCGCGGTCGGCGACACCCCCGCCGCGCGAGCGACGTCTCGCATCGTCGGGCGGCGGGGGGTGCCGTCATGCGCCATCGCGGCTCAGGAGGCGAACAGACGCTGCAGGCGCTGGACGCCCTCGAGCAGCTGGTCGTCGCCGAGCGCGTACGACATGCGGATGTAGCCGGACGGACCGAACGCCTCACCGGGCACGACGGCGACCTCAGCCTGGTCGAGGATGAGGTCGGCGAGCTCGAGCGAGGTGGTCGGCGTCACGCCGCCCCAGGTGCGTCCGAGCAGACCCTGCACGTCGGGGTAGACGTAGAACGCGCCGGTCGGGTTGGGCACGACGAGGCCGTCGATCTTCGACAGCTCCGACACGATGAGCCGGCGGCGGCGGTCGAACGCCTCGCGCATCTGCTCGGCCTCGGTCTGCGGGCCGTTCAGGGCGGCGATCGCGGCGCGCTGGGCGACGTTGTTCACGTTGCTGGTGAGGTGCGACTGCAGGTTGCCCGCGATCTTGATCGCGTCCGCAGGACCCACCATCCAGCCCACGCGCCAGCCGGTCATCGCGTAGGTCTTGGCGACGCCGTTGACGAGGATCGTCTGGCCGGCGACCTCGGGCAGCGCCTCGACGACGGAGGTCGCCTTCACGCCCTCGTAGGTGAGGTTCTGGTAGATCTCGTCCGAGATGATCCAGATCCCGTGCTCGAGCGCCCAGGCGGCGATCGCCTTCGTCTCCTCGGCGGAGTAGACGGATCCGGTCGGGTTCGAGGGCGAGACGAACACGATCACGGTCGTGCGGTCGGTGCGGGCCGCCTCGAGCTGGTCGACGGTGACCTTGTAGTCCTGGTCGGCGCCCGCGAAGACCTCGACGGGAACACCGTCGGCGAGGCGGATCGCCTCGGGGTACGTGGTCCAGTACGGCGCGGGCAGCAGCACCTCGTCGCCCGGGTTCACCACGGCCTGGAACGCCTGGTACACCGACTGCTTGCCGCCGTTGGTGACGATCACCTGGCTCGGCGACACCTCGAGGCCGGAGTCGCGCAGGGTCTTCGCCGCGATCGCCTCGCGCAGCTCGGGAAGACCCGCCGCGGGCGTGTAGCGGTAGTTCGCCGGATCCGCCAGAGCCTCGGCCGCCGCGTCCACGATGAACTGCGGCGTGGCGAAGTCGGGCTCGCCCGCGGCGTACGAGACGACGGGCTTGCCCTCGGCCTTGAGGGCCTTGGCCTTGGCATCCACCTTCAGCGTGGCGGACTCGGCGATGGCGGAGAGTTTGCGGGAGAGAGGCGCGCGTTCGGTCACGCTCCCAGCGTACTCGGGAGCCCCTGGCGCGAAATGGCCATGACGTACAAAGAGCCTGCCGACTTGTCCGGCCCGGCGAACAGAAGGGAACCGGCCTCGTCGCGGCGGCGGGTCTTCCGAGAGCGGGCTCGAGGGGTGGCGGCGAGAGAGATCCCGTGCAATAATATGCGCACATAGTATTTGACGGAAGGAGCAGACATGTGGTCCACGGAGGTCACGGGGGAGTGCGCGGCGACGCCGGCGGAGGTCTTCGCGATTCTGGCGGAGCCGCGGTCGTGGTCCGAATGGAACGACGGTGTCGCGGAGATCCGCATGGACGGACCGTTCCGGGCCGGAACCACGGCCGTGATGGTCCTGCCGGATGGCACGGAGCTGCCGTTCCACCTGGCCTGGGTCGAGGAGGGGCGCGGCTTCGAGGACGTCACCGAGGTGGCCGACGCCGGCGTCCGGGTGCGGGTGAGGCACGAGCTCGAGCCCGTCGGCAGCGGCACCCGCATCACCTATCGATGCACGGTGGACGGTCCGGACGAGGCGGCCGGCGAGGTGGGCGCCGCGGTGAGCGCGGACTTCGGCGACGTGATCGCGGCGCTCGGGACGCGCGCGGAGACGCAGCGTGGCTGAGTCGCTGCAGCCCGGGGACAGCCCGGGGCTGCTCCTGTGGCGGGCGACGCTGAACTGGCAGCGCCGGATCACGGCGGCTCTCAAGCCGCTGGGGCTGACCCACGTTCAGTTCGTGCTGCTCGCCAGCACGTGGTGGCTCACGCAGGTGGCGGGCGAGCACCCGAGCCAGAAACGGCTCGCCCAGCACGCGAACACGGACCCCATGATGACCTCGCAGGTCGTGCGGGTCCTCGCGGAGCGGGGCCTGCTGCGGCGCACGGCGGATCCGGCGGACTCCCGCGCGCGCATCCTCGACATCACCCCGGACGGCGCGGAGCTGGCGATACGAGCGGTGCGCGTGGTCGAGGACACCGACCGCGACTTCTTCGCCGCTGCCGTGGATCAGCAGGCGCTCCTGGAGGTGCTGAGGACCCTCGGCCGATGACGGCGGCGTCCGGCGGCGGTCGCCCGCAGTCCCGGTTCAGGTGAGGAACGACGGCGGCACGGCGCAGTAGTCCGCGAGACGCCGGGCGGGCGCATCGGGATCCGTCACGTCGACGAGCGCGGTCGCGCCGGTGTGCGGCACCTCGTCGCCGTCGATCAGCCACACCGAGTAGTGCCACAGCCCCCGGGTGCGCCCGGCGAGCATACTCGTCGTGCCGGAGATGATCAGCACCGCATCGTCCCGCGCGCCGCGGAAGGGTGTGACCACCGCGTCGCGCA
Source organism: Microbacterium xylanilyticum (assembly GCF_054654695.1). Lineage (NCBI taxonomy): Bacteria > Bacillati > Actinomycetota > Actinomycetes > Micrococcales > Microbacteriaceae > Microbacterium > Microbacterium xylanilyticum. Next base: position 770,868 of record NZ_BAAIEN010000002.1, read on the forward strand.
GCGCATCCTCTCCCCGGTCGTCCTGTGCGGCGATCGACGCCGAGACGCCGCGGGTACGCAGCTCGGCCGCCACGACATCGGCGAACTTCGCGGAGCGCTGCGCGTCCGTGCTCGCCACCGCGAACAGGCGTGCGCCACGGGGATAGTCGCGCAGGAACTGATCCGCGACGTCCCCGAACACGGAGGCGTGGCCGGCGGAGGAGGGCATGCCCCCAGCGTAGGCGCTGCGCACTCAGGCCGGCACGGGCGAGCGGACGGCTCAGGTGACCGCGTCGCGCTCCTGGAACTCGGGCGCGCGCCACAGCTCCTCGTCGAGCACGCGGCGCACGGTCTCCACGGAGTCCCACACGTCGGCGTAGCCGATGTACATCGGGGCGATCCCGAAACGCAGGACCTCGGGCTCGCGGTAGTCGCCGATCACGCCGTTCGCGATCAGGGCCTTCATCACCGCGTAGCCCTCCGGGTGGCGGAACGAGACGTGACTGCCGCGACGGGCGTCCTCGCGGGGTGTGATCAGGGTGAGCGGGTGATGCGCGACCCGGGACTCCACGAGCTGGATGAACAGGGACGTCAGCGCGAGCGACTTGCGCCGCAGGGCCTCCTGATCCGCTTCGAGGTGCATGTCCACGCCGACCTCCATGGTCGCCAGGGACAGGATCGGCTGCGTGCCGACGAGGAACCGGCGCCCGCCGGGCGCGGGGGCGTACGAGTCGGTCATCGCGAACGGGTGGTCGTGCCCCCACCAGCCGGTCAGCGGCGTCTGCACGCGGTCGAGGTGGCGGCCGGCGATCCACGCGAAGGCGGGGGAGCCGGGTCCCCCGTTCAGGTACTTGTAGGTGCAGCCGACGGCGAAGTCCGCGCCGGCCGCGGCGACCTGCACGGGCACCGCTCCGACGGAATGGCAGAGGTCCCACACCGCCAGAGCGCCGACGTCGTGGATGCGGCGCGTGGTGTCCGCCATGTCCCACAGATGCCCGCTGCGGTAGTTCACCTCGGTGAGCAGGACCACCGCGACGTCCTCGTCGAGCGCGGCGTCGAGGTCCTCCGGCGCGTCGATCAGTCGCAGCGAGTAACCGCGGTCGAGCAGCGCGATGAGGCCCTCGACGATGTACAGATCGGTGGGGAAGTTCTCCCGCTCCGAGACGATCACCCGTCGGGACGGCGCGTCGTCCTGCTGGATCCGCAGAGCCGCGGAGACCGCCTTGAACACGTTCACGGAAGTGGTGTCGGTGGCGACGCACTCGCCGTCGCCGCCGCCGATGAGGCGGCCGATCTTCGCCCCGATCCGCGTCGGCAGGTCGAACCAGTGGTGCTTGTTCCAGCTGCCGATGAGGTCGGTGCCCCACTCCTGCTCCACCACGAAGGCGGCGCGCGCCGCGGCATCGCGGGGCCGCGCGCCGAGCGAGTTGCCGTCGAGGTAGACGACTCCTTCAGGCAGCGCGAAGCGCTCGCGCAGCCAGGCGAGCGGGTCGTTCGCGTCCGCCTGGACGCACTGCTCGCGGGTGCTGAGCGGCGCCGGGTTCGTCATGGCATGGTCCTCCTGGTTCGGCCGACTGCGCGGAAGGATCGGGATCCGCACAGCTGGCATCCATCATGACGATTCTTCGGGCTGGCGCCTAGAATCTCGTCAGATCTCCGAGAATTCGCACCGACAACGGCTCGCGACCGGAGAAGTGGCGCCAGGGAGGGCATCATGGCGAACGCGATCCGGCTCACGCCGACGGATCGGCGGATCCTGGACGAGCTCGCCCGCGATGGGCGGCTCTCGAACAAGGAGCTCGCCGCACGGGTGGGGCTGCCCCGCTCCACCTGCCATGGCCGCGTCCGTGCGCTCGAGGACGCCGGCGTGATCCGCGGCTACCACGCCGAGCTCGATCCGGTAGCGGCGGGCGCGGGCGTCGAGGCGCTCATCCTCGTGGCGGTGAAGGACGATGCGCGCGACCACGTGCCCTCGATCACGGCGCGCCTGCGCGACGTCCCCGGCGTGCAGCGGGTGTTCCTGATCGGCGGCGTGCACGACCTCGTCATCCACGTCGCCTGCGAGAGCGTTCCGGCGCTCCGCGACTTCCTGCGTGCGCACCTCGGATCCGATCCGGCGCTGGGGCAGACGCAGACGCAGCTCATCTTCGAACAGCACCCCGGCGCCGCCGTCATCCCCTCCTGACCGGGTCAGCGCTCGACGAGCACGCCGTCCTCGTCGGCGTACAGCCGGGCGCCCGGGCGGAACTCGACGTCGCCGAAGCGCAGCACGATGTCGGTCTCGCCGGTCCCGGTCTTGCCGCTCTTGCGCGGGTTGGTGCCGAGCGCCTTCACGCCGATCGGGAGGCGCCCGATCGCGGCGCTGTCGCGGATCGCGCCGTGGACGACCACGCCGGCCCAGCCGTGGGCGACCGCGCTCTCCGCGATCATGTCGCCCATGAGTGCGGTGCCGAGGGAGCCTGATCCGTCGATCACGAGCACGGCGCCCTCGCCGTCCGTGGCGAGCAGCTCCTTGACGAGCTGGTTGTCCTGGAAGCAGCGCACGGTGCGGAGGGGGCCTTCGAAGGCGACGCGCCCGCCGAAGTCGCGCAGCTGCAGGGCGAGGGACTGCAGTGCGTCGCCGTGCTCGTCGTAGAGGTCGGCGGTGGAGGTCATGGGGGCCCTTTCATGCTCTGGACATGCCGAGACTCAGTCGATCGCGCCGTTCGGATCCGGTCAAGGATCCTGCAGGCGCCGAATCGACTGAGTCTCGGCGGGGGATGAAGCGATCGTCAGTCCTCGACGAGGTGCTGGGCGTACGCGTTCAGTGTGAGGAACGCAGGGAACTCCGGTCGCAGCGCCACCTCGCGGAACACGTCGGCCGCATCGTCGAAGCGGTCGGTGGTCCCTGAGCCTGTCGAAGGGCGAGGGATCTCCGCGAGCAGGGCGGTGATCAGCCCCTCGACGTAGTCTGCGGTGATCGGCGTGCCGTCCTGCGTGGACTGACCCTGGTGGATCCACTGCCAGACCTGCGAGCGGCTGATCTCGGCGGTCGCGGCGTCCTCCATGAGGTTGTCGATCGCCACGGCGCCGATCCCGCGCAGCCACGCCTCGATGTAGCGGATCGCCACGGAGACGTTGTCCCGCACGCCCTCGGCCGTGATGGGCCGTCCGATGTGCACGTCCAGCAGGTCCTCGGCACGCACCTGCACGTCGTCGCGCTGCCGGTCGATCTGGTTGGGGCGGTCGCCCAGCACCGCGTCGAACTCCGCCTGCGCGGTGGGGATCAGGTCGGGGTGCGCCACCCAGGTGCCGTCGAAGCCGTCGCCGGCCTCCCGCTTCTTGTCGGCGGCGACCTTCTCGATCGCCCGCGCCGTCACCTCGGGGTCGCGCCGGTTGGGGATGAAGGCGCTCATCCCGCCGATCGCGAAGGCGCCCCGCTTGTGGCAGGTCTTCACGAGCAGTTCGGTGTAGGCCCGCATGAACGGCACCGTCATCGTGACCTCGCTGCGGTCCGGCAGCACGAACCGGGCGCCGCGGCCGCGGTAGTTCTTGATGATCGAGAAGATGTAGTCCCAGCGGCCGGCGTTCAGACCCGCGCAGTGCTCGCGCAGCTCGAACAGGATCTCCTCCATCTCGAACGCCGCGGGCAGCGTCTCGATGAGCACCGTCGCGCGGATCGTGCCGCGGGGGATCCCGAAGTACTCCTCGCTGAACGTGAACACGTCGTTCCAGAGCTTCGCCTCCTCGCTCGACTCGATCTTGGCGAGGTAGAAGTACGGCCCCCGGCCGCCCTCGATGAGCGCCTGTGCGTTGTGGAAGAAGTAGAGGCCGAAGTCGACCAGGGATCCCGAGGCGTCCATGCGGCGGCCGGTGCGGTCGGTGAACTCGAGGTGCTTCTCGACCAGGTGCCAGCCACGCGGGCGCATCACGATCGTCGGGGTCTGCTCGGCGGTGACGCGGTACTCCCTGCCGTCCTCGCTCGTGTAGGTCAGACGACCGCGGATCGCGTCGCGCAGCGACAGCTGGCCTCCGATGACGTTGCGCCAGGTGGGGCTCGTCGCATCCTCCTGGTCGGCCAGCCAGACCCTCGCGCCCGAGTTCAGGGCGTTGATGGTCATCTTCGGATCCGTGGGGCCGGTGATCTCGACCCGGCGATCCTCGAGCCCCGGGCCGGCGCCCGCCACGCGCCAGTCGGCGTCCTCGCGGATGTGCCGGGTGTCGTCGCGGAAGCGCGGGTCGTGGCCGTTGCCGATCTCGAAGCGGCGGCGCATGCGGTCCGCCAGACGGTCGTGCCGGCGGCCGGCGAAGCGGTGGTGCAGCTCGGTGAGGAACGCGACCGCTGCGGGGGTCAGGATCTCCGCGTAGCGCTGGTGCATCGGGCCCGTGATGCGCATCGAGGGGCCCTCGGCGGACGGGACGGTGCCGACGATCCGGATCGGGGCGGTCGGCGACGCCGTGGGAATGGTCATGATCTGTCTCCTCCGTGAGATGTCGGTCGGCACGGCCCTTCGGCGAGCTCCGGGACCGGCGAAGCGGCTGGTGGTGTGTGAGACCACTCTGGGTGAAGTTCGCCGGCATGGCCGACCAATTTCGGAGAGAAGTTTGTTCAGAATTCTGTTTTCATGACAGAATCGGCCGCATGGTCACCGCAGACACGGCAGAAGAGGTCGATGCCCTCACCATCGGACGGCGCATCCGGCAGCTCCGCACCGCCCGGGGGATGACGCTCGAGCAGCTCGCGACCGAGATCGACCGCGCGCCCAGCCAGGTGTCGATGATCGAGACGGGCAAGCGCGAGCCCAAGCTCACCCAGTTGCACGCGATCGCCCGCGCCCTGGACACGACGATCGACCAGATCCTCGCCGAGGCTCCGCTGGACGAGCGCAGCGGCATGGAGATCGCCGTCGAACGCGCGATGAAGGGGCAGACGTTCCAGGCCCTCGGCATCGCGCCGTTCCGCATCGCGAAGACCGTGCCGGATGAGGCGCTCCGGGCGCTGCTCGCGCTGCACGGCGAGATCGAGCGGCTGCGCGACGAGCGCTCCGCCACGCCCGAGGAGGCGCGCCGGGCGAACCTCGAGCTGCGCCACCTCATGCGCAGCCAGGACAACCACTTCGCGGATCTCGAGCAGAAGGCGGCGGAGATCCTGGCGGCGGTGCGCCACCCGGGCGGGCCCCTCACGCAGCGCACGGCGAGCGACATCGCCGCGCATCTCGGGTTCACGCTGCACTACGCGCCCGACCTGCCGCAGTCCACGCGCAGTGTGGCCGACCTCGCGCACGGGCGGCTGTACCTGTCCAGCCGCGTGCCCGGGAAGGGCGATGCGCGCACCGCGGTGCTGCAGGCGCTGTCGAGCCGGATCCTGGGGCATTCCGAGCCGCGCAGCTATGCCGAGTTCCTGCGCCAGCGCGTCGAGACCAACTACCTCACCGGCGCGCTGCTCATGCCGGAGGAGCATCTCGTCCCCGTGCTCAAGGATGCGAAGCAGCGTCGCGCGATCTCGATCGAGGACCTGCGCGACGCGTACTCGGTGTCGTACGAGACCGCAGCGCACCGGTTCACGAACCTCGCCACCCGGCACCTCGACATCCCCGTGCACTTCCTCAAGGTGCACGAGTCGGGCACCATCACCAAGGCGTACGAGAACGACGACGTGAACTTCCCGACCGACCGGCTCGGATCCATCGAGGGGCAGATGTGCTGCCGCAAGTGGACCAGCCGGGTCGTCTTCGATGTCGAGGACCGGTTCAACCCGTACTACCAGTACACCGACACCGGCAACGGCACGTACTGGTGCACCGCCCGGGTCGAGCCGTCCAGCGAGGGCCTGCACTCCGTGAGCGTGGGCGTGCGCTTCGACGACACCAAGTGGTTCATCGGGCGGGACACCCCCAATCGCGGCGTCTCCAAGCACTCCGTCGAGGTGTGCTGCCGGCGCGCGCCCGCCGAGCTCGAGGCGCGCTGGAGGGATCAGGCGTGGCCGAACGTGCGCACCCCGCGCACCCTGCTGGCGACGCTGCCGACGGGGGCGTTCCCGGGCGTCGACACGACCGACGTCTACGAGTTTCTCGAGGCGCACGCACCGGCCTGAGCTGCGGGCGTGGCGGCTTCGGGCGCTGCGCCGTCGGGCCCCGGCGACTCAGGCGCGTGCCCGCTCAGGCAGCGCCCCAGCGCAGCCGCGACGACGCCTCGTCCAGCTCCCGGCGGAGCGGCTCGGCGTCCGCCACCGGGAACAGGGCGACCAGGAGCGGGGCGAACCCCGGCTCCGGGGCGACGGCGTAGGCGAACGCTCGGGATCCGGCGCGCTCGTGGCTGAGCACCGCGCGGGTGGCGCGTCCGTCGGCGAGGGAGTACCAGGAGAACTCGCCGCCCGAGGCGATCAGCACGGCGGCCGCCTCCGTCGCGCGGCTGAGCAGCGTGCGCTGGCCGGCCCATGGTGCGAAGGCGCCGGGGTCGAGTCCGAGGGCTGTGGCCAGCGCGCCGCCGAACCAGCGCTCCCGGCTGTGCTCCGCCGGCGCATCCGGCGAGAGCAGCGACCCATAGGTCTGCAGCAGCCCCGCGTTGCCGACGGGCCACGATGCGTCGAGCCCGGCGCAGTCGTGCAGCGCCTCGAACAGCGGCCGGGGCAGCAGCTCTGCGCCCGTGCGCGGGTCCCGCACCACGGCGCGGCCCCAGCGAGTGAACGTCCCGGCGGCGCGGTCCGCGTCGACGGCCGCGACGAGCTCCTCCAGCGCGGCCAGCTGCGTTGCGGCGGCGTCCGGGGCGACGTCCGCGGCGGCCGAAGCCACGCGATCCAGATCCTCGATCCGTGCCATGACGACACCCTACGCCGCGTACCCGCCTCGGGGGCAGGAGCCACGGCGCCGGGTCCGCCGCACCGGGCGCGACGAGGGACCGCGGGATGCGCGCCCCGCGGGAGAGCCGTCAGCCGCCGGAGGTGAGACCCTCGACCAGCGTGGTCAGCCCGAACTCGAAGGCGGCGTCCACGTCACCGCCGAGCTGGAACGCCCCGGCCTGCTCCATGGTGCAGAAGCCGTGCGCCCACGCGGTCAGCGTCCGGGCGGCGGCAAGCGGATCGCCGGGGGCGGCGGCGCGCACAGCGTCGAGAAGCGTCGCGGTCAGCGCGCGCATCCCGTCGGACGGCGGCTCGTCGCTCAGGGCGGCGCCCGCGAACAGCAGCGACGCGGATCGCGGCGAGCGGCGGCTGAAGGCGCGGAAGGCGCGCGCGATCGCCCGGATCGCTGCGGCGGGATCCCCGGCGGATCCGGTGAGCTCCGCGATGTCCTCGCCGAGCTCGCGGGCCGCGTCGTCGGCGATGAGGCGCAGCAGGTCGTGGCGATGCGCGACGTGCTTGTACAGGCTCGGGGCCCGGACGCCCACGGCCGCGGCGACGGCGCTGATCGTGACGGCGTCGATCCCGTCCTGCTCGGCGATCGCGCGCGCGGCGGCGGTGAGTGCGGCGCGCGTGACGCGCTGCGGTGCGGGCATGCTCTCCTCCTCTGCGACGACGTCCCGATCAGGAAGACTTCATCATAAGGCTATTGACAGTAGCCATGATAGCTATATAACGTAGCCATCATGAACGCAGAACTTCTCCGGATCGGCGACGACATCGTCGCCATGCACGCCGTCGTCACGGACGAGGGCGTCACGCTCATCGACGCAGGGCTCCCGGGCGACCGCCGGATCCTGCAGCAGGCGCTCGCCGCCGCCGGGCGCAGTGTCGCCGACATCCGCGGCGTCGTGCTGACTCACGGCGACAGCGACCACATCGGCGTCGCCGAGTGGCTGCGCACCGAGCACGGCGTGCCGACGTACGTGCACGAGGCCGATGCGGGACGGGCGCAGGGGGAGAAGACGCCCTCCGCTTCCGGCGGCGCGATGCGCCTGGGTCCCACGCTGCAGTTCTTCGCCGCCGCACTGCGCCGCGGCGGCCTGCGCCCGAAGCACCTCGGTGCGGTGCGCACGGTGCGGGACGGCGACGTGCTCGACCTGCCCGGATCCCCCGAGATCATCGGCATGCCCGGGCACTCGGCCGGATCCGTGGCGATCCGCGTACCCGCGGTCGACGCGATCTTCGTGGGCGACGCCATCACCACCCGGCACGTGCTCAACGGCTCGTCGGACGTGCAGGTCGGCCCGTTCAGCGACGATCCCGAGGTCACCCCGGCCAGCCTCGAGCGTCTGCGCGACCTGCCCGAGCGCACGATCGTGGTCGGCCACGGCCCGATCTTCCAGGGCACCGCCGCCGACATGCTCGCGGTGCTCAAGCGCTGAGGGACTCAGTCGCCGGCGGTGCGCAGCGTCGCCCAGAGCTCGGCGCGCGCGGGGAACGACGTCAAGTCTGCATCCAGGATCGTCGCCGCCTGCGCGATCCGGGTGCGCAGGGTGTGGCGGTGCACGCCGAGCGCGGCCGCGGCCGGCTCCAGCCGGGTGTCGTGCTCCAGCCACACCCGCAGCGACCGCTCGAGCTCCGTGCGCTCCTGCGCGTCGTGCTGCCGCAGCGGTGCCAGCCGCGACTCCGCGATGAGTCGCGCCTCGTCGGTCGCGAACGCCGCGAGCACGCTGTCCTCCGCGGTGTCGGCGTAGCGCGCCACGCCCTCGCCCGCGCGGCGCAGGGCGGTGAGCGCCTGCGCGTGCGCGCGCGAGAACCCGGCGTACTCCTCGGGCGCGGAGACGCCGATGCGCACCCCGGTGCGGGCGACGACCTCGTCCAGCACCCCGGCGTCGGCCACCGCGAGGCACATCACGAGCCCGTCCTCCGACTCCGCGAGGAAGGCGGCGGGCACCTCCGCGGTCTGCCGCTCCCACCACTCCACGACCGTCCCCTGGCGTTCGCCCGCCGCCACGGCGACCACGATGGGCGCCGGCGGGAGCGAGCCGAGCACGCGGCGGGCGAGCGTCGGATCGTCGGCCAGCAGCGAGGCCAGCAGCTGACGATGCAGCCGGCGGCGGCTGCGGGCGAGCTGCTCGCTCTGCTCGAGCGACAGGCCCGCCATCGCGATGACCGAGGTCACCACGCCGCGGGTCTCCGGGTCCAGGGTCCCCGTCGCGATCGCGACGACTCCGCGGAGGTGCCCGGCGCGGCCCACGGTCAGCAGCGTGTGCGCCGCGTCGCCGGCCTCGACGACCCGGTTCGCGGATCCGCCGCGGGCGAGCAGGTCCGCGGCCGCCTCGTCGACGGCGGGGGAGGAGCCGCCGACCGGATGCTCGTGCACGAGCTGCCCCGCTGCGTCGTACATGCCCACCCAGCATCCCAATCGCCGGGAGAGCTCGGTGAGCGTCGACTCCAGGCCGCGGGGCCGCAGGGCGGCCACGGACAGAGCGCGCTGCGTCTCCAGTGCCCAGGTGCGCCGCGCGTACGTCTGGGCGGCGATCGCCTCGGCGTGCGCCCGGGCGACGGCGAGGAACGGCGTGCCGTAGGGCACCTCGAACAGGGGCAGGCTCGCGGCCGCGCAGGCGTCGGCGAGGTCGGCCGGGATGCCGCTGCGGTGCACCTCGGTGCCGAAGCCGAGGCCGACCACCCCGCGGTCCACGAGCCGGTGCACGTAGGCGTGCACGCCCGCGCTGTCGTCATCCGCGAACTGCGTGCCGGTCGTGAGCAGCGCCAGGTCGTCGGTGAGGAACGGCGTGGGATCGGTGAGGTCGGAGTTGTGCACCCAGCGCAGCGGGTGGTCGAGGGATCCGGCCGGCAGCGCCGCCTCGTCGCCGACCAGGCGCAGATGCAGGTCGCGTCGCCCCAGCAGGGTGCGCAGGGTGGGCTCCAGTTCCATCGGCGGGGTGCCTTCCTCGTCGACGCAGGCATGGACGTACCGGCGAATTCGTCACCCAGATTGTACGCACCGGCGAATGCCTCGGGGCCATGACGTCCGTAATCTCGTGGCCATGAGCACCATCGACGCACAGGCAGACACGCTTCCCCTCGGCGGACCCTCCCTTCCCCAGGAGCGCCGCCTCGTCACCGAGCTCCCCGGTCCCCGCTCGGCTGAGATCCTCGCCCGCAAGGCCGACGCGGTCGCGGCCGGCGTCGGTCACACGGTCCCCGTCGCGGCCGTCGCCGCCGGCGGCGGTGTCGTCGTCGACGCGGACGGCAACTCGCTCATCGACCTCGGATCCGGCATCGCCGTGACCACCGTCGGCAACGCTCACCCGAAGGTCGCCGCGGCCATCGCCGCCCAGGCCGCGCAGTTCACGCACACCTGCTTCATGGTCTCGCCGTACGAGTCCTACGTGGAGGTGGCCGAGGCCCTGAACCGTCTCACCCCGGGCGACTTCGCCAAGAAGAGCGCGCTGTTCAACTCCGGCGCCGAGGCCGTCGAGAACGCGATCAAGATCGCCCGCAAGCACACCGGCCGCCAGGCGGTCGTCGCCTTCGACCACGGCTACCACGGCCGCACCAACCTCACCATGGCCCTCACCGCCAAGGCCATGCCCTACAAGAGCGGCTTCGGCCCGTTCGCCCCCGAGGTGTACCGCGCCCAGGCCTCCTACCCGTTCCGCGACGGCCTGTCCGGCGCCGAGGCGGCCGCCCGCACGATCCTGCAGCTCGAGAAGCAGATCGGCGCGGACAACCTGGCCGCCGTCATCATCGAGCCGATCCAGGGCGAGGGCGGCTTCATCGTCCCGGCCGACGGCTACCTGCCCGCGATCCTCGACTGGTGCCGCGCGAACGGCGTCGTCTTCATCGCCGACGAGGTGCAGACCGGCTTCGGCCGCACCGGCGCGATGTTCGCGAGCGAGATCTTCGGCATCGAGCCCGACCTGATCACCACCGCGAAGGGCATCGCCGGCGGCATGCCGCTCGCGGCGGTCACCGGCCGCGCCGAGATCATGGACGCGTCGCACAGCGGCGGCCTCGGCGGCACCTACGGAGGCAACCCCGTCGCCTGCGCCGCCGCGCTCGCCGCGATCGACGCCTACGAGAACGACGGCCTCGTCGAGCGCGCGGCCGAGATCGGGGCCCTGCTCAAGGGCCGTCTCGCCGAGATCCAGGCGGCCGACCCGCGCCTGGGCGACATCCGCGGGCACGGCGCCATGATCGCCGCCGAGTTCGTCGACCCGACGACCGGCGCCCCGGACGCCGCGCTCACCGGCGCGGTGGCCAAGGCCGCGATCGCCCAGGGCGTCATCGTCCTCACCTGCGGCACGTTCGGCAACGTGATCCGCTTCCTCCCGCCGCTGACGATCGGCGACGACCTCCTCAACGAGGGTCTGGACATCGTCGCCGCCGCGCTCGCGGCGCACTGAGACGTCCGGGCGCGATCGGGATCGGGGGATGCTGGATCGCGCCCGGCAACTTTCCTGAAGAAACAACCGCAGGGAGACCTGCACAGCGCACCGGACGGTGCGAGACCGATGAAGGAGTCGAAATTGGCCGATATCACCCGTGACGTGCTCATCGTGGGAGCGGGCGCCGCAGGCACCACCGCCGCGAACGAACTGCGCAAGGCGGGTCTGTCGGTCGTGGTGCTGGAGGCCCGTGACCGGGTCGGCGGCCGGCTCTGGACCGACGTCATCGACGGCGCGATGCTCGAGATCGGCGGCCAGTGGGTGTCGCCCGACCAGGACGCGCTGATCGAGACGATCGACGAGCTCGGGCTGGAGACCTTCAGCCGCTACCGCGAGGGCGACAGCGTCTACGTCGGACCCGACGGCGTGCTGCACCGCTTCACGGGCGAGATGTTCCCCGTCTCGGCCGAGACCGAGAAGGTCATCGCCGAGATCACCGACCGCCTCGACGCGATGGTCGCGGAGATCGATCCCGACCGTCCGTACGCGCACCCGAAGGCCGCCGAGTGGGACTCGATCACCTGGGACGCATGGCTGCGCCAGCAGACCGACGACGACGAGGCCGTGCGCAACCTCGCGTTCGCGACCGGATCCGCGATGCTCACCAAGCCGACGCACGCGTTCTCGCTGCTGCAGTCGCTGCTCATGGCGGCGTCGGCCGGCTCCTACTCGCACCTCGTCGACGCCGACTTCATCCTGGACAAGCGCGTCGTGGGCGGTCTGCAGCAGGTGCCGCTGCTGCTCGCGGAGCGCCTCGGCGACGACGTGCTGCTGAACCAGCCCGTGCGGACCCTCGAGTGGGACGAGAACGGCGTCACCGCCGTCACCGACACGCTCACCGTGCGCGCCCGCCACGCGATCCTCGCGCACGCCCCGGTGCTCTACAACCGGATCTCGTTCGTGCCGCCGCTGCCGCGCCGCCAGCACCAGATGCACCAGCACCTGTCGATGGGCTTCGTGATCAAGGTGCACGCCGTCTACGACCGCCCGTTCTGGCGCGAGCAGGGCCTGTCCGGCACCGCCTTCAGCCCCTACGAGCTGTGCCACGAGGCGTACGACAACACCAACCACGGCGACGAGCGCGGCACCCTGGTCGGCTTCGTCAGCGACCAGAACGCCGACGGAGTGTTCGAGCTGAGCGCCGAGGAGCGCAAGGAGCGGATCCTCGAGTCGCTGTCGCACTACTACGGCCCCGAGGCGAAGAATCCCGTCGTGTACTACGAGAGCGACTGGGGCACCGAGGAGTGGACCCGCGGCGCGTACGCGGCCAGCTTCGACATGGGCGGCCTGCACCGCTACGGCAAGGACCTGCGCACCGCGGTCGGCCCGATCCACTTCGCCTGCTCCGACCTGGCCGGCGCCGGCTACCAGCACGTCGACGGCGCTATCCGCATGGGCCGCCTCGCCGCCGCGCAGATCCTCGAGGCCGACCGCGGCACCGGCGTCGCCGACGACGCGGCCGAGCTCGCCCTGGCGGCCGAGGGCTGATGACCACCTCCATCGTCGTCGGCTACACGGCGACGGAGACCGGTTCCGACGCGCTGGCGCTGGGCGTGAGACTCGCCCGCGCCACGCGGCGGCACCTGCACGTGCTCCTGGTCCTGCCCGGCCACGGCGATGCATCCGCCGGTGCGGGGCAGGAGAGCCCGATCGCGGGCCAGGCGAAGCAGTGGCTCGATGACGCGGAGGCGATGATCCCGACCGGGGTCTCTCATACGACGCACGTACGCACGCACGACTCCTTCGCGGAGGCTCTCGTGCTCGCAGGCGAAGAGCTCGACGCAGCGCTGATCGTGGTCGGAGCGGCCAACGGCGCCACGATCGGCCTGCACCGGATGGGCAGCGTCGCGCAGGCGCTGCTGCACTCCTCGCCGATCCCGGTGGCCCTGGCGCCCGCCGGATTCGCGCACAGCGTCGACGTGCAGGCGCCGATTCCGCGGATCACCGCGGCGATCGGCAATCGTCCCGGCGCCGACGCGCTGCTCGAGGCCGCGGTGGCGCTGTCCGCCGCGACCGGGGCGACGCTGCGGCTGATCTCGCTCGTGGCCTTCGACGTGCCGCGCGGATTCGACCCCCAGGCCATCCGCCTGGTCAGCGCTGCACACGGCGACGACGTGCTGGCCCGTGCGGAGATGGAGCTGCCGAAGGGTGTGCGCGCTGAGCTCGAGCGCGCGCCGGGTGACACGGTCGAGGAGGCCGTGGCGCGCCTGGCCTGGCTGCCGGGGGAGCTGATCCTGGTCGGCTCGAGTCGGCTCGCGCAGCCGCGGCGGCTGTTCCTCGGCTCGACCGCGGCGAAGATGCTCGACGTCATCCCCGTGCCCATGATCGTCGTACCGCGCACACGCCTGGACGACAGCGCAGACTCTGGGTCCTGACCGGACCCGCACCACCCGACTGCAAGAGAATCGAAGCATCTGACAAGGAGGATCGCATGACCGATCTGGAGAAGACCCTGCTGGAGAGCGTCCCCACCGGGCTCTACATCGCAGGCGAGTGGGTCGCCGCCGAAGGCGACAAGACCTTCGACGTGCGCGACCCCGCCACGAACGAGATCGTGCGCACGATCGCCGACGCCTCCCCGGCCGACGGCATCCGCGCGCTCGACGCGGCCGTCGCCGCGCAGGACGCCTGGGCCGCGACCCCGCCGCGCACCCGCAGCGACATCCTCCGCCGCGCCTTCGACCTCGTGCAGGCGCACAAGGAGGACCTGGCGCTGCTCATGACCGTCGAGATGGGCAAGCCGCTGGCCGAGGCCCGTGGCGAGGTCGTCTACGGCGGCGAGTTCCTGCGCTGGTTCAGCGAGGAGGCCGTGCGCATCTCCGGCCGCTACGGCCTGAACCCCGAGGGCACCGGCCGCATGGTCGTCTCGCAGCGCCCGGTCGGCCCGTCGTTCTTCGTCACGCCGTGGAACTTCCCGTTCGCGATGGCGACCCGCAAGATCGCGCCCGCGCTCGCGGCCGGCTGCACCGTGGTCATCAAGCCCCCGGCACTGACGCCGCTCACCACGATCTACTTCGTGAAGCTGCTCGAGGAGGCAGGGCTGCCCGCCGGCGTCGTCAACGTCGTGCAGACCTCGCGCTCGTCGGCGCTGTCGGCCCCGATCATCGCCGACCCGCGTCTGCGCAAGCTCTCCTTCACCGGCTCCACCGAGGTCGGCCGCAAGCTCATCGCCCAGGCGGCCGAGGGCGTGCTGCGCGTGTCCATGGAGCTCGGCGGGAACGCCCCGTTCGTGGTGTTCGAGGACGCGGATCTGGACAAGGCCGTCGAAGGCGCGCTGGCGGCGAAGTTCCGCAACATCGGCCAGGCGTGCACCGCAGCCAACCGCTTCATCGTGCACCAGGACGTCGCGGACGAGTTCGCCCGCCGCATCACCGAGCGCGTGAACGCGATGAAGATCGGCCGCGGCACCGAGGAGGGCGTCACGATCGGCCCCCTGATCGACCAGGACGCCGTCGCCAAGGCCGCGGAGCTCGTCGGCGACGCGGTGGAGCGCGGTGCGACGCTGCTCTCCGGCGGCAAGGCCGTCGAGGGCGTCGGATCCTTCTACGAGCCCACCGTGCTCGCGAACGTGCAGGCCGGCAGCGAGATCCTCCGCGAGGAGATTTTCGGGCCGGTGCTCGCGATCGCGACCTTCGCGGACGAGGCGGAGGCCGTGCGCCTCGCGAACGACACCGAGTACGGCCTGGTGTCCTACGTCTTCACGCAGGACCTCGCGCGCGGTCACCGCATGATCGACGCGCTCGAGACGGGCATGATGGGTCTGAACGTGGGCGTCGTGTCCAACGCGGCGGCCCCCTTCGGCGGCGTCAAGCAGTCCGGCGTCGGCCGCGAGGGCGGCTTCGAGGGCATCCACGAGTACCTCTCCACGAAGTACACGCTGATCCCCGTCGACTGAGCCTCGACCGGCCCCCGCGTCCGCCGCGGGGGCCGGTCGCATCGAACCAACGAAAGGAACCGGAATGAGCGACTACGCCGTCGTCAACCCGGCCACGGGCGAGACCCTGGCCACCTACGAGACCTTCACCGACGCGCAGATCGACGACGCCGTCGCGCGCGCCCACGCGGCCGCCGCGGTCTGGGGCCGCACGCCTGTCGCCGAGCGCGCCGCGGTCGTGCGCCGGATCGCCGAGGGGCACCGCGCCCGCCGCGACGAGTTCGCCGCGATCATCACCCGGGAGATGGGCAAGCCGCTCGCCGCCGCCGCGGGGGAGGTGGACTTCGCCGCCGACATCATCGAGTTCTACGCCGACAACGCGGAGAAGATCACGGCGGATCAGCCGCTCGACATCCTCGGCGAGGGCACCGCGGTCATCCGCCGGGCCCCGCTGGGCGTGCTGTTCGGCATCATGCCGTGGAACTTCCCGGCCTACCAGGTGGCGCGCTTCGCGGGCCCGAACCTCGTGCTCGGCAACACGATCATCCTCAAGCACGCCCCGCAGTGCCCGGAGTCCGCGGCGTTCCTCGAGGAGATATACCGCGACGCCGGTCTGCCCGACGGCGCTTACGTGAACGTGTACGCCACGAACGAGCAGGCCGCGACGATCATCGCCGACCCGCGCGTGCAGGGCGTGTCCGTGACCGGCTCCGAGCGCGCCGGCGCGGCCGTCGCCGAGATCGCCGGCCGCAACCTCAAGAAGGTCGCTCTCGAGCTCGGCGGATCCGACCCGTTCATCCTGCTCTCGACCGACGACCTGGACGCGACCGTGCAGGCGGCCGTGGACGCGCGTCTGGACAACAACGGCCAGGCCTGCAACGGCGCCAAGCGCTTCATCGTCGTGGACGAGCTGTACGACGCGTTCGTGGAGAAGGCCGTCGCCGCGCTCTCCGCGGTGAAGCCGTCCGACCCGACCCAGGAGGACACGGTGCTGGGCCCGCTCGTCTCCGAGCAGGCCGCGATCAACCTGCAGAAGCAGGTCGACACCGCCGTCGCGCAGGGCGCGAAGCTGCTCACCGGAGGCACCCGCGACGGTGCGTTCTACGCCCCGACGCTGCTCGCCGACGTCACGCCCGAGATGGACGTGTATCGCGAGGAGCTGTTCGGCCCGGCCGCCGTGGTCTATCGCGTCGCCGACGAGGCCGCCGCGGTCGCCCTCGCGAATGACACGTCCTTCGGCCTGGGCTCCTACGTGTTCACCACGGACGAGGAGCAGGCCCAGCGCGTGGCGGACGCGATCGACGCGGGCATGGTCTACGTGAACGTCGTCCTCGCCGACAGCCCCGAGCTGCCGTTCGGCGGCGTCAAGCGCAGCGGCACCTCGCGTGAGCTGGGCCTGCTCGCCGCGGACGAGTTCGTGAACAGGAAGCTCATCCGCGTGGCCTGAGCCCGGCCACGGGATCCCATCCCGCCGCACTCAGCGGGAGGAGAAGGGGCGGGCGTCGCACATCCTGCGGCGCCCGCCCCTTCGTCGTTCCGCGCCGCGTCAGTGCTTCACCGCGTAGCGCAGCAGCACCACGCCGTGGTCGAACCCGGTCGCCTCGCGCAAGGCCAGGTCGCGCCGGTCCTGGAAGAAGCGGCGTCCGCGACCGCGCGTCGTGGGGCACACGAGCAGGAGCACCTCGTCGATCAGCCCGGCCTCGAACAGCGACTGCATAAGCGTCAGGCTGCCCCACAGCCAGAGGTCCTTGCCGTCCTGCTCCTTCAGCTCACTCACGGTCGCCAGCGGATCGACGGGGATGGTCGCGGGAGGGAAGGCTCCCCAGGGCGCTTCGTCCATCGTGGTGGAGGCGACGTACTTGGTGAGCTCGTTCAGTTTCCGCCCTTACTTGCCCTGGTCTGTCGCGTCCGCCCAGCCGGTGGACTGGCCAGCCGGTGGACTGGCGGTAGGTGTTGGCACCGAGGATCAGGGTGTCGACGGAGTCGATCATCGCCATGATCCGGTCCTGGAAGGGGGTCGGGTGCGCGTCGTCGAAGGGCAGGGGGGTCACGAAGCCGAGCCCGCCGTCCTCCTCCGCGACGATGTCGTCGAGGGTGACCCATTGCTGAGCGATGAGCTTGCGCATGTGCGTTCCTTTCGGTTGATGGCCGGTTCCCCGGTGGTCGTGAGGCGGTGGACGGATCCGCCGGGTTCGTCAGGCGTCGAGCGCCAGGCGACCGGCGAAGAAGAGGAAGACGGCGCCCGTCGCGCCCTCGATGGCGCGGCGCACGCTGCGCCTGCTGAGCAGGCGGCTGGCGGCCGTCGCGATCGCGCCGACGAGCAGGTACCAGACCAGCGCATCGGCGGCCTGCACCGCTCCCAGCAGCATGGTCATGGGGACGGTCGGCAGATTCCTCGGCACGAACTGCGGCAGGAACACGACGAAGAAGACGCCGAGCTTCGGGTTCAGCAGCCCGGTCACCAGCGCCCGCCGGATTCCGCCGCCCTTCCGACGCGGCGCGGGGGCGAGCGCGGTCTCGTCGGCGTCCGGGCCGCCGGCGCCGGGTGACGCGGGCGCGGCGCGGTGCTGCCGGAGGGCGCTGCGCAGAGCGCGGATCGCCAGCCACACCAGATACGCGACGCACACGATGCGGAACACCGTGAAGAGCTCGGCGGAGGCGCGGAGCAGCGCGGCCACTCCGGCGCTCGCCGCCGCAGCCCACAGCAGCAGCGCGACGGCCACGCCGAAGGCGGCGGCCACGGCATCCCGGCGGCCCCGGTCGAGCGCCGTCGCCAGCACGATCGCCGTATCCGGGCCGGGCAGCACGGTCAGCAGTCCCGCGGCGACGGCGTACGCCGACACCGCCCCCATGATCGCGGCGGAGGTCGAAACGGTGTCCATGACCGTCAGCCTGCCCTGCGTCGTTCATGACGTTCAATGCCCATATTCTGGCCGACCGATAGATACCATCGATGAATGCTGGATGTGACGAGGATGCGCGTCCTGGACGCGATCGCGCGAACGGGATCCGTGACCGCCGCAGCGCGCGAGCTCAACTACTCGCAGCCGTCGGTGAGTCACCACATCGCGCGCCTGGAGCGCGAGAGCGGCGCCCAGCTGCTCCAGCGCGTCGGACGCGGCGTCCGCCTGACGGAGGCGGGCCGGGTCCTGGCGGAGCGTGCGTCGGAGATCCTCGGCCGCCTGGACGCCGCCGGCGCGGAGCTCGCCAGCTACGTCAGCCTGGGCGCGGGCCGGCTGCGCATCGCCGCCTACTCGACGGCCGTGGTGGCCCTCCTTCCGCCGGTAGCGGCCCGGCTGAGCCGGGAGCACCCCGGTCTGCAGCTCGAGATCGTCGACACGCACCCGCCGGAGGCTCTGGAGATGCTGCGCAGGGGCGCGGTCGACGCGGCCGTCGTGTTCCGCTACGACGACGACCGCGAGGAGGGGCCGATCCGGCTGCAGCACCTGCGGGACGATCCGACATACGTGCTCACCCGGGATCCGGTCGGGAGCATACGTGCGCTCGCGGACGAGACGTGGGTCGGCGGATGCGAGCGGTGCACGCAGCACCTCGTCGAGCTGTGCGCGCGCGAGGGCTTCGAGCCGCGGATCCGCTACTCGACCGACGACATGGTCGCGATACAGGCGCTCGTCGCCGCGGGGATGGGGGCGGCCACGATCCCCGGGCTCGCGCTCGCCGCCCACCGCCACCCCGACATCGTCGCCACCGAGCTCCCCGGCGCCGAACGGCACATCTTCCTCGCGACGTACGGGGATCCGCCCGATCCGCCGCCGATCGCCGCCCTCCGGGCCGCCCTCGCCCGCGGCGCCTGAGGGGGTCGCGCGGGCAGCTCATCGCGGCCATCGAGCACGACCACGCCGCCCCGACGGAAGGCGGCTCAGGTGACCATGCGCGTCGGGTGAGCGTCAGGAGCCGTTCCCGGCTCGGGCGGCGAACGCGGTCAGCGCCTCGGCGTAGCGCTCCGGATCCGCCCGGGTCTCCCCAGTCACGAGCAGAGCGGACGCCCCGGCGACGCGGGTGTACTCGCCGCGGCACGGGATCTCGATCACGAGCGTCAGTCCGGCCTTCCAGGCCGGGATCAAGGCGTCGAGGGCCCGCCACTCCGGGTGCTCCTGCAACGGTCCGCTGCGGTATCCCGCGATACGTCGCTGCACCCGACGGGTGCACCACCCGGAGAACGAGGCGACGAGACCCTCCCCGCCGAAGCGGTCCCGCCACGTCGGCCCGACGAGCTGCTTGAGCAGGGCGAGCCGCTCCGGTGAGCCTGGCGGGGCGTCGTCGATCTGCGCGGCAAGCGGCTGCCTGTCCACACTCGCGGCATGCGTCAGGACGTCCCGCCACAGCTCGGACCACGCCGCTGACCAGGACGCGGCATCGGGGGAGGCGAGCCGCTCGACGGGAGGCTCCTCGAGCGGAGGTGGCACGTCGCCGGGCGGTCGCAGCCCGTAGACCTCGCGCACCCACAGCAGCTCGAGCAGCGCATGCGGCTCATCCTCGACGCGGATCGACATGTCATGCGGCCAGGAGTTGCCGGGGATGGGGGAGGCGGAGCGCATGCACTCAGGGTGGTCGTCACCGCTGGGTGGGTCAATACCCGTGCGCGCACCCGGCCCCCGTCCGCGCCGGCGAGCGTAGCCTCGAAGGGTCCTGATCGCTTTCACGAGAGGCCGCCATGACCACCGTCGCCGAGAACATCGTCTCCACTCTCCACGCGAACGGGGTGAAGCGCGTGTACGGGATCCCCGGGGACTCCCTGAACGGCTTCACCGACGCGCTGCGCAAGGACGGCACTATCCGATGGGTGCACGTGCGCCACGAGGAGACCGCGGCCTTCGCCGCCGCGGCGGAGGCGGCGCTCAGCGGCGACCTCGCGGTCGTCGCCGGATCCTGCGGCCCGGGCAACCTGCACCTCATCAACGGCCTCTACGACGCGAACCGCTCGCGCGTGCCCGTGCTCGCGATCGCCGCGCACATCCCCACCAGCGAGATCGGCACCCAGTACTTCCAGGAGACTCACCCGCAGGAGCTGTTCCGCGAGTGCAGCGTGTACGTCGAGTACGTCTCGGATCCGGTGCAGATGCCGCGGCTGCTCGAGGTCGCGATGCGGCAGGCTATCGCCCGGCGGGGCGTGGCCGTGCTCGTGATCCCCGGCGACATCGCGCTCGCCGAAGCCGTGGACGAGCGCGTCACGGTGATCGAGCGCAGCCGCCCGATCGTCACCCCCGCGCCGCAGGAGCTGGAGCGCGCGGCGACCCTGCTGAACGCCGCCTCGAAGGTGACCATCCTCGCCGGCGCGGGCGCGGAGGGCGCCCATGACGAGGTCGTCGCACTCGCCGACCGCCTGGCGGCGCCAGTGGTGCACGCTCTGCGCGGGAAGGAGTTCGTGGAGTACGACAACCCGTTCGACGTCGGCATGACCGGCCTGCTCGGCTTCGCGTCGGGCTACCGCGCCATGGAGGCGGCCGACGCGCTGCTGATCCTCGGATCCGACTTCCCCTACCCGCAGTTCTATCCGGCGAAGGCGACGACGATCCAGGTCGACATCCGCGGCGAGCACCTCGGCCGCCGGCACCCGCTCGACCTCGGCCTCGTCGGCGACGTCGGTGCGACCGCGGCCGCGCTGCTGCCGCGCCTCAAGGGAGACCGTCGGCACGCCCACCTCGACGACGCCACGGCGCACTACCGGAAGACCCGCGCGAAGCTCGACGAGCTCGCGGTGCCCTCCCGCGGGAAGGCGCCCATCCATCCGCAGTACCTGGCGCGACTGCTGGACGAGGCCGCCGCCGAGGACGCCGTGTTCACCGCCGACGTGGGATCGCCGACGGTGTGGGCTGCGCGCTACCTGCACATGAACGGGAAGCGGCGCCTCATCGGATCCTTCAACCACGGCTCCATGGCGAACGCCCTGCTGCACGCCATCGGCGCTCAGGCGTCGGAGCCCGGGCGGCAGGTCATCGCGCTGGCCGGCGACGGCGGGCTCACAATGATGCTCGGCGAGCTGGTCTCGCTCACGCAGAACCGGCTGCCGGTGAAGACGATCGTGGTGAACAACTCGTCCCTGAACTTCGTGGAACTGGAGATGAAGGCCGCCGGATTCGTGAACTACGGCACGGAGCTGATCAACCCCGACTTCGCCGCCGTCGCCGGGGCGATGGGGATCTTCGGCCGCCGGGTGGAGCGCAGCGAGGACCTCCCCGACGCACTCGCCGAGGTGCTCGCGCACGACGGACCCGCGCTGCTCGACGTGGTCACCGAGCGGCAGGAGCTGTCGATGCCGCCCGCCGTGAACGCGGAGCAGGTCAAGGGTTTCGCGCTGTACGCGATCCGCACCGTGCTCTCCGGCCGGGGCGACGAGCTGCTCGATCTCGCGAAGGCGAACTGGCGCCAGCTTTTCTGAGCCGGCGCGTCCTCGCGGATGCGCCGGAGGGGCGCTGCACCCCCCTGCGCCGCGCCCGGGATGCGCGCCCGGTTCGGAGGCCCGTTGCGCATGCCGTACACTGGACGAGCAGTTGTTGTCTGCATTCTTTCGCCGTGCCCCGGGTCTCCCGGAACGACGGGGGGAGGCGGACAGAGGTCTCCGGACCTCTAGGGCGGTAGCTCAATTGGCAGAGCAGCGGTCTCCAAAACCGCAGGTTGCAGGTTCGATTCCTGTCCGCCCTGCGCGTCGGCGCGCAGCCGGCACACGAAAGGTACTCGAGGATGGTTCAGGACGCATCGGGCGCTGTGGTCTCCACGGCGAACGGCGGCGCGGGACGCGACAAGAAGCTGGGCTTCTTCGGCCGCATCGCGCTGTTCTTCCGTCAGGTGATCGCGGAGCTCCGCAAGGTGGTCACCCCCACGCGCAAGGAGCTCGTCAAGTACACCCTGGTCGTCCTGGGGTTCGTCATCGTGATGATGGCGCTCGTGTACGGGCTCGACATGGCCTTCTCGTGGCTGACGACGCAAGTCTTCGGGGTTCCCGGGAAAACCGCGTGATCCCGCGGCCCGGCGGCAGCTGACCCCGGGCCGAACCTGAAGGAGAGAAGAACAAGTGTCCGAACGCGAACGTTACCTCGGAGACGACGTCGACTGGGCGACCGCCGCCGAGCAGTCCAGCGAGGACGACGAGGCCCAGGAGGGCGACATCCTCGCTTTCGAGGAGCGCGCCGTCACCCCCGCGGAGCGCGTCGCCCTGCACATCGAGGGCGACGACGACGAAGACGCGGACGACGAAGACATCGAATTCGAAGAAGACCCGGAGGCAGACGCGATCGTGAACGACGCTCTCAACCTGGACCAGGCGGCCGAGTCCGAGGCCGCTGCCGAGGTGCTCAACGACTCCGTGGCCGAGGAGGCCGCTGAGCGCGAGGCTGCCGCGGCTGACGAGGTCACGCCCTATGACGGTCCCGACGTGAACGGCGAGGATGACGCCGCCGAGGCGGAGGACGCCGAGGAGGACCCGTACGAGGCATTCAAGGCAGACCTGCGCATGCTCCCCGGCAAGTGGTACGTCATCCACTCCTACGCCGGCTTCGAGCGCAAGGTGAAGGCCAACATCGAGCAGCGCAAGTCGACGCTCGAAGTCGAGGACGACATCTACCAGATCGAGGTCCCGATGGAGGACGTCGTCGAGATCAAGAACGGCCAGCGCAAGATGGTCACGCGCGTCCGGATCCCCGGCTACGTGCTCGTGCGCATGGAGCTGAACGAGGACACCTGGTCCGTCGTGCGGCACACGCCCGGCGTCACCGGCTTCGTCGGCAACGCGCACAACCCGACGCCGCTGCGCTTCGAAGAGGCCTTCAACATGCTGAAGTCGCTCGTCGAGGTCAAGGACGTCCCGACCGCCAAGGCTGTCGCAGCCAAGGGCGGCACCGCCGTGGCGCGTCCGCTCGCCGCCGAGGTCGACTTCGAGATCGGCGAGACGATCACGATCAAGGAGGGCTCGTTCGCGGGCCTGCCCGGATCCATCTCCGAGATCAAGCCGGAGAGCGGCAAGCTCACCGTGCTCGTCTCGCTCTTCGAGCGCGAGACGCCGGTCGAGCTGTCGTTCGACCAGGTCACCAAGATGATCTGACGCTTCTCCCGAAGCGCATAAGGAACGGCCGTCCCCGAGGGGGCGGCCGTTCCTCGTCTGTCCGGGACCGTCGATGTGCGCCGGGGTCGCGGATCGGGTAGACTCCTAGGGTTTGTGCGTGCGTTCGTCGTGCGTGCAGACGGCACCGCGTTCCGGAGATGCCGGATCTGCGGGAGAGGAAATCGGTCCCTGAGCCTGCTGAGCTTGTCGAAGCACGAAGGGCCCGAATCGCTCGAGAAAGGAATCACTATGGCACCGAAGAAGAAGGTGACCGGCCTGATCAAGCTCCAGATCAACGCCGGCGCTGCCAACCCGGCGCCGCCGATCGGCCCCGCGCTCGGTCAGCATGGCGTCAACATCATGGAGTTCTGCAAGGCGTACAACGCGGCGACCGAGTCGCAGCGCGGCAACGTCATCCCCGTCGAGATCACCGTCTACGAGGACCGCAGCTTCACGTTCATCCTGAAGACCCCGCCGGCCGCCGAGCTGATCAAGAAGGCTGCGGGCGTGCAGAAGGGCTCCGCCACTCCGCACACCGTCAAGGTCGCGAAGATCACCGCCGAGCAGGTCCGTCAGATCGCCGAGCAGAAGCAGGCCGACCTGAACGCGAACGACATCGACGCCGCGTCCAAGATCATCGCCGGAACCGCCCGTTCCATGGGCATCACGGTCGAGGGCTGAGGGAGATAACAATGGCTACCAAGTCCAAGGCTTACAACGCTGCTGCCGCGAAGATCGAGGCAGACCGCTTCTACACCCCTGCTGAGGCCGTCGCCCTGGCGAAGGAGACCGGCTCCGCGAAGTTCGACTCCACCGTCGAGGTCGCGCTGAAGCTCTCCGTCGACCCGCGCAAGGCGGACCAGATGGTGCGCGGCACCGTCATCCTCCCGCACGGCACCGGCAAGACCGCCCGCGTCATCGTGTTCGCGACGGGTCCGGCCGCTGAGGCCGCGATCGCCGCGGGTGCGGACGAGGTCGGCGGCGCCGAGCTCATCGAGAAGGTCGCCGGCGGCTGGACCGCGTTCGACGCGGCCGTCGCCACCCCGGAGCTCATGGGCCAGGTCGGCCGTCTCGGCAAGGTGCTCGGTCCCCGTGGCCTGATGCCGAACCCGAAGACCGGCACCGTGACCCCGAACCCGGCCAAGGCCGTGGAGGAGATCAAGGGCGGAAAGATCGAGTTCCGCGTCGACAAGCACGCCAACGTGCACTTCGTCGTCGGCAAGGCGTCGTTCTCGGCCGAGCAGCTCGGTGAGAACATGAAGGCCGCGCTCGAGGAGATCGTTCGCCTCAAGCCGTCCAGCTCGAAAGGCCGTTACATCCAGAAGGGCGCCGTGTCGACCACGTTCGGCCCCGGCATCCCGCTGGACGTCAACGCCATCTGAGGCTGACGTCGCGTCACGAAGGTCCGCTCCGGTTCGCCGGGGCGGACCTTCGTCGTTCCCGGTCCGCGTGCCAGGATGAGCGCATGGGTGCAGTGGACGACTACCTGGCGACCGTCTCGGATCCGGCGGATCGGGCCGCCCTCGCGCGGGTCTATGAGATCGCGGGCGAGCTCGCCCCTGACGCGGAGCAGGGCACCGGATACCGGATGCCCGCGCTCAAATACGACGGAAAAGTGCTGATCTCGGCCATCCGCGCCGCCAAGCACCTCGGCGTCTACCCGTTCAGCGCGGCGGCCGTCGCCGCGGTCGCGGGCCGCGTCGCGACGATCCCGGGTGCGGATGCGAGCACCGGCGCCCTCCGCTTCGCCCCCGGATCCGAGATCCCCGAGGATCTGATCCGCGACCTCGTCTCCTTCCGCCTCGCGGAGATCGACGAGCGCTGAGCAGAAGCGCGACCGCGGCGCGGCCTCAGAAGGCGGCGCCGCCCAGGAGCGCCCACCAGATCAGCAGCATCGTCGCCAGGAAGCCGCAGACGTAGTTCAGGAGCAGGAACCGCCGCCACCCGCGGTTCGTGCTCGCCGCCTCGGCGTCCGTCACCGAGCGGAACGGCCACACCGCGACGAGGTACGGCACCGCGAGGAACGCGCCCAGGGGACCGGGCCACGTGGTGAACAGCATCAGCACCCCCGCGACGGCCCACATCGACAGGGCGAAGCGCACGGTCCGGCGCGCGCCCAGGGCGGTCGCGATCGACGAGATCCCCGCCTCCCGGTCCGGACCGATGTCCTGCACCGCCCCGAAGGCGTGGCTCGCGACGCCCCAGGCGAAGAAGGCCAGCAGCAGGAGGACGAGCGGGACGGTCGGCGTCGCGTGGGCGAGCGCGAGGCCGTACACCGCCGGCGAGACGAAGTGCGTGCTCGAGGTGAGGGAGTCCACGAAGGGGATCTCCTTGAACCGCAGCCCCGGGGCGGAGTACGCGACCACCGCGAACAGGCTGAGGGCCAGGACGAGCCAGGACACCGGGTCGCCGAGCATGACGAGCGCCACCGCGAACGGGACGGGGAGCAGCGTCGACCACGTCAGGACGACCCGATGACGGGCGGGGGAGAGGATCGCGCCCTCCGCGCCGCCCTTGCGGGGGTTCGCGAGGTCCGACGCGTAGTCGAAGACGTCGTTGATCCCGTACATCGCGAGGTTGTACGGCACGAGGAAGAACAGGGTCCCGATCACGAAGGCCGCGTCGACGCGTCCGGAGGTGAGCAGGTAGGCCGCCGCGAAGCCGTAGGCGGTGTTGATCCAGCTCACCGGGCGCGAGGCGAGCAGCAGGTCGCGGGGAAGCGAGGATGCGAGGGATGTGCTCATCGCCGGGGCTCCTCCGGGACGGTTGACGGATCCGGGCGCGCAGCGGGCCTCGGCGCCGGGGCGGGCGCCGGACGACGTGCGTTCCACAGGGCCGAGCCGAGCAGGGCCGCAGCGACGGGATAGGCGAGATCCTCGATCGGCGCGAGCCCGATCCGGATCCCGCTGATGCGGTCGGGGGCGTACGTGAACAGGCCCGCCGCGATCATGAGCGAGTCGAAGACGGCCGTGAGCAGCACGAGCACCACGACGGCCGCGGCGAGCGCCGTGCCGTGCCCGCGCGGCCGACGCCGCCAGGTCAGCGCCTGCGCGAGCACGCAGGGCGCGAGGAAGAGGGCGTCGACGATCAGGTAGGTCGCGTTCACGGGCGCTGCTCCGCCCGTCGCCGCAGGATCCGCAGCGTTCCCGAGTACAGCACCATGGTCAGCTGCACGAGGAACAGCAGGAACACCGGCTCCTCGACCGGCAGATGCGGCGCGAGGAGGATCCCCGTCGAGAACGGATTTCCCTCGCGGGAGAAGATCCCCGTGGCGATGCCCGCCGCGTCCCAGAGCAGCAGGAACGCGACACCCGCGGCAAGCACGAGCAGCGCCCGTCCCGGCTGCGCCCAGACGAACAGTCGCCAGCGCGCGTCGACCAGCCCGATGCACAGGATCGCGGTGAGCAGGAGAGCGAGGTGGAGCAGACCCATCACGCCTCCGCCGGAACGGGCAGGGGGCCGACGGTGCGGTCTCCGCGGAACGCCTTCAGCACGAGTTCTGCGCTGATCAGGCACATCGGCAGGCCGATGCCGGGCAGCGTGGTCGCCCCCGCGTAGAACAGCCCGCGCGTCGTGCGGGAGCGCGTGCGGCCGCGCAGGAACGCGCTCTGCCGCAGCGTGTGCGCCGGCCCCAGCGCGGAGCCCCGCCAGGAGTGCAGGTCGCGGGCGAAGTCCGCCGGGCCCACCGTGCGCCGCAGCACGATCCGCTCCGCGAGATCGGGGCTGCCGGACAGCACGGCCAGCTCTGCGATCGCGCGATCTGCGATGCGCTCCACCTCCGCGGCCCCGCGGCCGTCGATCCCGCCGCCGCCGATCGCCGGATCCGCGGGCACGGGGATGAGCAGGAACAGGTTCTCGTGGTCCTGCGGCGCCACGGTGTCGTCGGTCGCGCTGGGCATGCAGGCGTAGAACGAGGCCGGCTCCGGCACGCGCGGCGCGGATCCGAAGATCGCGTCGAAGTTCTCGTCCCAGTCCTCGGTGAACACGAGGTTGTGATGGGTGAGGCCCGGCAGCCTTCCGCGGACGCCGAGCATCGCAAGGACGGCGCCCGTGCCGGGGTTGGCCCGGCGCCAGTGCGACGCCGGGCGCTCGCGCGCCCGCCTCGGCAGCAGGGCCGTGTCGCTGTGGTGCATGTCGACCGTGCTCACGACGCGGTCGAACGGCTCCTCGCGCGCGACGCCGTCCTGGGAGACGATGACGCCGCGCACCTCTCCGCCCCCGACCAGGATCCGGTGCACCCGCGCGTCGGTGTGCAACCGCGCGCCCGCCTCGCGGGCGAGCCGGGCGAACGCGTCGATCACCGTGGTGAAGCCGCCGCGCGGGTAGAGCACTCCGTCCTCAAGATCGAACGAGCTCATCAGATGGAACAGGGCGGGGGCGATGCCGGGGGCTGCGCCGAGGAACACCGCCGGGTACTGCAGGATCTGGCGCAGCCGGCGGTCCGAGAACGACGCCTCGACCATCCCCTGCAGGGACGTGCCCAGCAGCGCGGCGAGCCGGGGGAGCTCGCGGAGCTCGCTCCCGGGCAGGAAGGCCCCCGGGTGCGAGAAGTCCGTGTAGAGGAAGCGGTCGCTCGCGATCCGCGCGGTGCGCGCAGCCGAGTCGAGGTGACGGGCGAGGGCGGCGCCCGCGCCCGGCTCCACCGACTCGAACAGCGCGAGCGAGCGCTCCCGCTCCGAGTGCACGTCCAGCGACTCGGCCCCCTCGGCGAACACCCGATAGGCGGGATCGAGCCGGACGAGATCGAGCTCGGCCGCGGCGCTCGTGCCGAGCAGCCGGAAGCAGTGGTCGAAGACCTCGGGCATGAGGTACCAGGAGGGCCCGGTGTCGAAGCGGAAGCCGTCGCTCTCCCAGCTGCCCGCCCTGCCGCCGAGCCGCGAGGACTGCTCGAAGAGCGAGACGTCGTGCCCGTCGGCGGCGAGCAGAGCGGCCGACGCGAGCCCGGAGATCCCACCGCCGAGCACGGCCACCCGGCTCATCGTGCCGCTCCGAGCCCCGGCTCGAGTCCGCGCAGGGCCGCGCGCGCGAGCAGCGCCGCCTTGCGCGGGGCCGGAACGCGGACCCGGCGGTCGGCGAGCACCCGCGCCGGGGTGCGTCGCAGCCGTGCCGAGAGCTCGGAGTACAGCAGGTGCGCGGCGGCGACCGCGCGGCGCGACGAGGAGGGCAGTTCGCCGATGACGGCGCCGGCGATCGCCAGCTCCGCGTCGATCCCGTCCAGGATCCGGTCGCGCTGCGCATCGGTGACGGAGTGCGGATCGACGCCGGGGAAGTAGCGCCGGCCGAGCCCGTCGGCGTCGGCGCCGAGATCGCGGAGGAAGTTCACTCGCTGGAACGCCGAGCCCAGGGCGATCGCGCCGCGGTCCCACCGCGCGTCCCGGACCGGATCCGGATCCATTCCGCGACGGAACGAGGCCAGGCACATGAGGCCGACCACCTCGGCCGACCCGTGCACGTAGTCGTCGAGCTCCCGTTCGTCGGCGAACGCGAGCGGGCTCAGATCGCGACGCATCGACGCGAAGAAGGGACGGGTGAGATCCTCGCCGATCCCGGTCGCGCGGGCGGTCGTCGCGAAGGCGTGCACGACGAGATTGGCGCTGTATCCCGTGTCGAGGGCCGCGCCGACCTCGCGCTCGAGGCCGTCCAGCACCTCACGGCACTGCGCCGGGGACAGGCCCGCATCCGCCGCGCATCCGTCGACGATCTCGTCGGCGACGCGCACGAGCGCGTAGATCGCGGCGAGATCGACGCGCACCGGGCCCGAGCAGAGCCGGCTGGCGAGGCGGAAGGAGGTCGAGTAGCTGTCCAGGACCTGCGCGGAGCCCCGTGCGGCCGCGCGGTCGTAGAGCGCGAGTCCGGTGTCCGCACTCATCGGACCCGCTCCGCCGCGCTCGCGATGATGTTCTCGAGGTCGTCGATCAGGACGGCCGGGAGCGCGGAGAGCAGCAGGGCGGCGCGCGCCTCGGCGACGAGGCCGGAGATCGCCGCCTCAGCCCGTGCGAGGCCGCCGGACCTCTCGATCGCGGCGCGGAGCACCGCCGCCCCGCGTTCGTCGAGACCGGGGTCTCCGAAGAGCGCGGAGGCGCTCTGCCAGGAGGGATCCGCGGCGGCGTGCGCGACGAGCAGGGTGATCTTGCCCTCGCGGAGGTCGGAGAGGGCCGACTTCCCGGTGTGCTGCGGGTCGCCGAACACGCCGAGCACATCGTCACGCACCTGGAAGGCGATCCCGACCGTCGTGCCGACGACGCCGAGCGTCTCGACCGCGGTCGCATCCGCCCCGCCGAGGATGGCGCCCATCCGCAGGGGAGCATTGAAGGAGTAGCGCGCCGTCTTGTGCTCCATGGTGCGAAGGACCGCCTCTTCGTCGGCGCCGCCCTGCAGGCCCAGCAGCACGTCCGCATGCTCGCCCACGGCCGCAGCGCCGATCGCGTCGCTCAGTACGGCCCACAGCGCCCTGCGCCGGGGCGCCGGTGCGTCCAGCTCGGCGATCAGCCGGTGCGCCGCCGAGAGCAGGACGTCGCCGGCGAGGATCGCGCAGCTGTCCCCGTAGTGGAGCGCCTCCGCCTCGTCCGCCCCCATCGCGCGTGCGGCGTCGCGGCGACGGGCGATCAGGTTCGGTGCGCCGCGGCGCAGCACGTCGCGGTCGATCACGTCGTCGTGCAGCAGGAAGGCGAGGTGGAGCAGCTCGAGCGCCGCGGCCGCGCGGATCGCGTCCTCCGGAGATCCCGCGTCGAAGGCGCGGTGCGCTGCGAGGAGGAGGCGCGGACGGAGCAGCTTGCCTCCCTCGGCGGCGCGACGCGTCTCCTCCCAGACGGCGCCGAATCCGGCGAGATCGCCCAGGCGGGTCGCCGCGTCGCGGAAGCACTCGTCGATCACGGCTCCGACCTCGGAGAGCAGGTCCTTCGTCACGGCGCTGTCGGTCACGAGGCGATCTCCTCGAGCCCGCGGCCGCCGAGGAAGGGGAGGAGCTTCGCCTGCAGGACGAGCCAGGGGCTGAAGGCCCAGGGCGCGCGACGGATGGACTCGGCGAGGTCGTCGGGGTCCACCCAGCGGTGCTCGACGACTTCGTCCGGATGCGGTCGCGGAGTGTCGGACGTGACGGCCAGATAGACGGGGCAGATCTCGTTCTCCACGATCCCGGCGGCGTCGGTCGCCCGGTAGCGGAAGAAGGGGAGCACCGGATCGATCCCGTCCAGGGCGATGCCGAGCTCGTGCTCGGCGCGGCGGCGGACCGCGGCGAGCAGCTCCTCGCCCGGCGCGGGATGCCCGCAGAACGAGTTGGTCCAGACGCCCGGCCACGCGGTCTTGGTCAGGGCCCGGCGCGTCACCAGCAGCCGACCGCGCGGATCGAAGACATGGCAGGAGAACGCGAGGTGCAGGCGGGTGTCGGCTCCGTGCACGCTGCTCTTCGGAGCGATCCCGATCCGTTCCCCCTCGGCGTCGAGGAGCACGACCATCTCAGTGTCGGGGATCATCGAAGGCCTCCATTTGCTCGCCGAAGATATTACTAACCAAGTTAGGGAAAATATTACTAAGGTAGTTAACCATAACGATATGGCATAGAGTCCTCCCGTGGAAGACTTCGCGCCTGACGATCGCCTCGGCCGGGCGATGATCGATCCGCGCGTGATCGATCCGCGACGCGAGCTCGTGCCCCGCGCCGATCTCTCGGACGCCGAGGTCGACGAGATCGTGGAGCTGATGGCGGCGCTGCGCGCGTGGCACGGGGCCGCCGCACGGATGAGCGAGGCCTCGCGGCGGTACATGAAGCTGAACGAGAACGACATGCGCGCGCTGCGATTCATGATCGCCGCCGAGAACGCCGGCCAGATCGCGACGGCCCGGGCCGTCGCCGAGCACCTGCACGTCAGCAGCGCCGCGACGACGAAGATGCTCGACCGCCTCGAGCGCGGCGGTCACGTGGTGCGCCGGCCGCATCCGGTGGATCGACGCGCGATCACGCTGAGCGTGACGCCGGAGACGCGGCGGGCGGCCCGGGAGAGCGTCGGGCGCGTGCACGCGCGGCGGTTCGAGGTCGCCGCGGGGCTGTCGTCCGCCGAGCGGTCGATCGTGACGCGCTTCCTGCGTGCGCTCGCGGCCACCGAGCATCCCGAGAGCGGACAGGACGCTCCGGCGGGCGCCGACGCCGCGGAGTGACCGGCGCCGGCGCTCCGATCAGCCGACGAAGAGCGGGAGCACGAGGCCGATGCCCATCACCACGAGCAGGACGGCGATCGCCGTGTCGAGGATCCGCCAGGCGCGCGGCGTGCGCAGCCAGCGCCCGAGATGGCGCGCGCCGTAGCCGAGCCCGAAGAACCAGACCACGCTCGCGGTGATCGCGCCCGCCGCGAACAGCCACCCCGCATCGCCGTGCGTGGCGGCGATCGACCCGATGAGCAGCACCGTGTCGAGGTACACGTTCGGGTTCAGCCAGGTGAACGCGAGCGTCGCGAGGATCACCGGAGCCAGCGGCGCCGTGCGCGCGAGCGTCGCGGTGCGGCCGGGGGCGGAGGACGCGCCGGCCGCACCCTCGGCGGGACTCTCCGCGACGTCGGCGATCAGGGCCTCGCCACCGGAGCGCCATGCCCGCCGCGCGGCGAGGATCCCGTACAGCACGAGGGAGATCGCACCGGCCCAGCGTGCGACGACGATGAGCCAGGGGAGGGTCTTCACGAGGTAGCCCAGTCCGGCCGTCCCGGCGAGCACGAGCGCCGCATCGGAGGTGGCGCAGATGAGCACGACCGGCAGCACGTGCTCCCGACGCAGCCCCTGGCGCAGCACGTACACGTTCTGCGCGCCGACGGCGATGATGAGCGAGAACATGAGGCCGAGGCCGGAGAGGAGGGTGAGCACGGATCGACGATACGGTCCCCGCCCTCTTCAACACCAGCGAAGATTCCTTAATCAAGATTAGGATCTCTGATGTGCAGGTGGATCCGGAATCGGCGCGCACCGTGGCCGCTGTGCTCGACGAGGGCAGCTTCGAGGGGGCGGCGCGGCGTCTGCTGCTCACACCCTCCGCGGTCAGCCAGCGGATCAAGACGCTCGAGCAGCAGCTCGGGCGGATCCTGCTCGTGCGCAGCAAGCCGGCGCGCGCGACCGAGGCGGGGGAGGCGGTCGCGCGTTTCGGCCGGCAGGTGGCCCTGCTCGAGCGCGATGCGATCGCCGGATTCGGCCTCGCGGGCGAAGCCGAGGGCGCTCGCGTGCGCATCCCGCTCGCGGTGAACGCGGACTCGATGGCGACCTGGTTCCTCACGCCTCTCGCACGCTTGTCCGAGAGGCACGACGTCGAGTTCGACCTGCATCGCGACGATCAGAACTTCACCGCGCGCCTGCTCGAATCCGGCACGGTGATGGCCGCCGTCACCAGCGAGTCGGAGCCGGTCGGCGGCTGCCGCGTGGAGGCGCTGGGTGCGCTGCGCTACGTGGCGGCGGCCTCACCGGCGTTCGCGCGGCGCTGGTTCCCGGACGGCGTCACCGCCGAGGCGCTCTCGCTCGCGCCGTTCGTCGACTTCGACCGCCGCGATCTGATGCAGCAGGACTGGCTGCGCGGACGCGGCGTGGATCCCTGGCCCGTGCCCCGTCACCACGTGCCCGCGTCGGCGGACTTCTCGGTCGCGGTGGAGCTGGGCCTGGGGTGGGCGCTGCTGCCCGTGCCGCACGCGGAGCCCGGCCTCGCGGACGGGCGGCTGGTGCGCCTCGACGACGCGGAGACGACGTCGCCGCTGTTCTGGCAGCAGTGGAACCTGCGCTCCGAGCTGCTGGACGCCATCGCCGCCGAGATCCGTGCCGCCGCAGGACGCGTGCTGCGCTGAGCCCGCGGGCCTGGCCAGACGTCCGCGCCGCACCCTAGGGTCGAGTCATGGCATCCGAGCGCATCACGCTGACCATCCCCGGCCCCGACGGGGACCGCTCGCTGGATCTGTCCAGCCCCAACCGTGCGGTCTGGCCGGAGGCAGAGGGCGGCCCGATCACGAAGGCGGAGCTGGCCGAGTACGTGCAGACCGTGGCGACGCCGTTCCTCACCTCGACCGGCGACCGGCCGGTGTCGCTCGAGCGCTACCGCGACGGCATCGGCGGGGAGAGCTTCTTCTCCAAGAACCCGCCCAAGGGCACGCCGGACTTCGTGCAGAGCGTGATGTGCACGTACAACAGCGGTCGCTCGCACCCGCAGATCGTGCTCACCGAGCCGGCCGCGATCGTGTGGGCGGTGCAGATGAACACGGTGGTGTTCCATCCGTGGGCGTCGCTCGCGTCCGACACCGACAACCCGGTGGAGCTGCGCATCGACCTGGATCCGCAGCCGGGCACCGGCTTCGCCGAGGCGGTCCCGGCCGCGCACGAGCTGCGCGCGGTGCTGCGCGAGGCGGGGCTGGAGGCGTTCATCAAGACCAGCGGGAACCGCGGGCTGCACGTGTTCTGCCCGATCGTGCCGGAGTGGGAGTTCCTCACGGTGCGGCACGCCGTGATCGCCGCGGGACGCGAGCTGGAGCGGCGGATGCCCGACCGGGTGACCACCGCATGGTGGAAGGAGGAGCGCGGGCAGCGGATCTTCGTGGACTTCAACCAGGCCAACCGCGACCGCACGATGGCGGGCGCCTACAGTCCCCGCGCCCTGCCGGGTGCGACCGTCTCGACGCCGATCGCCTGGGACGAGCTGGACGAGGTGGATCCAACGCGGTTCACCGTGCGCACCGTCCCGCGGCGCCTCGCCGACATCGGGGACCCGTGGGCGAACATGCAGGACGCTCCGGGGCGGATCGATACGCTGCTGGGCTGGTGGGAGCGCGACGTGGAGGACGGGCTCGGCGAGATGCCGTTCCCCCCGGAATTCCCGAAGATGCCCGGCGAGCCCCCGCGCGTGCAGCCCTCGAAGAAGGTCGCGGCGAACTGGGACGAGAACGGCGAGCCTCGCTAGGGCGGGGCGTCCTCGATCGGGGACCCGGGTGCGCGTCTGCCGCGAGGGGCGTCAGTCGATCACGTCGGCGAGGTCGTATCCGGCGACGGTCTCGAGCTGCTCGTAGGTGCACGATCGCGCCTCGCGGTCATCGCGCCAGCGCTCGAACTGCACGGTGTGCCGGAACCGCCAGCCCTCCAGCTGGTCGTAGCGCACCTCGAGCACGCGCTCGGGGCGCAGCCGCACGAACGACGTGTCCTTGCTCCCGCTGAATCGCGATCGCTCGCCCTCGCCGGTGACGGCGGCGCCGGACTCGTCGCGCTCCACGAGGGGCGCGAGATCCTCGACCAGCTGCTGCCGCATCGCGTCGCTCCACGCCGCCACTCCGCCCACCTGGCGCAGCACGCCGTCGTCGCCGTAGAGGCCCACGAGGAGGGATCCGACGCCCGAGCCGCTCTTGTGGATGCGGTAGCCGAGCGCGACCACGTCCGCCGTGCGCGCGTGCTTCACCTTGAACAGGGTGCGCTTGTTCGGCGCGTACGGCTGGTCCAGCGGCTTCGCGACGACACCGTCGAGACCCGCGCCCTCGAACTCGGCGAGCCAGCGCCGTGCCAGGTCCGGATCCGTGGTCGTGCGCGTGAGGTGCAGCGGGTGCGGCACCTCGGCGAGCAGTCGCTCGAGCCGCGCCCTGCGCTCGCCGAACGGGAGCGGCTGCAGATCCTCGTCGCCCTCGGCGAGCAGGTCGAACGCGATGAACATCGCCGGCGTCTCCGCCGACAGCTTCTGCACCCGGGACGCGGCGGGGTGGATCCGCTGGCTCAGCGCCTCCCAGTCCAGCCGCTGCGATCCCGCAGGGCCGGTGGCGACGACGATCTCGCCGTCGAGCAGGCACGGTCCCGGAAGGAGGCGGGGGATCGCGTCGACGAGCTCGGGGAAGTAGCGGGTGAGCGGCTTCGCCCCGCGGGAGCCGATCTCGACCGTCTCACCGTCCCACGACACGAGCCCGCGGAACCCGTCCCACTTGGGCTCGTACAGCAGGCCGTCCGGGAACTTCGCCGGATCCGGCACGGCGGCGGCGGCCTTCGCGAGCATCGGTGCAGGGATCTCGTAACGCATGGATCCCATCCTGCCCGTCCGCCCGCCTCGTCGGTCCGTCTATTTTCGCCGAACCGTGGCGTTTCGCCCCCTGAGCCCACCGTTTGACGCAAACAGACGGAGCGACGAGCCGGGGATCAGGGGCCGAACAGGTCGGGGAGGGCGACGCGCTCGCCGGCGTCGGCGAGCGCGGTGCGCGCGGCGTGCCAGCCGGCCATGCCGTTGACCCCGGGGCCGGGCGGCGTGGCCGCCGACGCGAGATACACGCCGGGCATCGGCGTGCGCCACGGGGTGCGGGACAGCACGGGCCGCACGAAGGCCTGGCGCATCGTGAACGCGCCGCCGAAGATGTCGCCGCCGATCTCCGCCGGGTTCAGGTGCACACGCTCCCGGGCGGTCACGGCATGGCTTGCGAGGATGCGATCGCGGAACCCCGGCGCGAAGCGCTCGATCTGCCGCACGATCAGCTCCGTCGCGTCGGCGTCCGAGTTCGCGGGCACGTGGATGTACGCCCACAGCACCTGCCTGCCCGCGGGCGCGCGCGAGTCGTCGAGCACGGACGGCTGCACGACGAGCACATAAGGTCGCTCGGAGATCCGCCCCTGGGCGACCGCGTTCTCGCTGGCCCACACCTCCTCGCGGGTGCCGCCGACGTGTACGGTGGGCACCAGGGCGACGCCGGGATTCGTCCACGGCACCGGACCGTCCAGGGCGAAGTCCACCTTGGCGGCGGCATGGCCGTAACGATAGGCGCGCACGGCGTCGGCGTAGCGGGCAGGAACGTCGCGCAGGGTCAGCGCGAGCCGGGGCGCCGTGTTGAGCAGCAGCAGGTCGCCCTGCCGCGGATCCCCCCAGTCCAGCGCCGACAGGTCGGCGACGGGCGCGTCGGTGCGGATCCTGCCGCCGTGCGCCCGCAGGTCGTCGGCGAGCACGTCCGCGATCCGCTGGGCCCCGCCGCGCGGATAAGCCCAGCCGCCGGCGTGCGCCTGCGCCATGAGGAGCAGGCCGGCCGCGGCGCCGCTGAGGGAGGGGAGCGCCGAGTTGGCGTGCGCCACCACGCCTGCTGCGAGTGCGGCCGCCTCCGCGGTGCGGAAGGTGCGCTCGGCCATCGCCGATCCCTGCTCGAGCACGCGGAGCCCGTAGCGGACGGCGGTGACGGGGTCGTCCGGGAGGCGCAGCAGAGAGCCGCTCGTGAAGTCGAGGAGCCCGTCGATGTGCGAGCTCAGCGGACGCAGCAGGGCGCGCCAGGCGCGGGCGTCCGGGCCGAGCGCGTCGGCGGTGCGCTCGAGGTCGTGCCAGGCGATCCCGGCCCGCCCACCGTCGAGCGGATGGGCATATGCCGCTTCCGGAATGATCCAGTCGATGCGGTCGCGTCCGAAGGCGCGGAAGAACGGCGACGAGTAGGCCGCGGGGTGCACCGCCGAGCACACGTCGAGCACGAATCCGGGGAGCGTCGACGTGTCGCTGCGCACGCCGCCGCCGATCGTCGATGCGGCCTCGATCACCTCGACCGCGTATCCGGCACGGGCGAGCGAGACCGCGGCGGTCAGGCCGTTCGGTCCGCTGCCGATCACGGTCGCGCGGGGCATGCGGCCAGTCTCGCACGCGGGCAGGTCGCTCCGAGCAGAACGTGGGATCCTAGAGGGGATGAACGAAGTCCAGGGCCCGACCCCCACCGGCACCTCCCGTCCCTACAAGTCGCTCACCGAGGCTCTGCGCGGTCAGCGCATCGACCCGGTGAATCACGACTTCATCCGCGCGATCGTGGACGCCGTCGGCGTCAGCACCTTCATCGACCGCGGCCGCTACATCGAGGCGATCCGTCGCGGCGACGGCGCGGCCCTGCACATCGGGCGCACCTACACGAACGGCTTCACCGAGGACGAGATCGTCGTCGTCGGCGGGCGGGCGCTGCCGCTCGCGCCCAGTGAGGGCCGCGCACCCTACTTCTACGTGACGCATCCGAGCGAGCTGCAGAGCGCGCCGGCCGGTGTCGCGCGTCCTTCGCGCACCGCGGGGACCCGTGCTCCGGCGAAGCCCAAGGCCGAGCCCCGCGCGCCGAAGACGACCCCGCTGGACGAGCGCGACTACGGGGTGTGCGACGTGTGCTTCATGGTGAAGACGCCCTCCGGCGGCTGCGCCTGCACCTGAGCCTGAGCCGTTCAGCAGGGATCCCGCGCCGTTCTGCAGGGATCCCGTACCGTTCTGCAGGGAGCCCGGGGCGTTCTGCAGGGAGCCCGGGGCGTTCTGCAGGGTCCTCTGGTCGTGCCGTAGGTCCAGGCCGGGCGTGCCACGGCGGCCGCGTGCGGGAGTGACCGCAACGGCGGATTCCGTCCTGCAGAACGGCGCCCGCGCCCTGCAGAACGGCGGCCGTGCCCTGCAGCAAGGCGTGGCCGAGTTCGGCACGGCGTCGGATCAGGCGAACGCGCTCAGGCGAACGCGCTCATCCCGGTGATGTCGCGGCCGATGAGCAGCGCCTGCACGCTCTCGGTGCCCTCGTAGGTGTGGATCGCCTCGATGTCGGCCATGTGCTGCATGACGCCGTTCTCGAGCAGGATCCCGTTGCCGCCGAGCAGGTCCCGAGCGGCGGAGGCGATGCGCCGAGCGGCGCGGGTGTTGTGGAACTTCGCGAGCGAGGCCTGCGTCGGTCGCAGCGTGCCTGCCTCGTCCATGTCGGCCATCCGCCGGCAGTAGAGCTGCATCGCGGTGAGCTCCTCGAGCATGTGCGTGAGGCGCTCCTGCACCATCTGGAACTTCGCGAGCGGCTTGCCGAACTGGATCCGGGTCTTCGCATACGCGAGCGCCGCCTCGTAGCAGGCGGTGGCGTGCCCGAGGGCCGACCAGGCCACGCCCGAGCGGGTCGCGTAGAGCACGGTGGACGCGTCCTTGAAGCTGTGCGTGCCCGGCAGCACCGCATCCCGAGGGATCCGCACGTCGTCGAGGCGGATGTGCGCCTGGTGGATCCCGCGCAGCGACACCTTGCCGGTGATGACGGTGCCCTGATAGCCCGGGCGGTCCTGCTCGACGAGGAAGCAGCGCACGGCGCCGTGCTCGGCGGTGCCCTCGTCGTCAACGCGCGCCCACACGAAGGTGATCCCACCGGAGGCGCCGTTCCCGATCCACTTCTTCGCCCCGCGCAGCACCCACTCGTCGCCGTCGCGCCGAGCGACGGTCTCCAGGGAGACCGAGTCGGATCCGTGGTCCGGCTCGGTGAGCGCGAAGGATCCGAGCACGGAGCCGTCGGCGAGCGGCACCAGCCAGCGCTCCTGCTGCTCCGGGCTGCCGAACAGCGCGAGGGTGCGCAGTGCGAGGCCGCCCTGCACAGCGAGGACCGTGCCGAGCGAGCCGTCGCCGCGGGAGATCTCCATGTTCACCAGGCCCGCCGCGAGGGGGCTCATCCGGGTGAGGGCGGGGTGCTCGATGCCGTCGACCACGAGATCCAGCTCGCCCATGCGCCGGGCGGCCTCGAGCGGGTACTCGGCGCGGTCCCACGCGTCGAGCATCCGCGGTGCGACCTCGTCGACGTACGCCTGCGCCCGTTCCCAGTGCGCGCGGTCCTCGGCGGGGATGTCGGAGAAGACCTCGTAGTAGTCGGTGCCCTGACGGCCGGTCAGGTCGTAGGAGGTGACGGCTTCGCCGGGGAAGCGGGCGTCGTTGCTCATGAGGTCTCCATCCGAGGCATGAGACTGAGTCTCAGAAATCATGAGACAGCGTACCGCGATTCGCGCCCGCGACCGACACCGGATCCGGCCGGAACCGTGAGAGGCGCGCGGGATTCACTCCAGTTCGTCGCGCAGGCGCCGCGTGATCTCCGCCATCGGCATCGAGCGGGGGAACACGGCCACGATGACCGCATCCTCGCCGGGCTCCTTCATGCCGTCCGGGTGCACGCCGTAACGGCGCAGCACGTCGTCCAGGGCGCGGCGGAGCGCGGCCGCGGAGGTGCGCGACCCGCGCAGCAGACGGCGGAGCACATGGTTGTGCACGGCGGTGACGAGCGCGGCGAACCCGACCGCGTCGAGCGGATCCAGGTCCGGCAGGGAACGGCGCAGGTACTCGTCGAAGAGGCGCTCGTACCGGAACACCGCGACGATCTCACGGTCGCGCAGCGTGGGCACCTCGCGCACGACCTGGTAGCGCAGACGCGCGAGCTCCGGGTCGGCCGCGAACGCACGGAACACCATCATCGACGCGTCGCACACGGCCGTCCACGGATTGGCGTGAGGGCGGTCCAGGTAGCGGCGCAGCCCCTCGAGCAGCTCCTCGTGATCGGCGAAGACGACGTCGTCCTTGCCGCCGAACTGGCGGAAGAAGGTGGAGCGCGAGATGCCCGCGGCCTTGGCGATCTGCTCGACCGAGGTCGAGTCGAAGCCCTGGGCGGAGAACAGCTCGAGCGCCGCTCGCACCACGGCGGTGCGGGCGGGGGACACGTCGGCGTGCTCTGTCATAGCAGCAAAGCCTAGTTCCCCTGCTCCTGCGCGCACCGTTGTGCGTCAAGGCACGCCGTCGCCGCCTTCTTCGGCGGCCAAGACGGCGGTCAGGAAGCGCGATTCCGCGGTAGTAGGCTGGTTGACCGGGTCGAATCACATCGACACCCGACAGAATTCCTGTCGCGTCCCATTCGTCGCAACCAGCGAAGGACTGCACGTGGACCTCTACGAGTACCAGGCACGAGACCTTTTCGAGAAGTACGGAGTGCCGGTCCTCGCCGGCATCGTCGCCGACACCCCCGAGGAGGTGAAGGCAGCCGCGGAGAAGCTCGGCGGAGTCGTCGTCGTCAAGGCGCAGGTCAAGACCGGCGGCCGCGGCAAGGCCGGCGGCGTGAAGGTCGCGAAGAACCCGGACGAGGCGTACGAGGCCGCCAAGGCGATCCTCGGCCTGGACATCAAGGGCCACGTCGTCAAGCGCGTCATGGTCGCCGCGGGCGCACGCATCGCGCGCGAGTTCTACTTCTCGGTACTGCTGGATCGCGCCAACCGCTCCTACCTGAGCCTGTGCTCGGTCGAGGGTGGCATGGAGATCGAGCAGCTCGCCGTCGAGAAGCCCGAGGCGCTCGCTCGCGTCGAGGTCAACCCGCTGACCGGCATCACCAAGGACAAGGCGCTCGAGATCGCGAAGGCCGCGAACTTCCCGGAGGACCTGCTCGACGCGGTCTCCGACGTGTTCGTGAAGCTCTACGACGTGTACAAGGGCGAGGACGCGACCCTGGTCGAGGTCAACCCGCTCGTGCAGACCGAGGAGGGCGACATCATCGCCCTGGACGGCAAGGTCACCCTCGACGACAACGCCTCCGAGGTGCGCCACCCAGAGCACGAGGAGCTCGCCGACAAGGCCACCGAGAACCCGCTCGAGGCGAAGGCCAAGGAGTCGGGCCTGAACTACGTGAAGCTCGACGGCCAGGTCGGCATCATCGGCAACGGCGCGGGCCTGGTCATGTCGACCCTCGACGTGGTCGCCTACGCCGGCGAGAACCACGGCGGCGTGAAGCCCGCCAACTTCCTCGACATCGGCGGCGGCGCGAACGCGCAGGTCATGGCGAGCGGCCTCGACGTCATCCTCGGCGACGAGCAGGTCAAGAGCGTCTTCGTGAACGTCTTCGGCGGCATCACCAGCTGCGTCGCCGTCGCCGAGGGCATCGTCAAGGCGCTCGAGATCCTGGGCGACGCGGCCACCAAGCCGCTGGTCGTCCGTCTCGACGGCAACCAGGTCGAGGAGGGCCGCGCGATCCTCACCGCCGCGAACCACCCGCTCGTCACGCTCGCCGCCACCATGGACGAGGGCGCCGACAAGGCCGCCGAGCTGGCCAACGCCTGACCCGGCTCCCGAGACAAGGACAAGGAACATGTCGATCTACCTCAACAAGGACTCCAAGGTCATCGTCCAGGGCATCACCGGCGGCGAGGGCACCAAGCACACCGCCCTCATGCTGAAGGCGGGCACCAACATCGTCGGCGGCGTGAACGCGCGCAAGGCCGGCACCACGGTCTCGCACACCGACAAGGACGGCAACGCCGTCGAGCTGCCCGTCTTCGCCTCCGTCGCCGAGGCCATCGAGAAGACCGGCGCGAACGTGTCGGTCGCGTTCGTGCCGCCGGCATTCACGAAGGACGCGATGATCGAGGCCATCGACAGCGAGATCCCGCTGCTCGTGGTCATCACCGAGGGCGTTCCGGTCGGCGACTCCGCCGAGGCGTGGGCGTACGCGACCGAGAAGGGCAACAAGACCCGTATCATCGGCCCGAACTGCCCCGGCATCATCACCCCGGGTGAGGCCCTCGCCGGCATCACCCCGGCCAACATCACGGGCAAGGGCCCGATCGGCCTGGTCTCGAAGTCGGGCACCCTGACGTACCAGATGATGTTCGAGCTGCGCGACCTGGGCTTCTCCACCGCCATCGGCATCGGCGGCGACCCGGTCATCGGCACCACGCACATCGACGCGCTCGCCGCGTTCGAGGCCGACCCCGAGACCAAGGCGATCGTGATGATCGGCGAGATCGGCGGCGACGCCGAGGAGCGCGCGGCCGAGTTCATCAAGGCCAACGTCACCAAGCCGGTCGTCGGCTACGTTGCGGGCTTCACCGCCCCCGAGGGCAAGACCATGGGCCACGCCGGCGCCATCGTCTCCGGCTCCGCGGGCACCGCGCAGGCGAAGAAGGAGGCCCTCGAGGCCGCCGGCGTCAAGGTCGGCAAGACGCCGTCCGAGACGGCCGCGCTGCTGCGCGAGGTCTACGCCGCGCTGTAACCACCGCTGTACACGAAGGGCTCCGGGCTTCGCGCCTGGAGCCCTTCGTCGTGCCGTCGCCGCGCGCGCGGGGCCCGCCTGTCCTCAGGCCGGATCCGCGAACGCCCGGCGGTGCGCCCCGGGGGTGGTGCCGAAGCGCGCGCGGAAGTGGTGGCGCAGGGTCACGGCGCTGCCGAACCCGGTGCGCTGCGCCACGGCGTCGACGGGCAGATCCGACGCCTCCAGAAGGCGGCGCGCCTCGTCCAGCCGGCGCTGCAGCAGCCAGTCTCCCGGGCTGCTGCCGGTGCGCGCGCGGAACCGCCGCGTGAAGGTGCGGCGGGACAGATGCACGGCGCCGGCCCAGGCATCGAGCGGCGCAGGCTCTGCGAGCCGCTCCAGGGCCCAGGCGATCGCCCGGTCGATCTCGTCGCCGTCCCGCTCCGCAGCGAGCGGGCGGGACAGGAACTGCGCCTGGGATCCCTCCCGGTGCGGCGCCATGACCAGAGACCGGGCCAGGTCGGCGGCCACGGCGCTGCCGAGCTCGGTGCGGACGATGTGCAGGCAGCAGTCCAGCGCAGCGGCGACCCCCGCGGAGGTCACGACGTCGCCGAGGTCGGTCCACAGCGCCTCGCAGCGCACGGTGAGCTCCGGGTGACGTGCGGCGAGCTGCGGACCCGCCGACCAGTGCGTGGAGACCTCACGTCCGGTCGCGATGCCGCTCGCGGCCACGACGAAGGCGCCCAGGCACAGGCCCAGCACCTTCGCCCCGTTGCCGTGCGCGGTGCGCACCGCGTCGAGGAGCGCTTCGCTCGGCGCGACATCCGGATCCCAGCTCGGGATCACCACGAGATCGGCGGCGGCGAGGGCGTCCAGGCCGTCGGTGACGACGAGGTCCAGTCCGGCCGCCGTGCGCACCGGCCCCGGCTCCTCCGCGACGGTCACCGTGCGATAGGCGGCCTCGACCGAGCGCACGCCGACGCCGCCGAAGACCATGAGCGGCACGGACAGGTGGAACGGGCTGATGCCCGGGAAGGCGAGGACCGCGGCGGTGCGCATGGCCCGATCTTATCGGAAGGTGTCATCAGGGCCACTCCCGATCGAGTGACGGCGACGGCACGATGGAGCCATGACCGAGAACACCGTGACCCTGACGCTCATCGGCGGACCGACCGCGCTCATCGAGTACGCCGGCCTGCGCCTGCTCACCGATCCCACCTTCGACGCCCCGCGGACCTACCCGGGCGGCATCCCGCTGCACAAGCTCACCGGCCCGGCGGTCGCCGCCGACGCGGTGGGCGCGATCGACGTGGTCCTGCTCTCGCACGACCAGCACCCGGACAACCTCGACGAGGCGGGGCGCGCGTTCCTGCCGCGAGCGGGCGCGGTGCTCTCCACGCCCGAGGCGGGAGCGCGGATCGACGGCGTGACCGGGCTCGCCCCGTGGCAGATGCACCACGCCGGGCCGGTCGAGATCACCGCCGTGCCCGCGCTGCACGGGCCGGAGGGGGCCGAGGCGCTGTCCGGCACCGTGACCGGGTTCGTGCTGTCGGCACCCGGCGAGCCCGTGCTCTACGTGTCCGGCGACAACGCCTCCGTCGACGTGGTGTCGGCGATCGTCGAGCGGATCGGTCGCATCGACATCGCGATGCTCTTCGCCGGCGCCGCGAACGTGGGCCGCTTCGGCGACGCCGACCTCACCCTGAACGCGCGCACCGCGGTGGAGGCCGCCCGGGAGCTGGGGGAGGCTGTGATCGTGCCCGTACACGCCGAGGGCTGGCACCACTTCACCGAGACGCGGGAGCGCC
The DNA here is from genome assembly GCF_054654695.1 of Microbacterium xylanilyticum. NCBI lineage: Bacteria > Bacillati > Actinomycetota > Actinomycetes > Micrococcales > Microbacteriaceae > Microbacterium > Microbacterium xylanilyticum. The sequence continues at coordinate 814,569 of NZ_BAAIEN010000002.1, forward strand.
TGGTGCGCGAGTTCGGCTACGCGGACCTGGCCGGGCGCCTGCGCGTGCCGGAGGCGGGCGTCCCCCTCGCGCTCTGAGTCTCCGCGACCGACGACGAGGCCCCTCGCCGCAGCCCGCGCAGCGGCGGTGGGCGAGGGGCCTCGGGGGTCGGAGCGCGGTCGCCTCAGTGCAGCAGCGCCTCGATGGGGCCGCGCGCGAAGTAGATCACGAAGCCGGCCGTCACGATCCACAGCAGCGGGCTGATCCCGCGGATCCGACCGGAGAATGCGCGCACCAGCACCCAGCTGATGAAGCCGGCGCCGATGCCGTTCGCGATCGAGTAGGTGAGCGGCATGATCGTGACCGTGATGAACACGGGGAACAGCGCCGTGAAGTCGGTGAGATCGATGTGGCGGATCTGGCTCATCATGAGCGCGCCCACGATCACGAGCGCGGCCGCCGCCACCTCGGTGGGCACGATCGAGACGAGCGGCGTGAAGAACATCGCGAGCAGGAACAGCAGGCCGGTGACGATGTTGGCCAGGCCCGTGCGCGCGCCCTCGCCGATGCCGGCGCCCGATTCGATGAACACCGTGTTGGAGGATCCGGAGGTCAGTCCACCCGCGACGGCGCCGACGCCCTCGACGATGAGCGCCGAGCGCAGCCGCGGGAACTCGCCCTTGTCGTCGGCCAGGCCCGCCTCCTTCGAGAGCCCGGTCATCGTGCCCATGGCGTCGAAGAAGTTCGTGAACACCAGCGTGAACACGAGCATGAGCGCCGACACGGCGCCGATCCGGCCGAATGCGCCGAACAGGTCGACGTGGCCGATGAGCGACAGGTCGGGGACGGCGACGAGGTTCTTCGGAAGCGTCGGCACGGTGAGGCCCCAGCCTCCCGGGTGGACCTTGTCGCCGTCGACCTTCGGGCCGAGGTGCCAGATCGCCTCGACGATCACGGCGATCACCGTGCCCGAGACGAGCCCGATGAGGATGCCGCCCTTGATGCGCAGGCCGACCAGGATCGCGGTGAGCAGCAGGGTGATCACGAAGACGAGGGTGGGCGCGGTGGCCACGGAGCCGCCGATGCCCAGCCCGACCGGCGGCGAATCGCTCTTGGTGGAGGTCACGAACCCGGCGTTCACGAGCCCGATGAACGCGATGAACAGGCCGATCCCGACCGTGATGGCGAGCTTGAGCTGCATGGGGACGGCTTCGAAGATCATCCGGCGCAGCCCGGTGGCGCTGAGCAGGACGATGATGAGGCCGTTGATGACGACGAGACCCATCGCCTCGGCCCAGGTCACCTCGCCCACCACGGAGAACGCGAGGAAGGCGTTGATGCCGAGGCCCGCGGCGAACGCGAACGGGAGGCGTGCGATCAGGCCGAACAGGATCGTCATCACCGCGGCGGTGAAGCCGGTGACGGCGCTGAGCTGGACGAAGCCGAGCTGGGTGCCCGCGATGTCCTTGGAGCTGGACAGGATGATCGGGTTGAGGATGACGATGTAGGCCATCGTCACGAAGGTCACGACGCCGCCGCGGACCTCGGCGCCCACGCTGGATCCGCGGCGGGTGATCTCGAAGAAGCGGTCGAGTGCGTTCTTCGGCTCGGCTGCGGTCTGGTCGGATGCGGTCGGGGGGACAGATGACATGGGCAGGACCTCCGTCGAAAACCGTATCGCGTCGTGGACGCCGTCCGGCCGTCACACGTCCGTGCGCCGCCGCGAGCGGGGACCGCACGCACGAGCGGGGTGCTGCGCCGGGGGCCCGTCCGCGCGCCCGCAGGGGAGCCCGAGGCGGAGCACGTAGGCTCGAAGCCGTCATGCAACGCCTCCTCATCGTGCTCCTGGCCGCGGTCGACGCCGTCGTGGCGGCCGCGATCGGCCTCGCCGTCCTGCTCGCACCGCTGACCGTGATCTGGGCGATCGCGTTCGGGCCGCGGGCCGACTGGGGGGCACTGTGGCCGGCGACCGCGACGCTGTGGCAGTTCGGGCACGGAGTGCCGCTCGCTGTCGCCCTGCCCGACGCCCTGGTGCGTGCCACGGGGCTGGATCCGTCCGCGGCACGCTTCGCGCTGTCGGTCACCCCGCTGCTGCTGCTCGGCTTCACCGCGATCTTCGCGGCCCGTTCGGGGCGCCGTGCCGCGCTGGCCGGATCCTGGCCGGCCGGCGTGATCAGCGGCACCGTCGTCTTCGCGGCGATCTCCGCCCTCGCCGCCCTGACCGGCGGCCTCGGGGGTCTGCGGACGCCGCTGTGGATGGCGATGCTGTTCCCGCCGCTCGTGTTCCTGTGCGGCGCGCTGGCCGGCGCCGTGGCCACCGCATGGGCCGAGGGCGACGGCGGGCTCGTCGACCGGGCGCAGGACGCGCTGGACCGCTTTCCGGACTGGGCGCAGGTGCCCGGCGACGTGGTGCGGGGCGCCGCCGCGGCGACCACGGCCGTCGTGGGCGCGGCGGGACTCGCCGTCGCCATCGCCGCGCTGGTGCGCGGCGGTCAGACGGTGGCGCTGTTCGAAGCGCTGCGCGCCGACGGGCTCGGGGTCGTCGTGATCGGGCTGGCGCAGCTCGCCTACCTGCCGACGCTCGTGGCGTGGGCCGTGGCCTGGATCGCCGGCCCCGGCTTCGCGATCGGCGCGGGCACCGCCGTGTCGCCTGCGGGTACCGTGCTCGGCGTCGTGCCCGGGGTGCCCCTGCTGGGACTCGTGCCGGACAGCTCGTCGCCGTGGTGGCTCATCGTGGTGCTCGTGCCGATCGCCGCGGGCGGCTTCGCCGGGTGGCTGATCCGCTCCCGCCAGGTGTCCGCCGGGGCGGAGGCGGCGTTCGGCGCCCGGGTCGCGATCGCGGCAGGGATCGCCATCCTCGCCGGCGGTGCGGGCGCGCTGCTCGCCGCGCTGTCCCGCGGATCCCTCGGACCCGGGCGGCTCGCGGTCGCCGGCCCCGAGCCGGGTCCCGTCGCGCTCGCACTCGGGCTCGAGGTGCTCGTCGGTGCCGCGATCCTGCTGCTCGCGCCGCGGCGTCGCGCAGCGACAGGAGACGCCTGGCCGGCCGAGGATGACGAGGACGCGCTCCGTGCCACGGGCGTCTGAGCGGGGCGGTGTCACGGCGGACGGGCGGCAGCGCCCGCCCGGCTAGACTGTTGTGGTGCTGACGGTCGCCGTACTCATCTCGGGCACCGGCTCGAATCTTCGTGCCCTCCTCGACGCGGCTGACGACCCCGGATTCCCCGCCCGGATCATCGTGATCGGAGCCGACCGCGAAGCCGACGGTCTCGCTCATGCCGAGGCCTTCGGGATCCCCTCCTTCGTCGTGCCCTGGGAGCGCTTCGCCAGCCGTGAGGCGTGGGGCGCCGAGCTCGACGCCCAGCTGAAGGTCTGGAATCCCGATCTCATCGTGCTGTCCGGTCTCATGCGCCTGCTGCCGCACGACGTGGTGGCCGCATGGTCTCCGAACATCATCAACACCCATCCCGCCTACCTGCCCGAGTTCCCCGGAGCACACGGCGTGCGCGACGCACTCGCCGCGGGCGTGACGGAGACCGGGGCGAGCGTGATCGTGGTCGACGACGGCGTCGACAGCGGGCCGATCCTCGCCCAGGAGCGCGTGCCGGTCATCGAGGGCGACACCGAGACCTCCCTGCACGAGCGCATCAAGCCCGTCGAGCGACGACTGCTCATCGACGTCGTCCGCCGCATTGCCGAGGGTGAGCTCGACCTCGGCGCCCGTCCCTCCCCGAACTGACGCCTACCCGGAAGGAACCCCCGATGGCCGGTCCCGCCCACGACCCGTCCCTCTACCGTCCCCGCGATGCGGTGCGCATCCGCCGCGCGCTCGTCTCGGTGAGCGACAAGACGGGCCTCGTGCCGCTCGCCCAGGCGCTCGCCGACAACGGCGTCGAGATCGTGTCGACCGGATCCACCGCGCAGACCATCCGCGACGCGGGCATCGACGTCACCGACGTGGCCGCCGTCACGGGCGTCGCCGAGATGCTCGACGGACGCGTCAAGACGCTGCACCCGGCCATCCACGGTGGTCTGCTCGCCGACCTGCGTCTGGAGGATCACGAGGGCCAGCTCGAGCACCTCGGCATCGAGCCGTTCGAGCTCGTCGTGGTGAACCTGTACCCGTTCGTCGAGACCGTGGCCTCCGGCGCGGTCGGCGACGACGTGGTCGAGCAGATCGACATCGGCGGGCCGGCCATGGTGCGCGCGGCGGCGAAGAACCACGCGAACGTCGCCATCGTCGTGTCCCCGGAGTCCTACCCCGCGATCGTCGACGCGGTCGCGGCCGGCGGCACCACGCTGGCGCAGCGCCGGGAGCTCGCCGCGCGGGCCTTCGCGCACACCGCTGCCTACGACGCGGCCGTCGCGTCCTGGTTCGCGGAGGGCACGCTGATCGATGAGGGCGACCTGCCCGCCCACCTCACGATCCAGGCCGAGCGCCTGGCCACACTGCGATACGGCGAGAACGCGCATCAGCGCGGTGCGATCTACACGCGCGCGGGCGGACACGGCATCGCCCAGGCGACGCAGCTGCAGGGCAAGGAGATGTCGTACAACAACTACGTCGACGCCGACGCGGCCCTGCGCGCGGCGTACGACATGGTGCATCCGGCGGTCGCGATCATCAAGCACGCCAACCCGTGCGGCATCGCCACGACGGCGCCGAACGCCCTGGATCCCATCGCGAGCGCTCACCTGCGCGCACACGAGTGCGACCCCGTCTCGGCCTACGGCGGTGTCATCGCCGCGAACGGGACCGTGACCCTGAAGATGGCGGAGAACCTGAAGGACATCTTCACCGAGGTCATCGTGGCGCCGGCGTTCGAGCCCGCCGCGCTCGAGGTGTTCAAGGCGAAGAAGAACCTCCGCCTGCTGCAGCTGCCCGACGACTGGCAGCAGGAGCGCATGGACGTGCGCCTCGTGTCCGGCGGCCTGCTGCTGCAGGACGCGGACCGCTTCCCGGACGACATCGTCTCCGTTGCGAAGAACTGGGAGCTCGTCTCGGGCGAGCGCCCCGACGACCAGGAGATGGAGAACCTCATCTTCGCGTGGAAGGCGTGCCGCGCCGTGAAGTCGAACGCGATCGTGCTCTCCAAGGCGAACGCCACGGTCGGCGTCGGCATGGGCCAGGTCAACCGCGTCGACTCCTGCCGTCTCGCTGTCGAGCGCGCGGGAGACCGTGCGGCCGGATCCGTCGCCGCCTCCGACGCGTTCTTCCCGTTCGCCGACGGCGCCCAGGTACTCATCGACGCCGGCGTCACGGCGATCGTGCAGCCCGGTGGATCCGTGCGCGACGAGGAGGTCGTGGATGCCGCGCGCAAGGCCGGCGTGACGATGTTCTTCACCGGAGAGCGCCACTTCTTCCACTGACCGATCCCGGTCTGGATCCCCGGCCCGGCCGCCCGGCCGCCCGTGCCGGATCCTCCCGGATCCCCGGCCCGATCCCGGCCCGGCTCCTTTGCGCGAGACCCCCACGCAGCGCCGAAACCCCCACGGGGAGACGTCGCTGCGTGGGGGTTTCGGCGCGCTGTGGGGGTTTCGGCGCGCTGTGGGGGTCTCGGCGCGCTGTGGGGGTTTCGGCGCGCTGTGGGGGTTTCGGCGCGCTGTGGGGGTTTCGGCGCGCAAGGGCGCGCAAGGGGTGGGGGATCCCGCATGCCGGCGGTGCGGGGTCAGAAGCCGGGCACTGTCGTGTCCGATTTCCGCGAGCCTGCGGGAATCGGACGTGCCAGAGTGGAGGCATGAGCTTCCCCGGGATGACCTTCGAAGAGCGGTACCGCGCGATCGACGCGCGTGACACCCGCTTCGACGGGCAGTTCGTGACGGCGGTCCGCTCGACCGGCATCTACTGCCGCCCGAGCTGCCCCGCCCGCACCCCGAAGCCGGAGAACGTCACGTTCTTCCCGACGAGCGCGGCAGCGCATGAGGCGGGGTACCGCGCGTGCAAGCGGTGCCTGCCCGAGGCCGCGCCGGGCTCGCCGGAGTGGAACCTGCGCGGCGACGTCGCGGCGAGGGCCATGCGCCTCATCGCCGACGGCGTGGTCGAGCGCGAGGGCGTGCCGGGTCTCGCCACCCGCCTGGGCTACTCGACACGGCACCTCACCCGGCTGCTGGCCGCGGAGCTGGGCGCGGGACCGCTGGCGCTGGCCCGCGCGCACCGTGCGCACACCGCCCGCATGCTGCTGGTCGGCACCGACCTGCCGGTCGCCGACGTCGCGTTCTCCGCGGGCTTCGCGAGCGTGCGCCAGTTCAACGACACGGTGCGCGAGGTGTTCGGCCTCGCCCCGGGGGAGCTGCGCGCACGACGGCATGCTCGCGAGGCGGGCGCCACGGCGGCCGTTGTCCCCGGTGAGATCGATCTGCTGCTGCCGTACCGGAAGCCCTTCGACGCGGCGGGCCTGTTCGCCTGGATGCGCGCCAGGGCGCTGCCCGGCGTGGAGGAGGCCGGCGAGCGCAGCTTCGCCCGGCACCTGCGCCTGGGCGGCGGGCCGGCCTGGTTCGCGCTGAGCCTGGACGACGCAGACCGCCTGCACCTGCGCGCCCGGCTGACCCAGCTCGGCGACCTGGCCCCGCTCGTCACCCGTGCCCGCCGGCTGTTCGACCTCGACGCGGATCCCGAGGCCGTGGACGCCGCGCTCGCCGCGCACGAGCCGCTGGCGCCGCTGGTCGCCGCCGTGCCCGGGATCCGCGTGCCGGGCGCCGCGGATCCGCACGAGATGCTGATCCGCGCGATGATCGGCCAGCAGATCACGGTGGCCGCCGCACGCACCGCGCTGACGCAGCTCGCCCAGGAGCTGGGGGAGCGGGTCGGATCCGGCTCCGAGGGGACCGGAGAGGGGATCCTCTTCCCGACCATGGCGGCGATCGCCGAGCGCGGGCACGAGGTGCTGCGCGGCCCGGCGGCCCGGATCAGGGCCGTCACGGGCGCCGCGGCGGCGCTCGCCGACGGCTCGCTGCGGCTGACCGCCGGCGACGACGGCGCGGCCCAGCGGGCGGCGCTGCTCGCCATGCCGGGAATCGGGCCGTGGACCGCCGACTACGTGCGCATGCGCGTGCTGAGCGACCCCGACGTGTTCCTGCCCGGCGACATGGCAGCGCGTGCGGGCGCCGGTGCGGCCGGCCTCCCGTCGGAGGCGGGACCGCTCACGGCCTGGGTGACGCGCACGGCGCCGTGGCGCAGCTACCTCACCGCGCATCTGTGGCGCGCGGCGCCGGCGCGGCCGGGGAGGACCCGGCGCGCTCGTGCGACCGCGCTCGGCGCCGCTCCGGGTGCGGCGAATGACGTGCCGACATCACGACCACGGAAGGACCCTTGAGATGACCGCCATCATCCAGACCATCGACACCCCCGACGGCCCGTTCACGATCCTGGCCGACGAGCACGACCGCGTGCTCGCCTCCGGCTGGACGGCCGATCACGACGCGATCCTGCAGCGTCTCGCGGAGAAGAACCGTCCCACGGACGTCGAGGAGGGCGGCACTGCCGCGGCGGCCGCTGTCGCCGCGTACTACGCCGGCGACCTCGCAGCGATCGACACGGTCGAAGTGCGCCAGTTCGGCACCGACATGCAGACCGCCGGCTGGGAGGCGCTGCGCCGGATCACCCCGGGCGAGCCGCTCACGTACACCGAGTTCGCCGTCGCCCTCGGCAAGCCAGGGGCGGTGCGTCCTGCGGCCTCCATCTGCGCGCGCAACGCGCCCGCGCTGTTCGTGCCCTGCCACCGGGTGCTCCGCACCGACGGCACCCTCGGCGGCTTCGCCTGGGGCGAGGACGTGAAGCACCGTCTGCTCGACCGGGAGGCCGCGCACGCGACCGCCGCATGAGGGGATCCCGTTTCGCGCGAAGCCCGTTCGCTCGATCACGCGAAGCGCGCTCCCTCGATGACGCCGCGCTGTTCGCGGGGACGCCGTCGGGGAGCGGGCTTCGACGGGTGCGAGCGTGCCGATCCCGCCGCCCGGGAATGCACGGGCGCCGTCCCGTGCTGGTGTCAGTGCCGGAGGATCCTCCGGTCGCAGCAGTCCGAGGAGGTGTCACGACGATCGTGAGATCGATTTCGGGAAAACGCTTGCGTACAGACGCTTCACAAACGTAGGCTGAACGGCTGTCGCGTCAACCGACCCGGCGGCCGTCGAACCGAGGAGGACACCATGCCCACGATCACCACTGCGTCGTCGATCAGCGCTGTCGCCGGTTCGCCCCTCGCTCCGGCCGAGGACTGAACCGCTCCGGTTCCTCCCCGGCCCGGGTGCTGCGAAACGACACCGGCCGCTCATCGCACGGATGCCTCGCATCCGCTCCTTCTCGTCCCCTGCCGTCCCTTGAGGCGATACGTCACTGCTGAGAACCATGTCTGAAGAATCCTCGTCCTCCTCAGCCTCCACCTTGTCCACGCCCCGCGCGCTGGCGCGCCTCGCGCCGTTCGTCAAGCCGGTCGCCTGGCGCCTCGTCGGCGGCGGCGTCTCCGCGCTCGCCGCGGCCGTGATCGCCCTCTGCGTCCCCCTGCTCCTGCAGGTGGTGCTCGAGGGGCCCATCGCGACCGGCGAGATCGGCGCCATCATCTGGGGCGCGATCGCGGTCACCGTGCTCGCCCTCGGCGAGGCGCTGATGGTGTGGCTGCGCCGGCAGTTCGTGCTGAACCCGGCGACTCAGGTCGAGTACCGCATGCGCACGCAGCTGTACTCGAACCTGCAGCGGCTGCCGGTCGCGTTCCACGACCGCTGGCAGTCGGGCCAGCTGCTCAGCCGCATGATGCAGGACATCGGCCTGATCCGGCGCTGGCTGGCGTTCGGGCTCGTCCTGCTGGTGGTCAACCTGCTGACGATGCTCATCGGCGCGGTGCTGCTGTTCCGCTGGCACTGGCTGCTCGGCACGATCTTCCTGCTCACCGCGGTGCCGCTGTGGATCTCCGGCTTCCTGTTCGAGAAGCGCTACGGTGTGCTCACGCGCCGCAGCCAGGACCAGGCCGGCGACCTCGCGACGAGCGTCGAGGAGAGCGTGCACGGCATCCGCGTGCTCAAGGCGTTCGGCCGGGGCAAGCACGCCCTCGTGAAGTTCGCGCGCCAGGCGGAGTCCCTGCGCGAGACCGAGCTCAGCAAGGCCCGCTCCGTCGGCTGGATCTGGTTCTGGCTCGTCCTCATGCCGGAGATCGCGTTCGCGCTGAACCTTGTCGCGGGGATCTGGCTGATCGCCCAGGGCGCTCTGACGGCACCCGAGCTGTTCGCGTACTTCGCGATGGCGACCGTGCTGCGCTGGCCGATCGAGTCGATCGGGTTCCTGTTCTCCTTCATGTTGGACGCGCGCACGGCCACCGACCGCGTGTTCGAGATCTACGACGAGCAGAACACGATCACGGATCCGGCGAAGCCCGTCACGATCGCCGAGCCCCGAGGTGAGCTCGCATTCGAGGGCGCGCGGTTCCGCTACCAGGACGCCCGTCCGCACGAGCGGGACCTGCTCGACGGGATCGACCTGGTCCTGCGCCCCGGCGAGACCATGGCGCTCGTCGGCGTCACCGGATCCGGCAAGACCACGCTCACGACGCTGCCCACCCGCCTGTACGACGTGACCGGCGGGCGCGTGACGCTCGACGGCGTCGACGTGCGCGACCTCAGCCTGGCCGAGCTGCGCACCCACATCGCCATGGCGTTCGAGGACGCGACGCTGTTCTCGGCCACCGTGCGCGAGAACGTGCTGCTGGGCCGGGCAGACCTCGACATCCACAGCCCCGAGGCCGAGCGGGTGCTCCGCGAGGCGCTCGACGTCGCCCAGGCCGGATTCGTGGACACGCTCCCGGACGGCGTCGAGACGATGATCGGCGAGGAGGGGCTGAGCCTGTCCGGCGGGCAGCGCCAGCGGCTCGCCCTGGCGCGCGCCGTCGCAGCGAAGCCGAAGGTGCTGGTGCTGGACGACCCGCTGTCGGCGCTCGACGTCGACACCGAGGCCCTCGTCGAGGAGGCGCTGCGGCACGTGCTCGCCGAGACGACCGCGCTCATCGTGGCGCACCGGCCCTCGACCGTGGCGCTCGCCGATCGTGTGGCGCTGCTGCAGAACGGCAAGGTGACGGCGGTCGGCACGCACTCGGAGCTGCTGCGCACGAGCGCGCACTACCGCCACGTGATCTCCAGCCTGGAGGCGGAGGAGGCGGCGCGCACCGGGGCGATCCCGGTCGTCGCGGCGCCGGTCTCTGAGCTTGTCGAAGGGACGCCATCCCGCACGGACGAGGACAGCATCGAAGCAGAGGAGGTGCAGGCATGAGCGTCGTCGGAACACAGGACGAGGACCGCTCCGACCTCACGCGCGAGGAGAGCAGGGCGATCCGTCGCCGGTCGCTGCGGCTGTTCGGGTCGCTGATCGCGCCGCTGAAGGTGCAGATCACCTTCACCGCGCTGGTGCTGGTGATCTCGACGGCCGCGCAGGTCGCGGGCCCGGCGCTCGTCGCCTACGGCCTGAACACCGCCCTGCCCGCCGTGCTGAAGCACGCGGACTGGATCCCGACGGTCGCCGTCGGCATCGTCTACCTCGTCGTCGGCACGCTGGGATCCGCGCTCATCGGCTGGTACGCCGTGCTCACCGCGCGCATCACGCAGGCGGTGCTGCTGGATCTGCGCAAGCGGATGTTCCTGCACACGCAGCGGCTCAGCCTCGAGTTCCACGAGAGCTACACGTCGGGGCGGATCATCTCCCGGCAGACGAGCGATCTCGACTCCATCCGCGAGCTCCTCGACGGCGGGCTCAACCAGCTCGTCTCGGGCCTGCTGTACGGGGTGTTCACCTTCATCGCGCTGGTGCTCGTGGACTGGCAGTCGGGCGTGGTGCTCGTGCTCGCCGGGATCCCGCTGGTGTACCTGATGCGCTGGTTCTACCAGCGCTCGCAGCTCGTGTACCGCGAGTCGCGGGTGATCAGCGCGAAGGTGATCGTGCAGTTCGTCGAGACCATGACCGGGATCCGCGCCGTCAAGGCGTTCCGCAAGGAGCCCCGCAACGACGTCTCCTTCCAGGAGGTCGCCGGCGACTACCGCGACGTGAACCGGCGCTCGATGCTGCTGTTCGGCACGTTCGAGCCCGGGCTCATGGCGGTCGCCGCGCTCACCCTCGGCGTGGTCGTGGTCTGGGGCGGCGTCCGCATGGCGGATGGGCAGATCCAGGTCGGCATCCTGCTCGCCGCCGTCCTGTACGTGCGCAACTTCTTCGCGCCGATGCAGGAGATCGCGATGTTCCTGAACTCGTTCCAGTCCGCCACGGCGGCGCTGGAGAAGGTGTCCGGCGTGCTGGAGGAGGTGCCCACGGTTCCGGACCCGGTCGCACCGGTCGATCTCTGGGAGGCGAAGGGGCACGTCCGCTTCGACGACGTCGAGTTCGGCTACGCGGCGGACCGGGTGATCCTGCCCGACTTCTCCCTGGACATCCCGGCGGGGCAGACGATCGCGCTCGTGGGGACCACGGGGGCCGGGAAGTCGACGCTCGCGAAGCTGGTGTCGCGCTTCTACGACCCCACCGCCGGTTCGGTGACGCTGGACGGGGTGGATCTGCGCGATCTGCACCCGAAGGACCTGCGTCGCGCGATCGTCATGGTGACGCAGGAGGCGTACCTGTTCAGCGGCACGGTCGCCGACAACATCGCGCTCGGCAAGCCCGACGCGACGATGGAGGAGGTCCGCGCGGCGGCGCGTGCGGTGGGCGCGGACGCGTTCATCGAGTCGCTCCCCGACGGATACGAGACCGACGTGAACAAGCGGGGCGGGCGCGTCTCGGCGGGGCAGCGGCAGCTGATCTCGTTTGCGCGCGCCTTCCTCGCGGATCCCGCCGTGCTGATCCTCGACGAGGCGACCGCCTCGCTGGACATCCCGTCGGAGCGGCTGATCCAGGACGCGCTGCAGACGCTCCTCGCCGACCGCACCGCGATCATCATCGCTCACCGGCTGTCGACCGTGGCGATCGCCGACCGGGTGCTGGTGATGGAGCACGGCCGCATCATCGAGGACGACGCCCCCGCCGCGCTCATCGCCGGCACCGGCAAGTTCGCGCAGCTCCACGCGGCCTGGCAGCAGACCCTGGTCTAGGGACGCCAGCGGCCGGCGGCTGCTCGTCGGCAGGACACTCGGAACTCTGGAGGACGTGATCCCATGGAACGTCCTCCAGAGTCGCGGTCGTCCTGCGCGATGCGCGGTTCGCGATCCCGGTCACCACGAGGACGGCGCGCGGTGCGCTCCGCGCGCGATGGCCGCGACCAGGATGCGCTCGACGCCGGCCCAGTCGTGCATGATCTGCGCGTAGGAGAAGCGCAGGACCGTGTAACCGCGCATCCGGAGCTCGGCGTCGTGCGCGATGTCGCGGGACCGGTCCGCAGACGATGAGTGGTAGGCCCAGCCGTCGACTTGAACCACCAGATGCGTGCCGATGAGGAAGTCGACATCATGGCCGGCGAGTCGCACCTGGAATCGCAGCCGAATGCCCCAGCTGCTCAGCCGGACGTGGAAGATCGTCTCGAGAGAGGATCCGGTTCCGCCGCGCACGTGGTCAGCGACCAGCCGGGCCGATGAGCTGCGCCAGGCCACCTGCCGCAGCGACTCCAGTGCGATGGATTCCTTGCGGATCGCCGACTCCCAGATGGCCGCGGCCTGGTCGAGTTCGAAGCACTGCGCCGCATGGGCGAGTGCGTCCTCGACGCTCGCTTCGAGGACGCGCGAGCGCACGGGACCCAGCGGCTTCGCCCAATGCACGAGCAGCCCCTCGCCGCGCACGGATGCGTGTCGGGGCAGATGCACATGGAGCCGGTCGTCGGCTTCGGGCGGAACCCACCAGTCGCGGCGGCGTGCCAGCGACACGCACGTGATGCTGCCGCCGGTGTCGGCAGCGCGCGCCAGATCTTCCGGAGCCCACGAGGTCGCGATCCACCGGGACCTGATCCTTCGCACGGCGCCTTCGCGGATGGCCGCGCGCACGTGCGCCGGCGAGAACCCCGCGGCCGCCGCGTCTTCACGATGTCCGATGCCGCCTCGCGCGGCGAGCCACTGCTCCAGATGCATGCGCCCATGATGCGCAGGCGTGTGCGCGGCGCGGAGTCGCGTACAAGGATCCGGGGAGATCTCGTCCGCCCCGCAACATGTGGAGGACGATGTCCCGAGCTGCTTCGCAGGACGCCCGCAACTCTGCAGGACGGAAACGGAGGAATCGTCCTGAGAAGTGGCGGGCATCCTCCATCCGGAGGGGAGGAGGATGAAGGGAGGAGGGAGGCCGCGAGAGACGGGGCGTGAGCGGGCGGCCGAGGACCGTCGGCAGTCGGTTCCGGCGGTGTGCCGACGTGTGGGCGACACCGGGTGATGCGCGAACAGACTGATGACGACGGGGCTTCGATGGGGGAGGGGATTCGAAACCCCGCCGCCGATCTCAGCGTACTGTGCAACCCGCCTCAGCAGGTGTCAGAAACGGATCTCCGCGATCACTTCGCCGTATTCCGTCTCGCCCACCGGAGTGAAGCCCACGCGCTGGAAGAAGGCCTCGGGCCCCTCGTCGCCGGCCTCGTAGATCACGTTCACGTGCTCGAAGTCGCGCTTGCGCGCCTCCTCGACCAGGCTCTCGACGGCGAAGCGGCCGATGCCGCGTCCCTGATCGTCCGCGTCGACGTTGATGCGCCACAGCACGGAGCGGAAATGCTCCTCGAGGGCGTCGTGGTCGAAGTTGGCGCTGACGAAGCCGACGACCTCGTCGCCGTCCAGCACGACGCGCTGCCAGCTGGTCTGCGGGTTCATGACGGTCGCCGCGATCCCGTAGGACACCGGCGCGAGGTACTGCTCCTGCCCGGGCTTGAGGGAGAGGTTGTTGACGGCGACGATCGTCGCCGCGGACAGTTCAACCAGTCGCAGTTCCGTCATGGACCAAGGCTAAACCACGGACGGCCCGCGTGCGGGGCCTCGTCGAAACGTGGGGAGAAGTTCACCTGCGGTGTTCCCGGATCCGCAGGATCCACGCGCGCGAGCCGCGGCAGGTATCTTGGTCTCGAGACAAATCGTGTGCGTTTCCCCGCGTGATCCTCTGCGCGGGCCGCTGTCTTGAAACCCTTCCTGCGTGAAACGGAGACCCCGGTGACCGACGACGCCATCATCTACACCTACACGGACGAGGCGCCGGCACTGGCGACAGCCTCGCTGCTGCCGATCGTCCAGGCGTTCGCCCACCAGGCGGGCGTCGACATCGAGACCCGCGACATCTCGCTCGCCGGTCGCATCCTGGCAGCTTTCCCGGAACGCCTGAGCGCCGGTCAGGCCGTGGGCGATGCGCTCGCCGAGCTGGGCGGTCTCGCGACCACGCCCGAGGCCAACATCATCAAGCTGCCGAACATCTCGGCGTCCATCCCGCAGCTGAAGGCGGCCATCGCCGAGCTGCAGCAGAAGGGCTTCGACGTCCCCGACTACCCGGACGACGCGACCACGGTCGAGGAGAAGGACATCCGGGCCCGCTACGACCGCATCAAGGGCTCCGCGGTCAACCCCGTGCTGCGCGAGGGCAACAGCGACCGTCGCGCCCCTCTCGCCGTGAAGAACTACGCGAAGAAGCACCCGCACCGCAACAAGGCGTTCGGCGAGGGATCCAAGACGCACGTCGCCACCCTCGGTCACGACGACTTCAAGGCGAACGAGAAGAGCTGGGTGTCGCCCGGAGACGACGTGCTGACCATCCAGCACGTGTCGGCCGACGGCCAGGTCACCGTGCTCAAGGAGAACCTCAAGGTGCTCCCGGGCGAGATCGTCGACGCGACGTTCCTGAACGCCGCCGCCCTCGACGCCTTCCTCGCCGAGACGCTCGCCGAGGCGAAGGCGGAGGACGTGCTGTACTCCGTTCACCTCAAGGCGACCATGATGAAGGTCTCCGACCCGATCATCTTCGGTCACGTCGTGCGCGCCTACTTCAAGGACGTCTTCGACCAGTACGGCGAGCAGCTCGCCGCCGCGGGCCTCACCGCGAACGACGGACTCGGATCCATCCTGGCGGGTCTCTCCGGCCTCGAGGGCGGCGAGGAGATCGCGGAGGCCTTCAGCCGTGCGATGGCGAACGGACCGCGCCTGAGCTACGTGAACTCCGACAAGGGGATCACCAACCTGCACGTGCCCAGCGACGTCATCGTCGACGCGTCGATGCCCGCCCTGATCCGCAACGGCGGCAAGCTCTGGGGCAAGGACGGCGGCGAGGACGACACTCTCGCAGTCATCCCGGACTCGTCGTACGCCGGCGTGTACCAGGCGACCATCGAAGACGTGATCGCGAACGGCCCGCTGGATCCGGCGACGATCGGCACCGTCCCCAACGTCGGGCTCATGGCGCAGGCCGCCGAGGAGTACGGCAGCCACGACAAGACGTTCGAGATCGCGGCGGACGGCGCCGTCCAGGTCGTGACGTCGTCCGGCGAGGTCGTGCTCGAGCACCAGGTGCACAAGGGCGACATCTGGCGTGCCACGCAGACGAAGGACGTCCCGGTGCGGGACTGGGTCAAGCTCGCCGTGAGCCGCGCCCGTGCCACCGGTGCTCCCGCCGTGTTCTGGCTGAACCCGGCGCGTTCGCACGACGCCGCCCTCATCGCCAAGGTGACCGAGTACCTCAAGGAGTACGACACCACGGGCCTCACGATCGAGATCCTCACCCCTGAGGAGGCGACGCGCTACTCGCTCGCCCGGATGCGTAAGGGCGAGGACACCATCTCCGTCACGGGCAACGTGCTGCGCGACTATCTCACCGACCTGTTCCCGATCCTCGAGGTCGGCACCAGCGCGAAGATGCTGAGCATCGTCCCGCTCCTCGCCGGCGGCGGGCTGTTCGAGACGGGCGCGGGCGGATCCGCCCCCAAGCACGTGCAGCAGCTCGTCGAGGAGAACTACCTGCGCTGGGACTCGCTGGGCGAGTTCTTCGCCCTCGCCGCGTCGTTCGAGCACTTCGCCGACCGCACCGGCAACGCCAAGGCGGCGATCCTCGCGAAGACGCTCGACGCCGCGACCGGCACGTTCCTCGAGAACGACCGCTCGCCGGGCCGTGCCCTGGGCACGATCGACAACCGCGGCAGCCACTTCTACCTCGCCCTGTACTGGGCGCAGGAGCTGGCGAAGCAGACGGAGGACGCCGAGCTCGCCGCCGCCTTCGCGCCGGTGGCCGCGGCGCTCGCGGCGGACGAGGAGCGCATCGTCTCGGAGCTGCTCGCCGTGCAGGGCAAGCCCGCGGAGATCGGCGGCTACTACCGTCCCGACGGGGCGCTGGTGGCCAAGGTCATGCGCCCTTCCGCCACGCTCAACGCGGTCATCGACGGCCTGGTCTGATCGGGACGACGAAGGGGGCGGGTGCTGCGGCACCCGCCCCCTTCGTCGTGTCCGGATCGGATCCGGCTCAGTAGTGGACGTTCACCTCGGTGCCCTGCGGGCTCCAGTCGAACAGCCACTCGGCGCGCCACTCCGGCATGCCGACGCAGCCGTGGCTCATCGGGGTGCCCCAGTTGTCGTGCCAGTACACGCCGTGCAGGGCCTCGTCGCCGTTGAAGTACATGATCCACTTCACGTCGGGCTGGTAGTAGTACGGCGCCTTCGTGAGGTCGGTGTTGCCCATGTTCTGGGTCTCGAGCTTCCAGTTCACCGCGAACGAGCCGGTGTGCGTCGCGAAGCCCTCGCGGCCCGACGAGATCGCCCACGAGTCGACCACGTTGCCGTTCTCGGTGACCGTCAGCGTCTCCGTGCTGAGGTTGACGTCGATCTTGCGCAGCAGGGTGGTCGAGCTGAACGGGGTGTCCTTGACGGGGAGGGCGAAGCTGCCGTTCCCTTCCGCGAGCTGCGATGCGAATGCGGCGGCAGCACCCGAGACGTCGCCCAGCTGACGTCCGGTGACGCCGGGGGTGAGGTCGTCGAGCACCTGGCCCGAGGAGTCGACGATGCTCGTCGCGTTGACCGGAGCGCGGTTGACGAGCGCGGGAAGGGCGTCGACGGACTTCTGGATCGCCGCCTGATCGGCGTGGATCGCGAGCTTGCCGTCTTCGGGCGTGACCGTGAGCCACTTGGAGGCGGTTGCCGCATCGATCGGGACGGTGCGCTCGCTGCCGACGTAGAAGCCGATGGTGGAGAGCAGCGTGTTGAGCTTGCCGGCCGTCGCGGAGGCGTCCTTGTCGCTGATCGCCGGAGCGGCGGTCACCGGCTCGGCGGCGAACGAGACCGTGCCCTTGCCCTTCTCGGCTGCGGCGGTGATCGCGGAGGCGAGCGCCTTCAGATCGATGCCCGAGCCGTTCTTCGCCGGGGTCGCCACATAGCCGGTGCCGTTGAAGGTCACACCGGCGTCGGCGGCGTCCTGGTAGACCGTCGGCACCTGCGCGCGCAGCGCGTGATCGGCGGCACGGTCGTCGAGAGTGACGGGGGCGGTGATGGGGGCGCCCATCCAGCTCGTGAGGTTCCACATCGGACGCTCGGCGAACGCCTTGTCGGCGAGCTTGGTCGCGTCGATGCGGGCACCCAGATCGGATCCGGTGACGCGCTTGCCGTCGCCTTCGCCCGTGAGCGTGACCTGCATGCTGTTGAGGTGGTTGCTCACGGCCTCGGCCGCGGCCCCCGGGGTCATCCAGCCCACCTGGACGCCGGCGATGGCGGTGCCCGGGGCGATCAGGATCGTGGATGCGGCGCCGAGGCCGAGCGCCACCGCACCGAGGCCGATGCCGACCCAGCGTCCGATGTGGCGCTTCTTCCTGGGCGGCTCCTCCGTGGGAGCCCATGCCACAGGGCGATCGCCCGTGCCGTCATCGCCCACGGTCTCACCGACCGTGGTCGCGTCCGTGCCGTCGACGATGGCGTTCTCCTCTGTCGGAGCCCCCGCTGCCGTTGCCAGATCCGTCACGTGCACACCCCCTTGGTTCAGCCTTGCTTCAGAACGTTGTCAGTCTTTCAAGGATAGGGGATGCCATATCACAAAACGGCAACGGAAGCACCCCGGACGCTCGGGGTGGCGGATCCGCGTCCTCGGATCCATGCGCTCCGGCGCCGCCGGAAGGTGCTGGAGCGCCCGGATCGGGTAACGTTTGCAGGGCCCCGACTCGCGGTCCGCGTGAGAGGGCTTGATTTTCACCCCGTTCGTAAGGTGTACTAACAAACATGGTGTCAGGGATGGGCAGGGTCGTCCTGTGAGCACGGAGAACGGCGGCGCGAGTCCGCACCGGTTCGGCTCCGCGCGAAAGCTGCGCACGAGCACCAAGGTGCTCCCCGAGCACGCGCGCGGGCACAACCGGGCGCTCGTGCTGCAGACGCTCTACCACTCCGGCGCGATGAGCCGTGCAGACCTCTCCCGGGAGACCGGGCTCACTCGCGTCACGATCTCCGATCTCGTGGGGGAGTTCATCCACGACGGCATCGTCGTGGAGCGGGGGATCCGCGAGACGACGGGCCCGGGCAAGCCGCCCATCCTCATCGACATCGACCGCGAGGGGCACCGCATCGTCGGCCTCGACCTGTCCAGCACCGGCGCCTTCGAGGGGGCGCTGATGAGCCTCGACGGCGTCGTGCTCGAGCGCCGCGAGGTGCCGCGACCGGACGGCGGCACGGCCGCCTACGAGGCCGTGCGCGCCCTCGCCGAGGAGCTGATCGCGCTGTCCACCGTTCCCGTGCTCGGGGTCGGTGTCGGCGCGCCGGGCATCGTCCGCCCCGACGGCATGGTGCTGAACTCGCCGAATCTGGGGTGGAGCGACTTCCCGCTCGAGCGCCTGCTGAGCGCTGCGCTCGACCTGCCGGTGCTCGTGCGCAACGACGCGAATGCCGCGGTGCTCGCCGAGTACACGTTCGGTCAGGGGCGCCCTGACATGCTGCTGATCAAGATCGGACGAGGCGTCGGGGCGGGTCTCATCTCCGACAGCCAGCCGCTCGTCGGCAGCCGCTTCGCCGCGGGCGAGATCGGGCACGTCGTCGTCGGAACCGACGGCGGCCCACGGTGCGCGTGCGGCAAGGACGGCTGTCTGGAGGCGTGGTTGAACGCCTCGAGCCTGCGCGCCCGCATCGCCGAGGACCCCGCGTCCGAGGCGGAGCAGCTGCGCGAGGCCGGGATCCGGCTCGGCGTGGCCATCGCACCGATCGTCGCGGCGCTCGACCTCTCCGAGATCGTGCTCTCGGGTCCGGCCGACCTGCTCGCGGGCACGCTCATCGACGCCGCGCGTCGCACGCTGACCGCGCGGACGCTGGACGGCGTCTTCGACGACCTGGTTATCCGTCTCACGGCGCAGGACGACATCGTGCTGCGGGGAACGGCCGTCATGGTCCTGTCGGGGCAGTTGGGAGTGTCATGAGCGCGATCAGGGTCGGCCTCGACGTCGGCGGGACGAAGATCGAGGCGCTGGCGCTCGGCGAGGACGACACGATCCTGGGCCGCACGCGGATCCCCACGGGGTGGGGCGATGACGCCGTCACCGCGGCGGCGCTCGCAGCGATCGACGCGCTCGCCGGTGAGGCGGGCTTCGCCGTCGCCGACGTGATCTCCATCGGGATCGGCATCCCCGGCCTCGTCGACGCCGCGAACGGCCGAGTGCTGCACGCGGTGAACCTGGGGGTGGAGGAGCTCGACCTCGCAGCCGCGATCCGCGCGCGCATCCCGGTGCCGGTCGCCGTCGAGAACGACGTCAAGGCCGCGGCCGTGGGCGCAGGATCCCTCCGCGGGGACGCGCATTCCGTGGCCTATCTGAACCTCGGCACCGGGGTCGCGGCGGGCATCCTCATCGAGGGCGCGCTCTGGCGCGGGGCGCGCGGCACCGCCGGCGAGGTCGGGCATCTGTCGGTGGATCCGGCCGGGCGCGTGTGCGGCTGCGGACAGCGCGGCTGCATCGAGACGTTCTGCGGCGGCGGCGCCGTGATGAAGGCCTGGGGCCGGGGCGGGGAGCTGCCCATCCGCGACATCTTCGACCTGGCCGAGGCCGGGGATCCGCTCGCCGTCGAGCTGCGCGAGGGCATCGCGTTCGGTGCTGCCTCGGCCGTGCGCGCGCTCGTGCTCAGCGCCGACGTGGAGACCGTCGTGATCGGCGGCGGCGTCACGGCGCTCGGCGACCGCCTGCTCGGCGACCTCATCGGACGCCTCCGCCGCGAGAACGCGGAGTCGCCGTTCATCGCGTCGCTGCGCCTCGACGAGCGGATCGAGCTCCTGCCCGCGGGGTCGCCGGCCGCCTCGCTGGGCGCCGCGCTGGTGGGTGCCGCGCTGCTGCACGGCGAGGATCCGCACACGGGGCGCGTCGTCGTCACGGCCGACCGGGCGACAGGCGCATCCGCCGGGCCCGCATCCGCCGAGCGTGCAACTCCCGAGCCCGCAACGCCCCTGATCGAATCAGAAGGAGCCCTCCATGGCTGAAGTCGTCATCGTCGAGGATCCGGCGGCCGCCGGCGCCCTGGTCGCCGCGGAGATCGGGAGGCTCATCGCCCGTCGCTCCGACGCGGTGCTGGGCCTTGCGACCGGATCCACGCCGCTGCCGGTCTACTCCGCCCTGCGCACGCAGCTCGACGGCGTCGACGTGTCGCAGGTGCGCGGGTTCGCCCTGGACGAGTACGTCGGCATCGACCCGGCGCACCCGGAGAGCTACCGCTCCGTGATCACCCGCGAGGTCGTCGAGCCGCTGGGCCTCACCCCGTCGCTGGTGCATGTGCCGGACGGATCCCTGGACGGTATCGAGCACGCGGGCGCCGAGTACGACGCGAAGATCCGCGCGGCGGGCGGGGTCGACCTGCAGCTGCTCGGCATCGGGACAGACGGTCACATCGGCTTCAACGAGCCAGGCAGCTCGTTCTCGTCCCGGACCCGCGTGAAGACCCTCACCGAGCAGACCCGCAAGGACAACGCCCGGTTCTTCGACTCCCTCGATCAGGTGCCGATGCACTGCATCACCCAGGGGCTCGGCACGATCCTGGAGGCGCGGCATCTGGTGCTGCTCGCCTACGGCGAGGGCAAGGCGCAGGCGGTCGCCGACGCGGTCGAGGGCCCGCTCTCGGCCTTCGTTCCGGGCTCGGCGATCCAGCTGCACCCGCACACCACGGTGGTCGTCGACGAAGCGGCCGCGTCGCGGCTCAAGCTCGCCCACTACTACCGCTACACGTTCGCCAACAAGCCGTCCTGGCAGGGGATCTGACCCGCGATCCACGGCCCTTCGGCTGAGGCGCGCCCGTTCAGGAACCGAGAGAACGGGCTCGTTCCGGCCACGCCAGCGGGAGCAGATACTCCTCGCTGAGCGGCGCCAGGGGCAGCGTGTCCGCGTCGGCCGGGGTGATCCAGCGCAGCTCGGCGAGCTCCGCCTGCACCTGCACGTCGGCGGGCTCGGCCGTCGTCGCGAACGCCGTGGCGACGACCCGGTGTCCTGGCTCGTTGGCCGCGGCGGAGACGAACACGCCGAGAGGGCGCAGGTCGTGCTCGGCGATGCGCAGGCCGAGCTCCTCGTGCAGCTCGCGCGCGAGCGTCTGCGCGGCGGTCTCGCCGGGCTCGGGCTTCCCGCCGGGCTGCATGAACCGCTCGGTGCCCTGCTTGCGCACGACGAGCACGCGTCCTGCGCTGTCGGTGATGATCGCGGCGGAGACGTGGATGTCAGGCATGGGGCTCCTCGGCGGGATGCGGTTCGGCGTCGTGCGGATCGGAGGAGGGACGCTGCGCGAAGACCCGGCCCGGCGCCAGGATGCCGCGGGGATCGAAGACCCGGACGATCTCGCGCTGCAGCTGCCACTGGTCCTCGCCGAGCTCGTCGGCGAGCCAGCGGCTCTTCAGGGTGCCGATGCCGTGCTCCCCGGTGAGCGTGCCGCCCAGGCACAGGGCGGCACGGAACAGCTCGTCGGCCGCCTGCCAGATCCGCTCCGGGATCTCCGCGGTCTGGACGATGAAGTTCGGGTGCAGATTGCCGTCGCCGGCATGGGCGACGGTCGGGATCTCGATGCCGTACGCCTGCTCGATGCGAGCGATCTCGTCGAACATCGCGGGCAGGGCGCTGCGTGGCACCGACACGTCCTCGATGAGCGTGGTGCCCAGGCGCGCCATCGCGGCGTGCATCGACCGGCGGATCCGCAGCAGCTCCTCGCCCTCGGCGGGGTCGTCGGTCACGGTGACGGCGCCGCCCGCCTGCCGCAGCACGGCGGCGATCTGCCCGGCCTCGACGGCGGCGGACAGGCCGTCCGTCTGGATCGTCAGCTGGGCGATGCCCTCGGCCGGGGGATCCCGCTCGAGCAGGGAGTGCACGGCGGCGAGGCAGCGCGCGTCCATGAGCTCCATGATCGCCGGCTGCGCTCCGGAGGCGGTGACCGCCGCCGAACCGCGGGCGGCCTCTCGGACGGTGGGGAACGTCGCCACGATCGTGCACGGTGTGCCGGGTTCGATGCGCCGCAGCTTGAGGGTGGCGCCGACGATGACGCCGAGCCGTCCCTCGGATCCGATCACGAGGGAGGTGAGGTCGAGGCCCGTCACCCCCTTGACGCTGCGGTGGCCGAGATGCAGCAGCCGCCCGTCGGCGAGCACGAGGTCGACGGCCAGTACGGCGTCCCGCACCACGCCGTACTTCGCGCAGAGCAGGCCGCCCGCGCCGGTCGCGATGTTGCCGCCGACCGTGGAGATGTCGCGGCTCGCCGGGTCCGGCGGCCACCACAGTCCGTACGGGGCCAGCACCTCATCGAGCTCCGCGTTGAGGATCCCGGGTTCCACGACGGCCAGCAGGTCGTCGGGGCGCACCTCGAGCACGCGCCGCATCCGCAGCGTGGAGAGCACGATCTCCCCGGCGCCGGCGATCGAGGCGCCCGCGAGGCCGGTTCCGGCTCCCCGCACGACGACGGGGGTACCGCTGTCATGCGCGATGCGCAGGACGGCCTGCACGTCGGCGACCGATTCCGCGTGCACCAGGGCCAGCGGCGGCTCCACGGCGGCGTGGCCGGATCGGTCGGCCCTGGCGGCGTCGAGCGCGGCGGCCGTGGTGTCGACGCGGTCGCCCAGCGCTGCGTGCAGCCGGTCCAGCACGGGGGTGCCCACGGGGGCCTCAGGACAGAGTGCGCCGGCCGGCGATGAGCCCCGTCGCGATCGCGACGACGGCGAAACCGAGACCGATCCAGGCCTGCCCCATGGTCCACCACGCGACCGTCACGCCGGCGTACACCACGAGCTCTACCGCGGCGCGCAGGAACGGGTGCACGACGAGCACCGGGCGCGGCGAGAGGAAGAGCGCCCAGATCAGCAGCGTGATCACGGGCGCGCCGATCGCGGCGACGAGGTTCCACGGCAGGGTCCACACGACGAGGCCCCACAGTGCGAGTGACGCCAGCGCGGCGATCAGCACCACCACGCGGACGATGTCCAGCGCGGTGGCACGGGGGCGGAAGCCCAGCGGCTCGGTGCCCTGGGCGGTCGTCGCCCGGGAGTCGGAGAGGGACGCGGTCGCCCGGGGAGTCTCAGCTGCGGGGATGTCGGCGGGCATGAGGACGATTCTACGCGTCGCGGATCGGTGCTCTCCCGGGAGGGCGGGCACCGGGAGAGCGCGGGCTCGTGGAGAGCGCGGGCTCGTCGGATGTCGGTACTGCAGCCGGGCTCAGCGCTGCGGAGCGGTGCCGGCTCAGGGCGACGGAACGGACAGCGTGACCGCGGTGAGCCCCGGCACCGGCTCGAGCGAGAGGATCGCGGTCGACGCGGGCGTGGGATCGGTCGGCGCGGGCGCCGGAGCGGTCGGCGCGGGCGCGGGATTCGTCGGCGCGGGCGCGGGATCGGTCGGCGCGGGATCGGCGGGCGTCGTCGCGGGAGCCGCCGTAGCCGGCTGGGTGGGCGCGGGCGCGTCCGTCGGCGCTGGGGCGCCCGAGGGAGCCGGGGTCTGGAGGGCGGGAGTCGGGTCCGTCACAGGTGCGTCGGCGGGCGGCGTCGTCACGGGCGGGTCGGCGATCACGCACTCGTGCCACGTCACGGACCCGAACGAGCCAAGACTCCACGTCGTGGCTGTGCTGGTGACGTCGCCCAGAACAGCGGTGAACGTCACGATCGTGGCGCGTTGGACCTGCCCCCAGGACGGGTACAGGGTGATCGTGCCCGAGCCGTGTTCGTCGAGGACGGTGCTCGCTGTGAGACCGGAGCCCTGGTCGCCGACCGCGGTGACGGTCGCCCCCGGAGTGCCGTCGACCGGCACGGTGACGCGCACTCCCCAGATCGCGGACAGGACCCCGCACTCGAGGGTGGCGGTGCCGAGCGCAGGCGCAGCGACGGGAGGAGTCGACGGACCCGTTCCGGGATCGGTCCCCGGGTCCGTGCCCGGGTCGGTCGTCGGCGGCGGCTCCGCGGGCGGCGGAGGAGCTGCGGCCGGTGCCGTGTCGGCTGCCGGAGCGGGCGGCGCCGGGGTCACGACCGGCGCGGGCACCGCGGGCTTCGGTGCGTCGACGTGCGGCGCGGGTTCGGCCGGCGGCTCCGTCGGCGCCGGCGGCGTGGCGGGCGTCGTCTTCGGCTGCGACACCTGCGCGACGATGCCGGAGTCCCCCTGGTCCGAGGCGGACGGCGCCGAGGTCGACGCGGGGTTCGCCGTGAGCCCGGGCACGACCGCCGCGGCCACGATCGCACCGGCGATCACCAGCGCCGCGGTACCTGCGCCCACCAGCGCACCGAACCCGCCCACGGAGCCGCCGGACGAGCCGCCTGCGCCGCCGGAGGCCGATCCGGCCGCCGCCGCGCCGTGCGCCGCCCCCACGCCTGCCGCACCGGCACCGGCGGTGCCTGCGACGACCGCGCCCTCCACGACGCTGGAGGGCATCGCGGCGAGGGCCACGGCCGGGAGCGTGCCGCTCTGCAGCATGGCGAGGTAGGCGCCCGAGCCGCTGACGCCGAGCACGAGGGGCAGGAGCACGAAGGCGAGACGGTGCGAGACCTCCTTGGCCTCCGCGGCCACGATCAGGCAGCGGGCGCACTCCGACAGGTGGGCGTCCAGCTTCGCGCGATCGCGGGATCCGAGGTTGTCGCGCGCGTACGCGCCGAGCCGAGCAATCGTCCATTCGCAGACCGAGCCGGGCACGGCCGTGCTCAGATGGGCCTGGATCCACGCCTCACGAAGACCCTCGCGGGCTCGGAAGGCGAGCTGCGCCGTCGCACCGGGGGTCATGCCGAGCAGCGGCGCGATCTCGGCAGGGTTCATCTGCTCGATCTCGGAGTACCAGAGCACCTCCTGCCAGCGGGACGGCAGGCTGCGGAACGCCTGTGCGGAGAGGCTGCGGTCGAGGGCGTCGTTCGTGGCCTGCTCGGTCGAGGACGGGTCGGCGACGGTGTCGAGCTCGTCGATCGGCGCTTCGCGACGCGCACGGCCCCATCCTGCGGCCGTGTTGCGGATGCTCGTGAACAGGTAGGCGCGGAAGGATCCGGTCGGGCCGCCGCCCTTCTGGATCGCCTGATAGATCCGAGCGAAGGCCTCCTGCACCAGATCGTCGGCGTCGAAAGCGCTCGTGATCGACCGTGCCACCGCGATTCCCGATGCGTAATGCCGACGCCACAGCTGCGCGAAGGCGTCGGGGTCGCCGGAGCGCGTACGCAGCACGAGATCGGCGTCGCTGCGCGCCGACGCCGCCGCGGCATCGTGCGATTGTTCGATGTGGTCGGTCATCTCTCGGTTCTCGGGTCGGAAGCGCTCTCACAGGAGGAGACGCGGACCCAGGCTTTCCATCACGCGGACTATCCATTCTTCACCCTCGGCAGGGGAACGCGCCAGGGTGCGAACGAAATCGCCGCGTCCTTTCGGGAGGAGAGCGGCGCCGGACTCGGTTCCGGGATCCGTGAGACAGGGTGTCAGAACTTTTCTGAAGAAATCTTGCGAAG
This sequence comes from Microbacterium xylanilyticum, assembly GCF_054654695.1. Lineage (NCBI taxonomy): Bacteria > Bacillati > Actinomycetota > Actinomycetes > Micrococcales > Microbacteriaceae > Microbacterium > Microbacterium xylanilyticum. The sequence goes on from NZ_BAAIEN010000002.1 coordinate 840,328, forward strand.
TCGCGTAATGGATCCCGTCCGACCCCATCTCTCCTGTCAGAGACAGTCTGAGCGAGCCCCATCTCTCCTGTCAGAGACAGTCTGAGCGATCCACCGGGGGCGGCGAACACGGACTCCGGCGGATGGGGATCCGCCGGCGGGGTCGGCCCGGCGCCTCGGGGGAGGAGTCCCGGGCCGCCCCGCTCTGAACACGGGGGGATCCTCGCAGTCGGGTTGCGAGGACCTGGGAAAGGCCGAGGGTACGGAGGCCGCCGCTGGGGAGAAGGCGGCCTCCGACCCGGGTCGTTCCCGTGCGGGTCAGCGGCGCGGCGCCGCGCCCGTCCAGACGATGGCGACGTCGAGGCCGCTCGTGAGCAGCACCGCGTCGGCCAGCCGGCCGGGCGCGAGCTCGCCCAGCTGCGCGTCGAGGCCGATCGCCCGCGCGGGCGTGCGGGTGAGGGCATCGACCGCGTCCGGCAGCGGCACCCCGGCCTCGACGGCGCGGCGCAGCGCGACGTCCTGCGTCAGCGTGGAGCCCGCGATGGAGCCGCTGTCCACGCGTGCGACGCCCTCCCGCACCGTGACGTGCAGGGAGCCGAGCATGTAGTCGCCGTCCGCGGCGCCCGCCGCAGCCATGGCGTCGGTGACCAGCGCGACCCGCCCCGGCGCCTCGTCGAACAGCAGCTTGATCACGTGCGGGTGCAGGTGGATGTTGTCGGCGATCGCCTCGAGCGTGACGCGTTCGTCGTGCGCCGCGGTGAGCACGGGCCCCGGGTTGCGGTGGTGCACCGGCCGCATCGCGTTGAAGGCGTGCGTGAGGATCGTCGCCCCCGCGTCGAAGGCGGCGCGCAGGGTGTCGTCGTCCGCGTCGGTGTGCCCGACGGCGGCCGCCGCGCCCGCGGCGACGATGAGCCGGATCGCCGCCATGCCGCCGGGGAGCTCCGGTGCCAGCGTGACCTGGCGCACCGTGCCGCGCCCGGCGTCGAGCAGACGCTCCACGTCGGCCGGCTCGGGGAGCCGCAGCAGCTCGGGATCGTGCGCGCCCTTGTGGCCGGGATCGAGGAAGGGGCCCTCCAGATGCGAGCCGAGGAGGTCGTGCTCGGTGTCCATGAGGTCGGCGACCATGCCGACGCGCTCGGCGAGCTGATCGAGGGTCGCCGTGATCAGGGACACGACCGCGCGGGTGGTGCCGTGCGCGCGGTGCATGGCGCGTGCGGTGCGGATCGCGTCGGCGCCGTCGTCGAAGGCCGCGTTCGCACCGCCGTGGCCGTGGATGTCGACGAAGCCGGGGGCGAGGATCGCGCCCGCTCCCGCGGCCTCCCGCGCGTCGACCACGGTGTCGGCCGGCGCCCAGCCGGATCCGGTTCCGCGCGCGACGACGGATCCGTCCTCGGCGCGGATCCAGCCGTCCTCGACGAGGGATCCGCCCGAGACGATGCGGGCGGAGTGGATGACGAGGGGGCCCTGGGCGGAGCTCTCGATGCGGGCGGTCATGCGATCTCCTCGGAACGGATGGTCGTGGCCGGTCGGTGCGAGAGCGGGGCGAGCGCCGGTGCATCATGCAGGACCATGAACAAAACTTACCGCGCCGCGGCGCGCGTGCGCACTGCGGGAACGGGCCTGCCATCCGACCCGTTCCCGCAGCGTTCAGGACAGCGTGCGCACCGCTCCGGTGCGGGCGCGGATCTCCTCGGCGACGGCGATCGCATCGCCCGCGGCAGCGGTGGACTTGCGGTCGGGGCGGGCGAGGAAGAGGTACAGCAGCCCCGTGCCGAGCACGATCCCCAGGCCGATCAGCACGATCCAGTCCGTGAACGGGTTGCCGGACGCGCCGGGCTTCGCGAGGAGGTACATCGCGAACACCCCGTAAGCGAGGGCCAGCGCGTTCACGACCACGCCCCAGCGGCCGAGCGAGAACGGGCCGGCCGGGCGCCATCCCTTGATCCGCTGGCGGAGTGCGGCGAGCACGACCATCTGGAACGCGACGTAGATCCCGAGCACCGCGAACGCCGTGACCGAGTTCAGCAGATCCTCGTTCACGAAGATCAGCAGCGCGAGGAGCACGGGCACGGTGCACGCCACGATCAGCGCGTTCGCGGGGACCTTCGTGCGCGGCGTCACCTGGGACAGCCAGCGGTGGCCGGGGAGCATCCCGTCGCGCGCGAACGAGTAGAGCAGTCGGCTCGCTGCCGCCTGCAGGCTCAGCACGCACGACAGGAACGCGGTGACGGCGACGACGAGGAAGACCTTCGCGCCGACGGGGCCCAGGGTCATCTCCAGGATGTGCGGGATGGGGTCGACGTCCTTGCCGGAGACGATCGCGCGCAGATCCGGCGCGGCGAGCACGTAGCCGCCGAACGAGAACAGCGCCGAGACGCCGCCGACGACGATCGTCAGCATCATGGCGCGGGGGATCCGGTGCGCGGGACGCTCGACCTCCTCGGCCACATCTCCGCACGCCTCGAAGCCGTAGAACAGGAACAGGCCCGCCAGCGCCGCACCGAAGAACGCGGTCGCGTAGCTCCCGTCGCCCTGCACGCCCATGGTGTCGAAGAACACGCTGAACGGCTGCTTGCGCTGGAAGATCAGCAGGTACAGCCCGACGCCGATCACGCCGACGAGCTCGGCAGCGAGGCCGATCTGGGCGACGCGTGCCATGGTCTTCGTGCCGGAGAAGTTCAGCGCCAGCGCGACCAGCAGGAGAGCGAGGGTGAGCAGCAGCGTCGACAGCGGCGTGATCTCGATGCCGAACAGGCTGGCGAGGAATCCGGATCCGTATTCCGCGACAGCCGTGATCGTGACGATCATCGCCCAGATGTACACCCAGGCCGCCATCCACGCGTAGCGCCGTCCCCAGAGGCGTCGCGCCCACGGGTAGATGCCGCCGTGGATCGGGTACTGCGACACCACCTCGCCGAACACGAGCGAGACGAGCAGCTGGCCGGCTCCCACGATGAAGATCCAGAAGATCGAAGGCGGACCGCCGACGGCCAGGGCCGTGGCGAACAGCGAGTACACCCCGACCAGCGGCGAGAGGTAGGTGAAGCCGAGGGCGAAGTTGGCCCAGAAGCTCATCGACCGGTTGAAGTGGTCTTCGTAGCCGAGGACGCTGAGGTGCTCTCCGTCCTCCAGGACGGCGGGCTTGTCGGTGTTGCGGGACATCGTCTTCCTTTCGCGCGACGCTGCGCTTTCGGGGGATGGTGCGGTGGAGCGGTTGCCGGGGAGCGGGGCGATCCGCACGGCCGGGCGCCGGCGGGGCTGCGACCCTGTCGGCGCAAAACATATAGTTCCAGAGGTTTAGATCGGACGCAACGGCCGGCGCCTATCAATCCGCTGAATCCCGCGGTGCGGGCCCGCGCGGCCCTGGCGTGTCATCACCCTCGGGATCCGCATCCCGATCGGGTAGGCTCGTGATGTCGCGACTGGCGTCTGGGTGGGTCACCACCGGGGAGCGACCGTCATGGATTCGACCGCGCGCCTGGGCCGATGAGCACCCTTCTCTCGCAACCGTCAAAGGAGCACGCCATGACCGACCGTTTCTTCAACGCGCCTCTCGCCGAGGTGGATCCCGAGATCGCCCAGGTCCTCGACCGGGAGCTCAAGCGCCAGCAGACCTTCCTCGAGATGATCGCCTCGGAGAACTTCGTCCCCGTCTCCGTGCTGCAGGCACAGGGCTCGGTGCTGACCAACAAGTACGCCGAGGGCTACCCCGGCCGCCGCTACTACGGCGGCTGCGAGGAGGTCGACGTCGCCGAGGAGCTCGCGATCTCCCGCGCCAAGGAGCTGTTCGGCGCCGAGTTCGCGAACGTCCAGCCGCACTCCGGCGCGACCGCGAACGCCGCGGTGCTGCACGCGATCGCCCGCCCCGGCGACACCCTGCTCGGCCTCTCCCTCGACCAGGGCGGCCACCTCACGCACGGCATGAAGATCAACTTCTCCGGCCGGCTCTACGACATCGTCGCCTACGGGGTGAACCCGGAGACCTCCACCATCGACATGGACGAGGTGCGCCGCCTCGCGATCGAGCACAAGCCGAAGGTCATCATCGCGGGCTGGTCGGCCTACCCGCGCACCCTCGACTTCGCCGCGTTCCGCGCGATCGCGGACGAGGTCGGCGCCCTGCTCTGGGTCGACATGGCGCACTTCGCCGGTCTCGTCGCGGCCGGCCTGCACCCGAACCCGGTGCCGCACGCGCACGTGGTGTCCTCGACGGTGCATAAGACCATCGGCGGCCCCCGCTCCGGCTTCATCCTCACGAACGACCCCGAGATCGCGAAGAAGATCAACTCCGCGGTCTTCCCGGGCCAGCAGGGCGGTCCGCTCATGCACGTGATCGCCGCGAAGGCCACCGCGTTCAAGATCGCCGGCACCCCCGAGTTCAAGGAGCGCCAGGAGCGCGTGCTGCGCGGTGCGGCGATCATCGCCGACCGCCTCTCGCAGCAGGACGTGAAGGACGCCGGCATCGCCGTGCGCTCGGGCGGCACCGACGTGCACCTCGTGCTCGTCGACCTGCGCGACGCCGCGATCGACGGCAAGCAGGCCGAGGATCTGCTGCACGACATCCACATCACGGTGAACCGCAACGCGGTGCCGAACGACCCGCGCCCGCCGATGGTCACCTCGGGTCTGCGCATCGGCACCCCGGCCCTGGCCACCCGTGGCTTCGGCGACGCCGAGTTCACCGAGGTCGCCGACGTGATCGCGCTCGCGCTGCAGCCGGGTGCGGACGTCGAGGCGCTGCGGGCCCGCGTGGACGCGCTCGCCGCGGCCTTCCCGCTCTACCCGGACCTCGTGCAGTGACGGCTCGGATCCTCGACGGCAAGGCCGCTGCGGCCCAGATCAAGGCGGAGCTGACCGAGCGCGTCGCCGCACTCAAGGAGAAGGGCGTCGTCCCCGGCATCGCCACGGTGCTCGTCGGCGCCGATCCGGCCTCGCAGCTGTACGTGGGGATGAAGCACCGGCAGTCCGAGGCGATCGGGATGAACTCGATCCAGCGCGAGCTGCCCGCCGATGCCACGCAGGCCGAGGTCGAGGCGGTCATCGACGAGCTCAACGCGGATCCGGCGTGCCACGGCTACATCGTGCAGCTGCCCCTGCCGAAGCACCTCGACACCGACGCGATCCTGGAGCGGATCGACCCGGCCAAGGACGCGGACGGGCTGCACCCGACCAACCTCGGCCGGCTGGTGCTCAACGTGAACGCGCCGATTCACACCCCGCTGCCGTGCACGCCGCGCGGCGTGATCGAGCTGCTGCTGCGCAACGACTACGACCTCAAGGGCAAGCATGTCGTGGTGGTCGGTCGCGGTGTCACGATCGGTCGTCCGATCGGGCTCCTCCTCACGCGCCGCGACATCAACGCGACCGTCACTCAGGTGCACACCGGCACGCCGGACATGTCGCCGTACCTGCGCGAGGCCGACGTCATCGTCGCGGGGGCGGGCGTCAAGCACCTCATCCGCGCGGAGGACGTCAAGCCGGGCGCGGCCGTGCTCGATGTGGGCGTGACGCGCGAGGCCGACCCGGAGACCGGGAAGAGCAAGGTGTACGGCGACGTGGATCCGGCAGTCGCCGAGGTCGCCGGCTGGCTCTCGCCCAACCCGGGAGGCGTGGGCCCGATGACGGTCGCGCTGTTGATGACGAACGTGGTCGAGGCCGCCGAGCGCGCCGTGGGCATCACCCGCTGATCACCTGCAGAACGGGCGGATCCGACACCTCGTCGGGTCCGCCCGTTCTGCATCCCCGCTCAGGGCGTGCCGGGGATCCCGAGCAGGCGCATGACGAACCAGAGCAGGCCCAGCAGCAGCACCGCCGCGGTGACCACGATGCCCAGCACCGTCGCGGTGCGCGGCATCCGGCGGCGCAGCAGCGTCAGCGGGGGGAAGACGAGCAGGATGATCGCCAGCTGGACCGCCTCGATGCCGAGGTTGAACACGAGCAGCGACCACAGCAGGGTCCACGACCAGGGCTCGGTGATGTGCAGCGCGCTGGCGAAGCCGAGCCCGTGGATGAGGCCGAAGCCGAACACGATCCCGAGCCGCAGCAGCGATGCGCCGCGGGAGGGCACGGGGGCCGGCATCCCGCGGCGCACCGCGGCCCGGCGCAGTCGTTCCTCCCACAGGTGCCAGGCGGCGACCGCTGCGATGGACAGCGCGATCGCGGGCTCCACGACGTTCGCGCCGATGTGCACGAACCCGAGGGCGGCGAGCAGGAACGTGATCGTGTGCGCCGCCGTGAAGCAGGTGGCCGCGAAGACGAGGTCGCGCAGCCGCCGGGAGCTGATGATGAGGGCGACCAGGAAGAGGATGTGGTCGAGGCCGGTGAGCAGATGCTCCGCGCCGAGGAGGAAGAACTCGGCGAAGCGCTCTGTCCACGGCTGCGCGGTGGAGAATTGCGGATGGGTGCGGTCCAGGACGGCGCTGCCGCTGCGGCCGGCCAGAGCGTAGGTCACGATCGTCTTGGTGTCCGTGACCATGCCCTCCGCGTCGGGGAACAGCGTGCTGCGCACCACGAGCGCGCCATGGTGTGCGGTGTCGCACGTGTAGCGCACGGTGAAGCGGGCGTAGTCGGTGGCGTCCCGGTTGTGGAACGCGGCGGCGCCCTCGGCGTGCGGGCGGCAGGGGCGACCGCCTTCCGGGGCGACGGTGAAGCGCGCGGTCGTGTAGGCGAGGATCGTCGACGCGTGCTCCGCCAGCACCTGATCCTCCGCGCCGGCCCGAGGGTGCTCGATCGCATCGGCGAACAGCCCGGGATCCTTCTCGGCCTTCGCGGCGGAGGCGCTGAGCAGCGGGTACTGCAGGTCGAACCGCGCCCGGACGTCGGTCGCGCTCGCCGCGGACAGGTCGGCGTACGCGACGGTCGTCACATGCGCGTCGGCGGGGCGGGGCAGGAGCAGCACCGCCGTGGCGATGAGCACCAGAAGCAGCGCGCCGCGCGATACGGTGCGCATCCGGGCGCCGGATCCGGATCAGCCCTGCGGAGTCTGGCCGAGCGTGGAGTCGACCCCGGCGATGCGCGCGTACTCGTCGAAGCGGAACGTGGCGCTGCCGCTCGCGTCGCTGACGACGGCGCCCGAGTAGGCCTCGTCGGTCCACTGCATGCTCCAGCCCGCGAGACGCGCCAGATCCCAGACCGAGGAGCGCGCATCGGACAGCGACAGCTCCGGCAGGATCCGGGGCAGGGCGGTCACGGCGTCGGCCACGGTGAGGGCGGGCAGCGGCGCGTCCAGCAGGAACACGGCACGGGTGCCGCTGCCGACCGGCGCCGAGTAGTACGGCGAGCGCCCGGTGATCTCCTCGGCGATCGCGCCGACCTGGTGCGCGGCGCGCGAGATCCAGCCGTCCAGGTCCGCGTCGGCCTCGGCCGGGAACGGCAGCTCGGCCTGCGACAGCTCGGCGATCGAGTAGGTGGTGCCGTACTCGCGCAGGCCGGCGATCTGCGGGTCCGATCCGCCCTGGGGATGCGCCCAGGCCCACATCAGGGAACGGGGACCGGGGGCGATCGTCGCGACGAGGGAGGCGCGCGCGACGATGCGGCGGTTCGGATCCGCCTCGGAGGTGAAGGTGAGGGTGCCCGCCGCGAGATCGACGTCCCAGCGGTGCTCGCCCAGCGCGTCGGTCGCGGCGACCAGCTGGTCCTGGCGGAGGGCGGCGAACAATGCCGCGCGGTCGGCGAGAGGCGCGAGAGCGGGGAAAGTCATGCGTTCATCCTGCCGTCCCCGCCTATGAATGCGCCAGTTCGACCGTGTCGCGGGGCGGGCGCGGTCAGGCGACGGGCGCGTGCTCGGCGGCCGCGACGACCCGCCGGCCCACGCCAGATGCTCGGGCGATCGTCGTCGCGGAGCGCGCGAAGGACAGCAGCGCGTTCGCCTGCTGCAGATGGCCGGGGGCGGTCAGCTGCGGGATAGCCCCTGCATCGCCGGCATCACGAACGCGGCAGAGGCCCCGTTCACGGCGGCGAGGGCGGCCAGCACCGGCACGGTGGCGGTGCCCGTGAAGAGCAGTGCCGCGGTCGCGCCGATCGAGAGGATGTCCACGACATAGCTCGTCTGGATCACGACCGCGCGCGGCAGGCGGTCGGCGACGACGCCGCCGAGCAGCAGGAACACGATGTTGGCGACCGTGAACGCCGTGAGCACGATCGAGAGGGCGCCCGCGTCGTTGTCGATCCCGAGCACCGCGAACGCGAGGGCGATCGACGACATCGAGCCCGTGATCAGGGTGACCGTGCGCGCCAGCAAGAACCAGCGGAATCCCCGATCCCGCAGTGCCGCGACGCCCACCCTCACCCGTGCCATCCTGCCAGGTCTCCGCTCCCGGCCTCGTCGAAGGCGGTGGGGCGGGGAACGGGGACCGTCAGTAGCTGGCGGCGGGACCGGAGCCGGGGGAGGGCAGGAACCGGGCGGCGAGGGCCTCGGAGGCGCGGGCGAGCAGGGCCACGTCCGCGCCCACCGCGACGAACGCGGCGCCGGCGGCGATGTACGCGTCAGCGGCCGCAGGATCGAACGCGTTCACGCCGACCGGCTTGCCGGCGGCGGTCACTGCCGCGAACACGCCCTCGACGGCGGCGACCACGTCGGCGTGCGTCTGCTGGCCGAGCAGCCCCATGGAGGCGGCGAGGTCGGACGGCCCGACGAACACCGCGTCCACGCCGTCGACCGCGGCGATCTCGGAGGCCGCGGCGACGCCCGCCGCGGTCTCGATCTGCACCGTCAGCGACACGTGCTGCGCGGCGTCGCGGAGGTAGCCGTCGACGCGGTTCCAGCGGGCGCTGCGAGCGAGGGCCGAGCCCACCCCGCGCACCCCCTCGGGCGGATACCGGGTGGCCGCCACGGCGGCGCGTGCCTCCTCGGCGGAGGACACCATCGGCACGATGAGGTTCTGCGCGCCGAGGTCGAGCACCTGCTTGACGATGACCGGGTCGTTCCACGGCACCCGCACGAGCGGCGCGATCGGGTACGCCGCCGCGACCTGCAGCTGCACCTGCAGCGTGTCCAGCGTGTTCGCCGAGTGCTCCCCGTCGATCAGCAGCCAGTCCAGGCCGGATCCGGCCGCGATCTCGGTGACGAGCGGGCTGCCGGTGCACGCCCACATGCCGATCAAGGGGCGGTCGGCGTCGGCCAGGCGATCGCGGAACGTCGGGCTCAGACGAAGCGGCATTCGATGACTCCCATGGGCCCATAGTCGCAGCGCACCTCGTCGCCGCGCGACACCCACATCGGCCGGGTGAAGGATCCGGCCAGGATGATCTCTCCGGCCTCCAGGCGCGCGCCGTGCTGGTGGAACTTGTTCGCGAGCCAGGCGACGCCGGTCGCGGGGTGGCCGAGCACGCCCGCGGCGACGCCGGTCTCCTCGATCTCGCCGTTGCGGCTGAGCACCCCGGGCACCCAGCGCAGGTCGATCTCGTCCGGGCGCTTGTGCACGGTGCCGAGCACCATCGCCCCGTAGGCGGCGTTGTCGCTGATCGTGTCCACGATCGTGCGCCCCTCGAGCTCGATGTGCGAGTTCAGCACCTCGAGCGCGGGGACGGCGTAGTCGATCGCGGCCAGCGCGTCCTCGAGGGTGCAGTCGGGACCGGAGAGGGGCTCCTTGAGCACGAACGCCAGCTCGACCTCGATCCGCACGTTCGAGAAGTTCTCGGTGGGGATCTCGGATCCGGACGGGTACACCGTGTCGTCGAACATGACGCCGTAGTCCGGCTCGGTGATGCCCGTCGCCTGCTGCATCGCCTTCGAGGTGAGGCCGATCTTGCGCCCCACCAGGGTGCGCCCGGCGGCGACCTGGGCGTCGCGCCAGACGCCCTGGATCGCGTAGGAGTCCTCGACCGTCGCCTCGGGGTGGCGCGCCGTGATGCGCGGGATCACGCCGTGCGTGCGGTCGGCCTCGGCGAGCTCGGCGGCGAGCTCGGCGATCGTCTCCGGCGCGAGGCTCACAGCTGGTGTCCGAGCTTGTACTCGCCCTGCTTCCACTCGGGCATGGACTCCTCGCCCTGGTCTGCGCGGGTGTAGCTGAACCCGTCGGCGCCGATCGTGACGGCCATCTCGCTGGAGTCGGTGCGGGCGACGACCGGCTGCGGGTTGCCGTCGAGGTCGAGCACGAGCGACGCGTCCGTGTACCACGAGGGCACCACGGGGTTGCCCCACCAGTCGCGGCGCTGGTTGTCGTGCACGTCCCAGGTGACGACCGGGTTGTCGGGGTCGCCGGTGTAGTAGTCCTGCGTGTACACCTCGACGCGGTGCCCGTCGGGGTCGCGAAGGTAGAGGTAGAACGCGTTGGAGACGCCATGGCGGCCCGGGCCGCGCTCGATCGCGTCGGAGCGGCGCAGCGCCCCGAGCTTGTCGCAGATCGCGAGGATGTTGTGCTTCTCATGGGTGGCGAAGCACACGTGGTGCATGCGGGGGCCGTCGCCGCCGGTCATCGCGGTGTCGTGCACGGTGGGCTTGCGGCGCATCCAGGCGGCGTAGACCGTGCCCTCCTCGTCCTGGATGTCCTCGGTGACACGGAAGCCGAGATCCTGCATGTACTTCACGGCGCGCGGCACGTCGGGGGTGACCTGGTTGAAGTGGTCCAGGCGCACGAGCTCTCCGGGGATGTGCAGGTCGTAGCGCCAGCTCATCCGCTCGACGTGGTCGGTCTGGTGGAAGAACTCGTAAGGGAACCCGAGCGGATCCACGACCCGCACCGAGTCGCCGATCCCTTTCACGAAGCCGTCGGGGTTGCGGCGCACCTCGCAGCCCAGCTCCGTGTAGAACTCGACCGCGCGGTCGAGGTCCTCGGGGGTGCGCACCCGGTAGGAGAACGCCGCGACGGCCGCGACCGGGCCCTTGCGCAGCACGAGGTTGTGGTGGATGAACTCCTCCGTGGAGCGGAGGTAGATCGTGTCCTCGTCCTCCTCGGTCACGTACAGGCCGAGCACGTCCACGTAGAACACCCGCGAGGCGGCGAGGTCGGTGACGACGAGCTCCATGTACGCGCAGCGCAGCACGTCCGGCGGGCTCGCCTGGGGCGTCGGGATGGGGTTGTCGGTGGTGATGGGCGCCTCCTGGCTGGTGTAGAAGCCCGAGGAGGTGAGCGTCATGTCGGCGCGGTTGGTCATATCAGCGTCCTTGCTAGATGGCGGTCTCGGGATCCGGCTCAGCGGGGATCCGGGTCGTCGATGTCGGTCTCGGTGTGCGCCTCCGAGCCCGGGTCCTGCTTGCCGAAGGTCGGGTTGTGCGGTGCGCCGAGCGTGATGTGCACGCTCTGCTGATCGGTGTAGAAGTCGATCGAGCGGTAGCCGCCCTCGTGGCCGAGTCCGGACGCCTTCACGCCGCCGAACGGGGTGCGGAGGTCCCGCACGTTGTTCGAGTTGAGCCAGACCATGCCGGCCTCGACGGCCTGGGCGAAGTTGTGCGCGCGCTTGAGGTCGTTGGTCCAGATGTAGGCGGCCAGGCCGTACTTGGTGTTGTTCGCGAGCGCGAGCGCCTCCTCCTCGGTGTCGAACGGCGTGATCGCGACGACCGGGCCGAAGATCTCCTCCTGGAAGATGCGCGCATCGGGCGAGACGTCGGCGAACACCGTCGGGGCGACGTAGTTTCCCTCATCGAAGCCCTCGGGGCGCCCGCCGCCGGCGACCAGCCGGCCCTCGGTCTTGCCGATCTCGACGTAGCTCATCACCTTCTCGTAGTGCTCGGGGTGCACCAGTGCGCCGACCTCCGTGGACGGGTCGTGCGGGTGGCCGACCTTGACGCGCTTCGCCTGGGCCGCGTACTTCTCCACGAACTCGTCGTACACCTCGCGCTGCACGAGGATCCGGGATCCGGCGGTGCAGCGCTCGCCGTTCAGCGAGAACACGCCGAAGATGCAGGCGTCGATCGCGGTGTCCAGATCGGCGTCCGCGAACACGACCGCCGGGCTCTTGCCGCCGAGCTCCATCGACAGGCCCTTGAGGAACGGCGCCGCGTTGCCGAAGATGATCTGTCCGGTGCGGCTCTCCCCGGTGAAGGAGATGAGCGGCACGTCGGGGTGCTTGACGAGGGCATCGCCCGCGTCCTCGCCGAGGCCGTTGACGAGGTTGAAGACACCCTTGGGCAAGCCGGCCTCCTCGAAGATGCCCGCCCACAGCGACGCGCTCAGCGGCGTGAACTCGGCCGGCTTGAGCACGACCGTGTTGCCGGTGGCGAGCGCGGGGCCGAGCTTCCACGACTCGAGCATGAACGGCGTGTTCCACGGCGTGATGAGGCCCGCGACGCCGATCGGCTTGCGGTTGACGTAGTTCATCTGCTTGCCCGGCACCTTGAAGGCGTCGTCGGCCTGGGCGACGATCAGGTCGGCGAAGAAGCGGAAGTTCTCGGCGGCGCGACGGGCCTGACCCAGGGCCTGGGTGATCGGCAGACCGGAGTCGTGCGACTCGAGCTCGGCGAGGCGGGCGTCTCGCGACTCGACGATGTCGGCGATCCTGTGCAGCACGCGGGAGCGCTCGCGGGGGAGCATGCGGGGCCACGGGCCCTCGTCGAAGGCGCGCTTCGCGGCCGCGACCGCCTTCTCGATGTCGGCCTTCTTGCCGGCCGCGGCGTGCGCGTAGGTCTCGTTGGTGACGGGGTTGAGCACCTCGAAGGTGTCGCGGTCGATCGAGTCGACGAACTCGCCGTCGATGTAGTGCTGGATCCTCGTGGGCAGGTCGGCGGGGGTGTAGGCCTCGGTCATCATCGTCCTTCCGGGTGGTGTGTGGTGGTCTGGGTGTCTCGCGGGGGCGGTCGCTTCGACAGGCTCAGCGACCGGCTGCGGGTCAGGCGGGGGGTTCGACGGCCGTCTCGGGATGGCGGGCGGCGAGGAAGGCGTCGAGCGTGCGCCAGCGGTGGTTGCGGGCCGCCAGCTCGATCTCGAGCGGATCCGCACCGCTGCGGATCAGGTCCACGATCTGCGCGTGCTCCTCGACGGAGTGCTCCGCCCGTCCGGGCACGAACGCGAAGGTCGACTCCCGGATCCCGCTGAGCCGGGCCCAGCCGCGCTGCACGAGATCCAGGATGTGCGGGTTGGGGCAGGGCTCGTACAGCACGGAGTGGAACTGGCGGTTCAGCTCGGTGAAGCGGTGCGCGTCGAAGCTGTCGAGCAGGCGCGCCATGCGGTCGTTGATCTCGAGCGCCGCGTCCAGCGCGGTCTCATCGAGCAGCGGCGCCGACAGCGCGGTGGCCGCGCCCTCGACGAGCCCCAGGGTCTGCATCGTGTGCGCGTATTCGCTCTCGTCGACGAGCGTGACCCGGGCGCCGACGTTGCGCTCGAACGTGACCAGGCCCTCGGCCTCGAGCCGGCGGATCGCCTCGCGCACGGGGACCACGCTCATGCCCAGCTCGTCGGCGATCGTGCCCAGCACGAGCCGGAAGCCGGGGCCGAAGGCGTGCGAGGCGATGCGCGCGCGGATCCAGGCGTACGCCTGCTCAGACTTGCTGCCGGCGCCCTTCGTCCCGCTGTGCTCGCTCAGGAGCCGGTCGCTCATCGGGCGTCCTTCTCCGTGCCTGAGCCCGTCGCGTGCGCGGCGTCGTACTTCGCGCGCCACTCGGCGTTCATCGGGAACAGCCCGTCGACGGGATGACCGGCCTCGACCTGCTCGGCGATCCACGCGTCCTCCTCCTCCTGGGCGAGGGCCGCGTCGGCGACCTCCTCGGCCAGAGCAGGGGGGATGACGATCACGCCGTCGCTGTCGCCCACGATGATGTCGCCCGGCTGCACCGCGGCGCCTCCGCAGGCGACGGTGACATCGACCTCCCACGGCACGTGCTTGCGCCCGAGCACCGAGGGGTGCGCGCCCTGCGAGAAGACCGGGAGGCCGATCTCTGCGACGGCGGCGAAGTCGCGCACGCCGCCGTCGGTCACCACGCCGGCCGCTCCGCGGGCCTTGGCGCGCAGGGCGAGGATGTCGCCGAGCGTCCCCGTGGTGGCATCGCCGCGGGCTTCGATCACGATGACCTCGCCCTCCGCGACCGCGTCGAAGGCGCGCTTCTGCGCGTTGTAGCCGCCGCCGTGCGTCTGGAACAGGTCCTCGCGGGCCGGGACGAAGCGCAGCGTCTTCGCGGTGCCCACGATCTTCGCCCCGGGCAGATTGGCGGAGACGCCGTCGATGAAGCACGCGTGCAGTCCGCGCTTGCGCAGCTGGGCGCTGAGGCCCGCCGTCGGGGCGGCGAGGAGCTTGTCCCGGAGGGCGGCGTCGAGCTTTCCGGTCCCCGAGCTCGTCGAAGGGCCCTGGCCGGTGGTCGTCGCATCGACGGGCTCAGCGACCGGTTCAAGGCCCGCCTCCTCGCGCGAGCCCCAGGCCTCCGCGCGCTGCAGGTCGTCGACGGCGGGCAGGGATCCGAGCGTCCCGTCGAAGGGCACCTCGCCCTGCACGACGGTCGTGCGCAGCTCGCCCGACGTGAAGGTCTGCGAGGAGTGCGGTGCATCGACCTCGACCACGACGACGTCGCCGGGGACGATCACACTGGAGCCGGCCGGCGTGCCGGTGAGGATCACGTCTCCCGGCTCGAGGGTGAAGTGCTGGGAGAGGTCGGCGATGAGCTGCGGCAGCGGGAACAGCAGGTCGCCGGTCTCGCCGTCCTGGCGCAGGTCGCCGTTCACCCAGGCGCGCACGCGCAGCGCGCCGGGGTCCACCTCGGCGGCCGGGATGAGGTCGGGTCCGAGCGGGGTGTAGCCGTCGCCGCCCTTGGAGCGCACGTTGGAGCCCTTGTCGTTCGCGCGCAGATCGTAGAGTCCGAGGTCGTTCGCCGCGGTGACCCAGGCGACGTGCGACCACGCGTCCGCCACGCTCACCCGTCGCGCGGCGGTGCCGATGATCAGAGCGATCTCGCCCTCGAAGGCGAGCAGCTCCGTGCCGGCGGGGCGCTCCACCACGCCGTCGGTGCCGGCGATCGACGACGACGGCTTGAAGAAGTAGGACGGCGCCGCCGGGATGCGGCCGCGCTGCTCTGCGCGGGAGCGGTAGTTGAGGTGGATCGCGATGATCTTGCCGGGCCGTTCGACCGGTGCGGGCATGGGCGCCTCCTCGCGCGGTGCGTGCCGAGGGCGGATCCCTTGGCGTCGTATCCGAAATCGTATATCATCGTGCCGAGCCCGGCAAGCGTCGGATCCCGGATCCACCCTGCCGATTCGCAGAGGCCACGACGACGTCGTCACGACAAGGAGAACGCAATGTCCGCAGAATCCTCACAACCCCCATCCGTGGAGGGTTTCACCCCCACCGGCACCATCGCGTCGGCCGCCGATCGGCGCCGGGTGGTCTTCGCCACCGTCATCGGCACCACGGTCGAGTGGTACGACTTCTTCATCTACGCGTTCGCGGCCGGTGTCGTCTTCGCGAACCTGTTCTTCGAGCCGATGGGCAAGGAGTTCGCGCAGATCGTGTCGTTCTTCAGCGTCGGCGTGAGCTTCCTGTTCCGCCCGCTCGGCGCCTTCCTCGCGGGTCATTTCGGCGACAAGCTCGGTCGGCGTCCGATGCTGGTCATCACGCTGCTCCTCATGGGCGCATCGACCACTCTCGTCGGCGTGCTCCCCACTCACGCCGTCATCGGCGTGTGGGCGCCGATCCTGCTGATCCTGCTGCGCGTGCTCCAAGGCATCTCCGCGGGCGGCGAGTGGGGCGGCGCGGTGCTCATGGCCGTCGAGCACGCGCCCAAGCGCAAGCGCGGCCTGTTCGGCGCCGCCCCGCAGATCGGCGTGCCGATCGGCCTGCTGCTGGCCTCGATGGTTCTCGCGCTCATGGCGCAGCTCGCGCACGGTGACGCGTTCCTGGAGTGGGGCTGGCGCGTGCCGTTCCTGCTCTCGATCGTGCTCATCGGCGTCGGATACTGGGTGCGCCGCCGGGTGTCGGAGAGCCCGGTGTTCACCGAGATCGCCGAGCGCAAGGAGGAGACGCGCATGCCGATCGTGCAGCTGCTGCGCCACCACCTGCCGCTCGTGATCGTCGCGGCCCTCGTGTTCGCCGGCAACAACGCCGTCGGCTACATGACCACCGGCGGCTACGTGCAGCACTACGCGACCGACCCGGAGGGGCCGATCAAGCTCAACCCCGGCCCGGTGTTCTGGGTGGTGGCGCTCTCGGGCGTGAGCTGGCTGCTGTTCACCTGGTTCGGCGGCTGGCTCTCCGACAAGCTGGGCCGGCGCACGACCTACATCATCGGCTGGATCCTGCAGCTCGTCGGCGTGGTGCTGCTCTTCCCGCTGACGAACCTCGGCACCGCGGCCTCACTGGCCGCGGCCCTCGTGATCCTCTCGATCGGCCTCGGCTTCACGTACGGTCCGCAGGCGGCCCTGTACGCCGAGCTGTTCCCGGCGTCGATCCGCTTCTCCGGGGTGTCGATCTCCTACGCGCTGGGCGCGATCCTCGGCGGCGCGTTCGCTCCGCTCATCGCCCAGGCGATCTTCCAGAACACGCATTCCACGGTCGGCATCACCTGGTATCTGGCGGGGATGACGGTGATCGGCCTCCTCGCGACGCTGCTCCTGCGCGACCGCAGCGGCATGCCGCTCGGCCCTGAGGCGGAGGCGGAGCAGGCGGTCAGCCCGATCCGCGGCCTGTCGAAGGCCTGACGCCCGCGCCGCCCACTCGGCAGGATCCCTGCAATTCTGGAGGACGATTCCGCCGGCACCGTCCTCCAGAACTGCATCCGTCCTGAGAAACGCGGCGCCTGGGGATCCCCCTCAGGCGCCGCGTTCTGTGATCAGCGCGTCAGCCGCCGAGCGCCTCGCGGATCGTCGTGGCCGAGCGCTGCAGCCGACCCGCGATCTCGGTGTCGGTGCGGTCGGTCGCCACGTGCACCACGGCGATCGCGGCAGGACGCTGCCCGCGCAGCGCGAGCGGCACCGCGACCGACTGCACCGTGGGGATGACCTCGTCGTGGCTCGTCGCGAACCCGGCCAGCCGGGAGCGGACGACCGCGTCGTGCAGCGCGGAGGGGGCGTCGGAGGGCCACTCCGCCTCGGGCAACTGCGCGAGGATCGCCTTGCCCGGAGCGCCCACCGTCACGGCGTGCCGTGCGCCGGGGCGCTGCGCCACGCTCGCCACGGTGTGGCGCGGCTCGACGCTGACCAGGGTGATGCACTCGGTGCCGTCCAGGACCGCGAGGAAGCACGTCATGCCGAGCTCGTTCGCGACGGCGGTGAGCTCGGGCAGGGCCTCCGCCTGCAGATCGTGCGCGACCCCGGCGGCGAGCGCGGCCATGCGCGGTCCCAGCGCGACGAGGCCTGCCGCGTCGCGCCCGACCAGGCGGTGGTCCTCGAGGGTGCGCAGGAGCCGGTACGCGATCGAGCGGTGCACGCCGAGGCGCGCGGCGATCTCGTCGATCGAGAGTGGGCCGTGCTCGTCGCCGAGGATCTCGAGGATCCTGATGCCGCGGCTGAGGGTCTGCGAGGCGGCGGCGGGCTTGGCCGCCGGTGCGGCGGGGGCGTCGGCCATGGGTCTCCCGTCTTGATCGCGATCGCGACCTCGGCTAGTCTGTGTTCAATAGTAGAACGTTGTGTTCGAATATAGAACGCGATCGCGGAGTCTGCAAGGATCTCCGCGAAACCGTGCCAAGCCCGACGGCGCCGTCAGGAAGGAATCGACGACGATGCAGTTCCACCACCACGGATACGTGTCCCACGACCCTCGGGTGCTCCCCGCCGCGGGCACGGGCGTCGACCGGCCCGACGAGCTCCCCGACACCATGGACGTGCTCATCGTCGGCTCCGGCCCCGCCGGCATGCTGCTCGCCGCGCAGATGTCGCAGTACCCGAGCCTCACCACGCGCATCATCGAGAAGCGCGCCAGCCGGCTCGTGCTCGGCCAGGCCGACGGGATCCAGCCGCGCAGCGTCGAGACCTTCCAGGCGTTCGGCTTCGCCGAGCGGATCATCGCCGAGGCCTACAACATCGGCTGGATGAACTTCTGGGGCCCGGATCCGGAGAACCCGCAGAACATCATCCGCACCGCCCGCACCGCCGACTACGCCTACGACATCTGCGAGTTCCCGCACCTCATCGTGAACCAGGCGCGCGTGCTCGACTACTTCGCCGAGGCCGCCGGGGACGGCCCCGGGCGCATCCGCCCCGACTACGGCGTCGAGTTCCTCGGGCTCACCGTGCACGAGGACGGCGAGTACCCGGTCGAGGTGCGCGTGCGGTACTCGGCGGGGGAGCGGCTCGGCGAGGAGCGCACGATCCGAGCCAAGTACGTCGCCGGCTGCGACGGCGCCCGCAGCGGCGTGCGCGAGGCGATCGGCCGCACGCACGTGGGCGCGATGGCCGCGCACGCCTGGGGCGTGATGGACGTGCTCGTCAACACCGACTTCCCGGATTGGCGCACCAAGTGCGCGATCAACGCGGAAGCGGGGAACATCCTGCACATCCCGCGCGAGGGCGGGTACCTGAGCCGGATGTACATCGACCTGGGCGAGGTCGCCGCCGACGACAACCACGCGGTGCGGTCCACCCCGATCGAGGCGATCATCGCGAAGGCCAACGACATCCTGCACCCCTATGCGATCGACGTGAAGCAGGTCGCCTGGCACAGCGTGTACGAGGTCGGCCACCGGATCACCGACGGCTTCGACGACACCGGGGAGGACGCCACGCGCCACCCGCGGGTGTTCCTCACCGGCGACGCCTGCCACACGCACAGCGCGAAGGCCGGGCAGGGCATGAACGTGTCGATGCAGGACGGCTTCAACCTCGGGTGGAAGCTCGGCTCGGTGCTGACCGGCCGCGCGCCGGCGGAGCTGCTGTCCACCTACGGCGCGGAGCGGCACCCGGTCGCGCAGCAGCTCATCGACTTCGACCGCGAGTGGTCCTCGCTCATGGCCCGCAAGCCGGAGGAGATCTCGGATCCGCAGGAGCTCGCGACGTTCTACCTGGGCACCGCCGAGTTCCCGTCCGGCTTCATGACGCAGTACGGCTCGTCGATGATCATCGGATCCGACGCGCATCAGGCGCTCGCCGCGGGCTTCCCGCTCGGGAAGCGGTTCAAGAGCGCCGAGGTCACCCGGGTCGCCGACGGCAACGTCATCCACCTCGGGCACCACGCGCGGGCCGATGGGCGCTGGCGCGTGTACGCGTTCGGCGACGCCTCCGGCCACGGCCTGGACGCTTGGGCGGCGGCCGCCGCGCCCCTGTTCGCGCGCTTCACGCCCGCCGACGGCGACGTCGACGCGGTGTTCGATGTCAAGGCGGTCTACCAGCAGTCCTACGAGGACCTGGACGTCACGACGGCCCCGGAGCTGTTCCAGCCGAAGACCGGACCGCTGGGTCTCACCGACTGGGAGAAGGTGTACGCCGCGGCCCCCTCGCACTGGTCCAAGAGCGACATCTTCGAGGAGCGTGAGCTGTCCCGCGACGGCGTCGTGGTCCTCGTCCGTCCCGACCAGTACGTCGCGGCCATCCTTCCGCTGGATGGCGTGGACGAGCTGGAGTCGTTCCTCGAGGGCGCGTTCCTCGAGGCCTGACGAAGGCAGCGCGGCGTCCGCGCGCCGAAAACGCGGGAGCCTGGTGCGGGGCGGGGCGTTTCGGTAGCGTCGGCGGTGCGCACCCTGACGCGCTCGGAGAGTGATCATGACCGACACTCCCGTGCCGGAGGTTCTGCCGGGTTCGATGATGCTGGAGCTGGTGCTCGTACCCGTCAGCGACCTCGACCGGGCCAAGGAGTTCTACGCCGAGCAACTCGGCTTCACCGTGGACGTGGACGTGGACGTGGACGTGGACGTGGACGTGGACGTGGACGTCCGCCCGCACGAGGGCGTCCGCATCGTGCAGCTGACGCCGCCCGGCTCCTACTGTTCGATCACGCTGACCGAAGGCCTACCGGATAGCCGTATGGACCCGGGTTCGCTGCGCGGTCTGCACCTCGTCGTCGCCGACATCGAGGCTGCTCGTGCAGAGCTCGTCGGGCGCGGCGTCGACGTCGCCCCCGTCGTGGACTTGGGCGGCGTGTTCTATGCGGGATTCGCGGATCCCGATGGCAACACCTGGACCCTGCAGCACATGCCGTGGCCTCGCTGATCAGCCGATCGGCGCAGCCCCGCCGGTGACGACGATCCCGCCTTCCTCCGGGACATCGACCGTGAGCAGGCTCGGCCGGCCCACGTGCGCGCCCTGGTGGATCCGCACGGCGCGCGATGCCGGCACCCGCCCGATCGCCCGCAGATAGGCACCCGTGGCGGCGGCAGCGGATCCTGTGGCCGGGTCTTCCGTGATGCGCGCGACCGGGAAGATGTTGCGGGCGGCGAACTCGTGGTCGGCGAGGGGGAGCAGCACGGTCATGGTGCCGGTCCAGCCCTGCTCCCGCATCAGTGCGGCGATCGGATCGGGCGCGAAGCGGAACTGATGGAAGATCTCCGGGTCCTCGAGCACCAGGATCGGGTGCCAGTTGCCCGCGAACGACTCGCGTGGTGGGTAGGCCGGATGCAGGTCGTCGACGCGTAGCGAGAGCAGTCCGAGGGCGTGTTCGAGCACTGCCGGATCCAGCTCTCGCACGATCGGTTCGACACTCGTGAACGACACTGCGACCGCGCCGCCGACGGCGGACGCGGTGATCGCCACTTCGCCGGCCGGGGTGTCGAACACCATCGCCCCCGCTCCGTCGCGCTCGGCGAGCACCACGGCCGTGGCGACGGTGGCGTGTCCGCAGAAGGGCACCTCCTCCTCGGGAGACCAGTACCGGAGGCGATGCCGGCGGACGCCGTCGACGGTCTCCGTGCCCAGCAGGAAGGCGGTCTCGGGATAGCCCACGTCGGCCGCGATCCTCTGCATGTCCGCGTCGGTCAGGGCACCCGCGTCGAGGACGATCCCTGCGGGATTTCCTCCGCCGGGCGCGTCGGCGAAGGCGGCGTAACGCAGGATCTGGGGCGG
Organism: Microbacterium xylanilyticum; assembly: GCF_054654695.1. Taxonomy (NCBI): domain Bacteria; kingdom Bacillati; phylum Actinomycetota; class Actinomycetes; order Micrococcales; family Microbacteriaceae; genus Microbacterium; species Microbacterium xylanilyticum. The sequence continues at coordinate 861,153 of NZ_BAAIEN010000002.1, forward strand.
CGGCTCAGAGGTCATGGCTCGAGCCTAGAGCCGCAGTCGGGTGCCGGACCGCAAGCGTCCTGGCTGATGCCGCGTCAGGAGTTCACGCGGATGATCTCCTGCTGGTACGGCGCGATCACGTCACCCGAGATCCGCAGGTCGAGCACGAGGAACCGGCGGGTCGCGGGGTCCTCGGCGGTCCACGTGGCGAGCCTCTCCAGATCGGCCAGGGTGCGCACGACGACGCCCTCGGCGCCCACTGCGGCGGCGAACGCCGCGAAGTCGACCTCGGGGATGAGCATGGGCTCGCGGGCGAGACCCTTGAGGCCGTAGAGGTTCACCTCGGCGCCGTAGGCCGCGTCGTTCCAGATCACGGCCATGCCACGCCCGGCGGCGGAGCGGACCGCCGACTCCAGGTCGGCGATCGCCATGAGGCCGCCGCCGTCGCCGGAGGTCAGGACGACGGTCGCCTCGGGACGGGCGCGGGTGGCGCCGACGACGCTGGGCCAGCCCTGGCCGATGGCCTGGAACGCGGTGCCGATCATCATCATCCGGTCGGGCGACGCGACCGGCCAGTACATGTTGGCCCAGCCGATGAAGTGCCCGCCGTCGGACACCACGACGCGGTCCTCGGGCAGCAGCTCCGCGATGCGGCGGGCGGCGGAGCGCGGGTCGAGCCGGCCGTCGGGTGCAGCCTCGTCGCCGGGCTCGTACGCACGGGCGGCGGCGACGTCGACGCTCTCGCGCCAGCCGGAGCCGGCGGCGCCCTCTAGCCGGGCCACCAGCGCCTCGGCCGCGAGCCGCGCGTCGGCGCGGACGAAGCCGCCGACGTGCGCGTGCGTCGCCGCCGGAGCGACGTCGATCTGGAACACCTGGGTACCGGGAGCGAACAGCGCCCCGAAGCGCATCGTGAACTGGTTGAGCGACGCGCCGAACACGACGGCGACGTCCGCGGTCCGCACGAGCTCCATCGCGCCCTCGGCGCCGAAACCGCCCGTCACGCCGAGATCGAAGCGCTGGTCGGGGAAGACGCCGCGGCCGAGCGCAGAGGTGGCGGTCAGCGCGCCGGTCGCCTCGGCGAGGGCACCCAGGGCGTCGCCGGCGCCGGCGAGCCAGGCGCCGCGGCCGGCGAGCAGGAACGGTCGCTCGGCGGAGCGCAGCGCCTTGGCGATCCGGTCGAGCATGCCCTCGGCGTACTCGCCCTTCGGGGCCGGCGCCGCGGGGACCTGCGGCTGGGGCGCGGCGGGCACCTCACCGGCCTCCAGGGCGGCGACGTCGTAGGGGATCGCCAGGACCACCGGCACCCGGTAGGTGAGGGCGTGCTCGATGGCGATGACCGTGGTGGCGGCGGCATCGGCCCGGCCAACGGTGTAGGTGCGGGCGCCGACGCCCGAGGCGAGGGCGATCTGGTCGACGTCCCAGGGGCGGGGGCCGCTCGTGGGCTCGTCGCCGACGACGAGCACGAGCGGGATGTGCGCCTGCACCGCCTCGGCGAGCGCCGTGATCGTGTTCGTGAAGCCGGCGCCGTAGGTGCTGGTGGCGGCGGCGATGCGCCCGGAGGCGCGGTAGTGCGCGTCGGCGGCGACGACGGCGCCCTGCTCGTGGCGGACGGCGGTGAAACCGACCCCGGTCTGCTTCTCGATCGCGTCGAGGAAATAGGCGTTGCCGTTGCCCATCACGCCGAAGACGGCGTCGATGTGCTGAGCGAGGGTGAGGGCGACGTGGGCGGAGACGGTGGGCATGCGGAACGTCCTTTCGAGACGACAACGGAGACAGGATCCGTATGTGTCTCGCCGGAGCGGATCCCGGCGTTCGTCGGCGGGTCGCTGCGGGCTTCGTGCCCCTTTTTCGAGCACCGGCGCGCGGAGGCGGATGACGCGCGGGCGCCGGACGAGGAGATTGTATCGCGGCGGCGGGCCGAACCGGGGCTCGCGGTCGTGCCGCGCGCGGGCGCGCACGCCGGACTCGGTCTACTCGCGGAGCAGGGCACGCAGCGTCTGGATCGTGTCCGCCTCGGCGGCCGTCTTGTCGGGGCGGTAGCCCTTGACGCGGGCGAAGCGCAGCGCGATGCCGCCGGGGTAGCGCGGGGAGTGCTGCACTCCGTCGATCGCGATCTCGACGACGATCTCCGGCCGCAGCAGCACCGCGTGGGCGGTGCGATGGTCCTCGAAGGCGGGGAAGGTCTCGGTCTGCCAGCGCAGCAGCTCGTCGGTGAGCCCCTTGAAGGTCTTGCCCACCATGACGAAGCCACCGGGCTCGCCGAACTCGCCCTCCGGATCGCGCGCGCCGAGGTGCAGGTTGGAGAGCCAGCCGCGGCGCCGGCCGGATCCCCATTCCGCGCCGAGCACGACGAGGTCGTAGGTGAGCACGGGCTTGACCTTCACCCAGCTCTTGCCGCGGCGGCCGGCGGTGTAGGCGGATCCGATCGCCTTGACGACCACGCCCTCGTGCCCGGCCGCGAGCGCCTCGCGGGACAGCTGCTCGGCGGCCCCCGGATCGGCGGTGACCACCCCCGGCATCCGCCAGTCGCCGGCGATGCGGTCGAGCTCGGCGAGTCGCACCGACAGGGGCTCGTCGATGAGGTCGCGGCCGTCGACGTGCAGCACGTCGAAGAACCACGGCCGCAGCACGAGCTCGCGCGACACCTCGGCGCCGAAGCGGGACATGGTCTGCTGGAACGGACGCGGGCCGCCGTCCTCGTCGAGCGAGAGCGTCTCTCCGTCGAGGATGAGGTCGTGCGCGGGCAGCGCCCGGACGATGTCGACGATCTCCGGCAGCCGGTGCGTGACGTCCGCCAGGCTGCGCGTGTAGATGCCGACGTCGTCGCCGCGCCGGTGCACCTGGATACGGGCGCCGTCGAGCTTGTACTCGACCGACGCCTCGCCGGTGATCTCCAGCGCCGCGGTCGGCGTCGCGGCCGTCGCGGCGAGCATCGGCAGCACCGGGCGCCCCACCGCCAGCCCGACCGCCTCGAGGTCCTCCGCGCTGCCGGTGAGGGCGACCACGGCGGTCGCTCCGAGATCGCCGGAGAGCATCGCGGCCCGCCGCACCGCAGCGATGGGGCGCTCGGACGCCTTTGCGACCGCGTCGAGCAGCACGCCGGCGAGCGCTCCGGTGCGCAGCTCTCCGAGCATCGCCCGGGCGAGCAGGTCCCACTCCGCGGCGGTCGCACGGGTGGCGAGGCCCGCGAGCAGGCTGCTCCGCGCGGCGGCGGATCCGGATCCGGAGACCGCGGCCAACTCGTCCAGCGTGTGATCGACCTCTGCGATGGTGAGGGTCGGCTCGGCGGCATGCACCACGTCGACGGCCATGAGTCCGCGCCAGCCGACGCCGAGCCGTCCCTGCCGCGGCGACGCGAGCAGCAGGCCCATCAGCGGCGCCAGCTCGCTCGGATCGGCCGCGCGGAGCAGCCGCGCCAGCGCATCGATCTTGGCGAGGCGCGACGACGTGGCGGCCACCTCATCGGTCGCCGTGACCAGCTCCGCGAGCTTCATGTCGGCATTCTCGCACCGGCGGCCGACATCGCGGCGGCTCCCGGGCTCACACCCCGGCGACCGCCCGCGCGGGGTGCTCAGAGGGAACGCGAGATCAGCTCCAGAAGCGCCCGTCCGTACGCCTCCGCCGGATCCGGATGCTCGAACTCCAGCAGCTCGCCCGCGATCTCGATCTCGACGCGGAAGGTGTCCTCCTCCCGGACGAGGCGGCGGAACGTCCCGCGCAGCAGCTCGCGCAGCTGGTCCTCGCGCGGCAGCCATACGGCTCCGGATAGGGGGACCGCATCGAGGGCCCACTCGGTCGTGCCGTTGAAGGCGAGATGGATGCCGCTCGGGGTGCGCCGCGCATCGATCGTCATCCCGCTCACGGTGTAGACGTCGGCCTCGACCTCCAGCTCCACCTCCTCGGGGAGGTCCAGCTGGAAGCGGTCGCCCTCGGCGGGGTGCCAGACGAGACCGGCGTCGCGCAGCTCCAGCGCCAGTTCGCGAGTGATCACGGTCGCATCCTCGGAATGCTCATCGATCGAGCGTATCGAGGACCCGCAGCGTTCAGCGCACGCGGCCGAAGGCGCGGGCCGGATGCTCCAGCAGCTCCATCACGCGACGCAGGAACGCGGCTGCGTAGCCGCCGTCGCACACCCGGTGGTCGAACACGAGGGAGAGCTGCGCGATGCGGCGGGCGACGATCGCGCCGTCCACGACCCAGGGGCGTTCGATCATCCGGCCGATGCCGAGGATGGCGACGTCGGGGTGGTTGATGATCGCGGCGGATCCGTCCACGCCCAGGCCGCCGTAGTTGTTGAGCGTGAACGTGGATCCGCGCAGCCGCTCCGGCGGCATGGATCCGGCGCGGGCGGTCGCGGCGAGCTCGCGCAGCGCCGCGTCGAGCTCGTCCACGCTGAGCTCGTGCGCCCGCGGGATCACCGGCACCATCAGGCCGCGGTCGGTGTCGGCCGCGACGCCGAGGTTCACGCCGTCGAAGGACACGATCTCCGTCGCGTCGTCGCTGAGCCGGGCCGCCAGCAGCGGATGCTCGGCGAGCGCGATGAGCACGAACCGCGCGACGAGGGCCGTGATCGACGGGGCGCGCCCGCCCTCGGGCGCCATCGCGGCGCGCAGGTTCCAGAGCTCGGTGACGTCGACGTCGACCCACACGGTCGCCTCGGGGATCTCGGCCCTGCTGCGCGTGAGCTTGGCGCTCACCGCCTTGCGCAACGGCGACATGCGTTCGCGCGACGTGACGGCGAGCCCGTCGACCGTCTCACCGGGCGCGGGCGCCGAGTGGACGCCGGCTCCCGGTGCGGACAGCCCGTGCAGGGACAGACCGTCCACCGCCTGGTCCACGGCGGCGCGCAGCACATCGGCACGGGTGACCGCGCCGTCCGCGCCGGTCGGGGTGATCCGGCGCACATCGAGGCCGAGGTCTCGGGCGAGCCGGCGGACGATGGGGGAGCGCACGGCGACCGGGCGGACGGGCTCCGCCGTCTGGTGCGGGCGCGGCGTTTCGTCTCGCTCCGGGTGCGCCGGGGCTCGATCGACGACCGGGGCCGTGCTCGGCCGCCCCGCGGGCTGACCGTCTCCCCGAACGGGCCCCGCGGTGCGGCGCGCCCGGCGGCGGCCTGAGCCGGCGCGCTCGGTCGTGCCGTAGCCGATCAGCACGTTCCCGGATCCGGATCCGGCCCGCTCCTCGGCGCGGTACGCCTCCTTCTCGACGTGCCCGCCGTCGACCGGAGCGTCCTTCGTCTCGCTGCGCTCGCTCAGGAACCGCTCGGTGGTGTCAGGGACGGCGTCCGGATCGGCGACCTCGAGCACGGGCGCGCCGACGTCGATCGTGTCGCCGGGCGCGCCGTGCAGAGCAACGACGACCCCCGCGTACGGCGAGGGGAGCTCGACCACGCTCTTCGCGGTCTCCACCTCGGCGATCGCCTGGTCGGTGCGGATCGTGTCGCCGACCTGCACGAGCCACTGCACCAGGCCCGCCTCGGTGAGGCCCTCCCCGAGATCGGGCAGCCGGAAGACCTTCGTCGTCGCGGTGGTCATGCTTCTTCTCCGTGCTCGTCGAGCCAGTGCAGCGTGTCGATCGCATCGAGCACGCGGTCGGCGTCGGGCAGGTACCAGTGCTCGAGCTTCGGCGGGGCGTACGGGGCGTCGAAGCCGGTGACCCGACGCACGGGCGCCTCGAGGAACTCGAAGCAGCGCTCGAACACGCGGGACTGGATCTCGCTCGCCACGCTCGCGAACCCAGGGGCCTCCGCGACGACCACGGCGCGGCCGGTCGAGCGCACCGCGGCGGTGACCGTCGCGTCGTCGAACGGGGTCAGCGTGCGCACGTCGATCACCTGCACGCTGCGACCCTCGCCGCCCGCGATCTCGGCGGCCTCGAGGCACGTGGCCACCGAGGACCCGTAGGAGAGGAGGGTGACGTCGGTGCCGGCGCGGGCGATCCGTGCGGATCCGATCTCGGCGACGACGGAGGTGTCGACCTCGCCCTTGGTCCAATACAGCTTCTTCGGCTCCAGGAAGACCACCGGATCCGGCGAGGCGATCGCCGCACGCAGCAGCGAGTACGCGTCCTGCGGCGTCGAAGGACACACCACGGTCAGGCCGGGTGTGTGCGCGTAGTACGCCTCGGAGGAGTCGCAGTGATGCTCGACGCCGCCGATGCCGCCGCCGGTCGGGATGCGGATCACCATCGGCAGGCGCACCGCCCCGCGGGTGCGGTTGCCCATCTTCGCGACGTGGCTCACGATCTGCTCGAACGCGGGCAGCGCGAACGCGTCGAACTGCATCTCCACCACCGGGCGCATCCCGTTCATCGCCATGCCCACGGCGGTGCCGACGATGCCCGACTCGGCGAGGGGGGTGTCGAAGCACCGGTCCTCGCCGTAGCGCTCGGTGAGTCCGTCGGTGATGCGGAAGACGCCGCCGAGCGCGCCCACGTCCTCGCCGAAGACGACCACGGCGTCGTCCGCCTCGATCGCGTCGGCGAGAGCGCGGTTGAGGGCCGCGGCCATCGTCATCGTCTGCGCGGTCGAGGTCGCGGTGTTCTCGGGGTGAGCGGCGTCCACGCGGACGTCCTCGTGCGCGATGGTCATCGGGTGCCTCCTTCGACGGCGGATGCGGATCGCTCCAGCTCGTCGCGCAGCTGGTGCCACTGCTCCTGCAGCTGCGAGGTGCGGGTGCTGCGCACGAACCGGAACAGGTCCTCGGGGTCCAGGTCCGCATCCGTGTTGAGCGCGTCGCGGAGCGCGGCGGCGATGGCCTCGGCGCCCTCGGCGAGCTCCTGTTCGCGGGCCCCGTCGAGCAGGCCGCGTGCGGTCAGGTGAGTGCGCAGGCGGGTGAGCGGATCCTTCGCCGTCCACGCCTGCACTTCCGCGCGCTCGCGGTAGCGGGTGTCGTCGTCGGCGTTCGTGTGCGCCTGCATGCGGTAGGTGTGGGCCTCGATGAGCGAGGGCCCGCCGCCCGTCCTGGCGCGATCCACGGCCTCGCCCAGCACGGCGAGGAGCGCGGCGACGTCGTTGCCGTCGACGCGCTGGCCGGGCATGCCGTAGCCGATCGCCTTGTGCGCGAGCGAGGGCGCCGCGGTCTGCCGCGAGAGCGGCACGGAGATCGCGAACTCGTTGTTCTGCACGAAGAAGACGACCGGCACGTGGAAGACGGCCGCGAAGTTCAGCGCCTCGTGGAAGTCGCCCTCGCTCGTGGAGCCGTCGCCGCACATCGCCAGCACCACCGTGTCCTCGCCGCGGTGCTTCGCGGCCTGGGCGAAGCCGACCGCGTGCAGCAGCTGCGTCGCCAGCGGCGTGGTCTGCGGGGACACCCGGTGCTCGTGCGGGTCGTAGCCGGAGTGCCAATCGCCCTTGAGCAGCACCATGGCGTCGGCGGGGGAGACGCCCCGTGCGATCACCGCCACGGAGTCGCGGTAGGTCGGGAAGAGCCAGTCGTGATCGCCGAGCACCAGGGATGCCGCGATCTGGCAGGCCTCCTGCCCGTGCGAGGACGGGTACACCGCCAGGCGCCCCTGTCGGACGAGGGAGTTCGCCCGGTCGTTGATGCGGCGGCCCTCGACGAGGCCCTGGTAGGCGCGGCCGAGCAGCTCGTCCGCAGGCATCGGATAGTGGTCGTCGACGTGCGCGGCGCCCATCTCGTCGATGAGGCGCACCGGCTCGTCGCGGGGGAGCAGCGCGCGGGGATCCGCGTCGCGCGCGTCGCTGCGGGCAGGCTTCGTGTGCTGCATCGGGTCCGCCTTCCTTGCCGAACGTGATGTCTCCAGTGTGCGTCGCAGCGCGCACTCGTCCAATGGGATCGCGATGGATGTGGACGATTGAACATCCATGACGTCAGAATGATGCAGAGTGTCAACATCATCACGACAGGAGAGGGCGCCCATGCCGGAGCTGGACGACGTCGACCGCGCGATCCTCGACGAACTGCGCCGCGACGCGCGCGCCTCGATGACCGGCATCGCCGAGGCGGTGCACATCTCCCGCGCAGGGGCGCACGCCCGCATCAAGCGCCTCACGGACTCCGGTGTCATCACGGGCTACACGGTGCGCACGGATCCCGTGCTGCTCGGCCATCACGCCTCGGCCTACGTGATGCTCGCGCTCGAGCAGCCGGCGTGGCAGGAGGTGCAGGAGCGGCTGCAGCGCATCCCCGAGATCGAGCACATGGCCCTCGTCGGCGGTGACTTCGACGTGATCCTGCTGGTGCGGGCGAGCGACGCGCGCGACCTCCGCCGGATCGTCCTCGAGGACATCCAGGCCATCCCCGCCGTCCGCTCCACGCGCACGACGCTGATCTTCGAGGATTTCGACCAGCGCTGAGCGGATCCTGCACCGGCGGCGGATCCATGGTCCGCTCGGACCCGTCCGCACGGCAGAATGGATCCATGACGGATAGGGCGATCGAGCGCGAAGTGCTCACCTGGGACGGTTTCGGCAGCGCGACGCGGGATCTGGCGCGCAGGATCCTCGATTCCGGCTTCGAGACCGAGGTGGTCGTCGCGATCGCTCGCGGCGGGCTGCTGCCGGCGGGCGCGATCGCCTACGGCCTGGGTGCCAAGAACTGCGGCGCCATCAACATGGAGTTCTACACCGGCATCGGCACGGTGCTGGACGCTCCCGAGGTGCTGCCCCCGGCGCTCGACATGGACTACCTGGACGGGCGCCGCGTCCTCCTCGTGGATGACGTCGCCGACTCCGGACGCACGCTCGCGCTCGCCGTCCAGCTGCTCAAGGACAAGGGCGCCGATGTGCGCTCGGTCACGATCTACACCAAGCCCACCACGATCATCCAGCCCGACTTCGCGTGGAAGGACACCGATCGCTGGATCGACTTCCCGTGGTCGGCCAAGGGCACCGTGCGCGAAGAGGACCAGGGCCTGCCGCCGACGGCCTGAACCGTCGACGGCAGGGCCCGGGGCCGTCTCACACCCGCGCTGTCTCGAGCAGCGCGGCGAGTGCGCGGCCGTGGGTCAGCTGCGGATGGTGTCCCGCACCGGGGATCGAGATCAGCTCCGCGTTCGGCAGCGAGGCGAGCCATTCGGCGGCGTCGGGCGCGAGAGGATCGTCGCTTCCCGTGACGATGCGGACCGGTCCGTCGAACCGGCCCAGCGCATCGCGCAGCTCGGCACGCCACCGCGGCGAGCCGGCGCGAGCGAGCTGTGCGGCCACCCGCGAGGCGGTGCCGCGCCTGAGGTCGCTGACGCTCGATTCGAGGGCCGGCGCGCTCTGCTCCGATCCGGTCAGCTGCCGAGACAGCCGAGGCGCATCGAGCCGCCGCAGATATGCCGACACGAACGGGCGAAGCCTGGTCGCGGCGCTCGCCGGGCCCTGCAGGAAGAACGGCGCGACCAGGGTGAGCGACGCGACCCGCCTCGGGAAGCGCTCGGCCGCGACGACGGCTGCGGCCGCGCCGATCGAGTGGCCGATGAGATCGCCGGGTTCCTCGCCGAGCACCGCGGGCAGCCACCGCTGCCAGTCCTCGACGCCGGTGCCGCCGCTGAGGCCGAGACCGGGCAGGTCGACGGCGCGCGCGCCGAGCGCCGAGGCCACGTCGGCCCAGGTGTCCGCGTTGACCGGCAGCCCGGGCAGGATCACCCGGGGGGATCGGGGTGCGCCGAGCTCGAAGGTGCGCACTCCGCCGGCATCGACGAATCGGCGGTCGCCGGCCGTCGCGGCGCCGAAGCGATGCGCGGCCAGGTAGTCGACCCACCGGTCGATGGAGAGCCTCACGTCGGGCATCGGGATGCCATGCCTCGCGGCGAGCTCGACGGCGGCTCCCGTCGGATAGCGGTCGGAGGACAGGAAACCGAGCGTCTCGGGATCCGCCTTGGTGATCCGCGCCGGGAGTCGCTTGATCACGCTGACCGGGATCCGCAGGCGCGGGACCTTCGCGCCGAGACGCCTGCCGGCCTGGGTGAGCAGTTCCTGCAGCGGCGGGGTGGCGTCGTCCATGACCCAGAAGGCTCTGTCCACGGCCTCGGGATCGACCGCGGCGGCTGCCATGAAGGCCGCCATGTAGTCGACCGTGAGGACCGGGAGGAACGTCGAATCGCCGGCGGGGAGTGCCGTGGCCGTGCCGTCCCAGATCTGTTCGATGGTCTTGGTCATGCCGATGTACTGCTCGGTCTCCCCGGTCGCGCTGTCTCCGATCACCGTGGCCGGGTTGATGACGGTCCAGGGCACCCCTCGCTCGAGGGCCCGGGCCTGGAAGACGGCGTCGGATTCCACCTTGGAGGCCTCATAGCCGCCGAGCTCCTTGTAGACCGCCGCGCGATGCTCCTCGGACCACGGAACGGCCGTCGGATCCTGTCCGCCGACGCGGTAGCCCGAGATGTAGACCAGCCGCCGCAGCCCCGGAAGCTCCGCCGCGAAGTCGACGACCTTCTCCGCGATGCCGACGTTGGCGCTGCGCGCCTCCTCGGCGGACATGCCGAACCGGAAGGCCCCGGCGCAGCAGTGGATCTCGGTCACGTCCACGAAGGCCGCCGCGCCGCCCTCGACGATCTCCGGAGCATCGAAGTCGACGATCGTGGTGCGGATGCTCCGTGTGAGACCGTGCTCGCGGAGCCAGCGTTCGACGCGGGCTCCGGACTCGGCGGTTCGGACGGCGGCCGTGACGGTCGCGTCGGCCTGCGCCAGGGTCAGCACGAGATGCCGGCCGATCAGCCCCGACGCGCCGAACACCAGGGCATGGCGAGTCTCCTGAGCGGTCATCGCCTGCCTCCCGCGGTCTGGAGGAGCTGCTCGATGAGATCCGCGACGACGTCAGCGGCCGCATGCAGGGGCTGGGTGCTCCGCGTGGCGCGGGACACGATGACCGCTCCTTCGATCGTGGCGACGACGACCGTCGCCAGAGTGCGGGCCTGGGCGGGCTCGACACCGCCGGTCTCGAGCAGGGCCGCCGTGGGTGAGATCCACGACTCGAAGGCGGAGGCGCAGGCCTGCCGCAGGCGCTCGCTCTCCGCGCCCATCTCGAGCGTGACCACCGACACCGGGCATCCGAGTCGGTAGTCGCTCTCGCCGACGATCGTCGCCAGTGCCTCGATCACGGCACGGGCGGCCGCCGCCGGACCGCCCGCCGACTCCGCCGCCTCCGCGATCAGCGCCTCGAACTGCTTCGCGGCCAGGTCGACCGCGGCGACGCCGAGGCCCTCCTTCCCGGCGGGGAAGTGGAAGTACACGGATCCCTTCGGCGCTGCGGCGTGGTCGATCACGGCGTTCAGCCCGGTGCCGCTGTACCCGCTGGTCTGGATGAGCTCGAGCATCGACTCCGCGAGCCGTGCCTTGGTCAGGTCCCCTTTGGTTGTCATGGACTCAGAATAGACCGGTCTATATATTTTCTGCAACCACGCGACGACCGCCCGGAGTCGGCGCTCCAGTGCGACCGGTCGGGGTGCCCGCTCCTCAGTCGTCGGCGGGGGCGATCCGCGGCGGCCAGGCCGTGGCGCCGAGCTCGCGCGAGATGTTGCGCGCCGTGTCCCGCAGCGCGTGCAATGCCGCGTCGGGGGCGGGCCCGTCCGCCGTCGGGAACACGACGGCCACCGCCGCGACGATGTCGCCGCGGGCGTCCGCGATCGGCGACGCGAGCGACGACTCGCCGAGCACCGCCTCGTCGGTCTCGGTCGCGAACCCGTGCTCCGCGATCGTCGGCAGCGCGCCCAGCAGCGCGGCCGCGTCGGTGACGGTGTCGCCGGTGAGGCTGGGGAGCGGGTCGGCGAAGACGGCGCGCTGGAAGCCCAGGTCGTGTGCGAGCAGCACCTTGCCCATCGCGGACGCGTGCGCGGGCAGGGCGGCTCCGGTCTCCAGCATCTGCGGGCTGTCGTCGGGGCGGAGGACATGGTGGATCACGAGCACCTCCGCGAAGTGCGGAGCCCCCAGGCGCACCGCCATGCCGGTACGGCGGGCGAGGTCCTGCGTCCAGCGCATGGCGCGAGCCCGCACGTCGAGGGAATCGAGATAGACGCTGGAGAGCTTCAGCAGCGTCGGGCCCAGCATGTACCGCTGCCCGCCGCGCTCCTTCGCCACCAGGCCGTGCTCGCGCAGCGACGACACGATCCCGTGCACGGTCGACGGCGGCAGCTGCAGGGCGGTCGCGAGGTCGGTGATGCCGAGGTGGCGGGAGCCCTGCAGCAGTTCGAGCACTTTCGCGGCGCGATCGATGGCCTGGATCATCGGCTTCGGCTCCCTCCTCGACGACTTCGGCGACGGCGGTGCGGTTCCGGCGGCGGATCCTTGACAATCCGACATCCTCATCGCATATTCGACATTAACGAAAAGTATTCCGATTCTGGAGTGCGGCTCTGCGGGACGCAAGGGCTTCCCGGTCGATGGTCGCCACATGACGCGGAATGCCGATCGGACCCCGATCCGCCCGTCAGGTGCCGGCCGGACGGCGACGGTGCGGGTCGAACCGCAACGGTGCTCGGTGAACTGCAACAAGGAGGTCGCAGGATGAAGAAGCTCATCAACGCCCCGGAGGACGTGCTCGCGGAGTCCCTGCGCGGGCTCGCCCTGTCGCATCCGGAGCTCGAGGTGGACCTGGGGAACCGCGTCATCCTGCGCGCCGTGCGCAAGGACGAGGGCAAGGTCGCGCTGCTTTCGGGAGGCGGATCCGGACACGAGCCGCTGCACGGCGGCTTCGTGGGCACCGGCATGCTCGACGCGGCCTGCGCGGGGGAGGTGTTCACCTCGCCGACGCCCGATCAGATGCAGGTGGCCACGAAGGCGATCGACCGCGGCGCGGGCGTGCTGCACATCGTGAAGAACTACACCGGCGACGTCATGAACTTCGAGATGGGGGCGGAGCTCGCGGCGATGGACGGCATCGACGTGCGTTCGGTCGTGGTGGACGACGATGTCGCCGTGCAGAACTCGCTCTACACGGCGGGGCGCCGCGGCGTCGGCCTCACGGTGCTGCTGGAGAAGATCGTGGGCGCCGCCGCCGAGGAGGGACAGGATCTCGCCGCGGTCGCGGACCTCGCCGCCCGCGTGAACGGGCAGGGGCGCTCGATGGGCATGGCGCTGACGAGCTGCACCGTGCCCGCCGCAGGGAAGCCGACGTTCGACCTGCCCGACGACCAGATGGAGATCGGCATCGGCATCCACGGCGAGCCCGGACGCCATCGCGTGCCGCTCGCGCCGGCGAAGGACATCGCCGCTCAGCTGGTGGAGCCGATCCTGGCCGACATGGACTTCACCGGATCCCCGACGATCGTGATGCTCAACGGCATGGGCGCCTCGCCGCTCATCGAGCTGTACCTCATGTACGGCGAGGTGGCGACGCTGCTGCAGAAGGCCGGCGTGAGCATCGCCCGCAACCTCGTCGGGAACTACATCACCTCGCTCGACATGGCCGGCTGCTCGGTGACCGTGCTCAAGGCCGATGACGAGTTCATCCGGCTGTGGGACGCCCCCGTGGTGACCCCCGGCCTGCGCTGGGGCGCCTGAGAACCGCCGAAGGAGAACACCTGCATGTCGAACACCATCCCGCTCACCGTCCTCGTCGACTGGCTCGGCCGCTTCCGCGACGCCGTCGTGGCGCAGCGCGACTGGCTCACCGAGCTCGACTCCGCGATCGGCGACGCCGACCACGGCGCCAACATGGCGCGCGGTATGACCGCGGCGGTCGAGAAGGTCGAGCAGACGACACCCGCGACCGCCGAAGAGCTGTTCAAGACCGTGGGCATGACGCTCGTGTCGACGGTGGGCGGGGCGAGCGGGCCGCTGTACGGCACGTTCTTCCTGAGGCTCGGCGCGACGCTCGGTGCGGTGACCGACGTCGAGCCCGCCGCCCTCGCGACGGGGCTCCGCGCGGGTCTGGAGGGCATCGTGGCGCGCGGCAAGGCCGAGGCGGGCGACAAGACGCTGTTCGACGCGGTCGCGCCCGCGCTCGACGCGATGGACGCCGCGCTGGCCGGCGGAGCATCCGCCGCCTCGGCTGCCGCGGATGCCGCCACGGCGGCCGCCGCCGGACGCGACGCCACGATCGATCTCGTCGCCCGCAAGGGCCGGGCCAGCTATCTCGGCGAGCGCAGCGCCGGGCACATGGATCCGGGATCCGCCTCCGCGACCCTGCTGTTCGAGACGCTCGCGGCGGCCGTCGCCGGCTGAGCGCCGGAGTCCACCGCCGGGCAGAACGCCGGACCGAGGAGGAGTGCGCTGATGGGGGCCGTCGGGATCGTCGCGGTGTCGCACAGCCTGCGCCTGGCAGAGGCTGCGCAGGAGCTCGCCGCGCAGATGGTGCCGGGGGCGGCGGTGCCGATCGCGCTCGCCGCGGGCGCCGGCGTGGACGCCGACGGTGCGCCGATCCTGGGTACGGACGCGACCCGGGTGGCCGAGGCCATCGACGAGCTGGCGGCCTCCTGCGACGGCGTGCTCGTGCTGATGGACCTCGGATCCGCGGTGATGAGCGCCGAGTTCGCCCTCGAGCTGCGGGCGAGCGAGGTTCCGGTGCGGCTCGCGTCCGCGCCGTTCGTGGAAGGGCTGCTCGCGGCGGCGGTGACGGCGGCGCAGGGTGCGTCGCTGGAGCAGGTCGCCGCGGAGGCGAACAGCGCGCTGATCGCGAAGTCGGCGCAGCTGGAGGACGAGCCGCAGGCGCAGGCCGGGTCGGGGGGCCTCGGGCTCGACGCGGGCGCGCCGGAGACGAGCGCGCGCGAGGAGAGCACGCCGGCGTCTGCGGTCTCGCGGCCGGAGGGGGCCGCCGTGCGCACCGTGGTGGTGCGCAACCCCGCGGGCGTGCACGCGCGGCCGGCCGCCCTGATCGCGCAGGCGGCCCAGGGCGCGGCGGTGACGCTGCGGCGGCTGCCGGACGGGGACGCGGTCCCGGCGGCGAGCATGATGCGCCTGCTCGCTTTCGGGGCGCGTGCCGGCGACGAGGTCGAGCTGGAGGGCGATCCTGGAGCGGTCGAACGCGTGGCCGCGCTGTTCGACGACGGTTTCGGCGAGATGGAGGGTGCGCCGGGTGCGGACGCGGGCGTTGTTCTGACGGAGTCGCAGTCAACGGCCCCGAAGTCACCGGGCGCGACGCTCACCGGTCTCGGGGTGAGCCCGGGGGTCGCCGTGGCCCCGGTCGCGCAGCTCGGGGCCGCGATCGCCGAGCCGCCCGCCGCCGACCGGCTGCCGGGCGACCGCCGCGAGGCCGAGGCCGCGCGCATCGCGCCGGCCGCCGCGGAGGTGGCCGCAGCGCTGCGCGCGGACGCCGCGCGCGCCGACGGCGAGGCGGCGCAGATCCTCGAGGCGACCGCGCTGCTGGCCGAGGATCCGGAGCTCGGCTCGGCGGCAGCCGCGCGGGTGCGCGCCGAGGGCGTGCCTGCCGACCGCGCCGTGTGGGACGAGGCCGAGGCGCAGGCGCAGCTGCTGCGCGGCCTCGGCGGCCGCATGGCGGAGCGCGTCTCGGACGTGCACAGCGTGCGCGACCGCATCGTGGCACGGCTGACCGGGCGCGAGGTCCCGGGGATCCCGGATCGTGCGGACCCGTTCGTGCTCGTCGCGCGCGACCTCGCCCCGGCGGAGACCGCGGCGCTCGGAAGGAGCCGGTGCGTCGCGCTGGTGACCGAGGAGGGCGGCCCCACCTCGCACACCGCGATCCTCGCTCGCGCGCTCGGACTTCCCGCCGTGGTGGGTGCGGCAGGCGCGACCGGCATCGCGGTGGGGACGGTCGTGCTCGTGGACGGCGAGGCGGGCGTCGTGCAGCTCGACCCGCCGGAGCAGCGTCGCGCCGCGGCATCCGAGACGGTGCCTGCGTTCGACGGTGCGGGGGCGCTCGCCGACGGCACGCCCGTGCCGCTGCTCGCCAACGTCGGCGGGGCCGCCGAAGCGCGCGCGGCGGCGGAGGCGCATGCCCAGGGCATCGGCCTGTTCCGCACGGAGTTCTGCTTCCTCGACCGCGCGACGGAGCCCACCGTCGCCGAGCAGACGGACGCCTATCGGGGTGTGCTGGCGCCGTTCTCCGGACGGAAGGTCGTGGTGCGCACACTCGACGCCGGATCCGACAAGCCCCTCCCGTTCGCGACGGCGGTGGACGAGGAGAACCCCGCCCTCGGCGTGCGCGGTCTCCGGGTCGCGCAGGCGCACCCCGCCCTGCTCGCGCACCAGCTCGCCGCGATCGCCGCCGCGGCGGCAGAGGAGCGCGCCGACGTCGAGGTGATGGCGCCGATGGTGGCCACCGTCGACGAGGCGCGCGACTTCGTGGCGGCGTGCCGGTCGGCCGGGATCTCGCGGGCCGGCATCATGATCGAGACCCCCGCCGCTGCCCTGCTCGCCGCGGAACTGCTCGACGTCGTCGACTTCGTGAGCCTGGGCACCAACGACCTCACCCAGTACACGATGGCGGCCGACCGGCTGTCGGCGCCGCTCGGCGCGCTCAACGATCCGTGGCAGCCGGCGGTGCTGCGCCTGATCGGCACGGTCGGCGCCGCCGGGCGCACCCTGGGCAAGCCGGTGGGCGTGTGCGGCGAGGCCGGGGGCGACCCGGCGATCGCCCCCGTGCTCGTCGGCCTCGGCGTCACGAGCCTGTCGATGACGGCGCGCTCCGTTCCCCGCGTGGCGGCGCGGCTGCGCACGGTGACCGCGGAGGACTGCCGCCGCGCGGCCTCGGCGGCGCTCGGCGCGGCGACCGCCGCCGAGGCCCGCACCGCCGTGGCGGCTGCGCTGGCCTGAGGCTGCGGCAGGATCGAGGCATGAGCGCGTACGTGCGGCCGGCGATCGACGCACTCGTGTTCCGCGATGCGGAGGGGCGGGTGATCCCCTACGGCCGCCGCTGGGCCGGTTCCCCGCCGGAGGAGACGTACTCGGTCGTGTCGCACCCGGAGCGGTATCTCCCGCTGCACACCGTCGCGGATGCCCTGATCGGCCACCTGCGAGCGACCTACGACGTCGAGCTCGACGAAGGCCCCGAGGCCGCCGACGATCTGCTCCGCCCGCGCCCGGAGGTTCAGCGCGCGGTACGCGTGCGGCCCGCGGGTGCCGCCTCCGCGGCGCTGACGTTCGTCTTCACGACCTTCCCGGGCGTCATCGTGCACGCCGGGCTGCTGCACGACTTCGCGTACCCCGTGTGCGGATGCGACGCGTGCGACTCCCCGTGGGAGTACGAGGTGGGCCAACTGGAGCGCACGGTGCTCGCCGTCGTCTCCGGAGACGACGTCGAGAGCGTGAACGGCCGGTCCGAGGTGGGATTCCGGCTCGTCTTCCCGAACGGCTCGACCACCGGGCAGACGCGCGCCGAGGATCTTCCCGCGGAGCGTCTGACCGCCGCCCTTCCGATCCTCCGCGATCCTCCGGACGGCTGGGCGCCGTGGCCGCTGCGGACTGGATCCGGATCCTGACCCGCGAGGGTTCAGTGGATCGTGAGCAGGAACCCGTCGCCGTCGGGCGAGACGGTGACGTGCGTCAGGTCGGGGACGACGGCGTCGGGGGAGTGGGCCGCGGATCCCACGCCCACGCCGATCACGCGCATCCCGGCGGCCTGGGCGGCCTGGATCCCGGCCTCGGAGTCCTCGAAGGCGACGCAGTCCGCCGGATCCACGCCCAGGCGCCGGGCGCCGAGCAGGAAGCCCTCCGGATCCGGCTTGGAGGCGGTCACGAACTCCGCCGTGACCGGACCGTCGGGCACGTCGAGTCCGGCGGCGCCCATGCGCGCACGCATGAGCCGGTCGTCGGCCGACGTCACGATCGCGTGCGGGAACGGCGCGAGCGCCGCCAGGAACGCCGCGGCGCCCGCCACCTCCACGACGCCGTCGATGTCATCGCTCTCGCGGGCGAGCATCTCCCGGTTCTCGGCGAGATTCTGCTCGTGCGGGCGGTCGGGCAGCATGATCGCCATGCTCTGGTGGCCCTGCCGGCCGTGCACCACGCTCAGCACGAACTCGGGGTCGAGGCCGTGCGGCTCCGCCCAGGCCAGCCACAGCCGCTCCACGACGGCGGTCGAGTCGACGAGGGTGCCGTCCATGTCGAGCAGGGCGGCGCGGGCGCGGAACGTCTGGGTCATCATGCCAGGGTATCCGCGCCCCTAGGGTGGAGACGTGACACGGGAGCGGGGAACGATGCGCGCCGAGTGGGACCGGCTGACCCGGCGGCTGCGCGCCGCCCGCGCGATCGCGACGCTGCGTCAGGTCCGCGAGAGCGACGCGCTGCTGACCGGCGTGGTCGCGTTCGTGCTGGGCTTCCTCGCGGCCCTCGTGATCTTCTGGAACCGCACCCTCGCGATCACCGGCCCGTGGTCGGTCGGCGACGTCGCCGCGTACAGCGGAGCGCTGGTCGCCGTGCTGAGCTTCCTCGCAGGTCGCATCGGCCTGCGCCTCGAGCGCGTCGACGCACCTGGGACGCGGCACGATCGCGCGGGCGACGACGGCTTCGCGACGCCGGGCCAGCGACTGCGCTGGTACGAGCTGACAGCGATCGCGCTCGCACATGGCGCCGTCGCGCTGCTCGCCCTGCTCGGGCTGGCCACGCTTCTCGAAGCGGCCTTCCGGGATGCCCCGGTGTTCCCGTTCCCGGGGGCCGTGCTCGTCGGCGTCGCGCTGGCCCTCACCGCGTACGTCTGCTACCTCAGCGCGATGGCGCTGAGCCCCACCGCGGTGTCGCTGATCCTGGCGATCTACCTCGTGATCGGCGCATTCACGGCGATGCTCGAGGCGACGGATCCGCACTGGTGGCGCACGAACCTCTCCGCCCTGGGCATGTCGACGAACGCGTCCTCCCCGGCGTTCAACGGCACCCTCATCGTGGCGGGCGTCATGGTGACCACGATCGCCCGCTACGCGACGGCGGCGCTGCCCGTTCCGGAGCCCCGGGACGACCGCGGTCGCACCATCGTCCGGGTCGGGCTCGTGCTGATCGGGGTCCTGCTGGCGTGCGTCGGGGTCTTCCCGGTGGACCGCTTCTTCCTGCTGCACAACACGGTCGCGACCGGGATGGCCGTGTGCTTCGCGGTGGTGGTGGTCGGGCTGCCGTGGTTCCTGCGGCGGATCTCCCGGGTGTTCGTCGTGCTGGGCTGGGTGTACGTGCTCGTGATCGCGCTGCTCGGGGTGTTCTTCGCGACCGGCTACTACAACCTCACCGCGGTCGAGCTCATCGCCGCCGTGCTCATCTTCAGCTGGATCATCGTGTTCCTGCGCACGGCCGCAGCCGATCACGGGGCGTGGGATGCGGAGCGCGCCGGCCGTCAGGAGGCCGCTGTTCGGAGCTGAGCCGCGGATCCTTCGCGGGGGGACGAGCGCCGTGCGCTGCACGACAAGCCGCCGAGCCCTGCGCCTGCCGACAATGGGGTGACGCCTCGTCGTCCGCACACTCGAAGGAGAGACCGATGACCGACCTGTCCGCCGCGTCCGCGCTGCTCGACCGCATCCAGGCCCCGGAGGGGGCAGGACGGGAGATCCCCGACGCCGCCACGCGCGAGATCATCGGCCGTGCCCCGGTGCAGACCGTCGCCGACCTCGACGACGCCATCGCGCGCGCCAAGGCCGCGCAGCCGGGGTGGGACGCCCTCGGGCACGAGAAGCGGAGCGAGCTGCTGCTCGCCGCGGCCGACGCGATCGACGCGAACGCCGAGGCGCTCGCCGTGCTGCTCTCCCGGGAGCAGGGCAAGCCGCTGAACGGCCCGAACGCGCGCTTCGAGCTGGGCGCGTGCTCGGCGTGGCTGCGCACGAACGCGACCACGGTGCTGGAGCCCGAGGTGCTCGTGGACGACGAGAACCTGCACGCCGAGCTCGTCTACAAGCCGGCGGGCGTGGTCGGCGCGATCGGGCCGTGGAACTGGCCCCTCATGATCACGATCTGGCAGATCGGGCCGTCGCTGCGGATGGGCAACACCGTCGTCGCGAAGCCCAGCGAGTACACCCCGCTGAGCGTGCTCGCGCTCCTCGCCGTGATGAACGATGTGCTGCCCGCGGATGTGCTGATCGGGATCTCGGGTGACCGCGAGGTGGGCGCGCGGCTCGCCTCCCACCCCGACATCGACAAGATCATGTTCACGGGATCCACCGCGACCGGACGGAAGATCATCGAGAGCTCGGCCGGCAACCTGGCCCGCCTCACGCTCGAGCTCGGCGGCAACGACGCCGGCATCGTCCTGCCGGGAACGGATCCGGCCGCGATCGCCGAGGACCTGTTCTGGGGCGCCTTCATCAACACGGGTCAGACGTGCGCGGCCATGAAGCGCCTCTACGTGCACGACTCGCTCTACGACCAGGTCGTGGACGCACTGGCCGGCATCGCCGCGAACGTGCCGATCGGCAACGGCCTCGACGAGGGCAACGTGCTGGGGCCGCTGCAGAACAAGCAGCAGTTCGACATCGTTTCGCGCCTGGTCGAGGACGCGAAGGCGCGCGGCGCCCGCATCGCCACCGGCGGCGAGGCGGCTCCGGAGCTGGGCGAGCTCTTCTACCGCCCGACGATCGTGGCCGACATCCCGAACGACGCCGCGCTGGTGCAGGAGGAGCAGTTCGGGCCGGCGCTGCCGATCATCCGATACTCCGACGTGGACGAGGCCTTCGCGCTCGCCAACTCCGTGGACGTGGGCCTCGGCGCCTCGGTGTGGTCGAGCGATCCCGAGGCTGCGCGGGAGGCGGCGACACGGATGCAGTCCGGCACCGTGTGGATCAACTCCCACGGCGGCCTGCACCCGATGGTTCCCTTCGGCGGCGTGAAGAGCTCGGGCTACGGGCTCGAGTTCGGCGTCGCCGGCCTCAAGTCGGTCGCGGTGCCGCAGGTCGTCTCCGGGCCCGGCCGGAAGAGCTGAGCCGATGACCCGCTCCGCCATCGTGGTCGGCGCCGGCACCTCGGGCAGCATCGTCACCCGGCGTCTCGTGGACGCCGGGTGGGATGTGACGCTCGTCGAGGCCGGCGGGTACGACACGAACCCCGCGATCCGCGATCCGTCCCGCGCCGGCGAGCTGTGGCATGCCGCCGAGGACTGGGATCACGTCACGGTGCGCCAGGAGCACGCGGCCGGACGTCGCCTGCATCTGCCGCGCGGCAAGGTGACCGGCGGATCCCACGCCCTCAACGCGATGATCTGGGTGCGCTGCGCAGCCAGTGACTTCGACGGCTGGGAGGCCGCGGGCGCGACCGGCTGGGGCTGGGCCGAGGTCGAGCCCGTGTACCAGGCCATCGAGAACGACCTGCTCCCCGTCACCGGCGACTACCCGCTCGTGCCGATCCAGCAGGCGATCGTCGATGCGGCGGTCGAGGAGGGGCTGGTCTTCAATCCCGACTACAACGGCGGCAGTCTCGACGGCGTCTCGCAGGAGCAGGTCACGATGCGGGACGGCCGCCGCGTGAACACGTGGATGGCGTACGTGCGCCCCATCGAGGACGCACCGAACCTGCGCATCGTCACCGGTGCCGAGGTGCACTCGGTGATCGTCGAGGACGGCGCGACCGTGGGCGTGCGTCTCGCCTCGGTCCCTGAGCTCGTCGAAGGGTCCGATCTCCGCGCGGACGAGGTGATCCTCGCGGCGGGCGCCCTGGGCAGCCCCGCGATCCTGCTGCGCAGCGGCATCGGCCCCCGTGCCGACCTGGAGGCGCTGGGCATCGACGTGGTCCATGACACGCCGGGGGTCGGTGCGAACCTGCACGACCACCTGCTCTCACCCGTGATCTTCACGACTTCCCGGCCGGTCGGCCCGCCGCAGCCCGGCGTCTCCGTCACCCAGACGCATCTGTTCTGGCGTTCGCGCGACGACCTCGCCCAGCCCGACACCCAGCCGATCCACTTCTCCGTGCCGATGTGGGGCGAGCTCGCACCGCGCCCCGGCGCGCACGCCCCCGGCGACGGCTTCTCGCTCATGGCAGGTCTGGTCACGCCCCGCAGCCGGGGGTCCCTGCGGATCTCGGGTCCCGGCGTCGCGGATCCGCTTCTGATCGACCTCGCCGCCCTCGCGGACGAGCGCGACCTCGCGGCGCTCGCCGCCTCCGTGCGCCAGGCGCGACGGATCGGCGCCCAGCCGGCCCTCGCGGACGCGTGGGGCGCCACTGAGGCCTACCCGGGACCGGAGGTCGCGGATGCCGACGTCGAGGACTGGGTGCGCCGCACCGCCATCACCTACCACCACCAGGTCGGCACGTGCCGGATGGGATCGGATCCGGAAGCGGTCGTCGATCCGCGGCTCCGCGTGAACGGCATCGTCGGGTTGCGCGTGATCGACGCGTCGGTGATGCCGACGATCACCACGGGCAATACCAACGCACCCGCCGCCGTGATCGGCGAGCTCGGCGCGCGGTTCGCGCTCGAGGACGCGAGCGCCTGAGGTCTCGCCGGGTGCTCAGCCGCCGACGGCGGCCGGAGCGTCCGATCCGGGTAGGTGCGCGCTGTAGGGCACGTGCATCGTCTCGGCGAACCGGTCGAACAGGGCGGGGTCGCCCTGGATCTGCACGGCTCCGGAAGCGAGCGCGTCCTGCGGAGTCAGCGTGCGGGCGAGCAGGTCGCGGATCCCCGGGCCCGCCATGATCTCGAGATCCGCGTCCTCGGCGAGGCCGGGGTCGGCGGTGATCCGGCCGCCGCGCATCACGACGTGCGTCTCCACGTCGCCGACGCGTACGTTGTACGTGGTGTCCCAGTCGGCGGGCACGACGCCGTCGCCCGCGGCCACGCGCAGGGCGGCGGTGATCGACGGGGTGGTCACGATCTCGCCCTCGCGGGGCTCGCGCATCCCTCCCGCGCCCCAGAGTCCCAGCGCGTCCAGTGCCGGCCGCAGCTCCTCACCGCGCGGAGTGAGCGCGTAGACGACCGAGCGCTCGGCGCCGTGCGGAGCGGTGCGAGCGACCACGCCCTCTTCCTCGAGCTCCTTCAGGCGGGTCGCCAGAGTGTTCGTCGGGATGCCCGGAAGACCTGCGACCAGATCCGAGTAACGGCGCGGCCCCACCGTGAGGTCGCGCAGGATCAGCAGCGTCCAGCGCTGCCCGACGATCTCCGCCGCGCGCGCGAGTCCGCAGAACTGACCGTAGTGCTGGTTCGTCATGGATCTCAGATTACCACTTGACTTCACTATTTGCAGTGTGCTTTATTTTTTGAAGTATCCGGATCCGGGGATCGCACCAGAAGGAGAAGGACATGACCGCCACCATCGCACCGGCCGAGGTCGACGCCTCACCGGCACCCGCCCCCGTGGAGGCGCGCAACCGCACGGCGCTGCGGCTGCTCCTCGCCGCCGTCTTCGTCGTGTTCCTCAACGAGACGATGATGGCCGTCGCCCTGCCGCGCATCCAGGAGTCGCTGCACATCGACGCGACGCGGGGGCAGTGGCTGACCACGGCGTTCGCGCTGACGATGGCCGTCGTCATCCCCACCACGGGCTGGCTGATGCAGCGGCTGCGCACCCGCGCGGTGTTCACCGTCGCCATGTCGAGCTTCGTGGTCGGCACGGTCGTCGCCGCGCTGTCCCCGGTGTTCGAGCTGCTCGTGGTCGGCCGCGTGATCCAGGCCGTGGGCACGGCCGTGATGATGCCGCTCATGATGACGACCGTGATGACGGTGGTCCCCGCCGAGGAGCGCGGCCGGGTGATGGGGCGCGTGTCGATCGTGATGTCCGTGGCGCCCGCCGTGGGGCCGATCGTCTCGGGTGCGCTCATCCAGGTGCTGCCGTGGCAGGGACTGTTCTGGGTGATGCTGCCCATCGCGCTGACGATGCTCGCGATCGGCATCGGCCGGATTCCGAACGTCTCCGAGACCCGGCCGGTGCCGCTGGACGTGCTCTCGGTCGTGCTCGCCGCGGTCGCGTTCTCGGCGCTGGTGTTCGGGCTGAGCCAGATCGGCGCTGCGGCGGTCGGGCAGGCGTCCGTGCAGCCGTGGATCCCGGTCGTGGTCGGCCTCGCGACCCTCGGTCTGTTCGGGTGGCGGCAGCTCGTGCTGCAGCGCACCGACGCCGCGCTGCTCGACCTGCGAACCTTCCTGTCGCGTGACTTCGCGATCGCGGTCGCCATGATGACGGCGGGGATGGTGTCGCTGTTCGGCGCCTTCATCGTGCTGCCGCAGTTCGCGCGCTACACGCTCGGCCTCGACCCGCTCTGGGTCGGTGCCATCCTGCTTCCCGGTGGGCTGCTGATGGGGCTGGCGGGCCCCACGGTGGGGCGCCTGTACGACCGCTTCGGGCCGCGTCCGCTCGTGATCCCCGGCTCGCTCGGTCTCGCCGCCTCGCTGTGGACCCTCGCGCTCGGCCTCGGCGAGCACTCCTCCTGGGTCGTGCTGCTGGGCGCGCACATCGTGCTCATGCTGTCGCTCGCGTTCCTGTTCACGCCGGCGTTCAGCGCCTCGCTCGGATCCCTCGCCCCGAAGCTGTACTCCCACGGCAGCGCGACGATCGCGACGCTGCAGCAGGTGGCGGGCGCCGCGGGCACCGCGATCTTCATCGCCCTCTACGCCACCGGGGTCGCGGCGACGGGGTCGAACCCCGAGCTGCCCTCGCCCGCGGCCGCGGCGCAGGGGTCGC
The DNA here is from genome assembly GCF_054654695.1 of Microbacterium xylanilyticum. Taxonomy (NCBI): domain Bacteria; kingdom Bacillati; phylum Actinomycetota; class Actinomycetes; order Micrococcales; family Microbacteriaceae; genus Microbacterium; species Microbacterium xylanilyticum. The sequence continues at coordinate 885,552 of NZ_BAAIEN010000002.1, forward strand.
ACCTCGCGTTCCTCGCCGGTGCGGTGCTGTCGTTCGCGGTCGTCGCGCTCGCCCTGTGCGTGCGCCGGCCCGCGGCCGCGGTCGCGCCCGAGCACTGATCGCAGGGTCCCCCTCACGGCGGCGGCCCCGGGACATGGTGCCCGGGGCCGCCGTCTGTGCCGATCGCGCGGTTCAGTCGTCGAGCAGCGCCGCGGCGTACATCGGGCGGGCGGCGTCGGCGCTCGGCGGGTGGAACAGCCCCGCGGTCGCGTCGCGGTAGAGCCGGCTCAGCTCGTGGCCGTTGCCGAAGCCGGCGCCGCCGGTGCACATGAGCGCCGTCTCCGCGGCGCGGCGCGCGGCCGTCGCGGCGTTCAGCCGGGCGCTCACGAGCAGCAGCGGCCAGCGGGCGCCGTGGTCGACGAGCTCGTCGAAGTCGCGGCAGTACGCCTCCAGCTGCGCCGGCACCGCCAGGTACTCGAGGTGGGCGTCCGCCAGGCGGGTGCGCGACTCCGGCACCTCGGCGTAGGTCGTGCCCGACTTGGCCGAGCGGCGCTTCTTCAGCCCTGCGGCGCCGAGCTCGAGGGCACGGCGGGCGATCCCGGCGTAGACGGATCCGATGAGGAGCTGGAAGTTGCTCGTGATCGCGAACGTGAGCAGATCCGGCACGCGCCCGACGGCGATCCGGCGGTTCACCCGCTCGGGCGCCATGCGCACGTCGGTGAGGATCGTGGCGCGGCTCTGCGAGGCGCGCATCCCCATCACGTCCCACTGGTCGGAGACGGTGATGCCGTCGGCATCCCGCGTCAGGAAGCCGTAGACCAGCATCGGGTTCTCCGGATCCGTGTCGTCGCGGCCGTGGGTGATGAGGCGGGTCCAGACGGGGGAGAGGGACGTGAAGATCTTGACCCCGGTGAGCAGGTAGCCGCCATCGGACTGCGGGGTGGCGGTGGTGGTCGAATCCTGCATGACCCAGTCGTTCGACGGTTCGCTGATGCCGAACGCGAAGATCTCTCCGGCCATCGCCTCGGCGAACACGTGATCGAGCGAGTGGTCGCCGCGATCCGCCAGGGCCTTCGCGACGCCCGTGCACATCAGGTGCATGTTCACCGCGAGCGCGGTGGCGGGCGCGGCGGTCGCGAGGCGCTGCTGCAGGTGCGACACCTCGTCGAGGCTCAGTCCCGGGCCGCCGTGCTCCTCGGGCACGAACAGCAGCAGGTAGCCGCGGTCGGCGAGGTCGGCCAGGTCTTCGTCGAAGAACCGGTTCTCGCGGTCGTACCCGGCGGCGCGCTCGCGGAGGCGCTCCAGCAGCTCGTCCGGGAGGTAGCGCTCGGCGAGCTCGGCGTGGCGGGTGAGACTGTCGGTCATCGTGCCTCCTGGGTGCTTGTGAAGATGAGGGCGCCGTTGTGGCCGCCGAAGCCGAACGACGGCGACAGCACCCGGCTGATCCGGCCGAGATCGCGCGCGGAACCGCGAACGATGTCCCAGCCGTCGAACTCGGGGTCGTCGAGGTTGATGGTGGGCGGGATCACGCCGGTCTGCAGGGTGCGGATCGCGAGGACCGCCTCGATCGCGCCCGAGGCGCCCAGCAGGTGCCCCGTGCTCGACTTCGTCGCCGTGATCGGGATGCGCCGGGCCCGGTCGCCGAACACGGCGGCGTAGGCGGCGAGCTCGGCGGCATCGCCCGCGGGCGTGCCTGTGCCGTGCGCGTTGATGTGGTCGACGGCATCGGGATCGTCGGCATCCAGCCCGGCATCGGCCAGGGCCGCCGCGACGGCCTCCGCGGCTCCGCGGCCGGCCGGGTGCGGCGCGGTCGGATGGTGAGCATCGCTGGACTCGCCGAATCCGGCCAGCACGGCGAGCGGGTCGGCGCCGCGTGCCAGGGCGACGTCCTCGGCTTCGATCAGCAGGGCGGAGGCGCCCTGCGCCATGACGAATCCTCGGCGACCGCGATCGAAGGGCCGGCTCGCGGAGGTCGGATCGGCCTCGTAGCCGCTCGCAAGGGCGCGCAGGTTGGCGTTCGAGGCGAGGTTGACCGGGTTCAGGCAGTCCTCCACGCCGACCACGAGCACCGCGTCGGCGTAGCCGTGCCGGATGCGGCGGAGCGCCTCGCCGATCGCGATCGCGCTGGATGCGCACGTCGCCGTCACGCCGTGCGCGGTGCCGCGCGCTCCGTAGCGCTCGCTGAGCAGGGCGGCGACCGCGTCCGGCGCGCCGTGCACGACGAGGCTCAGCGGCACGCCGCGGGGGCCGCGGGCGTCGAGCGCGCGGGTCGCGGCCTGCATCTGGTCGATCGGTCCGGATCCGGTCGCGGTGAGGATCGCGGTGCGGGTCGCGTCCCAGGGCAGCCCGGCGCCGTCGCGGATCCGCGCCGGATCGGCGCCCGCGTGCGCGAGGGCCTGATCGGCGGCGGCGACGGCCCACAGCTGCGAGGGGCTGAGGCGCCGGGCGAGCGGCGGCTCGACGAGGCCTGTGGCGTCGAAGCCGCGGATGCGCCCGCCGATCCGCACGGCGAGGCCGGCGAACTCCGGATCGTCCAGCGCGGTGACGGCGCTGCGCCCGGTCGTGACGGCGTCCCAGAGCGCGGCGACGTCGAGCCCGCTCGGGGTGACAGCGCCGAGGCCGGTCACCACGACGCGGCGGCCCGTCGGACGCGGGAGCGTTGCGGATCCGCCGGTCACAGCCGGATCCCCTCGCCGCGCGCGATGAGCTCCGTCGTCGCGGGGCGCCGGATCTTGCCGCCCGCCGTGCGCGGCAGCTGATCGAGCAGGTACCACCGTCGCGGCACGAACTGCGGCGCGAGCCGGGCGCGCGCCCACGCCTGCAGCGTGCGTTTGTCCGGGGTCGTCGCTTCGGCGGGCTCAGCGACCGGGCTCTCGATGACGAGCGCCACCACGCTGCCGAGCCGCGGATCCGGCAGCGCCACGGCGCAGACGGCGCCCACCCCGGGCATCCCGTCGAAGGCGCGCTCGACCTCGGGGAGCGAGACCTTGTGGCCGCCCGTCGCGACGATGTCCCCGGCGCGCCCGGCCAGCTGCAGCCTCCCGTCGACGATCCGCCCCACGTCGTGCACGGTGGCCCACCCGTCGGGGCCGCGCAGCACGGCGTCGGTGGTCGCGGCGAGGTAGCCGTCCGAGCACGCCGCCGCGTGGATCCAGAGCGTGCCGAGTTCGCCGTCCGGGACGCGGTGGCCGGCGTCGTCGCGGATCTCGGCGCCGATCCCCTCGTAGACGTCGAGGAGCGTGCCGTCGCCGCCGCGGCTGTCGCCGATGAACCCGATCTCCGCGGCGCCGTAGTAGCTGATCAGCCGCACCTGCGGGAGCACCGCGGCGAGCCCGTCGCGCAGCGCGGCGGGCAGGTTCGCGCCGCCGGTGACGACGAGCTCCAGGCGCGCGAAGGCGCCCGGGTCCCGCCGGGCCGCATCGATGAGCACCTGCACGACGGCGGGCACGGCGACGATGCGGGTGATGCCCTCGGCGGCGACGCGCCGCGCCAGCCGGCCCGGGTCGAAGACGTCGGCGAGGTGCGCGCCTCCGCCGGTGGCGAGGCACTCGATGAGGGCGTACAGGGTGAGGCTGTACGACAGTGGGCCCGGAGCCAGGGTCTGCACGCCCGGGTGCGGCTCGAGATGCGCGCTCGACACCGCGACGTTCTCGCGGTACTGCCGACGGGTCTTCAGGAACGCCTTGGGATTGCTCGTCGTGCCCGAGGAGAACAGCAGCAGGAACGCCTCGTCGCCGTCGCGCACGGCGGGCGGATCCGCGGGCTCGGTCGAGGTCTCACGGGCGCGGAACTCGTCGAGTGTGAGGACGGTCCCCGTCCATCCGGCGTCGTGGAGAGCCTCCGCGAGCGCGGCATCGTCGCTGATCAGGAGACCGATCCCCGCGGCGACGACGACATGGACGCGGTGGGCGAGCGGCCACTGCGGATCGATCGTGGCCGACACGGCGCGGTACCCGGCCAGGCCGGCGACGATCCGCGCGGCGTGGAATGCGCTCCCGACGCTGACCGCCGTGATCGGGATGCCGGCGGTCTCCGGCGCGGGCACCGGGGGAGCGCTCTGCGCACGATGCGCGGCGTCGACGACCGCGAACACGCGGCGGGAGTCCTCGACCAGTTCGGCGTAGCTGAGTGCGCCGCCCTCGCCGACGATCGCGGGCCGATCCGGATGCCGCGCCGCGGTCTCCAGTACCGTCCCCGTGATCGGCATCCCGCACCCTTCCCGTGGCGCCGGCGCGCCGGATCCAGTCTAGGACCGGCGCGCCGGACAGGACCGGGCTGCGACCGGGCGGGTAGCCGCGCGGCGCTCGTCACCGGGTGCGCTGCGCCGCAGCACGATCCTTGAATCGCCTTGCTATGCAAGCTAGCTTGTCAGGCATGACACCGGACGTCGGGGCTCAGATGCGCAAAGGAGTCGTCGAGTACTGCGTGCTCGGCCTCCTCGCGCGCGGACCGATGTACGGCTGGGAACTCGCGGAGCGACTCTCAGCCGAGGGACTGATCGCGAGCATCGGGACGCTCTACCCGCTGCTCTCGCGCTTGCGGCAGAGCGGCTGGGTGCGCACGTTCGAGCAGCCGTCGGGATCCGGGCCGGTGCGCCGCTACTACGAGCTGACGGCCGGCGGGCAGGCCGAACTGGAACGATTCCGCGCGTCGTGGGCTCCTTTCGCCCGCAGCGTGGCCGCGCTCACCGCAGAGGGGGAAACATGATCGATCTCGAGGCGTAGCGCCTGCGCGACGACTACCTGGAGCGGCTCGACGCCGCGATAGCGGACCTGCCGTGGCGGATCGCGAACGAGCTGCGCGCTGGGATCATCGAGGAGTTCGACGGACTCGACGCCCTCGGGATGCGTGACAGGATCGCGCAGATCGGGGATCCGGAGGTGGTCGCAGCGGCGGCGCAGGAGGAGTCGCAGCCGTCGCAGCCCGGCCCGGTGGTGGTCGTCGCTCCGGCTCGGCCGACGGTTCCCGCGCTGAAGCCGCCGATGGTCGACACGAAGTGGTTCGCCATCGCCGGCGCATTGGTGCTCGGGTTCGGCACGTTCCTCCTGCCGATCGGCGGGTGGGTCGTGGGCGTCGCGCTGGTGACGTCGAGCCGGTTCTGGCGGCGGTGGGAGAAGACGCTGGCCATCCTGCTGCCGTTCGCCGTGTGGGCGACGGTCTATGCGGTCGGCGCTGTGGCGAAGTGGATCTGGGTGGCGTCGCCGGCCGACGGCGGTGCGAGCAATCCGCTGCTCCCGATGTCCTACGAGGTGTGGAGTCTCGGATTCCTCGTCATCCTCGCGGTCCCCATCGGTACGCTCTGGCTCCTCTGGCGCCTGCGCGGGCGCGAGAAGCCGCTGTCATGACGAACGGCCTCTGACGCTGACTCGCGGAGCAGCGTGCGCTCACCACCGCAGTCGTGCGCGAGCGATCCCCGAGGCTCGCCGCGCGGATCCGGATCCGTTCAGGCGCCCGCGGTGCCGTGGTAGCGCATCAGGGCGGGAGACGCGAGGGCCATCGCCGCGAGGAAAAGCAGCAGAAGTCCCGCGCTGATCACCGTGGTGGCGGCGATCCCGATCACCTGCGCGGCCGCGCCGATGGCGAGCGCGGCGATTGGCTGCGCCCCGATCGCGAGCTCCTGCAGGCCCATCGCGCGCCCCTGCAGCCCGGGAGGGGTGGCGGAGAGCATGAGCGTGTTCTGCAGCACCCCGAAGACCGAGGAGATGAGCCCCGCGGCCACGAAGATCGCCGCGGCGAGGGCCGGCGGCCGTGCGAGGGCGAACAGGATCCAGCACACCGACATGCCGGCGATCCCGCACACGAATACGGCGCCCTTCCAGCGGAAGTCGCCGATCGCGGCGATCACGAGGGAGCCGACGATCCCGCCCAGCCCGAAGCCGGTGAGCAGCAGGCCGAGGCCGGCGGCGTCGAGGCGCATGTCCTTCGCGAACACGGGCATGAACCCCTGGTGTATCGACCAGATCATCGTGTTCACGGCGATCGTGATGAGCAGGACGGCAGGCACGACCGGCAGCCGCACGATCGCGCGGACGCCGGCCGCGAGCATGCGCCAGACCGAGCCGTGCGGGGTCTCGGGCGCGATGTATCCGCCATGCACGCCGCGCAGCGCGATCAGGGAGGCGACGAACCACAGACTGCCGATCCACAGCGCCGCCGGCGCAGCGAACGCGCTGATCGTGAGGCCGCCGACCGCCGGCCCGATCATGAGTGTCGTGTTCATCGCCATCGCGTTGAGCGCGTTCGCGTTGCTCAGCTGCGCCGCCGGCACCTTGCCGGCGACCAGGGCCGCGCGGGCCGGCTGCGAGGGGGAGTGCGCGAGACCGACCAGCAGGCCGCCGGCCGTGAGCACCCCGAACGAAGCGAGTCCGACGAGCGCGAGGCCGCCGAGCACGACGACCGTGGTGATCGCGAGAATGCACGCGATGACGAGCAGACGCTTGCGATCCATCCGGTCCGAGATCACGCCCGAGATCGGGCCGAGCAGCAGCGGCAGCAGCCGGACGGTCGTGAACACCGCGACGAGGATCGTGGATCCGGTCTCCTGGAACACCATCCAGCCCAGCACGAACGAGAGCGTCCAGGTGCCGCCGAAGAACGCGATGTTCGACAGCAGCAGCGCGCGGAAGCCCGGGTTGCCGTGCAGGGACGAGAAGGGCCGCAGCAGTGCGGCGCCGATGCGACGGGGGACGGCGGAGGGCTCGGGGAGCTCGGGAGCGAGGTCCTCGGCGGTCATCCGGTCTCCTGTCGTGCGGCGCGGGAGCACGACGGTAGACCGAACGCGCGTTTGGTATACAATTCTAAGCCATCGGGGCGGTGTGCGCCATCCCCCTCTGGACACGGACGCGCGCCCCGCCGGGAACCCGTTCCCTGCGGGGTGCGCGACGACGACGTGATGGTCAGCCCGCGGTGTACACCTCGCGTCCAGCGAACCAGGTCGACAGCACCCGTGCGTCGATGATCGCGTCCGCAGGCCCCGCGATCGCGTCGCGGTCGAGGACGACGAAGTCGGCCGACTTGCCGACCTCCAGCGTGCCGGTCTCGGATTCCAGTCCCATCGCGACCGCGGAGTTGCGGGTGAAGACCTGCAGCGCCTCCTCCGCCGTGATCGCCTGCTCCGGCCACAGCGTGCCGGGGGCGCGGCGCAGCGGATCCGCGCGGGTGACGAGCCCCTGGATGCCCTCGAGCGGGTTCGGCGACTCGCTCACCGGCCAGTCCGAGCCGCCCGCGACGAGCGCGCCCGCGTCGATCAGCGTGCGGTTCGGCTGGGAGTGCTCGGCGCGCTCGCCCAGCACCTCGGTCAGCATCGTCGGGATGACGCCGGGGAACCAGAGGAACGGCGAGATGTCGGCGACGACGTTCAGCGCGGCCAGCCGCGGGATGTCGCTGTCGGCGAGGAACTGCCCGTGTGCGATCTGGATCGGCGTGGTGACGCCCTCGCCGCGCAGCTTCTCGGCGACGTCGAGCACGAGCCGGGCGGAGCCGTCGCCGGTGCAGTGCACCTTGGCGCCCAGGCCGCGTGCCGCGACCGCGCTCATCCAGCCGTGCAGCTCGTCGAAGGTCATCGTGGTCTCGCCGTGGTAGTGGGCGCCGTGCGCGGCGTCGGGGACGTACGGCTCGAGGAACGACGCGGTGCGGGCCGGCGGCACGCCGTCGAGGAAGATCTTCACGAAGTCGGGCCGGTGGTGCGCGGTGCGGAACTCCTCGCCGCGCTCGATCAGCGGGGATCCGACGGGGTCGAACCCGAAGATCTCGTCGTTGACGAGCAGCGATGAGACCACCCAGGCGTCGAGCGCGCCGTCGCGGTCGAGCGCGGCGAGCGCGCCCAGGATGTCGGTCGAGACCCCGGCGTCCTGGAACGCCGTGATGCCGTAGGAGTTCGCGAGCTGCACGCCGCGGGCCGAGGCCGCGCGGTGCTGCGCGGCGGTCAGTCCGCCCGAGCGGTCGTACGCCTCCTGCACCGGGATCCCGGCCGCCTCGAGCAGCACGCCGGTGGGCGTGCCGTCCTCCGGATCCAGGATCGTGACGCCGCCGGAGGGGATCGAGCCGACGCCGATCCGGGCGAGCTCGAGGGCGCGCGTATTCGCCCAGCGGTTGTGGCGCGAGTCCTCCATGAGCATCACCGGCCGGCCGCCGGCCGCCTCGTCGAGGCGCAGCCGGGAGCCGGTGTTCGCGAGCGTGTGCAGCATCGTGCTCGCGATCGCGCCCCCGATGATCCAGGCGTCCTCGGGAAGGGCGGCCGCCTTCTCGCGCACCCGCTCGAGGATCTCGTCGAGCGTGAGCGAGGTCGGCAGCGACAGTTCGAACACGTCGGTACGCCCGGCCAGCGCGTGGTGGTTGTGCACGTCCGCGAAGCCGGGGTAGACCGCGGCCCCGCCGAGCTCGAGCACCCGCGTGCCCGGACCGCGCAGCGCGTCGACCTCGGCGCGCGTGCCGATCGCGGCGATGCGCTCGTCGCGCACGGCGAACGCCTCCGCCGCGGGCTGCGCGGGGTCGAGCGTGCGGATGAGGTCGGCGACGACGATGAGCTCAGCGGGGACGGCGGTCATGTCAGGCCCCGGCTCCGAAGTTCGCGGGCTCCAGCGCCGGCGTGTGGTGGGTCACCGAGATGAGCCGACCCCAGGCGCCGAACGTGAAGTGCGTCGGGATCTCGCCGGTCTCGTCGAGGCCGAACAGCACGCCGTGCGAGCGGATCTTGTTGATGTCCCGATGGTCGGCGACCGTGATCGACGCGCACGGGATGACCTTCTCACGCCACGCGAACATGTAGATGCCGGGGCGGATCTCCCACACGCTGTTCTCGTCGGTGTCGGCGAGGCCGCGCTCGGGGCCGGCGAGGCACTGCCAGGTGTACCAGCGCTCGGAGAGGTACACGTGCTCGTAGGCGTGGATGTCGCTGTAGACCCACTCGACGCGGCGGCCGATGAGCGCCGTCGTCGGGTGCAGCTCGGGACCGAGTTCCTCGACGCCGTCGATCGTCGCGGTCGCGAAGTGGTGCTGCACCCGCGTGCGGCCCTGCTCGGCGGTCGCCAGGATCTCGCTGATGTTCGACAGCACGCGGCCGGCGCGCAGGTCGATCACGAGCGAGACGGCCTCGTTGGGCAGATAGCGGTGGTGGAACTGCACGTAGAACAGGTCGTCGTCGACCTCGATCGCCTCGTACGCGTCGGTGTCGCTGGCGGGAGCGGTCTCATCGCCGTCGCCGGGGGTGTAGGTCCAGGTGACCTCGTCGTCGCCGAACACGTGCGCGATGCGGGTGCCGTTCGGCGCGGTGAGGTTGATCTCGCGTCCGGACAGCGCGGTGGTGTGCGGCTCCTTGTTCGCGTCGAAGCCGGGGGCCAGACCGTCCAGCGGCAGCCAGGTCGAGGTGTCGGCGGGGTTCATGGTCGTCATGATGCTCCTTGATGGGGTGGTTGTTCTCGTCACCGGCGCCTTCGCTCTCGCGCCGGGAGCCGGAAGTCGGTCGGAGGGTTGGGATCAGCCCGCGCTGATCCGCTCCAGGTCGGTGGCGAGTCCGTCGTAGACCGCGGGCTTGGCGCGCTTGAGATAGGCCGCATATCCGATGCCGCCGATCAGGGCGAGCACGAGCAGCAGCGGCATCAGCCGGATGGCGAGGGCGTCGGATCCGGCGACGATGTCGAAGTTCACGATGGCGAGGATCGAGATCGCGGTGATGCCGAGGAAGCCGAGGCCGGGCGCGACGAACGTGCTCCACCAGCGGCCGTCCTGCTGCCGGCGGAACGCGACGACGATCGACAGCGCGGCGAGGCCCTGCAGGATGAGCACGCTGAGGGTGCCGAAGCCGAGCATCGCGGGCACGACGGTGAGGATCGGATCCGCTCCCGCGAAGAAGAAGATCAGCGCGACGATCGCCGCGAAGCCGGCCTGCACGATGCCGGCGACCGCGGGGGATCCGCTCTCCCGGGTGCGGGCGAGCACGCTCGGCAGCACCCGGGCTCGGCCGAGGGCGTACAGGTAGCGGCTGGCGGAGTTGTGGAAGGCGAGCATGGCCGCGAACAGGCTGACCAGCAGCAGGATCATCATGACCGTGGTCAGCGGTCCGCCCAGGTAGCGCTGCGCGAGGGAGAAGATCAGGTCGCCGTTCGCGAGGTGGTCGAGCCCGACCTTCTGCGCCTTCGGCACGCCGATCGCGCTGACGACCGCCCAGGCGGTGACCCCGAGGATGACGGCGATCGCGATGATCGCCGTGTAGGTGGCGCGCGGGACCGTGCGCAGCGGATCCTTCGCCTCCTCGCCGAACAGGGCCGTGGCCTCGAAACCGAGGAAGCCGGTCGCCGCGAGCAGCATGCCGATCGGGAGGGATCCGGAGAACACCCACTCGGGGCTGAAGGCCGCGAAGTCGTAGCCCTTCTGCACGAGCACCGAGATGTCGAACACGACGAGCATCGTGGTCTCCAGCACCAGGCAGACGCCGAGCACCTTCGAGGAGAAGTCCACGCCGATCCGGGCGAGCACGAAGCAGACCGCGATCGAGAGCAGGCCCCAGACGATCCAGCTGAGGTCGAACCCGGTGAGGTCCTTGATGATTTCCTCGCTCGCCGGGCTCTTCGCGGGCCCCTCGGTCGCCGGGTACACGGTCGGCAAGCATGCGCTCATCGGCCTCACCCGCACCCTGGCGCGCGACTACGGCAAGCACGGCGTGCGCGTGAACGCGGTGTGCCCGGGATGGGTGCAGACGCCCATGGCCGACGAGGAGATGGACGAGTTCGCGGCGCACGCGGGGCTGACCTCCCGTGAGGAGGCGTACGCCACGGTCACGGCGGACGTGCCGCTGCACCGCCCCGCCCAGCCGGCGGAGATCGCGTCGGTGGTGCGCTTCCTCGGGTCGCACGAGTCGTCGTACATGACCGGATCCGTGCTCGTCGTCGACGGCGGCGCCCATATCGTGGACCTGCCCACGACCGCGTTCGAGCACGCCGGCATGTGACGGGCGGGCCTTCTCCGGTGATCTAGGCTGGGCGCCGTGACGCGGAGGACGAAGTGGGCGACGGTCGTCGTGGTGATCGCGCTCATCGCGCTCGGGGTGCTCGCGGGCGGTCAGGGCTGGATCTCCGGCGCTCCTGCAGGCACCGCGGTCGCGCCGAGGCCGTCGGCCGTGGCCTCGCCCGGCGCGGGCAAGGCGCCCGGTACCGGCACGGCGCCCGGTACCGGCACGGCCTCCGATCCTGCCGCTGACCCGGTCCGCGCGCTGTTCGAGAAGCACCGCAGCGGCGTGGAGGTGCAGGGGACCGGCGTCGTCGCAAGGATCCTCCCCGACGACGATGACGGGTCGCGGCACCAGAAGTTCATCCTCAGAACGCCCGGCGGCGTGTCGATCCTCATCGCGCACAACATCGATCTCGCTCCGCGCCTCGACGGCCTGGCGGTCGGGGACCGCGTGGACTTCCTCGGCGACTACGAGTGGAGTGACAAGGGCGGCACCGTGCACTGGACGCACCACGACCCCTCGGGTCAGCACCAGAACGGCTGGCTCTCCTGGAACGGGCGCCGGTACGCCTGAAGCGTGCCGATCCGCCGAGCTCGCAGTCTGACCCACGGTCAGAACGGTGACGGCTGGTCGGGTGGATCCGGTTCGTCGATGGTGAAGGTCACCGGTGGGGGCGGCTGGTCGATGTAGCTCGCACCGGTCGGGCTGGTCCATTCCAGGATCCCGGCGCCGCGCTGTTTCACGGTCCACGCGGTCTGGTGCTTCAGAACGTGATGGCGTCGGCACAGTCCGCCGAGGTTGCCTTCCTCCGTCGGTCCGCCGTAGGCGGCGTCGATCGTGTGGTCGAGGTCCTGGGTGATGGGTGGCAGTCCGCAGGTGATGAACCGGCACCGGGCATCCCTTGCATGGAGGAGCCGGCGGAGGTCGGCGTTGGGTCGGTAGTGGTCGACGGCGAGGATCGCCCCGGTGACCGGGTGGGTGAGCACCCGTTCCCATGCGGTGGCGCCGCCGGCGAGGAGCCGGGCGGTATCCGTGTCGATGGGCTGCCCGCCCGCGAGTTCCGCGGGCTGTTCGGTGCGGACCCCGAACGCCGTGCCGGGGTTGTTGCCGGTGTCGGCCGCCATCGCCGTGAATGCGGGGACGGTGACTTCCACCCGCGCCTGGATCGCGGACAGCAGCCCGGCGGTGGTGTCGTGTCCGGACGGGGTGCCGGTGAGGAGGGTGTCGGCGCAGAGGTCGGCGCGCAGCTGGTCGAGGGTGCGGTCGTCGTCCGGGTCGCCGATGCCGTCCGGGTCCGGGGCGACTCCCGAGGCCGCGTCCTTCGCGGCTTTCGCGTTGGCGGTCTTGATCAGGCGGGCTTGCTGGGTGAGCCGGTCGAAGATCCCGTCGATCACCGCCGCGGAGTGGATGAGTCCGAGCGCCTTCTGTCCGTCGGGGAGTTCCTCCCGCCACACGGTCCGCTTCTCCTGCGCGGTGCGGTGCCGCTCGGTGAGGCTGCGCGGGGCGAGGCGTTCGGCGATGCGTTCCACGATCCGCTTCGCCCGATGCGGGGTCTCACCCTCGCACGCCGCCACCGCCGCCTGTTCGAACTCGGCCCGCGCCTCGTCGTCGAGGCGGGCGGCGGTGTCTTGGATGAGACGGACGTGGGCGGTGTTGATCCGCGCGTCGCTGAACGCCTCCATCGTGATCGGGTACCGGGACATCAGCTCCGCCGCGCGTGCCATCCGCCCCTGCACCACCCGGTCGGACATGTGCAGCACGGCGGCCAGTTCGGCAGCCACGCTGCGTGCGGCGAGGTCCGCCGCCTCGCCGCGCACGGGCCCGGACGCTGCGGCCAGGTCTTCGGCGAGGCGCTGCGCGACGGCCAGGTGCGCGTCCCGTACCGCTTGCAGCCGGATGATCGACGCCTCGGTCGCCGCGAGCCCGGACGTGACCATGGCCAGCACGGCGACCGGATCCACCGGGTCCACCCCGGGATCCTCCACGATGCCGACCGTGTTCGTCATGCCCTTAGTCAACTCGGGGCCACCGACATTCCAGGGGCGAAAAGGACCTGATCGGATCCAGAAAAGATCACAACAAGGTCACAAGATTCGACGGGCGCGTGCGACGCCCTTCGTCTCGCCTTCGGCTCGCTCAGGGACCGGCGGGTCGCGGATCCGGGCCCTTCGACAAGCTCAGGGGCCGGACGCATGCCCCGCTCAGGGACCAGGGCGCGCCGAGCCCGGCTCGTCCGGGTCTGCCGCACCTTCGGGCCGTGGCTCGTCGCGGCCGTCCGAGGGAGCGCCCTCTGCGGCGTCCCGTGCAGCGAGCACCGCCCGCATCTCCGCGAGCTCGGCGCGAAGGGCGTCGACATGCGCGACTGTCGCGGCCTGGCGGCTGGTGTTCTCGGCCGAGACCTGCTCGACGATCCATGAGGCGAAGGTGGCGGTGATGACACCGAGCAGGGCGATGCCGCTGAGCATGAGTCCCACCGCGATCGTCCGCCCTTCCGGCGTGGTCGGCGCGAGGTCCCCGTAGCCGACCGTCGTGATGGTCGTGAACGCCCACCAGATCGCGTCGCCGAACGTGGTGATCGTGCCGCCGCCCATGCGCTCGGCGTCGAGCTCGGCGAGGGCCGCCACATAGACGACCAGCAGGGTTGCGCCCGTCACATAGATGAGGATCTGTCCCCGGACCGCTCGCCCGGCGGTGCGCTGCAGCACCGACAGGAGCGTCACGACCCGCAGCACCCGGAGCGGGCGCAGCATCGGCAGCACGACGGTCGCGAGGTTGAACAGGTGCGTCAGGAACCAGTGACCGCGCCGCGGCGCGAGCACCAGACTGACGATGTAGTCGATGAGGAACGTCCCCCACGACACCCACAGCAGACCCTCGAGGAGCACCCCCGCCTCGCCCTTCGGATCCGCGATCACTTGCACCGAGTAGGCGACGAGGAACAGCAGGGACGCGACGATGAGAGGCCACTCGGCGATCCGCCGCCAGCGCTCCAACGTCATGCGCGCATCGTACGCCCGCGCGGGTGCCCTTGGGACGCCCGTGCGGGTGCCTCAGGGGTGTGGCGAGTGTCCCGATCAGCCGGCCGCGCCGGCCGCCGTCTTCTTCACCATCGCCATCATCTCCGGCGCAGGTTGGCCGATCGCGATGATGTTTCCCTCGGTATCGCTGAACCACGCCCCGCGGAGGCCCCCGAGATCGGCGATCCCGTCGACGGTCTTCAGCCCGGGCAGGTCGTAGTCGTGGAACACCACTCCGTGCGTGCGCAGGGCCGTCACGTCGCGATCGAGGTCGTCGGTGACGAGGTTGAGCGCCGTGTTCTGCGCGGTGCCGGCGAAGTCGCTCCGGTACACCAGGACCATGACGCCGCCCACGTCGTAGAACAGATTGCCCGATGCCGTGTCGGCGAAGACCGGGTCGCGGCCGAGCACGTCGTGCCACCAGCCCTTCGCGCGATCGAGGTCCGCCGCCGGGAGGACGGCCGTGGCCATGAGGTTCTCGAACATGATGAATCCCCAGTCCGGGGGCGCGGTCTTCCTCGCGCCGGCCCAGCGGCGCTACGGCGATCAGGGCGTGCGAAAGCGGGCCCCGTGCGGATTGTACCTCCCCGTGCCGGGCGACGAAAGACGCGCAAGGACGTCGACCGGTATGCGCGGCAGCGGGACTCGCGTCGAGTCGTCAGCCGCCGAGATAGGCGCGGTGCAGCAGCTGCGGATCCGCCTGCAGCTCCTTCGCCGTGCCCTGGAACGAGACCCGCCCGCCCGCCACGACCACCGCCTCCCCGGCGATCCCGAGCGCGAGATGCGTGAACTGCTCCACGAGCAGCACGCCCACGCCCGACTCGGCGATCGACTGCACGATGGGCACGAGGCGCATGAACACGACGGGGGCGAGGCCCAGCGACATCTCGTCGATGAGCAGGACCTTCGGCTTCGCGGCGAACGCCCGTGCGAGCACCACCATCTGCTGCTCGCCGCCGCTCAGCAGCGCAGTGGGGGAGTCGATCCGCTTCTCGAGCTCGGGGAACTGCGCGAGCGCCGCATCGATCTCGGCCGGGGTGCGCGCGGTGAGGGACAGGTTCTCGCGCACCGTGAGCGACGGGAACACGGCCCGGCCCTGCTCGATGTGCACGATGCCTTTGCGCGCCCGGGAGACTCGGGAGAGCTTGTCGATGCGCTCGCCGTCCAGCGTCAGGGATCCGCCCGAATGCCCGGTCACTCCCGAGATCGATTCGATGAGGCTCGTCTTGCCGGCTCCGTTCGGGCCCACGAGTGCGAGCACCTCGCCGCCGCGCACGGTCAGCGAGACGTCCGAGATCACCGGGCCCGCACCGCGGCTGACGGTGACGCCGTCCAGCACCAGTTCGCTCATGACAGCAGCTCCGTCTCTCCCATGTAGGCCTTGACGACGTCGGGGTTCGCGAGCACTTCGTGCTGCGGGCCGGTGGCGAGCACCTTGCCGAAGTTCAGCACCGTGAGCATCGGGCACACCGAGCGGACCAGATCGAGGTCGTGCTCGATGATGATGAGCGCCGTGCCGTAGCGGTCCGGCAGCTCGCGCAGGCGGGCGGCGAGGGTCAGGTGCTCCTCGTGCGAGAGGCCTGCGGCCGGCTCGTCCAGGATCAGCAGCCGCGGCTGCGACAGCACCGCCGCCGCGACCTCCACGAGGCGACGGGTGCCGACGTCGACGCTCGACAGCCGGGCGAGTGCGGGCGGGCAGCCGAAGAACGCGAGGGTCTCCTCGATGTCGGCCGGCGACAGCCGCCGGCGCGCGACGAAGCGCACATACCCGCCGACAGTGAGCAGCGGCGGCACCCGGTCCTGCTGGAACGTGCGGCGCAGGCCGAGGCGGGCGCGTCGGGTGGGGGAGAGCCCGGCGAGATCCCGGCCGCCCAGCAGCACCCGGCCACCGTGCTTGGGCAGGAATCCGCTGATCGCGTCCACGAAGGTCGACTTGCCCGCGCCGTTCGGGCCGATGAGGCCCATGATCGACGCGGCCGGCACCTGGAACGACACGTCGTCCAGCGCCTTGAGCGCGCCGAACTGCACGGTCAGGCCCTCCACGGTGAGCACGGATTCGCCGGTCAGCGCCGCGGGGTCGAGGGCTGCGGTCGTCGTGGTGCGGACCTCCTCGACGCCCTCGCCGGCGTCCGGGGGGAGAGCGGTGAGCACGGCGTTCGCGGTCTTGCGATCCTGCCGCTTCCAGATCGCCGAGCGGATGGTCTGGCCGAGGTTCGAGCCGCTCGTGAGCGCCTGCACGCCCAGCACGCCGAACACGACGAAGCCCCACTCCTGCGGGATGCCCCATCGCTTGAGCAGCTCGGGCACGAGGACCCACAGGATGCCGCCGAGCACCGCCATGTCGATGAGGTGCGCGCCCGACATGATCGCGAGCACGTACAGCGCGAGCGATTGCAGCGGGGTGAAGCTCGAGGCGAACGGCAGCTGCACCTGGCCCGCGAGCAGGCCGCCGGAGATCCCGCCGAGGGCTGCGGAGACGGCGAACGCGGTGAGCTTGGCGCTCTGCACGCTCTGCCCGGCCGCGGCCGTGCCGCGCTCCGAGAAGGCGACGGCCTTCCAGCTCGCGCCCCAGCGACCGCGCTGCAGGAAGAAGACGCCGAGGGCGCACACCACGAGCACGATGATCGAGAGGAAGAAGAACTGCTTGTCGCTCGTGAAGCCGGCGGGCCGGTCGATCGAGATGCTGTCGGCGGATCCGGGGAACTGGATCTGCACGAGCGTCACGTCGGCCGCCGCCGCGAAGCCCAGGGTGACGACGGCGAGGTTGACCCCGCGCAGGCGCAGCGCGGGCAGCCCCACGAGCATGCCGACCAGGCCCGCCGCGATGCCGCCGGCGATGAGCCAGACGATGAAGCCGCCCGGCACGTGCCGGAGGTTGCACAGCGCCACGATCCAGGCGCCCACGGCGGCGAAGGTGAGCTGGCAGAGCGCGATCATGCCGGCGGAGCCCGTCACGATCCCGAGTCCCAGGATCGCGATCGCGGCCGTGACGGCGCTGATCGCGAGGAAGACGAAGTATCCGGAGAGCACGTTCGACAGCACGAGTCCGACGAGCACGCAGACCACGGCGACCGCGAACGGCCAGGTGTTGCGGAACAGCGGATTCCGGGTGAGGCCCGAGGCGAGCGGGCGGTCAGCGCGCGGCATCCCACACCTCCTTGCGCTGCGTCCAGAGCAGCAGGATCACGATGAACAGGAACGGCAGGAAGTTGCGCACGAGCGCGACCTGGTTGATCTGCGCGACGAGGCCGCCGAGCACGCCGAGGACGAGCCCGCCCACGACGGTGAGGTCGAGACGCTTGAACCCGCCGAGCAGCGCAGCGGCGGCCGCGGGGATGATCAGCATCGCCAGCCCGGTCGCGTCGTTGGACTGCCAGGGGGCGACGATGATGATCGCGATCGCGCCGATCACGCCCGTCACGAACCAGACCGCGATCGACAGCGGGCGGGAGCGGATGCCGAGGAGCTCCGCGGTAGTGGGCCGCTCGGACAGCGCGCGCAGCTGCACGCCGACCCGGGTGCGGCTGAGCACGAGCTTGACCAGCAGCGCGGTCACGATCGCCATCAGCACGGTGGCGACGGTGACCTGGCTGACGACGACGCCGCCGACCGAGAACGCGGGGCCCGCGATGATCGGGTCGAACGGCTGCGGCTTGTTGCCGAACAGGATGAACGACAGCGAGATCAGCAGCAGCAGCGGCCCGACCGTCATCGCCGAGCGCGTCGTGGTGGACGCCTCCGACAGCCAGGTCGCCGCGATCCAGCCGATCGCGACGGAGAGGATCCCCGCGAAGAGGACGCCGAGGAGGGAGCCCAGCCAGATCGGCAGCCCGGCCTGGCGCACCAGCCAGACGGCGCTGAACGCGCCGAACATGCCGGTGGCGGCCTGGGCGAAGTTCACCACCCGCACCAGGCGTGACATCAGGGTGAGGCACACGCCCAGCACCGCGTAGAGGCCGCCGGCGGCGAGACCGGCGATGGCGCCCTGCAACATGGCGTCGTCCTTTCGTTGTTCCGGTCGCTGAGCCAGTGGACGCGTCCGGGAAGGGGACGGATCCGGCCTGTTCGGGCCCTTCGACGGGCTCAGGACCGAACAGACCGGATCCTCAGGTCACTTGGTCAGGCGCAGCCAGTCGTCCGAGACTTTCTCCCACTTGTGGGTGCCGCTCTTCAGCACGATCGGCCAGCCCGCGGTGTTGTCGACGCCGAAGGTGTACGGCGTGCCGATCATCTTGTCGTCGATGGGCTTCATGCTCTTCAGCGCCGCGGTGACGCTCTCGCGGGTGATGTCGCCCTTGATCGTCTTCAGCACCTGGATGAAGTGCGTCGCGGCGAGGTAGCCGCCCTGGCTGAACGACGTGAGCGGGATCTTGTTCTTCGTCATCAGGTTGCGCCAGCCCTTGTTGATGGCGTTGTCATCGGTGAACGGTTAGAACTCGGCGGGGACGTAGACGCCGGCGCCGGCGTTGTCCACGGCCTGGGCGAAGTTGTCGCTGTAGACGCTGGTCAGGTACAGGAACGTGACGTCGTTCCAGCCCTGCGCGTTGGCGGCCTTGATCTGGCCGATCGCGTCCGGCTCGATGGGGTTCACGGCGAGGGCCTTGCAGCCGGCCTGGCGGGCCTTCACGATGTACGGCGTGTAGTCGCTCGCACCGTAGGGCAGGGTGTCGTCCACGTAGGACGGCTTCTTGCCGGTCGCCTTGGTCCACTTGTCGATCGCGGCCCGGTAGGTCGGGCGGGTGGAGCCGGCGATCTCCAGCAGCACGCAGATGTTGTCGAGCTTCAGCACCTCGGAGCCGTACGTGAGCGTGAGGGTGAGGTCGTTGTACGGGCCGACGTTGGCGGGCGAGATGCTCTTGCTGTCGAAGCAGCCCGTGTCGACGCCGATGCCGGGGATCGAGAGGATGCCCTCCTGCTCGTAGTACTTCTTGTTCAGGTCGCACTCGATCAGGCTCGCCGAGCCGACCATCGCCACGGCGTTGTCGCTGCCGACGAGCTCGCGGGCGTTCGCGGTCGCGGTGGCAGGGTCGCCCTTGTCGTCGAGGGCCTTGTAGTCGATCTTCTGGCCGTTCAGGCCGCCGTCGGCGTTGAACTGGTCGAACACGGCCTTCGCGGCCTGCGAGGCCTCGGGGAAGGTCGCAGGTCCCGAGATGGTGTTGACGGATCCGACGACGATGGGATCCGAGGATCCGCCTCCGCCGGATCCGGAGCAGCCGGCCAGGGCCAGCATGCCCGCGGCGAGCAGCGCTGCTGCGGCGGTGATGCGCTTGTTCATGTGATTCCTGTCTTTCTCGGGTGCGGGCGGACCCCGCGGTGTGGTGCAGACCGGTGCGGCCCGGCGCGTTCAGTCGCGCAGGGCGCGGGAGATCATCTCGGTGTCGGTGAACTGCTCGAAGGCGACGACCTCGCCGCCGGAGAGCCGCCACACGTGCGCGACGCGGGCGGCGAAGAAGCGTCCGGTGCGCTTGTTGGTGCCGGAGTAGGTGCCGATTCCGATCACGGTGTCGCCGCCGTCCACGACCTCGTCCACGGCGAGCGTGTAGTCGTCCCAGTCCTCCTGGAGCCGCTCGAACACGTTCTCCGCGACGGCGGCCGGGCCGACGTACGTGCCCGCGCACGGGAAGCCCGCGGCCTCGGTCCAGCGCACGTCTGCGGCCAGCGGCGCGAGCATGCCGTCGAGGTCGCCGCGGTCGCTGGCGACGCCTCACAGCGCGCTGCGGCCGCCGAGAGGACTTCGACACACAGGTGTCACCGGGTGCGCGAGAGCCGGAAACACAGGGTCCCTAGCGTGAGGCGCACACACCGACAGGAGGTTCGCCATGACCAGCACCGCGACGATCCGCACCGCTCCGCTCGACGATCGCACGGAGCCCCGGACGCCCGACGCCGCCACCGGCGGCCTCGTCTTCCACCCCGGACGATGGATCTCGGGATGGGATGCCGAGGATCGGCAGCAGTGGGACGCGGCAGGGGCGGCCATCGCCCGGCGCAATCTGCGCTGGTCGATCTTCGCCGAGTTCCTCGGGTTCGTGGTCTGGCAGCTCTGGTCGATCGTCGTGGTCGTCCTGCCCCACGCCGGGTTCCACTTCACCGTGACGCAGACCTTCTGGCTGATCTCGATCCCCAGTCTCGTCGGCGCGACGCTGCGCTTCCCGTACACGTTCATGGTGCCGCGGTTCGGCGGCCGGAACTGGACGATCGTGTCGGCGGCGCTGCTGCTGATCCCCGCGATCGGGCTCGCGATCTGCGTGGCGGATCCGCGCACGCCGTTCCCGGTGATGCTGATCATGGCGGCGCTGGCCGGCCTCGGCGGCGGAAACTTCGCGAGCTCTATGGCGAACATCACGAGCTTCTATCCGCAGCGCCAGAAGGGCTGGGCGCTCGGCCTGAATGCCGCGGGCGGGAACCTGGGCGCCGCGGTCGCGCAGTTCGTCGTGCCGACCGTGATCACGCTCGGGGCGGGCGCGACGCTGCAGCTGCCGCTCGCCGGACTGATCTGGGTGCCGTTCATCCTGGTCGCGGCGATCGGAGCCTGGTTCCGGATGGACAACCTCACCAGCGCCCGCGCCGACGTGAAGGCCTCGCTCGCGGCCCTGCGCGCCCCCGCCCTGTGGCTGATGGCGCTGCTGTACATCGGCACGTTCGGATCCTTCATCGGCTTCTCGGCCGTGTTCCCCAAGCTCATCGCCGACCAGTTCCCCGCGTACAGCGCGTTCCCGCTGGGTGGCGCGACCCTCTCGCTCGCGTTCGTCGGCGCGCTGGTCGGATCCCTCGCCCGCCCGTTCGGCGGACGCCTGGCGGACCGCTTCGGCGGCAGCACCGTCACGATCGCCGCGTTCGCGGTCATGGCGCTCGGCGCCCTGGCCGTGGTGCTCACGCTGCCGCTGCACTCGTTCTGGCTGTTCCTCGGCTTCTTCCTGCTGCTGTTCGTCGCGAGCGGCGCGGGCAACGGCGCCACCTACCGGATGATCCCGACCCTGTTCGCTCTGCGTGCCGGCGCCGCCGACGGGCAGGCGAGCTCGGGAGACGCGGGTGCCCAGCGCGCCGCGGCCGCCGCGCTGGGCATCGTGTCGGCCCTCGGCGCCTACGG
Source organism: Microbacterium xylanilyticum (assembly GCF_054654695.1). Taxonomy (NCBI): domain Bacteria; kingdom Bacillati; phylum Actinomycetota; class Actinomycetes; order Micrococcales; family Microbacteriaceae; genus Microbacterium; species Microbacterium xylanilyticum. The sequence continues at coordinate 906,583 of NZ_BAAIEN010000002.1, forward strand.
CGGGTTCGTCGTGCCGCAGGCGCTCGGCCTGTCCAAGGCCGCGACGGGCGGGTACGCGGCGGGCCTCGGCTGGTTCGTGGTCGCCTACGCGGTGCTGCTCGGGGTGACCGTCGCCGTGCTGATCCGCGGACGCCGCCGCGGGGTCCGGATCTGAGGCGGCGGGGATGACGGCCCCGAGCACCGGCTCTGCGACGACCACCGAGGACGGCGTCGACACGCACTGTCCGTACTGCGCCCTGCAGTGCGCGATGACGCTCACCCCCGACCCCGGCCGTCCCGCCCCGGTGCGGGTGGCCCCGCGGATGTTCCCCACGAACCGCGGCGGGCTGTGCAAGAAGGGCTGGACCTCGGCCGAGCTCCTGGCCGCACCGGGCCGGCTGACCACGCCCCTGATCCGCCGGGACGGCGTCCTGCAGCCGGCCACCTGGGACGAGGCGCTCGACCGGATCGCCGCGGAGCTGAGCGGGATCCGCCGCGATCACGGCGCCGACGCCGTCGCCGTGTTCGGCGGGGGAGGTCTCACGAACGAGAAGGCGTACCTGCTCGGCAAGTTCGCGCGGCTGGCGCTGGGCACCTCCCGGATCGACTACAACGGCCGGTTCTGCATGTCCTCGGCGGCCGCGGCCGGCAACCGCGCCTTCGGGGTCGACCGGGGCCTGCCGTTCCCCGTCACCGACCTCGACGACGCCGACACGATCCTGCTGCTCGGCTCGAACGTCGCCGCGACCATGCCCCCGCTGCTCTCGCACCTCGCAGGCGCCCGCGCCGCGGGCGGCCTGATCGTGGTGGATCCGCGCCGCTCGCAGACCGCCGAGCTCACGGCCGACGGCGGCGGCACGCACCTGCAGCCGGCGCCGGGCACCGATCTCGTGCTGCTGCTCGGGCTCGCCCACCTCGTTCTCGCGGACGGGCTCGCCGACCTCGACGACCTCGCCGCCCGCACGGTCGGCCTCGACGAGGTGCGGCGCAGCGTCGCCTCGTGGTGGCCGGAGCGGGTGCAGCAGGTCACCGGCATCCCCGTGGCGCAGCTGCGGGAGGTCGCGCACCGCCTGGCGCGCGGCCGCGGCACCTACATCCTCACCGGACGCGGCGTGGAGCAGCACGCCGACGGCACCGACACGGCCACCGCGGCGATCAACCTCGCCCTGCTGCTGGGTCTGCCCGGCCGGCGGGGCTCCGGCTACGGCACGCTCACCGGACAGGGGAACGGCCAGGGCGGCCGCGAGCACGGGCAGAAGAGCGACCAGCTGCCCGGGTACCGGAAGATCGCCGACCCGGCCGACCGCGCCGCGGTCGCCGCGGTGTGGGGCGTCGACCCCGACGTCCTCCCCGGCCCCGGTGTCCCGGCCGTGGAGCTGCTGGGCATGCTCGGTCGCCCGGACGGCGTGCGGGCGCTGCTCGTGCACGGCGCGAACGTCGTGATCTCCGCCCCCGACGCGTCCGCGGTGCGCGCGGGGCTGGAGCGCCTCGACCTGCTGGTGGTGTGCGACTTCGTGCTCTCCGAGACCGCGGCGCTGGCCGACGTCGTGCTGCCGGTGACGCAGTGGGCGGAGGAGGAGGGCACCATGACCAACCTGGAGGGCCGGGTCCTCCGGCGCCGCCGCGCGCTGCCCGCCCCGGACGGCGTGCGCAGCGAGCTCGACATCCTCGCCGACCTCGCCGCACGGCTGGGCGCCCCGTCGGAGTGGCCCACGGATCCGGCGGTCGTGTTCGACGAGCTCGCCCGTGCCTCAGCGGGCGGCATCGCGGACTACTCCGGGCTCAGCCATGCGACGCTGGATGCGCGGCTCGCGGAGGGGCAGGCGGCGCACTGGCCGTACCGGCCCGGATCCGACGGCACGCCGCGGCTGTTCGCCGAGGGCTTCGGGCATGCCGACGGCCGGGCGCGGCTCGTGCCGGTGCGTCCCCGCGACCTCACGGCCGCCGATCGCGACGCCGACGACCTCGCCGCGACTGCCGACGTCGCCGGCTCCGACCGCGACGCCGACGACGCGCGCCGCGCCGCCGCGGAGGCGCCGCAACCGAGCGCCGTGCTCACCCTCGTCACGGGCCGCCTGCTGGAGCACTACCAGTCCGGCGCGCAGACGCGGCGGGTTCCCGAACTCCTGGACGCGCAGCCGCATGCGCACGCCGAGCTGCACCCCGCGACGGCGGCGCGCCTGGGCATCGCGGACGGCGACCGCGTGCGGGTCGCCAACCGCCGGGGCACGGTCGAGGCCGTGGCGCGACTGGTGAGCCGGATCCGGATGGACACCGTGTTCCTGCCGTTCCATTTCGCCGGATCCGAGTGCGCGAACCTGCTCACCGCGGCGACGACGGATCCGGTCTCCGGGATGCCGGAGTTCAAGCGCACGACGGTCGTCGTCAGCGCGGCCCCTGCCGCGACAGCGGAGGGCCCGCGCGAGGGCGACCCGGGTGCCGGGACGTACGAGGAGGAGGCGGCATGACCTGTGCGATGCGAGTGGTCCTGATCGGCTACGGCCCCGTCGGGGCGCGGTTCGTCGAGGAGATGCTGCCCGCCGTCGCGGCCGGGCGGATCTCGCTCGTCGTGCTCGGCGCCGAGGCGGAGGACGCGTACAACCGGGTGCTCCTGGCCGAGTACGCCGTCGGGGCCACCGATCGCGCCCGCCTCGAGATCGCCGACACCGCGGCCGCACGCGCGGCAGGGGTACGGATCCGGCTCGCCGAGACCGCGGTCGCGATCGACCGCGAGCGCCACCTGGTGCGCACCGCGGCGGGCGAGGACGTCCCTTACGACCGGCTCGTGCTGGCCACGGGCGCCCGGGCGAACGTGCCGACCCTTACCGGGCTCGAGGGGAGCCGGCCCGTGCGCGGAGCCGCGCCCGGCCAGGACGGGCACGGCGCTCCGCTGCCCGCCGGCGTGCTCGCGCTGCGGGACCTCGCCGACGCCGAGGCGGTCGCCCCGATCGTCGCCGGGGGAGGGTCGATCGTCGTGCTCGGCGCCGGGGTGCTCGGCATGGAGTTCGCCCTGCTCGCGGCCGAGCACGGAGCACGCGTGACCGTCGTGCACCACGGGCCCGCGCCGATGGCGCGCAATCTCGACGAGGGCGGCGGGCGCATGCTCGGCCGGGCGGCGCAGCGCGCCGGGCTGCGGATGGCGGCGCACTCCCGCGCGGAGGCGGTCGAGTTCCGGGAGACCCCGGCAGGGCCGGTCTTCGGCGGGATCCTCTGCGCCGACGGAACTTACACGCGCGGCGATCTGCTCGTGCTCTCCTGCGGGGTCGCCCCGCGGGTGGAGCTCGCGCGCAGTGCCGGCCTGGCCTGCGCGACCGGCGTGCTCGTGGACGCCGCACTGCGCACCTGGACGGATCCTGACGTGTTCGCGATCGGCGACTGTGCGCAGATCGCCGAGCCGGGCTCGGCGGATGCCGCCGGGCGCGTCGCCGGCGCGCCGAGCGGGCTGATCGGGCCCGGCTGGCGGCAGGCCGCCGCGGTCGCCGCCGGTCTGCGCGCCGAGGCGGAAGGAGCGCCGGTCGGGGCCGACGCCTCCGTCGCGCTGCACGAGCGGCCGACGACGGTCATGCTCAAGGCCCGGGGGATCGACGTCGTCTCGGGCGGGGACTGCGCGGCGGAGCCGTGGTCGACGGACGCCGAGGTGAGCGTCTGGGTGGACCCGGCGCGCGGCGCCTACCTGAAGACCGTGGTCCGTGACGGCGTGCTCGCCGGATTCGTGTCGGTCGGCCTGCCTCAGGCCGGCGCCGAGCTGACGCTGCGGTACGAGCGCGGGGGAGCGCTGCTGACCGATCCCGCCGCGCTGCTGCGCCTGGATGCGCCTGACACCGCCGCGGCACCGGACGAGGATCCGCTCGGACCGGAGGCGACGGTGTGCTGGTGCAACGGCGTGACGGCCGGGCGCATCGCCGAGGCCGTCCACGACGGGTGCGGCACGGTGGAGGAGGTCGGCCGGTGCACGAGGGCCGGCACCGGCTGCGGCGGATGCCGGGGCCGCATCGCCGCCCTGCTCGCCGCCGCTCCGGTGGCCTGACGGCCGCTCGACGGCCGCGGGGAAGGGTGGTCTGACGGCCGCCTCCCCGGTCGTTGAGCGAGCACGCCTGCAACGGCCGAGGGGAAGGGGCCGCCGGCGGTTCAGACGTCGAGCCGGTACCCGCGCTTGACGACGGTCGCCACGAGACCGGGCGCGGCGAGGCTCTGCCGCAGGCGGCTGAGCGAGACCTCCATGGTGTGCTCGTCGCCGTCCAGCGCGCTCGCGAGGGCGCGCCGCGACACGACCGCCCCGTTCGCGGTGACGAGCGCGCGGAACAGCGTCAGCGAGTTCGGCGTCAGCCGCACCGGCGCCCCGTCGACCACCGCGACGCTGCCGCGCAGCTGCACCTCGCCGTGCCGCGTGCGCACCCGCAGGGTGGCGCGCTCCTCCAGGTGCTCGCACACGAGCCGGATGAGCGCGCCCATGCGGAACCGCTCCGGCTGCAGCGCCGGGATCCCCGCCCGCTGCAGGGGTGCCGACGTCACCGGGCCCACGCTGCCCGCGACCACGCCCTCGCGCAGCGCCTCGACGACCTCGTCGTGGCGGCCGCGGGCGAGCGCCGCGAGGAACAGGCCCTCGACCGCGGGGGCGCTGGTGAACGTCACGCAGTCGAGCTGGCGTGCGGCGATCGCGTCGACCAGCCGGGTGACGCGCTCGTCGTCGTCCCCCGCGGTCGACCAGGCGTAGGGCGCCACGGTGACCACGCGCATCCCGGCGTCGCGCAGGCGGCGCAGCTGCGCCTCGTCGCGCTGGCCGTGCAGCTGCACCGCGACGGTCGCGCCGGCGGCGAACTCGGCGATGGTCAGGCTCACGAGCGATGCCGTGGTCTCCTCGTCGCTCATGCCCCGATCGTCGAGTCCGGCGGCGCGGACGGCGCCGCGCGCCTTCGGGCCGCGCACGAGGATCGCCGAGGCGGCGAGCGTGCGCTGCAGCGCCTCGCCGAGCCCCGCGGCATCCGCCACCTCGAACCAGCGCCGCATGCCGTAGCTGGTCGTGGCCAGCAGCACGTCCGGCTGCTCTGCGATGACGCGCTGCGTGTCGGCGATGACCGGCGCGTCGTCCTCCGCGTGCCGCATGTGCACGGTCGGCGCGTGCAGCACCGTGGCGCCGCGTCGTTCGAACGCGTCGATGAGGTCGGCCGAGCGGCGGTCGCTCGTGACACCGATCCGGAAGCCGGCCAGCTGGTCCGGGCCGAACCCCGTCACCGGCGCCGGCGGGCAGGGATCGACGGATTCGTGCATCACGGCGCTCCGCCGGTCGAGCCGACGTCGGCGAGCATGGCGGCCGCGGCGGCGTCGCCCTGCTGCGCGAGCCGGACGACCTCGCCGATCACGATCACGGCGGGGGAGGCGACGCCGGCGCGCTCGGCGACGGCGCGGATCTCCGCGAGATCCGCGATGGTGGTCCGCTGCGCCGCCGAGCAGCCGCGCTCGATGATGGCGACGCCGGTGCGGGCGCTCATCCCGCTGCGCAGCAGTCCCGCGGCGATCGACGGCAGGTTCGTCACGCCCATGAGCACCACGATGGTGCCGCCGAGCTGCGCGAGGTGCTCGAGCTCCGCGGCGGACAACGGCGCATGCCCCGACACCACGGTGAACATCCGGGAGATCCCGCGGTGCGTGACGGGCACGCCCGACGCGGCGGGAACCGCGATGGCGCTCGTCACGCCCGGGATCACCCGCACGGGAACCCCCGCGCGCCGGCACGCCTCGAGCTCCTCGCCGCCCCGACCGAACACGAACGGGTCGCCGCCCTTGAAGCGCACCACGCGGGCGCCGCCCAGCGCGCGCTCCACGAGGATCCGCTCGATCTCCTCCTGCGCGATCGGGTGGTGCCCGGGGCGCTTGCCCACATCGATGAGCTCCGCCCCGGGCGCGAGCTCGGCGAGCAGCTCGTAGGGCGCGAGCCGGTCGTAGAGCACGACGTCCGCCGCCGCCAGCGCGCGCACGGCGCCCACCGTCAGCAGCTCGGGATCCCCGGGGCCGCCGCCGACGAGCACGACGCTGCCGCGCCGCGCGGTCACGACCGCTCCTCCGTGCTGAACGCCGGCAGGCGCCGTCCCGTGGGAGCGGGCTCCGGCGTCCGCACCGGGATGCGGGTGCCCGCGATCGGCACCACCCCCGCCGCCCGCTCCTCGGGGGTCGCGGGGCGGAGCTGGCCGCGCTCCTCGACCCGCGCGATCGACGGATCCGCCTCGCCCGGAGCGTTCACGAACGAGCGGAACCGGCGCAGCCGCTCCGGGTCGCGCAACGTCGCGGCCCACTCGTCCTCGTAGGTGTCGACGTGCTTGGCCATCGCCGCCTCGAGCTCCTCGGCGAGGCCGAGCGAGTCGTGCACGACGACGTCGCGGACATGGTCGAGCCCGTCCTCGAGCTCCTCGATCCAGCGCGCCGTGCGCTGCAGGCGGTCGGCCGTGCGGATGTAGTACATCAGGTAGCGGTCGATGTAGCGCACCAGGGTCTCGTCGTCCAGGTCGGAGGCCAGCAGCTGGGCGTGCGCGGGCTGGAAGCCGCCGTTGCCGCCGATGTACAGGTTCCACCCCTTGTCGGTCGCGATCACGCCCACGTCCTTGCCGCGCGCCTCCGCGCACTCGCGGGCGCAGCCCGAGACGCCGAACTTCAGCTTGTGCGGGCTGCGCAGGCCGCGGTACCGCAGCTCCAGCGCCACCGCCATGCCGACGGAGTCCTGCACGCCGTAGCGGCACCAGGTCGATCCCACGCAGCTCTTCACGTTCCGCAGCGACTTGCCATAGGCCTGGCCCGACTCGAAGCCGGCGTCCACGAGCTCGCGCCAGATCTCCGGCAGCTGCTCCAGGCGGGCGCCGAACATGTCGATGCGCTGCCCGCCGGTGATCTTCGTGTAGAGCCCGAAGTCCTGCGCGACGCGGGCGATCACGGCGAGCTTGTCGGGCGTGATCTCGCCACCCGGGATCCGCGGGACCACCGAGTACGTGCCGTCCTTCTGCATGTTCGCGAGTGCGCGGTCGTTCGTGTCCTGCAGCGGACCGCGCCCGTCGTCGAGCAGGTACTGCCCGTGCTGGCTCGCCAGGATCGAGGCGACCACCGGCTTGCAGATGTCGCAGCCCAGCCCGCGGCCGAGGCGGGTGAGGGTGTCGTCCCAGCTGGTGAGGCCGAGCACCCGGATCGACTCGAAGAGCTCCTGCCGGGACAGGTCGAAGTGCTCGCAGAGCGCGCGCGACACCGTCGCACCGGCGGCGGTCAGCTCCGCCTCGAGCAGCTTCTTCACGAGCGGCACGCAGGAGCCGCACTGCGTGCCCGCCCGGGTGCACGCCTTCAGCTCGCCGAGGTCGTGGCAGCCGCCGCCCACGGCCTCGCGCACGGCGCCCGCGGTCACGTTGTTGCAGGAGCACACGAACGCGTCATCGGGCAGGGCGCCTCCCGCCGGCGGCTCGGCGCCGGCGGCGGAGAGGTAGGCCGCGGGTTCCGCGTCCAGCGCGCGGCCGAGCAGCGGACGCAGCCCGGCGTACGGCGCGGCATCGCCGACGAACACGCCGCCGAGCAGGGTCTTCGCGTCGTCGCTCACGACGAGCTTCTGGTACAGGCCGCGAGCCGGATCCGCGTACACGATCTCCAGGGCGCCGGGCTCCTTGGCCAGGGCGTCGCCGAAGCTCGCCACATCGACGCCGGAGAGCTTGAGCTTGGTCGCATCGTCGATCGTGGTGAAGGTCGCGTCGCCGCCGACCAGGCGATCGGCGACGGTCTCGGCCATCGCGTTCGCGGGCGCCACCAGGCCGACCGTGCGGCCGTCGATCGCGGCGACCTCGCCGATCGCCCACACCGAGGGATCCGAGCTGCGGCACGCGTCGTCCACGACCACTCCGCCGCGCTCGGCGGTGTCGATCCCGGCCTCGCGCGCCAGCTCGTCGCGCGCCCGGATGCCGATCGCGAACACCACGATGTCGGCGGGGACGGTGCGCCCGTCGGTGCAGCGCACCGCGGTCGGCCGGCCGTCCTCGTCGAGGAGGATCCGCTGCGGGCGGGTGCCGAGATGCAGGTCGATCCCGCGCGCGGCGATGAGGCGGCTGAGCGCCTGCCCGCCGCCCTCGTCCAGCTGGGCCGACATCAGCCAGCCGCCGGAGTGGATGATGACGGCCTCCGCGCCGAGCGCGGCGACGCCGCCGGCGGCCTCCAGCCCGAGCAGGCCGCCGCCGGCCACGGCGACGCGCGGGGCGCGTCCGAGCGTCGTGCGCAGCGCGGCGATCTCCGCGACGAGGGCGTCGACGTCGGCGATGGTGCGGTAGACGCGTGCGGCGGGGGCGCCGGGGATGTCCGGTACAGGCGCGGAGGAGCCGGTCGCCAGCACGAGGTCGTCGTAGCCGATGACCTCGCCGGCCGAGGTGGTGACGGTCTTCGCGGCGCGATCGATGGCGACCGCCGCCTCGCCGACCCGCAGCGCGACGGCGGGCTCCTCCCAGCACGAGGCGGGCTCGAGCGTGAGATCCACGGTGCCGTCCGCGAGGCGCTTGCTCAGCTGCACGCGGTCGTACGGCAGGTGGGGCTCCTCGGCGAGGACGGTGATGCGGTGCGCGACCCGCGGGTCGTCGGCGAAGCGGGAGAGCAGCGCCTCGACGAGACGGTGCGCGGCGGGACCGCCTCCGGCGATCAGCGTGTGTCGGGTCGTCATGCGTGCCCTCCTCCGTGTCGGTGGATCCCGAGCGTATGAGGGCGCCGTTTCCCTCCCGTTTCGCTTATGTAACCGGGGGATGACGCCGTTCGCACAGGGACGGTGCGAACGTGTGAGACGTCTTTCACACGGCCGTCATGCGCGGCGACGTTTCCCGAAACATCCGGCGCCTACTGTCGCGGCATGACGATCACGCAGACTCTTCCTCGCCCCGCCGCTCCGCGCACCGTGTGGGAGCGCGCCTGCCGCGTCGACGACCTCGAGCCCTCCTGGGGCGAGGCCGTGCTCATCCGGATGCGGCAGATCGCGCTCTTCCTGCTCTCCCCGAGAGAGGTGTACGCGGTCGAGCACACCGATCCCGCCGCCGACGGCGCCCCCGTCATGGCGCGCGGCATCGTCGGCTCGCGCGGCGACCGGCCGACCGTCGCCTCGCCGCTGCACAAGGAGGTCTACGACCTCGGCACCGGCGAGTGCCTCACGGATCCGTCGCTCATGCTGCGCACCTTCCGCACGCGCGTCGTCGGCGGGTTCATCGAGATCGAGGTCGTCGACATCGAGCTCGACGACTGAGGCGTCCGCTGCTCAGTGCGTCGCCCGGTACTCGCTGGGGGAGACGCCGTAGGCGGTCTTGAACGCGCGGCTGAAGTGCGCCGCGTCCACGAACCCCCAGCGGGCGGCGATCGCCGCGACCGGGCGCTCGGCGAGCACCGGATCGAGCAGATCGCGTCGGCACTGCTCGAGGCGGCGGGTGCGGATCCAGGTCGACACGGTCGTGCCCTGCTCCTGGAACAGGCCGTGCAGGTGACGCACCGAGATGAAGTGCGCCGCCGCGATCGACGCGGGGCCGAGATGCGTGGATGCGAGGTTGCGGTCGATGTGGCCGCGGATGCGCTGCACGAGCGCGCGATGCGGATCGGCGGCGGCCTCGTCGAGTCCGAGCTCGCGCGTGAACACCGTGGAGACGAGGTCGAGGGCGCTGTGCGCCAGGCGCGCACCGGTGGCGCCGGCCAGCTGATCGAGGTTCGTGGCCAGCTGGCGCAGGTACGGCACGACCATGCCGCCCAAGCCTTCCTGGCCCGAGATGCGCACGGCGGTGAGCTGCCCGACCATCTCCGGCGGCAGGCTGAGCAGGTGCTTCGGGAACATCACGACCATGGTGCGGAAGTCCTCGTCGAACACCAGGGAGTACGGGCGGTCGGTGTCGTACACCGCGAGATCGCCGGGGCTGAGCACGGCCTCGCGGTCGTCCTGGATGAGCAGGCCGGTGCCGGCGAGCATCAGGCTCACCTTGAAGTACGAACGGTCGCCGCGGGCGATGAGCTCGGGCGTGCGCTCCACCACGTGCCGTGACGCGCGCAGGTCGGTGACATGGACCTCGTCGACGGCGGCGCCGCGGATCATGCCGCGGAACGGATCGGATCCGTCGCGGCTCACCTGCAGCGGCACGAACGAGTCGGAGACGGCTGCACGGAACTCGCTGATGCTGCGCGCGACGAGCGTCGAGACGGAGTCTGCGGGAGCGACGGGAACTGCTGCCACGGCTGATCACCTCGGGAGGATGAAGGGGTGGATCGACGACTTTGTATACGATCCGTTGCGGCACTCTACCACCGCAGGCCCGGTGGCGGATGAGCAGTCCGCCGCCGGGCCCGTGCGCGGAGCCGCGCGCGCTCCTATTCGACGAGCTTGCCGGCGGTGTCGACGTCGCGGATGAGCGCGGCGATCTCGGCGGGGACCGGCGGGATCTCCTCGCGCACCACCCCGGTCGACGGCGACCAGACCAGGTTCACCTGCAGCGCCGGGTCCAGGTCGGGGTAGTCGCTGCGGTTGTGGCAGCCTCGCGTCTCCCGCCGCTCCAGGGCGGCCTCGAGCGTCGCCCGGGCGGCGAGCGCGGAGGAGCGCAGGTCGAAGGCGTGCGCGAGGTCCTGGAATCCGGCGATGTCGGGGTGGATCCCGATCCGCGTCATGCGCTCCTCGATCGCGTCGAGCTCGCGGAGCCCGGCGAGCAGGCCCTCCTCATCGCGGACCACGCCGGCGTGCGCGGTCATCGTGTCGCGGATCGCACGCTGCAGGGCGCGCACGTTCTCCGGCCCGTCGGCGGCGAGGAGGTCGTCGACCTCGGCCCTGGCGCGGTGCACAGCCTCTGCCGAGCGGCGCTGCGCGTCGAGGCCCTGGGCGTGCGCGACGGCCGCGCGTCCCGTGATCCGGCCGAACACGAGCAGTTCGATGAGCGAGTTGCCGCCGAGCCGGTTCGCGCCGTGCAGGCCCGATGAGGCCTCGCCGATCGCGTACAGCCCGTCCACGTCGGTGCGATGGTCCTCGGGGCGCACCCACACGCCGCCCATCGAGTAGTGCGCGGTCGGGGCGATCTCGATCGGATCCTTCGTGATGTCGAGCATCTGCAGCTCGAGCATCGTCTGGTAGACGCGCGGCAGCCGGATCATGATCGTCTCGCGGGGCAGATGCGAGACGTCGAGCCAGACGCCGCCGTTCGGCGTTCCGCGTCCCTCCGCGATCTCGGTGTACGCGGCCAGCGCGACGCGGTCGCGGGTGGACAGCTCCATCCGCTCGGGGTCGTAGCGCTGCATGAAGCGCTCGCCGAGCGCGTTGCGCAGGATGCCGCCCTCGCCGCGCGCCGCCTCGGAGACCAGCGTGCCCGCCTCGCTCTCCGGCTGGAGGATGCCCGAGGGGTGGAACTGCACGAGCTCCGGGTCGCGGATGCGTCCGCCCGCCTCGACCGCGAGCCGGAAGGAGTCGCCGGTGTTCTCGTCGCGCCGGGACGAGGTGCGCCGCCAGATCCGGTTGTGGCCGCCGGCGGCGAGGATCACGGCATCGGCGTGGATGAGGTAGCGGGTGCCGTCGAGCAGATCGAAGCCGTAGGCGCCGAAGACCCGGGGCGCGGCGGTGCCGTCCGCGGCGGCCGCCTCGTCCACGAGCAGGCGCGTGATGTAGACGGTGTCGAGGATCGGGATCTCCAGGCGCTCCGCCCGGTCCACGAGCGCGCGCTGGATCTCCAGCCCGGTGTAGTCGCCCGCGAACGCGGTGCGGCGGAAGGTGTGCGCGCCGAAGAAGCGCTGCGAGATGCGGCCGTCGTCCTCACGGGCGAAGGACATGCCGTAGCGCTCGAGGTCGCGGATCCCCTCCTCGGCGCCGCGCGTCACGATCTCGACGGTGCGCGGGTCGGCGAGGAAGTAGCTCTCCTTGATGGTGTCGGCCGCGTGCTGCTGCCAGGAGTCCTCGGGATCCATGGTGCCGAGCGCGGCGTTGATGCCGCCCGCGGCGAGAGAGGTGTGCGCGTCGTGGCGCGGCCGCTTGCCGACGGCCAGCACGTCGACGCCCTGCTCGGCGACCTCGATGGCCGCGCGCAGGCCGGATCCGCCGGTGCCGATCACGAGCACCGACGTGGCGACGAGGCGCTCGGGGGAGAGGTTCTGTGTCATGCCTTCCACGCTAGGAATCCGCTCATGATTCCTCCAATGCATAATCCCGCTTGAAAGAATGCGCCTAGGCTATGGCCATGAACCTCGAGCAGCTCCGCGGTTTCGTCGAGATCGCCCGCCTCGGCAACTTCACGCGCGCCGCGGAGGAGCTGCATCTCGCGCAGCCCTCGCTGAGCCGGCAGATCTCGACGCTGGAGCGCGAGTTCGGATCCGAGCTCTTCCATCGCGCTCGCGGGCACATCTCGCTGACAGCGGCGGGGGAGGTGCTGCTGCCGTACGCGCGCCGCATGCTCGCCGACGCCGCCTCGGTGCGCCGGGAGATGGCTGAGATCGCCGGGCTGCGCCGGGGCAGGGTGCGCCTGGGTGCGCCGCCCTCGCTGTGCGCCAGCATCGTGCCGGACGTCGTGAGCTCCTTCCACCAGGCGCACCCGGGCATCGAGCTGGAGATCACGGAGCGCGGGTCGCGTCGTCTCGTCGCCGCGCTCGCCGAAGGCGGGCTCGACCTCGCCCTGCTCGCCTCGTCGGATGCGGCGGCGGCCTCGCCGGTGAGCCTCAGTCGCACCGCGCTGCTGGAGGAGGATCTCGTGCTGGCGTCGTCCGCCGCGCGGCCGCCGGTCAGCCACGGTCACCAGATCGCGCTCGCGGCCGTCGCCGATCTGCCGCTCATCGCGTTCCCGCGCAGCTACGAACTGCGGGTCGCGACCGACGCCGCGTTCGCCGCGGCGGGCCTCGTGCCGGAGGTGGTCGTGGAGGGCCCGGAGATGGACACCGTGCTGCGCTTCGTGGAGCGCGGCGTGGGGGTCGCTCTGGTGCCCGCCATGGTCGCGCTCGGGCGCCCCGGCCTGCGCACGGTGCCGCTCGCGTCGAAGCTCACCCGCACGCTGAGCCTCACCCACCGCGCCGACATGGCGCCGACGCGGGCGGCGGCAGCCCTGCGCGACACGATCATCGCCGCGGCCGACGCGCTCGCCGCCTCGGAGGACTTCGTCGCCCGGGCCGGCTGAGGCGCCCTGCGGATCAGTGCCCGCAGGTGCAGGCGTCTCCGCCGCCGCAGCAGGATCCGGCCGAGGCGCCGGCCACGGCGTGCGCCTGCGACGACTCGGGGACGTCCATGCCGGGGTTCTGGTCGAGGAAGCCGTAAGGGCGGAACGCGAAGCCCGCGGTGTCCACGGGCATGATGGGCCAGTCCTCGGGGCGCGGGAAGTGCGTGAGCCCGAACGTGTGCCAGAGCACGAGGTCGGCGCCGTCCGGGCCGTCCAGCGGGGCATCACCCGCCGTGTACGCGGGCAGTCCGGCGCCGCCCTGGTGGGCGTTCGGGTAGCGCCCCGCGGGCCAGTGCTCGCCCTCGCGGTGCACGGTCGCCCAGAGGTGCTTCGTGGCGAAGGCGGCGCGGGCGGCGACCGAGGAGGCAGGGTCGGCCATGAGCAGCGCCGTCGGCTGCGGCACGAGCTGGTAGGCGGTGGGGCGGCCGACGGCGTTCGTGCGCGAGGCGCTCTGCACCTCCCACACCCGGGCGACCGAGGTGTCGGCCTCGCGCTGCGCCGCGGCCTCCGAGGCGAGCGGGGTCTCGGTCCAGCTGAAGGCGTTGCCGAACGGGTTCTCCGGACCCATCGGCACGCGCTGCGCGTCGACCTCGACCAGGCGGTTGTCGGATCCGTCGACCGCGACATCGAGCCTCGCGCAGAACAGGTGCTGATGCACCGGTGCGAACACTCCTGGGGCCAGCTCGGTCGCGTGTCGCTGCGGGATGCCGGGCTCGCCGGCGCCGACGAACACGATGCCGGTGGCCTTCGCGATCACCTCGATGGTGCCGTCCAGGCCGAAGTTCCAGTAGAAGCCGTAGTCGTAGTTGCCGATCGTGGAGAAGTAGGAGACGACGAAGCGGCGGGCGCGGCGCACGTCGCTGCGGCCTTCGAGGTTCGTGTGCTTCCAGAGGATCCCCGTGTCCTCCTCGTGCATGCAGATGACGTTGGGGATCCGCACCGGGTGGCCCCGGTCGTCGGCGACGTAGCCGTCGAGGTAGCGGATCACGCCGAGGCAGTCGCAGCCGAGCTCGAGGTGGTTGGCGTTCTTGCCGAGCAGGTACTCGCCGGCGTCGAAGTAGCTGATCCAGAAGCGTCCCGGCGCCGTGTCGCCGTAAGGCACCACCATCTCGGGCACGCTCGCGCGGTTCAGGACGGGACGGCCGTCGAAGCGCACGTCGTGCAGCACGAGGCCCTCGCGGGCGTTGAAGCTCACCCGCATCGACCAGTTCTCCCACTTCACGAGGGATCCGGAGACGGAGAAGCTCGGCCCCTCGGGCTGGACGATCTCGATCGGCTTGAGGCTCGCGCGCGCCCCGCCCTGCACCTCGGGGTAGTAGTTGCCGTGGCCCGCCGGCACTGGCACGTCGCTGATGTCCTCGACTCGGATCACGCTGCCGGAGGTGAGGTCGATGTGCACGATGAGGCCCTCGACGGGATGCGCCCACGGCGAGTCGAGCTCGTCGTAGCGCAGGAAGGTGAGCGAGCGGATGACCCGGCGGCCGACCTCGTCGGCGCGGCCGGTGAAGCCCGGGGCGAGCGGCGAGCAGAACGCGAGGTCGATGTGCTCGGCGAGCCCGCGGCGCTGCATCGCGGCGCGCCACTCGGGGGAGGCCTTCGCGATGGCCTCGGCGCGCTCGTACTCCTCGAACAGGTACTGCGGCTGCCCGTACGGCGGGGCGTCGTTCGGCACCCGCTCGGCACGGAGCACCTCGCCGCGCGTGATCGAGACGATCACCTCGGTGGCGACGCCGGTCGCGGTGTCGAGCAGGGTGGCGTCGACGCGGCGGTCGATCGGCGCGCCCGGTCGCCACGACGCGAGCTCCTGCCGGGTCGGCTCGTCGGGCAGCAGCATCGGCACCCGCACGGTGTCGCCGAGCAGCCCGGCCGTCTCGAGGACCGCGCGCGCGGCGGCGATCTCGGATCCGGTGAGCGGATCCAGCGGATGCGGCGCCGGGATTGTCTCGAGCATGAGCGGCTGCGGGGCGTGGTGGGACATCGTCGACCTCTGCGGTTTAGTTGAGCGAACGCTCAAGAAACGGGTTGCGACGATGGTACGCCCGGAAGCGGACGCTCGCAATGGCCCGGCTTCAGGTGCGCCAGGGATCCAGGATCGCGGCGAGCACCCGCAGGTGGGCGGCGGCGTCGGCGGGTTCGGCGACCTCGACGATCTGCTGTCCGTAGGTGATCGCGCGCAGGAGCGCGAGCAGGTCCTCCAGTGGGGTGTGCGGGCGGAGCTCGCCGTCCTCGACCGCCTGCGCGAGCGCCTCGGCGGTCTCGGTGCGCCAGAGCGGGAGGGTCGCCGACGAGGCGTCCGACGCCGGCGCGAGCGAAGCGAGTCGCCCCCAGAAGCCGACGACGATGTGCGCCTCCGTGCGGGTGACGGCATCGATCGGAAGGACCTCGCGCATGATCGCGTCGAGGCGCGCGAGCCCGCGCAGCCCGTCGGTGGCGGTGCGGATGCGCTCCTCGGTGCGCCGGGTGACCTCGGCGGCGGCGGCGCGGATCACGTCGTCGAAGCCGTCGAAGTAGTGCCACAGCGACCCCACGGCGACGCCGAGCTCCCGCGCCACGGCGCGCGAGTTCACGCCCTCGTGGCCATCGCGCGCGGCGACGGCGAGCAGCGCTGCGGCGATGTCGCGCCGGCGCGCATCGTGGTCGACGACTCGGGGCATGGGTCCATCCTCGCGCAGTCCGCGCCCGATCGTGCGGATCCGATCCCTCCCTGGGGTATTGATTTTGAGCGGTCGATCAATAAAGTTGCGAGCATGCTCCATGCGGCGGTGATGCTGCTGATGGCCGGATCCGCCATCACGGCCGCCGCCTGCTGCCTCATCGCCGGGCGGGTCGCGCCGAGCGTCGTGCCGTGGCAGTCGCGGCAGAGCGCCGTCGTCATGGCGCTCGGCATGGTGGCGCTGTGCGTCGCGGCCGGGGACGCGGGACTGCTGCTGCTCGTCACGGCAAGCGGGATCGGCTCGGCCATGCTCGGCGTCGTCGGGATCCGCGGCCGCGTCCACGCGGGCGCATGCTTCCACCGCGCGCTCGGCTGCATCGTGATGGCGGTGTGCGCACTCGCTCTGCTCGACGCCCGCGGCCCCTGGGTCGGCTCGGCCGTGACCGTGACGAGCCACGCAGCGCACGGCGTCCTCGTGCCCATGACCGTCGTCGCCGTGGTCGCCGCCGCGGCACTGCTCGGCCTCATGGTCGTCGCCCGGGTGCGGCACGGGGGAGTGGCCGTGGCGATGGGTCGACGGCGCGCGCACGGCCGGATCCTGCTCGAGACGGAGGGCGCGGCGATGGCGCTCTCGCTCGTTGTCATGGCCGCCATGCTGCTGGTGCGGTGACCGCGCCGACGGGGACGGCCCGGCTGCTTCTCCAGATCGTTCGGATCCCGTACATTTTGTGCATGACCTCTTCCGGCACCGCCGCGATCGACCTCGGCAAGTCGCTGTGCCGGGCCCGCCTGACGGTCGACGGCGCATCCGTCCGCCGCGAGGGCGGGGGAGCGCCGGGCCTCGCCGCACGCGACGGCGTCGCCCTCGCCCTGGACGCGATCCTGCCGCTGCTGGCCGACGTGGGTCCGGAGCGGATCGGCGTCGGCGCGGCCGGCGCCCTGTACGCCGAGGCCGAGGCGGACGCCCTCGCCCGCGCGCTCGCGGCCGACCGCGGTGCACCGGTCGCCGTCACGTCCGACGTGGTGACCGCGCACGCCGGCGCGCTCGGCGGCGAGGCGGGCGTGCTGCTCATCGCCGGGACCGGCGCGGTCGCCCTCGGCATCACGGCCGACGCGCACCGCAGCGTCGACGGCTGGGGTCCCGACCTCGGCGACCTCGGCAGCGGCTCCTGGCTCGGCCGCGAGGGCGTGCGGGCGGTGCTCCGCGCCCGCGACGGGCTCGGCCCCGCGACCATGCTGTCCGACGACCTGGCCGCGCTCATCGGGGACGGCACCTCGCCCATCGCCTGGGTGGGCGCAGCGACGGCACCCGCCCGGCTCCTTGCCACGTTCGCCCCCGCAGTGCTCTCCGCAGCCGACCACGGCGATGCGGCTGCTCTCGCCATCCGGGACGACGCCGCGCGGCTCCTCGCCGAGACCGCGCTCGCCGCGTCCGGAGGATCCGCCGTCGTCGCCCTGCACGGCGGCCTGACCTCGCACGAGGGCTTCCACGGCGCGCTGTCGTCCGCGCTGGCGGCACGGGGGCTCGAGGCGGTCCCCGCCCGCGGCGACGCGCTCGACGGCGCCGCCATGATCGCCGAGCGGCGCGCCCCTCTCCACGAAAGGTTCGTGCACCGTGCCGGATGAGAACACGCCCGCGGAGGATGCCGCGGCCGAGGACGCGCGCCTGGCCGCGCTGATCGGCGAGCTGTCCGGGCTCGCCACCGAGCAGGCGGACACCGCGCGCGGTGACCTCGATCTCCTGCCCACCATGGAGCTCGTGCGCGCGATGAACGCCGAGGACCGGCGCGTGCCGGAAGCGGTCGGCGCGCAGGCCGAGCGGATCGGCCAGGCGGTCGACGGCATCACCGAGCGCTTCCGCCGCGGCGGCCGGCTCATCTACATCGGAGCGGGCACGGCGGGCCGGGTCGGCGTGCTCGACGCCTCCGAGTGCCCGCCCACGTTCGGCACCGACCCGGGCATGGTCGTCGGCGTCATCGCCGGCGGGGACGCTGCGATCCGCGACGCCGTGGAGAACGCCGAGGACGACGATCGCGCGGCGGCGGAGTCCCTGCGCGCCCTCGGCCTGACCGCGGACGACACGGTCGTCGGGATCTCCGCCTCGGGACGCACGCCGTACGTGCTCGGCGGGCTCGCCTACGCGCGGGAGGCCGGAGCGCTCACCGTCGCGATCGCCGCGAATGCCCACTCCGCGATCGGCGCGGCGGCCGACGTGCCGATCGAGGTCGTCGTGGGGCCCGAGTTCGTGACCGGATCCACCCGCCTCAAGGCGGGCACGGCGCAGAAGCTCGTGGTGAACATGCTCTCGACGCTGTCGATGGTCCGCCTCGGCAAGACCTACCGCGGTGTCATGGTGGATCTGCAGGCCACGAACGAGAAGCTGCGCGCTCGTTCCGTGCGCACCCTCATCCAGCTCACCGGCGCCGCGCAGGACGACGCCGTGCGGGCACTCGCCGAGGCCGGCGGATCCGTCAAGCTCGCGCTGCTGATGCTCTTCACCGGTGCCTCCGCCGACATCGCGGCCCCCGCGCTGGAGGCTGCGGGAGGCGTGCTCCGGGACGCGATCGCCGCGCTCGGCTGACGTCCGCGCCGGTGCCTGCGCCGGATCCGCCGGCCGGATCACCGACGATCTTGCATGCGGCCGGCGGTGAATGTCGGCGCTCGCCTTGAGCGGAGCGTCAAGAACGGCGTTTCTTGCGCCCCGCAACGGCCGGGTGGCGGCGACCACGCCGTCTAGCCTGGAGGAGGGCGGATCCGCCCCTCCCGATTCCCACGCCACGCATCCGTGGCGCAACTGTGTGCAAGGACCCCGATGAACGACTTCGCCGCGCGCCGCGACGACTGGAAGGCCAGAGAAGAACTCGCCGAGCGGATGATCCCGCTGATCGGCGGCCTGAACCGCGGCCGCGACGTGGTGACGTCGCTGCACGGGCACCGCCTGCTCGGCCTGGGCACGACCGAGATCCTCGAGGTGCATGAGCGCGTCGCGGCCCTCGGCCACGACGAGCTCGCGCTCGAGGACACGCTGGCCGTGCTCGAGGCGCTGCGCGAGCTCGAGCCCTCCGCGTCCTCCCTCGACCTGGGCCGGCTCGCGGAGCACGTGAAGGACGGCCCGGAGGGGCTCGTGGAGCGCCTGCGCGTCGAGCTCGCCCCGGCCCTCGCCGAGACCGCTCCCGCCGAGCCCACGGATGTGGTGCTTTACGGCTTCGGCCGCATCGGACGCCTCCTCGCGCGCATCCTCATCGCGCACACCGGCGGCGGCAGCGGCCTGCGCCTGCGCGCGATCGTGGTGCGCAAGGGCGCCGAGAACGATCTCGTCAAGCGCGCCTCGCTGCTGCTGCGCGACTCGGTGCACGGACGGTTCGAGGGCTCCGTCGACGTCGACGAGGAGAACTCGCAGATCATCGCGAACGGCACCCGGATCCAGGTCATCTACTCGAACGACCCCGCGACGATCGATTACACCGCCTACGGCATCCATGACGCGATCGTGGTGGACAACACCGGACGCTGGCGCGACGAGGCGGGCCTGAGCCGCCACCTCGAGTCCGCCGGCGTCGCGCGGGTGCTGCTCACGGCCCCCGGCAAGGGCGACCTGAAGAACATCGTGCACGGGATCAACCACGACACGATCGAGGACGGCGACCGGATCCTGTCCGCCGCGTCCTGCACGACCAATGCGATCACGCCGGTTCTCAAGGCCGTCGACGAGGCGTACGGCATCGTCCGCGGCCACGTCGAGACGGTGCACTCGTTCACCAACGACCAGAACCTCATCGACAACTTCCACTCCGGCGACCGCCGCGGCCGCTCCGCCGTGCTGAACATGGTGATCACTGAGACCGGCGCCGCGAAGGCCGTCGCCCGCGCCCTCCCCGAGTTCGCCGGCAAGCTCACCGGATCCGCGATCCGGGTGCCCACGCCCGATGTCTCGCTCGCGGTGCTGCACCTGACGCTCGAGCGTCCCGCCGAGAAGACCGAGATCAACGACTACCTGCGCCGCGTGTCGCTGCACTCGAAGCTGCGCCAGCAGATCGACTACGTCGAGTCGCCCGAGGTCGTCTCGACCGACTTCGTCGGCTCGCACCGCGCCGGCATCGTCGACGGGCTCGCCACGATCGCGAACGGCACCGACGTCATCCTCTACGTCTGGTACGACAACGAGTTCGGCTACTCGAGCCAGGTGATCCGCGTGCTCGAGGTCATGGCCGGCTCGCACCCGGTCGTGCTGCCGGTGCGCCGCGAGGTGACGCTGCAGGGCTGACGCGCGCCGCGGGCGCTTCCTGGGTCTCGTCTTGGAGTCCGTGTGGTGTGATCCTGGGGACAGGAGGCCCGCATGATCGACACCCGGCCGCGGCTGCTCTATGTGGAGGACGACGCCGACATCGCCGAGATGACCCTCGAGGTGCTCGGCGAGACCTACGCCGTCGATCACGTGACCGACGGGCAGGTCGCGCTGCGCCGCGCACTGGACGAGCGCTACGACGTGATGCTCGTGGATCGGCGGCTTCCGGGTCTGGACGGGGCGAGTCTCGTCGAGGCGGTCCGCACGGCGCGGATCACCACACCGGTGCTCATGCTGACGGCCCTCGGCGCGGTTCCGGACCGCGTCGAGGGACTGGACGCGGGGGCGAACGACTACCTCACGAAGCCGTTCGACTTCGACGAGCTCCTGGCGCGCCTGCGCGCCCTGCGGCGGGGCTTCGAGGCGCAGGGGCGGCGGCGGTCGATCGGCGAGTGGACCTTCATCCCGGACTCCTGGGTGCTGCATTCGCCGACCGGAGCACGCGTCTCCCTCACGGCGACCGAGTCCGCGTTCCTCGAGTTCCTGTCCGCGAGTCCGGAGCGCGTGTTCAGCCGCGAGGAGATCCTCCGCGGCGTGTTCACCTCGGCCGACGGGATCGGCACGGTCGACACCTACGTGCACTACATCCGGCGCAAGACCACGCCGGAGATGATCGACACCGTGCGCGGGCGCGGCTATCGCGCGGGGAATCCGGCGTGAGCGCCTCGGCCGACCGCGAGCGCGTGCGCCGGTCCGCGCGTCAGATCGGCGTGTGGACCGGCGTCGCCTCGGCGTTCGTGATGGCGGCGGGCGTCGGGATCCTCGTCGCCGTGATCCTCTCGACATCGCGCCCGCAGGACGACGACGGCGGCCGGCCGGACCGGTTCCGCGCCGGCGCTCTCGGGGCGAACCCGGACCACATCGTCGTGGACGTCGACCGGGTGCTGCCCTGGGTGATCGTGCTGGGCGCGATCGGCGTCGCGCTGCTCGGTGTCATCGCCTGGTTGACGGCCCGGCGCGCGGTGGCGCCGCTGGAGACGGCGCTGCGTGCGCAGCGCGACTTCGTGGCCGACGCGAGCCACGAGCTGCGAACACCGCTGACGGCGCTCTCGAGTCGCGTGCAGATACTGCAGCGCCGTGTGGCGCGCGGCGAGGGCATCGAGGACGCGCTGGAGCGCCTGCGGGGGGACACCGCCGCCATGGATGCGATCCTCACGGAGCTGCTGCTCGCCGCCCAGGCCGACCAGGGGCCGGTGGAGACGGCGACCACGGACGCGGCCGACGCGGCGCGCTCGGCCCTCGAGCTGGTCCGCCCGATCGCCGAGAGCGCGGGCGTGGAGCTGCGGGCGGAGCTCGCCCCGGGCATCGCGGTCGCCGTACCCGCCGTAACCCTGACCCGGCTCTGCACGGCGCTCCTCGACAACGCCGTGCAGCATGCGCCGGTCGGCACCGCCGTGGACCTGTCGCTCGTCCCCGGCCACGGCGCGGGACACGGCAGCGCCGAGCTGCGCGTCGCCGACCGCGGCCCCGGCGTGCCGGAGGCGGAGCGCGAGCGCATCTTCACCCGCTTCGCCCGCGGACCGGAGACCGGGCGGCGTCGGGGGTTCGGGCTGGGGCTCGCGCTGGTCCGCGACATGGCGACCCGCTACGGCGGCTCGGTCGCCGTGGAGCGCTCCTCTGCGGAGGGCACGACGTTCCTGCTGCGGCTCCCCGTCGCGCCGGGCGCGCACTGACGGCGGCCGCCCGTCGGCGCCCCGCGCTCACCGAGGAGCGCAGGGACCCGGATCCTCGGCGGCGACGACCTCCACGCCGTGCGTCCAGCGGCGGATCCGGCCGTCGGGCGCGATCAGCATCCCCGAGCAGTCGGGCGCCGCGCGCAGCCAGGTCAGGTCGTCGAACCCGGCGACCACGGCGACGGTCGCCCAGGCGTCGGCGTCGCTCAGCCGGTCCGCGATCACCGTCGCGGTCGGGGCGTCCGCCACGGCGGCGCCCGTGCGCGGATCGACGATGTGCGCACCGCGCTCGGAAGGCCCGGACGTCGCGACCGCGCCCTCGCGCAGGGGTATCCGCGCGCGCAGCTCGCCGGCGCGGTGGGGGTCCGCGATGCCGATGCTCCACGTCCAGTCGGCGTCCGCCGCGGTGAGCAGCTGCATGTCGCCGCCCGCGGAGAGCGCCACGGCGACCACCCCCGGCTCCGAGAGAAGCGGCGCGAGGTGCCGCACGGCGGCGCGTTCGACGGCCCACCCCTTGACGTAGCCGGTCGGGTCGAACCATCCCTGCCGGTGCGCGTCGAAGCGGCCGCCGCTGGCCTCGGCGAGCCGTGCGCACGCCTCCGCGACCTCTGCGATGCGCGGGTCGGCGTCGCCTGCGCGCAGCTCGCCGGCGCGCAGCAGCGAGATCTGGGAGTCCGGGCGGAACGGCGAGAACAGCGCATCGATCTCGTGGAGCTGGGCGATCGCGGCATCCTGCGCCGCGGAGATCCGGACTGCGAGTGCGGGCGCGGGGGAGCGGTCGACGGTGAGCACGTGCACACTCGCCACCGTGCCCATGAGTTCTGCGGTGCGCACCTGCCGGTGCGGGGCGGCGGGACGTGCGGGAGCGGGCGTGCCGGAACGGCTGCCGGACACCGCGGCGGGCACGCTCATGCCTTCGCCTGGTCGATCGCGCTCTGCAGCGACTGGGTGTAGCCGTCGGAGGTGAAGGTGGCGCCGGACACCATGTCGATCTGGGCGGACTGCGCGCTCTTCGTCTCGTCGATGAGGATCGGGAGCGCCTGCGCGTTGATCTCCTCGTCACGGCGCTCCGTGTTGGGATACTGCGGCACCGCCACATCGGTGATCTGCCCGCCGGAGACCGTGATCGCGACCTGCACGGCACCGTAGCGGGTGTCGGCCGCCTGGCCCGTGAACGTGCCGTCCTTGAGCCCCGTCGAGGTCGTCGTCCCGGAAGCGGATCCGGACGCCGTGGATCCGGACGCCGTGGATCCGGATCCCGTGGATCCTGATCCCGACGATCCGCTCGACGTCGATCCCGCTGCGGAGCCGGTCGACGTGCTGCCGGCCGTGTTCCTGGTCGTGGCCGCGCTCGCTGCGGGCGCCACGGCTTCCAGCGAGGTGCGGTAGCTGAACAGCAGCACCAGGCCCGTGATGGTGGCGAGGATGCCGTAGACGATCTTCTTCATGATGCTCTCTCCTGGTCGGGTCGGGCCGGTCGGTCGCTCAGACGGCGAAGGCCTCGCTGTGGATGCGGGAGGCGTCGACGCCCGCCCGGCGGAGGTCGCGGCGGATGCTCTGCATCCACGGGATCGGTCCGCACAGGTACACGTCGTACGCGGACAGATCCCCGGCGATGCGCTGCAGCAGCCGGGCGCCGTCCCACTGCGCATGAGTCGCGGGCACCCAGCTCGTGCCGCCCGCGGCGCGGCGGCCGTGCAGCGTGTAGTGCACGACTCCGCGGGCCAGCACGAGGCGGTCGATCTCCGCGCGGCGCAGGCCGTGCCCCGCGGAGTGGTCGCGGGTCACGAGGATCGCCTCGCCCGGCGCGTAGAGCTCGGATTCCAGAAGGGCGACGAGCGGCGCGACGCCGGCCCCCGCGCCGAGCATGAGCAGCCGGGATCCGCTCCTGCGCTCGCCGGTCATGTGCCCGTAGGGGCCCTCGACCATGACCCGGGTGCCGGGGCGGAGCTCGGCGAGGCGATCCGTGCCGTCGCCGACCCGGCGCGCGGAGATGACCAGCTCGCTGCCCGCCGGATCCGCGGCGAGCGAGAACGGGTGCCCGCGCGTCCAACCCGGTCCGTCCAGGAAGCGCCAGATGAAGAACTGCCCGGCCCGGGCGCGCAGCCGGTGCACGTCGCGCCCGGCGACGCGGACGGACACGCCGTCCTGACCGTCGCGGGAGACCGCGACCACCCGCAGGCCATGACGCGCGCTGCGGATCAGCGGCACGGCCACGCGGAACCACAGCACGCACGCGGCGGTGACGGCCCACAGTCCCCACCAGTACATGGTCGCGCCCGCGGAGGCGGTGAAGTCGGCGCCGGTCCACAGCATGTGCGGGATCGCCAGTCCCACGCCCAGGTAGCCGTAAAGATGCAGCAGGTGCCATGACTCGTACCGCAGCCGGCGGCGGGCGCGGCGGATCGAGGTCACGACGACGAGGATCAGCAGCGCCGTGCCGGCGGTCGCCAGCAGCATGCCCGGGTAGTCCCACACGAAGTCCCATGCCTGCACGAGCACGTCGGTGTGCGAGGTGACCGCATATCCGGCCGTGATGAGCACCAGGTGCGCCATCAGCAGCCAGAACGACCAGAACCCGACGAGGCGGTGGAGGCGCG
The DNA here is from genome assembly GCF_054654695.1 of Microbacterium xylanilyticum. NCBI lineage: Bacteria > Bacillati > Actinomycetota > Actinomycetes > Micrococcales > Microbacteriaceae > Microbacterium > Microbacterium xylanilyticum. The sequence goes on from NZ_BAAIEN010000002.1 coordinate 930,987, forward strand.
TGATGCCGTCCCGCCCGAACCCGTGCTCGAACACGGGCACGCGCGCCATGAGCAGCACCTGGTACAGCAGCAGGTTCGCCGAGACCAGACCGGTCAGGCGCCCGAGGGTCGTGAGCGTGTCGCCGTCGAAGGCCAGCAGCGACTGGATCCCGGCGCCGCTCACCCACAGCGCGAGCACGAACAGGCTGGTCGCCCAGATCAGGGTCACCGCGGACAGTCGCCACAGGGTCGGCCGCAGCCGGCGCGCCGGCGCGCTGAGCGGTCGAGGTGCCGGGGCGAGGGTGCTGAGCGTTGCCATGGCACCATCGTCGGCGCCGTTCTGACAGAGAAGTCCAAGAATCGGCTCCCTTGAGCGCGGTCATAGGGAACTCATCGGATCCCGCCGGTTCCGGGGCGATGCGGGGACCGCATGTCGGCGCCTCACGGCATCATGGAGCCATGACGGCACTCCTGCGCGAGCGGCTGCGCTCGCACCGGCTCACCGCCCCCGCCCGCACCCCGGTGGCCGCCGCCCGGCACATGCTCGCCGTGCAGGCGCAGGAGTTCCTGGCGGGGCGGTGGGCCCTGGGCATCCGCTCGGCGGGGGCGCCCACGCTTACGGCTGTCGACGCCGCGTTCGCCCGCGGCGCGCTGGTCCGCACACACACCATGCGGGGGACGCTGCACATCGTCCCGGCCGAGGACGTGCGCTGGGTGCTGTCGGTGACCGGGGAACGGCAGTTCCGCCAGGCCGCCGCGCGCCATCGCCAGCTCGGGATCGACGGGGCCCTCATCGCCCGCGTCGAGAAGACGTTCCGGGAGCGGCTCGCGACGGCGGCCGCACCAGGGCGCAGCTGTTCGACGACCTCGCCGGCATCGGCGTCGACCCCTCGGGGCAGCGCGGCGTGCACCTGATCTACGCGCTCGACGTGCGCGGCATCCTCGTCCAAGGGCCGGTGGTGCATCGCGACGACGCGGTGTCGCGCGAGCAGCTGTTCGTGCTGGCGGAGGACTGGATCCCCGAGACGCCGCCGCCCGCGGATCCGCTCGCGGAGCTCTTCGTCCGCTACGTCGACGGGCACGGCCCAGCCACCGCGGAAGACTTCGCGTGGTGGTCCGGCCTGCCGATCACGGCGGCGCGCGAGGCCGCGGAGCGCGGGCGGGAGCGCGTCACGGAGCAGGCCGAGGGCGTGTTCGTCGGCGCCGCGCGCCCGCATCGCGCGGCAGGAGCCGATGACGCCGCCGTGCTGGCGCTGCCGATGTTCGACGAGTACTACATCTCCTACGCCGACCGCACGCCCGTGGCATCCCCCGAGAGCATGGCGCTCATCGGGCCCGGCAAGAACGGGATGGTGCGGGCGAGCCTGCTCGCCGCGGGCCGCATCGTGGGCGCCTGGATGCACTCCGCCGCGGTCGGCCGGCATCGCGACGACCCCGTGCCGGAGCTCTTCGCCACCGAGACCGGCACGGGTCCGGATCCCGCCGCCGTCGCCGCGGCGATGCGCCGCTACGCGGACTTCGTGTCCGCGCACTGACACGCGGGCAACGCTACTGCCCGGCGTGCCGGTCGAGGAACGCGTACACCTCGTTGTCGTCCACGCCCGGGAACGCGCCGCGGGGGAGCGGCGAGAACATGTGCGTGTGCACGCGCGCGCTCGGCCACGCCTTGCTGCTCCACCGCTCCGCGATCGCGGCCGGAGGACGGCGGCAGCACGCCTCGTCGGGGCAGGTGGACTGCGCACGGTCGGTGGTCTCCCGGCCGCGCCACCAGCGGGCGTCGTCGAACGGCACGCCGACCGTGATCGAGAAGCCGCCGCCGTCGGTGGATCCGGTCTGGGTGGAGCACCAGAAGGTGCCGGACGGGGTGTCGGTGTACTGGTAGTGCTCGGTGGTGCGGTTGCGCTGACTGAACGCGGCGCGAGCCGAGAACTTGCGGCACACCGTGAGACCCTCGACGGAACCGGTGACGTCCATCGGCAGCGGCAGGTCGTCGTTCTCATACACGCGGGTGAGGGCGCCCGACTCGTCAACGCGCAGGAAGTGCAGGCGCATGTCGAGGTGCGTGGTCATGAGGTTGGTCATGCGCATGCCGGCCGCCTCGTGGGTCACGCCGAACGCGTCGCGGAAGTCCTCCACGGCGAGGTTGCGGTCCTTCTTCGCCTGCTGCAGGAACGCGACGCCCGCGGTCTCCGGGATGAGGCAGCACGCCGCGTAGTAGTTGATCTCCAGGCGCTGCTGCAGGAAGTCGGCGTAGTCCGTGGGCGGGGTGTGCCCGAGGAGCCGATGGGCCATCGCCTGCAGCGCCATGGACCGCAGGCCATGACCGCCGGGGATCGAGGCGGGCGGCAGGTAGATCCGGCCGTGTTCCAGATCGGTGACCGAGCGGGTGGAGTGCGGCAGGTCGTCGACGTAGATCAGCTCGAAGCCGAGCTGCTCCGCCATGATGCTCACGGTCCGGTGGGTGAGCGCCCCGGTGGTGTGCCCCGCCGCCTTCAGCTGCTTCTCCGCGAGCGCCTCGATCTCGGGCAGGTGGTTGTCGAGCGCGCGCATCTTCAGGCGTAGCTCGGTGTTCGCGCGGCGTGCCTCCTCCGGGGTGGCGATCGCCTCCCGCTCGCGGCGGTGCAGCTCGCGGTGCAGGCCCAGGATCGACTCGATCGTCTCGTCCGGCATGCCCTTCGTCACCCGCACCGGCGCGATGCCGAGCTGGCGGAACACCGAGCTCGACTGAGCGCGTTCCAGTTCGATCTCCAGGGCCGCGCGCCGGTTCGGCGGCTCGCCGGAGATGAGGTCGCTCACCTCGGTGCCCGTCGCGTCGGCGATCGCCTGCAGCAGGGAGAGCTTCGGCTCGCGCTTGCCGTTCTCGATGAGGCTGAGCTGGGATCCGGCGACTCCGACGGCGGCGCCGAGTTCGTCGAGCGTCATGCCGCTGCGGGTGCGGTGGTGTCTGATGCGATGTCCGAGGGTGGTGAGCTCGAGTCCTGAAGCCATGCTTTTGATCCTAGCGAAAGAATTTCACTTCTTGCACCTGGATATCGCCGGAAGAGTGACGTTTAGCCGTTCAGAATGGCTGTATCGCCCCACTCTTTAAGGAGCAGACCAATGGCTATCGCCGAGACGTCCACCCCGCGGACCTCCCCCCTCGCACCCGTGCGCGAGTACGGTGCGGCCCCCGAGTACGACACGCCGGCCTTCGCCGCGCTCACCGCGTGGGTCGAGGAGATCCGCGCCCTGACCCAGCCCGACCGCGTGCACTGGGTCGACGGATCCGTCGCCGAGAACGACGCCCTGCTGCACGAGCTCGTCGATGAGGGCAAGCTCATCAAGCTCAACCCGGAATGGCGCCCGGGCTCCTACCTCGCCCGCTCGCACCCCAGCGACGTCGCCCGGACCGAGGCGCGCACCTTCATCGCCTCGGAGAAGGAGATCGACGCCGGCCCCACGAACAACTGGGCGGACCCCGCCGAGATGCACGCGAAGATGACCGATCTCTTCGAGGGATCCATGCGCGGACGCACGATGTACGTCGTGCCGTTCTCGATGGGACCCGTGGGCGGCCCGATCTCGCAGATCGGCGTGCAGATCACCGACAGCGCGTACGCGGTCGTCTCGATCGGCATCATGACCCGGGTCGGCACCGCCGTCGCGCGCGAGATCGCGGAGGGTGCCCCGTGGGTGCGCACGGTGCACTCGGTCGGCGCGCCGCTCGCGCCCGGCGAGGCGGACACCACCTGGCCCTGCAACGACGACAAGTGGATCGTGCACTTCCCCGAGACGCTCGAGGTGTGGTCCTACGGATCCGGCTACGGAGGCAACGCCATCCTCGCCAAGAAGTGCTTCGCGCTGCGCATCGCCTCGGTGCTCGCCCGCGACGAGGGGTGGATGGCCGAGCACATGCTGCTCATCCGCGTGATCTCGCCCGAGGGCAAGGCCTACCACGTTGCTGCCGCGTTCCCGTCGGCCTGCGGCAAGACCAACCTCGCCATGCTGCGCCCGACGATCCCGGGCTGGAAGGTCGAGACGCTCGGCGACGACATCACCTGGATCCGTCCGGGTGCGGACGGACGCATGCGCGCGATCAACCCCGAGGCCGGGTTCTTCGGCGTCGCTCCCGGCACCGGCGAGTCCACGAACGTCACGGCGGTGGAGACCCTCTGGGGCAACACCATCTTCACGAACGTGGCGCTGCGCCCGGACGGCGACGTGTGGTGGGAGGGCCTGACCGACGAGGCGCCCGCGCACCTCATCGACTGGGAGGGCAACCCGTGGACGCCGGACTCCGGCCGCCCCGCAGCGCACCCGAACTCCCGCTTCACCGTGTCCGCCGCGCAGTGCCCGCAGATCGCGGAGGACTGGGAGGACCCGGAGGGCGTGCCGCTCGACGTGATCCTTTTCGGAGGCCGCCGCGCCACCAACGTCCCGCTCGTCGTCGAGGCGACGGACTGGAGCCACGGCGTGTTCCTCGGCGCGACCATCTCGTCCGAGCGCACAGCCGCGGCTGAGGGCACGGTCGGCGAGCTCCGCCGCGACCCGTTCGCGATGCTCCCGTTCTGCGGTTACAACATGGGCGACTACTTCGCGCACTGGCTGAAGATGGGTCGCGCGGTCCGCTTCGACAAGGCTCCGCGGATCTTCCAGGTCAACTGGTTCCGCCGCGGTGCCGACGGCCGGTTCCTGTGGCCCGGCTTCGGCGACAACGCCCGCGTCATCGACTGGATCATCCGTCGCATCGAGGGCGAGGTCGACGCCGTCGACAGCCCGATCGGGCGTCTGCCGAAGATCGAGGACCTGAACCTCGAGGGTGCGCAGGTGACCGAGGAGGATCTGGCCGAGCTGTTCAGCGTGGACCCGGAGTCGTGGAGCCGCGAGGCCGACGCCACCGAGGAGTTCTTCGCGACCTTCGGCGACCGCCTGCCGGCCGCGCTGTCGAGCGAGCTCGCGTCGCTGCGCTACCGCCTCGCGAACGCCTGATCCATCGAGACGTGATCCGGCTCCTCGCCCAGAACGGGCGGGAGCCGGATCCACCAAGACCCGCGGCGGCGGGATGCCAGGGACGAAAAGCTGAGTGGTCCCCGGCATCCTGCCGCCGCGTTCGTCTTTCGGCATATCGGGCTGAGCATGCCATCGCCTGCGGAGGATCCCCGTGAGATTCCGCGGCATTCTGCGGTTCCGCTCTCCCGTTCTTCGAACATAAGTGCTAAACTGGGGCATGGCCTCTTCCACCACGATTCCGGATCCGCGCGATGCGGGTGTGCGTGAGGTCGTGGGCGAGGATGTGGTCGCGCGGGTGCTGCTGGATCGGTTGCAGGAGGATGACGTCGCGATCAACCGGCGCGCCGCGGCGCGGGCGGAGGGGATCGTGGAGGCGGTCGCGCTGACGCGTCGGCATCCGGAGATCTACACGGTCGGCGACCGCCCGGATGATCTCGGTCATGCGGTGCGGGCGGTGGTGTTCGACATCGCACTCAGGCTGCAGGTCTCGGAGAACGAGGTGCGGTCGCTGCTGTGCACCGCGGAGACCGCCCGGGAGCACCTGCCGCTGCTGTGGGAACACGCGCGGGACGGCCTGGTCGGGCTGCGGTTCGTGGAAGCCGCCGTCGGGGCCGCGCTGCGGTTGCGGGCTCCGGACGGCGCGGATGCGGCGGCGCGGGAGTATGTGGCGGAGGCGATCGGACTGGTGGATCGCGCGGCTTCGGGGTGGGCGCTGCATCTGCCGGTCGGTGCGTTCCGGCGGCGGCTGAAGGTGCTCGTGGCTCGGTTGGATCCGACTCCGGCGGAGCGGCAGCATGCCCGCGGGATGGTTGATCGGCGCGTCGTGCTCGAGGAGTCCGATGACGGGATGACCTGGCTGATGGCGCTGGTTCCGACGGTGAAGGCGGTCGCGATCAAACGCCGGCTCACCTCGGCCGCGAAGCATCTGCAGAAGGACCAGCGGGAAGGTCGGACCCGGGATCAGATCCGCGCGGATCTGTTCTGCGACTGGCTCACCGGTGCCGGCACGGACAAGGCGGTGACCACGACCGTGTTCGTCACGATTCCGGTCAGGCTGCTCACCGGTGCCGGCTGCGGCTGCGGGAGGGCCCCGGTTTCGGGGTTCGGTCCCGCTGCCGGCAGGGTTGCCGGCGACGCGGCCCCGGCCGCCGCCGTCCACGCGGTCGCGTCCGGCAACCCGGCCGCGTCGGCCACTGAAGCGCAGCTGGTCGGGCACGGGCCGATCGATGCGGCCACCGCCCGGCAGGCGTTCTTCGACGCGACCGGGTTCCGCCGGGTGATCACGGACCCGGTCCGGGGGATCGTGCTCGATATGGACCGCCGCACGTACCGGCCCACGAAAGCGCAGCGGGACTGGCTGGTGCTGCAGCACGGCACCTGCGCCCGCGACGGCTGCACCCGGCTCGCCATCGACGCCGACCTCGACCACGAACGCATGTGGGCACGCGGCGGCGCCACCGACATCAGCAACCTGCGTCCGCTGTGCCCGGCGGACCACACCCGCAACCACCGCACCCGGATGATCTACCGCAGCCGAGAAGACCGCACCGTCGAAGTCACCACACCCACGCGATTCCGCACCACCGACCCACCACCCTTCTGAGCCGGGCAGTTGTTTCGGCTGGGCTCGCTCTCGTGCGGAGTGTGCGTACGAGTAGCGTCGCACTATGGACGTCTTCGAGTACCTGCTGCAGGGCGACCCCGCGATCCGCTGGCAGGCGATGCGGGATCTGACCGACGCCGCGCCGGACGCGGTGGCGACGGAGCGCGCCCGGGTGGCGGACGAAGGCTGGGGTGCGCGGCTGCTGGCGCTGCAGACGGAGGACGGGCTGTGGGATGGCGGTGTCTACCGCCCCGGCTGGGTCGATCCGGACCGTCCGATGTACGACGCCTGGACGGCGACGCACTTCAGCGTGCAGCAGCTGGTCGAGTACGGCGTGGATCCGGTGGACGACCGGGTGCGCGACGCGGTGCGCCTCCTGCGCGAGCGGGTGCGGTGGGACATCGACGGTGGCGGGAGCTACTTCGAGGGCGAGACCGAGGCCTGCGTGAACGGCGTGGTGCTGAGCAACGCCGCCTACTTCGGCGAGCCGGGCGAGATCGTGCTGGCGAAGCTCCTCGCGGGCCAGCTCGCAGACGGAGGCTGGAACTGCTGGGACGACCACGGCGCGACCGTCTCCTCGTTCCACTCCACGATCTGCGTGCTCGAGGGTCTGTGGGCGTGGGAGCAGGCCGCCGGCGGATCCCAGGACGTGCGTCGAGCCCGGGTCGCCGGCGAGGAGTACCTGCTGGAGCGGCACCTGTTCCGTCGGCGCACCACGGGCGAGGTCATCGACCCGCGATTCACGATGACGTCCTACCCGGTGCGCTGGTACTACGACGTGCTGCGCGCGCTCGACTACTTCCGGCAGACCCGCCCCGAGGGCGACGACCGCTGCGCCGAAGCGCTCGCACTGCTGCGGTCCAAGCGCCGCCCCGACGGTTCGTGGCTGCTGGAGAACACCCACGAGGGGCCGACGTCGTTCGCGATGGAGGGCGAGTTCGAGGGCTTCCCGAGCCGCTGGGTCACCCTGCGGGCGCTGCGCGTGCTGCGCTGGGCCGGCGACTCGATCGGCTGACCCAAGCGTGCGAGCGTCAGCGGCGGCCGAACCGGCGGTGCGCCGCCTGCCGGGTGGTGCCCAGTGCGCTCGCGATCGCCTGCCAGGAATAGCCGGCGGCGCGGGCGCGGCGCACCTGCACCTCCTCGGCGCGGGCGATCTCGCGTCGCTCCGCCACCAGCCGATGCAGCTCGGCGAGGGGTTCGCCGAGGGGATCCAGATCGTTCGCCGTCTTCATCATGAAGGCCTCCTCATGTCAATGCTTGTTGACGTGAGACCGACGTGTCAATCGATGTTGACGGATCCGCTTCCGCTGTCGGCGGACAGGCGCCGCAGCACCCCGATCGCGATGACGACACCCATCAGCAGGGCTAGCTCGACGCCGTTGAGCAGGAGCGCCACACCGGGGAGACCGTCGAGGCCGGCCGTCGCAGCGAGCCCGGCATGCGCATGGCCGTCCATGCCGCCGCCGGAGCGGATGTGGAGCAGCATCATCCCCGCCGACATGACCATCGCGGCACCCCAGGCGCCGGGGTACAGCGGACGGCGGCCCGGTGCCAGGCAGGCCACGCACAACGACGAGAGAAGTGTCATCACGACGGTGAACACGGACGGGCCGCGCAGCAGCAGCGCGATGTGCGCGGCGGCGCACCCCAGGGTGACGAGGAACGCGGCCCATCGGGCGACGGCCCGCCCGGGGGCCGCGCGGGCGGCGGGGACGTGCCTCGCGAGAGCGGTCATCGAGGTGCTCACCCGTGCTGGAACCAGGTGGTCTTCCAATCCGTGTAGTTGTCCAGCGCGTGCCGCGACAGATCGCGGCCGAACCCGGACTGGCGGAATCCGCCGAACGGCGTGGTGAGGCCCAGCGCGTCGACGGTGTTGACCGACACGGTGCCGGCGACGAGGCGCTCCGAGACGCGATGGGCGCGGCCAAAGTCGGTCGTCCAGAGCGAGGCAGCCAGACCGTACTCCGTGTCGTTCGCGAGGAGGACGGCCTCGTCCTCGTCGTCGAAACCGAGCACGGCGACCAGCGGGCCGAACACCTCCACGCGGTGCAGGTCGTGGTCGGCGCCGAGGCCGGTCACGATCGCGGGGCGCAGGTATGCGTCGGAACCGGTGATCGTCACGCGATCGCCGCCCGCCACCAGATCGCCGTCCGTGGCCGCCTTTGCGATCGCGGCGGAGACCTCGTCGGCGTGTGCACGGCTGATCAGGCTGCCATTGCCGTCGGCGCCCGAGAGCGGGTCGCTCGGAGCGTACCCCCGCGCCGCGGCGGCGAGCAGAGCCACGAACTCGTCGTGCACGGAGCGCTCGACGAGGATCCGCGAGTTCGCCGAGCACACTTGGCCCTGGTTGTAGAACGCGCCGAACGCCGCCTTCGCCGCGGCCGCCTCGAGGTCGGCATCGGCGAACACGAGGTTCGAGCTCTTCCCGCCTGCTTCGAGCGCGACCCGCTTCATGTTCGAGTTGCCCGCGCTGACCATGAGCTGCTTCGCGACCGCTGTCGAGCCGGTGAACGCGAGTACGTCGATGTCCGGGTGCAGCGCGATGCGCTCGCCCACCACGGATCCCCGTCCCGGCACGACGTTGAGCACGCCGGCGGGGATTCCCGCCTCGAGCGCCAGATCGGCGAGCCGCAGCGCAGTCAGCGACGTCTCGGTGGCGGGCTTGTGCACGACGCTGTTGCCGCTCGCCAGGGCCGGGGCGAGCTTCCACGCCGCGATCTCGAGGGGGTAATTCCACGGCGTGATCGCCCCCACGACACCGAGCGGCACGCGGCGCACGAGCGCGGTCGCACCGGGCGGCGTCGCCGGGATCTCGTCGAACCGCTTGTCGGCGAGCTCGCCGTACCAGCGGAACGTCTCGGCGGCGCCGGGCACGTCGACGGTCAGGGTCTGGGCGATCGGCTTGCCGGAGTCGAGGGTCTCGAGCAGGGCGAGCTCCTCGAGGTGCGCCATCATCAGGTCGGCCAGGCGGATCAGGGCCTTCCCGCGGTCGGCGGCGCTGCGACGGCTCCACGACCCCTCCTCGAACGCGCGCCGGGCGATCGCGACCGCGCGGTCGACGTCGTCGGGCGTGCCCGCGGCGAGGTCGGCGAGGTGCGCGAGGGATCCGGGGCTGTGCACGGCGATGGTCCCGGCGTCGGAGGCGTCGACGCGACGGCCGTCGATCACGGCGCGTCCGTCGATGGTGAGCTCGCGGCTGCGCGCGGTCCAGTCGATGGCGGTCATACGGCACTCTCCTTCTGAGCGTTCGGGCTCTGAGCGTTCGGGGCCTTCGCGTTCTCCGCGACGACATCGATCGCGGTCCAGGCCATGAGGACGGCGGCGTCGATCAGCGCCTTCTCGGCGACGGGTCCGACGCAGGCGGCGGCGAACTCCTTCTGGTGGTTGCCGTACGGGAGCGAATCCACGCCGATGTACGGGTGGATCGCGGGGACGAGCTGCGACACGTTGCCCATGTCGGTCGAGGCCCGGTTCATCCGGCCGGCGACCTCGGGATCCGCGAACGCGCGGCCACGGGCGAGAGCGTTGGTCCGGTAGAAGTCCAGGGCCCGCTCGTCGGTGCGGAACTCCGAGTACGGCTTGCTCTCGGGCGTGATGCTGAGCGTCGCGCCCGAAGCGAGCGCCCCGGCCTCGAAGCAGCGGTTCACGCGCTCCTCGAGCACCTCGAGCTCGGCGAGCGAGTTCGCCCGGACGTACCAGCGGCCCTCGGTGCGCTCCGGGATCGCGTTCGGGGCGTACCCGCCCACGGTCTGCACGCCGTGCACGCGGGTGTCGGCGGGGAGCTGCTGGCGGAGCAGCCCGATCGCGACCTGGGCGACGAGGAACGCGTCGTTCGCGTTGACGCCCTGGTCGGGGTAGGCGGCGGCGTGCGCCGACACCCCGTCGTACGCGATGTGGCTGTGCGAGACCGCGAACGGCCGTGCCTCGGCGACGTCGACCGGCGCGGGGTGCACCATCATCGCGAGGTCGAGGTCCCGGAAGGCACCGGTCTCGATCAGCTCGATCTTGCCGCCGCCACCCTCCTCGGCGGGGGTGCCGTAGACCCTCACAGTGATCCCGAGCGCGTCGGCGAGCGGGGCGAGCGCGAGGCCCGCACCGACCGCGCTCGCGGCGATGAGGTTGTGTCCGCACGCGTGCCCGAGCCCGGGCAGCGCGTCGTACTCGGCCATGATCCCGATCACTGTGGAACCTGAGCCGGTCTCGGCGAGCAGCGCTGTCTCCAGGCCGAGGTATCCGGGCGTCACGCGGAACCCGCCGGCAGCGAGGGCCTCGCCGACCCACGCGGCGGCCCGATGCTCCTGCCACGCGGTCTCAGGGTTCGCGTGCAGGGTCTCCGAGAGGCGGATCAGGTCGGCCGCGGCCGCAGCGACGGTCGCATCCGCGGCGGCCTTGAGCACGGCGACGTCGAAGCCCGCAGCGAGGTCACTCATCGCCGGGCACCCCGTAGCTCGGCGCCGCGGACGGGTCGATCCCGCGGGTCACGTAGTCGTCGCGCTGCGGCAGCCACACCTTGAGCAGGTCGCCGAGCTCGGCGATCGGGTCGCCCTCCGTCCAGTCCACGCGCAGATCGGTGACCCGCCAGCCGGCGTCGCGCACGACCGAGAGGCCGGCGGAGTGCACCGGGCCCTCCTCGCCGCCCGCGGCGACGGCGGCCTGCACGGCCGCGAGCAGGCGCCGCTCCAGGTCGCCCTCGGCGGCCGCGAACGCATCGACCATGAGCTGCGGGATCTCGCTCGAGGCGAGCATGTTGCCGCCCGCGGCCACGCCCGCTCCTCGGGCCGCGCCCACGGTGCCGAGCGCCCGCTCGCCCGAGTACACGGCCGAGCCGCCCTGCGCGTCCACGACGAGCAGCTGGCGGAATGCGATGTGCGGGGTTGCGGCGGTCACGGCGTCGAGGGCGTCGGCTGCCGAGGCGCCGTCGCGCAGAGCGTCGAGCAGGATCGGGCCGAGACGAGGATCCGTGACGTTCTGCGAATTGACCGCGCCGACGCCGTCGGCCAGGTGCACGCAGCGCGCTGCGACGGCGGGGGAGGAGGACGAGATCGCGGACCCGAAGGCGCCGGTCTCGTCGCGGGCGACGATCGAGAAGGTCATCATGCGGCCTCGCCCTCGGCGGCGGACCCGCGGTCGGCGGGACTCGAGATCACCGCGGTGGCGTCGATCTCGACGAGCCACTCCGGGCGGGCCAGCGCGCTCACCACGAGGCCGGTCGAGACCGGGAAGACCCCCTTGAGCCAGCGGCCCATGACGCGGTAGACGGTCTCCCGGTAGCGCGGGTCGATGATGTAGACGACGACCTTGACGATGTCCTCGAGCGAGGATCCGGCCTCCTCGAGCAGCATCGCGATGTTCGCCATCGCCTTCTCCGCCTGCGCCTCGACGTCGCCGATGCCGACCGACTCGCGCGTCTCCAGGTCCTGGCCGATCTGGCCGCGCAGATACACCACACCGCCGGCGACGACCGCCTGGCAGAGATCGTTGTCGAGGTTCTGCTCCGGGTAGGTGACCTTGGTGTTGAACGGGCGGATACGGGTGTGCGTGGGCATCAGGCGATTCCAGTCTCTGCGAGGGCGGGCGCGGGGTGGTACGCGGCGTAGCCGCGCTGGATGCCGATCTGATCGGCGATGTAGCGGGCGTCGTGCCAGACACCCCAGAGGAAGCTGGATCCGCGGCGGGACTGCCACGGCAGGCCGAGGAAATAGACACCGGGTTCGGCGGACACTCCGCGCTGGTGGCGCGGGCGACCGCGCTCGTCGAACGCCGCCGGGTCAATCTGCAGCCACGAGTAGTCCAGTGCGAACCCGGTGGCCCACACGATGCTGGTGACGCCCGCCGCCTTCAGATCGAGCGAGAGGATCGGGTTCGTGACGCTCTCCGGATCCGGGCCGATGACGTGCGCCTCGGGCTCTTCGGGCAGATCCAGCCCGTTGCGCTCCACGTACGCGTCGGCCTCCCGCAGCACCGACAGGTAGTTCGCGTCGCCCGCGGCGATGTTCGCGCGCAGATCGGGTGCGATCGAGAGCACGCCGTCGTCGTAGGTGCCGGCGCGGCCGAGCAGGGTGATCCCGGTGGCGGCAAGGGCGCGGAAGTCGACGGTGTGACCGCCGTGCGCGCCGCTCACGGCGATGGTGACGTGCTCGGCGCCGGCCGGAGGCGTGGCCATGTCCCACTTGCCCAGCACCCCGAGCCACCAGCAGAAGTCCCGGCCCCGGTAACGGCGCGGGGGGCGGTCGTGCGGGCCGACGGCGAGGTAGACCTCGCGGCCGGAGCGCCGCAGCTCGTCGGCGATCTGCACGCCCGAGGAGCCGGCGCCGACCACGAGCACCGCGCCCTCGGGCAGCTGTGCCGGATTGCGGTACTGGTTCGAGTGCAGCTGGTGGATCCCCGCGTCCTGCGGCACGACGGCTGGGATGATCGGGCGCTGGAACGGTCCGGTCGCGGCGACCAGGTAGCGGGCGTCGATCGTGCCCTCGCTCGTCTCGACGCGGAAGCCGGGCCGGCCGTCGTGCCGACGCGCGCTGTGCACCTCGACGCCCGTGCGGATCGGGGCGCGGAACTTCTCCGCGTACGCGACGAGATAGTCGGCGACCTGCTCCTTGCCGACGAATCCGTCCGGATCCCCGTCGAACTCGAGGCCGGGGAACCGGTCGTGCCACGCGGGGCCGTTCGCGACCAGCGAGTCCCAGCGCCAGGAGCGCCAGCGCTCCGCGACGCGCTCCCGCTCCACGACGAGGTGCTCGACGCCCGCCCGGCCCAGGTGCTCGCTCATCGCGATGCCCGCCTGGCCGGCGCCGACGACCAGCACCTCCACGTCCTCGTGCGACATCCGTTCCTCCACTGCATCGGGTTCTGCTGCTCCTTCATGCTTCCGAGGATCGTCATATCTGTACACTTCACAGATCCGAAGAACTGCATCTGATGAGTTGATACAGTGTCCGCATGGCACGACTGCAGAGTGCGGATCTGACCCTCGTCCAGCTGCGGTACTTCGTCACGGCAGCCATGCACCGCTCGATGACCGAGGCGTCGATCGATCTGCACGTGGCGCAGTCGGCGGTGTCGACCGCGATCGCGCAGCTGGAGCGCTCGCTGGGCGTGCAGCTCTTCGTGCGGCAGCGCAGCAAGGGCCTGGCGCTGACCGAGGCGGGGGAGCAGCTGCTGAGGGATGCGCAGTCGCTGCTCGCGCAGGTCGAGGAGATGACCGACACGGTCCGCGGCCATCACCACCAGGTGCGCGGCACTCTGCGGCTGGCGTGCTTCGTCACGCTCGCGCCGTTCGTCCTGCCCCGGCTGATCTCGCGGGTCGAGCAGGAGCACCCGGAGCTTCGGATCGAGATCATCGAGACAGACATGGAGGGCACGACGGACCTGCTGCTGTCGGGCGCGGTCGAGGGCGGGATCGTCTACGACTTCGGCCGGGTGCACGATCTCGCGTTCGATCCGCTGTTCCCTGCTCCTCCGCATGTGGTGCTCGCCGCGAACCACCCGCTCGCCGAGCGCGACGAGGTGGCGCTCACGGAACTCACCGACTCCGAACTGGTGCTGCTGGATCTTCCGCAGTCGCGGGAGTACTTCCTCGGGATGCTCGAGGCTGCGGGCGTGGTGCCGCGGGTGCGGTACAGCTCGCACAGCTATGAGACCGTGCGGTCGCTCGTCGCCCGCGGCCACGGGTACTCGATCCTGAACCAGGTGCCGCTCGCGCCGCTCACGTACGACGGCGGGGAACTGCGCACCGTGCGGATCGCGGGGGACGCGCCGGCGCTCGACGTGTGCTTCGCCCGCGTCGCGCGGGTGCGGCCCACTGCCCGGACCAGGGCCGTCGCGGTCCTGGCCCGGGAGCTGTTCGGCGCCGAGGCGCACTGAGCGCCGCGGCCAGCGCCGCCTCAGGTCAGCAGTGGCAGGCGCCTTCGGCGCAGTGTCCGCAGGCGTGCCCGCTCGGTGACGGCGGCACGTCCAGCGCGGGGTTCTGATCGAAGAAGCCGGTCGGTTTGAGGGTGAAGCCGGTGTAGTCCACGGGCATGATCGGCCAGTCCTCGGTGCGCGGGAAGTGCGTCAGCCCGAAGCTGTGCCACAGCACGATGTCCTCGCCATCGATCGCGCGGTCCGCCTTCTGGAACTCGGGCAGGCCCGGGGATCCCACGCTCTGATTCACGAAGTCGCCGGCCGGGTAACGCTCGCCCTCCGCGTACCGGGTGACCCACAGGTGCTCGGTCGCGAAGGCCGCGCGTCGGCTGATCGAGGATCCGTCCGCCGCGGCGAGAGTGGGCTGACCCTCGGGGAACAGCGTGTAGGCGACGGGTTCGCCGACGTGGTTGCGCTTCTCGGTGTTGACGACCTCCCACACCCGCCCCAGCGAGCCGTCCGCGCGGCGGCGCCCTTCAGACTCGCAAGCGAGCACGCGGCGGGAACGGGTGAACGCGTTGCCGTGCGGGTTGCCCTCGCCCTGCGGCACGCGCTGCAGATCCAGCTCGTGCACCGCGTTGGCTTCGCCGTCGACGGCCATGTCCAGGCGGGCGCAGAACAGGTGCTGGTGGAACGGCGCGGCCAGCCCGGGAGCGATCTGCGACGCGTACGGGTACCCCTCGCCGGGGTAGCGGGCGGTGAACACGATGCCCGTCGCCTTGGCCTCGAACTGGATCGTGCCGTCCAGGTAGAAGTACCAGTAGAAGCCGTAGTCGTAGTTGCCGACCGTGGTGAAGAAGCTCACCACGAGTCGGCGCTGGCGGCGCGAGGAGCGGTGCTGCGCCCATTCGTCGGTGTGCTTCCAGAGCAGACCGAAATCCTCCTCGTGGATGCAGATGCCCTGAGCGATCTCCCGCGGGTTGCCGAAGTCGTCGGCGACGACGGGCGAGAGGTAGGTGATCTCGCCGAGGCAGTCGCAGCCGAGCTCGAGCGAGTTCGCGTCGCGCCCGACCAGGTATTCGCCGGTGTCGAAGTAGTTCTGCCACGAGCGGTAGGGCGCGGGATCCCCGTAGGGCACGACCATCTCGGCGATCGAGGCGCGCTCGATGATCGAGCGGCGCACCCCGTGATCGTCGAAGCCGATCTGGCCCAGGACGAGGCCCTCGCGGGCGTCGAAGCCGACGTGCAGGTCCCACTTCTGCCAGCGCAGCACGTTGCCGTCGAGGGTGAAGCTCGGCCCCTCCGGCTGCGTGATGTGCAGCGGCTTGAGGTCGGTGCGCAACGGGCCGGTGACCTCGGGATCCTCGTAGTCGTCGTTCGCCATCGGGATCGCGGCAGGCCCGTCGTCGATGATCCGGACGACCTTCCGCTCGATCATGTCGACGAACGCGACCAGCTGATCGACCGGGTGCCCCCAGGCGTAGTCGTGCGCGTCGCGCTGCACGAAGGCGAGCCCGCGCAGCAGCCGCCTGCCCTCCTCGCCCTCGTAGTCGAAGATGCCCGCCGACAGCGGCGCGACCCGCACGTCGTCCGGCGCGAGTCCGCGGGAGGCGAGTGCGGCCTGCCAGCCCGCGTCGGCCTTCAGGATCCCCTCGATGGCCTCGAACTCCTCGAAGAGCACGGGAGCCTGGCCGCTGAGTGCGGGGTCGACGTCGACGGCCGAGATCGTGCGCCCGGCGCCGAGGTCGATCAGCACGTCGGTCGTCCCTCCGGTGGCCGTGTCGAGCAGGATCGCGCGCGCCTGCCGCGGCACCGGTCCGCCGGCGCGGAGGGCGGCCTTGGCCGGCTCGTGCAGCGAGAGGTATGCGACCCGCACGGTCTCCCCGAGCCGGCCCTCGCCGACCAGGTGGTCGCGTGCGGCGGTGATCTCGGCGGCGCTGAGCGGATCCAGCGGGTGCGCGGGCGCGACGGCGTTCGGGGTGGTGCTCAACGGATTCTCCTTCGGGCGAGCCGGTGCAGCTCGGGGCGAACAGTTCGGACGGATGGGCAGGGCGACGCGGTCCCGGCGGTCACGCCCCGCCGGCGCCGGCGAGGGCGTCCACCTCGGCGGCGGAAGCGGCGGCCGGATCGGCGGCGACATGCCCGGGGCGGCGTCGCTCGTAGAGGTAGCCGACGAGGGCGAGCAGGGCGATCACCACGAGCGTGCCGATCGTGAACGCTTCGAACGTGAGGCGGTCGACGCCCCAGGTCTTGTGGAAGTCGTAGTCGATGCCGAGCAGGCCCTCGAGGGTGCCGGGGAACACCGCGACCCAGGAGCCGAGCAGCACCCACGCGTAGATGACGACGGTGCAGATCCACAGGCCCGCGCGCCCGCCGGGAACGCGGAACGGGCGGGGCACGTCGGGGTGCTTCTTGCGGAGTGTGATGATCGTGGGGAAGATCACCAGGTACGACAGCAGCAGGGTCGAGATCGCGATGATCAGCACGACGTTGAAGATGTCGGCGGCGTCGCCCTTGAGCAGCAGGGTCGCGGCGACGCAGAACACGGTCGCGACGATGCCGGAGAGCAGGTTCATCCGCACGGGGGTGCCCAGCCGCGGGGAGAACTTCCCGAAGTAGCGGAAGAACGCGCCGTCGGCGCCGGCGGCGGCCTGCACTCGGTCGGAGGCGATCATCCAGGCGCTCGCCTGGGTCAGCACGACGAAGACGAACAGCAGCGCGGCGATGAACATGAGCGGGCCGGAGGCCGCACCGTACACGGTGAAGACCTCCTTGAACGCGTCCAGCAGGCCGCTCGCGCCCTGCACCTTCTCCGCCGGCAGCACCGCGAGGATCGCGAAGATCGGCACGAGGTAGCAGAGGATCGAGACGAGGCCCGAGGTCGCGACGGCGCGGGGCACGTCCTTCTGCGGGTCGCGCATCTCCTCGGCGGCGCCGTTCGGGGCCTCGAAGCCGACGACCGCGAACAGGATCACCGGGGTGACCGCGAGGAAGCCGCCCACGGTGGGGGAGAAGTCGCCCGCGGCGTAGCCGTGCACGCCGTTCTTGGCGGCGTAGACGATGACCGTCACGACGAAGATCACCAGCAGCGCGACCTTGACGATGCCGCCCGCGGCGACGACGTGCTTGCCGTACTGCAGGCCGATGATCGCGGTGGCGATCGCGATCCAGATGAACGCGAGCTTGAATACCAGGTCGATCGGCGAGCCGTCCGGCAGCGGCGAAATGTAGGCGTTCCACGTGGCGGCGGAGATGAAGACGAGCGAGCCGCCCATCCACAGCGGGTTGGTGATCCAGTAGAACATCGTCGAGATCGACGCGGCGAGCTTGCCGTAGGCGAGGCGCACCCAGACGAAGGGGCCGCCCTCCTCGTGGAACGCGCTGCCGAGCTCGGCGACCACGAGCGCGTACGGCAGCAGGAAGGTGATGCCGATCACGAGCGTCCAGGTGAACGCCTGGGCGCCGCCGCCTGCGGCGATCGCGGCGACGGTGTCGATCGCGATGATCGCGCTGATCGACAGCAGGACGATGTCCAGCCTGCCCAGCGTCTTGCGGAAGTTCTGGGTGCGAATCGCGGACGAAGCGATCTCAACGCTCATCGGGGACTCCTCTGGGTGAGCCGTGCGGTTCTTCGCGGCGGGGGGTCGCGGACGCGATTCCGAGCCGCTCGGGTGATGCCCACAGTCAACCGTGGAGACTCTCATCACGCCAATACACAGATACGCGGCGCTGCATCAATCGAAATGATGCAGCGCCGCGTACCGGGGCCGCGCGCTCAGGGAAGCGTGGGCACGCCGAGGTCGTCCTCGTAGGCGTGATCCTTGGTCTCCGGGATCAGGATCAGCGCGATCAGGGTCAGCACGGCCATGGCCGAGAGGTAGATGCCGACGAGCACCGGGGAGCCGTGGGCGACCTGCCACAGCCACACGGCGATGAGCGGGGCCACGGCCGCACCGAGGATCGAGGAGACGTTGTACGCGACGGCGGAACCCGTGTAGCGCACGTTCGTCGGGAACAGCTCGGGCAGGAGCGCCCCCCATCGGGCCGAAGGTGATGCCCATCAGCAGGAAGCCGAGGATCAGGAACGACTGCGTGAGGATGACGGCGAACGGCTCACCGGCGTGCTGGCCCAGGAAGAGCGGGAAGGTGAAGCCGAACAGGATGATCGCGACCGTGGTCCAGATCAGCAGCTTGCGGCGTCCCACCCGGTCCGCCCAGGGGCCGGATACCAGCGTGAAGATCCCGAAGAACACGACGCCGACGATCTGCATCACCACGAAGTCGGTGTAGCCGAAGCCCTGGCCCGGATAGAACTGGGCGGCGAAGGCAGCCGGATCGAATGGAGCGCCCTTGGCCTCCGCCGCCTTCTGCGCGGCGGCCGAGGCGACCTCGACCGAGAACGGCTTGGTGCCGAAGGAGAGCGTGAAGTTCGTCATCAGGTAGAACAGCACGTAGGTGGCGAGCATCACGAACGTCCCCAGGATCAGGTGCTTCCAGTGATGCCGGAAGACCGTCGCGAGGGGCAGCTTGCGGATCACGCCGGAGTCCTCAGCGCGCTTGAACGTCTCGGACTCGACGAGCTTCAGCCGCACCCACAGGCCGATCACGACCATGACCGCGGAGAAGAGGAACGGAACGCGCCAGCCCCAGCTCAGGAACGCCTCGGACTTCTGCGTCGGATCCTCGGGGTGCGGCAGGAGCGCGTTGATGATGAGGAACAGGCCGTTCGCGATGATGAAGCCGAGCGGGGCGCCGAGCTGCGGGAAGGACCCGTACCAGGCGCGCTTCCCCTCGGGCGCGTTCTCGGTCGCCACGAGCGCCGCGCCCGACCACTCCCCGCCGAGCGCGAAGCCCTGGGCCAGCCGCAGGATGAGCAGCAGCAGCGCCGCCCACCAGTTGATCTGCTGGAAGGTCGGCAGCACGCCGATCAGGAACGTCGCGATGCCCATGGTGAGCAGGGATGCGACCAGGGTCGCCTTGCGCCCGTAGCGGTCGCCGAAGTGCCCGAACACCATGGCGCCGATCGGGCGGGCGATCATCGCCGCCCCGAACACGGCGAACGAGGCGAGGAGGGCCGTGGTGTCGTTGCCCGTCGGGAAGAACAGGATCGGGAAGACGAGCACGGCGGCGGTGGCGTAGACGTAGAAGTCGTAGAACTCGATCGTCGTGCCGATGAGGCTGGCGAGGATCACCCGCGATCTCGGATTGGCGGGTGCGGTCGTGGCGGTGCTCATGCGGTCCTCCGGTCGGTGCGTCGAATGCGTTCGCCGTCTTCCCCAGGTGCGCGGCGAGCAGAGGGAGTCTACGCCGGGCGTTCAGCGGATCCACAGGCGGACACGCGTGCGCGGCGGAGTGTGACGATGAGAGGCGCGGATCCGGTCGTCCCCCTCCGACCGGATCCGAGTCCGTCCCCTCAGCGCGACAACCAGGCCTTGTACTCGATCACCGAGCCCGGGGCGATGTTGAGCTTCATCGTGGATCCGCCGGCGTAGATGGTGTCGGCGGCGATGATCTCGTGCGTCGTGGCTTCGAGCACCACGGTAGCGGTGAACTGCGGGCGCTTCGCCGAGGTGATCTTGAGGGCGATGCCCGCTCTGCCAAAGCGATCCGTGACGGAGCCCAGCACGCTCAACCCGCCGGCGTCGCGGAGCAACTGAAGGGCCGCCGCCTGCTGGGCCGGATCCAGCGCCCAGCTGTCGCGGATGGAGCTCACCACGCCCCAGATCGCGAGCGCGTCGGCTTTCGCGGTCAGCCCGACGCGATCCTCGATGTAGGCCCGCAGCCCCGCCGCGTCGGACGGCGGCTCGGCGAAGAACAGGTTGGAGCTGTGATGCCCGGTGCCCGGCAGCGCCGTTCCCTCCTTCGGAGCCGTGCCGGCCGGAGCAACGATGGTGCCGTCCTTCGTCACCGAGTAGGGAGCCCCGGTCCGCGATTCCAGGTGACCGGTGCCGTCGGCATCCCAGACCCATTCCTGCCACTCCGGCACGATCACCGGATCCGGCTTGCCGTCGTCGCGCAGTGCCCAGCGCACAACCAGTGCGTCGCGGGTGGCGGCACGGGGAGGCGCCGCCTGCAGCGCGGCGATCGACGTGGCGAGCACTTCATCGGCGGTCTGCGCGATCGGCTGTGCGACGAGCGCCGGAGGGGTGACCGCGTAGGCGGGTGCCGCGGCGATCGGGCCGACGGTCAGCCCGATCGCGAGGACAGCGGCGAGCACGGGGACGGCCCAGGCGGTGCGGAGCACGATCCGGAGCGGGAGAGGCGCGGGCCCGTCGGCGCAGCGCCGTGATGCGGTCACGGAGCGCGCGCTGTGGTGTCCGGCGCGCGGGCGACGGCGCTGCTGCATCGAGCATCCGGTGCAGTCGTGCCCAGTCGGCGGCGGTCGGTTCGAGATCGCGCGGCGTCGTCGCGGGATCCGCCTCGCGGATCAGCGTCTCGACCAGGTCATCAGTCAACGGCATACGTCATCACCCCTTTCCCGGGTGTCGATGCGGACGGTCTTGCGTCGGGTGCGAGCGCGTGGCGCGGGGGCGGAGCGGGCTCCTGCAGCACGGCGCGCAAGGAGGCGCGGGCCCGGCTCAGCCGCTTCCAGGCGGTCGCTGTGCGGCATCCCACGACCTCCGCGATCTCGTCGGCGCTGAGCCCGTCCCAGTAGTGCAGCTCGAGCACCTCGCGGTCGGCTCGGCGCAGCAGAGAGAGCGCGTGTCGGAGCTCCACGTGCGCGAGGTCATCGCTCGGCCGGCTCGCCGTGGCGAGATCCCGGAGGTCTTCGCGTTCACGGTCGCGCCTGCGATACGCGTCGCCGACGAGGTTGCGGGCAGTCTGCAGCAGCCACGGGCGACGGTACGGTTCGCGCGCGTCGAAGCGCCGCCAGGCGATCTCGAAGCAGTCCATGGCCAGCTCCCTGGCGTGCTCGCGGTCATCGACGCGGCGCTCGATGTAGCGCAGCACGGCAGTGTGATGCTCGGCGAAGGGGGTCTCGAAGGCGGTGCGGCGGGCGTCGGTGCGCGGAGGCGGGCCTTCGGGGCGGGTGGCGTGCATGGTCGGTTCTCTTCGGATCCGGTCAGTGCAGCGGCGGGTTGTCGGCGATGATCTGACGAGCTTGGGCGACCAGCGCGTCTGCGTCGAGCTTCATCTGTTTCAGCTGACCGGCGTGGTTCCGCACGACGTCGACATCGGCGTCCCACATCGCGTCGTACACCGCCTTCGTCCAGCCGCTGGAATCGCGGCAGGTGGCGTCGGCGACGGCAAGCTCGATCTCGGCCGAGGTCGGAGTGGGCCGCTCCGCGTCAGGATCCGCCTCGGTGTCGCCGTAGGTGCCTCCGTCAGCGCGCGGAGGCATTGTGGGTCGGGGCGTGTACAAGCCGATCGCAATACCGAGCTTCTCAGTGGGCATCGAGCCGCCCTCGCCACTCGGGGTCGATGTCGACCTGGTATCCGGCGTCGGCGAGGCACTTCTTCCACGCCGCGCCCGATTTCTGCACCGCAGGGGTCTTGTCCACGCCCTTGGCTGCCTCCGACCGCCACATATTCATCGTGTTGAAGATGTCGCCCCCCTTCGTGTCGTCGAAGACCTTTCGGCTCGCTTCGGTGCACGCCTGGAAGACGGGTTCGAATCCCGCCTGGGACTCCGCGATACGGTTCAGCATCGTGAAGGTCTTGCGGTCATCTGGCAGTCGGATTCCCGGCATGTAGCTTGCCCGATACCCGTACTGCTTCGCGATATCAACAGTCAGCAGCGGGTACGCGGACATGTTCGCCGGGTACGTCAGCTAGCTCGCATCGTCTGTGGGTTCGACCGGGATCGGCCAGTTGAAGCCGTCTCGAGTCATACAGGTCTCCATCTGCCGGTTAAGCGCGTAGTTCGGCAGCTCGGGCAGCGTGGGTGAAGTGAACTGATCGGTCGGCATCACCCAGTGCGTGATGTCCTTCTCCAGAAGGTCGGGCATCGCCCCCGTCGCGTGCCCGGACGTCGGCCTGCTCGCGCTCGCGGGTGGCGTTGCGCACCCCGCGATCGGCGCGACCAGGGCGGCGACGGCCAGGACGGTGATTGCGCGGCGGTGGTGCTTCGTCGCGATGCGGGTCATGGGAGCCCCTCTCTTCCCGAGCCGTTCTCGACTCTCACCGTAGAGGTTGCTCCGGCGGCCGGATCCTGACATCCGGTTCCGACGAACATCTGCACAGACACCAGGACGCGGGACCCGGATGGCCGGATCCCGCGTCGAGGAGTTGTGTCGATGGCGGTTCAGTGCCAGAAGAAGCCGAGGCCGGCGTTCAGCAGGGCGAGGATCCCGACTGCCCAGAACATGCCCGCGGGCACGACCTCGCCGCGCTTCTGGCGCCCCATGCCGATGCCGAGCAGGGCGCCAATGATGATGAGGACGACGAGCTTCACTGTGATCTTGATGTAGAAGCTCATCCCGGGCGTCCAGTCGATGCCCCACGGTGCCGCGAGTGCGAGGCCCGCCACACCCGCGATGGCCAGGCCGATGTTCATGAGCTGCGTGAACTGACGCTTGCCGCCAAATGCCTGGGCGAGCCAGGCGCCGAAGAGCGTGGCGAAGCCGATCAGGTGGATGAAGACGACGATCTCGCGGAGGGTCTGCATCTGCTCAGGCTATGCCCGCGCCGTCCGCACCCACCAGGTAGGCGAACCTACGGTGCCGTCACCCTGCCGCGCAGTTCCGGATCTCTTCCGTGTGGCGGCATGGTGGAACGGCGCGGGATCAGGCTCGTCTCATGCCGAATCTGTTGCAGCGGACTGTCGCCGTTCAGAAGGTCAAGACACAACCGAGCCGCGGCGCGGCCCTGCTCTATCGGGTCCTGTCTGATGGTCGTCAGATCGACCGACTCGGCCATCGGGTGATCATCGACTCCGATGAGTGAGATGTCTTCTGGAACCTCCAGGCCCACGCGTCGAAGACTCCGCAGGGCTCCGAACGCGACTTCGTCGGAGAATGCGAACACGGCGCTCGGGAGACGTGGCAGAGACATGAGACGATTCATACCCGTGGCGCCGCCGTCGATGCCCCACGGAACGGAGACGACGAGGTCTTCGTCGATGGCATGCCCGGCCTCGGCGAGTGCGACGCGGAACCCGCGTTCTCGACTGATGTCCGACGAGTAGTGGAAGCCCTCCGGGTCGACGCAGGTGATCATGCCAGGGCGGACATGACCCAGTGCGAGCAGATGGTGGGCGGCTTGACGGCCGACCTCTTCGTCATCCACGCCCACCGAGGGCCGCAGGGGGTCCAGGATCCCTACCACGACCGCGTGAACGTGCATGGAGTCCAGGCGCTCCCACTCATAGTCCGTCAACGGGAAGGCGATGACGATCAGCGCGTCGACCTTGCGCCGCGCCGGCAGCTCGTCGAAGAAGGCCGCCCGCGACGCCGAGTCGGTGACGGGGTAGAGCATCACATCGATGCCATGGGCCGCCAGCACGAGTGTCGCTCCGGCGATGACGCTCGCGTAGAACCACTCGTTGATCGTCGGTGTCACGAACCCGACTCTCCCGGTCCGGCCGGAACTCAGCCGCGAGGCCTCGGGGCTGACGACGTACCCGAGCTCTTCGGCGATCTTCCTGATCCGGTTCCGTGTCGTCTCAGAGACCCCGGCATTGCCCGAGAGTGAGCGCGAGACCGTGCTCAGGGACACTCCGGCGGCCGACGCGACGTCGATCATGTTCGGCGGTTTCTCCACACCGCCATTAAAGCGCGGCCTTCCGCGACGTTGGGGAAACCACGCGCGACGTTGACGCATACGTTTGCGTTGTTCTGTTCCTCGGTATCAATTGGCCACTTGACATGGCCATGAATACTTGACTATCGTGAACGAAAACGTTTGCGCAATCTCGCGCATCCAGAGCTCCTGCGCCACGAGGTTGTGGCCGATGGAAAGGAATCGATTCGTGATCCTGTCTCGTACACGCCGCATCGGCGCGACTGTTGCTGCGGCGCTGGCCGTCGCGCTGTCGGTCTCCGCCTGCTCGTCTGCCGCACAGCCGTCGGCGGGCGACACGTTCAACGTCTGGTGGTTCGACTCCCCGGAGAGCGCGATGGGCCAGGCCGCGCAGCACGCGCTTGACGAGTTCAAGAAGGCGCACCCGAACGTCAAGGTCGTCTTCCAGCAGAAGAGCTTCGAGCAGATGCAGCAGACCGGCACGATGATCCTCAACTCCGACACGGCCCCTGACGTCATGGAGTTCACCAAGGGATCCGCGACGGCCGGGCTGGCCGCGAAGTCCGGGCTGCTCGAAGACCTCACCGAGGCCGCGAAGAAGAACGGCTGGAACGACGTGATGTCGTCGAGCGTTGCCGCCGTCGGCCACTACGACAAGCGCGGCGTCCTGGGCCTCGGCCCGCTGTACGGTGTGCCGAACTACGGCGAGTTCGTCGGCGTCTACTACAACAAGGCGGCTTTCGCTCAGCAGGGCCTTGCGATCCCGAAGACGATGGCGGAGTTCCAGACCGCGATGGATAAGTTCGTGGCGGCGGGCATCACGCCCCTGTCCGTTGCCGGTGCCGAGTACGGAGCCAACCACCTGTGGTATCAGCTCGCGCTGACCCAGGCCGACCGTGCGCAAGTCGATGACTTCCAGCTGTTCAAGGGCAAAGTCGACTTCCACGACAAGGCCTGGACCTACGCTGCCCAGACCATGGTCGACTGGCAGAAGAAGGGCTACTTCAGCTCCGATGCCACCGGGCTCAAGGCGGCGGACATGCTGTCCAACTTCACGACCGGCAAGAATCCGATGATGGTCTCCGGCTCGTGGTTCGACGGTCAGCTCTCGGCGAGCAAGCTGGATTGGGGCAAGTTCGTGTTCCCTGGAGCATCGCTTACCGAGGGCAGCGGCGGCAACATCTGGGTCGTCCCGACGAAGTCGAAGCAGAAGGACTACGCGACGGAGTTCATCGACCTGACCCTGAAGGAGGGCGCCCAGACGGTGCTGGCCAACGCCGGGGCAGCCGCGGTGGCCGCGGATCCTGCCAAGGTCACCGATGAGCACGCGAAAGCCTCCACGGAGATGTTCAAGTCGATCGCGGATGCGAACGGGCTCGCGTACTACGCGGACTGGCCCGCGCCCGGCTACTACGACTTCCAGGTGAAGAGCCTCCAGAGCCTGCTCACCGGCGAGATGTCGGTGACTCAGTTCAACGACGCGATCGCCAAGTTCTACCAGGACTACGCCGCGCAGATCGGCTGATCGCACCGGGGTGCGGTCGCCTGCCGATCGTGCCCCGGTCCCAATGGAGGGACTCATCGAGATGACCGCTGCACCATCCGCACGCATCCGCCCACGGCGAAAGCCATTCAGCCTCGGCTACCTGCCGTACCTCATCCCCGGACTTGTCGGCTACCTCATCGTCATCGCTATTCCGACCGTGACCAACGTCGCGCTGAGCTTCACGAGCTGGGCGGGGATCGGCGATCCGCGGATGATCGGGGCCGCGAACTATGCGCGACTGCTCGGCGACGGAACCTTCTGGTCGTCGCTGCTCAACGGTCTTGCGATGATCGTCGCGATGGCGGTCATCCCCACTGTCGTCACCCTGGTTCTCGCCGCGGCTCTCTACGACTATGTGGGCACGGTGTTCGGCCCGCGGCTTGCCAGCTTCTTCCGTGCCGGCTTCTACATACCGCAGATCATCCCGATCACAGTCGTCGGAATTCTCTGGGGCTGGATGCTCATGCCCACGGGCGGCGTGGTGAACACCGCGCTCAAGGCCATCGGCCTCGGACGACTGGCCGCGAACTGGCTGGGCTCGCCGTCGACGGCGATGCCCGCGGTCATGGTGGTGATGATCTGGTTTCAGATCGGGTACTGCCTCGTGATGTTCATGGCCGGCCTGGCGAGAACGGATCCCTCCCTCACCGAGGCGGCATCACTGGACGGCGCTTCCTGGCGCCAGCGGTTCACCTCCGTGATCATCCCCCAGCTCAAGCCCGAGATCTATGTGGTGCTGCTGACCACCACGATCACGGCGCTGAAGGTCTTCGCGCCGATCTACGTCCTCACCAAAGGCGGGCCCGGTACGGCGACGACGGTTCCCTCGTATCTGGCGTGGCAGGCCTTCTTCGCCCGGAACGACGTCGGTTACGGCGCGACGATCTCGACCGTGATGACCATCGTGATCATCGTGCTCGCGCTGGTGTTCCAGCGGGCTCAGGCCCGCGGACAGGAGGATTGACCATGACCGCGCCAACTCTCTCGGCGTCAGGCGGCGTGCAGGTACGGCGCCACGCTCCGCGCCCACTGCGATGGGTCGTCTTCGGGTTCTTGCTGCTACTGCTCGTCGCCATACTGCTCCCCGTCGCCCTGGCGTTCCTGAATGCGTTCAAGACCGCGGCCGACTATGCCGCGCACGGTCCTATCGCCTGGCCGACATCGTTCACCTGGGATGGCATCGTCTCGTTCTGGAACAGCGTCAACTTCGGCGCCAAGTTGTGGAACAGCATCCTGATCAGCACGTGCGTCGCGGTCCTGGGAGTCAGCTTGAGCGTGCTCTCGGCCTACGCCATCGGAATCGGCCGGATCCGGGGGAGCCGCGTGCTCCTCACCCTGTTCATCATCGGGCTGACCCTTCCGCAGGAGGCGCTGGTGTATCCGCTCTACACGATGTCGAAGGCCGCGGGACTCTACGACTCCCCGCTGGCGATCATCATCCTGTTCGCGGTGCTGCAAAGCGCTTTCGGCACCTATTTCATCGCATCCGTGCTCACCGCGTTTCCGCACGAGGTGCTCGAAGCCGCGCGCATCGACGGGGCGGGCCGATTCCGGGTTCTCGTCTCCGTGGTGCTGCCGATGCTGCGGCCGACGTTGATGGTGCTGGCGACGTTCTTCTTCATCTGGACGTGGAACGAGTTCTTCCTCCCGCTCGTGCTGCTCGTCTCGGACGCGAACCAGACGGTCACCCTCGCCCTCGGTGTCCTCCAAGGCGAGATGACCAGTGACCCGACGACGACCGCCGGAGCATCGTTGCTGGGCATGCTGCCCACATTGATCTTCTTCCTCATCTTCCAGCGCACCCTGACCAAGGGGATCACCGTAGGGGCCGTGAAATGACACTCCGCGACACCACGACCGTCGTCGACGCGCCCTGGTGGCGCAGCGCCGTCGTGTATCAGATCTATCCGCGCAGCTTCGCCGACTCGAACGGCGACGGGATCGGCGACCTCCGCGGGATCCTCGGAAAGGTGGACTACATCGCGTCGCTCGGCGTCGACGTCGTCTGGCTCTGCCCGGTCTACAGGTCGCCGCAGGACGACAACGGCTATGACATCAGCGACTATCGCGACATCGACCCGGTGTTCGGCACCCTGGCCGACTTCGACGAACTGGTCGCCGCGCTGCATGAGCGCGGCATCCGCCTCATCATGGACCTTGTCGTCAACCACACGTCCGACGAGCACCCCTGGTTCCAGGAGTCGCGCTCGAGCCGGGACAACCCCAAGCGGGACTGGTACATCTGGCGACCGCCCGCGCCCGATGTCCGCGCGGACACCGGCGGCCGCGAGCCCAGCAACTGGATCTCCTTCTTCTCAGGCTCCGCGTGGGAATTCGACGAGCACACCGATGAGTACTATCTGCATCTCTTCTCCAAGAAGCAGCCCGACCTGAACTGGGAGAACCCGGATGTCAGGTCGGCGGTCTACGACGTCATGCGCTGGTGGCTCGATCGCGGCGTCGACGGGTTCCGCATGGACGTCATCAACTTCATCTCCAAGGTGCAGTCCTTCCCGGACGGCCCGGTGGTGCTGCCGCCATGGGGCGACGGCAGCGCTTTCTACACGGCGGGGCCGCGCAATCATGAGTTCCTGCAGGAGATGTACCGCGAGGTGTTCGCGGATCGCCCAGAGCGACTGCTCACGGTGGGAGAGATGCTGGGCGCGACCGTCGAGCAGGCCGTGCTGTTCACCGACCAGGAGCGGCGCGAGCTGGACATGGTGTTCCACTTCGAGCATGTGATGCTCGACCAGGGAGATCACAAGTGGGATGTGCGCCCGCTGCGGCTCGCGGAGCTGAAGGAGAGCGTGGACCGCTGGCAGCGGGGTCTCGCGGAACGCGGTTGGAACAGTCTGTACTGGAACAATCACGATCAACCGCGGGCGGTATCGCGATTCGGCGACGAGCGCTACCGCGAAGCGTCCGCCAAGGCACTCGCCGCCGTGCTGCACCTGCAACGCGGGACACCGTACCTCTATCAGGGGGAGGAGCTGGGAATGGTCAACGCCCGCTTCGCGTCGGTCGACGAGATGCGCGACATCGAATCGATCAACTACTACCACTACGCGCTGTCGGCGGGGGATGACCCGGAGGGGCTGATGGTCGCGATGAACGCGATCAGCCGCGACAATGCGCGAACGCCAATGCAGTGGACGGCGGGAAAGAACGCCGGGTTCACGGATGGCGAGCCGTGGATGCGGGTGAATCGCGACCACACCGAGATCAACGCTGCGGCTCAAGACCTGGATCCAGATTCGGTGATGAACTTCTACCGGGCATTGATCCGGCTGCGGCATGAGGACCCGGTCATCGCACATGGCGACTTCGAGATGCTGTTCCCCGCCGACGAGCAGCTCTTCGCCTATCGGCGCACGGACGGGGAAGTCCGGCTCTCCGTCATTGCGAATCTCAGTTCCACACCCGCCGTCTTGCCCGATCCCCAGATGCTCGACGGCGACCTGGTGCTCCGCAATCGTGATGACGCGGTCGGTGCTGAGCTCGCGCCATGGGAGGTGCGCGTACTTCGGAGTCCGTCGGAGCGCGCGGTATGACGCCGTCTCCGGGGTGGGGGATCCTCGGCACGGGGTTGATCGCCGGAATCTTCGTCGACGATCTCCGTATCGACGGTCATCGTATTGCCGCCGTGGGATCCCGCACCGCCGGCTCGGCTCAGGCGTTCGCGGCGGCACAGGGTATCGACCGGGCACACGGCGGCTACGAGGAACTGGTGACGGATCCTGAGGTCGATATCGTCTACGTCGCCACGCCGAACTCGCTCCACCGCGAGCATGCGCTGCTGGCTATCGATGCAGGCAAGCACGTCCTGGTGGAGAAGCCGTTCGCCCTGGACGCCGCGGAGGCGGCGGAGATCGTCGCCGCCGGGCGTTCAGCCGGTGTCGCCGTCATGGAGGCGATGTGGACGCGCTTCCTCCCGCACATGATGCGGCTGCGGGAGATCGCGGAGTCGACGGTCCTCGGAGACATCCGGTCGGTGTTCGCAGATCACGGCCAGCTGTTGCCGGCCGCGCCGACGCATCGGGTCAACGATCCGCGGCTGGGAGGGGGAGCGCTCCTCGACCTCGGGGTCTATCCCCTCTCGTTCGCCGTCGATTTCCTGGGGCTGCCCGAGCGGGTTCTTGCGCATGCCGCGCTGGGGCCGACGGGGGTCGACCGGCAGACCGCGGTGATCACGGTACACGCCGGCGGCCGCCAGGCGCTGTCCTATGCCGGGTTGTCGGCACGGAGCCCGGTCAGGGCAGCGATCGTCGGCACGGATGCGCGCGTGGAGATCGATCCTTGGTGGTACAACTCGACGGGGTTCACGGTGCTCGACCCGTCGGATCGGGTGATCGAGCGGTTCCGGAGCGAGACCAGCGGTCGCGGCATGCAGTATCAGGCACGCGAGCTGGAGCACGTGGTGCGGGCCGGACGAACCGAGAGCGAGCTGCTGCCGCTGGATGAGAGCATCGGGATCATGGCAGTGCTCGACGACGTGCGCGCGCAGATCGGGGTGCGCTTTCCCACCCCAGCCTAGGGCGATCGCACGGACGGTGCGACCGGCTCAGCCGCG
Source organism: Microbacterium xylanilyticum (assembly GCF_054654695.1). NCBI lineage: Bacteria > Bacillati > Actinomycetota > Actinomycetes > Micrococcales > Microbacteriaceae > Microbacterium > Microbacterium xylanilyticum. The sequence goes on from NZ_BAAIEN010000002.1 coordinate 961,197, forward strand.
CAGCGACCGGATGACCTGCGCCGTGCGCAGAGCGGCGTCGGCGGCCTCGGCGCCCTTGTCCTCCTTGGAGCCCTCGAGCCCTGCGCGGTCGAGACCCTGCTGCTCGTCGTCCAGCGTCAGCACGCCGAACCCGACGGGCTTGCCGGCGTCCAGGGAGACCCGGGTGAGGCCGTCGGTGGTGGCCGCCGAGACGTACTCGAAGTGGGGCGTGCCGCCGCGGATGATCACGCCCAGGGCGACGACGGCGTCCGCTCCCCCGGCGAACGCCGCCTGGGCGGCCACGGCGAGCTCGAACGAGCCGGGGACCCGCACCAGGCGGTGGTTCGCCCCGGTCTCCTCGAGCACGCGCTGCGCGCCGGCGATGAGGCCGTTCGTGATCGTCTCGTGCCAGGTGCCGGCGACGATCACGACGTTCAGGCCGCTCGCGTCGAATCCTCCGGTGCGGGGTGCGCCTGCGCCGCTCATGCGTGGTCCTCTCCGTGGTCTGCGCCGTTCGCGGCCAGGGCGGCGGCGAGCTCGGTCTCACCGATGATGTGGCCCATGCGGTCGCGCTTGGTCTCCAGGTACTGGTGGTTGTTGGGGCCGACGCCGACGATGAGGGGCACCTGCTCGATGACGTCGAGGCCGAGCTCGCGCAGCTGCGCGACCTTGTCGGTGTTGTTCGTCAGCAGGCGCACCTTCCTCACGCCCAGGTCCGTCAGGATCCCGGCCGCGGCCGCGTAGTCGCGGGCGTCGGCGGGCAGGCCCAGGGCGAGGTTGGCGTCGACGGTGTCGAGCCCCTCCTCCTGCAGCGCGTACGCGCGCAGCTTGTTGATGAGGCCGATGCCGCGTCCCTCGTGCCCGCGCATGTAGATGACGATGCCGCCCTCCTGCTCGATGGCGTCCATCGCCGCGTCGAGCTGGGGTCCGCATTCGCACTTGAGGGATCCGAACGCCTCGCCGGTCAGGCACTCGGAGTGCACGCGCACGAGCGCGGTCTCGGAGGGCTCGCCGGAGACGACCGCGATGTGGTCGGTGCCGGTGATGCGGTCCTTGTAGGCGAGGAACCGGAACACCCCGTGCGTGGTGGGGACGGTCGCATCGGCGCGCAGGCTCACCCGGCGGCGGGTGTTGTTCGCCACGCAGTCGGCCTCGTCCCGCGGGTCGACCTCGTTGAGGTGGGTGATGAGCTGCTCGATCGTGATCACGGGGATCCCGTCACGCTCGCCCAGCTCCAGGAGGCCGGGCAGGCGCATCATGCTGCCGTCCTCGGCCACGACCTCGGCGATCGCGCCGATCGGGCGCAGACCTGCGAGGCGCATCAGCTCCACCGCGGCCTCGGTGTGACCGCCGCGCTCGCGCACCCCGCCGTCGACCGCACGCAGCGGCAGAACGTGGCCGGGGCGGATGAGGTCGGCCGGCGTCGACGACGCATCCGCGAGGACGTTCAGCGTGCGGGCGCGGTCGGCCGCGCTGATGCCCGTGGTGACCCCGGATGCCGCGTCGACGCTGATGGTGTACGCCGTGCTGCGCGCGTCCTCGTTGGCCTCGACCATCGGGGGCAGGTTCAGCCCGTCCGCGATGTCCGCAGGCATCGGCGCGCACAGGTACCCCGAGGTCCAGCGCACTGTCCACGCGACCCATTCGGGCGTCGCGAGCTCGGCCGAGAGGATGACGTCGCCCTCGTTCTCGCGGTTCTCGTCGTCCGCGACGAGCACGGGACGGCCGGCGCGGAGCGACTCCAGCGCCTCTTCGATGGTGGAAAGGCTCATCGCGAGCCTCCTTCCGGTGTGGCGGCGCGGTCGGCGCCGGAGCCTGTGGCACGGAAGGCGAGCAGCCGCTCGACGTGCCGGGCGAGGATGTCGGTCTCGAGGTTCACGCGGTCGCCGACCGCGCGGGATCCGAGTGTGGTCGCGGCGAGGGTCTCCGGGATGAGGGACACCTCGAACCAATGCCCGGTCCCTGAGCCCGTCGAAGGGGCGGCGGGCTCACTCACGGCGCTGACGGTGAGCGAGGTTCCGTCGACGGAGATGGAGCCCTTGTCGACGACGAGGGGGGCGAGATCCGCGGGCAGCGAGATGCGCAGCACGCTCCACTGCGCGCCGGGTCGCACCTCGAGCACCTCGCCGACTCCGTCGACGTGGCCCTGCACGATGTGCCCGCCCAGGCGCGCGCCGACCGGCATGGCCTTCTCGATGTTGACGCGAGTTCCCACGGTGGCCGCGCCGATAGCGGCGACGTCGAGCGTCTGCTTCATCACGTCGGCGTCGAAGGTGTCCGCGGTCGAGCCCACCACGGTGAGGCACACGCCGCTCACGGCGATCGACTCGCCGTGCACCGCGTCGGCCGCGGCCTTCGGGGCGCGCACGGTCAGCCGCCAGCCGTCGCCGGCGGGTGCGATCGCGGTGATCTCGCCGATCTCCTCGATGATTCCGGTGAACATCAGGCGTCTCCTTCGTTCCTGGAGGTCTTGCCATCGGCGGGTGCCGTCGTGGCGTCCGCGATGCTGTCTGTCGTGGTGGGCCGCGCGATCGCCAGCAGGTCTTCTCCGAGCGGCAGCCACTGGGTCACCGCCAGGCGCCGGGCCTCGCCGATCGAGGCCACCCCGATGTCGGTGAGTGCGAGCCGGGGGCCGCCGAGCAGGACGGGCGCCAGGTAGGCGAGCACCTCATCCGCCAATCCGGCGGCGAGGAACGCGCTGGCCAGCGTCGGCCCGCCCTCGACGAACACGCGCTGCACGCCGCGCTCGCGCAGCTCGGCGAGCACTGCGCCGAGGTCGTGGCCGCCGTAGAACAGGGGCTGGTGCGGATGCCGGCGCACGGCGGCGTCGGCCGGGGTCTCGCGGGTGCCGATCACGACAGGGATCGGCTGGTGCGGCAGCAGCGCGTCGCCGTCGCGCGCGGTGAGCGCCGGGTCGTCGGCGAGCACGGTGCCCGTGCCGACCACGATCGCGTCTGCGGCCGCACGGCGGCGGTGCACATCCGCGCGCGCGTCGGGACCGGTGATCCACTTGCTGGACCCGTCCGCGGCGGCGGCGCGGCCGTCGAGGCTCTGCGCCCACTTGACGGTGACGTGCGGGCGCCCCAGGCGCTGCACCGTCAGCCAGTCGTGGATGAGCGCATGCGCGGCGTCGGCCTGCTCGCCAGCTTCGACGTCGATGCCGGCCGCGCGCATCCGCTCGGCACCGCCGCCGGAGACGAGACCGGGGTCGTCCAGCGCGTAGACGACGCGGGCCACTCCGGCATCGATGAGCGCCTGAGCGCAGGGTCCGGTGCGGCCGGTGTGGTTGCACGGATCGAGGGTGACGACCGCCGTCGCGCCGCGCAATTCGGCGGGCGTGAGCTTCGAGAGCGCGTCGACCTCTGCGTGCGGGGTGCCGGCGCCCCGGTGCCAGCCCTCGGCGAGGACGTCGCCGCCGGGGGAGAGGATCACGGCCCCGACCTGCGGGTTCAGCCCCCGCGGGCCGCGGCGCGCGATCTCGAGGGCGTGCGTCATCGCCGCGCGCTCCGCCGCTGTCGCCGTCATGTCGTTTCCTCGTCCAGATCCAGGTCATCGGGGTCGGGCGCACGAGGATCGTGCGTGCTGCCTCTCATCCGGACTCGCGAGCGCTCGCTCGCATCACCGTCGGTTCCGGATTTCCACCGGATCGGCCTCGGATCCCTGTCGGATCTTCGGTTCGCGGACTGTCACCGCCGGTTCGGATTCTCACCGACCCCGGAGCACGTTGTGTTGCTCTCAGCTTAGTCAACGCGCATATGCCGGTTTCATTCCGGCGGATGCATCTGTGACGGCTCATGTCGTCCCCGGCTACTTCAGCAGCCGCGACAGCCGGCGGTCCGCGAGCAACTTGCCGCCCGTCTGGCAGGTCGGGCAGTACTCCAGCGAGCGGTTGGCGAAGAACACGCTGCGCACGGTGTCGCCGCAGACGGGGCACTTCTCGCCGCGCCGGGCGTGCACCTGCATGCCGCGGCGCTTCGCGTCTTTGAGGTCGGACGGCGGCTTGCCGCTCGCCGCGGTCACCGCCTCGCGCAGCGTCGCCTGCATCGCCTCGTACAGCCGCGTCACGTCGTCCTCGTCGAGACCGCCGGCCGGCGCGTACGGCGACATCCGCGCCGCGTGCAGGATCTCGTCCGAGTAGGCGTTGCCGATCCCGCCGATCACGCCCTGGTCGCGCAGCAGGCCCTTGATCTGGGTGCGGCGTCCCGCGAGCAGGGCGGCGAACGCGTCGCGGGTGAAGACGGGGTCGAGCGGATCCGGACCGAGCCGGGCGATTCCGGGGACATCCGCCGGATCCCGCACGACGTACACGGCGAGCGACTTCTTCGTGCCGGCCTCGGTGAGGTCGAACCCGCTGCCGTCGTCGAACGCGACCCGCAGCGCGATCGGGGACTTCCCCGGCCGGATCAGCGTCGTCGGCAGCTCGTCGTACCAGCGCAGCCAGCCCGCCTTGGCCAGGTGGAACACGAGGTGCAGCTGCAGCTCGGCGGCGTTCTCCAGCGTCAGGTCCAGGAACTTGCCGCGCCGCGCGGCTGCGCGCACGGTGGATCCGGGAAGGCCCGTGATCGGCGGATCGTACGTCTTGAGCGCGGAGATCGCCGACACGGAGGCGCGTGTGATCGTCAGCCCGACCGCGCGCTGAGCGAGGAAGTCGACCAGCCCCTGCACCTCTGGCATCTCCGGCATGGGTTCATCCTGCCACCGGTCGACGACATCGGGGCCGCTGCGGATCAGCCGAGATCGATCGGCCACTCGACCGGGCCGCGGTCGTCGGTGCGCAAGAGCGCGGCGCTCCAGCCGTCGTCGCGACCGCGCGGGCCGGCCAGCCCCTGCCGCAGCAGCCCCTCGTAGCGGAACCCGAGCGCGCGGGCGCTCCGCGCTGACGGGACATTGCCGACCACCGCCCGCCAGCGGATGTGGGCGAGGCCGACGTCGGCGAAGCCCCAGTCGATCACGGCGCGCGCGGCCTCGGTGAGGTAGCCCCTGCCGCGCGCGGATGCGGCGACCCAGTAGCCGAGCTCCGCGTCGCCGCCGGTCGGATGCGCGACGATGTGGTGCAGCCCGATCGACGCGACGAGCTCCGCGCCGGCGTGCGCGATCCATACCGTCTGGGAACCGTCCTCCCACCATTCGGCGGCGTGGCGGACGTAGTACTCGGCGTCCGCGCGCGAATAGGGGCTCGGGACCGTGGTCCAGCGGGCGATGTCCGGATCCTGGCATGCCGCCGTAATCGCGTCGACATCCGCGGATGCGGGCGCCCGCAGGGTGAGACGCGATGTGCGCAGTTCGACCGGTTCCATCGGTTCAGCCTCGGGGCGCCCCGGCCTCAGACCCGGCGGAGCAGGCCGACCCGGTCGTACACGTCGGCCAGGGTCTTGTCGGCGACCTCGTCGGCACGGGCGGCGTTGGCGGCGAGGATCCGGTCCAGCTCGGCGGGGTCGGCCAGCAGCTCGTTCGCCCGCTCGCGGACCGGGCCGAACTCGTTCACGACCACCTCGGCCAGGCCCTTCTTGAAGTCGCCGTAGCCGCGGCCCGCGTACTCGTCCTCGATCGCGGCGATCTGGCGCCCGGTGAGCGCCGCATAGATCGTCAGCAGGTTCGAGACGCCGGGCTTGTTCTCGCGGTCGTAGCGGACCGACCCCTCGTTGTCGGTGACAGCGCGCATGATCTTCTTCGCCGACTTCGCCGGGTCGTCGAGCAGCCACAGCACGCCGGCGTCCGACTCGGCCGACTTCGACATCTTCGACGTCGGGTTCTGCAGGTCGTAGATGCGCGCGGTGTCCTTCTGGATCACCGGGATCGGCACCACGAACGCCTCGCCGTAGCGCGAGTTGAAGCGCTCCGCGAGGTCGCGGGTCAGCTCGACGTGCTGCTTCTGGTCGTCGCCGACGGGCACGACGTCGGTCTGGTAGAGCAGGATGTCGGCGGCCATGAGCACCGGGTAGGTGAACAGGCCGACCGAGGTCGCGTCCGTGCCGTACCGCGCCGACTTGTCCTTGAACTGCGTCATCCGGCCAGCCTCGCCGAAGCCGGTGATGGTGGACAGGATCCAGGCGAGCTCGGCGTGCGCGCGCACGTGCGACTGCACGTACAGCGTCGACTTCGACGGCTCGATTCCCGCGGCGATGTACTGCGCGGCCGTCCGCCGGGTCTTCTCCCGGAGCTCGGCGGGATCGTTCGGCTGGGTCAGTGCGTGCAGGTCGACGACGGAGAAGAAGGCGTCGTAGGAGCTCTGCAGGTCCCGCCACTGCAGCAGCGCCCCGATGTAGTTGCCGGCCTGGAGGGAGTCGGCGGAGGGCTGCATTCCGGAGTAGAGGCGGGGCTTCGTCACGGATCAATCCTAGGGGGGGCGCGACAGGCGGCCCGACCGCCGCCCGCGTCAGTACGTGTAGTCGACGATGACGGGAGTGTGGTCGCTCCAGCGCTCGGCGTAGGTGGCCGCGCGGGCGACGCGGTAGTTCGTGGCGCGCGCGGCGAGCGGCGCGGTCGCGAGGTGATAGTCGATCCGCCAGCCGGCGTCGTTGTCGAACGCCTGGCCGCGCATCGTCCACCAGGTGTACGGACCGGGGACCTCGCCGGCCGCGACGCGTCCGACGTCGACCCAGCCGAGGCCCGTGCCGCCGCCCTCGGTCACGTACGGGCGCGTGTCGCTGAGCTGGCCCACCATGCCCCGGCCGATGCCCTCCTGGCCCACGGCAGGCTCGCCGGCGGCACCGAGGAACCGGTCGAAGTAGGCCCGCTCACGCGCGAGGAAGCCGGCCTTCTTGACATTCCCCTTCCAGTTCAGGATGTCGAGCGGCTTGTGTCCGACGTTCAGATCGCCCGTCACCAGCGCCAGCGCCCCGTCGGCGCCGAGTTCGCCCATGCGCGCGGTCATCGCGTCGAGGAACTTCCACTTCTCGTCCTGCTTGGGGGTGTCGGCCTCGCCGCTGTGCACGTAGGCGCTCACGACGGTGAGCGGGACGCCCCCCAGCACGAAGTCGGCCTCCAGCCAGCGCCCCTTCGAATCGAAGTCGTCGGGACCGAGCGCCGTGCGCGAGGCGAGCGCGGGCTCGCGGCTCAGCACGGCGACGCCCGCGCGCCCCTTCGCAGAGGCCTCGTCGTGCAGGATCGACCAGCCGGGGAAGGCCGCCTCGAGGTGCTCGTCCTGGGCGCGCACCTCCTGCAGGGTCAGCACGTCGACGTCTGCGCTGTCGAGCCAGGTGTGCATTCCATTGCGGACCGCGGCGCGGATCCCGTTGACGTTGACCGTGGCGATACGCAGGTGGGGCATGGATCCAGCCTAACGAGGGCGTCGGACACGGCGACGCGGGGGAGCAGCCGGGTCCTCGCCGGCAACCTGCACGGGCTGGCCGCGGTCCTCCGCGGTCAGCGCGATCCATGCGGCGGCGACGAGGATGACGATCGACACCCACCGGCACCACAGCAGCATCGCCACGATCACCGCGAACGTCGCCAGCAGCGGATTGCCGGGGGTGTGCGTGAGCAGCAGGCCGGCACCGAGCTGAAGCACCGTGACCGCCGCGCCGCCCAGCATCGCCCCGGGCAGGATCGTGCGCCAGACGAGGGCGGTCCCGGTGAGGAAGCGCACCAATAGCGCGATCGCGGCGGAGGCGATCACGAACATCACCACGACGGAGGCCCCTCGGGTGAGCACATCGAACGCGACGGTGCCGAGATGCCATCCGAACCGATCCAGCACCTGACGCAGCGCCCAGACCCCGCCGAAGCCCAGCGCCGATCCGACCAGCAGCGCCAGCCCGAACAGGATCCCGGCCAGCCCGTCGCGGAGCTTCAGCAGCACGATGCTGCGATCGTCGTACGGCAGCCGGAACATGTCCCGCACCGCCCGGCGGGTGAAGGTGATCGCGGTGACGGCGGTCCACGCGACGACGGCGGCCGCCACGACGCCGGTGATGCTCAGCACTCCGCCGGCGTCGGCGGCGAGCGACTGCACGTCTTCGGGATGGACGAGGCCGTGATCGCTGATGATCCCGGGGATGTAGCTGTTCGCGACCGCCGTGAGCAGGGCGATCGCCCGTTCGCTGCCGCCGAGCCAGATTCCGGCCGAGGCGAACGCGATGTACAGCAGCCCGAACACCGCGAACAGGCCCTGATAGCTCATGCCGGCCGACAGCAGGAAGCCGCCCTGCTGCAGGAACCGACGCCACAGCCGGATCGGGAACGCCCGCATCGTGCGTCGGGTGAGGGCCGCGGCGCGCTCGATCGGCGCCTCGAGCCGCGCTCTCAGCTCCGCTTCGGAATCCGCCACGCACTCACCCTAGCGAGGCCGTGGAACGCGAGGAGGCGCCGTCCCCTAGGGGAAGGCGCCTCCTCGACGGGCTCAGAGACCTCGGGTTCAGGGGCGGCCGCGCAGGATGGCCTGCTTGACCTCCGCGATCGCCTTGGTGACCTCGATGCCACGCGGGCAGGCCTCGGTGCAGTTGAAGGTCGTGCGGCAGCGCCAGACGCCCTCCTTGTCGTTGAGGATGTCCAGGCGCACATCGGCGGCGTCATCGCGGGAGTCGAAGATGAAGCGGTGCGCGTTCACGATCGCGGCCGGACCGAAGTACTGCCCGTCGGTCCAGAACACGGGGCACGACGAGGTGCATGCGGCGCAGAGGATGCACTTGGTGGTGTCGTCGAAGATGGCCCGGTCGGCGATCGACTGCACGCGCTCCTTGCCCTTCTCCGGCTCGCTCTTGGCGAGGAGGAACGGCTTGACCTCGCGGTAGGCGGCGAAGAACGGATCCATGTCGACGACGAGGTCCTTCTCCAGCGGCAGGCCCTTGATCGCCTCGACGTAGATCGGCTTGGAGATGTCCAGATCCTTGATCAGCGTCTTGCAGGCGAGGCGGTTGCGGCCGTTGATGCGCATCGCGTCGGATCCGCAGATGCCGTGCGCGCAGGAGCGGCGGAACGTGAGGGATCCGTCGACCTCCCACTTGATCTTGTGCAGCGCGTCGAGCACCCGGTCGGTCGAGTACAACTCCACGTCGTAGTCGACCCAGTGCGGCTCGCTGTCGACCTCGGGGTCGAAGCGACGGATGTTGAACGTCACCAGGAACGACTGCACCCCGGTGTCCTCGACGACGGTCTCGGTGACGACTTCCTCCACGACCTCCGCGGACATCAGTACTTCCTCTCCATCGGCGGGTAGTTCAACTCGCCCTGCTCGTTCTTCGTGAAGACGACCGGCTTCCAGTCGAGCTTGATGTGGTCGCTCGGCGTCGACGAGTGCGGGTCGCCGGTCAGATACGCCATCGTGTGCTTCATGTACTTCTCGTCATCGCGCTTCGGGAAGTCGTCGCGCATGTGGCCGCCGCGGCTCTCCTCGCGGTTCTGCGCCGCATAGACGACGACCTCGGCGATGTCGAGCAGGAAGCCCAGCTCGACGGCCTCGAGCAGGTCGGTGTTGAACCGATGGCCCTTGTCGTCGACGTGCACGTTCTTGTAGCGCTCGCGCAGCTCCGCGATCACGCCCAGCACGTGCTGGAGGGAGTCGTGGGTCCGGAACACCTGGGCGCCCCGGTCCATCTCCTCCTGCAGCTTCTTGCGCAGCACGGCGATGCGCTCGGTGCCGGCGTTGTTGCGCAGGCCCTCGAGCATGTCCTGCACGTCCTTCTCCGGGTGCTCCGGGAGGGGCAGGAAGTCGGCCGTCTTGACGTACTGGACCGCGTTGCGGCCCGACCGCTTGCCGAACACGTTGATGTCCAGCAGCGAGTTCGTGCCGAGGCGGTTCGCGCCGTGGACCGAGACGCAGGCGCACTCGCCCGCGGCGTACAGGCCGGGGACGACGGTGTCGTTGTCGGCGAGCACCTCGCCGTTGTTGTTCGTCGGGATGCCGCCCATCGCGTAGTGCGCGGTCGGCATCACCGGAACGGGCTCGACGACCGGGTCGACGCCGAGGTAGGTGCGCGCGAACTCGGTGATGTCGGGCAGCTTGGTCTCCAGCACCTCCGCGCCCAGGTGCGTGCAGTCCAGCAGCACGTAGTCCTTGTGCGGGCCGGCGCCGCGGCCCTCCGCGACCTCCTGCACCATGCAGCGGGCGACGATGTCACGGGGGGCGAGGTCCTTGATGGTGGGGGCGTAGCGCTCCATGAAGCGCTCGCCCGAGGCGTTGCGCAGGATCGCACCCTCACCACGGGCGCCCTCGGTGAGCAGGATGCCGAGTCCGGCGAGGCCGGTGGGGTGGAACTGGAAGAACTCGAGGTCCTCCAGCGGCAGGCCCTTGCGCCACACGATGCCGACGCCGTCGCCGGTGAGGGTGTGCGCATTGGAGGTGGTCTTGAAGATCTTGCCGAAGCCGCCGGTCGCGAAGATCACGGCCTTGGCGTGGAAGACGTGCAGGTCGCCGGTGGCGAGCTCGTAGGCGACGACGCCCGCGATCCCCGTCTTGCCGGCCTCGTCCTTCACCGTGATGAGGTCGAGCACGTAGAACTCGTTGAAGAAGTTGATGCCGAGCTTGACGCAGTTCTGGAACAGCGTCTGCAGGATCATGTGGCCGGTGCGGTCGGCCGCGTAGCAGGCCCGGCGCACGGGGGTCTTGCCGTGCTCGGCCGTGTGCCCGCCGAAGCGGCGCTGGTCGATCTTGCCCTCGGGCGTGCGGTTGAAGGGCAGGCCCATGTTCTCGAGGTCGATGACCGCGTCGATGGCCTCCTTGGCGAGGATCTCCGCCGCGTCCTGGTCGACGAGGTAGTCGCCGCCCTTGACGGTGTCGAACGTGTGCCACTCCCAGCTGTCCTCCTCGACGTTCGCGAGCGCCGCGGCCATGCCGCCCTGCGCCGCGCCCGTGTGGGAGCGCGTGGGGTACAGCTTCGAGATCACCGCGGTCTTGGCGCCGGGACCGGCCTCGATCGCCGCGCGCATGCCGGCACCGCCGGCGCCGACGATCACGATGTCGAACTGATGGTGGTGCACGCCGTTCTTGACGACGGAATCCTGGGTCTCAGTGGTCACTGGTTCCTGCCCTCACTCTTTACTCATCTCGCCGCTGCCGCTGGAGGCTGTCTGAATCTCTCGCCGCTGATCGCTCGGAACCGCCGGCTACTTGCCCAGCGCCTTGCAGGTGTCCCACATGGCGCCGCTCTCGAACACGCCGTTACACGGGTCGAAGGTGAACACGACCAGGGTGCCGAGGAGGATGAGCAGCGCGGCGGCCAGACCCAGCACGACGAGCAGCGTCTTGCGGACGCCGGCGTGGCCCACGTAGTCGTTGACGACCGTGCGCATGCCGTTCGCGCCGTGGATGAGGGCCAGCCACAGCATCAGCACGTCCCACCACTGCCAGAACGGCGTGGCGTACTTGCCGGCGACGAAGGCGAAGTCCAGCGCATGGATGCCCTCGCCGAGCATCAGGTTGACGAACAGGTGGCCGAAGATCAGCACGACGAGCACGACGCCCGACACGCGCATGTAGATCCAGCCCCACTTCTCCCAGTTCACGCCCTTGTTGCGGCGCGGAGCGGCGAGGTGCTGCGTGGTGAAGACGTCGGCGGCCATCAGCTCGCACCTCCCACGTGAGAGAACACGTTGATCAGGTGGCGCGGCACGAAGCCGGCCAGCAGCACCAGCCAGAGGCCGATCACGATCCAGAACATCTGCTTCTGGTACTGCGCGCCCTTCGACCAGACGTCGACGAGGATGATCCGCAGGCCGTTCAGCGCGTGGAACACGATGGCCGCCACGAGGACCGTCTCGCCGAGACCCATGATCGGGTTCTTGTACGTGCCGAGGACCGCGTTGTACGCCTCCGGCGACACCCGGATGAGCGACGTGTCCAGCACGTGCACCAGGAGGAAGAAGAAGATGGCGATTCCGGTGATGCGATGCAGAACCCACGACCACATGCCTTCGCGACCCCGGTAGAGGGTGCCGCGCGGCGTCTTGGACGTGGTTTCCGCAATCGAAGGTGTCAAGCGCGTGCTTGCGGACACAGTCGTCCTCCCTGATCTAAGCGGCGGATCGCGGCGCGCTGGCGTCCGATCCCCCTCATCCTATTCCTGTCATCTCCCTGGGAGCGACGAAGGCGACCCTTAGCGGGTATGCGCATCTGCGATCGTCTCCATGCACGGATGCGATCGAGCCGGGCGGCGGAACCCCGGCTGCGGGCGCGCCGTCGCTTCTCATCGGATCCGAGCGGCCCCGGCTAGCCTGGGGTCATGCGCGAGCCCATCCCCGACTTCTACGCCGTCATCCCCGCCGGAGGCATCGGAAGCAGGCTGTGGCCGTTGTCGCGCGCGGACGCGCCGAAGTTCCTGCATGATCTGACCGGCTCCGGACAGTCCCTGCTGCGCGACACCTGGGATCGCCTGGAGCCGCTCGCGGGCCCTGACCGGATCGCCGTGGTGACCGGACGAGCCCATCGTGCCGCCGTGGAGGCGCAGCTCCCGGGCATCCCCGACAGGAACGTCTTCCTGGAGTCGGAGCCGCGCGAGTCTGCCGCGGCGATCGGCCTTGCGGCAGCGATCCTGCACCGGCGCGATCCGGACGTGATCATCGGATCCTTCAGCGCCGACCACGTCATCCGCGGCACCCGGGTCTTCGAGTTCGCGGTGCGCGACGCCGTCGAGGTGGCGCGTCGGGGATACATCGTCACGATCGGCATCACTCCGACCGAGCCGGCCGTCGGGTTCGGATACATCAAGCAGGGCGCGGAGATCGTCGTCGAGGGCGCCCGGGAGGCGTCTCTGGTGGAGCGCTTCGTCGAGAAGCCCGATCTGGCCACCGCGAGGACGTACGTCGCCGATCGCAGCTATCTCTGGAACGCCGGCATGTTCATCAGTCGCGCCGACGTGCTCCTGGCCGAACTCGAGCGGCACCAGCCCGCTCTGCACGCCGGGCTCCTCGAGCTGGCGGAGGCGTGGGACGACCGCGAACGCCGTGGTCCCGTGGTCGACAGGGTCTGGCCCGCGCTCCCGAAGATCGCGATCGACTACGCCGTCGCCGAACCGGCGGCGGAGAGCGGCCGGCTGGCCGTGGTGCCCGGCCATTTCGACTGGGACGACGTGGGGGACTTCGCTTCTCTCACCAAGCTCATCCTCAACGGGCGCAAGAACGACCTCGCCGTGCTGGGCCCCTCGGCCCGGGTGCTCTCCGACGCGGCCAGCGGGATCCTGGTCAGCCAGACCTCGCGCGTGATCAGCCTCGTGGGCGTGCAGGACATCGTCGTCGTGGACACGCCCGACGCCCTTCTCGTCACCACCACCGAGCATGCGCAGCGGGTGAAGGGCGTGGTGGAGTCGCTCAAGCTCAACGGGCGCGGCGACGTGCTCTGACGCGTCCGCCCGGTGCGCCGAGGCGTCCGGTCGCGCCTGCAGATGCGCACTCGCCTGCACAAAAGCGGAAGACGTCTGATGCCCGTGCTCATCTGAGCAGCGGCAAGCGCATGTGATCTCATGTTTGTAACCATTGAGTCCAGCGACGCGGACGAGGATGCCCGATCTTCGTCATAGTCGGTAACTTTCAAGTGTCCCGCGATGGCCGCGGGCTCGTTTTCTGGAGGCCCGAGTGACCATCTCCCTCACCAAGAAGCTGATCGGCGCGACCGTCGCTGCCGGTGTCATCGTCGCCCTGGCAGGATGCGGATCCGCGCCTGCTCCGGCCGGCTCGAGCGGCGGCGCGAAGCCCGCTGACGCGAACTTCAAGCCCTGCCTCGTCTCCGACAGCGGCGGCTTCAACGACAAGTCCTTCAACGAGTCGGCCAAGAACGGCATCGAGAAGGCCGGCAAGGAGCTCGGCGTCAAGCCGATCACCACCGAGTCCAAGTCGGACAATGACTACAAGAGCAACATCGACTCCCTGATCGCCGGCAAGTGCACGCTGATCATCGGCGTGGGCTTCAAGCTCGACGCCGCGATCTCGGCCGCCGCGCAGGCGAACCCGAAGATCGACTTCGGCATCATCGACTCCATCGCCGACACCAACAACGACGGCAAGCCGGACGCGCCGAACATCAAGCCGCTGCTGTTCGACACCGCTCAGGCCGCGTACCTCGGCGGTTACGCCGCCGCGGCATGGTCGGCTCAGGCCGGTGCGAACAAGGTCGGCACCTTCGGCGGCATGCAGATCCCGCCGGTGACGATCTTCATGGACGGCTTCGTCGACGGCGTGAAGAAGTACGACGAGGACAAGGGCGTCAAGGTCGAGTCGTTCGGCTGGGACAAGGACGCGCAGAAGGGCTCCTTCACCGGTGAGTTCAAGGCGAACGACACCGCGAAGCAGACCGCGCAGGGCATCCTCGACCAGGGCGTCGACGTGATCCTGCCCGTCGGCGGCCCGATCTACCTGTCCGCGAGCGCCGCCATCAAGGACAGCGGCAAGAAGACCGTCATGCTCGGCGTCGACTCCGACCTCGCCGTCGCCGACCCGTCGGTCGCCGACCAGATCCTGGTGTCCATCATGAAGCGCATCGACGACGCGGTGTACACCACCGTGACCGAGACCGCGAAGGGATCGTTCGACGCGACCCCGTACGTCGGCACCCTGGAGAACAACGGCGTCGGCCTGTCCTCCTTCCACGACTTCGAGAGCAAGCTCCCGAAGGGCCTCACCGACGAGCTGAAGGCCCTGCAGGAGAAGATCATCAAGGGCGAGATCAAGGTCTCCTCGCCCAGCTCGCCGAAGTAATCACCCTCACCTGGCGCGGGACGTCTCCGCTCCGCCGTCGTCGCTCCGGCGCGACGGCCGGGGTGGGGCGTCCCGCGCTCTTTCCCGCCTCCGAGGCCCCCGGATAAGGTCACTGATATGAAGCTTGAGCTGCGCGGCATCACGAAACGCTTCGGATCCCTCGTCGCCAACGACCACATCGACGTGGTCGTCGAGCCCGGCGAGATCCACGCCCTGCTGGGCGAGAACGGCGCCGGCAAATCGACCCTGATGAACGTGCTCTACGGCCTGTACCAGGCCGACGAGGGCGAGATCCTGCTCGACGACGTGCCGCAGCACTTCCGCGGTCCGGGTGACGCCATGGCCGCAGGCATCGGGATGGTGCATCAGCACTTCATGCTGATCCCCGTGTTCACCGTCGCCGAGAACGTGATGCTCGGGCACGAGCAGTCCAAGGGCCTCGGCGTGCTGGACATCGCCGCCGCGCGTGAGCACGTGCGCTCCGTCGCGGCGCGCTTCGGTTTCGAGGTCGACCCCGACGCGATCGTGGGAGATCTGCCGGTCGGCGTGCAGCAGCGCGTGGAGATCATCAAGGCGCTGAGCCGCGACGCGAAGGTGCTCGTGTTCGACGAGCCCACCGCGGTGCTCACACCCCAGGAGACCGACGAGCTCATGGGGATCATGAAGCAGCTGCGCGACGAGGGCACGGCGATCGTCTTCATCACCCACAAGCTGCGCGAGGTCCGCGCGATCGCGGACCGGATCACGGTCATCCGGCTGGGCAAGGTCGTCGGCGAGGCGGACCCGCAGTCCTCCAACACCGAGCTCGCATCGATGATGGTCGGCCGGGCGGTCGAGCTCACCGTGCACAAGGACCCGCCGCGGATCGGGGAGGGCCAGGGGCTGGTCGTCAGCGATCTCCGCGTGATCGGCGCCGACGGCGTGGTGATCGTGGACGGGGTGAGCTTCCAGGTGCGCCCCGGGGAGGTGCTCGCCATCGCGGGTGTGCAGGGCAACGGTCAGACCGAGCTCGCCGAGGCGATCATGGGCCTCGACACCCGCACCACCGGCTCGATCCGCCTGGAAGGCGTCGAGCTCGTCGGGCGCACCGTGAACCAGGTGCTCGCCGCGGGTGTGGGCTTCGTCCCGGAGGACCGCAACGAGGACGGCCTGGTGGGCGCGTTCTCGGTCGCCGAGAACCTCATGCTCGATCGTTCGGACGATCCGTTCTTCACTCGTGCCGGCACGATCCGCCGCGGCGTCCTGGACGAGTTCGCCCGCGAGCGCATCACCGAGTTCGACATCCGCACGCAGGGCCCCGGCCAGGCCGCGGGCTCCCTGTCGGGCGGAAACCAGCAGAAGGTCGTCATCGCGCGAGAGCTCAACCGCGAGCTCAAGCTCCTGCTCGCCTCGCAGCCCACGCGCGGCGTCGATGTCGGATCCATCGAGTTCATCCACAAGCGCATCGTCGCCACCCGTGACTCCGGCATCCCGGTGATCGTGGTGTCCACGGAGCTGGACGAGGTGGTGGCGCTCGCCGACCGCATCGCGGTGATGTACCGCGGTCGCGTCGTCGGGATCGTCCCGGCGGACACCCCGCGCGATGTGCTCGGTCTGATGATGGCCGGCGAGAACCCGACGGAGGAAGCCGCATGAGCACCGCATCCGAGCCCACCGCCGGGACGCCGGCGCCCGAGCCGGCGCCGAGCGCCGACGGCGGACCCGTGGCGCCCGCCCCCGACGAGCCGCGGATCTCCGCGGCCCCGCCGACGCGCAACATCCAGGAGATCCCGGTGTCGAACCGGGTGCTCCGCGAGATCCTGCGGGGCAGCGCCGTCACCACCGTGCTCGCGATCCTGCTCGCGCTGATCGTCGGCGGTGTCCTCATCGCGGTCACCAACCCCGACGTGCAGACCGCGTCCGGCTACTTCTTCGCGCGGCCGACCGACACCCTCGGCGCCGCGTGGACGGCGGTGTGGGGCGGCTACTCGGCACTGTTCACCGGATCCGTCATCGACTTCTCCGCGCCCGACTTCGCCTCGGCGATCAAGCCGCTGGGCAACACCATCGGCTTCGCCGTGCCGCTGATCGCCGCGGGGCTCGGCGTCGCTGTCGCGTTCCGGGTCGCCCTGTTCAACATCGGTGCACGCGGGCAGATGCTCATCGCCTGCGCGGCCGCCGCGCTGTTCACGTTCCAGCTCCAGCTGCCCGCGATCATCCAGGTGCCGCTCACCCTCATCGTCGGCATCGTCGCGGGCGCGCTGTGGGGCGGCCTGGTGGGTCTGCTCAAGGCGCGCACGGGAGCGCACGAGGTGATCCTCACGATCATGCTCAACTACATCGCGTTCTACCTCGTCACCTGGATGGTGCGCGTCCCGGAGCTGCTGCAGAAGCCGAACCAGATCCAGCCGATCTCGCGGCCCACGCCGGCCAGCGGTCAGCTTCCGAAACTGCCCGGCCTCGGCGACCTCGACCTGGGCATCGTGCTCGTCATCGTCGCGACGGTGTTCGTGTGGTGGCTGATCGAGCGCTCCAGCCTCGGCTTCCGGATGCGCGCGGTGGGCGAGAACCCGCACGCCGCGCGGGCGGCGGGCATCAGCGTGCCTCGGATCTACATCTACGCGATGCTGATCTCCGGCGGCCTGGCGGGCCTCGCCGGCATGATCCAGATCCAGAGCACGATCACGAGCGGGTTCGACGGCGGCATCGACGCCGGCATCGGCTTCACCGCCATCACCGTCGCGCTGCTGGGCCGCAGCCGCGCCTGGGGCACGTTCTGGGCCGGCCTGCTCTTCGGTGCGCTCAAGGCCGGATCCTTCCCGATGCAGGCGCTGCAGTCGATCCCGGTCGACATCGTGCTGGTCGTGCAGTCGCTGATCGTGCTGTTCATCGCCGCGCCGCCGCTGGTGCGCGCCATCTTCTTCCTGCCCAAGGACGACGCGGAGCTCTCGCCCCGTGCGCGAGCGCGTCGCGCGGCGCGGCGGGCCGCGCATCGTACCGATTCCTCCGACTCGAAGGCGGCGGCCGCATGAGCACCTCCCTGTCCTCGCCCGCGGCGATCGAAGAGCCGACCGTCATCAAGGTGCGCTCGCTGAAGTCCCCGGTCACCCTGCTGATCATCGCGGCCCTGCTCGGGCTGCTGTTCCTCCTCGTGCCGCGCTACGGCACCACGACCTACCGGCTCGCCGACAAGGGCGCCGTGATCGCGCTCGGCGACGTGGCGGTGCCGGCGGGCCCGGTGATCTGGGTCACCTGGGCGCTCGCCGTCGCCCTCGCCGTCGCAGCCCTGGTCGCCGCACTCGGCTACCGCCGGTTCGGGCTGTGGCTGCCGATCGTGTACGCGGCGCTCGCCATGACCGCGTTCCTCACCTGGTCCGGGGCGGGTGCATCGGGCGCGATCACCCTGGCAGGGCTCCTCGGCGGATCCGTCTCCCTCGCCGTGCCGCTCGTGTTCGGCGCCCTCGGTGGCGTGATCGGCGAGCGCGTGGGCGTGGTCAACGTGGCGATCGAAGGCCAGTTCCTGCTCGGCGCGTTCACCGCGACGATCCTGTCCTCCGTCACGCACAACGCCTTCGTGGGCCTCATCGGCGCGATGCTGGGCGGCGTGGTGGTCGCCTTCGTGCTCGCGGCGTTCGCCATCCGGTACGTCGTCGACCAGGTCATCGTCGGCGTCGTGCTGAACGTCTTCGTCTCCGGCCTGACCGGCTTCCTCTACGGCGCCGTGCTCGCACCCAACGGACAGACCCTGAACACGGCGACGCGCTTCTCCCTGGTGAAGATCCCGATCCTCAGCGACATCCCGGTCATCGGCCCGGCGCTGTTCAACCAGACGTTCCTCGTGTACCTCATGTACTTCACCGTCGCTCTGGTGGCATGGGGCATGTACCGCACCCGGTGGGGCCTGAGGCTGCGCGCCGTGGGCGAGCACCCCCAGGCGGCCGACACCGTGGGCATCAAGGTCAATCCGACCCGGTTCTGGAACGTGCTGCTCGCGGGCGCGATCGCCGGCGTCGGCGGTGCGTACTTCACGCTGGTCTCCGTGCCGCAGTTCACGAAGGACATGACGGCGGGCCTGGGCTTCATCGCCCTCGCCGCCGTGATCTTCGGCCGCTGGGATCCGGTGCGCGCGACCCTGGCCGCGCTGCTCTTCGGCTTCGCGACCAACCTGCAGAACCTGCTGTCGGTGCTGAAGACGCCCATCCCCAGCGAGTTCATGCTCATGCTGCCGTACCTGGTCACCGTGCTCGCCGTCGTCGGGTTCGTCGGGCAGATCCGCGGGCCGGCAGCGTCCGGCAAGCCGTACATCAAGTCCTAGGAGGATCCGGTGGACATCGACTGGGATGAGCTGCGTCGCGTCGCGGACGAGGCGCAGCGGAAGGCCTACGCGCCCTACTCGCACTACCGGGTGGGAGCCGCCGCGCTCGTCGACGACGGACGGATCGTCTCCGGCTGCAACGTCGAGAACGCGTCCTACGGCGTCACCCTGTGCGCCGAGTGCGCGATGGTGGGCGATCTGTTCATGTCGGGCGGGGGACGGCTGATCGCGTTCCTCTGCGTGAACGGCGAGGGCGAGACGATCATGCCGTGCGGCCGGTGCCGGCAGCTGCTCTACGAGCACTCCGCACCGGGCATGCTGCTGGAGACCGTCTCCGGCATCAGGACGATCGATGAAGTGCTGCCCGATGCGTTCGGGCCGAGAGATCTGGAGAATGCGCGATGAGCACGGTGGAGCCTTTCGACGCAGTGGACGTCATCCGCATCAAGCGCGACGGCGGGGCTGTGCCGGAGCCGGCCCTGCGGTGGATGGTGGACGCGTACACCCGCGGCTACGTCACGGATCCGCAGATGGCGTCGTTCGCGATGGCCGTGTTCCAGCGCGGCATGCAGCGCGACGAGATCCGGGTGCTCACCGACGCGATGATCGCGTCGGGGGAGAGGATGAGCTTCGCCGCCCTCGGCAAGAAGACCGTCGACAAGCACTCCACCGGCGGGGTCGGCGACAAGATCACGCTGCCCCTCGCGCCGCTCGTGGCGAGCTTCGGGGTCGCGGTGCCGCAGCTGAGCGGGCGCGGCCTCGGTCACACCGGCGGCACGCTCGACAAGCTCGAGTCGATCCCGGGCTGGCGCGCGGCCCTGAGCAACGAGGAGATGTTCGCGCAGCTGCAGGGCGACGTCGGCGCGGTGATCTGCGCGGCCGGATCCGGCCTCGCCCCCGCCGACAAGAAGCTCTACGCCCTGCGCGACGTCACCGGCACGGTCGAGGCGATCCCGCTGATCGCGTCGAGCATCATGTCGAAGAAGATCGCCGAGGGCACGGACGCGCTCGTCCTGGACGTGAAGTTCGGATCCGGGGCGTTCATGCAGGACATCGACCGGGCGCGCGAGCTGGCGCGCACCATGGTCGAGCTCGGCACCGACTCCGGCGTGTCGACGACCGCGCTGCTCACCGACATGAACGTGCCGCTGGGCCTCGCGATCGGCAACGCGAACGAGGTGCGCGAATCCGTCGAGGTGCTCGCGGGCGGCGGTCCCGCCGATGTGCGCGAGCTCACCCTCGCGCTCGCCCGGGAGATGCTGGGGCTCAGCGGCCAGCCCGACGCGGATGTCGAGAAGGCGCTGGACGACGGTCGGGCCATGGATTCCTGGAAGGCCATGATCCGCGCCCAGGACGGCGACCCGGATGCGGCTCTGCCGCTCCCGCGCGAGACGCACACGGTCACCGCGGACGCCGACGGCCTCATCACCCGCATGGACGCGCTGCCCTTCGGGATCGGCGCGTGGCGGCTCGGCGCCGGACGGGCGCGCGCGGAGGACGCCGTGGTGTTCGCCGCGGGCATCGACCTGCACGTCAAGCCCGGCGACTCCGTCCGCGCCGGGGATCCGGTGTTCACCCTGTCCGCCGACGACCCGGCACGCTTCGAGCGCGCCCTCGAGGCCGTCGCGGGAGCCTGGGAGATCGGCGCCGCGCCGATCGCGCGCGGCCCCCTCGTGCGCGAGCGGATCACGGCCTAGGCTGATGCCGGGCGGTGCGCCGCCTCGACAAACCCTCCCCATCCGCCCGCCGAGGAAGGATCCGTCATGCCCATCGACGCGAACGGCGACCTGGACGTCGAGGGCCTGTCCCTCCGCGGACTGCCCAAGGTCTCGCTGCACGACCACCTCGACGGCGGGGTGCGCCCCGCCACCATCATCGAGCTCGCCGATGCGGCGGGGATCGAGCTGCCGCACACCGATGCGACCGCGCTCGGGATGTGGTTCCGCACCCAGGCCTCGGCCGGATCGCTGGTCGACTACCTCAAGACCTTCGACGTGTCGCTGTCGGTGATGCAGACCGCGGACAACCTGCGCCGGATCGCGCGCGAGTTCGTCGAGGACCTGGTGCGCGACGGGGTCGTGTACGGCGAGGTGCGCTGGGCGCCCGAGCTGCACCTCACCGCCGGGCTCACCCTGCAGGAGGCGGTCGACGCGGTGCAGGACGGCATCGACGAGGGCGAGGACGCCGCCGACCGCAGCGGCAAGAGCATCCGGGTGGGCCAGCTCCTGTCCGCGATGCGCCAGACCGATCGGGTGCGCGAGATCGCCGAGCTCGCCGTCGCGAACCGGGACCGCGGGGTGGTGGGCTTCGACACCGCCGGCCCCGAGGCGGGGTACCCGTCCTCGCGCTACCGCGACACCTTCGAGTACCTGGCGGGGCAGATGTTCCCGACCACCGTGCACGCGGGCGAGGCAGCGGGCCTGGACTCGATCCGCTCCGCGCTCATCGACGGCCGCGCCCTGCGCCTCGGCCACGGCGTGCGCATCGCCGAGGACCTGGAGATCGTGAACCGGGACGGCGAGGAGGTGCAGGTGCGCTTCGGCGACCTCGCCCGCTGGGTGCGGGACCGGGAGATCCCGCTCGAGCTGTCGCCGTCGTCGAACCTGCAGACCGGGGCGATCGCGGCGTGGGGCAGCGAGTTCGCCGACCACCCGTTCGACCTGCTGTACCAGCTCGGCTTCGCCGTCACCGTCAACGTCGACAACCGCACGATGAGCGCGACGTCGCTGACGCGGGAGATGGCGCTCCTCGTCGACGCCTTCGGCTACGACCTGGAGGACCTGGAGTCGCTGCAGTTCAACGCCGCGGCCGGGGCCTTCCTCCCGGTCGAGGAGCGTGAGGAGCTCGTCGAGATGATCGCAGAGGGCTTCGATGAGTGAGGTCTCGGGATCCGGACGCGTCGCGATCGTCGGGGCGGTGTCGTGGAACACGATCGTGCTGCTGGACCGGCTCCCCGATCCCACGCCGCACATGCAGTTCGCCGAGTCGGACTGGCAGACCGTGGGCGGCACGAGCGCCGGGAAGGCGCTGAGTCTGGTCGGGCTCGGGCGCGCGGTGTCCCTGCGCGCCCGCGTCGGCGCGGACGAGGCCGGGGACCGGATCCGGGAGGCGCTGGAGCGCGCCGGCGTGCCGCTGGCGGGCCTGCGCCCCGCGGACGCCTCGGAGCGGCACCTGAACCTGATGACCGGCGCCGGGGAGCGGGTGTCCCTCTATCTGTCCTCGCCTGAGCCCGCCGCAGGCGACGGCCACGACGCGGCCCGCGACGAGGGGCTCGCCGGCGCGTCCGCGATCGTGCTCGATCTCTCGGCCGAAGGGCTCGACGCGATCGACGAGGCGCGTGCGACCGGTGCGCCGATCTGGGTCGACGCGCACGACTACGACGGATCCGCCGCGTTCCACCAGCCGTTCCTCGATGCCGCGGATGTGGTGTTCTGCAGCGCGGACCGCCTCGACGATCCGGAGGGCTTCCTCCGCGGCCGGATCGATGCCGGCGCCGTGCTGGCCGTGTGCACGCTCGGTGCCGACGGCGCGATCGCGATCGACCGCGATGGGGCGCTGCACCGCGTGGCGGCAGAGCCGGTCGAGGTCGTGGACACCAACGGGGCCGGGGACGCGTTCTTCGCGGGCGTGCTGGACGCGACGCTGTCGGGCCTGGGGCTCGACGAGGCCCTGGCAGCGGGGGCGAAGACCGCCGCGGGCGTGCTGGGCACCCGGCACCTGCACCCGCTGCTCGACGATGTCCTCGTCTGAGCCGCCCGCTCCCGCACCGCATCGGACGCCGGCCGGAGACGGGCCGCGCAGCGCGTGGCCGCCCCTGCTGCTCGCGATCGTGCTGGAGGTGAGCGCGACGCTCAGCCTGCGCGCGGTGTCGACCGGCGGATCCTGGTGGTGGCTCTGCGTGGTCGCGGTCGGATACGGCGGCTCGTTCTGGCTCCTCGGCGTGGTGCTCACCCGCGGCATGCCCGTGGGCGTCGCCTACGGCATCTGGTCCGCGATCGGCGTGGCGCTCACCGCACTCGCCGCGGCGGCGCTCTTCGCCGAGGCGCTCAGCCCGCTCTCGCTCACCGGGCTGGGGGTCATCATCGCCGGCGTCCTGCTCGCCGAGCTCGGCACCCGGCACGTCCGAGGAGACCGCGGGGGCGCGGGGTGACCTGGCTGCTGCTGCTCGGCGCCATCGCCGCCGAGGTGACCGCCACGCTGAGCCTGCGCGCCTCCGAGGGCTTCCGGCGCCGCCGCCACATCCCGGCGATCGTCGTCGGCTACCTGGTCTCGTATGTGCTGCTGGGCGCGACGCTGGCGCTGGGCATGCCCGTCGGCATCGCCTACGCCGTCTGGGCGGCGCTGGGCGTCGCGGCGACGGCCGTGCTCGGGCGGGTGCTGTTCCGCGACCGGATCTCGGTCATGACGGCGTTCGGCCTCGCGATCATCGTCGGCGGCGTGGTCCTGGTCGAAGCCGGCACGCGCTGACGGGGGACGGGCCCGTCAGCTTCCGCGCACGACGTCCGGATGGGTGCGGATGTACGCTTCGAACGCCTCCGCCGAAGTGAGCCGCGGCACGTAGCCGAACTCTTCTTTGAGGCGGGCGTTGCGCAGCACCGGACGGTGCCGCAGGAAGCGGATCTTCTCCGGCCCGTTCTCGGTCATCCGCAGCGCACTGCCGATCGCGAGTGCGACCGCGAGCAGCGGCGCCGGCAGCGTCAGCAGCGGCTTGCGCAGCCGGCGCGCGATCTCCGGCACGGTGAGGGCGCCGTCGCCTGCGACGTTGTAGATCCCGGGCGGACCGTCGCCGACCGCGGCGCGCACCATGGCCGCCGCCACGTCGTCGACCCAGATGAACACGAACGGGGAGTCGGATCCGGCGATGCGCAGGATCCGCTTCGCATCCCAGAGCGCCGTGATCTGGTTGCGGACCGTCGGTCCCAGGACGGTGCCGATCCGGAACACGACCTGCTCCAGGGCCGGGTGCGTGGTGCGGGCGGCGGCGAGCAGCTCCTCGATCATGCGCTTGTGCCGCGAGTACGGGAACTCGTCGTTGCCGCGCAGCGCGTCCGTCTCGTCGATCCAGTCCGGATTGTCCGCGTGGTAGCCGTATGCGGCGCCGGAGCTGGACACCACGAGACGGCGCACGCCGGCCTCGACGCACGCGGCCACGACGTTCGACGAGCCCTGCACGTCCACGCGGAACTCGGCCTGCACATCGCGACCCGGGTTGACGATGGCGGCCAGATGCACCACCGTGTCGATGCGGTGCAGGCGCAGCAGGTCGGGCAGAGCGAGCGGATCGGTGACATCCACCCGCACCGAGACGACCCCCGGGACGGCGGATTCGCGCAGGTCGCCGCAGAGGACGACGTCGACGTCGGGGTGGTCGACCAGCAGATCGGCGACCCTGGTGCCGAGGAAGCCGGCACCGCCGGTGACCAGGACGCGCCTCATCGCAGAGCCTCCTTCTCGACGCGCACGGCGCGCCGGTAGGCGTCCTTGTTCACGTAGTACGACATCCGGTCGAGGCCCAGATAGCGGTACCCGCCGGTGAGGTCGGGCCAGGGCCGCGTCCCAACCCGATGCCGGAACCTTGCGGCGCGGCCAGGATCCTGCTCCGTCGCGGCGAGGTACGCCGCGATCAGCTCGGCCTGCTCGTAACGGCCCTGCCAGCCGATGCCGCTGGCCTCGATCATCCCGCACACGAAGAGGCCGTTGAACGACGGCGGGAAGATGTTCAGGAACAGCCGCGGCGAGGCGCCGGTCCAGTGCAGGTGCTCGCGGTCGACGAACGGGTAGTCGAGCAGATATCCGGTGGCGAGCAGCACCAGGTCGTAGTCGCCGCTCGACCCGTCGCGGAAGTGCACGGTCGATCCGTCGAACCGGTCGACGTCGGCGCGGATGCGCAGATCGCCCTGGCCGAGATGGTTCAGCACGAGCGTGTTCACGATCGGGTGCGACTCGTAGATGCGGTGGTCGGGCTTCGGGAAGCCGAAGCGCACCGGATCGCCGGTGAACGCGCGGAGCACCCGGGAGTCGACCGCCTGCTTGAGGCGCGCCGGCAGCGGCCTGCCCTGGTTGAGCGTGTCGCTGGGGCGGCCGAACAGGTAGCGCGGGACGAAGTAGTAGCCGCGGCGCACGCTCATCTCCACGCTCGCCGCGTGATGCACGGCGTCGACGGCGATGTCGCAGCCCGAGTTGCCGGCGCCGACGATGAGCACGCGGCGGCCGGCGAGCTGCGCCGGATCCTTGTAGGCGCTGGTGTGCAGCAGCTCGCCGGAGAAGGCACCGGGAAAGGCGGGGATGTTCGGTTCGGCGAGGGTGCCGTTGGCGAGGATCACGCCGTCGTAGCGCTCCACCACGGCGCTGTCGGCTCCACCGGCGCCGTGGGCGGTGGCGTGCAGGATCCAGCCCTCGCCGTCGCGCACCAGGCGGTCCACCCGGGTGCGGAAGCGGAAGCGCTCGCGCAGCCGGAAGGCCTCGGCGTAGTCGTCGAAGTAGCGCTTGAGCAGCCGGTGGCCGGGATAGTCGACATCGGTGCCCATGGGGAGCTCGGCGAACTCGGTCGTGGTGCGCGAGGAGATGAGGTGCGCCGAGGCGTAGACCGTGCTGCGGGGGTTCGTGATGTCCCACAGGCCGCCGACGTCGTGCGAGGCCTCGAACCCGGTCGCGGCGATGCCCGCCTTCTGCAGGGCGCGCATCACCGCGAGGCCCGACGGGCCGGCGCCGATCACGGCATAGGACCTCGTCGCCATGTCCTCCCCATCCGCGCGGTCCCAGGGCGCCGCACGTAGTGCCCCGATCCTATCGGTCGGCTGAGAACGACGGGAGGAGCGCCCTGCGCCGGTCGAGCCGGGCGTCGAGGCCGTTGCGCACCGCCGGCCACTCGTGGGGGAGGATCGAGTACACCACGGTGTCCCGCAGCGAGCCGTCGGGGCCGAAGCGGTGATTGCGCAGGATCCCGTCGAGCTTGGCGCCGAGCCGCTCGATCGCCGCGCGCGACTGACGGTTGTGGAAGTGGGTGCAGAACTGCACGCGGATCGCGTCGCACTGCTCGAAGGCGTGTCCCAGCAGCAGGCGCTTGGCGGACGGGTTCGCCGCGGTGCCGTGCACCTCGGGCGCCAGCCAGGTGTAGCCGATCTCGACGGTGCGGTTCGGCTGATCGATGTCGCAGTAGGTCGTCATCCCGACCGCGCGGCCCGTGTCCAGCGACACGATCGCGAACGGATTCATGGATCCCTCCGCGTGCATCCGCTGACGGCGTGCGATCTCGGCGGGAACGCCCGCGGCGGACGGGACGCTCGTGAACCAGCGGTCCTCGAGGCCGGCGGTCGCGGCGGCGAGGTCCTCGGCGTGCCCCGCGCTCAACGGCTCCAGCCGGACGAAGTCGTTCTCGAGGGTGACCGGGGTCGCGAAATCCATGGCACGAGCCTAGCCGCGCCGAGATCCTCGCGGACGCGGCCGGGCCCGCCGAACTACCGGTCCTGGTGCCGGGCGACCTCGTCGCGCACCGGGGCGTACAGCGGATGTGCGGCATCGAGGCCGGTGACCTCGACGGTGAAGGCGTCGGCGTCGAGGGTGCGCAGCAGCTCCTGCAGCCGCACCGACTCCTCATCCTCGGGCGCGTCGAAGGACAACGCGGCGCCGACCGCGGCGACCAGCGCCGACGTGCCGAGTCCGCGCTCCGCGGCCATGGCCGCCGGGCCGATGAACCGCTCGTGCCGCGAGAGCTTGCGCAGCGGCTGCCGGCCCACCCGGCGCACGGTGTCGGGGAGGAGCGGATTGCGGAACCGGTCCAGGATCTTCGCGCGGTACTGGGAGAGCTCCTCCGGATCCAGGCCGTGCACAGCGGACAGCACACCGGAGGTCTCCTGCAGCGCCGCCTCGACCGCGGCGGCGGTCGCCGGATCCTCCAGGGCCTCGGCGATCGTGATCGCCCCGGCGCGCTCGCCGAAGTACGCCGTCGCCGCGTGCCCGGTGTTCACCGTGAACAGCTTGCGCTCGATGTACGGGGCGAGGTCTTCGACGAAGTGCGCACCCGGGATGTGTGGCGGATCCTCGCCGAACGGCCCGCTCTCGATGGCCCACTCGAAGTACGGCTCCACCGTGACGTCGACGCCCTGCCCGGGCGCCTGCGCGGGCACGATCCTGTCGACGGCGGTGTTCGCGAAGACCGCGCGGGCGAGGAGGGGCGGCGCGTCTTCGCCCGCGGCGGCGGCGATCTCGGTGCGCAGCAGATCCGTCGCCCCGATCGCGTTCTCGCAGGCCATCACCTGCAACGGCGGCCGGTCGGGGTCGCGCAGCCGCAGCCCCGCCACGATCGTGGGCGCCACGAACCGCAGCACGGTCGGGCCGACCGCGGTCGTGACGACGTCGGCCGTGGCGACCGCGGCCGCCGCGGCCTCGGGGTCGGTGCGGCTGTCCACGGCCCGGTACCCGGTGACGACGTGGTCGACGCCCCCGGGACCCGCCTCGTGCACGGTGTACTCCGGCGCGGCGTTGATCGCGTTCACGAGCTCGGCGGCGACGTCCGAGAACACCAGTTCGTATCCGCCCTCGTGCAGCAGCAGGCCGACGAAGCCGCGCCCGATGTTGCCCGCGCCGAAGTGCACCGCGACGGGCATCAGCCGTTCACCCCCGCCAGCAGGTCGTACAGCTCCTCGGCGGAGCCGGCGGCGGCGAGGCGGGCGACCTCGTCCTCGTCGGAGAACGTGATGGCGATCTGGGACAGGATCTCCAGGTGCTCGTCGCCGCGGCCCGCGATGCCGATCACGAAGGTCACCGGGTCACCCGCCCAGTCCACGCCGCCGTCGTAGCGGATGACGCACAGCGCGGAGGCGAGGATCTCTCCCTTCGCGTCGTTCGTGCCGTGCGGGATGGCGAGCCCGTTGCCCATGTACGTGGAGACGGTCTGCTCGCGCTGCCGCATGGCGTCGAGGTAGGCGGGGGTCACCGCGCCTGCGGTCACCAGGAGGCCCGCGGCCTCCTGCAGCGCCTCCTCCTGGGTGGCGGAGCCGGCGTGGATGCGGACGCGGTCGGGGGTCAGGATGCTCATCGTCGTGTTCCTCTCGTTCCGGTCGGGTCAGGCTTCGCCGTCGTGCTGCTTGCGGACGAGCTCGACGACCTCGTCGTAGCGCGGCGAGTTCATGAAGTTGTCCACGGAGACGTGCATCGCCTCGCCGTTGCGCGCCCGGGCGCGGTCGGTCAGCTGCTGCTGCGTGATGATCAGGTCCTCACTGCCGTCGAGGTTCGCGATCGCCTTGTTGGTGACGTCGACGCCTTCGATCCCCGCCTTCTTGATCTTGTTGCGCAGCACGCTCGCGCCCATGGCGGACGAGCCCATGCCGGCGTCGCAGGCGAAGACGATCTTGGAGACGCGGCGGTCCGTGGCGACGGCGGACGACGCGGATGCACCCTGCTGGCGCAGGCCCGCGAGCGCAGCCGACTCCTTGCCCTTGTTCGCCTCGGTCTGCGCGATCGCCGATGCGAAGCCGCCCTCGCCGGCGGCCTCCGCGGCGAGGTCCCGCTTGCGGGAGGCGCGCAGGATGATCGAGGCGATGATGAACGTGACAGCGGCCGAGAGGATCACCGAGAGGATGACGCCGACGTAATCGGTCTGATAGGTCTGCGCGATGACGGCGATGATGCTTCCCGGCGCCGCGGGCGCCCGCAGACCGTCGTTGAACAGCACGTTGGTCGTGACTCCGGTCATTCCGCCCGCGATCAGGGCGAGGATCAGGGTCGGCTTCATGAGCGCGTAGGGGAAGTAGACCTCGTGGATGCCGCCGACGAACTGGATGACCGCCGCGCCCGGTGCGGATGCCCGTGCGGCGCCGATGCCGAAGATCGTGAACGCGAGCAGCAGCCCGACTCCGGGGCCGGGGTTGGCCTCGAGCAGGAACAGGATCGACTTGTGCTGCGGGCCTGCGGCCTGCTCCAGTCCGAGCGGGGTGAGCACGCCGTGGTTGATGGCGTTGTTCAGGAAGAACACCTTCGCGGGTTCGATGAGGATGCTGGTGAGCGGCAGGAGGTGGTTCGACACGAGCCAGTTCACGGCTGCGCTGAGCAGGTTCATCAGTCCGTTGACCAGCCACGCGATCGGGTAGAAGCCGATGACCGCCATCACGAAGCCCCAGATGCCCGCAGAGAACATGTTGACGAGCATCTCGAACCCGCTGCGGATCTTCCCGTCCCACAGGCTGTCGAGCCACTTCATGGTGTACGCCGCGAGGGGGGCCATGATCATGGCCCCGATGAACATGTGGATCTGACCGAGCGGGGCCGCGTTCGGATCCGCCTTGAGCAGTGCCGCGTTGTACAGCGCGATGAGGTTGTCCGAGCCGGCGATCACGCCGAAGGTGGCGATCGAACCGACCACCGCGCCCCGCAGTCCGTGCACCATGTGCCCGCCGGTGTAGGCGATCAGGATCGGCAGCAGGTAGTGGATCATCGGGCCGACGATCGTCGACAGGTCGGCGTTGGGGGTCCAGCCGACCGGGATGAAGAACGCGGTGAAGATGCCCCACGCGATCAGCGCGGGGATGTTCGGCATGATCATGCCGGAGAGGAACGTGCCGAAGCGCTGGACCGCGACGCGCGTGGATCCGGGCTGCTTGGCGGTGGGTGACGTCGTCGTCATGATGTCATCGCTTTCTGTGTGGATTCGGGGGAGGGATCTGTCGGGAAGGGGGATTCAGCCGGCGCTCTGCGCCGCGGCGCGGGCGGAGTCGGCGTCGTCGGCGCCGAGCGCGGCAGCGGCGAGGCGCTGCGCGTCCTCGAGCGTGTGCTGGGCGAGGGCGCGACGCACATCGGCCAGCGCAGCCGGCGCCATCGAGAGCGAGCCGACGCCGAGGCCGGCGAGCACGACGGCGAGCAGGGGATCGGCCGCCGCCTCGCCGCACACCCCGACGGGCTTGCCGAGCGCGGCTCCGGCACGGCCGACCTCGGCGACCAGGCGGAGCACCGCCGGATGCCAGGGGTCCTGGAAGGACGCGACCGAACCGAGCAGCCGGTCGGCGGCCATCGTGTACTGGGTGAGGTCGTTCGTCCCGATGGAGGCGAAGTCCGCATGTGGGAGCAGTCGGTCGGCGAGGAGGGCGGAAGCCGGGACCTCCACCATGATGCCGGCCGTGCGCAGCCCGTACTCGCGGGCCAGTGCCGTGAAGTAGGCGGTCTCCTCGACCGTCGCGACCATCGGCGCCATCACCCACAGGTCTGCGTCGGTCTCGGCGTCCGCCTCGGCGAGGGCGGTCAGCTGCTCGCGGAGGATGTCCTCGCTGGCGCGGAGCGCGCGCAGGCCGCGCAGCCCGAGCGCGGGGTTCTCCTCGTGCGCGTCGTTGAGGAACGGCAGCGGCTTGTCCGCACCGGCGTCGAGCACGCGCACGACCACCTTGCGGCCGGGGAATGCGGAGAGCAGCTCCCGGTACGCGTCGCGCTGCGCGGCCACGGTGGGCGCCTGGGTGGCGGAGAGGAACAGGAACTCGGTGCGGAACAGCCCGACGCCCTCCGCACCGCGGGCCACGGCGTCGGCGGCGTCGCCGGGCTTGCCGAGGTTCGCGAGCAGCGCGATCGGCGTGCCGTCCGCGAGCGCGCCCGGCGTCGCCGGTGCGGAGTCGGCGGCGCGGCGGTCCGCGGCGCGGGTCAGGGCACGCTCGATCTCGTCTGCCGCGGGCCCCGTCGTGACGGTGCCCGCGGCGGCGTCCACGATCACGGTCTCGCCGTCCGCGACGGTGGCCGCGTCGGCGGCGCCGACCACGGCGACGATGCACTTCTCCCGGGCGAGGATCGCGGTGTGCGAGGTCGGACCGCCGTCCGTGGTGACCAGGGCGAGGACCTTCTCCAGGTCGAGCAGCGCGGTGTCGGCGGGGGCGAGGTCGCGCGCGACCAGCACGAACGGATGCTCGGAGTCGGGGACGCCGGGGGCGGCGACGCCGCGCAGCCGGGCGATCACGCGCTGGGCGATGTCGTCGAGGTCCGCCGCGCGCTCGCCGAGGTAGCCGCCGACGGCCTCGAGGGAGGCGCGGAAGCCCGCGAACGCGTCGTGCACGGCCCACTCCGCGGTGGCTCCCGCCGCGATCCGCTCCTCGACCTCGTCGGCGAGAGTCGGATCCTCGGCGATCATCGCCTGCGCCTCGAGAACCTCGCGAGCGGCGCCGCCGGCGGCCTCCGCGCGACCGTTCAGCTCGGCGGCGACCGCGGCGACGGCGTCCTGCACACGGGAGCGCTCGGCGTCGGCGCCGATGGCGCTCGGGATGTTCTCGGGCGCGGGAGGCGCTTCCGCCATGTGCCGGACGGGGCCGGTCGCCACGCCCTGGCCGATCCCGACGCCGCGCAGCACGGCCATCACGCGGCGCCTTCGTCGTGGTCGGTGGACAGCAGCTCGGAGAGCCGGTCGAGGGCCGCCTCGGCGCTCTCGCCCTCCGCGGTCAGGGTCGCGTAGTCGCCCTGCTCGAGGCCGAGAGCGATGACGCCGAGGATGCTCGCGGCGTTCACCGCCTTGCCCGCGTCCTTGGCGATGGTCACGGGGATGCCCGTCTCCTTCGCGGCCTGGGCGAAGATCTTCGCCGGGCGGGCGTGCAGCCCGTGGGATGAGCCGATGCGGACGGTGCGGGTCTGCGCGGTCATGACGTTCCTTTCGGTGCGGAGACGGCGGCCGCCACGAACGTGTGGATGCGGCTGCCGTCGAGGTCGGTGAAGGCGTCCTCGGGAAGCACGACCACGAGCGCGCGCGGCGCCCGCCGGCCGATGTCCTCCTGGAGCGCGGCGATGTGGGGGCCCAGCAGGACGACGTCGGCGAACGCGTCCACCCCGTCGGCCGGAGCCGCGGAGACGTCCCATTCGGAGCCGGCGGCGAGCGCGGCGCGCCGCAGCCGGGCCGCGACGAAGGTGCTGGATGCGCCGGCGCCGCAGATGACCTGGATCCTCATCGATTCGTTCCTCCGATGCTCATTCTTCGACGGCCCCGGCGGCGGAGGCCACCAGGAACTCTTCCGCCCGGGCGGAACACCCGTTCCGCGACCCCGGGGTCCGGATCCTGGCATCATGAGGGTGACCGTGCGGTGCGCGGGCGGGTGAAGGGACAACGGGTGTCGACTCGACGGCAGGACCGGCTGCTGAGCGTGCTGCTGCGCGAGGAAGCGTGGATCACGGGCCCGCGGCTGGCCGATCTGCTGGGCGTGACGCCGCGCAGCGTCCGGGCGTACGTGACGGCGCTGAACGCGCGGGTGCCGGACGGGGAGGCCGTCGTCTCCGGGGCTGCGGGCTACCGCGCGGGCGCCTCGGCCCGGGCGGCCCTCGCCGCCAAGGCGGGTGCGGAGTCGACGCCGCGGGCGCGGCTGCACGGCCTGGTCCGCTCCCTGCTGGACGACGAGGCCGGCATCAACGTGTTCGACACCGCGGACCGGCTGCACGTCAGCGAGGCCACGCTGGAGGCGGACCTCGCCCGGGTGCGGTCGCTGCTGGACGGCACGCGGCTGACCCTGGAGCGGGACAGGGACGTCGTGCGGCTGCGCGGCGCGGAGCGCGATCAGCGCCGGCTGCTGAGCAGGCTCGCGCACGACGAGATGGATGCCGCGGACTTCCCGGTGGATCCGTTCCGCCTGGCGCTGGCGGGCGGGACGATCCCGCCGGACGCGGTGGGCCCGTTCAAGGACGGGCTGGTCTCCGCCCTGGGCAGGCTGGGCTACTACGTCAACGAGCTCGCGATCGCCGACGTGCTGCTGCACATCGCGATCGCCGCGGACCGGGTCGCGGCCGGACGCGCCCTCGACGGCGCGGACCGCTCCGCTGGCGTCGAGTCCCGGAACGCCGCCGATCCGGTGGCCGAGGCGATCCGCGCCCTTGCACGGGAGCAGCTCGGGGTCGAGCTCGGCACCGAGGACCTCGCGCACCTCGCCCGCCTCGTGCTGACCCGGATCGTGACGCCGGGCGGCGCGGACCCCGCCCAGCTCGCGCGTGCGGGACTCGACGCCGAGGTCGAGGCCGCGGTGCGCGCCGAGGTGGTGCAGGCGTCGTCCGACTACCAGGTCGACCTCGTGGACGACGCGTTCATCCTGCGTCTCGCCCTGCACGTGCAGAACCTGCGCCGCCGGGCTCAGGAGGAGTCGCGCGCGCGGAACCCGCTGACCCGGTCGCTGAAGGCGGCGTACCCGATGATCTTCGAGGTCGCCGTCTCGGTCGTCAGCGGGCTGCAGGAGCGGCTCGGACTCCGCGTGGACGACGACGAGATCGCGTACGTCGCGATGCACATCGGCGGACGCCTGGAGCGCAGCCGCCGGGCGGAGACCCTGCTGACGGCCACGATCGTCTGCCCCGGCTACTACGAGCTGCACGAGGTGCTCCGCTCCCGCGTGGACCACTCCCTCGGCCAGGGGATCGAGGTGGTCCGGGTGATCACCGCGATGGATCCCCGGGAGTCCGAGATCGACAGCGACCTCGTGCTCACCACCGTGCCCCTGCCGGCCGCGGCCGACCGGGCGGTGCTCATCCAGCCGTTCCTCACCGACGCCGACGTGGAGCGCGTGCAGCAGACGGCCGCCCGGCTGCGCCGCGCACGACGGCTGGCCCGGCTGCGCGAGGAGCTGTCCCGCTACCTCTCCGAGGACGCCTTCGTGCATCCCCTGCCGGACGTCGGCGAGGAGGGGATCATCCGCCTGCTCGGCGGCCGGCTGGTCGATGCGGGACTCATCGGCGAGGACTACATCGAGAACACGATCCAGCGCGAGCGGCTCTCGTCGACGGCGTTCAGCGATGCGCTCGCCGTCCCGCACGCCCTGCAGATGACCGCCCGGCGCACCGCGATCGCCGTCGGCGTCGCGGCCGGGTCGGTCGCGTGGGGGAGCGGCCGGGTGCAGGTCGTCGCCCTCGCCGCGTTCAGCGAGCACGACCGCGAGGCGTTCCAGACGGTGTTCGAGCAGCTCGTCGAGGTCTTCGGCGAGGGCGAGAGCGTGCAGCGGATCGTGCGCCGCGGCACGACCTTCACCGGGTTCCTGGACGAGCTCGTCGCCGTCATCGACGGCTGAGCGGGCGCGCGCTCAGCCGTCCAGCACGCCGGCGAGGGTCTCCAGCAGCCGCTCGGCACCGGGTCCCTCGGCGGTGAGCACCACCTCGTCGCCCGGGACGAGCGCGAGGTCCATCACCGCCAGCACGCTGCCGAGGTCCACGCTGCGTCCGCCCGCCGTCGTGAGCCCGACCGGACCCTGATGCGCCAGGGCGAGCCGCACCAGCTCGGCGACGGGGCGCGCGTGCGCCCCGCCCTCGGCACGGATCACGACGGAGCGGGACGGCATCGTCAGCCCAGGCGGGCGAGCAGCGCGCGGATCGCCGCGTCGAGCTCCGCCACCGCGGCGCGGGCCGCCTCGGCCGAGTCGGCGCGCGCGTCGAGGTACACCTTGAGCTTGGGCTCGGTGCCGCTGGGACGCACGATCACGCGGCAGCCGTCGGCGAGCCGGTACCGCAGCACGTCCCCCGCGGGGACGCCGGAGTCCGCGGAGAGGAGGTCCTCGGACGCGGTGATCGCCCTGTCCCCGAACGCGGAGGGCGGATCCTGGCGCAGCGCCGCCATGATGCGGCCGATCACGGCGACGTCGTCGACGCGGATCGACACCTGGCCGCTGGCGAAGTGGCCCACCTCTGCGGCGACCTCGTCGAGCAGATCGGCCAGCGTGACCTCGCGCCCGCGGGCTTCCGCCGCGAGGCCGAGCAGGGCGACCGCCGCCGAGATGCCGTCCTTGTCGCGCACCGTCTCCGGGTTGACCAGGTAGCCCAGCGCCTCCTCGTAGCCGAACGCGATGCCGGGTGCGCGCGAGATCCACTTGAAGCCGGTGAGCGTCTCGTGGAAGTCCAGTCCGTAGCGCTCCGCCACCGCGCCGAGCGCCGGCGAGGAGACCAGGGAGCACGCCAGCGAGGTGCCAGGCGCCGCCGGGCCCTCGGCCGTGGCCTGGCGCGCGGCGCGCCAGCCGAGCAGCAGGCCCACCTCGTTGCCGGTGAGCCGGCGCCAGCCGCCCTCGGCGCTCTCATCGGGGATGCCGACCGCGAGCCGGTCCGCATCCGGGTCGTTCGCGATCACAAGCTCGGCGCCCAGCGTGCGGGCCTTCGCGAACGCGAGATCCATGGCGCCCGGCTCCTCCGGGTTCGGGAAGGCGACGGTGCGGAAGGTCGGATCCGGGTCGCGCTGCTCGCCGACGGTCCACGGCGCCGGATAGCCGGCCTCGGCGATGATGCGGGAGAAGGTCTCCCAGCCCACGCCGTGCATGGCCGTGTAGATCCAGCGCAGCCCGGCAGCGCCCACGGGGGCCGGGGCGACGGCGGCGGTCGCGGCGACATAGGCGTCGACGACGTCCTCGCCGGCGGTCTCGTACGCGTCGGAGCGGGGGATCGCCGGCACGTCCCCCCGGTCGGCCACGCGCTGGATGTGCGCGGCGATCTCGGCGTCGGCGGGGGACACGATCTGCGACCCCTGGTCTGCGCCTCCGAGGTAGACCTTGTACCCGTTGTCGTTGGGCGGGTTGTGGCTCGCGGTCACCATCACGCCCGCGTCCGCGCCGAGGTGGCGCACGGCGAACGCGAGGACGGGCGTCGGAAGCAGGCGCGGCAGCAGGATCGCGCGGAGCCCCGCACCGGCGAAGATCTCGGCGGAGTCCTTCGCGAACACCCGCGAGTTCCTGCGCCCGTCGTAGCCGATGACGACGGTGGGCGTGGTGCCGGCGGCTCTCTCGGTCAGGTACGCCGCGAAGCCGGCCGCTGCCTGCGCCACGAGCACGCGGTTCATCCGGTTCGATCCCGCGGCGAGCTCGCCCCGCAGCCCGGCGGTGCCGAACGCGAGACGGGTGCGGAACCGGTCATCGAGGTCGGCGAGCGCCGCGTCGTCGCCGGAAGCGGCGCGGGTGATGAGCCCGGCGAGCTCGTCGCGGGTCTCCGGATCCGGATCCTGCCGCAGCCAGGCGCGCGCCTGCGTGAGCAGCGCCGCCTCCCGGCCGCTCACAGCGCCCCGATCACGCGGGCCAGCAGGTCCGAGATGACCGGCTCGGCCTCTCGGCCCGCCTCGATCACCTCGTCGTGGCTGAGCGGGGTCTTCTGGATCCCGGCGGCGAGGTTC
Organism: Microbacterium xylanilyticum; assembly: GCF_054654695.1. Lineage (NCBI taxonomy): Bacteria > Bacillati > Actinomycetota > Actinomycetes > Micrococcales > Microbacteriaceae > Microbacterium > Microbacterium xylanilyticum. Next base: position 997,172 of record NZ_BAAIEN010000002.1, read on the forward strand.
GTGATGAGCGAGAAGCCGAGGATCTCCATGCCGGCCTCGCGGGCGGCGATCGCCTCGAGCGCCGTGGACATGCCCACGATGTGGCCGCCGATGGCCTTCGCCATCTGCACCTCCGCGGGAGTCTCGTAATGCGGTCCCCGGAACTGCGTGTAGACGCCCTCGTCCAGCATCGGGTCGATCGTGCGGGCGAGGTCGCGCAGGCGCGCGCTGTAGAGGTCGGTGAGATCGATGAACGTGGCGCCCTCGAGCGGGGAGTCCGCGGTGAGGTTGATGTGGTCGCTGATCAGCACCGGCTGGCCCGGCTTCCACGTCTCGCGGATGCCGCCGGCGCCGTTGGTGAGCACCATGGTCTTCGCCCCCGTGGCCGCAGCGGTGCGCACGCTGTGCACGACCCGGCGGACGCCGTGGCCCTCGTAGTAGTGCGTGCGGGCGCCGATCACGAGCACGTTCTTCCCACCGGGGGTCACGATGCTGCGCAGCGTCCCGACGTGGCCCTCGAGCGCGGGCTTCGAGAAGCCGGTGACCTCCGTGGCGGGGATGGTCGCGACGGTCTCGCCGATGAGCTCCGCGGCCTTGCTCCAGCCGGAGCCGAGGGTGACCGCGATGTCGTGGTGATCGACGCCGGTCAGCCGGTGGATGTCCGCGGCCGCCTCTGCGGCGATCGCGAAGGGGTCGGCGTTCGGGTCGTCGAGGGGGTGGGTCTGATCAGCCATGAGAACGAGGATACGGCTCCGTGCTCGCCCCCGGGGAGGCGGGCTCGGAAGAGCAGCGGGTGGGCGGACCGACGGCATCCTGCGGATGCGGAAGAATGGATCCCATGACCTTGATGTTCGAGCGCTCTCAGCGCGTCGCCGTGCTCGGCGGCGGCCCCGGCGGTTACGAGGCGGCGCTCGCCGCAGCCCAGCTCGGTGCGGAGGTGACTCTCGTCGAGAGGGTCGGCGTCGGCGGCTCCGCCGTGCTCACCGACGTGGTGCCCTCGAAGAGCCTCATCGCCACGGCCGACGCCGCCGTCGCGATCAGCGAGGCCAGCGACCTGGGCGTGCAGTTCTACGCGAAGGGCGCCGAGGGCAAGCCGCTCAAGCCGCAGATCGCGATCAATCTGGCCGCCGTGAACAAGCGGCTGATGGCGCTCGCGGGGCAGCAGTCCGAGGACATGCGCACCGCGCTGCTCGACGCCGGCGTGACCATGCTCTCCGGCCACGGGCGTCTGGACGGTCCGAACGCGATCGTCGTGTCCACCTCGGAGGACGGCACCGACTTCGACCGCATCGAGGCCGACACGCTCGTCGTCGCCGTGGGCGCGTCGCCGCGCGAGCTCGACTCCGCCAAGCCCGATGGCGAGCGCATCCTCACCTGGACGCAGCTCTACGACATGAAGACGCTGCCGGAGCACCTCATCGTGGTCGGCTCCGGCGTCACCGGCGCGGAGTTCGCCTCGGCGTACATGAACCTGGGGGCGAAGGTCACGCTGATCTCCAGCCGCGACCAGGTGCTGCCGGGGGAGGACCAGGACGCGGCGCGCGTGCTCGAGAAGGTCTTCAAGCGCGGCGGCATGCAGGTGCTCTCCAAGTCCCGCGCCGATCGGGTGGAGCGCACCGACGCGGGCGTCAGGGTGACGCTCTCGGACGGCCGCACGGTAGACGGCAGCCACTGCCTGATGGCGGTCGGGTCGATCCCGAACACCGCCGGGATCGGCCTCGAGGCCGCCGGCGTCGAGCTCACCGACTCCGGCCACATCCGGGTCAACCGGGTCGCGCGCACCTCGGTCTCGAACATCTACGCGGTCGGCGACTGCACCAACTTCTTCCCGCTCGCCTCGGTCGCCTCGATGCAGGGGCGCACCGCGGTGTTCCACGCCCTCGGCGACATCGTGATCCCGCTGGAGAAGCGCAAGATCACCGCGAACATCTTCACCGCGCCGGAGATCGCCACGATCGGCTTCTCCGAGAAGGACATCGAGGACGGCGTGGCGGACGGCATCGCCTACAAGCTGCCCCTGGCCGCCAACCCGCGCGCGAAGATGCAGGGGATCCGCGACGGCTTCGTGAAGATCCTCGCCCGCAAGGGCTCCGGCACCGTGATCGGCGCCGTGATCGTCGCCCCGCGGGCCTCGGAGCTGATCTACCCGCTCGCGATCGCCGTGGAGCGGCGCCTGAACGTCGACCAGGTGTCGCGCGTGTTCGCCGCGTACCCATCGATCACCAGCAGCATCACCGACGCGACCCGCGCGATGCACCAGGTCTACATCGCCGGCTGAGCCCCGGCTCGCGAAGAAGCGGCGCCTCCCTCGGGAGAGCGCCGCTTCTTCGTCACTGCGGATCCGGATCCGGTCAGCTGATGGTGAGCAGCTGATGACCGGCGGACACGGTCGCACCGGCGTCCGCGTTGATGTTGCCGATCACGCCGTCCTTGTGCGCCTGCAGGGGCTGCTCCATCTTCATCGCCTCGAGGACCACGACGAGGTCGCCCTTGACGACCTGCTGGCCCTCCTCGACCGCGACCTTGACGACCGTGGCCTGCATGGGCGACTTCACCGCGTCGCCGGATGCGCCGGCGTTCACCGTCTTCGCGTGGCTGCGACGGGACGGCGGCACCGCGGCGGGACGTCCGCCGGTGCCGACGACCGAGGCGGCGACGCGATCGGGCAGGCTCACCTCGAGCCGCTTGCCGGCGACCTCGACGACCACCGTGTGCCGGCCCTTCGGCTCGGCGGCGGGCTCGAGCTCGCCGTCCCACGCCGGGATGTCGCCTGCGAACTCGGTCTCGATCCAGCGCGTGTAGACGCCGAACTCGCCGTTCTCGGCGGTGAAGGCGGGGTCGTTGACGACCTTGCGGTGGAACGGCAGCACGGTGGGCAGGCCGGAGACCTCGAACTCGTCCAGGGCCCGGCGGGAGCGCTCCAGCGCCTCGGCGCGGTCCTTGCCGGTGACGATGATCTTCGCGAGCAGGGAGTCGAACGCGCCGGAGACCACGTCGCCCGCGGTCACGCCGGAGTCGAGGCGGATGCCCGGGCCCCCGAAGGTCTTGAACACGTGGATCGGGCCCGGCTGCGGCAGGAAGCCGCGTCCCGGGTCCTCGCCGTTGATGCGGAACTCGATCGAGTGGCCCTGCGGGGCGGGGTCGTCGTAGTCGATGGTGCCGCCGGCCGCGATGCGGAACTGCTCGCGGACAAGGTCGATCCCGGTGACCTCCTCGGACACGGGGTGCTCGACCTGGAGGCGGGTGTTGACCTCGAGGAAGGAGATGGTCCCGTCGGCGCCGATGAGGAACTCGCAGGTTCCTGCGCCGACGTAGCCGACCTCCTTGAGGATCGCCTTCGACGCCTCGTAGAGCACGCGGTTCTGCTCCTCCGTGAGGAACGGCGCGGGGGCCTCCTCGACGAGCTTCTGGTGCCGGCGCTGCAGCGAGCAGTCGCGGGTCGAGATGACGACGACGTTGCCCTCCGCGTCGGCGAGGCACTGCGTCTCGACGTGGCGCGGCTTGTCGAGGTACTTCTCCACGAAGCACTCGCCGCGGCCGAAGGCCGCGATCGCCTCGCGGGTGGCCGACTCGAACTGCTCGGCGACCTCGTCGAGCTCGCGGGCGACCTTGAGGCCGCGGCCGCCGCCGCCGTAAGCGGCCTTGATCGCGATGGGCAGACCGACCTTCTCGGCGAACGCGACGACCTCTTCGGCGGTCTCCACCGGTCCCGGGGTGCCGGGTGCCAGCGGCGCGCCGACCTTCTCCGCGACGTGGCGGGCGGTGACCTTGTCGCCGAGCGCCTCGATGGCCTCGGGGGAGGGGCCGATCCACACGAGCCCGGCGTCGATCACGGCACGGGCGAAGCCGGCGTTCTCGGCCAGGAAGCCGTAGCCGGGGTGGACGGCGTCGGCGCCGGAGCGGCGGGCCACCGAGAGGATCTTGTCGATCTGCAGGTAGGTGTCGGCGCTGGTGGCGCCGTCGAGGGCGTACGCCTCGTCGGCGAGCCGGGTGTGCAGGGCGTCCCGGTCCTGGTCCGCGTACACGGCGACGGAGGAGAGACCGGAGTCGCGCGCGGCGCGGATGATGCGGACGGCGATCTCGCCGCGGTTGGCGACGAGCACCTTGGCGATGGCAGGCATGGATGTCAGCCTATCGACAGCGGTCCCGATATTTTTGACGACCCTCCACAAGAATCCGCGGAGATCGCTTCCTGGAATCTACGAAGCGCGGATGCGCACCCGCGTCGCCGCGGCGCCTGCGCGGGTCAGGACGCGGAGGGAACGGCGTTCCAGAGATCGGTCCAGCGGATGCCGAGCCGCCCTGCGAGCCGGCGGAGGGTGGACAGGGACATGCCGACGACCGTGGAGGGGTCTCCCTCCACGCGCTCGATGAAGGCGCCGCCCAGACTGTCCACGGTGAAGGCGCCCGCCACGAGCAGCGGTTCGCCCGTGGCGACGTACGCCTCGAGCTCGGCGTCGTCGATGTCGGCGGCGAACGTGACAGCCGCCTCGGCGACCGCGTGCACTTCGCGAGGCGGCGCATCCGGGCGCACCAGGATCACGCTGTGCCCCGAGTGCAGCACGCCCGTGCGTCCGCGCATCGCGTGCCAGCGGGCGATCGCGCGCTCGGGCTCGTACGGCTTGCCGTGCACCTCGCCGTCGAGCTCGAACATGGAGTCGCCGCCGATCACGATCCCCTCGAACCCGGGGTGGGCGTCGTGGATGCGCGCGGCGACGTCCGCCGCCTTCGCGCGTCCGAGCAGCAGCACGACCTCCTCCGGGGCGAGCGCGCGGCCGAGGCGCTGCGCCTCCGCGGCGGCGACCGCGTCCTCGTCGACGCCGGGGCTCAGGCAGATCGGCTCGATGCCGCTCTGGCGCAGCAGGGCGAGACGAGCCGGAGAGGTGGAGGCGAGGCACACGCGCATGGATCCACGCTATGCCACCCACCCGGTGAACAACGGGGGAAGCGCGCGCCAACATTCGCCCGTGCCGCTCGTCCCGGGGTCGGCGGGTCCTTAGCCTGGAGCAGTGCTGCGGGGGAGATCCGGGGCCTCTCGTCCGCCCCAGGGCATCCGGCCCGCTCTCGATGAGGAGCAGCTCATGAACCGCGTGAACCGTCGACGTTTCCTCCAGCTCTCGGCCGCCGGGGCCGCGAGCGCCGCGATCTCGCAGCTGTTCGGCGAGAGCATCGCGCGCGCCGCGACGATCCCGGCGAACCGCGCGACCGGCTCGATCCAGGACGTCGAGCACGTCGTGATCTTCATGCAGGAGAACCGGGCGTTCGACCACTACTTCGGCACGCTCAAGGGTGTCCGCGGCTTCGGCGATCCGCACCCGGCGATCCTGCCCAGCGGCGCGAACGCCTTCACTCAGAACAACGGAAGCCGCGACGTCCTGCCGTATCACCCGACGGCGCCGGATCTCGGGATGCAGTTCATGGAGGACCTCGACCACTCGTGGAAGATGACCCACGAGGCCTTCAACGCGGGCCGGTACGACCGGTGGCTGCCGGCGAAGTCCGACGCGACCATGGCCTTCTACGAGCGTGGTGACATCCCGTTCCACTTCGCCCTCGCCGACGCCTTCACCGTCTGCGACCAGTACCACTGCTCGGTGCTCGGCCCGACGGATCCGAACCGCTACTACATGTTCACCGGCGGCGACGACCCGCTGCGCACCGGTGGCGGCCCCGACCTGTGGAACGCCGAGAAGGGCTACTCGTGGAGCACGTACCCCGAGGAGCTGGAGAAGGCCGGGGTGAGCTGGAAGGTCTACCAGGACATCGGCGAGGGCCTGGATCCGGCGCATTACGAGGGCTGGACCGGCAACGCGTACATCGGCAACTACGGAGACAACGCACTCCTGTACTTCACCCAGTACCAGAACGCCGCGCCCGGCAGCCCGCTGTACGAGAAGGCGCGCACCGGCACGCAGGCCAAGGACGGCGACGACCTGTTCCGCATCTTCCGCGAGGACGTCGCGAACGGAACGCTCCCGCAGGTGTCGTACATCGTGGCGCCGGAGGCCTACACCGAGCACTCGAACTGGCCGCCGAACTTCGGCGCCTGGTACGCGGCGAACATCCTGGACATCCTGACCTCCCACCCCGACGTGTGGAGCAGGACCGCGCTGCTGTTCATGTACGGCGAGAACGACGGCTTCTTCGACCACGTCGTCCCGCCGCACCCCCACACGCCGCAGATCCCGGGTGCGTCCACGGTGAGCACCGACGGCGAGTGGTACGACGGCACGCCGACGACATTCGGCGACAAGGATGTCGCCGGTCAGTTCGGGCTCGGCGTCCGGGTGCCGATGATCGTGGTCTCCCCGTGGAGCATGGGCGGCTGGGTGTGCTCGGAGACGTTCGACCACACCTCGATCGTCCGGTTCCTCGAGACCCGGTTCGGGGTGGCGTCGCCGAACATCACGCCGTGGCGCCGCGCCGTCTGCGGCGACCTCACGAGCGCGTTCGACTTCTCGGCGAAGGGCGCAGCGGTCCCGGCGCTGCCCGCCACATCCGCATACAAGCCCGCGGACCAGCTCCGCCACCCCAGTTACGTGCCCACGCCGCCGGCGACGAACGCGATGCCGGTCCAGGAGAAGGGCACCCGCCCGTCCCGCGCGCTCGGTTACGCGCTCGACGTCGACGCCACCGTCGCCTCCGGCGCGCTCGCCGCGCGCTGGACGAACGGCGGCACCGTCGGCGCGCACGTGCAGGTGCGCTCCAACCTGCTCTCGGCGGGGCCCTACTCCTACACGATCGGGGCGGGCGCGACGCTCGACGCCTCCTGGTCCCTCGGCGCGGAGTACGACGTGCAGATGCACGGCCCCAGCGGCTGGTACCGGCGCTTCGCCGGCACGACCGCCGGGACCGACATCCGGGTCGCGGTGTCCGCAGACGGCGCGGCCGCGCACGCCCGGTTCCGGATCGCCAACACCGGCTCCGCGCGCGTCGACCTGACCCTGGCCGACGCGTACGGGAACGGCGGGCAGACCCTCGCGCTGAACCCGGGTCAGGAGAAGACGGTGGTGATCCCGACGGCGGGAGGCTGGTACGACCTCACGGTGACCTCCTCCGGCGATGCCGCTCTCGTGCGCGTGCTCGCGGGACGGCTCGAGAACGCCGGTCCCCTCACCAGCGATCCGCAGCTGGGTCGCTGATCCGGGATCCGCCGCCTCGGCGGTCTGGGATGATCGAGGGGTGAGCGATTCCGACGCGTCCGAGGGCGCCCTTCTCGACCTCGACGTGACCGCGATCGCGCACGGCGGGGTGTTCGTGGCCCGGCACGAGGGGCGCGTCGTGTTCGTCTCCGACGCGATCCCGGGGGAGCGCGTGCGGGCGCGGCTCAGCGACCCCGCGGACGGCGCGGACACACGTTCGTTCTGGCGTGCCGAGACCGTCGAGGTGCTCGAGGCCTCGCCGCACCGGCGTCCGCACGTGTGGCCCGAGGCCGACGTCGCACGCGCTCCGGAGCAGCGCCCCGGCGGCGCGGACCTGGGCCACATCGAGATCGGGCACCAGCGCGTGCTGAAGCGCCGGGTGCTGCAGGAGGCGCTGGACCGCTTTGCCGGTGGCGGCATCGAGGCTCCCGAGGTGGAGCCCACCGGGACCGACGGTAACTGGCGCACCCGGGTCACCCTGCACATCGACGACGAGGGGCGGATCGGGCCCTTCGCGGCGCGCAGCCACCGCGTCGTGCCCGTGGCCCAGCACGTGCTCGCGCGTCCGGCGATCGACGCCGTGGCGCGGGAGCTCCGGGGGCTGCCCGAGGGCCGGATCGAGCTCGTCGAGCCCGCCGACGGCGAGGTGCGCCAGGTGCTGCGCCCGGCTGCCGAGCAGCACCCGCAGGGACGGGGCAGGCGCCGCGGCGCCCGCCACCGTGCTCCCGCGACCATCGTCGAGCAGGCGGCGGGGCGGTCGTTCGCCCTGGACGTCGACGGCTTCTGGCAGATCCACCCGGCCGCGGCAGGCCTCCTGGACGGGGCCGTGGCGGAGCTGCTCGACGCCGCTGTCGACCCATCCGCCGCGCCCCTCGACCTCTACGGCGGCGTCGGGCTGTTCTCCGCGACGCTCGCGCGCCTCGGCGGGCGCCGCATCACGACCGTCGAGTCCGCGCCGCGCGCCACCCGGCACGCGGCGGAGAACCTGCGCGACCTGGGGGTCAGGGCCGTGACGGCTCGCGTCGACCGCTTCCTGAAGTCTGGTGACGCCGACCTGGCCCATGTCGCAGGCGGTGCGGTCGTCCTCGACCCGCCCCGCTCCGGCGCGGGCCGCGCCGTGGTGGAGGACGTGGCCGCGCTGCATCCGTCCGCCATCGCCTACGTCGCCTGCGATCCTGTCGCGCTCGCGCGCGACCTGGCCACCTTCCGCGGTCTGGGCTACGAGCCGCGGCGGATGCGCGCCTTCGACCTGTTCCCGCACTCGCACCATCTGGAGACGGTCGCCCTGCTGACCCGCTGAGCCCGCGCGGTGCGCCCGCGTGCGCCCGGGACGTCGCGGCACGGCGCAATCACGTCGCCGCACGACGGAATCGCGCGGCCGCACCGGATAAGGTGAGACCGTGAGCAGCGTAGCCCTGATCGACGACCACGAGTCCGTTCGTCTGGGACTCGCCGCCGCGCTCGAGCGGGCCGACTTCGACGTCGTGTTCTCGGGCGCCGGCGTCGCCGAGTACCTCGACGCGCGGGGACGCGCCCTGCCCGCCCCGGCCGACGTCGTGCTGCTCGATCTCACCCTCGGCGACGGCACCACGGTGACCGAGAACGTCACCCGACTGGTCGCGGACGGCTCGAGCGTGGTCATCCACAGCGTCGCGGATCGCCCGGTCTCCGTGCGCGAGGCCCTCGTCGCAGGAGCCGCGGGCGTCATCAGCAAGTCCTCCCCGCTGGACGACGTGATCGCCGCGGTGCGCACGGTCGCGCGCGGCGAGGCCCTCAACAACGTGGAATGGGCGAACGCCGTCGACGGCGACACGGCCTTCGCCGATGCGCAGCTCTCCACCCGCGAGCGCGAGGTCCTGCGCCTGTACGCGACCGGGCTGCCGCTGAAGGTCGTGGCGGAGCGCCTCGGCGTGGCCTACTCCACGGCCAAGGAGAACATCACCCGGATCCGGGTGAAGTACGTCGAGGTGGGGCGGCCCGCGCCGACCAAGGTCGACCTGCTGCGCCGGGCGATGGAGGACGGCATCGTGGAGACGGCCCAGGAGGATCCGCAGGGTGTCGGCTGAGCGCACCGCGCTCCGGATGAGGCGTCCGGCGGCCCCGGCGCCACAGCGAGCGGGCTAGGGCATGTCGGCGGACCAGGGCCTCAGGGAGGCCTGGGAGAAGATCCCCACGCCCGGCGAGGTCGGGCAGGAGCTGGAGCGCTTCGCCGGACGGCGGATCGAGCGCATCATCGCGATCGTCGTGGGCGTGGGTGCGCTCGCCCTGGGCGCCCAGGCGCTCGTCAACGCCCTCGTCAAGCTGACCGTCGTCGACGTCCCGCATGTGGCGATGATGGCGCTCGTGTTCGTGCCGTGGGTCGCGATGCTCGTGTGCTGCGCGATCGGGCGGGCCGTGCGCCTCACCGCCGGCGTGTTCTTCGTCGCGTACATCGTGGATCTCGTGCTGTGGCCCTTCGTCGCCACGCACCGGAATCTCGTGCCGTCGGATCAGCCGTGGATCTTCTTCCTGGTCAACGTGGCCGGTGTCGCCGCCGTCGTCGCCTTCCCGCTCGGGGTGCAGGTGGCGTGGGCGCTCGTCGGTCCCTTCCTCTACGGCACCGTCCGGCTCCTGCAGGGCGAGTTCCGGGCCGATTTCTGGGTGGTCACCGCCTTCGACGTGTCCTTCACCCTGATCCTCGGGCTGGTGCTGGTGGCGCTCGGGTGGATGTTCCGGTCGGTCGCCAACGGCGTCGACGACGCGCGCGGCCGAGCGGTCGCGCTGTACACCGCCGCGGCGGCGGCCGAAGCCGCGGAGCACGAGCGGGTCGCCGTCGCCGCCCTCATGCACGACAGCGTGCTCGCCGCGCTCATCGCGGCGGAGCGCGCCGAGACCGACCGGGCGCGCGCCCTCGCCGTGGACATGGCGCGCGAGGCGCTCACCCGTCTCGCCAATGCGGAGGCGCCCGCGCAGGAGGGCAGCGAGGAGCCGGTGCAGATCGAGCTCCTCGTGGAGGATCTGCGCCGCGCGGTGCAGCAGATGGGACTGTCGATCGAGGTCGAGCACTTCGGGCACGGCGCCGTGCCGGACCGGGTCGCCCGGGCGATGGCGCTCGCCGCGCGGCAGGCCATCGGCAACGCCGTCGCCCACGCCTCGGGCCGCGGGCTCGCCGTGGTCGTGGAAGGGCACGGCGGCACCGGCCTCACGGTCAAGGTCAGCGACACGGGCGGCGGATTCGATCCGGAACAGGTCGGCGCGGACCGTCTCGGCATCCGCGCCTCCATCCTCGCCCGGATGGCGGCCGTCGGCGGGGTCGCCACCATCGACTCCGATCGCCATGGCACCGTCGTGACACTGGGATGGTCGCACTCATGAGACTCACCGTCCGCATCGTCGCGACTGGACTGGCGCTCGTGTTCGCCTGCTATTTCGCCGCGCGTGCGCTGGCCTGGACGTCGCCGCCCCCGCGGCCGCTGCTGGTGCTGCTCGCGGTCGTCATCTACCTCGTCTCGTTCGCGGTGATCGCGATCGTCGGTGCGGGGCGCGCCGTGCAGATGCCGCGCTGGGGCGCCGCCCTCGCGCTCGCCTCCGCGATCGCGATCCCGCAGCTGAGCAACCTCGGCCTGGATCCGGCTCAGCTGCTCGCCCCCTACGCCACCTGGTACATCGGATCCGTCGGCCTGATCGGCGTCGTCTGCATCGTGCGGCGCCGTCCGCTCGCGGGGTGGCTCGTGCTGGTCCTGCTGACCATCGCCTCGACGGCGTGGATCGGCTTCCTCCGCGCGCTCGGGCTGGGCCTGGTCGGATCCACCGTGTGGATGGTGATCGCCCAGCTGCTCGTCGCGTTCTGGCGCCGCGCCGTGCGCGACACCGATCGTCTCGCCGGCATCCAGCAGGCGGCATCCGCCTGGCAGGCGACGCAGACCGTGCGTCAGCGGGAGCGCCGGGAGCGCGTGCAGTACGCCCTCACGGTGGCGGGTCCCGTGCTCAGCCGCGTCATCGAGACGCGCGGCGAGCTCTCGGCGGAGGAGCGGCGCACCGCGCGCCTGGCCGAAGGGCGGCTGCGGGACGAGATCCGCGGCGGCGAGCTGCTCAACGAGCGGGCGCGCGCGGCCATCGAGTCGGCGCGGGCGCGGGGCGCATCGGTGACGGTGTTCGACGACGGCGGCCTGAACGACCTCGACGAGCAGACCAAGAGCCGGATCCGCGAGGAGCTCGCCGACGTGCTCTCCGGCTCCTCCTCGGCACGGCTCATCATCCGCGCCCCGAAGGATCCGCGCGTCGCAGTGACGGTCGTGGGCCGGTCGGCGGCGGGGGATTCGTCCGACGAGGACTCGGTCGAGCTCTGGCACGAGATCCCGCGCACCCACGCGGACTGAGGGCAAAAGAAAGGGCGAGGGGCGGCGAAGCCGCCCGCCCCTCGCCAGGTGCGGAACAGTTACCCGAAAACCGTCCGCAAAGACCGGAGATCGTCTGCCTACCCTGTGGCGGAGATCCGGTCGAACGCGAAGCGTTGCAAGAAAGAGTCTTCCGGGTCGTGCAGAGGATGTCTGTAGGTATTTTGGGGGACAAATTCATACGGAGGCGAAATTCCCGGATCCGTCACCGTCTCCGCGGGCTCCGCGTCAGCCGGAGAAGCGCCCCCAGGGGATGTCGCGGCGCAGCGGAGTGCGCAGCCCGCGCTGATTGCGCTCCCAGGCGGAGACGGGCTTCTGGACGGCCACGGCGTCGGCCTCCTCGGCGGCGAACGCCTCGGAGAGCACGGCGATGAGCGCCGCGAGCTCCTCCTCGGTGGCGGAGCCGCGGAGCACCTGGATCTCGACCGCGTCGGCCGCGTCCTCCGCGCTCACAGCGGGATGTTCCCGTGCTTCTTCGGGGGCAGCTCGGCGCGCTTGCCCCGCAGCGCCCGCAGCGCCTTCGCGATCGAGACGCGGGTGTTCGCGGGCTCGATGATGCCGTCGATCTCGCCGCGCTCCGCGGCGAGGAACGGGCTCGTGACGTTGTAGGTGTACTCGTTGGCGAGGCGCGTGCGGACGGCGGCGACGTCCTCGCCGGCCTCCTCGGCGCGCTTGATCTCACCGCGGTAGAGGATGTTCACGGCGCCCTGGCCGCCCATGACCGCGATCTCGGCCGTCGGCCAGGCGAGGTTAACGTCGGCGCCCAGCTGCTTGGAGCCCATCACGATGTAGGCGCCGCCGTAGGCCTTGCGCAGGATCACGGTGACGAGCGGCACGGTCGCCTCGGCGTAGGCGTAGATGAGCTTCGCGCCGCGGCGGATCACGCCGGTCCACTCCTGGTCGGTGCCGGGCAGGTAGCCGGGCACGTCGACGAGCGTGACGATCGGGATCGAGAACGCGTCGCAGAAGCGCACGAAGCGGCTGGCCTTCTCGCCGGCCTCGATGTTCAGGGTGCCGGCCATCTGCGAGGGCTGGTTGGCGATGATGCCGACCGAGTGCCCTTCGACCCGGCCGAAGCCGATCACGATGTTGGGGGCGAACAGCGGCTGCACCTCGAGGAACTCGCCGTCGTCGACGACATGCTCGATGACGGTGTGGATGTCGTAGGGCTGGTTCGGGGAGTCCGGGATCAGCGTGTTGAGCGCCCGGTCGGCGTCCGTGGTCTCGAACTCGAAGCCGCTCGCGTAGGCGGGGAGCTCCGCCATGTTGTTGTCCGGCAGGAAGCTCAGCAGGGTGCGCGCATAGTCGATCGCGTCGTCCTCGTCCTCGGCGAGGTAGTGCGCGACGCCCGAGCGGGTGTTGTGGGTGTAGGCGCCGCCGAGCTCCTCCATGCCGACGTCCTCGCCGGTCACGGTCTTGATGACGTCGGGGCCGGTCACGAACATCTGGCTGGTCTTGTCGACCATGATGACGAAGTCGGTGAGAGCGGGGCCGTAGACGGCGCCGCCCGCGGCCGGGCCCATGATGATCGAGATCTGCGGGATGACGCCGGAGGAGCGGGTGTTGAGGCGGAAGATCTCCCCGTACTTGCTGAGCGCGAGCACGCCCTCCTGGATGCGCGCCCCGCCGGAGTCGAGGATGCCGATGATCGGCACGCCGCTGCGCAGCGCGAACTCCATGATCTTGATGATCTTGTCGCCGGAGACCTCGCCCAGCGAGCCGCCGAAGGTCGTGAAGTCCTGCGAGTAGACGGCCACTGTGCGCCCGTTGATGGTGCCGACGCCGGTGACGACCGAGTCGCCGTACGGGCGGTTCTTGTCCATCCCGAACGCGGTCGTGCGGTGCCGCACGTACTCGTCGAACTCGACGAAGCTGCCCGGATCCACCAGCAGCTCGATGCGCTCGCGGGCCGTCATCTTGCCCTTGGCGTGCTGCTTCTCCTTCGCCTTCGCCTCTGCCGAGACGACGGCCTCGTCGTAGCGGGCGCGGAGGTCGGCGATCTTGCCGGCGGTCGTGTAGAGGTCAGGCGTGTCCGTCACGGTCTCCACATTAGCGCCGGGGCCCTCGCGACCGTTGGATGAGAGGCACAACTCCCCGGCGGGATCCTCTGTGCGGACCCTCTGAGCCGGTTCGCGGTCGCGAGGGCTCCGGAGGGCCCCGGATAGGGTGACCGCATGACCTTCCCGCACAGCACCGCGGCCGCCTCGCGGCTCGACGTCGTCGCGTCCACCGGATCCACGAACGCGGACCTGCGGGCGCACGTCGATGACGAGGCGGGATGGCCGCACCTGTCCGCGATCCTCACCGAGGACCAGGTCGCCGGGCGGGGCCGGCTGGATCGCGTCTGGACCGCCCCGGCCGGGTCGGCCGTCGCACTCTCCGTGCTGCTGCGGGTGCCGCGGATCCCCGGCGCTGAGCGCGGCTGGATCCCGCTCGCGGCCGGCCTCGCCATGGCGGATGCGGTCGCGGCGCAGCTCCCCGGACGCCCGGTCGGCGTGAAGTGGCCGAACGATGTGCTCGTCGGGGAGCGGAAGATCTGCGGGATCCTCGCGGAGGCCTCAGGGCCGGACGTCGTGATCGTCGGATCCGGCGTCAACACGAGGATGACCGAGGAGCAGCTGCCGGTACCGACGGCGACGTCGTTCGCCGTCGAGGGCGCCGACGTCGACGTCGACCTGCTCGCGGCGGGCTACCTCGCCCGGCTGGACGGCTGGATCGACGGCCTCGCGGAGCACGGCTCGGCCGTGGCGAGCGGCCTGCGCGACGCCGTCGCCGCGCGCTGCGTCACGCTCGGCCGCACGGTGCGCGTGATGCTCCCGGCCGGCGACGACCTCGTCGGCGCGGCGACGGGCCTCGGCGAGGACGGCTGCCTTCTGGTGTGGGCCGGCGGGGCCGTGCACCGTATCGCGGCCGGCGACGTCGTGCACGTGCGCGCGACCTGAGCCGGGCCGGGCCGGGACCGCGCGCGACTACCCTGGATCCGACATGGCACATCTTCTCGGGGCCGAAGGGCTCCATCTCGAATTCCCCACCCGCGTCGTCTTCGACTCCGTCACCCTCGGCATCGAGGAGGGCGACCGGATCGGCATCGTCGGCCGCAACGGCGACGGCAAGTCGAGCCTGCTGGCGATGCTCGCCGGCCGCCTGGAGCCGGACGCCGGCCGGGTGACCGTGCGCGGCGGGACGACGATCGGGGTGCTCGACCAGGCCGACGTCCTGGACGACGCGCTCACCGTGGGCCGCGCCATCGTCGGCGACGCCGCGGAGCACGAGTGGGCCGGGGATCCGAAGATCCGCGACGTGATCGACGGGCTCGTCGGGGACCTGGACTGGGACGCGTCGGTCGCCGACCTCTCCGGAGGTCAGCGGCGCCGTGTCGCGCTGGCGAAGCTCCTCGCCGGCGACTGGGACATCATCGCTCTGGACGAGCCCACCAACCACCTCGACGTGGAGGCCATCGGCTGGCTCGCGGAGCATCTGAAGCGGCGCTGGCCGGCGAGCCAGGGCGCGCTCATGGTCGTCACGCACGACCGCTGGTTCCTGGACGAGGTGTGCACCGAGACCTGGGAGGTGCACGACCGGATCGTCGAGCCCTTCGAGGGCGGCTACGCCGCCTACATCCTGCAGCGCGTGGAGCGCGACCGCATGGCGGCGGCGACCGAGGCGAAGCGGCAGAACCTCGCCCGCAAGGAGCTCGCGTGGCTGCGTCGGGGCGCCCCCGCTCGCACGTCGAAGCCGAAGTTCCGGATCGACGCGGCGAACGCGCTCATCGCCGATGTGCCCGAGATCCGCGACCGGATCGCGCTGCAGTCGCTCGCGGTGTCGCGCCTCGGCAAGGACGTCGTGGACCTCATCGATGCGGGCGTGACGTTCCCGGCGACGGCGACGACGCCCGAGCGCGAAGTGCTGCGCGATGTGGAATGGCGGATCGCCCCGGGGGAGCGCACCGGCATCCTCGGCGTCAACGGCGCGGGCAAGTCCACCCTGCTCGGCCTCGTGGCCGGGACCGTCGAGCCCACCAGCGGCCGGGTCAAGCACGGCAAGACGGTGCAGGTGCGCACCCTCACCCAGCGCCTGGACGAGCTGCAGGACGTGTGGGACGAGCCCGTCCGCGTCGTCATCGGGCGCCTGCGCACGACCTACACGTTCGGCACCGGATCCAAGGCCGCCGAGCTCACGCCGGGCCAGCTGCTGGAGCGCCTCGGCTTCTCCTCGGCGCAGCTGTCCACCCCGGTCAAGGACCTCTCCGGGGGCCAGCAGCGCCGGCTGCAGCTGCTGCTCGTCCTGCTCGACCAGCCGAACGTGATGATCCTCGACGAGCCCACGAACGACATGGACACGGACATGCTCGCCGCGATCGAGGACCTCCTCGACTCGTGGCCGGGCACGCTCCTCGTGGTCAGCCACGACCGCTACTTCCTCGAGCGCGTGACGGACCAGCAGTACGCGATCCTCGGCGGCCGCCTTCGGCACCTGCCCGGCGGCGTCGACGAGTACCTGCGCCTGCGCGCGCTCGAGCAGGCGGCGCCGAAGGACTCGGGGACCCGGGCGGGAACCGCTCCGGCCACCGCCGAACCCGCGCTGAGCGGCGCGGACCGCCGGGCGGCGGAGAAGGAGATCTCCGCGCTCGAGCGGCGCATGCAGAAGCTCGCCGAGCAGATCGACCGCGCCAAGCACGCGCTCGCCGATCACGATCAGTCCGACTACGCCGGCCTCGGCGAGAAGATGAAGGCGATCCAGGCGCAGCAGGACGAGGTGGACGAGCTCGAGCTGCGCTGGTTCGAGCTCACCGAGCAGCTGGGCTGAGCGCGCCGTCCACGAGACGGAAGCCCTCCTCGACGAGAGCGCCGTTGACCGCGGCGCCGGCCATGGCGCCCGCGCCGATCGCCATCGGCACCGTCGCCATCGGGTTCACCACGTTCCCGGCCGCCCAGATGCGCGGGTGCGACGTCCTGCCGGTGGCGTCCGCCTGCAGGAAGGATCCGAGCCCCGACGGGAGCTCGGCCCGGGCGAGGCGGAGGTCGTCGAGGAAGCCGTCGTGCGGCACGGGGCGGCCGCCGGTGAACACCGCATCGACCAGGATCTCGGCACCGTCGGCCGTGCGGATCGCGGCGACCGCGGTTCCCTCGCCGAGCACCTCGACCGCCGGGGAGGCGACGATCTCGATGCCGCGGGCGCGCAGCAGACGCTCGTCGGAAGGGTCCAGGCCGCCGAGCCCGGCCGAGAAGAGCACGACGTCGTCGCTCCACTGCCGCACCATCTTCACCTGGTGCAGTGACGCGGGCGAGGTCGCGAGCACCGCGAGCCGCCGGTCGCGCACCTCCCAGCCGTGGCAGTACGGGCAGTGCAGCACGCTCGTGCCCCAGCGCTCGGCGAGCCCGGCGACCGGGGGGAGATCGTCGCTGATGCCGCTGGCGACCACGAGCGCTCGGGTGCGCTGCTCGGCGCCGTCGACGGAGACGACGAGGACGTCCCTCTCCTCGCGCACATCCGCGACGGCGCCCGCGCGGGTCTCGACGCCGTAGCCGGCGACCTCCGTCCTGCCGCGCCGCAGGAGGTCCGACGGCGACGCGCCCTCGTTGCCGAGCACGCCGTGCATGTGCGCGGCGAAGCGGTTGCGCGGGCTGCCCGCATCGATGACGAGCGTGCGACGGCGCGCCCGCCCGAGCAGCAGCGCGGCGGAGAGGCCGGCAGCGCCACCGCCGATGACGATCGCGTCCCAGGAGGCGGATGAGTTCACGGTTTCCATGCATCCAGTGCAGGGCTATGCTCGCAGGAACGCAAGCGACCTTGCGGTTTTGGCAAGAAGGCGGGAAGGGAAGCCATGCAGGACGAGCTCGCCCAGGTGGGACCGCGGCTGCGCGCCGCTCGGCGCGCCCGCGGGTGGACCCTCGACGAACTGGCCGAACGGGCGGAGATGTCGGCCAGCACCCTGTCCCGCCTGGAATCGGGAAAGCGTCAGGCGAGCCTCGAGCTGCTGCTGCCGCTGACCCGGGCCCTGGGCATCCGGATCGAGGACCTCCTGCCGGAGGAGACGCCCGATCCCCGCATCCGCCGCCCGGTGATCCGCCGCGACGGCGTCGTCATCGTCCCGCTCTCCCCGGAAGGCTCGCCGGTGCACACCTACCGGATCACCTACCCGCCGGTGACCCGTCTTCCCGCTCTGCGGGTGCACGACGGCTACGAGTGGTTCTCGGTCATCTCCGGCCGGCTGCGGCTGCGCCTCGGCGGTCAGGATCTCGTGCTCACGCGCGGGGAGGCCGCCGAGTTCGACACCCGCACCCCGCACGCGATGTCGGCGACCGGAGGGAGACCGGCGCAGATCATCAGCATCTTCAACGACGAGGGCGTGCGGATGCACACCCACGTCGCGGACCCGGCGGCAGAGGGGATCGAGGCAGGGCGCTGACTCGCGCCTGTCGCACGGACGCGCCGGGGAATACCGTGGAGTCATCCGACGCTGTGGCACTTCGCGGAACGCCGCGCACGATCCGCGTCGCATGACGAGAGGAGGCCGCACATGGAAGGTCTCGAGGTGACCGTCCTGCTGGGACTCACGATCCTCACGGGGGCGCTGCTCGCGCCACGGCTGCGGCTCGCGCTGCCGCTGGTGCTGGTCGTCCTCGGTCTCGCGCTGGGCTTCGTGCCCGCGCTGCGGGAGATCCAGCTCCCGCCCGAGACGGTGCTGCTGCTGTTCCTGCCCGTGATGCTGTTCTGGGAGAGCCTCACCACCTCGCTGCGCGCCATCCGGCGCGACTTCCGGTACATCCTGCCGATGAGCACCCTGCTCGTGGTGGCGTCCGCGTTCGCCGTCGCCGGCATCGGACTGCTGTTCGGACTGCCCTGGGAGAGCGCGCTGATCCTCGGCGCCGCGGTCGCACCGCCGGACGCGACGGCCGTCGCGGCCCTCGGCCGCCTGCTGCCGCGTCGCATGTTCATGAAGCTCAAGGCGGAGAGCCTCACCAACGACGGCACCGCCCTGGTGCTGTACGCGATCGGGATCTCTCTCGCCGTCGGCGGGCACGTGACCCCGCTCACCGTCACCTGGTCGGTGCTCGTCTCGTACCTCGGCGGAATCGCGGCCGGCGTCGCGGTCGCCGCGCTCGCGTACCTGCTCCTGCGCGTGGTCGCCTCGACCATCGTGATCAACACCGCGCTGCTGCTCGTCCCGTTCGTCGCCTTCCTCCTGGCGGAGCTCATCACGGCGTCGGGGGTGCTGGCGGTCGTCGTGGCAGGAGTGATCATCGCGTACGTGTCGCCGACCGTCACCACCGCGCAGTCCCGCCGCCAGGCCGAGTCGGCCTGGCCGTTCGGGGTGTTCCTGCTCAACGGCGCGCTGTTCGTGCTCATCGGGCTCGAGGTGCAGTACGTCGTGCACCACATCTCGGCGGGCGCGATCGGACGGCTGGTGCTCGTGACGGTCGCGGTCTGGGTGGTGCTGCTGGTCGTGCGCTACCTGTTCCAGCTGCTCAGCGTGCCGTTCTATGCGCGGTCCGGCCCGCAGCCGCCTCGCGGCGTACGGGCGCGCTCGCGAGTGCTCAGCACGTTCGCCGGCATGCGCGGCGCGGTATCCCTCGCGATCGCGCTGTCGGTTCCCGCGGGTGCGGTCGCCGGCGGAGCGGTCGACGGCCGCGACGAGATCGTGTTCGTCACCGCGGGCGTGATCCTGCTGAGTCTGCTCGTGCAGGGCACGCTGCTTCCGGCGATGGTGCGGTGGGCGCGGATCCCCGCGGACCAGGGCGAGGTCGAGGAGTACGAGCTCGCCGAGCGCACGATCTCGGGCGCCGCACTCGCCGCGCTGGACGATCTGGCCGTGCGGCACCGGGTGAGCGACGAGGTGCGCGACCGGATCCGCTTCGAGGGGTACCAGATGCTCGAGTACACGAACGCGCGCACGCTGGCCCGCGAGCAGGCCCTCGTGGACGCGGAGGTCAAGGCGCTCGACGAGATGCTGGGCCAGCCCGATCCGCTCGCAGCGGGCACGGGCGCCCGGGAGGACGGCGCGGATCCGCTCTCCGCGGGCACGGCTTCCGACACGGTCGACCCGAGCGCGGACGGCTCCGGAGCGGGCGCGCGCGGCACGATCATCGAGGGGGCGACGACGCTGCAGATGATCGCGACCTCCGAGGACGTCGACCTCCTGCAGCGCTCGCCGCTGATCCGGCACGAGGAGCTCATCCGGCTCAAGCTCGCACTGCTGGACCGCAAGCGCGAGGTGCTGCTGGGCCTGCGCCGCTCGGGTACGGTCGACGACCTCATCGTGCGCCGGATCTCCGCGCGGCTCGACCTCGAGCAGCTCCGTCTTCAGGGCCTCGAGGATCTCGACTGAACGGCAGCACCCGCGGTCGGCTCCGGCGCTGTGACGTCGTGTGACGGGTTGATTCGGACGCCGTGCGATCCCGCTCCTAGCGTTGTGACGTCCCCCAAGAGAGGAACTCACAGCCATGTCTCGCAAGCTCACCACTGCGCTCGCCGCCGCCACCGCGGCCGCCGCGCTCGTCTTCTCCCTCGTCGGCTGCTCGTCCGCCACGGGTGCGGGCTCCGACCCGACCGACGCGTCCAGCAAGCCCGTCAAGATCGGCGTCGTCGGCAAGAGCGACCCGCAATGGCCCGCGTTCGTCGCGGCCGCCAAGAAGGAGGGCATCACGGTCGAGATCGTGGACTTCGGCTCCTATGAGCAGCCCAATCCGGCCCTCAGCGAGGGCGAGATCGACCTCAACCAGTTCCAGCACATCGTGTACCTCGCGCAGTACGACGTGAAGTCCGGCAAGGATCTGCAGCCCATCGGATCCACGGCGATCTACCCGCTCGGCCTGTACTCGAAGAAGTACAAGAGCGTGAAGGACATCCCCGCGGGCGAGACCGTGGCGGTGCCGGACGACGCCTCCAACCAGGCGCGCGGTCTGCTCGTGCTGCAGTCGGCCGGCCTCATCAAGCTCAAGAGCGGCGGCACCATCTTCTCCGACCTCGCCGATGTCGACACCGCCAAGTCGAAGGTCAAGGTCACGGCTCTCGAGGCGGCGCTGATCCCGACCTCCCTGCCCGACGTGGCCGCCGCGATCATCAACAACGACTTCGTCAAGGACGCGGGGCTCACGTTCAAGGACGCGATCGCGCAGGACGACCCGAAGGATCCGAACGCGCTGCCCTACGTGAACATCTTCGCCGCCCCGGCCAAGCAGAAGGACAACGCCACGTTCAAGAAGCTCGTCGAGATCTTCCAGACCGACCCGGGCGTGCAGAAGGGCCTGGCGGAGGCATCCGGCGACACCGGCGTGCCGCTGAAGATCGACGCCGCCGAACTGCAGAAGACCCTGACCAAGGTCGAGGGCGACGTCGCTTCGCACAAGGGCTGATCGCCTCCACCGCGGGGCGAACCCGCCCCGCGGTGACCGAGTCGGGCGACGCTGATCCGCGTCGCCCGACTCCGCGTCCGCAGAACCCGGATGCAGAACCGAAACCGGAGAACCCATGCCGATCGTGAGCCTGCAGGGCGTCACCAAGTCCTATCCGCCCACCGCGCGCGACGGTGCACCCGTCGTCGCGGTCGACGACGTGTCCCTCGACATCGCCCAGGGCGACGTCTTCGGCATCATCGGGTACTCCGGCGCGGGCAAGTCGACCCTGGTGCGCCTGATCAACGCCCTGGAGCCGGCCACGAGCGGCCGCCTGATCGTCGACGGCGTCGACATCACGACGCTGTCGGAGCGCGAGCTGCGCCGCGTCCGCGGCGGGATCGGGATGATCTTCCAGCAGTTCAACCTGTTCGCGGCGAAGACCGTCAAGGCGAACATCGCCTATCCGCTCCGTCTGGCGGGCTGGGCGAAGGCCGACATCGACGCGCGGGTCGCGGAGCTGCTCGCCTTCGTCGGCCTCTCCGACAAGGCCAAGGCGTATCCCGAGCAGCTCTCCGGCGGTCAGAAGCAGCGCGTCGGCATCGCACGCGCCCTCGCCACCCGGCCGGCGATCCTGCTCGCCGACGAGGCGACCAGCGCGCTGGATCCGCAGACCACCCACGAGGTGCTCGAGCTGCTGCGCCGGGTGAACCGCGAGCAGGGCGTCACGATCGTGGTCATCACCCACGAGATGGATGTGATCCAGACGCTCGCCACGAAGGTGGCCGTCATGGAGGACGGCCGGGTCGTCGAGCAGGGCGACGTGTTCGAGGTGTTCTCGAACCCGCAGAACCCGGCGTCGCAGCGGTTCGTGGGAACCGTGATCAAGGGCGTGCCGAGCCCCGCGGAGCAGTCCGCCCTCCAGGCGCGTCACGTCGGCAGACTGGTCACCTTCTCGTTCCGCGACGGGGACTCCTCGCAGGCCCAGGTGTTCCTCGACCTCGCCGAGGCGGGGCTGGAGTTCGAGCTCGTCTACGGCGGCATCAACGACATCCGCGGCCGCGCATTCGGGCACCTCACGCTCGCGATCCGCGGCGCGGATCCGGCGATCGACGCGGCCCTGAGCCGGATCCGGGCTCACGCGACGGTGACGGAGATCGGATCCGATGCGCCCGACGCGCAGGCCCCTGCGGAAGGCGAGGTGCGCTGATGGACCGCCTCATCGAGCTGCTGCCGGACTTCTGGCAGGCCGCCGCCGAGACGCTGTACATGACGACCATCGCGCTCGTCATGTCGGGCGTGATCGGCACCGTCATCGGCATCGGGCTCTACGTCACGCGGCCCGGCGGGCTCATGCCGAACCGTCCGGTGAGCCTGCTGATCTCGTTCCTCGTGAACTTCGTCCGACCCATCCCGTTCGTGATCTTCATCGCCGTGCTGCAGCCGTTCACCCGGATCGTGATCGGCACCGGCATCGGCATCAACGCGGGCGCGTTCGCGATCGGGGTCGCGGCGTCGTTCGCGATCGGGCGCATCGTCGAGCAGCACCTCGTCTCGGTGTCGCCGGGCGTGATCGAGGCCGCCCGATCGATGGGTGCGGGCCCATGGCGCATCCTGTTCACGGTGGTCATGCCCGAAGCGCTCGGCCCGCTGATCCTCGGCTACACGTTCATCGTCGTCGCCCTCATCGACATGACGGCGATGGCCGGTCTCGTCGGCGGCGGCGGGCTCGGCGCCTTCGCGCAGGTCTACGGCTTCCGGCAGTTCGAGCCCGTCGTGATGTGGGCCGCGATCATCCTCATCGTCGTCTTCGTGCACCTCGTGCAGACGCTCGGGACGTGGCTGGCCCGGCGCATCATGCGCCGCTGACGGGCCTCGGCGCCTCCTGCAGCGTGCGCCGCGTGGTGAACTCGCGCGGCGCACCGGAGAGCGGGTCGATGAAGCGCAGCTCGCGGGCGAGCAGCTGCAGGGGACGGGTGAAGTCGTCCGGCTCCTCCGGCAGCAGCTCCGGGTAGAAGCCGTCGTTGAGGATCCCCGCGCCGAGCTCGGCGAGGTGCACGCGCAGCTGGTGCATGCGTCCGGAGTGCGGCCGCAGCAGCGTGTGCAGCACACGGTCGTCGAAGCCGCGCAGCTCGATGAGCGTCTCCGCGTTCGGCTCCCTGGCGGGATCCGTCTGCACGCAGACGCTGCCGCGGAGCTTGGCGATGTGGTTGCGATGCACGAGGGGGAAGGCGGATCGGGCCAGCGCAGGAGCGTCGGGGTCCCAGTCGGCCGGCAGCAGCGAGACGGCCTCGTAGACCTTCTCCACCTCGCGGCGCTCGAACAGCAGCTGGTACGCCCCGCGGGTGGCCGGGCGCGCGGAGAACATCAGCAGGCCCGCCGTCGCACGGTCCAGGCGGTGGATGGGCGTGAGGTCCGGGATCCCGAGGGCGTTGCGCAGCCGCACCAGTGCGGAGTTCTGCAGGTACTTGCCGCCGGGGGTGGTCGGCAGGAAATGCGGCTTGTCGACGACCACGAGATCCGCGTCCTGATGCAGGACCTCCACGTCGAAGGGGATCTGCTTCTCGACCGGCGGCTCGCGGTAGTACCAGACGAAGTCGTGCGCACCCAGCGGGGTGGCGCGGCTGAGGGCGGACCCGTCGAACGCCACGATCTCCCCGCGGTCGAACCGGCTCAGCAGCCGCTCCGGGTCGAGGTGGAAGAAGCGCTCGGCCATGTAGGCGCCCACGGTCGGCCACGGCCCCTCGGCGGGCACGCGCAGACGCGTCGCGCCGACGCCGTCGCGCACGGGCAGGGGAGAGGGCATCGCCATTCGCCCCAGCCTAGTTCGCGCGACCTGTGCGGGAGCGGCGCGGCAGCCGGCGCCCGGTCGACGACACGCGACGTCACCCGGAAATAGTCCTCGCCGATCCTCGGTTGCCCCGGAGTATGACACGCATCGGATCCAGTGACCTGTCCGTCTTCCCGCTCTCGCTCGGCGGCAACGTGTTCGGCTGGACCGCCGACCGCGACGCCTCGTTCGCCGTGCTCGACGCGTTCGTGGCGGGAGGCGGGGATTTCATCGACACCGCCGACGCGTACAGCGCCTGGGTGCCGGGCAACAGCGGCGGGGAGAGCGAGACGATCATCGGGGAGTGGCTCGCCTCGCGACGCCCCGAAGGACTCGTGGTCGCGACGAAGGTGAGCCAGCATCCGCAGTTCCGCGGTCTGTCGGCCGGCAACATCCGTCGCGCGGCGGAGGCGTCCCTCGACCGCCTCGGCGTGGACGCGATCGACCTGTACTACGCGCACTTCGACGATGAGACGGTGCCGCTGGAGGAGACCGTGGCCGCCTTCGGGCGGCTCGTCGCGGACGGCCTGGTGCGGTACATCGGGGTGTCGAACTACTCGGCCGAGCGGATCCGCGAATGGGTCGGGATCGCGCAGGCGAGCGGCGTCGCCCTGCCGGTGGCCGTGCAGCCGCATTACAACCTCGTGCACCGCAACGACGTCGAGGAGACGATCATCCCCGTGGCGACCGAGTTCGACCTCGGCCTCGTCCCGTACTACGCGCTCGCGAGCGGCTTCCTCACCGGCAAGTACCGGTCCACGGACGCGACCGGCCAGTCCTCCCCGCGTGCCGCGGGCGCCGCCAAGTACGCGACCGAGCACGGCCTGCGGATCATCGACGCGCTCCAGGAGATCGGCGACGCGCACGGCGCCTCGGTCACCGCGACGGCGCTCGCCTGGCTGCGCGCCCAGCCGACCGTGGTCGCGCCCATCGCCAGCGCGCGCACGGCCGACCAGGTGCCGGACCTGCTCGCCGGCGCGCGCCTCGAGCTCTCCGCGGCGGAGATCGCGCGCCTCAGCAGCGTCTCCGAGTGGACGCCGGCCCAGGTCTGACGGGAGGACGAGAGCACATGCGCACAGCGGTCTACACCGGTCCGGGAGATGCGGCGGACGTCGTCGCGTTCCGCGAGGTCGACGCCCCGGTCGCGGGCCAGGGAGAGGTCCTCGTCCGCGTCGCCGCGGTCGGGCTCAACCCCGTGGACGTCAAGATCCGCGCCGCGGGGCACGATTTCGGCCCGATCCGGTACTCCGACCGTCCGGGATGGGACGTCGCAGGCACGGTCGCGGCCGTCGGCCCCGGCGTCACCGGATGGGCCGAGGGCGATGCGGTGTTCGGCCTGGCCCGCTTCCCCGATGCGGCGCACACCCTCGCCGAACTCGTCGCGGTTCCCGCCGGGGACCTCGCCCGGGCGCCGCGCGCGTGGAGCCCGGCTCAGGCGGGTGCGGCTCCGCTCGCGGCGCTGACGGCGTGGCAGGCGCTGGACGCCGCGCACGCGGGACCTCGGGCAGGTGCGGACGGCGGTCGCGTGCTCGTGCTCGGGGGCGCCGGCGGCGTCGGGCACTTCGCGGTGCAGCTCGCGAAGGCCAGGGGAGCGCACGTCATCGCCACCGCGAGCCCGGCGAAGCAGGCGCTCGTCGCCTCCTGGGGTGCGGACGAGGTGATCGACTACCGCGACGCTGACGCGCTCCGGGCGGTCGCTCCGGTGGACACGGTGATCGTCACGGTCTCCGGCACGCTCCCGCCGCGCGGGGCGGTCCGCGAGGGCACGTCGGTCATCACGATCACCGGCTTCACCGCCGACGAGGAGGCGCAGCTGCGCGCGTGGGGAGCGGATCCGGTGCAGCGGATCCTCGTCGCCGCGAACGGCGCGCAGCTCGCGGAGATCTTCGCGCTCGCCGAGGCGGGTCTGCTCACCGTGCACGTCGACGCCGAGTACGGCCTGGGCGACCTCGTCGCCGCGCAGGAGCGCGTGGAGACCGGGCGGGTCGCCGGCAAGGTCGTGGTCGTGGTCGAGTCGAAGGACTGAGCACCGCCGCGCCGTCGATCAGCGGCCGCGTTCACCGGGCCCGCCGCGTGCAGATCGCGCGACGGCGTGTCAGGGGGCGCCGGACGAGAGCCAGTCGTCGAAGGATATCGGGGCGAGGCGCGCGTCCTGCGGAGGCAGGAGCACCTCGCCCGCGAACTCCAGGCCCAGCGCGGCGCCCTGCCAGGCGGCCCGGATCCGACGCTCCTGGCCCCGGGCGGCGAACGTGCGCCGCGCCATGTCGACGGCGTCCTCGGTGCGGGGGCCGGCCAGCACGACGAGCCCGTCGGCCGGCTCGGCCAGCGCGAGGTCCACGAGGGCGCCGGCGACGTCGGCGGGAGCGACCGGCTGCAGCAGCAGCGGCGGCACGATCGCCTCGCCGTCGATGATCGCACGCTCCGCGATCATGACCGGGAAGTCGTGGAACTGGGTCGCCCGCAGGAGCGAGAAGGGATGGCCGCCGTTGCGCACGGCGCGCTCCTGGGCGCGCTTGCCGAAGTAGTGCGGACCGCCCTGCACCGTGTCCAGAGCGGCGATCGAAAGCGCGACGTGGTGGCGCACCCCCGCCTCCCGCTCGGCGTCGAGGAGGGTCCCCGTGACCGCGGTGAAGACCTCCTCGGCGGCCGCGGGCGTCGCCGCGAGCGGGTTGGTGACATCGATCACGGCGTCGGCGCCCGCCAGCAGCGACGGCAGGCCCGCGCCTGAACGCAGATCCGCGCCCTCCCGGCGGCTCAGGGAGACCGCCTCATCGCCGCGCCGGGCCAGCTCGCGCATGACCAGCCGTCCGATCCGTCCCGTTCCGCCCGCCACGGCGATCCTCATCGCGCCTCCTCGCTCGTCGGTGTCCGCCTCCACGATAGAAGCAGGGACGCAGCGCTGACGGCCGCGCCCGCACGGCCGCGTCAGACGTCGAAGCTCAGGCTGAGCTTGCGCAGCAGCGCGGCGATGCGCTCGCGGTCGCTGCGGCCCAGCGCCGACAGCAGGGTCGCTTCTGCGTCGACGAGGCGCGTGATCGCCGCGTCCACGCGCACCCTGCCGTCGTCGGTCAGGGTCACGAGGACGCTGCGTCCGTCGTCCGGATCCGCCTCGCGGCGCACCAGCCGGCGTCCCACCAGGCGGTCGATGCGGTTCGTCATGGTGCCGCTGGAGACGAGGGTCTGCTGCAGCAGCTGCTTCGGGCTGAGCTGGAACGGGGCGCCGGCGCGGCGCAGTGCGGAAAGCACGTCCCATTCCCAGGTCTCCAGGTCGCTGCGGCGGAACACGTCGCGGCGGGCGCGGTCGAGCAGGCGGGAGAGCCGGTCGACGCGGGAGAGCACCTCGAGGGGGGAGAAGTCCAGGTCCGGTCGCTGCGTGTTCCACGCCGCGACGATGCGGTCGACCTCGTCGCCTGCCCGCTCCTCGCCGTTGCTCACCCGTCCATTATCGCGGGCTCAGGGCGTAGGTCCCCGGCACCGGCAGCGGACCGGTGGCGATGCTCACCGGAAGCGTCCGGGGCGTGACCCGGATCGTCAGGAACAGGCTTTGCGGATCGTCGGTGTACGTCCCGAACGGTTCGCACTCGTCGAATCCCGCCTTGGCGTACAGGCGATGCGCGGGCCAGAAGAAGTCGTCCGCTCCGGTCTCCAGCGAGATCCGGGTGATCCCGCGGTCGCGCGCGTCGTCGAGCAGTGCGGTGAGCATCACGGATGCCACGCCGCGCCCGCGCATCGACGGCGCGGTCCGCATGGACTTGAGCTCCTCATGGCCGGGCTCGAGCTCGGCCAGCGCGCCGGTGCCGACGAGCACGTCGTCGACGGTCGCGGCGAACAGGCGCACGGTCGGTGCGAGCAAGCGGGTGATCTCGAGAGCATGGCGGCTCTCGGGCGGCGCGGTCGCTTCCATGTCCCGGAGGTGGTCGGTCAGGAAGCGCTCGAGCTCGGGCGTCGGGGTGTGCACCCGGGTGATGCGGATGTTCATCGTCCCAGCGTCGCGCAGCGACGTTACAGCGGTATTGCCGAGCGGTTCCGAGCCGGTCACGCTCGGCGCGGTCTGGCAGACTTGTCGGGCGGCCCCGCCCTCAGGGGCCGCGGTCCGCCGTGGTGTAATGGCAGCACGACAGCCTTTGGAGCTGTGAGGTCCGGGTTCGAATCCTGGCGGCGGAGCATGACGCAGAACGCACTCGCCATCATCGTGCTCGCCGCCGGCCAGGGCACGCGCATGAAGTCGCGCCTCCCCAAGGTGCTGCACCCGATCGCCGGGCGCACGCTCGTGGGGCACGTGCTGGCCACCGCCTCGCGGCTGGGCGCGGAGACCATCGAGGTCGTCGTGCGCCACGAGCGCGACCAGGTCGTGTCCGCGCTGCAGGCCGAGCACCCGGACGTCGTGATCGTCGACCAGGACGAGATCCCCGGCACCGGGCGGGCCGTGCAGGTGGCGCTGGACGCGCTGCCCTCCGGCTTCGACGGCGACGTGCTGGTGCTCTCGGGCGACGTGCCGCTGCTGGAGGCGGAGACGCTGCAGGCGCTCGTGGACGGCCACCGCGCTGCGTCCGCCGCGGCGACCGTGCTCAGCGCGATCGTCGACGACCCGACCGGCTACGGCCGCATCATCCGCGATGCGGACGGAGACGTCGCCCGCATCGTCGAGCAGAAGGACGCGGACGAGGCCGAGCAGGCGAACCGCGAGATCAACGCCGGCGTGTACGTCTTCCGGGTGGGCCCGCTGCGCGCCCGCCTGGCCCAGGTGACCACG
The DNA here is from genome assembly GCF_054654695.1 of Microbacterium xylanilyticum. NCBI lineage: Bacteria > Bacillati > Actinomycetota > Actinomycetes > Micrococcales > Microbacteriaceae > Microbacterium > Microbacterium xylanilyticum. The sequence goes on from NZ_BAAIEN010000002.1 coordinate 1,025,587, forward strand.
GAGAACGCCCAGGGCGAGATGTACCTCACCACCGTGATCGGCCTGCTGCGCGAGAACGACGAGAAGGTGGCCGTCGAGATCGCCGCCGACACCGCGGCCACGTTCGGCATCAACGACCGGATCCAGCTCGCCGAGGCCGCGCGCACGCTCAACGACCGCATCGTGCGCCGCTGGCAGCGCGAGGGCGTGACGATCCAGGATCCGGCCACGACCTGGATCGACGACGACGTGACGCTCGCGCCCGACGTCACGATCCTGCCGAACACGCACATCCTCCGCGCCAGCACCGTCGCCGCGGGGGCCACGATCGGCCCGGACACCACGCTCGTCAGCACCGAGGTGGGGGAGGACGCGGAGGTGCGCCGCTCCGAGGCCACGCTCGCCGTGATCGGCGCCCGCGCCGCCGTCGGACCGTTCTCCTACCTGCGCGCCGGCACCACCCTCGGCGAGGGCGGGAAGATCGGCGCCTACGTCGAGACCAAGAACGCGCAGATCGGCGACGGATCGAAGGTGCCGCACCTGTCCTACGTCGGCGACGCGACGGTCGGTCGCGGCGTCAACCTCGGCGCGTCCACGATCACCGCGAACTACGACGACGTGAACAAGCACCGCACTGAGATCGGGGACGAGGTGCACACCGGCTCGCACACGGTGCTCGTCGCGCCCGTTAGGCTGGGAGCCGGCGCGAAGACCGGCGCCGGAGCCGTCGTCCGCAAGGACGTCCCCGCCGGTGCTCTCGCGATGACTGTCGCACCTCAGCGCAACATCGAGGGGTGGGTCGAGAAGAACAGGGCAGGCACGGCCGCAGCAGAAGCGGCGCGTGCCGATTCGGCGGAATAGGCGGGTCCGATGGGGCGCAAGAAGAACACGACGGTCGAGCTGGATCGCGAGAACGACATCGCGCCAGGACTGGTCGCCAAGACCAAGAAGAGGCTCGTCGTCGCCGGCGGTCGATCGCACCCCGAGCTGACCGCGGCGGTGGCCGCGGCGCTCGGCACCGAGATCGCCCCGGTGGAGCACCGCACCTTCGCCTCCGGAGAGCTCTACGCCCGCTTCGAGGTCTCGATCCGCGGCTGCGACCTGTTCATCGTGCAGTCCTTCGGGCAGCCGATCAACGAGTGGCTCATGGAGACGCTCATCATGCTCGACGCCGCCAAGCGCGCCTCGGCCAAGCGCATCACGGTCGTCGCCCCGTACTACCCCTACGCGCGGCAGGACAAGAAGGGCCGCGGTCGCGAGCCGATCTCGGCCCGCCTGGTGGCCGACATGTTCAAGGTCGCCGGCGCCGACCGGGTGATGAGCGTGGATCTGCACGCCGCGCAGATCCAGGGCTTCTTCGACGGCCCCGTCGACCACCTCTTCGCCAAGCCCGTGCTGCTGCAGCACTTCGAGGAGACGCTGACCGCCGAGGATCGCGAGACCCTCACCATCGTCTCGCCGGACATGGGCCGCGTGCGCGTCGCCGACACCTGGTCGGACAGCCTCGGCGCCCCGCTGGCGATCATCCACAAGCGCCGGGATCCGAAGGTCGCGAACCAGGTCTCCGTGCACGAGATCGTCGGCACCGTCGACGGGCGCACCTGCCTCCTCGTCGACGACATGATCGACACCGGCGGCACGATCGTGAAGGCGGCCCAGGCGCTCAAGGCCAACGGCGCGCGCAAGGTGATCGTCGCGGCCACGCACGCGATCTTCTCGGATCCCGCCAGCGAGCGTCTGCAGGACTCCGCGATCGACGAGGTCGTCGTCACCGACACGATCCCGCTGTCCGAGGCGCGTCGCTTCCCGGGCCTGCGGATCCTCCCGATCGCACCCCTGCTGGCCACTGCGATCCGGCAGGTGTTCGAGGACGGCTCGGTCACGAGCATGTTCGACGGCGCCGCCTGAGGCGCGGACCGCGCGCCGCGCCCTGCGGCCTCCAGGGAGACGCATAGGCGCGGTGCGGAAGGGTGGATCCATGCAGCTCTCGCCCACGGCACGTCGCGGATCCGCCCTCGTCGGCATCGCCGGAGCGCTCCTCCTGGCCGGATGCGCGGCCGAGGCGTCCTCCGCCGAGACGACCAAGGACGCCCCCGCGCCGCAGCGCACCGCCACGGCTTCCGCGAGCTCGACCGCATCGGCGGACAGCGGCTCCGGTGGCGCGTACCGGGACGGCACCTACACCGCCGGCGGCTCGTATCAGACGCCGGAGACGGTCGAGAAGATCTCGGTCTCGCTCACGATCCACGACGACACGGTGACCGCGGTGAAGGTGACCGGAGATCCGCAGGCGGCGGAGACCCGGCACTATCAGGCCCAGTTCATCGGCGGGATCGCCGCACAGGTGGTCGGCAAGAAGCTCGACGACATCTCCGTGAGCCGCGTCTCCGGATCCTCGCTCACCAGCAAGGGCTTCACCCAGGCGCTCGACACGATCCGCACCGAAGCAAAGGGGTGACGTGCACGCCTGGCGGTTCGAGGCGATCGGCACCGTCTGGGAGATCGAGACGGCGCATCCGCTGACGATGGATGAGCGCGAGGCGGTCGGCGAGGCGATCGACGATTTCGACCAGACCTGGTCGCGCTTCCGCGGAGACTCCCTCGTGACGGCGCTGGCAGAGGCTCCCCAGGAGGTTCCGGCCCCGCCGGACGCCGCGCCGATGCTCGACCTGTACCGGGCGCTCTCGGACGCGACGCACGGCGCCGTGCAGCCCCTCGTCGGCGACAGCCTGGCCGCCCGGGGGTACGACGCCGGGTACACGATGCGCGACCGCGGCGCTCGTCCCGCTCCGCACGACTGGACGGGGCTGCTCGCCTGGGACCACACCGCGCTGGCGCTGCACGCGCCCGCGCTCATCGACGTCGGCGCCGTCGGCAAGGGGCGGCTCGTCGACGTGGTGCACGACCTGCTCGGCTCCCTCGGCCACGCCGAGCGCGTGGTCGATGCGAGCGGCGACCTCCGGCTGAGCGGCGGGCCCATCCGCGTGGGGCTGGAGCATCCGTTCGACGCGACGAGCGCGATCGGGGTCGCCGTCGTCGCGGATGCGGCGCTGTGCGGATCGGCCGTGAACCGGCGCGCGTGGCCGGGGCAGCACGGCGGCCTGCACCACGTGCTGGACGCGCGGACGGGCGAGCCGGTGCGCATGATCGCCGCGGCCTGGGCGATCGCGGATGAGGCGATGCTGGCGGACGCGGCCGCCACGGCCCTGTTCTTCGACGGGGGTCCGGAGTTCGCCGCCCGATTCGGTGTGGAATGGGTGCGGATGACCACCGCCGGCGGCGTGGAGTGGTCTGCAGGGACGCGGATGGAGGTGTTCGCATGATCGCGACGCTGGTGGGGCTTCGCCAGCGGGTGCTCGCGCCGCTGGGCCGGCTGTCGATGTACCGGCTCACGCTCTACGCGCTGTTCGCGCTCGCCGCGGTCGCCGTGGTCGAATCCGCCCTCGGGTGGATCGGCGTCACGCCGCTCGACCTCGTGGCGAGCCTGGCGCTGCTCGTGCTCGCGACCTTCTGCACGGATGCGGTGGCGCAGGCGCTGCTGCGGGTGCCGCGCCGGATCGAGTCATCGCTGATCACCGCGCTCATCCTGCTGTTCGTCGTGCAGCCGGGTGCGAACCCGGATCAGATCGGCGGCATCGCACTCGCCGGCGTTGTGGCGAGCGCGTCGAAGTACCTGCTGGTGTGGCGCGGCCGCCACCTGTACAACCCCGCGGCCGTCGGTGCGACCGTGCTGACCGTGACCGGCCTGGGGTTCTCGGCCTGGTGGGTCGGCACGCCCGCGCTGGCGGTGCCCGTGATCCTGCTCGGACTGCTGGTGCTGTGGCGCACCGAGCGGTCCGGGATGGTGCTGCTGTTCCTCGCCGTGTACGCGGTGGTGTCCTCGGCGCGGCTGTCGGTGCAGTCGGCTGCGGCCGGGCTCGCCGTCGATCCCGCGACGCTGCTTTCGTCGGTGCTGCTGCAGTCGCCGGTGCTCTTCCTCGGCGCGTTCATGCTGACCGAGCCGCTCACGCTGCCGTCGCGGCGCTGGCAGCGGCTGCTCGTCGCCGGCGTCGTGGGGGTGCTCGCCGGATGGCCGCTGAACCTCGGCGTCGTCACGCTCGGCCAGGAGCGCGCGCTGCTGATCGGCAACCTGATCGCGGCGCTGCTGGCGGGCCGTGCGGGGATCCGGCTCCGGCTCGTACGCCGCAGGTCGCTGACACCGACCGTGCACGAGCTCACCTTCCGGGCGCGGCGCGGATTCCGCTTCGCGCCGGGGCAGTACCTCGAACTGCAGGTGCCGCACCGCCGGCCGGACTCCCGGGGCACGCGCCGGGAGTTCAGCATCGCCTCCGCGCCCGCCGAGTTGCCCCTCGTCCGGATCGCGTACCGCGAGACCGGATCCGGATCGACGTACAAGCGTGCGCTCGAGGTCGTCCAGACCGACGACGCGCTCACCGCGACGGGCGTCTGGGGGGATTTCGTGCTCCCCGCGCGGGATGTGCCCGTGCTGCTCGTGGCCGCCGGGATCGGTGTCACGCCGTTCGTGTCGCAGCTGGCCGCGGCCGATCGGTCGGACGCCGTGCTCGTGCTGGTCGCCACGTCCGCCGAGGAGTGCGCGTACCTCGACGAGGTCGCCGCTTCCGGCGCGCGCGTCGTGGTGGTGACCCCGGATCGCCCCGACCTCCCCAGCGGGGCCGTGTGGGCCGGCGGGAGTCGGCTCGACGCCGCGATGCTGCGCGAGCTGGTGCCGGATCTGGATCGGCGCCATGCGTACGTCTCGGGGCCGCCGCGGCTCATCGCCGACCTCGCGCCGGCGCTGCGCGGCGCGCGCCGGCTCACCACGGACGCCTTCGCCGGCTACTGAGCCGGCCGGGCGGCGCTCAGTGCCCGCCGATGATGCGGCCGATCTCGTGGCCGCCCTCGGCGGCGGGATCCTCGCGGGGCGCGGCGGCAGGGGCGGCAGAGCGGGAGCCCGCCGGCGGGTGCGGCATGCGCGGCAGGCGCACGGTGAACACGGTGTCGCCCGGCTCGCTCTGCACCGAGATCGTGCCGCCGTGGCCCTCCACGATCGCCTTCGTGATCGACAAGCCCAGCCCGGATCCGCCGGTGGCGCGGTTGCGCGAGCGGTCGCCACGGGCGAACCGGCTGAACAGCTCGTCTCGCACCTGCGGGTCGATGCCTGGTCCGTCGTCGCGCACCCGGAGCACCGCGTCGTCGCCGTCCACGGCGACCTCGACCGTGACGCGCGTGCCTGCGGGAGTGTGCGTGCGCGCGTTGGCGACGAGGTTGGCGACCACCTGCTGCAGCCGCCCCGTGTCGCCGATGAGCTCCACCGGCTCCTCCGGCACGTCGATCGTCCACACGTGGTCGGGCGCCGTGGGCCGCGCGTCCTCGACGCCCTCGATCGCGAGGCGGGAGAGATCCACGGTCGACAGCGACAGCTCCCTGCCCTCCTCCAGCCGCGCCAGGAGCAGCAGATCCTCGACCAGGCGCGTCATCCGCAGCGACTGGGCCTGGATGCGCTCGAGGGCCGTGTGCGCGGATGCCGTCGCCGGATCCTCCGGGGCGGTGGAGGTCGACAGCGCCCGCAGCGAGAGCTCGGAGTACCCGCGGATCGACGACAGCGGGGTGCGCAGCTCGTGGCTCGCGTCGGCGACGAACTGCCGCATCCGCTCCTCGTTGCGCTGGCGCACGGCGAGCGAAGCGTCGACGTGGTCGAGCAGGGTGTTCAGGGCGGCGCCCACCAGTCCCGTCTCCGTGCGCGGATCCGCCTCCGCCGCCGGCACGCGCTCGGTGATCGACACGTCGCCGCGGTCCAGCGGCTGGTTCGCGACGCGGTTCGCGGTGGCCGCGACCTCGCGCAGCGGGCGCAGGGCGAGCCGGATGGTGATCGCGGTGGAGAGGGCGAGCAGGATCAGGCCGCCGATCGTGGTGAGCGCGATCATCGAGAACAGCGTCGTGATCTGCGCTTCGACCGAGGCGCGGGGGAGGCCCGTGATCACCTCGAACTGCGCATCTCCGGTCGGGGGGACGGGCTGGTGCACGAATTGGTAGTCGCCGAGCCGTGAGATCTCGTCCGAGGAGCGGCCCTGCGACAGCGCGGTCACGACCTGATGGATCTGCAGGGCGTTGAGATCCTGCGCCACGCGATCGGAGGTGACCACGGTCCCGGTCGCGGCGCCGTTCGGCGCGACCACGATCACGAGAGTCCCGTTGGGGACCCCGGTCGGGCCGACGACGAGGTCCGAGGCGTTCGGGACGAAATGTCCGATGACGGCGGCCGGACGGGCGGTGGTGCCCACGCTCTTCGCGATCGTCGCGAGCTCGTCCTGCAGCCGCCCGTTCAGCACGTTCCCGAGCACCACGCTGGTCGCGATGGCGATGACCACGAGGATCAGCGACACGAAGCCGGTGACGGCGGCCATGAGCCGCGCCTGCAGCGACAGGGGGCCGCGCGGGCCATGGCGGAACGGGTTCATCGGCGGGAGGACTCCATCGTGCGCTGACTTACTGCTGGGGAGCCTTGATCATGTAGCCCACACCGCGGACCGTGTGGATCAGCGGCACCTCGCGTCCGGCGTCGAGCTTCTTGCGCAGGTACGAGATGTAGAGCTCGACGACGCTGGAGCGGCCGCCGAAGTCGTAGCTCCACACCCGGTCGAGGATCTGCGCCTTCGACAGCACGCGGCGCTCGTTGCGCATGAGGAAGCGCAGCAGCTCGAACTCCGTCGCGGTGAGCTCGATCTCGTCGCCACCGCGGATTACCTCGTGGCTGTCCTCATTGAGGGTGAGATCGCCGACCTGCAGGATGGAGTCCTTCGCGTCGGTGGTCGCGCCGCCCGAGCGGCGGATGACGGCGCGCAGCCGCGCCACGACCTCCTCGAGGCTGAACGGCTTGGTGACGTAGTCGTCGCCGCCGGCGGTGAGCCCGGCGATGCGGTCGCTCACCGCGTCCTTGGCGGTGAGGAACACGACCGGCACCATGTTGCCCTGCTCGCGCAGGCGCTTGAGGACGCCGAGCCCGTCCAGGTCGGGCATCATGACGTCGAGGACCAGGGCGTCGGGGCCGAAGTCGCGGGCGACCTGCAGCGCTTCCAGTCCCGACCCGGCGGTGCGCACCTCCCAGCCCTCCATGCGCAGGGCCATGGCGAGGAGGTCGGTGAGCATCGGCTCGTCGTCGACCGCGAGGATCCGCAGGGGAGAGCCATCGGGGCGGCGCAGCTCAGTGGCGTGATCGTTCATGCATCCATTCTCCTCAGGTTCCTATGAGCCGCCTATGAGCTTTGAGATGTCTGTGGCCGTGGCTACCGTCGGAAGCATGAGCTCATCCAGCGAATCCGGATCCGCCGCCCCTCAGAACCAGCCCGAGATCGTGCATCCCGCGGATGCCGATGCGGTCGCCGCGGCCGTGCGTCGCGCGGTCGAGGAGGGCAGGCCGGTGATCGTGCGCGGCGGTGGTCACGGCTTCTGGAAGCCCGCGGCGGGCGCACTCACGATCGATGTCCGCGCCCTCGCGTCGATCGAGGTCGGCGACGAGACCGAGCGGGGCCGCCTCGTCCGCGTCGGCGCGGGCGCGCTCTGGGGCGAGGTGGCCGCGGCGCTCGCCCCGCACGGCGTCGCGATCAGCTCCGGCGACACCGCGAGCGTCGGGGTCGGCGGCCTCGCCGTCGGCGGCGGGATCGGCCTGCTCGTGCGCGACCGCGGTCTCGCGATCGACCAGCTCCGCGGCGCGCAGGTGGTGACCGCGGACGCCCGGGTGGTCGAAGCGTCCGCCGCGGAGAACGCCGACCTGTTCTGGGCGATCCGGGGCGGAGGCGGCAACTTCGGCATCGTCACCCGGCTCGACTTCGAGGCGGCGCCGCTCGCGGGCGTCCTGGCCGGCGAGCTGACGGCCGACGGCGACCAGGCCGCGCTGCTCCGCGTCGTGCGGACACCCTGGCGACCGCACCGCGCGAGCTGACCGTCACCTACATGGACGTTCCGGCGATGGATCCCAGCGCTCCGGCCGGCGCCCGCCTCGCTGTCGTCTGGGCGGGCACCGACGCCGCCGCGCTCGAACCCGTGCTGCGGCCGATCACGGCGGTCGAGGGCGTGGACGGTGAGGTGGCGCGCACGGCGTACGCGGACGCGCTGAGCCCGATGCCGCATGACGTGGACGATCCGGTGCCGCCGATGCTGTCGGTCAACGGGCTGTTCGCCGAGCTCGACGACGCGCTGATCGACCGCCTGGTCGCGTTCCGCCGCGCGCACGCCGGCTCGGTCGTGTTCCTGCGCTCGCTCGGCGGAGCCTACGGCGACCTCGCGGACGATGCGACCGCGTTCCCGGCGCGTGCGGCGACCTGGTTCGTGATGGCTGTCGCCTTCGACTTCCCCGGCATGCTCGATGAGAGGGAGCGCGGGACCGTGCGGACGGAGCTCGAGGCGATCGCGCAGGGCCGGCTCGCCGCGTACGCGAACTTCGCCGATCCCGCCTCGAATCCGGACCCCGCCGTGTTCTACGCGCCGGAGGCGTGGTCCCGCCTGCGCGCGCTGAAGGCGCAATGGGATCCGCGGAACCTGTTCTCCGGAAACCACAACATCCCGCCCGCGGGCTGATCGCGTCCTCGCGACGCCGACGCCGGCCCGAGGTCGGCGCGGGTGCTTAGCGTGCGCATAGCAACGCCATCACCTCGGCCCAGAACGCGCTCCTAGCGTCACCAGCACAAGCGTGACCGAAGAGGAGAAGCATGTACGGGACGTATCTGCGCCGCGAGCTGGCCGGGCGGAAGAAGCAGACGGTGATCGTCGCAGTGGGATTGGCGATCGCGATCGCCCTCGTCATCGTCGTCAACGCCCTGTCCGCGGGGGTCCGGGATGCGCAGGCCGAGGCCCTCGCCCGGGTCTACGGTGTCGGCACCGATCTCACGGTGACCGGCGCACCCGCGCAGCGGGGCAGCGACACCGGCCAGCGCTTCGACTTCGGCGCGGGCGGTGGCGCGACGGGCAGCGACGGCAGCACCTCGCTGAAGACGTCGGTGCTGCGCGCCTCGCCCGCCCGCGGCACGCTCGCCGCGTCCGAGGTGAAGACCGCGGCCTCCGCCGACGGGGTCGCCGCGGCGACGGGCGCTCTGAGCCTGACGAACCTGACCTTCGACGGCCAGATCGCCCAGCAGGGCGCGCAGACCGGCGCGGGCCGGCCCGACGGGCAGACCGGGGCAGGCGAGGGCCAGACCGGCGGCCAGGGCGAGGGGGAGCGGCCGCGCTTCGGCGGCGGCCGGTTCGGACTCGATTCGTTCACGGTGCTCGGCGTCGACCCCGCCGCGGACACGAGTGTGGGGCCGATGTCTTCGGTGAAGGTCTCCTCGGGCCGCGCGCTGAGCGCGGGCGACGCCGGCGGGATGGTGGCGCTCGCGGACAGCACGTACGCCACGTCCAAGAGCCTCAACGTCGGCGACACGGTCGACGTCGGCGGATCCACGGTGAAGATCGTCGGGATCGTGACCTCGTCCTCCGCCTCGGCGGACACCGCGGCGAACGTCTACCTGCCGCTGGACACGGCGCAGAAGATCGCCGGCACGGGCGATGTCGTCTCCGCGATCTACGTCAAGGCGTCGACTGCGGCGGGCATCCCCGCGGTGCAGAGCGCGCTCGCGAAGGCGCTGCCCGACGCGACCGTGAACTCGCAGGCCGACCTGGCCTCCACGGTCTCCGGATCCCTCTCCAGCGCCGCCGCCATGATCGAAGGCCTCGGCACCTGGCTGTCGATCATCGTGCTCGCCGTGGCCGTGCTCCTCGCCGTCCTGTTCACGCTCTCCGGTGTCGCACGGCGCACGCGGGAGTTCGGCACCCTCAAGGCGATCGGCTGGTCCAACGGCCGCATCGTGCGCCAGGTCGCGGGGGAGTCGCTCGTCCAGGGGCTCCTCGGCGGCGCGGCCGGGCTCGCGCTCGGCCTGGTCGGGATCCTCGTCGTCAACCTCGTGCACCCGACGATCTCCGGAGCGTCCGGCATTGCGCGCCGCACGGCCGGCGGCGCGGAGGCGGCCGGGCCCGGCGGTGGTGCGGCCGGGGGCTTCGGCGGCGGGGGCTTCGGTGGTGGCGGCGGCGCATTCCGGGGCATCGGCGGCGCCGCGCAGGACGTCGTGCTGCACGCACCGCTCAGTGTCGGGATCCTCGTCGCCGCCGTCGGCCTCGCGATCCTCGGAGGTCTGATCGCGGGCGCCATCGGCGGATGGCGTGCCGCGCGCCTGAGCCCCGCTGAAGCACTGCGGTCCGCCGCCTGAGACGCATCCGGAACAGGAGAGAACACCATGAGCACCATCGAGACCGCACCCCAGCCGCTCTACGTCCTGAACGACGTCACCCGCACCTACACCGCGAAGGGCCGCACAGTGACGCCCTTGACCGGTGTCACTGCGGAGATCGGCGCCGGCGAGTTCGTCACCATCCAGGGCCCGACCGGCGGTGGCAAGTCGACCCTGCTGCAGCTCCTCGGCGCGCTCGACCGGCCGACCGCGGGATCCCTCGTGCTCGCCGGCACCGAGCTGTCGTCCGCGTCGAACAAGGAGCTCGGTCGGATCCGGGCGGAGGATGTCGGCTTCGTCTTCCAGGGGTTCAACCTGATCCCCACCCTCACCGCCAGGGAGAACGTGGCGATGGCGCTGGTTCCCGGCAGGACGGCGCCGGCCGAGCGGGCCGCCCGCGTGGAGGAGGCGCTCGCGCACGTCGGGCTGGCCGATCGCGGAGATCACCTCCCCGGCGAGCTGTCGGGCGGTCAGCAGCAGCGAGTGGCGATCGCCCGCGCCATCGTGAAGCGACCGCGGGTCCTGCTCGCCGACGAGCCGACGGGAAACCTCGACGAGGAGATGCGCGATGAGATCCTGACGCTGCTGGAATCGCTGTGCGCCGAGGGACTGACCCTCGTCGTCGTCACGCACGACTCCGCGGTCGCCAAGCGCGCGCACCGCCGGCTGCGGCTGAAGAACGGTCGTCTGAGCGCCGTCTGAGGCGCGGAACGGCGAAGCGCCGCCCCCGGCGATCGGGGACGGCGCTTCACCGTGCGGTCAGTGGGTGTCGACGGCCGCGATCTCGGTGCGGTCGCCGGACCACTGGGTGTGGAAGGTGCCGTCCTTGTCGATGCGCTTGTAGGTGTGGGCGCCGAAGAAGTCGCGCTGGCCCTGCACGAGCGCTGCGGGCAGCCGGTCGGCGCGGATGCCGTCGTAGTACGACAGCGACGACGAGAACGCGGGTGCGGGGATCCCGGCCTGCGCGGCGGCGACCACGACGCGGCGCCAGGAGGCCTGGGCGCGGCCGATGGCCTCGGCGAAGTACGGCGCGGTCATGAGCACGGGGAGATCCGGCGTCTGCGCGTACGCGTCGGCGATGCGGTTCAGGAACTGGGCGCGGATGATGCAGCCGCCGCGCCAGATCTTGCTGATCGCGCCGAGGTCGATGTTCCAGCCGTACTCGGCGGCGCCGGCGCGGATCTCGTCGAAGCCCTGCGAGTAGGCGACGATCTTCGACGCGTACAGCGCCAGGCGCACGTCCTCGATGAACGCCTCGGCCTGGTCGGCGGGGACCGTGAACTCGTCGGCCGGGCCGGGCAGGGCCGCCGCGACCGCGCGCTGCTCGGGGTGCGAGCTCAGCGAGCGGGCGAAGGTCGCCTCGGCGATGCCGGAGACGGGGACGCCGAGCGACAGCGCGGTCTGCACGGTCCACGCGCCGGTGCCCTTGGCGCCGGCCTGGTCGAGGATGACGTCCACGAGCGGCTTGCCGGTGGACGCGTCGACCTGGCGCAGCACCTCGGCGGTGATCTCGATGAGGTACGACTCCAGCTCGCCCTTGTTCCACTCGGCGAAGATCTCGGCGATCTCGGCCGGGGTCTTGCCGGTGCCGCGGCGGATGAGGTCGTAGGCCTCCGCGATGAGCTGCATGTCGGCGTACTCGATGCCGTTGTGCACCATCTTCACGAAGTGGCCCGCGCCGTCGTGGCCGACGTGCGTGACGCACGGCTCGCCCTCCGCGATGGCAGCGATGGACTTGAGGATCGGGCCGAGCGTGACCCAGGACTCGTCGGATCCGCCGGGCATGATCGAGGGGCCGGTGAGCGCGCCCTCCTCGCCGCCCGAGATGCCGGCGCCGACGAAATTGATGCCGGTCTCGCGCACGGCCTTCTCGCGGCGGATCGTGTCGGGGAAGTACGCGTTGCCGCCGTCGACGATGATGTCGCCCGGCTCGAAGACCTTGACGAGCTCGTCGATCACGGCGTCGGTGCCCGCACCGGCCTTGACCATGATGATCGCCGTGCGCGGCTTCTGCAGGCTGTCGGCGAACTCCTGGTAGGTGGAGGCGGGGATGAAGCCGGCCTCGGGATGCGCGTCCAGCACCGACTGCGTCTTCTCGTAGCTGCGGTTGAAGATCGCCACGGTGTTGCCCTCACGGCTGGCGAGGTTGCGGGCGAGGTTCGAGCCCATGACGGCGAGTCCGACGACTCCGATGTTGGCAGCGGCTGTGGGCACGGTGATCTCCTCGTGTCTCCGATGGGGGATGGGTTCAGCGTATCGCTGTTACTGCGGCGCTCCGGGCTGTGAGTCACGCCCCGAGACATACCGCCGGGTGACCGAGATGTCGCGCTCGCCGAGTCCCGCCGACACGATCCCGTCGAAGGCGGTGCGCAGGGCGGGGAGAAGGGCAGGATCCGTCTGCGTCGCCTGCGCGATGTCCGCCGCGAACCCGAGGTCCTTCACCATGTAGCGGGCGATCCCGCTGGGCTCGTCGGTGCCGGCCACGAGCTGCTGGCGCCGGCTGTCCAGCAGTCGGGATCCGGCGTAACCGCGGGACAGCAGCGTCCACAGGGCGTCGAGGTCGAGTCCGGACCGCTCCGCGAGCACCGTGGCCTCCCCGAGCGCCAGGATCGTCGCAGCGACGACGAGCTGATTGCACGCCTTGGCGACCTCGCCGGCGCCCAGCGGGCCGAGATGGACCGGGGTGCCGCACGGAGCCAGCACACGGGCCGCGAGCTCCGCATCGGCCGGGTCGCCGCCGAGCATGATCGACAGCGTCCCGGCGGACGCGCCGTCGACACCGCCGGAGACGGGGCAGTCGACAATGCGCACACGTCCTCCGGTCTGGGTCGTGATGCGCGCTGCCAGGGCGCGCACGCCGGGCGCCGATGAGGTGGAGCCGATCAGGAGGAGCAGATCGCCCGCATCCGCGAGCAGGCCGTCCGGCCCGGAGAGCGCCTCTTCGAGTTCCGGGAGATCGGGCAGCACGGTCAGGACGACATCGGCGCGGGCGCCCAGTTCGCGGGGCGTGGCCAGCGCCGTGGCGCCGGCGGCGGCGAGCTCCGGCTGCGGCCGCCGCGAGGCGGTGAGAAGGCGACCGTGCCCCTCCAGCAGCCGCTGCGCCATCGGCAGGCCGATGGCGCCCAGGCCCAGCATCCCGACCGTGACATCATCGTGCGTGTCGTCCATGCGGCCATCGTAGCGCGTATTCAACATATGGAACAGTATCCAATTGGTTGGATTTGCGATATCCTGAATGGAAGGACCGTCGACTGCGCCTCCAGAGCAGACGACGGAACGACGACGAGGAGGCGACATGGTCGAGGCGACAGAACCGAGGCTGCGCGCGGTCGCGGCGGTGCCGCTGGCGGAGCCGCTGTGCCGGCTCATCGAGGAGCTCGAGCCGCGCGTGCAGGTGGTGCGCGACCACACGCTCACGCACCCCATGCGCGGACCCGCCGACTGGTCAGGGGATCCGGACCACGTGCGCACGCCGGAGCAGCAGCGCGCGTTCGAGGCGATGGTCGACTCGGCCGACGCGCTCTTCGGCATCCCCGACGTGGATCCGCAGGCACTCGCCCGCACGGTGCGCGCCAATCCCCGCCTGCGCTGGGTGATGACGACCGCCGCCGGTGGCGGGGCGCAGATCAAGGCCGCCGGCCTGGACCGCGCGGAGCTCGATCGCATCGTCTTCACGACGAGCGCCGGGGTGCACGGCGCCCCGCTCGCGGAGTTCGCGGTGTTCGGCGTGCTCGCCGGCGCCAAGGACCTGCCCCGGCTGCAGGCGGATCAGCGCGAGCAGCGCTGGTCCGAGCGCTTCACCATGCGCCAGGTCGACGAGATGACCGTGCTCGTGGTGGGCCTGGGAGGGATCGGCGCGGAGTGCGCGGGAAAGTTCCACGCGCTGGGCGCCCGGGTCTGGGGGACCAGCCGCACGGGCACGCCCGTCCCGGGCGTCGACCGCCTGATCCCGCTGGACGAGCTCGCCGAGGCCGTCGCGCACGTCGATGCGATCGTGGTCACTCTCCCCGGTACCGAGCAGACGCGTCACCTCATCGGAGCGGATGTGCTGGCGGCCGTGCGGCCGGGGGCGATCCTCGCGAGCGTCGGGCGCGGCACCGTGATCGACGAGTCCGCGTTGCTTCAGGCCCTGGAGGACGGGCGGATCTCGTTCGCCGCGATGGACGTGTTCGAGGTCGAGCCGCTGCCGGCGTCCTCGGCCCTGTGGAGCCACCCCCGCGTGCTGGTCAGCCCTCATACGGCCGCGCTCAGCACCAAGGAGGAGGAGCGGATCGCGCGGCGGTTCGCGGCGGACGCGACGCGCCTGCTGGATGGCTCGCCGTTGCATGCCGTGGTCGATACGGTCGAGTTCTACTGACCCGCGGCAGTCGCGTCGCGGGTCCGCACGACGAAGGGTTCGGCATGTCAGACGATGACGCCCGCGAGGGACGCGACCCCGCACCCGCGGTGACGCGCAGCATCCGCCTGCTGGGCCTGCTCGCCGAGGCCGGAGGTCCGCGGACGCTCACCGAGCTCGCGACTGGCCTCGGGCTGGCCAAGTCGTCGACGGCGAACCTGTGCCTGGCGCTCGAGGCCGGCGGCATGATCGAGCGCGTCGCCCAGGGGTACCGCCTGGGGCTGCGCACGGCGGAGCTGGGCGGCGCCTTCGCCGCGCAGTTCAACCAGATCCGCGAGTTCTACGCCGTGTGCGAGGCGTCGCCCGTGCTCTCCTCGGAACTCGTCCAGGTGGCGATGCTGGACGGTGCGGATGCGCTGTACCTCGCCCGGCACGAAGGCTCGCGCACCATGCGGATCGGCACCCCGCTCGGTTCCCGCCTTCCCGCCGCACTGTCCGCGACCGGGCGTGCTCTGCTGATGACCAGGACCGACGCCGAGGTCGAGGCGCTGCTCGGGGCCGACGTCGCCTTCCCCGCGCTCACCGAGCGCAGCGCGCGGGGCCTTCCCGCGCTGCTCGAGGCGCTGCGGGCCGGACGCGAGCGGGGCTGGGCGATCGACGGCGAGGAGTCCTTCCGGGGCATCATCGGCGTCGCCGTCCCTCTGGACGGCTGGTCGCCGGCCGACCCCCAGCTCGCGCTGGGCGTCGCGATCCCCGCGGCCGACGCGGGGTACGAGCGCATCGAACGGGTCGGGCGCGCTCTGCAGGACGCCGCGCGCCAGCTGACCAACCCCTTCAGCGCGGCCGCCCGCGCCTGACGCGCGGGAGCGGATTCCCCCCGGTCGGGGGTGCTCGGTGTGCCCGCTTCCGGGCGTCCGTGTGCAGGGAGGTCCCCGTGCGCGGCGTCGGCGCGCACAGTGGGCGGTCCCATTGGAACTGGGCGTACAAGGAGTTGAACAATGGCCAACAGGTTGGTGCTGTCGTCCCTGACGCCGATGCGAGCCGATCGAAGGAGATGGCATGACCACCACGCACCCCGCCGTGCAGACCCCGTCGGATGATCCGGAGTACGCGGCCAATCTGCGCCGGGCGACGCTCGCATCGAGCATCGGCAGCGCGCTGGAGTACTTCGACTTCGCGCTGTACGGGCTGTCCACCGCACTGATCTTCAACGTGCTGTTCTTCCCGCAGGGCAACCCGGGCATGGCCACGGTCGCGGCGTTCGCGACCTTCGGCGTGGGGTTCCTGGCGCGCCCCTACGGCGGTCTCTTCTTCGGGATCCTCGGAGACAAGCTCGGCCGCAAGTGGGTGCTCGTCGCCACCATCGTGCTGATGGGCGGCGCATCGACGGCGATCGGCCTGCTGCCGACCTATGCGGCCGTGGGGATCTGGGCGCCGATCCTGCTCGTGCTGATGCGCCTGCTGCAGGGATTCGGGGCCGGTGCGGAGCAGGCCGGCGCGACCGTGCTCATGGCGGAGTACGCGCCGGTGCGTCGTCGCGGCTACTTCTCGGCGCTGCCGTTCATCGGCATCCAGGCCGGCACCGTGCTGGCCGCGCTCGTCTTCGCCGCGATCTCGGCGCTGCCGAAGGAACAGCTGATGAGCTGGGGGTGGCGGGTGCCGTTCCTGTGCTCGTTCGTGCTGATCCTGCTCGCCCTGTTCATCCGGATGCGGCTGCGCGAGACGCCGACCTTCGTCGAGCTCGAGAAGCACGAGCAGGTCTCCGAGCACCCGTTCCGGGAGATCTTCGGTCACGGCCTGCCGGGCGTCATCGTCGGCATCGGCCTGCGGATGGCGGAGAACGGCGGCTCCTACATGTTCCAGACCCTGGGGCTTGCGTTCTTCGTGGCGGTGGTCGGCCCCGACGCCGACAAGAGCCTGCTCACCTGGGGCGTGTCGCTCGGCTCGCTGATCGGCGTGTTCTCGGTGCCGTTCACCGGGCACCTCTCCGACCGCTTCGGACGCCGCACGGTCTACCGCTTCGGCGCCGTGTTCATGCTCGCCTACGCCTTCCCGGCCTGGTGGCTGCTGTCGCTGGGGAACCCGTTCCTCGCGATCGCGGTGATCGCGGTGGGCATCGGGGTGGCGGTGAACTCGATGCTCGGCCCGCAGTGCGCCATGCTGCCGGAGCTGTTCGGCAACCGGCACCGCTATCTGGGCGTGGCGATGGCGCGCGAGATCTCCGCGGTGCTCGCGGGCGGGCTCGCCGGTGTCCTCGGCGCGTATCTTCTCGCCGTGAGCGGGAACAACTGGATCCTGCTCGCGACCTACATGGCGGTCCTGGCACTGATCACCACGGCCTCCACGTTCCTCGCGCCGGAGACGCTGCGTCGCGACCTCACGCGCGTGGACGACGCCGTGAAGGTGTCGCGGGAGGAGAGCGGGGACGGCGTGGACGCCACCACGGTGTCCATCCTCGCGGTGCGCCCGTGAGCACAGGGGCGCACCTGCCGGCGGGTCTCGCGGCGTTCGACCTCACCGGTCGCACAGCCCTCGTCACCGGATCCACGCGCGGCCTCGGCCGCACGATCGCCGAGGGACTGGCTGCGGCGGGCGCGACCGTGGTCGTGCACGGACGCAGCGCGCAGGAGGCCGACATCGTGGCGGCCGAGATCGCCGACGCCACGGGTTCGACGATCTATTCCGCCGCCTTCGACGTCGCGGACGCCGGCGAGGTCGACGCCGGGGTCGACCGCATCGAGCGCGAGCTCGGCGGGATCGACGTCCTGGTGAACAACGCCGGGATCCAGCGCCGCGCCCGCATCGACGAGTTCCGCGACGAGGACTGGGACGCGCTCGTGCAGATCAATCTCGGCGCCGTGTTCGCGCTGAGTCGCCGGGTCTCGCGGGGCATGATCGCCCGGGGATCGGGCAAGATCATCCAGATCGGATCCGTGCAGTCGCAGCTCGCGCGGCCGTCGATCGCGGCCTACGCGGCGACCAAGGGCGCGATCGTGATGCTCACCCGCGGACTGTGCGCCGACCTCGGCCCGCACGGCGTGCAGGCGAACGTGATCGCCCCGGGCTACTTCGAGACCGCGCTGACCCGCGCGCTCGTCGACGACGAGGCGTTCTCGGCCTGGGTGCGCGGACGGACGCCGGCCGGGCGCTGGGGCGACCCGCGGGACCTGGTCGGCGCCGCCGTGTTCCTCGCCAGCGCCGCGAGCGACTTCGTCAACGGTCAGACGCTGTACGTCGACGGCGGAATGACCGCGGTGGTCTGATGCTGCTGGGACGGATCCTCACCGCGGACGGCGTCGTGCCCGCCCGGCGCGAGGGCGACGGCTGGGTGCGGATCGAGGATCCGTACGCCGCGTTCGCCGAGGGCCGGGTCCCGGCCGACTTCGGTCCGGTCCACGGCGCGGTGCAGGCGCCGGCCGCGCCCACGGTCGTCGTCGGGATCGCGCAGAACGGACCCGGGCATGCCTCGCCTGTGCAGGCGTGGCTGAAGAGTCCGCGCTCCGTGGTCGGATCCGGGGTTCCGGTGCGCCTGCGCCGGGACGCCGGCACGGCGGTCGCGGAAGGGGAAATCGCCGTGATCATCGGGCGGCGCACGGACGGGCTGACCGCCGCGAACGCGCACGCCTACGTGCTCGGCATCACGGCGGTGAACGATCTGTCCAGCCCCGAGCGCGCGGCGCTGGATCCGCGCAACTTCGAGTCGAAGTCGGGCGACGGATACAACCCGCTCGGGCCGTGGATCGACACGAGGCTCGGTCTGGACGACGTCGCGCTCGCCGTCGAGGTCGACGGCGAGACGGTCGCGACGACCGGCGCGAGCGCGCTGCCGATCCCGATCCGGGAATGCCTGGCATACATCGCGGCGTGGTCCACGCTCGGACCGGGGGACGTGGTGATGACGGGGGCGCCGCATTCCCAGGCGCCGGTGCGTCCGGGGCAGACCGTGGCGGTCCTCGTGGGCGGCATGCGGCTGGAGACGCCGCTGCGCTGAGGACCGGGGAGCATCCCCGTGCCGTGCGGGTCGCGGCGGAGAAGAGAGAGAGGACACCGACGCATGGGCAACACGGCCGTCGTCGCGCACGCCGCACAGGACCTGCGCGTGGAGGACATCCCGGAGCCGGTCCCGCAGCACGACGAGGCGATCGTCCAGATCGCCTATGGCGGCATCTGCGGCTCCGATCTGCACTACTGGCAGCACGGCGCTGCGGGAGCCTCCGTGCTGCGCGAGCCCATGGTGCTGGGCCACGAGGTGTGCGGCACGGTGCTCGTCGCCGCCGCCGATGGGTCAGGGCCCGCCGCCGGCGTCGACGTCGCGGTCCACCCGCTCACTCCGCAGGGTGACGGGGTCACGCCGTGGCCGCAGGACCGGCCGAACCTGGCGCCCGCGTCGACGTACCTCGGCTCGGCGCTGCACCTGCCGCACACGCAGGGCGCGTTCGCACGCCGCGTCAGCCTGCCGGCACGGATGCTCCGTGCGCTTCCGGCGGGGCTCGACCTGCGCACCGCCGCGCTCGCCGAGCCGGCCGCCGTCGCCTGGCACGGGCTGGCTCAGGCCGGTGACGTGCGCGGTGCGTCGGTCGCGGTGATCGGGGGAGGGCCGATCGGGCAGCTCGTCGCCGCGGTGGCGCAGCACCACGGCGCGCGCTCGGTCGTTCTCACCGATCTCCAGCAGCTCCCGCTCGCGATCGCCGCGCGTCGCGGGGTGCGCGCGGTCGAGGCCGGCGACGCGTCGAGCATCGCCGCGCTGCATGCGGACGTCGTGGTCGAGTCGAGCGGCACGGTGCCCGGCCTGACCGCCGCGGTCTCCGCCGCCGCCCGAGGGGGCACCGTGGTGATGCTGGGCCTGCAGCGCGCGGGGGAGGTTCCCGCGCCCCTGGCGACGGCGATCACGCGCGAACTGCGCCTGGTGGGCTCGTTCCGCTTCGGCGACGAGCTCGACGAGGTGATCGCCGCGCTCGCGGCCGGATCCCTCGACGTCACGGGGATCGTCACCCACGCCTTCCGCGTCGAAGACGCCCGCGAGGCCTTCCGGGTCGCGGCGGACCCGGGCGCTTCGTCCAAGGTGCTGCTGGATTTCACGGCACGGCCTGCGGGCTGAGCGGCCCGGGGCGGCATCCCGCGGACACGGCGACGGGGCACGTCGCGCGGCGCGCCGGCCGGACGGCCCGTCATCGGCGATGCGCGCGTCGGGCGCGCCGCGCATCCAATATGTCGTGCCCGAGAACAACGTGTAACGATCCGAATACCCGTTCGGCCTCAGGGAGCGAAAAACTGGACGCCGTCGGACTAGTGTGGTTCGCGGAGCGCGTGCAAAGAGGTACGCTCACCACACCCTTGATGACATCGACGTTCGCAAGGAGCGGTCGATGACCCGAATCGGAAGGCAATCACAAAAATGATGCGAAAGAAGGCCCTCACAGCGGGCGTCGCGGCGGCAGCGGCACTGCTTCTGCTCGCAGGTTGCGCCAACAAGGCCGGCAGCCCGAGCAGCACGAGCGGCGGCGGCGGGATCGACGTTCCGGCGGTCACCTCGGTCGACACCCCGAAGGACGCGGTCCTCCCGGCGGGCGACGGCAAGGGCAAGTGCGCGCCGACCACCACGATCGCCTACATCGGGGCGGAGACCGGCGCGAATGCCCAGCTCGGCATCAACATCTACAACGGTGTGCAGCTCGCGATCGACCAGCACAACAAGGCCAACCCCGACTGCCAGGTGCAGTTCAAGAAGTTCGACACCGAGGGAACGCCGGACAAGGCGACCGGCCCGGTGACCCAGGCCGTCGGCGAGGCCGACATCGTGGGCGTCATCGGCCTTCCGTTCTCCGGCGAGTCGAAGGCCACCGGCAACATCTTCGAGCAGCAGGGCCTCGTGCACCTGACGCCGTCGGCGACCAACCCCGGCCTGACCAAGAACGGCTGGACGACGTTCTTCCGCGCCCTGGGCAACGACTCGCAGCAGGGCCCCGCGGCGGCGAAGTTCGTCACCGACACCCTGAAGGCCAAGAAGGTCTACCTGGTCCAGGACGACTCCGACTACGGCATCGGCCTCGGCACGGCGACCAGCGACGCGCTCGGCAAGGCGCTCGTCGGCACCGACAAGGTCACCACCGGCCAGAAGGACTTCTCGGCCACGATCTCCAAGATCCTCAACGCCAAGCCCGACGCCGTCTACTACGCCGGCTACTACGCGGAGGGCGCGCCGTTCGACCAGCAGCTCGTCGCCAAGGGCTACAAGGGCGCCTTCGTGGGCCCCGACGGCGTGAAGGACGACCAGTTCATCAAGCTCGCCGGTGACGCGTCCAAGAACGCGTACTTCACCTGCCCCTGCATCCCGGGCGAGCTGCTGACCGACTTCGCGAAGCAGTACCAGGCGGCGTCCAACGCGGCTCCCGGCACCTACTCCATCGAGGGCTACGACGCGACCACCGTGCTGCTGGCCGGCATCGATGCGGGCAAGCAGACCCGCGCCGACCTCAAGGACTGGGTGAAGAACTACGACAAGGACGGCCTGAGCAAGCACTACAAGTGGGACGCCACGGGTGAGCTGCAGGCCCCCGCGGTGTACGGCTACAAGGTCGACAACGGCAAGATCGTCTACGTCGGACCGATCGGTAAGTGATCCATAGGCCCCGCGACGCGCAATCGCGTCGCGGGGCCTTCTTCCCCCTGCTCTTTCCCGGCGCCACGAGCGCCCCCTGTGGAAGCGAACCCGAATGCTGGATCTCCTCGCCCTCTCCGTCGTGCACGCGGACAACTCCTGGATCAACTTCGACGTCAACGCGCTCTTCCAGAACTTCTGGAGTGCGACGTTCGACGGCCTCACCTTCGGGGCCGTGTACGGCCTCATCGCGGTCGGCTACACGCTCGTCTACGGCGTGCTCAGCCTGATCAACTTCGCGCACTCCGAAGTCTTCATCGTGGGTGCGTACGGCGTGGTCGTCACGCTCACCACCCTCGGCTTCGGTCCCAGTGCCCCGACCATCGGGCCGGCCGAGATCATCATGGATCTGCTGCTGGCGCTCATCGTCGGCATGCTCGCCTCCGCCGTCACCGCGTTCCTCGTGGAACGCGTCGCCTATAGACCGCTGCGCAAACGCAACGCGCCGCGACTGGCGTTCCTGATCACGGCGATCGGCGTGTCGTTCGCGATCCAGTACATCATCTTCCTGCCGTTCGTCGGCGGCGCGAACGCGCAGCCCGCCGTGACGATGTTCATCCCGGATCCGGTCTTCGACGTCTTCGGCACGATCATCACGAACCAGCAGATCATCATCGTGGTCGCCGCGATCCTGCTCATGGTCGGAACGGACCTCTTCATCCGGCGCAGCCGCACCGGACGCGGGATCCGCGCCGTCGCGCAGGACCCGGACACCGCCACGCTGATGGGTGTCTCGAAGGAGCGCACCATCGTGATCACGTTCATCATCGGCGGTCTGCTCGCCGGTGCGGCCGCTCTGTTCTACGTGATGCTGGTGCCGTCCGGCGTCATCTACAACGGCGGATTCATCCTCGGCGTCAAGGCCTTCGCCGCGGCGGTCCTCGGCGGCATCGGCAATGTCCGCGGGGCGCTGCTCGGCGGCATCCTGCTGGGCATCGTCGGCAACTACGGGCAGATCCTCCTCGGTGACGCGCAGTGGGCCGACGTCGTGGCCTTCGTCATCCTCGTCCTCGTGCTGCTGGTCCGCCCGACCGGCATCCTGGGCACCACCCTCGGAAGGAGCAAGGCATGAGCACCTCCGCTGACGGGCCGCGCCCGCTGCCCACGGCCGAGTCGGCCCGCGAGGCGATCGAGACCGAGTCGATCGCGGCGGTCCGCCGCGGTCCGTTCCGCGGACTCCGCGAACGCTGGAACGAGCTGTCGCGGCCCATGCAGTGGGCATGGATGCTGCCCGTCGTCGCGATCGCATATGCGATGCCGTACCTGGACTTCTTCCCGATCAGCACCTCGCCGGGCACCAACTGGTCCATCGCGCTGTTCTCGATGGCGGTCTACGCCCTGGTGGCGGTCGGCCTGAACGTCGTCGTCGGCTACGCCGGCCTCCTCGACCTCGGCTATGTGGCCTTCTTCGCGGTGGGGCAGTACACCGCGGCGATGTTCACCAGCCCCGACTCGCCCTACCTGAAGATCCCGTATCTGTGGACGCTGCCGGCGGCCATGATCGTCGCGATGGTCTTCGGCGTCGTGCTGGGTGTTCCCACCCTGCGGCTGCGCGGCGATTACCTCGCGATCGTCACGCTCGGTTTCGGTGAGATCGTGCGCATCCTCGCCACGATCATCCCGGCGATGAAGGGGCAGGTCGGCTTCCAGAACATCGGCCGTCCTCCGGGGCAGACCGCGTCGGGCGTGCCGATCTTCGCGAACTCCAACGGCGTGCCGTGGTACTGGCTGACCATCACGATCCTGATCATCGTGCTGCTGCTGGTGGGCAACCTCGAGCGCTCGCGGGTCGGCCGCGCGTTCATCGCCATCCGCGAGGATGAGGACGCTGCCGAGACGATGGGCGTGCCCACCTTCAAGTACAAGGTGTGGGCGTTCGCGATCGGCGCGAGCGTCGGCGGCCTCTCGGGCGCGCTGATGGCCGGGCAGATCGGCTTCGTGAACAACCAGAAGTTCGACGTGCAGACCTCGATCCTGTTCCTCGCCGCCGTGGTCCTGGGCGGCACCGGCAACAAGGTCGGTGCGCTCCTCGGCGGAGCGATCGTCGCCTACATCCCGCTGCGGTTCACGGCGATCGCCGAGTACAAGTACCTGATCTTCGGCGTCGCCCTGGTGATCCTGATGATCTACCGCGCACAGGGCCTGGTCCCCGCGAAGATGCGTCTCATGGCGTACTCGCGGAAGGCTCTGGAGTGGGTGGCACCTCCGAAGCAGCCTCGCGGTGCTGAACCGCCCCGAACCACGACGCCGAGCACCGAGGGAGGTGCGTCATGACCGATGCGAACGAGAACCGGACCCCGGACGACGTGGCGCCGGAGGAGCCCACGGCCGCGGGCGCCGAGCCGGACATCGTGCCCGGGCAGGACCCGCCGCTCGTCGAGGGTGCGGAGTCCGAGCGCGAGATCGACGTCGCGGTCGGCGAGAAGCTCGTCGAGGTGAAGAACCTGACGATCCGCTTCGGCGGCCTCACGGCCCTCGACGACGTCTCGTTCGACATCAAGCGCGGCGAGATCCTCGGCCTCATCGGCCCGAACGGCGCCGGCAAGACGACGTGCTTCAACGCGATGACGGGTGTGTACAAGCCGACCAGCGGCGACGTGCTGCTGGAGGGCCAGTCGGTGAAGGGGCGCAAGCAGCACCAGATCACCAGGCTCGGGCTCGCGCGCACGTTCCAGAACATCCGCCTCTTCGGCGAGATGAGCGCTCTGGAGAACGTCGTCGTGGGCCTGGACGCGCGGCACCGCACCTCGGTCCCCGGCGCCCTGCTCCGGCTGCCCCGGCACGTGCGCGAGGAGAGGAGCTCGGTGGACCGGGCGATGGCGCTCCTGGACTTCGTCGGCATCGCGCAGCACTCGCAGAAGCGGTCGCGCGATCTGTCCTACGGGTCGCAGCGCCGCCTCGAGATCGCCCGCGCCCTCGCGACGGATCCGAAGCTGCTGTGCCTGGACGAGCCGGCCGCCGGGTTCAACCCCGCAGAGAAGGAGGACCTGATGGCGCTCATCCGGTCCATCCGCGACGAGGGGTACACCGTCCTGCTCATCGAGCACGACATGAAGCTCGTGATGGGCGTCACCGACCGCATCGTGGTGCTCGAGTTCGGCAAGAAGATCGCCGACGACGTGCCCGCGGTCATCCGTGACGACCCGCGCGTGATCGCCGCCTACCTGGGAGTGCCTGAAGATGACGTTGCTTGAACTGAAGGACGTCTCCGTCCACTACGGGCGGATCAAGGCGATCCACGACATCTCCTTCTCCGTGGAGGAGGGCGAGATCGTCTCGCTGATCGGCGCGAACGGCGCGGGCAAGACGACCACCATGCGCACGATCTCCGGGCTCCTGCAGCCGTCCAGCGGATCGATCCTGTTCGACGGCCAGGACATCACCAAGATGAAGGCGCACCTGCGGGTCGTCAAGGGGATCTCGCAGTCGCCCGAGGGGCGGGGGATCTTCCCCGGCATGACGGTGCTGGAGAACCTCGACATGGGCACGTTCGGCTTGAAGAACAAGTCCGGCGTCGCCGAGTCGTACGAGCGCGTGTTCTCGCTGTTCCCGCGGCTGGACGAACGTAAGAAGCAGCTCGGCGGGACGATGTCCGGAGGCGAGCAGCAGATGCTCGCCATCGGTCGCGCGCTGATGTCGCAGCCCCGCGTGCTGCTGCTGGACGAGCCCTCGATGGGACTCGCGCCCCAGTTCATCCGGCAGATCTTCAAGATCATCACGGAGATCAACGCGCAGGGCACGACCGTGCTGCTCGTCGAGCAGAACGCGAACCAGGCCCTGGCAAGGGCGCACCGTGCGTTCGTGTTGGAGACCGGGGCGATCACCCGCACCGGCACCGGCAAGGAGCTGCTCGCGGACCCGGCCGTCAAGGAGGCGTACCTCGGCGTGGGATGAACCCGCGCGGATCCGCGTACACGAGAAGAACCGCGTCGTCCGAGAGGGCGGCGCGGTTCTTCGTGGAGGCGGTCAGTCCTTGCGGTAGCCGGAGCGGCCCATGGAGAACAGCGCGCCGAAGGTGAGCACGGTCGCGGCGACCGCCATGAGGCCGATCAGCCAGGCGATCCCCTCGGAGATGAATGCGGCATCGAACATGGTCCACAGCCTATCGTCAGAAGGCCGCGCCGAACTCGGGTAGCATGGTGTGGTCCTCGGCGAGGGATGGCGCCTGCGTGCGCGCATCCGTGATCGACGCGGTGAGCTCTGGCTCTCCTTCCGTCGTGTCGAGACGACGAACCCAGACCACCGCACGGCACCTGAGCCGCGTGTGAACGAGGAGAACATCATGACCGAAGACAACAAGGTTGTCGCCGAGCTCCGCACCAGCTTCGGCAAGGGCTTCGCCCGCCGTCTGCGTGCCGCGGGCCAGATCCCGGCCGTCATCTACGGACACGGCACCGAGCCGGTGCACGTCGCGCTGCCCGGCCACCAGGTCGCCCTGCTCATCCGCCGCGCCAACGCGCTGCTCGAGCTGGACATCGCCGGCAAGAGCCAGCTCGCCCTGGTCAAGGACGTGCAGAAGGACCCGGTGCACCAGATCATCGAGCACATCGACCTGCTCGTCGTGAAGAAGGGCGAGAAGGTCGCCGTCGAGCTCCCCGTCGTCCTCGTCGGCGAGCCGTTCGCGGGCACCATCGCCAACCTCGACGCGACCCACCTGTCGGTCGAGGCCGAGGCGACCCACATCCCGGAGCACGTCGAGGTCTCCGTCGAGGGTCTCGAGGACGGCGCGCGCATCACCGCGGCCGACGTGACTCTGCCCAAGGGCGTCTCCCTGGTCGCCGACCCGGAGACGCTGGTCGTCGCCGTCTCCGTCCCCGCTGCGGCCATCGCCGCCGAGGAGGAGATCGCCGCCGCCGATGAGGCCGTCGCCGAGGCGCAGTCCGAGGAGGCCGCCGCGGAGTGATCCTGCGGTTGTAGAACTCCGGAAAGGGGGCGCGACGGGTTCGCGCCCCCTTTCCTGTCTCTCTTCTTTCTTCACGATCCGGGAGGATGGATCCATGGCGCAGACGTGGCTGGTGGTGGGGCTCGGCAACCCGGGGCCGAAGTACGCCACGACCCGGCACAACGTGGGGCAGATGGTGGTCGACGAGCTGGCCTCCCGCCGGGGCGAGGCGTTCCGCGAGCACAAGGCCGGTGCTCGGGTCGTCGAGACCTGGGTGCGTCCGGGCGGCGACAAGCTCGTGCTGGCCAAGCCCAACAGCTTCATGAACGTGTCGGGCGCTCCGGTCGGCGCCCTCGCGCGGTTCTACTCCGTGGACCCGGAGCGGATCGTGCTCGTGCACGACGAGCTCGACATCCCGTTCGACACGATCAAGCTCAAGATCGGGGGCGGCCACGGCGGGCACAACGGCATCCGCGACGTGGCCCGGGTGCTGACCACGCCCGACTTCCCGCGTGTGCGGGTGGGCATCGGCCGCCCGCCGGGTCGGCAGGATCCCGCCGACTGGGTGCTCGCGCCGTTCGGCGCCGCGGAGCGCCCGAACCTCCCGATCCTCATCTCCGACGCGGCGGACGCCGTGGAGCAGCTCGTCGAGGAGGGCCTGCTCGCGGCCCAGCAGAAGCACCACGCGCCGCGCTGACCATCCGTGGCATTCTCGAGGCGGGCGCGGTGACGCCGCTTCGTTCTTCGCGCCTCAGCGCGTGGTCGCGGCGACCCCGAGCGCGATCGCCAGGACGACGTAGGCGACGAAGAAGAACACGAACGGCCCGAGCGCCGCGATGATCACGGCGGCGATCCCGGATCCGCGGCCGCGGCGGCGAGCGATCGCGACGATGCCCTGGACGAGCGCCCAGATGCCCAGACCGCTCGCGACCCACGCCGTGATCTCCCACCACAGCACCAGCTCCCGGACGGGCGTGAACGCCGAGAGATCCTCCGCGGCGAGCTGCTTCTCGAGCTCGGGGAGGGTCGTGCCGGAACCCGCGCCGTAGCCGATCTGCCAGGCGAGAACCGCGTTGAGGACGGTGAGCAGGACGGTGGCGACGAGAGCGAGGATCAGCGCGACGCGGCCGATCGCGGCGCCGCCTCGACGGGCAGCGGGAGCGGGGAACGGTGCCGCGTATCCGCCCGCAGGGCCGGCGAACGCACCGGGGGGCGCCTGCGGGGGCTGCGGGTACGACGTCTGCGTCTCGGGCTGGGGTACCGGCGGAGCTGCGTATCCGCCGGGCGCGGCCGGGGGAGCCGTGTATCCCGGCGGTGGGACGGGACGGGGCTGCTGCGGATCGGTCACGCGTTCATCCTAGGCGCGGGGACCGCCGGCGTGATCGGTCGCGGGACATATATGTGCGTCGCCTCACCCGGCTGCCCGCCCATCGGTCCCCGAGCTAGTCGAGGGGACAGCGCGGTGCTCCCACGGGTGCCTTGATGCGACTGTGCTGGCCCGTGGGTGGCGGTCGATTGTCCTCCACAGGCGAGTGTCCGAACGAGTTGTGCACAGGTTGCGTTTTAAGGTCTGATCTGGTGTTCGAATGTCGGTGACCCCGGGTTGAATGGGGGTATGACATCGACCGCGGCACGGGTTCTCGAGCAGCTGGACGGGCCGCTGGAAGAGCTGTGCGCGTCGCCGGAGATGGGATCCTGTTTCGACGGTCTCACTGGCGCGGATCTGGTGCCGGCGCTGCAAGCCGCGGGGGCCGTGCGACGTCTGCTGGACGCGGTGATCACCGGGCTGGTGGGGCAGGTCGAGGACCGGGACCGGCGCCTGTCCACCGAACGGGTGTCCCCGACGGTGGGATGCCGGGATGTGACCGAACTGCTGCGGCGGGCACTGCGCACCGACGTCGGGACCGCCCGTCAGTTCGTCCGAGCCGCGCACGCCACGCATCGGGACGTGGTGCTGTCCAGCGGTGATCTCACACCGGCGCGGTACCCGGCGATGGCCGAAGCGTTGCGGGACGGGGTGGTGTCGGTGCCGGGGCTGCTGGCCGCGACCGGGCCGGTGGAACGCGCCGGGAACCGGATCACCGCCGAGGAACGGGAAGCGGTCGACGCGCTGCTCGCCGCGACCGCCCGCGGTGAGGATCTCCGCGACGAGCGGGGCCGTCCGGGACCTGCGCCGTCGACGGATGAGCTGGCCGAATACGCCCGGGCGGTGATGCTGGCGTTGGATCCGGACGGTGCCGAGCCCGAGGACGCGAAAGCCGACCGCAACCGCGGGTTCTGGATCGGGAGACTCCGCGGCGGCGTGCACCCGATCGGCGGTGGGCTGCTCCCCGAAGTCGCCGGGCTGCTGCAACGGCTGTTGGACGCGTTGAACAACCCGGCCGCGGCGGCCGGGTCCCCGGATCTTGGATCGGACGCGGCTGCGGCCGAAGGCTGCGGTGACGGCGCGGTGAGCTCGCCAAGCGTGGGCGGTGTCCGCTTCGAACCCGACAGCGACCCCGACGATGACGACATCGGTGGGCTTCCGGTCCCGGAGGACTTCCGCACCCGCGCGCAACGCAACCACGACAACCTCGCCATGATCCTCACCGCGGCCGCCGCGAGTGGCCGCATGCCGGACCTGGGTGGTGCCGCCCCGACCCTGGTGGTGTCGGTCACGGCGGAGGCGTACGCGACCGGACACGGGCGGGCGTTCATCGAAGGCACCGGCGACGACGTCCCCCTCACCGTGGCTCGGCACACCGCCTGCGCCGGTGGGATCCAACGGGTGCTGTTCGACGAGCACGGGCAGATCGTGTCCATCGGGACCACCGCCCGGATCTTCACCGCCCTGCAACGCCGCGCCATCCAGCTCCGCGACCGGGAATGCATCATCCCCGGCTGCCACATCCCCGCCACCTGGTGCGAGATCCACCACGTCCGGGAATGGGCGGACGGAGGACCCACCCACACCAGCAACGGGGTCGCCCTGTGCTGGCACCACCACCGCACCCTCGACACCTCCGGCTGGCAGATCCGCATGCACCACGGTGTCCCCGAACTCCGCGGCCCCGCATGGTGGGACCCCTACCGGGACTGGCACCGACCCCGCACCCGCACCGGCGACCCCCACCACATCCACAGCGACCTCACCCACGCCGGAACACCACCCGGATGACACGCGGCGCAGGTCAGCTCAGCTCCCTGACGCCCGCACCCGCTCGAACAGCCGGCTATCGTCATCGCCCGGTTCGCTGCGGGCATCCGGTGCCGGAGATGTCACGGGTCGCGCCCCCCCCTGCGCTCAATGCCGGAGAGCCGGACCCCGAACGCGGGCATCCGGTGTCGGTGGATCCACGTAGACTTTTTCGGTGACTGTGCAGGGGATCGTGCGCGCGCTGGAAGACGAGGCGTCGGGCTTCCGCGACGCCCTGACCTGGGCGCAGACCGATGCCGACCTGCTCGCGAGCGCGGGGATGGACGCGCCGATGCTCGCCGGCCTCCTCGAGCGCCGTGCCGCCGGGGGAAAGCCCGCGGCGCTGCTCGTGGTCGCGCCGACCGGTCGGCGCGCGGAATCCCTGGCCGCCGCGCTGGGCTCGTACCTCTCGGACGCCGAGATCCTGGCCTTCCCGGCATGGGAGACGCTCCCGCATGAGCGCCTGAGTCCGAGCCCCGACACGGTCGGCCGGCGCCTCGAGGTGCTGCGCCGGATGCGCGTCTGGTCGGGGGAGCGCCCGCTCGTCGTCGTGGCCTCGGTCCGCGCCGCACTGCAGCCCGTGGCGTCCGGGCTCGGCGACGTCGAGCCGCTCGAGCTCACCGTCGGTGCGCGCGGCTACGACCTCGACGGCGTGGCTGCCTCGCTGGTGGAGCGCGCCTACTCGCGGGTGGACATGGTGTCCCGCCGCGGCGAGTTCGCGGTGCGCGGCGGGATCCTCGACGTGTTCCCGCCCACGGCGGAGCACCCCTCCCGCGTCGAGTTCTTCGGCGACGAGATCGACCAGATCCGGCTCTTCTCGGTCGCCGACCAGCGCTCGCTGCCCGGAGAGGTGCGCACCGTCGCCCTGCCGGCGAGCCGCGAGCTGCTGCTCACCGCCGAGGTGCGCGAGCGCGCCGCGACGCTCGTCGACGCGTTCCCCGGCATCGCGGGCATGCTCCAGAAGATGGCGGAGGGCATCCCCGTCGAAGGCATGGAGTCGCTCCTGCCCGTTGTCGCCGGACCGGTGGTGCCCCTCGCCGACTACCTTCCCGAGGGAGCCGCGGTCGCGCTCGTCGACCCGGAGCGCAGCGGCGCGCGCGCCGCGAGCCTCGGCGAGACCAACCGGGAGTTCCTCGAGGCCGCGTGGAGTGCGGCCACCGCGGGGGCGTCCGCGCCGATCGACCTGCAGACCGGCGACTTCCTCTCCGTCGCCGAGCTGCGCACGGCGGTGCACGACCGCGGCGGCGTGTGGTGGCGACTGAGCGCCTTCGACGCCGGCTCCGACGACGCGACGCTCGAGCAGGGCGCCGACGGAGTGAGCGCCGCGCCCATCCCGTCGTTCCACGGCAACGTCGACGGTGCGATCGAGTTCACCGCGGGCCGGGTCTCCGACGGCTGGCGCGTGGTGCTGGTGTCGTCGGGAGCGGGCCTGGTCGACCGGGCCCGCGACGTGCTCGCCGACCGCGGCATCGCCGCTCGCGTCGTCGACACGCTGCCGGACGCCCCGGACGCGGGCGTCGCGACCCTCGTCACGGGCACGATCGAGTCCGGCTTCCAGATCGCGAGCGCCAGGATCGCGGTCATCACCGAGAACGAGTTCTACGGTCGCACCATCGGCGGCGACACCCGCGTCGTGAAGAAGCTCGCCTCCCGGCGCAAGAACGTCGTGGATCCGATGCAGCTCAAGGCGGGCGACTACGTCGTGCACCAGACGCACGGCATCGCGCGGTTCGTCGAGATGACCCAGCGCGAGGTCTCGTCGGGCGGCCGCAACGCGGTGAAGACCACGCGTGACTACCTGGTGCTGGAGTACGCGCCGTCGAAGCGCGGCTATCCCGGCGACAAGCTGTACGTGCCGACCGATCAGCTCGACCTGCTCTCGAAGTACGTCGGCGGCGAGGCGCCGACCCTCTCGAAGATGGGCGGCAGCGACTGGGCCGCCGCCAAGGGCAAAGCCCGCAAGGCGGTGCGCGACATCGCCATCGAGCTCGTGAAGCTGTACTCGGCCCGCATGGCGGCCAAGGGGTACGCCTTCGGCGCCGACACCCCCTGGCAGCGCGAACTCGAGGAGGCGTTTCCGTTCGCCGAGACACCTGACCAGCTGCAGACGATCGACGAGATCAAGGCCGACATGGAGCGGCCGATCCCGATGGACCGGCTGCTGTCCGGCGATGTCGGCTTCGGCAAGACCGAGGTCGCCGTGCGCGCGGCGTTCAAGGCCATCCAGGACGGCAAGCAGGTCGCGATGCTCGTGCCGACGACCCTCCTCGTCAAGCAGCACCTGGAGACGTTCACCGAGCGCTTCGCCGGCTTCCCGGTCAAGGTGCGTCCGCTCTCGCGCTTCCAGACCGACAAGGAGGCCCGACTCGTCCGTGAGGGCCTGCTGGACGGATCCGTCGACATGGTGATCGGAACGCACCGGATCCTCACCGATCAGGTGATGTTCAAGGATCTGGGCCTCATGATCATCGACGAGGAGCAGCGCTTCGGCGTCGAGCACAAGGACGCGCTGAAGAAGATGAAGACGAACGTCGACATCCTCGCCATGAGCGCGACGCCGATCCCGCGCACGCTGGAGATGGCCGTCACAGGGATCCGGGAGATGTCCACCCTGCAGACGCCCCCGGAGGACCGGCATCCGATCCTCTCCTTCGTGGGCCCCAAGAGCGACAAGCAGGTAGCCGCCGCGATCCGCCGCGAGATCCTTCGCGAGGGGCAGGTCTTCTACGTGCACAACCGGGTGCAGTCGATCCAGCGCGTGGCCGCCGAGCTCGCCGAGCTGGTGCCCGAGGCGCGGATCGCGGTGGCGCACGGCAAGATGGGCGAGCACCAGCTGGAGCAGGTGGTGGACGACTTCTGGGAGCGCAAGTACGACGTGCTCGTCTCCACCACGATCATCGAGACGGGCCTCGACATCTCGAACGCCAACACCATCATCATCGACCGCGCGGACCGCTACGGCCTCAGCCAGCTGCACCAGCTGCGCGGGCGCGTCGGCCGCGGCCGGGAGCGCGCCTACGCCTACTTCCTCTACGACGACAGCAAGCCGCTCAGCGAGACGGCCGCCGACCGTCTGCAGACCATCGCGATCAACAACGACCTCGGATCCGGCATGCAGGTCGCGCTCAAGGACCTCGAGCTGCGCGGCGCCGGCAACCTCCTCGGCGCCGAGCAGGCCGGGCACATCGCCGGCGTCGGCTTCGACCTGTACCTGCGCATGATCGGCGAGGCCGTGGCGACGTTCCGCGGCGAGGAGACCGAGACCGGCGCGGAGCTGCGCCTCGAGCTGCCCGTCGATGCACGGATCCCCGACTCCTACATCGACAGCGAGCGTCTGCGCCTGGAGGCGTACCAGAAGCTGTCCAGCGCGGCCACCGCGACCGCGCCGGCGGATGCGATCGACCACGTCGTCGAGGAGCTCGCCGACCGCTACGGCACGCCGCCGGCCGAGGTCGAGGGGCTCATCGCGATCGCCCGGCTGCGTCGTCGCGCGGCACGCGCCGGCCTCACCGACGTCGTCGCGATGGGCTCGAACCTGCGCATCGCGCCCGCCCGCCTGGAGGACTCGATGAAGGTGCGGCTGCAGCGGCTGTACCCGCAGGCCAAGCTCGTCGGCGGGGGAGAGGCGCTCGTGGTGCCGATGCCCGGCGCCGACCGGGCGGATCCGGTCGAGTGGACCGGCCAGCTGCTCACCGCGCTGTTCCCCGAATCGGCGCCCGTCGAGGTTCCCGTCGCCGCAGGAGCCGCCTCGTGAACGCCGACTCCATCGCGCGCTCGCGGCGCGGGCATGCCCTGTCGGCGGCCGAGGGGCGCGCCCTCGTGGAGCAGCTCATGCAGAGCCGGCGTGCTGTGCCGCGCTCGGAGGCGCCGGCGGCGGTGGCGGCGGATCACGTCCCACTCCGAGCCGAGGCGCCTGCGGCGCCGCGCCGCTCCCGGGAGCGTCCCGCTCCGAGCGAGCATCCGCGCTGGCGCTGGATCTCCACGCGCGAGACGCACCGGGGGCGGGTGCGCATCGACGTGGACGAGGTGCAGCTGCCCTCCGGGGAGCGGACCACGTTCGAGGTCGACCGCAGCGTGCCCTTCACGGTCGCGACCCTCGTGCAGGACGGGTCGGTGCTGCTGCTCGCGCGCCAGTACCGGTACCCGGTCGATCGCTGGATCCTCGATCTCCCGGG
The DNA here is from genome assembly GCF_054654695.1 of Microbacterium xylanilyticum. Taxonomy (NCBI): domain Bacteria; kingdom Bacillati; phylum Actinomycetota; class Actinomycetes; order Micrococcales; family Microbacteriaceae; genus Microbacterium; species Microbacterium xylanilyticum. Next base: position 1,059,051 of record NZ_BAAIEN010000002.1, read on the forward strand.
TGGCGGCGGCGAGTTCGGCGAGGTGCCCGAGCAGGCGGCACGCCGCGAACTCGAGCAGGAGCTCGGCGTCGTCCCGACCGAGCTGATCCCGCTGCACACGTTCTTCGCCAACCCGGGACGCAGCGTATGGGCGACGCACCTGTTCTTCGCGCCGGGCGTGCACGAGGGCCGTGCTCTCGCGGATCCGGGCGAGCGAGTGCAGCCCGTGCGGATGCCGCTCGCGGAACTTGACCGGCTGCTCGTCGACGGCGAGATCACGGATCCGGCGCTGCTCATCGCCCGCACGATGGCCGCGGCCAAGGGCCTGCTCCCGCCCGTCGGCGCCTGAACAGCGGGCCGAGGGGTGACGCGAGCGGAGTGCGAGAGCCCCGGCGCTAGCGCACCGGCCCCGGCACGTCAACGGGGTGGCCGGTGCTCCTCGCATGCGGGAGAGTCATGGCATGTGGACACTCCTGATCATCCTGCTCATCGTGTGGCTCGGGCTCTCGATCCTCGGCTTCGTCGTCAAGGGGCTGATCTGGCTGGCCGTGCTCGGAATCGTGCTGTTCCTCGCGACCCTCGTGATCGGCCTCATCCGCGGCAACCGAAGCCGCACCTGAGCAACCCCCGCCGGTCCCGGGCAACCGCCGCTAGTCTGGCGGCATGATGTACGAGCACCTCGGGGCTCGGCCCCGTATCCACGACACGGCCGTCGTGGCTCCGTCCGCCGTGATCTCCGGCGACGTGACGATCGGCCCGAACTGCCAGGTGCTGCACGGCGCCGTGATCACGGCAGAGGGCGGGCCGATCACCCTCGGCGAGCATGTGATCGTGATGGAGAACGCCCTCATCCGCGCCACCGCCGCGAACCCGGTGCACATCGGCGACCACGTGCTGGTGGGGCCGATGGCGAGCATCTCCGGCGCCACGATCGCGGACGAGGTGTTCCTGGCGACCGGCACGCGGATCTTCAACGGCGCGGTGATCGGCGAGCGCAGCGAGGTGCGCATCAACGCCGTCGTGCACCTGCGCACCACGTTGCCGCCCGAGACCGTCGTGCCGATCGGCTGGGTCGCCGTCGGCGACCCGGTGCGGATCCTCTCGCCCGAGCGCCACGAGGAGATCTGGGAGGCGCAGCACGAGCTCGACTTCCCCGGGTACGTGTTCGGCGTGGACCGTTCGACGCCCGATCTCATGGTGCAGCTCACCGAGCGATATGCGCGGTCGCTCGCCCGGCACGCCGACGACCACGCGCTCTGAGCGACCACCGCCCTCCTCCCGCGCTCCTCCCGCTCGAACGAAGGGACCGCTGTGCCCGAACAGCCCGCCGGGGGTCTCGTGCGCCCCGATGTCACCGTGTCCGACGCCATCGCCATCGCGCGCGAGCACTGGGGCATCGCCGTCACCGCGTCGGAGCTCGGCAGCAACCAGGACCGCAACTTCCTGCTCACTGAGGCGGATGGCACCCGCAGCGTGCTCCGCGTCGACAACCCCGTCTTCGGCGACAGCGCCCGCGACGCGCAGCACGCGGCGCTGGACGCCTACCGGTCCGCCGGCGTCACGGTGCCGGCCGCGCTGCCCGGCCTCGACGGCGCTCTCACGCAGCGCTGGCACGGCCTCTCCGTGCGGCGCAGCGCCTTCGCGGACGGGGAGCCGATGGTCGACGCCGGCTACTTCGCGCCCGTCGTGCTGCAGGAGTTCGGATCCCTCGCGGCCGCGTCGGTGAACGCCCTCGCCGGGCTGGCTCATCCGGGCCTCGACCGCCCGCACATGTGGGACATGCGGGTGGCCGCGGAAGAGGCCCGGCGCCTGCTGCCGTCGATCGCGGAACCGGAACTGCGGGAGCGGGTCGCCGCTGCGATCGCCGCAGCGGAAGGCCTGCTGCGGCGGGTCGCGACGGACCTCCCCGTGCAGCCGATCCACGGCGACCTCACCGACGACAACGTCATGGGGGAGCGTGGTGCGGACACGCGGCTGCATCCGCGTACCGTGCTCGACCTCGGCGACCTCGCACTCGGATGGCGGGTCGCGGAGCTCGCCGTGTGCGCCTCGTCCATGCTGCACCACGAGCCGGAACGGCCGTGGCGGGTGCTCGAGACGATCGCGGCCTTCCATGCCGATGCTCCGCTCAGCGAATCCGAGGCGCGCGCGGTCTGGCCGCTGATCGTGCTGCGCGCGGCTCTGCTGGTGGCGAGCGGCTGGCGCCAGCTCGAGATCGACGGGGGCAACGACTACGCGTGCGAGCGCATCGCCGGAGAGCAGGCGATCTTCGACGCAGCCACGGCCGTCCCTCTCGGCGAGGCCGTGGAGCTCGTCCTGGCCCGGCTCGGAGTCGCTGCGACGGCTCCGGTTCCCCCGCCGCCGGCCCGGGACGGATCCCCGCTCGCGTCGCTGCTGCCCGGACTCGACGGCGAAATCGCGATCCTGGATCCCGGTGTGGAGTCCGAGGACCTCGCGTCCGGCACCTGGCTCGCACCCGACGCGGAGGAAGCACTCGTCCGCGTCGCGTTCGATGGCGGCGCGGCGGCGGCCGTCATGCCCTACGGTGTCTTCCGGCTCACCCGCACGCGCGTCGACAGTCCCGACCCGGCGGCGACCTGGCCCATCGGCACGGTGATCCACCTCCCCGCGGGTGCTCCGCAGCGGCTCACGGCCCCGCTCTCGGGGCGGATCGAGGGATCCGGGGACGGCACGGTGCGGATCGCGTTCGACGGCTGGGCGTGCGAGATCCGCGGCGTCGCCGCGGCGCCCGATGTCGGCGCCGCGGTCGAGGCAGGGCAGGGGATCGGTGACGTTCCCGAGAGCGCGACAGCCCGCACCGTCGTCGTGTCGATCCTGCGGGACGACGCCCCCGTAGCGGTGCCGGCCCCCGGCGACGCCGCGTTCCTGGTCCCGGACCTCGTGCCCGCCTGGCGCCGGCTCAGCGTGGATCCCGCGCCGTGGCTTGGTCTGCCGTCCCTCGCCCAGGACGATGAGGCGCCCGCCGAGCTCGCGCGCCGGGAGCGCATCTTCGCGAGCGCGCAGGAGCGCTATTACGAGCGCCCGCCGCAGATCGAACGCGGCTGGCGGCACCACCTCGTCGACACCACGGGCCGCGCCTACATCGACATGGTCAACAACGTCACGGGCCTCGGGCACGGGCACCCGGGTGTCGCCGACGCCGTGAACCGGCAGATCCGGATCCTGAACACCAACTCGCGGTTCCTCTACCGCGAGCTCGCCGAGTACAGCGAGCGGCTGATCGCGCTGCTCCCGGACGAGGCGCGCCGTGCCGGCGCCGACCGGGACGCCCTCGACACGGTGCTCCTCGTGAACAGCGGATCTGAGGCCGTCGACCTCGCGCTGCGGCTGGCCCAGGCGGCGACGGCGCGCAGGACCGTGGTGTCGCTGCGGGAGGCCTACCACGGCTGGACCATGGCCAGCGATGCCGTGACGACGAGCGCCTACGACAACCCGGATGCGCTCGCCACACGGCCGGACTGGGTGCACGTCGCCGACGTGCCGAACCGGTTCCGCGGCACGTATCGGGGCGAGGGCACCGGGGCGCGGTACGCCGCCGACCTGGGGGCGGACCTCGATCGGCTGGCGGCGGAGGGCCGGCCCGTCGCCGGGTTCATCTGCGAGTCGGTGCTCGGCAACGCCGGCGGCGTGGTGCTGCCCGAGGGATACCTCGCCGACGTGTACGCGCGCGTGCGCGCCGTGGGCGGACTGTGCATCGCCGACGAGGTGCAGGTCGGATTCGGCCGGATGGGATCCACGTTCTGGGGATTCGAGCAGTCCGGCGTCGTGCCGGACATCATCACGATCGCCAAGCCCATGGGCAACGGATTCCCCATCGGCGGCGTCATCACCTCGCAGCGGGTCGCCGACGCGCTCGCCACGCAGGGGCAGTTCTTCTCGTCCGCCGGCGGCAACCCGCTCAGCTGCCGCGTCGGCATCGCCGTGCTCGACGCGATGGCGGAGGAGGGCCTGCAGGAGAACGCGCGCGTCGTGGGTGCACGCCTGGCGGACGGGTTCCGCGCGCTCGCCGAGAAGCACGCGCTGATCGGGCCGGTGCACGGCGAGGGGCTGTACCTCGGCGTCGAGCTCGTGCGCGACCGGCACAGCATGGAGCCGGCGGCGGCCGAGGCCGCGGCGATCTGCGAGCGGCTGCGGGAGCTCGGCGTGATCGTGCTCACCACGTCGGAGCGCTCGAACGTGCTGAAGGTCAAGCCGCCGCTGTGCCTGACCGCCGCCAGCGCCGACATGGTCGTCGCCGCACTGGACCGGGTGCTCACCGAGGGCTGGTGAGCAGAGACGCAGGCGCCGGCCCTCGGCGAGAGGACCGGCGCCTGAGATCGGCCGGAGTCCGGCCGGAGCGCAGCCGGATCAGCCGGTGTTCTGCAGGCCGGCCGCGACGCCGCTGACCGAGAGCAGCAGGAGGCGCTGCAGCTCCGGATCCGGCGCCGGGGCCTGCTCGTCGGCGGCGCGCAGTGCGCGCAGCGCGCGAAGCTGCAGCAGCGACAGGGCGTCCACGTACGGGCTGCGCATCGCGACCGCGCGCTGCAGGATCGGCTTGTTCTCCAGCAGGCGCTCGCCGCCGGTGAGCCGGATCACCCAGGAGCGCGTGAGCTCCATCTCCTCCAGCACGAGGGCGGCCAGGTCGTCGCGGTCGCCGAGCTCGAGGTAGCGGCGGGCGATCCGCGGATCCGTCTTCGCGAGGCTCATCGCGACGTTGTCGACCATGGTGCGCAGCAGCGGCCACTCGCGGTACGCGGTGCGCAGCAGCTCCTCGTCGCCCACGGCCTCCAGCGCGCTGCCGAGGCCGAACCAGCCGGCGAGGTTGATCCGCGCCTGGGTCCAGGCGAACACCCACGGGATCGCGCGCAGGTCCTCGAGCGACTCGACCGAGAGCCCGCGGCGGGCCGGGCGGGATCCGAGGGCGAGCAGCCCGATCTCCTCCATCGGCGTGACCGTGGCGAACCACGGCGCGAAGCCCGGCGCCTTGACGAGGGCGAAGAAGCGCTCCCGCGACGCGCGGTCCATGGTGGCGGCGACGTCGGCGAACCGGGCGGCCGCGGCGCTGTTGCGCTGCTCGACGCCGGGGGAGGAGGCGAGCAGCGTGGCGGCGGTCACCTGGTCGATGTGCCGCATCGCGATCGCGGGCTCGCCGTAGCGGGCGAAGATCACCTCGCCCTGCTCGGTGAGCTTGAACCGGCCGTCGACGGAGTGCGGCGGCTGGGCCAGGATCGCCGAGTTCGCGGGCCCTCCGCCGCGGCCGAGCGCACCACCGCGGCCGTGGAAGAGCGTGAGCTCGATGCCCTCGCGCTGCGCCCACGCGGCGATCTCGGCCTGAGCCTCGTAGAGCGCCAGGTTGGCGGCGACCGGTCCGACGTCCTTGGACGAGTCGGAGTAGCCGAGCATGACCTCGAGACGCCGGCCGGTCGCGGCGAGCCGCGCGGCGAAGGCCGGATGCTCCACGATCTCGGCGAGGATCCCGGGAGCTGCCTGCAGGTCGGCGAACGTCTCGAAGAGGGGGACGACGTCGAGCACGGGCACGTCGTCGCCGCAGGCGTGCGCGGCCAGCCGGTGCACGTTCGCGAGGTCCTGGGCGGACTGGGTGAACGACACCACGTAGCGCCCCGCCGCGCGCGGCCCGTAGGCGCGCTGGATCTCGCGGATCGTGCGGAAGACCGCGAGCACCTCCGCGGTCTGGGCGCTCACCGTCCCGCCGTCGGACCCGCTCGATGCGGCCTCGAGCTCGGCCAGAGCCTTCGCGTGCACCTGCGAGTGCTGGCGCACCTCCAGCTCGGCGAGGTGGAAGCCGTAGGTCTCCACCTGCCAGATGAGGTGCTGCACCCCGCCGAACGCGTGGCGGTGCGCGCCCGCCGCGTCGAGCGAGGACTGCACGACGCGCAGATCCGCGAGCAGCTGCTCGGGGTCGGTGTAGCCGCCCTCCTCGCCGCGCCGGGTGGCGCCCACGCGGTGCGCGAGCAGCAGCAGGATGCGGCGATGCGGTTCGCCGGGCGAGCGCGTGGCGACCTCGGCCGCCAGGTCGGGATCGCCGGCCTGCAGCGACTCCCAGAGGGCGGTCGCCTCGGCCGACGGGGGTGTGCCCTCGGCGTCGAGCGTGAGGGTGCGGCCGATCCGCTCGATCGCGCGCTCGAGCCCGCGCAGCACGTGGTCGGAGGCGATCGCCGCGGCCTCGCGCGTCACCGCAGCGGTCACGAAGGGGTTCCCGTCGCGGTCGCCGCCGACCCAGGTGCCGACGCGCACGAACGCGGGCACGATCGGCGCCGATGATCCGGACTCCTCGCCGCGGAGGGTGTCGTCGATCCGCCGGTACACGTGCGGGACGGTCGTGAAGAGCGTCTCGTCGAACACGGCCATCACGGTGCGCACCTCGTCGGTGGGCTCCGGCTTCTGCGCGCGCAGCGGCGCGGTGCGCCACAGCGTGTCCACCTCTTCGAGCATGCGGCGGCGGGCGCGGTGCGCCTCGGGGCCGCCCGGGGTGGCCGCATCGTGCTCGCTGAGCAGCTCGGCGAGGCGCCGGATGCTCGAGGAGACCGCGCGACGGCGGGCCTCGGTCGGGTGCGCCGTGAACACGGGGTGGAAGCGCAGACCGCCCAGCCGGCGCCGCGCCTCGTCCTCGCCGACCTCCCGGGTGAGCTGCGCGAAGGCGCCGGCCACGGTGTCGGTCCGCACCTCGGTCCCTGAGCCCGTCGAAGGGCCGTCGCGGCGCTCGCGCAGCACGCGCACGCGCTGGTGCTCCTCGGCGAGGTTCACGAGGTGGAAGTAGGCGGTGAACGCGCGGGCGACTTCGTCGGCCCGCTGCACCGAGAACTCCTCGGCGATGCGGGTCGCGCGGTCGAACGCCTCGGCGGACTCGTCGGTGTAGGCCTCGATCGTGGCCTGGCGCAGGCGCTCGACGTCGTCGAACAGGTCGTCGCCGCCGGATTCGCGCAGCACCTGGCCGAGCAGCGCGCCGAGCATGCGCACGTCCGCGCGCATCGCCTCGGGCAGCTCGCGCCCTGCCTCGAACCTGCCGATGATGCGGATGGCTTCGGTATGGGTTGTGTCGGGGGTCACTCCTCGAGCGTAAACCGACGCGGCGCGCGCGACGAACGCGTGACGAACGGGGTCCACGAGGCCCTGCGCGTGCGGGCCGGGCGCGATACGGTGGCAGGGATGAGCCGCACGACTCGCCTCCTGAGATCCCCGCAGTTCCCCGCGATCCTGCTGCTCGCGACAGCCGCACTCGGACTGCTGCTGGCGAACCTGCCCACGCACGACGCGATCGCGGGGGTCCTCCACGCGCATCTGGGCGTCTCCGGCACGCCCCTGGATCTGTCCGTGTCGCACTGGGTGTCGGACGGGGTGCTCGCGATCTTCTTCTTCGTTGTCGCGCTCGAGCTGCAGTACGAGTTGACCCGCGGCGAGCTGAACAGCGTGCGCGTCGCCGTCCAGCCCGCGATCGCGGCGGCGGGCGGCATCCTCGTGCCCATCGCGCTGTACCTGCTCATCGCGAGCGGCGGTCCCAGCGCCACCGGCTGGCCGATCCCGACCGCGACCGACATCGCCTTCGCCCTCGGCGTGCTGGCCGTGTTCGGACGGGGGCTGCCGTCCGCGGTGCGCGCATTCCTGCTCGCGCTCGCGATCCTCGATGACATCGTCGGGATCGTGTTCATCGCCGTGCTGTTCGCGCACGGCCTGAACCTGCTGCTGCTCGCGCTCGGCGTCGTCGCCGTTGCCGTGTTCGCGGTGCTCAGCCGCCTGCGCCGGCGGGACGGATGGTCCCGGCCCGTGGTCGTCGTCCTCATGGTGGTCGTCGGGATCGTGACGTGGTGCCTGTTCGCGGCGTCCGGGGTGCACGCGACCATCGCCGGAGTCATGCTCGGGCTGGTGATGGCCCCGCGCGTCGCGGATCCGACCCGGCACACCCTCGAGCCCTGGGTGAACGGGCTCGTGCTGCCGCTGTTCGCGTTCGTCGCCGCGTTCGTCGTGATCCCGCAGGTGCCCCTGAGCGAGCTCTCCCCGGCGTTCTTCGCGATCCTCGTCGCGCTGCCGGTCGGCAAGCTCGTCGGCATCGCGGCGTTCGGCGCGGTCGCCCAGACGATCCGCCCTCGCGGCGCCCCGCCGGCGATCCATTTCCCCGACCTGCTCGCGGCGGGCGCCCTGGGCGGCATCGGGTTCACGGTCTCCCTGCTGCTGGCCAATCTGGCCTTCGCCGCGGATCCGGCGGTGCGGGATCAGGCGATCCTGGCGGTGCTGCTGGGCTCGGTGATCGCGCTGCTGGTCGCGGCGGTGCTCGTGTCGTGGCGGGCGAAGGCACACCGCGCTCTCGGGGATGCGGAGGAAGATGATCCCCACGAGGTCGAGGAGGGCGGAGATGGACGCTGATGCCGCAGCGGGCGCGGATCCGCTCCGCGCGGCCGCAGAGGTCATGCGCCAGGTGCGCGAGCGGTGCGTGTGGTCGCAGGCGATGACGCACCGCGAGCTCGTGCCGTACCTCGTCGAGGAGTCGGCGGAGCTCATCGACGCCGTGGAGCGGGATGACCGCTCCGAGCTCCGCGAGGAACTGGGTGATCTGCTCTGGCAGGTGCTGTTCCACGCGGCGATCGCGGCGCAGGATCCGGACGACCCGTTCGACATCGACGACGTCGCCCGCGCGCTCACCGAGAAGATGACCCGGCGTCACCCGCACGTGTTCGGCGACGCGATCGCGCACACGCCGGAGGAGGTGCTCGTGCACTGGAACGCGGCGAAGGCCGCCGAGAAGCACGAGCGTCGCAGCGTGCTGGACGGCATCCCCCCGGGCATGCCCGCGCTCGCACGCGCGCAGAAGATCCTGGGCCGCGCTGCCAAGGCCGGCATCGAGGTCGTCGAGGACCCCGCCGCTCACGCGCACGAGGAGCCGCCGTCGGCGATCGTGGGGCCGACGCCGGCGCCCGTGCTCGAGGCGGCGCCGCTCGACGAGGCGCAGCTGGGCGACCGCCTGCTGGAGCTGGTGGCGGAGGCCCGCGCCCACGGCTGGGACGCCGAGCGCGCCCTGCGCGTGCGGATCCGGGCGCTGGAGGACGAGGTGCGCGCCGCCGAGGGATCCGAGCAGCCCTGACCGACCTGGAAGAATGGATCCGTGGCAACGGTCAATCCTCCGCGCGGGATGCGCGACTTCCTCCCTGCCGACAAGGCGCGTCGTGAGCGTGTGCTCTCCGTCATCCGCGAGCGTTACCGCGCCCATGGCTTCGACGAGATCGAGACGCCCGTCGTCGAGGAGCACGACCGCCTGCATGCCGGCATCGGCGGCGACAACGAGAAGCTCTCGTTCAACATCCTTCGTCGCGGCCTGGATGCCGAAGCGATCAGCGCGGCCGCCGAGGACCCCGCGGCGCTGAGCGACCTCGGCCTGCGGTACGACCTGACCGTTCCGCTCGCCCGGTTCTACGCGACCAACCGCGGCCAGCTGCCGGGCGTGTTCCGCTCGATCCAGATCGGTCCGGTCTGGCGCGCCGAGCGGCCGCAGAAGGGCCGCTACCGCCAGTTCGTGCAGTGCGACATCGACATCATCGGCGATGACTCGGCGCGCGCCGAGGCCGAGCTCATCGTGGCGTCGCTCGACACGATCGACGCGCTCGGGCTCACCGGCGGCATGGTGCGGGTGAACGACCGCCGTGCGCTCGACTGGATGCTCGACTCCTTCGGGTTCGAAGAGGCGGAGCGGCCCGGTGTGCTCATCACGATCGACAAGCTCGACAAGATCGGGCCCGACGGGATCGTCGCGGAACTCCGCGAGCGCGGTGCGACGGCGGCCGCCGTGGACGCGTTCCAGGCCTTCCTGCGCCGCCCGCAGACCCTCGAGTACAACCCGTACGGGGAGAAGCAGATCCGCAAGGCGCTGCCCGAGAACGCGCCCGATGAGCTCGTCGCCCACCTCGTCGGCCTCGGCGAGGCGGTCGCCGCCGCACGCCCGGCGGCCGAGGGCATCGACCCGATCCCGCTGCAGTTCGACCCGTTCCTCGTGCGCGGGATGGGTTACTACACCGGCACCATCATGGAGCTCGCGCACCCCTCCGTGCCTTACTCCCTGGGCGGCGGCGGCCGCTACGACGGCATGATCGGCCGCTTCCTCGGGCAGCAGGTTCCGGCGGTGGGCTTCTCGATCGGCTTCGAGCGGATCGTGGACCTGCTGGAGTCCGCCGACGACGCGGCCGGTCAGGCCGTCGTGCTCGTGCATGACGCCGACGTGCCCGTGGCCGAGCTCGTGGCGCACAAGGCCGCGCTCATCGCGGACGGGGCCCGCGTGCGGCTGGAGCGGCGGACGAAGAACCTCAAGGCGCTGCTGGAGCGCGCCGCGGCCGACGGCTACACGGCGTTCGCCGCCGTGCGCGCGGGAGACACGGTGGGGACGCTCGAGGTCAAACCGCTGTCCTGAGGGCGGCCGCTCGCGACGAAGGGCGCCCCGGATTCGTCGCCGCGCGGTCACGCGCCGTTCACCCGGATGCGGTGTGATCGGGGCATGCACGCGCGCGACGCCGATCGGATCCGCTCCGCGTCCGTCGCCTCCGGTGCGGCCGGGCTCGCGATCGCCGGCACCGTGGTGGCGGTTCGGATCGCGCTCGCGCGGCAGGCGCGCATCGCACGGCGCCGGATCGGCAAGCCGCTGGGGGAGGACGCCCTCGACGCCGACCGGGTGTGGCGTCCGCGCCTGCCCGGGGAACCCGTGGACCTCCTGCTCCTCGGCGACTCCCTCGCGGCGGGCCTCGGCGCCCAGCGGCGCAAGGACACCCTCGGCGGTCGGCTCGCCAAGGGGCTGGCTCGTCGCATCCACCGGCCGGTGCGCCTGCGCACGGCGGCGATCGTCGGATCCGAGTCGACCGACCTGGACGCTCAGCTCGCCGCCCTCGAGGCGGACTACCTGCCGCACGTCGCCGTCGTGGTGGTCGGCGGCAATGATGTGACGCATCGGATCCCGGTCTCGCTCTCGGTGCAGCACCTCGAGGACGCGATCGGGTGGCTGCACGCCCTCGGTGCGGGCGTCGTGGTCGGCACCTGCCCCGACCTCGGAGCGCTCCGGCCCGTGCCGCAGCCGCTGCGGTCGATCGCCTCGCGGATGTCGCGCCGGCTGGCCGCGGCCCAGGCGCAGGCGGCGATCGAGCACGGCGCCACCGCGGTGGATCTGCGCAGGGCGGTCGGCACCATGTTCTTCGACGAGCCCGAGGAGATGTTCAGCCTGGACCGGTTCCACCCGAGCGCGCTCGGCTACCGCCGCACCGCGGACGCGCTGCTTCCCGCGGTGACGGCGGCAGCCGAGGAGGCGCTCGCCCAGGGCGGGCCGGGCGCCGCCGGCCGCGCGGCAGCCTCAGCGACGGCGGAGGACGCGGTCCGCGCCGCGACGCGCTGACCTGCTGCAGCGGTCGGAGCGGCGCCGCCCGGCTCGGCGCCGCTCAGCTCTGCGGGGCGCTGAACGACGCGGCCCACTCGGCCACGCGCGCGGCGCTCTCCTGCTCCGAGAGGTCCTCCACGCGGGTCATGATCGACCAGCGCACGCCGAACGGATCCCGGATGCTCGCGTAGCGGTCGCCCGAGACGAAGGTCGACGGCGCCTCGCGCACGGTGGCGCCGGCGGCGACCGCCCGTTCGACGACCGCATCGACGTCGGGCACGTAGAGGCCCATTGAGTAGCAGTCGGCATCGCCCGCCGGGGCAGCGATCAGTCCGTACTCCGGGTTGGGGTCGCCCAGCTGCAGCACGCCCAGGCCGAAGTCGAGGTCGGCATGCGCGACCACGCCGCCGAACTCGGTGACGTCGACGACGCGGGCGCCGAAGACGTCGCGGTAGAACTCGATCGCACGGCGGGAGTCGGGGATCGCCAGGAACGGGGTGAGGGAGGTCGCTGAGTTCGGACGGCCGTTCGTGGTGTACCGGCCGGTCACGCCCGTGGTGCCGGCGGCCGTGGGGTTCGTGGTGGGGGTGTCTTCGCTCATGCCTCCGACGGTAGGCGGCCGCGCAGCCGGGACGCTTGCAGATTCGCGCCACATGCCGGGGGCGGTCGCCGAGGGGGAGCGGATGGGGCGCGTCCGTATCGTTCAGGTCGCAGTTTCGGTCCCAAACCCCGGATCTTGGCGCAGAAAGTGCGACCTGAGCGAAGGTCGCGGCAGGATCGGGTGGCCGGGCGTCCTTCGCGGTGTCCGCGCTGCCCTCTACGCTCGAGGCATGGTCGACCCCACGCGCGGCGTGCTCTATCCGGCGCGTCTGCCGCAGTTCCACCGGCTGCCGCCGACCCCGGACGCTGCGGAGGTCGTGGAGTGGTGCTGGATCCCCGAGTGGGACATCGAGCCCGGTCGCTCCTCGCGCCAGGAGCTCGTCTCGTACCCGGCGCTGAACCTCGTCGTCGAGTCGGACACCGTGGGGGAGCCGCGCGCGGTGCTGTCAGGCGCGACCACGCGCGCCACCTCGCGGGACCTCACCGGCCGCGGCTGGGCCGTCGGCGCGCTGCTGCGGCCGGCAGCCGTCGCGGCGCTCACGGATGCGCCGAGCGCGTTGCTCGACCGGCTCGAGCCGTTCCCCGCGCCAGGCCTGCCCGAGGCGGTGGCCCGGGCCATGGCGTCGGGTGAGGGGCACCGCGAGCGCGCGGTCGCCGTGCTGTGCGCCTGGCTGCGGAGCCGGGTCGGCGAGGTTCCCGCGCCCGCGCGGCACGCCAACGCGATGGCGCAGCTGCTGATGTCCGACCCGTCGGTGCGCACCCCCGAGCAGGCTGCAGCCCGACTGGCCGTCTCCGTGCGCACCCTGCAGCGGATGGCGCACCGCCACGTCGGCCTCTCACCCGCCGCGATCATCCGCCGGCGTCGGCTGCAGGAGGCGGCGGAGCTGATCCGCACGGATCCGCAGGCGGAACTGGCGGACGTCGCGGCGGAGCTGGGCTATGCCGACCAGGCGCATCTGGCGAACGACTTCCGCGCGGTGCTGGGCTTCACGCCTTCGTCGTACCGCTCCGCCGCCGGTCCCGGGCGATCCTGATCGCCCGGAGGGCGACGCCCACGGCGACCACCCCGGCCCCGATCAGCACGGAACCCGGCGGGAGCGTCGCGACGAGGAGGATGCAGCCGAGCGCGCCGGTGACGGGCAGCGGCGCCGGCCACCACCGGGTCCGCCGTTCGCGCGTCGCCGCCCGGTCCCGGGCCAGCGCGCTCACGTTGGCGACGAAGTAGTACAGCAGCACGCCGAGCGAGGAGAACCCGATCGCGCCGCGCAGATCCGCGACGGCCACGACGGCGATCACGACGACCCCGGCCGCGAGCTGCGCGCGCCGGGGCACGTGGTGCCGCGGATCGATCGCGGCCAGCGCCGACGGCAGGTCGCGTTCCCGCGCCATCGCCAGCGACGTGCGCCCGATTCCCGACAGTAGGGCCAGCAGCGCCCCCGTCGCCGCAGCAGCGGCGGCGACCCGGACGGCCGGAGCGGCCCACGCCCAGCCGGCCGCGTCGACGACGCCGACGAGTGGCGCGGAGGAGCCCGCGGCCGCCCCGCCGAGCGTCAGCGCGACCGCACTGCCGACCAGCGCATAGATCACCAGCACGGCGGACAGGGCGAGCACGACGGCCCGGGGGATGGTGCGCGCGGGATCGCGCACCTCCTCGCCCATGGTCGCGATGCGCGCATATCCGGCGAACGCGAAGAAGAGCAGCCCCGCGGCCTGGAGCACGCCGTATCCGGTGCCGCCCGGGAGCGGTGCGGGGGAGGCCGCCGGCAGGGCTGCGCCCGCCGCGGCCAGCACGACCACGAGGCCGAGCAGCGTCACCGCGACCAGCGCCTGGGTGAGGCGGGCGGTGCGGGTCACGCCGAAGGACGTGACCGCGGTGAGCAGCGCCACCACGCCGATCGCGACGGGCTTCTGCCACGCCGCGGGCGCGACGTAGGCGGCGACGGTCATCGCCATCGCGGCGCAGCTCGCGAGCTTGCCGATCACGAAGCACCAGCCTGCGACGAAGCCCCACCACGGGCCGAGCTCCGCGCGCCCGTACGCGTAGGCGCCGCCCGAGACGGGGTGCGCGGCGGCGAGCCGGGCGGACGAGGTCGCATTGCAGTACGCCACGATCCCGGCGATCACCAGGGCGATGAGCAGGCCGGATCCGGCGGTCCCGATCGCCGGACCCCACACGGTGAAGACGCCGGCGCCGATCATGGATCCGAGGCCGATCGCGACGGCGTCGGCGAGGGTCAGGCGGCGGGCGAGGGGCATGCCTCCATCATCCGGGATCGGGGGGGCATCCAGGATCCGCGCGGCGCTCGATCACGCCTTGGCCGCGGTGACGCGCCTCTTCTCCCGCACATAGACCTCGCGGCGCACGAGCGCCACGACGTCGCCCGAGCGATCCGTGATCTCCGTCTCGAACCACTCCAGCACCTTGGCGCCGCCCTCGGCGCGGGCGCGGATGGCGGCGACCCGTTCCTTCGGCACCTCGAAGCGCGCGGTGAGCACGCCGCGGCCGGGCTTGAGGAACTCGATCTCGCCGCGGGTGTCCCACACGACGTAGTCGCGGCCGAGCTGGTGCATCACCAGCATGAAGAAGTACGGATCCGTCATGGCCTGCATGGATCCGCCGAACGCGGTCTTCACGTAGTTGCGGGTGAAGACGTTGACGTGCAGCTCGACAGTCGCGCCGGTCCAGTCCTCGCTGAAGCCGCGGACGCGGATGCCGCTGAAGAGATTGGGGATCCAGAGGCTCATGCCCAGGGCCAGGCGACGGGGTGTCATGCGCATGCTGCCAGTGTCGGTGCTGCGCCATGCCGAGGCGGAATCGACGGGACCCCTTCCACAAATCGGCCCCGCCCGTGCGGATTCGACGCGATCCCTCCCACAATTGATCTAGTTGTAATAGAATAACTGCGTACGAGAGATCATGGCGGGAGGTGCGGGATGCTGATCCGGATCGACGCCGACAGCGCGCGCCCGCTGTTCGAGCAGATCGCGGCATCCGTGCGCGCGGAGGTGCTGGCGGGGCTTCTGCGTCCCGGTGACCGTCTGCCTGCTGCGCGCGAACTGGCCTCCGCGATCGACGTGAACGTCCACACCGTGCTGCGCGCGTATCAGGAGCTCCGCGACGAGGGGCTGGTGGACCTCCGGCGCGGTCGTGGTGCCGTGCTCTCCGCCAGCGCGGCGCCTCTCGTCGAGGTCGCCGACGACATCACGGAGCTCGTCCGGCGCGGCGCAGCGCTCGGGCTCACCCCCGCGACGCTCGCCGCGCTCGTCGCCGCGCAAGGGGCGGGGGAGCGATGAGCGCCCGGCCGGGTCGAGCGCCTGGACGCAGAGAGAGGAAGCGGGCATGAACGATCGCACGGATCCCGTCACGCAGGACGTGACGGCCGTTCCGAGTCAGGAGCTGAGGCGTGCGCGACTGATCGCGCTGGTCGTGGGCGTGGCGCTCCCGCTGCTGCTCTCCGGGGCCGTGATCGTGCTGATCCTGTCCTGGCTGCCGGAGCTGCCCTCTCCCGCCGTCACGCACTGGGGCCCGGCCGGTCCCGACGGCTACGGTCCGCCGGTCACCTTCGTGTGGCTGGCGGTGCTGCTGGGCTTCGTCCTGCCCGCGACGATGACGGTCGTCACCCTGCTCGGCGTGCGCGACCACTGGGGCGGCGCCGCACGGCTGATGGCCTCGATGGGACTGGGGATCTCGGGTCTGAGCGCGGTGATCGCGCTCAGCGCGGTGGGCATGCAGCGCGGTCTCGCCGACGCCGCTCGTGCGCCCGATGCGGGGTGGTGGATGGTCGGCGCGTTCGCGGCCTTCGTGGTGCTCATCGGCGTCGGGTGGCTGGTGCAGCCGCACGTGCATCCGGCCCCTGCGGCTCCGCTGCAACCCGTGCACATCGACTCGATCGCCCGCGGGGAGCGCGTGGTGTGGCTGGCGACAGCCAGCCTGTCCCGGCCGGCGGTGATCCTCGTCTCGCTGATCGTCGTGCTCGTGGTCGGCGTCACCGCGGTGATGGCGATCCGATTCACCGATCGGATCTGGATCCCCGTGCTCACACTGGTGCTCATCGGCGGAGCGTTCGCCTCGTCGGCGTCGTTCCGGGTGCGGGTCGGGCCCGACGGGCTGTCGGTCCGCTCGCGGATCGGCTTCCCGCGCGTGCACGTGCCGCTCGAGGACGTCGTCTCGGTCCGCGCCGTCGACGGCAACCCGTTCGGCGAGTTCGGCGGCTTCGGCTGGCGGCTCGGCCTCGACGGGCGCACCGGCATCGTGCTGCGCCGAGGGCCCGCGATCGAGGTCGAGCGCCGCGGCAGGCGCCCGCTCGTGGTCACGGTCGACGGCGCCGCGGTGGGTGCGGCGGTGCTGGATGCGTATCTGGATCGCGCGCAGACGACCGCCGGGCGTGAGAAGGGCGGTGCGGATCATGACTGACGAGCTGCGGGCGAAGAGCGCCCCGACCGACGCCGGAGAAGCGAGCGACGCCGGAACAGCGACCGACGCAGCAGAGCCGGTCCGCATCGGCGCGGGCCCGATCGTCGCCTACGTGGTGCTGGCGTGCGGTCTGGCGTGGTTGGCCGTTCTGCCGCTCTGGCTCGGCGACGGGCTGCGGGAGCCCTATGCGGTGCCCCTCATGGCGGGGGTGATGTACACCCCGGCACTCGCGGTGCTGATCGTGCTCGCGGTGCTGCGCCCGATCCCGAGGGGTTCCCGGCTGCGCTTCCTGGGGCTGTGGCCGCTCCGACCCGCGAAGCGCGTCGTCGGGATGGCCGTGATCGGCCTGCTGGGGCCGCCGGTGCTCGTGCTCGCCGGCACCGCGCTTTCGGTCCTGTGCGGATGGCTGACGGTCGACCTCGCCGGATTCTCCGGGTTCGCTGGACTCCTCGCCGCCAAGGTCCCCGCGGGCACGCCGCTGCCGGCCACCGGCGTGCTGATCGCGGCGCAGGCGGCGAGCATCCCGATCGCCGGAGCCACCGTCAACGCCATCGCCGCCTTCGGCGAAGAACTCGGCTGGCGCGGCTTCCTCGTGCCGGCGCTGCGCCGGTGGGGCACCTGGCCGGCGCTCGTGGCGAGCGGGATGATCTGGGGGCTGTGGCACGCGCCGCTCATCCTGCTCGGGTACAACTTCCAGCGCGCTGACGTGACGGGCGTGCTGCTGATGACGGGCGGATGCGTGGTGCTCGGCGTGCTGTTCGGCTGGCTGCGCCTGCGGTCCGGCTCGCTCTGGCCTGCCGTCTTCGCGCATGGCGCGTTCAACGCGTCGGCCGCGATGCACCTCTGGTTCTTCGCCGCCGGGTCGAAGCCGGATCCCGCTCTGGTACTGCCTCTCGGCGTCTCCGGCTGGATCGTGGGCACCGCGGTCATCGTCGTCCTGATCGCGATCGGCCAGTTCCGCCGGCAGCCCGCGCTCGCCGCAGACCGCCCGCGAACCATGCCATCGACGCTCCCGCCCGCCCGAGGCTCTTGATCCTCATGCCGGAAGCGGTGAAGCTGGGCGCATGGCTGAACCGACCCTCGCGAACTGGCGCGCCGCAGACGACTACCTCGCTGAGACCCTGGTGGGCCACGACCCCGCGCTCGAGGCCGCGCTGACCGCGCAGCAGGAGGCGGGGATGCCGGCGATCGAGGTCGCTCCCGTCAGCGGCAAGCTGCTGAACCTGCTGGTGCGGATCTCCGGTGCGCGGCGAGTGCTCGAGATCGGCACGCTCGGCGGCTACTCGACGATCTGGATGGCGCGGGCGGTCGGCGACGGCGGACGCGTCGTCACGATCGAGGCGGAACCCGCCAACGCGGCCGTCGCGCGGGCGAGCATCGATGCCGCGGGCGTCGGCGACCGGGTCGAGATCCTCGTCGGGCGAGCGGCGGACGTGCTGCCCGGGCTCGCGGATCCGGGACCCTTCGACCTCGTGTTCATCGACGCGGACAAGGAGTCGAACACGATCTACCTCGACTGGGCGGCCCGCCTCGGCCACCCCGGGACCGTCGTGATCGTCGACAACATCGGACGCGACGGCGAGATCGTCGACCCCGCGTCCGCCGATTCCAAGGTCGTCGGCACGAGGGCGGGGCTCGAACTGCTCGGCAGCGACCCGCGCTTCGACGCCACCGCATTGCAGACCGTCGGCGTCAAGGGCTGGGACGGCGTCGCGATCGCGCTCGTGGTCTGACCCGCGGACCCGCGCCGGCTCCGGACACGCCCTCCCCGGGCGGCGCCGATGGCGCCGGAACGGGTCAGAATGGACGCGTGACCCAACCGGTGAGCCTGAGCGGGCGGCCTCTGACGCCGCCGCCCGGCGTGCCGGCCGAGGAGCGCCTGATCGCGCGGTTCCACCCGCACGCCCGGCATCTGTTCTGGTCCGCGCTCGTGCTCATCGCGGTCGCCGGAGCGACGGGCTACTTCACCGGGAACCTTCCCGCGCCCATCGCCGGCTGGGCGAAGGACTGGATGCTGTGGGCTGCGGCAGGCGTGATCGTGCTGCTTCTCGTCGTCGTGCCGTACTTCTCGTGGCTGGCGCGCCAGGTCACGATCACCACACGCCGCGTGATCGTGCGCGACGGCATCGGATCCCGCAGCAGCACCGAGATGTCGCACACCCGCGGCTACACGATCACGGTGCGCCGGGGCCCGCTGCAGCGCATGGTGGGCGCCGGCACGATCCTGCTCTCGAACGGCGTGGACGCGCCGCTGCGCCTGCGCGACGTGCCGAACGTCGCCCTCGTGCAGGAGACCCTCGCCGACCAGATCGAGGTGGGCCAGATCCTCGCGCACCGCGACGCGCAGGCCGCGAGCTTCGGAGCCTGAGCGCGAACGCTCCGCCCGACCAGCGATCGCGGGTTCCCCGGGGGAACCGGCCGCCTGCGCGCATGCGGAAGAATGGATGCCGAGGAATGGAGATCCGATGGCGTTGCGTGTGGGTGTGATCGGCGGCGGACAGCTGGCGCGGATGATGATCGCTCCGGCGGTCGAGCTGGGCATCGACATCCGGGTGCTCGCGGAGGATGAGGGCATGTCCGCCCAGCTCGCCGCGACCGCGGTGGGCGACTACCGCGATCTGGACACCGTGCGCCGTTTCGCCGCCGACGTCGACGTCATCACGTTCGACCACGAGCACGTGCCGCAAGAGGTGCTGCGCGCCCTCGTCGCCGACGGGGTGGCCGTGCACCCGGGGCCCGATGCGCTGCGGTTCGCCCAGGACAAGCTGGATATGCGCGCCCGCCTCGCCGAGCTGGGCGCCCCGCAGCCCGACTGGGCCCGGGTCACGGACCTCGCCGAGCTGCAGGCCTTCCTCGATGCGCACGGCGGACGCGGCGTGGTCAAGACCCCGCGCGGCGGCTACGACGGCAAGGGCGTGCGCGTGGTGTCGGCCGCCGAGGAGGCAGCCGACTGGTTCGCCGCTCTGGCGGACGGCGACGCGCTGCTCGTCGAGGAGCTGGTGCCGTTCGTGCGCGAGCTCGCCCAGCAGGTCGCCCGGCGCCCGGGCGGCGAGTCGGTGTCGTACCCCGTCGTGGAGACCGTGCAGAAGGGGGGCGTCTGCGCCGAGGTGATCGCGCCCGCGCCCGGCGTCGACGCCGCGCACCTCGCCGAGGCCGCCCGCATCGGCCGCGAGATCGCCGAGGGGCTCGACGTCACGGGCATGCTGGCCGTGGAGATGTTCCAGACCGCGGACGGGCGGATCCTGGTGAACGAGCTCGCGATGCGCCCGCACAACTCCGGGCACTGGAGCCAGGACGGCGCCGTGACCGGACAGTTCGAGCAGCACCTGCGTGCGGTCGCCGATCTGCCGCTCGGGGACACCGCCCCGCATGCGGACTGGTCCGTGATGATCAACATCCTGGGCGGACCCGAGGGGGCGGAGATGCTGGATCGCGTCCCCGCCGCGCTCGCCGCCAGCCCGAACGCGAAGGTGCACACCTACGGCAAGGCGCCGCGCCCCGGTCGCAAGGTCGGGCACGTGAACCTGAACGGATCCGACCTCGAGGCCGTGCTCGCCGAGGCCCGCGCCGCGGCGGCGGCCTTCGCCTGACGCGCTGAGCACCGATCCCTGAGCCTGTCGAAGGACCGGAGGCGACGCTTCCACGCCCCAGCGCGCCGCAGCGGGGTTCTCACAGCCGGCCCCCGTACCCTGGACGGGTGACTGGGACACTGCACGCATCCGCCGCGCCCCTCGTCGGCGTCGTGATGGGATCCGACTCCGACTGGCGCGTGATGAGCGCCGCCTCCGAGGCGCTGACCGACTTCGGCATCCCGCACGAGGTCGAGGTCGTCTCCGCCCACCGCACGCCCGAGAAGCTGCACCGCTACGGCACCGAGGCGCGCGAGCGCGGCCTGAAGGCGATCATCGCCGGCGCCGGCGGCGCCGCGCACCTGCCCGGGATGCTGGCCTCCGTCACGGCCCTTCCGGTGATCGGCGTGCCCGTGCCGCTCGCGTACCTGGACGGCATGGACTCGCTGCTGTCGATCGTGCAGATGCCCGCGGGGATCCCCGTCGCCACGGTCTCGATCGGAGGTGCACGCAACGCGGGCATCCTCGCCGCGCGGATCCTCGGCACCGCCGATCCCGCCCTCGCCGACCGGATCGAGTCCTATGCGCGGGATCTCGAGGCGCAGGTCGAGGAGAAGAACCGGCGGCTGAAGGACAGCCTGTGACCCAGATGCTCACCAGGCCCGGCGTGGTCTCCGCCTCGAGCGCGGGACTCATCCGCACCCGGCCGATGCGCGACCCCGATTTCGGCTCACCCGCGGTGATGACCCGCCGCGGCTGGTGGCTCGTCGTGCTCAACGTGCTCATCCCCGGATCCGCGCAGGTGCTGGCGGGCAACCGCCGGCTCGGCCGGTTCGGTCTCGGCGCCACGCTGGTGATGTGGGCGCTGGTCGTGGTGACCGCGCTGACCGCTCTGCTCTGGCACCAGGCGCTGCTGTGGTTCACCGTGGGCGGCGGCTGGGTGAGCTGGATCGTGCTGACCCTGATCCAGGTGCTGTGCTTCGGGTACATCGTGCTGTGGGTGGTGCTCACCTTCGACACGCTGCGCCTGGTGCGGCTCGTGCGCACCAAGGACTACGCGAAGATCGCCATCCCGCTCGTGGCCGTGCTGGTGCTCGGCCTCTGCGGCAGCGCGACCGCGTCCGCCGCGAACATCGTCGGCTCCAGTCGTACGGCGATCAGCACGCTGTTCGGATCCGGCGGGCCGAGCCTGCCGCCCAGCGACGGCTACTACAACGTGCTGCTGCTCGGCGCGGACAGCGGTCTGGGGCGCGACTCGATGCGCTACGACAGCATCTCGGTCGTCTCGGTGAACGCGGAGACGGGCAAGACCACGATCTTCGGCATCCCGCGCGACATGCCGCATGTGCCGTTCGCGCCCGGGCCGATGCACGACCTCTACCCGAACGGCCTGCAGGCGCACGACGACGAGACTTGCGGCTGGGGGAGCGGGATCAACCAGCTCACCAACGCCGTGGAGACCTGCCACACCGGACCGTCCCTCTATCCGGACGCGAAGAAGCATGGATCCCGTCCCGCCGTCGAGGCGACCAAAGATGCGGCCGAGGGCGTACTGGGCATCAAGATCCCGTACTACGTGTTCCTCGACATGAACGACTTCGCCAAGCTCATCGATGCGCTCGGCGGCGTCGACATCACCGTGAAGGAGCGACTCCCCGAGGGCAACGTGCCGGAGTGGGGCGGTCCGGACAACGCCGATGAGTGGGCGACGGGGTGGATCGAGCCGGGGCCGCAGCACATGAACGGGGACACCGCCCAGTGGTACGCGCGTTCGCGCTACACCACGAGCGACTTCGACCGCATGCGTCGCCAGCGCGAGCTGCAGGACGCACTGCTGAAGCAGTTCACGCCGCAGAACGTGCTCACGCACTTCAACGAGATCGCCGCGGCGGGCACCTCCGCGGTCGACACCGACCTGCCGCAGGACAAGCTGCCCGAGTTCTTCGACCTCATGATGAAGGCGAAGAAGCAGAAGCTCACGACGATCGACCTCACCCCCGCGAACGGCGTGGACGAGTTCGAGCCCGACTGGAATCAGATCCACGCGATGGTGAAGCAGGCCCTGCACCCGGAGCCGACGCCGACGCCGACCAACTGACGGGACGATCCGGCGATGTGAATGCCGGATCCCGTCCCTGAGCCTGTCGAAGGGCCGGATCCGCTCCCTGTGGTGGCGGTCAGGGAGCTTCGGCCGGCTCGTATCCGCGGGGGTTCGCAGACTGCCAGCGCCAGGTGTCCGCGGCCATCTCCGCGATGCCACGCCGTGCGCGCCAGCCCAGTTCCTTCTCGGCGCGCGTCGTGTCCGCCCACGCCTGAGCCAGGTCGCCCTCGCGACGGGGAAGCACGCGGTGCGGAATCGATCGGCCCGAGGCGCGCTCGAAGGCGGCGATGAGCTCGAGTACGGATGTGGCGCGCCCCGTTCCAAGGTTCCAGGCGCGGACGCCGTCATGAGTGCGCAAGTGCTCCAGCGCTGCGACGTGCCCCTCAGCGAGGTCGACCACATGGATGTAGTCGCGTTCGCCGGTGCCGTCCACGGTCGGGTAGTCGTCACCGAAGACGCCGACCTCGGCGAGACGACCGACCGCGACCTGTGCGACGTAGGGCGCGAGGTTGCTTGGGATACCGCGGGGATCTTCGCCGATGAGCCCGCTCTCGTGTGCGCCCACCGGATTGAAATAGCGAAGCAGCGCGATTCGCCACCGCGGATCCGCCTGCGCGAGGTCGGTGAGGATCCGTTCGATCATCACCTTGGTTTGTCCGTACGGGTTCGCAGCGTCGAGCAGACCACCGTCCTCACGGTAGGGGACGCTCTGGTGGTCGCCGTAGACGGTCGCCGAGGAGGAGAAGACGAGGGTGCGCACCTCGTGCCGCTGCATCGCGTTCAGCAGCGCGAAGGTCGTGCCGAGGTTCTCACTGTAATAGCGCAGAGGATCCGCCATGCTCTCGCCGACCGCCTTGAGACCGGCGAAGTGGATGACGGCCTCGGGTCGCTCCGCTGCGAAGACCGATTCGAGGGACCCCTCATCGGCAAGGTCCAAGCGATGCACGCGCGGCGCTCGTCCGGCTATCCCGGCGACGCGCTCGAGCGAGACTGGCGAGCTGTTGGCGAAGTTGTCGACGACGATGACGTCGTCTCCGCGCTCGAGCAGGGCGAGGACGGTGTGGGATCCGATATAGCCGGCCCCGCCGGTGACGAGAACGCGCACGTGTGCTCCTTGGCTCTGGACGGTTCTTCGATGCTACTGGGTCCGTATCCACGCCCCCGAGGCGCACCGGCGGCGACGGGATCGGCGGCTCCGTGGAGCGCCTCGGTGGCGCGCCGCTGCCGCTCGATAGGCTCATCGCATGGCTGTGCTGCGGGTGGTGCTCGATCAGGAGAACGACGTCGTGGATCCTGATCAGGCGGACGCCGCTCGCTCGCTGGTTCTGGCGCTCGCGGCGACTTCCCCCCCCAAATGCGAGATCGAGGCGATCGTCCCGTCCGGCGGTGACGGCGTCGTCGACGGCGCAGACACCGTGCATCGACTCGCCCTCCCGCGCCGAGAGCTCGGCGTCGCCTGGCAGCTCGGGATGGTCGCGGGCGTCGGCGGCGGGATGATCCACGCTCCTTCGCTGTTCGCCCCGCTCGCGAAGCACGACCGGATCAACGACTACGACCAGACGGTGGTCACCGTCTGGGATCTGCGCCCGTGGACCGCGCCGGAGCAGCTCCCGCGCGCGAGCGTGCTGTGGCAGCGCGGCATGCTGAAGCGAGCGGCCAGACATGCGGACGCCGTCGTCGTTCCCACCCACGCCATGGCCGATCAGCTCACCGACCTGGGCGCTTTCGGGGACCGCGTGCGAGTGATTCCCGGAGCCGCGGCGGAAGGCTTCGCGATTCCGCTCGATGGCGCCGAGCGCCGTGACGCCCTCGGTGCTCCGGCTCGCTACCTGGTCGCCACGGGAAGCGCGGACACTCTGGAGCCGGTGTTCGCCGCTGCCGCCGCGGTCGATGCCGATGTGTTCGTCCTGGACGCGCCGGACGGGGCGGCTCCTTCGATCGCCGAGGTCGCGGTGGCAGTCGGGCTCGAGGCGCCCCGCGTGCACATCACGGCGCGGCTCGACACGCCGGACCGAGCCGCCCTGCTCGCCGGGGCCGTGGCGTTCACGGCTGCCGACGGCTCGGCGGCGTGGCCGTGGCGCATGATCGAGGCTCTGACCCTCGGGGTCCCCGTGATCGCCGCGGACAGCAGAGTGCACCATGACGTGCTCGCCGAGGGGGGGCTGCTGGTGACAGCTGACGGATTCGCCGCGGCCGTGCGCGATGCAGCAGGGGAGGGAGCGCGGCGACTGTCGGTGCTTGCGGCGGATCGCTCGCGCGCGTACTCGTGGACCGGATCCGCCGAGCGCGTCTGGACGTTGCATGCGGAGCTGTGACGGCCTCGATGTCGTGACGGCCGTCAGTCCGTGGTCGATCGCAGGTGCCGCAGGTACCGGTCCAGCGACTCGAGGTGGTCCGCGGTCGTGACTCCCGCGGCCTCGAGACGGGCGAGGTCGAGCACGCTCCAGCGCGGGCGCGGAGCTATCGGGGTCGGCGAGGACGCGAAGTACTCTTCGGTGCTGACCTCAGAGATCCGTGAGGGGTCGTGACCCGTCGCTCGGAAGACTGCGCGAGCGATGTCCGCCCACGTGGCGGGAGCACCGGATCCCGTGACGTTGTAGACGCCATAAGGCGCATTCGACTTCAGCAGATGACTGATCGCCCCAGCCAGTTCCGGCGCGAATGTGAGGCGCCCGGTCTGGTCGTTCACGACCTTCGGATCGGCCCCGCGCTCGGCAAGTGCGGCGAGGGTCCGCACGAAGTTCTTCCCCTCGCCGACCACCCACGACGTGCGCACAACGTAGTGCCGCGGAGCGGTGGTCGCGGCGATGTCGCCAGCGGCCTTGGTCTGCGCGTACACGCCGAGCGGTGTCAGAGGGGCGTCCTCCCGGTAGGGGCGGTCGGCTGTGCCGTCGAAGACGTAGTCGCTCGACACGTGCACGAGCGTGATGCCGTTCTCTGCGGCGATCCGTGCGAGCCGCGCCGGCCCCTCCGCGTTGGCGGCCCATGCGTCGCGACGACCCTCCGGGGTCTCTGCGAAGTCGACGGCGGTGTACGCGCCGGCATTGATGATCGTGGCGTAGTCGCGCCAGCGACGGGCGTTGCGCAAGGCGGGATCGGTCAGATCGAGGTCGGCACGGGTGGCGTACTCGATGCGGGGAGCTTCGCCGAGTTCGGCCCGCAGAGCCCGCCCGAGCTGCCCGTCAGCACCGATCACGAGAGTCTTGCGAGGCGCGATCGGGATCACCTCCGCCAGGCGGGGATGGTGCTTATCCTTCTCGGAGATCTCTGCCGCGGAGAGAGGAATCGGCCAGGCGATCGAGGCCGTCTCGTCAGCCAGATTGAGGAACGAGTACGACGCGTCCGGTGACCAGTGATCGTTCACCAGATACGTGTATGCCGTGTCGGGCTCGAGCGTCTGGTACGAGTTGCCGACGCCTCGCGGGACGAAGACCGCCCGCGACGGATCCAGCTCCGTCGTGAAGACCGTGCCGAAGGTTGCGCCTTCGCGCAGGTCCACCCACGCGCCGAAGATCCGGCCGGTCGCGACCGAGACCCATTTGTCCCACGGCTCTGCGTGAATGCCTCGCGTCGTGCCCACGGCGTCGTTGAACGAGATGTTGTTCTGCACCGGACCGAAGTCCGGCAAGCCCAGCGCCGCCATCTTGTCGCGGTGCCAGTTCTCCTTGAACCATCCGCGCGCATCACCGTGCACCGGCAGTTCGACGACGATCATGCCAGGGATCGGCGTGTCGACGAATTGGAGCTGTTTGCCGAACTCGACCACCATCACTGCCCCTTGGTGGCGTAGAACGCCTCGGTGGCGTCCTTCGACGGCGCCCACCAGGCTTCGTTGGCCTTGTACCAGTCGATCGTGGCGGCGAGCCCCGACGCGAAGTCGACGTACTGCGGGGCCCAGCCGAGCTCGCTGCGAAGCTTGGTCGAGTCGATCGCGTAGCGCAGGTCATGGCCCGCGCGGTCGGTGACATGATCGTACGCGTCGCGCGGCTGGCCCATCTGCTCGAGGATGAGCTCGACGACGTCCTTGTTGCTGCGCTCTCCATCCGCGCCGATCAGGTAGGTCTCACCGATGCGCCCCTTCTCGAGGATCGTGAGCACCGCAGACGAGTGGTCGTTCGCGTGGATCCAGTCCCGCACGTTCTCGCCGGCGCCGTAGAGCTTGGGGCGGGTGCCGCGGATCACGTTGGTGATCTGGCGGGGGATGAACTTCTCCACGTGCTGGTACGGGCCGTAGTTGTTCGAGCAGTTCGATATCGTCGCCTGCACCCCGAACGAGCGTACCCAGGCGCGCACGAGCAGGTCGGATCCGGCCTTCGTGGAGGAATACGGAGAGGACGGGTTGTACGGTGTGCTCTCGGTGAACCGCCCCGGGTCGTCGAGTTCCAAGTCGCCGTAGACCTCGTCGGTCGAGATGTGGTGGATGCGGCGGTCGTGCTTGCGGGCCGCTTCGAGCAGCGTGTACGTGCCGATGATGTTCGTATCCAGGAACGGGCGCGGGCTGTGCAGCGAGTTGTCGTTGTGCGATTCGGCGGCATAGTGCACTACAGCGTCGGAGTCGGCAACGAGCGTGTCGACGAGTTCCGCATCGGTGATGTCGCCGTGCACGAACGTCACCCGGTCCTCGGGCAGGCCGTCCAGGGACGCACGATTGCCGGCATAGGTCAGCGCGTCGAGCACAGTGACGTGATCGTCGGTGTTCTCCACCACGTGGTGCACGAAGTTCGCACCGATGAATCCGGCGCCCCCGGTCACGAGCAGTCTCCGCATGAGTTACAGGGTAGTGGCGGCGGACGACTTTGCTCGGCGACGCGTTTCATGGGGTGCACCGTAGATGCCATGCAGGACAATGGGCCGCATGCGTGGAATCATTCTCGCCGGCGGGAGCGGCTCGCGGCTGCATCCGATCACGCTGGGAGCCTCGAAGCAGCTCGTCCCGGTATACGACAAGCCGATGATCTACTACCCGCTGTCGACGCTGATCCTCGCGGGCATCCGCGACATCCTCGTGATCACGGCTCCGCACGACGCCGAGGCGTTCCAGCGCCTGCTCGGCGACGGCTCCCGGTTCGGCGTCTCCATCACCTACCGGTCGCAGCCCTCGCCGGACGGGCTCGCCCAGGCCTTCCTCCTCGGCGAGGAGCACATCGGCGCCGAGCCCGTCGCGCTCGTGCTCGGTGACAACATCTTCTACGGCCAGAGGATGGGCACCCAGCTGCGCCGATTCGCCCGTCCCGACGGCGGCGTCATCTTCGGCTACTGGGTCGACGACCCCTCCGCCTACGGCGTGGTGGAGTTCGACGACGAGGGCCGCGTCGTGTCGCTCGAGGAGAAGCCCGCCCGCCCGAAGAGCAACTACGCGGTGCCGGGGCTCTACTTCTACGACAACGAGGTCGTCGAGATCGCGAAGGGCCTGCGCCCCTCGGCGCGCGGCGAGCTCGAGATCACCGATGTCAACCGGGAGTACCTCGCCCGCGGCCGGCTCCAGGTGCAGGTGCTCACCCGGGGAACGGCCTGGCTCGACACGGGGACGTTCGACTCCCTCGCCGAGGCGACGGACTTCATCCGCACCGTGCAGAAACGGCAGGGGCTGTCGATCGGCGCGCCGGAGGAGGTCGCCTGGAGGATGGGATTCCTGAGCGATGATGAGCTCAGGGAGCGCGCCGAGCCGTTGCGGAAGAGCGGCTACGGCGGCTATCTGCTCAAGATCGTCGCTCAGGGGCGCTGACGCGACACGAACAGCGGAGTCGCTCCACCACTGGCAACATGAGGCGACATCCGTCACACTTGTCACATGACTCGTCGTGCCCCCCGACGCCCCCGACTCATGCCCTGGACCCAACGGGTCGTGACGGGCGTGCTCGCCGTCGTGCTGCTCGCAGCCGGCGTCTCCGCGGTGGCGTCGCCCGCCACCGCCGTCGGCGGGCCGGTGAAGAGCACCCTGGTCGGCTTCACCCCGGGCAACATCATCAGCGACGCCGTGTTCACGGATTCGTCCACGATGTCGGCCGCGCAGATCCAGGCCTTCTTCAACGCGAAGGTGCCGACCTGCCTCGGAGGATCGGATCAGTACGGGCCGATCGTCTGCCTCAAGGACTTCCGCCAGGACACGCCGACCCGGGCCGCGGACAACTACTGCAGCGGATACTCGGGCACGTCGGGCGAGACCGCCGCCCAGATCGTCTACAAGGTGGCGCAGTCCTGCCGGATGAACCCGCAGGTGCTGATCGTGATGCTGCAGAAGGAATCCGGTCTGGTCACGCACGTCTGGCCCAGCGCCTGGTGGTATGCGCAGGCGATGGGGCAGGCGTGCCCGGACACGGCGCCCTGTGACCCCTCGTTCGCCGGGTTCTTCCAGCAGGTCTACGGTGCCGCGCGGCAGATGCAGATCTACATGGAGGGCCGCTACTTCACCTGGTACGCGCCCGGGAACACCTGGAACATCCTGTACAACCCGAACACGGCGTGCGGCAGTTCGCCGGTGTACGTCGCGAACAAGGCCACCTCCGCGCTCTACTACTACACGCCCTATCAGCCGAACGCCGCGGCGCTCGCCGCGGGCTACGGCGAGAGCGACGCCTGCGGCGCCTACGGCAACCGCAACTTCTACAACTACTTCACGGACTGGTTCGGGTCGACCCAGCTCGGCGGATCCGCGCCGCCCACGATCGGATCGTTCGACCGCGACGCGTACATCGTGGCCGCCAACGGCTCCGGGGGGATCTACGCCTACCCGTACCGCAGCGGACGGTGGGGCTCTCCGGTCAGCCTCGCGACCGTCGCCGGCGCGACGCGCGTGATCCCGGTCGGCGATCTCGACGGCGACGGCCACCGCGACCTCGTCGTCACCACCGCGAGCGGCGCGTTCGTGCTGAACGGCGACGGCAGCGGCGGGTTCGCGGCGCCGCGCAAACTGTCCGTCGACTGGTCCCGGGCTGTTCAGATCACCGCGGCGGGCGACTTCACCGGCGACGGCATCCCCGACGTGTTCACGGTCGACGCCGCGGGCCTGCTCTGGCTCTGGCCGGGCACCGTGAACGGCGACTTCGGCGCGCCCCGCCAGGTCGGCAACGGCTGGTCGACGATGAAGCCGATCTCGGGCGGAGCGGACGTCGACGGGGACGGGGTGCCCGATCTGTACGCGCGCGACGCGGCGGGCAGCCTCTTCGTCTACTACGGCGCCGCGGGATCGACCTGGAAGGGCAGCGCGAAGGTCGGCTTCGGCTTCGGCGGCATGCCCTCGATCTTCCAGAGCGGCGACGTGACGGGCGACGGGATCACCGACGTCGTCGCCATCACCTCGGCCGGCGCGGTCGCCCTGTACAACGGCGTGGGCGGCGGATCGATCGCCAACGGCCCCGTGTCGGGGAACGGCTGGGGCGTCATGGCGTCCGTGAGCGGAGCAGGGCCCGTCGTGACCGGTGCGCGCTCCCTCCCGGCGACGGCGGGCGTCGGGGACGTCGACTCCGACGGCGCCCGCGACGTGGTGGGACTGAGCTCGGCGGGCGCGCTCACGCTCTACCGCGGCGACGGCGCCGGGGGATGGCGGGGGACGATCGCCGCGTCGAGCGGCTGGAGCGCCAACGACCGGCTGATCCCGCTCGGCGACTTCACCGGCGACGGCCGACCCGATGTCGGCGCGATCCGGCCCGACGGCAGCTTCTGGCTCTACCCGGGCGCCGGCGACGGCACGTACGGGACGCCCCGGCAGATCGGGCAGGGATGGGGCGGCATCGACATGCTCGTCGGCGGGATCGACTTCGACGGCGATCGCGGCCTCGACGTGATCGGCCGCGCCTCCAACGGCTCCCTGATCCTGTTCCGCGGGGACGGGCACGGGGGCTGGATCGGATCGAGCACGATCGGCAACGGCTGGGGGATCGCGACCGCGCTCCTCAACGCGGGCGACATCGACGGCGACGGGCGTTCGGACGTCCTGATGCGCCGCACGGACGGATCCCTGTGGATCTATCCGACCAGCGGCGCGGGCGGCTGGCTGGCGCCGCGTCAGGTCGGCAACGGCTGGGGCGGGATGACCGCGCTCGTCGCGCCGGGCGACTTCGACGGCGACGGCGCCCCCGATCTTCTGGCGCGCGACGGGAACGGGCAGCTGTGGCTCTACGCCGGGGCGGGCGGAGCGACGTGGAAGGCGCCCCGCCTCATCGGGTGGGGCTGGCAGATGTTCACCCAGCTCGGCTGAGCGCTCCCGCGGCCGCCCGGCCGTGCCCGCAGCGGAAGCGCGGGAGCCCTCACCTAGAATGGTGAGGCTTCGCCGAAGCGCCCGAACCCAGAGAAAGCCCTCGTTGAACAGCACACCCGATCTCTTCTCGACCGTCCCGCGGACGGCGTTCGACGTCCCGGGACGCAGCCATGGCCTGCTGGACGTCGTGCGGTGGCGGTACCTCCTGCAGCTGCTCGTGCGCACGGGCGTGACGACCCGGTATCGCAACTCGGTGCTGGGGTGGACGTGGTCCTACGTCCGTCCCGCGGCCCAGTTCCTCGTGTTCTGGATCGTCATGGGCATCTTCCTGTCGCTGCAGAGGGGCATCCCCAACTACGCGGTGTACCTGTTCTCGGGCATCATCGTGATCAACCTCTTCTCGGAGGCGTTCAAGAACGCGACGACGTCGATCGTCGGCAACGCGGCCCTCATCCGGAAGGTGTTCCTTCCGCGTCAGCTGTTCGCGGTGTCGGCCGTGATCGTCTCCCTCGTGCACTTCCTGCCGCAGGTCGCCCTCCTCGCGGTGGTCGTGCTCCTGCTCGGCTGGGTCGGCCATGCGACGCTGCTCATGCTCGGCGCGATGCTCGCGGGCGTGGCCGTGGTCAGCCTGTTCGCCCTCGGCCTGGGCCTGTTCTTCGGCGCCCTCAACGTGCGCTACCGCGATGCCGAGAACATCGTGGAGCTCCTGCTGCTGCTGGCCACCTGGGCGTCGCCGGTGCTCTATGCCTGGCCGATGGTCGAGAAGGCCGTGCACGAGCTCGGATGGCCGCGCTGGGTGCTGGAGCTCTACATGCTCAACCCGATCACGCAGGGCGTCGAGCTGTTCCACTACGCCTTCTGGCGGCCCACGACGACCGACCCGGTGATCCCCCTGCCGCCGGGGCTCGGCTGGAACACGCTCTGGGCGTTCCTCATCTCCGTGGGCACGATCCTGATCGGCCAGCTCGTGTTCCGCCGTCTCGAGGGAAGGTTCGCGCAGGACCTATGATCACCGAACCCACGCTGCGCCCCAGCGTCGTCGTCGACGCGGTGCACAAGAAGTTCACGCTCAACCACGCGTTCTCGTTCAAGGACACCGTGGTCTCGTGGATCCGTCGACGCAAGACCACCTCCACGTTCGAGGCGCTCAAGGGGCTGGATCTCGTCATCAACGAGGGCGAGTCGGTCGCGATCCTCGGGCGGAACGGATCCGGCAAGTCCACGCTGCTCAAGCTCATCTCCGGCGTGATGGAGCCCGATGCGGGCGAGGTGCTCACCCGGGGCCGCGTCGCCGGCCTCATCGAG
Organism: Microbacterium xylanilyticum; assembly: GCF_054654695.1. Classification (NCBI taxonomy): domain Bacteria; kingdom Bacillati; phylum Actinomycetota; class Actinomycetes; order Micrococcales; family Microbacteriaceae; genus Microbacterium; species Microbacterium xylanilyticum. Next base: position 1,090,578 of record NZ_BAAIEN010000002.1, read on the forward strand.
GTCGGCGCGGGGTTCCACCCCGAGCTCTCCGGCCGCGAGAACGTGTTCCTGAACGCGGCCATCCTCGGCATGAAGCGCAAGGAGATCGAGGAGCGCTACGAGGAGATCGTCGCGTTCAGCGAGATCGAGGAGTTCATCGACCAGGAGGTCAAGCACTACTCCTCGGGGATGTTCATGCGCCTGGCCTTCTCCGTCGCCATCCACGTCGAGCTCGACGTGCTGCTGGTCGACGAGATCCTGTCGGTCGGCGATGCGCCGTTCCGCGAGAAGTGCCGGCTCAAGTTCATCGAGCTCATCGCCGCGGGCAAGACCCTCGTCGTGGTCAGCCACGACATGGAGATGGTGCGCGAGCTGTGCACCCGCGCGGTCGTCATCAACAAGGGATCGCTCGTCTACGACGGCGACGTGGAAGGCGCGATCGCGCTGGTCGAGGAATGATCGGCGACTGGCTCGCGCAGGCAGCGCCGTTCGCGCTCACGGCGGCGCTGTTCTTCGGGCCGGGCGCGCTGATCGGGTCGGGCCTCGGGCTGCGCGGGCTCCGGCTCTGGTCCTCGGCCCCGGGGATCTCCGTGGGCCTCCTCGCAGTGCTGGCGGTCGTGTACTCGTGGCTCGGCGTGGCCTGGCGCCTCCCCGCCGTCGCGATCGGCGTGCTCGTGATCGCCGCGGCCGTCTGGATCGGTTCCCTCGCGCTGCATCGCGGACGTCGACGCCCTCAGGCCGAGGAGGACCACGGACGCCGGGGCCGCGCCCTTCTGCTGGCCGGCCTGGCGGTCGGCTTCGTGCTGAACGCCGCGCGGCTGATGACCTATGTCGGCCTGCCGACGGCGATCTCGCAGACCAACGACGCGGTATTCCACCTGAACGCGCTGCGCTGGATCGCCGAGACCGGATCCGCCTCGTCGTTCACGCTGAACGGGCTGGTCGGCGCGACCGGGTTCTACCCGGCGGGGTGGCACGCCGTGGCGTCGCTCGTCGGCACGGACGCGGCGGGCGCCCCGATCGCCGCGAACATGGTCGCGCTCGTCATCGCGGCGCTCGTGTGGCCGCTGGGCATCGCCGCGGCGACGCGCGCGTTCGGCATCGCCGACCGGAGCGCCGCCGCGTTCGCCGCCGCGCTCTCCGGCGGGCTCCTCGTGTTCCCGCAGCTCATGTTCGAGTGGGGCGTGCTCTACCCGTACGCGCTCTCGGTCGCGCTCGTGCCCTCGGCGGTGGCGCTCACGATCGACGGGATCCGCCGGATCCCCGTGTCCGTGGAGCAGTCGGTCGCGCTGCTCGTCGGCGCGTCCGGGATCGTCGTCGGCATCGCCCTCGCCCAGCCGTCCTCGGTGCTGGTCTGGGGGCTGTTCGTCTGGATCTGGGGGCTGTTCGGCCTCTCGGGCGTCGTGGGCAGGCGTGCGCACCTGGTCGCCACCGGCGGCCTCCTCCTCGGCGGCTCGGCGCTGGCGGCGACCTGGACCTACTTCGCGTGGTCGCTCGGCCCGGTGCTCTGGCGCTCCTACCGCTCCGTGCCGGGCGCGGCGCTCGACGTGCTCGCGAACAGCCAGTCGGGGGTGCCCGGCGCCCTCGCCATGAGCGTGCTGATGCTCCTCGGCCTGGTGGACGCGGCGCGTCGTCGCCGCTCGCGATGGCTCGTGGCGCTGTGGGGCATCCTCGCGCTGCTCTACGTGCTCGCCGTCGCGACCGACCTGCCGGTCGTCAAGCGGATCCTGACCGGCCCCTGGTACGGCGACTCCTTCCGGATCGCCGCGCTCGCGCCGCTCGTCGTGGTCCCGCTCGCGGCGATCGGCCTCGCGGCGGGGATCCGCGCGGTGGCCGGGCGTCTGCCGGTGCGCCGCGGCGCGCTGCTGCCGGGCGCGGCGCTGGCCGCGGCGGCGGTCCTCGGAGCGGCCGTGGTCGTCGCCGTCCCCGTCGTCCAGCTCCGGATCGGCGCGGACGTGGATCTGCAGTCGCGCTACGCCATGAACGCCCGCAGCTATCTGAGCACGGACGAGGACCGGCTCCTGAAGCGGCTGCCGGATCTCGTCCCGGCCGACGCCCTGCTCATCGGGAACCCCTCGACCGGGACGGGCTTCGCGTATCTGATCTCGACCCGCGACATCGTGGTCCGGACCTGGTCGCCCCCGCAGACGGAGGCGTGGCAGACCCTGGCGAAGGGCCTGCGCGACGCGGCGGAGGACCCGAAGGTGTGCGCGGCGCTGCACGCATACGGCGACCCCGGCTACGTGCTCGACTTCGGTCCGGGATCGACGGGGCCGGGCCAGTACGTCATGCCGGGCATGACGGACTTCGCGGGCCGCGACGGGTTCGAGAGGGTCGCGCACGAGGGCGACGCGTCGCTCTGGCGCATCACGGCCTGCCGCTGACGTCCCCGTCCGGGCTCAGCCCTGCGCGTCCTCATCGGCCGGCTTCTCGTGCTCGAGGGCGTCGAGGAGCGCGATGCGTCGGGCCAGGAGGGTGAGCCGGCGCTGCTGCGCCGAGTTGCGTCGCGACTGGGTGTACACGAAGACCAGGAACATCAGGACGAGGGCGTAGAGCAGCAGATCGGTGCCCCGCCCGACCCCCACGAGGTTCGCCACCCACGTCAGCCACGCCGGGAACAGGATCGAGAGCACGGCGACGAGGATGAACACGCCGTACACCATCCGCCGGATGGCGAGGTGGCTGTCGGCGCCGGTGCGGCGCATGAAGACGGCGCCGATCAGCACGACGCCGAGGATGAGCAGGATCTGGATCCACATGGCGGTCACCTCACGAGCAGATCGACGAGAATGTTGACGGAGTTCAGCACCGACTGCCCCTTGGACTTCGAGTAGTCGGTGTACAGCAGCTCCACGGGGTACTCCGTCCAGGGGAGCCCCGTGCGGCCGAGCTGCAGCACGATCTCGGTCGCGTGCGCCATGCGATCCTGCTTCAGCCGGATCTGGGAGGCGGCGTCCCGGCGGATCACGCGGAGGCCGTTGTGGGCGTCGGTGAGCTTGATGCTCGTGGTCAGGTTCGTGACCCAGACCGCGGTCTTCAGCACGACGCGCTTGACCCAGCCCGGCTTCGTCCGGTCGTCCAGGAAGCGCGACCCGAAGACGATGCCCACGTCCTGCGAGCGCGCGGCCGCGACCATCTCGATGGCGTCGACGACCCGGTGCTGGCCGTCGGCGTCGAAGGTCACGATGTACTCGCACGACGGGTGCGCGAGGGCGAACTCGATGCCGGTCTGCAGCGCGGCGCCCTGTCCGAGGTTGATCGGGTGCTCGACCAGACGTGCGCCGGCTGCGCGGGCGACGGCCGCGGACCGATCGGTCGAGCCGTCGTCGACGCAGACGATGTTCGGGAAGAACGGCAGAAGACCGGCGATCACGTCCGCGATCACGGACTCCTCGTTGTACAGGGGGACGACGACCCAGGTGTGAGGGTCGGGTTTCGTCGGTGGGGTCACCCCACCATCTTCGCAGGAATCGCTGGACGCGCCCGTTAGGATGACTCGGTACCCCGAATGCTCGACAGCGAGGAGAAAGCCGCGTGAGCTCCCGTCCCGGTGTGCGGATCGTCGAATCCGCCGATGTGTCCGCCGATGCCGTCATCGGCGACGGCTCCTCGATCTGGCACCTCGCGCAGGTGCGCGAGCAGGCGCAGCTGGGAGAGAACTGCATCGTCGGGCGCGGCGCGTACATCGGCACCGGCGTCGTCATGGGCGACAACTGCAAGGTGCAGAACTACGCCCTCGTGTACGAGCCCGCGCGCCTCGGCGACGGCGTGTTCATCGGTCCGGCCGTCGTGCTGACCAACGACACGTATCCGCGGGCGATCAACCCGGACGGGACGATCAAGAGCGCGCACGACTGGGAGCCGGTCGGCGTCACGATCGGGAAGGGTGCCGCGATCGGCGCGCGCGCCACGTGCGTCGCGCCCGTGACGATCGGCGCCTGGGCCACGGTCGCCGCCGGCGCCGTCGTCGTGAAGGACGTGCCCGACTACGCGCTGGTCGCGGGCGTGCCCGCGAAGCGCCTGGGCTGGGTGGGCGAGGCCGGCGTCCCGCTGGCCGCCGGCGATGAGCCGGGCATCTGGATCTGCCCGCAGAGCGGCGACCGTTATGTCGAGCAGGATGGCATTCTGACAAAGGAGAACGCGTGAGCGAGTTCATTCCCCCGGCCAAGCCGATCATCGGCGACGAGGAGCGGGAGGCGGTCGACCGCGTGCTGCGCAGCGGCATGGTCGCCCAGGGCCCCGAGGTCGCGGCGTTCGAGGCGGAGTTCTCGGAGCACTTCGTCCAGGGCCGTCCGGCCGTGGCCGTGAACTCCGGCACCGCGGGCCTCCACCTGGGTCTGCTCGCCGCGGGCGTGGGACCGGGGGACGAGGTCATCGTCCCGTCCTTCACCTTCGCCGCCACCGGCAACTCGGTGGCGCTGACCGGCGCGACGCCGGTGTTCGTGGACATCGAGCCGGAGACCTTCACGCTGGACCCGGAGGCGGTCGCCGCCGCGATCACCTCGAAGACCAAGGGGATCCTGCCCGTCCACCTGTACGGGCACCCGGCGCGCATGCGCGAGCTGGAGGCGCTGGCCGCGGAGCGCGGCGTGGCGCTGTACGAGGACGCCGCGCAGGCGCACGGCGCGTCGCTCGACGGGCGCCCGGTGGGCACCTTCGGCGAGTTCGCGATGTTCAGCCTGTACCCGACGAAGAACATGACCAGCGGCGAGGGCGGCATGGTCTCCACGGCGACCGACGAGATCGCCCGCAACGTCAAGCTCCTGCGCAACCAGGGCATGGAGCGGCAGTACGAGAACGAGGTCGTGGGCTTCAACGCCCGGATGACCGACATCCACGCGGCGATCGGCCGCGTCCAGCTGACCAAGGTCGACGCCTGGACGAAGACGCGTCAGGCGAACGCCGCGTTCCTGGACGCGCACCTCGAAGGCGTGGTCGTGCCGGCCGTCGCCGACGGCGCGGTGCACGTGTACCACCAGTACACCGTGCGGGTGCCCGAGGACCGCGACGGCTTCGTGAAGGCCCTCAAGGAGGAGCACAACGTCGGCGCGGGCGTGTACTACCCGATCCCGAACCACCGCCTGCCGTCGCTGGCCCCGTACGCTCCCGGCCTGGAGCTGCCGGAGACCGAGCGGGCGGCCCGTGAGGTCGCGTCGCTGCCGGTGCACCCGTCGCTGTCCCAGGGAGACCTGGAGCGGATCGTGGCCGCCGTGAACGCCGTCGCGGGAGCGGGCGCCTGATGGGGGATCTGCGCGTCGGCCTTCTCGGCGTCGGCATGATGGGGCGCCACCACGCCCGCGTGCTGCGCGAGGTGGAGGGCCTGGACCTCGTCGCGATCGCCGACCCGGGCGGCGACCCGCACGGCGTCGGCGGCGATCTGGGCGTGCTGCCGGACATCGAATCGCTGATCGCGGCGGGGATCGACATGGCCGTCGTCGCCGTGCCGACCCGGTTCCATGAGGACGCGGCCCTGAAGCTGGCGGAGGCGGGCGTGCACACGCTCGTGGAGAAGCCGATCGCGCACAGCGTCGAGGCCGGCCAGCGCATGGTCGAGGCGTTCGAGTCCCGCGGTCTCGTCGGCGCCGTGGGCCATGTGGAGCGCTTCAACCCCGCCCTGCAGGAGCTGCGCCGCCGGCTCGAGGCCGGCGAGCTGGGCGACGTCTACCAGATCGCGACGCGCCGCCAGAGCACGTTCCCCGCGCGCATCGCCGACGTGGGCGTGGGCAAGGACCTGGCCTCCCACGACATCGACCTCACCAGCTGGGTCGCGCAGAGCGAGTACGCCACGATCTTCGCGCAGATCGCGCACAAGAGCGGACGCGAGTTCGAGGACATGATCACCGTGACCGGACGCCTGGCGAACGGCGTGATCGTGAACCACCTGGTGAACTGGCTTTCGCCCATGAAGGAGCGCGTCACCGTCGTCACCGGCGACCGCGGCACGTTCATCGCGGACACGGCGACCGGCGACCTCACCTTCTTCGCCAATGGCACGATCCCGCTGGAGTGGGAGTCGATCTCCTCCTTCCGCGGCGTCTCCGAGGGCGACATCACCCGGTTCGCGTTCGCCAAGCGCGAGCCGCTGAAGGCCGAGCACGAGGCGTTCCGCGACGCCGTCCTCGGCAAGCCGAGCGACGTCGTCACCATGGCGCAGGGCCAGCACACGCTGACCGTCGTGGAGGGCGCTCTCGCGTCCGCCACGTCCGGCGCCTCCGTGGCGTTCTGAGCGTCTCGCGATGAAGCAGATCTGGCCGGTTCTCCGGAGCCTCATTCCGCTGCTGCCCAAGGGCGCCCAGCAGTACTTCATCGGCTACATGGTCGTCACGAGCCTCATCACGATCCTGGACGTGGCCGCCATGTCCTTGCTCGCGGTGATGATCGGCCCGGCCCTCACCGGCGGGTCGTTGCGCCTGCCGGTGATCGGCGAGATCCCCTCGGGGAGCGTCGCTCTCGTCGGCCTGGGAGCCTGCGTGCTGATCATCGTCAAGTCCGCGCTCACGGTCATCGTGCACTGGTTCGCGACTCGTCGGTTCGCGCAGTACGAGCTCGAGATCGGCGACCGGATGTTCAAGGCGTACATCAACTCGAGCTGGGAAGAGCGCTCCAAGCGCTCGGTGGCGGAGATCACGCGGATCGCGGACAGCGGCATCGCGAACACGATGGCGGGCTTCATCCTGCCGCTGATGAGGGTCCCGAGCTCCGCGCTCACGTTCGTGCTGATCATCGCGGTGCTCTTCGCGGCGAACCCGATGACGTCGATCATCGCGCTGGTGTATCTGACCCTCATCGCGGTGGTGGTGCACCTGGTCGTGACCAAGCGAGCTCTCGAGGCCGCCCAGGTGAACCTCACCTACAGCTATCGGGTCGCGATCCTGATGACCGAGATGATCGAGGCGCTGAAGGAGCTGAGCCTGCGCAACCGGCTGTCCGAGGTCGCCGACCTCGTGACGACCAACCGGCACCGCTCGGTCCGCGCGCGGGCGAACGGATCCTTCCTCGGAGTCGTCCCCGGCTTCGTGTTCGAGGCCGCCCTGATCGGAGGCGTGATCCTCATCGGCGGCTTCGCCTTCGTGCAGGGCGGTCTTGCCGGCGCGCTCTCCTCGGTCGCGCTCTTCGCGGCGACGGGTTTCCGGCTCATCCCGGCGATCAACGGCATTCAGGGCGGACTCGTGCAGGCGGTCGCCAGCATCCCCTCGGCGCAGGACGTCATCGGCGATCTCACGGCGGCGGAAGCGGACATGAAGGTGTCCCAGGCGCCCGCCGACACGGCGGTGCTCGCCGAGAACCCGCGGGAGCTGCGACTCGACGACGTCCGATTCCGCTATCCGAACGCGGAGGAGGACGTGATCCGCGGGATGTCGCTGACGATTCCGCTCGGCAGCTCCCTGGGCATCGTCGGGCCGTCGGGCGCCGGGAAGTCGACCCTGATCGATCTCCTCCTCGGTCTCAGCCAGGCTTCCGAGGGCGAGATCACGATCGACGGCGATCCGCTGAAGTCGGTGCTGCGGCAATGGCGCGGCCGGGTCGGCTACGTGCCGCAGCGCGTCGCGCTCTTCGACGGCACGATCGCTCAGAACGTGGCTCTCACCTGGACCGACGAGATCGACGAGGCGAAGGTCCTGCACGCGCTCGAGCGCGCTCAGCTGGGCTCCCTCGTCGACGCGCGCGCCGGTGGCATCCACGAGCGGATCGGGGAGCGCGGAGTGTCGCTCTCCGGGGGTCAGCAGCAGCGCCTCGGCATCGCCCGTGCGCTGTACACCGACCCGCTGGTGCTGGTGCTGGACGAGGCGACGAGCTCGCTCGACACGAAGACCGAGGACGAGGTCACGAAGTCGATCCGCGAGCTGCAGGGCGAGGTGACGCTGATCTCTGTGGCGCATCGCCTGTCGACCATCAAGGACTACGACCGGATCTGCTACGTCGACGAAGGCGTCATCGCGTCGTCGGGCACGTTCCTCGAGGTGGCCTCGTCGCTGCCGGCCTTCGCGGAGCAGGTGCTTCTGGCCGGTCTCGCGCGCGAACTCGACCTCTGACGTCGGCGCGGCGTCAGCGCTGCGGCGTCGACATCGCACGCACGCCGGCGACGAGGGTGCGCAGGGGAGCCTGTCGATCGAAGAGGCGCAGGGGGCTGCTCGTGAGCAGGGCCTCAGGGCGCCGATGGTCCGCCCGGGCGCGCACGAGGGCGTGCAGCCGCTCCACGGTCGTGTCCTCGTCCCGCACGGCCCGCAGGAGCATCGCGTCGGCTCGGGACAGCACACGGAACGCGTCCGGGCTCATCCGGTGCAGGCGTTCGATGACGCCGATCAGCGGGCGACGATGCGACTCGAAGCCGTCGACGTCGGTCAGACGCACGGCGATCGCGTCCATGACGTTCATCCGGAGGTACTTCACGACGATCGCGGTCCGGGAGGGCGCGTCGAGCGCCGTGAACCAGTCGGCACCGTCCACGGCGTCCAGGAAGCCGAAGTCCGCGGCCACGGGCCGAGGCGCGTGCGTGACCCGATCGCCGGCATCGCCGTGGATGATGTACGGCGGACCCTCGAGGTCGTATGCGATTCGCGCACCGGAGAACCAGATCCTCCCGCTGTACGCGATGTCCTCGCCGGAAGCCAGAGCCGGTGTGAACCGCAATGCGCCGAAACGGCGCCGGTCGACGATGCCGAACGGCGCGCTCCGATAGGAGAGACGGTCTTTGCGCCCGTCCAGGGACGCCAGGCGTCGTCCGTTGCGGACGGGAGGGTAGGGGTCCGTCCGACCGTTCGCGAGCCGTACCCTTCCGATCACCATCTCGGCGGAGGTGCGCGCCTGGACCCGGAGCCAGGAGTCGATCGCGCCCGGGGCGAACTCGTCGTCCGAGCCGGCGACCGCGACGAAGTCGCCGTCGGCGTGATCGAGACCGTGATTGAGCGGTCCCGCCGGGGAGGGGATGCCGTCGCGCAGACTCAGCAGGCGCACGCGGGGATCGTCGAGGCGTGCTCCGAGATTCTCGCCGATGACGGCCGGATCGATGTTGTGCGCCACGACCGTGACGCGCACCGGCGCCGCGGTGCCGTCGAGCACCGAGCCGACGACGCGCGCGATCGGCCGGGTCGCCGCATGGACGGCGATGCACACGTCGACCACAGGCGCTCCCACGCCTTCGATGATAGCCGCGGCGCGGAGGCCTCCTGCGTCATCGCTCAGGGCGTCATCGCTCAGGGCGTCATCGCGCGCAGGGTGCGCAGGGGGGCCTGCGCCTGCAGGCTGCGCAGCGGATTGCGGGTCAGCAGCGCGTCGACGCCGCCGGCCCAGCGGGAGCCGAGGAGCTGCTCGATGCGCTCCGGGTCCGGGCTCTCCGCCCGAAGGGCGTCGAAGACCGCTCGGTCGGCCCGCGAGAGGAGCGCGATGGCCCCTGGCGACATGCGCTCGATCTGGGCGATGACCGCGATCAGCGCATCCCTGTGCGGCGCGAGGCCCTCGGGGCTGCGCAGCCGGAGCAGGATCGCATCGAAGACGTGCAGGCGGAGGTTCTTCACCCCGAGTGCGCGCCGCGCACGGCGGCCGAGTCGGGCGAACCAGGACGAATCCTCGATCGCACGCAAGAAGGCGAAATCCTCGGCGACCGGTCGTGCGGCGGAGGTCACACGATCCGTGCCGTCCTCGTGCACCACGTACCCGGCGACGGCGCGGGCGTAGGCGATGTGCTCACCCGTGAACCACAGCCGCGCGGTGAATTCGAGATCCTCGCCCGAGTGCAGCCCGGGCGTGAAGCGCAGGTCGCCGAAACGCTCGCGCGAGACCAGGCCGAGGGGCGCGCAGCGGTAGGCGAGGCGGTCCTTGACCGGATCCAGGTCTGCCGTGCGTCGTCGGCGGGTGGGCGGCATCGGATCCGGGCCGCTCAGCTCGCGGTCGATCCGCGCCAGAACCGTCGACGCGTGCTGCTTCCGAGCGATGGCCAGCCATCGGTCGATCGCTCCCGGGGCGAGCTCGTCGTCCGAGCCGAGCAACGAGAAGTAGTCCGCGGTCGCGTGGTCGAGCCCGTGATTCATCGGACCGGCAGGAGAGGGGATCCCGTCGGCGAGGTGCAGCAGCACGACCCGTTCGTCATCGGCGAGGTCGGCGAGATTGCGCCGGATGATCTCCTCATCGATGTTGTGGGCGACGACGATCGCCCGCACCGAGGCGGTGCCGCCGGCCAGCACGGAAGCGACCGCTCGTCGGATGGGCCGTGTCGCAGAGTGCACGGCGATGATGACGTCGACGTCCGGGGTGCCCATCCGTCGATCCTAGTTCGCGTTCCGGCGGCTTCCTGTCGCCCCCGGGTAGACTGGCGGGGCCGCAGTCGCGGTTCTCCCCCTGGAAGGAAGCCGGATCCTGGACACGCGGTCGATACTCTCGCAGCGCACCGTGCGCCTCGATGGCCTGACGGGACTGCGCTGGTGGGCGGCGTTCCTGGTCTTCCTGTACCACATGCTCGTGTTCGCCCCGCTGCCCGGCGTGATCTCGACGGTCTTCGCGCAGGGGTACTTCGGTGTGACCTTCTTCTTCGTGCTGTCGGGCTTCGTGCTCACCTGGTCGGCTCGTCCGGACGTGTCGACGTCGACGTTCTACTGGCGCCGCTTCGCGCGGATCTGGCCGTCGCACATCGTCGCTCTGGTGTTCGCCATCCCGGTGTTCTACACGATGGCCGCGATTCCGCAGGGCAGCTTCCTGAAGCCGTTCGACGTCGGGATCCTGCTGCTGTCGGTCGTCCTGCTGCAGGGCTGGTGGAACGCGCCTCAGATCCTCTTCTCGGGCAATCCCGCCGCATGGACGCTGACCTGCGAGGCCTTCTTCTACGCGCTGCATCCCTGGATCTCGCGCGTGCTCATGCGGCTTTCGCGGCGAGGCGCGCTGATCTTCGCCGGGGGAGTGATCGTCTGCGCGTTCACCTACCGCGGCCTGGCGCTGCTCCTGCCCGGTTCCGCACTCGCGGCGCTGCCGCTGCCGATCGTGCGGGTGTCGGAGTTCGCGCTCGGCATGGCATTGGCGTGGGCGATCCGATCCGGCTGGCGGCTGCGGATCCCGCCCGCGGTCGGGATCGCGGCGATGATCGGCGTCGTGTTCGCGATCGTGTTCGTGTCGCACACCGGCCTCACCGTGCCTCTCATCTCGCTCATCCCCGCGTTCGGGAACGAGCTGTTCACCCTGGCCTGCGCCGTCGCGATCGTCGCCCTCGCGCAGAAGACGCTCGCGGGCAAGCGCTCCTGGTTCGAGTCCAGGCTGCAGGTGAAGCTGGGCGAGTGGTCGTTCGCGTTCTACCTCGTTCACGCGACCGTGATCTACCTCGCACTGCGGATCTTCGGCCCGCAGGGACCCGCATGGCACAACGTGCTGTGGTTCGCCGCGATCCTCGCGGTGGACATCACCCTCGCGTGGGCGCTGCATTCGTTCGTCGAGCGCCCGCTGGAGAAGCGGATGCGCCGATGGAAGGACCGGCGCACCGCGGCTCGTCTCGACTCGGCCGCCGTCTGATCAGGCGCGCTCGATCCAGTTCTCGATCAGCACGCGAGCGCTGGCCGGGCCGGAGTGCACGGCCTCGACGAACGCCGGTCCTTCGGCAGCGATGCGACGAGCCCTCTCCGGGTCGCGCAGCAGCGCGGACACGACGTCGAGCAGCGTGTCGGGCGTGGCATCCACGATCGGCAGATCCAGCCCCGTCGCGTCTTCGACATGCGCCCGGACCTCGGGCAGCACGTGACCGACGACCACGCGCCCGCTCGCCATCGCTTCGCAGGCGGCGACGCCGTAGGAGCCGACGCGGAACTGGTCGATGACGATGTCGACGGCGCGGAACGCGGCGGGCATCTCGGCCGCGGGCGTCGCGGTGAGGAGGCGGTACGCGATCCGCCCGTCCTCGATCAGCGGGCGCAGCGCCGGCTCGATCCAGTGGCTCCCCTTCTGCACCGCGTTGCTCGACGCATGCATCACCGTCACGGTCTCGCCGCGGAACGGCTCGGGTCCCGGTCGGAAGGTCGCGGTGTCGACCACCACGGGGCACCACGTCGCCCAGGGAACGTCCGCGAGAAGATCCGGCGTGGACACGAACGTCGGCCGACGATGCCGGGTGAGCAGATCCAGGTTGGCACGCGCGTCGTCCCGGAGAACGGCGGTGCGCGGATCCTCCGGGTACATCGACCACGGCGTCCGGGCGGCGTGATGGTCCGGATCGCGGATGTCGGTGCCGTGGCACAGATAGGCGGTCGAGATGCCGTCGCGGGCGAGCGCCGCCAGCTCGGCGGCGGGGTCACGATCGAACTTCTTTCCGAAGAGGGGTCGCTCCGCCTCCATGAGGACATGAGTGAACCCGCGCACCGCCTCGTACTCGTCATCGGCCCAGGACCGCGAGCTCTGCGACGCGGCATAGGGGACCAGGACGTCGGCCGGGAAGTCGAATCCGCCGGGCATCTGCTCCGCGCGGTTGCGGGCGCCGATGGCGGGGTCCGCGGCCTCCAGCGCACGCGCCCACCGGTACGCCTGCCCGGAGTAGTTCGTCGGCGCGATCAGCACGCGGATCGGCGTCGTGGGCACGTCGGTGTGCGGCGCGGGACCGCCGCCGAGGACCCGGAGCGCCAGCCGAGCGGCGAGCCCGTCGGGGTTCCGGGCGGGGGCTTCGATGAGCGCGGTCGCCCAGCGGGGCAGAGCGGAGCGATGACGCACCAGCCAGCCCGCGGTGCGGGAGATCAGGGACGGCATCTCACGCGTTCCTTCTCTTGCGTCGGGCGGCGGCATGCAGGACATCCGCGACACGTCGGGCCACCGCGCGGAGGGAGTGGGTGCGGTCGGTCCAACGGCTCAGATCCTCACGCTGCTGCGGTGTGGCGGGATCATCGGCCGCGCTGCGCATCGCCTCCGCGATACGGCCGGCGTCGTAGGCGCACGCCCACCCGGCGCGCACATGATGGTCGGCCTCGCGCAGGAACGGTCCGGTGGGACCCGGTCCGCTGAAGATCACGGGGCAGCCGGCGGCGAGGGACGAGTACGTCTTCGTCGCGAACGCGTATGCGTATGCCGTCCCAGGACGGAGCGTGGCGAGGCTCGCCACGGCGGACGAGAGGTGGGGGAGGAGCTCGGGCGCGGGGACCGCGTCCAGGAACGTGATGCCGTCGAGGACGCCGTGCTGCCGGGCGCGCTCTTCGAGCACGGCGCGCTCTGTGCCGTTGCCGATGAACGTCAGCGTGTAGCCGGGGTGCGAGCGGCTGAAATCCGCGAACGCGTCGATCAGGATCTCGGTGCCGTGCCACACGGAGTAGCTGCCGGCGTAGACGAACGTCCTGCCCGAGGGGGCAGGTCGGTAGGAGAACTCGGTGGTGTCGGCGCCGAAGCCGGTCACCGTCACCGGGCCGTCGACACCGAGCTCCCGCAGCCGCGCGACGACACCGGCGGAGATCGTCACGCGGTGCGCCGCCCCGCGCAGGGCGAAGCGCTCCAGGGCGCGCAGCGCACGCACCACCAGGGTGGAACTCGTCGCCATGTGCGCCGCATCCGACCAGATGTCAGCGGCGTCGTACACGTACGGAATGCGCCGAAGGGCGCAGATGACGCGGACGACCGCGCCGGTCGTGGGCGGAGGCTCGACGAAGACGACGTCGGGCCTGGGGGCGACGAGGAGCCGGAGCGCGAGCGGCACGTCGAAGCTCAGGTAGGGCAGGTAGCCGCGCACGTACCCCTCGCGATCACGCAGAACCGGGAAGGTGCGCACCTGTTCGACGCGCTTCCCGTCGCGCATGCCTCGCGGAGCCCTGGCCGTGAGCACCGTGACGTCGTCGCCGTTCTCCGTCAGGGCGTCGGCGACGGCGCCGAGGAACTGGGACGCGGCGGAGGGCTCGGGGCGGTAGATCCGAGAGGCGATGAGGACGCGCACGATCAGGCCTCGAAGAAACGGCGCATCAGGACGTCCCGCGAGAACGCGCCGTCGTGCAGCCGCCGGACGAACTCGGGGCCCGTCGCGGCGAGCGAGCGGTAGCGATCGCGGTCGGACGCGATGTCGCGCAGCACGTCTTCGAGGGTGTCGACGGTGACATCGGGGATGGGCAGGGGCATGCCGGCATGACTCTCGACCTCCTGCCGAACCTGATCGGTGACGTACGTGAGCACGAGCCTGCCGCCGGCCATGCCCTCGCAGGCGCCCACGCCGTAGTCGCCGACCCGGAACTGATCGAGGATCACATCCGCTTCGGCGAAGACCCGGCGCATCTCCTCATTCGGAACGTTGCGGATCTCGGTGAATTCGATGACGCCGTCGTTGACCAGTCTCGACACGGCGGGGGCGATCAGATCCGTGCCCTTGACGGCCGGGTTGGTGGGCGCGTGCACGACGCGCAGCCGCTTCCCTTGCAGCAGCCCGGCATCCGACGCCCAGCGCTCCGGCTCGATGACCACCCCGAGGAAGTCGGCGCGAGGCAGATCGACGAGCAGCCCGGCGGTCGACACGAACGTCGGGGCGTCGAGATCCTTGATCAGGGCGAGGTTCTTCTCGACCACGTCCTCGACGAGGTGCGCGGCCACCCATTCCTCGTTGTCGCGGAACTGCGACCACGGATTGCCCTGCACATGCGTCGACGGAAGCCGGACGTCGTTGCCATGGCCGACGATGCCCACGCGGACGCCCGCGTTCCGGATCACCTCGACCTGGCGGCGCACATCGCCCGAGAACATGCCTCCGAGAAGGGGGAAGCAGGCCTCGATCATCACGTGGGTGTAGTTGTCGCGGATGTCGTCGAGCATCGCGCGCTGCCAGGCTCGCGAATGCTCGGCGGTGCGCCACGAGACCACATGGTCGGCGCCGTACGCGAAGGGGTTGTTCGCGGCGTGGACGTAGTTGCGCGCGGAGACCAGCCCGGACGTCTCCGCGGCGCGGGACCATCGGAAGCCCTGGCCCGCATAGTTCACCGGCCCCACGAGCATGCGGTACGGCTTGCTGAGATCGGGGACCGGGGGTGCGGGGATCCGCACCCCTCGCAGGCGATCCACGCCCGAGGCGATCGCGTCCTGCGCCGGCTTGGGGAGCCGCTTCCATGCCGCCTCAGCCGCGCTGTGCATCCGCTCCCCTTCCCGGGATCGTCGAGCCGGTCAGCCACGCGTCCTTCAGAGCCCGCGCCGACAGCGTCCCGTCGTGCGCGGCCCGCACGAACGCCACGGACTGCGCGCGCAGTCCGTCGAGGTCGGTGCGCGCGGCGAGTTCCCGCAGCGCCTGCTCCAGGGTGTCCGGATCCGCCTCGATGATCGGGAGGTCGTGGCCCGTCGTGCGACGCACGACCTCGCGGACCTGATCGGACACCTGCCCCACGACGACGCATCCGGCTGCCATGGCCTCGCATGCCGCGACGCCGTAGGAGCCTGCCCGGAACTGGTCGAGCAGCACGTCGACGCGTGCGAAGGCCGCGGGCATCTGGGCGGACGGGACGCCCTGGATCAGAGAGAGCTCGATCAGGCCCTCGGCGGCGAGACGCTCGAGCACCGGCAGGATCATCGCGGTGCCCTTGGTGGCGGCGACGGAGGGAGCGTGGGCGACGCGGAGCGGCCGCGACCGACTGGTCGTCGCACGATCCGTCCTCCACCGCTCGGGATCGATCACGACCGGGCACCACACCGCGCCGGGCAGGTCGACCAGCAGGTCGGGCGTGGACACGAAGACCGGCCGGCCACTGCGCTCGAGCAGCGCGATGTTCCTGGCCGCCAGTTCCTCGGCACGCGGCAGATACACGCTGTCGTCCAGGTAGTACGAGAGGGGGTTGTTGCGGATGTGGCGCGACGGAAGGCGCGCGTCGGTGCCGTGCGCGAGAAAGGCGACGTCGACGCCCGCTGCCGTCAGGGCGTCGGCCTGCGCCTGGACGGAACGCCCCAGGAGGCGTCCGAACGGCGGCTCCTCCGCCTCGATGAGCACATGCGTGGCGGAGGTCGCCGCAGCGAACTGCCGACGCTGCCAATCCGGATCGTTGTGGTACGTGCCCACGGGGACGACGAGATCCGACGCGAAGGAGAACCCACCGGGAACGTCGACGGCCATGCTGCGCGCCGAGATGAGGGGATCGGCCTTCTCGAGGGCCCGAGCCCAGGCGAGGGCCTGTCCCGAGTAGTTGACGGGCGCGATCAGCACGCGGGTCGGGCGGTCATCGAAACGGGTCGCCGGCACGGTGCCGCGCGGTGCCGGACGGCCCATGCGACGGGCCGCGACCTTCCCGATCAGGCTGGTGGGCGAGTCCGCGATCCGGTCGATCAGGCGGTTGAGCCACGCGGGGTAGCCGTTGCGGTTCACTCGGCCCCCGAATGTTCCTGTCGCGTGCCGGGCATGGGTCGAGTCTATCCGGAACCGTGGGGGCGTGAGCCGAGCCGCCACGGACGCCGGGGCGGGCCCGTAGACTCTCGGGCATGCGTGCGCGGCTGCTCATCCTCTCGTTCGACGACATCAGCATCGATCCCCGGGTGATCAAGCAGGTGCGGCGGTTCGTCGACGAGTACGACGTGACCACCTGCTCACCGGGTCCGAAGCCCGACCCTCGTGTGGCGGATCATGTCGAGCTGGATCTCTCGCGGGCGCGGCCCCGGGGCCGGCTGGGCGACCTCGTCGACGGCGTGGCGCGGGAGCGCGAGTGGTTCGGCTGGACGTACCGGCAGCACCCGCTCGTGAAGCAGGCACGGACGCTCCTCTCCGGTCGGCGCTTCGACGCCGTCCTCGCGAACGACGCCGAGACGATCGGCGTCGCGCTCGCGATCGCCGGGCCGTCCCGGGTGCACGCCGACCTGCACGAGTTCTATCCCGGGCTGCCGGTCGACGACTCGACGCTCGGCCAGAGGCAGCGCCGCTACTGGACCTGGCTGATCCGCCGCTTCGCCTCACGGGCCGTGTCATCGACGACCGTCGGCGCGGCGATCGCGGAGAGATACCGGGACTACGGTCTCGCGCCGGGCGTGGTCACGAATGCGGCGCCGTATCGCGAGGCCGAGGCGACTCCGACGGGCGCTCCCATCCGCCTCGTCCACAGCGGGAACCCGTTCAAGGAGCGCGGTCTCGCGGAGATCATGCGGGCCGTCGCCGCCTCCTCGGCCGATGTCACCCTCGACCTGTACCTCACGTACAACCCGCCGACGGATCGTGCGGAGCTGCAGCGGCTCGCGGCGGAACTCGGGAGCAGGATCACGATCCACGAGCCGGTTCCGCAGTCGGAGCTGATCGGGCAGCTGCAGGCCTACGACGTCGGCATCCATGTGCTCCCGCCGACGAGCGAGAACAACGCGCTCGCACTGCCGAACAAGTTCTTCGACTTCGTGCAGGCGCGTCTGGGCATCATCGTCGGTCCGTCGATCGAGATGGCGCGCATCGTGCGCGAGACGGGGGCCGGGATCGTCACCTCGGACTTCGAGGAGGCCAGCATCCGCGCGGCGCTCGACGGGCTGACCCCGGACCGCGTGGACGCGTTCAAGGCGGCCGTCCACGAGTCCGCGCGCGCGCAGTCCGCTCAGTCGCAGGTCGAGACCTGGGCCGACGCGGTGCAGGCGATCATCTCGAGCCGAGCACCTCGCTGAGCTGCCGGGCGCTCGCCGTCGCGGAGGCATGGCGGCGGGCCCACTGCAGGCCTCGCTCCGCCTGCGCGGCCATCCGCTCGGGATGCGCGATCACGGCGGAGAGCACGTCGTAGAGATTCGCCACGTCGGCGACCGCCCACGCTCCGACGGCGTCCTCGCCCAGGTCGGGCTCGTCCGCGACGTCGGCGCTGGTGACCAGGACGCATCGGCGTGCCATCGCCTCGACGCCGAACACTCCGGGGACGGAAGCGTAGAACTCGTTGAGGGCGATGTGCGCGTCGTCGAGCGCCGCCAGCACCTGCTCGTGCGGGACGCCGATGAGCTCGCGGTACTCGACGTGAGGATTCTCCGCGACGATCCGTGCCATCGCATCCCGTACCGCGTCCGTCCCCTTGAGCCGGGGATTGGACGGCGCGTGGACGACGACGATGGTCTCCGGGGCGTCGAACTTCGTTGTCTCGTCGACGAACTGCTCATCCGGGTAGAAGTAGAGGAACGGGTGCGTGGGGCCCGAGATGTAGCCGAGCTGGTCGACCCGGGCGGTGAAGATCGCCTCCGCGTGACGCTCCGCGACCTCGGCGCGGAGCCGGCGGGCCTCGTCGTACTCCGGCGTCGCGAACACCGGGTCGATCGTGGTCAGGATGGATCCGATGTTGGGCCGCCCGGTGCGGGCGGCGCGTTCGAGCGAGAGCTTCGGCGACCGGATGTCGTTGCCCGTGAAGTAGCAGACGAGCCGGCGGCCATGCGATCGGATGAAGGAGAACTCGAAGTCGCGCTCGTCGTGGTGGCCCTCCAGGAACGCGCCTCCGCCGACGTAGATGAAACCGCGCGCACGATTCATCAGCCACGCCAGCAGCACCGGGCCGCCGTAGAGCCGACGCCACACCTCGAGCCTGCCGCCGAGTGCGCGCGACGGCTTCTGGATCACGGCGTCATACGCGACAGAGTAGAACGGATTGCGTGCGTGGATCGCGGTGTAGCTGCGCGGAAGCGCGCCCGCGATGTGCGTGGCCATCAATGCGATGTCCTCGGGGCCGACCACCCAGTCGATCCTGCGGGTGAAGAAGGCGAAGGGCTTGAACAGCACGGAGCAGACGCGCAGGAGGGCCTTCTGCCGTCGGAAGACGACCGTCGCCGGGTCGCTCATCGCCGGTCGCGCCGCGGGATGCAGAACTTGACGTAGAAGCTCTTCGGAACGCGGTCGAGCTTCCACATCAGCCAGAAGAACGGACGCAGCAGTTCGAAGCGCCGCTTATAGGTCGGATAGTCCGTGTATTCCTTCTTCGGCATGGTCATGACGTGCTCGAATCCGGCGTCGTCGAAGCCGAGGCGCTTCTTGACCATCGCGATGAGCTCGGGATCGCCGTGTCTCGGCTCGATGAACTGGGCGGCCGCGACGAGGCGGTCCATCTGGCCCGAGCGGACGAGCGCGGAGAGCTCGATCTGACGGAAGTTGATCCCGAACCGCGTGGGCAGGAAGTAGGTGTGGTAGAAGGCCGTGAAGCGGTTCTCCAGGTGGTGTCCGCCGTACCACTGCCAGCCGAACCGCTCCGCCAGGAAGCGCTTCGCGTCCTCCTTGTTGTAGTCGATCCAGTACAGCGGGCGCGTCCGCTGGATGCGGCTGAACGCGGACCACTTGACGAAGTGCGCGAAGTCGAGGTTGGGGTAGGTCTTCATCGGAAGCCGGCCGAACTTCTGGTGAACGCCCTTGATGTAACCGCCGTCCATGTAGAGCCACCCCATCGGGGAGACGCCTTCGGTGCGGAACGAGTGTCCCTCGACGATGTGCCGGATGCCGTGCTTCTCGGCTGCCCGGTAGAGCACCCCCATGAAGCCGATGTCGGTCGGAGCCTCGATGTCTTTGACGCCCGCCAGCATGAACGAGTGGTAGATGTCGTCGTACTCGGCGTTGTCCACGACGTACGTCTCGAGGTCCACGCCGAGCTTGTCCAGCACGGCGAAGATGTTCGACGTCGCGGTCGGGGAGTTCCACGTGTTGTCGAAGTGGACCGCGAGCGGGCGGACGCCCTTCGACACGAGCAGGTGCGCCAGGAACGACGAGTCGGTTCCTCCGCTGACGCCCATGATGCAGTCGTACTTCTTGCCGCGACCGGCCTCCTTGAGCTCGGCGACGAACTTGTCGAGCGCCTTCTCGCTCTCCGGGCCGATCGGGTACTGCCGATCCAAGGAGTCGTGAAGGTGGCAGTAGTAGCACACGCCGTCGGCGTCGAACGCGGCGCCCGGCACGTCGCTCGTGATGAGGCAGCGGGTGCACACCTCGGGGGAGTCGAGGAATCGCTGTGCGGCCTCGAGATCCCACTCGTGCGTGCCCGCCGTGGTGGCGACGACCTCGCCGCGACCGTCGAAGAGGTGCCCGAACAGCTCGTCGATCTGCGGACGCGTCGGGTAGTTGATGAGCACGCTCTCGTGTCCGGACTGCATCACGAACGCCGTGCCGGCGGCGACCGCCGATGCGCCCGCGTGCTCGATCGGTGCGACGAGATCGGTGCGGGCGCCGGCGCCGCCGTGGGCGATCACGGGAACGGTGGCGAGGTCGGCCACGATCCGCACCGCGTCGAGGTCGATGCCCTCGCGGGTGCCTTCGCGATCGATGTTCGTCACGAGGATCTCGCCCACGCCGAGGCGTCCGGCCAGCGACACCCACTCCTCGAGAGTGATCTCGGCCTGCTCGCTGCCGCCTGACGTGTACACCATGTACTCGCCGTGCGCGCCGCGCACGTCGACGGAGCCGACGATCGCCTGCGAGCCGAGAGCGGCGACCATCTCCCTGACGGCGTCCGGTGCGGTCAGGATTGCGGTGTTGACGACGATCTTCTCGAACCCGGCGGCGACGATCGCCTGCGCCTGCGCGACCGTCTCCACCCCGCCGCCATAGGCGAGGGGGATGAACGCCTCGGTCGCGATGCGCTCGAGCAGCTCCAGGGGGGCGGGCGTGCGCCCGCGCGCCGCGCCGATGTCGAGGATCATCAGCTCGTCGACCTCGAGGTCGTTGAAGATGCTGATCACGTTCACGGGGTCGCCGACGTAGCGGGCATCGCCGAACGTGCGTGTCTTGACCAGACGCTCCCCGTCGAGGAGGAGCACCGGGATCACGCGGGGATAGACGTGCATCAGACCTCCGTCGACGCGAACTCGCCGAGAAGAGTGAGCCCGTAGCGGTGGCTCTTCTCCGGATGGAACTGGATGCCGATGACGTTCTCGTGCTCCACGGAGGACGCGTAGCGGATCCCGTAGTCGCTCCACGTCAGCACGTCGGACTCGTGCTCCGGGAAGACCGCGTAGGAGTGCACGAAGTAGAAGCGTCCTCCTTCGCCGAGCGACGGAGCCAGACGCGATGCCTTCGCGGACACGGCCGTGTTCCAGCCCATGTGCGGGACCAGCAGACGCGATCCGTCGATCTCGGAGGGGAAGCGCCGCGCTCGGCCCGCGATCAGGCCGAGCCCCGGGAGCACGCCCTCGTCGCTGCCGTCCATGATCAGCTGCATGCCGAGGCACACGCCGGCGACGGGGATCGCGCGCTCGCGGGCGGCGTACGCGATGGCGTCCGCGAGACCGCTCGAAGTCAGTCGCTCCACCGCGGCGTCGAAGGACCCGACGCCCGGCAGGATGAGGCGGCGGGCGGAGCGGACGGCCGCGGGGTCCCCGGTGACGTCTGCCTGCTTGCCCACCTTCGCGAGGGCGTTGCGCAGCGACCCCAGGTTCCCGACGCCGTAGTCGACGATCGTCACATCCGCGGCGCTCACCGGTTCCTCCCGCTCTCGGCGATGCTCTGCCGGAGCGCCACGGCGATCCGATCCATGTCGCCCTCCTCCAGCTGCGGATACAGCGGCAGCGTGAGCGCCTGGTGGTGGGCGCGCGTGGTGTGCGGCAGGCGCTCATCCGGGATGTCGAAACGCTCGCGGAAGTACGGCTGCAGGTGCATGCCGTACGTGCCGAGCGTGGTCTCGACGTCGCGCGTGCGCATCCTCCGGATCACCTCGTCGCGATCGATGTCGTCGTCGAGCAGGACGACGAACGACTGGTACGTGTGCGCGATCCCCTCGGGCGCGTGCGGGAGCGTCACGCCTGCGATGCCGTCGAGCCGATCCCGCAGGGCGGCGGCGGCTTCCCGGCGACCGGAGACGATCTCGTCGATCCGCTGCATCTGGGCCAGGCCGATCGCCGAGTGCACGTCGCTCAGACGGTAATTGAAGCCGGCGTCGACGAACTCCATGAACAGCTCGCCTCGGACCGCGCCGTGCGCGCGCAGCACGGCGATGCGCGCGGCGAGATCGTCGTCGTCGGTCGTGATCATCCCGCCCTCGGCGGTCGTGATGATCTTGCGCGGGTGAAAGGAGTAGACCCCGGCCGTGCCGAGCGTCCCGGCGTGCCGGCCGCGATACGTGCCGCCGAGGGCGCACGCCGCGTCCTCCAGGACGGGCAGGCCGTGCCGGGCCGCGACGGCGTTGATCGGATCCATGTCGGCGCACAGCCCGAAGGCGTGCACCGGCATGATCGCGCGGGTGCGTTCGGTCACGGCGGCGTCGAGCTGCGACGGATCGAGGTTGAACGTGCTCTCCTCGATGTCCACGAACACGGGGACGGCGCCCTGCTGCACGACGGCGTTGGCCGTCGCGGGGAAGCTGAACCCGGGGATGATCACCTCATCGCCCTGCTGCACGCCGAGCGCGACCAGAGCGAGGTGCAGGCCGGTCGTCGCGGAGCTGACCGCCGCGGCGTGCCGGGCCGACGTGTAGTCGCGGATGGATGCCTCGAACGCGGCGGTCTTCGCGCCCTGCGTCAGATAGCCGGACTCGATGACCTCACGGACGGCCTCGACCTCCGGGGCGCCGGTGAGCGGGATGTTGAGTCTCATGAGAGGACGGAGAGATACCAGTCGATGGTCTCGCCGAGGGCTTCGTCCGTCAGGCGGGGCGACTGATGCCCGAGCAGCGACTCGAGCTTCGACACGTCCGCGAGGTGGCGGCGCACGTCGCCCGGACGCTCCTCCGTGTGGAAGACGGGGTGATCGGGACGGCCCATCTGCGCGAGGATGCGGGCGATCAGCTCGTTGACGGAGGTCTCGACGCCGGTCGCGACGTTCAGGACCTGTCCGCGGCACGCGGGTGAGTCGTGCACCTGGGCGATGAGGTCGGCGCTGTCCTTCACGAAGATGAAGTCGCGGGTCTGCTCGCCGTCGCCGAAGATCTCGATCGGCTGGCCGTCCAGCACACGGCGGACGATGATCGGCACGATGCCGGCGTACGAGCCGGGGTTCTGGCGCGGCCCGATGTTGTTGAACGGGCGGATCACGGTCGCGTCGATCCCGAACGTCTGCACGTACGACTCGATGATGTGATCGGCCGCGGACTTGCTCGCCGCGTAAGGCGTGATGGCGTCGTGCGGGTGGCCCTCATCCATCGGGATGTAGCGGGCAGAGCCGTAGGCCTCCGAGCTGGACAGGTGGATGAGGCGCTCGACCAGGCCGCGGCGGGCGATCTCGCAGAACGTCGTCGCGATGCCGACGTTGGTCTGCACGGTCCACGCCGGGTAGGTGAGCGACGTGGGCAGCGGGATCACCGCGAGATCGAACACGGTGTCGATCTCGTGGCTGGTGACGACGTCCTGCATCGCGGCGAGGTCGGCGGCGTCGAGGCGGATGATGTCGATGTCGTCGCGGGCGGCGCGGGCCTGGGCCAGGTTGTCCAGGCTGCCGAGGAAGAAGTTGTCCACGACCGTGATCCGGCGCGGCTCGTCCTTGATGAGCCGGTCCACCAGATGGCTGCCGATGAAGCCGGCCCCGCCGGTGATCAGGATCGATTTGGAACGCACAGACATGGACGTGAAGACTCCCAGGAGATCGTTGCCTCCGACCGTCGGGTCGGACCGGCCCGTACGTAGCATAGATGATGAAGAGGGAGACCCCCGTGAGCGATGGCAGGACGGACGCGGCGCCGGAGGTGCCGGAGTGGCACGGGCTGTCCGGGAACAGGTTCAATCCGCATGCCTGGATCGTCGGAGAGCCGGTCATCGGCGCCGACGTCTGGATCGGGGCGTTCACGGTGATCGACGGGAGCGGCGGTCTGACGATCGGCGAGGGCTGCGATGTCTCGGCGGGGGCGCAGATCTATACGCACTCCACGGTGGAGCGCTGCGTGAGCGAGCGCGCGAAGACCATCGTGCGCAGGCCGACGCGGATCGGCCGCTGGGTGCACGTCGGCGCGAACGCCGTCATCCTGATGGGCGCGGACATCGGCGATCACAGCGTGGTCGCGGCGGGGGCCGTCGTCACCGAGAACACCGTGGCGCCCCCGTTCAGCGTGCTGCGCGGTGTCCCGGCGCGGGTCTTCGAGGGCGCGGCGCGGCGACTGGCGGAGTGAACCGCGACCGCCGATGGGCGGAGGCGGGCATTGCATAGAGTTGATCCGTGAAGATCGTCAGCGTCGTCGGTGCGCGCCCGCAGTTCGTCAAGCTCGCTCCCATCCACCGCGCCGCCGTCGCGGCGGGCGTCGAGCACGTGATCGTGCACACCGGACAGCACTACGACCCGATGCTCTCGGACGTCTTCTTCGAGGACCTCGGCATCGGCGCCCCGGACGTGCATCTCGGCGTGGGCAGCGGCAGCCACGGAGTGCAGACCGGGGCGATGCTGGCGGCGCTGGACGGGGTGCTCGATGAGCATCGACCGGACTGGGTCCTCGTCTACGGCGACACGAACTCGACGGTCGCCGCTGCTCTGAGCGCCGTGAAGATGCACATCCCGGTCGCCCACCTCGAGGCCGGGCTCCGCAGCTTCAACCGACGCATGCCCGAGGAGCACAACCGGGTGATGACCGACCACGCCGCGGACCTCCTGCTCGCGCCCACCCGCGTCGCGGTGGAGCACCTCACCAGGGAGGGCCTGGCCGAGCGCACGGTGCTGGTCGGTGACGTGATGACCGATGTCCTCCTGCAGGTCCGTGACGAGCTGCAGGGGTCGCCCTCCGCCCTCGTGCGCGAGCTCGGCCTCACGCCCGGCGGGTTCCATGTCGCGACCATCCATCGAGCCGAGAACACCGACGACCCGGCGCGCCTCGCGGAGATCGTGGGCGGTCTCGCCGCTCTCGACCGTCCGGTCGTGCTCCTCGCGCACCCCCGGGTCGTCGCGAAGGCGGCCGAACACGGGATCGCGTTGAGCACCGGGTCCCTGATCGCGCACGCACCGCTCGCGTATCCCGATCTCATCGCCGCCGTGCTGTCCAGCGCGGGTGTCATCACGGATTCCGGCGGTCTGCAGAAGGAGGCGTTCCTGCTGCGCATCCCGTGCACCACGGTCCGCACCGAGACGGAGTGGGTGGAGACGGTCGAGCTGGGATGGAATATTCTTACCGGAACCGCCGAGGAGATCGCGGCAGCGGCGTCGCGGAGCCGACCGGCTGAAACCGCGGCTGAGCCCTACGGAGACGGCCACGCCGCCGAGCGGGTCGTCGAGATACTGCGGAATGCGCGGCAAGCCCATTCGCAGACGGAAGGAAACTGATGCGCATCGCCGTCGTCGCCCTCGGCAAGATCGGGCTCCCCCTCGCCGTCCAGTTCGCCGAATCCGGGCACGACGTCATCGGCGTCGACGTCAGCGCGGAGACCGTCGAGGCGGTGAACTCCGGCGTCCCGCACTTCCCGGGCGAGGCCGGGCTCGCCGACAAGCAGGCCGCGGTCGTCGCCGCGGGCCGGCTGCGCGCGACCACCGACTACGCCGAGGCCGTCCCGGGCGCCGACGCCGTGGTCGTGGTGGTGCCGCTCGTGGTCGACGAGGTGACCAGCCTCCCCGACTTCGCCTGGATGGACGCCGCGACGCGCGCCCTGGCGGCGGAGCTCACGCCGGGGACGCTCGTCAGCTACGAGACGACCCTGCCGGTCGGGACCACGCGCGATCGGTTCGCGCCGATGCTGGAAGAGGGATCCGGCCTGACCGAGGGGGAGGACTTCCACCTCGTCTTCTCGCCCGAGCGGGTCTACTCGGGGCGGATCTTCGCCGACCTCCGGAAGTACCCGAAGCTGATCGGAGCCCTCTCCGCAGAGGGGGCGCGCCGCGCGAGGGCGTTCTACGAGAGCGTGCTGCAGTTCGATCCGCGCGACGACCTCGCCCGGCCGAACGGCGTCTGGGATCTGGGCACCGCCGAGGCCGCGGAGCTGGCCAAGCTCGCGGAGACCACGTACAGGGACGTGAACATCGGCCTGGCCAACCAGTTCGCGCTGTTCTCCGCCGCCCACGGCATCGACGTCTACCAGGTGATCGACGCCTGCAACTCGCAGCCCTTCAGTCACATCCACCGGCCGGGGATCGCGGTCGGCGGTCACTGCATCCCGGTCTACCCGAAGCTCTACCTCTCGACCGATCCCGACGCGGACATCGTGCGCACGGCCCGCGCCGTGAACGAGTCCATGCCGGAGCGCATGGTGTCGCAGGCGGCGAGCGTGCTCGGCCCGCTCGCCGGCCTGCGGGCGGTCGTGCTCGGCGCCGCCTACCGCGGCGGCGTCAAGGAGACGGCGTTCTCGGGCGTCTTCCCGCTCGTGCAGGCGCTGCGCGAGCGCGGCGCCCAGGTGACCGTGCACGACCCGCTGTACACCGACGCCGAGCTCACGCGTCTCGGGTTCGAGCCCCACACGATGGGTGCGGAGGCGGACCTGGCGATCCTGCACACGGACCACGCCGAGTACCGCGCGCTGAGCCCCCAGGACGTCCCCGGGGTCCGACTGCTCGTGGACGGGCGTGCCGCCACGGACGCGTCCCTCTGGGCGGGCACGCCCCGCCTCGTGCTCGGCGCCGCGGAGGTCGTCGCGGAGGCCGTGGTCTGACCCCGCTCGCGCGCCCCTGAGACCGGCGCTCAGGTACGCGCCGATACGATGGGGGAATGGATCTTCTCGTCGTCGGGTCGGGTTTCTTCGGCCTCACCATCGCCGAGCGCGCCGCCGCGGCGGGCCGCAAGGTCACGGTCATCGACCGCCGTCATCACATCGGCGGCAACGCGTACAGCGAGGACGAGCCGACCACCGGCATCGAGGTCCACCGCTATGGAGCTCATCTCTTCCACACGTCGAACCCGACGGTGTGGGAGTACGTGAACCGCTTCACGACCTTCACGAACTACGTGCACCGCGTGTACTCGACGCACAAGGGCGAGGTGTACCCGCTGCCGATCAACCTCGGCACCATCAACCAGTTCTTCCGCGCCGCGTACACGCCGGACGAGGCGCGGGCACTGATCGCTTCCCAGGCCGGGGAGTTCGACGCGCACGAGGCGAAGAACCTCGAGGAGCGCGGAATCGGCCTGATCGGCCGACCGCTGTTCGAGGCCTTCATCAAGGACTACACCGCCAAGCAGTGGCAGACCGATGCACGCGAGCTGCCGGCGTCCATCATCAGCCGGCTCCCGGTGCGATACAACTACGACAACCGCTACTTCAACGACACGTGGGAGGGGCTTCCCACCGACGGCTACACCGCGTGGCTCGAGCGGATGGCCGACCACCCCAACATCGACGTGCGGCTCAACGTCGACTTCTTCGACGAGACGCAGCCGCTGAACAAGAAGGCGACCGTCGGCCAGGTGCCGATCGTCTACACCGGCCCCGTGGACCGCTACTTCGACTACGCCGAGGGCGAGCTCGGCTGGCGCACGATCGACCTCGAGGAGGAAGTGCTCGACGTGGGCGACTTCCAGGGCACGAGTGTGATGAACTACCCCGACGCCGACGTCCCCTTCACGCGCATCCACGAGTTCAAGCACTTCCACCCGGAGCGCGCCGACCGCTACCCGACGGACAAGACCGTCATCATGCGCGAGTTCTCCCGCTTCGCCGAGCGCGGCGACGAGCCCTATTACCCGGTCAACACCGCGAACGACCGCACCGGGCTGCTCGCGTACCGCGAGCTCGCGAAGGGGGAGCAGGACGTGCTCTTCGGCGGTCGCCTGGGCACCTACCAGTACCTGGACATGCACATGGCCATCGGGTCCGCACTGTCGATGTGGAACAACCAGCTCGCATGACGGCGTCGACTTCCGCCCTTCGCGGAGGTCGGGGGGACTCCGCGCCGAGCATGGCGTACCGCAACGACATCGACGGTCTGCGGGCCGTGGCCGTCGTCCTTGTCGTCGTCTACCACGTCTGGTTCGACCGGGTCTCCGGCGGCGTCGACGTCTTCCTGATCGTCTCGGCCTTCTTCCTGACGCTCAGCTTCGCCCGGCGCGTCCGCGACGGCGAGGCGCTGCGGATCCCGGCGTTCCTGCTCGCGAGATTCCGCAGGCTGATGCCCGCCGCCGCGGTGACGATCGCCGCGGTCCTGGGCGCCGCCTGGCTGCTCATGCCGGCCACCGCCTGGCCGCAGCTGTGGCGCGAGGGATGGGCCAGCGTCGGCTACGTGCAGAACTGGGTGCTCGCGGCGACGGGGGTGGACTACTACGCGCGGGATCAGGCGCTGCCCTCGCCGCTGCAGCACTTCTGGTCCCTCTCCGTGCAGGGCCAGGTCTTCGTGCTCTGGCCGTTCATCTTCCTCCTCGGCGCCGTCCTCGCGCGCCGGCTGAAGCGCTCGCCGACGGTGATCCTCGCGATCCTGTTCGGCATGGTCTTCGCCGGCTCGCTGACCTTCTCGATCATCGAGACGCAGGAGATCCAGACGCTCGCGTACTTCGACACCCGCACCCGCCTCTGGGAGTTCGCGGCGGGGTCGCTGGTGGCGCTGGCGCTCCCGAGCATCCGGCTGCCGAAGGCCGTGCGCGCCGTGCTCGGCTGGATCGGGCTCATCGCCATCCTCATCTGCGGCATCGTGATCGACGTCCGCGGGGGCTTCCCCGGCTATCTGGCGCTGTGGCCGGTCCTCGCCACGGCGTTCGTCATCATCGGCGGCGCGGACGACGGCGGCTGGGGACCCTCGCGTCTGCTCGGGGCCCGGCCCATCCGCGCGATGGGCAAGGACGCCTACGCGCTGTACCTCGTGCACTGGCCGATCCTCATCCTGACCCTGACCGTGCTGGGCCGCACGCGGGCCGACATCCTCACCGGGGCCGCGGTCGTGGCCGCCTCCTTCGTGATGGCCCGGATCCTGCGCGTGTGCGTCGAGAAGCCGCTCATGCCGAGGGCGGGCGCACCGCGCGCGTGGCAGCGCAACGCGGGCGTGCTGCTCGCGTGCGTGGTGCTCGTCGCGGCCGTCCTGGTCCCGTGGCAGACGATCACCCGGATCCAGGCGGATGAGGCCGCCGCCGCAGCGCGCGACACGAGCGATGTGGCGAAGACCGCAGCGCCGCCGGGAACCGGGCCGCTCGTCCCGCAGCCGATCGACCTGGACGACGAGTGGGTCTCCCTGGAGGAGGCGTGCTCCGGACGGCTGGCGCCGCAGGACGAGTCGCTCCAGGAGGGCTGCGCCCAGACTCCGGGCGCGGCCGATGCGGCCACGCTCGTCGTCGCCGTCGGCGATTCGCACACGGAGCAGATGCTCGGCGCGCTGATGCCCGTCGCGGAGCAGAAGGGGTGGGGCCTCGTCTCGCTCCTGCACGGCGGCTGCTCGCTCGCGGATCACCCGCCCGGGACCGAGCTCGCCGACAAGTGCGCGGACTGGCGGAGGGCGGCGATCGATCAGGTCGTCGCGCTCAAGCCCGCCGCGGTCTACACGGTGATGACGGCGGCCGTCGCCGACGACCCGGGGGAGCAGCTGATCGAGGGCGCGTCCGACCTCGTGGACGAGTTCCAGGCTGCCGGCATCGCGGTGATCGCCGTCCGGGACAACCCGCGCTCGCAGTCCGATCTGTACCAGTGCGCGCTGGACCGGCTCGACTGCGACCGGGCCGTCGGGTCCGCGCTCGCCGCGAGCAACCCGGTGGACGGTCTCGGCGACCGCGTGATCCCGGTGGACTTCACCCCGTGGATCTGCCCGCAGGGCCGCTGCATCACGCGCTCGGGGAACCTCGCGCTCTACCTGGACGACAACCACCTCACCCATGCCTTCACGACCCGGCTCGCCGGTCCTCTGCGGGCCCAGCTGACGAGGCTGTCGTGATCGCCGCGAGGCGGCGCCGGGTGGCCGTCCCGGGCCTCGATAGGATCGGAGCGTGACGGTGACCGAAGTGCGCGGAGGCGGGATCTCCCGACGCTACTTCCACTCCCTCTGGCTGCTGTCGGCGCGCGACCTCCGGGTGAGGTATGCGACGAGCGTGCTCGGATACCTGTGGTCGGTCCTGGATCCGCTCGTGATGAGCGCCATCTACTGGTTCGTGTTCACCCAGGTGTTCCACCGCGGTCAGGTCGGGGAGCAGCCCTACATCGTCTTCCTCATCACGGCGCTGCTGCCCTGGGTGTGGTTCAACACGGCGGTGGGCGAGTTCACCCGGGCGTTCAAGAAGGATGCGCGGCTGATCCGCTCCACGGCGATCCCGCGGTCGATCTGGGTGGTCCGCGTCATCCTCACCAAGGGCCTGGAGTTCACCTTTGCGATCCCGGTGCTGGTGCTCTTCGCGGTGTTCGCCGGCGCGCAGGCGAACTGGTCGCTGCTGCTGTTCCCGGTCGCGATGATCTGGCAGACCGTGCTGCTGATCGGGCTCGGCCTGCTCATCGCCCCGCTGTGCGTGCTCTGGACCGATCTCGAGCGCACCACGGCCCTGATCCTGCGCGCCCTGTTCTACGTCTCGCCGATCATCTACGGCTTCCGGGACCTGCCGCACCAGCTGCACTTCCTCGGCGCGCTCAACCCCCTGTCCGGCATCTTCACGCTGTACCGCGTGGGCCTGTTCCCGGGGCAGTGGCAACCGGAGCCGGTCATCATCGGCGCCGTCGTCACCCTGGTCTTCCTCGCGCTCGGCCTGCTCACCTTCCGCTCGCTCGAGCGCGACGTGCTGAAGGAGCTGTGATGGCCGAGGAGCGCACCGCGATCGAGGTCGACGGGCTCGGCGTGCGGTTCCGCCTGGGCCGACGCGGCCGGCGCAGTGTCAAGGACCTCTTCGCCGGCAAGAAGCGGCGCAATCGCCCGGGGGAGTTCTGGGCCCTGCGGGGCGTGTCGTTCCGCGTGCGCCACGGCGAGGCGATCGGAGTGGTCGGCCGCAACGGACAGGGCAAGTCGACGCTGCTGAAGCTCGTCGCGGGCGTGCTGCTGCCCGATGAGGGGCACGTGCGCGTGCACGGGGGCGTCGCACCGCTCATCGAGCTCACCGGCGGGTTCGTCGGCGACCTCACCGTGCGCGAGAACGTCCGCCTCACGGCGGGGCTGCACGGCATGGGGCGCGCCGAGGTCTCCGCGCGCTACGACGACATCATCGACTTCGCCGAGCTGGAGAAGTTCCAGGACACCCCGTACAAGCACCTCTCCAACGGCATGAAGGTGCGCCTGGCGTTCTCCGTGGTGTCGCAGCTCGAGGAGCCCATCCTGCTCGTCGACGAGGTGCTCGCGGTGGGCGACAAGGCCTTCCGGGACAAGTGCTACCGGCGCATCGACGAGCTGCTCGCCGACGGTCGCACGCTGTTCTTCGTCTCGCACAACGAGAAGGACCTGCGTCGCTTCTGCACGCGGGGGCTGTATCTGGACAAGGGCGCCCTCGTGCTGGATGCGCCGATCGCCGAGGTGCTGGACCGGTACAACGCCGACAACTCCTGAGCGCTCGTCATGACGATCGCCCAGGAGCCGTCGCGGGGTCAGAGCCCGACGAGCCCGCGGAGCCCTTCGAGAGCGGATCGCGCGTCGGCGAGCGCGGCGGACGCATCCGTGCCGCCCGCATACGCCGCGCGCAGCGCCTGCAGCTTCGTCGCGTAGGTGTTGACCGCCTGGCCCCAGGCGGAGGCGATCGAGGACGGCGGGGCCTGCCCGGCGAGGTACTGGGCGTCGGTCTGCAGCGAGTCGATGACCTGCACGGC
Organism: Microbacterium xylanilyticum; assembly: GCF_054654695.1. Taxonomy (NCBI): domain Bacteria; kingdom Bacillati; phylum Actinomycetota; class Actinomycetes; order Micrococcales; family Microbacteriaceae; genus Microbacterium; species Microbacterium xylanilyticum. Next base: position 1,121,976 of record NZ_BAAIEN010000002.1, read on the forward strand.
CGTGTCGCCGCTCTGGCCCTGCGCGATGCCGAGACCGCGGGACGCATCGTCCAGACGCGGCTGCACCTGGGTGCGGAACTGGTCGACCGAAGGATCCGGAACTGGCGGCGGCGTGGTCGCCGGGGTCGTCGGCAGAGCGGTCGGGGTGGTCGTCGGACGGGGCGAGACGGTCGGGGTCGCCGACGTCGACGCGGAGGCCGAGGGGGTCGGCGTCGGCGCCGGTGCTCCGTCGCCGTGCGGGATGAGGAAGAGCACCACGACGGCGGCGGCGATCAGCGCCGCGACGACCAGCCCGATGATCAGGGCGATGCGGCCGCCGCGCCGCTTCGGCTCCTCCGGGAAGATCCAGACGGCTTCCGGCTTCTGCTCGCTCATCAGTCCTCCAGGGCCGGCATGGGGCGCCAGCTGCGGTCGCGGCCGATCTTCCCGCCGTCGCGCAGACCGCGGAACAGGTTGCTGGTGCCGCGCACGGTGCGCTCGACGAAGATCAGGCGGATGAGCTCCTTGGCGAAGGTCATCGCGGTGCCGAGCCCGAACAGCACGGGGTTGTAGACCTCGTGCACGCGGTAGTACTGCTTCAGGTACGCGCGGTTGCGCATGATGTAGTACCGGTACGCGTTGCTGGAGGCGTTCATGTGCCGGATGCCCATGTCCCACTGCCGGATCTCGCGCGTGCGGCGGAGCACGAACTCGTCCACGATCACGGCCTGGGTGCGGCGGGAGGCGAGCCAGCCGTACATCTGATCGTCCCAGTAGATGAAGAAGCGCGGATCGGGGAGCCCGATCTCCTTGACGATCGACCGGTGGATGAACATGCCCTCGAAGCAGCCGCTGTTCATCGGCTTGAAGCCCGTGGCGTCGAAGCCCGCCGGGGCGAACGGGATCGGGATGCCCATCCTCTCCGCGATCCGGTACTGCCAGTAGAACGCGCTGCCGTCGTAGTCGTAGCGCCGGCCCTGGATGCTCTTGAAGCGCGGCGCCCAGGCGCCCATGCGGGCGAGGCCGTCCGGAAGCACCTCCACGTCGTCGTCCATCATCCAGATCCATTCGGATCCGAGCTCGTACGCGGTGCGCATGCCCTCGCTGAACCCGCCGGATCCTCCTGTGTTCGTCTCCAGGCGGCGGTACACGATCTCGGTGCCGATGCGCAAGCGGAAGCTGTCGACCACGTCGGTGGTGTCGTCCGAGGAGGCGTTGTCGATGATGACGACTCTGCCGGGCTTCGGGTCCATCCGCACGATGCTCTCCAGCAGTCCCTGCAGCAGATGCGAGCGGTTGAAGGTGACGATCACGATCGTCGCCGTGGACGGGTCGAAGCCGGTACCGACCGGGGTCATGCGCTCTCCTCGAAGGTCGACCGCCACGATTCGCTCGAGACGAGCTCGGGCAGGGCGTCCCGGTACTCCTGCTGGAGCTGAGGCCAGCGGCGCTGCAGCTCGCGGTGCAGGCGAAGACTCTGCATCAGCAGGGAGCGGAACTTCCGGCGGTCGCGGATGTAGACGTTGTGCCCCGAACCGTCGGCGGCGCTGACGAGGGCGCTCGTGAAGCACGGTACCCGCCACCAGTGCGCGTCTCCCTTGCCGAACTCGACTTCGGGCATCTCCTCGTCGCGGGGGCTGCTGCCGCGGAACCAGTGCGCGAGCAGCGTGTAGGCCGTGAACCACCGGAGCCGCAGACCGGTCGGATTGTCGAGATCCTGTGGTTTGGTGGGCCGCAGCTCGATACGCCCCTGGCGAGTGCGCATCGGCACCCCGGTATCGCTGTATGTCCGCGTCTCCGGGAACGAGGAGGCGAGAGCACGCGCCTCGGGCATCGCGGTGCCGAGGTTCTCGCGGAGGTGTCGGGGTCCGGACAGCACGTCGCGGAGCGCCTTCATCCGGAGAGCGACGGGGTAGTACTGCATCATCATCAAGTGCTTGAGGTCGACACGACGGCTATGCCGGATGAGCGTGCCGCCCTGCGGCACGCGCGAGTGCAGAAGTGCGCTCACGATCCGATTGCGGGCGTGGAAATAGGCCTGCCAGTCGATCGAGTCGTCCTTGCCGACCCACGACACGTGCCAGAGCGCGACGCCGGGCAGCGACACCGTCGGAAATCCGGCCTCGCCGGCGCGGAGGCAGAACTCGGCGTCGTCCCACTTGATGAACGCCGGCAGGGACAAACCGACAGCACGGATCACTTCGACGGGGATGAGGCACATCCACCAGCCGTTGTAGTCCGCGTCCAAGCGCATGTGCAGGATCGGGTCCTGGCGGAGGTTCGTCGCCGAGAAGTCGTGCGGCATGTCCTCCTGGAACAGGGTGCGCCACATGAACGGCGCCTGGTCCACGACCTCCGCCCACGCGTGCAGCTTGGGCCGGTCGAGCAGATCGAACATGTGCGCCCCGACCAGGGTCGGCACCGTGGCGAAGCGACCGAACGTGATCGAGCGGCGCAGCGACTCCGGCTCGATCCGGACGTCGTCGTCGAGCAGTTGCACGAAATCGCTATCCGGGCGCTGCAGAGTCTCCAGCATCGCTCGCGAGAAGCCGCCGGATCCGCCCAGGTTCGGCTGTGTGATGATCTGCAGCGTATCCCCGAGATCTTCAGCGATCGCCGGATACTCATCCCGCTCGTCCACGCGCTGCGTGCCCTGATCGATGACAAAGATGCGGTCGATGACCTCGAGGGCGTCCGGGGCGTCGATCAGCGCACGGAGGGTTCGTACGCAATAGTCGGGCTTGTTGAACGTCGTGATCCCCAAAGATGCCTTGCCCACGCGCACCGGCTCGTGTTCGGTCGTCCATTCGCCGCCCTCGAACGTGGCCTCGTTGCGGTCGGTCACGATGTCGAACCAGATCCAGCCACCGTCGCTGTACTGGTTCAGGGTGAGGTCGAAAGCGCTCTCGGCGGTGCCGTCGACCTCGCGCGTTGCGATGCGCTGCCGAATTCCGGTTCCGGTCGAGCGGTACACCACCACCGTGGCGCGCCCTTGGGTGCGCACCGTCAGCCGGACAGTGCGCACCTCGGTCCAGTGCTGCCAGTAGGAGGCGGGGAAGGCGTTGAAATAGGACGCGAAGGAGATCCGGCGTCCGGCGCCGATCCGTGCGCGAGACCGCCCCAGCACGTCGCCGAGGTGAGCGCGCGCGGAGAAGCGCACGGGCGCGTCATCGATGACCGACCAAGTCTCGGGATCCGTGTAGAGCGGAAGAAGGTCTGGGTCCCGTTCCAGGGGAAACACGACATTCTGCAGAACGTGGGTCAAGACGGAGGCTCCAATGAGGTGAGTTGCGCGCTGAACCGCGGCTCCAACCAGACTACCCGTCGCTCCTTCGTGTTCCGCCGTGCCTCGCGCGGTGCCGACGCCTCAGCGATCGGGCAGCGGCGTAGAGCTCGTCTGCACCGCGTCGATGTTCTCCCGCCAGGATCGCGACTGCCCGGCGCGCAGCGCGCACAGCACGAGCAGGAACCAGCCGGGGCCGGTGAGCGTGAAGCTCTCGAACGCCGAGTCCACCGCCAGCGCCACGAGCACCAGGGGAGTCCATGCGTAGACGACCGAGCGGCGCACGCTCGCGACGAGCCAGGCCCGCACCAGCGCGATGCCGCCGAGCAGGCTGAACAGCAGCAGGCCCCCGCCGCCGACCTGCAGCAGGGCGTCGAAGAACGCGTTCAGTGCGCTGCCGTGATGGTCGTTCGTGAAGTAGTTGATGCTGTTGAACGGATACAGGTCGTCGTTCCACAGTCCGAACCAGCCCCATCCCTGCGACGGGCGCTGCTGCACGTAGCCGAGCAGCGTCGTCCACAGCTCGACCCGATTGTTGAAGTCGCTCCCGGCGTCGAGCAGGGCGATGATGCGCTGGCGCAGCACCGCCGCCGCGATGAGGGCGACCAGCACGCCGGTGCCGATCGTCCACTGCAGCGGGCGGCGCTTCGCGGGTGCCGTCTGGCGCACCATCACGAGAGCCACGCTCGCGATGCCCACGACGGTGGCCAGCACGAGCACGGTGGGGGAGGCCGAGAACAGGGCGAGGAACCCGGCGACGACGACCGAGGGGATCGCGATGGCCGCGGCGAGCGACTGCGAACGCCACTCCACGACGAACGTGATCACCGCGATCACCGCGATGAGCCCGAGCATGTTGCGCGTGCCGAACAGCCCCTGGATCGGTCCGCCTTCGGCCAGCCTGCCCTGGATCCCGAGGAAGCGGAACGGCATGTCGAGGAGGATGCCGCTCATGATCTCGGCGATGACCGACGCGGCGAGCAGGATCCGCAGGGCGTCGCCGAGCGCCCGCACGGTCTGCAGGGTGTCCCTGATGTGGCCGATGACCACGGCGATGATCGCGTAGCCGGCGAGGGCGGCCCAGCCCTTCACGGTCGCGGTGGGCGCGGTGGACCAGAGCGTGCTGGTCAGGGTCCAGGCGAGGAAGGCGAGCAGGGTCGACGGCGCGATGCGCAGCGGGCTGAGCTCCTCCCGCCGCACCCACAGGATCCCGAGGCCGATCACGCAGAGCACGGCGATGATCGTGTTCCGGGTGGCCGGCGACGTGAACGCGCCGATCGCGAACGAGCCGAACACCGACAGCAGCGCGCAGGTCGTGTAGGCGCGGGCCATCTCGACCGAGGCGAGCGTCCTCGCCAATCGCCGCCGGGGAGTGGTCATGCGGTCCGCCGGCGCGACTGCGGCGGCGCGCCCTCGCCAGGACCGGATCCCACGAACGGCGAGATCTTCATCTTGAACGACAGCAGGATCACGAGCAGCCAGCCCCACAGCATGATCGGCGTGGATTCGGCGAGGCCGAGCACCAGGAGCATCGCGACGAGCACGGTCGGCAGCAGGGAGAGCGCAGCGTACGGACGGTCGCGCACGAGATCCCATCGCGGCCGGTCGACGGCGAAGAACCACGCCCGCCACGCGAAGGCGAAGAAGACGATGGCGATGAGCAGGACGCCGACCGCGCCGAGCTGCAGGAACGCGTCCAGCCACATGTTGTGCGCCATGAACACGGTGATGCGATGGTCGACGATCCAGCCGTGGAACGCCGGGTCCCAGGGAACCCAGGGGGAGGAGTAGCCGTTGCCGAACACCGGGTGCTGCACGGCGCGCTCCCACACCTTGCGCCAGATCTCGACGCGGCCGGTGAGGTCGCTCGACTTGCCGAGGGCCCCGAAGATCGCGTCCCGTGCGAGCCAGATCGCCGCTGCCCCGACGAGCGCCACGACGCTGAACAGGGCGTACATCCTGCCCCGGCCACGCGGGGTCTCCGCGCGGCGCATGAGGAGCGCGGCGCCGAGCACCAGCGCCCCCACGGCGAGGGAGGCGTACGCCGTGGCGGATCCGGCGCGCAGGAGCAGGAACCCCGCCAGCACGATCCAGACGAGCAGCGCGGGCCGCCGTCGCGCCCCCTGCGCGTACAGGAGCGCGAAGACCACGAGCGCGATCGCGCACAGGATGCCCAGGGTGTTGGAGTTTCCGACGATGCCCTGCACCCGTCCGCCGTCGAGCAGATCCCCGCGCACCCAGTACCAGTGCGGATCCGGCCTGCCCGGCGGCAGGTCGGAGAAGAACGGCAGCAGCGGATGGCGCAGGACCAGGGCGACCCACAGCTCGAGCAGCAGCGACAGGCCGATCACCCACTTCAGCGCGCTGGCGAGCGCGCGCGCGATCTCGTGCCAGCTCAGCGTGAACGCGATGAACAGCGCCACCACGGTGATCGGCGCATTCAGCGCCCACGTGAGCAGCGTCGCCGCCGGCCAGCCCGACCACAGCACGGACAGCAGGGCGAGCGCCAGGTATCCGAGGGCGGTCCATGGCAGCCGCCGCCAGGGGAACCGCACCGGGCGCGCCAGCACGATCCGCGGCACGGCGAGGCCCAGGGTGCCCAGCAGCAGCACGCCGAGCACGACCGCTGCCCCGTCGAGGCCGAGGAGGTTGAACACCGCCGTGTGCGCGAACACGCCGAACAGCAGCAGCACGATGTGCGCGCGCAGCAGCAGGTGCCCGGTGGACTCGCGTGCCGGTGCGCTCGGCGGGGGTGCCGTGGAGAGTCGGGAGTGCTGCGCCATCGTGGTTCAGAGTACCCCGCGGGCCTTCGCCGGGCGGGAGCACGAGCCGGTCTCCGACACGCCGATGCGACACGCCGGGTGCGTCGAAGAACGTTCAACGGATGCTTGAGGGTTTACGATCCGCGACTTGACCCACGGGAATGACACGGGTGTAATTAGTTATGCGACGCGGCCCGCGGGGCACCCGGGGGGAAACGAGGGAGAGGGCGACATGACGGCTTACCGTTCAGACGTTCCCGACGACTGGTTCGTCGATCCGGTCCACTTGGGGGTGCCGGGCGTCCGCCGTCCGACCGAGGATGACAACGCCCTCGCCTGGCAGAGCGAGGCGCTGTGCGCCCAGACCGACCCGGAGGCCTTCTTCCCGGAGAAGGGCGGATCGACCCGCGACGCCAAGCGGATCTGCACCTCCTGCGACGTCCGAGGGGAGTGCCTCGAGTACGCGCTGAACAACGACGAGCGCTTCGGCATCTGGGGCGGCCTGTCCGAGCGCGAGCGCCGCAAGCTCAAGCGCCGCGCCGTCTGAGGCGTCGACGGGGCCCGTCGACCGGGACGGGATCCGCTGCGCACTGATGCGTCCGCCGGGAAATCGGGGACGCGCCCAGCCGGAATCCGACCCGCCACGCCTGCCCGCTTAGGCTGACCCCGTCATGTCTGCCCGTGTACACGCCGTCCTCGTCGCCCGTCCGGGGTCGACCTCCCTCGCGCGCCTGCTGCGCGCCCTCGATGCGCTTGCGGCGCAGACGCGTCGGCCCGACGCGCTGACGATCGTCGCCTGCGGGCCCTCTTCAGCGCTCCGCAGCAGTGCGCGCGTCGCGCAGGCGGCGGAAGCCGTGATCGAGACCAAGGCGTCGACGACGCTCGCCTCGGCGGTGGCGCTGGCCCTTCCCCGCGTCGCGAAGGATGCGGCCCTGTGGATCCTCACCGAGGACTGCGCGCCCGCTCCCGCCGCCCTCGAGCAGCTCGCCGGCGCACTGGAGCGCTCGCCCGCCGCGGCGATCGCGGCGCCGAAGCTGCTCAGCGATGTCGACGAGCACCGCATCGCGTCCTTCGGGCAGAGCATGACGCGATTCGGACGCGCGGTCGATCCCGCGCGCGGCGAGCTCGATCAGGGCCAGCACGACGGACAGGACGACGCGCTCGGCGCGGACGTGCGCGGCATGCTGGTGAGAGCGGGTCGCGGGCTGCGTCCGGACCCCGGCCTGGGCGGGCGCGACGAGGGCCTCGACCTCGGCATCCGTGCGCGTCTGGCCGGCGGACGCATGGTGCTGGCGGCGGGGGCCCGCATCGCTGTCGACGACGCCGCCGCGACGGAGGGCACGGCTGCCGATGCGTTCGCCCGACGTCGTGCGCAGCTGCACCGCCGCCTGAGCTATGCGCCCGCTGCTGCCGTTCCGCTGCACTGGCTCTCGCTGCTGCCGCTCGCGCTCTGGCGCTCCATCACGCATCTCACCGGCAAGCGTCCCGCCGCGGTGCTGCCGGAGTGGGGCGCGGCCGCGGTCGCGATGGCCTCCGGCGCCGCCGTGGCTCGCTCGCGCCGGGCGATCCGCGCGGAGCGCAGCGCGACGTGGGCGAGCATCGCACCGCTGCGGATGACGCGGTCGCAGCTGCGCGAGCGCCTCGACGACGGCCACGGCACCGAGGCGGGCGTGCACGAGGAGCTCGGCTTCTTCTCCGGCGGCGGCGCCTGGGCGGTGCTCGCGGCGCTGGTCGCCGGCGTGGCGCTGTTCGCGTCGCTGCTGGCGTGGCCGGCCCTCGGAGGGGGCGCCCTGCTGCCGCTGCGGCAGACCGTCGCGGCGCTGTGGCGCGACGCCGCCTACGGCCTGCGCGGCTTCGGAGTCGATGTAGTCGGCCCCGCGGATCCGTTCGCCGGCGTCATCGCGATGCTCGGGTCGCTGTGGCCGGGGTCGCCCTCGTTCGCGCTGGTCCTGCTGTGGGTCGCCGCGTTCCCGCTCGCGATGCTTGGCGGCTGGTTCGCCGCCACACGGATCACCGATCGTCCGGGACTGCGGATCCTCGCCGGCACCGTGTGGGCGCTCGCCCCGACGTTCCTCGCGGCGCTCTCCGAAGGGCGTCCCGCCGCCGTGCTGCTGCACCTGCTGCTGCCCTGGGTCTTCCACACCGCCCTCGTCGCCCACCGCTCCTGGGGCGCTGCCGGCGCGGCGTCGCTGCTGATCGCGGCCGGGCTCGCCTGCGCTCCATCGCTCGCCCCGGCGTTCGTGCTGCTGTGGCTGATCGCGATCGTGTGGCTGCTGGCCCGTCGCTCGGTGCGTGGCGCCGTGCGTATGGTGTGGGTGCTGATCCCGGCGGTGGTCGTCTTCGCGCCGCTGGCGATCTGGCAGGCGGCGCACGGCACGCTGTGGAGCCTGCTGTCGGATCCGGGAGCGATCGTGGCCGCGCCGCAGGCGACCCCGGATGCCGCCGGTCGGCTGGCGCTGCTGAGCGGGCTGCCGACGATGGACCAGGCCGGCTGGCCGGCGCTTCTGCAGGTGCAGAGCGCTCCCTGGGTGCTCTGGCTCGTCGCCCCGCTCGGCCTGCTGGCGCTCGTCTCGACGATCACGCGGCGCTGGAGCGTCGGGATCGGCTCCCTTCTCGTCGCCGCGGCGGGACTCGCCACGGCGTTCGCGGTCGTGGGCATCGCCGTCGCGTTCACGCAATCCCAGCCGGTGCCGATCTGGCCCGGGACGGCGCTCAGCCTCGCCTGGATCGGTGCACTCGGGGGTGCGCTCGTCACGCTGGACTGCGCGATCACGCGCCCCGCGTGGCGCGGTCTCGCCGCGGTCGTCGCTGCCGTCGGGGTCGTGGTCTGCGCGGTGCCGACCGGCGTCGCGCTCGTCACCGGCGATGCGGCGATCCACCGCGGCGCCCTGACGACTCTGCCCGCCTATGTGAACGCGCAGGCGCGCGCCGATCGAGAGCTGGGCACCCTGGTGCTGAGCGCGCAGCCCAACGGCTCCCTCGCGACCACCGTGGTCTGGGGCGCGAGCGCGACGCTCGGAGCGCAGGCGACGATGCTCACCACGGCGACCGCCGTGCAGGGCGCGGACATCTCCGAGCTCTCCGTGGATCTCGTGTCGCCGCGGCAGTTCGATGCTCCCAAGGCGCTGGGCGCGCTCGGCGTGCGCTTCGTGCTCGTGGAATCCGCGGCGGAGAAGGAGACCTCGGCCGCACGGACGCTGCGGCTGCAGTCGGCGACCGCGCTGGACCAGCGCACCGGATTCGTGCGGGTGGGGGAGACGCCCCGCGGCGTGCTCTGGCGCATGGAGGCCGAGCCCTCGCCCCGCGCCGAGCTCAGCACGGGCCAGCGCGCCACCGCGCAGCTCGTCGTCACGGTCGAGCTCGTCGTGCTGATCGCGGCGCTGCTGCTGTCCATCCCGACCCGTGCGTCCCGCCGCGCGGCACGCGGCGTCCCGCGCGCGATCGGCGTACTCCCCGAGCGTGCACCCCGGCCGGCGAAGTCCAAGCCGGAACGCGAACGACCGGTGCGCACGCCCCGGAAGCGCAAGGCCCCCGCGGCGTCGCTGGTGATCCCCGGCGCGGTCGCTCCGGGCGAGGCGGACCGGGCCGCAGCCGAAGAGGCGCAGGACGGAGCCGAGGTGCGGCCCGAGGAGACACAGGACGCCGCGCCCGAGCCGCAGCCCGAGGAACCGCAGGGCAGCGCGCCCGAGGAACCCGAGGCGGCTCCCTCCGAGCCGCAGCCCGAGGAACCGCAGGGCAGCGCGCCCGAGGAACCCGAGGCGGCTCCCTCCGAGGCCCAGCCCCAGGAACACACCCCGGCGGATGCCGACATCGAGCACGGCGAACCGGCTGAGGTGGCGCGCGCCGCCCACGGGGATCCCGGATCCGCGTCCGCGAAGGAGGGCGACGAATGAGCACCAGGACCTCCGCCCGTGTCATCGCCACGGGTGCCCGTCTCATCGCCGGCGCCGTGGTCTCCGCCGCGTGCGTGGCGGGTGCCGCCGTCGCGATCCCGACCGCCTGGCCCACCATCGCGCACGCTCCGCAGCACGCCAGGGTCACGCCCGTCGCCGGCGACACGCTGCTCAGCTGCACCGGATCCTTCCTCGCCATCGGGCGCGACGCCACGCAGGCGACGCAGCTCAGCGTGGCGGCGACGCCCCGGCTCGTCAGCGGCGCCGCCGGATCCTCCACGCTGACCCCGATCCAGCTCGGCATGTCCGGGGTGCAGGACGGTGGCGCCGCTCCCGGATTCAGCGCCCCGCCGGACGGCCGCAAGCCCGCGCTCGCCGCCGCGGCGCAGTCGCTGACGGTGAGCGCCGACGACCTCGCCGGTTTCGCGGCCTCGCCGTGCCGGCCGCCCAGCATGGAGTCGTGGATCGTGGGCGGGGCCGGCACCACCGGCTCGGGCGACATCCTGATGATCGCGAACCCGGGCGCGGTGACCGCGAACGTGGTGCTCACCGAGTACGGCTCCCAGGGCGGTACGCACTCGTCCGAGCTCGTCGTCCCCCCGCGGACGCAGTCGACCGTGCCCCTGGTCGCGGGTTCCGCCGGGGAGAGCAGCCCCGTCGTCAAGGTGACCTCCAGCGGAGCGCCGGTGCGGGCGGCGCTGCAATCGAGCCTGATCCGCACACTGGACCCCGTCGGGGTGGACGTGCAGGAGGCGATCGCGCAGCCGCTCAAGGACTTCTCGCTGCTGGGCGTGCACGCGGTCGTGGGCTCCGACGACGACGACAACGCCTCCACCGCCGTGCGCCTGCTGGCGCCGGATGCCGACGCCGCGGTGACGCTGCAGGCCCGCAGCGCCGCGGACGGATCGCGGGTGGGGGATCCCAAGACGGTGAAGCTCCGCGCCGGTCAGGTCGGATCCGTGAACTTCTCCGCGCTGAAGCCCGGACTGTACGCGATCGACGTGACGGCGACCTCGCCGGTCGTCGCCGCGGCCTGGCAGACGACCGGGTTCGTCAAGGGCTCGGACTTCGCCTGGATGACGCCCGCGCCGGTGATCACCGGGGAGACCGCGTTCGCCGTGGCGGACGGCCCGTCGCCGCAGCTGCATCTGCAGAACGCATCCGATCAGCCCACGACCGTGCAGGTCTCACCCGTCGGCGGGGGCAAGGCGCAGAGCATCGCCCTCAAGGCGGGCGGCGCGGCCACGGTCGCGGTGGGCGCCTCCACCGTGTACACGCTGACGTCGCCGACGGCAGTGCGGGCGGCCGTGGTCTACTCCGGCACCGGACGGCTGGCGGGTTACCCGGTGTGGGCGGCGGACGCCGCCGCGGCGCCCATCACCGTGTATCAGCGCTAGCCGACTGCGGGCGCGGCCGCCGGGGCGTCGAGCGCGCCGACCGGAGACGTCACTCGTCGGTGTCGAAGCCGCGCGGGTCCAGCTCCCACGGCTCGCGTCCGATGTACTGCGCAGCGGCACGGAAGACCGCGCCCTCGATGGCGACCCGGCGGTGGGCCGCGTCGTCGTGCCCGGGCTCGAGCAGCCGCTCGATCGGCACCCGGAACAGCACGATGCGCTGCGCGGCGGTGTCCACGAGCCAGCGGGGCAGGCCGTCCGGATCGGCGTGGGCCGGCATCGCGGCGATCTCGATGCGCACGGGACGCAGCTCGGGCCACATCGAGCGCAGCAGCTCCACCGCGGATCCGACGTGCAGATCGAACGTGTCGAGGCGGCTGTCCAGCGGCGGCAGCGGCGGGCGGACGACCGAACTCCGGCCCAGGCGGCCGTGCCGGCCGTGGCGGTCACCGCGGCGCGGCGCGACGGCGGCACGACGGGTTCCACGGGCACGGCGCATGCGGCAAGTCTAAGCGGCGGGCGGCATGCCGGCCGCTACCCTGAAGGGGATGTACGGACGACTCTGCTCCAAGGTGGGCTGCGCGCGCGAGGCCGTGGCGACCCTCACCTACGACTACGGCGACCAGATGGCCGCGCTCGGCCCCCTCGGCGTCGAGAACGACCCGCACGCGCACGACCTGTGCGCCATCCACGCCGAGCGTCTCTCCGTGCCGGCCGGCTGGATCGTCGTCCGGCACGAGACGCTGCAGGCCTGACGGATCCGCCGAAGAGCGTCGATCCACAGGCGGTTCCTGGGCGCGACCTTCAGCCGCCGACGTCCACGCCGCTGAGCTTCCGCACGCGCTCGTCCGCGATGCGCAGCGCGCGGCTCTCGCGCTCCCGGCGCAGCACGGTCGCGGCGACCAGCACGGCCTCGGGCGGCGCCGTCGGGACCGGCGAGATGTACGCCGATGCCTCCGCGAGCAGCTCGTACGCGATCCGGGCGCGCGCGGCGGGCAGCAGCTGCGGCGCGCTGTCGAGGAACTGCGAGATGCGTCGGGCGAGGCGATCGGGCATGCGCGCGACGTCGGCGATCGCGGCCCAGGATTCCAGCCCCGCCGGCATCGCGATCGGGCGCGGGTTCAGCCGCGGGGTGCGGACCTTCTGGCTGTACGTGCCGGCGACGAGGTCGCCGAGGCGCTGCGAGCGCGCCGTGAACGCCGCGGTGAGGAAGGCGACGGCGCCGAAGGTGAGATAGGTCTCGAACACGCCGACGAGGGCGCGGATGAAGGCGTGCCGGAACCCGGCGGCACCGCCGTCGACCCGCACGATCCGGCCGCCCACGGCGAGCCGGCCGAGGCTGCGTCCATGCGTGAGGGTCTCGATCGCGCAGGGCAGGACGACGAACGCGGTCACCAGCGCCAGGACGCTCAGGATCCGGTCGAGGGCGGGGTCGCCGACGGTGACGATGAGCCAGAGGCGCACCACGAGGTAGCCGGCGAACACGGCCCAGCACAGCGCACCGTCGATGAGCGCGCCCAGCGCCCGGAAGAACAGCCCGACCGGCTGCACCTCGATGGCCACCGCCTCGCCGGAGAGCACCTCATCGTCGCGGTCGAGGGCCGCCGAGTGCGCGCTCGCGGCGGTGCTCGGGAGCGCGGCATCCGACATGAGTACAGTAAAGCAGGTGGACGCCGACGCACTCGCCGATGCCAGGAGCCGCGAGTGGGCGCGCCTGGACGAGCTCAGCCGGGAGCGACTGGACGGCGCCGGCGTCGACGAGCTGATCACGCGATACCGTGCCGCGTCCGCCGATCTCGCGGACCTTCGCAGCTCCGTCGGCTCCTCGCCGCAGAGCGCTCACGTGTCGACGATCCTCGCCCGCGCACGGCTGCGCCTGACCGGGCAGGGCGACAACGTGCTGCGCCAGACGGGTCGCTTCTTCACACGTCAGCTCCCCGCGGCTCTGTACCGGCTGCGCTGGACCACCCTCGTCATCGCGCTCGCGAGCCTCGCCGTGATCGTCGTGGTCGCGATCTGGATCACCTCGGATCCGGCTCTCGTCGCGGCTCTCGGATCCAAGGCCGACCTGAAGCACTACACCGAGCACGCCTTCACCGACTACTACACCGAGAACCCCGCGGCGGAGTTCGCGGGCATGGTGTGGACGAACAACGCGTGGATCGCCGCGCAGTGCGTGCTGCTCGGCATCACCGGGATCTGGCCGGTCACGGTCCTCATGCAGAACGCCGTGAACGTCGGCCTGGCCGTCGGCGTCATGTTCGCCTACGGGCGCGGCGACGTCGTCGTGCTCTATCTGCTGCCGCACGGCATGCTCGAGCTGACCTGCATCTTCGTGGCCGCCGCGGCGGGCCTGCAGATCTTCTGGGCATGGCTGGTGCCCGGGGAGCGCAGCAGGGGCGAGGCGCTCGCCGCCGCCGGACGTTCCCTCGGCACGGTGGCGCTGGGCCTCGTCTTCGCGCTCGGTCTCTCCGGCCTGGTCGAGGGATTCGTGACCGGATGGGGGCTGCCCTGGCCCGTGAAGATCGGGATCGGCGCGCTCGCCCTGGCGGTGTTCCTCGCTTACATGCTGATCCTGGGGCGCCGCGCGCAGCACCTCGGCGAAACGGGCGACCTCACCGAGTTCGAGGCGGGCACGCCGACGCTCACCGCGGGCTGAGCCTGTTCCGGCGAGCCGGTGGCGTCAGCTCCGGATCTCGCCGGGGCCGCGCCCGTCGAAGAGGGCGCGGTAGGCGAAGCCCGCGATCAGGGCCCCGACGCTGGGGAACACGAGGAACACCCACAGCTGCGCGAGCGGGCCGACGCCGCCGTAGATCGCGGTGGCGAGCGAGCGGGCCGGGTTCAGGGAGGCGTTGTCGATCGGCAGCGTCGCCAGCACGCCCAGGGACAGGGTGAGGCCGATCGCGATGCCCGCGAAAGGCGTGCCGCGCACCGGGTGGGTGACCCCGAGGATCACGAACAGGAACAGGGCGGTGAAGACGACCTCGGCGATGATCGCCGCCCAGGCGCCGAAGCCGCCGGGGGAGAGCGTCCCCCAGCCGTTGCTCGCGAAGCCCGCGTCCTGCGCGCGGGGCAGCCAGCCGTCGGGCCCGAACGTGCCGATCAGGGTGAGCACCGTCGACGCGACGACGCCGCCGACGCACTGCGCCACGATGTACGGCCCGACGTCCTTCCAGGCGATGCGGCCCGCCGCAGCCGCGCCGAGCGTCACGGCCGGGTTGAAATGACCGCCCGAGATCGGACCGAACGCGTAGACGCCCACCAGCACCGACAGGCCGACGGCGAACGCCACGGCGAGGTAGACCGCGCTCTGCGCCCCGGGATCCGTGAACCGGCCCGACGCGAAAAGGGCCGTGCCCATTCCGGCGGCGACGAGCAGGAAGGTGCCCAGCCCCTCGGCGACGAGGCGCGGCACGAGCGGCGACGCGGGGGCCGCCGATGCGTCGATGGGGGAGGACATGGGACTCCTTGCTCTCGGGCGCCGCGGCGCCGTCCGTGAGCGAGACTACCGGCGAAGCCGCGGCGCGCCCGGCAACGGCGACGGCCCGCCCCGGATCGGGACGGGCCGTCGTGGTTCCGGATCCAGGCCCTTCGACGGGCTCAGGGACCGGATCCGGATCGATCCTCGAGGTCAGCGGACGTCGAAGCGGTCGAGCTCGGCGACCTTGACCCACGCCTTCACGAAGTCGTCGACGAACTTCTCCCGGGCGTCGTCGCTGGCGTAGACCTCGGCCAGCGCGCGGAGCTCGGAGTTCGAGCCGAACACCAGATCGGCGCGCGTGCCCACCCACGTCTTCTCGCCGGTCACGTCGTCGGTCGCCTGGAACGCGTGGGATCCGGGATCCAGCGGCTTCCACGTCGTGTTCAGGTCGAGCAGGTTCACGAAGAAGTCGTTCGTGAGCGCGCTCGGGGTCTTCGTGAGCACGCCGTAGGCGGATCCGTCCCAGTTGGTGCCGAGCACGCGCAGACCGCCGACGAGCACCGTCATCTCCGGCGCGGACAGCGTGAGCAGGTTCGCGCGGTCGACGAGGAGCTGCTCGGCCGGGATGGCGCGCGCCACGTCGCTGACGTAGTTGCGGAAGCCGTCGGCCTGCGGGTTCAGGTACATGAAGGACTCGACATCGGTCTGCTCCTGCGTCGCGTCGGTGCGCCCCGGCGTGAACGGGATCTCGACCGCGCGTCCGGCCGCGGCGGCGGCCTGCTTCACGCCGACGTTGCCGGCGAGCACCACGAGGTCGGCGAAGGAGACCTGCGC
The DNA here is from genome assembly GCF_054654695.1 of Microbacterium xylanilyticum. Lineage (NCBI taxonomy): Bacteria > Bacillati > Actinomycetota > Actinomycetes > Micrococcales > Microbacteriaceae > Microbacterium > Microbacterium xylanilyticum. The sequence continues at coordinate 1,137,542 of NZ_BAAIEN010000002.1, forward strand.
GCCGCCGGCGGCGTTGAACGCCTCCTGCACGCCCTCGAGCACCGGGATGATGCGCGCGAGCTCGGCGGGGCGGTTGACCTCCCAGCTGCGCTGCGGCTCGAGGCGGATCCGGCCGCCGTTCGCCCCGCCGCGCTTGTCGCTGCCGCGGAAGGACGCGGCCGCGGCCCAGGCGGTGGAGACGAGGTCGGAGACGCTGAGGCCCGTGGCGGCGATGCGCTGCTCCAGATCGGCGATCTCGGCGGGGCCGATGAGCGCGCCGGTGTGCGCCGGCACGGGATCCTGCCAGAGCAGGTCCTCGGCGGGGACCTCGGGGCCGAGGTAGCGGCTCTTCGGGCCGAGGTCGCGGTGGGTGAGCTTGAACCAGGCGCGGCTGTACGCGTCGGTGAACGCCGCCTGGTCGTCCTTGAACCGCAGCGAGATCTCGCGGTAGATCGGGTCCTCGCGCAGCGCCAGGTCGGTGGTGAGCATGCGCGGCTCGCGGCGGCCCCCGCCCTGCGACTCGGGGACCATGTCGAGGCCTGCGCCGTCCTTCGGCTTCCAGTGCTTGCCGCCGCCGGGGCCGGTGGTGAGCTCCCAGTCGTAGGCGAACAGGATGTGGAAGAACTCGTTGTCCCAGCGGGTGGGGTGGTAGGTCCAGGTGACCTCGAGACCGGATCCGATGGCGTCGATGCCGTGGCCGGTGCCGTGGCTGCTCTTCCAGCCCAGGCCCATCTGCTCCATCGGGGCGCCCTCGGGCGACTCGCCGACGTTGCCGGCCTCGGGGGCGGCGCCGTGGGTCTTGCCGAACGTGTGCCCGCCCGCGATGAGGGCGACGGTCTCCTCGTCGTTCATGGCCATGCGCCCGAACGTCTCGCGGATGTCCTTCGCGGCGAGAAGCGGATCCGGGTTGCCCTCGGGGCCCTCCGGGTTGACGTAGATGAGACCCATCATGGTGGCGGCGAGGGGCTTCTCGAGCGAGCGCTCGCCCTGCTCGTCGGTCGAGATCCGGGCGCTGGAGTCGAGCCAGATCTTCTCGGATCCCCAGTACACGTCGTCGTCCGGCTCCCACACGTCCGGACGGCCGCCCGCGAAGCCGAAGGTGGGCATGCCCATCTCCTCGTGCGCGACGTTGCCGGCGAGGATCATCAGGTCGCCCCAGCTCAGCGCCTTGCCGTACTTCTTCTTCACCGGCCAGAGGAGGCGGCGGGCCTTGTCCAGGCCCACGTTGTCGGGCCAGCTGTTCAGCGGGGCGAAGCGCTGCTGGCCGGTTCCGCCGCCGCCGCGGCCGTCGAACACGCGGTAGGTGCCCGCAGAGTGCCAGGCCATCCGGATCATGAGCGGGCCGTAGTGGCCGAAGTCCGCGGGCCACCACGGCTGGGACTCGGTGAGCAGGGCCGCGATGTCCTTCTTCACCGCGTCGAGGTCGAGCGCCTCGAACGCGGCGCGGTAGTCGAAGTCCTCATCGTAGGGGTCTCCGACCGCGGGGTTCTTCGCGAGCTGGCGCAGGTTGAGGCGCTCGGGCCACCAGTCGGTGTTGCCGGTGCGGCGGCCGGCGGGCCGGGACGTGCCGGCGTGATCGATCGGGCACTCCGCGGCGTTCGCGGATGCGGTGCTGATCTCGGATGCAGTGTCGAGTGACATCGCAGATCCTTTCTCTTCTGGGGTCGGTCACGGTGCGGCGGTCACCGCTCCGGACGCATCCGGAGCGGGCGGCGCAATTCTCGGTCAGGCGGCGGTGTGCACCTCGTCGCAGGCGGCGCAGATCGCGCGATAGGTGACGGACGCCTCCAACAGGCGCATGCCGTGGTCTTCGGAGGGGTGCAGGCACGGGGAAGCGCCGACGGCGCACGCGACGACCTCCAGACGGCCGCACCGCACGCACTGCATGTGGTGGTGGTTGTCGTGCGGCTCCACCTCGAACAGCGCGCGGTCGGCATCGGGCAGGCTCACCCGGCGGATGATCCCCGCCGCGGCGAGATCACCGAGGATCGCGTGCACGGTCGGCAGGGCGATGTCGGCACCGGCGACCGCGTTGTGGATCCGGTCCGCCGAGCTGTGCGGCGCGAGCGCCAGCGCCTGCAGCACGGCGATGCGCTGCACCGTGACCCGCAGCCCTGCGCCGCGGATGATCGCCGAGGTGTCCATGCGCCCACCGTAGTCTTTTTCTGAATGATTCAGGAAAAGGTGGGTGCGCGGGCGTGTCGCCCCGCTGGATCCGCGAGACTGCACCCACGCTATGAGACTGCAGCAGACTGTCGCGGTCTCGTCGCTCCGTTGCAGTCTCGCGATCTGGGGGACGCGGTGGGGCCGGCGTCAGAGGCGGCCGGCGGCCTTGAGCTCGAGATAGCGGTCGGCGATGCGCGGCGGCAGGTCGTCGGGATCCGCGGCGAGCGGCTCGGCCCCCGCGCGACGGATCGCATCGGCGACCCGGGCGGCGTCGGCGAGGGTCCGCTCCGCCGCGGCGGCGAGGTACACGTCCTCCCGGGAATCGCGGGCCCGCACGAGGTCGTCGATCGAGACGTCGGTCGCGGATCCGACGAGGATCGTCGTCGCGCGGGAGACGTTCGGGAACGCGCCGAGGAAGGAGCGCGCGCCCTCCACCGCGTCCTGCGCGGTGAGCACCACGATGAGGGAGGGGCGGGTCGTGACGGTGCGGATCGCCGCGAACGCCGCACCCCAGCCGGTGTCGACCAGGCGCGCGTGCACCGGCGCCATCGCGTCCGAGAGCGCGGGCAGCAGTGCCGGTCCCTCGACGCCGCTGACGCGGGCGCGCACGGCGCGGTCGAACAGCAGCAGGTGCACGTGATCGCCGGCGCGCTGGGCCAGCGCGGCCAGCAGCAGCGCCGACTCGTACGCCGCGTCGAGCCGCGTGCCATCGCCGACGCGGGCGGCCGCCGTGCGGCCCGTGTCGATGAGGATCACCACGTGGCGGTCGCGCTCCGGCCGCCACGTGCGCAGCATGGTCGTGCCGGCGCGGGCGGTGGCGCGCCAGTCGATCGAGCGCACGTCGTCGCCGCGCACGTACTCGCGCAGCGAGTCGAACTCGGTGCCCTGGCCGCGCACCTGCACGCTGGTGTTGCCGTCCAGCTCGCGCAGCCGCGCCAGGCGCGACGGGAGGTGCCGGCGCGACGTGAACGGCGGGAGGATCCGGATCGCGCCGCGCACCCTGTGCCGGCCCTGGCGCCCGGCCAGCCCCAGCGGTCCGGTCGAGCGCACGGCGACGAACTCGCTGCTCAGCTCCCCGCGGCGCCGGGGGAGCAGCGCGATCGTCAGCCGGCGCCGCTCGCCCGCGGGCACGTCCAGCCGCGCGCGGCCGCGCGCGGCGGCACCGGCGGTCGGCTGCCAAGCGTCGCGGAGGCACCCGCGCAGGGGGCGCTCGCCGAGGTTCTGCACGATGACCGCCGCGGCGACCGGCTCGAGCTGGCGGCCGCGGTTCGGCACCTCGCGGGTGATGCGCAGCGCCCCGAGCGCGGCGGCGCGCAGCACGTCGATCCCGACCAGCACCGCGCACAGCGCGAGCCAGCCGAGCAGCACGAACCACGGCGGCGCTCCGAGCATGCCGAGCAGCACGATCGGCACGACGCCGAACGCGGCGACAATCACCAGGCGGCCGGTGAGGAACATGATGCGGCGGCTCCGGGGTTCAGATCGGCACGCGGGTCTGCTGCACCACGCTCGTCAGCACGGCGTCCGCGGAGACGCCCTCCATCTCGGCGTCGGGACGCAGCTGCAGGCGGTGCCGCCACACGGGGATCAGCATGGTCTGCACGTGGTCGGGGGTGACCGCGGTCGAGCCGTTCAGCCACGCCCACGCCTTCGCCGCGGCGAGCAGCGCGGTGGACGCGCGAGGGCTGGCACCGAGCTGCACCGACGGCGACTGCCGGGTGGCGCGGGCGAGGTCGACCACGTAGCCGAGCACGTCGTCCGTCACCTGCACCCTCCCGGCGGCCTGCTGCGCGGCGAGGATCTCCTCGGCGGTGACCACGGGATGCAGATCCGTGAGCTCGCGAGGGGAGAAGCCGTCGGCGTGGCGGCGCAGCACCGACACCTCGGCGTCGCGCTCGGGCATCCCGACGACGAGCTTCATCAGGAAGCGGTCGAGCTGGGCCTCGGGCAGGGAGTAGGTGCCCTCGTGCTCGATCGGGTTCTGCGTCGCCGCGACGAGAAACGGGTCCGGCAGCGGCAGGCTGGCGCCGTCGGAGGAGACCTGGCGCTCCTCCATGGCCTCGAGCAGCGCGGCCTGCGTCTTCGGCGGGGTGCGGTTGATCTCGTCGGCGAGCAGGATGTTCGTGAACACCGGGCCGCGGCGGAACTCGAACTCACCGGTCCGCGCGTCGTAGACGAGGGACCCGGTGACGTCGCCGGGCATCAGGTCGGGCGTGAACTGCACGCGCTTCGTGTCGAGGCCGAGCGCCCGGGAGAACGAGCGCACCACGAGCGTCTTCGCGACGCCGGGCACACCCTCCAGCAGCACGTGGCCGCGCGCGAGCAGGGCGACGAGCAGCCCGGTCACGGTGCCGGCCTGGCCGACGACGGCCTTGTCCACCTCCGCGCGCACGCGCTGCATGGCCTGCCGCAGTGCCGCGTCCTCGGATCCGGGCGCCGCGGGCGTCGACGGGGCGGATGCGGCGGCCGTCGTCGCACCCGTCTGCACGGCCGGCGCCGGCGCGGCGGGAGGTGCGGGCGGCGCCGGCGGGTATCCCGGCGCGGCGGTGGATGCGGGGCGGTAGCCCTCACGGTCGGTCACGGGCTGCTCCTTTCGATGCGGACGGCGTTCTCGACGGCGGTCTCCAGCTCGGCGAGGCGGCGGGCGTAGGGCACGAGTTCGGCGTCGGTGCCCGGCAGCCCGCCCGCCAGCAGGGCGCGGCAGGCGGCGCGATCGACGCGGATCCGGTCCGCCGCCGCGTCGGCGACCGCCCCCGGGTCCGCGCGGGCGGCGAGCCCGAGCCGGGAGGCCAGGCGGGCGAGAGTTCCCGCGCGCAGTGCCTCCGCGGCGTGTGCGGCGTCGGCCGCCTTCGCGGTGAGCCGGGCGCGGCCGAGCATCGTCTCGGAGGCGCGGACCGTCACCGGCAGGGTCTCCGCGACGAGCGGACCGAACCGGCGCCCGCGCCACACGGCGGCGAGCAGAGCCGTGGACATGCCCAGCACGATCACTGGGGTCACCCAGCCGGGGGTGAGATCCGCGAGACTCTTCGGCACGTCGACGTCCTCGCGGTCGGTGTCGTCGTACGAGGGCACGTACCAGATCACGTGCGGACGATGCCCGAGCAGGGCGAGGCCGAGCGCTGCGTTGCCGTGCTGGGCGAGCCGCTCGTTGGTGAACAGCGCGGCGCCGTCGACGATCGCGCGGCGTCCGCCGTCCGCGTCCGCGATCAGCACGGCCGCGCCGTCGTCGTCCCCGAAGCAGGCGGTGACGCCCGGCGCCGGAGCGAACAGCTGTCCCGGCGCGATCGTGCCCACGTGCGCGAAGGCGGCGACGGAGCAGTCGGGGCGGACGGTCGGCGGGGAGGACGGGAACGCGTACGCGCCGAGATCCAGCATCCGCAGCATGCGGGCGCTCGGCGAGACCAGCACCACGTCGCTCGCCGCGTCGATCAGCTTCCCGGCGGCCGCGTCGGTGAGCGGATACGGATCGCTCATGACGAGCGTGGTGCGGTCGTCGAGCCGGTGCTCGGCGTCGGCGCGGCTGCGGACGACGTCGACCGTCACACCCTGCTGCCGCAGGATCTGGGCGAGTGCCTGCATGCCGCCGGGACCGGGACGCTCCGGATCCAGGCTGTCGCGCTGTGCGACCGACGGCGCGCTGAGCAGCAGCCCGGCCGCGGTGGCGACGAGGACGAGGCCGATCACGACGATCCAGCCGAGCACCCGCCGCCCGCGGCCGGGGACGCGCACGAGCGTGCCCGCTGCCGCGGCGGCCGCCATCGCACCGCCTTCGGCGCGTGCCGAAGCTGCCGGTGGCGCGGCCGTCATGCCGGCACCGCCTCGGGCAGCACGGGGCGCAGGGCGCGGAGCCGGTCGTCCGTGCCGGCGAGCGCCCGGTACAGTTCGGCGGTTCCGGCGCGGCCGAGGTAGCGGACGTCGTCGAAGGCCACTGCGGCGTCGTGCAGCGCCTCCCGTTCGGAGGGGAACGGCACGGCCGCCTCACGGGCGATGGTCTGCGCTGTGGCGCCCGGCGCCGGCGCGATGAGGTCGCGCTCGATGAGGGAGCGCGCGATCGCGCGGTAGCGCAGCACGATCGCCTCCGACCAGTCCTCGTCCCGCGCGGCGCGGTCCGCATCGGCGCGAAGCTCGGCGGCGGAGCGGTCGTCGGCCGAGCCGAGCAGCACCGAGCGCGACGGGCGCGACTGCGAGCGCCGCGGGCGCCCCCAGATCAGGAGCACCACGATCAGCGCCCCGACGAGGATGGCCCCGAGCACGATCGCCGCCCACGGGCCGAGGTCGGTCGCGTGCTGGGGCGTGAACAGTCGGATCAGGAAGTCCACGATCGCGCGCGCCCACTGATCGATGAGCGTGGGCTTCGCCGCCTGGTACTCCGGCTTGGCGAGCTCCTTCTCCGCGAGCTCGCGCGCCGCGTCGCCGTCCGGGATCAGCGGGATCACGGCGAGAGCGATCCCGTAGGCCCCGGGGTGGGCGAGTCGCGCGAGACGGGCGGAGGCTCGGGTCATGGCCGATCGGATCCGGGCGCGGCCCAGCCGTCATCCTGTGTCGGCGCCCACGGGCTGTCCTGCGCGGGCGGGATCGGGGCGACGCGAGGCGGCGGCGCGGCGGGCGCGGAGGCCGGAGCGGCGTACGGCGGCGGCGCTGCCGGGTACCCCTGCGGTGCAGGAGAGCCTTGCGGTGCGGCGTATCCCTGCGGTGCGGCGTACCCCTGCGGCACCGGGTACCCCTGCGGCACCGCGTACCCCTGCGGTGCGGCGTACCCCTGTGGCGGCGCGTATCCCGCGGGCGCCGGGTACCCCTGCGCGGGACCCGGAGGCAGCGGGTACGGCACCGCCCGGGGCGGACGGAACCCGGCGCGGATGGCCCGCGCCGGATCGGTGCGGAACGGATCCGAACCGTCATCGACGCCCGCGGCGCGGCGCTCCATCGCCGCCATCAGATCCTGGTCCAGCCCCTCGTACCGCATCCGGCAGTCGATGTAGACGAGCGCGCCCGCCGTCGACTGCACCACCGCGCTGATGGACTGCAGGACCACGACGAGGATCTGGGTGATCACCAGACCGACGATCGCGCTCGCGGTGAAGGAGATCTGGGTCATCCCGGTGGGGTTGAGCACCGGACCGAACAGGCCGGTGATCAGGTTCCCGATGAAGCTGATGGCCTGGGTTCCGATGTACATGATCAGACCGATCAGGAACACGATCCCGAACGCGAACCAGAACCGACCGCGGGTGAGCCGCCAGGAGCGGACGATCGCCTCCCGCACGCGGGCCCGCTCCAGCACCAGCAGGGACGGCACCAGCATGAGCTTCGTGCCGATCCAGGCAGAGAGCGCGAGGAGCACCGGAATGCCGAGCAGCATGACGAGCACGGAGATGCCGATGCCGGTGCTGTCGAAGCCGGTGGGCACGGCGATCGCGAGGACCGGCACGCCCAGGATCAGCAGGACCGCGACCACAGCGCCGGCGCCGTACAGCAGCGTGTAGCCGATCAGGCGCCAGGCGGCCGGGCGCACGCGGGACCAGAGCGCGCCGAGCGTCGCGCTCTCGCGCAGCACGGCGGCGCGCACGTCCGCCGCCACGATCCCCTGCACGATCGCCGTGAAGGCGACGGAGAAGAGTCCCATGACCAGGCCTGCCAGCCCGATGAAGGCCGCCGAGCCGATGGACAGGGTGGTCCACTCCTCGCTGCCGGGCTGCACGGTCTCGAGCCGGCTCAGCGTCGCGAATGCGACGGATCCGATGACGGCGAGGATCACGATCGCGACCAGCAGCTGCACGACGACCGCGAAGCCGAACAGCACCTTCGGGTTGTGCCGCAGCGCCGCGAACGACTTGCCGAGGATCGTGCCGAAACCCAGCGGGCGCAGCGGGATCAGGCCCGGTTTGGGGGCAGGGGTCCAGCCCTGCGCGTTCACACTCTGCTGGCTCACGAGTCCTCCGGTTCGCGTGTGGGTCCATCGTGTCACACCACCGGGACCGGGATCCGGCCGCGATGGACGCCGCGGCAGGATCCGACGAGTTCGGCGAGCGGTGAAGTACGCTGGTCCGACGTGGGGGGCGCCGATCCGCGCCTCGCACGCGCCCGAAGCGATCCGAACAAACGAGATCCGAAAGACGACTGCCCGCCCATGACCTCACGCATCCTCGTGGTCGATGACGACACGGCCCTGGCCGAGATGATCGGCATCGTGCTGCGCACGGAGGGCTTCGAGCCCGTGTTCTGCGCGGACGGCGCCAAGGCCGTGGAAGAATGGCGCAGCCAGCGTCCCGACCTCGTGCTGCTCGATCTCATGCTGCCCGGTATGGACGGCATCGAGATCTGCACCCGCATCCGCGCCGAGTCCGGCGTTCCCGTGATCATGCTCACGGCCCGCAGCGACACCGCGGACGTGGTGCGCGGACTCGAGGTCGGCGCCGACGACTACATGGTCAAGCCGTTCAACCCGAAGGAGCTCGTCGCGCGCATCCGCACCCGGCTACGTCCGACGCCGCAGTCCACGAGCGAGGTGCTGCGCATCGGGGATCTCACGATCGACGTCGACGCGCACGAGGTGCGGCGGGCGGGAACACCGATCGCGCTGACGCCGCTGGAGTTTCAGCTGCTGGTCGCCCTGGCCTCCAAGCCGCAGCAGGTGTTCTCCCGGGAGATGCTGCTGGAGCAGGTCTGGGGCTACCACTACAAGGCCGACACTCGGTTGGTGAACGTGCACGTGCAGCGCCTGCGCGCCAAGGTCGAGCTCGACCCGGACAACCCCCGCATCGTTACCACGGTGCGCGGCGTCGGATACCGCGCAGGGAGCGTGGTCTGACCCGGCACGTCCGCCGCGACCACCGCTGCAGAGCACTTCCGTCGATGAAGATCCGCCGATGACGAACACCGTGGCGCTCGCGAATGCGGCGGTGCGCGGTGCGCGCCGCAGCAGCAGGCGGATCGCGCGGCTCTGGCGCCAGTCGCTCCGCTTCCGCACCCTGGTCATCGCCCTGGCGCTCACCAGCGTCGCGGTGCTCGTGACCTGCGTGCTGATGGCGCTCGCGGTGCAGAACAACCTCTGGGAGGCGCGCAAGGATCAGGCGCTGCACGACGCGCAGCGCGCGGCGAAGTCGGCGCAGGCGGTCCTCAGCTCGGCGAACACGCAGGGCACGCAGACCGCCGTGATCGGGCTCCTGCGCGATGTCAGCGACACCGTCCAGACGGTGTCGTCGTCGCGGGTGGTCGGCGTCTTCCCGCTCGACTCCGGACCGTCGTCGGCCGGATTCACGCTCAACGGCTTCGACAGGGACGCGCTCGTCACCGACCAGCTGCAGCAGCGCGTGGCCAAGGACGGCACCAAGCAGTGGTGGCAGCCGGTCGCGCTGCGCGACGCCGACGGATCCCAGCACGCCGGGCTCCTCGTCGGACAGCAGCTGACCGCCGCGGGCTCGGGGACGGGGTCGTACGCGCTGTACATCGCGTACGACCTGACGGACACGGAGCAGACGCTCGTGCTGGTCCAGGGGAGTCTGTGGATCGCGGGCATCGTGCTCGTCGCGCTGATCGGGCTGATCGCCTGGTTCTCCCTGCGCACCGTGGTGCAGCCGATCACCGAGGCGGCGGACACGAGCGCCCGCTTCGCCGGGGGCGACTTCGACGTGCGCCTGCCCGTCCACGGCCAGGACGAGCTGGCCACGCTCGGGCGCTCCTTCAACGCGATGGCGGACAGCATCGAGGCCCAGATCAAGGAGCTCGGCGAGCTGTCCCTCATGCAGCAGCGGTTCGTTTCCGACGTCTCGCATGAGCTGCGCACCCCGCTGACCACCATCCGCCTCGCGGCCGAGATGCTCAACGACCGCCGTGAGGAATTCGACCCGACCACTGCCCGCACGGCGGAGCTGCTGCAGACCCAGGTGCACCGGTTCGACACTCTGCTCGCCGATCTGCTGGAGATCAGCCGCTACGACGCCGGATCCGTGCAGCTGGAGACCGAGGCGACGAGCCTCGCCCATCTCGCGGAGGACCTGGTCGACGAGATGCGCCCGCTCGCGCAGACGCACGACACCGAGCTCCGCTTCGTCGCGCCCGGTGGCCACACCCCGGTCGATCTCGATCCGCGACGCGTGCGGCGCATCCTCCGCAACCTCATCGGGAACGCGATCGAGCACGGCGAGGGGCGCCCGATCGTGATCACCGTGGACAGCAATCAGAACGCGGTCGCGGTCGGCGTGCGCGATCAGGGCCTGGGGATGAGGCCCGAGGACGCCGAGCGGGTGTTCGACCGGTTCTGGCGGGCGGATCCGTCCCGGCAGCGCACGATCGGAGGCACCGGGCTCGGACTCTCGATCGCCCTGGGCGACGCCCGGCTGCACCGCGGCACGCTGACGGTGTGGTCTCGCCCGGGGGAGGGCACCAACTTCGTGCTCACCCTGCCGCGCGGATCGCGGCCGCTCGATGGGGCGTCACCGGTGCCTCTGGAGCCGATCGACGCGATCGCCGAGATCGGCGTGAGCACCGACCCGATCACCATCTCGCCGGCGGGCGCGGCGCGCGCATCGGCCCGGCAGTCGGAGGACGGCGAGGAGGAGTCATGAGGATCGTACGGATCGTCCGCGGCGCCGCGGTCGCTCTCGCGCTGCTCGCGCTGACGGCCTGCGCGTCGCTCCCGGTCACCGGCGACGTGCGCCCCGGCCTCGCCGCGAATCAGAGCGACGGAGGCTCCGATCTCGCGTTCGTGCCCCAGGGGCCGTCCGACGGGATGGATCCCAAGGAGATCGTCCGCGGCTTCATCGACGCCGCATCCAGTCCGAAGGACAGCTGGGGCATCGCCCGGCAGTTCCTCACATCCGGCGAGGCGCAGAAGTGGAAGCCGGATGCCGGGGTGACGATCGACACGGGCTCGGCGGAGCGCCGCTACGACGCGCCGGAAGTCACGAAGGAGACGACTTCCACCACGGTGCACCTGGCGCTGCAGCAGACGGCGACGGTCGACGAGACCGGTGCGTACTCGGGGCAGCCCGTCGGCCGTGCCGCAGAGCTCCCGTTCGCCCTGGAGAAGAACAAGAACGGCCAGTGGCGGATCTCGCAGGCTCCGGACGGCATCGTGCTCGACGCCGACTCCTTCGCGGCGGCCGACGTGTTCGCGCCCTATTCGCTGCAGTACTTCGACCCGACCTGGACGTATCTGGTGCCCGACGTGCGGTGGTTCCCCAAGCGGGAGAACACGGCGAGCCGCATCGTGCAGTCGCTCGTCGGCGGCAAGCCCAGCCCGTGGCTCGCGAACGGCGTGCGCACGGCGTTCACCGGCGATGTGGCGCTCGCCCGCAACACCGTCACTCCGGAGTCGCAGGTCGCCGAGATCGTGCTCACCGATGCGGCGCTCGACGTGGATCCCGTGACGCTGTCGCGGATGCGCACGCAGCTCGAGCACAGCCTGATCGGCATCGGCGTGCAGCAGGTCAAGATCACCATCGCCGGCCGCGACACGAACGCCGGAACCATCCCCGCCGCGTCGACCGCCGTCGATCCCCGGCCGCTCGTGCTCACCGACAAGGGCTTCGGCTTCCTCGCCGGCGGCGCCCTCGCGCCGATCGGCGGCGTCTCCGCCCAGGTGCAGGGGTTCCCGCAGCCGATCAGATCGATCAGCGCCGCCAGCGGCGCGCAGCGGGTGGCGGTGCAGGGTGCCGATGGCGTCGTGTACGCGATCGCCGACGGCAAGATCGACCAGATCGACGGCCGCGGCGGGCTGATCGCGCCCACCCTGGACCCGTTCGGCTACATCTGGACCGTTCCGGCGCAGTCGCCGGCATCGATCGACGCCTGGTCCACGTCGGTGGCGCCCCGGCCGATCGCCGGTCCCCAGGATGCGGCCCAGGCCACCTCGTTCGCGGTCAGTCGTGACGGTGCGCGGCTGGCCATGGCCGTCGTCGCGGGCGGCCAGTTCCGGGTGGAGGTCTTCGCGATCACGCGTGACGACCGCGGCGCGCCGACCGCGCTGGGTCAGGTGAACGTCATCGCCTGGCCCAGCGGCGCCGTGAACGTCGCGTGGCTCGACGACACGACGGTGGGCGTGCTGGGTGCCGACGGCTCGAACCTGGTGCTGCGCGAGCAGCAGGTCGGCGGACCCGCCAAGACGATCGACGCGCCCGATGCCGCTCAGACGCTCGCGCCCGCGTCGCCGACCGCGAACGTGCGCGTCCTGGGCGGGGGAGTGCTGTATCAGCGCAGCGGGCCCAACTGGCAGCAGGAGGGAACGGGCGTCAAGGTGCTCGCCGTGCAGCTCGGCGGCTGACCCGATCGCCCTGCACAGGAGCGACGTCGGGCGCGTTGCGCACCGGATGCGGCCGGCGCTCCGCTGCCCGGCGGGAGCGGCGCATGCTCGGAGGATGCCTTCCACGATCCCGTCCCTCGCGCCCGCAGCCCGCGACAGGGCTCTCCGGCTGATCCGCGAGGTCGCCGATTTCGTCTTCGCCTCGGTGTGCGCGGGATGCGGAGTCGCCGGGACGGCACTGTGCCCGGCATGCGAGGCCGCTCTCGCGCCGTGCCCCGTCCGCGTGCGGGCGGGCGACGTGCCGCTGCGCGCGGGTCTCGCGTTCCAGGGGCCGGCCGCCGCTGTGCTGCGGACCATCAAGGAGGACGGCCAGACGTCGCTCATCCGGCTGCTGCGCCCGGCGCTCGCCGCCGCTGTGCAGGCGGTGCGCGCCGACGTCGGCGGACCCCGGCGCATCGACCTGGTGGTCCCCGTGCCGACATCGCGGGCGGCGTTCCGACGGCGCGGATTCCGCCTGCCCGATGCGCTGGCGCGCACCACCGGCATCCCGGTGCGGCGCGCCCTCGTCCCGGCCCGCCGGATGCAGGATCAGCGCGGTCTCGGCGAACGGGAACGACGACGCAACCTCGACGGCGCCCTGGTCGCGGCTCGCGCAGGGGCCGGGCTCACCGCGCTCGTCGTGGACGACGTGGTCACGACCGGCGCGACCTCCGCCGAGGCCGTGCGCGCGCTGCGGGCCGCCGGTTTCCGGGTGGTGGGAGCGGTCGCCGTCGCCGCGACGCCACGGCGGGGATGAGGGGGCGAGCGGGGGTCGGGTGAGGTGCGCAGCGGATCCCTACGACACACAGATGAATAGTGGATGACATCGCGGGAAACGGCGACTACGGTGGGGACTCACAAAGGCGACCACGGTCCGCCCTTGGCCGGGCGGACCGGAACAAGGAGGTCAGGATGGAAACGAACATCGTCGGTGTCGGAGTCGGCATCAGCGATCGATTCCGAGCGGTGGTCGAGGAGAAGACCGCGCGGATCGCGACGATTGCGACGAAGGCGCAGAGCCTGGACGTCAAGGTCACTCATCGTTCCTATCGCGGCGGTCATGTCGAGGACGAGACCGTCGAACTCACATTGATCGGCAAGGGCCCGCTGGTCCGGGCCGAGGCGCGCGACGCGGACAAGTTCGTCGCGCTGGACCTCGCCGTCGACAAGCTCATCGAGCAGGTGCGACGGGCCAAGGAGCGCCGCATCGACGGACGGCACCACCCGCGCGGCGCGCGCTTCGAGAAGGGCACCGGCGAGCTCTCCGGCATCGACGTGCACCCGGTCTCCGTCGACACCCTGCGTGCGGTGTCCACCGGATCCATCCCGACGGTGGAGGTCGAGGAGGAGTACTCCCCGGTCGTGATCCGCACCAAGAAGTTCGAGCCGGAGTGGATGACGGTCGAGGAGGCCGTGGACCGCATGGAGCTCGTCGGCCACGACTTCTTCCTGTTCGTGGACGCGCGCAGCGACCACCCGAGCGTCGTCTACCGCCGCAAGGGCTGGGATTACGGCGTGATCTCGCTCACCACGCAGGCGGCTCCCGCCGAGGAGCTGGTCGGCTGAGCTTGCGGGCGAGGGTCCCCGGAGAGAGGATCCGCTGACAGGGGAGCGGCCCGGGACTTCGGTTCCGGGCCGCTCCTTCGTGTCCGGTGGGTCAGTCGAAGATGTCGCCGAGCAGGCCGCCGATGACGAGGCCGCCGAGCACGCCGGAGACGATGTCGCCGCCGCCGGAGCCGCGACCGCCGCCCCAGCCGTTCCCGCCGCCCCAGCCGTTGCCGCCGCCCCAGCCCTGGTTCGGGCGGGAGGAGTCGATGTCCCGCTGTGCCAGCTGCAGCGCTTCGGCGGCCAGCTGGGCGATGCGCCGCGCCGTGCTCAGGGCCTCCTCGCGGGTCTCCTCGGCGGGCAGCAGGGAGGGCACGTCCACGCGCAGGCGCTCGGCTTCGGCGAGACGGGTGCGGGCGTCGGCGCCGATCCAGCCGCGGTGCCCCTCGATCAGCCCGCGTGCGATGCCCAGCTGTCGGTCCGCGTCGTCGAGGGCGTGCCGGACGGCGTCGATCGTGGGCAGCGGGTGCTCCGCGCGGTAGCGGGCGGCGGCGATCGCCGCATCCAGCGCCGTGTTCGCGGCGCGCAGCCGGGTCAGCTCGCCGAACGGGTCGGTGCGGCTCCCGGCCGGTGCCAGTGCGTCGAGGGCCTGCTGCAGCGCGAGCGCCGCAGCCGCGACCGCCGGCGCGTCGGGCGCGCTCGGCAGGGCCGCGAGGTCGTTGCGGGAGTCGGCGACGACCTCGGCCAGGGTGGACTCGGCCCGCAGCGCCTCGATCTCGAAGTCGTCGACGGCGTCGAGCAGCGCGGACGCACGGCGCGTGGCCTCGGTGGCGGTCTCGAGGGCGAGCACCGCCTCCTGGTTGCGGCCGGCGTCGCGGCGGCGCTCGAACACATCGGCGCCGTGGTTCGCGAACACCACGAGCTGGGCGGCCTCCTCGGCGCTCTTGGCGATGCGCTGCATGGCGGTGTCGGAGTAGCGGGTCGCAAGGCGGTCCACGGTCGCCTGCGCCTGCGGCACCCTCGCCTCGAGGGCCGCGGCGTCCGCGCGCACCTTGGCGACCACCTGCGGCGCGTTGCGCACTCGGGTCACCGCGTCGGCGATCGCGGCCGACTTCTCGTCGATGAGGTCCTCAGCCCACTGGCACAGCTGGACGATGCGCGCGTGGCGGGTGCGCAGCTCCTCCGCCGTGTCCGGGATCTCATCGTGGTTGAGCTGATGCAGCTGGAACGCCTCGCCCATGTGCGTGCGCACCGCGTCCAGGGCTGCCCGGAAGTCGGCGGTCATCTCGTCGCCGAGTTCGGCGGCGGCGAAGGCGAGTTCGTCGGCCGCGGTGCGGATCCGCTCGTCCGCGGCGACGATCGCCTGTTCGGCACGGCGCGCCAGATCCGCGTCCTGAGCCTGCAGCTCTTCCTGTTCACGTTTGCGTCTGCCCCAGAAACCGGCCATGGGCCGATCCTATGGTCCCGGACCGTGGCGGGGCTGTGGATCCGCTACGCCCTCGGCGATCAGTCGGGGACGGCGAGGCCTCCCGCGGGGTCAGACCACGGCGCGCGCCGGCCGCCCGCGTTTCGGGCGCTCGGTCGAGAGCTCCAGCGCCAGGGTGTGCTGCGGATGCGCCGCGAGGCGCTGCTCGGCACGGTCGAGCCAGCGCACCTCCGCCTCGGCCGCGTGGATCAGGGCGTCTGCGACGAGGGCCCTGGCGAGGTCCTCCGGGCCGTCTGCGGCGGCGTCCGCCGGGGCTGCGCGGCGCAACTCCTCCAGCCGGGCGAGCGAGGCCGCCCGCTGCGTCCGGAACACGGCGGGCGCATCGACGCCCGGCAGGGTCGCCGCGACGGCGAGCTTGATCGCGAGCTCGTCCCTGGCGCCGCCTCCGCGCTCGACGGGGGAGGAGAGCCACCCGGCGACCTCTGCGGACCCGGCGTCGGTGATCGCCCAGTACACGTGCCCCTGGTCGTCCGCCTCGCTGCGTTCCACGAGTCCGTCGCGCTCCAGGCGTTCCAGGGTGTTGTAGATCTGCCCGACGTTGAGGGGCCAGGTCGAGCCGGTACGGCGGTCGAACTCCGCCCGCAGCTGGTACCCGTAGCACGGGCCCTGGTCGAGGATGGCGAGGAGGCTCTGGCGCACCGACATCGGCTTGTCCCTTCCGGAATCTGTTGCCGAGTATATGCATACGCGGAAACCCTGGAGCGCTCCCGAGGTGCGGCGTGTCACCGCCGCACGTCAGGGCTTCCATGACGCTCGCAGCGAACGCAGCCGGGCCGACGCCCGTGCACAGGATCCCGAGGTCACGGGCCGGTAACATGAACCCGTATGCCGTGCGCGCGACGTGCGCGGGCCCCGAAACAGATCGGGCACAGAACCCCTAGGGAGATGGAATCCGTGGCGAATCCTCTTGAGAAGCTGCTGCGCGCGGGCGAGGGACGGATCCTGCGTCGCCTGAACGGCGTCGTCAAGGCCGTCAACGCGCTCGAGGACGACTTCGCGAAGCTCAGCGACGAGGACCTCCGCAATGAGACCGCCGAACTGCGGGCGCGGTTCGAGAAGGGCGAGACGCTCGACCAGCTGATGCCGGAGGCCTTCGCCGCCGTCCGCGAGGCCGCCAAGCGGACGCTGGGCATGCGCGCCTACGACGTGCAGATCATGGGCGGCGCGGCGCTGCACGAGGGCAACATCGCCGAGATGAAGACCGGTGAGGGCAAGACCCTGGTGGCGACCTTCCCGTCCTACCTCAATGCGATCGCCGGCAAGGGCGTGCACGTCATCACGGTCAACGACTTCCTCGCCTCGTACCAGTCCGAGCTCATGGGCCGCGTGTACCGCGCCCTGGGCATGACCACGGGCGTGATCGTCTCCGGGCAGACGCCGGAGGTGCGTCGCGAGCAGTACAACGCCGACATCACCTACGGCACGAACAACGAGTTCGGCTTCGACTACCTGCGCGACAACATGGCCTGGCGCAAGGAGGACCTCGTCCAGCGCGGCCACTTCTTCGCGATCGTCGACGAGGTCGACTCGATCCTCATCGACGAGGCGCGCACGCCGCTCATCATCTCCGGCCCCTCGTCGGGGGAGGCCAACCGCTGGTTCGCCGAGTTCGCCAAGATCGCGCGCACCCTCGAGCCCGACGTCGACTACGAGGTCGACGAGAAGAAGCGCACGGTCGGCGTGCTCGAGCCCGGCATCGAGAAGGTCGAGGACTACCTCGGCATCGACAACCTGTACGAGTCGGCGAACACCCCGCTCATCTCGTTCCTGAACAACTCGATCAAGGCGCTCGCGCTGTTCAAGCGCGACACCGACTACGTCGTGATGAACGACGAGGTCATGATCGTCGACGAGCACACCGGCCGCATCCTGGTCGGACGCCGTTACAACGAGGGCATCCACCAGGCGATCGAGGCCAAGGAGGGCGTGCCGGTCAAGGCCGAGAACCAGACCCTCGCCACCGTCACGCTGCAGAACTATTTCCGCCTGTACGAGAAGCTCGCCGGCATGACCGGTACCGCCGACACCGAGGCGGCCGAGTTCATGTCCACGTACAAGCTCGGCGTGGTGCCGATCCCCACGAACAAGCCGATGATCCGCCAGGACAAGCCGGACCTCGTCTACAAGAACGAGACGGCGAAGTTCGCGCAGGTCGTCGAGGACATCGCCGCCCGTCACGAGAAGGGCCAGCCGGTGCTCGTCGGCACCGTCAGCGTCGAGAAGAGCGAGTACCTCTCCCGGCTGCTGAGCAAGCGCGGCATCAAGCACGAGGTCCTGAACGCGAAGAACCACGCCCGCGAGGCCGAGATCGTCGCCCGGGCCGGACGCCTCGGCGCCGTGACGGTGGCCACGAACATGGCCGGTCGCGGCACCGACATCATGCTCGGCGGCAACGCCGAGTTCCTCGCCGTGCAGGAGCTGAAGTCCCGCGGGCTGGATCCGGTCGAGACGCCGGAGGAGTACGAGCAGGCCTGGGAAGAGACCTACGAGGCCATGAAGGCCAAGGTCGAGGAGGAGGGCGCGAAGGTCGTCGAGGCCGGCGGCCTCTACGTGCTCGGCACCGAGCGGCACGAGTCGCGCCGCATCGACAACCAGCTCCGCGGTCGTTCCGGCCGCCAGGGCGACCCGGGCGAGAGCCGGTTCTACCTGAGCCTCACCGACGACCTGATGCGGCTGTTCCAGCAAGGCGCCGCCGAGGCCATCCTCGCTCGCACGAACTTCCCCGAGGACATGCCGATCGAGTCGGGCCTGGTGACCCGTGCGATCCGCAGCGCGCAGAGCCAGGTCGAGGCCCGCAACGCCGAGATGCGCAAGAACGTGCTCAAGTACGACGACGTGCTCAACCGCCAGCGCGAGGCGATCTACGCCGACCGTCGGCACATCCTGGAGGGCGACGACATCGCCGACCGGGTCAAGCACTTCATCGAGGATGCGATCGGCGCGATCGTCGACGACCACACCTCCGAGGGGCACACCGAGAGCTGGGACTTCGACAGCCTGTGGACCGAGCTGAAGACGCTCTACCCGGTCGACGTGACGATCGACGAGGTCGTCGCCGAGGCCGGGGGGCGCAAGGGCGGCATCACGGCCGAAGGGCTCAAGCGCGAGCTGGTCTCCGACGCCATGGTCGCCTACGAGAAGCGCGAGGCGGCGCTCGGCGAGGCTGCCACGCGCGAGCTGGAGCGCCGCGTGGTGCTGCAGGTGCTGGACCGCCGCTGGCGCGACCACCTCTACGAGATGGACTACCTCAAGGACGGCATCGGTCTGCGGGCGATGGCGCAGCGCGACCCGCTGGTCGAGTACCAGCGCGAGGGCTACGCGATGTTCCAGGCCATGATGGGCCAGATCAAGGAGGAGTCGGTCGGCTACCTCTACAACCTCGAGGTCGAGGTGCGCCAGGCCGGCGACGAAGGCATCACCGAGGTCGAGGCGAAGGGGCTCGCCGAGTCGGCGGGCGACCAGCGCCTGGAGTACTCCGCACCCAACGACGCGGGCGACGTCGAGGTGCGCAACGAGCGCGGCCAGGTGCAGCAGGCCGCCACGGACCGCCTCCGCCAGGCCGCCGCGCGCGCCCAGGCCGACAGCGAGGAGGCCGCCCAGCCGGCCGCTCGCGGTGCGTTCGGACAGCGCGTGGATGGCGGTGACGCCGCCCCGGCCAACCGTGCGGAGCGGCGCGCCCAGGGCCGCAAGAAGTAACCCGTCCCGTCAGGACGCGCAGAAGGCCGGCACCCGCTCGGGTGCCGGCCTTCTGCGTCGTCCTGCGTCAGCCGTTGAGACGCTCGAACTCGGTCCAGATCGAGGCGCAGTCGTCTCGTCCGCTGCGGAGGTGGATCATGTCGAGCGTCGAGGTGTCGCTGCCGTCGAGGTAGCGGCGCAGATGCAGGTCGCTGAACCCGTGCTCGCCGGCGTCGACGTGTGTGGAGGCGTAATAGCACGTGGTGATCCCCGCCCACATCATCACCGCCACGCACATCGGGCAGGGCTCGCACGTCGCATACATGACATGGCCGGACAGGTCCAGCGTGTTCAGCTTCCTGCACGCCTCGCGCACGGCGACCATCTCGGCGTGCCCGGAGATGTCGGTCTCGCGCAGCACCGTGTTGCCGACGGCGACCACGATCTCGCCCTCGGGGTCGACGAGAGTGGCGCCGAAGGGGCCGCCGTCTCCGGCGCGCAGTCCGTCGAGGGTGGCCTGCACGGCCGGACCGAAGTAGCGGTCCAGGACGTCGGCCGGCGGAGTGGTGCTCATGGGTGTCTCCTTCGTGCGGGTCAGCGCCGCGGACGGGCGGCGAGGGTGAGGATCGTGTATCCGGCGAATCCGATGAGCAGGCCGGAGAAGAACGCGAGGTTCTTGATCTGCACCAGGAAGTCGACGTTCGTGAGCACGGTGCCGGCCATGGTGACGAGGAAGCTGACGATCAGCAGCCCCACGGCCCGCCAGTTGTATGGGGGCAGGGATCCCTTCTGCCCGCCCTTGTAGTCGGCGTAGATGCCGTCCAGGTCCAGCGTCCTGCGGCGCTCGATGAAGTAGGACGCGAGCATGATGCCGGCGATCGGGCCGAACATGGATCCGATGAACGAGTAGAACAGGAACAGCACCGCGGTGTTCTCCAGGAAGACCCACGGCAGCATCAGCGTGCCGAGCACGGCCGACAGCACCGCGGCGCGCTTGACGGTGAACACCTTCGGCATCTGCGCCGTAAGCTGCAGGCCCGCCGGGAGCATGTTGCCGAACACGCAGAAGGCGATGGCGCCGACGTTCATGGCGAGGATGAGCAGCACCACGACGAACGGGTTGCCTATCGAGTTGATGGCCTGCACGAAGACGCCGGGGCTGTTGATGTCGAACTTCCCGCTGGTCGCGACCTGCAGCGACGCCATGAACGACACGGTGACGAGGGTGAACAGGATGTACGAGCCGATCACGCCGATCGGGAAGCCGATGGCGGGCGCCCGCATCGACGTGGCGTTGCGCGTGTAGTCGCCGGTGTTGACGATGGGACCGGCCCCGTTCGAGACCAGCGCGGACACGCAGCTGATGAAGATCAGCGGGGTCACGGCGCTGTGCACGGCCTGGAAGGCGAACACCCGGCCGAAGCCGCCCGCGTTGACCACGGCGAGCACGACGGCGATCACGACGAGCACGAACACGGCCGGGTTGGCCCAGGTGCTGAACCGGCCGAGGAACTTCTGGCCGCCGAGGAAGAGCGCGACCGTGATCACCCACGTGACCAGGTAGGAGATCGCGGTCGGGATCGCGAGGCCCAGGATCGTCCCGCCGCCTCCGATGTCCATGTAGCCCGGGAAGATCGTGGCGAACACGACGTCGAAGGCCTTGGCCGACGACACCGTGGTGAGCCCGAAGAACACCACCCCGGCGATGATGCCGCGGATCCACGTCGGCAGCAGTGCTCCCTTGTGTCCGAAGGCCTCGCGCAGCTGCATCGCGAACGGCACGCCGTACTTCGCGGCCGCCTGGCCGTTGAGGATGTAGCCGATCGAGACGATCACCGCCGAGATCATGATCGCGGCGACGACCTGCCAGGCGGAGAGCCCCAGCGCGAAGAAGCCGACGACGGTGAAGTAGGAGAGGATGTTGTGGATCGGGCCCATCCACACGGTGATGAACTGCGTGGTCCGCCAGGTGCGGTCCTGCGGGCGGATCGGCAGCACGTCATCCGCGTACCCGCGCCGTGAGTACTCTGCGACGCGCTCGGCGCCGGGATCCACCAGGGCGGGGTCGATGGGGGTTGTGGACATCGTCATCCATATCTGTCGGCACGGCAGGGGCACGTGCGGGCGGGGGAGTGCGGACGGCAGCGGAGGCGGCAGGCGCCGCCGTCCGCGGAGGGTCCGGGGAGCGGGCGGGGTCGACGCCGAGAGGCCACATCAGAGGGAGAGACCAGATGCGTGTCGTAGTCGCACTCGGGGGCAACGCCCTCGCCCGCCGGGGCGAGCCGATGACGGCCGAATACCTGCGCGCCAACGTGAAGGCCGCCTGCGAGGCGCTCGCATCCTTCGCGCGGGAGAACGAAGTCGTCATCACCCACGGCAACGGGCCCCAGGTCGGCCTCCTCGCGCTGCAGAACCTCGCCTACCAGGACGTCGCGGCGTATCCGCTGGACCTCCTCGGTGCGGAGACGCAGGGCATGATCGGCTACGTGGTGCAGCAGGAGCTCTCCAACGCGCTGGGCGGCGAGCGCGAGGTCGCCGGTGTCATCACCACGACCGTCGTCGACGAGGCCGACCCGGCCTTCGTCCGCCCGACCAAGCTCATCGGTCCCCAGTACTCCGCGCACGACGCCGCCGAGGCCGCCGCGGAGTACCGCTGGACCATCGCGAAGGACGGCAACTCGTTCCGTCGGGTCGTGCCCTCGCCGCTGCCGCTCTCGATCGTGCAGGCTCCGCTGATCCGTCGCCTGCTCGAGGCCGGGAGCCTCGCCGTGTGCGTGGGCGGCGGCGGCGTGCCCGTCCGCATCGATTCCAAGGGCCGCCACATCGGCGTGCAGGCCGTCGTGGACAAGGATCTGGCCAGCGCCGCGCTCGCCGAGGACATCCAGGCCGACACGCTCATCATGCTCACCGACGGCGACTACGTCAGCGAGAACTGGGGCACCCCGGAGCAGCGCGACATCCACACCGCCTCGGCCGACGCCGTCGCCGCGATGAAATTCGCCGAGGGCTCGATGCAGCCGAAGATCGACGCCGCCATCCGGGTGGCCCGCGCCGGCGGGCGTGCGCTCATCGGTCCGCTGGACCGGCTGGACGACCTGCTCGCCCGGCGCATCGGCACGGAGATCGTGCCCACGCTCAAGGAGGGCATCCGCTGGGTGGAGCCGGCGAAGGTCTGACCGGCGCGCCGCCGTCGGGGGCGTCCGCCGGTTCGATGGAAGAATGGTGCCGTGACCAGCAAGGATGAACGGCAGCTCGAATCCGCGAGGATCGTGACGTGGCTGCGCGACGCGATCCTCGACGGCGTGCGCGCTCCCGGCAGCCGTCTCATCGAACGCGACCTCGCCGCCGAGTCCGGAGTGAGCAGAGTGCCGGTGCGCGACGCCCTCAAGGTGCTCGAGGCGGAGGGGCTCGTGGAGCTGCGCCCGCACACCTGGGCCGTCGTGCGCGATTTCACCGATGCCGATCTCGCCGACCTCGACGAGGTGCGCGCCGTGCTCGAGCCGCTGGCCTTCCGCCTCGCGGCGGAGCGCCATCGCCGAGACGGGCTCGCGCGGCTGGAGCTCTCGCTCGAGGCGGAGCAGACCGGGGCGCGCTCCGGGGACGGAATCGGATCCCGGCGTGCCGCCGCGGACTTCCACGAGATCGTCACCGAGCTCGCCGAGAACAGGCTGCTGAGCGACATGATGCGCGGCATCCGCAGCCGGCTGCGCTGGGCGCTGTCGCAGCACGACGATCTCCAGCACATCAGCGAGGAGCACGTCGCGCTGTTCGAGGCGATCCGGATGCGCGACGGCGAGCGTGCCGCCGAACTCGCCGCGGCGCATGTGGAGAGCAGCCGTCGCGAACGGGCTGCGCACGCCGAGGCGCTGCGCACCGGGACGATCCGCACGGCACCGGCGTCGAACCCGGCGTGACCGGCCGGGGCTCCCGCGGGCGGTAATCTTGCCCGATGACCCCGAGAACCTTCGACCAGTCCTCCAAGCTGAAGAACGTCCTGTACGAGATCCGCGGAAACGCGCTCGCCGAGGCGGCACGGCTGGAGGCAGCAGGTCACACGGTGCTCAAGCTGAACACGGGCAATCCCGCCATCTTCGGGTTCGAGGCCCCGCAGCAGATCGTGCGCGACATGCTCGCGACACTGCCCACCGCTCACGGCTACAGCGAGAGCAAGGGCATCGTCTCCGCACGTCGCGCGGTGGTGAGCCGTTACGAGCAGGTCGAGGGCTTCCCGCTCGTCGACCCCGAGGACGTGTACCTCGGCAACGGCGTCTCCGAGCTCATCACGATGACGATGCAGGCCCTGCTCGACGAGGGGGACGAGGTGCTCATCCCCGCACCGGACTACCCGCTGTGGACCGCGATGACGAGCCTCGCCGGCGGCACCCCCGTGCACTACCTGTGCGACGAGGAGAACGGCTGGAACCCGGATCTGGAGGACCTCCGCTCCAAGGTCACCCCCCGTACCAAGGCCATCGTCGTCATCAACCCCAACAACCCCACCGGGGCGGTGTACTCCCGCGAGGTGCTCGAGGGCATCGTGCAGGTCGCGAGAGAGAACGATCTGCTGCTGCTCTCCGATGAGATCTACGACCGGATCCTGTTCGACGACGCGCAGCACATCTCGACCGCGACCCTCGCGCCCGACCTGCTGTGCCTGACGTTCAACGGGCTCTCCAAGACGTATCGCGTCGCCGGATTCCGGTCGGGCTGGATGGTCATCACGGGCCCGCAGCAGCACGCCAAGGGCTTCATCGAGGGCATCACGCTGCTGGCGTCGACGAGGCTCTGCCCGAACGTGCCTGCGCAGCACGCCGTGCAGGCCGCGCTGGGAGGGGTGCAGTCGATCGAGGCGCTGATCGCGCCGAGCGGTCGGCTGCACCTGCAGCGCGACGCGGCGTGGGAGGGCCTCTCGGCCATCCCCGGTGTGACGTGCGTCAAGCCGGCGGGGGCGCTGTACGCGTTCCCGCGGCTGGATCCGAACGTCCACGAGATCCACGACGACGCGAAGCTCATCTACGACCTGCTCGTCGCGGAGCGGATCCTGCTCGTGCAGGGCACCGGCTTCAACTGGCCGACGCCGGATCACCTGCGGGTCGTGACTCTGCCGGAGCCGCGCGTGATCACCGAGGCGATCGAGCGGCTGGGCAACTTCCTGGCGAGCTACAAGCAGTAGCCGGCGATCGGGGGCCGCCCGGTGCTCACATCGTGGCGGCCTCGCGCCGCGCCCTGCGCGTGGTCGCCGGCCCCGCCTGCTCGTCGCGCTGCAGAGCTCCCGCGAGCGTGCGCATGGCGGCAGTGAACGCCGAGCGACCCGAGACGTCGGCGACCGGGCGTGCGTGCAGCGCCGCGGCGTCCAGCGCGCGCTGGTCGTAGGGAAGGAAGTGCACGTCGCGGATGCCCGAGAAGCGGTCGAGGGCGCGGCGGATCTGGCCGCGTGCGTCGATGCCGAGCGGACCGGGGCGCACCTTGTTCACGGCGACGGTGACCGGCACGTCGCCGACCTCCGCACGGAGCTCGGCGTAGCCCCGGACGAAGCGGGCGATGCCGAGCGGGTCGGCCGCGGCGACGGCGACGATGCGATCGGCGCTGTGCAGCGCGGTCAGGGTGGCGGCGTTGCGGCGCAGGCCGTCCAGGTCGCTGACGATCTCCTCGTCGGCCTCGAGGGAGGCGGCGACGTCGACCACCGTGATCGCGCTCCAGCGCCGGCACGCCTCGAGGGCGGCCCGCAGGCGCGCGGGGGAGAGCTCGGGCCAGCGGGCCGGCCGGTTGATCCCGACCAGGACGTCGACGGTGCCCCCGGATGTCTCGACCGGGGTGGCGAGCCGGCTGAGCTCGGCGCCGTCGAGCAGCCCGAGGTCGGCGCGCCGGCATGCCGCAGCGATGCCGGGACCGTCATCGGTGAGCCCGAGCATCAGCGCGATCGCGGGGGCGTGCGTGTCCGCGTCGACGAGCGCGACGCCGCGGTCGGGCGCGGCCAGGAGCGCGGCCAGCTGCACGGCCACCGTGCTGCGGCCCGGTGCGCCGTGCGGGCCCCACACCGCGACGAGGCGGCTCTCGGTCCGCGCATCCTCGGGCGCCGCCTCCGGAACCGTCTCGCCGCGGTCGGCCCGGGGGCGCAGCGCGTCCGCGACATCCCATCCGCTCGCGCCGGCCGGCAGCGGCGTGCCGAGACCGTGCCGGCGTGCGATCCGCGCTGCGGCGGGTCCGTCGCCGAGCGTCACGATCCGCACCCCTGCGCGGTCGCAGGCGTTCCGCAGGGCGCCGCTGAGCCACGCCCGTTCGGCGGGAAGCAGGAGTGCGTCGGCGTCGCGCAGCTCCTCGGCGCGCGCCGTGAGGCGTGCAGCGTGCTCCGGCGCGATGCGTGCGAGCACCTCGACGCCGGCGAGCTGCAGCTCCTCCGCCAGGAGCTCCGCCCGCTCGGATGGCAGGGCGAGGACGACGGCGGTCACGAGCGCGCTCCCACCGGGACGACGGACAGGGACGAGCCGCCGGTCATGGCGGCGAGCACCTCTCCGACCTCGGCTCGGCTCACCACGAGCTCGAGCGTGGTGGCCTTCGCCGAGAGCGGGCCGTCGTCGCGGTCCACGGAGGCCACGGTGGCCTCCGAGAGCAGCACCCGGGGCTCGGCGAAACCCTTGCCTTCGGCCAGGGGCTCGGCTTCCCACAGCTCGACCGTCGAGCCGGTCGCGACCGCGGCGGGCACCGGCACCGTGCTGCGCACGACGACCGACGTGGTGCGCCCCTCGTCGGCGTCCGCCGCGGCCGCCGACGCCACGAGCTCCCCCTCGCTGATCGTGCGGGTGGCGATGAGCCCGGGCTCGAGAGTCGCCGGGGTCAGGTACCCGGCGCCTGCGGACCCGAGCACGACATCGACCACGCGGACATCGGCCGAGGTGAGCGGCTCGCCAGGGACGATCGTGCGCACGGCCTGAAGGACAGGGCTGGTCTGCTTGGCCGCGCCCACGATCAGCCACACCCCGGCCACGGACGCGACGATCAGCAGGAGGCCGATGAAGAAGCGCAGATCGGTCCAGGGCCGGCGCCCTGCTCGTGCGGTGCTCATGGGGCCATGGTCACAGAATCCGGATCCGTGCCGGAAAAGTTATCCACAGCGCACGGCGCCGCGCCGCCGAAGGGCCCGCGCGGAGCACAATGGGGTGCATGCCCGACGCTTCCGCTGCTGCCCCGCGCTATCTCGCTCCGGCTCAGGTCGCCGAGCTCCTCGGCGTGCAGGCGGAGGAGATCGTCGAACTGATCCTGCAGGGCCGTCTGCGGGGCGCGCGCCTCGGCGCTCCGGGAGCCTGGCGGGTCGAGGAGGACTCGATCGCCGAGTACCTCGCGGACCAGGCCGAGGACGCCCGGCGCCGGGCGCTGTGGCGGCAGGCGAATGCCGCGAGCTTCCCGGAGCTGTGGGGTCCTCCGGTGCGCCGCGGGGAGTGAGCACGGGGCCCGCCGCGACCCGATTCCCGGTGGTCTTCCACCGCTGCTGCTCGTGACCTGCGCAGCCCGGCGGCGCTCAGGAGAGGCCGGGAGCGGGGGCGTCGGTGCCGATCGAGAGCACCGAGGCGAACGGCACCACGCGGAAGCCGGTGACCGCCCTGGCTCGCCGCGGGGACCCGGCGTCGTGCAGCGCCAGATCGAGGTGGTCGGCGCCCGCGCGGTCGATCGTGCCGGCGAGCACCGCCCCCGAACGCGTCCTCAGCGTGACCCCGCTGCGACGGCGGGCGAGGTCGCGGACCACGAACCCGAAGGTCATCCGCTCCCGCAGCGGGGACAGCGGCTCGGCGGCGGCGCCGCTGGTGAGCAGCGCCCCGTGATCGAGCGACCACAGCTCCACGGCGTGCGCGGGCAGCAGCGACAGCCCCGCGGCCTCGTGCGGCTGCACGGCGGCCCAGTCGGCGCCCACGGCGCGCAGCCGGCCGCGCACCCGGGTGGCGTCGGTGAGCACCGCGGTGACGGTCGACCCCTCGTCGGCGAGCACGCCCAGCCGGGTGCGCAGATCCAGCCGCGCGATGCGCAGCCGCTCCGTCTCGGCGTCCAGCGCCGCGCGTTCGGCCTCCCAGCCCGAGGCGATCTGATCCTCGAGGTCTTCGAAGAGCCGGTCCCATTCCATGCCGACGAGCGTACGGGAACCGGCGCGCCCGATATACGGGTTATCCACATTCCTCGCCGCGTGCGCCCCGAACGCCGTGCGGATGTGCTCGAATGCCAGACACGCCATGTTCCGTGGCGAAGGGGGGATACGCAGATGATGACGCTCGAGGATTTCGCGCCGCAGCCCACGCCGAGCGCGGAGCTGCCGGATCCGGCGCCGCTGCTGCAGAGCATCACGCGCGGCGTCCTCGAGGTGCTCGCCGGGGTGCGCGAGGCGGATCAGCTCGCCCGATGGCTCACGGAGGACGCATTCCTCGTGCTCACGGCGCGGGCGAACCTGTCGGCGCGGGCACGCAGCGCGCGGGGCGTCGCCCCGGCGCGCCCGGTGTTCCGGATCCTGTCCACGCACGTGTCGGAGCCCGCCGACGGCGTTGTCGAGGCCGCGCTGATCGTGCAGACGCCCGGGCGCGCCCGCGCGGTGGCGGTGCGCCTGGAGGGCCTCGACCGGCGCTGGCGCGCGACGTCGCTCGCCATCCTCTGACAGCGCGCGCCGGCCGGGTTCGGCGCGCCGATGAGGACGCCGCACACGCCCTAGGCTGTCAGGGTGTCGACACTCAGTGATCTCGCCCACGCCCAGGGCTGCCTCGACGACGAAGACGTCGAGTGGCTGCATCGTCTCGCCGGCGACGGGCAGCTGCTGGCCGATCTGGCCTCGGCGGACATCGTCATCTGGATCGCGACGGCCGACGGATCCTTCATCGCGGTCGCGCACACCCGGCCCAGCGGCGCGGCGACGCTGTTCTACCGCGACATCGTGGGGGAGCGGGTGCGGCCGCAGTGGCGCACCCAGGTGCAGGGCGCGTTCGACACGGCGGAGATCGTCGACTCCGCCAATCCGGACTGGTTCGAGGAGACTCCGACGCGGGTGCGGGCCGTGCCGATCGTGCGGGCGCGCGGAAAGGACGCGGAGCCGGCCCCGCCGATCGGAGTGCTGACCCGTCACACCAACCTCGGCGAGGCGCGCACGCCGTCCCGCCAGCAGATCACGTTCAACGAGGCCGCCGACGACCTGTTCCGCATGATCTCGGTGGGCGAGTTCCCCGACCCGTCCGCCCCTACGTCGCCGCGCCGCGGCGCCCCGCGCGCGTCGGACGGGCTCATCCGCATCGACGTGGACGGCGTCGTGACCTTCGCGAGCCCGAACGCGCTGAGCGCGTTCAACCGGATGGGCTTCGATGAGGAGCTCGAGGGGGAGTCCCTGGTCGAGGTGACCACGCGGATCGTCCCGCCGTCGAGGCAGGTCGACGAATCGCTGCCCGTGGTCGTGACGGGCCGCGCGCCCTGGCGCACCGACGTGGAGGCGCGGGGGGTCACGGTGTCGCTGCGGGCGATCCCGCTCAAGGACCACGGCACCCGGATCGGCGCGATCGTGCTGTGCCGGGACGTCTCCGAGCTGCGCCATCAGGAGCAGGAGCTCATCACCAAGGATGCGACGATCCGCGAGATCCACCATCGCGTGAAGAACAACCTGCAGACGGTCGCGTCGCTGCTGCGGATCCAGGCGCGGCGCACGCACTCCGAGGAGGCGCGCGACGCGCTCACGCAGGCCATGCGCCGGGTGGAGTCGATCGCGGTCGTGCACGACACGCTCGCCGGGGGGCTCGCGCAGAAGGTCGACTTCGACGAGGTGTTCGCGCGCGTGCTCAAGCTCGTGGCGGAGGTGGCCTCGGCGCCGAGCACGCGGGCGCGCACGCAGTCGACAGGGCGCTTCGGCGTGCTGCCGAGCGAGTACGCGACCCCGCTGGCGCTGGCCTTGACCGAGGTCGTGACAAACGCGGTCGAGCACGGTCTGGCCGGCCAGGAGGGGCTCGTCACGATCGAGGCGCAGCGCACCGACGAGAACCTGCGGGTGATCGTCCGCGACACCGGACACGGGCTGCCCGAGGGGCGGATCGGTCAGGGACTCGGCACGCAGATCATCCGCACCCTCATCCAGGGTGAGCTGGGCGGCACGATCGTCTGGGAGGGATCGGACGGCGAGGGGACCACCGTCACGATCGACATCCCGATGCGCTGGGTCAACGGTTGAGCCGGATCCGGTCCCTGAGCCCGTCGAAGGGCCCGGATCGGATGGGCATCGGACGCCTCGGGCGTCGGGCGCTTCGACGAGCTCAGCGGCCGACGGCTCAGCAGCGGAGGATCAGCCGGCGCGACGGGCGCGCGCGGCGCGGCGCTTCAGGGCGCGTCGCTCGTCCTCGCTGAGACCGCCCCAGACGCCCGAGTCCTGGCTGGACTCGAGGGCGTACTGCAGGCAGACCTCGGTGACGGTGCACCGGGCGCACACGGCCTTCGCCTTCTCGATCTGATCGACGGCCGGACCGGTGTTCCCGACGGGGAAGAACAGCTCGGGGTCGACGGTGAGACAGGCGGCCTTGTCGCGCCAATCCATGGGGGCTCCTCGGTGTGGAATGTCGTGGGCGCGCGACGTTCGCGTGCCCGGAATGCATAGGCGGCGTTCGGGGGCCGACGCCCATCGGTGATGCGAGCAGATGCTCGCCCCACGCCGCTGTGGGAGCACATGGCTGTCATCTATTCTCTTACATGAAAGGCTAACGATCAAGGTTTTTCTGGACCGCGTGTGAACGGCAGCGGAACCGCGAGCGAACCGCCGCCGACCCCGAGACTCCAGGAGCCGCCATGCGCCCGTCGAGACTGACCATCGCCGCGGCGGCCCTGCTCGCCCTGGAGGCGGTCGCACTGCTCGTGATCACGCTGATCGAGGTTTTCGACCTCAGCGCCGGAGACGCCGGATCGCTGCCGTCCGCGCTGGGGCTCATCGGCCTCAGCCTGATCGGCGCCGCAGGACTCGCGGTGCTCGCGTACGCGGTGCTGCGCGGCCGCTCATACGGCCGTAGCGGCGGGATGGTGGGGCAGATCCTCGCCATCGCCGTGGCGCTCAGCGCCGTGGGCCTGCGGCCGTTCCCGACGCTGTTCGTGCTGTCGCTGCTCATCCCGGCCGCGATCGGCGTGGTGCTGCTGTTCCTGCTGTCGCGGCGCGCGGGCGCCGAGGCGCGCCGACAGGCCGACGCCGAGCAGGAGTGACGTCGTCCGCTCGAAGGTGCGGACCGTCTGGCGTCAGGCCGCGAGGCCGACCAGCTTGCGGATCCGAGCCACGTGGCCGGTGGCCTTGACGTTGTAGAGCGCGTGCTCGATGACGCCGTCCTCGTCGATGACGAAGGTCGAGCGGATCACGCCCTCGATGACCTTGCCGTAGTTCTTCTTCTCGCCCCAGACGCCGTAGGCGCGGTGCACGGCGAGATCGGCGTCGCTGAGCAGCGGGAACGAGAGGCCGTCGCGCTCGGCGAACTGCTTGAGCTTCGCGACGTCGTCCCGGGAGACGCCCAGCACCGAGTAGCCGGCGCCCTGGAGGGAGGAGAGGCTGTCGCGGAAGTCGCACGCCTCGGTCGTGCAGCCGGGGGTCATCGCCGCAGGGTAGAAGTACAGGATCACCCGGCGCCCGCGGAGATCGTGCAGGGAGACGGAAGCTCCGTCCTGGTCCTGGAGGGTGAAGTCGGGCGCGGTGGTGCCGGGTTCGAGGCGCTGTGCAGTCACTCCTCCAGGCTACCCGTCCGCGCGACCGGGGGAGCGGTCAGAGCTTGTCGGCGAACGTGGCGAGCAGCCGCTGCAGCGACTCCAGGCGCGCCAGTCCGGCGTCCCCGAGGGCGCCGTCGGCGGCGGCCTCGTTGAGCGCGCAGTCCTCCGCGTCGGGCAGGTGCGTGCAGCCGCGCGGGCAGTTCTCCGCGATCGCCGCCAGCTCCGTGAACGCGGCCAGGATGTTCTGCGGATCCACGTGCCCGAGGCCGAACGAGCGCACGCCCGGCGTGTCGATGACCCACCCGGAGCCCAGGGACGAACCCGGCGCGAGGGCGGGGGCGACGTAGCGCAGCGACACCGTCGACGACGAGGTGTGCCGGCCCCGGCCGGTGACCTCGTTCACATGGCCGGTCGCGCGGCCCGCCCCGGGCACCAGGGCGTTCACGAGCGTCGACTTGCCGACCCCGGAGTGCCCCACGAAGACCGTGGAGTGCCCGATGAGCGCGGCGCCGATCTCGTCGACCGGCATGCGCCCCTGAGCGCTGGTGAAGACCTGCAGATCCAGACCGGCGAAGTGCGTGAGGAACTCGGTCGGATCGGCCAGGTCCGTCTTGGTGACCACGAGCAGCGGGCGGATACCGGCGTCGAGCGCCGCCACCAGGTAGCGGTCGACGAGGCGCTCGCGCGGCTCGGGATCCGCGGCCGCGACCACGATGAGCATCTGGTCGGCGTTGGCGACGATGACGCGCTCCACCTGATCGGTGTCGTCCGCGCTCCGGCGCAGCAGCGAGGAGCGCTCCAGGATCCCGACGATCCGGCCCAGGGTGCCCTCCTCGCCCGAGGTGTCGCCGACGACCCGGGCGGCGTCGCCGGTGACGATCGCGGTGCGCCGGAGCTCGCGCGCTCGCGCGGCGGTGATGGTGCGCTCTTCGTCGGTCCCCTCGCCGAGCAGCACGGCGTAGCGTCCGCGGTCGACGCCCAGCACGCGCCCGATCTCGGCGTCGGCGTGCGCGGGACGACGCTTGGTGCGCGGGCGATTGGCCTTGGGGTTCGGCCGGGTCCGGATCTGGGATTCGTCGAAGTCGTCGAGGTCGTCCTCGCCGTCCCCGTCGTCCCAGACGCCGTCCATCCAGCTCACGCCCTCTCGCTCCCCGGGGCGACGCCGGCCAGCAGCCGCTCCCACAGCTGGGTGAACTCCGGGAGCGTCTTCGCGGTGGTGCCGATCTCGTCGATCTCGACGCCGGCCACGCGCAGGCCGATGAGCGCTCCCGTGGTCGCCATGCGGTGGTCGTGGTGGGCCGGCCAGGTTCCGCCGTGCAGTTCGGCGGGGATGATCCGGATGCCGTCCTCGAGCTCCTCCGCCTCGCCGCCCAGCGCCCGGAGGTTCCCCGCCAGCGCCGCGATCCGGTCCGTCTCGTGCAGCCGGATGTGCCCGATCCCGGTGATCGTCGTCGGCGCCTCGGCCAGGGCTGCGAGCCCGACGAAGGTGGGTGCGAGCTCGCCCGCGGCCGACAGGTCGAACTCGCCGCCGCGGATCCGTCCGGTGCCGCGGACCGTGAGCACGTCGCCGTTGCGGTGGACCGCGGCGCCGAGAGGTGCCAGCAGCTCCGGCAGCAGCGCGCCCGGCTGCGTGGAGCGGCTCGGCCACCCGGCGATCGACACCTCTCCGCCCGCGACGAGGGCCGCCGCCAGGAACGGCGCGGCGTTGGACAGATCGGGCTCGATCGCGGTCTCGCGGGCGCGCGGGGAGCCGGCCTCCACCATCCACTCGCCGGGCGCGGGCCGGGTGACCTTGATGCCGCGGCGGGTCAGCGACTCCACGGTCATGTCGATGTGCGGCATGCTGGGCAGGCGCGCCCCGGTGTGCACGAGGTGCAGGCCCACGTCGAAGCGGGGGGCGGCGAGGAGCAGGCCGGACACGAACTGGCTGGACGCGGAGGCGTCGATCTCCACCCGGCCGCCGCGTATGTGGCCTCGGCCGCGGATCGTGAACGGCAGCGACCAGCTGCCGTGGTCCTCCACGTCGATGCCGAGATCGCGCAGGGCGTGGATCATGGCGCCCATCGGCCGGTGCAGGGCGGACTCGTGCGCGGTGAGCAGCACGTCGCCGTCGGCGAGGCCGGCCAGCGGGGCGATGAAGCGCATGACCGTGCCCGCCTGACCGCAGTCGACCGTGCCGCCGCCGGTGAGGTGCGCGGGCGTGACCCGCAGGTCGGGGCCGAACTCGCCGGAGCCGCGCTCCTCCTCGACCCCGATGCCGAGGGCGCGCAGGGCGTCGATCATGCGGGCGGAGTCGTCGGAGTGCAGGGGAGCCGTGACCAGGCCAGGACCGTCGGCGATCGCGGCCACGACGAGCTCGCGGTTCGTGAGCGACTTGGATCCGGGCACGCGCAGCTGCGCGTGCAGGACACCGGCGGCACGCGGCGCCGACCAGCGGCCGCGCGGTGCGGGGGAATACGTCGAAGCGCTCATCGGTTCCTACCCTACTGAAGGCCTCCGATCGGAGACCGCGGGAAGACGGAGAAGGACGGGCCCATGCTGGCGACGCTCGAGCGAGTGCCCCTCGACCTGGACGGCTCGGTGCACCTCGATCTCGACGGCCTAGACTGGCTGGCGATGAACGATCAGGCACCGCTGGACGCGCAGCCCGACGCGGAGTCCTCCGCGCGCCGGGAATTCGAGGAGCAGGCGATCCCCTTCATGGATCAGCTCTACGCCGCCGCCATGCGCATGACGCGCAATCCCTCCGACGCCGCGGATCTGGTGCAGGAGACGTTCGTGAAGGCGTTCGCCTCGTGGTCGAGCTTCACCCAGGGTACGAACCTGAAGGCCTGGCTCTACCGGATCCTGACGAACACCTACATCAACATCTATCGCAAGCGGCAGCGCGAGCCCTACCAGGGCACGATCGACGAGCTCGAGGACTGGCAGCTCGGCGGCGCCGAGTCGACTACGGCCACGCACAGTCGCTCGGCTGAGGCCGAGGCGATCGACCGCATGCCCGCCTCCGTCGTCAAGGAGGCCCTGCAGGCGGTCCCGGAGGACTTCCGGCTGGCGGTGTACCTCGCCGACGTCGAGGGCTTCGCCTACCAGGAGATCGCCGACATCATGAAGACCCCCATCGGCACCGTGATGAGCCGCCTGCACCGCGGGCGCCGCATGCTGCGAGAGCTGCTGGCGGAGTACGCCGCGGAGCGAGGCATCGCCGCGGCCGGCACGAGGAGCACGAAATGACGGACTGCGGGTGCGCCAAGGCGCGGCAGGACCTGGAGGAGTACCTCCGCAACGAGATGTGCAAGACGAAGCACTCCGACATCCGCGAGCATCTCGAGCACTGCACGTCGTGCGCAGAGGAGGCTCTGGTCGCCACCACGCTTACCGAGGTCGTGTCGCGGGCATGCAAGGAGACCGCGCCCGAGGAGCTGCGCGACCAGGTGCTGGCGCGTCTGCGCGCCGTGCAGGCCGCCGTCCACTGACCTCGTCCTGTCGTCGACGGCGATCCCGGGCGTCTGCCGCCTGGATACGCTGAGATCATGCACACCTCCGACGCGCGCACCGTCCCGGCCGACCCCCGCTCCCAGGAGCGGCTGAGCGTCGCCGGGCTCGACTACCGCGCGGTGGACATGACGGATCCGGTCGCCGCCCGTGCCTTCGCGCGCGCCGACGCCCGGGGCTTCCTCGACAGCGAGCCGCGCGACGAGAACATCGCGCTCATGCGCGAGATGATGACTGAGCGGCGCAACATCGGGGTCTTCGCCGCGGATGCCGGTGCGGACGCGCTTCCCGTGGCGACGGTCAGCTCCTGGATCACCCCCATGACCGTGCCGGGATCGGCCGGAGCGCACCTGCCCCTGTGGGCGATCAGCGCGGTCACCGTCTCGGCGACCCACCGCCGCCGCGGGATCGCCCGGAACCTGCTCGAGGGCGAGCTGCGCGCGGCCGCGGACGCCGGGGTGCCGATCGCCGGTCTCACCGCCACCGAGGCGACGATCTACGGCCGGTACGGATTCGGCGCCGCGGTCCCGGTCGCCTGCCTGCAGGTCGACGCGCGGCGTGCCCGCGGGATCGCCCTGCCCGCAGGCGACGCAGTGACGGTCGAGTACCTCGAGCCGGACGCACTGATGACGGCGCTCGACGAGGTGCACGAGCGCACCCGGCGCACCCGCGTCGGCGACATCCCGGGCTGGCCGCTGCGCTGGCGGCGGATGGCGGGGCTCGTGCCCGGCGACGAGAAGGCCCGCGCGGTGCGCGGCGTCCGCGCGGTCGACGCCGACGGCAGCACCTGCGGCGTGCTCGCCTACACGCTCGACGAACTGCGCGACGAGTTCGGCGCGGACCTCCTGGTGCGACACCTCGATGCGGAGACGCCGGAGGCGCTGCGCGCGCTGTGGGCCTTCGCGGTCAACCACGACCTCATCCGGACCGTGCATGCCGATCTCCGCCCGGTGGACGACCCGCTGCCGTGGCTGGTGGCGGACCAGCGCGCGGTGCAGACCGTCGTGCACGACCACGGGTGGCTCCGGATCCTGGATGTCCCGGTGGTGCTGCGGTCCCGCGGCTATCGCGCGCCTCTGGACGCCGTCCTGCGCGTGACGGATCCGCTCGGCCTGGCGGAGGGCTCCTGGCGTCTGCGGATCGCGGCCGACGGCACGGCGACCGTCGAGTCCACGACCGAGGACCCGGACGTCGAGCTCGGCGTGGACGCCCTGAGCTCGCTGTGCCTCGGCGGGGTGAGCGCCACGACCCTGCACGCGGCCGGTCGCATCGGTGCGACGTTCCGGACCGCGGCGCAGCTCGAGAACGCCCTCGGTCTCCCCACGGCCCCCTCGCTCAGCATCTGGTACTGAATGTCCGACGCCCCCGCTACCGTCGAGCCATGACTGCGATCCGCCCGGCAGAGGGCGCCGACGGCACCGGACTGACCCCGGAGGACGGGCGCGCGGGCCTGGGTCTCGCGCCGGGCATCGCGCTCTATCTGGCGTCCGTTCTCGGGACCGGCCTGCTCGTGCTGCCGGGACTCGCCGCGAAGACCGCAGGCCCCGCCAGCCTCATCGCGGTCGGGGTGATCACCCTGCTCGCGGTGCCGCTCGCCGGCGCCTTCGCGGCCCTCGCCGCACGCCATCCCGACCCCGGCGGCGTCGCCAGTTACGCGCGCACCGCGCTGGGCCCCACGGCCGCCCGCGCCACCGGATACTGGTTCCTCTTCGGCGTGGCCGCCGGCGGTCCCGTCGTCGCGGTCCTCGGCGCCCGCTACATCGCGACAGTCGTCGGGATCGACCGGGCCGGCATCCCATGGCTGGCGCTCGGGTTCCTCCTGGTGCCGTTCGTGGCGAACCTGTTCGGGGTGCGGCTCACCGGATGGCTGCAGCTCCTGCTCACCGGCCTGCTGCTCGCGATCGTGGTCGTGGTGGTCGCGGTCGCGGCGCCCGCGGTGCGGCCGGAGAGCTTCACGCCGTTCCTGCCGCACGGCTGGGGCGGCGTCGGCACCGCGATCGTCATGTTCGTGTGGGCGTTCGCGGGATGGGAGGTGGGCACCCACATCTCCGGCGAGTTCGCCCGGCCCCGGCGCACCATCCCGCTGGCGACCGCGATCACGCTGGTGCTCGCCGGCGGGTGCTACCTCGCGCTGCAGCTCGTCACCGTCGGCGCGCTGGGGGAGGGGGCGGGCAGGGGCGACGTCGTCCTGCTGGACCTCGCGGAGTCCGGCGGGGTGCGCGCCGCGCCCACGCTCATCGGCGTGGTGTCGGCCGTGGTGGCGCTCGGCGTGCTCAACGTGTACCTCGCGGCGTTCGGCAAGCTGGGGGCGTCGCTCGCGTCCAACCGCGACCTGCCGCGCTGGTTCGCGAAGGGCGTGGAGTCCGGCGCCGTCCCGCGCCGGGCGCTGATGCTGTCGATGGTGCTGGTGCTGGCCTACTTCGCGGTGTCGTGGGCGACGGGCTTCGACCTGCAGCCGTTCATCCTCATCCACACCGCGAGCATGGTCGCCGTGTACACGATCGGCATGATCGCCGCGATCCGGATCCTGCCCCGGCGCACGCCCGGCTGGTGGATGGCCGTGATCGCGTCGCTGTGCACGATCGGCCTGCTGCTGCTCGCCGGGGCCGCCCTCGTGGTGCCGGTCGTGGTCGCGGGCATCGCGGTCGCGGTGACGCTCGTGCGCCGCGGGCGGGAACGACGACGCGGTGCCCCGGAGAACCGGGACACCGCGTCGGTGGCCTGAGCCGGGCTCAGAGGGTCAGGGCTCGTGCGAGCAGGTCGGCCTGCTCGCGCGCGTGCACCTTCGAGGATCCGGTCGACGGCGCCGCCGAGGCGGGCCGGGTGATCGGGCGCACCACGCGCGGTCCCGGCACGGTCTGGAAGTGCAGGGCGAGGAACGGCCAGGCGCCCTGGTTCTCCGGCTCCTCCTGCACCCAGACGATCTCGGCGTTCGGGTAGGTGTCGGCGATGGTCTTGAGTGCGCGCAGCGGCACCGGGTACAGCTGCTCGACCCGCACGAGGGCGATCTCCGGGTTGGGGTTCTTCTCGAGCTCGGCGAGCAGATCCCAGTGCACCTTGCCCGAGTGGAAGATGACGCGCTTGACGGCATTCCGGTCCAGCTCGCGGGTGTCGTCGATGACCGTCTCGAAACGGCCCTGGGTGAAGTCCTCCACCGCGCTGGTCGCGCCGCGCAGACGCAGCATCGCCTTCGGGGTGAACACGATGAGCGGCTTGCGCGGCTTCGCGTACGCCTGACGCCGCAGCAGGTGGAAGTAGCTCGCCGGGGTGGACGGACGCGCCACGGTCATGTTGTCCTGCGCGCACAGCTGCAGGAAGCGCTCCATGCGGGCGGAGGAGTGGTCCGGGCCCTGGCCCTCGTAGCCGTGCGGCAGCAGCAGCACGACGCTCGACTGCTGGCCCCACTTCTGCTCGGCCGCGGAGATGTACTCGTCGATGACCGACTGGGCGCCGTTGACGAAGTCGCCGAACTGCGCCTCCCAGAGCACCAGGGCCTCGGGGCGCTCCACCGAGTAGCCGTACTCGAAGCCGAGCGCGGCGTACTCGCTGAGCAGCGAGTCGTACACGAAGAAGCGGGCCTGGTTGTCCGAGAGGTTCGCCAGCGGCAGCCACTCCTGGCCGTTCGCCCGGTCGTGCAGGACGGCGTGCCGTTGCACGAACGTGCCGCGGCGCGAGTCCTGGCCGGCCAGGCGCACCGGCGTGCCCTCGACCAGCAGCGAGCCGAACGCGAGGAGCTCGCCGAAGCCCCAGTCGATCCCGCCGTTGCGGCTCATGTCGACGCGCTTGTCCATCGCCTGCTGCAGCTTCGGGTGCACGGTGAAGCCCTCGGGCTTGTTCGCGTGCGCGTCTCCGATGAGGTGGATGACCTCGAGCGGGACGCCGGTGACCTCCGGGGTGCCGATCTGCTCGTCCACGGGCGGCAGGTCGGGGGCGATCGGCGTGGCGCCGGTCTCCGCCGCGTGCGTCTCCGCGAAGGCGATCTCCAGGCGGTTCTGGAAGTCGGCCTTGGCCTGGTCGTACTCCTCCTGGGTGATGTCGCCGCGGCCGACGAGGGCCTCGGTGTACAGGCTGCGCACCGAGCGCTTGGCCTGGATCAGGTCGGTCATGAGCGGCTGCGTCATCGACGGGTCGTCGCCCTCGTTGTGCCCGCGACGGCGGTAGCAGACGAGGTCGATCACGATGTCGCGGTGGAACTGCTCGCGGTACTCGAACGCGAGCTGCGCGACGTGCACGACGGCCTCGGGGTCGTCGCCGTTGACGTGCAGGATCGGGGCCTGGATCGTCTTGGCGACGTCGGTGGCGTACACCGAGCTGCGCGAGTCGTTCGGCAGCGTGGTGAATCCGACCTGATTGTTCACGACCACGTGGATCGTGCCGCCGGTGCGGTAGCCGCGCAGCTGCGACATCTGCAGGGTCTCCACGACGACGCCCTGGCCGGCGAAGGCCGCGTCGCCGTGCACGAGGATCGGCAGCCAGGTGAAGGTGCCGATCGGCTTGCGGTCCTGCTTGGCGCGCGCGATGCCCTCGAGCACGCCGTCCACGGTCTCCAGGTGCGACGGGTTCGCGGCGAGGAGGATCGGCAGCTCGGCGCCGTCGTCGGCGATGAACGTGCCCTCCTTACCCAGGTGGTACTTGACGTCGCCGGATCCGCGCTGGTTGCCCGGGAGGGTGGATCCCTCGAACTCGCGGAACACCTGGCCGTACGTCTTGCCCGCGATGTTCGCGAGGACGTTCAGGCGGCCGCGGTGCGCCATGCCGATCGCGGCGCCGTCCAGGCCCGCACCGGCCGCGCCCTGCAGGATCTCGTCGAGCAGCGGGACGAGCGACTCCGCGCCTTCGAGCGAGAAGCGCTTCTGGCCGACGTACTTGGTCTGCAGGAAGGTCTCGAACGCCTCCGCCTCGTTGAGCTTGCTGAGCACGCGCAGCTGCTCGTCGTGACCGGGCTTGACGTACTTGACCTCGACCTTGCCCTGGAACCAGCGACGCTGCTCCGGATCCTGGATGTGCATGTACTCGATGCCGATCGTGCGGCAGTACGAGTCGCGCAGCACGCCGAGGATCTCGCGCAGCTTGAGCTGGCGCTGGCCGCCGAAGCCGTTGGTGACGAACTCGCGGTCCAGATCCCAGAACGTCAGGCCGTGCGTCTCGATCTCGAGGTCGGGGTGGGTGCGCTGCACGTACTCGAGCGGGTCGATGTCGGCCATGAGGTGGCCGCGCACGCGGTAGGAGTTGATGAGCTCCTGCACGCGCGCCGTCTTGTCGATGCGCTCCGCCAGGTCGACCGCGATGTCCTTGTTCCAGCGGATCGGCGCGTAGGGGATCCGGAGGGCGCGGAAGATGCCCTCGTAGAAGCCGCGCTCGCCGATGAGCAGCTCGTGCACCTTCTTCAGGAATTCGCCGGATCCGGCGCCCTGGATGACGCGGTGGTCGTAGGTGCTGGTGAGCGTGATGGTCTTGCCGATGCCGAGCACATCCAGCGTCTTCTGGCTGGAGCCCTGGAACTCGGCCGGGTACTCCAGCGCGCCGGCGCCGATGATGCAGCCCTGGCCCTTCATGAGGCGCGGCACGGAGTGCACGGTGCCGATGCCGCCGGGGTTGGTGAGCGAGAGCGTGGTGCCCTGGAAGTCGGCGGCGGTCAGCTTGTTGCCGCGGGCGCGGACGACGAGGTCCTCGTAGGCGGAGAGGTACTCGCTGAAGGTCAGCGTCTCGGCGCGCTTGATCGACGGGACGAGCAGGGCGCGGGTGCCGTCGGGCTTGGGGATGTCGATCGCGATGCCGAGGTTGATGTGCGCGGGGGCGACCACGCTGGGCTTGCCGTCGACCTCGGCGTAGTAGACGTTCTGGCTCGGGAAGTCCTTCAGCGCCTGGATCAGCGCCCAGCCGATGAGGTGCGTGAAGCTGACCTTGCCGCCGCGCGTGCGGGACATGTGGTTGTTGATGACGATGCGGTTGTCGATCATCAGCTTCGCCGGGACGGTGCGCACGCTCGTCGCGGTCGGGACGGTCAGCGACTCGTCCATGTTGGCGGCGAGGGTCTTCGGCATGCCGCGCAGCGGCGTCACGACGTCCTCGTGCTGCTCGGCGCCGGGCTCGCCGGTGGCGCGGTCCTGGGCCTGCGCGGGGATCGGCGCCTGACGCGCCGGCTTCGTGGTGGTGCGGGCGACCGGCTGCTGGCCGATCACCGGCACCGGTGCGGTCACCGGGTGCGCACCGGACGCCGGCGCAGGCGTGGCGGTGCCGGGGGCCGCGGGTGCGGACGGAGCGGCGGTCGCCGCCTCGGACGGACGATAGTTCTCGAGAACCGGCCACCACTCCTTGTCGACGGAGTTGCGGTCGACCGTGAACTGCTCGTACAGCTCGTCGACGAGCCAGGAATTGGCCCCGAACTCTCCATCTCCAGAAGTCCCGACGCCGGTCACCTGGCTCGACACGCTCGATCGCCCTCTTTCATCGCTGAATCGGTGGGATCCGTCCCCGGTGGTCTCCGGGTATGGCCACTCATCCGGGTGTCAAGCCTAACGTGTCGACGACCCGTACCGGGCCCCCGCGCGGAGGTTCCGGCGGGTCCGATCCGCCGGGGCTCCGAGGACCGCTCCGCCGGCGCGCTCGCGGGCCGTGCCGTGGCAGGTCGCCGGACGGAGAGGAGACCGGACGGCTACCCTGAGACCATGCAGTTCTCCGGCGAGCTCCCCATGGTCGACCTCACGTATTCCGACGTGTTCCTGGTGCCGCGTCACTCCGATGTGACGAGCCGGCTGCAGGTGGATCTCGCGCCCCACGACGGCACCCCGGCGACCATCCCGCTCGTGTCCTCGAACATGAATTCGGTCACCGGTCCGCGGCTCGCCGCGACGCTCGCCCGCCGGGGCGGGATCGGCGTGCTGCCGCAGGACATGCCCCTGCAGCAGCTGGACGAGGCGATCCGCTGGGTCAAGCGCCAGCCCGTCGCGTGGGACACGCCGATCGTGCTGTCGCCCCTCGCCACCGTCGAGGACGCGCTCCGGCTGATGCCTGCCACCGAGGGGCGCGGCATCGTCGTCGCCGATGCGCCCGGCGGCCCCGACGGACTGCACGCCGACGCCATCCACGGCGTCCTGCCGGCCACCCGGCTCGCGACGGCGCTGCGCGACGCGCAGCTGGGCGACCTGACCCGCGCCGACTCGCCGTCGCTGGATGCGGAGGACGTGGCCGACCCGCGCGCCGCGTTCGACGCGATCACCGCCGTCGAGGCCGAGATGGTGACGGTGCTGCAGCACGGGCGTCTCGTGGGCACGCAGACCGCGCGCGGCGCGCTGCGCTCCACCCTCTACCGCCCGGCCGTGGACGCGTCGGGCCGTCTTGCGGTCGCCGCCGCGGTCGGCATCAACGGCGACGTCGCCGCGAAGGCGAAGGCCCTCGCCGCCGCCGGGGTGGACGTGCTCGTGGTCGACACCGCGCACGGCCACCAGGCGGGTATGCTCCAGGCGCTGCGCACGGTGGCGGCGCTCGAGCTCGGGATCCCCATCGTGGCGGGCAACATCGTCACCGCCGACGGCGTGCGCGACCTCGTGGAGGCGGGCGCATCGATCCTCAAGGTCGGCGTGGGGCCGGGCGCGATGTGCACCACGCGGATGATGACCGCGGTCGGGCGCCCCCAGTTCTCCGCCGTGCTGGAGACCGCACAGGCGGCCGCCGAGGCAGGCGCCCACGTGTGGGCCGATGGGGGAGTGCGCTATCCGCGCGACGTCGCGCTGGCGCTCGCCGCGGGCGCGGCGTCGGTGATGATCGGATCCTGGTTCGCCGGGACCATCGAGGCCCCGGGCGAGCTGCAGACCGACGCGGACGGCCGCATCTACAAGGAGTCCTGGGGCATGGCCTCGACGAAGGCCGTGCAGGCGCGTTTCGGTCGTCTCGACGCGTACGAGCGGGCGCGCAAGGAGCTGTTCGCGGAGGGCATCTCGTCCTCGCGGATCTACCTGGATCCGCTGCGGCCCGGCGTCGAGGACCTGCTGGACATGATCACCTCCGGCGTGCGCTCCTCCTTCACGTACGCCGGCGCCTCGTCGGTGCCGGAGTTCCACGAGCGTGCCCTGGTCGGGCTGCAGTCGGCCGCCGGGTACGAGGAGGGCAAGGCGCTCCCGGTCAGCTGGTGACGCCCGCGCGGCCGACGCCCTCGTCGTGCGGCATCGGGCGATCGCGCAGGTTCGCGGCCGCGCGGTGCCAGTAGACTCGTGCGCACCATGGACGACCCTCCCTCCAGTAGTACCTCGCCCCACTGCCCGCTCTCCGCTTCGGCGGAGGTGACACCGTGATGGACTACATCTGGTTGGGCGTGGGGCTTCTGCTCATCATCGGAACGGGGCTGTTCGTGGCCAGCGAGTTCGCTCTGGTCAACCTCGACCGCGCGGACCTGGAGGCCCGGCGGGAGCGCGGCGAGAGCCGGCTGAGCATGACGATCGCGGCGTTGAAGATCACGTCTACGCACCTGTCCTCGGCCCAGCTCGGCATCACGCTGACGACCCTGCTCACGGGTTTCACGATGGAGCCGGCGCTGTCGAACCTGCTGCGCCCGGTGCTGACGGTCTGGGGGATCCCCGAGCCGG
Organism: Microbacterium xylanilyticum; assembly: GCF_054654695.1. Taxonomy (NCBI): domain Bacteria; kingdom Bacillati; phylum Actinomycetota; class Actinomycetes; order Micrococcales; family Microbacteriaceae; genus Microbacterium; species Microbacterium xylanilyticum. Next base: position 1,180,437 of record NZ_BAAIEN010000002.1, read on the forward strand.
TCACCGTCACGATCGCGGTGGTCGCGGCCATGACGGTCGCCACGATGTTGTCGATGATCCTCGGCGAGCTCGTCCCGAAGAACTTCGCGATGGCGCTGCCCGTCGCGACCGCCAAGCTCGTCATCCCGTTCCAAACCGCGTTCACCTGGGTGTTCCGCCCGGTCGTCGCCCTGCTGAACGGCAGCGCCAACGCGGTGCTGCGGGCGATGGGCATCGAGCCCAAGGAGGAGCTCAGCGGCGCCCGCTCCGCCGAGGAGCTGAGCTCGCTCGTGCGCCGCTCGGCGAGCGCCGGCGTGCTCGAGGAGGACACGGCGACGCTGCTGGACCGCAGCCTCGGGTTCGCCCGACTCACCGCGGGCGACGTGATGACTCCGCGCCCCAGCATGCACGCGATCGCCGCGGCCGATTCCGCCGACGACGTGATCGGCTTGGCCCGCCGCACCGGGCACAGTCGCTTCCCGGTGTACGCCGAGGATCTGGACGACATCACCGGCGTGGTGCATCTGAAGGCCGCCGTGTCGGTGCCCAGGGACCGCCGCACCGAGGTGCCGGTCGGCGCCCTCTCCTCCGAGCCGCTGCGCGTGCCGGAGACGGTGCACCTGGACGCACTCGTCGCGGAGCTGCGCGGCGGCGGCTACCAGCTGGCGATCGTGGTGGATGAATACGGCGGCACCGCGGGGATCGTCACGCTCGAGGATCTCGTGGAGGAGATCGTCGGGGAGGTGTCCGACGAGCACGACCGCAGCAGGGCGGGCGTCGTGAAGGGCCGCGACGGGATCACGTTCCCGGCCGAGCTGCGCCCGGACGAGCTCCGCGGGAGCACGGGCATCGAGGTGCCGGAGGGCGACGTCTACGACACCGTCGGCGGGTATGTGATGAGCGTTCTGGAGCGGCTGCCCAAGGCCGGCGACGAGGTGCCGGTGCCCGGCGGCACCCTGCATGTCGTGCGCATGCAGGGGCGTCGGGTGGATCGGATCCGCTTCATCCCGGCGCCGTCCGCCGAGGAAGGGGGCGAGCGATGAACGATTGGGCCGGAATCGCCTGGCTGTTCGTGCTCCTCGCCTGCAACGCGTTCTTCGTGGCCGCGGAGTTCGCAGTGATCTCGGCGCGGCGCTCGCAGATCGAGCCGCTCGCGGAGCGGGGATCCCGATCCGCGCGCACCGCCCTGTACGCGATGGAGCACGCGACCCTGATGCTCGCCACCTCGCAGCTGGGCATCACGGTGTGCTCGCTGCTGATCCTGAACGTCTCCGAGCCCGCCATGCACCACCTGCTCGAGGCGCCGCTGCACGCCGTCGGCCTGGCCGAGACCGCGGTGGACGTCGTCGCGTTCGCGATCACGCTCGTGCTGGTGTCGTTCCTGCACGTGATCTTCGGCGAGATGGTGCCGAAAAACCTGGCGTTCTCGGTGCCCGACCGGTCGGTGCTGATCCTGGCGACTCCGCTGGTGTGGCTCTCGAAGGTGTTCTACCCGGTGATCCGGGCGCTGAACGCGACCGCGAACGGCGTCGTGCGGCTGTTCCGCGTCGAGCCGAAGGACGAGGCCGCCTCGACGTTCACGCTCGAGGAGGTCGCCACGATCGTGGACCAGTCCCGGCGTGAGGGCGTGCTGGACGACTCCGCCGGAACCGTCAGCGCGGTCGTCGAGTTCACCGACAAGGATGCGCGTGACGTGGCGGTGCCGCTCGCCGGCCTGGTCACCCTGCCGCTCGGCGCGACCCCGGACGACGTGGAGCGCGCCGTGGCGAAGCACGGCTTCTCCCGCTACGTCATCGTCGACGCCGAGGGCGCCCCGGTGGGCTACGTGCACCTGAAGGACGTGATCCGCTCGGCGGAGGGCCCGGAGGCCGCCGCGCGGGCGGGGCTGCCGATCCCCGCGAAGCGGATCCATCAGATGGTGCCGATGCAGGAGGACACCGACCTCGAGGATGCGCTGGCGATCATGCGCCGGGCGGGGCGTCACCTGGCCCAGGTGCGCGACGCGGCCGGCGAGACCACCGCGGTCCTGTTCCTGGAGGACATCATCGAGGAGCTCGTCGGAGAGGTGCGCGATATCACGCGGCGTGGCTTCGGCCGCTGATCCGGCGCCCTTCGCCTCGCCTTCCGGGTCCTGAGCGAGCCGAAGGCGGGACGAAGGACGCTTCGGGACCGGCCGGGGCTCAGCGCCAGCGGGCGCGGAGGTACTGGTCGGGCCAGGCGATCTCGTCGCCGAGCTCGTGCGCGGCCCGCAGTCCGAAGTGCGGGTCGCGCAGCCACTCCCGTCCGGCGAAGATCGCGTCCGCAGCGCCCTCGGCGAGCACGCTCTCTGCCTGCGCGCCGCTGGTCAGCAGGCCCACGGCGGAGGACGGGATCCGTCCGCCCCGGCGCACGGCCGCGGCGAGCGGCACCTGGTAGCCGGGGTGCACGTCGATGCGCTGGTGGGCGACGAGCCCGCCGCTGGACACGTCGATGAGGTCCGCACCCCGGGCGACGGCCCACTCGCCGACCTGCGCGGCCTCCTCGGCCGTGAAACCGCCGGGCGCGTGGTCGGTCGCCGAGATCCGCACGAAGAGCGGGACGTCCTCGCCCGCGACCGCGCGCACCGCTTCGGTGACCTCGAGCAGCAGACGCGCCCGGTTCTCGAGCGAGCCGCCGTACGCGTCGTCGCGGCGGTTGCTGAGCGGGGAGAGGAACTCGTGCAGCAGGTAGCCGTGCGCGCCATGGATCTCCAGCACGTCGAACCCCGCGTCCAGGGCGCGGCGTGCGGCGGCGGCGAAGGCCCCGACCACGGCGGCGATGCCGGCGGCATCCAGGGCCGCCGGCTCGGCGAACCCCTCGAACGCGATCGCCGAGGGTGCGACGGTGGGCCAGCCGCCCTCCGTGAGGGGAACGGAGCCCTGCTCCGGAGCCCAGGGCCACCACGTCGAGGCCTTGCGGCCGGCGTGCGCGAGCTGCACGCCGATGTGCGCGCCGCGTGCATGCACGGCCGCGACGATCGGCGCCCACGCATCGCGCTGCGCGTCGTTCCACAGGCCGGTGTCGCGCGGGCTGATCCGCCCCTCGGGGATCACCGCCGTGGCCTCGGCGACGATGAGGCCGGCACCGCCGGACGCGAACTGGGCAAGGTGCGTGTGGTGCCATTCCTGCGGCACGCCGTCGACGGCGCTGTACATGCACATGGGGGAGACCCAGAGCCGGTTGCGCAGGACGAGGGAGCGGAGGGGCAGCGGGGAGAACAGAAGACTCACGTGACGACGCTACCGGCCGCGGAGCGGGTGAGGACGCGCGGGGCCGGGATCCGGTCCCGGCGCAGCCGGACGGTCGACGCCCTCCCGGCAGCGTGCGCTGCTGCCGAGATCGCGAGCGGCCGCATCCACAGCCTCGGCCCAGTACCGTTGATCCCATGCCTTCTCCGTCCGCCGGTGCGCTCGACGCGCACGGCCCTGTCGCGTGGACGCGCCGCGACGTCCGCCCGCTGCTGCGCGTCCCCGGGCGGTCCGATGACAAGCGCACCCGCGGCACCGTCGCCCTGCGCACCGGCTCCCACGCGTACCCCGGAGCCGCGGTGCTCGGCGTCGAGGCGGCCTGGCGCGCCGGCGCCGGGTACGTGCGCTACATCGGTCCGCGGCGCCCCGCCGACCTCGTGCTGGGCCGCCGGCCCGAGACCGTCGTGGCCGAGCCTCTGCCGGCCGCCGACGTCCATGCCGACGCCTGGGTGATCGGCTCCGGCACCGACCCGGCCCTGCGCACGCCCGAGGAGACCGACGGGCTGCATCGCCTGCTCGCCGGCGCGGTGCCGGTCGTCGTGGATGCGGGTGCGCTCGACCTCGTCCCCGCGGGCGCCCCGGTGATCGTGACCCCGCACGCCGGAGAGTTCGTCCGGCTGCGCGCCACGCTCGGGCTGACACCCCTCGCGTCCGAGGCGCTCGACGATCTCGAGCGGCGCGCGGCGGCCGTCCTCGAGACCGCGCGCGTGCTCGGCGGAACGGTGCTGCTGAAGGGCGCGACCACGCTCGTCGCCGCAGCCGACGCCGCCCGCGCGATCGCCGTGGACGCCGGCACCGGCTGGCTGGCCGCCGCGGGCACCGGCGACGTGCTCGCCGGCGTGATCGGCGCACTCGTCGCGTCCGATCGTGCCGGCGGTCGTTCGACGCCGCTGCCCGAGCTCGCCGCGACGGCCGCCTGGCTGCACGGACACGCGGGCCGGATCGCCGCCGCCGTCGCAGGCGGATCCGTGGGCCGTCCCCTCGTCGCTCTGGATGTGGCGGAGGCCCTGCCGGCCGCGTTCGCGCACGCCCTCGCCGACGACGGCGCCGACGGTGCGGTCGTCGCCGACGAACGCGCTTCCGTCCCGGACGGCGCACGCGTCGACGACCCCGAAGACCACCGGATCGAGGAGGACCACGCGTGAGCGGTGCCGAGCCGACGGGCGCGACCCGCGCAGCACAGACCCGGGCCGCCGCCGGACAGGTTCCGGCCGCGGTGCGCCGTGCGGGGCTGCCGCTCACCGTCCTGTGGGTCGCCTTCGTCCTGGCGCACGTCTACGTCGCGACCGTCGGCTGGGTCATGCCCGCGCTGCCGATGGGCGACACCGTGTTCGTGTACGAGCCGTGGTCGCGCAATGCGCTCGGTGGCGGCGCGGTCGTCGGGATCACCGAGAGCTGGGTGTACCCGCAGCTGGCCCTGGTGCCGATGCTCCTCGCCCAGGGGATCTCGCAACTGCTGCATCCGCTCATCCCCGGCACGTACGCGGTCGGATCCGCGAGCTACGTCGTCGCCTGGTCGATCCTGATCACGATCCTCGACGCCGTCGGGTTCGCGTTCCTGCTCCGCTGCCGGCGGGCGGCCGGCAGCCGGATCCGCCGCGGCGCGGCCCTGTTCTGGATGGCGGCACTGGTCGCGCTGGGGCCGATTGCGATGTTCCGGATCGATGCGGTCACGGTGCCGCTGGCGCTGATCGGCGGCCTGTGGCTGTTCTCCCGCCCGGCCGTGGCGAGCGCGCTGTTCACGGTCGGCGCCTGGATCAAGATCTGGCCGGGCGCGCTGTTCCTCGCCGCGCTCGCGCTGCTGCGCGGGCGGATCCGGATGATCGTCGCGGCGGCGGTCGTCACCTTCGTCGTGGTGCTCGGACTGATGCTCCTGGGCGGCGGGGCGAACCTGCTCGGCTTCCTCAGCCAGATGAGCGGACGCGGGCTGCAGATCGAGGCCGTGGGCGCCACCCCGCTGCTGTGGCTGACCCAGACCGGCGCGACCCGCATCGAGTACGACCGGCACATCCTCACGTTCCAGCTCGCCGGCCCGGGCGTCGATCTCGCCGCGGCCGTGCTCACCCCGCTCATGGCTCTGGCCGTGCTCGCGATCGCCGCGCTCGCGCTGTGGAGGCTGCGGTCCGGGGCATCCGCGCGCCGGCTGCTGCCGGCGACCGCGCTCGCCCTCGTCGCCGTGCTGATCGCCTGCAACAAGGTCGGATCCCCGCAGTTCCAGGTGTGGATGCTCGCGCCGATCCTGCTGTGGTGGCTGTTCGACGGCCCGCGGGTACGCGTCCCCGCGGTGCTCATCCTCGTCGATTACCTGTTCACCCAGGCGGTCTACCCTGTGGTGTACGACGGTCTGCTGCGCGCCGAGGCCCTGCCGATCGCGCTGCTGAGCGTCCGCAACATCCTCGTCGTCATCATCTGCGTGATCGCGATCCGCGCGATCGTGCGCACGCCGGTGCGCCGCCGCCCGGCCCGCACCCGCGAACTCCCCGAAACCCGGAGGTCCTGATGCTCGTCGCCTTCTCCGTCGCCCCCAGCGGGTCCGCCCCTGACCGCCCCGAGAGCGCAGACGCCTCGGTGCACGATGCGGTCGCCGCCGCCGTGGCCGTGGTCCGCGCCTCCGGCCTCGCGCACCGCACCACGAGCATGTTCACGGAGATCGAGGGGCCCGACTGGGACACCGTCATGGACGTCGTCAAGCGCGCGACCGAGGCCGTGATGCCGTTCGGCTCCCGGGTGTCCCTCGTGCTCAAGGCCGACATCCGACCCGGCTACACCGGCGAGATCGATGGCAAGATCGAGCGCCTGGAGCGCGCGATCGGCGAGTCCGGCACCCTCTAAGCTGGACGGATGAAACCCTCGAGCCTCTCGAGGGGTGCGGCGACGCGGGCGCTCCTCTCTCTCGCCATCGGCAGCTTCGGCATCGGCATGACCGAGTTCGTCGCCATGGGCCTGCTGCCGAACATCGCGCAGGACCTGCTGCCGGGCCTGTGGGCGCAGAGCCCCGACGAGGCGATCGGCCGCGCCGGCATCCTCGTCTCGCTGTACGCCCTCGGCGTCGTCCTCGGCGCGCCCACCATCGCGGGCCTCGTCGCGCGCTTCCCCCGGCACCGGGTGATGCTCGGCCTCGCGATCGCACTCACGCTCGGCAACGGACTCGCGGTCGTCCTGCCGACCTTCGAGACCGTCGGGCTCGCCCGTTTCATCGCCGGGCTGCCGCACGGGGCCTACTTCGGCATCGGGGCGCTCGTCGCGGCCGACGTGCTCGGCCCCGGCAAGCGCGCGAAGGGCGTCGCCTTCATCCTCACCGGACTGACGATCGCCAATGTGGTCGGCGTTCCGCTCGGCACGTTCCTCGGCCAGCACTTCGGCTGGCGCATCGCCTTCCTCGTGGTCACGGTCGTCTTCGCCCTCGCGAGCCTGTGCATCGGGTTCTTCGTGCCGGAGCACGCCGGGGATCCCGGCCGCACGTTCCGCGCGGAGCTGCGCGTCTTCCGGCGCCCGCAGGTGTGGTTCGCGCTCGCGACCGGCGCGATCGGCTTCGGCGGGTTCTTCGCCCTGTACAGCTACGTCGCGCCGCTCATCACCGATCGCGCAGGGGCGCCGCAGTGGATGGTGCCGATCACCCTCGTCGTGTTCGGGCTCGGGATGACCCTGGGCAACCTGCTCGCCGGTCACTTCGCCGATCGCAACCTGCGGCTCACCCTGCTCTACGGGATGGGCGGGCTGGCGGTGCTGCTCGCGCTGCTGGCCGTGCTGTCGTTCTCGATCTGGCTGCTCGTCCCGCTGGCGTTCCTGATGGCGGCGCTCTCGTCGGTCCTCGGCGTCTCGATCCAGACCCGACTGATGGAGGTCGCCGGCGACAACCAGTCCATCGCAGCGGCGCTGAACCACTCCTCGCTCAACATCGGAAACAGCCTCGGCGCCTTCCTCGGCGGCCTGGTGGTCGCGTGGGGTTGGGGCTTCGCGGCGCCGTCCTGGGTCGGTGCGGGGCTCGCCGTCATCGGGCTCGGCATCGCGCTCGCCTCCTACGCGGTGCAGCGCCGGTTCCACACCGAGACCGGATCCGTGCGGGTGCGCGACCTGGTCTGAGGCGCCGGACACCTCGTCCCCTCGACGGCCGCGCACCCTACGATGGGCGGATGAGCTCGGCTGAGGACGACGACCTGCCCGTCGCCGGCACCGCGGTGGTCCTGCGCGACGCGGCGGGCGGCATCGAGGTGCTGCTGCTGCGCCGACCCGACCGGGGCTCGTTCGCGGGCGCCTGGGTGTTCCCCGGCGGCATGGTCGAACCGGGGGACCACGTCCCCGGCGCCGACGAGCAGGAGGACGCGGGACGTGCCGCAGTGCGCGAGACCGCCGAGGAGGCGGGCCTCGAACTCGAGCGCCTCGTGCCGCTGTCGTGCTGGGTGCCGCCCGCGGGGATCCCGAAGCGGGTGCGCACCTGGTTCTTCCTCGCTGCGGATCCCGGCGGCGCGCTCCGTCCTGCGCCCGCCGAGGTGGTCGAGGCGCGGTGGTTCCGGCCGGACTCGGCGCTCGCGGCGCGCGACGCGGGGCAGATCGCGCTCATGCCGCCGACGTGGCGGACCCTGCATGCGCTGCAGCGTGCGGCCGATGTCGAGGAGGCCCTGGCGGGCGCCGGGGATCCGGCCGTCTTCCGCACCCGCATGCAGGCGACCGCGGCGGGCAGGCTGTTCTTCTGGGACGGCGACGAGTTGGCCGGGGCCGCGGCCGGCGCCCGGGAGCGCCTGGTCGCGGAGGATCCGGCCTGGCGGTTCGAGGGCTCCTGAACGCCTCCTGCGCCGATGTCGGCGAGAGCGCCGCGCGCGGGCTCAGGACTCGAGCAGGCGCTCCAGGTGCATGCCGACGGCGTCGGTCTCGATGAGGAACCCGTCGTGGCCGAAGTCGCTCGCGAGCACCACGGCCTCGTTCCCGTCCAGGGTGTTCGGGATGCCGCGGGCGATGCGGTGCTGGCCGTCGACGGGGAACAGTCGGTCGGTGTCGATCCCGAGCACGAGCGTCGTCGCCGTCACTCGCTTCAGCGCGTCCTCGACGCCGCCGCGGTCCCGGCCGATGTCGTGGGAGTTCATCGCCTCCACGAGCGTCAGGTAGCTGTTGGCGTCGAAGCGGCGCGTGAACTTGTTGCCGTGGAAGTCGAGGTAGCTCTCCACGGCGTAGCGCCCGCCGTGGCCGAGCGGTGACACGTCGGACTGCCAGGAGCGCTGGAAGCGCTGGTTCAGCTCGATCGGACTGCGGTAGTTCAGCAGCGCCATGCGCCGGGCCAGGGCGAGACCGCGGTGCGGCCCCTCGCCGACCGGGGCGTCGTAGTACTCCCCGCCGGCGAAGCGCGGATCCATCCGCACCGTCTCCAGCTGCACGAAGTTCAGCGCGAGCTGGTCGGCGGTGGTCACCGGGGGAGAGGACAGCACGGCGAGCCGCTCGACGCGCTCGGGGTGCCCGACGGCCCACTCCAGGGCGTGCATGCCGCCCATGGATCCGCCGATCACCGCGGCCCAGCGCGCGATGCCGAGCGCGTCGGCGAGCAGCACCTGCGCGGCGACCTGGTCGCGGATGGTGAGGTAAGGGAAGCGCGACGCCCATTCGTAGCCGTCCGGCGCGATGCTCGCCGGCCCGGTGGAGCCCTGGCAGCCGCCGAGCATGTTGGGGGCGACGACGAACCAGCGGTCGGTGTCGATGGCACGGCCAGGGCCGACGATGTCGGCCCACCATCCGCTCGTCGCGTGGCCGCGGCCGGCCTCGCCGACCACGTGGCTGTCCCCGGTGAGGGCATGCAGGACCAGCACCGCGTTGTCGCGCGCCGCGTTCAGCGTCCCCCACGACTCGTAGGCGAGGCGGATCAGCGGCAGCTCCTCGCCGCCCTCCGTGCGGAACGGCCCGAACGCTTCGAACAGGCGATCGCCGGCCGGATCCCCGTCCCGCCAGGCGCCGGTGGCGGGCGGACGAGCGCGCAGCAGGCGGGCGTCCGCCTCCGAGACGCGCGCCGAGGGCACGGTGTCCTCCGAGGTGGTCTGCCAGTCCATGGATCCATTCTCCCGGGTGGACTGCCGACGTGGCGGCAGGTTACGGATCGCGGGCGGTGTCCGTCGTCCTGCCGAGACCCCCACGTGCCGCCGAAACCCCCGGCAGGGAGACGTCCCGCCGTGGGGGTCTCGGCGCCGTGTGGGGGTTTCGGCGCGGGTGTCGCGTCCGTGGCGCGGGGGGTCTGCCGGGGCGCGTCGGTCGGCGCGGACGGTCGGCGCGGGCGGCCGAAACCCACGCGGGCTGCCCAAACCCCCGGGGGCTGCCCAAACCCGCGCGGGCCGGCGAGACCCCCGCGTGCAGACGCCTGTCCGTGGGGGTCTCGGCGCCCTGTGGGGGTTTCAACGGGGCGTCGGCGAGTGTCGATGGCGCGCGGTCGACGCGGGCGTCAGGTCGGTGGGTGGATGCCGAACGCGTGCAGCCGAGCACCGAGCGCGTCGGCGGAGCGGATGTGGGAAGAGCCCCATCGCACCGTGCGCCACCCGGTGACCCCGCGGACGATGTCCTCCCGGTGCTTCTCAGCGAGCAGGATGTCCTCGACCCGCCGTGCGCCGCGCAGCCGTGGATCCCGGTACTTGCCCTGGCCGTCGAATTCGCCGAACGCGCGACTGCGAGGGAAGGCGAAATCGAGCCAGAACTCCTCACCGTCCGGACCGCGCACGGGGGTCTGCAGGGGCACGCGCTGGTAGCCGAGCCGGAGCAGGTGCAGTCTGCTGACGCTCTCGCCGGGCAGCTGCGCGCGGCCGTCCGCGAAGTCGATGAGCTCCCGCGCCGCGCGGATGCCGCGGACGTGGATCCGGGCGGCCCGCTCGTGCATCCGCGCTCGCCACGCGCCTGCCCGTTCGGGATCCTCCTCGTGCCGCTGCACAGCGTGGGCGCGCAGTGCAGCATCGGCGGCGGAAAGGCCGACCTCTGCCGAGGCGCCGCACAGCAGATCCAGGACGGTGCGGTCGATCACGGTGCACGCGATGCCGTCGACGTCCGTGACGTCTGCCGGGCCCACGGTGACGTCGTGCATCATGAGCCGCGCCCGTGCACGCGTGTGACGTGTGCCGAGGATGACGGCGTGCACCTGCGTGGGGCGCCATCGGTAGAGCGGCAGTCCATGCAGTACCGCCGCAGACGGCCCCCAGAACACCAGCCCGGGCGACGAGGAGTTCCGGTGCGCTGCGATCACATCGAGCAGATGCCGCTCGTCGTTCCACAACATGGCCCAGTCGTCGGCATGGACGTAGCGGCCGCGGCGCACCCGGATGAGACGCTTCTCGGCCACGAGCGCGCGAAGCTCGCGCTCAGTGTGCCCCGCCTCGATCAGTTCATCACGGGAGAGCAGCAGGGTCTGCGCGCGGCCGGGGGTGTGCCGGTCCGCGGACCCCAGCAGCGGATGCGCCGCGCGAGCGTCGAACGGGTCGAGAGTCATTCCGCAAGGGTGCCCGCACGGTTCTCGTGCTGGTGCGTCCGGCCATGGTCGGTGGACTTCTGCGAGAGATCCGCCTCTGTGCGGATCCACCTGTCGAGGTGTCGGCTTCTGCCGAAACCCCCACGCGCCGCCCAGACCCCCGTGCACAAACGTCGGCTCGTGAGGGTTTCGACGGGACATGGGGGTTTCGGCGGAGTGCGGCGGCGGAGCCGCGGCGGTGCGGCGCTGCGCAGGCGCCGCGGGTCCCGCGCAGACACGGAACCGCCCCGGATCGGCTGATCCGGGGCGGTTCCGTCTCTGAGGAGGAGTCGTCAGGCGCGGGCGGCCTCGGAGACCTTGCGCGCGGCGGCGAGGGCCTGGTCGAGGTCGGCCTTGAGGTCGTCGATGTTCTCGAGGCCGACCGAGAGGCGCACGAGACCGGGGGTCACACCCGCGGTGAGCTGCTGCTCGGGGGTGAGCTGGGCATGCGTGGTGGAGGCCGGGTGGATCACCAGCGAGCGGACGTCGCCGATGTTGGCGAGGTGGCTGAACAGGGTGAGGTTGTTCACGAACTCGCGGCCGGCGTCGACGCCGCCCTTGAGCTCGAACGACAGCACCGCGCCGACGCCCTTGGGGGCGTAGGTGTTCGCGGCCGCGTACCAGGGCGAGGTGGGAAGACCGGAGTAGTTGACCGTGGCGACGTCGTCGCGGGCGTCGAGCCACTCGGCGATCTCCTGCGCGTTCTGCACGTGGCGCTCGATGCGCAGCGACAGCGTCTCGATGCCCTGGATGAGGTTCCAGGCGCTCTGCGGGGCGATCGCCGAGCCGAGGTCGCGCAGCAGCTGCACGCGCGCCTTGATGATGTACGCGAGGCCGTCGCCCACCGCGGTGGTGTAGCTGGCGCCGTGGTAGGAGGGGTCGGGCTCGGTGAGTCCGGGGAACTTGTCCACGTTCTGCGACCAGGCGAACTTGCCGCCGTCGATGACCGCACCGCCGATGGTGGTGCCGTGGCCGCCGAGGAACTTGGTGACCGAGTGCACCACGATGTCGGCGCCGTGCTCGAACGGGCGGATGAGGTACGGGGTAGCGATCGTGTTGTCGACGATGAGCGGGATGCCGGCCTCGTGCGCGGCGCCGGCGACGCCGGCGATGTCGAGCACGTTGATCTGCGGGTTGCCGATGGTCTCCGCGAAGAACAGCTTGGTGTTCGGGCGGATCGCGCGGCGCCACTCCTCGATGTCGTCCTGGTTCTCGACGAAGGTGACCTCGATGCCGAGCTTCGCGAGCGTGTACTTGAACAGGTTGTAGGTGCCGCCGTAGATCGACGAGCTCGACACGAAGTGGTCGCCGGCCTGGGCGATGTTGAGGATCGCGAAGGTCGACGCGGCCTGTCCGGAGGAGAGCACGAGCGCGCCGGTGCCGCCCTCGAGCGCGGCGAGTCGCTGCTCCAGCACGTCCTGGGTGGGGTTCTGGATGCGGGTATAGATGTTGCCGAACTCGGCGAGGGCGAACAGGTTCGCGGCGTGGTCGGCGTTGTCGAACACGTACGACGTGGTCTGGTAGATCGGCGTGGCCCGGGCCTTGGTGACGGGGTCGGGTGCCGCGCCCGCATGGATCTGCTTGGTCTCGAAGCGCCAGTTCTCGGCAGCGGTCATGATGTCTCCTTGAGATGAGCGACACCGAACCGCGTCGCAGGGTGGGTGGGGGCCGTCCCTCGGCCGGCGAGGGGACGGTGGCATTGCATCGAGAGTACGAAGCCGCGACGCTGTCAACAAGGCGCGGGAAATGTGACGTAACAGGCGGATCCCGTAGCGTTATGGCATGGCGACGAGCATTTCCACGGCCGGATCCACCTCCGGCGATTCCGCGGCAGAACAGCACCGGCGAGCGGTGGTGACCGGGGCGAGCACCGGTATCGGCGAGGCGACGGTGCGCGCGCTGCGCGCCACCGGCTGGGACGTCGTCGGCGTCGCGCGCCGCGAGGACCGGCTGCAGGCGCTCGCCGCGGAGACCGGATCCACCGCGTACGCCGCCGACCTCACCGACGCCGAGCAGATCGCCGGCCTCGCCGCGCACCTCGCGGAGACGGGGCCGCTGCACGCCGTGGTCCACGTCGCGGGCGGCGCACGGGGCACGGAGCGTGTGGAGGACGGATCCGCCGAGAAGTGGCGGTGGATGTTCGAGGCGAACGTGCTCGCCGTGCAGCAGCTCACCGCGGCGCTGCTGCCGCAGCTGCGCGCGGCCGCGGCCGGCGGCGGCCACGCGGACCTGCTGTTCCTGACGTCCACGGCGGCCCGGCAGGGGTACCCGGGCGGATCCGGCTACAACGCCGCGAAGGCCGCGGAGTCGATGATCCCGCAGGTGCTGCGCCAGGAGCTGAACGGCGAGCCGATCAGGGTGACCGAGATCGCGCCGGGACTCGTGCACACGGAGGAGTTCGCGCTGCGCCGGCTCGGCGGGGACGAGGTGGCGGCGGAGGCCGTCTACGCGGGCGTCGAGGCGCCCCTCGTCGCCGAGGACGTGGCCGATCTCATCGCGTACGCGCTGAACGCCCCTGGGCACGTCAACCTCGACCTCGTCGTCATCCGCCCCGTCGCGCAGGCCGCCGCACACCTGCTCGCACGCGGACCGCTGCGCCCGCGCGGGGAGGACTGAGCGTGGGGGTGCACCTCATCGGCGGCGGGTTCGGCCGCGCCGCGTTCGCGCCCTTCGCGGCGGAGGCCCGGGCCGTCGCCGCCGTGAACGGCGTCGCCGTCCCCCGGATCGCCGTGGTCACCGTCCGGGAGGACGCCCATCCGGGGCATGCCGGACATCTCGTCGACGCCCTCACGGCCGATGGTGCGCTCGAGCTGGACACCCGCACGACCACAGTCGGCCTGACCGACCGTGTGGATCCGGCCGTGTTCGACGACGTCGACGCCATCGTCATCGGCGGCGGGCTCACCCCGGCGTACCACACCGCCCTCGAGCGCTGCTACGACCGCATCCGCACCGCGGTGCAGGGCGGCACGCCCTACCTCGGCTTCTCGGCCGGCGCGATGATCGCCGCCGAGCGCGCGATCCTCGGCGGCTGGCGGATCGGCGGCATCGCGGTCGCCCCCGAGGAGACCGCGGAGGACCTCGACGAGGTCACGGTCGTGCCCGGCATCGGGCTCGTCGACGTCTCCGTCGATGTGCACGTCTCGCAGTGGGGCACCCTGTCCCGGCTCATCGCCGCCACCGAGGCCGGGGCGGTCGACGGCGGCGTCGGCATCGACGAGAGCACCGTGCTCATCGCGGACGCCGAGGGCCTGCGCATCGCCGGCGCCGGCAGCGTGTGGCGCGTCTTCGCGGGCTCCGACGGCGTGACCGTCTCCAGCGACCGGGCAGCGCTCTGATGCCGAAGTCGCTGGCCGAGCTCGCCGCCGACGGGCAGCTGGACCCGGGCTGGGCCGAGGCGCTGGCTCCCGTCGCGCCGCTGGTCGCCGAGCTCGGCGACCGCCTGCGCGCGGAGAACGCCGCGGGGCGCGGCTACCTGCCGGCCGGTCAGAACGTGCTGCGGGCCTTCACCCGTCCGCTCGCCGACGTCAAGGTGCTCATCGTCGGACAGGATCCGTATCCGACCCCGGGGCATCCCATCGGGCTGTCGTTCGCCGTGGACAGGGCGGTGCGGCCGCTGCCGCGCAGCCTCTCCAACATCTACCGCGAGCTGGAGACCGACCTCGGGATCCCGCCCGCGCCGCACGGCGATCTCTCGAGCTGGAGCGACCAGGGCGTGATGCTGCTGAACCGGGTGCTCACGGTGCGACCCGGCACGCCCGCGTCCCACCGCGGCTGGGGGTGGGAGAAGGTCACCGAGCTCGCGATCCGCGCTCTTGTCGCCCGTGACGCGCCGCTCGTCGCGGTGCTGTGGGGCAGGGATGCGGAAGGGCTGCGGCCCATGCTCGGCGACACTCCGGTGATCGCCTCGGCGCACCCGTCGCCGCTGTCGGCGAGCCGGGGCTTCTTCGGATCCCGGCCCTTCTCCCGTGCCAACGCTCTTCTCGAGCAGCAGGGTGCGGCACCCGTCGACTGGAGGATCGCGTGAGCGACGACCCCACCGCCACCGGTCCCGGCGACGCCGTCCGGATCCGCCCCACCTGCAGCGAGGACCTCGTCGCGATCCGGGACATCTACAACCACTACGTGCGCACCAGCACGGTGACCTTCGATGAGGAGGAGACGGAGCTGGCGGCGTGGGAGCACAAGCACGAGCTGCTCGCCGCCACGGGTCTGCCGTTCCTGACCGCCGAGGACGCCGGGGGAGCGGTGCTGGGATTCGCCTACGCGCAGCATTGGCGCGCCAAGTCGGCCTACCGCTTCAGCGCCGAGAACACGATCTACCTCCGGCCCGAGGCCGCAGGGCGGGGCCTGGGTGCGGCGCTGCTGCGGGAGCTGCTGGACGCGAGCGCCGCGGCGGGGCTGCGCGAGATCATCGCGGTGATCGAGCCGACGGCCGCGGCCGCCTCCATCGCGCTGCACCGGCGGTTCGGCTTCGTCGACGCCGGCCACCTGCGCAACGTCGGCGTCAAGTTCGGCCGCTCGCTCGACGTGGTGTTTCTGCAGCGCACGCTGTAGGAACACCACACAGGGTCACGTCAGCAGTTCGCCCTCGCGCATGCGCTCCCACAGTGCGAGACGCGTGTGCGCCGGCTCGCCGATCCGCTCCAGCACGAGATTCAGCAGCTGTTCGTTGAGCATGAACGCCGCCGAGTCGCTCTGGAACGCTCGGTCCGTCGTGCTCGCGACGTCGAGCACGACGTCGGCACGGGGCGCGATCGGGCACTCCAGGCTGTCGGTGATGAGCAGGAGTGCGACTCCGCGGTGCTTGGCGGCCGCGGCGAGATCGGCGGCGCTGCGCTGATAGCGGTGGAAGTCGAAGAGCACCAGCACATCGCGCTGGGTCATGTCGATGATGGCGCCGAGATCGTGACCGGATGGGTCGTTGAACATCCTCACCCCGGGGCGAAGCTCCTGCAGGTGGGTGCCGAGGTGGTAGGCGGCGAGGTAGGTGAAACGGCCTCCGGTGAGCAGGATGCGTCGCCCGGCATCCGCCAGCAGGTCGACCGCGGCCGCATATGACGCGTCGGGGATCCGCGCGAAGGACTCGAGGGTGCGCTCGGCCTGCGCCGTCGCGTCACGCACCACGACCTCGCGCGGCGTGCCCGCCTCCGCTGGCGCCCGCAGCCGGACGAGCGGGCCCGAAGACCGCCGGGTGAGTTCATCGCGAAGCGCCCGCTGGAATTCGGTGAAGCCGCCGAAGCCCAGGCTCTGCGCGAAACGAAGCACGGTCGGCGGGCTCACGCCCGCGCGCGCCGCGAGATCGGCGAGCGTCGACAGGCCCGCACTCGGGTAGTCGGCGAGCAGCACCCGGCCCACCTGGCGTCCGGCGCGGCTGAGCGAGGGCAGGGCTGCGGCGACCAGGTCGGCGAGGGTGTCGTCGTCGGCCATACCGCTCAGTCTGTCATGCGGCGGTGGGGTGGCGGGCGTCGATGGATTCGGTGCGCATCGTGCCGTCGTCCAGCCGAACGGTCGTGACGGACTCGGGAGGCAGCGGCGTCCAGCCCTTCCCCGCCACCCCGGTCGAGCTGATCTGCAGCGTGCCGTCCGCAGAGCGCTTCCACCGCAGCGCGAAGTAGTCCTCGTTGTGCTCATCGGGCAGTCCGCCGAGCTGGGCGATCTCTTCGAGGTCGTCATCGGGCAGTACGCTGCGGGCGCTCGCGTGCACTGCGACGAGCTGCTGCCGGTCGAGCAGGATCGCGTTCAGGCTGGACAGCGGGAACGCCTCGCGCAGGCGCCGTGCCACCTGGAGGGTGGCCTCCGGCAGGCTGAGACCTGCGGCGAGCTGCTCCTGGATGAGCACGAAGTACATCTCGCTGTCGGTGTCGCCGGTCATGCGGGCCAGCGCTTCGGGCGAGAGCATCGCGCGGGCTTTGTCGATGGGCTTGAGGGATCCGTTGTGCTCGAAGGACACATCGCCGCTGCGGAACGGATGGGCGTTGTGCAGCTCGACGGGCAGGCCGAGGGTCGCCCACCGCAGATGCATCATCGCGGCGTGCCCGGGTGTGCCGATCGTGCGCCGGAACTCGGGGTCGACCGCCGCCGACAGCGGCGACTTGTGCACGATCGGAGCGTCGCCGAGGTGCTCCACGCCGGCCCAGCCCCAGCCGTCCCCGTGCAGACGCGCGAGCGAGAGGAAACTCTCGATGCCGTCCTCGCCGAGCTCACGATCGGCCGTGGACGTGTCTGGGGACACGTAGGCGAACAGACGGCACATGGCGACCTCCGCTCCAGGCGGTCGAGCGTACGACCGCGGTGTTCACGATTCTGATTCAAACGTAACAGAATCTGTAAAGTGTGCAACACTGTAACAGGCGTGACATGATCCTGTAACGCGATGCTGCAACGATGCCGCACAACGAAGTGAAACCCGAAGAAGGGACGACCTGTGACCATCGGCGAACCGAACGACCGTGACCCCGCCGCCTACGCCCGCGCGCTGCACGACAGCGGGGTCGAGCTCCTCGTCGGTACCGCCCTCGACTTCGCGGGCGTGACCCGCAGCAAGGCCGTCCCGGTCCGCCGGCTGGCGAGCTTCGTGGAGTCCGGCATGGGCGCGTCCCCGTCATGGGTGGTGTTCTGCGCCGACAACGGCATCGCCTTCACGGACGACATCGGTGTCTCCGGCGATCTGCGCCTGCGGCTTGACGCCGCGGCGGTCCGTCCGATCGGCGACGGCCTGGCGTGGGGTCCGACCTGCTATCACGAGCAGAGCGGCGCCCGCTCGGAGCTGTGCGCCCGCGGCCGCCTCAACGACCAGGAGCGGCGGGTCGCCGCCGCAGGCCTCACGGCGCTCATGGGCGCGGAGCTCGAGTTCACCCTGGTGAACCCCGACGGATCCCGGCTCGAGCAGTCGTCCTGGGCCGCCTACGGCATGCGCTCGGTCGTGGCGCGGCGCGCCTTCCTCACCGACCTCACCCGCACGCTCGAGGACGCCCAGGTCGGCGCCGAGCAGATCCACGCGGAGTACGGCACCGACCAGTTCGAGGTCTCGCTCGCGCCGTTGCCCCCCGTGCAGATGGCCGACACCGCGGTGCTCACCCGGATCCTGATCGGCCTCGTCGCCGCCCGCCACGGTCTCGCCCCCTCGTTCTCGCCCCTCACCTTCGTCGGCGGATCCGGGAACGGGATGCACCTGCACCTCTCGCTCGCTCGCGACAGTCAGAACCTGTTCGGCACCGGCGACGGTCCGCACGGCCTCGCGCCCGAGGGCGGCAGCGCGATCGGGGGAGTGCTCGACGGCCTGTCGGACCTGCTCGCGGTCTACGCCGGGTCCGTGGTCTCCTCGCTGCGGCTGAAGCCGGGATCCTGGTCCGGCGCCGCCGTGTGCTGGGGACTGGAGAACCGCGAGGCCGCGCTGCGGTTCCTCGCGGGCACGCCCGGCAATCCGCACGGCGCGAACATCGAGCTGAAGATCGTCGACCCGAGCGCGAACCTCTACCTCGCCGCGGCGGCGTTCCTCGGATCCGCGCTGGGCGGCATCGAACGCGGACTGCCGCTGCCTGCGGAGGTCGTCGGCAACCCCGCGGAGACGCCCGAGTTCGCTCGGCTCCGGCTCGACGCCGAGCCGTCCGCGGCCCTCGACCGGCTTGCCGCCTCGGCGCTCGCCCGGGAGCTCTTCGGCCCGGGCATCGTCGAGGGCGCGGTTGCGGTGCGCCGCCACGAGCTCGCCGCCTTCGGCGACGCGACGCCCGAAGAGATCACCGCTGCGCTGCGCCTCGCTTGGAGCTGACTCTCCCCGGCCCCTGAGCCTGTCGAAGGAACTCACGCCGGATCCGTCATGTCGACCGGTCCTGTGACCAAGACACCCCACCCCGCGGCACCGACCGCACCATCCCTCATCCATCCCCCACGGAGGAGACCCGAATGTCCGCCACCGAATCCACCGGGACGCCCGTCGAGGCGCCCGCATCCGCCCCGCGCCGGGCATTGCCGCTGTGGGCGGCGCTCGCCCTCTCGCTCGCGACCGTGGGCCCGACCCTCGCGATGTCCGGCAACGGCCAGGGCCTGGTCGCGATCGTCGGCAAGTCCGTGCCGCTCGTGTTCGTGATCGGCGCGATCGGCGTCGCGCTGGTCGGCTACGGTTTCATGCGCCTGACCCGGCACCTCAACCACGCCGGATCCGCGTACGGCCTGATCGGCGGCACGATCGGTCCGCGCACCGGGTTCTTCTCCGGCTGGGCCATGCTCGGCGCCTACGTCGGGTTCTCGATCGGCACGCTCGCGCTGACCGCCGCCTTCGTGAACGCGCTCATCGCGGCGTTCCAGCCGGGCGTCGAACACCCCTTCCAGCTGCCGTGGCCGCTGCTGATGATCCTCGGCGCGGTCGTGTCGTTCCTCCTCGCCGGGCGTGACGTCGCCCTCATCGCGAAGGTGCTGCTCGTCATCGAGGGCGTCGGCATCGTCGCGATGATCATCCTCGTGGTCGCGATCTTCGGCCACGGCGGCGCGCACACCACGGGCGTCGACTTCTCCAGCTTCAGCTTCACCGGCGTCGACGTCGGCCAGGTGCTCTCGGGAGTGGTCGCCGCGTTCCTGTCCTGGGCCGGGTTCGAGGCGTGCGCCTCGCTCGGCGAGGAGACGAACAACCCCAAGCGCAACATCCCGCGCGCGCTGTTCGGCACCCTGCTGCTGACCGGCGTGCTCTTCGTCGTGGTGATGTTCGCCGAGACCATCGGATTCGGCACCGACGAGGCCGGTCTCAAGGCCTTCGGCACCTCGGGCAACACCCTGGGCGACCTCGGTACGCAGTACATCGGTCCGTGGTTCGGCGTGATCGCGATCTTCACCGCCACCTGCGCCGCGTTCGGATCGCACATGGCGACCGTCGCGACCGCGAGCCGCATGCTCTACGCCTTCTCCCGCGACGGCTTCGGCCCGCGCTCGCTCGGCGTGCTGCACCCCAAGGGCGGCCCGCGCCGCGCCGCCTGGCTCGTGCTCGGCGTGGTCGTCGTGACGCTGCTGATCTGCGCCGCCACCGGCTGGCCCGTGATGGGCACGGGCAACGCCGCGATCGACGCGTACTTCTATTTCGCGGTCGCCGGCACCGTGTGCCTCATGGTCGCGTACCTCATGGTCGAGGTGGCTGCGGTGTACTTCGTCAACCACAGCCGGTTCCACCCCGTGCACGGCGGTGGGGGACGCGTGCTCGGCACCGTGCTGCCGGTCCTCGGCGCGGTCGTGATCGCCATCGTGATCTGGTTCAACGTGAAGGACTCGGCGGATCCGTCTGCGGCCGGCATCGTCGCTCTGCTGTGGTGCGCACTCGGCCTCGTCCTCGCGCTCGCCGCCTCCCGGATCGCCAAGCGCGTCGGCGCCTCGCTGGCCCGCGAGCTCGAGCTGCCCGGGCTCGGCAAGGAACTCGACCCGATCCATCTCACCGGCCCGGACGGGGATCGATGAGCCCGTCGCTGCTCGAGCGCGACGCCCGGGCCATCGCCGGCATCGAGAAGCTGCGCTTCTTCCCGCTCGAGGTCGCGAGCGGGCACGGCTCGATCCTCGTCGACCCCGCCGGGCGCGAGCTGATCGACCTGTCCGCGACCTGGACCGCGAACGGCCTCGGCCACGGCCACCCCGCCGTGGTCGAGGCGGTGTCCCGCGCCGTGCGCACCGCTCCGGGCGCGGGCGGGCTGTCGGCGATCCACCCCGATTCGGTCGGGCTCGCCGAGGACCTGCTCGCGATCGTCCCCGCCTCGGGCGGGGGCGAGCGCCGCGTCTATCTCGGGCACGCCGGATCCGACGCCAACGACGTCGTGCTGCGCGCGTGCCGGCACGCCTCCGGGCGCCGCACCGTGGTCGCGTTCGAGCACGGCTACCACGGCGGCCTGGGCCTGGCGATGGGCGTCTCCGGACAGCAGATCGAGGCCGGACACGACGGCGATCCGGATCTCGTGCTCGTGCCCTATCCGAACCCGTTCCGACCGGGCCCCGACGGGATCGACGCCGACGTCGCCGCGTCCCTGACCGCGATCCGCGGCGCCCTCGCGACGGACCGCGTCGCCTGCCTGATCGTCGAGCCGATCCTCTCCGACGGCGGGCTCGTGGTGCCGCCGGACGGGTTCCTCCGCGCGGTGCACGAGGTCTGCCGTGCGGCCCGGGTGCCGCTCGTCGTCGACGAGGTCAAGGTCGGCCTCGCCCGCACCGGCACGCTGCACGCGTTCCAGCACGACGGCGTCGTGCCCGACATCGTCACCTTCGGCAAGGCGCTCGGCGCCGGGATCCCGCTCTCCGCGGCGGTGGGGCCGGCCGCGATCCTCGACCACCCGGCCGGATCCGCCCTGCTCACCACCGCGGGCAATCCGGTGTCGACCGCCGCGGGCCGGGCCGTGCTGCGGACCATCGCCGAGGAGGGGCTCGTCGAGCGCGCCGCCGAGGCTGGTGCCCGGTTCGCGGCGGCGCTGCGACGCCTGGCCGCGGGCGAGGGCGTCTCGGGCGGTCTGTCCGCCGAGCGCATCGGCGACGTGCGCGGCCGCGGCCTCACGATCGGGCTCGAGCTGGTCTGCGACCGCGACGGCCTGGAACCCGACGGCGACCTGGCGCGCCGCGTCGTCTACCGGGCCTGGCAGCTCGGCGCGGTCGTCTACTACGTGGGCGGCAACGTCCTGGAGATCACGCCGCCGCTCGTCATCACCGATGATGAGATCGACCGCGCGGCGGACGTCCTCGACCGGGCGATCGCCGACGCGATCGCGGGTCGGGTCAGCGACGAGGAGGTGCAGGAATATGCCGGCTGGTGAGCTCACGCTCGACGAGAACTGGATCCTGGAGGGGCTGGAGGGCATCCCGCCTCGCCTGGCCGAGGCTGCGCAGTCGCTGCGACTGATCGACCACCACGTGCACGGCTGCTACGTCGAGGAGATCGACCGCGCCGCGTTCGAGGAGTCGTTCAACGAGGCGTCGACGGATCCGATCCCCGCGTTCATGACGCAGTTCGACTCCCAGCCCGGCTTCGCGTTCCGGCGCTGGTGCGCACCGCTGCTGGGCATCGAGCGGCACGCGCCCGCCGACGAGTACTGGGTGGCGCGCAGCGCGCTCGCGCCCGCCGAGCTGAACCGGCTGCTGCTGCGCCCGGCCGGTGTCGAGCACTGGGTCATGGACACCGGCTTCAGTCTGCGCCCGATCACGGATCCGGCCGCGATGGCGGAGGAGTCGGGCGGTGCGACCAGCGAGATCGTGCGGCTCGAGCTCGTCGCCGAGGGGCTGCTCGCCTCCGGCGTCGCTCCGGCCGACTTCGCCGAGGCGTTCCGCGCCGCGATCGCCGAGGCCGCGGTCGAGGCCAAGGGCTTCAAGACGATCGTCGCGTACCGGGTCGGCTTCGACATCGACTGGGAGCCGCCGACCGACACCGCCGTGGCAGCGGCCGTGGCGCGCTGGGCCGCGCTCGGCCAGGAGAAGCCGCGGCTGTCGGATCCCGTGCTCGAGGCGTTCGTCGTGCACGCGGCCGTCGCGCTCGGCCTGCCGCTGCAGGTGCATGTCGGCTTCGGCGACCGCGACCTCGACCTGCACCGCACCAACCCGATGCTGCTGCTGCCGCTGCTCCGCCGGGCCGACGTGCTGGGCACGCCGATCATGCTGCTGCACTGCTACCCGTACCACCGCGAGGCGGCGTACCTGGCGCAGGGCTTCGACAACGTCTACTTCGACATCGGGCTGGGCGTGAACTACCTCGGCGCGCAGAGCCGGCAGCTCGTCGCGGAGGCGCTCGAGCTCGCCCCGTTCGCGAAGCAGCTGTACTCCTCGGACGCCTTCGGGCTCCCTGAGCTGCACCTCGTCGGATCGGTTTTATGGCGGCGCGGCATGGCGGTCGCACTGGCGCGCTGGGTGCGAGAAGGGGAGTGGAGCGAGGCCGATGCCTGCCGGGTGCTGGAGATGATCGGCGCGGACAACGCGCGCCGGGTCTACCGGCTCTGACGTCGCGACGCGAGCACCGCCGACCGCAGTCCGAGGCGGTGGTGGCGGCACTCAGTACCGCAGCGCGGATCCGATCGCGCGGGTGTCCGGACCGATGAGGCGATTCATGTGCTTCGCGATGCGCAGCACGACGGCGCGGTCGGCGATCCGAGACCCCTCGAGCGCCTGTTCGAGGGCCATCTCGAAGCGGTTGATATCGGCGATCCGGCGCAGCCAGACGGCGAGGATCAGGTTGTAACGGCTCGAGGCGGTGAACGCGAGGCGCACCTCCGGCACTGCCGCGATCGCGGTGCGCGCAGCCTCGATCGTGCGTGCGGGCGCCTCGACGAAGTACCAGGTGTAGACCGGCCAGCCCGAGGCTCCCCTCGCGACGTCGATGCGCAGCTGCAGTTCGCCATGCAGCCGGAGCGTCGCGATCGCGTCGGAGACGCGCTGCGCGCCGAAGCCGGTGCGGGCGGCGATGTCGGCGATGCTGGCGCGGCCGTCACGCCAGAGTTCGCGTTCGATCGCCTCGCGCAGGTCGTCGTCGACACGGCGGGCCGCGCGTTCCCGGGGCGGCCTGGGCGGGCGGATCCGCGCCACCTCCGCCGCGCTGAGCGCGCGCAGGCGCCAGCGCGACCCCTCGATGAGGATGTCGTTGGCGATGTGCGTGCGCACCCGGCGCACCCCGGAGATCGCGCCGAGGTGCCGGGTCGCGAAGGCGGAGATCTCGGCGAGATCCCTGCCCATGTACAGCGCCAGCAGGTCGCGCTCGCCCGAGACGAAGTCGAGCACGATCACCTGGCGCTCGTGCTGCAGCTCGGCGGCGACCTGCTCGAGGAGGCTGAGGTCGCACTCGATCTCGAGCAGCGCGACCTGCCGCACACCGTGGCCGGTCACCCAGGCGAGCCCCTGCTCGTCGATCCGGGCCCAGCGCCGCGCGAGCGTGGCCGGATCGGCACCGACGATCGGCGCCAGCTCGCTCCAGCTCGCGCGCGGCTCGACCTGCAGCGCGTGCAGCAGACGCAGGTCGGTCTCATCGAGCGCCGTGCGCAGATCGGCATCCACCATCCTGACCTCCATCGTCATGGATTTCGGGATCCATCCTTTCACTTCCGCAGATTTCCTGCACAGATCACGTGACTGGGCCGGCAGGGGAGCACACTCTGAACGATCCCCGACCCGGAAGGACGCTCATGGACGCGATGCAGATCACCGACGACACCGCTGTCGGCACCCGCAAGGCGAGGGCCTCGCAGGAGATCGAGGCACGACGGGAGCAGCTGCTCGCCATGAGCCACGCGATCCACAGCAACCCCGAGCTGTCCTGGGAGGAGCATGAGGCCGCCGCCCTGATCTCCGATGTGCTGCGCGATGCCGGCTTCACCGTCGAGCCGGGAGCGTACGGCGTGCCCACCGCGATCGAGGCGATCGCGGGCGACGGCGACCTCACCGTTGCGATCTGCGCCGAGTACGATGCGCTGCCGGGGATCGGCCACGCCTGCGGGCACAACGTGATCGCGACCGCCGGTGTCGGCGCGGCGCTCGCCCTCGCGACCGTCGCGAACCCAGGCGGGCCTGCGGGTCAAACTGCTCGGCACCCCCGCGGAGGAGCACGGCGGGGGCAAGGTCTCGATGCTCAAGGCCGGCGCCTGGGAGGACGTGGACTTCTCCCTCATGGTGCACGGGATGACGGGTGAGGACCACTCCGCGGCCGCCTTCCGGGCCACCGCGGTCGACCGCTTCGAGGTCGTCTTCACGGGCCGCACCGCGCACGCAGCGGGCGCTCCCGAGCAGGGGATCAACGCCGCCGCAGCCGCGACCCTCGCACAGACGGCGATCGCGCTGCTGCGTCAGCAGCTGCCCAAGGAGACGAACCTCAACGCGTTCGTCTCGCACGGCGGCGAGGCGACCAACATCATCCCCGACCGCACCGTCGTGCAGGTCGAGCTGCGCGCCTACGACATCGACATCTGGCGCGACATGAAGACCAAGGTGCTCGCCTGCTTCGAGGGAGCCGCGATCGCGACCGGCTGCGGCTGGACGTGGGCGCCCACCGAGCACCCCTACGCCCCGCTGAACCCCGATCCGGCCCTCGCCGCCGTCTGGGACCGCAACCTCGTCGCGGTCGGCCGCAGGATCGCCGAGGGCGCCGGGATCGGCGGCGGATCCACCGACATGGGCAATGTCTCGCAGGTGGTCCCCTCGATCCACCCGATGATCGCGATCCTCGGTGAGACCGCCGTGCCGCACAATCCCGCGTTCACGGCCGCGGCGGCCACGCCTGCGGCCGACGACGCCGCGATCGACGCCGCCCTCACCATGGCCTGGACCGTGCTCGACATCGCCGCCGACGCCGAGCTGCGCGCCGACCTGCTACGCCGCACCGCCGAGCGTCCCGCCGGCGCCACCCGCATCACCCTCGAGGCCTGAGCTCGACGACGAGCCCGCCTCCCGTCCCCCGGAGAAGCACATGACCACCAGCCACGAGACCGGCGACGCCGCCACCGGCGAGGCCTCGCGCGGGCGTCGCGGACGCCGTCACCCTCACCCTGCGCAGCCCGAAGCTGTGGGTGATCAGCGCGCTCATCGTCGCGATCACCGCCGGATCCCAGGCGATCGGCCCCGTGGTGATCCCGATCGGCGCGCTCGCGATCACCCTGCTGCCGATGATCTGGGCGATCGTCGCCGGCACCGTGGTGTCCGGCCAGAAGCTCAAGCCGATCCCGGCCGACCTGCAGCGCGCCGCGACCGTGATCATGGGTGTCGCGGTGCTCGTGCTGTGCGCCCGACTCGCGTTCTCGATCGGCCCGAACATCCCGCTGCTGTTCAAGGCCGGGCCGGCCCTGCTGCTGAAGGAGCTCGGGCACATGTTCGGCACGATCCTGCTCGCACTGCCCCTCGCCGTGCTGCTGCGGATGGGCCCGGCGACGATCGGAGCGACCTTCTCGATCGACCGCGAGGGGGCGTTCGCGATGGTCTCGGGCAAGTACGGATCCGACTCCCCGCAGTACCGCGGCGTGCTGTCGATGTACGTGTTCGGCACGATCTTCGGCGCCATCGTGATCAGCCTGGTCGTGTCGCTGTGCGTCTCGATGCACATCTTCGACCCGCTCGCGCTCGCGATGGCCTCCGGTGTCGGATCCGGATCCATGATGGCCGCCGCGGCCGGCGTGATCGTCGCGGCGCACCCCGACATGCAGAGCCAGGTGCTCGCGGTCGGTGCGGACAGCGGCTCCGGAGCGGAGCGCCTCAGCGAAGAGGAGCTGCGTGCGACGCGCGCGACCGCTGCCGTGCTGATGGAGACCTCGACCGTCAAGGTAGGCATGATCAGCTCGCTCCTGATCATCGGCCTCGCCGGCGTCATCGCCGCCATGATCGCGGCGAAGGCGTTCCGCTGGGAGATGATCGCGGTCTACGCCATCCTCTCGCTGCTCGCGGGCATCAGCATCGGTCTCGCGCGGGTCACGAAGGGGAAGCTGCCCGCCATCATCACGGTGACGACGCTGGGCGTGCTCGTCTCCTCGCCGATCTCTCCGATCGCGTCCTGGCTGGCCCAGGCCTCCGCGACCGTCGACGTCATCTCGGTCATCACGGTCATGCTGACGATCGCGGGCCTCAGCCTCGGCAAGGATCTGCCACTGCTGCGCAGCATCGGCTGGAAGATCGTCCCCGTCGGCATCGTCGCCCTGGTCGCATCGTTCGTGCTGTCCGCGATCGTCGCGGAGGTCGCACTGGGCTTCTGGCACTGACCAGAGCATGCGGGAAGGGAGCGGGATACGCGGATCCCGCCCCCTTCCCCTCGTTCCGCGAGCGCTCTCGGGACGAGGCGATCAGCGTCCCGGTATCACCGGGATCGCGGCCAGCAGCCGGCGGGTGTACTCGTGCGCGGGGTGGCGCAGCACCTGCGCCGTCGGCCCGTGCTCCACGATCCTGCCGTCGGTCATCACCGCGACGTCGTCGCAGAGGTTCTGCACCACGCCGATGTCGTGGGAGACCAGCACGAGCGTCATGCCGTCGGCGCTCAGCTCCCGGAGCAGCT
This sequence comes from Microbacterium xylanilyticum, assembly GCF_054654695.1. NCBI lineage: Bacteria > Bacillati > Actinomycetota > Actinomycetes > Micrococcales > Microbacteriaceae > Microbacterium > Microbacterium xylanilyticum. The sequence goes on from NZ_BAAIEN010000002.1 coordinate 1,207,120, forward strand.
CGAGGATCTGCGCGCGCACGGTGACGTCGAGCGCGGACATCGGCTCGTCGCCGACGAGGATCCGCGGCCTGTGTGCGATCGCCCGGGCCAGGGCGACCCGCTGGCGCTGCCCGCCGGAGAACTCGTGCGGGTACCGGTCGGCCATCGCCGGATCCAGCCCCACCCGGGCGAGCACCTCGGCGACCCTGGCACGGTGATCGCCCGCGATGCCGAGGGCCCGCAGCGGCTCGGAGACCATCCGGCCGACGGTCTGCCGCGGATCGAGCGACGCGTACGGATCCTGGAAGACGAGGCCGGTCTCGCGGCGCAGCCAGTGCAGGGCGCGGGCCGGGGCCGATGCGTCCACCGCGCGCCCGTCGATCGTCACCGTGCCGGCGGTGGGTCGATCCAGCGCGAGCAGCAGCCGGATGAGGGTGGACTTGCCGGATCCGGATTCGCCGATGATGCCGAGCGCCCGCCCCGCCGTGACGTCGAGGTCGACGTCCTCCAGCGCGACGGTGCGGGGACGCCGGGCGAACGGCTCCTTGCGCGGGCCGAGGTATTCGCGGCGCAGGCCCCGGGCGCGGATGAGCGTCTCGGCCGGTGCGGAGTCGGCGCGCGGTGCGGTCGTGTCGCTCATGCTTCCTCCCCGCGCCACAGTGTCGCGGTGGCGTCGCGCAGCAGGCCCTGAGTGATCGGCGAGGTGGGAGTCGTCAGCAGCCTCTCGAGCGGTCCGCTCTCGACCACGCGGCCGTCGGCGAGCACGACGGCCTCCGTGGCGACCTGGGCGAGGACCGCGAGGTCGTGCGTGATGAACACGAGCGACATCCCGTCCGACTCCACGAGCGACAGCAGCAGCCGCAGCACCCCGGCCTGGATCGTCACGTCCAGCGCGGTGGTGGGCTCGTCGGCGACGAGCAGACGCGGTCGGGCGGCGAGGGCGATTGCGATCGCGGCGCGCTGCCGCTGGCCGCCGCTGAGCTGGTGCGGGTAGCGGTCGACGATCCGCTCCGGGTCGGGCAGGGCCACGCGCGCGGCCTCGGCCACGGCGCGGCTCCGCGCCTCGCGCCGGTCGATGCGCTCGTGGATCCGGATGGTCTCCGCGATCTGCCGGCCGATCGTGCGGATCGGGTTGAGCGCGGTGCGCGGCTCCTGGAACACCATCCCGATCTCGTCGCCGCGGATCCCCGCGAGGTCGCGATCCGGAAGCCCGAGGATCTCCCGCCCGTTCCAGCGCACGCTCCCCGAAGCAGTGGCGCCGTCGGGCAGCAGTCCCATGAGGGCGAGAGCGGTGAGCGACTTGCCGGATCCGGATTCGCCGATGAGCCCGACGCGCGCACCGTCGGGCACGGCGAAGGACACGCCGTCGACGACCCGGCGGCCGTCGATCTCCACGACGAGGCCGCTCACCTCGAGGCTCATGCGGTCACCCCCGGCAGCGGAGCGGGACCGGGACGCGCCTGTCGGGGGCGGCGTGCGGTCGCGCGCAGCGTCGGATCGGTGGCGTCGCGCAGCGCATCCCCGAGCAGATTGAACGCCAGCACCGTGAGGGTGATCGCCAGGCCCGGCCACACCACGGAGAACGGGTGGACCTGGATGTAGCGCTGCAGGTCGGCGAGCAGGATGCCCCAGGACGGATCCACGACCGAGGCGCCGAAGCCGAGGTAGGACAGCCCGGCCTCGGCGAGCACGGCGGTCGCCATGGCCCAGCTCAGCTGCACGATGAACACCGGCGCGATGTTGGGCAGCAGGTGCTGGACGAGGTTCTCGAGCGGGGTCAGCCCGGACGCCCTGCCGGCGACGACGAAGTCGCTGTGCTGCACGCGGCGCAGCTCGGGCCGGGTGACGCGGGCCACGTTCACGCCGAAGCCGATCCCGACGGCCCAGATCACGACCCAGAGGGATCCGCCGTGCACGGTGGAGATGAGCATCGCGATGATGAGCACAGGGAAGGCGATCAGGATGTCGACGAGCACCGCCACGGTCTCGCGCATCCAGCGCGCGGTGAGTGCACCGAGGGCGCCGAGCGCGACGCCGATCAGCGTGGCCACGACGCCCGCTCCGACCGCGACGACCACCGTCGTGCGGGAGCCCGCCATGATGAGGCTGAGGATGTCGCGGCCGGTGAGGTCGGTGCCGAGCAGATGCGGCCAGCCCGGCGGCCGCCAGCGCGCCGTCACATCGGTGGCGCGCGGGTCGAACGGCGTCCAGAACAGGGAGACCAGGGCGGTGACCAGGATCAGGCCCACGACGATCACGCCGAACAGGCCGGCGGCGGAGGAGCAGAGGCGGCGCAGGGCGGTCATTCGTCGGCCTCCCGCTGCCTCGGATCGAGCGTCCGGTGCACGAGATCCACCACGAAGCCGATGATCAGCACCATGCCGGTGAGCACCAGCAGCTCGCCCTGCACCTTCACGAGATCGCGCGTGCCGACGTCGGCCACGAGCATCCGCCCGATCCCCGGCAGGGTGAACAGCTGCTCCACGACGACGGATCCGACGATGATGCCCGCGACCTGGATCCCGAGCACTGTGATCACCGACAGCCCGACCGCAGGCAGTCCGTGCTGGATGAGGGCGCGGTTGCGGGTGAGGCCCTTCGCCGCGGCCGTGCGCACGAAGTCCTGCGACGCGGCCTGCAGGGTCGCACTGCGCACGAAGCGCAGCAGGAGCGCGCCCTCGATCACGCCGATGGTCAGGGCCGGCAGGATGAGCGCCTGCATCGCCTGCCCGGGATCGGCCCAGCCGTCGCGGGGGAAGCCCTGCGCGGGCAGCCACCCCAGCCATACGGCGAAGACCACCACGAGCATCATGCCCGCCCAGACGACGGGGACGGCGGCGACAGCCTGGGCGGCCACGTTCAGTGCCGTGCCCGCTGCGCGGCCGCGGAGCATCGCGGATCCGATGCCGAGAGGCACGGCGATCAGCAGCGCGATGAGGAGGGCCAGCGCCGCGAGAGGCACGGTGACCTGCGCCTTCTGCGCGAGCTCGGCGGCCACGGACGCGCCATTCAGCTGCGAGGTGCCGAGATCGCCGCGCAGGACGCCCCCGATCCAGCCGAGGTACTGGAGGAGGACGGGCTGGTCGAGGCCGAGTGAGCGACGGATCTGGGCGACCTGCTCCGGCGTGGCCTTGTCGCCGGCGAGCAGCTGGGCCACATCGCCGGGGAACACCCGCAGCGCCAGGAAGATCAGGGCGCTCGCGACGAGGAGCCCCGCGATGAGCAGGGCTCCTCGGACGAGCGCGTATCGGAGCACAGACCAGACGCTACTGGGTGACCGTCACGCCGCGCAGGTCGAGCCGCGAGTTGATCGAGTCCTTCGGGAAGCCGTGCACGCCCGGGCGGACGGCGGTCAGCGTCTGATCCTCGTACAGCCAGTCGGCGGCTGCGTCCTTCGCCACGATCTCGGCGGCCTGCGACAGCAGCTGCGCCGACTTCTTCGCGTCGAGCTCGGTCTGCGACTGCGTGTACAGCTTCTGCACCTCGGGGTTGTTGTAGCCGAAGTAGTACTCGGGGTTCGCGAAGTTGCCGAAGTCCCGCGGCTCCACGTGCAGCACGAAGCTCAGGTCGTAGTCGTGCTTGGTGTACACGGAGTCCAGCCAAGCCGGGAACTCCACCGAGTTGACGGTGAGCTTGACCCCGACCTTCTTGAAGTCGCTGGTGAGCAGCTGCGGCACGGTGGATCCGTAGAACGACGGGATGGTGAGGGTCAGGGACAGGTTCTCCTGGCCCGCTTCCTTCAGCAGGGCCTTCGCCTTCTCAGGGTCGTAGGGCGCCGTGCCGGACAGGTCCTGATACCCGGGGTCGAGCTGCGGGATCGGGCCGTACAGGGTCGTGCCGATGCCGCGGGCCTCGATGATCCCCTTGTGGTCGATGGCGAGACGCAGCGCCTCGCGCACGCGCTTGTCGTTCAGGGGCGCCTTGGCGTTGTTGAACGCGAGCGTGCCCTTGTCGGTGGTGCGCCCCTTGGTGAGCGTGAACTTCTTGTCGAGCTGAGGTGCGAGGTTCGCGTCGACAGCGGTGAGCACATCGAGCGTGCCGCTCTGTGCCGCGTTCACTCCGGCGGTGAAGTCGGGGATGTAGTCGAAGACGATGCTCTTCACGCCGGCCTTCGCGCCCCAGTACTTGTCGTTGCGGGCGAAGGCGAGGGAGTCGCCCTTCTTCCACTGGGTGAGGGTGAACGGACCCGTTCCGTTCTCGGCGGACTGCAGGTCGGTGGCGTCGCCCTTCTGGAACACCAGGCCGGCGGTGCCGGTCAGGCTGAACAGGAAGTTCTGGCTCGGCTGGGTGAGGCTGATCACGACGGTCTTGTCGTCGGGTGCGGCGATGGACGCGACTCCGGCGAGGTCCGCGTGGCCCTGCACCGTCTTGTCGTCCTTCGCCGTCTGCAGCGAGGAGACGACATCGGCGGAGGTGAGCTTCGCACCGCTGTGGAACGTGATGCCGTCGTTCAGCACGAACGTGTAGGTGAGCCCGTCCGCGGAGATCTCGTGGCTCTTGGCGAGCCGGTCGACGATCTTGTTGTCCTGGGTGCGGCTGACCAGGCCCTCGTAGATGTTGTCGACGAGCACCTGCTCGAGGGCAGCGCCCGCCGTGTGCCGGATGTCGAGGCTGGACGGCTCGAGCACCAGGCCGACCGTGAGGGCGGCGTTCGGATCCACGGCTCCGGTGGCGCCGCTCTTCGAGGGCGAAGGGGATCCGGAGCAGGCGGTGAGCAGCAGCGCGGCCGCGGTGAGGCCGGCGAGCAGGGCGGCGCCGGTGCGGCGGCGCAGGGGGAGAGCAGCGCGGGTGCGGTGCATGACGGGATCCTCTCGGGGGTGCTGTGGATGCTGTGGGCGGGCTGTGCGGTCGAGCCTAGGCGGGCGCCGGGTCACGGCAGCCGCGTTCTGGAATGCGGCGTCACAAACCGGCCGTCAGGGCGCCGCGGGAGCGGTGCCGATGGCGGTGCGGATGATGTCGGCGAGGGCGGAGGGTGCGGTCTCCTGCAGGTTGTGGCTGCCGTCCAGCCGCTGCACGCGGGCGGCGGGGAGGCGCGTGCGGAACTCGTTCTCGGCGCCGTCCGAGACGAAGCCGTGCGAGGCCCTCACCAGTGTCACCGGGGCGACGGTCGCCGCCAGGTCCGCCCAGCCGTGCTCGCCGAGGATGCCGGTCATCGCCGACGGGGCGGCATCTCCGACGGCGGACGGTGCGTCCAGCAGCTGCGCGGCGATGTGCGCGAAATGGTGCTTCCACTCGACACGACCGTCGGGTCGCACCCGCGTGTTCAGGAACACGCCGCGGACGGTGTCCTCGCGGGAACCGCCGAAGCCGAACTGCTGGGCGCGGTCGACGAGCTCGTCGCGGGACGCTCCGTCGACCACGCGGTAGAACTCGCGCAGCGCGGCCGGGCCCACGCTCTGGTCGACGCCGGGCGTGATGTCGACGACGACGAGCTCGCGGACCAGCTCGGGCGCCGGTGCGGCGACAGCGGCGGCGGTGAGCCCCCCGAGCGACTGCCCGACGAGCACCTGCGGGCGGTCGGTCCACGCGCGCAGGGCCTCCACGACGTCGGGCGCGAGGGTGCGCCCGGTGTAGTCCGCGTCGTCGCGCCACGAGGAGTCGCCGTGCCCGGCGAGGTCGATCGCGAGCGCGGGCCGGCCGAGCGCCAGCACGGTGGTGTCCCACGTGTGCGCGTTGAGGCCCGCGCCGTGCAGCAGGGTCACCTCGACCGGATCCTCGCCGTAGCGCAGGGCGCTGAGCACGCGGCCGTCGGGGAGGGGCAGTGAGAGGCGCTCGACCCTCGGGAGTGCCACGCCGAGGGTGCGCGCCTGCCCGGCGAGGAAGGAGAACTCTGTGGTCTCTTCTGGTGCGACGTGGGACACGCCTTCATTGTGCTCCCCGCACACCGTTCGGGTGAAATATGGGAGCGATCTGCCCAGTTGTTTCGTCACAAAGTGAAAGAATCAGAAATGTGCGATACGCAATGATGGTCATCATGCTCCGGAACCGGCGCGGTCCGGCGCCCCGCGCGCAGGGCGACGCATGACGGCAGCCGACCTCGGCCGTGCCGTCAGACTCTAGGCTGGAGCCATGGTCGGCAGGCGAAGGGAGCGGGTGCGGGGATGGCGGTGCTGACCGTGCCCGGGATCACGAATCTGCGCGATGTCGGGGGCATCCCGGTGGGCACGTCGCGGGTCCGCGAGGGGATGCTTTTCCGTTCCGGCAATCTCGCGCATGTGGGGCTCGAGGCCCAGGACTTCCTCACGACGCGGGTCGCCCGCGTGGTGGACCTCCGCGACGACAGCGAGGTCAGTGCGGAGCCGTGCGCCCTTCCGGGGCTGCGCATCGACCACATCCCGCTGTTCGCCGGCTCGGTCGCGTCCTTCCTGCTCGGTGACGTGAGCCTCACCGGCCTGTACCGCCACATCGTGGAGGGCGGCGCCGATCGCGTCGTGCGCGTCGTGCGGATCCTGTCCGAGGGGGAGCCGACGCTGGTGCACTGCACCCTCGGCAAGGACCGCACCGGGGTGAGCGTCGCGCTGGCGCTGGCCGCCGTCGGCGCGGATCGTGACGCGATCGTGGAGGACTACGCGCTGACGGCCTCACAGCTGCCGGAATCCCGCAACCGTGCGATCGCGAAGTGGCTGGAGGAGCGTCTTCCGATCGCGCATGATGCGATCGCCGTCGCCACCCAGTCGCCGGCACCGGTGATGCACGAGCTGCTCGCGGGCATCGACGACGAGTACGGCTCAGTGGCGGACTACCTGCTGGCCGCCGGACTCACCACGCAGGAGCTCGAAGCACTGGGATCCGCCCTGGTCGCCTAGCGGGAGCGCGGGTGCTGCGGCCGCTGCTGGAGTAGGTTAGGCAATCCTTCCTCGGGTGATATCGTGGAGGCATCATGACCACCGCGACCCGCACCACCGCGCGCGCGGAGCGCCGCGCGCTGCGCCGCTCCGCGAAGGCTCAGCACCTCGTCGTCGCCGACGAGGCGTCGCTCGCCGAGCTGGAGGCGGTGCTGGCGACGCTGCCGCTGTGCGCCACGGGGCGCGTCTTCATCGAGGTGCCGGACGTCGCGTCCCTCTCGGCCGTCGCCGCACCGCCGCGGATGACGGTCACCTGGCTGCCGCGCGCCGCGCGTGCCGAGGTATCCGGGTCCGGCCGCCGCTGTGCGCCGGGGGAGGCGGCCGCCCGCGCCGCGATCGCCTGGGCCGATGAGATGCTCTGCGAGGGCGCCGACGACCGCACGTCGGTGACGCTGCTCGGCGGCTTCCTCGGCACGGCCGACATCGTCGAGCACCTCACCGAGCGGCTCGGCATCGCCGCCGACCGGATCGCCGCTCCCGAGCGCTTCGGCCTGTTCTGAGCACGGGATCCCGGCTTTCGACGGGCTGAGGTCCCTTCGACAGGCTCAGGGCCCGGAGAGGCTCAGGGCCCTTCGACAGGCTCAGGGACCGTATCAGCGGCGCGGGAGGTAGTGCCCATTCGCCAGCCCCGCCTCGATCTCGAAGCGGTTGCGCAGCGGATCCCGTCCGGCGAGCAGATACAGGACCGGCATGAGGAAGCCGTACCGCAGCCACTGCTGCTTGTGCACGGCCTCGTGCTGCAGCACCCGGTCGTCGGGGACGTCATCGCCGGTGAGATAGCAGCCCGCGACGCAGACCCCTCCGCGGGCGAACGTCCACGCGGGCATGCCTCGGAAGATCCACAGTCCTTCGCGTCGCTCGACCACGCCCGTGCTCCACAGGCCGCCCCAGATCCAGCCGATGGCCATGCCCCAGGCGTATCCGAGCCGGCTGATCGGGGAGCGCAGCAGCACGCCGGGCAGATGCAGGTCCCGGCGTCGGCCGCGCTCCAGGATCCGCGCGGCCTCGGCCTCGACGGCGGCGATCCGGGCGGCGTCACCCGCCGTCACGCCAGGGCGCCGATCAGGCGCAGGATCGCGCCCAGGTCCTGCACCGCGTCGGCGGGGGAGCGCGGCGCGAATCCCGCAATGGTCGCCCCTGCCAGCGGCAGGCGCTCGCGGAGGGCGCGGACGGCGCTCACGACCTCGGCGGTGCGCAGACCGAACGGCACGGCGGAGGAGACGCCGACGAGCTCGGAGGGATCCAGCACGTCGACGTCGATGTGCACGTACACGCGCGAGGCGCCGGTCGCCGCGACGGCATCCGCGAGCGCCTGCGCGTCATCCAGCACGTCGAGGCGGACGATGCCGGAGGACGACAGATACTCGGTCTCCGCATCGTCCTCCGATCGGGCGCCGACGAGAACCGTGCGCTCAGGGCTGAGGCCCGTGGGCCCCTCGATCGGGAAGGATCCGTCGCCGATGAGCGCGCGCAGCGCCATGCCCGCGTAGGCGCCGGATGAGGACGATTCCGGGGTGTGCAGATCGGGGTGCGCATCGAACCACACGATCGCGACGTCGTGGAGGGCGCCCGGGAGGGCGGCGACGGCGGCGACGCTGACGCCGCAGTCACCGCCCACCACGAGCGTGGGCTCGGCGTGCGCCGTGATCGCTTCCTCGATGAGCTCCCTGGTGCGGCGCAGGCTGCTGAGCCGGTGCACGCCCGTGCCCTCAGCGTCTCCTGCCTCGAGCGGGACCTCCAGCACGGTCGTGCGCGCGCTGGGGAGGTCGCCGGCGATGGCGGATGCGCCCTCGGTGAGCAGCATCGCCCGCGGGGCAGGGGAGCCCTGCCACTGCGGGACGACGAGGAAGCGGGTCATCTCAGCCCTCGAGCGCTTCCTGAGGCTTCGCGGATCCGGCCTTCAGCTCCGCGAGGCGGGCCTCGACCTCGCTCAGCTGGCCGATGTCCTCGAGACTCTCGAACTGCGCGTCCAGGCTGGACGCGGCGAGCTCGGCCTTGCCCTGGGCGAGCGCCTCCTGGCGGCGCACCTTGTCCTCGAAGCGTCCCAGCTCGCTGGTCGGGTCGAGTACGTTGATCGACGAGACCGCGTCCTGCACCTTGGTCTGCGCCTCGGCGACCTTGGCGCGGGCGAGCAGCTCACTGCGCTTGTTCTTGAGCTCGGTGAGCTTGTCCTTCATGCCGTTCAGGCCGACCTTGAGCTTGTCGACGATCTCGGTCTGGACGGCGATCTGCGGCTCGGCCGTCTTCGCCTCCTGCTCCGAGGTGATCTGGCGCTGCAGGGCGACCTTGGCGAGGTTGTCGAACTTGTCGGCGTCGGCGGTGTTGCCCGCCGCACGCAGCTCGTCGGCCTTGCGGCTGGCGGCGAGCGCCTTGTTGCCCCACTCCGCGGCGGCCTGCACATCCTCCTGGTGGTCGCGCTCCAGCAGCCGCAGGTTGCCGATCGTCTCGGCGATGGCCGACTCGGCGTCCGCGATGTTGTTGGTGTAGTCGCGGACGAGCTGGTCGATCATCTTCTGCGGATCCTCGGCGGAGTCGAGGAGGGCGTTGATGTTGGCCTTCACCAGGGTGGAGATGCGGCCGAAGATGGACTGCTTGGTCATGGGATGTCCTTTCCAGATTTCCGGTCGATGTGGTCGTGCACGTGAAATGATGCTCAGGATCCTGCTGTCAGAAGCGGCCGCCCGATCCGCCGCGGCCGCCTCCTCCGAAGCTGGAGGGGCTGAAGCCGCCGCCCCCGCCGCTGGAGCGCCAGCCGCCTCCTCCTCCGCCCCAGCCTCCGCTGGTCCGGCCGCCGCCACCGCCGGAGAGGATGCCGCCGATGATGCCGCCGAGGATCGCGTCGCCCATGCCGCCGCGGCTCCCGCCGCTCCAGCCGCCGCCCCAGCCGCTGCCGCTTCCCCACGCGTCGATGGAGCCGGCGGCGAGCTGCGTGGCTTCGCGGGCGAGGGCGATCGCGCGCTGCGCATGCTGCAGAGCCGCGTCCGGGTCGGCGACGCGGGCCGCCTCGGCCTGGTCGTATTCTGCGGACGCCTGGGCCGCCCTCGTGCGGGCGTCGGGGCCGATCGCACCGCGGTGCGTCGTGATGTAGCTGTTGGCGGTGGAGATCTCCGCGCGCGCCTGGGTGAGGGTCTGCTCGAGCACCTGCTGCGCGCGCTCGGCCTGCTGCTGCGCGTTGCGGATCGCGTCCACCGTGCTGTCGATGCGCGTGTTCGCCGCGGTGAGCGACTCGAGCACGGCCTGCGGACGACGTCCGGTGCCGGTCGCGTCGGCGCGGGCCTGATCCAGTGCGGCGCGGGTGGCGGCGATCGCCGCGTTCAGCTCGGGGGACGCGGGAAGGGCCGCGGCTCCGGCGACGTCCTGTTCCAGGTTCGCGATGAGCGCCTGCGCCTGGGTCTCGGCCGCAGCGAGGTCGGTCTGCAGCGTCGTGATCGCGGCGGCGAGCTGCGACGCCTGGAGCACCGCCTCCTCGCCCGTCCGGATCGCGAAAGCGGCCTCGCCGCGCTTGCCCTGGGCGATGAGCTCGCCGGCCTGCGCGATGTTCGTGTCGGCGAGCTCGAGGCGGCTCGCGGCCTCGGCCGGATTGCCGGCGACGGGCTGCAGCGCCGACGCGTCGTACACCGCGGCGAGCGATTGCAGCGCGGCGGGGGCGGCGGCGACCGCGCCCGCCGCGGTCTCACGGTGCGTCTTCAGCTGCGCGAGCGCGTCCTCGGCGTTCTGCTCCAGCTTGCGGAGCTCATCGAAGGCTGCCACGTTCGCGTCGAGCGCAGTGTCGGCGCTCTCGCACAGCCGGATGATCTGCAGATACCAGTCGCGACGCTGCTGATCGGAGTCGGGTACTTCGTCGTCGAGCTTCTGTTTGAGGGAGAAGGCCTCGTCGAGCTTGGCCTTGGCCTTGGCGACGACATCGGCGAACGTGCTCGTCGCCGTCTCGCCGAACTGCGCGGTTGCGAAGCCGAGGTCCTCGGTGGAGGAGGTGATGGCGTCGTCGGTGTGCACGAGCGCCAGCCCCGCGCGCTGAGCCAGCTCCTTGTCGCTGATGGCGTCGAGCGGGTCGCCGGTCGCTGTCGGGGTCGCCTGCCTGACGCGCGCGGCCGCGCGGCGGCGCATCACCACCAGCACGACGATCGCAGCGACCACCGCGAGGACGCAGAGCACGATCAGCACGATCCCGCCGAGGTCGGAAGCACCGGATCCGGAGAAGCCGTCCGCGGCGGTGCGAACCGCGCCGGCCCAGTCGTCCGCATGCAGGTCGTTGACCAGCGACTGCGAGATCTGATCGACCCGGGACAGCGGGACGGGGCCCGCCTTGTCCGCGGACAGGTAGTACTGACGGGACTGCGTCGCGATGGCGAGGAGGTACTGCGTCTGTCCGAGCCCGTTGTCGACCGCGACCTGGTTGGTCCACTGCTGGCTGTTGTCCGGGTTCGAGAACGTGTCGACGAAGACGACGAACAACTGGATGTTCTGCGTCTTGCTCAGCTTCTCGAGGCGGCTGTTCAGCTCTTCGGTCTCGGAGGTGCCGAGAGCGCCGACCAGGTCCGTGATGAACCCATTGCCGAGTGTCACCGGAGCCGCCGCGGGGACGGATGCCGCAGGCGAGGCGGCCGGAGCGGCGACCGCGGGAACGGCGGCGAACGACATGCCGAGCACGCCCAGGATCACGGCTACGACGACAGGCCAGCGTGCGCGCATCTTCGCTCCTCCCGGGACCCCGAAAGCCCCCAGGAGCGAGTCTAGGGTGTGTCACGTTGTGTTTCTCCTGCACCTGCTGTCCGGGTTCGCCGGCCCGCGACCGCGGCCTCGCTAGGCTGATCACGATGGACGACAGGTACGGATCCGATGTGCTCGCCGACGGCTGGCGGGAGCGCGGCGCGAAGGTCGCCGTGGACGTCCCCGCCGAACGCGATCTCGTCGTCGAGGTGGCCGTCGACGGGTTCTGCGGCGCGGTGACCCGGATCGAGGGCGGGCAGGTGGAACTCGAGGACTACAAGGGCCGTCGCCGGCTGTTCCCCCTCGGCGCGGGCTACATGATCGACGGCGAACCGGTGCGGCTCGTGCACCCCTCCAAGGCTGGCGACGCGACCGCGAAGCGGACCGCGTCCGGCTCCTTCGCGGTCGCCGACGCCCGCGCTCGCACCGCGCTACCCAGCCGGATCCTCGTCGAAGGACGGCACGACGCGGAGCTGGTGGAGAAGGTGTGGGGAGACGACCTCCGCGTCGAAGGCGTGGTCGTCGAGTACCTGCAGGGCGTCGACCTCCTCGAGGAGCTCCTGGCCGAGGCGCCGCCGCGCCGGGACCGCCGCTACGGGGTGCTCGTCGACCACCTCGTCACCGGATCCAAGGAGACCCGGATCGTCGAGCAGATCCTGCGCGGACCGCATGGACCGCACCTGCGCATCGTCGGGCACCCGTACATCGACGTGTGGCAGTGCGTGACGCCGGCGGCGATGGGCATCCGCGCGTGGCCCCAGATCCCCCGCGGCATGGACTGGAAGACCGGGATCTGCCGGGCGCTGGGCTGGCCCGCCGAGACGCAGGCCGACATCGCCCACGCGTGGAAGCGCATCCTTTCGCGCGTGCACAGCTACCGCGACCTGGAGCCTTCCCTGCTCGGGCGCGTCGAGGAGCTGATCGACTTCGTGACCGAGCCCGTCTCGGGTTCCGCGGGCGCGCGGCGATGAGCGGGCGCTCCGCCCGCTCCGCGGGCAGGGCCGCTGTTCCCGGAGCCCCCGCGGCGACGCCCGCTGCGGGGCCGGACGGCGGATACCCTGGAGGGATGCCCGAACCCCGCACCTTCCGTGACGAACCGGTCTCCTTCGTGCGCCGCAGCGGCCGCATGTCCGAGGCCCAGGAACGGGCCTTCGCCGAGCTCGCCGACTTCTATGTGCTCGATGTGCCCCGCGACGTGGCCTGGACTTCGGTGCACCCCGAGGCGCGGCTCGACCCCGCGGCGGCCTACGGGCGGGTGGCCCCGCTGACCGTGGAGGTCGGATCCGGGCAGGGACACGCCATCGTGGCCGCCGCCTCCGCGCACCCCGAGCGCGATTTCCTCGCCGTCGAGGTGTTCCGAGCCGGTCTCGCACGCACGATGCTCGACGCGGACCGCGAGGGGGCGCGCAACCTCAGGCTCGTGGAGGCCAACGCGCCGGAGGTGCTCGCGACGTATCTCCCCGCCGGCGCGGCGGACGAGGTCTGGATCTTCTTCCCCGACCCCTGGCACAAGAAGCGCCACACCAAGCGCCGGCTGGTGCGGCCGGGCTTCGGCGCCACCGCGGGTGCGGCGATCCGCGACGGCGGCCTGCTGCGGCTCGCCACCGACTGGGAGGACTACGCGCTGCAGATGCGCGAGGTGCTCGACGAGGCGCCCGAGTTCGAGCGCGCCTTCGAGGGGGAGTGGGCCGAGCGCTTCGACGGGCGCGTGATGACCGCGTTCGAGCGCAAGGGGATCGCGAAGGGCCGCGACATCCGCGACCTCACCTACCGCCGCGTCGTGCGCGGCTGAGACGAGACCGGTGCGGGACAATCGCACCATGTTCCTGCTGCTCGGATCCGTCTTCGCCGGCTTGGCCGCGCTGATCCACGTCTACATCTTCGTGTTGGAGTCCGTGCGCTGGACGCACGCGTCCACCCGGCGGATCTTCGGTACGTCCGCCGAGGACGCCGAGATCACCCGCCCGCTGGCGTTCAACCAGGGCTTCTACAACCTGTTCCTCGCCATCGTCGCCGTGACCGGCATCGTGATCGCCACGGCCGGATCCGATCCGGTCGGCATCGCGCTCATGCTGGCCGGCACGGGCTCCATGCTCGCGGCGGCCCTGGTGTTGATCCTCTCCGACCGGTCCAAGGCCCGCGCCGCGACCGTGCAGGGGCTGTTCCCGCTGGTCGCGGTCGTGCCGCTGGTGATCGCCCTGTTCTGAGCCCTCGAGGACCGAGCCCGGGGCCGTGTTCCACGCCCCGGGCTCACTGTCTCATGCTCCGGCGCGGAAGATCCCCCGTCCGTACGTGGCGACGTAGACCTGACCGTCCGGGCCCTCCACGGCCTGGGTCGCGATGGTCGGCGGGATGCCGTCGCGAGACCACTGCGGAGCACCCGACTGCAGCGACGCGGTGCTGGTCTCCACCACGCCGAGGTCGGTGGACAGGATGGCGCGGCCCGTCGAGGTCAGCAGAAGGTTCGACGCCGGGATGTCGGGCAGGTTCCCGCTGACGTCGGTCCAGACGGCGTTCGCCAGGCCGTTCGGGTTCGTCCCGGTGCCGAGCGTCACCTTCCAGAGGTGACCCGTCCCCGCGGCGAGGTTGCCGGGTCCGTCGACCCAGTTGCGCGAGTATCCGCCGAAGATCACGTAGGCGCTCATCGGATCCTGCGGATCCGGGACGACACCCGTGACCATCCGGTTGGGGACGCCGTCGAGGGCGACCTGCTGGTAGCTGCCGCCGGCATTCGTCAGGATGCCGCGGGCGAACGAACCGCCGGGGTTGCACGACCCGCACCAGCCCGCCCACACGACGTGGTTGCGACTGGCGAGCGCGGTGATCGAATGGCCCGATCCCGCATCGCCGGCCTGGCTCCAGTCGGCGCCGCTCGTGCTCGCCCAGGTCTTCGTGTTCACCCAGACGTAACGCCCGCCCGCGACCCAGGTGCCGGGGTCGGTGGCGTCGGCGCTGAACGGCGCGATGAAGCGCGGGCTGGGATCCGTCGGCGCGATGCTGACGATCGAGCCGTCGGAGGCGGGGCTGCCGTCGGCGACGCCGCAGTTCACGGTCATCTGCAGTGTGAGGTCGACGTACTCGCCGACCGTCCGACAGCCGTTCTCGCTGTCGACGAGCTGCTGCCCGCCGTCACCGCCGAACGGAGAGACCATCGTGCCGCCGTTGCCCGGGTCGAGCAGCGAGACGCCGTTGTCCTGCAGGCCGCCCCAGATCTGCACCTGCCCGGGATGCTGGACGTCCTTGCCGACCGCGACCGAGTAGTACTGCAGCAGATCGAGCTGGCCGGACGTCGACAGCGACGTCCAGGACGAGGCGTCCGCCGTCATCGCACGTCGATACAGGCCGCCGTCGTTGCCGACGAGGACCTGGCCCGCCGTCGAGCCGGCGCCGAACGCGATGGCGTGCTGGTCGGAGTGCATGACGTTCCCGTCGCACGTGTTGGCGGCGTCGAGGTAGGAGTAGCAGGAGAAGCCGAAGTCCCAGTAGCGGCCGATCGTGTTCCATGTCGCCCCGCCGTTCCACGACTCGTAGACCTCCTCGAGGCCGACGTAGACGTGCTGGGGGTTCGCCGGGTCGACGCCGAGGAACTGGTTGTACCAGGCCTGGACGCCGGGCTGGTAGCCCTTGCCGATCAGCTGCTTCCGCTCCGCCGAACCGCTCTGCGCCAGCGTGCTCGGGTTGGCGATCTGCGCATAGGGTCCGACCGCCTTGCCGGAGCGCGAGACGTAGACGGCGTTCAGGGCGCTCGCGGCACCGGAGTTCAGGGCCGCCGGCGACTCGAGGATCACGTAGAGCGTCGACCCGTCGGCGGAGTACTGCAGCGTGGCGTTGCCGACGTCCTTGGGGTTGATGGCGCCGTTCGGGTTGATCTTCGTCCAGGTGCCGCCGCCGTCGCTGCTCAGGTAGAAGCCGTTGTACGCGGCGCCGCTGCGCCAGGCGAGGTTGGCGAGGACCACCTTGCCACCGGTGCCGGGCTGCACGGCGACATCGTTCGCGATGTCACGGTAGCTGGCGTTCACGTCGCTGCAGTCCATCGTCTGCTGGGCGCACGGCGCGAGCGTCTGCGTCCACGCGCTCGACCCGGTGTCCGTGAGCGACCGCATGTAGAGTCCTCGCGACGCGGCGACGAAGACACGGCCGTTCTCGCCGTCGACCAGGATCCGGCGGATCACCTGGCTGTCGAGCTCGGTCCCGCCGACCTTCGAGGATGCGGTGAACGTCCCGGTGTCGGGCGACGCCAGCCGGTACACGCCGGCGCCGACGTAGGTCGCGGATCCGGTCGTGCCGTCGCCGGTGGCGACCCACAGAGCGCCGTCGGGCGCGATCGCGAGGCTGCCGATCGACTGGGTGGGCAGGGCGTCGGCGATCGCCGTCCAGGTGGTGCCGCCGTCGCACGAGCGCTTCACCCCGCCCGCAGCGCCGCCGGCGAAGACGCAGCTCGCGTCGACGGCGAGCGCCTCGACCCGGCCGGTGACGTATCCGGCGCCGCCGCCGCTGTTGGAGGCACTCGGGTCGCGGTAGCGGGGGTCGTCGGCGTTGTAGGGGACGTCGGTCACGGAGGACCAGGTCGACGACGCGGGCGGCAGGGCGGACAGGTCGGCATAGGCCTTGGCGTACGCACCGGGCTGGACCAGCCCGGTGGGAGCGGTCCGCGCCTGGGAGAACTCGGTCTGCGACGTCATGAGCTCGGCGGCCTCGTCGCCGGCGTCGTGGTACCGGCCTCCTCCGCCGGGCGACCCACTCGCGAAGCTCGCCGCGGGGATGAACTGGGTGATCGCGAAGACGGCGGCTCCGAGGAGGCCCAGCGCGATGCGGCCGCCGCGGCGGTCCCTGAGTGACGACTTCTTCTTCGGCAACGACACGGCAGAGCCTCCTTGCTCGGAGCGTCCTGGTGAGACGCGGATACGCCGCAGGCTGATGGCCTGTGAGCCTGTTGGGAACGGCTTTCGACCGCCGAGTCCACGCAGGCGCTGACACTCTAGACCCGAACCGGGGCATCGCAACAGGGGAGCGGTGGATCAGAGGTCGCGAGGGCTGCTCCTGCTGATCCTGATAGCGCCGCTGGTGATCCCCCCGCTCCGGATTCAGGCGATCGTGCCGCGCAGCGCGGAGATCTCCTGGAAGAAGGTGAACATCAACCAGATCGACCAGCCGACACTGATCGTGAACGACGCGGCCGCTGCTGCGATCGCCAGCCACATCGGGCCCCAGCCTGCCGCGGCCTGGCGGTGCACGACGACAGCCCGTCCGATCGGGTAGACGAGGATCCCGAACGGGTGGACGAATCCGAAGAAGCTCCACGCCCAGTGGAACCGCCGCGGGTAACCGAGGCGACCGAGCGTTTCGTGGTCCCGGTTCGCCGCGACCACGAAGAGGGCGCCCAGAGCCAAGCTCAGCACCGACAACGCGACGGAGGTGAGCATCATCGGCATCACGGTCGACATCAGGCCGCGCATCGCCGATGACGCATAGGGATCCGCACGCTGGGCGGCGATGATCGTGGATAGCTGCCGGAAGTAGTCCCGCATCATCAGGGTCACCACCGGGAGTTGCACGGCCGTAAGCACCAGATACGCGACGGGCACCAGTGCGTTGACCCAGCCCCAGCGAGTGTGGGCGGGCGTTCCCGGAGGGAGCGTCGGACCCGGAGCGTATGAGACCGTCATGAACCCAGTGTGGCGATACCGGGGCGTCCGAGGGTGAGGAATACGAAGAAGGGCCGCCCCGCGGGCGGCCCTTCTTCGTATGCGTGCCCCCGACAGGAATCGAACCTGCGACCTACGGTACCGGAAACCGGCGCTCTATCCGCTGAGCTACGGAGGCGTACCGAACGAGCCTAGCATCGGTTCCGGGCTCGGAACGACGGCCCCCGGGGGGAACGAGGAAGCGCTCCCCGGAACGGCCGGGGAGCGCTTCTCGGGGGTGGCGGGCGCTACTTCGAGGTGCCCTGCGACACCGAGCCCTGCAGCTGACGCTGGAACAGGATGTAGACGATCAGCACCGGCACGATCGTGATGATCACCGCGGCGAACATCGCACCGAAGTCGACCTGGTAGCCGGCCGACGACGCGAAGGACGCCATGCCCTGTGACAGCACGTAGTTGTCCTGGTTCGTGTTCAGCGAGATCGGCAGCAGGAACTGGTTCCACAGGCCCAGGAAGTTCATGATGGCCACCGCTGCCAGGCCGGGCTTCGCCATCGGCAGCATCACCTGGAAGAACGTGCGCCACTCGCTCGCTCCGTCGACGTAGGCCGCTTCCTGGATCTCGTAGGGAAGCGACTTGAAGAACGAGAACAGGAAGAACACCGTGAACGGCAGTGCGAACGCGACGTACGTGATGATCAGGCCCGGCAGCGTGTTCAGCAGCTGCATCCCCTGCAGGATGAAGAACAGGGGCACGATCGCGAGGAACGGCGGGAACGTGAGGCCCGCGAGCATCAGGTAGTAGATCACCCGGCTGCCCGGGACCGAGAACCGAGCGAGCACGTAGGCGCACATGGCTCCCAGGAGCATCACCAGGATGAGGGCCGTGCCGACGACGATGACCGTGTTCAGGAACATCGGGCCGAAGTTGTTCTTCACCCACGCGTTCACGTAGTTGTCGAAGTTCCAGTTGGCCGGCAGCCCGAACGGGGACTTGAAGATCTCCTTCGTCGTCTTGAAGGAGCCGAGCAGGGTCCACAGCATCGGCAGGATGACCACCAGCGACCACAGGGCGAGGACGACGTGCGAGATGCCGCCGACGACCTTGTCCGAGTTCGTGGACTTCGTGGACTTCGTGGCGCGGATCTGCTTGGCGGCCTTCGGGTCGACCGTCACCGCGGCGCGCGTGTCGAGACTCATGCGCGTCCTCCTTCGTCCTTGCCGCCGATGAGGCGGAACACGCCGATGACGAGACCGGCGAAGATCAGCGTGATCGCGGCGAGCACGACGCCCATGGCCGTGGCGAGGCCGAACTGGCCCTTCTCGAACGCGGTGCGGAACAGGTACTGGCTCATCACCAGGGTGCTGTTGTTCGGGCCGCCGGATGCGTTCAGGCCCGCCATGTAGACGAAGGCATCCAGCGCCATGATCCCCAGATAGATGTATGCGGTCTGCACGTTGTCACGGATCTGCGGCAGCAGGATCGAGATGACGGTGCGGAACCGTCCGGCGCCGTCGATGCGGGCAGCCTCGAGCGTCTCCGCGGGGATGCCCTTGATCGCCGCGATGAACAGCACCATGTAGAAGCCGACCATGCTCCACACGATCACGAAGATCGTCGCGCCCATGGCCGTGCGCTGGTCGCCGAGCCAGTCCACCATGTCGGTCATGCCGACGGCCCGGAGCATGCCGTTCAGAAGGCCGTTCGACGGCTGGTAGATCATGCTCCACAGGATCGCGATGACGATCGCGGGGATCACATACGGGAAGAACGACACCACGCGGTAGAAGCTCGACCCCGTCAGGCCCCTGACCTGCCCGTGGCTGGGCCCTCCGACCGTGATCATGCTCGCGAAGATGAGAGCGATGACGATCGTGATGAGAGGGACGACGATCGCAAGCAGGACGTTGTTCGCCATCGCGTGCAGGAACGTCGGATCCTGGAAGAGCTTCACGAAGTTGTCCACCCCGACGAAGCTCATGTTCGGCGAGAAGCCGGTCCAGTTCGTCATCGAGTAGTAGACGGCCTGGAGGAACGGCGAGATCACGAACACGAGGAACAGCGCCACTGGCAGCACGAGGAACACCAGGAGGAACGACACGTAGTCGAGCGTCAATCGGCGCTGCCCCAGACGGGGGGCCTTGCGGCCCCCCGTGCGAGCAGCAGTCACGGCGACGGTGTCCAGTCCACCGCCGTATCCTCCCGGACCGCTGGCGGACATTACTTGATCTCGATCTTCTTGATGGAGCTGTCGTTGCGGATCTTGTCAGTCAGATCCTGCAGCGCCTTGGTGAGATCGGCGACCGTCATCTTGCCGTCGAGGAACGAGTTCCAGATCGGCAGCTGGTCGGAGTTCATGCCGTACAGACCGAACGACTTGATCGTGAAGACGTTGTCGCCCGCCTTGTCCAGCAGCTCCTTCTGCGACACCAGAGCCGTCGAGCCGAAGCCGTCGTCGGGGACGATGCCCTTGACGATGGTCGGGGCCAGCTTGTTCTTCGCGAACGCGGTCGCCGACTCCTTCGACAGCATCGTGCGCAGCAGCTCCTTGCCGCCGGCGGGGTTCTTCGCCTTCGACGGGACGATGAACGGCTCGCCGGCCTCGGCGCGCAGGGTTCCCTTGGGGGTCTTCTGGTTGCCGTCGAGCGGGAGCTCGCCGATGCCCTTCATCGTGAAGCCGTCCGCCGTCTGCTTCTTCATCTCGTTCTCGATCCACGAGCCCGAGGGGTAGAGCAGGGCGGCCTGGTCGAGGCTCCACTGCGACTGCGCCTGCGTGAACTGCGTGCCGGCGCCGCCCGGCTTCATGTAGCCGGCCTGGATCAGCTCGTAGAAGATGTTCAGGATGTCCTGGATGATCGGGTGCGACCAGCAGTTCTCCTTCAGGTTCTCGAGCGGGAGGCGCACGTCGTCGCCGCCCTGGATGACCGCGGAGTCGACGACGAGCGTCTGGTAGTAGGTCGCCGCCTCCTTGCCCCAGACGAACAGATACTTGCCCTTGGCCTTGGCGGCCTCGCCGAGCGCCTTGAGGTCCTGCCAGCTGGTCGGCACGCTGAAGCCGTTGTCCTTGAACAGCTTGTCCGAGTACCAGATGCCGTAGACGGTCATGACGTAGTTCAGCGCCACGAACTTGCCGTCGAAGGTGCCGGGGCCCTTGACGCCGCCGTAGAGCGTGTCGCTGATCTTGGTGCCCTCGAGGTTGTTCGAGTCGAGCACGTCGTCGAGGGTCTCGAGCTGGTCGAGGATCGTGTTCCAGCCGATCTGGTTGGCGCCCGAGTTGTCGATGAGGTCCGGCGGGTTGCCGCCGACGAAGCGCGGCTGCAGTTCCTGGGCGATCTTGGTCGAGGCCGAGACCTTGACGGTCACGCCGCCGAGCTTCTTGTTGCCCTCCATGACCTTCGCCGCGTTCTCGACGTAGTCCACGCCGTAGCCGCCGTTGAAGATCACCGCGTCGACCTTCGAGTTCGCCGCGATGCCGAAGGGGTTGTCGGCCGACTTCGTGCCGCCGCCGGTGTTGCCGCCGCCTCCGCCGCCGGGCGCCGCGCAGGACGCCAGGCTGACGCCGAGGGGCACCATGACGGCAGCGAGCGCCGCGCCGCGCAGCAGTGAGCGCCGGCTGATGGAAGCATCTCTGGTTTCCATGTGATTCTTGCCTTCCTGGTGGGTGGTGAGGGAGAGGAGAGGATGAGTCTGTGGGGCGCTCAGACGCCGCGGCGGAGTCGGTCGAGATAGCGCGCCTCGAGCGCGGAGTTGTGCTCGTCGCCGCCGGGGATGTTGGCGGAGATGTACATCGGCGGCACCTCGCCGGCCTCGGCGAGGGTGCGGGCGACGCCCAGGGTGAGCAACTGCGCGATGAACGCGGCGGTGATCGACGAGATGGCGCCGGCCGAGATCGTGTCGGTGACCTGCAGGGTGGAGTCGCCGTAGGGGGCGAGGTTGTCGATGACGACGTCGGCGATCTCGCTGAGCCGCTTGCCGCTCGGGTGCTTGGGCTCGACGCGGACCGTGTGCTCGAGGCTGGTGACGGCGATGACCTTGTGCCCGTGCTCCTTGGCCCACAGGGCGACGCCCACGATCGAGCCGTTCACGCCCGAGTTCGACGCGATCACGAACACGTCGTTCTCGGTCACGGGGGACACGGCCATGAGCTCGTCGACGACCCAGGGCTCGCGCTCGAGCGAGCCGGTCAGCACCTCGGCGGTGCGCTCGCCGTGCAGCACGATGTCGCGCAGCGCGATGCGGTTCGTGGGGATGAGGCCGCCCGCGCGCCCCGCGATCTCCATCGCGAACGCCTCGGAATGCCCGGTGCCGAAAGCCTGGATGACGCCGCCGGCGCGCAGTGACGCGACCAGCAGATCGATCGCGGCATCGAGCGCGCCGTTCTCGGCGTCGTCGGCGAGGCGCTCCAGGCGCGTCTCGGCTTCGCGGAGCAGATCCTTGGGGGAGGCGCTCATCGGGTGGACTCCTTCTGACGGGTCGTGCCGCGGCCGTCCGGAGCGGACGGCGTGCGGCGGTGGCTGGAAACGGCCATGGCGCTGGCCGCGAGACGGGTGGCGGCCTGACCGAGCGTGCGCTGGGCGACGAGCACGTAGAGCAGGTCGATGACGAGAAGCTGCGCGTGCTTGATGGACAGGTCGTCCGGTCGCTGCGCCTGGTTCTCGGAGGCCGTGATCAGCGCTACGTCGGCGGTCGAGGCCAGCCAGGAGTCCGCGTCGGTCGTGATCGCGACCGTGAGGGCGCCGGCCGCGCGTGCGTGCGACAGCATCTCGATGGTCTCCTCGGTGCGGCCGGTGTTCGAGATCGCGACGGCCACGGAGGAGGCGTCCTGCAGGACGGCGCTCGTGAGGCCGTCGTGCACATCGGACCAGGAGTGCGCGTTGACGCCGATCCGGTAGAGGCGGCCGCGGAACTCGTCGGCGATGACTCCGCTGCCGCCGACGCCGTAGATTTCGACGTGCCGCGCCTCGGCGATCGCGCGGGCGACGAGCTGGACGTCGTCGAGGTCGAGCAGGCTCGTGGTGGTCTCCATGCTCCGCGTGTGCAGGCCCAGCAGGGTCAGCAGCACCCGATCGGCGGGGTCGTCCTGGCCGATGTCCTCGGCGATGTCGGTGCGCCAGGTCGTCCCTGCGTCGCCGCGACCCGATTCGGCGGCGACGCCGACCCGGAACTGGGTGTAGCCCTCGAAGCCGATCGCGCGGCAGAAGCGGGTGACGGTCGCGGCGGAGGTGCCCGCCTGATCGGCCAGCTCGGTGATGGTCAGCTCGACGGGCGCGGTCGGGTGCGCCGTGATCACGTCGGCGATCTTGGCCATGGCCTTGGGCATCGCGGGGCGCCGCAGCGAAATCCGCTGCGTGATCGACAACTCGTTGCCGACGTCCTGCATGAGTGGCACCATAGCCTCCGGTGAAAACGGGTCCCGGTTTGGGTGAAAAACATTCTCATCGTGTCTCGCCGGAAAAATCAAGTAGGACAGATAACAAATTGGGGTGCAACATGCTCGTGATGGGTGTCGACGCCGGCGGGACGTCCACCAGGGCGGTGCTCGCCACGACCGCAGGCGAGTGCGCCGGGTTCGGTCGCGGCGGTCGTGGAAATCCCACATCATCGGGCATTCCCACCGCCCTCGCCGGCGTGCGCGGCGCGATCTCCGCAGCGTTGGAGGACAGCGGGGCGACCCTTGCGGACGTCGCGGGGATCGTCATCGCGATGGCCGGTCACGATGCGCGCGGAGGTCGGTCGGACTGGATCCTGGATCCTCTGCGCGAGGAGGGTTTCGGGGGAACCCTGACGTTCGAGTCCGATCTGCTCGCCATGTATTCGAGTGGCGCCGTCGCTCCCGTGGGCTACGGCGTGGTGTGCGGCACCGGGGCGAGCGCGGTGCGCGTGGAGGGCGGTCGCATCGTGGCCACGGCCGATGGCCTGGGGTGGCTGCTCGGCGATCGCGGCAGCGGATTCTGGATCGGCCGCAGCGCGGCGGCGGCGGCGGTCGCCGAGCTCGACGGGCTCGGGCCGGAGACCGCGCTGACGCCGCTGGTGCTGCGGGCCGCCGGTGTCACGGTGGAGCGGTCCGACCGCAGCGCGGAAGGACGTCCCGCCGCTCTCGAGCAGCTCGTGCGCGCGCTCTACGCGCAGGCCCCGGTGCAGCTCGCGGCGTTCGCGCCGCTCGTGTTCGATGCGGCCGAGGGCGAGGATCCGGTCGCGGTGCGGATCCTGGACGCGGCGGGGGAGCAGCTGGTGCGCACGCTCGAACTGGTCGGCGCCGAGCCGGGGCCGGTCGTCGCCGGGGGCAGCATCGTCTCCCGCAACGGCGCGCCGCAGCGGCTGCTGCGCGAGCACCTCGCCGCGGCGTTCGGGGATCAGCCGTTCGTGCTCGTGGACAGCGGAGCGGCCGGGGCGACGATGCTGGCTCTCCGGCACGAGGGCATCGACGTGGACGAGTCCGTGCTCGCGCGGCTGCGCGCCGGGATCCCGGTCTGAGGCGGCGCGCGATACCGCGCGATGCGGCGGTCCGCGCGGAGCGCACGCCGTAGAATCGGAACCCTATGAATCCCGAAGCCCTCGCCGCAGCGATCCTGTCCGTCCTCGCCCCGATCGCGGACGAGCGACGACCGGGTGAGCCGCTGGCGCTCGACGCCGCCGACATCGTGCTCGAGCGTCCGCGCAACCGCGACCACGGCGACTGGGCGACCAACATCGCCATGCGCCTCGCCAAGCAGCTCGGCACGAACCCGCGCGAGCTCGCGCAGCAGATCGCCGACGGCCTGGGGGCCGTGGACGGCATCGCCTCAGCCGAGGTCGCCGGCCCCGGGTTCCTCAACGTGCGTCTCGAGGCCGGCGCCGCGGGCGCGCTCGCCAAGGTGATCGTCGACGCGGGCGAGGCCTACGGGCGCAACGAGTCGCAGTCCGGGCGTTCGATCAACGTCGAGTTCGTCTCTGCGAACCCGACCGGTCCGCTGCACATCGGGCACACCCGCTGGGCCGCGCTCGGCGACGCCATCGCGCGCCTCCTCGACGCGAGCGGCGCGACAGTCGCCCGCGAGTTCTACATCAACGACGCGGGTGCGCAGATGGAGCGCTTCGCCGGCTCGATCGTCGCGTCGGCGAAGGGCGAGCCCACCCCCGAGGGAGGCTACGCGGGCAGTTACATCGCCGACATCGCACAGCGCGTGCTCGCGGAGCGGCCCGACTTCCTGAGCCTCGACGAGGCCGAGCAGCTGCTCGTCGCCCGTGAGCTCGGCTACCAGTACCAGCTCGCGGAGCAGAAGGAATCGCTCGCGAAGTTCAACGTCGTCTTCGACGTGTGGTTCTCGGAGCGGATCCTGCACGCGAAGGGTGCGGACGGCGGGCCGAGCCTCGTCGACCAGGCGGTGGACCGGCTGCGCGCGCAGGGGCACGTCTTCGACCAGGACGACGCGGTGTGGGTGCGCACGACCGATTTCGGTGACGACAAGGATCGCGTCATCCGCC
Organism: Microbacterium xylanilyticum; assembly: GCF_054654695.1. Taxonomy (NCBI): domain Bacteria; kingdom Bacillati; phylum Actinomycetota; class Actinomycetes; order Micrococcales; family Microbacteriaceae; genus Microbacterium; species Microbacterium xylanilyticum. The sequence continues at coordinate 1,231,763 of NZ_BAAIEN010000002.1, forward strand.
GCTCCAACGGCGAGTACACGTACTTCGCCGCGGACGCCGCCTATTACCTGAACAAGGGCGACCGCGGCTTCGAGCACAAGATCTACCTCCTCGGCGCGGATCACCACGGTTACGTGCACCGCCTCAAGGCGCTGGCCGGCGCTGCCGGCGACGATCCTGAGAAGGACGTCGAGGTGCTCATCGGCCAGCTCGTATCCGTGGGCGGAGCCCGGCTCAGCAAGCGCGCGGGCAACATCATCGAGATGGACGACCTGCGCGAGTGGCTCGGCACCGATGCGCTGCGGTACTCGCTCGAGCGCTCGCCCGCGGACTCGCCGCTGTCGCTGGACCCCGAGCTGCTGCAGAAGCGCACCAACGACAACCCCGTGTTCTATGTGCAGTACGCGCACGCCCGCACGCACAATGTGGCGCGCAACGCCGCGGACTCCGGCGTGGACCGCTCGGCCTTCGCGCCCGAGCTGCTCACGCACGAGACGGAGTCCGCGCTGCTCGGCGCGCTCCAGGAGTTCCCCCGGATCGTGGCGTTCGCCGCTGAAGTGCGCGAGCCGCATCGCGTGGCGCGCTACCTGGAGGAGCTCGCCGGCCTCTATCACCGCTGGTACGACAACTGCCGGGTGATCCCGCAGGGCGACGACCCCGTGGAGGACGTGCACCGCACCCGCCTGTGGCTCAACGACGCCACCGGCCAGGTGCTCCGCAACGGCCTTTCGCTGCTGGGGGTCTCGGCGCCGGAGCGGATGTGACATGAGCGGCACGGAGGGCACGCACCCGACCGAGCCGTATCCGCGCGATCTCGGTTCGGAGCACCCGACCGTACCGCTTCCTCGGGAGGCGGGAGTGTCATCCGCGATTCCGGCTCGCCCGCCGCTGCCCACTGCCCCCATCGCGGTGCCGCCACCGCGCCGTCGCCGTCGCTGGCCGTGGGCCGTGGGGACTGCGGTGCTCGTGCTCGCGGCCCTCGTGGTCGGCGGCGAGTTCGTCGCCCGCGCCGTCGTGGCGCAGCAGATCCGCGCGCAGGTCATCAGAGCGCTGAAGCTGCCGGCGGACCAGCAGCTGGACGTCGCCGTCGACGGCATCGTGCTGCCTCAACTCGTGGCGGGGAAGCTGGACGACGTGCATCTGTCCACGAAGAGCGTCGCGATCGGGCCCATCACGAGCGCGGTCCAGGTCGAGGCCACCGGTGTGCCTATCCGTGGCGGGGCCCTCGGCAGCGCCACCGGCACGTTCCGGATCACGGCGGATCAGCTGCAGGCCGCGGTCAAGGCCGCCGCGGGGGAGCCGTCGCCGATCGACGCGGTGACGATCGCGGGCGCGGACGTGAAGGCGACCGGATCCGTGGAGCTGTTCGGGGCGAATGTGCCGCTCGCCCTCTCGCTCACCCCGGGCGCGGAAGGCGGCGAGCTCACGTTCACGCCGACGTCGGCCTCGATCGGCGCGCTCACCCTCGATCCGGACACGGTCGCGTCCTCCCCGTTCGGTCCGGCGCTGAAGCCGCTGTTCGCCACCCAGAAGGTGTGCATCGCGGACCGGCTGCCGGCGGGGGTTCACCTCGGCGGGCTGCGGGTGAAGGAGGGCGTGCTGGTCGCCACGTTCACGGCGGACAGCGCGATCACGACGGATCCGGCCCTGCTCGAGAACGGCACCTGCCCCGCGTCCTGACCGCCCTTCGCCGCGGCGGCGCACCGCTCAATCGCGGCGGTGCAGCAGCCGCTTGTACCAGGGCAGGTGCGGCCGTTCCTGCTCCTCCTCCTCCTGCGGTGCGAGCAGGGCGTCGCGCTCGGCCAGGATCTCCGGGCTCTCCTCGCCGAGCTGAGCCCGCGCCGCGTCGCGCTCCGCGGTGGTCGCCGCCAGCAGACGCTCGGCACGGTCGAGCCGCCGCTCGGCGAACGACCGCGGTCGGCCGGACGCGCGGTCCTCATCGTCCTCGACCCCGGTGATGATCCAGGCGCTCGCGAGCAGCACCACCTGCGCCGACAGGTTGAGCCACAGCATCAGGGCGACGAGGGCGGCGAACGACGCCAGGAGCGGGTTCGCCGAAGCCCCCCGGACGAACAAGGCGGACAGCTGCTGCAGTGCGAGCAGGCCGGCGCCTCCGAGTGCGGCGCCGGCCCAGAGATTCCTCGCATCGGCGCGCACACCGGAGAGCACCGCGAACAGCGCCGCCACGAGCGCCATGTCGAGGGCGAACACGACCGCCACGGACACGATCCGCTCCGTCCACGCGGCGGCGAGGGAGTGCTCTGCGCCGAAGAGCGCGGCGATCGAGCCCACGCCGAGCGAGCCGAGCACCGTGGCGGCGGCCGACAGCACGAACCCGATGCCGATCCCCGCGGCGAGTCCGAGGTTGCGCAGGATCACCCAATACCACTGCACGTCATCGGCGAGTCGGCCCGCGAGCGCGCGCAGGGCGATGCGCAGAGATCCGATCGCACCGAGTGCCGCGCCGATGAGGCCGACGAGGGAGAACGCGCCGGCGAGGGAGAGCCCCGTGGGCGCCGTGATCGTCGCGATGCTGATCAGGCCGTCGTGGCCGATGAGGCCCGGCACGGCGGCGTCGACGGCGTGGATGAGCGCGGTGAGGGCGGGTCGGTTGCCCGCCAGCCACAGGCCCGCGACGGAGAAGCCCAGCAGCACCGCCGCGAAGACGCTGAACAGCGCGCGGTAGGTGATGCCGTCGGCGAGCGCCGGCCCGTGCTTCTCGGAGTACAGCAGCCAGGTGCGTGCAAGTCGCCAGCGCAGCACGCGCGCCACGACGGCTTCGATCCTGCGCTGGAGCTGCGACTTCTCGGCAGGCGGGTGCTCGGCATCGGTACGGGTGGCCATGGTCCGAGCGTAGCGAGAGGCGCGAGCCTGGTCCGGGGGCTTGACGCGCGGCTGGAACTTCCGGGTTCCCATGCGGGCCGAGGACCGGCACACCCGTCCCTCAGAGGGTCGTGCGTCCGGTCTCTGAGCTTGTCGACGGGCCCGGTGGGCACGCGGGATCCGCGCCGTCGTCGACGCGCTTTCGCGCACGAGGTTTCGTGACCTGTTCGTGATCTTTCGCTATCTGATCTGGTCCTTTTCCGGCCCGGAATGTCGGTGCCCCCGAGTTGAATGAGGGTATGACGAACACAGTCGACATGGTGGAGGAGCCCGGGGTTGACCCAGTGGATCCGGTCGCCGTGCTGGCCATGGTCACGTCCGGGCTCGCGGCGACGGAAGCGTCGATCATCCGGCTGCAGGCAGTGCGGGACGCGCACCTTGCTGTCGCCCAACGGCTTGCTGAGGACCTCGCCGCGGCCGGCGGCACTTCTGCGGTGCGGGGTGAAGCGGTGGATCTGGCCGCGCGCAGTGTCGCTGCCGAGCTGGCGGCGGTGCTGCACATGTCGGATCGCGTCGTACAGGGGCGCATGGCGCGCGCCGCGGAACTGATGACCCGGTACCCGATCACGATGCAGGCGTTCAGCGACGCGCGGATCAACACCGCCCACGTCCGTCTCATCCAAGACACGGGCGCCCGCCTCGACGACGAGGTGCGGGCCGAGTTCGAACAAGCCGCGGTCGCGGCGTGCGAGGGTGAGACGCCGCATCGGGCGAAGCGGATCGTGGAACGCATCGCCGAACGGTTGGCCCCGCGCAGCCTCACTGAGCGGCACCGCTCGGCGCAGGAGAAGCGGACCGTGTGGCGGGAGGAACTCCCCGACGGGCAGAAGGCCTTGGGGCTCATCCACTCCGCGGCGGTGATCGACGGGATCTACGACCGACTCACCCAACAAGCCCACTTGCTGAAGACCGCGAACACGAAAGCGGCGAAAGACGCTGCCGCGGGAACCACCCCGGACTCGAGCGGTGTCGTCGACACCGAAGGGATCGGCGACCCCGCCGATGACCGCACCCTCGACCAGCTGCGCGCCGACCTGTGCGCGGACACACTCCTCACCGGCGCCGCGTCGGGGCACGACACCACGGCCGGGCTGCTCGCGGCGATCCAGGCGCGGGTCGAGGTCGCCGTCCCCGCATTCACCGCCATGCGTCCCGATACGGCGCCCCGGTGCGCCTCTCACCCAGGTGCCGACCCGGCGTTCGGAACCCGCAGCGAACAGCCCGCCGAACTCGCCGGCGGGCAACCCATCGACACCGAGACCGCCCGGCTCCTCGCCGGCGGGGCCGCGGCGTGGGAACGGGTGCTCACCCACCCGGTCACCGGGGCGATTCTCGCCGTCGACCGCTACCGGCCCAACGCCGACCTGCGGCGGCTCCTGCACGCAAGGGACTCCCGGTGCCGGTTCGTGACCTGCGGGCTCCCACCCGTCACTCAAGACCTCGACCACACGATCGACGCCGCCTACGGCGGTCAGACCGAGGAAGGGAACTTGGGCGGGCTCTGCCGACGCCACCACGTCCTGAAACACCAGACCGCGTGGACGGTGAAACAGCTCGGCGCGGGAGTCCTGGAATGGACCAGCCCGACCGGGGCGAGCTACATCGACCAGCCACCCCCACCGGTGACCTTCACCATCCCCGAACCGGATCCACGACCCGACCAGCCGCCGCCGTTCTGACGTATTCGCGGATCCCCAGCACGGCAGGGCGTCGACGCGCTTCAGACCTCCGTCGCGACGACCTCGGCCTTGAACCCTTCGCCGTTCTCCAGCCATCCCGCGTAGTGGTCGGGGCCGCCCGCGTGCGGGTACCGGTCGCCGTACAGCACGCTCCAGCCATGCTCCGGAGCCTCCGCCATCAGCCGGTCGACGTCGCTGCGCGAACCACCGGGAAGGCGAGGTGGTTGAGCCCGGGGAGCCGCCGATCGTGACGCGAGCCCCGCAGACCGGGCGGCACGCAGATCGTCAGATAGGCGCCTTCGGCTCTCCACGAGCTGCCGTCGGTCCAGGCGTCCGCAGGTGCGAATCCGAGCCTTTCGAGAAGCCAGGACCATTCGGTTCTCGCGCGATCCAGATCGATGACCCACAGCTCGACATGATGGAATCCGCGCACGCCTCATCCAATCAGGTAGACGCGTCGCACGTCGTCACAGCCGTCGGGCCGGGGCGGCGCGGTGCCTTAGAATTCTCAGAACCCGGCCCGCTCTGGGCCGCCCTCGAACCCGAGTCCCACACGACGATTGGTGCCCTGTGCTCTCCGCATCGCCCGACGACGCGCTCGCCCCGGACTGGCTGGAGGTACCCGCCGATCCGAACGGATTGCCCTCGACGGTGTGGCCGGCATCCGCACGCCGCGACGTCGACGGTGAGCTCGAGCTCGGCGGAGTGGGCGTGGCAGAGCTGCGGGCCCGTTTCGGCACGCCGCTCTACGTGCTCGACGAGGCCGAGGTGCGCGCGCACGCGGCACGGATCCGCAGTGCCTTCGACGACGCCGCGGCCGCGCACGGGACCAAGGCGCGCGTCTACTACGCGGGCAAGGCGTTCCTCAGCACGGAGGTGGCGCGCTGGGTGACCCAGGAGGGCCTGCGCGTCGACGTCTGCAGCGGCGGCGAGCTCGAGATCGCGCTGGCGGCCGGCGTCAAACCGTCGCGGATCGGATTCCACGGCAACAACAAGAGCGTCGTCGAACTCGAGCGCGCGGTCGAGGTCGGCGTCGGCACGATCATCCTCGACTCCGCGATCGAGATCGAGCGCCTCGGCGCGATCGCCGAGCGCCGCGGCACCGAGAGCCGAGGATTCCGGCAGCGCGTGCTGCTCCGGGTGAACAGCGGCGTGCACGCCGAGACCCACGACTTCCTCGCCACCGCGCACGAGGACCAGAAGTTCGGCACGCCGCTCGAGGCAGCACCCGCGCTCGTCGAGCGGATCCGCGAGATCCCCAGCCTGAAGCTGCGCGGCCTGCACTGCCACATCGGCTCGCAGATCTTCGGATCCCGCGGTTTCGCCGAGTCGGCCTCCCGCATGATCGAGCTGCACGCGGCGCTGCGCGAGGGCGGCGAGCTGCCGATGCTCAACCTCGGCGGCGGCTTCGGCATCGCCTACACCGCGGCCGACGATCCGACGCCCATCGAGGAGCTCGCGAACGCGATCGTCGACGCCGTCGCACGCGAGTGCGAGGTGCGCGGCATCCCGATCCCCACCCTCGCCTTCGAGCCCGGCCGCGCGGTCGTGGGCCAGGCGGGCGTGACCCTGTACGAGGTCGGCACCACCAAGGAGGTGTCGCTCGGCGACCGCGGCGAGCGGCTCTACGTGAGCGTGGACGGCGGCATGAGCGACAACGCCCGCCCCGCCCTGTACGGATCCCAGTACTCCGCGCGCATCGCGTCGCGCGAGGGAACCGGTGCACCCGTGCTCGTCCGTGTCGTGGGCTCGCACTGCGAATCGGGGGACATCGTCGTCGATCACGAGTACCTCCCCTCCGACGTCACCCCGGGCGACCTGCTCGCGGTGCCGGCGACCGGCGCGTACTGCTACGCGCTGTCCAGCAACTACAACACCACCCCGCGTCCCGCAGTCGTCGCCGTGCGCGACGGCCAGGCACGGGTGATCGTCCGCGGGGAGACCCTCGCCGACCTCCTCTCCCGGGACGCGGGCATCGCCGCGCCGGGGGCGGAGCGCACCGGTGCCCGCACCGGAGAAGGAGAAGCATGACGGAACTCGACGGCCACCGCCGCACCCTCCGGGTAGCCCTGCTCGGGGCTGGATCCGTGGGATCGCAGGTCGCGCGCCTGCTCCTCGAGCACCAGGCCGACCTGGCCGAGCGCAGCGGCGCGACCCTCGAGCTCGCCGGGATCCTGGTCCGCGACGTGGATGCGCCGCGCGACACGGACCTGCCGCGCGAGCTGCTCACCACCGACGCCGAGGCGCTCGTCCTCGGAGCCGACATCGTGATCGAGCTCATGGGCGGGATCGAGCCCGCGCGCGGATACGTGCTGCAGGCGCTGGGCAGCGGTGCCGACGTGGTCACCGGCAACAAGGCGCTGCTCGCGACGCACGGGGCGGAGATCTTCGAGGCCGCCGACCAGGTGGGCGCCTCCGTGTCGTACGAGGCCGCCGTCGCCGCCGCCATCCCGATCATCCGTCCGCTGCGCGACTCGCTGGCCGGCGACCGGATCAAGCGGATCTTCGGCATCGTCAACGGCAGCACGAACTTCATCCTCGACTCCATGGACCGCCAGGGGCTCAGCGCCGAGGAGGCGCAGCGGATCGCGACCGACCTGGGGTACCTCGAGGCGGATCCGACCCTCGACCTCGAGGGCTTCGACGCGGCACAGAAGGCGGCGATCCTCGCCAGCCTCGCGTTCCACACGCAGGTCTCGATCGACGACGTGCACCGCGAGGGCATCTCCTCGGTGACCGCCGACATGATCGGCGACGCCCGTCGTGCGGGGTACGTGATCAAGCTGCTCGCGGTGTGCGAGCGGCTCCCCGAGCCCGAAGGCGACGCCGTCTCGGTGCGCGTGTACCCGGCGCTGATCGATCGCGACCACCCGCTGGCCAGCGTGCACGGCGGCAACAACGCCGTGTTCGTCGAGGCAGAGGCCGCCGGCCCGCTGATGTTCTACGGCGCCGGTGCGGGCGGAGTGCAGACCGCGTCGGCCGTGCTCGGCGACGTCGTCTCCGCCGCGCGCAGGCACATCGCCGGGGGTGTGGGCGTGGGCGAGTCGGCCCGGCAGAGCCTGCCGATCGCGCCGTTCGGGCACATCACCACGCGCTACCAGATCACCCTCGAGGTCGCCGACGTCACCGGCGTGCTCGCGACCGTCGCCGGCATCCTCAGCGACCACGGCGTCTCGATCGCCACCGCGCTGCAGACCGTGGAGCGCGGCGAGGACAGCACGACCGCCCGCCTGGTGATCGGCACGCACCGTGCCACCGAGCAGGCTCTCAGCGACACCGTCGCCCGTCTGGCCGACAGCGACGCCGTCTCCCGCGTGGTGTCGGTGCTGCGCGTCGAGGGGGAGTGACGTGACCGCCGCCGAAGGACCGATGCCCGGGCGCACCGTCGAGGTGCGCGTCCCCGCCACCAGCGCCAACCTCGGCCCCGGGTTCGACACCCTGGGCCTGGCGCTGAGCATGTACGACGAGCTCGAGGTCACGGCGCTCGAGCCCGGCGTCTACGAGTTCGACATCTCCGGATCCGGCGCCGAGGAGATCGCGCGCGACGCGTCGAACCTCGTGATCCGATCCATCGCGCACGTCTTCGCCGACGCCGGCGTCACGATGCCCGGGATCCGCCTCATCGCCCGAAACGGCGTGCCCCACGGCCGCGGGCTCGGGTCCTCCGGCGCCGCCGTGGCGGCGGGCGTTCTGGCCGCGCAGGGCCTGCTGAAGGGCGTCGTCGAGCTCGACGACGACGCGCTGCTCCGGCTCGCGACCGAGCTCGAAGGACACCCGGACAACGTCGCCCCCGCCCTGTTCGGCGGCCTGACGATCGCGTGGACCGCCGAGCGCGGCCCGCAGCACAAGAAGCTGCTGGTGCACCGCGGCGTCTCGCCGCTCGTGCTGGTACCCGGATACACCATGTCGACCAAGGCGGCCCGCAGCCTGCAGCCCGAGCACGTGCCGAGCGAGGACGCGGTGTTCAACGTGTCCCGCTCCGCCCTGCTCATCGCGGCGCTCACGCAGAGCCCCGACGTGCTGCTCGACGCCACCGACGACCGGCTGCACCAGGACTATCGCGCCCCCGCGATGCCGGAGACGAACCGCCTGGTGCGCGCGCTGCGGGCGGAGGGCTTCGCGGCCGTCGTCTCGGGCGCCGGACCGAGCGTGCTCGTGCTGTGCGACGGCCCGGGCAGCCGCCTGGAGGCCGTCCGGGTCGCCGAGGCGGCGACGGACACTCCGTGGATCCCGCAGATGGTCGCCGTCGATGTGCGAGGTGGTACAGTGAGGGAACGAGCGGAGGGTTCTTCGTCACAATCGTGATCCCGGCCCGCGACGCACTTCCTGCGTCAGCCGCACAGCATCCGAAACCGCACCGCGAGCCGGTCACCGGCTCGTCGTGAGCGTGTTCTCCGGGTGGCATGCAGGGGACAGCCTGTTCTCGGCATGATCGTGCGGCCGCGCCCCGGCATCTGCCGTGTGCGCGTCGAAACACCCACGACTTACAAGAGGAGTACTCGTGGAGACCATCTCCGAGACCCAGATCGAGAACTCGGCTCCTGCCGAGACCGCGTCCACCGAGGACGCGCCCAAGGCGCCGCGCAAGCGCGCGCCGCGCCGCGCAACCACCGCGAGCGCCGCAGCCCAGGCCGCCGAAGCGGGCGACACCGCCGTCGCAGCTCCGGCCGAGGCCGCACCTGCCGAGGCTCCGGCTGAGGAGGCGCCGAAGGCGCGCGCCCCGCGTCGCAGCCGCGCGAAGAAGGCTGAGGAGGCGCCGGCGGAGTCCGCAGACGCCGCGTCCGCCGCCGCTCCGGCCGAGGCCGCGTCCGCCGACGCCCCTGCCGAGGAGGCGCCGAAGGCGAAGGCCCCGCGTCGCAGCCGTGCGAAGAAGGCCGAGGAAGCGCCTGCGGAGTCCGCGGACGCTGCACCCGCCGAGGCGCCGGCGGAGCCCGCCGTCAAGGAGGCGTCCGCGGACGCCGCACCGTCCGAGCAGCCGGCCGAGGCTCCCGCGGAGGGCGGCGACGAGCCGACCGGCCGCAGCCGCAGCCGTTCCCGCAGCCGCAGCCGCAATCGCAACGGCGGACAGGACAACGGCGGCAACCAGAACAACGGCCAGAACGGCAACGGCAACCAGAACAGCCGCGGCGGTGCTCCCGCCGACGCCGACGAGGACGGCGGCAGCAGCCGCAGCCGGCAGCGCAACAAGCGCCGCGGCGGCGGCAACCAGAACGTGGACGAGTTCGAGACCGAGATCGGCGAGGACGACGTCCTCATCCCGATCGCCGGCATCCTCGACGTGCTCGACAACTACGCCTTCGTGCGCACCACGGGCTACCTCTCCGGCCCCAGCGACGTGTACGTCTCGCTCGGACAGGTGAAGAAGTACAACCTGCGCAAGGGCGACGCCGTCGTCGGCGCGATCAAGCAGCCCCGCGAGGGCGAGCAGCAGGGTCGCCAGAAGTACAACGCCCTGGTCAAGGTCGACTCGATCAACGGTCTGAGCCCGGAGGACGCGGCCTCCCGCGTCGAGTTCTCGTCGCTCACCCCGCTGTACCCGCAGGAGCGGCTGCGGCTGGAGACGTCCGCCTCGAAGCTCACGCAGCGGATCATCGACCTCGTCGCACCGATCGGCAAGGGCCAGCGCGGCCTCATCGTCGCCCCGCCGAAGGCGGGCAAGACGATCGTGCTGCAGCAGATCGCCAACGCGATCGCGCAGAACAACCCGGAGGTGCACCTCATGGTCGTGCTCGTCGACGAGCGCCCCGAAGAGGTCACCGACATGCAGCGCACCGTGAAGGGCGAGGTCATCGCCTCGACCTTCGACCGCCCCGCGGAGGATCACACCACGGTCGCCGAGCTCGCGATCGAGCGCGCCAAGCGCCTCGTCGAGCTGGGCCGCGATGTGGTCGTGCTGCTCGACTCGATCACCCGCCTCGGCCGCGCCTACAACATCTCGGCGCCCGCCTCCGGCCGGGTGCTCACGGGCGGCGTGGACGCTTCGGCGCTCTACCCGCCGAAGCGCTTCTTCGGCGCCGCGCGCAACATCGAGAACGGCGGATCGCTCACGATCCTCGCCACCGCGCTGGTGGAGACCGGATCCAAGATGGACGAGGTCATCTTCGAGGAGTTCAAGGGCACCGGCAACAGCGAGCTGCGCCTGTCCCGCGCGCTCGCCGACAAGCGGATCTTCCCGGCCGTGGACGTCAACGCGTCCTCCACGCGCCGTGAGGAGATGCTGCTGAGCCCCGACGAGGTCAAGATCACCTGGAAGCTGCGCCGCGCCCTCGCCGGGCTCGACCCGCAGCAGGCCCTCGAGGTCGTCCTCGGCAAGCTCAAGGAGACCGACTCCAACGTCGAGTTCCTGCTGCAGATGCAGAACGCACAGCTGGGCAAGCCCTCCTCGGGCACCGGCCACAGCCACGCGTCCGAGAACAGCATCCGCTGACCCGCCTCCGCGGATCAGCTGTCGTTCCGGGATCCGGTCGTCATGTTCGAACAGGTCGAGGCGCTGCGCGACGAGCACCGCAGGGTGGAGAGGGAGCTCTCCGACCCCGAGGTGCACGCCGACGCGGTGCGGGCGAAGCGCGTCAACCGCCGCTACGCCGAGCTCAGCCGCATCGTGAAGGCGCATGACGACTGGATCGCCGCCGGTGAGGATCTCGAGACCGCGCGCGAGTTCGCCCGCGAGGACGAGTCGATCGCGGCGGAGATCCCGGCCCTCGAGGAGCACCTGCAGCAGACGCAGGAGCGACTGCGGCGGCTGCTGATCCCGCGGGATCCGGACGATGCCCGCGACGTCATCATGGAGATCAAGGCGGGGGAGGGCGGCGCCGAATCGGCGCTCTTCGCCGCCGACCTGCTGCGCATGTACATGCAGTACGCCGCGTCGAAGGGCTGGAAGACCGAGCTCCTCGAGCGCACCGAGTCCGACCTCGGCGGCTACAAGGACGTGCAGGTTGCGATCAAGGGCAGCTCCACGGATCCGTCCCAGGGCGTCTGGGCGCACCTCAAGTACGAGGGCGGTGTGCACCGCGTGCAGCGGGTTCCCGCCACCGAGTCGCAGGGGCGCATCCACACCTCGACGACCGGGGTGCTCGTGTTCCCGGAGGTCGACGAGCCCGACGAGATCGCGATCAACCAGAACGACCTCAAGATCGACGTCTTCCGCTCGTCGGGACCGGGCGGCCAGTCCGTGAACACCACCGACTCGGCGGTGCGCATCACGCATCTGCCCACCGGGATCGTGGTGTCGATGCAGAACGAGAAGTCGCAGCTGCAGAACCGCGAGGCGGCGATGCGCGTGCTGCGCGCCCGTCTGCTCGCCAAGCAGCAGGAGGAGCTCGAGGCCGCCGCCAGCGACGCCCGCCGCTCGCAGATCCGCGGCATGGACCGCTCGGAGCGGATCCGCACCTACAACTTCCCGGAGAACCGCATCGCGGATCACCGCACCGGCTTCAAGGCCTACAACCTCGACCAGGTGATGGACGGGGCGCTGGCGCCGATCATCGAGTCCGCGATCCACGCGGATGAGGAGGCCCGCCTCGCGGCCCTCGGCACCGAGGGCTGAACGCGCCGCCGCCCGGTGCCGTCGCGTCGGAGAGGGTCACCAGGCGCCGCGCACCGCTGTGCGCCCCTCGCGTGCGTCCTCGGGCATCGCCATCTCGGCGCGCACGCCGAGCAGCCGCACCGCCCGGTCCGGCTCGATGCGGGCGAAGAGCTCGCGCGCCTTCGCCACGACGGCGGCGCGGTCGGTCGTCTCCGGGATCCGCTTGGTGAACGTCTTCGTCGTGAACGGCGCATAGCGCACCTTGAGGCCGAGCCCGATGACGGCGCGTCCGTCCTCCGCCACGTCGTCGAGCACCTGGTCGAGCAGCACGAGCGCGGCGTGCTCGATCTCGCCGCGGCCGGCCAGATCCGTCTGATACGTGGTCTCCCGGCTGTGTCCGCGAGGAACCCAGGGGGTGTCGTCGACGACCGCGGATCCGCCGCCCTGCCCGAGTTCGCGGTACCAGAGTCCCATCCGCGGACCGAATTCGGCCGTGAGTACGTGCTCGGGCGCCGACGCCAGCTCCGCGACGGTGCGGATGCCGAGGGCCGTGAGGCGCTTCGACACCTTCGAGCCCACGCCCCACAGCTCGATCACGGCGCGGTCGCCCATCACCTGATCCCAGTTGCGGGCCGTGAGGCGGAAGACGCCCCGGGGCTTGCCGAAGCCCGTCGCGATCTTCGCCCGCACGAGCGTGTCGCCGATGCCCACGCTGCAGTGCAACCGGGTGCGCTCCAGCACGGCGCGCTGCAGGCGACGCGCGTACGCCTCGGGATCGTCGGTGTCGACGCCGACGAACGCCTCATCCCACCCGAGCACCTGCACCACCGCGCCGGGCTGGGCGCGCAGCTCGTCCATCACCTCGGCGGAGGCCGCGAGATACGCGGGAGCATCGACGGGCAGGATCACCGCATCCGGCGCCTTCCGCGCGGCGATGCGCAGCGGCATGCCCGAGCCCACGCCGAAAGCGCGGGCCTCATAGGACGCGGTCGACACCACGGCGCGCTCGGTCGGGTCGCCGCGACCGCCCACGATCACGGGCAGGCCGGCGAGCTCCGGACGGCGCAGCACCTCGACGGCCGCGATGAACTGGTCCAGGTCCACGTGGAGCACCCATCGCATGCCCCGACCCTACGCGGATCCCGGGCGTTCCGCTCAGATCGAGTATTCCGGCACGGAGAGGATCCGGGCCGTGCTCTCTCCCTCGACACGCGGCCTCGCACGGGCAGGGACCCCGGTGAGCACGGAGTCGGCCGGGGCGTCCTTGGTCACCACGGCGTTGGCGCCGATCGCCGACCGTGCTCCGATCACCACAGGCCCCAGGATCTTGGCGCCTGCGCCCACGAGCACGCCGTCCTCGAGCGTGGGGTGGCGCTTGCCGGCGTCGCGGGTGCGGCCGCCCAGGGTGACCCCGTGGTACAGCATCACGTCGTCGCCGATCTCCGCCGTCTCGCCGATCACGACGCCCATGCCATGATCGATGAAGAACCGGCGCCCGATCCGCGCGCCCGGGTGGATCTCGATGCCGGTGAGCCACCGGGCGACCTGCGAGCCCATCCGCGCCGGGAAGCGCAGTCCCCGGGTCCACAGCGCGTGGTTCAGCCGGTGCGCCCAGATGGCGTGCAGGCCGGGGTAGAGCAGGGCGATCTCGAGTCCGCCGCGGGCGGCGGGGTCGCGGAGTCGGGCGGACGCGACGTCCTCGCGCATCCGCCCGATCCACGACATGTCGGGGTTCGGCATCAGTCCTCGCGCAGGTCCTCGAACAGCGCGGTGGACAGGTAGCGCTCGCCCGTGTCGGGCGCGATCACGACGATCGTCTTGCCCGCGTTCTCCGGGCGGGCCGCGACCTTGAGCGCCTGGGCGACCGCCGCGCCGGCGGAGATCCCCACGAGCAGGCCCTCCTTGGCGGCGAGGTCCCGGGAGGTCGCGAGCGACTCGTCGAACTCGGCGGTGAGGACCTCGTCGATCACCTCGCGGTCGAGGATCTCCGGCACGAAGTTCGGGCCGATGCCCTGGATCTTCGCCGGTCCGACGCGGCCCTCGCTGAGCAGGGGGGAGTCCTTGGGCTCGACGGCGTAGACCTTGACCGCGGGGTTCGCGGCCTTGAGCGCCTGCCCGGTGCCCGTCACCGTGCCGCCGGTGCCGACGCCGGCGATGAAGACGTCGACGGCGCCGTCGGTGTCGCGCAGGATCTCCTGCGCGGTGGTCTCGCGGTGGATCTGCGGGTTGGCGGCGTTCTCGAACTGCCGAGCCCACACGGCGCCCGGGGTCTCCGCGATGATCTTCTGCAGTTCCTCGATCGCGCCCTTCATGCCGAGCGTCGGGTCGGTGAGCACGAGCTCGGCGCCGAACGCCTTGAGGAGGACCCGCCGCTCCTTCGACATGGACGCCGGCATCGTCAGGATCACGCGGTAGCCGCGGGCGGCGCCCACCATGGCCAGCGCGATGCCCGTGTTGCCGCTGGTCGCCTCGACGATCGTGCCGCCGGGCTTCAGCTCGCCGGACGCCTCTGCGGCGTCGACGATCGCGATGCCGATGCGGTCCTTGACGCTCGAGGCCGGGTTGAACGACTCGAGCTTGACGAGCACCGTGGCGTCGAGGCCGTCGGTGACGTGGTTCAGCCGGACGAGCGGGGTGTTGCCGAACGTGCTGGTGATGTCGGAGTGGATGCCTGCCATGACGGACCTTTCGATGGGCGCACTGCGTCGGGGGGCGATGAGCCCGTCCCGATGGAGGAGGACACGATCGTGCACAGCCTAGGACCGCCATCGGTGCGCACGGTGAATGTGACGCCCGCATTACGCTGGACGTCTATGTCCGTGCCGCTCGCCGAAGCCCTCCGCCGCGCCGTGAACGCCCTCGCCGAGGCCGGCGTCCTCGATCCCGCCGTGGACGCCGAGCTGCTCGCCGGGCACGTCCTGGGCGCGGGGCGAGGGGCGGTGCAGGCGGCGACGATCCGCGGCGACGCGCTCGACGAGGCGCAGGCGGAGGCGCTGGACGCCCTCGTCGCGCGGCGCGCGGCGCGCGAGCCGCTGCAGCATCTCACCGGCACGGCGCCTTTCCGCCACCTCGAGCTGGCGGTCGGACCCGGAGTGTTCGTGCCGAGGCCGGAGACCGAGATCGTCGCGCAGTTCGCGATCGACGCACTGCTCGCCGCGGCCTCGCCCGAGCCGGTCGGCGTCGACCTGTGCACGGGTTCCGGGGCGATCGCCCTGGCGATGGCGACCGAGGTCCCGCACGCACGGGTGCACGCCGTGGAGCTGTCGCCGGAGGCGCACGCCTGGGCTCAGCGCAACACCGCCGGTCAGCCGAACCTCGCGCTCGTGCTGGGCGATCTCCGCGACACGCTCGGCGAGCTCGACGGCACCGTCGACGTGGTGATCTCCAACCCGCCGTACGTGCCGGACGACGCGATCCCGCGCGACCCGGAGGTGCGCCTGTTCGACCCGGCGATGGCGCTCTACGGCGGCCCGGACGGGCTCGACGTGGTGCGCGCCATCAGCCGGCGCGCCTGGGCGCTGCTGCACCCGGGCGGCACGCTGGTGCTGGAGCACGCCGAGGTGCAGGGCGCCGCGATCCGCGAGCTGCTCGCCGCGGACGGCTGGGGGGCGACCGCCACGCACCAGGACCTCACCCGCCGCGATCGCGCCACGACGGCGATCCGGCCGTAGTCCCGGGCTGTCCGCGCCGAGGCCGCTCGCGTGCCGCGCTCAGCGGCGCGCAGGCCTCGCCCCGTAGACTGGGCCGGTCATGTCCTCCCTCTTCGATAGCCGCGACGCGGATCAGATCCTCACCGGCATGCGCCAGGCACGTCTCGCGATCGGCCGGGGCGAGCTGGTCGTGCTCCCCACCGACACCGTCTACGGCGTGGGCGCCGACGCGTTCAGCCCCGCAGCCGTGCAGCGCCTGCTCGATGCGAAGGGGAGGGGGCGCCAGCAGCCGCCGCCCGTGCTCGTCGGCAGCACCGCCACCCTCGCCGCCCTCGTCGAGACGGTGCCCGAGCCCGTGCAGCGTCTCGTCGACGCGTTCTGGCCGGGCGGCCTCACGATCGTGCTGCCGTCGCAGCCGTCGCTGGTCTGGGATCTCGGGGAGACCCACGGCACCGTCGCGGTGCGCATGCCCGACCACAAGGTCGCGCTCGCACTGCTGGAGGAGACGGGCCCTCTCGCCGTCTCCAGTGCGAACCTCACCGGCCGTCCCGCCGCCGTGGACGCCGAGGCCGCCCAGAGCATGCTCGGCGACAGCGTCTCGGTGTACCTCGATGCGGGCCCGGCGACCGGCGGCGTCGCCTCCACGATCGTCGACGCCACGTCGCTCGTGCGCCCGGGCGGCGACGACGCCAAGGTGCGGGTGCTCCGCGAGGGCGCGATCTCGCGCGACGCCCTCGTCGCGGTGCTCGGGGATCTGCTCGAAGAGCCGTCCTGACGGTCCTCGGATGAGAGCGACGACGTGAAGCAGTACCTGTTCACCGTGATCCTCACGGCGGCCGTGACCCTCGCGTGCTCGTGGGTGGTGTGGCAGCTGAGCCACCGCTTCAAGCTGTACCAGGGCATCCGCGAACGCGACGTGCACACCACCCCCACGCCGCGCCTCGGGGGAGTGGCGATGCTGCTCGGGATCCTGGCGGCGTTCGCCGCGAGCGCGGCGAGCCCGTTCTTCCACATCATCTGGGCGCAGCCGCAGACCATGTGGTCCGTGCTCGGCGCGGTGCTGCTCATCGCCGTCGTCGGCGTCATCGACGACCTGTGGGACCTGGACTGGATGATCAAGCTCGGCGCCCAGTTCATCGCTGCCGGCCTCGTCACGATCGTCGGCGGCCTGCAGATCGCATCGCTGCCGTTGGCGGAGCCCGTGATCGGATCCAGCTGGCTGAGCATCGTGATCACGATGTTCGCGATCGTGATCGTGATGAACGCCGTCAACTTCATCGACGGACTCGACGGTCTGGTGGCGGGCGTGTGCCTCATCGCGAACGGCGTGTTCTTCGCGTACTCCTACATCATCGCCCGCGACATCGGCCAGTCCAGCTACTTCAGCCTCGCGCCGTTCATCGCCGCGATGCTCATCGGCGCCTGCATCGGATTCCTGCCGATGAACTGGACCCCGGCGAAGCTGTTCATGGGGGACTCCGGTGCTCTCGTGATCGGCCTGCTCATGGCCACCAGCGCCGTCGCGATCACCGGGCAGCTGAACCCGACGGTGCTGGCCAATGCGCAGATCGGGCGCTCGCAGCTGCTCGGCGCGTTCATCCCGATCCTGCTCCCCGTCGTGGTGGTGCTGCTGCCGCTGCTCGACTTCGGGCTGGCCGTGCTGCGGCGCATGGGGGCCGGGAAGTCGCCGTTCTCCCCGGATCGCAAGCACCTGCATCACCGCATGCTCGACCTCGGCCACCGCGGCCGCGACGCCGTGCTGATCTTCTACGCGTGGACCGCCGTCATCTCCCTCGCCGTGCTGCTGATGTACATCGGCTCGCGGGAGGGCTGGTACGGCGAGTACGCCGCGGGCGTGGTGTTCGGCGTCGTCGGCGCCGGAGCGTGCCTGATCGTCACCCTCATCCCGTCGCGTCCGCGCGCGCCGCGGAACGTCCCCGAGAAGGAACCGAAATGAGCTCCGCGAGCCCCGTCACCAGCACCCCGATCCTGCGCACGGCGCTGATCGCCTCCGGAGTGGCCGCCGTCGTGCTGGCAGCGATCGCCGGCGTCGTCGGCGGGGCGCTGAAGGGCGCGCCCGGCGTGTGGAGCGGGCTGATCGGCGCGCTCATCGCGGTGGTGTTCGGCGCGATCACGGCCGGGAGCATCCTCATCGCCAACCGGTGGTTCGGTCAGGAGCTGTACGTGCAGCTGTTCTTCGCGATCGTGATGGGCGGCTGGTTCCTCAAACTGGGACTGTTCGTCGTCCTGATCCTGGTGCTGCGGGGACAGCCCTGGCTGGAGCCGGTGGTCTTCTTCTGGTCGCTGCTGGCAGGGGTGCTGGTCTCGCTCGCGATCGACGGCGTGGTGTTCCTGAAGATGCGTCTCCCGCACGTCAGCGACACCTCGCTGCCGACCGTCGCACCCGATGATGTCGCGCCCTCGGCGGGGGAGCGCAACCCCTCCGATCGCGGTCGTGACGCGGATTAAGGGAACTCACATGTCTGATAGGCTGGTGCGTGAGCCCGCTCGTTTCGCGAGCGCTGCGCTGTGAAGCACATCGACCGACGCCCCGGTAGCCCCCGGTGCCCCGAAGTTGGAGCCCGCGCTGTTTAATCTTGCTGCGACCATGATTCCTCGACTGGCCGACGACAGCGGTTTCCACGGCCCGTCGATGGACGAGTTCTTCCCGGAGATCCTCTTCAACGCGTTCGGCGTCCCGGTCCACCGGATCCACCTGGTCCAGTTCGTCTCCGTCGTCGCCGTGGTGCTGATCCTCGTGCTCGGCACACGCCGGATGAAGATCGTCCCCGGACGGTTCCAGAGCGTCGTGGAGATGGGTCTCGGCTTCGTCCGCGGCGGCATCGCGCACGACCTGCTCGGCCGCAAGGACGGCGACCGGTTCCTGCCGATCCTCACCACGATCTTCTTCATGACGCTGTTCATGAACATCACGGGCATCATCCCGGGGCTGAACATCGCCGGCACGAGCATCATCGGCGTGCCCCTGCTGCTCGCGGTGGTCAGCTACGTGACCTTCATCTACGCGGGCATCAAGAAGAGCCCGAAGAACTTCTTCAAGAACGCGCTCTTCCCGGCCGGTGTGCCGTGGCCGGTGTACATCATCGTCACGCCGATCGAGTTCATCTCGACCTTCATCATCCGCCCGGTGACCCTCACCCTGCGTCTTCTGATGAACATGGTCGTCGGTCACATGCTGCTGGTGCTGTGCTACTCGGCCACCGCGTTCTTCTTCTTCACCGCCGGCGGCGGCTGGGCCGCGCTCGGTGTCGGAACCCTCGCCTTCGGCGGCGCCTTCTCGGTCTTCGAGATCCTGGTGGCCGTCCTCCAGGCCTACGTCTTCACCGTCCTCACCGCGGTCTACATCCAGCTCGCGGTCGCAGAAGAGCACTGACAACCCCTGCGGGCGGCGAGACCGCCGCCCACAACGAAAGGAAAAATCCGTGGACGCTACTACGGTTCTCGCAGCAGTCAACGGCAACCTCGCGGCGATCGGCTACGGCCTCGCTGCCATCGGCCCGGCCATCGGCGTGGGCATCGTCGTCGGCAAGACGATCGAGGGTGTCGCCCGCCAGCCCGAGCTGGCCGGTCGTCTGCAGGTTCTGATGTGGATCGGCATCGCCTTCACCGAGGCGCTCGCGTTCGTCGGCATCGCCGTCGGCTTCATCCCCTTCCCGTAATCCGCACCCGAATCCCGAAGGAGACAGGATGCTGAACGCTCTTGTCACGAACCTCGCGGCCGAGGGTGAGGCGGCGCACAACCCGCTCCTGCCCGCGTGGTACGACCTGGTCTGGTCGGCGCTGTGGTTCGTCGTGATCCTGCTCGTGGTGTGGTTCTACGCCCTTCCGCGGTTCACGAAGATGCTCGACGAGCGCTCTGCGGCCATCGAGGGCAACATCGCGAAGGCGGACGAGGCGCAGAAGCAGGCCGAGGCCGCCCTGGCGGAGTACACCCGCCAGCTCGCCGAGGCCCGCACCGAGGCCGGCACGATCCGTGAGACCGCCCGCGAGGACGGCAAGAAGATCGTCGCCGAGGCGAAGGAGACCGCTGCGGCCGAGGCCGCGCGTCTGACCGCCGCCGCACACGCGCAGATCGAGGCGGAGCGTCAGACGGCGTTCGTCTCGCTGCGCAACGAGGTCGGCGGCCTCGCCCTCGACCTCGCCGGCGGTGTGGTCGGCGAGACCCTCTCCGACGACGCACGCGCGACGGCCGTCGTGGACCGCTTCCTCGCGGACCTCGAGGCTTCCGAGGCGGCGAAGTAATGGGCAGCGCGACCGCTCAGGCCCTCACGGCGTCGAGCAGCGCTCTGACCGCCGCGCAGGGGATCACCCTCGACGTCGCCGGAGAGCTCTTCTCCGCCACGCGCCTGATCGGTGAGTCCTCCGCGCTGAGCGGCGCGCTCGCCGATCCCGCTGCCCCCGTCGAGGCCCGCGCCGCCCTGGTGTCGCGGGTGTTCGCCGGCGCCTCCGAGGCTGCGCGCAGCGTGCTCACCACGGCCGCCTCGCAGCGCTGGTCCTCCGCCGCCGACCTGGTCGACGGTGTGGAGGAGCTCGCTGTGCGCGCCGCGGCGATCGCATCGCCCGAGGCCGACATCGAGGGCGAGCTGTTCTCGGTCTCGCGTCTGGTCGCCGACAACGCCGACCTCGAGCTGGCCCTGGGCAGCCGCCTGGGTGGCGGCGAGGGCAAGGCCGCACTCCTGCAGAAGCTGGTCGGGTCGAGCCTGCACCCTGCGACGTCGCTGATCGTCACGTCCCTGGTGCGTCTGCCGCGGGGACGTCGCGTGCGCCGGCTGCTGAGCCGGGCCATGCGCATCGTGTCCGCGCAGCGCGACCGCATCGTCGCGACCGTGCGCACCGCCCGGCCGCTCACCGCGCAGCAGCGCGACCGTCTCCGCACGGTGCTGACCGGCCGCTACGGCCGTCGGGTCGCGCTGAACGAGGTGCTCGACGCCGCCGTCGTCGGAGGCCTGCGCGTGCAGGTCGCGGACGACGTCATCGACGGCAGCATCGCCGCCCGCCTCGCCGATCTCCGGCAGAAGCTCGCGGGCTGACAAACGAACTTCGCGCGGTAAGGCCGCGCACCTGTATACAAAGGGAAGACAATGGCAGAACTTTCGATCAGCCCCGACGTCATCCGTGACGCGCTGAAGGACTTCGTCGCCGCGTACGAGCCGACGTCCGGCACGGCGACCGAGGTCGGCACCGTCATCGACGCCGCGGACGGCATCGCGCACGTCGAGGGACTGCCCGGCGTCATGGCGAACGAGCTCGTGACCTTCGCCGACGGCACCAAGGGACTCGCGCTGAACCTGGACGAGCACGAGATCGGTGTGGTCGTCCTCGGCGACTTCGCCGGCATCGAAGCCGGCCAGGAGGTCACCCGCACCGGCGAGGTGCTCTCCGTGCCCGTCGGCGACGGTTACCTCGGCCGCGTGGTGGACCCGCTCGGCAACCCGATCGACGGTCTCGGCGCCATCGCCACGGAGGGCGTCCGCGAGCTAGAGCTGCAGGCGCCCGGCGTCATGCAGCGCAAGAGCGTCCACGAGCCGATGCAGACCGGCATCAAGGCGATCGACGCCATGATCCCCGTCGGCCGCGGCCAGCGCCAGCTCATCATCGGCGACCGCCAGACCGGCAAGACCGCGATCGCGATCGACACGATCATCAACCAGAAGGCCAACTGGGAATCCGGCGACGTCAACAAGCAGGTCCGCTGCATCTACGTCGCGATCGGCCAGAAGGGCTCGACCATCGCCTCTGTCAAGGGCGCGCTGGAAGAGGCCGGCGCCCTGGAGTACACGACGATCGTCGCAGCCCCCGCGTCCGACCCGGCCGGCTTCAAGTACCTCGCCCCCTACACCGGCTCGGCCATCGGCCAGCACTGGATGTACGGCGGCAAGCACGTCCTGATCATCTTCGACGACCTGTCGAAGCAGGCCGAGGCCTACCGTGCCGTGTCGCTGCTGCTGCGCCGTCCGCCGGGCCGCGAGGCGTACCCCGGTGACGTCTTCTACCTGCACTCCCGCCTGCTGGAGCGCTGCGCGAAGCTGTCCGACGAGCTCGGCGCCGGTTCGATGACGGGTCTGCCCATCATCGAGACCAAGGCCAACGACGTCTCGGCATACATCCCGACCAACGTGATCTCGATCACCGACGGCCAGATCTTCCTGCAGTCCGACCTGTTCAACGCGAACCAGCGTCCGGCTGTCGACGTGGGCATTTCGGTGTCCCGCGTCGGTGGTGACGCCCAGGTCAAGTCGATCAAGAAGGTCTCCGGAACGCTGAAGCTGGAGCTCGCGCAGTACCGGTCGCTCGAGGCGTTCGCGATGTTCGCGTCCGACCTCGACCAGGCCTCGCGTCGTCAGCTCGCCCGTGGTGCTCGCCTGACCGAGCTGCTCAAGCAGCCGCAGTACTCGCCGTACCCGGTGGAGGACCAGGTCGTCTCGATCTGGGCCGGCACCAACGGCAAGCTCGACACGATCGAGGTCGAGGACGTGCTGCGCTTCGAGCGCGAGCTGCTCGACCACCTGCGTCGCAACACCGACGTCCTGACCAAGCTCCGCGACACGAACGTCCTCGACGACGACACCGTCGCCGAGCTGGAGAAGGCGACCGACGCCTTCATCCTCGAGTTTCAGGGCGGCAAGGGCCACGGCATCGGCGCTCCCGGTCACGAGGAGCACAGTGCCGCGGACGCCGAGGACGTGAACCAGGAGAAGATCGTCAAGGGTCGCCGCGCGTAAGCGCGGGGGAGTCTTCCGATATGGGCGCACAACTCCGGGTCTACAAGCAGAAGATCTCTTCTGCTCAGACGACCAAGAAGATCACGAAGGCGATGGAGCTCATCGCGGCTTCGCGCATCCAGAAGGCGATGGCGCGCGTCAACGCGTCGTCGCCCTTCGCGCGAGCCGTGACCCGAGCCGTCTCCGCCGTGGCCACGCACTCCAACGTCGACCACCCGCTCACCCGTGAGCCCGAGAACATCCGCCGCTCCGCGGTCGTGATCTTCTCGTCGGACCGCGGCCTCGCGGGCGCCTTCAACTCGCAGATCCTCCGTGAGGGCATGGAGCTCGCCGAGCTGCTGCGCTCCGAGGGTCGCGAGCCGGTGTTCTACCTGGTGGGCCGCAAGGCCGTCGGCTATTTCCAGTTCCGCGGGCTCGACGCCGCGGCGGAGTGGACCGGCGACACCGACACGCCGTCCTTCCACACCGCGGAGGCCATCTCGGCCACCCTGCTGGAGGCCTTCGCGCGCGGTGGCGACCAGGGCGGCGTGGACGAGATCCACCTCGTCTACAACCGCTTCGTCAGCATGATGACGCAGTCGCCGGAGACGGTCCGGCTGCTCCCGCTGGAGATTGCGGAGGCGGACGAGTCCGACACCTCGACCGCGGTCTACCCGCTGTACGAGTTCGAGCCGGATGCGGCCACGGTGCTCGACGCGATCCTGCCGGTGTACATCCAGAGCCGCGTCTTCAACGCCCTCCTGCAGTCGTCCGCCGCCAAGCAGGCCGCGACGCAGAAGGCGATGAAGTCGGCCAGCGACAACGCCGACAAGCTCATCACCGACTACACCCGCCTGCGCAACAACGCGCGCCAGGCGGAGATCACGCAGCAGATCGCCGAGATCGTCGGCGGCGCCGACGCCCTGGCGTCGAGCAAGTAAGACCCTCAGGAGAGAGACGAAATATGACTGACACTGCTACGACGGTCGTCGGCCGCGTTGCTCGCGTCACCGGCCCGGTCGTCGACATCGAGTTCCCGCACGATGCGATCCCCGACATCTACAACGCGCTGAAGACGACGATCGCGATCGGCGACGAGTCGACCGAGATCACGCTCGAGGTCGCGCAGCACCTCGGCGACGACCTCGTCCGCGCCATCGCCCTCAAGCCGACCGACGGCATCGTCCGCGGCCAGGAGGTGCGCGACACCGGTGCGCCCATCTCGGTTCCCGTCGGCGACGTGACCAAGGGCAAGGTCTTCAACGTGATCGGCGAGGTTCTCAACGCCGCGCCCGGCGAGCAGATCGAGGTCACCGAGCGCTGGCCGATCCACCGCAAGGCGCCGAACTTCGACCAGCTCGAGTCCAAGACCACGATGTTCGAGACCGGCATCAAGTCGATCGACCTGCTGACCCCGTACGTGCAGGGCGGCAAGATCGGCCTGTTCGGCGGCGCGGGCGTCGGCAAGACCGTCCTCATCCAGGAGATGATCCAGCGCGTCGCGCAGGACCACGGCGGTGTGTCGGTGTTCGCCGGTGTCGGTGAGCGCACCCGTGAGGGCAACGACCTCATCGGCGAGATGGAGGAGGCGGGCGTCTTCGACAAGACCGCCCTCGTCTTCGGCCAGATGGACGAGCCGCCGGGGACGCGTCTGCGTGTCGCGCTGTCCGCGCTGACCATGGCGGAGTACTTCCGCGATGTGCAGAAGCAGGACGTGCTGCTCTTCATCGACAACATCTTCCGCTTCACGCAGGCCGGATCCGAGGTCTCCACGCTGCTCGGCCGCATGCCGTCCGCGGTGGGCTACCAGCCGAACCTCGCCGACGAGATGGGTGTGCTCCAGGAGCGCATCACCTCGACCCGCGGTCACTCGATCACCTCGCTGCAGGCGATCTACGTGCCGGCCGATGACTACACCGACCCGGCTCCGGCGACCACCTTCGCGCACCTCGACGCGACCACCGAGCTCTCGCGTGAGATCGCCTCGAAGGGTCTGTACCCGGCGATCGACCCGCTGACCTCGACGTCGCGGATCATGGACCCCCGCTACCTGGGCGAGGACCACTACCGCGTGGCCACGACGGTCAAGCAGATCCTGCAGAAGAACAAGGAGCTGCAGGAGATCATCGCGATCCTCGGTGTCGACGAGCTCTCCGAAGAGGACAAGATCGTCGTCGCCCGTGCGCGCCGCATCCAGCAGTTCCTGTCCCAGAACACCTACATGGCGAAGAAGTTCACCGGTGTCGAGGGCTCCACGGTTCCGCTCAAGGACACGATCGAGTCGTTCGACGCGATCTGCCGCGGCGACTTCGACCACGTCGCCGAGCAGGCCTTCTTCAACGTCGGCCCGATCTCGGACGTCGAGGAGAAGTGGGCGCAGATCCAGAAGGAGAACGCCTGATCATGGCGCTGCACGTCAGCCTCGTCTCCGCCGACGCGGAGGTCTGGACCGGCGAGGCCAGCCTCGTCGTCGCGAAGACCGTCGAGGGCGAGCTGGGCTTCATGGCCGGGCACGAGCCCGTGCTGGCCATCCTCGCCGAGGGGCAGGTCCGCATCACGCAGCTGGACGGCACCAAGGTGCTGGCCAGCGCGCGTGACGGCTTCGTCTCGATGGAGGGCGACTCCCTGACCATCGTGGCGGGCAACGCGGCGCTTGTCGCCTGATCCACCACCTCACGCCGGCGCCGGATCCCTTCGGGGGTCCGGCGCTCGCGTTTCCCCGCCCTGCGCCCCGAGGAGTCCGCCCATGATGATTCTGCTGCCCCCGAGCGAGACCAAGCGCCCGGGCGGGAGACGGGGCCCCGCCGATCCCGCGGCATGGGCGCTGCCCGGCCTGCTCCCGCAGCGCGCCCGGGTGCGTGAAGCGCTCGCGGCGCTCGCGGCGGATCCCGAGGCGACGCGGCGGGTGCTCAAGCTCAGCGACACGCAGCTCGCCGACGCGGTGCGCGACAACGCGTCCCTCGGCGACGGTCCCGTCATGCCGGCCGTCGACCGGTACACCGGCGTGCTGTTCGACGCGCTGGATGCCGCCTCGCTCGACGGCTATGCCCGGCGGTGGCTCGGCGCGCACGTGCGGATCCACTCCGCGCCGTTCGGCCCGGTCGGCGCGCTGGACGTGATCCCTTCGTACCGTCTCGGCGCGGCCGCTTCCGTACCGGGGCTTCCCGCGCTGCGCCGGCTCTGGGCCGACGCGGTGACGGCCGAGCTCGCGGCGGCGGATCCCGGCTTCGTGCTCGACCTGCGCTCAGAGGCCTATGTCGGGCTCGGACCCGTGCCGGCCGAGGTGCCCTCGGCGTATGTGCGGGTCGTCACCGCCCAGGGCAGGGCGCTGAACCACTTCAACAAGCATGCGAAGGGCGCTCTCATCCGCCGGCTCGCACAGGAGCGGCCGAAGATCGCATCGCGACGGAGCCTGCTGAATTGGGCGTCACGCTCGGGGATCGAGCTCCGCGCCACCGAGGATTCCGGAATCCTGGATCTGGTCACGGATCAGCCGACAGCCCGCAAATAGTCTGTGAATTCGGTGGGAGGACACGGTAGGGTTTTCGCGTCGGCGCTCCTCGCTCCTCATAGCGCCCGATGCATCGCATCACCATCATTTCCCGGAGGGAAAAATGAACGACTACGGATACGACAGCGGCGCAAGCGTCGCAGCTGCCCTCGGCATCTTCTTCTTCGCATTGATCCTGATCGTCATCGTGTACGTCATCGGCTCCATCTTCCTGATGAAGATCTTCGAGAAGGCCGGTGTGCAGGGCAAATGGCGCGCATGGGTGCCCGTCTACAACCAGATGATCTTCCTCAAGCTCGGCGACATGTCGCCGTGGCTGATTCTGATCCTGATGGTCGCGTCGATCATCCCGATCTTGAACTACCTGACGGGGATCGCGTCGTTCGTGGTCCTCTCCATCGCCGCCTGGCGGGTGGGGCTCAAGCTGCAGAAGAGCGCGGCATGGGTCGTTCTCTACGCAGCGGGCGCGGTCACGGGCGGACTCACGTCGCTGATCTGGCTCGGCATCAACGCGTTCGACAAGTCGCGCTGGAACCCGAACATCGCTCCTGCCTCCTGGGCCGGCAACGGATTCTTCGGCGACCGCACGGTGTGGCAGGGCGTCCCGGTGCAGCCGTCCGCGCAGGCTCCGGCCGCAGGCTACGGCGCCCCGCAGGGCTACCAGCCGCCGGCCGCTCAGGGCTACGCCCCGCCGCAGCCGGACTACGGCCAGCCCGCAGCCCCGCAGGCTCCGGTCGCGCCGCAGGCGCCGACGTTCCAGCCGCCGGCCGCTCCTCCGGCGACGCCGCCGGCACCGCCCGCGCCGCCGGCACCGCCGGCACCGCCGGCCGCCAACCCGGACGCGCCTGCCACAGGTGAGCAGCCCCCGGCCTGACGCCGTTCTCGGAAGCCCCGGTCCCCGGACCGGGGCTTCCCGCGTCCCCGGGGTGCCGACCCGCGCAGCCGAACATGGCCTGTACGAACATGGCCTGTAGTTTGGAGGCATGAGCGCTGAACGTCGAGTCGGATCGTCCGGCCTCCTGGTCTCCGCTGTGGGACTCGGATGCAACAACTTCGGACGGGCGGGAACGGCGACGGAGACGCTGCAGGGCACGCGAGAGGTCCTGGATGCGGCGATCGATCACGGCGTCACCTTCCTGGACACCGCTGACATCTACGGCAAGGATCCTGGCCTCAGCGAGACCCTGATGGGGGAGGCACTGGAAGGACGCCGCGATCGCGTCGTGCTGGCGACCAAGTTCGGCTACGCCGGCGTGGACATGGGGTACGACTTCCCGGCCGCGCGCGGGTCCCGTCGCTATATCCGGAAGGCCGTCGCCGAGTCCCTGCGCCGTCTGCGCACGGACTGGATCGATCTCTACCAGCTGCACTGGCCGGATCCGCTGACGCCGATCGAGGAGACGCTCGACGCGCTCGACGAGCTCGTGCGGGAGGGGAAGATCCGCTACTTCGGGCACTCCAACTTCAGCGGCTGGCAGATCGCGGAGGCAGAGCTGCGCGCGTCGCGCAGCGCGCGCTTCATCTCCTCGCAGAATCAGTACTCGCTGCTCTCTCGCGCCGCGGAGCGCGAGGTGCTTCCGGCGGTGAACCGGTTCGGGCTCGGCTTCTTCCCGTTCTTCCCCCTGCACAACGGACTGCTCACGGGCAAGTTCACGCGAGAGGGAGGCCCGGCGCAGAGCCGCATCATGCGCACCAGGGCCCACCTCTGGAAGGACGCGCCGTGGGACGCGCTGGACGCCTACCGCGCCTTCTGCGACGAACGGGGCATCACGATGCTGGAGGCGACGTTCGGCTGGCTGCTCGCGCAGCCCGGCGTGGCCTCCGTCATCGCCGGGGCGACCTCCGCGGAGCAGATCGAGGCGAATGCCCGCGCCGGCACCGCGTGGACGCCCACGGCCGAGGAGATCGCCGCGATCGACGCGCTGCTTCCGCTGCCGGCGGATCCGGCGGTCTGAGCCGCGTGAGGCCGGTCGGATCCATTACGATGTGGGAGATTTCAGCGGTCGTTCCGATCGCCCGAGGAAAGGGAGGATCGCGATGAGCCAAGGTTCTGCGGCGCACACGCGCGAGGTCGCGCTGGCGTCCGGCGACACGGTCATCCTGAGCTGGGCGGGCGCGACCGACACCGGTCGCCGGCGGGAGAGCAACCAGGATTCGCTGCTCGCCGAGTTCCCGCTCTTCGTCGTCGCAGACGGCATGGGCGGCCACGCCGGCGGTGAGATCGCGAGCCAGCGCACCATCGCGCGGCTCCAGGAGGCGGTCGGCGCCGGGGAGGTCTCCGCGGCGACCATCGAGTCGGCGCTCCTCGCCGCCGTGCAGGACATCACCTCGCACCCTGACACCACGGACGAGGGCACCGGGACCACGCTCACGGGCGTGTTCTTCACGGTCATCGACGACGACGCGCACTGGGTGTCGCTCAACATCGGCGATTCCCGGGTGTACCTGCTCCGCGACGGCGCGCTCAGTCAGGTCACGACCGATCACTCCGTCGTGCAGGAGCTCATCACCGCAGGGCGGCTCAGCCCTGAGGAGGCCGAGGGGCATCCCTACAGCAACGTGATCACCCGCGCCGTCGGCGTGAGTGAGGCGCTGCCGCCGGATTACCGCGAGTTCGCCGTGCACGACGGCGACCGCTTCGTGATCTGCTCCGACGGTCTCACCAAGGAGCTCACCGACTACGGGATCCAGCACTTCCTCGGCCTCAACCCGACGCCGGACGCCGCCGTCGATGCGATGCTCAGCGCCGCGCTGGAGAACGGCGGACGCGACAACGTGACCATCATCGTGGTGGACGTGCGGCGGATCCCCGCCGGCTCGGACTCGTCCTCCACAGCGCCGATTCCCGTCGACTAGCGCACCGATCGCGCGAGCAGGCTCCTGCGCTCGCGTCGGAGGCGATGGGATGGCGGCATGGAAACCGTCGAGACGATCGTCCTTCCCGCGCCCCCGGCACCACCCGGCCGCGGCTCGCTGCCCCTGATCGCCGCCGTCGTCCCGGTGGTGTCCGGCGTGGTGCTGTTCGCCGTCACCGGATCGCCGCTCTCGCTGTGCTTCGCCGCGCTCGGCCCTGTGATGATCCTGGGATCGTTCCTGGACGGCCTGCGCCAGCGCCGGCGGGCCCTGCGCCTGAGCCGGGCGGAGGAGGGGCAGGCCTGGGAGCGGGTGCAGGAGACGGTCGCCGTCCGGGAGGCGGAGGAACGGGCGCGACGGCTTCGGGCGACCCCTGATCTCTCCGCGTGCCTCGCCGATCCGCCCACCAGGCCGATCCTGTTCGCGGAGAGGACGGAGCTCGCTGTGGGGCGGGGCGACGGACCCTCCCCGTTGCGTTTCACCGGCGCGGGGGACCGGGCGGAGGGGTTCCGCGCCCTGCATCGCACCGTTCCGGGCGTCCCGGTGACCGTGCCGCTGTCGGACGGTTTGTGCGTGCGCGGGCCGGCGCCGGTCGCGGCGGCGGTCGCCCGCGCGCTGCTGCTGCAGCTCTGCCTGCGCCACGCCGGCGGCGCGATCCGTCTCGACGGGGACGGCGCGGCGGCGCTCGGGCTGGACGAGCTCACCCGTGCGCGGGGATCCCGCGCGGGCGTCGTCGTGCACGCCGGGCTGGGGCGGACGGCGCCCTCGGGCCCGCGCCTGTGCCTGCGGGAGCCCGGAGCGCCGCCGCCGGCCGGCTACCACGCGGTTCTCGACGTGACGGACCCCTCCAGCGCGGCCCTGCGCACATCGGAGGGCATCCGCGACTGCGTCGTCGAGGGCATCTCCCGCGAGCAGGCCGCGGAGATCGTGCGCGACCTCGTCGAGGAGCGCGGTGCGGAGGCGGTCATCCCCGCGGCTGTCGGCCTGCGCGAGGTGCTCGCAACGCCGCCGAGGGAGGGCACCGCTTCCGCGGACCCCGTCGGGTCGGCAGGTCTGCCGGCGGCGCTCGGGCGCGACGCCGAGGGAGCCGTCGCCGTCGACCTCGTGGCGGACGGACCCCACGCGCTCGTGACCGGCGTCACCGGCGCGGGCAAGAGCGAGCTCCTGGTGAGCTGGGTGGCGGCGCTGGCGGCGGCGCACTCGGCCGAGCAGCTCGCTTTCGTGCTCGCCGATTTCAAGGGCGGCACCGCGTTCGAACCGCTGCGGTCGCTGCCGCAGGTGGCCGCCGTCATCACCGACCTCGATGCGGACGGCGCCGAGCGCGGGGTCCGCAGCCTGCGCGCCGAACTGCGCCGCAGGGAAGCGGTGCTGGCAGAGAAGGGCGCGCGCAGCATCGCGGACGCCCGAGGCGCGCTCGGACGGCTGGTCATCGTCGTGGACGAGTACGCCGCGCTGGTGCAGGAGCATCCCGATCTCGCGGCGGTGTTCACCGACATCGCCGCGCGGGGGCGTGCCCTGGGAATGCACCTGATCCTGGGCACGCAGCGCGCGACCGGGGTGATCCGAGACGCGCTGGCCGCGAACTGCCCGCTCCGGATCGCGCTGCGGGTCACCGACGCCGCGGACAGCCGGGCCATGATCGGCACCGACGAGGCGGCAGCACTTCCGGGCGATCCCGCCGGACGCGGGCTCGCCTACGTCCGCCGCGCGCAGGACACCGCGCCCGGGGCGTTCCGGGTCGCGCGCACCGCCCCGGAGGAGCTCGCGGAGATCAGCGCTCGGTGGCGGAGTGACGTGCGCGCCGCCAGCCCGTGGCTGCCCGCGCTGCCGGCACGGCTGCAGCGCGCGGAGCTGCCGGCGGCCGCGCCCGGCGAGATCCTTTTGGGACTCGCGGACGAACCGGAGCGGCAGCGCCAGGTCAACCGCGCTCTGCGTGCGGGGGAGGATCGTGGTCTCGCGGTGTTCGGTGGTCCCTCATCCGGCAAGAGCAGCCTGCTGCGCAGCGCCGTGGAACAGGTGCCGGACGCGCTGCTGCTGCCGCGGGATCCGGAGGAGGCGTGGTCCCTGCTCGACGACCTGGCCGACGGGCGCCGTCCGCTGCCGCAGCTGCTGGCGGTCGACGACGTGGATCGGCACCTCTCCGCGTTCCCCCTCGAATACGCCTCGGCATGGCTGGAGCGGCTGCAGCGGGTGCTCCGGATCGCCGGCGACCGCGACTGCACCGTGCTGCTCAGCGCCTCCCGGTGCACGGCCCAGCTCTCCGCCCTCGCCGACCTGCTGCCGACGCGGGTGCTCCTGCGTGCCGCGAGCCGCACCGAGCACCTCACCGCCGGGGGCGATCCGCGCTCCTACGATCCCGCGCGCCCGCCCGGCAGAGGGCTGCTGGACGGCGTGGAGGTGCAGTTCGCCCTTCCCGACCGACGCGGCGCCGACGACGGTGGCGCCGACAGGCGGGGCGGTGCGGATAGCGGCGACGGGGCGGGCACGCAGCAGGAGGGCGTGCCACGGTGGCACCCGCGGGCCGACCTCGTCGGCGTGGTGAGCCCGGCGCCCTCGCGCACCGCCGAAGGGCTGGCTGCCCGGTTCGGACCGGGCGTCGTGCAGGTGCTCGTCGACGGCGCCCCCGTGGTCCTGGCCGACGGCGGGAGGGGGCGCGCGGAGCTCGTGATGCTCGTCGGCGACGCGGAGGCCTGGCAGCGGCAGTACGCGCTCTGGCAGCGCATCCTGCGCACCGGCGAGGCGGTGGTGGTCGCCGAGGCGGGGCGGGAGCTGCGCACGCTCGCCGGCGTGCGCGAACTCCCGCCGTACGCCCTGACGCACGCGGGGCGGGCCTGGACCGTGGGCGTGGACGGAAGGCCGTCCCGCGTGGTCCTGCCCGCCCCGCGGGACGACGTCAGCCCAGCAGCTCGTCCAGCGGAGTGAGGGGCAGATCGTGCGCCGTCGCCACGCCGGCGTTCGCGATCCTGCCACCGGTGACGTTCAGGCCGGCCGCCAGTGCGGCGTCGGCGCGCAGGGCCGCCTGCCAACCGCGCGACGCGATCTGGCGCACGTACGGCAGCGTCGCGTTGGTCAGCGCCGAGGTGGACGTGTTCGGCACCGCGCCGGGCATGTTGGCGACGCAGTAGAACACGGTGTCGTGCACCCGGAACGTGGGGTCGTCATGCGTCGTCGGGTGGGTGTCCTCGAAGCAGCCGCCCTGGTCGACGGCGATGTCGACGAGCACGCTGCCCGGACGCATCTCGGCGACCATCTCGTTCGTGACCAGCTTCGGGGCCTTCGCGCCGGGAATCAGCACCGATCCGATGACGAGGTCCGATCCGACCACGGCACGGCGCAGGTCCAGCGGGTTCGACGCGGCGGTCTTGACCCTGCCGCCGAAGAAGTCGTCCAGGTAGCGCAGGCGTGCGATGTTGGTGTCGAAGATCGTCACGTCAGCTCCCATGCCGGCCGCGATCACCGCGGCGTTGGCACCGGCGACGCCGCCGCCGATCACCGTGACGACCGCAGGACGGGTCCCTGGCACGCCGGACATCAGCAGGCCGAGCCCGCCCTGAGAGCGCATCAGCGTGTTCGCGCCGACGAGCGGCGCGAGACGACCCGCGACCTCGCTCATCGGGGCGAGCAGCGGCAGCGCGCCCGATGCCAGCTGCACGGTCTCGTAGGCGATCGCGGTCATGCCCGATTCGGCGAGCCGATCGGTCAGCGCGCGATCGGCCGCGAGGTGCAGATACGTGAAAAGCACCAGGTCGCTGCGGAAGCGGTGGTACTCGCTGGCGATCGGCTCCTTCACCTTCAGCACCAGCTCCGCGCGCGCCCAGACCTCGTCCGCGTCGTCGAGCAGCGTCGCTCCCGCCTCGCGGTAGTCGTCATCCGACATCGAGGAGCCGACGCCGGCGCCGGACTGCACGAAAACCTCATGACCGGCGAGCGCCAGATCGTGCACACCCGCGGGGGTGAGCGCGACGCGGAACTCGTTGTTCTTCACCTCGCTGGGGACCGAGATCCTCATCGTGGCTCCTTTCCTTTTCCCTGATGGGCTTGCCCGCCCGCGGGTTCCGGCCCCTTCTGGGGGCGCTCAGATTCCGGCGCCGGGGCGGATGACCCCGACGTCGCTGCCGCCGCCGAGGACGGCAAGAGGAAGGGCCGAGGCGAGGCTGTCCACCTGCGCGTCGGTCAGCGCGCCCGCACGGGCGAGCAGGGTCGCTGCGACGATCGTGG
Organism: Microbacterium xylanilyticum; assembly: GCF_054654695.1. NCBI lineage: Bacteria > Bacillati > Actinomycetota > Actinomycetes > Micrococcales > Microbacteriaceae > Microbacterium > Microbacterium xylanilyticum. Next base: position 1,264,786 of record NZ_BAAIEN010000002.1, read on the forward strand.
CTGCCCGGCCCGATCCGTCCAGCATCTTCAGCGCGAGCGTGGTGCCGTTCGGGGCCACCATGACCATCACGCCCTCCGCGCCGTGCTTGGCGAAGACGCCGAGCTTCTCGATCGCGATCGTGTCGGGGCGGCCGGGACCCTCGATCGTCCACGGGTTCTCGCGCACCGTGCGCACCAGGGCGCCGGCCACCCGGTGCAGCGCGAACGGGGAGCGCTCCGAGGCGCTGCCGATGCGGTGCAGCGCCCGGGCGAGGCCGGTCAGGGTGAGCGCGTGCACGGGCGCACCGCAGCCGTCGATCGCGGTGGCCGCAACGCGCTCGCCGCTGAGCCGTTCGACGGTCTCCTTGATGTGGACCTGCAGCGGATGCTCCGGGTCGAGGTATCCGGCGGTCGGCCAGCCGTTCGCCACGCAGGCGCGCAGCATCGTGGCGTGCTTGCCGGAGCAGTTCATCCGGATCCGCGCCTTCCCGGCATGATCGCGCACGAGCTCGTCCCGGGTGGCGGAGTCGCCCGGCCAGTCGGCGGGGCAGGCCAGATCGTCCTCGGTGAGCCCGCCGGCGGCGAGGATGTCGCGCACCACGGCTGCGTGACGGTCGGTGCCGATGTGGCTCGCCGTGGCAAGGCCCAGCTGCTCGCCCTCGAGGGGCGCGCCGGCGGTCAGGCAGGCGACGGCCTGCAGCGGCTTCAGGCTCGAGCGCGGCAGCACGAGCGCCTCCGGGTTGCCGTGCCGGGCGATGATCTCAGCCTCGGGCGACAGCACCACGGCGGCTCCGATGTGGCGGGATTCGATGAACCCGTTCCTCTCGACGACGGCGAGTTCCACGGCATCCTGGACGGTCAGAGTCTGCACCACGAAGGCAAGCCTAGTGGGCGTGCGCTCGCCTCGAATGCGGCGTCTTGGCCGCACACGCTGCGGCGCCTGGCACGATGGATCCATGAGTCTCGGCACCCACCGCTACGCCCTCACCACCACGTGGACCGGAAACCGCGGCACCGGCACGTCGGGATACCGCGACTACGACCGGGCGAGCACGATCTCCGTTGCGGGCAAGCCGGATCTGCTGGCCTCGTCGGACAAGCCGTTCCGCGGGGATCCGGCACGGTGGAACCCCGAGGACATGCTGCTCGCGGCGCTCAGCGAGTGCCATCTGCTGAGCTACCTGCACGCGTGCGTGACGGCCGGCGTCGTCGTGGTGGACTATCGCGACGAGGCGACGGGCACGATGCAGGAGGACGGGCGCGGCGGGGGAGCGTTCACCGAGGTGACCCTGCACCCCGTCGTCACCGTCGCCGACGAGTCCATGCGCGCGGCCGCGGAGTCGGCGCACGCCCAGGCGAACGCCTGGTGCTTCATCGCGAACTCGGTCGCGTTCCCGGTGCGGCACGAGGCGACGATCCTGGTCGCAGCGTCCGCGGACTGAAGCCGCCGCATCGCGGACGACCGGCAGGCTCCGCCCCTCGCGGACTCAGCGCCTCTCGTGCGGCAGCGCCTGCTTGATCTTCTCGATCGCGCCCTGCGCGGGCACCTCGTTGTAGACGCCCGCGAGCTCCTGCTCGCTCAAGGCATGGATGGCCGCCATGATCTCGTCGGTGGCGCCGCGACGGGCCCGCCCCGAGTTGGCGGATCCGTGATGCGACAGGTCCAGCGGCTCGCCGAATCGGATCGTCACCTTCTCACCGAGCTTCGGCATGTTCGCGCCGACCGGCATCGCCTTGTCCGTGCCGATCACGCCGACCGGCACGACCTTCGCCCCGGTCTGCAGGGCGAGGAAGGCGACGCCCGTGCGTCCCTTGTACAGCCGCCCGTCGGTGGAACGCGTGCCTTCCGGATACAGCGCGACGGCGAGCCCCTGATCCAGCAGCTTCCGCTGCTCGTCGAGGGCGTCGAGCGCCGCCTGCCCGGCGCCGCGGCGCACCGGGATCGCGCCGACCGCACGCATGAAGTTCGCCACGAACCGGCCCTTGAGGCTCGTGCCCTCGAAGTAGCTCGACTTCGCCAGGAAGTGCACACGGCGCGGCGCGGCGACGGGGATCGCGATCGAATCGATGAAGGAGAGGTGGTTCGAGGCGATGATGATCGGGCCCGTCTTCGGCACGTTCGCCCGGCCCTCGACGCGGGGCCGGTAGATGAGACGCGTGAGGGGGATCAGGATCATCCGGCCGAGCAGATACGTCGCACCGGTGCGACGCACTTCCTCGTCGGTCTGGTGCGTCTCCGCGACGACTCCGTCGCGGTCTGCCGACGCTGCGGGTTCGGGTTCCGGTGTCACCAGACAAGGCTAGATCAGGATCCATTCCGCGATCGGAATGGGCGGTGCCCGACGCACCTCCCAGCGGCGGCAAAGCCCGATAGGGCAGGATAGGCGGGTTCGTCCCTACGTCTCGAGGTCCTCCGTGCGCATCCGCATCGCCGCTGCTCTGTCCGCCGTCGCCGCGACGGCTCTCCTGCTCTCCGGCTGCGCCGGGGCCGGCGCTCCGTCGGCCTCGCCGTCCCCGTCGGCGTCGTCGTCCTGCCTGCTCGACGCCAAGCCGGGCAAGGCCTCGGACGCGGTCAAGGTAGACGGTCAGGGCAAGGATCTGAAGGTCAGCGTCCCCGCCGACGCGGACATCGACGCCGCGAGCGCCCCCGAGCGCACGGTGCTGAAGAAGGGCGACGGCAAGGACGTCAAGGCGGGCGATCTCGTCTCCGTGCAGTACCGGATCGTCACCGCCGCGGACGGCACCGTGCTCGACTCCAGCTCGCGCGGGGTGGACGACCAGCTGCCGGTGCTCCTCGACCCCAATCAGCAGTCCCTGTTCGTCGCAGCGCTGGAGTGCCAGCCGCTCGGATCCTCCGTCGTTCTCGCCCTCCCGGGCAAGCTGCTGGGAGCGGGGCAGAAGGCGATCGTCGTGTACGCCCAGTCCACCAAGAAGCTGCCGACGGTCGCCACCGGCACCGAGGTCGCGCCGACCGACGGCATGCCCACGGTGAAGCTCGACAAGAGCGGCGCCCCCGAGATCACCGTCCCGAAGAGCGACCCGCCGGCCGAGACGAAGATCGCCATGCTCAAGCAGGGCGACGGTCCGACGGTGGCCAGCGGCGACTTCGTGATCGTCCAGTACCGCGGCGTGACCTGGGCCGACGGCAAGGAGTTCGACTCCAGCTGGAAGCGCGGCGCGCCGGCGCAGTTCCAGACCACGGGCGTCGTGACCGGGTTCAAGAAGGCGCTCGAGGGGCAGAAGGTCGGCTCGCAGGTGCTCGTGGTCATCCCGCCCGCAGAGGGCTACGGCGACAAGGCGTCGGGATCCATCCCCGCGGGCTCCACCCTCGTGTTCGTGATCGACATCCTCGGCACCGTTCCCTCGGCGGCGCCGGCGCAGTGACCGTAGGCTGAGGCCATGCGTCGCGTCCTCATCCTCGGCTCCACCGGCTCGATCGGCACCCAGGCCCTCGACGTCATCCGGGCGAACCCCGATCGGTTCGAGCTGGTCGGGCTCGCCGCCGGCACGCAGGCCCAGCTGCTGGCGCAGCAGGCGGAGGAGTTCGGCGTCGACGACACCGCGCTGGGCGCAGCCGAGGCGGAACAGCTCGTCCGCGACGTCGACGCGGACGTGGTGCTGAATGCGATCACCGGATCCATCGGCCTCGGCTCCACGCTCGCCGCGCTCAAGGCAGGACGCACGCTGGCCCTCGCCAACAAGGAGTCGCTGATCGTCGGCGGCGCCCTCGTCACGGCCCTCGCCGCGCCGGGGCAGATCGTCCCCGTCGACTCCGAGCACTCGGCGCTGGCGCAGGCGCTGCGCTCCGGTGCGAAGCCGGAGGTGCGCCGCCTCGTCGTCACCGCGTCGGGCGGCCCGTTCCGCGGCCGCTCGCGCGAGGAGATGGCGGCGGTCACCCCCGCGGAGGCGCTCGCGCACCCGACCTGGGACATGGGCCGCATGGTGACGACGAACTCCGCGACACTCGTGAACAAGGGCCTCGAGGTCATCGAGGCGCACCTGCTGTTCGACGTCGACTACGAGCGCATCGACGTGGTGGTGCATCCGCAGTCGATCGTGCACTCCATGGTCGAGTTCGTGGACGGATCCACGATCGCGCAGGCCTCCCCGCCCGACATGCGCCTGCCCATCTCGCTAGGGCTGGACTGGCCGCACCGGGTCGGCGGCGTCGGCCGGCCGCTGGACTGGACGAAGGCGGCGAACTGGACGTTCGAGCCGCTCGACGCGGTCGCGTTCCCGTCGGTCGCGCTGGCCAAGCAGGTCGGACGCGCCGGTCGCACGTTCCCGGCGGTCTACAACGCCGCGAACGAGCAGGCGGTGGACGCGTTCCACGAGGGGCGTCTGCCGTTCCTCGGCATCGTCGACACCATCGCGCGCGTGGTCGACGCCCACGAGCCGCCGGACGAGCTCACGGTCGAGACGCTGGCCGACGCCGAGGCCTGGGCGCGGGCGACCGCCGACCGCCTGATCGCCGCGTCGTCCTGACGCGCGCGGACCGGGCGCGCGCACAGCCCCGGCACGGCCGTTTCCTAGCCCGGCACCGGTAGCGTGGCGGGGTGGAGATCCTGCTATACGTCGGCGGCCTGCTGTTCGTCCTGGTCGGGCTCGGCGTCTCGATCGCCCTGCACGAGCTCGGGCACCTGGTGCCGGCCAAGCTGTTCGGCGTGCACGTCGGCCAGTACATGATCGGGTTCGGGCCGCGGCTGTTCTCGAAGCGGATCGGCGAGACCGAGTACGGCGTGAAGGCCCTGCCGATCGGCGGGTTCATCTCCATGTCCGGCATGTACCCGCCGTCACCCGGCGAGCCGGAGGACGCGGCGCAGAGCCGCTCCCGCGGCGCGTTCCGCAGCCTGATCCAGGACGCCAGGGCGGCCAACGACGAGACCATCGAGCCCGAGCGCGCGAACCGGGTCTTCTACCTGCTCCCGGTGTGGAAGCGCGTGATCGTCATGTTCGGCGGCCCGTTCATGAACCTCGTCCTCGCGATCGTCGTGTTCACCGTGCTGCTCAGCGGCATCGGGGTGCAGCAGGGCACCACCACGGTCGCCTCGCTGTCCGAGTGCGTGCTCCCCGCCGGATCGACGCAGACGTCCTGCACCTCGGCGGATCCGGTCGCGCCCGCCGCTGAGGCGGGGGTCAAGCCGGGGGACAGGATCATCTCGGTCGACGGCACCTCCGTGTCCACGTTCGCCGAGGCGAGCGCGATCATCCAGGCGTCGCCCGGGAAGACCATCCCGCTCGTCGTGGAGCGCGACGGCGCCGACGTCACGCTGCGGCTGACCCCGGTGGCCGCCCAGCGGCAGCAGGTCGACGGCAGCGGCCGTCCGGTCGTCGACGACAAGGGCCATCCCGTCGTGCACACGGTCGGATACGCCGGCGTCTACGCCCAGCTCGCCTACGTGCGGCAGCCGCTGAGCGCGGGCTTCGAGCAGGCGATGGCGAACGCCGGATCCGTGGTGCAGCTGATCGGCACCCTGCCCGTGCGGCTGTGGGACGTCGGCGTCTCGCTGGTGACGGGCACCCCGCGGGATCCGAACGGGCCGCTGAGCGTGATCGGCGTGGGCCGCATCGCCGGCGAGGTGGCAGCGGCGGACGCGCCCCTGCTGAACCGCTTCGCCGTGCTGCTGAGCCTGATGGGTTCGCTGAACATCGCCCTGTTCGTGTTCAACCTGATCCCGCTGCTGCCGCTGGACGGCGGTCACATCGTGGTGGCGCTGTGGGACGGTCTCAAGCGCGCATGGGCGAAGCTGTTCCGCCGTCCGCCGCCGGCTCCCGTCGACGCCACGCGGCTGGTGCCGCTGACCATCGTCGTCGCGGGCCTGCTCATCGCGATGGGTGCGCTGCTGCTGGTCGCCGACCTGTTCCGGCCGGTGTCGATCGGCTGACGCAGCCGTGCCGCCGCTGGCCGATCAGGCGCCGGGCGGGGTCGGCTCAGCGCCCCTCGAGTGCGTGGCCGACCAGGCGCTGCAGCGTCGTCATGCCGTCGCGGGAGAGGATCGACTCCAGGTGGCCCTGCACCGAGGCGAACCCCGGGCCGCGCAGCGCATAGACGTCGCCGGAGTCCGGATCCGCGGACACCTCGGCGACGCCGACCCTGCTCGTCCCGGGTGCGACGCGCGCGGTGAACGTGTTGTAGAAGCCGATGGACGCGTCCTCGCCGAACACCGGCACGGACTTCTGCAGCCCCTGATGCGGGCTCGCCAGCGGTGCCAGCTCGATCCCGAGCGAGTCCGCGAGGATCTGGTGGCTCAGGCACACCGCCAGCAGCGGACGGCCGCTCTCCCTGCGGCGCGCGACCAGCTCCCGCATCCGGGAGATGCGCGCGGAGGAGCCGTCCCGCGGGTCGCCCGGGCCGGGCCCCGCGACGAGCAGATCCGCCGCGTCGATGTCCGCGTCGTCGGCCTCCGCCCACGGCTGGATGCGCACGTCCAGGCCGAGGTGGCGCAGCTGGTGGGCGAGCATCGTGGTGAAGCGGTCCTCGGCGTCCACCACGACCGCCGTGCGGCCGGCGAAGGGTGCGGCCGCCGCGGCGCCGGCGCCGCCGTCCTGCGGGTTGATCCAGAACTCGGCCAGGCGTGCGTTCCGGGACGCGAGCAGCGCCTGGATCCCCGGATCTTCGGCGGGCGTGGAGCCCGAGCCGGGAGCGTCGGGATCCTCCCGGGACTCGGCCACCGTGTCGCGCGCCACGGCGCCGATCGCGCCCAGCACACCGGCGGCCTTGCCGTGCGTCTCGCCGACCTCGCCGGCCGGATCGGAGTGCCGCACGAGCGTCGCGCCGACCGGCACGCTCAGCTCGCCGTCCTTCAGGTACACGGTGCGGATGAGGATCGGAGCGTCCAGGTCGTGGCCGCCCGCGTCGTTCGGGGTGAACAGCGCCGCCACCCCGGAGTAGTAGCCGCGGGGCTTGCGCTCGTGCCGGCGGATCACCGTGCACGCGTTCTGCATCGGCGAGCCGGTGACGGTCGGCGCGAACATGGTCTCGCGGAGGATGTCGCGGGGATCGAGCCGGCTGCTGCCGCGGAGCATGTACTCGGTGTGCGTGAGACGCGACATCTGCTTCAGGTGCGGGCCGGTGATGCGGCCGCCGTCGGAGCACACGGCGCTCATCATCTTGAGCTCCTCGTCCACCACCATGAACAGCTCCTCGGTCTCCTTCGCGGAGGAGAGGAACTCGCCGAGCGCGGCGGTCGTCGACCCTCCGGCCGGGTGGCGGAACGTGCCGGAGATCGGATTCATGGTGACCACGCCGCCCTGTGCGACGACGTGCGCCTCGGGGCTCGCGCCGACCGCCACCACACCGGGCGTGACCACGGCGAACGTCCAGTAGGCGCCGCGCTCGTGCTCCAGCAGCGCCCGGAACCAGGTGAGCGCCGCGGTGCGCTCCGCCTCCGGGGTCCGCGCGTCGATGCGTGCGGTGTAATCGCGGCGGATCACGAAGTTCGCGCCCTCGCCGCGTCCGATCTCGTCGGCGATCACGCGCTCGACGATCGCGGCGTATTCGTCGTCGCTGAGGTCGAAGCCGCCGTCGCGCAGGGGGAGCGGCTCCGCGGGAAGGGCCGCGACCACCTCCTCCGCGGGCAGGCGCAGATGCTCCTCGACGAGCAGGCAGCGCAGAGGTGCGCCGTCGTCCTGCGCCTCGAAACCGCGCTCGCGCACCTGGCGATAGGGGACGAGTGCGAACACCTCGCGGCGCTCGCCGCCCGCGCCGAGGGGGATGTCGGCCAGATCGGCGACATCGACGATGTCGCCGGTGAGCAGCTCGACGCTGTCCGAGCCCTCGCGGGCGAGCAGCACGAACGGTGCCTCGAGGGTATGGATCCGGTCGGCGGTGGTCATCAAAAGGGCTCCTGAGCAAGGGGATCCGACGCGGCAGAAACGACAAGACCGCCCCGGAAGGCGGTCTGGATCGTGGTACGCGAACTCACCGCCTAGGAGGCGGGCCACCAAGAGCGGTTCGCGGACATGCGCCGAAACTATCACAACGGCGCCCTCCCGTCGCCCGTCGTGACGGCCCGGGACACGGCTCCCGCTCAGGCGGCGCGCGGATCCCATCCAGCCGCGCACCGGTAACCTGGATGTCGTGCCAGCTGTGAACCTGGGGATGCCCCGGATCCCCGATGTCCTCGCCCCGCGACGCAAGAGCCGCCAGATCAAGGTCGGCAAGGTGCTCGTCGGCGGCGACGCCCCCGTCAGCGTCCAGTCGATGACCACGACGAAGACCACCGACATCAACGGGACGCTGCAGCAGATCGCCGAGCTGACCGCGTCCGGCTGCGAGATCGTGCGCGTCGCGGTGCCGTCGCAGGATGACGCCGACGTGCTGCACATCATCGCGAAGAAGAGCCAGATCCCGGTGATCGCCGACATCCACTTCCAGCCGAAGTACGTGTTCCAGGCGATCGACGCGGGCTGCGGCGCGGTGCGCGTCAACCCGGGCAACATCCGCAAGTTCGACGACCAGGTCGGCGCGATCGCGAAGGCCGCGAAGGACGCCGGCGTCTCGCTGCGCATCGGCGTGAATGCCGGATCCCTCGACCGGCGTCTGCTGGAGAAGTACGGCAAGGCGACCCCGGAGGCGCTCGTCGAGAGCGCCGTGTGGGAGGCGTCCCTGTTCGAGGAGCACGACTTCCACGACTTCAAGATCTCCGTCAAGCACAACGACCCCGTCGTGATGGTCAAGGCCTACCGCCTGCTGGCAGAGCGTGGCGACTGGCCGCTGCACCTCGGCGTCACCGAGGCGGGCCCCGCATTCCAGGGCACGATCAAGTCCGCGACGGCGTTCGGCATCCTGCTCGGCGAGGGCATCGGCGACACCATCCGCGTCTCGCTCTCGGCCCCGCCTGCCGAGGAGGTCAAGGTCGGTCATCAGATCCTGCAGTCGCTGAACCTGCGCGAGCGCAAGCTCGAGATCGTCTCGTGCCCGTCCTGCGGGCGTGCGCAGGTCGACGTCTACACGCTCGCGGAGAACGTGACCGAGGGCCTCAAGGACATGACCGTGCCGCTGCGCGTCGCCGTCATGGGCTGCGTCGTGAACGGGCCGGGTGAGGCACGCGAGGCCGACCTCGGCGTCGCGAGCGGCAACGGCAAGGGTCAGATCTTCGTCAAGGGCGAGGTGATCAAGACGGTGCCCGAGGAGGACATCGTCGCGACCCTCATCGAGGAGGCGAACCGCATCGCCGACGAGATGGGCCCGAACGCCCCGCTGGGCACCGCACAGGTCGTCACGTCGTGACCGGCGCCACGATCGTCACGTTCCCCTCGGGATCCGTCGTCGAGTCCGCGCACGTGATCGGCGTGCACCCCGAAGACGGCGGGGCCGTCGTCGTCCTGGACCGCACGCCGTTCCACCCCGTCGACCACACCTGGCCGGACCAGCCGGGCGACCGCGGCGCGCTGCGCGCCGATGACGTCGAGGTCGCCGTGACGGAGGCCGTGATGGCCGCCGTCAGCGACGAGGGCGAGATCGCGATCGGCGCCGCCATCCCCGTCAAGCGCGGCGCGGAGGGCTGGACCTGGCTGGTCGGGCACCGGGTGGAAGCCGTCCCGGCCGCGCTCGCCCCGGGGGCCGCGATCGAGGCGACCGTCGACCCCGCGTACCGGACGGGCCTGAGCCGCGGGCACTCCGCCTGCCACCTCGCCTCGCTGGCTCTCGACCTCGCGGTCGCGGACCTGTGGCGCAAGGATCCCGGATCCGATGCGCTCGGAAGCCCCGACTTCGAGGGCAGGGCGAACCAGACCAGCTTCATCCACCCCGACGGATCGGTCGACGAGTACCGCCTCGGCAAGAGCCTGCGCAAGGCGGGCTTCGACACCGAGGGGTTCGCCGCATCGCTCGCCGAGCGCGAGCAGCGCATCATCGCGCAACTGGATGCGTGGCTCGCGTCGGCGGCCGCCAGCAGGATCGAGGTCGACGGCGACACGATCGTCGATCGCCGCCGCTGGGTCTGCGAGTTGCCGGAGGGCACCGCCTCGATCCTCTGCGGCGGAACGCACGTCGCATCACTCGCGGAGTTCGCCTCCATCCGGGTGTCTCTGGACCTGTCGGATCCGCAGCTCCTGGTGATGACCACCACGGCCGTTCCCGCGGGCTCTCCTTCCTGAGCCGCTGAGCCGGAGCGCGATCGTGGCGGGCGAGGAGTCGATCGACATCAGGATCGGCGCGGTCGATCATGCGACGATCGCGGCCCGGCTGCAGATCGACTTCGGCGACGAGTTCGGCGACCCGTCGCCGCCGCTCCCGGTGCTGGAGCGGCGCTTCCGCGCTCTGCTGGCCGACCCGGCCGCCTTCGTGCTGTTCGCGGGCGACCCCACGGATCCGGTCGGATACGCCGTGGTGACCCTGCGCCCCACGATCTACTGCGACGGACCGCTCGCGGTGCTGGATGAGCTCTACGTGATCCCGGATCTGCGCGGCGGCGGCATCGGCACGCAGCTGCTGCGACGCGCGATCGAGGAGGTCCGTGCCCGCGGCGGAGGGGAGATGCACATCAACGTCGACGAGATCGACACCGACGCGCGCCGCTTCTACGAGCGGCACGGCTTCGTGAACGTGGAGCCGGGCAGGGACTACCGCATGCTCTGCTACATCCGCGAGCTCTGACAGGGCAAGGCGGGGCGTGACCGCGGATCCGCGTGGTGCGGGGGTCAGCGGCCTCCTCAGGCGACCGTGAAGGAGACCTGCCCCTTGGCGATGTCCGCCGCGGTGAGTGTGACCCGGACCGACGCTCCCGGCGCGATCTGGGCCGGCAGCGCCAGGGAGGCCGTCACCGGCGGATCCTCGATCTGCACCGTTCCGTGCTCGCTGTTGCGCCGGATCACCACCGCGTCGAACGTTTCGCCGACGCGGGGCGCCAGGAGCGCCGCCTCGACAAGGTCGAGGGTGCGCGAGTTCAGGGTCGACGACCGCTGCGCCGAGGCCCGCATGAGGTCGGGCACGAGCGGCAGGCTCTCGCGCGCCCACGCCGGGACCTCCTCGCCTCGGCTCACCGCGAGCGCGACGGTCAGCGACCACCGGTCCACGAGGCGCCGCAGGGGAGCGGTGGCATGCGCGTACGGCGCGGCGATCGCCGCCTGGGTCGTGTCCGCGGGGACGGAGCCGTCGAACGCGACGTACCCGGCGCCGCGGAACAGCGCGGATGCCGCCTCCAGGATCGGCAGCGTGCGGAGATCCGTCTTGTCCAGGGTGCGGAGGTAGTCGCCGTACCGCCCGGTGGTCCACGGCACCCCGAGCGCTTCGGTCTGCCGGCGGAACGTCTGGAACGCCGCATCGTCGGGCTGCGGCATCGTGCGCAGGATCCCGATCCGCGCCTGCAGCATGAGCTGCGCCGCGGCCATGCCGGTCATCAGGGAGAGCTGCGCGTTCCAGTCCTCCACGGGCAGCGGCGTGCGGCGCTCGATCGCGTAGGTGCCGTCGTCGCGCCGCACCACCTCGTCGTCGGGCAGGTTCAGGCTGGCGCCTCCGCGCTGCGCCTCCTGCTCCAGGCGCAGCCGCCCGATCTCCGGCAGGAGCGTCGCGGGCGAGTCGTGCCCGGCGTCGAGGTCGGCCTGCACCGAGACGTAGTCGAGCTTCGCGCGCGACCGGATCAGAGCCCGTTCGAGCCGGGTGTCGGTGACGGATCCGGCGGCGTCGAGGGCGAACGTCCAGACGAGGGCGGGACGGTCCTGGTCGGGCAGCAGGGAGGCGTGATCCTCGCTCAGGATCGGCGGGTGCAGGGGGATCGTCCCGTCCGCGGCGTAGAGGGTCTCGCCGCGCGCGCGGGCTGCGGCGTCGAGAGCGCCACCGGGTGCGACGAACGCGGGGACGTCGGCGATCGCGTACCGCACCGTGTAACCGGATCCGCTCCGTTCCAGGTGGAACGCCTGGTCGAGATCCATGGATCCGGCCGGATCCAGCGTCGCGAAGGGGACGTCGCGCAGGTCCAGGTCGGGCGTCGCGGGTGCGGCGGCGGCGGCCTCGGCGAGCGCTTCCGCCGAGAAATCGGTCGGGGCGTCGAGCTCGGTGCGCAGGGCGGCGAGTGCCGTGGCGAGCTCGGACTGCGCGGCGGACGGGGCGACGTGCGATCGGCGCTGAGGCATGGCTTCAGCCTAAGCGCCGGGCGTCCCCGCGGGCCGTTAGCGTGGTCTCATGACCACCACTGCCGACAAGGCCCGCACCCTCGCCGCGCTCTACGCGGCACCCGAGATCCTCCGCGTCGTGAACGTGTGGGACGTCGTCTCCGCGCGGGCGGTCGCCGCCCTGCCGGAGACCACGGCCATCGCGACGGCAGGCCATTCCATCGCGTCCTCGTTCGGCTACCCCGACGGCGGGATCCCGCGCGAGCTCATGCTCGACATGGTGGGGCGCATCGCCGCCGCGGTCGAGCTGCCGGTGACCGCCGATCTCGACGACGGCTACGGCGACCCGGGCGAGACCGTGCGCCGTGCCATCGGCGCGGGTGCTGTGGGGGCGAACGTGGAGGACCGGCTGCGCCCCCTCGCCGAGGCGGCGGCGGACGTCGAGGCGATGATCCGGGCAGGGGAGGCGGAGGGCGTGCCGTTCGTGTTGAACGCGCGCACCGACGCGTTCGTGCGCGGCGGCGGCCGTCCGGTCGAGGAGTCCGTGGCCGACGCCGTCGCGCGGGGCAGGGCGTTCCTCGACGCAGGAGCGACGTGCGTGTTCGTGCCGGGCATCCTCGACGCCGACACGACCCGCGTCCTCGTCGAAGGGATCGGCCGGGGCAAGGTCAGCGTGATCGGCCTTCCCGGCGCGCTCACCTCGACGGAGTACGAGGCCCTCGGCGTCGCCCGCATCTCCTACGGACCGCTCCCGCAGCGGGTCGCCCTCACCGCGCTGCAGGACGCCGCGGCCGGCATCTACGCCGGCGGGATCATCCCGTCAGGCACCCGCGCCCTCAACTGAGAGCGCGTGCTGCTGCCCCGGCCGCCTCGTGCAACGCGCACGGGGCGGCCGGGGCGCCTCACTAGACTTGTGGCGTGGTGACTCGTCTCTCGAACTTCTTCCTCCGTACGCTCCGCGAAGACCCGGCCGGCGCCGAGGTCGCGAGCCACAAGCTCCTGATCCGTGCCGGGTACATCCGACCGCAGGCGGCGGGCATCTTCGCGTGGCTGCCGCTGGGGCTGCGCGTGAAGGCGAAGATCGAGGCCGTCATCCGTGAGGAGATGGCCGCGGCCGGTGCGCAGGAGGTGCACTTCCCGGCGCTCATGCCGCGCGAGGCATACGAGGCGACCGGGCGCTGGGAGGAGTACGGCGACCTGCTGTTCCGCCTGCAGGATCGCAAGGGTGGCGACTACCTGCTCGCGCCCACGCACGAGGAGGCGTTCACGCTCCTCGTCAAGGATCTCTACTCGTCGTACAAGGACCTGCCGCTGACGATCTACCAGATCCAGGACAAGTACCGCGACGAGGCCCGGCCCCGCGCCGGTCTCCTGCGCGGCCGCGAGTTCACGATGAAGGACGCCTACTCTTTCGACGCCTCCGACGCGGGCCTCGAGGCCAGCTACCAGGCGCAGCGCGACGCCTACGAGCGCATCTTCCAGCGTCTCGGCCTCGAGTACGTCATCGTCCAGGCCGACGCCGGCGCGATGGGCGGCTCCCGCAGCGAGGAGTTCCTGCACCCGACGCCCGTCGGCGAGGACACCTTCGTGCGGTCGGAGGGCGGCTACGCGGCGAATGTCGAGGCGTTCTCCACAGTCGCGCCCGACCCGGTGCCCTACGACGCCGACGGTGCTCCGGTGGTCTTCGACTCCCCGAACACGCCCACGATCGAGACGCTCGTCGCGCACTGCAACACGAACCTGGACGGCGAGTACACCGCCGCTGACACCCTGAAGAACGTGGTGCTGGCGCTGACCCATCTCGACGGCACCCGCGAGCTCGTCGTCGTCGGCATCCCGGGCGACCGCGAGGTCGACGAGAAGCGCGCCGAGGTCGCCTTCGCGCCCGCCGAGGTCGAGCCGGCGACCGCGGACGACTTCGAGAACAACCCGCTGCTCGTGAAGGGCTACATCGGGCCCTGGTCGCCGACCGGCGCGATCCTCGGCGAGGAGTCCGCGACCGGCATCCGCTATCTCGTCGATCCCCGGGTCGTCGAGGGCACCAGCTGGATCACGGGCGCCAACATCGACCAGAAGCACGCGCACTCCGTGGTCGCCGGGCGCGACTTCGCCGCGGACGGCGTCGTGGAGATCGCCGATGTGCGCGAGGGCGACCCCGCACCCGACGGATCCGGTCCAGTGCATCTCGCGCGCGGCATGGAGATCGGTCACGTGTTCCAGCTGGGCCGCAAGTACGCGGAGGCGCTGGGCCTCAAGGTCCTCGACGAGAACGGCAAGCTGGTCACGGTCACCATGGGCTCGTACGGCATCGGCGTGACCCGGATCCTGGCGATCATCGCCGAGCTCAACAACGACGACAAGGGCCTGATCTGGCCGGCGTCGGTCGCGCCGTTCGACGTGCACGTGGTCGCTGCCGGCCGGGACCAGGTCGCCTTCGACGTGGCCGAGGACGTCGCCGCGCAGCTCGAGTCCGCGGGGCTCGACGTGCTCTACGACGACCGCCCCAAGGTCTCCCCGGGCGTGAAGTTCGGAGACGCCGAGCTTGTGGGCGTGCCGCGGGTCGTCGTCGTCGGGCGCGGCGCGGCCGACGGCCAGGTCGAGCTCTGGGACCGCCGCACGGGGGAGCGCGACACGGTCGCGATCGCCGAGGCGCTGCGGCAGCTCACCGCGCGCTGACCCGTCGAGCCGGCTCTGCACGGCAGGATGGGGAGCATGGACACCACGCCTGCCGCCTGGCTCAGGGCACGTCCCTCGCTCACCGGATCCGCTCCGCCCCTGCACCCCGCGTCTGTGACCGGCGATCCGGTCGCCCTGTTCCTGAACTGGATCGCGACAGCGGCCGAAGCGGGGGTGGCCGAGCCGCACGCGGCGACGCTGGCGACGGTCGATGCGGACGGCGTGCCGGACGCGCGAACCCTCATCCTCAAGGACGTCGGCGAGCGCGGCTGGGCGTTCGCGGGCTCCCGCTCGTCCGCCAAGGGTCGCCAGCTCGCGACGAACCCGGCAGCGGCCCTGAACTTCTGGTGGCAGCCGGTGCTGCGCGCCGTGCGGGTGCGCGGTCCGGTGCAGGAGGCGACGGCCGAGGAGAGCGCCGCGGATCTCGCGGCCCGCTCGGCCCAGGCACGTGCCGGAGTCGCAGAGGGGGACTGGGTGCTGTGGCGGATCGTGCCGACTCGCATCGAGTTCTGGCAGGGCGCGCGGGACCGCCGGCACACGCGCATCGTCTATGTGCGGGACGGCGACGCCTGGTCGCACACGTGGCGGGCGGGTGGGGGCGCAGGGCCCCGCACTGACGAGAGCACGGACGAGAGGGAGGACGCATGACCGACTACGAGGTCATCGAGATCGGCGCGCCGGAGCAGTGGCGCGCGCACTACGGCGGTTTCGACCCGTCGCGCTCGCGCGACGGGCGTCGCGTCGTCGACCACGAGCTGTCGATGCAGTACATCGGGATGACGGCGAACGCGCTCGAGCCGGGGGAGGAGGCAGGCTACTGGCACACCCACTCCCGCATCGAGGAGCTCTACGTCTTCCTCGCCGGGCGGGGTCAGATGGGCGTCGGCGACGACGTCGTCGAGGTCGGCCCCGGCACGGTCGTGCGCGTCGGGCAGGATCTGCCGCGCACCTGGCGCGCCCGCCCCGACAGCCCCGGCGAGCTGCGCTGGCTCTGCATCCGCGCCGGCGGCGAGGCGCTGCCGCACCTTCCCGACGACAGCGCGCGCCTGACGGAGCGACCGATGCCCTGGGGATCGGCGGACTGACTCAGGCCGCTGCGCTGCGCTGCGCCTGCCGCGCGGCGGCACCCCGCGTTCGCGCGCGCGTGACACGCTGGGAGCATGACCGAAGAACTGCTGCCGCCGACCCTGCGCGCCGAGATCAACGCCGTGCTCGACGACGCCGGGGTGTACGCCGACCGGCGCCTCGTGCTGCGGATGTTGCAGACCGCGGTGCTCCTCGGCGAGGACCGCACGGATCGGCTCGACCTGAAGATCGCCTCGGCCGCGCTCAGCGAGATGCGGGATGCGTTCCGCCTGTTCGCGCCGTTCCACGGCGTCTCCAAGGTGACGGTCTTCGGATCCGCGCGCACGCTCCAGGACGACCCCCTGTACCGGCAGGCACGCGACGTGGCCGCCGCGCTCGCCGCGGAGGGATGGATGGTCGTGACCGGCGCCGGCCCGGGGATCATGCAGGCTGCCGCCGAGGGTGCGGGACCGGAGCGCTCCCTCGGCGTCTCCATCCGCCTCCCCTTCGAGGAGAAGGCCAACACGATCGTGGCAGAGCAGGAGCACGTCGTCGCGATGAAGTACTTCTTCACGCGCAAGCTCATGCTCATGAAGGAGTCGCGCGGGTTCATCTGCCTTCCGGGCGGATTCGGCACGCTGGACGAGATGTTCGAACTGCTCACCCTGCAGCAGACCGGAAAGGCGGAGCCGATGCCGATCGTGCTCCTGGATCAGCCCGGCGGCAGGTTCTGGCACGGCCTCGAGCGTTTCGTGCAGGAGGAGCTGGCCCCCACCGGTGTGATCTCGCCGGGAGACTTCGACCGCGTGACGATCACCGATTCCGTCGCCGAGGCGGCCGCCGTCATCACCGGGTTCTGGCGCAACTACGACTCTCTGCGCTGGGTCGGCGATCTGCTGGTGATGCGCCTGCGCGCCGAGCCCACGCCCGACGAGATCGCGCAGCTGAATGCGCAGTTCGGGACTCTGCTCGCATCGGGCCGGATCGAGGCGTGCGGGCCGCAGCCCGCGGAGCTCGCAGACCAGGATGCGCTGGAGCTCCCGCGGATCTGCCTGCATCTGAACCAGCGTACGGTCGGCGGACTGTTCCGCCTCATCGGCGCGATCAACCGACTCGGGTCCGCCCCAGAGCGCTGACTCGCGGCTCCGGCAGTGCGTCGCGCAGGTCCCCGCGGCAGCGTCAGGGATCGTCCGTCACGGGACGGGGCGGCGAGAAGCCCGACCACGGCGTCGGCGGCGCGCGCCGCGCCGTCAGCACTCCGCAGACGCTCACCGATCGCCGCGGATGCAGCCGTGAACCCGGGGTCGCCCAGGCTGCGTGTCACGGCATTCGCGATGGTCGCCGGATCGGCGGTGCGGGGCAGCACGAGGCCGGCGCCGGCCTCCTGGATCGAACGCGCCACCATCGGCTGATCGAGCAGCGGGTTCATCGGCATCAGCAGCAACGGCACGCCGTGCGCGAGGGAACGGAACGCGGTGCTGAGGCCGCCGTGGCTGAGAGCCTCGCGCCCGCGCCGGTTCGTCCGCTTCGCCGGGACGGCCGCGGCCACGGTATCGTTGTACGGATGTCGTGCGTGCGGGTGCGCGCCGACGAGAGCTGAACAGGGAGGCCGTCATGGATATCGATCTCGGATTGCTGCGCACGATCGAGCGGGAGAAGGAGATCCCCTTCGACGAGCTGGTCGCGATCATCGAACAGTCCGTCCTGACCGCCTACGCCAAGCACGAGTCGAACGAGGGGTCGCTGACCGAAGGCGCCCGTGTCGAGCTCGACCGCAAGACCGGACACGTGGCAGTGCTGGTGCCTGTGCGCGACGAAGAGGGCGTCATCATCGGCGAGGAGGACTCCACGCCGGATGACTTCGGCCGGATCGCCGCCTTCGCCGCGAAGCAGGTCATCGGGCAGCGCCTGCGCGACATCGCCGACGACGCCGTGCTGGGCGAGTTCCGCGGCAAGGAGGGCGACATCGTCGCCGGCGTGATCCAGCAGGGCCCCAACCCGCGCATGATCCACGTCGACCTCGGATCCGTCGAGGCGATCCTCCCGCCCGAGGAGCAGGTGCCCGGCGAGGAGTACACCCACGGCTCTCGCATCCGCGTCTACGTGACCTCCGTGGCCAAGGGCGCCAAGGGCCCCTCGATCACGGTCTCCCGCACGCATCCCGGACTGGTCCGCAAGCTCTTCGCCCTCGAAGTGCCGGAGATCGCGGCCGGCCTGGTCGAGATCGTGGCGCTCGCGCGCGAGGCCGGACATCGCAGCAAGATCGCGGTGAAGGCGAACGACCCGTCCATCAACGCGAAGGGCGCCTGCATCGGAGAGCTCGGCCGACGCGTCCGCGCCGTCACCGAAGAGCTGGCGGGGGAGAAGATCGACATCGTCGACTACCACCAGGATCTGGCGACGTTCGTCGCGCACGCCCTGTCTCCCGCCAAGGTGACCAGCGCCTTCGTCCTCGACGCCGGGACCAAGGCCGTGCGCGCGCTCGTCCCCGACTACCAGCTGTCGCTCGCGATCGGCAAGGAGGGGCAGAACGCCCGTCTCGCCGCGAAGCTCACCGGCGCCAAGATCGACATCCAGCCGGACTCGATCCTCGAAGCGTGATCTGCCGACCCGGTGTGCGCCCGACCGGCGCTGCGCGCCGGCGCTCAGGATCCGAGGTGTAACATGGAACCTGTACGAACGTGTGTCGGTTGCCGCGCTCGTGCATCTCGTGCCTCCCTGCTCAGGGTGGTCATCCGGAACAATTCACTCGTCTTCGACGAGCGGGCTGTGATGCCGGGGCGGGGTGCGTGGGTGCATCCGACGCCGGAGTGCGTGGATACCGCTCTGCGGCGTCGCGCCTTCGCCCGTGCGCTCCGTGTGTCCACTGCCCTGGAATTCCCGGAAGCAGAGAACATGCAGACCCTCGAGAAACGGCTGAACGGCTATGGAAACAAAGTGAACGGCTCGAAATGAGACCCGTCCGCGACTAGTGGTCTGCCCTGCCAGGGCCGACCGACCCTGACAGGAGAATTGTGGCTGGTAAACCACGCGTGCACGAGATCGCCGCTGAACTCGGCGTCGACAGCAAGTTCGCACTCGCGAAGCTCAAGGAGCTCGGCGAGTTCGTGAAGTCCCCCTCATCCACCATCGAGCCCCCGGTGGCGCGCAAGCTGCGCGCTGCCATCGAGGCCGACAAGCCCGCCGGCGCGCCTGCCCCGGCCGCCGCTCCCGCGAAGAGCACGGCCACCCCCGGTGCGCCCACGCCCGGCCCGAAGGCGCCGACCCCCGGCCCCAAGCCGGGCCCGGCCAAGCCGGCCGAGGCCGCACCCGCACCGGCCGCTCCCGCGGCGGCCAAGCCGGCGGCTCCCGCCGCACCGGCTGCTCCCGCGGCTCCCGCGGTGGAGAAGTCCTCGGCGCCCAAGCCCGGCGGTTCGGCAGCGCCCAAGCCCGGTGGCTCGGCGGCGCCCAAGCCCGGCGCTCCGCGTCCGGGTAACAACCCGTTCGCCTCGTCGCAGGGCATGGGGCAGCGTCCCGCGGGCCCGCGTCCGGGCAACAACCCGTTCGCATCGCAGCAGGGGATGGGCCAGCGTCCGACCCCGGGCAACATCCCGCGTCCGCAGGCGCCGCGTCCCGGCTCCCCGCGCGTCGGCGCGCCCCGCCCCGGTCAGGGTGCGGGTCGTCCCGGTCGTCCGGGTCAGGGCGGCGGTCGCCCCGGCGCTCCGTTCCAGCAGCGCACGGGCGGCCCCGGTCGTCCCGGCGCCGGTGCCGGTGCCGGTGGCTTCCAGCGCCCCGGCGGCGCCCCGGCCGGCGGTTTCGCCGGACGTCCCGGCGGTGGCGGCCGTGGCCGCGGCCCCGGCGGCGGTACCGCGGGTGCGTTCGGCAAGGGCGGCGGCAAGAGCAAGCAGCGCAAGTCGCGGCGGGCGAAGCGGCAGGAGTTCGAGATGCGGTCGGCGCCGGTCGTCGGCGGCGTCAACGTCTCCAAGGGCAACGGCGAGACGATCCGTCTGCGCCGCGGTGCCTCCATCGCGGACTTCGCGGACAAGCTCGAGGCGCTGAACGGCTACACCGTCCAGCCCGGAACGCTCGTCACGATCCTCTTCAACCTCGGTGAGATGGCCACGGCGACGGAGTCGCTGGACGAGGCCACCTTCGAGGTGCTCGGCGCCGAGCTGGGCTACAAGGTGCAGATGGTGTCGCCCGAGGACGAGGACAAGGAGCTCCTGGAGGGCTTCGGTCTCGACCTCGAGGCCGAGCTGGAGGCGGAGAGCGAGGAAGACCTCGAGATCCGGCCCCCGGTGGTCACCGTCATGGGCCACGTCGACCACGGTAAGACCCGACTGCTCGACGCGATCCGCAAGACCAACGTCATCGAGGGCGAGGCCGGCGGCATCACGCAGCACATCGGTGCGTACCAGGTGTGGACCGAGCACGAGGGCATCGAGCGTGCGATCACCTTCATCGACACCCCGGGTCACGAGGCGTTCACCGCCATGCGTGCCCGTGGTGCGCAGGTGACCGACATCGCCATCCTCGTGGTCGCCGCCGACGACGGCATCATGCCGCAGACGGTGGAGGCGCTGAACCACGCCCAGGCGGCGAACGTGCCGATCGTGGTCGCGGTCAACAAGGTCGACAAGCCCGAGGCCAACCCGGCCAAGGTGCGTCAGCAGCTGACCGAATACGGCCTGGTCGCCGAGGAGTACGGCGGCGACGTCATGTTCGTCGACGTGTCGGCGCGAGCCGGCACCGGCATCCAGGAGCTCCTGGATGCGGTGCTGCTCACCGCGGACGCGGGCCTGGACCTCACCGCCAACCCGAACAAGGCCGCCCGAGGCATCGCCATCGAGGCGAAGCTCGACAAGGGCCGTGGTTCGGTGGCGACGGTGCTCATCCAGTCCGGAACGCTCCGCGTGGGCGACGCGATCGTCGCAGGCACCGCCTACGGCCGCGTGCGCGCCATGATCGACGAGAACGGCGACGCGGTCGAGGCCGCGGCTCCGTCCCGCCCGGTGCAGGTGCAGGGTCTGAACTCGGTCCCGCGTGCCGGCGACGTCTTCATCGTGACCGACGAGGACCGCACGGCCCGTCAGATCGCGGAGAAGCGCGAGGCCGTCGAGCGCAACGCGCAGCTGGCCAAGGCCCGCAAGCGCATCTCGCTCGAGGACTTCACCCGCGCTCTGGAAGAGGGCAAGGTCGAGACGCTCAACCTCATCATCAAGGGCGACGTGTCCGGTGCCGTGGAGGCGCTGGAGGAGTCGCTGCTCAAGATCGAGGTCGACGACTCGGTGCAGCTGCGCATCATCCACCGCGGCGTCGGCGCGATCACCGAGAGCGACGTGAACCTGGCGACGATCGACAATGCGATCATCGTGGGCTTCAACGTCCGCCCCGACACGAAGGCCCGCGAGGCCGCCGCCCGCGAGGGCGTGGACGTGCGGTTCTACTCGGTCATCTACACCGCGATCGACGAGATCGAGAACTCCCTCAAGGGCATGCTCAAGCCGGAGTTCGAAGAAGTCCAGTCGGGCGTCGCCGAGATCCGCGAGGTGTTCCGCTCCTCGAAGTTCGGCAACATCGCCGGTGTCATCGTCCGCTCGGGCACGATCACGCGCAACGCCAAGGCGCGCGTCATCCGCGACGGCGTGGTCATCGCCGACGGCCTGAGCATCGAGTCGCTGCGCCGCTTCAAGGACGACGTCACCGAGGTCCGCACGGACTTCGAGGCGGGTATCGGCCTCGGCAAGTACAACGACATCCAGGTCGGCGACGAGATCGAGACGACCGAGATGGTGGAGAAGCCGCGCGGCTGAGTTCGTGGTTTCGCCGTTCGGCATCCTGAGTCGGCCTTACGGGGCCCCGGCCCGCTTCGCGGGCGCCCCGACGGCCGCCTCAGGATGCCTGCCGGCTCCGCCAGCAATTCAGCGGGCGGGCGGATGAAGAGGTGAGAGGGTAGGGACATGGCCGGAGAACGACAGGCACGACTCGCGGATCGGATCCGCGTCATCCTCGCCGAGCGGCTCGAGAAGGGGCTGCGGGATCCGCGCCTCGGCTTCGTGACGATCACCGACGTGCGCGTCACGGGCGACCTGCAGCACGCGTCCGTGTTCTACACGGTGCTCGGCTCGGAGGAGGAGCGCGTGGCGTCCGGCGCCGCGCTGACCTCTGCGACGGGCCTCCTGCGCAAGGAGGTCGGCCGGCAGCTCGGCGTGCGGCTCGTCCCGACGCTCGAGTTCATCCCCGATGCGCTCCCGGAGAACGCAGACCAAATCAGCGATCTCCTCCGCCAGGCGCGCGAGCGCGATGAGGAGGTCGCGAAGCTGGCGGCCACAGGCCGCTACGCCGGCGACGCCGACCCGTATCGGGTCGAGGAGGACTCCGCGCAGGACTGACGGATCCTCGCTCGCCGCAGGGAGATGCGGCGCATTCGTCGAGGCCCCGGGACATCGTCCCGGGGCCTTTCGCGTGCCGATTGGCCGGACGGCGACTTCTTCCACCGGGTTCAAGAACTTTGGTGATCCGGGTGGCTCTTGCTAGCATCCGACGAACGCGCGCGACGGTGCGCGCAGTCGAGGACAGCGGGGGGCTGCGCGACATGGATGGCACGAAACAGGCGCGCCCGGCGGCGCGACACCACACGCGACTGCCCGTCGGCGATGGTCGCGACTCGGCGGCGGCGCGGCGCGCTCCGCTCGGCAGCCACGCCGACCCGCCTGAGCGGATCTCCGCAGCGCCGCACGTGCGCGCGGCCGTTCTCACGGCATGCGGCGGCGATCCCGCGATGGCGGGCGAGCTCCTGGCGGCGCTGGACCCCGAGCATCGTCGTGGCTGGCGCGTGCTGCCGGACCCGCTGCCGCGACTGCCCGCTCACACGGCCCGCCTCGCCGGCGAACTGCCCGCCGACACCGATCCGGACATGATGCTCGCTCTTGCGCTGTGCGGCAGCGGGCCGCTCACGGTGCTTCGTGAGATCACGCAGCACGCCGAGGACCGCTTCATGGCATCGCCTCCGGACCGTCTCCTGGAGGTGCACGGCGGCAGCTTCCGCCTGGCGGACCCCGCGCTGCGCACGTCCCTGCTGGCGGTCTCGACCCCCGCGGATCGCGCCAGCGCCCATCGCGTGCTGGCGACCGCGTTCGCCAAGGCGGAAGACACCGATGGGGCCGTGTGGCACCGCGCGTGCGCCTCTGCCGCCGGCGACCCGGCGCTCGTCGAGCCGCTGCTGGAGCAGTCGCGCGCCGCCCTGCAGAGCGGAGTCGCGTCACGCGCCTGGGCGCTCGCAGTGGAGGCCGTGGAACATGCGCCCTCCGGAACGACGGCGCATGCGACGGCGCTGCTGTGGGCGGCGCGCGCCGCGCTGGCCGGCGGATGGGTCAGCGATGCACTGGAGTGCGCGGAGCGGTCGTCGCGCATCGACGGCGCCCCTCGCGGGGAGGCCGCCGAGGTGCTCGTCCTCGCGCACACGCTGCGGCACGGTACGGCCCCGGCGCCCGACGCGGTGATCCCCGAGGGCGCGGCAGGACCCGAGTTCCGCCGCGCATCGATGGTGGGTGCAGCCCTCTGCGCGGAGCTCGGCGATCGCGAGCGCGGCGCGGCCTGGTTCACCGCCGGTGGGCGGCTGCAGCTCGGCGCCGAGGAGGGCGCGGCGCTGCAGGCGTGGCGTGCGGCGCTGGCGGGGGAGCGCTCGAGCGGGGGCGCTTCCGCAGCGGGCGACGGCATCGAGCGCGTCGCGCACGCCCTCGGTCTCGGAGTGGGCGGCGACCCGGACGGCGGGCTCCGTGCCCTCGCCGAGCCGGCTCCGCGTGAGGCCGCGGAGGTGATCGCGGGGCTGCCGGTGCAGGCGCCTCTGCTCCGCGCGCGCCGTGCGGTCGCCGAGGTGCTGCTTCACATGTGGGCTGGACGGATGGGCGTGGCCCGGGAACTGCTGCGCTCCGCCGCCGCCGAGCTTCCGGTCGCGCTGCCGTTCGCCGGGCTCGCCGTGACGCTGTCCCGTCGGCTCGATCTCGCCGTCGACGGCAGGGTCGGGCAGCGCTCACGCGACCTCGAGACCGCAGTGCCATGGCCGTGCGGGCCCGGCGGGTTCGTCGACCGTGCGATCCGCGCCTATCTGCAGGGACGCAGCGACGAGGCGGCGGTGCACCTGGGACTCTGGCACGACCAGGGCCGGCCCTCGGAGCCGTTCGGGGTACCCGGGCTGGACGAGATCGGGCCGCTGGGAGCACCGGACGCGCCGGAGCCATCGGATGCCACCGCGGCTCGCGCGCTCCGCGAACGGGTGCGCGCGGCACGGGAGGCGTCGTGGCGCACCGACCTCGATGCCGTGACCGAGGAGAGCAGAGGGATCCGCTCGCCCTTCGAGCGCGCCAGGGTGGAGGCGCTGCTGGGGTCATCGTGCGCGGCGCGGGGCGACCGGGGGCGTGGCGTGCGGCACCTGCGCGCGGCCCGGAGTCTCTTCGAAGAGGCCGGCGCCCTGGCCTGGCGCGACATGGTGGATCGCCGGCTGCGCACACTGGCCGAGCAGCACCGGCGGGGCGGTGCGAGCGAAGCCGACAGAGGCGGATCGTCGCCCCTCGAGGTGTGCCGTGCAGCGTGGGAGCCGGTCCTCACGACGCGCGAGCTCGAGGTCGCGCTGCTGATGGCGGAGGGTTGCAGCAACCGCGAGATCGCGCTGGCCCTGCATGTCTCGGTGCGCACCGTGGAAGTGCATGGAGGGCGGATCTTCGCCAAGCTCGACGTGCGCACCCGGCATGAGCTCACCGTGCTCGCTCACCGGACCGATAAGCATCTCTGAGTCGCGCGATCGCGCGCAGCCTCAGCGGGGCAGCCGGAGTTCTCCGTCGAACGCCTCGACCAGGCCGTCGGCGATGAGGGAGTCGATGGCACGGTAGCGCTGCGCCGGATCCGGCCATTCCGCCATCACGGCGTCGGCCGGCAGGCGATGGCCGTCTGCGTGCCGGAGCGCGCGCAGCACGCCCCCGCGCGCCTGCCGATCCGATCCCTCGTAGCGCGCCTGCTTGCGCCGCCGGTCCTCGCTCGCGGGATACCCGGCCGCACGCCAGGCGCACGTCGGCGCGAGGGGGCAGCGATCGCACTCGGGGGAGCGGGCGGTGCACAGGGTCGCGCCCAGCTCCATGGTCGCGGCGTTCACCACCGCGGCATCCTCGGCAGCGGCGGGGAGCAGTGCGAGCATGTCGTCGAGGTCGCGCCGCGAGGGCGGGCCGGGCTGAGCCCTGCCGTGCACGGCCCGCGCGATGACGCGCCGTGTGTTGGTGTCGACGACGGGGTGCCGATCCCCGAAGGCGAAGACGGCCACGGCACGCGCCGTGTAGTCGCCGATGCCGGGCAGAGCGAGCAGCGATGCCACGTCGCGAGGCGTGACGCCGTCGTGCTGATCGCGGATCGCCGTCGCCGCCCCGTGGAGCCAGAGCGCACGTCGCGGATAGCCCAGGTTCGCCCACTGCTGCAGCACTTCGGCGCCGGTCGCGGACGCGAGCGCGCGCGGGTCCGGCCACCGCGCGAGCCACGCCTGCAGATGCGGGATCACGCGCGCGACGGGAGTCTGCTGCAGCATGAACTCGCTCACCAGCACGCCCCACGCCCCGTACTGCGCGAGGTATTCGGGCCGCCGCCACGGCAGGTCGCGGGCATGCGCGCGGTACCAGGCGATGAGCGCGGGGCCGATCGGCGCGTCGGCAGGTGACTCGGGCACGGGAGTCCACGCTACCCTCCCTGGTCGTGGCGGGACGCGCTCGTGCTGCGGTCCACGAGGCGCACCGGGTCCCAATAGGCTGGGGGGATGGCAACCAGCGGGATCCTGCTCGTCGACAAGCCGGGCGGGATGACGAGTCACGACGTCGTCGCCCGCACCCGCCGGGCGTTCGGCACCCGGAAGGTCGGTCACGCCGGCACCCTCGATCCGATGGCCACGGGTCTGCTCGTCATCGGCATCGAGGCCGCCACGCGGCTCCTGACGTTCGTGGTCGGCGCCGACAAGACGTACCGCGCCACGATCCGGCTGGGCCAGAGCACCGGAACCGACGATGCGGACGGCGACATCACCGCCGTCGCCGACCCGGAGCGCGTCGCCGCCCTCAGCGTGGAGGAGATCGATGCCGGTGTTTCGGCCCTCACCGGCGCGATCTCGCAGGTGCCGAGCGCCGTCTCCGCGATCAAGGTCGACGGACGCCGGGCCTACGACCGGGTGCGCGCGGGGGAGGAGGTCGTCCTCGCCGCCCGCGAGGTGGTCGTCTCCCGCTTCGACGTGCTCGCCGATCGCCCAGGCCCCGCGACAGGCTCAGGGGCCGGGACGCGCGACCTCGACGTGATCGTCGACTGCTCCTCCGGCACGTACATCCGCGCGCTCGCCCGCGACCTCGGGGCCGCGCTCGGCGTCGGGGCGCACCTCACGGCACTGCGGCGCACACGGGTCGGCCCGTTCGACGTCGCGGAGGCGACGGGGCTCGAGGGGCTCGCCGACGCACGGCCGCTCACGGCGGCCGAGGCCGCGGGCCGGATCCTGCCTGTGCTCCCGGTGACCGCGCAGGAGGCCGTCGACCTCCGCCACGGAAAGCGCCTGGTCGGACAGCGTGGCAGACTCGAGGGCGTCCGTGCCGCAGCGATCGATCCCGACGGGGCGCTGATCGGGATCGTGGAACGCCGCGGCGACGATCTGAAGAGCGCCATGAACATGCCGGAGGGGGCGTCATGATCCTGTGGTTCACCGCTGTGCAGATCGCGGTCGCCGTCGCGGCCGGCCTGTTCTGCCTCGTCATGGGCTTCGCGGGCAAGCGCCCCGGCGACTGGACGGTCGGATCCCTGGCCCTCATCGAACTGCTCCTGATCGTGCAGGTGGTGATGGCGATCGTCTCCCCGTTCGCGGGGAACCCAGCACTCGGCGATCCGCTCGAGTACGGCGTGTACCTGGTGTCGGCCGTGCTGCTGCCGATCGGCGGCGGGCTGTGGGCACTGCTGGAACGATCCCGATGGAGCACGGTGATCATGGGCGTCGTCGCCCTCTCGCTGGCGGTGATGATCTGGCGGATGCAGGTGATCTGGACGACCCCGATGCACGGCTGAGCGACTGTCCCTCAGGGGCCGTCACGTCAGCGCGGTTCCGTAGAATGGACATGCCATGAGCACCGCGCATCCCACGACCCCGTCCGACTCCTCCTCCCAGCCGGAGGGCGCGTCCGAAACCGCTCCGGTGCGGCCGCGGATGCGCGGCATCGGGCGCGTGCTCGTGATCGTGTACGCGGTGATGGCGCTCGGCGCGACCGGCCGGTCCTTCGTGCAGATCGCGCGCGCCTTCGACCAGGCTCCGCTCGCCTACACCCTGTCCGCCGTCTCGGCCGTGGTCTACATCGTGGCCACGCTCGCGCTGATCCTCTCCGGCCGCCCCGGCTGGTATCGCGTGGCCTGGGTCGCCATCGCGTTCGAGCTCGTCGGGGTGCTCGTCGTCGGCACCCTGAGCCTCACGCATCCCGCGCTCTTCCAGCACCAGACCGTGTGGTCGCAGTTCGGCCTCGGCTACGTCCTCATCCCGCTGTTCCTGCCGATGGTGGGCCTGTGGTGGCTGATCTCGCACCGGCCCTCACCGCCGGCGTCAGGTGCCGCGCCGGCGTCAGAAGGATCCGCCGCATGATCGTCTTCCGGGATCCGGCCGACGTCCCCGCCGACTTCGGCCGGACGGTCGCCGCGATCGGAAAGTTCGACGGCGTGCACTCCGGCCATCGCGCCGTGTTCCGACGCGCGCAGCAGGATGCCGCCCGCACCGGCGCGAAGACCGTCGCGGTGACGTTCGACCGCAACCCGCTCAGCGTGCTGCGCCCCGATCGCTGCCCGGACGACCTGGTGTCCGTGGAGCGCAAGATCGAGCTGCTCTCGGAGTGCGGGCTGGATGCGGTGCTGGTGCTGACGTTCGACGAGGAGCTGGCGGCGCGCACCGCCGAGGATTTCGTGGAGTCGATCCTCGTCGGCGCGCTGCACGTCGCCACGGTGCTGGTGGGCCCGGACTTCCGCTTCGGTCGCGGCGGCAGCGGCACACCCGCGCTCCTGGCGCAGCTGGGGGAGCGCTTCGACTTCACGGTCGATGAGATCGAGGACGTGTTCCTCGAGGGCACCGATCGCCGGGTGTCCTCGTCGTGGGTGCGTGAGCTGCTCGCGGCCGGCGATGTCGCCCTCGCCGGAGCCGTGCTGGGGCGCCCGGTCTCCGTGCGCGGGGAGGTCGTGCACGGTCTCAAGCGCGGCCGCGAGCTCGGCTTCCCCACGGCGAACCTCCCGGCCCTGCTCGACGAGATGGTGCCGGCCGACGGCGTCTACGCCGGGCGCCTGGTCGACCACACCGCGGGCGAGACGCATCCCGCCGCGATCTCCGTCGGGACGAACCCCACCTTCGACGACGTCCCGCAGCGTCAGGTGGAGGCGCATGTGATCGACGGCGCGGGACTCGATCTGTACGGCCACGACGTGACGGTGGAGTTCACCCACCGGCTGCGCGGCATGGTCGCCTTCGACAGCATGGAGGCGCTCATCGCAGGCATCGCCTCGGACGTCGCCGAGGCGCGGGAGCTGCTGGGCGTGCCTCCGGTCCTCGAGCGCCCCTGAGCCCCGTGCAGAATCGCGGACGCGCGCACCGCGTGACCGAGTGACGGCGCGAGTGGCGTAAACTGGCCGCGAACCCGTTGTGTTCGACGTGCGCGATGCACGCCTGCGGGGTTCGCCGTCCGCCCGGTCCGCGCACTGCCGACCGACAGTCGCCGTCCGCGGACATCGCATCGCCCGGAGGCACCGCCGTCCGGACGGTCATTGTTCGGACCAGTCGCCGTCCGTGTGGGACGGCATCCACGCTCAGGAGGAGCATGCCGACCACGGCGACCGCCACCCGGCGGAAGAAGACGTCGCGCCGAGACGAAGACGCGCCGCTGATCCCGATCCTCGCGCGCAAGGTCCGCGAGGTCGAGGCCAAGGCCCAGCACGGGAAGCTCGGCCCCACGAACCGCGTGAAGTTCCAGGTGATCGCGTTCCTGGTGCGCGAGGAGCGCGCCAGGGTCAAGAGCGACGCCGAGCTCGGCGACGCCGCCCGCGCGGAGCTGCTCAAGCGCCTGGACGGCGTGGCGACCATCCTGGCGAAGACGGCCGCGCGCGACACGTCGCTGATCCAGCTGCTCGAGGCGGACCAGGCCACGAGCCCCGTCGCCAAGCGGATGCGCCGCGACTGGCTGCTGGAGTCCGGCGCCGAGCTCGCCCCGGAGGAGCTGGTGATCGCGGACGTCGTCCGCGTGCAGCAGGCGCCCGTCGTGCCCGCGGCGCTCGCCGAGCGCCAGGTGACGCCGCCCTCGGTCGAGTCGCGGATGCTCGCGAACCCGTTCCGCGCCCCCGACCTCACCCCGCGCCCCGCCGCGACCCCGCGCCGGCGCCTGGACGGCTGGGAGCTGATGGGGCCGCTGTACAAGTCGTTCGAGACGGGCGCCGGCGGCGGTATGGCGTCGATGGAGCTCCCGCCCCTGCCCGAGTACGACCACGTCTCGCCGAAGGGGCTGGAGGTGATGGTGCACCAGTCGCGGTTCCTGGAGGCGGTGCGCGCGGGGCACCGCTCGTTCCTGCTCGCGGACGAGCCCGGCCTGGGTAAGACCGCGCAGTCGGTCCTGGCCGCGTCGGTCGCCAATGCCTACCCGCTGCTCGTCGTCGTGCCGAACGTCGTGAAGATGAACTGGGCGCGCGAGGTGGAGCGGTGGACGCCGCAGCGCCGTGCCGCGGTGATCCAGGGCGACGGCCAGGACGTCGACGCCTTCGCCGATGTGTTCATCGTGAACTACGAGATCCTCGATCGTCACCTGTCCTGGCTCGGCGAGATCGGCCTGCGCGGCATGGTCGTCGACGAGGCGCACTTCATCAAGAACCTGTCTTCGCAGCGCTCGCAGAACGTGCTCGCACTCGCCTCACGGATCCGCGAGCAGTCCTCGAACGGCCGCCCACTGCTGATGGCGCTGACCGGAACCCCCCTGATCAACGACGTCGAGGACTTCGACGCCATCTGGCGCTTCCTGGGCTGGACGAACGGCGAGCGCCCGTCCCCGGAGCTGGCGGACAAGCTCGACGCGACCGGGCTCACGCCGGCGGACAAGGCGTTCTACAGCGAAGCCAGGGACGCGGTCATCTCGATGGGCATCGTGCGCCGCAAGAAGAAGGACGTCGCGGCCGACCTGCCGGACAAGCTCATCGCCGATCTGCCGGTGCAGCTGGACGACGAGTTCGGCCGGAGCATCCGTCAGGCCGAAGCAGAGCTCGGTGCGCGGATGGCGGCGAAGTACCGTCGCATCATCGAGGCGCGCGGCGACCGCGGCCTGGCGCACGGCGAGATCGACGAGGACATCGTCCGTCTCGTCGCCCATGGCGAGCTGGAGGAGTCGAAGGCCGCCGGCACCGGGGGCGACAATGTCTTCACGATGGTGCGCAAGATCGGCCAGGCCAAGGCGCTGCTCGCGGCCGACTACGCCGCGCAGCTGCAGCGCTCCGTGGGCAAGGTCGTGTTCTTCGCCAAGCACATCGACGTCATGGATCAGGCGGAGGCGCACTTCGCGGCTGCCGGGATCCGGGCGGTCTCGATCCGCGGCGATCAGTCCACTCCTGCGCGTCAGCAGGCGATCGACGCGTTCAACAACGACCCCGAGGTCGGGATCGCCGTCTGCTCGCTGACGGCGGCCGGCGTCGGCGTGAACCTGCAGACCGCGTCGAACGTGGTGCTGGCTGAGCTCAGCTGGACGGCGGCCGAGCAGACCCAGGCGATCGACCGCGTGCACCGCATCGGTCAGGACGAGCCGGTCACCGCATGGCGCATCATCGCCGCGCACACGCTCGACACGAAGATCGCCGAGCTGATCGACCAGAAGCAGGGGCTCGCCGCGCGGGCCCTCGACGGCGAAGCCGTGGAGGAGGGCGCGAGCGAGTCGGTGCAGCTGGCGGCGCTCATGCATCTGCTCCGGGAGGCGCTGGGCGGCGCCTGAACCGGCCAGAACGCCCGTCAAGAACGGCGCTTCTTCCTCTCGATTCGGGGGGTGAAGCGCCGGTCTTCGTCAAGAAGGCCGAAAGTCGGGGATCCGCGTTGTAAGAATCCCGGTTTTCGGCGACCCGGAATGGCGCCGAGGTGCTGTTGGGCACTAGGGTCGAACGAGGCAATGGTGCCGCGCTTCTTTTCCCCCATCCCTTCCCGAGGACGACCCATGAAGATCGGCATCCTGACCAGCGGTGGCGACTGCCCCGGCCTGAACGCGGTCATCCGCGGCATCGTGCTCAAGGGCACCGAGGCGTACGGCCTCGAATTCGTCGGAATCCGCGACGGCTGGCGCGGCGTCGTCGACGGCGACTTCTTCCCCCTCACCCGGCACGAGGTCAAGGGCCTCTCGAAGGTCGGCGGAACGATCCTCGGCACCAGCCGCACGAACCCCTACGAGGGCCCGCGCGGCGGCGCGGAGAACATCGCCAAGACGCTGTTCGGCCACAAGATCGACGGCATCATCGCGATCGGCGGCGAGGGTACGCTCGCCGCCGCGGACCGCCTGTTCAAGGAGGGGATCAACGTCGTCGGGGTGCCCAAGACCATCGACAACGACCTGCGCGCCACCGACTACTCGTTCGGCTTCGACACGGCCGTCAACATCGCGACCGAGGCGATGGACCGGCTGCGCACCACCGGTGATTCCCACCGGCGCTGCATGGTCGCCGAGGTCATGGGCCGCCACGTCGGCTGGATCGCCCTGCACGCGGGAATCGCGGCCGGGGCGCACGTGATCTGCATCCCCGAGGTGCCGATGTCGCTCGACGAGATCGCCGCTCTCGTGACGAGCGCGAACGATCGCGGGCGGGCTCCGCTCGTCGTGGTCTCCGAGGGCTTCAAGCTCAAGGACATGGACGAGGCGTACAGCGACAAGGGCCTGGACGCCTTCAACCGCCCGCGGCTCGGCGGCATCGGCGATCTGCTCGCCCCCGAGATCGAGCGGCTCACGGGCATCGAGACCCGTGCGACGATCCTCGGTCACATCCAGCGCGGTGGCGCGCCGTCCGCCTTCGACCGGGTCCTCGCGACCCGCCTCGGCATGCACGCCGCGGATGCGGTCGTCGAGGGGGCGTGGGGACAGATGGTCGCGCTGCACGCCACCGAGATCGTGCGGGTGCCGTTCGCGGACGCCCTGGGCGAACTCAACACGGTTCCGCGCAACCGCTACGACGCCGCGGCGACTCTGTTCGGCTGACCCGGCGCGCCGCATCTCATTCGCTTCCCAGATCGGGTCGATTGACCCAGATCCGGAAGACAATCACGGATCCGCCTCTTCTCGGTCGATCGACCTCGTCTCGGGATCCGGAGCGGCAGTTCGGGCTTTCGGCGAATTCAGCGTGCAAGGTGGAGGCCCTGCGCCATCGCGGCACGCACGGTCTCCTGCACGAATGCCTGCTCGAACATCACCTGCGCGTAGTCGAACCTCAGCACGGTGTAACCGCGCAAGGCCAGACGGGCATCGGCGCGGATGTCTCGGCGGCGCTGCTCGGCTCCGCTGTGATGTTCGAAGCCATCGAGTTGCACGACGAGACGATCACCGTGACGATGTCCACTGGGTGGCCGTCGAGCCAGACCTGCTGCCGCACCGCCACGCCGATCTGACGCATGAGCTCGACGAAGTGGGTCTCCAGTCCGGAATCGGAGAGCGCGCCCGCCGCTCGCGCGAGTCTACGTGCACGGGTCGAGTGCCATTCGATGCGCTGGAGAACGTCCACGCCGATCAGCTTGCTGCGCAGAGCCGACTCCCAGATCGCGAGCGCATCCGAGGCGGGCTGGCAGCGTGCGACATGGAAGAGCACGTTGATGACGGGGTCGGCGACCGCCCGCGGTGCGAAGGGTGCAGGCCCCTGCGCCCAG
Organism: Microbacterium xylanilyticum; assembly: GCF_054654695.1. Lineage (NCBI taxonomy): Bacteria > Bacillati > Actinomycetota > Actinomycetes > Micrococcales > Microbacteriaceae > Microbacterium > Microbacterium xylanilyticum. The sequence continues at coordinate 1,297,448 of NZ_BAAIEN010000002.1, forward strand.
TGGAGCCGCACGGCGGGATCCTGCGTGCCGGCTGTCTTCGCGGGAACGGCGATATGGCACACGGACGCGTCCGGCGTCCACAGACCCAGCGCTTTCGCCTGTGTCACGCACGACACCCGGCCGCCGAAGCGCGCCGCGTGAGTGGATGCCTCACTCGCGCCCGGACCCAGGATCCATGACCTGCGGATGCGGGTGACAAGGCCCTGCGCCACGGCGCCCGCGATCCCGTGCTTGCTGAATCCGGCCCGATACAGGTCCGAGGTGTGCGCGATGCCGTGGTGCTCGGCGAGCCAGGAGAGCAGGTCCATTCGGACAGCCTGAACGGTCGTGGAGTCGGAATCCGGGTTGTCCACAATGGAATCGGAGGTCTCCGATTGTGGAGGACGAATGCGCCGCTTCCCGGCAACAGGTCTTTCGACCGAGATCAGGCGGATCTGTGGACATCCACCTGATCTCGGTCAATGCGCCTCGTCTGGGGGCGAGGCCGGAGGCCCGTCCCGTGCTCGGCGGACCACGGCGCCCGTGCGCGGCCTCCGCTCACGCTTCGGTGGCGCCCAGGCGGTCCAGGATCCAGGCGAGCTCGAAGGCGCGCTCGCGCCAGGAGTTGTACCGCCCGCTGACGCCGCCGTGACCGGCGACCATCTCGCATTTGAGCAGCACGTCCTCCGCCCCGGCGTCGCGCAGGCGCGAAACCCACTTGGCGGGCTCCACGTACAGGACCCGGGTGTCGTTGAGCGAGGTGACCGCGAGGATCGACGGGTAGGCGACGCCGTCGCGCACGTTCTCGTACGGCGTGTACGACTTCATGTACGCGTACACCTCGGCGTCGTGCAGCGGGTCGCCCCATTCGTCCCACTCGATCACGGTGAGGGGCAGTGACGGATCCAGGATCGTGGTGAGCGCGTCGACGAACGGCACCGAGGCGAGCACGCCGCCGAACAGCTCCGGCGCGAGGTTCACGACGGCGCCCATGAGCAGGCCTCCGGCGCTGCCGCCTTCGGCGACCATCCGCTCCGGGACGGTCACGCCGGAGGCGACGAGGTGGCGCGCCGCGGCGACGAAGTCGGTGAAGGTGTTGGTCTTCCGCCCGAGCTTGCCGTCCTCGTACCACTGCCGGCCCATCTCGCCGCCGCCGCGCACGTGCGCGACCACGAACACCACGCCGCGGTCGAGCTCGCTCAGGCGCATGACGGAGAAGCCCGGGTCGATCGAGTGCTCGTATGAGCCGTAGCCGTACAGGTGCACCGGCCGGGGTGCGGCGCCCGGCTCACCGAACGAGCGCTTCCACACCAGCGAGATCGGCACGCGCGTGCCGTCGTCGGCGACCGCCCAATCGCGGCGCTGTCCGTACTCGGCCGGGTCGTACCCGCCGAGCACGGGCTGGCGCTTGCGCAGGTGCAGCGTGCGGGTCGCCAGCTCCAGGTCGTACACGGTGGCCGGGGTCACGAAGGATCCGTAGCCCAGACGCAGGAACGGGGCGGCCCACTCCGGGTTGCCGCCGAAGCCGGCCGAATACAGCGGCTCGTCGAAGGCGAGCTCGTCCAGAGCGCCGGTCGCCGGATCCATCAGCGCGATGCGCTCCAGGCCCTCGAATCGGTACGCGACGACCGTCACGTCGCGGAACGCGTCGACGTCGAGCAGGCGCCGTCCCGGTGTGTGCGGCAGCACTACGCGGCGCTCTCCCTGCGGGTCGGCGGCGGACACGGCGACGAGCTCGAAGTCCAGCGCGCCGTCGTTGTGCAGGATGAGCAGTTCGTCGCGGCCGTCGACCACGGCGTGCTCGATCGAGTACTCGACGCCCTCCCGGCGCGGCCACACGACGCGCGGCGGGGCGGTGAGGTCGTCCAGATCGACGAGCAGCTCCTCGCTCGTGATCGAGGATCCGACGCCGATGACGAGGTACTTCCGGCTGCGGGTGATCCCCGCGCCGAGCCAGAACCGCTCGTCGGCCTCGTGGAACAGCTGCACGTCGTCGGCCACGGGCGTGCCGATGCGGTGCAGCCACAGGGTGTCCGGGCGCCAGGATTCGTCGACGGTCGTGTAGATCACGGACGCGCCGTCGGGCGTGAAGAACGCGCCGGATGTGCCGGGGATCTCGTCGGGGAGCGTCTCGCCGGTGACGAGATCGCGCACGCGCACCGTGTACCGCTCGTCGCCCTCGAAGTCCGTCGACCAGAGCAGTCGAGTGGCGTCGTCCGAGACGTCGAAGGCACCCATCGCGAAGAACTCGTGCCCCTCGGCCTCCACGTTGCCGTCGAGCAGGATCTGCTCGCCGGGCACCGGAACGGCCGGATCCAGCACGGGGGGCGTCCAGTCGTCGGGAGAGGAGACCGCGGCGCGGCACTGCAGGCCGTACTGCTGCCCCTCGACCGTCCGGCCGTAATACCACCAGTCGCCGCGGCGGGTCGGCACGGAGAGGTCCGACTCCTGCACGCGTCCCTTGATCTCCTGGAACAGGGATTCGCGCAACGGCTCCAGGTGCGCGAGACGGGCCTCGGTGTAGGCGTTCTCGGCCTCGAGGTGCGCGATCACCTCGGGATCGTCCTTCGCGCGCAGCCAGTCGTAGGGATCGTCGAACACGTCGCCGTGGTGGCTGCGGATCCGGGAGCGGCGCGCGGCGCGCGGCGGGACGAGCGAGGAGGGAGAGGATGAAGCGGAGACGGAGGTCACCTTCCCACGCTAGCCGAGGGCCGGGGGCCCGCGACCTCGTGCGGGGATCCGGGCCCGAGTTGACCGGCCTGGGCCGGGGTGGGAGGATGCAAAGCGGCCCGTTAACGGATGCTGTACTCCCGGTGAACTCTTCGTTCGTCACGTCCCTCCACTTCACGAAAGCGAACGGTGGAAACCGCAGCCCTCATCGTCGTGCTGGTGATCCTGCTGGCACTCTTCTTCGACTTCACCAACGGGTTCCATGACACGGCGAACGCCATGGCGACCCCGATCGCCACCGGCGCGCTCAAGCCGCGCACCGCGGTCATGCTCGCCGCCGGTCTGAACCTCGTCGGTGCGTTCCTGTCGACCGAGGTCTCCAAGACCATCTCGGGCGGGATCGTCCGGGAGGACCAGATCCACAGCGATCTGTTCCCGGCCCTGATCTTCGCGGGCCTCATCGGCGCGATCACCTGGAACATGCTCACGTGGCTGCTCGGACTCCCGTCCAGCTCGTCGCACGCCCTGTTCGGCGGTCTCATCGGCGCCACGCTCGTCGGGATCGGCATGAACGGCATCGACTTCGGCGCCGTGCTGTCGAAGGTCGTGCTGCCGGCCCTCATCGCCCCGGTGACCGCCGGCCTCATCGCCTTCCTCGCCACCAAACTCGCGTACCTGATCACACGCCGCTACGACGGCAAGCCCGACGGCCGCAGCGGGTTCCGCTGGGGGCAGATCTTCACGTCCTCGCTGGTCGCGCTCGCGCACGGCACGAACGACGCCCAGAAGACGATGGGCGTCATCACCCTCGCCCTCATCACCGTCGGCTGGCAGTCCGGGGCGCATCACGAGCCGCAGCTGTGGGTCATCGTCGCCTGCGCCTGCACGATCGCGCTCGGCACCTACCTCGGCGGCTGGCGCATCATCCGCACCCTCGGCCGCGGGCTCACCGACGTCAAGCCCGCGCAGGGCTTCGCGGCCGAGACGTCCACCGCTGCCACGATCCTCGCGTCCAGCGCGCTCGGCTTCGCACTGTCCACGACGCAGGTCGCCTCGGGATCCGTGATCGGATCCGGACTGGGCCGGCGCGGATCCGCCGTGCGCTGGCGCACCGCCGGCCGCATCGCCATCGGCTGGGTGCTCACGCTTCCGGCTGCGGCAGCCGTCGGCGCCGTCGCCGCACTCATCGTTGTCGTCGGCCACGGCTGGGGCGTGCTCATCGACGCGATCCTGGCGCTCGCCGTGATCGTCGGGCTGTTCCTGCGCTCGCGGCGCAACGCGGTCACCGCCAACAACGCCTTCAGCGAGGTGGCCGACTCCGGTCGTGCCGTCGAGGTGCCCGAGGAGCCGCCGCTCACTCCGCGTCAGGCCCGCGCGCAGCGGGCGCGCGAACGTGCGAAGGCGAAGGCCAAGGCCAAGGAGAAGGGGGCGGAGCGATGACCGTGGTCATCCACTGGGAGGCGTTCTTCCAGGTGCTCGGCGCCGCACTGATCGGCACGCTGATCGTGGTCGGCTTCTACGCGCTCGGCCTGCGCATGCTGGTGCGCTCCGGGCGGGTGCCGGTGGTCACACCCGTGGAGTTCACCGACGCGATCACGGTGATCAGCGAGAAAGAGGCGAAGCGGGCCGCGAAGGCCGCCGCGAAGGCCGCCCGCAAGAGCCCGCTGAGCGAGGGCGAGAAGGTGCTCGCGCTCGTCGCCGCCTACGCCTGCTTCGCAGTGTGCACGGCGGCGGTCGTCGGCGGCATCCTCCTCATCGTCGTGAAGTAGCCGCGGCCCTCCGGCACGCAAGGGGGGTCCTTCCCGCGTCCGGAGCTCCGGCTAGCCTGGGGGCATGACAGTGCAGTTCGGCCGATACGCGCCGCCCACGCACACCCTCGTGCACCTGAGCGATCCGCACCTGCTCGCCGGCGGCGCCGCCCTGGGCGGCCGCTTCGACGTGGACCGCACCCTGGCGCGCACCCTGGCGGCGATCGAGAACGCCGTCGAGCGCCCCGACGCGATCGTGGTCACCGGCGATCTCGCCGACCTCGGCGAGCCCGACGCATACCGGCGGCTCCGCGCCGCGATGGAGCCCGTCTCGGAGCGCCTGGGCGCGCCGGTGATCTGGGTCCCGGGCAACCACGACGAGCGCCCCGCGCTGCGTGAGCATCTGCTCGCCGCGCCGCCCAGCGAGGATCCGCTCACCGCCGTCTGGGAGCTGAACGGCCTGCGCGTGATCGCCCTGGACTCCACCGTCCCCGGCTGGCACCACGGCGACGTGGACGCCGAGCAGCGCGCCTGGCTCGCCGAGCAGCTGGCGACGCCCGCGCCGCACGGCACGCTGCTGGCGATGCACCATCCTCCGGTGCCCAGTCACATCCCCTTCTTCGACATCCTCGAGCTCCGCCATCAGGACGAGCTCGCCGAGATCCTGCGCGGATCCGACGTGCGGGGCATCCTCGCCGGTCACCTGCACTACTCGCTGCACGCCACGTTCGCCGGGATCCCGGTGAGCGTCGCGAGCGCCACGTGCTACACGATGGACGTCGCGAGCCCGGGGGACCGGGTGAACGGCATGGACGCGGCGCAGTCGTTCCAGCTCGTGCACGTGCGGCCCGAGACCATCACGCACACCGTGGTCCCGGTGGTCGAGGCGACGCCGGTGGACACCTTCAGCCCGGAATGGGTCGCCCGGATGGCGCAGCTGACTCCGGAGCAGCGGCTGGAGGCGTTCTCGCGCAAACCGGGACGGTGAGCGCGGACGGCTAAGATGGATGCATCCCCCTTCCCTGTTCGCCATCACCCACGAGGATGTGTCCATGGCCGCCGTTGCGCCTGCCACCCGAACCGAAACCGACTCCCTGGGAAGCAAGGAGATCCCTGCTGATGCGTATTGGGGGATCCATACGCTCCGCGCCGCCGAGAACTTCCCGATCACGAAGCGTCCGATCTCCGTCTACCCGGAGCTGATCGAAGCCCTCGCGATGGTGAAGCAGGCCAGCGCCCGCGCCAACAAGGAGATCGGCGTCCTCGACCCGGAGAAGGCCGACCTCATCGACGCCGCGGCGCAGAAGGTCATCAACGGCGAGTTCCACGACCAGTTCATCGTCGGCGTCATCCAGGGCGGGGCAGGCACCTCGACCAACATGAACGCGAACGAGGTCATCACCAACATCGCGCTCGAGCTGGCCGGCCGCGAGAAGGGCGACTACGCCTTCCTCTCGCCGATCGACCACACCAACCGCAGCCAGTCCACGAACGACGTGTACCCGACCGCGATCAAGATCGGTCTCTCGCTCAACCTGCGCTCCCTGCTGGACGAGCTCGACCTGCTGCGCGTGTCGTTCCTGAACAAGGCGCGCGAGTTCCACGACGTGCTCAAGGTCGGCCGCACCCAGCTGCAGGACGCCGTGCCGATGACGCTCGGTCAGGAGTTCCACGGCTTCGCCTCCACCCTCGGCTACGACCACACGCGCCTCACCGAGAACGCCTGGCTCATGTACGAGATCAACATGGGCGCGACCGCGATCGGCACCGGCATCACCACGCACCCCGCCTACGCGCCCGCTGTCCTGAAGCACCTGCGCGAGATCTCCGGCCTGGACCTGGCGACGGCGAGCGACCTCGTCGAGGCGACGAGCGACACCGGATCCTTCATGTCGTTCTCCTCGTCGCTCAAGCGCAACGCGATGAAGCTCTCCAAGATCTGCAACGACCTGCGTCTGCTGTCGTCGGGTCCGCAGGCCGGTCTCGGTGAGATCAACCTGCCCGCGATGCAGGCCGGATCCAGCATCATGCCGGGCAAGGTGAACCCGGTGATCCCCGAGGTCGTGAACCAGGTGGCGTTCGCGGTCGCGGGCGCGGACATGACGGTGACGATGGCGGCCGAGGCGGGACAGCTGCAGCTGAACGCGTTCGAGCCGGTCATCGCGCACTCGATCTTCCAGTCGATCACCTGGATGCGTCAGGCGATGTGGACGCTGCGGGTCAACTGCGTCGACGGCATCACGGCCAACCGCGACCGTCTCGGCGCCATGGTCGGATCGTCGGTGGGCGTGATCACGGCGCTCACGCCGTTCATCGGCTACGCGGCGTCCGCGGCGCTCGCCAAGACCGCGCTGCTGACCAACCGCAACGTCGCCGACCTCGTCGTCGAGGCCGGGCTGATGTCGCGCGAAGAGGTCACCAAGCAGCTCTCGCCGGCCCGCCTCTCGGGCCTGGAGACGATCACGGCGGCGATCCCGGTGATCCCGACGAAGGACGTCGACGCCGGGGCCTGAGCGCTCGCACGCCGAACGGCCCGCCGCTTTCTCGAGTGGCGGGCCGTTCGCGTAGGGAGCGTCCCCCCCCGCGAGGTCAGTCGAGGATCCGGCAGTGCGTCGTGAGTTCGCCGATTCCGTCGATGCCGACGGTCACGGTCGAGCGGTCGCGGAGGAAGATCTGCGGGTCGCGCGAGTATCCGGCGCCGCCGGGGCTGCCGGTCGAGATCAGCGTCCCAGGGCGCAGGGTGAGCGAGCGCGACAGGTGCGCGATCAGCGCCGGCACGGACCGCACCATCTGCGCGGTCGAAGCGTCCTGCACAGTGTGGCCGTCGACCACGGTCCAGATGTGCAGATCCTGCGGATCCGGGATCTCGTCGGCGGTCACGACGACGGGGCCGGTGGGGGAGAAGCCGTCGAACGACTTGCAGCGCGACCACTGCGCTTCGGCGAACTGGATGTCGCGGGCGGTGATGTCGTTGACCACCGTGTATCCCCACACGTGGTCGAGCGCGTCCGCGGCGGAGACGTCCTTCGCCGCGGTGCCGATCACGACGCCGAGCTCGGCTTCGTAGTCGACCGACTCGGACAGGGCGCGCGGCCAGGAGGTCGTCTGTCCATGGCCGCTGAGCGAGTTGGGCCACAGCGTGAACACGGTCGGGGCGGTGTCGGTCTTGAGTCCGAGCTCGCTCGAGTGCGCGGCGTAGTTCAGTCCGACGGCCAGCACGACCGGGGGAGCGAGCACGGCCGAGCTGAACCCGAATCCGTCGAGAGGGCGCACCGGGGCGGTGCCTTCGGCGTGCGCAGCGCGCACGCGGGCGAGGAGGTCGTCGCCGCCCTCGATGAGCTGCTGGAGTGTGGCAGGGGCCGGATCCACGAGATCGGAGACGAGCGTCGCGCCGGCGTCGTCGAGGACGGCGAGGACGGGGATGTCGGACTCGGGACGGCGCAGATGAGCGAACCGCATGGGTTCCACGCTACCGGCCGCGTCCGCGACGCCCCCCGAGCGAGCCTCTAGGCTTTGGGCATGAGCTTTGGAGGACACGGCGATCCGGCCGCGCAGCGCCCCGCCCCGCAGACCTCGCCGTACGCCCCGCCCGCCGCCGCCGCTTCGCCGCAGTACCAGTCGCAGCCGCAATACGCGCAGCCGCAATACACGCAGCCCCAGTACGCGCAGCAGCCTCAGTTCGTCCAGCCGCAGAGCTATCCGCAGACGGCCTCCACGCCGGTATCGCCGGTGTACGGCTCCGTGCTGGCGCAGAGGCCGGAGCATCACGGCGCCGTCGCCTATGGCACGTACACGCCGCCCGCCCCGGTCCAGGCCGTGCCCGCGCTGCCCGTCCCGTCCGTCAAGGGCCGCCACGCCTCGGTGTGGGCGTTCGGCGCGCTCGGATTCGTTCTGCTGGGGCTCATCGCGTACTTCGTGCTGGCGCTCGGGCCCGCCGCGTCGGTGATCGGCATGGTGCTCGCCCTCATCCCGCTCGCGATCGTGTTCTTCGGCGTGTTCTTCATCGACCGCTGGGAGCCGGAGCCGCGCTCGCTCATCGCCTTCGCGATCGCGTGGGGAGCGATCGCCGCCGTCGGGCTCGCCCTGCTGGTCGACACGCTGCTCACCCTCCTCCTGGGGGAGCGCAGCAGTGACCTGAGCGCGGTGGTCCAGGCCCCGCTCGTCGAGGAGGGGGCCAAGGGGCTCGGCGTGTTCCTGATCTTCCTGATGGCACGGCGCACCTTCGACGGACCGATCGACGGCATCGTCTACGGTGCGCTCGTCGGCGCCGGCTTCGCCTTCACCGAGAACATCCAGTACTTCGCGATCAGCCTGATCGAGGGCGGGCCGGGCGAGCTCACCGGCACGTTCGTGCTCCGCGGGCTCATGTCGCCTTTCGCGCACGCGATGTTCACCTCGGTGACAGGTTTCGCGATCGGCCTCGCGGCACGACGCGGTGCCTCTGCGGGGCGGGCACTGGGGTTCGGGGCCGTCGGCCTGCTCGGCGCCATGGCTCTGCACGCGCTGTGGAACGGATCCGCGTCGATCGGCAGCTTCTACGTGGTCTACTTCGTCCTGCAGGTGCCGTTGTTCGTGGGCTTCATCATCGCGATCATCCTGCTGCGCAAGGAGGAGGCGCGGCTGACCTATGCCCGCCTCAGCGACTATGCGACCGCCGGGTGGTTCACGCCTCAGGAGGTGTCGATGCTCGCGACGCCGGCGGGACGACGCGCGGGCCTGCAATGGGCCGCGGGTCTCCGCGGCGACCGCCGGCCCGTCATGCGCGGGTTCATCAAGGACGCCACGACCTTGGCGTCGGTGCGCCAGCGCATCATCACGGGCCGGGACCCGCTGGCCGCGCAGGACGAGCAGGCGCTCCTGCACCGGACGCACGCCGCCCGGGACGCGCTGCTGGCGGTGTGAGGCCTCGCGGAGCAAGACTCAGCGCCCGGTGCTGCGGCGATGCCTGCAAGTCCTCCGGGCGCTGAGTTGATCTGAAGACAGGTTGCACCCGCCGCGCCGGGATGTCAAGGATTCCGCACCGACGGATCCCGTCCCTACAGAGCCCTGGCCGCGGCCCTGTTCGCCGTCGGCGCACCGTTCGCGTTGACCTCGCCGTGCGCGCTCGGGTTGTATGGAGGCATGACTGAGCGCACCAAGCCCGAGTTCGACGCCCCCACCGGACCCGCTCCCACGGAGCTCGTGATCCGCGACATCATCGAGGGAACGGGCGACGAGGCCAAGCCCGGCGACACCGTGACCGTGCACTACGCCGGAGTCGAGTACGACAGCGGCGAGGAGTTCGACTCCTCCTGGGGTCGCGGGGAGACCATCCAGTTCCCGCTGCGCGGCCTGATCCAGGGCTGGCAGGAGGGCATCCCCGGCATGAAGGTCGGCGGCCGTCGGGAGCTGACCATCCCGCCGCACCTCGCCTACGGGCCGGCCGGATCCGGTCACTTCCTCGGTGGGAAGACGCTGATCTTCATCATCGACCTCGTCGCCGTCGGCTGAACGATTCGAGCGAAGGCCCCGTCATCAGGCGGGGCCTTCATCGTGTCCGGGCACCGTTCCGAAAAAATCCGGCGAGTCGGGAATGTATTCAGATGAATGCAGGTTGGATGATCATGTCGCCGACGCGACACCCACGAAACTTCCGACGAGGAGCACTCATGACCATCGACATCCCCGGCTACCGCAGCGGCACCTGGAACCTCGACCCCGCCCACAGCGAGGTCACCTTCAGCGTCCGTCACATGATGATCTCGAAGGTGCGCGGCACGTTCGGCGTGAAGAGCGCCACCCTCGTCGCCCCCGAGAACCCGCTCGAGGCGCGCGTCGAGGCGAGCGTGGACGTGAGCTCGCTGAGCACCGGCGACGCCGGCCGCGACGGACACCTGCTGTCCGGCGACTTCTTCGACGTGGAGAAGTACCCGACGATGGACTTCGTCTCCACCGGTGCACGCGCCGAGGACGGCGACCTGTTCGTCGACGGCGACCTCACCATCCACGGCGTCACCAAGCCGGTCACCTTCGAGCTCGACTTCGGCGGCTTCGGCTCCGACCCGTACGGCAACTACAAGGCGGGCGCCTCGGCGAAGACCGTCATCAACCGCGAGGACTTCGGTCTCACCTGGAACGCGGCACTGGAGACCGGCGGCGTCCTCGTCGGCAAGGACGTGACGATCACGCTCGACCTGCAGGGCGCGCTGGAGGCCTGACCTCCGCATCAGCCCGGCACGACTCGAGGGCGGGCGCCGCAGCATGCGGCGTCCGCCCTTCGTCGTCTCCGCGGGGCGGCGGGAGCGTCACGCCGTCATCGCATGCTTCTCGTCGATGAGCCGGGATCCGACCGCCCGCAGCGCCACCGCCGCCCAGGTGCGGAACGGGCGCCAGGCCTCCGCGATCCGCTCGAGCTCCGCCTGATCGGGGGCGTGATCGAGGCCGTACAGGGCCTGGACCGCCGCCCGCGTGTGATCCTCCTGGGTGGGCAGCACGTCGGCGAATCCGCAGGAGCGGATCACGATCAGTGCGCTGTAGAACGGTCCGATGCCGGGCAGCTGCTGCATGTCGCGCATCGCGTCCGCCGGCGGGAGCGCAGCGAGCCGCTGCACGTCGAGCCGGCCGTCCAGCGCCGCTCGAGCGATCGCGTGCAGTCGCGGGACCCGATCCGACGGCAGCCCGGGGAAGGCTTCGACTCCGAGCAGCTGCTCGGGCAGGGGGAGTGCGGCCTCGCTGCGCCCGGCCACCTCGAAGACCGCGCCGTGCCGACGCGACAGCCGTTCGCGCAGCGCGATCCCCTGCCGCCGCGCACGGCGCGCCGACAGCACGGCCCATACAGCGGCTTCGTACGGGCTGTAGAAGTTCGAGGGACGGAAGCCCGGAGCTGTCGCGTGCACGCGCGCGAGCACGGGATCGGCGCTGCACACCCGCGCCCAGGCCTCGCCGTCGTGGTCGGCGGAGACGACCCGGGCGACCTGCGCGGCGATCGCGTCGAGGTCGCCGTCGCCGTGCACGGTCAGGAGGAGCGCGTCATCCTGCTGGCGCACCTCCACGCCGACCTGGGTGTCGAGCGCATCGGTGCAGAACGCCAGTCGCATGACGCCGTCGAAGGCGGATTCGTCGCGGTGGCCGAATCCCATGAGTGCGACCTCGCGGAGGTCGTACGGCCCGACGAGGGGCAGTGTGGTGGTGCGGATGGCGGTGCTCATGCCGCACACTCTGCTCCGGGGCGGGGACATTCGCGCGGGGCGATCAGCTCGCGCGCAGACGCCCGGCTGTCACGCGGGGAGCGCGAGCGCCGCCACCCGGGCGGGGCCGGCGAAGGCATCGATCGCGGCGATCCGCTCGCCGGCCACATCGAATGCCATGACCGAGACCGCGCGTCCCGCGACCGTCACCACCACTCCCGGGAGGCCGTCGACGAGCACCGGCTCGAGCACGGCATCGGGGATCGCGAACATGAGGGCGCGGCTCGCCACGGCCGCGTCGCCCCGGACCAGCGCCGTGACCGACAGCCCCTGATCGATGCGCAGCTCCACCTCCGGCGAGAGCAGCGACACCAGGCGGTCGAAGTCGCCGGCGCGGGCCGCGGCGAAGAACGCGTCGATGACAGGGCGCCGTTCCCGCACAGACCGGATGCCGGCGGCATCGGCCGAGCGCACTCGACGCCGGGCGCGGCTGGCGAGCTGCCGCACGGCGTCGGGGGAGCGCTCGAGCAGGTCCGCGATGTGCTCGAACGGCACGTCGAAGGAATCGTGCAGCACGAACGCGACCCGCTCGGCGGGGGAGAGGCGTTCGTGCACGAGGGTGAGCGCCGCACCGACCGCGTCCTCCTGCTGGGCCCGGGCGAGCGGATCCGGCGTGCGCGGATCCGCTTCGACGATCGGGTCCCCGTCATCGTCCAGCGGGATCTCGCCGCGGGTGGCCCGCGTGCGGAGCACGTTCAGGCAGGCGCGCGAGGCGATCGTGGTCAGCCAGCCGCCGATGTTCTCCACGTCGTCGACGCCCGCCCGGGATGCGCGCAGCCAGACGTCCTGGACGACGTCGTCCACTTCCGCGGTGGATCCGAGCATGCGCTCGGCGAGACGGCGGAGCCGCGGGCGATGCTCCTCGAACAGCACCGCGAAAGAATTCTGATCACTCATGTCACATCTCCTCCGGCCGGCGTGTCATCAGAGTGACCGCGGCGAACGGCGCGGTGCACGACACAGAGAACGGGAAGAGTCTGACATGACCATCGACCAGACCATCGACACCACGGCCGCCGTCGGGATCAAGGCGCGGATGCCTCACCCGGCGTTCCTGCTGGAGGGCGGCTTCGACGCGCTCACCGGGCTCAGCAGGGTGGCGACGTCGACCGATCTGCCGGAGGAGCTGCTGCACCTGGTTCACCTGCGTGCGAGCCAGATCAACGGCTGCAGCTGGTGCACCATCGAGCACTCCAAGGAGATGCGCGCCGACGGCGCGAGCGACGAGAGGGTGTTCGGCGTGGCGGCCTGGCGCGAGGCGCCGCTGTTCACCGCCCGGGAGCGCGCTGCGCTCGCGCTCACCGAGGCGCTGACCCGGATCGCCGACACCGCCGACCCGGTGCCGGACGAGCTCTGGGCCGAGGTGTCGGCGCAGTTCGACAAGCGCCAGCTGTCCGCCCTGATCCTCGCGATCAGCGCGATCAACGTGTGGAACCGCATCAACGTCGCGATCCGGCAGCCCGCCGGGCAGCGCTGACGCCGCCGCCGGAGCCGCAGCCCAGGGCGCTGCTCAGGGCTGCGGCTCCTCGGCGTCGTAGGCGCGGAACCGCGGGCTCAGCCGCATGAGCACGGCGACGAGGCCGATCACCACCAGCCCGCCGAGCAGCGGCGGGAACCACAGCGCCGTGAGCGAGGCGAGCGTCCCCGCGTAGAGCGCGCCCAGGCGCGGCCCGCCGGCCACGACGACGATGAACACGCCCTGCAGGCGCCCGCGCATCGCGTCCGGCACGGCGGCCTGCATCATCGTGTTGCGGTAGATCGAGCTCACGTTGTCGGCGGCGCCCGAGAACGCCAGGGCGATGCAGGCGAGCACGATCAGCAGGACGTCCGGGGATGCCGCATCGGCGTGCCTGCCGGGCAGAAGCGCCCCGGCGACGAGCACCACCCCGAACAGGGCGATCACGGCGCCGTAGGCCTGCACGGCGCGAGCGATGCCCCGGCCGTGCCAGCGGTAGTGCACGATGCGCCCGGAGAACAGACTCGACAGGAAGGTGCCGACCGCGACGGCCGCGGTCAGCAGGCCGGTCGTCACCGCGCCGCCTCCGAGGATCACGGTGCCGAGAGCGGGGAACAGCACCAGCGGCTGTCCGAAGGTCATCGCGCAGAGGTCCAGCACGTACTGCATGCGGATGTTGCTCGCACGCCGCAGGAAGCGCCATCCGTCGACGAGCGAGGCGAGACCCGGGCGCACGATCTCGCCCTCCGGCGCGAGCGCGGGCAGCGTCCACAGGCCGAGGAACATCGACAGCATCAGGACCACGTCGATCGTGTAGGTCCACCCGTAACCGGTGAGCGCCACGAGCACGCCCGCGAGTGCCGGACCGACCATCACGGTCATCCCGAAAGCGACCCCGTTGAGCGCCGAGGCCGGCGCCAGCAGCTCGCGGGGGAGAAGGCGCGGCACGATCGCCGTGCGCGTCGCCATGCCCACGGAGTTCGCGGCGGCGATGAGCATGCTGAGCGCGTACAGCCACCAGATGCTCTCGGTGTGCGTCCAGGTGAGGACCGCGAGCAGGGCGGTGGCCGCGAAGGTGACCACGGCGGCGAGGAGCGCCACCCGCCGGCGATCGAACGCGTCGGCCAGCATCCCTCCGTAGAGACCCGCGAGGATCATCGGCACGAGCCCTGCCACCGCGGTCATGGACACGGCGAACGTGCTGTGCGTGAGCGCGAACACATGCAGCATCACCGTGACCGCGGTGAGCTGACCGCCGATGCCGCTGAGCGTGGATCCGATCCACATCCGGGCGAATGCCGGGCTCTGCCGGAACGGGCTCAGGTCGATCAGGTGACTCACTCGATCGAGCGTATCCGCGTCGGACGAGCCTCGGATCCGGTGCGGCGCGCATGGGCGCCCGGTGCTGATAGACTTGTGCGGTTGCCGTTCGATCGGCCGCGGATAAAGAGAGCCCACGCATCCGGCGTCGGGCACCGCGCAGCAAAGAGGAAGGGGATCACCTATGGCACTGGATGCAGACGTCAAGAAGGCGATCATCGAAGAGTACGCGACGCACCCCGGTGACACCGGATCCCCCGAGGTGCAGGTTGCGATGCTGACGCAGCGCATCAAGGACCTCACCGAGCACCTCAAGGAGCACAAGCACGACCACCACTCGCGTCGTGGCCTGTTCCTGCTCGTCGGTCAGCGCCGTCGTCTGCTCGGCTACCTCCAGGACGTCGACATCGAGCGTTACCGCTCGCTGATCGAGCGTCTCGGCCTGCGCCGCTAAGCAGCCCAGCGTTCAATCGCGCAGAACATTCTTGAGAGGCCCGTCCCACGGTGTGGGGCGGGCCTCGACCTTTGTCCGGAGCAGGTACGGTCCTCAGGGCCGCAGGAGCGACACCGGGCGCCGGCGGATGACGAGCGCCACGGATCCGGCGAGCAGGATCCCGCAGACCGCCATGATCAGCAGGCTCGCCGTCCATGCGCCGGTGGCTTCGTGCACGAGGCCCAGCAGCAGGCTTCCCGTGCCGGCGACCGCGTAGCCGGCGCCCTGCGCGATCGCGGAGAGGATCCCCGCGGACGACTCGTCGGCGGCGAGGCTCACGAGCAGGCCCATGGCGAGCCCGAACCCCGCGTTCTGCGCGATCCCGAGCACGGTGACGACGACCGGGTCGTGGCCGCCGTCCAGCGCGAACCAGGTGAACCCCGCGGCCATGATGACCCCCAGACCAGGACCGAACCAGGTCAGGAAGCGGCGACGGCGCGCGATCACCGGGGCGACCAGGGTGGGGACGAGCCCGATCAGGCTGAACCAGCCCAGCAGAGCGCCCGCGGCGGCGCGGCTCTCTCCGTGCGAGGCCAGCATGAGCGGCAGCCACGTGGTCACCGCGAAGTACAGCAGCGCCTGCAGCGAGAACACCGTCGTCATGAGCGCCACCGTGGCGCGCGTGCCTGCGGGGATCGCGATGGGCGCCCTGGTCGGCGCGGCGGCCGGGGACCCGTGATCCACTGCGAGCAGCGCGAGCGCGGCGAGCACCGCCAGCAGCGCCCACGCGGTGAGCGCAGGAGCGAGGCCGAACGCCTCGTCGAGCGGCACGGCGAGGGCCGCCCCGAGGGCGGCGCCGATCCCGAACGACATGCTGCTCAGGCCGACCCAGAGACCGCTCGCGCCGAGCGCCTTCAGGTACGGCGGCAGCAGCGTCGCGGCGACCATGATCGCCGCGCCGGCGAGGAACGTCCCCGGCAGCAGCGTCCAGCCGCTCACCGCACGCAGGACGAGTGCCGCGGCGAGAGCCGCCATGGCGACGAGGATCGCGCGCGTCGTGCCCACGCGTCGCGCCAGCAGCGGCCCGAGCGGGGCGGTCAGGCCGAACGCGATCACGGGGAGCGTCGCGAGCAGGCTGCGCTCCACGCCGTCCAGTCCGAACTCGCTCGTCGCCTGGTCCAGCAGGGCGGACACCGAGGTGATCGCAGGCCGGAGATTCACGCCGACCAGGAGCGCGGCCGCGAGGGCGAAGGCGCGGGCGGCTCCGCCGGACGGTGCGGGCCGGGAACCCGCGTGCCCGGCCCGCACCGCGCCCGCCGTGCCGCCCGTCCGCTCAGTGTGCGAGGACACGAAGGCCATCGGCGACGACCCGCCCGTCATGGATGACGGTGCGATCCAGACCGCGGTCCATCACGGCGCTGGTCGGGGTCTCGCCGTCGACGAGCACCAGGTCGGCCCGGTCTCCGACCGCCGTCCCCGGGCGGTCCTGCACGCCCTTCAAGCGCGGCACCTCGTGCGACATGATGCTGGCGCCGCCCATGGTCGCGATGGCCAGGCACATCTGGATGAGCTCGTCGCGGCGGAAGTTGTTCGTGAACGCGAGCTGCCACGTGCGGTCCAGCGGATCGCAGTTGCCGTAGGGGCTCCAGTAGTCGCGCTGCCCGTCCTCGCCCAGGCCGAACCGCACGCCGGATTCGACCAGGTCGACGAGCGACAGCTGGTTGCGCGCAGCGGGCGCGACGCTGGCCATCGCGATGTCGAGCTCGGCGAACGCGTCGATCAGACGGCGGCTGGTGGCCTCGTCCACCCCGCCGAGCTCGTAGGCGTGCGACATCGTGACCTTGCCCTGCAGGCCGATCGCGCGCACCCGCTCCAGCACGAGCTCGGTGCTGAACACGCCCAGGTGACCCGGCTCGTGCAGGTGGATGTCGATCTCCACCTGATACTTCTCGGCGAGCCCGAACACGATGTCGAGGTGCGTGACCGGATCCCGGTCGAGCTGCGACGGGTCGATGCCGCCCATGACGTCGGCGCCCTGCTTGAGGGACTCCTCGAGGTAGTCGACCGTGCCCTCCTCGAGCAGGATGCCGGCCTGCGGGAACGTCATGATCTGGACGTCGGCGTGGTCCCGGAACTTCTCCTTCGCCGCCATGACCGACTCGAACTTCTCCAGCTTGCAGTCCACGTCCACCTGCGCGTAGCTGCGCACGCGCGTGCTGCCGCGGGCGATCATCCGCTCCAGCGTGCCGGCGACGATCTCCGCGTGCGGCACGTCGGTGTTGCGCCAGTTGAGGCGGTCGTTCATCATCATCGCCCACACGCCCGGAGCCCCGGTGTGCTCGCGGAAGGGCAGTCCGATGCGGCTGGAGTCCAGGTGCACGTGCACGTCGCTGAACGACGGCAGCAGGAGACGGCCGCGGCCGTCCACGTCGCCCCCACCACCGGAGAGGCCGCATCGTGCGGGCGGATCGCGGCGATCCGGCCGTCCTCGATCACGACATCGGCGGCGTCGCCGCCCCAGGGTCGGACGTCACGAATCAGCATGGATCTTCCTCTCTTCGGGGGTGCTCGCGGCGAAGGCCGCGGCCTCGGGCAGGTGGTGGCAGGCGGCGGCGCCGGTGGGCACCTGCTCCACGCACATCGTCTTCTTCTCCTCGGGCAGGAGCGGGAAGACGGGGCAGCGGGTCCGGAACACGCAGCCGCTCGGCGGGTTCGACGGGTGCGGGAGATCTCCCGTGAGCCGGATCCGTCCGCTGCGGTCGGCGTGCGGATCCGGCGAGGGGACCGAGGACAGCAGCGACTGCGTGTACGGGTGCCGGGGTGCGTCGAACACCTCGTCGCGCGTGCCGAACTCCATGATCCTGCCCAGGTACATCACGGCGACCTCGTCGGCGAAGTGCTTGACCACCGACAGGTCCTGGGCGATGAACACGTACGAGATCCCGGTGTCCGCCTGGATGTCCTGCAGCAGGTTGATCACCTGCGCCTGCACGGACACGTCCAGCGCCGAGACCGGCTCGTCGCAGATCACCACGTCGGGTTCGAGGGCGAGCGCCCTGGCGATGCCGACGCGCTGCTTCTGCCCTCCGGAGAACTCGTGCGGGAAGCGGTTGTAATGCTCGGGCCGCAGGCCCACGCGATCCATGAGCGACTGCACCCGGGTCTTCATCCCCTCCTTGGGGCTGATGCCCTGGGCGCGCAGCGGAGCCGCGATCGCCGCTCCCACGCTCTGGCGCGGGTTCAGTGACGACGCCGGGTTCTGGAACACCATCTGCACGCGACGGCGGAAGTCCTGCAGCTCCGAGCCCTTGAGCCCCGCGATCTCCTGACCGTCGAGCCTGATGCTCCCCGCGGTCGGGGAGAGCAGGCGCATGAGCAGGCGGCCGTCGTCGACTTGCCGCATCCGGACTCGCCGACGAGGCCCAGCGTCCTCCCGCGCTCGAGCGTGAAGGACACGCCGTCCACGGCGCGCACGGTGCTCTTCGGCCGGAGGAACCCCTTCGAGACGGAGAAGTGCTTCGTCAGGCCCTCGACCTGCAGCAGCGGTTCGCTCATCGTGCGGCCTCCATGGGGACGGCGTCGGGCATGCCGAGGCTCTCGGACAGGTGGCAGCGGGAACGGTGCGACCCGGTGCCGTGCAGTGCGGGGCGCTCGGTGAGGCACCGGTCGCCGGGGACGAGATGGCGCACCGGGCAGCGCTCCGCGAAGAGGCATCCCCGGGGCAGGTTCAGCAGCGACGGCGGGAAGCCCGGGATCGGGGTGAGCCGCCCCGCATCGTCCGCCATCGACGGCATCGAGGCGAGCAGCCCCTTCGTGTACGGGTGCGCGGTGCGGTCGAACGCGTCGACGACGTCGGCCTGCTCGACGCACTGGCCGCCGTACATGACCACGACCCGCTTGCAGACCTCGGCCACGACGCCCAGGTCGTGCGTGACGTAGATGACCGCGGATCCGGTCTCCTGCTGCAGCGAGGAGATGAGGTCGAGGATCTGCGCCTGCACGGTGACGTCGAGCGCGGTCGTCGGCTCGTCCGCGATGAGCAGCTCCGGCTCGCAGATGAGCGCCATGGCGATCATCGCGCGCTGCCGCATCCCGCCGGAGAACTCGTGCGGGTAGGCGTCGTAGCGCGACACCGGATCCGGGATGCCGACGCGGGCGAGCATGTCGATCGCCTGGGCCTTCGCGGCCTTGGCGCTCACCGTGTTGTGCACCCGGTAGGCCTCGGCGATCTGCGTGCCCACCGTGTAGAACGGGTGCATCGCCGACAGCGGATCCTGGAAGATCATGCCGATCTTGCGTCCACGGTAGGGGCGCATCTCGTTCTCGCTGAGGGGCACGAGATCCGTGCCCTCGAACAGGATCTGTCCGCTGACGCGCGCACGGGTGCCCTTGAACGACGAGCACGACGAACTCGTCGACTCGATCGCGCACGGGCGGGGGGCCCTCGCTTCGGCGCAGATGTACGCGCACATCGAGATGAGCCGCGAACCCGTGCTCGCGCAGCTGGACGGCGTGCTGGACGCCTGAGAACGGCGTGGGATGCGCGCCCAGCGACACGGGGGGCGCATCCCACGCCGGGGCCGGCTCCGGGTCAGGCCGGAGCGCCGACCAGGTCCGCGTGGTGGATCGCCGCCACGTCGGGGTGCGCGCGCAGCCGTGACTTCAAGGCGTTCTCGCCGTACAGGGCGTGGATCGGGTTGGACGGGTCCTTGGTGATGCCGCGCGCCTGAGCGGCGAGCTCCGGCGGAAGCTCGATGAGCGGCAGCCGCGCGTCGAGAGCGGGGTTGAAGAAGAACGGGATCGAGATCCGCTCGTCCGGAGCCTTCGGCGAGACCACGCGATGGTTCGTCGCCTTGAGATAGCCGTCGGTGGCGTACTCGAGGAGTTCGCCGATGTTGACGACGAACGCGCCGTCGACCGGGGGAGCGTCGACCCAGATGCCGTCCCGCTCGACCTGCAGGCCGCCCTTGCCGGGCTCCACCCAGAGCAGCGTCAGCACGCCGGAGTCCTTGTGGGCGCCGACGCCCTGCTGCGGCTCGGGCTCATGCGTGCCGGGGTAGCGGACGATCTTGATCAGTGTCGACGGGTCGCCGAAGTTCTCCTCGAAGTAGCTCTCCGCAGCGCCCAGTGCGAGCGCCCAGGCGCGCAGCAGCTTGCGTGCGACACCGGAGAGGTGCTCGTGCCACTCCGCGACGACCTCGCGCAGCTCCGGCTGAGCCGCGGGCCACAGGTTGGGCCCGATCAGACGGTTGTAACCCGGGCCGCCGTCGACCGCCTCGCGCTCGGGACCGATGTCGATCTGCTCGCGCCAGTCCACCGCTCCCTGCGTGCGCTCGCCGCCGATCCGGGTGTATCCGCGGAAGTGCGGGCTCTTCACGTTCTCGATCGCGAGCTTGTCGGCTTCGGGCAGGGCGAAGAAGTCCTTGGCGGCCTGGAGCAGGCGCCCCTCCAGCTCCGGCGTCACGCCGGTTCCGGTGAGGTAGAAGAATCCGACGTCGTGCGTCGCCGCGCGCAGGTCGTCGCGGAATCGCGCGGCCGCCTCAGGGCCGGCGTCGAGCTGAGAGAGATCCAGGATGGGGAGGTTCAGTTCGGCCATGAGCCGAGGCTAGATCGGCGCGAGCGGGGCGGAGCCGAATGTTGCCGAGGATTACTCCCGGCCCGCGCTCGGGTGCGAGGGGCTCGTTCTCGCATACGGTGGGCGGGCCGCGGTGCGCGCGGAGACGCCGACTGGCGGTGCGGAGCAGCCGTGCGTCGGATGTTACAGTGAGGAGGTAAGGGATGCCTTACCTCACAACCTCGTCAGGAACTGCCCTCCGTGTTCGCCACCTTCCTCATCGGCCTTCGTGAAGGCCTCGAAGCCGCGCTCGTCGTCGGCATCCTCGTCGCCTACCTCAAGCGGCTCGGCCGCAAGGACGTTCTGCCGCGGCTGTGGGCGGGCGTCGGAGCCGCTGTCCTGCTCGCCCTGGTCATCGGAGCGGTGCTCACGTTCGGCGCCTACGCGCTCACGTTCCAGGGCCAGGAGATCATCGGCGGCACGCTGTCGATCGTCACGGTCGCCATGGTCACCTGGATGATCTTCTGGATGCGCAAGGCCGGGCGCACGATGAAGGCCACCCTGCAGGGCGGCGTGGACCGCGCCCTCGAGGCGGGCACCGTATGGGCGCTCGTCCTGGTGGGGTTCGTGTCGGTGGCGCGCGAGGGCGTCGAGACCACGCTGCTGCTGTGGTCGATGGTGCAGTCGTTCGCCGACGCGCCCTCGGCGATCCTCGGCGCGGCTCTCGGACTCGTCGTCGCCGTCCTCGCCGGCTGGCTTCTCGCCCGCGGCGCGGTGCGTCTCGACCTGTCCCGCTTCTTCACCTGGACCGGCGGCTTCCTCGTCGTCATCGCCGCCGGCGTCCTCGCGTACGCGTTCAGCGACCTGCAGGAGGCGGGGGTCGTGCCCGGTCCGTTCACGGCTGCCGCACCGCTCGACGCCGGCGGTGCGGTGCTGACCGGCTGGGCGGCGCTTCCCTTCGGTTGGGCCTTCGACGTGTCGGCCGCTGTCCGCCCCGACGGCGCCCTCGCAGTGCTGCTGCAGGCCACGGTCGGCTTCATGCCGCGGATGAGCTGGATCCAAGTGATCGCCTGGGCGCTGTACCTGCTGATCGTCGGCACCCTGTTCGTGCGCGGGCTGCGGCGCACCGTTCCGCGTGCCGCCGCCGCGCCCTCCGCCTCTGCTCCCGTCCCCTCGTCCGCGTCGGCGCTCGCCGCCGCGGAGACGTCGGCCGCCCGCGTGGCGTCGACGACCGTCTCTTCCGAAGGAGCCTCATGACTCTCTCCCGCCCTCTCGCCGTGCTCGGGGCGGTGACCGTCCTCGGTCTCGCGCTCACCGGCTGCGTCGCGAAGAGCGACGTCGCTGCCGCCGGACGCCTCACCGTGTCGTCCACGGCCGACGCGTGCACCGTCTCGGCCGGCACCGCGACGAGCGGAACGCTCGCCTTCGACGTGAGCAACAAGGGGGACGAGGTCACCGAGTTCTACCTTCTCGCCGCGGACGGCGTGCGCATCGTCGGCGAGGTCGAGAACGTGGCGCCCGGTGCGTCGCGCACCCTCACCGTGGTCGCCCAGCCGGGCAAGTACTTCACCGTCTGCAAGCCCGGCATGACCGGATCCGGTGTCGGCAGGACCGCGTTCTCCGTCACCGGTGCGAAGGTCGCGGAGAAGGGCGGCGATGCGGCCCAGAAGGACAAGGCCCTTACGCAGTACGCGGCGTACGTGAAGGACCAGGTCGGTCAGCTGATGCCGGCGGCGAAGGCGTTCACCGACGCCTACCGCAACGGCGACGATGCGGCCGCCAAGGCGCAGTTCGCGACCGTGCGCTCCTACTACGAGCGCATCGAGCCGATCGCCGAGCAGCTGGGCACCCTCGACCCGCGGCTGGACTTCCGCGAGCTCGACGCGAAGGCCGAGGGCATCGACTGGACCGGCTTCCACCGCATCGAGAAGGACCTGTGGGCGCCGGCCGCAGGCGCCATGAACTCGGACGGCACGACGCCCGCGACCCAGGACTGGACACCGTCGACCCCCGCCGAGCGTGCGGCGTTCGCCGACAAGCTTCTCGCCGATCTGCAGGAGCTCTTCGACCACGTGCACTCGGACGCGTTCGTGAAGGATCTCGAGGCCAAGGGGATCGCCGGGATCTCCAACGGAGCGATCTCCCTGCTGGACGAGGTGGCCAACGGCAAGATCACCGGCGAGGAGGACTGGTGGTCCGGCACCGACCTCTCCGACTTCGCCGCGAACGTCGAGGGATCCAAGATGGCGTTCTCGGTGGTGCGCGAGTTTGCGGAGAGCAAGGGCGCGGAGGGCGACAAGCTCGTGGGGCAGATCGACCGCGGCTTCTCGGCGCTGGAGGCGGAGCTCGCCGTGCACGGTTCGCTGAAGGGCGGTTTCGCGCCCTACTCGACCGTCACAGAGACGCAGAAGCGCGACCTCACCGACCTGCTGAACGCGCTCGCCGAGCCGCTCTCGAAGCTCACCAGCACGATCCTCGGCTGACATGACCGCATCCGAGGCCGGGGAGCGACAGGCCCCGCAGTCCGAGACCGCGTCCGAGTCGACGGACGCGACCGCATCCGAGAACGCCGGGCGTGCCGGCATCAGCCGCCGCGGCCTGATCGGCTGGGCGCTGGGCAGCGGTGCCGCCGGCATCGCCGTCGGCGCGGGCGGCGCCGTGGCGATCGGTGCGACCGCCGGGATGCCCGGATCCGCCACGGACGAGTACGCCTTCGAAGGGGCGCATCAGGCGGGGATCACGACCCGCGTGCAGGACCATCTGCACTTCGCGAGCTTCGACATGATGCCCCGCGCCGGCCGCGACGACCTGATCTCGCTGCTCCAGGACTGGAGCTACGCCGCGTCGCGTCTCACGAAGGGGCTGGACGTCAGCGCCTCGGGCGCGGTCGGCGGCTCCCCGGAGGCGCCGCCGGACGACACCGGAGAGGCTCAGGGCCTGACCGCGGCCGGACTCACCATCACGTTCGGGCTCGGACCGTCCCTCTTCCTCGCCGAGGGCGACCGGTTCGGGATCGCGGACCGGCGGCCCTCCGTGCTCGCCGACCTGCCCGGCTTCGTCGGCGACGCGCTCGATGCGGCCTACACCGGCGGGGATCTGTGCATCCAGGCCTGCGCCGACGACCCGCAGGTCGCGGTGCACGCGGTGCGCAACCTGAGCCGGATCGCGTTCGGCCGGGCCCGGCTGCGCTGGTCGCAGCTCGGATTCGGTCGCACCTCGCGCACGTCGTCCGATCAGCAGACGCCGCGCAACCTGTTCGGATACAAGGACGGCACGGCGAACATCCTCGCCGACGACGCGAAGGCGCTCGCCGAGCACGTCTGGGTGGGGGAGAAGGACGAGCCGGCCTGGATGGCGGGCGGGTCCTACCTCGTCGCCCGCAAGATCGCGATGCTCGTGGAGACCTGGGATCGGCTGCGGCTCGCCGAGCAGGATCGCACCATCGGCCGGGCCAAGGGCAGCGGGGCGCCGCTGTCGGGCGGCGGCGAGATGACGGAGCCGGTGTTCTCCGGCCCCGCGATCGACGAGCACTCGCATGTGCGACTCGCGCATCCCACCCTCAACGACGGCATCAGGATCCTGCGCCGCGGCTACAACTACGTCGACGGCAACAACGACCTGGGCCGGCTCGATGCCGGGCTGTTCTTCCTGTCCTATCAGCGCTCGCCGGAGCAGTTCCTGACGCTGCAGAAGCGGCTCGCCACCGACCTGATGAGCGAGTACATCCGCCACATCGGATCCGGGATCTGGGCGATCCCGCCCGGGGCGGAGAAGGGGTCCTACGTCGGAGCCGGGCTCTTCGCCTGAGCGGACCTGGTCCGCATCCCGGATCCGGGGAATACTTCTGAGCAGCACGTGTTTCACCAGATATATTCAAGTGAATAGAAATCTGAAGGAGACAGCAGTGAGCGAGTCGAGCACCTGGTCGGGAATGCAGTTCGGCCTCATGTCGGTCAGCGACATCACACGCAACCCGGTGACCGGGGAGACCCCGAGCGAGCGGGAGCGGATCCAGAACACGCTCACGATCGCCAAGCATGCGGAAGAGGTCGGCCTCGACGTCTTCGCGATCGGCGAGCACCACAACCCGCCGTTCTGGTCGTCGAGCCCGACGACCTTCCTCGCGGCGCTCGCCGCGCAGACCGAGCGCCTGATCGTCTCCACGTCCACGACGCTGATCACCACGAACGACCCGGTGAAGATCGCCGAGGACTACGCGATGCTGCAGCACGTCTCCGGCGGCCGCATGGACCTCATGATGGGCCGCGGCAATACCGGACCGGTGTACCCGTGGTTCGGCAAGGATATCCGGCAGGGCCTGCCGCTCGCGATCGAGAACTACGCGCTGCTGCACGAGCTGTGGACCAATGACGTCGTGGACTGGGAGGGCAAGTTCCGCACGTCGCTGCAGGGCTTCACCTCCACTCCGCGCCCGCTCGACGGCGTGGCGCCCTTCGTGTGGCACGGCTCGATCCGGACGCCGGAGATCGCCGAGCAGGCCGCGTACTACGGAGACGGCTTCTTCGCGAACAACATCTTCTGGCCCAAGGAGCACTACCAGCGCCTCATCGAGCTGTACCGGCAGCGCTTCGCGCACTACGGTCACGGCACCCCCGAGCAGGCGATCGTCGGCCTCGGCGGCCAGGTGTTCATGCGGCCGAAGTCGCAGGACGCGATCGACGAGTTCCGTCCGTACTTCGACAACGCCCCGGTGTACGGCCACGGCCCCTCGATGGAGGACTTCACCGAGATGACGCCGCTCACCGTCGGCTCGCCGCAGCAGGTGATCGACCGCTACGCGGCCATGCGCGACCACTTCGGCGACTACCAGCGTCAGCTGTTCCTGATGGACCACGCCGGGCTCCCGCTCAAGGTCGTGCTCGAGCAGCTCGACCTGCTCGGTGGCGAGGTCGTGCCGGTGCTGCGCAAGGAGCTCGCCCAGAACCGCCCCGCCTCCGTTCCGGACGCCCCCACTCACGCCGCGCGCGTGAAGGCCGTGTACGGAGACGGACCGTCGCGGGAGGCGCGTCCGGGTGCGAACCGCGGCGACAACCTCACCGCCGGTTCGCCCTACCAGGACGGCGGCGCGGTCCCGGCTGCGGCCGGCTCCTCGTTCGGCGCTGCGGCGACGAAGGGGGCGAACTGAGATGGGCGCGCGTCGCATCGCGGTGATCTCCGCGGGACTCAGCAATCCGTCCTCCACCCGGATGCTCGCCGACCGGCTCGCTGCGGAGAGCGCCCACCGGCTCGGCGAGCTGGGATCCGAGGTCAGCGTCGACGTGATCGAGCTGCGCGACCTCGCGCACGACATCACCAACAATCTGCTGACCGGGTTCGCGCCGCCGGCGCTGGACTCCGCGATCAACACCGTGGTGTCCGCCGACGGCATCATCGCCGTCACGCCGATCTTCTCGACGAGCTACTCCGGCCTGTTCAAGTCGTTCATCGACGTGCTGGATCCGGACGCGCTCGCCGGCAAACCGGTGCTGATCGGCGCGAACGCGGGCACGGCGCGGCACTCGCTCGCGATCGACTACGCGATCCGCCCGCTGTTCACGTACCTGCACGCGGAGCCGGTCTCGACAGGCGTGTTCGCCGCATCCAGCGACTGGGGCGCGAAGGCCGACGACGTCGCGCCGCTCAGCCAGCGCATCGAGCGCGGCGCGCGGGAGCTCGCCGAGGCGATGGCGCGGCGCGAGCCGGCCGCAGACAAGGATCCGTTCGACCCCGGCAACTATCTCGGCGAGGGCCGCTCCTTCGGGCATCTCCTCGGCGGACTCGCCGGGGAGTAGGGCGCGAAACAGGGACGGTGGCCGGTGCACTCCGTTCGGGTGCACCGGCCACCGCCGTCGCGATCAGCCGATCGCGGCGAGGCTCTCGATCGTGGCGGACACGGCATCGGCGAGCTCCCGGCCCTTCACGGCGAAGTGCCGGGTGAAGTAGTCGCGATGCTCGGCGTGCTCGTGGAAGTTGTGCGGGGTGAGCACGGCGGAGAACACCGGGACGTCGGTCTCCAGCTGCACCCGCATGAGCGCGTCGACGACGGTTCCGGCGACGAAGTCGTGCCGGTAGATCCCGCCGTCAACGACGAGAGCGCTCGTCGCGATTGCGGCGTAGCGGCCCGTGACGGCCAGCCGCTTGGCGTGGAGCGGGATCTCGAAGGCTCCCGGAACTCGGAAGACGTCGACCTGGTCGATCCCGAGCTCTGTCAGCCGCTCACGGAAGGCCGCGACGGCCTGCTCGACGATCTCGGAGTGCCATTGCGCGGCGACGATGGCGATTCTGGGCATGGTGCACTGCTCCTTCTGACCTCTCTCATCCGGACTCTGACCGTCGGCTCCGGATTCGCACCGGATCGGCAGTCCCCGCCATGGGGACCGTTCGCGGGCTCGCGCGGCATCGCCGCGTCACCGCCGGTGGGGAATTCCACCCCGCCCTGAGGACAGGACGACGCTATCACCGCGGGCGGTCAGGAGCCGGCGCGTGCGAGCCGGTACGCGGTCTCCGGCCGCCCCGGGGTGCCGTAGCGGGGAGCGCGGATGGCGACGCGCACCTCCACGAGGTGCTCGAGGTACCGCCGCGCCGTCACCCGGGAGACGCCGACGAGCGGCCCGGCCTCGCTCGCGGACAGCTCGCCGTGCGCGCGCAGGGCTGCCGTCACCGCCTGCAGCGTCTCGGCGGTGAGCCCCTTGGGCAGCGTCACCGCGCCGGTGGGCGGACCTCCGACGAGAGCGTCGATCTCGTCCTGGCTGGCGGCGCCGGTGATCCCTATCGCACGCGCCCGGCGCTCGGCGTACTGCTCCATGCGCTCGCGGAACACGCGGAACGGGAAGGGCTTGAGCAGGTACTGGGCGACCCCGAGGGCGGACATCCGCCGCACCGCGTCGACGTCGCGTACGCTCGTCACAGCGATCACGTCGATGTCCGCATCCGCGGCGCGGATCCGCCGGAGCACGTCGATCCCGGATCCGTCCGGCATGGTGATGTCGAGCAGGACGAGATCGATGCGCGGGCCCAGCTCGGCGATCGCGGTGAGCGCGGCGCGGACGCCGGTGCACTCGCCGACGACGGAGAAGCCCTCCAGCCTGCCGACGTACGCCGCGTGCAGCTCGAGCGTCAGCGGGTCGTCGTCGACGATGAGGACCCCGATCATCGGCGTCCTGCCTTCACCGGCGCCGCGGGCAGCGTCACACGGAACGCGGTGGGATCGCGCGTGACGGCGATGCTCCCGCCGGCGGCCTGCACGACCTCCTGGACGAGGGCGAGGCCGACGCCGCGGCCCGCGCGATCGCTGGGCTTGGTGGAGACACCGTGCTCGAAGACGCGCTCGCCGAGCTCCTCCGGGATCCCTGGTCCGCTGTCCGAGACGGTGATCGCGACCTGGCCGCTCTCCGCCGGGGCGATCTCCACGCGCACCCAGCGGCCGGCGTCATCGGCGCTCTCCTGAGCGGCCGCGTCCAGGGCGTTGTCGATGAGGTTGCCGACCACCGCGACGGCGTCGACGGGATCCAGGTCCGCGCGCCGCGCGGCGGGGTCCACGACGACCTGCCAGTGCACGCGGCGCTCCTTCGCCTGGGACGCCTTGCCGAGCAGGAGCGCGGCCACAGTGGGATCCCCGTCGCGCAGGGTCATCTGATCGATCACGGACTGACTCTGCACCGACGACTCCGACAGCAGGGCGATCGCCTCGTCCTTGCGGTCGAGCTCGAGCAGTGCGAGCGCGGTGTGCAGCCGGTTGCCGTGCTCGTGGGTCTGCGCGCGCAGAGCCTCGCCGAGCGTGCGCACGGACTCGTAGCCCGCGACGGCGTCGCGCACGTCGCGCGCGTCCAGATCGCCGGTGATCCTGCGCGTGGCGAGCCGCGCGAGCACCGCGCCCACGGCGCCCAGGGCCACCACCGCGAGGGTGAGCAGCGCGATCACGGGCAGGCGGCGCAGCAGCGCGCCGGCCAGCGATTCCACGGTCACCCCGGCCGAGACCCATCCGACGACCGCGCCTCCCGCATCGTGCACCGGGGCGATCGTGCGCACCGATGGTCCCAGGGTCCCGGTGTACTGCTCCGTGAGCGTGCGACCGTCGCCGGGGATCGTGCCGAGGTAGTGCCCGCCGACCTGCGCGGGATCCGGGTGGGTGAGGCGCACGCCGTCGCGGTCCATCACGGTGATGAAGTCCAGGCCCGCCCCGGTGCGCACCGACTCGACGTACGCGCGCAGCCCCGCTGAGGCCGCCGTGCGATCGGGCGCGGACACGGCCGCCACCACCGCGGGGGCGGTGGCCAGCGCGTTCGCGATCGCCGCCGTCACGTGCTCGGCCTCCTGACGTGCCGAGGTCTGCGCCTCCCAGGTGAGGAAGGCTCCGATCGCGGCGCCGATCAGCAGCACGGATCCGATCAGCAGGGCGAACACGCGCGATGCGGCGCTGCGCACTCTGCTGCGTCGTGTCGTCGCCATCGCCGATCCGGACCTCCCCAGCCAGTATGCGCGAGATGGCGCGGCCGAGGGGCTCTGCACCGCGTCGGCCCCGGTTTCAATACGAACAGAACTCGCCGTGAGGTGCCGTCGATCCGCAGCATGGTCGGCACGGCCCGCCCGAAGTGGTGCGGGCGTCCGGTTCATTCAGCGGAGGCGATGATGGCTCTCACCGAAGGTTTCACTCTCCCGCGGCACGATTGGCGCCGCGGCAAGAACTCCTGGGACAAGCACACCTGGCTCTACGTGTCCGTGCTCATCGCGGTGGCGCTGGGCATCGTGGTGGGGCTCGTGTTCCCGCAGTTCGCCCAGGGGCTCGAGCCCACCGGCAAGGGGTTCGTCAGCCTGATCAAGATGATGATCGCCCCGATCATCTTCTGCACGATCGTCATCGGCGTCGGATCCATCGCCAAGGCGGCGACCGTGGGCAAGATCGGCGGCCTCGCGCTGGTGTACTTCATGGTCATGTCGACGTTCGCCCTCGCGATCGGCCTGATCGTCGGCAACATCATCCACCCCGGCGAGGGGCTGCACATGGCCGGCGCGACGTATCAGGCGGCCGCGACGACCGAGGCGAAGACCACCCAGGACTTCATCCTCGGCATCATCCCGGCGACGTTCTTCGGCGCCTTCACCGGCGAGAGCGTGCTGCAGGTGCTGTTCATCGCGCTCCTGGTCGGCTTCGCGCTGCAGGGCCTGGGCGAGCGCGGCGCGCCGATCATGGGGGCGATCAAGCACCTGCAGACCCTCGTGTTCCGGGTGCTCGGGATGATCCTGTGGCTGGCCCCGCTCGGCGCGTTCGGCGCGATCGCGGCCGTGGTCGGCAAGACCGGCGTCGCCGCCATCTGGAGCCTCGGGATCCTCCTCGGCGCCTTCTACCTGACCTGCATCGTGTTCATCGTCGTGGTGCTCGGCGGGATCCTGATGCTCGTCGCCCGGGTGAACATCTTCCAGCTGATGAAGTACCTCGCCCGCGAGTACCTGCTGATCGTCGGCACCTCCTCGTCCGAGTCGGCTCTGCCCCGGCTCATCGCGAAGATGGAGCACCTCGGCGTCGCGAAGCCCGTCGTGGGCATCACGGTGCCGACCGGGTACTCGTTCAACCTCGACGGCACGGCGATCTACCTGACGATGGCGTCGCTGTTCATCGCCACCGGCCTGGGACAGCCGATGTCGATCCCCGAGCAGATCGGGCTGCTGGTCTTCATGATCATCGCGAGCAAGGGCGCGGCAGGCGTCACCGGCGCGGGACTCGCGACGCTCGCGGGAGGGCTGCAGGCCTACCGTCCCGATCTGGTCAACGGCGTCGGCGTGATCGTCGGGATCGACCGATTCATGTCGGAGGGGCGTGCGGTGACCAACTTCACCGGCAACGCGGTGGCCACGATCCTCATCGGCACCTGGACCAAGCAGGTCGACGGTGAGCGGATGCGGCGTGTGCTGTCGGGAGCGGAGCCGTTCGACGAGTCGATGCTGGACGGCGTCCACGGGCACGACGAGGCGCGGTCGCGTGAGGGAGTCAGCACGGCGACCCTCGGCCAGGCGGCGGTCGACGAGATGGCCGCGAAGCAGGAGCCCGCCCGCGCGCGCAGCGAGCGCGGCTGACCGGGGCGGCCCGCGGGTCGTCACGGGCCGACGCGCAGGTTGCGCCCGGTGGCGATAGCGTCGGAGCATGCCCGTCGTTCAGGCCGCCGTCGTCGTCCCGATCCCGCCCGCCCTGGCGTACGCCGTGTCGCAGACGACCGGGAAGGTGCGCCGGCGGTGGGACGGCTTCATCCGCGAGCAGCACTTCCTCGACGGGTCCACGGCCCCGGCCAAGGGCGTGCGCACGTTCACGCGGCAGCGGTTCGGCTTGTCGATGATCACGCGCTACGTCTCGTACGCGCCGCCGACGAACGTCGGGATGACGATGGAGAAGGGGCCGTGGTTCTTCCGGACGCTCGGCGCCGGCTGGCGCTTCGAGCCCGCGGAAGGCGGCACGCGCGCCGTCTGGAAGTACAACTTCACCTGCCGCCCGGGCTGGCTCGCACCGGTCGCGGAGTGGATCGGATCGCTGGTCCTCGGGTACGAGATCCGCCGGCGGATCGCCGGGTTCGCCCGCGGCTGCGCGGATCCGGTCGTGCTCGACGCGGCCCGCACGGCGCTCGCACGGCCGTGACAGCGCCCGCTTAGTACCAGTTGTTCGCGACCTCGTGCGCCCAGGCGCCGCAGGGCGATCCGTAGCGGTCCAGGATGTAGCTCAGACCCCAGTCGACCTGGGTGTTCCCGTTGGTGCGCCAGTCGGCGCCCGCGGCGGCCAGCTTGTCGGCCGGCAGAGCCTGCGGGATGCCGTAGGCGCCGCTGTCGGGGTTCAGCGCGTCCGCTCGCCAGCTGGACTCCTGCATCCACAGCCGGTAGAGGCACGGGAACTGGTCCTGCCCCCAGCCGTAGTTGCCCAGCTGCCCGGCGGCGTAGGCCTGGGCTCCGGCCGGGTCGACGTCGACGCCGTCCGCGCCGAGGCTGCTCCAGTCCCCGCCCGACCCCGCGGCCCCGCTCTGCTCGGCCACCTGCTGCCCGAGCCGGTAGCGCCGCTCGACGTCCGCCGTCGTGTTCTTCAACGCCGCCAGCTGCGCTTAGAGGGTCGTGATGTGGCCCTGCAGATCCCGCACGGCGGCGGTCTCGGCATCAGCGGCCGCCTGGGCCTGCCGCGCGGCCTGCTCGGCGCTCGTCGCGAGCTGGTCGCGTGCCGCCCGAGCAGCCTGCGCCTGATCCCGCAGGGAGTCGGCCACCGCCTGCTCCGAGATCGCGCGCTCGCTCAGCGTCGCCCAGGTCGCGTCGAGGCGCTGCATCACGCCGAGCCGCGTGAGCAGCTCATCGGGGTCGGCCGTGGTGAACAGCCGCGCGGGGAGCGGCGACGAGGTCTCGGTCCGAGCGCGATCGGCGATGAGGGCGCCCACCTGCTCGTGCGCCTCCTGCGCGGTCCGCTCCGCGGCGGTCGCCTGGGTGGTGAGCTCATCGGCGCGCGTGGCTGCGGCGTCGGCCGCCGTGCGCGCGGCCTTGGCCGTCTGGGCCGCCTTCATCGCGGCGGTCGAGGCTTCTGCGGCCTTCTTCTGGGTGGCGGCCAGCGCGTCGTCGGCCTTGGCGATCTGATCCTGGGTGGCCTGCTCGTTCCCCTAGGCGTTCTGCACGTCCTGCCAGGACGGGTAGTCGTCGGCGTACGCCGGCGGGGCGAACACCGGCGCCGCGATCAGCGCGGCGGCGGCCAGCAGCGCCGCCAGCGGGCGCGCGGCGCGGCCCCGGTGCGGGGGAGCGACGGTTCGGGTCGTAACGCTCACCATCCGACGCTAACCCCGTTGGTTGTGGTTCGCCACCGAGTTCGCCGATCCGGTCCTGCCGGATCCCGCCTCGGGTCCTGCCCGATCGTGCTTCGGTTCCTGCCCTATCGTGCTTCGGTCACGCAGAAGGGGCGCCGAGGTCTCGCGCCGGCGCCCCTTCGGGATCGGTGCGGGTCAGCCGCTCTTGCGGCGGAACTCGCGCCGGGTCTGCGCGGCGTGCGTGCCGTGGACGGCGGAGTCGCCGTCCAGGTGCGACTCGCCCCGGTGCTGCTGGGCGTTCTTCTTGTCCAGCGCCTCCTTGAACTTGCGCTTCATGTCCGCCGCGGCGGTGTCGTCGGTACTCATGCGCGCCAGCCTAGCCCCGCTGCCTTCCGAGCCTCCGGAGAACATCGGGCGACCGGCGGCGGGCGCGCCGGGGGACGGCCGGTGACCGATCGAGGTGCATCCGGTGAACAGTGCGCGACGGCGGCCGTTGTCGGCGACCCGGGGCGCCGCGGAGCGGGATCCTGGTCCCGTGAGAGCAGCGATCGTGACGGAGTCCTTCCTCCCGCACATGAACGGCGTCACCGGGTCCGTCCTGCAGATCCTCCGGCATCTGGAGCGCCACGGGCACGAGGCGAGGGTGTACGCCCCCGCCGCTGCCGATATGCCGCGCATGATCGGACACGCCCGCATCGAGCCGATCCCCTCCGTCGCACTGCCCGGCTACCGCACCGTGCGGGTCGGCACATCGAGCGCGCACCGCCTGGCGGCGTCCCTCGCCCGCTTCGAGCCCGACGTGGTGCACCTCGCCTCCCCGTTCGCACTGGGCTGGCGCGGTGCGCTCGCGGCGGAGCGCCTCGGCGTCCCCGCCGTGGCGGCGTACCAGACCGATGTCGCCGCCTACGCCGCGCGGTACGGCGTCGCGCTGACCACCGCCCTCGCCGAGGCGCACATCGCCCGTCTGCACCGCCGCGCCACCCTCACGCTCGCCCCGTCGTCGGAGTCGGAGGACCAGCTCGCCCGTCTCGGCGTCGACCGGGTGCGCCGCTGGGGCAGAGGCGTGGACGCCGAGCGCTTCCACCCCGATCGGCGTGCGGCGGCCTGGCCGCACCGCGTCGGTGCGGACGTGGTGGTCGGGTACGTCGGCCGGCTCGCCCCGGAGAAGCAGGTCGAGGATCTGCACGTGCTCGCGGATCTCCCCGGGGTCCGGCTGGTGATCGTGGGCGACGGTCCGTCCCGGCCGCGGCTGGAGGCGCTGCTGCCCGGCGCCGTCTTCCTGGGGCACCTGAGCGGTGCGGAGCTCGCGGAGGCCATGGCGTCGTTCGACGTGTTCGTGCACCCGGGGGAGAGCGAGACGTTCGGGCAGACGCTGCAGGAGGCGCACGCGAGCGGCATCCCCGTCGTCGCGACGGGGCGCGGCGGTCCCCTCGACCTCGTGCGCCAGGGCGTCGACGGCTGGCTGTACCGCCCCGGCGACCTGCAGGATCTGCGCGAGCGGGTGCGCGACCTGGCCGGCGACGCGCGCAAGCGGCAGGCGCTCGGACGCGCGGGGCGCGCGGCCGTGGAGCAGCGCAGCTGGAGCGCCGTGTGCGACCAGCTGCTCGATCACTTCGCCGAGGCTCAGGAGCTCGCCCGGGTCGACGCGTCCCTGCGCGCGCCCCGCGCGGTGCGGCCGGAGCCGGCCCCGCCGGGGGAGCGCAAACGGTGGCGCCGTTATGTCGCGCTGGGTGACTCGCTCACGGAGGGGCTGTGCGATCCCGGTCCCGACGGGGAGCTGCGCGGCTGGGCGGACCGGCTGGCGCTGCTGCTGGCGGCCCGCGAGCCGCTGGACTACGCGAACCTCGCGGTCCGGTCCAAGCGCGTCGAGGACGTGTGCGGCACGCAGCTGCCTCGCGCGCTGCAGCTGCGCCCGGATCTGGCATCGATCCTGATCGGCGCGAACGACCTGGTGAAGCGACGGGTCTCCATCCCGCTGCTCGCGGCCCGGCTCGAGGACGCGGTGCGGCAGCTGCGCGAGGCGGGGGCGGACGTGCTGCTCGTCACCGCGTTCCTGCCGGGCAACCCCGCAGCGCGGATCTACGCCCGGCGGTTCTCGGCGTGGGCCACGGCGCTCGCGGGCATCGCCCGCCGCCAGGGCGCGATCCTGGTGGACACCGATCTGCACCCCCAGCTCGCGCGACGCGAGAACTGGGGCGAGGATCTCGTGCACCTCTCCAGCCGCGGGCATCGCTTCCTCGCCTACCGTGCCGGGGTCGCGCTCGGGGTGCCCCTCGCCGATGAGCTCGGCGCTCTCGACGAGGCGCTGCACGCGGCCGAGCGCACGAGCGCGGGGGTGTGGTGGCGCCGCCATGCGCTGCCGTGGGTGTGGCGCCGCCTGCACGGTCGCACCGCCGGGGACGGCCGCAGCCCGAAGCACGACGCCTACGTGCGGCTCGGGCGCGAGCGCGGCGTGCGGGAGACCAGCGACGTCTGAGCGCACGCCGTCGGGGCTCGCGGGAGTGCCGGTGCCGCCCTCCGGCCGGTCGCACGGTGCCGCGCTGATAGGATCGGACGGGATGCCTCTGTGTGCATCCGTCCATGCTCGCGCTCCACACGGGAGAGCGAGCCTAAACAAAGAAGGAGAGACCTCTTGGAAGGTCCTGAAATCACTGCCACCGAGGCCGTTCTCGACAACGGCCGCTTCGGCACCCGCACCGTCCGCTTCGAGACGGGCCGTCTCGCACAGCAGGCGCAGGGCGCGGTCGCCGCCTACCTCGACGAGGAGACGATGCTGCTCTCGGCCACGAGCGCCAGCAAGTCGCCGCGCGAGGGCTTCGACTTCTTCCCGCTCACCGTCGACGTCGAGGAGCGCTCGTACGCGGCCGGCAAGATCCCCGGCTCGTTCTTCCGCCGCGAGGGGCGCCCCTCCACCGAGGCGATCCTGGTCTGCCGTCTCATCGACCGCCCGCTGCGCCCGTCGTTCGTCGACGGCCTGCGCAACGAGGTCCAGATCGTCATCACCGTCCTGAGCATCGCTCCGGGCGAGTACTACGACGCGCTCGCGATCAACGCGGCCTCCGCGTCGACCCAGATCTCGGGTCTGCCGTTCTCCGGCCCCATCGCCGGTGTGCGCCTCGCGTTCATCCCCGGCCAGGGCGAGCACGCCGACCAGTGGGTCGCATTCCCGAACGCCGAGCAGGTCGAGCAGGCCGTGTTCGACCTCGTCGTCGCCGGTCGCGTCGTCACCAAGGGTGACGGCACTGAGGACGTCGCGATCATGATGGTCGAGGCCGAGGCCACCGAGGGCAGCTGGAACCTGATCAAGGCCGGCGCCACCAAGCCCAGCGAGGACATCGTCGCGCAGGGTCTCGAGGCCGCCAAGCCGTTCATCTCGCAGCTCGTCAAGGCGCAGGCCGAGCTCGCCGCGCAGGCGTCGAAGGAGCCGGGTGTGTACCCGGTCTTCCTGCCCTACAGCGAGGAGACCTACGACTTCGTCTCGTCCCGCGCGTTCGCCGAGCTCGTCGACGTCTACCAGATCGCCGACAAGCAGGAGCGCCAGAACGCGGACGACGCCGTCAAGGACCGCGTCAAGGCCGAGCTCGTCGCCGCCGTCGAGGCCGGGGAGCAGCCGGAGGTCGCCCTCAGCGAGTTCTCCGCCGCCTACAAGTCCGTCACGAAGAAGATCGTGCGCGGTCGGATCCTCACCGAGGGCGTCCGCATCGACGGCCGCGGCCTCGCGGACATCCGCCCGCTGGACGCCGAGGTGCAGGTCATCCCGCGCGTGCACGGCTCCGCGATCTTCCAGCGCGGCGAGACCCAGATCCTGGGCGTCACCACGCTGAACATGCTCAAGATGGAGCAGCAGATCGACTCGCTGTCGCCCACGACGAGCAAGCGCTACATGCACCACTACAACTTCCCGCCCTACTCGACCGGTGAGACCGGCCGCGTGGGCTCGCCGAAGCGTCGCGAGATCGGGCACGGCTTCCTCGCCGAGCGCGCCCTCGTGCCGGTGCTGCCGAGCCGCGAGGAGTTCCCGTATGCGATCCGTCAGGTCTCCGAGGCTCTCGGGTCCAACGGATCCACGTCGATGGGCTCCGTCTGCGCGTCCACCCTGTCGCTGCTGAACGCCGGGGTGCCGCTGCGCGCTCCGGTCGCGGGCATCGCGATGGGCCTCGTGTCCGACCAGGTCGACGGTGAGACCCGCTACGCGGCGCTCACCGACATCCTCGGCGCCGAGGACGCCCTCGGCGACATGGACTTCAAGGTCGCCGGCACGAGCGAGTTCGTCACTGCGATCCAGCTGGACACGAAGCTCGACGGCATCCCCTCCGAGGTGCTCGCCGGCGCGCTCACCCAGGCCAAGGACGCGCGTCTGACGATCCTCAACGTGCTCAACGCCGCGATCGACAGCCCGGACGAGATGGCGCCGACCGCGCCGCGCGTGATCAGCGTGCAGATCCCGGTCGACAAGATCGGTGAGCTGATCGGCCCCAAGGGCAAGACGATCAACGCGATCCAGGACGAGACCGGCGCGCAGATCTCCATCGAGGAGGACGGCACCGTCTACATCGGCGCGACCGACGGCCCGTCGGCCGAGGCCGCCCGTGCCCAGGTCAACGCGATCGCCAACCCGACCAACCCCGAGGTCGGCGAGCAGTTCCTCGGCACGGTCGTCAAGATCGCGACCTTCGGTGCGTTCGTCTCCCTGCTGCCGGGCAAGGACGGCCTGCTGCACGTCACCGAGGTGCGCAAGCTCGCCGGTGGCAAGCGTGTCGAGAACGTCGAGGACGTGCTCTCCGTCGGCCAGAAGATCCTCGTGAAGATCACGAAGATCGACGACCGCGGCAAGCTCTCGCTGGAGCCCGTCATCGACGAGGCGCCGGCTGAGGCCGCGGAGCCGGCCGCCCAGACCGCCGAGGCCTGATAACCGCAGAAGAGGCCCGTGGTGTCCGCCGAAAGGAGGACACCACGGGCTTCTTCGCGTATTCGTGATCGAACCGTTACCGATTGTTGGCCTCCGCGTCGACTCAATGAACGGAAGCGTCGGCGGCCTCCCTTACCCTCGAAGAGAGCGCACCGGGGGGTGCGTCTCGGAACGCAACGCAGCAGACACGGGGGTGATCGCATGCGTCTCTTCAGTGTCGGATCCGCAACCGGCGGGGTCGCGCCTGCCGTCACCACCGCGCCTGCGATCGTCCCGCCGCATCCGTCGGCCCCGATCCCGGTCATCGGTCCGGGCATCGGCTCGGCGCTGCGCGTGCCGATCGGCGAGACCGGCATCCGCGCCTTTCCGCTGATCCTCGGCGGCGCCGAGTTCGGCTGGAACACCGACGCCGACACGGCGCTGCGCATCCTCGACCGCTATGTGGAGTTCGGCGGCAACGCCGTGCACACGGCGGACAGCTTCGCCGCGGGCCGGAGCGAGCACATCATCGGTCGCTGGCTCTCGACGCGGCGCAACCGCGACGACGTCGTGCTGACCGTGCGCGTCGGCAGCCACCCCGACAACC
This sequence comes from Microbacterium xylanilyticum, assembly GCF_054654695.1. Taxonomy (NCBI): domain Bacteria; kingdom Bacillati; phylum Actinomycetota; class Actinomycetes; order Micrococcales; family Microbacteriaceae; genus Microbacterium; species Microbacterium xylanilyticum. Next base: position 1,335,088 of record NZ_BAAIEN010000002.1, read on the forward strand.
CGGGCATCGGCCCGGTCAACCTCGTCCGCGCGGCCGAGGCATCGCTGAACCGCCTCGGCGTGGAGCGCATCGACGTGCTCTACCTCGACGGCTCGGTCGACGACGGCAGCCCCCTGGAGGACACCCTCGCCACCGCGGAGTGGCTGGTGGAGGCGGGGAAGGTGCGCTCGCTCGGGGCGTTCGGCTTCTCCGCGGAGCGCCTCGTCGAGGCGCGGATCCTGGCGTCGGCCGGCTACCCGCGCATCGAGGTGCTCGACGAGCCGTACAACCTGGTGCGCCGGGCGGACTTCGAGGGCGACCTCCGGCTGGTGGCGGCCGCACAAGGCCTGGCGGTCACACCGTCGCACGCGCTCGAGCACGGGTTCCTGTCCGGCCGGCACCGCTCGAAGCAGGCGCTGCAGGGGTGCGCGGCATGCAGCTGCGCAGCAACATCAACCGCCGGGGCATCAAGGTGCTGCGGGCGCTCGACCTCGCCGCCGAGGAGCTGCACGTCCCCGTGGCCGCCGTCGCGATCGGGTGGCTGCTCGCGCAGCGCACCGTGACCGCTCCGATCGTCAACGCGTTCGCCACCGAGCAAGTCGACGAACTCATGCAGGGCGCGGGGGTCGCGCTGGGTCGTGCGCAGATCGCGGAGCTCACCCGCGCTGCGAGCTGACCTGGTGGCCATCGTCGTGTCCTTTCTGTGACATAGGCTGGAGGTACCCCGGCCACGGAGTCGGAGACGAGGCGAGCGGTTGTGACGCATTACATCTATCTGGTCCGGCACGGCGAACATCAGGACGCCGAGCACGGCCTCACCGACGGACCTCTCTCGCCCCGGGGTCGGCGCCAGGCGGAGCTGATCGCGGCCCGGCTGTCGGGACTGCCGCTTGACGCCATCTGGCACTCGCCGCTGCTGCGCGCAGCCGAGACCGCACGCGCCATCTCGGAGCGGATCCCCTCGGTCGAGGCGGAGCCGTCCGCCCTGCTCTTCGACTGCGTGCCGACGGGCATGACCGAGGAGACCCCTGCCGCGTTCGAGCCGTTCTTCGGATCCGTCACGGAGGCGGAGATCGAGGCGGGTCGGGCGCAGATGGCCGACGCCGTCAACGAGTTCCTGGTGCGCAAGCCCGGCGACGTGCACGAGGTGCTGATCACGCACAACTTCGTGATCAGCTGGTTCGTGCGTGAGGTGCTGGAAGCGCCGGAGTGGCGCTGGATGACCCTGAACCAGGCCAATTGCGGCCTCACCGTGATCGCCCAGAAGCAGGGCCGCCCGTGGAGCCTGCTTGCGCACAACGACCTGAGCCATCTGCCGGTCGAGCTGCGCACGGGCCTGCCGGATCCGCTGGTCGTCTGAGTATCAGCCGACGCGCTCCCAGTCCGCGATGGGGCCGTCGATGACGGTGAACAGCGGATGCGGATCCGGCTCGGACACCGTGCGCCATCGCTGCCACAGTTCGGGGCTGCGCACCTCGAGCTTGCGCAGGAGGTGGCCCCACTCGTACTCGAGCTGACCGCGAGTGACGGGGATCCGTTCGACGGGTCCGGTGCGCAGGATCTTCTCCCGGGCGAAGCGGTACCCCCGGGCATCCGCCTCCTCCACGACCGCGGCGAGGTAGTCGCCGATCGCGGCGACCGGATCCCGCGTGGCGCGGAACCGCTGCAGCTGGGGGTGGTGCGCGTAGCCCCGCCGCGTGGGGTCGGCGAGCACCGCCTGGGCGAGCAGCCCTTCCCGCCAGCACGCCGTCAGCGCCTGGCGGTCGAAATGGCGCGGATGCACGGACCACAGCCTCATTGCGGTCGCGCCTCCAGATCCTTGCGGTACCACCGGGTCGCGTTCGGGTTGGCGTTGTAGCGGGGAATCTCGGTGAAGCCGCCGTTGCGGTAGAGGTGGCCGGCGGCTGCGAGCGTGTGGTGGGTGTCGAGCACCAGAGCGCGGGCGCCGAGGTCGCGGGCGCGGCGCTCCAGCTCATCCAGCAGCAGCCGTCCCCAGCCGCGTCCCCGCGTCTCGGGGCGGAGGAACACATGCTTGACCTCGAACACGTCGGCCTCCCCGTCCGGCATCGCGACGCGGCGGATGCCTCCGCAGCCGACGATCGCGCCGTCGTCCTCGAGCAGCAGGAAGACGCCGTCGGGGTCCTGGAACGCGGCGGCGGTCGGGTACGTGGGGGAGTAGGTCCCGCCGGGGAACTCCGCGGCGCGCAGCGTGAAGTACTCGACCAGCACGGCGTGGGCGTCGGCGTCCTCGGGGGAAGCGATGCGGAACGTGGGCATGCTCCGACGCTATTCCCCCGAGCGCCGCTCCGGCGGCCTGACGCGCGGGACCGGCACGTCCGACCGCCTGAATAGACTGAGGGCATGACGACGCGCGTTGCCCTGGTGGGCGCCTCCGGCAAGCTCGGCTCCATCATCGGCGACGTGGTCGCGCACCTCGACGGCTTCGAGCTCGGCGCGGTGCTGGGTTCGGCGAGCACGATGGACGAGCTCGACGGCGCCGACCTCGTGGTCGACGCGACCACGCCGGCCTCGAGCGTGGAGATCGTGCGCGCCGCCGCAGATCGCGGCATCAACGTCCTCGTCGGCACCTCGGGATGGTCGGCGGCGCGGATCGCCCAGATGCGACCGGTCATCGACGAGGCCGGCATCGGCGCGCTGTTCGTGCCCAACTTCTCGATCGGATCCGTCCTCGGCACGGTCCTGGCCACCCTGGCCGCACCGTTCTTCGGATCCGTGGAGATCATCGAGGCGCACCAGCACACCAAGATCGACTCGCCCAGCGGCACCGCGGTGCGCACCGCGGAGCTCATCGCTGCGGCCCGCGCGGACCAGGGTCCGGTCGACGCGCCCCACGTCGACCAGCGCGCCCGCGGTCAGCAGGTGGCCGGCGTGCCGGTGCACTCGCTGCGCCGCCCCGGTGTGATCGCCAAGCAGGAGGTCATCCTGTCCGGACCCGGGGAGTCGCTCTCGATCGTGCACGACACCGTGCAGCCCGCTGCGGCCTACGCCCCGGGGATCCGCCTCGCGCTGCCGTACGCACGCGATCTGCGCGGCGTCGTCGTCGGCCTCGAGAACGTCATCGACCTGGGGATCCGGCCGCGCGCATGATCTCCCGCATCGGCGTCGCCGTCATGGCCGCGCTTCTCTTGCTGTACATCGCGCTCATCGGCTGGCGGGCGGTGGTGCTGCTCGGCTCGGACCAGGTGCTCGGCGTCACGATGGGCGTGGCGCTGCTGGTGATGCCGCTCATCGGCGCCTGGGCGCTGGTGCGCGAGCTGCAGTTCGGCCTCGCCGCCGACCGGCTGGGGCGCACGCTGGACGCCGAGGGCGGCATGCCGGCCGCGCCCGAGCAGCTGCGGCCCAACGGGCGCCTGCTGCCGGAGGACGCGGACCGGCTGCTGGCCGAGTACGGCGCCGCCGCGGCCGCGGAGCCCGCCGACTGGCGCGCCCAGTACCGGCTCGGTGTCGTGCAGGACGCCGCGGGGCACCGCAAGGACGCCCGCGCCGCGATCCGTGCGGCGATCCGGCTGGCGAAGGAGACATCACTGCCCCGGCACGACGAAGGGCCGCATCTCTGAGGAGACGCAGCCCTTCGTGGAGGGACCGACCGAGACGAAACGCCGCACCCTGACGGATGCGGCGTTCGCGTCGTGCGTGGCGGGAAGCTCAGGCGAGCGTCGCCTCGAGCGTGATCTCGATCCCCGCGAGCGCGGCGGAGACGGGGCAGCCCTGCTTCGCCTCCTCGGCGAGACGCTGGAACGTCTCCGCGTCGAGCCCGGGGACCGAAGCGTTCACGTTGAGGTGGCTGCCCGTGATGCCGACTCCGGGCTTGAAGGTGACCGACGCCGTGGTGTTCACGCGCTCCGGCGGGGTGCCGTTCCCGGCCAGGGCGTGCGAGAGCGCCATGCTGAAGCACGACGAGTGCGCCGCGGCGATGAGCTCCTCCGGGGTGGTCGTGGTGTCGGATCCCTCCGAGCGCGCCTTCCAGTTGATGGGGAAGGTGCCCAGGTGCGAGGAGGAGAAGGAGACGGATCCCTCGCCCTCGATGAGACTTCCGGTCCAGGTGGCAGCGGCTTCGCTCGTGACGGACATGGTTCCTCCAGTCGGGGGTGGGTGTGTGGCTGCCAGCCTACCGATCAGCTCAGGGCGGAGGAACCGCCGCGGCCGAGGATCCCGGCGCGCTGCAGCAGCAGGTAGATCTGGCATCCCAGGCAGAACCCGAATGCCGCGTTGAGGAACGCGGCGACGAACGCGAGGGCCGTCGCTATCGGCAGCGCCCATGGCACGCCGAGCAGGTGAAGCAGCAAGCCGACGGTCACCACGAACAGCCCCACGCCCTGGGCGAAGCGCGGCGGACGCGGGTCCTCCAGCTCGGCCGGTGGGGCGAGACGGGGGCGCACCACGCTGCGGAACAGCGCGCTCCACGGCTGCGTGGGCGGCGACACCATGCCCCACAGGAACAGGAGCGCGATGGCGAGCGTGAGCAGGAAGGCGGGCTGGGCGGCGCGCTCGAGTGCCAGTAGGCCAGGCGACGGCCGCGTCAGCGACACGAGGTCCTGGAGCGGCTGCGGGTAGGGCGATGACGTCGGCGCCGCGACCAGCCCGAGCACCGTGGCGATGAGCAGCAGGGCGGACGTGATCCACGCGGCGAAGCGCGGGCCGCGGGGATCGATGCCGGCGGGAGCGGTCATGAGCGGGCCTCCTCGGGAAGGGCGCGGTCGAGTGCGGACAGGACGTCGGCGCGGCTGGGCGCGCCGGTGAAGCGGGAGCGGATCCGGCCATCGGGATCCACGAGGAGCGTGGTCGGCGTGGAGAGCACCCTGTACCGGGCGGCGAGGTCGGATCGCGAGGTGAGGTCCACCTCCGTGTGCACGACCCCGGGGCGCTCTGCGGCGACGGACCCCAGCAGGCGCCGCACCTGCGGGCACCGCGCGCAGAACTCGGTGCTGAACTGCACCAGCGTCGCGCGGGCGCCCAGCGGTCGCATGAGGTCGGCCGGATCCACCACCCGGTCGCCGTGCACCGCGACGGCGCGCCCGTCCCGGCGCCGCAGCAGCACGCCGGCGAGCACCGTGGCGGCGACGAGCGCGGCCACGATGACGATGGCGATCGGCAGGGACATGGTCAGAGGCTACGTCTGCGACGGGCGGGGTGGGGCGGATATGACGGATCGAGTCAGCGATGCGATGCACGTGTCGGCGCGCGCGCGGCCGCTGGTCCACGGCCCGTACGTCCGCCGTCGCCGGTACGCTGAAACCCATGAGCGCCGCGATCCCCACGCCGTACGAAGACCTGCTCCGCGACGTGCTGGCCACCGGCACGCACAAGGACGATCGCACCGGCACAGGGACGACGAGCGTGTTCGGCCGGCAGATCCGCTTCGATCTGTCGCAGGGCTTCCCACTCATCACCACCAAGCGCGTGCACTTCAAGTCCATCGCGTACGAACTGCTCTGGTTCCTCCGCGGCGACTCCAACGTGCGCTGGCTGCAGGACCACGGCGTCACCATCTGGGACGAGTGGGCCGACGCGGATGGCGACCTGGGTCCGGTCTACGGAGTGCAGTGGCGTTCCTGGCCGACGCCGGACGGTGGTCACATCGACCAGCTGCAACAGGTGATCGACCAGATCCGCAACTCGCCCGACTCCCGCCGCATCATCGTGTCGGCGTGGAACCCTGCGGACATCCCCGACATGGCACTCGCGCCGTGCCATGCGCTCTTCCAGTTCTACGTGGCCGACGGCAAGCTGTCCTGCCAGCTCTACCAGCGCAGCGCGGACCTGTTCCTGGGCGTGCCGTTCAACATCGCGTCCTACGCGCTGCTGACCCTGATGGTCGCACAGCAGACGGGCCTGGAGCCCGGCGACTTCGTGTGGACGGGCGGCGACTGCCACATCTACGACAACCACGTCGAACAGGTGCGCGAGCAGCTCAGCCGGGATCCGTACCCCTATCCGACGCTGCGCATCACGCGTAAGCCCGACTCGATCTTCGACTACGCGTACGAGGACTTCGTGGTCGAGGATTACCAGCACCACCCGGCGATCCGCGCCGCGGTCGCCGTATGACCCGCGTCGGCCTGATCTGGGCGGAGGCGCACGGCGGCGTCATCGGCGCCTCGGGCACGATGCCCTGGCACGTGCCGGAGGACCTCGCGCACTTCAAGGAGGTCACCCTCGGCGCCCCGGTCGTGATGGGGCGGCGCACCTGGGAGTCGCTGCCGGAGCGGTTCCGTCCGCTGCCCGGCCGCGAGAACATCGTGATCACCCGGCAGACCGCCTGGGCCGCCGACGGCGCCAGCACCGCGGACTCCGTGGCGGCGGCGCTGGCCGGGCTCGATGAGGCGTGGGTGATCGGCGGCGGGGAGATCTTCCGCGAGGTGGTCGGTGCGGCCGACCGCCTCGAGGTCACCGAGCTGGACCTCGACGTCCCGGGCGACGCGTTCGCGCCTTCACGCGACGGCTTCCGGCTGGTGGCGCAGGGGGAGTGGCACACCAGCAGGACCGGAATCCGTTACCGCTTCCTGAGCTACGAGCGCTGAGAGGACGGATCCGGATGCCCACGGCCCTCATCACCGGAGCCAGCGCCGGGCTCGGCGCCGAGTTCGCCCGGCAGCTCGCCGACCGCGGCGCCGACCTCGTGCTCGTCGCCCGCTCGCAGGACGCGCTGGATGCCCTCGCCGCAGAGCTGCGCGCGCGGCACGGCGTCGCCGTGGAGGTGCTCGTCGCCGATCTTGCGGAGGAGGCGGGCGTCGCCCGCGTCGTGGCGCGGATCGCCGACGCGGAGCGTCCGATCGACGTGCTCGTGAACAACGCCGGGTTCGGCCTGCCGCTGCAGTTCGCCGACAACGACATCGCCGACGAGGTGCGGCACCTGCGCGTGCACGTGGAGGCGCCGATGCGGCTCATGCACGCCGCGCTCCGGGTGATGCGCGGACGGGGCGGGCGCATCATCAACGTGGCCTCCGTGGCCGGCTTCATCTCGAGGTCGACGTACTCGGCCTGCAAGGCGTGGCTGATCGGCTTCAGCCGCTGGGCCGACGACGAGTACGCGCGCGACGGGGTGACGGTCACCGCGCTGTGCCCTGGCTTCGTGCACACCACGTTCCACGCCCGGATGGGCCTCGCGGCAGGGCAGGAGGGCGTGCCGCGGATCCTCTGGCTCGACGCCCCGTACGTCGTCCGCGCCGCCCTGCGCGCCGCGGCCCGCGGGCGGTCGGTCGTGATCCCGTCTCTGCGCTACAAGGCCGTCGTCGCGCTCTCGCGCCTCGTCCCGCGTGCCGTCACGGCCCGCGTCGCGCGCCGCGGCCGCATGTGAGCCCGCTCAGGCGAAGCGGCCGAGGGCGATCCCCGCGTACGCGAGCGCCGCGACGGTCTCGCCGTCGGTGATCCGGCCATCGCCGACCATGGCCAGGACCTCGCCGAACGGCACCCACGACACCTCGTCGATGCCCTCCTCTGCCTGGGTGTGCGCGCTGTCGCCCGCCTGGCGCAGCCCGCGGGCCAGGAACACGTGCTCGGGCGCGACGGTCACGCCGTTGAGGGCGTTCATGGTGCCGATCGGCGTCCACTCGTCCGCCTCGAGCCCGGTCTCCTCCCGCAGCTCGCGACGGGCGGCGAGCAGCGGATCCTCGCCGTCGGTGCCGCCCGCGGGGACCTCCACGGAGCGCCCTGTCGTGTAGCGGTCGATGGTGACGAGGCACACGCGGTCCTGCGCATCCAGCGCCACCACGAACACGGCGGGATGCTTCAGGGTGACCACGCCGTAGATGCCGTCGCCGGCGGGACCGGACACTGCGTCCTCGCGGACCGAGATCCAGCGATTGTCGTAGACGATGCGCGATTCCCGCGTGTGCCAGGCCATGGCGTGAGCCTAACCGGCGCACCGAGGGCCACGTGAGAACCGGCCGACCCGATACGCTGGAGGCATGACGCACACGGGCAATCCCTTCGGACAGGTGCTCGTCGCCCTCATCACCCCGATGACGGCCGACGGCGAGGTCGACTGGCCCTCCGTCGAGAAGCACATCGACCGTGTGATCTCCGACGGCGCCGACGGCATCGTCGTGACGGGCACCACCGGCGAGACCTCGACCCTGACCGACGCCGAGAAGCTGCGTCTGGTCGAGGTCGGCAAGGACGTCGCCGCGGGCCGCGCCAAGATCATCACCGGCGGCGGATCCAACGAGACCGCGCACGCGATCGAGCTGTACAAGGCCAGCGAGAAGGCCGGCGCCGACGGCATCATGATCGTCACGCCGTACTACAACAAGCCCACCCAGGCCGGGATCCTCACGCATTTCCGTCTCGTCGCGGATGCCACCGACCTGCCCGTGATCCTCTACGACATCCCGGGTCGCACGGGCGTGCCGATCAAGTACGAGACGATCCTGCGCCTCGCCAAGCACCCCAACATCCTCGCGGTGAAGGACGCCAAGGGCGACTTCTCCGAGGTGAGCCGGGTGCTCAACCAGACCGACCTGATGTACTTCTCGGGCGACGACGCGAACGTGCTGCCGCACCTGTCGATCGGCGCCACCGGCCTCATCGGCGTGACCGCCAACATCACGTCGGCGCCCTACCGCACGATCGTCGATGCGGTGAACCGCGGCGACCTGGCCACCGCCACCGCCGAGCACAAGCGGCTGGAGCCGCTCGTGCGCGCCGCCATGACGCACGTGCCCGGCACGGTCGCGGCGAAGTACATCCTGCACGGCCTCGGCCGCATCACCAGCCCCCGCGTCCGCCTGCCGCTGGTGGGGCCGGAGGAGTGGGAGGCCGCCCTCATCGAGGACGAGCTCGCGCTCGTCAAGGACGTCCCGGGCGCGGACTTCTCCGACTTCCGCCCCGATCGCAACGCCGCCGCCGGCGGCGCTCTCCCCAAGGTGCACGGCACCACCCGCTGAGGGCCGTCCGTCGTGCCCTTCGGCAGGCTCAGGGACCAGATCTTCGGGCGCGCCGCGCCCCGCCTAGGAGGCACCACATGACCCTTCCCCTCGCCGAGCCCGAAGCGCTCGCCCCCGGCTCCCTCCGCGTCACGCCCCTGGGCGGACTCGGGGAAGTCGGCCGCAACATGACGATCTTCGAGTACGACGGGAAGATCCTCGTCGTCGACTGCGGCGTGCTGTTCCCGGAGGAGCACCAGCCGGGCGTCGACCTGATCCTGCCCGACTTCGAGCCGATCAAGGACCGCCTCGACGACATCGTCGGCGTCGTGCTCACCCACGGGCACGAGGACCACATCGGCGCCGTGCCGTACCTGCTGCGGCTCAAGAGCGACATCCCGCTGATCGGCTCGAGCCTCACCCTCGCGCTGGTCGAGGCGAAGCTCAAGGAGCACCGGATCAAGGCCTTCACGCTCACCGTGAAGGAGGGCCAGCACGAGAAGGTCGGCCCGTTCGACCTCGAGTTCGTCGCGGTCAACCACTCCATCCCGGATGCGCTGGCCGTCGCCATCCGCACGCCGGCAGGCCTTGTTCTCGCCACGGGCGACTTCAAGATGGATCAGCTACCGCTGGACGGCCGCATCACCGACCTGCGCGCGTTCTCCCGCCTGGGGGAGGAGGGCGTGGATCTGTTCCTCGTCGACTCCACGAACGCGGACGTCCCGGGGTTCACGCCGACCGAGCGCTCGATCGGCCCCGTGCTGGACCAGGTGATCGGCAAGGCGCCGCGCCGGGTGATCGTCGCGAGCTTCTCCAGCCACGTGCACCGCGTGCAGCAGGTCATCGACGCTGCGCACGCGCACGGCCGCCGGGTCGCATTCCTGGGCCGATCGATGGTGCGCAACATGACGATCGCGGAGCAGCTCGGATACCTCAAGGTGCCCGACGGCGTCCTCATCGACTACAAGAAGGCGCGCGACCTCCCCGACGACCGTATCGTCTACATGTCGACCGGATCCCAGGGCGAGCCGATGGCGGTGCTCAGCCGCATGGCCAACCTCGACCACGCGATCGAGCCCGGTCCTGGTGACACCGTGATCCTCGCCTCCAGTCTGATCCCCGGCAACGAGAACGCCGTCTACCGGGTGATCGACGGCCTCACCAAGCTCGGCGCGAACGTCGTCCACAAGGCGAACGCCCGCGTGCACGTCTCCGGCCATGCCGCGGCCGGCGAGCTGCTGTACTGCTACAACATCCTCAAGCCGCGCAACGTGCTGCCCGTGCACGGCGAGTACCGCCACCTCATGGCGAACGCGAAGCTCGCGCAGGACACCGGCATCCCCGAGGAGCGCACCATCCTGGGCTCCAACGGCACGGTGATCGACCTCAAGGACGGCGTCGCCCGCGTGGCCGGGCAGCTCGACATCGGCTTCGTCTACGTGGACGGCTCCACGGTCGGCGAGATCACCGACGCGGACCTGAAGGACCGGCGGATCCTCGGCGAGGAGGGCTTCGTGTCCGTCATCGTCGTCGTCGACTCGACCACGGGCCGCATCATCTCGGGCCCCGAGATCCACGCCCGTGGCGTCGCCGAGGACGATGCGGTGTTCGACGACGTCGCGCCCAAGATCGTGGCGGCTCTCAAGGAAGCGGCGTCCAACGGCGTGCGCGACAACCACGCGCTGTCGCAGATCGTCCGCCGCACGATCGGTCGCTGGGTGAACCAGAAGCTGCGCCGCCGGCCGATGATCGTCCCGCTCGTCATCGAGGCGTGATCCCGCTCGCATCGAAGCGAGACGCGCCGTGGGCCGGGTCGGACCCGCGTCGCAATCCCGCGGAATGCCGCGTCATTGCGGTCCGTTGTCGCCGTGCGGCCCTAGCGTGGAGACATGCCCAGGAGTTCCTCTGCGACCAAGAGCGCGGCTGACAAGCCCTCGACGCGCGGTCGTTCCACGTCCGGGGCGAAGCCGCGCGCTCAGGCCAAGGCCGCGCCCGCCCCGAGGAAGTACGTCGACGAGCCCGACAAGCCGCCGGTGATGGTGCGCGCCTGGGTCGGGCTCGCGCACGGCGTCGGCGGGCTGTTCCGCGCCTTCGGACTGGAGACCCTCGAGAAGGACCAGCGTCGCGACGGCTTCCCGTTCCTGCTGGTGCTGCTCGCCGTGGCCGGCGCGGTGAACGAATGGTTCTTCATCGGCAACGCCGTCGCGACCAACATCAGCGCGTACTCGGTGGGTGCCCTCATCGGACGGGCAGCCTTCATCATGCCGGTGCTGCTGCTCCTTCTGGCGGGGTGGCTCTTCCGCCATCCGTCGTCCGTGCACGACAACGGCAGGATCGGCATCGGATTCGGGCTTTTCGTGATCTCCCTGGCCGGCTTCTGCCACGTCGCAGGCGGGATGCCGCAGCCCCGGCAGGGCATGGTCGCGCTCAGCGCGGCCGGTGGGCTCTTCGGCTGGCTGCTCGGTCAGCCGCTCAGCTATCTGACCGCGATTCCGGCGTACATCGTCCTCTCGCTGCTCTCCGGGCTCAGTGTGCTGATCCTCACCAAGACGCCGCCGAACCGCATCGGGCAGCGCCTGGGCGACCTCTACGCCTGGATGTTCGACGCGGAGCGCCCTGCGAAGGCCGAGCCGTCCGACGACACCGCCGCGGTCGACGAGGCGGACAAGGTCGACGACCCCGACGTGCTGCCCTGGTGGCGGCGCAACAAGACCGGCCGCGAGGAGGATCCGGAGGGCGGACTCGGCTCGCAGGACCTCACCGAGCTCCTCACGGCCGCGGACGACACGCCCACCGTCGCGCAGGCGACGGCGTACGACCAGGCCGTCATCACGGACGACCCGTACGACGCGGCCACCGAGGTGCTCACCGATGTGCGCGCCGTCGCCGACTCGCTCGCCGAGCAGCAGTCCACGGCCCTCCTCGACGACGGCGACACCGGAGAGCTCGAGCTGGCAGGCTTCGACGGATTCGGCACCGACGGACCCGGCAAGGACGGGCCGCAGGCGCCCGTCGCGCCGTACATCCTGCCGTCCCCGGGCACGCTGAAGGCAGGGCCGCCCTCGGTCGCGCGCTCCGAGGCGAATGACCGCGTGGTCGAGCAGATCACCAACGTGCTCACCCAGTTCAACGTCGACGCGAAGGTCACCGGCTTCTCCCGGGGCCCGACGGTGACGCAGTACGAGGTCGAGGTCGGCCACGGCGTCAAGGTCGAGAAGATCCTGCAGCTCAGCAACAACTTCGCCTACGCCGTGGCGTCGAACGACGTGCGGATCCTCTCGCCGATCCCCGGCAAGAGCGCGATCGGCATCGAGATCCCCAACGCCGACCGCGAGACCGTCGCGCTCGGAGATGTGCTGCGCTCCGCAGCGGCGCAGAAGAGCACTCACCCGCTGACGATCGGCGTCGGCAAGGACGTCGGCGGCAATTTCGTCGTCGCCAACCTCGCCAAGATGCCGCACCTGCTCGTGGCCGGATCCACCGGATCCGGAAAGTCCAGCTTCGTGAACTCGATGATCACGAGCCTGCTGATGCGGGCGCGTCCAGCGGACGTGCGCATGGTGCTCATCGACCCGAAGCGCGTGGAGCTCACCAGCTACGCCGGCGTCCCGCACCTGATCACGCCCATCATCACGAACCCGAAGAAGGCGGCCGAGGCGCTGCAGTGGGTCGTGAAGGAGATGGACATGCGGTACGACGACCTCGCGTCGTTCGGGTTCCGCCACATCGACGACTTCAACCGCGCGGTCCGTGCGGGAGAGGTGGAAGTGCCGCCCGGCAGCGAGCGCGTGCTCAAGCCGTACCCGTACCTGCTCGTGGTCGTGGATGAGCTCGCCGACCTCATGATGGTCGCCCCGCGCGACGTCGAGGACTCCATCGTGCGCATCACGCAGCTCGCCCGTGCGAGCGGCATCCACCTGGTGCTGGCGACGCAGCGCCCGAGCGTCGACGTGGTCACGGGTCTCATCAAGGCCAACGTGCCGTCGCGCCTCGCGTTCGCGGTGACGAGCGTCACCGACAGCCGGGTCATCCTGGACAGCCCGGGAGCCGACAAGCTCATCGGCCAGGGCGACGCGCTGTTCTCCCCGATGGGATCCTCGAAGCCCTTCCGCCTGCAGGGCGCCTGGGTGGACGAGAGCGAGATCGATGCCGTGGTCAAGCACGTCACCGGTCAGGCACGGCCGGAGTACCGCCCGGACGTCGCCGAAGCCGTCGAGGGCAAGAAGAAGGAGGTCGACGAGGACATCGGCGACGACCTGGAACTCCTGCTCGCGGCCGCGGAGCTCATCGTCTCCTCGCAGTTCGGGTCGACCTCGATGCTGCAGCGCAAGCTGCGTGTCGGCTTCGCCAAAGCCGGGCGACTCATGGATCTCCTGGAGTCGCGAGAGATCGTCGGCCCGTCCGAGGGGTCGAAGGCGCGTGACGTGCTCGTGACGCCGGAGCAGCTGCCGGGGGTGCTGGCGAAGCTGCGCGGGGAGGACGTCCCGTCGGCCCCGGCCGCTCCGGCGGCGGTTCCACCGCGGCCGGCGGATCCGGTCCCGGCGTCGTCGGGCCACGGATCCGATCGCTACGGCGAGGACCCGCTGGAGGCGCAGTACCGCGGTCTCCCCGAGGTCGAGGCGGAGTCGGATGAGGACGCCTGGGGCCTGACGGGACGCGACTGATGGCCATCCCGCGGCAGCTGCCGAACGCGATCACCGTCGCTCGCATCCCGCTGGCGGTCGTCTTCTTCGTGCTCCTCCTGCTGGGCGGCACGAACGGCGCGACCCAGCCCGTGCTGCGCTGGGTCGCCGCCGCGCTGTTCATCCTCGCGATCTCGACGGACTGGGTGGACGGCTACCTCGCCCGCAGGTACGACCTGGTCAGCGACTTCGGCAAGCTCTGGGATCCGATCGCGGACAAGCTGCTCACCGGAGCGGGTTTCATCGGCCTGGCCATCCTCGGCGAGGTGTGGTGGTGGCTCGTGCTGATCATCCTCGTCCGGGAATGGGGCATCACCATCCACCGGTTCATGATCGTCAAGGAGCACGTCGTCGCCGCAGCGTGGATGGGCAAGATCAAGACCACGGTGCAGGCCATCGCGCTCTCCTGGGCGCTGCTGCCGCTGCATATGTGGATCGGCCTCCCCGTGTGGTCCGTGACGACCACCGTGCTCATGGTGATCGCGCTGATCCTCACGATCCTCAGCGGGATCGACTACATCGTGGCGCAGGTGCGGGGATCCCGGGCCGACCGCGGCGCGGCGTCCTGATGCGCGACGCGGCGGACGCGGCGGCAGCGGTGCTCGACGCTCTGCGCCGCCGTGGCATGACCCTGGCGGTCGCCGAGTCGCTCACCGGCGGAGCGCTCTCGGCGACCCTCGTCGCAGTGCCCGGCGCCTCGGACGTGCTCAACGGCGCGGTGGTCGCCTATGCGACGCCGGTCAAGGCGTCCCTGCTCGGCGTGGACCGCGCGCTGCTGGCGGCGCACGGTCCGGTGGACCCGGAGGTCGCCCGGCAGATGGCCGCGGGGGCCCGCGTCGCGCTGGCCGTCGATGGGCGCGCGGCGGACGTCGGCGTCGCCACGACGGGGGTCGCCGGTCCGACGCCGCAGGGCGGGCAGCCTGTCGGCACCGTGCACATCGGGGTGAGTGCGGGCGAGCGCACGATCAGCCGCGCCTTCCTGTTCCCCGGAGACCGGGCGGCGATCCGCGCGGCGACGGTGGGCGCCGCGCTCGCGCTGGTCGCCGAGGTGCTGGCCGACGTGGATCCGGGTGGCGGCGCGCCCGGGCGTGACGACGGGGAATAGACTTCTTGTCAGAGAAGTTGAGTCGAGTGTGCTCACATTCAACGCACAGGACGAAACACTAGCGTCGAACATGTCAGGTCGGGTTAGACTGACCATCCGATCCGGCGGCCACGCCGGATCGATGGGGGAGAGGAGGTCCCGATGATTCTCGTACGACAGGAGATCGGTGACGTGCTGCGGGACTTCCGTCTGCAGAAGGGCCGCACCCTCCGTCAGGTCGCCGGCAAGGCGTCGGTCGCTCTCGGATACCTCAGCGAGGTCGAGCGCGGTCAGAAGGAGGCGTCGAGCGAGATCCTCGCCTCGGTCGCCGAAGCGCTCGATGTGCCCATCTCGACCATCATGCGCGAGGTCGGCGATCGGATCGCCGTGCTCGAGGGCCTGCAGGTCATCCCGGACGTCGTCCCGGACGAGCTGGTGGCCTCGGTCGAGTCCGAGCTGTCCCTGCGCTGATCGTCGGATGCGGCGAAGCGAATTCCTCCGCGCGGTGGATGCGGAGTTCGGCTCGCGCGGTGCCGCCCTCGTGGCGGATCTCGTGCTGACGGCTGTCGGCGGGCGCACGGCCGCGCAGGCCATGGAGGCCGGCGTGCCTCCGCGCGAGGTGTGGCTGGCGCTGTGCGCCGAGACGGACGTTCCGGAATCCCGTCGCTACGGGGCGGGGCGGCTCGAGCCGAAGCGGCGCTGAGCCCCGACCGCGGGTTCCCCGGTGTTCGATCCGGGATCCGTCTCGCACCGGCGTGTCGTCGAAGACATGTTCGAGGTGCGGGTATCGTCCTGCACAGATGGTTTTGTGATCGGGTTCTGCACGGATCGAGGCGATTCCGGCGCTATGTCGGTGGCTCCTCCTACCGTGTTCCCCATGACCACGAGGTCATACGCCTTGTCGGAGAGTTCGCCCAGCCGGGGTGGCCGCGACAGCCTACAGGCGGCAGTTCACGAGCACGAAGGAGCACGTCATGCCCTCACCCGCAGACCGCGAGAAGGCCCTGGAGTCGGCACTCGCCCAGATCGACAAGCAGTTCGGAAAGGGCTCGGTCATGCGGCTGGGCAGCGATGAGCGCGCCCCCGTCGAGGTCATCCCGACCGGTTCGATCGCCCTCGACGTGGCCCTTGGCGTCGGCGGACTGCCGCGCGGCCGCATCATCGAGATCTACGGCCCGGAGTCCTCGGGTAAGACGACGCTGACCCTGCACGCGATCGCGAACGTGCAGCGCGCCGGCGGCATCGCCGCCTTCGTCGACGCGGAGCACGCGCTCGACCCCGACTACGCGAAGAAGCTCGGCGTCGACATCGACCAGCTGCTGGTCTCCCAGCCCGACACGGGTGAGCAGGCGCTCGAGATCGCCGACATGCTGATCCGCTCCGGCGCGATCGACCTCGTCGTCATCGACTCCGTCGCCGCCCTCGTGCCGCGCGCCGAGATCGAGGGCGAGATGGGCGATTCGCACGTGGGCCTGCAGGCGCGCCTGATGTCGCAGGCGCTGCGCAAGCTGACCGGTGGCCTGAACCAGACCAAGACGACCGCGATCTTCATCAACCAGCTGCGCGAGAAGATCGGCGTGTTCTTCGGCTCGCCGGAGACCACGGCCGGTGGAAAGGCGCTGAAGTTCTATGCGTCGGTCCGCCTCGACATCCGTCGCATCGAGACGCTGAAGGACGGCGCCGAGGCAGTCGGAAACCGCACCCGCGTCAAGGTCGTGAAGAACAAGATGGCGCCGCCGTTCAAGCAGGCCGAGTTCGACATCCTGTACGGCACGGGCATCTCCCGCGAGGGCAGCCTGATCGACTTCGGCGTCGACCACGGCATCGTGAAGAAGTCGGGCGCCTGGTACACCTACGACGGCGACCAGCTCGGCCAGGGCAAGGAGAACGCCCGCAACTTCCTGCTGAAGAACCCGGACATCGCCGAGACGATCGAGACGCAGATCAAGCAGAAGCTCGGCATCGGCGGCGCGGCGGCGCCCGTCGCGGCGGCCGACGAGCTGGCTCAGCGCCGCCCGGCTTGATGTTTCGACGTCGCTCAACAACCGGGGTGAGCTATGGATGACGGGAGCGGGGCGCCGTCCGACGACGAGCGCCTCGCCCCCGTGATCCCGCTCTTCGGCGCACGCGGGTCCGACGCTGCGGCTCGACCGAGCTCGGCAAACGAGAGCACCGGCAAGCCCAGGTCTGAGGCGGAGTGGCGCTCGACCTGGGCTGAGGAGTCCGCGGCAGAACGGCGCGGGCCCAGTCTCCGGCACCCGGCTGCAGCGGCGCTCGCGGCCGGGGAGCCGGACGGCGAGGCGCAGCCCGCCGCCTCGGACCGGCGACGCGGTCTGCGCCCCGTCGGGCGGCACCAGGAGGCCGACGCTGCCGTTGCGGCTGATCCGATCGCGGCGGCGACGGAGTCCCTGGTCCGACGGCTGCGGTCCAAGCAGCTGTCGAGCAGGGAGGCGCGGGACGCGCTCCGCGAGTTCGGCGTCTCCGCAGACGACAGGGACACGATCATCGCCGAGTTCGAGCAGCGCGGCTATCTCGACGACGTCTCGCTCGCCGAGCTGCTGGTGACTTCGGGCTCGCAGCGGAAGGGTCAGGGGAGGGTCGCGATCGCGCGGACGCTCAGCCAACGGGGCATCCCGAGGGAGATCGCCGATGAGGCGCTGTCCGTCCTGGAGGACGACGATGCCGAGCGCGCCCTCGACTACGCCCGGTCCAAGGTTTCGAGCCTGCGCCGCTACGACGAGGACACGGCCATCCGGCGCATCGTGGGTCAGCTGTCCCGCCGGGGCTACGGCGGAAGCACTGCGCTGACCGCGGCTCGCACCGCATGGCGCGAGACGCAGCGCGGTGCGGGCGTCGGCAGAGTGCGGTTCGAAGAGAGCTGACGTCGCCGAGCCGGTCGTTCGCGCCGGACGCCCGCAGCGGTCCGATTCCCACCGGGCGAAAGTAGAATGGCAGGCACTATGACCATTCCCCTCTCAGAGCCCACGATCATCGCGCCCTCCGCCGCGGCGCTCGATGAGGCCGGGCGTCCGCGCACCTACGAGGTGCGCACCTTCGGCTGCCAGATGAACGTGCACGACTCCGAGCGGCTCTCGGGATCGCTGGAGAGCGCGGGCTACGTCCGTGCCGGGGCCGACGACGAGGCCGACATCGTCATCATCAACACCTGCGCCGTGCGCGACAACGCCGCCGGCAAGCTGTACGGCACACTGGGCCACCTGAAGAGCCGCAAAGACAAGCACGCGGGCATGCAGATCGCCGTCGGCGGCTGCCTCGCGCAGATGGACAAGCAGGCCGTGCTCGACAAGGCCCCCTGGGTCGACGTCGTGTTCGGCACGCACAACATGGGGTCGCTTCCCGGGCTGCTCGAGCGCGCCCGCCACAACGGCGAGGCCGAACTGGAGATCCTCGAGTCGCTCGAGGTCTTCCCATCCACGCTGCCGACCCGTCGCGACTCGGCGCACAGCGGCTGGGTGTCGATCTCCGTCGGCTGCAACAACACGTGCACGTTCTGCATCGTGCCGAGCCTGCGCGGCAAGGAGAAGGACCGTCGTCCCGGCGACATTCTCAACGAGATCCGCCTGCTCGTCGAGGACGGCGCGATCGAGGTCACTCTGCTCGGCCAGAACGTCAACTCGTACGGCGTCGAATTCGGCGACCGTCAGGCGTTCGGCAAGCTGCTCCGCGCGGCGGGGGAGATCGAGGGTCTCGAGCGGATCCGTTTCACCAGCCCGCACCCGGCCGCCTTCACGGACGACGTCATCGATGCGATGGCCGAGACGCCGAACGTCATGCCCCAACTGCACATGCCGCTGCAGTCCGGCAGCGACCGGATCCTGCGCGCGATGCGCCGCTCCTACCGCAGCGAGAAGTTCCTCGGCATCCTCGACCGCGTGCGGGCGAAGATCCCGAACGCGGCGATCTCGACGGACATCATCGTCGGCTTCCCCGGGGAGACCGAGGAGGACTTCGAGGACACGATGCGCGTTGTCGAGCAGGCCCGCTTCGCGAGCGCGTTCACGTTCCAGTACTCGATCCGCGAGGGCACACCGGCCGCGACGATGGAGGACCAGGTCCCGAAGGAGGTCGTCCAGGCGCGCTACGACCGCCTGATCGCCCTGCAGGAGCGCATCTCGCTCGAGGAGAACCAGAAGCAGCTCGGCCGCGAGGTCGAGGTGCTCGTGTCCGTCGGCGAGGGCAAGAAGGACGCCGAGACGCACCGTCTCACCGGGCGCGCCGAGGACAACCGGCTCGTGCACTTCGAGCTTCCGGACGGATCCGAACGGCCTCGTCCCGGCGACGTCGTCACGGTCACCATCACCCACGCCGCGCCGTTCCACCTGCTCGCGGACGCGCCCGACGGCGCGCCGCTCCGCATCCGGCGCACCCGCGGCGGCGACGCCTGGGACCGCGCGCAGTCCGAGTCCTGCGCGGTGCCGGCGGCCCCCGCCGCCGACGGGAAGCCGCGGGCGGTGTCCCTGGGCCTGCCGACGCTGCGCGTCGGGGTGTGACCGCGCCTGCGACGGTGCCGGTCCCCGCTCCCGTCCACGGGTCGGCGACCGCACCGCGGCTGTGGGCGGTCGTCGGGGCGACGGGCACCGGCAAGAGCGACCTCTCGCTCGACCTCGCGGAGGCCCTCGCCGCGCGCGGCCGCCGCGCCGAGATCGTGAACGCGGACGCCATGCAGCTGTACCGCGGCATGGACATCGGCACGGCCAAGGTCCCGGTCGCGGAACGCCGGGGGATCCCGCATCATCTCCTGGACGTGCTCGACGTCACCGCAGAAGCCGCGGTCGCCTGGTATCAGCCGCGTGCCCGTGAGGCGATCGCCGAGATCCACGGCCGTGGCGCCGACGCCATCCTCGTCGGCGGATCCGGGCTCTACGTGTCCAGCGTGCTCTACGACTTCCGCTTCCCGCCGCGCGATCCCGGGCTGCGGGCCCGGCTCGAGGCGGAGCTGGAGGAGCACGGAACCGGCCCGCTGCTGGCGCGCCTGCAGGACCAGGATCCACAGACCGCCGCACGGATCGATCCCCGCAACGGCCGCCGCATCGTGCGGGCGCTCGAGGTGCTCGCCCAGGGCGAGCGCACCCACGGCGCCGCGCTGCCGGAGCAGCCGGTGCTGTGGCGCCCCGGCACCCGCGTGCTGGCCCTCGGCGTCGACCGCACCGCGCTGGTGCAGCGGCTCGACCGGCGAGTGGAGCGGATGTGGGCCGAGGGCATGGTCGCCGAGGTGCAGGGGCTGCGCGAGGAAGGACTCGCACGGGGCACGACCGCGCGCCGCGCCATCGGGTACGCGCAGGCTCTCGCGCAGCTCGGGGGCGCCCTCACCCAGGATCAGGCGATCGCCGAGACCCAGGCGCTCACCCGCCGGTACGCGCGGCGCCAGATGTCGTGGTTCCGCCGGTACGCGGAGGCGGAGTGGATCGACGCCCTCCAGCCGATCGACGTGGACGCCATCCTGGGAGGGGACGCGGATGAGTGAGGACATCAGGATCCGGGCGTTCGAGCGTCGGGACACCGACGCGGTCGTCGCGCTCTGGGAGGACGCCGGCCTCACCCGTCCGTGGAACGATCCCCGGGCCGACATCGAGCGCAAGCTCGCCGTGCAGCCCGAGCTGTTCCTGGTCGCGGAGGAACACGCGCCCGCGGGGGCCGGAACGCAGGGCGGAGCAACGGAGGGCCCGGATCCTGAGACATCGGACGCCCGCCGCATCGTCGGATCCGTGATGGCGGGCTACGACGGACACCGCGGCTGGCTGTACTACCTCGCGAGCGCATCCGAGCGGCGTGGGGCGGGAATCGGCCGCGCGCTGGTCGCCGAGGCGGAGCGGCTCCTGCTCGCGATGGGCTGCCCGAAAGTGCAGCTCATGGTCCGCCGAGGGAATGAGAGGGTGCTCGGCTTCTACGACGCGCTCGGTTACGAGCGCTTCGAGGTGAGCAACACGGGCAAGCGCCTCATCCACGACGTCTGACCGGCTGGCGACGTCTGACCGGCTGGCGACGTCTGACCAACTGGCGATGTCCGACCGGTCGACGAGCTGGGGCCGGCCGACGAACCCGGGGCGATGGCGACCGCCCTCAGACCGGCAGCAGTCCCAGGCGCGTCGCTGCGGCGACGGCGCGCCCCCGAGTCGGTTCGCCGAGCTTTCGGAGCACCGCCGCGATGTGGTGCTCGACCGTGCGCCGGGACAGGATCAGGCGCTCGGCGATGTCCGGGGTCGAGAGGCCCTCGCCGAGCAGCCCCAGCACCTCGAGTTCGCGCGCGCGGTGAGCTGGGCGGGGTTGTCGCGCGCCTGCGCCCGGGGCCGGCGGGGGAGCGCCAGACCGCGCTCGCGCCGGGTGCGCAGGATCGCGTCGATCGCGGCTGCGGCGCCGAGCCCGTCGAGCACGCGGATGCCGTGATCCACAGCGGCCGGATCCGGGTCGAGCATCGCGGCGTACGCGGTCCACACCGGGCAGCCGCGTTCGGCCCATGCCGAGACGGCCCGTGGGTCCCCGGCGAGAATGAGCGCGAACGGCTCCGCCACGCGCCGGGCGGCCGCGACGTCCGCGCCGCCGAGCACGCGCCACCAGGCGAGCTCACCCACGGCCCATTCCTCGTCGTGGGCGAGGGCGAGCTCCCACGTCGATGCGGTCAGCGCGTCGATGGCCCCCGCGTCGCCGGTGAGCCAGGCGTGCTCGGCTGCAGCGCACACCGCGGGGGCGAGCCGCTGCAGCTCGCCGGCCTCCACTGCCAGTCGCCGGGCGAGCGTCAGCCGCGCCGTCGCGTCGGCTCCCCGTCGGGCCAGCACTCGTGCCGCCGCTCCCGCCGCGGGCATGAGGGAGACCGGAGCGGTCCCCACGTGGTCGAGTAGCGAATCGGCGGCGGCGAGAGCCTCCTCGAAGCGACCCTCATCGGCGAGGGCGAGGCTGAGGAACGCTGTCATGTAGCAGGCCCAGGAGTCGAGGTCGCGGTCCTCGCAGAAAGCGATCCCGGCGTCGAGGGCGTCGTGCGCGTCGGCGAAGCGCTTCTGCAGCACGGCCGACGAGCCGAGGTTCGTGTACGCCCGCGCGACGTGCTCGGGAAGATCGGCCGCGCGCGCGATCTCGAGGCTGCGGGTCAGATCGCGCTGCCCCTGCTCCACCCGCCCCGACTGGAGCTCCGCCGTGCCGAGGTTGTTCAGCGCGTGGCACTCGATGTCCTGCCGGCCCAGGGCCCGGGCCAGGTCGAGGGCCTTGCGTCCCCAGACCTCGACCTCCTCCGGATCCTCGGCGAGCATGCGCAGCTGCGCGTAGTTGCTGTACGCCCAGGCGAGCTCCACTCCCGCCGGCTCCTGTTCCAGGGTCGCGATGGCGCGGCGGCCGTACCGCTCGGCATCCCCGCCGCGCCCGGAGAACCAGGAGAGCCGGGAGAGTCAGCGCTCGTCGTCGCCGCGCCGCAGTGCGTCGCCCACGAGCTCGTGCAACTCGAGCGCCTGCTGCCGCGCGGTGAGCGCCTCCGGCAGCTGGTCCGTCAGGTAGCACTCGTACGACAGCGCCACGAACAGGTCCGCCCGCTCCGCACTCCCGGCGCAGTGCCGCAGTGCGAGCCGATAGTGCTCCGCCGCCTCCCTGTGCGCGCTCGCGTGGGCGGCCTTCTCCGCGGCGGCCACGGCGTGCATCACCACGGCCGCCTCGTCCCCGCAGCCCGCCGCATGGTGCGCGAGCGCACGATGCTCCTCCGGCGTCCGCTCCGTGAGCGCGTGCAGCGCCCGCCCGTGCAGCTGCCGTCGGCGCACGGCCGAGAGGCTCGCCTCGACCGCCTCCCGGGCGAGCTCGTGGCGGAACCCGAAGGATCCGTCGAGCTCGATCAGCACGCCGGCATCGGCGCACTCGTCGACGGCCTCCAGCGGCTGCGCAGCGACCCGCGCGAGCAGATCCCCGTCGGCGCCCGGGCCGACGATCGCAGCAGCGGCCGCCACGTCCTGGGCGGCGGGGGTCAGTCGGGCGACGCGGGCGAGGATCGCGTCGCTGACCGTGGCCGGCAGTGCGACCCCTCCGACCGCCAGGCTCTCCGTCACGAAGAAGGCGTTCCCTCCGGTGCGCAGATGCAGCGCACCCGGATCGACGGCGTCACCCGAGGCTGCCACCAGCCGGGCGACGCCGTCCACGGTCAACGGCGGCACGAGCATCCGGCGCACCTCGCCGACCGTGGCGAGATCGCCGAGCAGCGCCGTGAGCGGATGACGGGCCGTGATCTCGTCGTGCCGGTAGGTCACGACCACCAGCACCGGCGCGGACGCGATCCGTCGTGCGAGGAAGCGGAGCGCGTCCAGCGTCGCCTCATCCGCCCAGTGCAGGTCCTCGAGGATGAGCAGCCCCGGTGTCGATGCGATCAGGTCGCGGAGGCTCTGGAACAGCCGGATCCGGTCGCCGCCGGCCGCCACGGAGGCGGAGAACTCCGGTATCGCATCCTGGACCGCGCCGAGCGGACCCGGCGTCGTGATGTTGTCGGCACCGCCGATCCGCACACGGCAGCGGGAGCGCACGGCCCGGGCGAGGGCGCGCACCAGCGCCGTCTTGTCGACACCGGCCTCGCCGCCCAGGAAGACGACGCGACCGGATCCGGCGAGCGCGTCGTCGAGATCGGTGACGAGCTCGGCCAGGAGGGCCTCCCGTTCGACGAGCACGCACTCATTCAACCGCTCAGACACCCTCGTTGACGAGATGGATCTCGTCGGCGACGAGACCGTGCGCCTCGCGATGCACGGTGTTCGCCGCCTCCGCGTCGGGAGCATCGACGAGGCAGAAGACCTTCCCCTCGGACTCGTCGACCCAGTAACGCAGGTAGTGCACGCCGTGCTGATCCTGCGTGGCGAGGTCGGCGGCGTGCGCCGCGGCGACATCGGCCATCGTGACCGGCCCGTCGAGAGTGTGGACATCCATGTAGAGCGCCATGAGCGTCTCCTTTCGGTGAGATCGCGGGGGTCGTCCCGCTCTCTTCGATTCCACCGCTCGAGCGCAGTTCCGGGATCGGGGAACTCACCCATCTTTCGGGGGCGGGAACGGCGGCACGGAGACGGGAACGGCGTCGTGCGCCGCGCACGATTCTGCTCAGAGCGGATCCGCTCGCGGCATCGGAAGCGCCGTGCCTACCATGGCGCCATGACCGCCACACCGGAGATCCCCCGCATCGACCGCGCCGCGGAGGACGACCGCCCGCACCGCGCCACCGAGCCGGAACGGCTCTGGCGCTCCGTGGTGGGCGAGCTGCTGCGCGACGCCCGCGCCGACCGCGGCGAGACGCTCGCCGAGACCGCCCAGCGCGCCGGCGTCTCCCCGCAGTACCTGTCCGAGATGGAGCGGGGCCGCAAGGAGCCGTCCAGCGAGATGCTCGCCGCGGTGTCCGGCGCGCTCGAGCTGACCCTGCTCGATCTCACCCTCGGGGTCGCCGAGCGGATCTCCGCGGGCGCCTCTGTTCCGGCGCGTGCGGCCGCGCAACCCGTTCGCGCCGCCTACGCCCTCGCGGCCTGACCCGCACCGGCACCGACACTCGCGCCGGCGCTCGTCGCGGGCAGCGCGCTCCGCGCGGGAGGGGCCTGTTCGACCACCTGGTCCACGAGGCCGTAGTCGCGGGCGCCCGCGGCGGTCAGCACCAGATCCCGGTCGGTGTCCGCACGCAGCCGCTCCGCGCTCTGCCCGGTGTGCGCGACGAGGATCTGCTCGAGGCTGTCGCGCACCCGCACGACCTCGTCCGCCTGCAGGATGAGGTCGGGGATGGTGCCGCGGCCCTGTGCGGCCGGCTGGTGCAGGATCACCCGGGCGTGCGGCAGCGCCGCCCTCTTCCCGGCGGCCCCGGCGGCGAGCAGGACCGCCCCGACCGCCACGGCCTGACCGACGCAGAACGTCGCGACGTCCGAGCGGATGAAGCGCATCGTGTCGTACACCGCGAGCATCGCGCTGGGATCCCCGCCTTCGCAGTTGATGTAGAGCTGGATGTCCCGGTCGCTTCCGGTGGAATCGAGGTGCAGCAGCTGCGCGACCAGGACGTTCGCGACGTCCGCGTCGAGCGGGGTGCCGAGGTAGATGACGCGCTCTGCGAGCAGGTGCGAGTACACGTCGAGCACGCGGTCGCCGCGCGGCGAGCTCGCGATGACGTTCGGGATGAGGAACGAGGCCATGTCAGGCTCCTTCTGCGGTCAGGCCGATGGTGCGGCGGGTGAGGGGCGGCAGCACCGCCGCGAATCCGGTGGCGATCTCGTCGATGAAGCCGTAGGCGAGGGCCTCCTCGGAGCTGTACCAGCGGTCGTGCAGGGAATCCTCGAAGACGCGGTCGAGCGGCTGCCCGGTGTCCTCGGCGATGAGGCCGAGCACGGTGTCCCGGGTGTGCCGGAGGTCCGCCGCCTGCAGCTCCACGTCGACCGCCGTCCCGCCGATCCCCGCGGAGCCCTGGTGCAGCAGGATCCGGCTGTGCGGGAGGGCGCGGCGCTTGCCCTTGGTGCCGGCGGAGAGCAGGAACTGGCCGGCGCTGCAGGCGAGTCCGAACGCGACGGTGGCGACATCGCAGGGCACGGTGCGCATGAGGTCGCGGATCGCGAGCATGGCGGGAACGGATCCGCCGGGCGAGTGGATCCAGAGCGTGATGTCCGCGTCCGGATCCTCGGCGGCGAGGGCGAGCAGCTGCGTCATGAGCAGCACGCCGTTGTCATCGTCCAGGACGCCGTCGAGCACGAGCACCCGTCGGGCGAACAGCATCCGGCGCGTCTCGGCGTCGAAGAGGTTGCGGGGCATGTCATCGGTCATGCCCTCAGCGTGCGGCGGGCGCGGGCGACGGCGCCAGCGGATCTGCTCCGGGCGGATCCGCTGCAGGCAGAGCCGGATCGGGCGGCCGCGGGGAGCCGCCGCGGGTTGCCGCGCACGGGCGCCGCCGGTTGCCGCGCACGGGCGCCGCCGGTTGCCGCGCACGGCGGCCGCATCGGCGCGCCACCCTAGAATCGACGCATGGTCGCATTCACCAAGGGGCAGGGCACCGGCAACGACTTCGTCATCATCGCCGACCCCGACGGCGCCCTGGACCTCAGCGCCGACCAGGTCGCGGCGCTCTGCGACCGCCATTTCGGAATCGGCGCCGACGGGCTGCTGCGCGTGGTGCGGTCCGCGGCGCTCCCGGAGGGGACCGCGGCGCTCGCCGAGGATCCGGCGGCCGAGTGGTTCATGGATTACCGCAACGCCGACGGCTCCATCGCCGAGATGTGCGGCAACGGGGTGCGCGTGTTCGTGCACTACCTGCTGCGCGCCGGGCTCGCCGATCTCGCCGAAGGGGAGTCTCTCGCGATCGGCACCCGTGCGGGCGTGCGCATCGTCACGCGCAGCCCGGAGGGGTACCGCGTCGACATCGGCGCCTGGCGCCTGTCCGGGCAGGACCCGCTGGCCCGCGCCGCGGGTCTCGACGTGCCGCGGCCCGGCCTCGGCATCGACGTCGGCAACCCGCACGTCGTGGTCGCGATCGCCTCCGACACCGAGCTCGACGGCCTCGAGCTGACCCACGGGCCCGAGCTCGCGCCGATGCCCGAGCACGGCGCGAACGTCGAGTTCGTCGTCCCGGCGGAGCCGCTCGTGCAGGACGGCATCGGCCGGGTTCGCATGCGCGTGTTCGAGCGCGGCGTGGGGGAGACCCTCAGCTGCGGCACCGGCATCACCGCGACCGCGCTCGCCGTGCGGCACTGGGCGGGCGCGGGCGCGCCGGACGAATGGCTCGTCGAGGTCCCGGGCGGCACGCTGCGGGTCACCATGGCCCCCGGTGCGGACGGGGAGCACGTGTTCCTGTCGGGTCCCGCGCAGCTCGCGTTCTCCGGGGAGATCGAGCTCGCCTGAGACCCGCTAGGGCAGCGCGATGGCCTCCGTGCGCGGCGTGCCGTGGCGGCGGACCTTGAGCACGCGGAAGCCACGGCCGGTGGTCGCCCGCCACACGCTGTAGCCGTCGTCGAACGTCGCTGCGAGCCAGCGCTGCAGGGAGTCCGCGCCGAGGTTCCGGCTGACCACGAACCAGCCGTCCGCGCGCTCGTCGAGGCGGGGGATCCAGCGCTCCAGCAGATCGTGCAGCTCGCTCTTGCCGACGCGGATCGGGGGATTCGAGCGGATCGTGCGGAACGTCACGTCGGCGGGAACATCGTCGGGTGTCACGGCGTTGACATTGTCGAGGCCGAGTTCGGCGGCGTTGCGACGCACAAGATCGAGGGCGCGCTCGTTCACGTCGACCGCCCACACGGTGGCGTGCGGAGCGGCAAGCGCGAGCGACAGCGAGATCGGCCCCCAGCCGCAGCCGAGATCCAGCAGGTGCCCGCCGGGCGGCGGGGGCGGGGTGTTGGCGAGGAGCACAGAGGTGCCGACGTCCACATGATCGGGACTGAAAACCCCTGCTGCGGTGGTGAGTTCGACCTCTCGGCCCGCAAGGGTCACCCTGATCCTGCGGAGGTTCTCGGGGCTTGCGGGAGCCGCAGTGAAGTAGTGGTCCGACCCCATGCAGCGAGCGTAGCGGACACTCCCAGATAAAGTTAAGGCGCCCGCGCGAAACGTCGGGCGCAAGAAAGGTGCGGATGACGCAGTCCACAACACATGACGAGCACGGCGACGCGGTCGAGCGCGTCCTGCAGGCGGCCGAACGACGGGCGGAATCGCACGTGTTCGGAGCGGCCCAGGCGCTGCAGGACACGGCCACCGCCGGGCACACCTCTGCGGACGGCGAGCAGTGGGATCTGGAGGAGCGGCACGCGCTGCGGCGCGTGGCGGGCCTGTCCACCGAGCTCGAGGACGTCACGGAGGTCGAGTACCGCCAGCTCCGTCTGGAGAACGTGGTGCTCGTCGGCGTGTACCCGCAGGGTGCGCAGGAGGACGCCGAGAACTCGCTCCGCGAGCTGGCCGCGCTGGCGGAGACCGCCGGTGCGGTGGTGCTCGACGGCCTGCTGCAGCGGCGGCCGCACCCGGATCCGGCGACCTACCTGGGCCGCGGCAAGGCGCAAGAGCTCAAGGACATCGTGGCCGCCGTCGGGGCCGACACGGTGATCGCCGACACCGAGCTCGCCGCGAGCCAGCGGCGCGCGCTCGAGGACGTCGTCAAGGTGAAGGTCATCGACCGCACTACCGTGATCCTCGACATCTTCAGCCAGCACGCGAAGAGCCGCGAGGGCCGCGCGCAGGTGGAGCTCGCCCAGCTCGAGTACCTGCTGCCGCGACTGCGCGGCTGGGGTGAGTCGATGAGCCGCCAGGCCGGTGGCCAGGTGGGTGCCGGCGGCGCCGGCATGGGCTCGCGCGGCCCCGGTGAGACGAAGATCGAGCTCGACCGCCGTCGCATCCGCACCCGGATGGCGATGCTGCGCAAGCAGATCCGCGAGTTCAAACCCGCACGCGAGGCCAAGCGCGCCGAGCGCAGGCGCCACACGATCCCGTCGGTGGCGATCGCGGGCTACACGAACGCCGGGAAGTCCAGCCTGCTCAACGCGCTCACCAGCGCCGGGGTGCTGGTGGAGAACGCGCTGTTCGCCACGCTCGACGCGACGGTGCGTCGCTCCGAGACCGCTGATGGGCGCGTCTACACGCTCACCGACACGGTCGGGTTCGTGCGCAACCTGCCGCATCAGCTCGTGGAGGCGTTCCGCTCCACGCTGGAGGAGGTCGCGGACGCCGACGTCATCGTCCACGTCGTGGACGGATCCCACCCGGATCCGGCGGGGCAGATCAAGACGGTCCGCGATGTGATGGGCGACGTGGGTGCCCGAAGCATCCCCGAGATCGTCGTGTTCAACAAGGCGGATCTGCTCGACGACGATGAGCGGATGGTGCTGCGCGGACTGGTTCCGGCGGCGCACTTCGTGTCGTCGCGCACCGGCGAGGGCATCGCCGAGCTGCGTGCCGCGATCGACGAGGTGCTGCCGAAGCCCGCCGTGGAGATCCGCGCGGTCGTGCCCTACGACCGCGGCGACCTGGTCGCGGCGGTGCACGAGACCGGGCTGCTGCTCGAGGTCGCGCACGAGGAGGCCGGCACCCGGATCCACGCGCACGTCGGCGAGCGCCTCGCCGCCGAGCTCGCGCCGTACGCCGCCTGAGCACCCCTCACCGCCTGAGCACCCTCACTGCAACCGATATTTCGGTTGCGGTGGTTCTCATGCCGGCATGAGACCTGTGAAACGCACAGTGTCGGGTTTCGTCGTCGTCCTCCTCAGCCTCGGCGGGCTCGCGCTCGGCGGACCGGCCACTGCCGCCACCGGAACGCCCTGGGCGGACTGGAGCGCCATGACGGGCACGAGCGGCGCATACTCGGGCACCGTGCAGATCGCGTCGCCCCAGCTGGCCGCCGCCTATACGAGCGACTCCCGCGGCGGGTCGGTCGGCGTCGTGTCGGGCGCGAGCGTCTGGCTCGCCGAATCGACGGACGTCGGTGCGAAGTACGGCAGCAGCCGCGACCAGCAGTACCTGAACCTGCGACCGCGCGCCGACAACGCCACCTCTCCGTCGGAGACGACCTACACGTTCGCGCATCCGACACCCACCTC
The DNA here is from genome assembly GCF_054654695.1 of Microbacterium xylanilyticum. Classification (NCBI taxonomy): domain Bacteria; kingdom Bacillati; phylum Actinomycetota; class Actinomycetes; order Micrococcales; family Microbacteriaceae; genus Microbacterium; species Microbacterium xylanilyticum. The sequence goes on from NZ_BAAIEN010000002.1 coordinate 1,364,228, forward strand.
GAATTGGACCTTCGTCCTCGGCGACATCGACGCGGACCAGGTGAGGATCACGGCCGTCGGCCCGGACGGGAGCGCGCTCTCCGCGGCACAGCTCGGATCCCGCGGCGGTTTCAATTACTGCGCCCCCGGCCTCGCCGGCAAGCCGTCCTGCACCGGCGACGCCGCGGACGTGCCTACGTGGGACGCTGCGACGACGACGCTCACCGGCAACGCGACGGCGACCGACACAAGCGGCGCGGCGGCGTGGTTCGAACCGAACGCGCCGATCTCCTCGCTGACCTTCACATTCACCCGCCGGGCGGGGTTCCCGGTGTATCAGACCTGGTTCGCGGCGATCACCCGCACGATCTCGGGCACGGTGACCGACTCGACCGCGGGCGGGCCGGCGGACGGCACGACCGTGCGTCTGATCGGATCCGACGGCTCCGTCCTCGGGGAGACGACCACGTCCGCCGACGGCGCGTACGCCTTCTCCGATGTGCTCGCCACGGACGGCTACCGCGTCGAGATCACGCCGCCGGCCGGCAAGATCTCGGACGAGCCGACACGCACCGTCGACGTCACGATCGCGGATGTCACGGCGGACTTCGCCGTTCGTGACATCGTGCCCGTCCCCGTCTCGGGCACGGCGCGGGACCAGCACGGCAATCCGGTCGCAGGAGCGACGGTGACGCTCGACGGGGCCCGCACCGTGGTCACGGCGGCGGACGGAACCTACCTTCTCGATGACGTGCCGGTGGGACAGCACACGCTCGCGATCACCGCCCCGGACGGGTACACCGCGGTGACCTCTCCGGCACCGTTCACGGTTCCGGAGAACGATGAGACGCCGATCACCGGTCAGGATTTCGTCCTGCAGCAGCTGCCGACCCTGTCAGGGACCGTGAGCGCTGCCGGCCTCGGCCTGGGCGGTGTCGTGGTCACGGCCGACGGTCCGGACGGCACGGTGCACACGGTGACCGCCGCTGACGGAACTTACGCCTTCCCGCAGCTGCCGTCGGGCGACTACACCATCGCAGTCCAGACGCCGCAGGGGTACGTCGTCACCGGCCCGGGATCCCGTTCCGAGACGGTGGGAGCGCAGGACGTCACCGGTGTCGACTTCGCGCTGGCACGCCTCGGATCCGTGTCGGGCACCGTCACGGACGGCGGCGCGGCGCCTGTCGCGGGTGCGCCACGATCACCGTCACCGGTTCCGGTGGCCCCGTTCCCGTCACCTCCGGTGCCGACGGCGGCTATGCTCTCGGCGACCTCGCTCCGGGCGACTACACGATCGCGGTCGAGGTTCCGGACGGCTACGCGGGGGCCGCGCCGGCGACGCGCTCGGTCACCATCACCGACGCCGGGGAGCTCGTCGAAGGCCAGGACTTCGTGCTGACGCCGGTGGCGATCACGCCGACCCCCACACCGACGCCCACCACCTCGCCGGCTCCGGTGCCCACGACCGCGCCGGGCGCTACCGGATCCGGGACGCTGCCGATGACAGGCGCGGATCCGCTTCCGGCGCTCGGCACGGCGTTCGTGCTGCTCCTCGCGGGTGCGCTCGCCGTGCTCGTGTCGCGTCGACGGCGGGCCTGAGACCACCCCGGCCCGGCGCGTGCGCCCGTGGGGACTGCACGCGCCGGCACCGGGGTGCGCGGCGGTCAGGCGGCGACGAACCTCGCCTCGACGGTCGCGGAGACGGTGATGTCGTCGCCGTGCAGATCGAGGCCCGAGGGGGCCGGAGCCGCACCGAAGGCCCGCATCGCCTTCGGTGCGGCGTCGGTGGCGCTGAAGTCGCTGATCAGGCCGGCGTCGGCGATCTCGATCGGCTCGACCGAGTCCAGCCCGAGCGCTGCGGCGTAGGCGGACGCCCGCTGCACGGCGACGCGGACGGCCTCGGCGGCGACCTCCTGCTCGACGCGGGTGCGGGTCTCCGGGGTCAGGGTCCACTGCGTGCCGTCGACGCATACTCCCTCCTCCGCAGAGACGTCGGCGACCCAGGACGAGAGGTCGGCGAAGTCGAGGAAGGTTGCGCGGAAATCGACGGAGGCGTGGTGCACGAGGTCGAGGCGCGTGCCGTCGTTGCTCCAGGGGCGCTCCGAGCGGACGGCGAGGCGCCTGCTCGACCACGACTCCACGGCTCCGCCGGTCTGCCGAGTGGCCAGCGCTTCCCGGATGGGTTCGGCGAGCGCCAAGGTCCGCGCGATGACGGACTCGCGATCCGGACCGTCGAGTGCGACGGATAGCGTGACGACGGCGCTCTCGGGCGCGATGCGCACCTGGTGCTCGCCCCGGACGGTGATGACGACCTCGCTCATGCCGTGACTCTACGGCACTGTCCGGGCGCCCTTCACGCGGCGGCGACGCGCGCGTAGACTTCGGCCACCGCGGCGCAGTTCCGCGCCTCGGCGAAGGAAACTGCGTGAAGGAGGAAGACCAGATGAAACGACTGGCGATCGGCTGTGCGATCGCGCTGGGGCTCGTTGCAGCGGGATCCAGCGCGGCCTATGCCGGTGAGTACACCGGGAATGGAGATCCGACATCCGGACCATCCCATGCCTCGTCCGAGTGCGCCTACTCGGGTCTCGACCAGGCTGATGCGCTGGAGAACAACCCTCCCGGCTTCGATGACGATGCCATCGCAATGCGCGGGAATCAGAGCCCCGGCGGCGTCGACCGCTATCACGGTGTGCAGTCCTACGGGTCGTTCGTGAAGGCCGGTCTGAAGGCTTTCGTGCCTTCGCCCGGGATGGCGTGCAACGGCAGCGGCGGGAAGTGATCACGCCGCACGTCGGTCACTGCTGACCAGCGGTGCCTCGGCGAAGCAGCCGGGGCACCGTGCCGTGACCGGCCGGGAATGGCGGAGCGTCCCGATCCGTTGTAGTCTGTGATGCTCGGGCGCTGCGGCGCCCGCTGGAAACTCAACAGTGCGACAACGGCTCCTTCGCGAGAAGGTCCACGGGGCTGATCGGTTTCGACAGCGCCTGTGAATCCACGAGAAGCGGGCCGAGGATGCAGGGTTATCTCGTGAACGCTCCCTGCAAAACAATAAGTGCCAATGCAAAGCGCACTGACTTCGCCCTCGCTGCCTAAGCGAGCCCGATAGTCCGTCAGGCCGTATGTGATTCCGATACGGATCCTGGCGTCATCTAGGAATCTTGCTGCGTGACGGCGTCTGGACGTCACGTGGGACTCTTCCCAGGCTGGGCTTGTCGACTTAGGTGTCTGTGACAAAGGTCGGAGCCGAGCAGAACGTCTGCACAGACTGCGCCCGGAGAAGGCGTGGAGACTCAGCGTTGGACGGGGGTTCGATTCCCCCCAGCTCCACCAAGCCGTTGTCGCTGTCGAGAGCCCTCGGGTTCCTTTGCGTGGGCAGAGGGCCCGGGGGCTTCTCCATGTCCGGCGCCGGCTGCACGATCGCATCGAAGACGGTGCGGCCGGTTGGGACGACCGGCCGCACCCGCCATCCCCCCCCTGGCGCCGCACGGTGCCGTGATGCGCTGAGCGACATCTGGAAACCGATCGCGCGGAGACCGTGCAATGGATGAGACCGGTCAGGAGCGACTTCATTACGCGAGTTCCTGATCAGCCCTTCGGCTCGATCAGGATGAGGCCCTGCTTCGTGTCGGAGACAGCCACCCAGCCGCGGCCGAACAGATAGGTCATGCCGTATCCCTCGGCGTCCTTGCTGAGAGATGTGCGTGCATCGGCAGTGATGTAGACGCCGCGGTCACTGTCCTCGCGGACCCACCCTTCCGAGACCAGTTCCGCTTCGCGAGCCACGGCATCGGCGCCGGAGATCGGCGCCCAGCCGTAGAGCAGCCCGTGGTCCGACGCGGTGGTCGGATCCGCCCACAGACAGGCGATGCCACCGGGGATCGTCGCGGAGCCGATCACGAAGTCGCGCTGCACCGCAGCCCAGCCCTGCTTGTGCAGGGCGGCCACGGTGTCGGGCGGGATGAGGGTCTCGCAGCTCAACGGCCGCGGCGAGGCCGCCGGGACGTCGGTGGCGTCTGGGGACGGCGAGGGTGAGGCCGATGCCGGGGTCTCCGCGGTGCGTGTCGCAGAAGGCGCGGGGGAGGAGCTTCCGCTGCACGCCGTGGCCGCCGAGAGGACGCCGGCGGCGAGCCCCAGCGCGATGAGCGCTCGGCACGCGCGGCGCATCAGCGATCGGCCGCCGCGGGAGCCTCGGGCCCGTGCAACTGCGCCAGGAACGCATCGTGCAGCACGCCGTTCGTGGCGAGGGCAGAGAGCCCGGCGAGCGTGGGGGTGTCATCGAACGCGGTCGCCGTGCCGCCCGCCTCCGTCACGATCGCGAACGCTGCAGCGATGTCGTACTCCTTGACGCCGAACTCGGCGACCATGTCGATGCGCCCCTCGGCGAGCATCATGTACGAGAACACGTCCCCGTAGGCGCGATCGCGCCAGACCCGGCGGGTCAACGCGATGAGGGCGTCGAGGCGCCCTGCCTCGTCCCACTGCGCGATGCTCTGGAAGCTCACGCTCGCGTCTTCGAGCGTGGCGACGTCCGACACGTGGATGGCGCGGGGTTCCGCGTCGGTCGACGCCCAGGCGCCGAGGCCAGGCGCCGCCCACCAGCGGCGGCCCAGTGCGGGCATGCTGACCACACCGACCTGCGCGACGCCGTCGACGGCGAGGCTGATCATCGTGCCCCACATCGGCACGCCGCGCAGGAAGTTCGCGGTCCCGTCGATCGGATCGATGATCCACTGCCGGCGCGAGTCGCCCGAGGTGCCGAACTCCTCGCCGAGGATCCCGTCCTCCGGGCGCTCCGCCTGCAGGATTCCGCGGATGGCGCGCTCGGTCGCGAGGTCGGCGTCCGTGACATGGGAACGGTCCGCCTTCAGCGACACATTCAGATCTGCGGCATCGAAACGCGGCAGCGACTGCGCATCGGCGGCATCGGCAAGGCGGAGAGCGAGGTCGAGGTCGCTCTGGAAGTCGGCATCGGCGCGGGTCTCAGACACCGCTCCAGGATACGGGCCGTGAGCGGCCGGACCCTGACCGGATCCGGCTCGGAGCGCACCCGGAACCGGCGACACGCCAGGGATGCACGCCGAGGCGGTCCCGATTTCGCTTCCGTCGGATCCGCTGGTAATGTGATTCCTCGGCCGGGGAACCGGCCCGCCGAGCACCTCTAGCTCAATCGGCAGAGCAACTGACTCTTAATCAGTGGGTTCTGGGTTCGAGTCCCAGGGGGTGCACCACAGGCCCGGTCTCTTCGGAGGCCGGGCCTTCTTGCGTTCCCGCACGAAGGTAGGCGCCATAGAACTCCACGGGGTTGCGCTTCAGCAGGATCGCGATCAACTCGATGTCCTCAGCGAGGAACGCCGTGTCTCCCTTGACCCTGGCGCCGAGCGCCGTGTGGCTGGTTCCGATGGCGAGCGCCGCCGCCCGGACTGACCAACGGTCAGCCTTCAGCGCCTGGCGGACGAACTCAGCGCGCGCCGCGCGGATCTCATCGCGCGGCGTCGCAAGGAATGCGGTACTGGTCATAACCGAGAGTGTAGTGATTTCCAGTCAGAGTGTCTAGATGACGACACAAAATGGTCCGAATCCATGCAACACGCGCTGAGCGGTAGTTGAGGATGGAATGAATCCGTGCCAATCTAGCCCGCATGGCATCCACAACGGCCCAAATTGCTTCCAAGGTTCGAGGCGTCGCCGCAGAGAACCGGTACACGCAGCAGCGTATCGCGGAGACCATCGGCGTATCCCGCGCGGCGGTCGTTGAGCGCATCAACGGGCGCGTCGCGTTCACCGCTCCCGAGATCCTGGCTCTCGCTCAGGCGATGGACGTCCCGGTGTCGCGATTCTTCCCCGGAACGTCGGCGGTGGCGCCGTGAGCCCGCTCGAGCTGCTGTTCTGGGCGTTGGCCGTGATCGCTGTGATCATGGCCGTGTTGCTGGTCGGCTTCGTGGTGGTGTGGGTGTTCTTCGTCCCTCGCGGGCGGGGTGTGAAGGCGAGCCAGTACCGGAACGCGACCTCAAAGGCGAGTTCGGCCAGTACCTCGGCGAGCTCGGCGAGGTTCAGCCTCGCGTCCGACGTCCGCTCGGTTCGCCGTGACGTGGGCCGTATCGCAGGCGTGCTGTCCGAGCGTGAGCGCCTCGCGAGCGCGGATGGGGGAGTCCATGCGGGCGAGCCTATCGAGGGGGCGGCGTCGTGAGCGCGCACGAGGTTCTCTCAGCGGCGGCGGCCGCGGCGGCCGCCGGTGTGCTCGGCGGCGCGATCGGATGCCTTCTTCACGATCGCTTCGATCTCGGCGCGGGTCGGCACATCGAGGGGCTCACGAACAGCCACGCCCTCGTCGTCGATCGCGCTGGCGAGGAGCTTGAGCACCTGCCACATGCCTTCGAGCTCGACGCGGACCTGGGCGTGCGCGATGTCCCCGCTGAAGTGCTTGTTGATCGCGGACTGCGCCTCGGTCACGGTGCGCTCGATGCTGACGACAGCGGCGTGGATCTTCATGGCGCCGAGCCTAGCGATGGCGAGGCGACATCGTGAGCGCGCTCATCCCGATCCGGGAGCACGACGGTCGGCAGGCAGTCAGCGGCCGCGAGCTGCACGCGTTCCTCGACGTCGCGACCCCATACAAGGACTGGTTCCCGCGGATGCTCGCGTACGGCTTCACCGAGGGCGAGGACTTCGGCGCAATTCTGAGCGAAAGCACCGGAGGCCGCCCGGCGACAGACCACGCTCTCACCCTGGACATGGCGAAGGAACTCGCGATGATCCAGCGCACTCCGAAGGGGAAGCAGGCGCGCCAGTACTTCATCGAGGTGGAGAAGGCGTCACGGGGTCTGCAGATTCCGCAGACCCTTCCGGAGGCCTTGCGGGCGTACGCCGCCGAGGTGGAGCAGCGCCAGGCGCTCGAGGCTCACGTCGCCGAGATCACGCCCCGCGCGGAGGCGTGGGACGAACTCGCGTCGGCGGAAGGTGACTATGCCGTCAAGGATGCGGCTGGGATCCTCGCCCGCGCCGGCGTGAAGACGGGGCAGAACCGTCTCTTCGCGCAACTGCGCGAGATCGGCTGGATCCACCGCGGCCACGACGGCGGATGGCGCGCGTACGCCTCCGCGGTGAACGCCGGCTACCTCACCGAGAAGCCGCAGTCTCACCACCACCCCCGCACGGGAGAGCTCGTGCTGGACGCCCCACAGGTGCGCATCACCATCCGCGGCCTCGAACGACTCCGCGTGCGCCTCGGCGCGCTCGCGATCTGACCACCACACGAAAGCGGGGCGCCCGCTGCAACGGACGCCCCACCTGAAAACGAAGGAGGACACGCACATGTCCACCAGCACCCCTCAGCCTACGTTCCTCGCCGTCGAAGAGCGAGATGGACACCCGACGCTCGGCGGCCGCCGCCAGTTCCTCGACACCTTCGACGCCGAGGTCGCCGAGGAACTGCGCCTGTTCGCGCTCGAGCCGGTCGAGATCGTCGACATCGTCCCGATCGCCGCGACCCGGCACGTCCGCCTGATCGACGTGCCGCCGCTGACCGACCCGATCGACGAGGTCGCGTGATGTTCGCGAAGGACTGCATGTACCGCGACCACTGCGAGAGCTGCCGTGCCGAGGGTGGCGAGGAATGCTGCTGGTGCGGCGCCCCGATCACGGCCGCGCCGTTGGCGCCGCCCGTGCCGCGTGCACCGCGACCCCAGTTGCCGGCGCTCGCTCCCTGGCGGATCGCGCTCGTCGCGTCCGCGTTGATCGTCGCATGGCCGGTCGGCGTCGCCGCGGCGGCCCCTGGCTGGAATGGCGGCGACCTGGCCGCCCTGATCGTCCTGGCGATGTTCGTCGCCGCATTCATCCCTGGGAGGAACCGAGCATGACCGTGAAACTGAGCGCAGCGCTCCCGAAGGACTTCGACGCGTGCGGTGTGGAATTGCTGCACCGCGACCTCGTCAACCACCCCACCGACCGACACCTGCTCGTGATGATCGTCGACACCGCGAAGAAGCAGATCGACTACACCGCCGGCGGCGAGGTCACCCCGGTCATGGGGATCCTCTTCATCGAACCGATCCGTGACCGCGGCGACGCCGACCAGATCCTCGACATCATGCAGCGCGTGCAGGGCGAACGCACCGGGAACGACACCCTCGACTTCGACTTCGGCATGGACGCCCCGACGGGCCCGGTCGCGTTCGGAGACATCCGGACGGAGGACGCGTCGTGATCGCCCCGTACGTCTGCCCGCCGTTCCACTCGCACGGGAACGCGCAGGGCTGCTACACCAAGCACGGATGCCGCTGCGACGCGTGCAAGGCGAAGGCCTCGGCGGAATCGAAGCGCCGCAAGGCTGAGAAGCGCAACCGGGAGATGGGCGCCGCACGGTTCCGGGAGGTCCCGTACGCCCCGATCTCGCCGTGCGTGGGCGAGGATGCCGCGCTGGTGCGACGGATGATCGCCCGCCACGCCCCGGCCGCTGAGGTGCGCGAGCTCGAGGCGATGCTGGGGGTGGCCGCGTGATCGACATCATCGACCGCCCGCTGCACATGGTCGCGGAGGACTCCCTCGGGTCCGATGAGGGTCTCGCGGCGCGCGCCGCCGGCGTCACCGCCTCGGAGATCCACGCGATCGCTGTCGGCGGCCGCGGCACGTGGCGCCGGATCCTGACCGACAAGCTCAACGGGTCCAAGTTCCACGGCAACCAGCACACGAAGCGCGGCCACGAGCGGGAGCCGTTCCTGCTGGCGTGGGCGTGCGCGCACGTCGCGCTCTGCTCCGCGAACATCAGCCTGTTCGGTCACCCCGACATGCCGCACGTCCTCGCAACCCCGGACGGCCTGGGCTTCGACCCGGTCCGCGATGCGTTCGGCGTCGAGTGCAAGTCCCACGACCACGGGTGGGGCGACCGCGACGACATCCCCGCCGACCACTACGACCAGATGCAGCTCGGCATGTTCGTCACCGAGACCCGCTGGTGGCTGTACGTGTGGGAGGTCATGGGGGAGGACGGCACCCCGACCCTGGACGCACCCCGCTACCGGTGGGTGGAGCGCGACGATGCCCGCATCGCGAAGCTGCTGAAGGAGGCCGACGCGTTCATGGCGTGGCGCGCCGCCGGCGCCCCCGTCGCGGACGACGACCTGCCCGCCGACGTCGACGAGGCCCTCGCCATCGTCGCCGAGGCGCGCGCCGCGATGGCCCCGCACAAGAAGGCCGAGGCCGCCGCGCTCGAGACGATCCGCGTCTACGCCTCCCAGGAGGCCGACGCGCACGGCAAGAAGGCCGCCGGATCCCGCGCCTCGTTCACGTTCTCGATCAGCACCACCGACGTGCTCGACGAGGACGCCTGGGCTCAGGCGGAACCGAACACCTACCGCGAGTGGGCCGACATGGTCCGCCGCGCCGACGAGGTCAAGACCATGGCGATGCGCCTCTACGCCCGCCCGAAGGCATCCGGCCGTCTGACCGTGACCGAGACGAAGGACGCAGCATGACGAACATCGACGACGTCGCACAGACCCTCGCCGAGTACGAGCGCCTCGCGATCTCGACCGGCGACACGGTGCAGATCGACCCGCCGGAGTTCTCCGCCGACGGCAAGAACTTCGCCCCGTTCTGGGCGGCCGAGCAGCCGCCGGTCGCCGCACGCGCGACCGTGCACCGCGCGGCGATCCCGACGACGGTCTACGTCGCGTGGGGCGAGTCCCTGCCGGCCGAGGATTCGTGGCGGGCCCTGTGGCTCGCGAAGCCGATGAAGCTGTTCGGCGCCTACACGGTCCGCGCCGCGCTGCGCCGCGCGTTCCGCGACGCGATCGGCGACCGCCGCGAACCCGACGAGACCACGACCGCCCCGGACGCCCCGGCGCGCGACTGGGAAGCGGAGATCGACGCCGCGCCCACCGCGGACGCCGTGCACGCGCTGCACGCCGAGATGAAGCGGGCCCGCGCAGTGACCCCGCAGCTCGAGGCCCAGCTCCGGAACCGCCTCGAGGCGGCGGCCTGGGCGCCCGCTGAGGAGCCAGCCGCCGAGATGCAGGACGGCGCCCGGTATCACGCCGCGCAGATCGGGAAGGCCGAGCTGCGCGATCACCTCCCGCCGACCAACCTCGCGAACCTGCGGCAGCTTCCGAACCGCGCGGCCCGCCGCGCCAAGTCGAAGGGACGCCGGAAGTGATCGTCGATGAGGCCACGGGCGTGGTCGAGGACGCCCCGATGGAGCTCGTGCCGCTGAACCTCTCCGCCCTGTCGGAGGACGAGCTGCTCGCCATGCTCCCGACTCCGGTGCAGTGCGCCGGCGCGCTGCAGTACGCCCGCCAGGTTGCCGCACGCGCACCGAAGGCGCTGAACGAGCTCCGCCGCACCCTCGCGGAGCGGGAACGGGAGCTGACGATCGCGCTCGCCAAGGGCGCCCGCGACCTGCTCACCGAGTACCCGCGCATGCCGATGACCGAACGCCGCGACCTCGCCCGCGCCGAAGACACCCGCGTCCGGGAAGCGCAGGAGGCCCGTGACGAGGCCTGGCTGCTGCTCGAGTACGCCCGCGACTACGACCGTGCGATCGGCCGCGACATTGACATCCTCCGCAGCCTGAACGCCAACTTCCGAGGAGAACACCGATGAGCGCCCTCCCATACGCCGAGTTCATCGCGCGTCGCCGTGCGCAGATCGGTGTCGACGGCCGGAAGGTGGATCCGGCACAGCTGCACAGCAGCATGAAGCCTTTCCAGGTCGAGGTCGTCAAGTGGGCGTGCCACGTTGGGCGGCCGGCTGTGTGGGCCGACACCGGCCTCGGGAAGACGCGCATGCAGGTCGAGTGGTGCCGGGTCATGGCCGACACGGCGCTGATCGTGACGCCGCTAGCCGTGGCGCAGCAGACGGTCGAGGAAGCCGCGAAGATCGGCGTGACCGCGCGCTACGTGCGCGACGCCGGCGACGTCACCGGGCCGGGCCTGTACGTGACGAACTACGAGATGGTCGAGCGGTTCCCGGCCGCGATGTTCGGGGCGGTCGCGCTCGATGAAGCGTCGATCCTGAAGCAGTCGGACGGGAAGACCCGCACGCGCCTGATCGAGCACTTCCAGTCGGTGCCGTTCCGGTCGACGTGGACGGCGACGCCGGCGCCGAACGACCCGGAGGAGCTGACGAACCAGGCCGAGTTCCTCGGTCACATGACACGCACGAACATGCTCGCCGCGTACTTCGTGCACGACCAGGACGGATGGCGCCTCAAGGGGCACGCGATCGAGCCGATGCTCGACTGGATGTCGCAGTGGGCAGTCGCTATCCGCCGCCCGTCCGATCTCGGCTATCCGGATGAGGGGTACGACCTCCCGGGGCTCGATGTGATTCCCGAGCTCGTCGACGTCGAGATCGAGCCGGCCGACGGCGAGCTGTTCGCGGTGTCCATCGGTGGAGTGTCGGGGCGGTCGCGTGTGCGTCGCGAGTCGCTGGAAGCGCGTGTCGCGCGCACCGTCGCGCTGGTCGAGGCGGAGCCGGACGAGCCATGGCTGCTCTGGTGCGGGCTGAACGACGAAGCCGACGCGCTCGCCGCCGCGATCCCCGGCGCTGTGAACGTGCACGGATCTATGACGCCGGACGAGAAGGCGGACCGGCTGCTCGGGTTCGCACACGGAGACTTCCGCGTGCTGATCACGAAGATCGGCATCGCCGGGATGGGCCTGAACTACCAGCACTGCGCGCGCATGGCGTTCGTCGGGCTGAACGACTCGTACGAGGGCTACTACCAGGGCATGCGCCGCTGCTACCGCTACGGGCAGACCCGGGTGGTGCGGGCGCACATCGTCCTCTCGCACATCGAAGAGCAGATCGCGGCGAACGTCGCGCGCAAGGAATCGCAGGCGAACCGCGTCATCGACGGTCTCGTCGCACGGAATCACTGGAGGGCAGCATGACGATCGCGAACGAGGACGCGTACATCACCGACGAGGCGCGCGGCGCGATGTGGGAGTTCTGGCTCGGCGACTCCGCCGAGCGGATGACGGAGATCCCGGACAACAGCGTCGACCTGTCCGTCTACTCGCCGCCGTTCCAGTCGCTCTACACCTACTCGCCGTCGCCGCGGGACATGGGGAACAGCCTCGATCGTGAGGACTTCTTCGAGCAGTACGGCTACATCATCCGGGAGAACTTCCGGATCCAGAAGCCGGGCACCGAGTGCGTCGTGCACGTGCAGCAGACGTCGACGACGAAGGCGACCCACGGCGTCGTCGGGCTGACAGACTTCCGCGGCGACGTGATCCGCGCCTACCAGGCGGCCGGGTTCGTCTACTTCGGCGAGAACGTCGTCGACAAGGACCCGCAGGCTCAGGCGATCCGGACCAAGGCGCACTCGCTGATGTTCGTCACCAAGAATCGGGACTCGTCGCTGTCACGCATGGCGATGGCCGACTACGGGCTGATCTTCAAGAAGCCGGGTGAGCGCGACCGTCCGGTGAAGACGGACGTCACGAACGAGGAGTGGATCGAGTTCGCTCGGCCGATCTGGTACGGCATCAGCGAGGGCGACACCCTCAATGCTCGCATCGCGCGGGAGTCCGACGACGAGCGGCACCTGACCCCGCTGCAGCTGGGATTCACGTCCCGCTACGTGCGGCTCTACACGAACCCGGGCGAGACCGTGTTCACGGCGTTCGGTGGCGTCGGATCCGAGCTCTACGTCGCGGTGCAGCACGGCCGCCGCGCGCTCGGCATCGAGCTCAAGCCGTCGTACTGGCGCACCGGATGCCAGTACCTCGCCGAGCTCGAGGCAGAGCTCGCCGCCCCCAAGCTCACCGACCTACTCGACGAAGCAGGCGACGCATGACCGCCCCGACGACCGCGACCCGCACAGCGGTGTATGTCCGGGACGGCTACCGGTGCGCGGCTTGCGCGACGGATCTTGGTCTGTCGTTCCAGCACCGCCGCGCGGTGGGCATGGGCGGGTCTAAGAACCTTCCGGCCCCGGTCGATGGGCTGACCCTGTGCCTGTCCTGCAACGAGGCGTGCGAGCACTCCCTGCAGACGATGGCGCTCGCGAACGGGTGGAAGGTGCGCCGCTGGGCGGACCCCGCCCGTGTCCCGGTGTACTTCCCGCACGAGTTCGGCTGGTTCCGTCTCGAGGGGACCGTCCGGGTGCGGATCACCGCCGAGGTGGCGATGGAGATGGGCTGCTCGGTGTACGGCGACGAATGGATGAAGTGGCAGGCGACGCGCCTGTTCGATGACGAAGGAGTGAGGGCATGAAGGCGATCAAGGGTTTCGACAAGGACCTGAAGTGCAGGGGCTTCCAGTACCAGGTGGGTGAGACGTACCGGCAGGACGACCCGGCGGAACTCTGCCGCACGGGGTTCCATGCGGTGTTGCAGCCGATCGACGTGCTCCGCTACTACCCGCCGGCCACCTCCGTCTATCACGAGGTCGAGCTCGAGGACGTCGTAGGCCCCGAGGATGAGGACTCGAAAATCGCGGGCCGTGAGATCAGCATCGGAGCCCGCATCGAGCTCCCCGCCCTCATCAAGGCGCAGATCGATTTCGTGTTCAAGAACGCGAAGAAGCCCGCGAAGGGCGGCACATCGAAGGCTGCCCACGGCCTCGCCTCCGCTGACACGAGTAACGGCGCGGCCACGGCGAGCGGGGAGTCCGGCGCGGCCACGGCGAGCGGATGGTACGGCGCGGCCACGGCGAGCGGGGAGTCCGGCGCGGCCACGGCGAGCGGATGGTCCGGCGCGGCCACGGCGAGCGGGCGGTACGGCGCGGCCACGGCGAGCGGGCGGTACGGCGCGGCCACGGCGAGCGGATGGTACGGCGCGGCCACGGCGAGCGGATGGTACGGCGCGGCCACGGCGAGCGGGCGGTACGGCGCGGCCACGGCGAGCGGGGAGTCCGGCGCGGCCACGGCGAGCGGATGGTACGGCGCGGCCACGGCGAGCGGATGGTACGGCGCGGCCACGGCGAGCGGATGGTACGGCGCGGCCACGGCGAGCGGATGGTACGGCGCGGCCACGGCGAGCGGATGGTACGGCGCGGCCACGGCGAGCGGATGGTACGGCGCGGCCACGGCGAGCGGGGAGTCCGGCGCGGCCACGGCGAGCGGGGAGTCCGGCGCGGCCACGGCGAGCGGATGGTACGGCGCGGCCACGGCGAGCGGGGAGTCCGGCGCGGCCACGGCGAGCGGGGAGTCCGGCGCGGCCACGGCGAGCGGGGAGAAGTCGGTCGCTCTGGCCTCCGGCTACAACGGCCGCGCGCGTGGTGCCATCGGCACGGCCCTGTTCCTCACCGAGCGGGACGACGAGTGGACGATCATCGCCGCGCAGGCGGTCATCGTCGACGGCGAGACGATCAAGGCGGACACCTGGTACACGCTCCGCGACGGGAAGGTCGTCGAGCCGTGACCATGCCCACCCTCGCCATGACCTACGTCGTATGGGATCCCCGTTCCTGGACGCTAAAGGTCGGTCGGGCCTGGCGGTTCTCGCGGGTGCAGCGGTGGATCGATCGCGGCTGGGTCGTGGTGGTGTGCCAGCGGGGCACGGACGCGTCCTGGGAGCGCGAGGCACTGCGGATCCTGCGCCGTGCGTTCCCGGCCGCGTTCCGGTCGTGGGCGCACGCCGAGGACGTGCTCGGCCCTGGCGGGAAGGGCTACACGGAGTGCTTCACCGTCGAACCGGAGGATCTGAATCTTGCCCTGGATCTGTGCATCAAGGGCTTCGCGAGAGGGAACGATGTCAGGACAGCGTACGAAGCAGCGCAAGATCAGCGCGACCGATCTGGACACGCTCGCCGGGGTGCCAGACGAGGCGAAGCCGACGGCGTTCTGGCTGTGGCTGCACACGGACCCGTTGGGGAGGACGCTCGCGGATCCGCGTGTGATCGCACGGCGGATGAACACAGGCGAACCCCTGGATCTGGTCGCGGACCGGGTCGAGGAGCACCTGTACATGCTCATGGACGCCCGGTGGATGGTGACATTCCCGCACCTGGGCGACGAGTGGATCCTGCTGTTCTACCCGTTGAAGGTGGACATGCGCGACGTGAGGATCAGTTCCCCGGAGCCGCCACCCGAGATCGCGAGTCTCGTCCGACTTCCCGCGGGGTATCCCGTGGCTGTGGGGGGAGGGCGCGCGGGGGCGCGGGAGAGGGCGCGCGAGGAGCTGCGGGCCGAGCGGGAAGCGCGCGCCGCGGCGTGGGACGCGGTGGAGCGGGACCGGGAGCCCGCCCCGGAGCGTCCGGAGCGCCCGTGGATGCTCGACGCCCCGCCGATGTTCTGCCGCAAGCACATGCCGGGCGGTGCCGGCCAGAAGAAGTGCGGGCCATGCAGGGACGCACGGCTCATCCGCGAGGAGTGGGTGGTCTCGAAGGTCTACGAGGAGCGCATGACCGACTACCACGAGGCGAAGCAGGAGACCGAAGGGGTCTGGGATGACGAACCGTTCTGACGCTCTCGGCGACTTCGTCGAGATGACCGCGCTGCGGTTCGAGAAGGACCGCGCGTTCCGGCTCCGGCTGCTCGCCGAGGCGGACGAGACACCACGAGAGACCGCACAGAGGATCCGCCGCGAAGCGTTCGAGGCGGCACAGAGGAGGACAGCATCATGAGCACCCCGATCGACGTAGCGCCGCGGATCACCGAGTTCTGGATGAGCGTGGCGGTTTCGGATGACGAGGCTGAGTGCTGGCCTTGGATCGGGTACGAGGAGGACGGGTACGGCCGGTTCTTCTGGGACGGGCAGATGGTCGGGGCGCACGAGCTCGCGCTGACGTTCACGACCGGAGAGACGCGCGCCCCGGGTCTGGATACCTGCCACAGCTGCAACAACCCGATCTGCTGCAACCCGCATCACCTTCGGTTCGACACCCGCGCTGGGAACGTCGCCGACATGCTGGCAGCGCGCCGAGACCGCCCTGGGCGCTTCACCGACGAGGAGATCGTCACGATGCGTCTGCGGTACGCGCACGGCGCCAGCCAGGTCAACCTGGCGCGCGACTACCGGATCACCAACGGGCTGGTCAGCCAGATCGTGCGCGGCATCCGCTACGCGCGCTCGGGCGGGCCGATCGCCACCAAGCGAGAGAGGTACAACCGTGGTCAATGAGACCGTCATCACTATCGTCGGCAACCTGACCGACACGCCTGAGCTGCGTTACACGCAGAACGGGCTGCCGGTGGCGAACTTCACGATCGCTTCGACGCCGCGCACCTTCGACCGCCAGGCGAACGAGTGGAAGGACGGCGAAGCGCTGTTCCTCCGCGCGTCCGTGTGGCGCGAGTTCGCCGAGCACGTGGCGGGATCCCTGACGAAGGGCATGCGGGTCATCGCATCCGGACGCCTGCGTCAGCGCTCCTACCAGGACCGCGACGGCAACAACCGCACCGCGATCGAGCTGGAGGTCGACGAGATCGGCCCCTCGCTCCGCTACGCGACCGCCCAGGTGACGCGCGCGGCGCGTGCCGGCGGGACCGCGGCGCCGTCGGCGCCGGCCGCTGAGGAGACGTGGGCGACGTCGGAGCCGCCTGCAGACGGATGGGGGTTCGGTGATGACACCCCGTTCTGAGCCGGATCCGTCCTGCCCGTACTGCCATGGCGCCGGGATCGTCGTCGTGACGAAGGACCCGGACACCGAGATCGACTGCACATGCACGGAGGGGGAGCTATGAGCGAGAGGTTCTGCATCCGCGGGTGCACACAGAGGGGCGTGCACTACGCGTCCTGCGCCTGGTACGGCATCGACGAAGCCTTGGTGCCGATGGTCGTGGCGCTGCCGAACAGCCCGGCGCCGTGCTCGGGCTGCGCGGAGACCCCGGCTCGGGATCACGCGCTGATCTGCGACCGCTGCTATGGCCGCCTCCGTGGTCTGATCTACGACACTCCGGATGTGATCGGCCATATGCGATCGATGGCGGATCCGACGAAGGCGACGCCGACGGACAAGGCACCGGGTGGTGGGGGCTCGTCGGAGCCTCTGGCCCCGGTCGACGCTGATCTCCTGGACGCGCTGAACGATGTGGTGACGACGTGGGGCGCCTGGCAGGCCTTCTGCTTCCCGGACACGCTCGAGCAGGCGATCGACGGCCTCGTGAACGACCACCAACATGTGGAGGATCTCTGCACCGGGTTCTTGGACCGCAACGAGCTCGACGCCGACGGGATCCGGTCGTTCTGGTCGGTCGCGGACGCTCGGGCGAAGTGGGGTGCTGAACGTCGCACGAAGCGGGAGCCGTGGGAGGCGGACGACGACGCGGACGAGATCGTCGTGGGCGGTGTCGCGGAGCACGGCGACGGGCTGCTCACACGCCAACAGGCGGAGAAGTTCGTCGGCACGGCGCGGACGTTGCAGCGGTGGCGGAAGGACGGACTCATCGCGCCGGTGCGCACGGTGACGATCGCCGGCGCCCGGATCGCGATGTTCCGTGGCTCGGACCTCGCGCGGGTGAAGGCAGCGATGGCCGGGAAGGTCGGCCGACCGAAGAACGCGCAGGTGCTCGCAGTGCTGAACGCGGGGGAGAAGATCACTCCCATCCGCACGATTCGTCAGGAGGACCGCTGATGTGGGACGAACTCACCGACGAGGAGCTGGCCGCCGAGATGCTGGCGGCGTCCGCACGCATCGACGCAGCGCATCACACGCTCATGTCGCTCGCCCGCGAACAGAATCGCCGCTGCTCGTCGAAGCTCATGCCGAACCGCACGATCCGGAGCGACGACGACGAGTTCGCGCCTGGCGAGTGCGACGGCTCGGGCACATGCTCGGCTCCGATCCATGTCCACGGCTGCTACACGCCGCACCGGTCGGACCAGTGCGACTCGCCCGACGAGTACGGGCACACGGATCGCACGATCGGGAGTCCAGACGACGGCGCGCCGTGATGGTGCTTCGGAAACGTGTCGCTGATTTCTGTTAAGCTGTGCTTGCACAAGTTCTATGCCGAAGGCCTCTCCACTGACGGAGGGGCCTTCGTCGTTCCCGGGGAGGTTCGCCATGTCCGGGCAGCTGTGGGTGTGTGATGAGTGCGGGGAGGAGCACACGTCGCAGCTCGCGGCGTCATGGTGCTGTGACCCGGCGGCGTTCGGTGACGAGGATTGACCGATGCTCGGGGCGACGTGGGAGCGCACGCTGAACGGGGCGCTTGACGAGATCTCGCGCCTGCAGGCGGAGCACGACAATGCTCTGGACGCGATCCACGCGTTCGTCGCCGCGCATCCTGACCACGAGTGGGACGAGAACCTCACCACCGCACGCCTGGCCCTGCAGTGAAGATCCTCGCCGGCGTCGCGATCGGCGTAACGGCCGTGGTCGTCTGGCTGCGCACCTGGCGTGCGTTCCTGGGATGGGCGCTCAGCCGTGGGGACACCCCGGCACGGAGGTAGTCGTGAGCTCGGTGCACCACGATCCCCGGCAGGCGCTCGCGCTCGCCGAACTGCGATCCCGCGGTGAGGTGCAGACGTGCTGGTCCTGCGGGAAGGAACTCCTCGCGTCCGCACGGAAGCCGAACCCCCAGTCGATCACCGTCGGCCACTACACCGACGTCGACCTCGGCCTCACGGATCCATTCGACCCAGCGAACTACGGACCCCAGTGCGCCCCCTGCAACTACCGCGGGGGAGCGCACCGCACCAACGCCAAGCGCCGAGGCGAGACCGGACTAGAGCTCACCACCTCACCCGACTGGACGTGACCGCGCATGCTGCCCTGGATCATCGCCGCTGCCAGCCTGTGGCGTGGCCTCACCCCTGACGAGGTCGACCAAGTAGCAGCCGAGGTGCTCACCACACTCACCGATCAGGGCCGCGACCCGAACAGCCTGACCGCGAGCGAAGCCCTCACCACCCTCGACACCGCGATCGCCGTCGTCCTCGAGCGGTGCCGCCGGTAAACCTACCCGCTTTTTCGCATCGTGGAGGTGCGACAAGACCGCGCCGTCTCCATTTTTCACACACGGTCTGTTGGGCGGTCTGACATTCGCCGGGTCTGACATCCGGGAGGTGTCGCGATGGATCGTCCTCTTGCTCCGTGCGGCACTCCCGCGGCGTACCGACGTCATCGCCGTCGCGGCGAGCCCGTCGATGATGCGTGCGCGGCGGCCGCGCGCGAGCAGAAGAATTCCCGCGTCCGCGCGAAGCGGGAGGAGACCGCCGCGGTCGTCGCGCTCGCGGTCGATGAAGCGCCGGCAGAGGACGCGCCGATCGACGAGCTCGCCGAGGCGCGGGACACGCTGCGCATGGTCACGGCCGCGATGAAGGCGGGAGCGCCCGGGCTCGCGTCGCTGGCGAAGCAGCGGATGGAGTTGGTCGCGCTGATCCGGAAGCTCGAGGGCGCCGCCCGGCCGAAGGAGAGCAAGCTCGATGAACTCGCCCGACGCCGAGCGGAGAGGCTCGCAGCTTCCGCGCATTGAGCTGTACCCGCCGTACTTCACCACCGCCGCGGACGACGCGATCGATCTCGCCGCGGTGGCCGGCCTGCAGCTGGATCCGTGGCAGGAGCATGTGCTCCGCGGCTCGCTGGGGGAGCGGGAGGACGGACGTTGGACGTCGTTCCGCAACTGTCTGGTCGTGCCGCGGCAGAACGGCAAGAACGCGTTGCTCGAGGCGCGCGAGCTCGCCGGCCTGTTCCTGTTCGGCGAGAAGGTCATCGTGCACACGGCGCACGAGTACAAGACTGCGAACGAGTCGATGATGGCGCTGATGGCGCGCCTGAAGTCGACGCCGGAGTTGCTCGAGCTCGTCGAGGGCATGGAGGTCGGTGACGACGTTGACGATCAGCGGCGCGTGCCTGGGATGCGCACGGGCAACAAGCCGGGCATCACGCTGAAGAACGGGAACCGGCTCACCTACGCTGCTCGGTCGAAGGGATCTGGACGCGGTTTCACGGGCGACCTGGTCGTGCTCGATGAGGCGTACGCGCTGAGCCTGGACGAGATGGCGGCGTTGCTGCCGACGATGGCGGCCCGATCGAAGGCGGGGAATCCGCAGGTGTGGTTCACGTCCTCGGCGGGGATGCCGGAGTCCACTCAGCTCGCCGCGCTGCGGCGGCAGGCGATGGACAAGAGCGCGCAGCGCCTCGCCTACTTCGAATGGTCTGTCGACGAGTCGCGGGCGTCTGACGACGTCGATGCCTGGTACGAGGCGAACCCGGGTCTGGGGATCCGGATCTCCGAGGAGTACGTGCGCGACGAGTTCGACACCCTGGCTCGCGAGACCGGCTCCGACGAGCAGTTCCGCCGTGAGCGTCTCGGCATCTGGTCCAGCACAGGGAAGGACGCGGTGTTCACCCCTGAGCAGTGGGGGGACGCCGCCGTAGAGGACGACATCGTCGGCCACCGAGTGATGCTGCTGGACGTCGCGAACGACAGCTCTTGGGCATCGGTCGCATGGTGCGGCGAGAACTCGTCCGGTGAGGTGCAGTCGGAGCTCGTGAAGCACGAGCGCTCGACGCACTGGATCGTGCCATTCTTCGTCTCCCTGTTCGCCGCGAACCCGAAGTCGCCCAGGCGCGTCTACTGCGCGCCCGGGGGACAGGCGGCGCTTCGCGCGGACGCACTCGAGCGCGCCGGCATCGAGCTGGTCGTGCTGTCCCGCGCCGACTACGCGGCCGCCGTCGCCGAGTACGTCGAAGGCACCACAGACTCGCCGCCCTCGATCGTGCACCGCGCTGAAGGGCAACTGCCGCTCGACATCGCCGTGGGCGGTGCCGCGTGGACGAACGGCGAGGCGCGCGTGTGGGAGACCCGCAAGGCGACCTCGATTATCTGCCCACTCGTGGCGGTATCGATCGGCCCCGCCGTGCTGCGCATCGAGTTCGGCGAGCACGAGTACGACGTCATGGATTCGATCGCCTAGGAGGCGCTGTGAAGTACCTCGCCGAGCTGCTGTACCTTGCAGGACTCCTCATCGTGATCGTCGGCGTCGGCATCTCCCTCGGCATCGCCGCCGTGCTCATCGCCGCCGGCCTCGCGCTCGTCGGCACCGGCCTACTGCTCGATCACAACCGGAAGGAGGAGTGACACGTGTTTCAGAAGCGTGATGCTCCCTCCGCGACGCCATGGTGGCCGTCCCGGTCGCGGTCCGCGCACGCGAGCCCGATCGTCACCGCCGACGCCGCGTTCCGGCAGTCCGCGGTCTGGGCGGCGCTGCAGCTCCGTGCGAACCTGATCAGCTCGTTCCCGATCGACGCATTCCGGTTGGGCGGCGGGATCCAGATCGAGGTAACGAAGCCTCCCGTGCTCACGTCGCCGTCGCCGCAGTTGCTGTCGATGCGCGAGTGGATGTACTCCACCCAGATCGATCTGGACCGGTACGGGAACTGCTTCGGGCTGATCCGTGAGCTCGACGGCAATGGCAAGCCCCGTCGCATCGACCTGCTCGCGCAGTCAGACGTGACCGTGAAGATCGAGAAGGGCGAGGTCGTCTATCGGGTCAAGGGCAAGGTGACCCCGACCGAGCAGATCTGGCACGAGCGGCAGTACACCGTCCCGGGCCTGCCGGTCGGTCTGTCGCCGATCGCCTATGCGGCCTGGTCTCTGTCGACGTGGCAGTCGGCCGCGGAGTTCGCGCTCGAGTGGTTCGGGAACCACGGCATCACCCCGAACGCGCACCTGAAGAACGTCGGCAAGACCCTCGCCGACGGCGAAGCCGACAAGGTCAAGGAGCGGTTCAAGGTCGCGGTCGAGGGCGGCGACGTGTTCGTCACCGGCAAGGACTGGGAGTTCTCGACGATCAACGCGGCCACCGCCGACGCCCAGTTCCTCGCCGCGCAGGAGAACGCCGATGCCGCGGCCGCACGGTTCCTCGGTGTCCCGGGTGACTTGATCGACGTCGCCACCAAGGGCCAGTCGATCACGTACGCGAACATCACGCAGCGAAACCTGCAGCTGCTGATCATGCACCTCGGCGGCGCGGTCGCACGCCGCGAGGACGCGCTGTCCACACTGCTGCCGGCGCCGCGGTTCGTGAAGCTCAACACCGCCGCGATCCTGCGCATGGACCCCGAGACCACGTCCCGGATCCTCACATCCGAGGTGGCCGGGAAGATAACCGCCCCTTCGGAGGCCCGCGCGCTGATGAACCGTCAGCCGTTCACGCCCGATCAGCTCGCCGAGTTCGAAGCGCTCGGCATTACCCATCAGCTCCCGCCGGCGCCGCTTGCGCCTCAGATCGGAGGATCGAAGTGAAGATCCGAGCAGACATCGCCGGCCGCCGCGCGGCGAGCACCGCCCACCCCGGCGGCATCCCGTCCGCGCCCGCGCGAGAGCGTTGGCAGGGCGGGCAGATCCGCTCCCAGCTCGTCGAGCGCGACGGCAAGGCGTTCCGCCTCCTCGAGGGGTACGCCTCGACCGTCGAGGAGCCGTACGAGATGTACGACATGTTCGGCCCGTACACCGAGGTGATCGACGCCCGCGCGTTCGACCGCACCCTCGGCGCCGGCGCCGACGTGTCGTTCCTCGTCAACCACCGCGGCCTCACCATGGCGCGCACAACGAACGGCACGCTCGAGCTGTCCGTCGACGAGCACGGTCTCCTGTCCCGCTCCTACCTGAACCCGGAGCGGTCCGACGTCAAGGACCTCACCGCGGCGATCGACGACGGCGTGATCACCGAGATGTCGTTCGCGTTCCAGATCGTCCGCGGGCAGTGGTCCCCGGACTACGAGGAGTACCGGATCCTCGAGGTCGACCTCAACCGTGGCGACGTCTCGGCCGTGAACTACGGCGCCAACCCGAACACGTCGATCGCGGCGCGCGCCCAGGCTGCGCTGAGCGCCGTCGACGACCTGCCGATGCCGGTGCTCCGCTCCGTCGTCGAGGCCGCGCAGCAGCGCCTCGCCGGCGACGCCACCCGGGCCGCGGCCGCCGTGGACGACGTGCAGGCCGACGACGTCCACGACGAGGAAGAGGCCGCGACGCCCACCGGGCCGGACAAGGCGACCATCGAGGCCCTGCTCGACGCCGGCTTCGACGACGCCGTCTGACCCACCCCAACTCACCCCGGCACAGACCCGGGGTGCTTGCGCTGCCCGCTGACCCCAGAGGAGGGAAGGCAGGCCAGATGAGCCGGATGCGTAGCGCGCAACCCACCATCATCACCACTTCCCGAAAGGAACCAGTCATGAACTGGAAGGCACTCATCGAGCAGGCACTGCGCCGCAAGGCCGCGCTCGAGCAGCAGCGCTCCGGCCTCAAGGCCGAGCAGCGCGCCATGGTCGACGCCCTCGCCGACAATGCATCGTTCACCGACGAGCAGCGCACCGCGTTCTCCGAGAAGACCTCGCAGGTCCGCACGCTCGACGACCAGATCGCCGAGATCGACAAGGACGTCACCGAGTGGCGCGCCGAGCAGGCCAAGGACGCCGAGCTCGACCGGCGCTCCCAGGAGCAGCACGACCTGGACAACGCGCCGCGCGGCGGCACGTTCCGCGCCCAGGACCGCGACACCGTGTACAACGAGCGAAACCAGGGCGAGTTCCTGCGCGACCTGTTCGCGTTCTCGACCGGCCAGGCGCGCGGCGAGACCACGGAGCGGCTGCAGAAGCACGAGGCGGAAGCCCGCGCCGCGGGTCGCATCTCCGAGCGTGCCGCGGCGACGTCGACGTTCGCGGGCATCATCCCGCCGCAGTACCTCGTCGACAAGTACGCGCTCATCGCGCGTGCTGGCCGCCCGACCGCGAACGTCGTCGAGCACCTGGATCTGCCGTCCGACGGCATGTCGCTCATCATCCCGCGTGGCACCACCGGCGCCGCGACCGCGGTGCAGACGGCGGAGAACACCGCGCTCACCACGCAGGACGAGGTCTGGTCGAACCTGACCGTCCCGGTGGTCACCGTCGGCGGTTACAACGACATCAGCCGCCAGGCGATCGAGCGGGCCGCGGGCGTCGACCAGATCGTGTTCGCCGACCTGCTCGGCGCGTATGCGGTCAACGTCAACCAGCAGGTGCTGTCCGGGACCGGTGCCGCCGGTCAGGCGCTCGGCATCCTCGCGACCGCCGGCATCAACCAGGCGACCGCGTTCGCCGCCGCCGCGACTGTGCAGACGTTCTACACGAAGCTCGCCGGCGCGATCAACGCCGTCGAGACGTCGCGGTACTACGGCCCGAACGTGATCATCATGCACCCGCGCCGGTGGAACTGGCTGCTCACGCAGCTGGATTCTTCCAACCGTCCGCTGGTCGTGCCGAACACCAACGGCCCGATGAACGGCATCGGCGTCGCCGCACCCGAGCCCGGCGAGGACGTCGCCTCGACCGCCCCGGTCGGCTGGCTGTTCGGCATCCCGGTCATCGTGGACGCGTCGATCCCGACCTCCGTCGGCTCCGGCCCCGAGGACCAGGTCATCGTCGCCCGCCGCGAGGACCTGATGCTCTGGGAAGACCCGTCCGCGCCGTTCACCCTGCGCTTCGAGCAGCCGCTCGGTCAGCAGCTGACCTACCGGCTCGTCGCGTACGGCTACATCGCGTTCACCGCGGGCCGCTACCCGTCCGCCGTCGGCGTCGTCGGCGGCAACTCCGCCGCCGGCTTCGGTCTGGTCGCGCCCACGTTCTGACCGTGAACGGCGGGCCGCTCACCCTCACCCGGTGAGCGGCCCGCCCCCAGCACAAGGAGGACCACCATGGCCCAGCGCAAGAACACTCCCGCCGAGGAGCCCACGTCCGACACCACGCCGCCCGCCGAGGACGACGCCAGCATCGACCCGAACGGCGCACCGCCGGCCGACGACGTGCCCGTGTTCGCTCCCGCCGAGGAGCCCACGTCCGACACCACGCCGCCCGCCGAGGACGACGCCAGCATCGACCCGAACGGCGCACCGCCGGCCGACGACGTGCCCGTGTTCGCTCCCGCCGAGGAGCCCGCACCCGCCGAGGAGACGTTCATCACGACGCTGCCCGACTGGCTGCAGGACAACTACCGCCAGCTCGTCGGCGACCCCAACCGCGACGACAGCTTCACCAAGCTCGCCGACCGCTCCACCGGCGCACTCGCCGCATGGGCCCGCCACGAGGCGCAGCTCGCCGGCGAGGACATCACCCCGACCGACGCCAAGCCGGCCGGACCCGACACGACCCGGAGCGAAGAGGCGTGACCGTCAGCGTCCCGGGCGGGCTCATCACCCTCGACTACGCGCTCACCGGCCTCGGCTATGGCGCCGTGCAGCCGCCGGGTGACGGGACGTCCGCCCGGGACGCTGACATCGTCGCCTACATCAAGGCCGCCACCCCGGTCATCGAGTACCTCGTCGGGCCCGTCCTCCCGCAGACCAAGACGATCATGCTCGACGGCGGCAAGCTCGGAGTGCTCCTGCCCGGTGCGATCGCCAACCCCGCCGCGGTCACCGCGGTCCGTGTCGACGGCGGCGCCTGGTCCGGGTACACCGTGAACGCCGACAGCGGCATCGTCTACGCCGGCCCCACCTGGTCCGGTCTCCGCTTCCCGCCCGGCGTCCGCAATGTCGAGGTCGACCTCACGATCGGCTACAACCCCGTCCCGGACGGGCTGCAGCTCGCCGCCCGTGAGCTCGTCCGCTACTGGGTGCAGATCGGGAAGCAGTCGCCCGCCGGCGGCGTACTCAACCTGCAGACCGACTCGACCGCGGACCCGATCGACCCGTATGCCATCCCCCGTCGTGTCCGCCAGCTGTGCGGGCCTTTCATGGGAGGCGGCTTCGCGTGAACGGATCCGACACCGCCACCACGGCGCTCAAGGTCAAGGAGGCGCTGGTCGCCGCTGCGAGAGCCGTCAGCGATCCCGACGTCGTCCTCGTCGCCCAGGGCATCCCGACCATCGGCCGCGACAAGACCCAGATCGTCGCGTTCCTCGGCGTCGAGCTGCAGCAGCAGCCCGCGACGCTGTCCACGAACCGGTCCCGCGACGAAGACATCTCCGTCGACGGGGTCGTGTCCGTGCAGATGGCCGGCTACGACGATGACAAGGCCGTCGAGGACGCCGCCTGGGACATCCTCCGCAGCATCGAACGCCAGGTACGCCGCACGGACCCCACGCTCGGCGGCGTCGCGTTGTGGTGCTTCCTCACCTCCGCCCGGTCGTTCGGCTACACCACGGCCGACCAGCTCGCGCAGGGCCGCCTGTGCGAGATCGAGTTCACCTTCACCGCGCGCGTGCGCATCACCGGATAGGAGCCCCACCGTGGCAACGCTCATCCACGAGTCGCCGCTCGGCGACCTCGAGATCCCGACCGTCCTCGGGACCGTCGCGCCCGGCGTCCCCTTCGACGTCGACGACGACATCGCCCTGTCGCTGCTCACCCAGGGCGACCTGTTCCGCCTCGCCGCGCCGCCGAAGCTCACCGAGCTCCGGGCGCTCGCGAAGGACGCCGAGATCGACCACACCGGTCTCGACCGGCACCAGCTCGTGACCGCCCTCGCGATCGCCGAGGTCGGCGCGGCCCTCACCACCGTCCCCGCAGCTGCTGAGGCTGCACCCACTGAGGAGGTCTCGGCATGACGATCCAGGCAGATGCGAGCATCGGTCTCAAGCAGGAGACCACGTACGGCACCGCCGTCGTCGTCGACCGGTTCCTCGAGTTCACCTCGGAGAGCCTCGACTTCGATCGCGACTACTACCAGGGGCAGGGTCTGCGACCCGGTCGCCGGGCTGCACGCTCCGGTCGCCGAGTCCTGTCCCGCGACGGCGGCAAGGGTGACATCGAGCTCGAGGTGCCGTCCCGTGGTCTCGGGACGTTCCTGCAGGCGATCTTCGGGGTCGGCACGTCCACCCTGGTGAGCGCTGGCCTGTACCAGCAGCTGTTCACCCCGACGCACAACGACTACCTCCCGTCGTTCACGATCCAGGAGGGCGTGCCGCGTCTCGGCGCCAACACCGTCGACACGCAGACCTACCTCGGATCCGAGTGCGAGTCGGCCGAGTTCTCCGTGTCGAACAGCGACGTGCTCAAGCTGAAGACGACGTGGCGGTCCAAGGAGGTGCAGACGGGCGTCGCCTACGCGGTTCCGACCTACCCCACCCCGATCGACCTGTTCTCGTTCGTCGGCGCGCAGCTCACCGTCGGCGGCACGGTCACCGTCCCGACGACCACGGCGCTCGCCACCGGCGGCACCACGGTCGCCGACGTGCGCGACTTCTCGCTCACGTACGACAACAAGCTCGACGACAACAAGGGCAACCTCGGCGGCTCGGGCAAGCGGACCCGCCAGTCCGCGGTGCAGCTCGCGGAGATCAAGGGCAAGCTCACCGCCGAGTACGACTCGACGACGTTCCGTGACGCCCTCGCATCGAACACGGCGCTCGCGCTGGTCGCGACGTTCACCGCGTCCGCGGCCGCGGACATCGTGACGGGCAAGAAGCCGGTGCTGCAGATCGTCTGCCCGGACGTCCGGTTCAACGGCGAGCTCGCGAAGGTGTCCGGCACCGACGTCATCACCCAGTCGATGGACTTCACCGCCTACGACAACCTCGTCGCCGCGGAGCCCATCTACGTCGCGGTGCAGACGGCAGACACGGCGCTCTGACCCATGGCCGACGGCGAGTTCGAGTTCGACATCGACGCGCCGGATCTCCGCGGCCTCCTCTCTCATGTGAAGGAGTTCGACCCGAAGCTCGCGACCGGACTCCGGCGCGAGCTTCGGTCAACGGGGGACGAGACGATCGCCGAGATCCGCGCCGTGCTGAGCGGCAGCCTGCCCGGCTCGCTCGCCGTCGATCATCACGAGTACCGGCTCATCGTCCCGAAGGACGGGCGCAAGCCGTACCGCGCGAAGCGGATCGTCTGGAAGACCGGCGAGGACCGAGACAGCGGGGGTGTCGGAGACCTGCGCAAGCAGATCTCCGCCGGTCTCCGGACCCGTGTCACCGCCGGGCAGACCCGACAGTCCGTGTCGATCAAGACGACCGGTCCCCGCAACGACGGCTACAACATGGCCCGCACCTGGGGAAAGAAGCGGTTCCGGCACCCGGTGTTCGGCCACGGGTGGATGTACCAGCAGGGCCAGGACTACTTCTGGGGCCCCGTCCGCCGACACACGACGGCGATGCGAGACCACATCGCCGACATCATCGACGACGCGCTGCAGCGCCTCGCGCAGAACTGAAGGAGAGACCACCTTGAAGGTCAAGATCACCGGCTACAACGACGCGATCGACGGCAAGCCCCTCGTCGTCAAGAAGACCACCCGCGCGCTCGCGGAGTTGCAGCAGCAGACCGGCTGGGACATGAGCAAGCTCACGCAGGCCGAGCTCAGCGTGTACGGCGGCCTGATGGCTGTCTTCTGCGCACTCCACAACGCCGGCTTCAACCCTTCCTGGGACGAGCTCCTCGACCGCGACACGGACGACTTCGAGCTGATCGAGGAGCCCGGCGACAACCGCCGCCAGGAGGTCGAGGAGCCGGACCCTCAGATGTCCCGCGCGGATTCCGATCCGGGCGGCGACAACCGCGCGGCGGATCCGGCGCCCGAGGAGCAGACCGCCTAGCGGCGTTCAACCGCGCCGAGCCGTGGATCGATCTTCAGATCGCGTCCCGGTTCGCCGGGATCGGCCACGTGTTCCCCGGGTACACCGCCGAGGTGATCCTCGATCTCGAGTACGAGATGTGGGTGATACTCGCCCTGGAATACGACGAGTACGTCGCGGAGAACCGGAAGCAGCGCAGCGCTATGAGCCGGCGTTAGCGGCCGCGTTCACCTGGTCAGCGAAGTGACGCATCTTCTCGGCGTCCTTTCGTGGCCCGTCGATGACGAATACCACGCCGTCGGGCCACTCGACGGTGACATAGGCACGGGTGCGGTCCTTCCGGAACAGCGCGCCGACGATCGCCCCGACCGGCCCCGCGATGATCGCGCCCGCAGCCACGCGCGTCAGCGTCGACCGGTCGCCGAGCTCGTCGCCAGTCTCGAACGTCGCAGTGGCCCCGCTCACGTCATGCGAGCTCCGCTTCAGGTTGCCCTTCGGCAGCACCGACAGCACGCCTTTCTTCACCCAGTGGGGCCCGTACAGCGCCTGGTAGCCGACGGCTGAGTTCAGCCGATCCGTGAAATTCACCATGCCGCATGTCTACCGCCTCCCGGGTGGCGGCATCAAGGGAGGTCATCCATGGCCGGTCGCGATTTCGAGATCCGCATCATCGGCGACAGCTCGAGCGCTGTGCAGGCGGTCGAGACCTTCGGATCCAAGCTGAAGAGCAACTTCGAGCAGGGAAAGCAGGCCGCGGACGTCTTCAAGGGGTCGTTCGCCGGATCCTTCCTCGGCAACGCTGTTTCCAACGCAGTCGGTGGCATCACGTCGGCCGTCGGTGACATGATCGGGCAGGCCGCGCAGGCGTCGGATGCGACCGACAAGTTCAAGCAGTCGCTGAACTTCGCTGGGCTCAAGCCCGACGCGATCGACGCTCTCACCAAGTCGACGCAGGAGTACGCCGACAAGACCGTCTACTCGCTCGGCGATATCCAGAACATCACCGCGCAGCTCGCGTCCAACGGGGTCCCGAACTACGACAAGCTCGCTCAGGCCGCCGGTAACCTGAACGCGGCCGCTGGCGGCAACGCGGAGACGTTCAAGTCCGTCGGCATGGTGCTCACCCAGACCGCCGGCCAGGGCAAGCTCACCACCGAGAACTGGAACCAGCTGTCCGACGCCATCCCCGGGGCGTCCGGTCTGCTGCAGGAGGCACTGCGGAAGGCCGGCGCCTACACGGGCAACTTCCGGGACGCGATGCAGAAGGGCGAGATCTCCGCCGACGAGTTCAACGCCGCCCTGCTCACCCTCGGATCGAAGCCTGTCGCCGTCGAGGCGGCCACCTCAACGAAGACATTCGAGGGTGCCGTCGGCAACCTGCAGGCCACCATCGTCGGCAAGCTCGCCGCCGCGTTCGACTACATCAAGCCGGTCGTCACCGGCTTCACCTCCACGCTCGCCGGGTTCATCTCGAACAGCAAGATCTTCATCCCCGTCGTTGCCGGGCTCGGTGCCGCTCTGCTGTACGCGCTCGCCCCGGCCATCTGGGCCGGCGTCACCGCGACGTGGGCGTTCACCGTGGCGCTGCTCGCGAACCCGATCACCTGGATCGTGATCGGCATCGGGCTCCTCGTCGCCGCAATCGTCTGGCTCATCATGAACTGGGACACCGCGGTCAAGTGGATCTCCGACGTGTGGGCCGGGTTCATGTCCTGGATCAGTGGCGTGATCAACGCGTTCGTCGGCTGGTGGAACGGCGTCTGGTCCGCCGTCGGACAGTGGATCTCCGATGTCTGGAACGGGTTCATCAACTGGATCGTCGGTGTGTGGAACGGGTTCGTGGCCTTCATGATGGCTGCGCTCAACGCCTACGTCTCGTTCTGGGTCGGGATCTGGAACGGCATCGCCGGGTTCGTCACAGGCATCTGGAATGGCATCGTCAGCGCCGTCTCCGGCGCCATCGGATGGGTGGGATCAGCGATCCAGAACGGGTTGAACTTCATCAACCAGGTCTGGTCGAACATCTGGGGCGGCCTAGCCGGCGTCGTCCGCGGCGTATTCAACGGCGTCCTCGGCTGGATCGAAAGCGGCATCAACGGCGCAATCGACCTCATCAACGGGATGATCGGCGCCGTCAACAACGTCAGCGGAGTCGTCGGAATCCACATCGGCACCATCGGCCACGTCGGCCTCCCACGACTCGCGACAGGCGGCATCACCAACGGGCCCATGGTCGCCCTCATCGGTGACAACCCCGGCGGCCACGAGATCGTCACACCGCTCGACCAGGCACAAGAGCAACTCGAGCGAGTCGCGCTCGCCGCAGCGGCTCGCGCGATCGGCCAGCCTTCCATGCAGGCGGCCGCGGGCCAGGCCGCAACGGGCCCTGTCCGTCTTGATGACTACTCGCTGCAGAAGCTCGGGCAGATCATCGTCGACGGCATCAACCGCGGCGGCACCAAGGCCGTGTTCGACTCGCTCAGCTAGGGGGGACGGATGGCTGTCACGCTCGCTGCGGTGCTGTTGACCGCGTCGAATCCGAGGCCGGTGCAGATCACCCTGAACGGGACCACGGCAGGCCAGGCGTACGAGATCCGTGGGACGACCGCGGATGGTTCGTCGTGGCCGGTCCCGGGTGGCAAGGGCACGTCGGCGGGAACTCAGGTCGTCGTCGTCGACAACCGGGCAGCGCTCAATGTCGCGGTGACGTACACGGTGCTCGTCGCCGGCGCCACGTATTCTGCGGCGCCGGTGACGGTGACCTGGTCGGGTGTCGGGGTGCTGCAGACTCTCAGCGGGAAGAACATCGTCGACATCGAGGTCGCGTCGGTGACGGAACCGCAGAAGCATGGGATCCGGGCGTCGACGTTCGAGATCGCGGGCCGGTCGACTCCGGCGGCGCGGCTGGACGTTCCCGGGTCCGCGATCACGGATTGGCTGATCGACACCCAGCAGACCGACACGGCGGCGCTGCGGGCGATCCTCGCGACCGGGACTCCAGTCGTGCGGCGGCTGACACCCGGGATGCGCGACTTCCAGACGGTCGTGATCGGTGTAGTGCTGTCCTGGCACGACGAGCTGCTCACCGGTGGTGGGGACACGTGGCGGCGGTTCACGCTGCAGGTGCACGAGATCTCGGATCCGCAGCCGTCGGCGCTGCTCGCCGCATACCTGTGGGACAACTTCGATCAGGCGATGGCGAAACCGCGCGTCTGGTCCTACCACTCGACCCTGTCGAACGTGGCGGGTCTGACGGCCGGGAACGGCACGCTGAGCTCCCAGGCAACGGGCGGCTATCCGGATGGGTCGGGGACTACGTTCGGGCGGCTGACGGTCACCACGGCCGCGACGTTCGCGTCTGTGATCGACCCGGACTACACGAAGGCAGCGGTCACGCTGGGCGCGCCCGTCGTCCCTGGAATGGTCGTGACGCTCACCGCCCGAGTGCGAGCCCCTGCCGGTCGAGCGATCGGTTTGTGGTTGATGCGCAACGGCGGTATCGCCATCGCCTCGGTCGGTGCCACAGCGACCGGAGCATGGCAGCAGCTCGCATGTACCGGCACAGTGCCGTCCGGCGCGACGGGTCTCTCCTGGGATGTCTGGGCTAATACCTCCGGGCTCCTCGCTGGCGACACGCTCGACTTCGACGCGATCACTTTCAGCCAGGGCGCGACCATCCCCGTCGGCTCGTTCGACGAGATGTTCGCCACGTGGGATCAGTTCGACGCTGCGGACTGGGCCTTGTTCTACTGACCCGAGGGGGGTGCGCATGCGTCCTGGTGCTCCCGATGAGGTTCTTGCTGGCACCCCGCTGTACGGGTGTCGGGTGTCGTCCTGGCTGGGCGGAGAGCTGCTCGCCGGCCAGGTCCCGATCGTCGCCGGCCGGGTCACGGCGAAAGCCACCCAGGACGTCCCAGAGAAGCTCACCTTGACGGTGCCGCGGTTCGCGGCCGCCGTCGATGGCGGTGATGTTGTGGACTGGCGGCCGGGGACGAACACGCGCGCGGCGCTCGCCCGGTTCGGGCAGCAGCTGGACGTGACTGTGATCGTCTCGTCGGTCGCGAACGCCTCGAGCTGGGAGACCCGGATCGGCCGGTATCAGATCTCCGATTGGGCCGACGACGATTCCGGCGCGATCACTGTCACTGCGGAAGGGCTCCTCGCCCGCCCGCGGGACGACAAGCTGACGCAGGTCACGTCCCCGACGGGGACGCTCACGC
Source organism: Microbacterium xylanilyticum (assembly GCF_054654695.1). Lineage (NCBI taxonomy): Bacteria > Bacillati > Actinomycetota > Actinomycetes > Micrococcales > Microbacteriaceae > Microbacterium > Microbacterium xylanilyticum. Next base: position 1,396,820 of record NZ_BAAIEN010000002.1, read on the forward strand.
AGGAGGTGCGGCGCCTGATTCCGCCCGGGATGGGTGTCAGCTTCGACTCGGCGCTCGTCGACCGGACCTGCCCGACCTCGATGTCCTGGTCGGAGGACCGGCTCGGTGCGCTGCAGGAGATCGCTCGGGCTTGGCCGGCGTTGCTGCGCACGGACGAGTGGGGGCAGATCCGGTTCAAGGCGCCGCTGCCGGCGGTGCCGACCCCGGTCGTCACTCTCACGGACGGTGAGGGCGGCACTCTGATCTCGGCGCCCCGTGCCGATTCCCGCAAGGACGCGTACAACGTGGTCGTCGCGACGAGCTCCGCGAGCGACCGCGCCGACGTATTCGGGGTCGCGCAGGTCACCGCTGGGCCGATGTCCGTGAACGGCCCGTACGGGCGGGTCGTGAAGCGGTGGTCGTCACCGCTGCTGGACTCTGCCGCGACGGCAGCCGCGGCGGCGAAGACCATGCTCGACAACTCGACACGGCCGGCGCAGTCCGTGCCGGTGACGATCGCGCCGGATCCGCGGATCGATCTCGACGACCCGGTGAAGATCCTCCGCGGCACCGACTGGCAGCTGTGGGGGTGGGTCACCGGGTACGACCTGCCGCTGACCGCGACCGGCGGGGCGATGCGCATCGACGTGGGGGTGGCGGGATGAGCGACGCTCTCGACCGCCGCGGCGCGATCGCCCGAATCCTCCCCGCCGGCCCCGCCCAATCCGACGACGCGACGCTCTACGCGACCGGGATCGTGTACACGGTCGACCCGGTCAAGAAGACCGTGCAGGTCGGCACCCGTCAGGGCACGGTCACGCTCCCCGCGATCGCCGACCGATACCAGTCCGGGGGCCTCGCACGCATCCTCCTCGACCCCATCCAGACCCGCCCTGTGCTCGTCGCCGGCGCCGTCGACCCCGCCGCCCCGGCCGTCGTCGCCGGCGTCTCCGCGACCGGGTCCGGAACGGTCACGATCACCTACCAGGGGGCCTCGGTCACGATCCCGACCGCGTCCGGAACCTACACGGTCGGCCAGTCCGCGTGGGTGATCCTCGACGAATGGGGTGTTCCCGTCGTCGCTGTTGGCCCCTCCACTGCTCCCGCGCCCGGATGGGCGAGCAGCACCGCCCCCGGGTCCGGTGGCACAGTCGTCGCGACCGCGACGATCGGGTCGCAGGACTCCGGCACCTGGCTCACCTCCGGCGGCCGGTGGGACTCCTGGAACACGGACCGGTACGGGGGTCGCACCGACATCTACCAGGGCGACGCGTACGGGTCCGGGCCGCTTCTCGGGTGGGCCGGGTACGGCGATCAGATCGTGAACCTCGGCGCCGTCGCGATCAGCAGCATCCTGCTCACCGCTCGCAAGAACGACGTCAACGGTCTGTCCGCGGCGCTCACCGTGCAGGGCACCGCGTCCGGCGGGCGCCCTGGCGGGGCGCCCGCCGGCGCGGCGTACGGCACCGCGTCGACCGCCGCGATCGGCCCGGGCAACTGGGGCACCGTGAATCTCCCCGCCGCGCTGAACGAGGCGTTCCGCACGGGCGCGGTGAAGGGCCTCATCGCCGTCGGATCCGACTACGGCGGCTTCGGCGGCACAGCCACCCCCGGATCCTTCGTCCTCACCATCACCTACACCAAGAACGTCTAGGAGCCGCCATGTCGACCGACGCAAAGAAGCACACCAGCATCGCCAGCGGTGAGCAGCCGTCCCGCGCCGCGATCCTGTCGATCAACGACGTCGTCCCCGTCGCGAACGCGACCGAGCAGGCGCAGGTCGCGTCGGCTGTCGTCGCCGGCGGGCAGGTGCTCGCATCGGCGCCGCTGCTCACGCGTCGGGCGGACGCTCCCGGCCTGCACACGGTCGAGCTGACGAAGGACGGCACGGTGTTCGTGCCGGTGTCTGGGCAGTTGCGGTTCGCGAGTGACTCCGCGCGCGACTCCTGGACCACGGCGAATAGTGCCCTTCTCGCCGTGTACGACGAGTGCGTGTCGAACGGGCTCCGGTATCTCTGGGACGGTGCCGCGTGGGCGCCGCAGGACTGGATCGCGTGGACGCCGACGGTGTCCAACGTCACCGGGACGACGACCGCGATGTGGCGGATGAACGGGCTGCATGAGGTCGAGTGCCGCGTCCGGATCGCGGTCACGACGATGGGCACCAACCCGACCGTGACGCTGCCGAAGAACGCGAGCGACGCTCTCGTGGAGCACCTGAACGGGACGACGGCCTGCATCCCGTCAGCGGGATCCGAGGTTCCCGGGATCACCCGCAAGGCCGCTGTCGGATCCGTGACGTTCTTCTACCTGTTCGTCTCAGGCTCGACCGTCTACAGCAACAACATCGGCGCGTCGGCACCGTTCGCGTGGGCGTCCGGAACGCTTCACGCGAACTTCTCCTACCAGGTCTGAGAGGCATCATGATCGACGGTGTCGTGGCCGCGCAGTGGCTGCTCAACCAGACCGACATCACCCCGAGCCGATGCCTCTACTGGGTGTGGCTCGCGTACAAGGCGCAGGGTGCGTCCACTGGGCTCAGCGCCGGTACCGCCTATGAGGCGTGGCAACTGTCCCGCGGCCAGCGACCCGGCGACCGCAACCCGCCCGCCGGCGCCGCCGTCTGGTGGGGTCGCCGGCACAGCGACGGGAACCTCGACGGCGACGTCGTCATCAGCATCGGCGGGGGCCGGGTCGCCGCGACCGACTATCCCGGATGGCGTGAGACCGGAACCTGCACGCTCGACGAGCGTGAGGAGCAGATCGGCCGGGAGTACCTCGGCTGGACGTCCAGCATCTTCGACTGCCCGATCAGCCTCCCCGACGTGGGGAAGGACTCCATCCCCGCGGCCGCGGCCGCCGACCCGTCCGAGGAGGACGACATGAAGGAAATCTACGTCTGGTGGCTCGACGACAAGGGCCAGCAGCAGAACCTGATCTACACCCCCAGCGGGTACGGCGAGCAGTGGTCCAGCGCGGACGGTGCATACAACACGGCTGTCGCTGGGGCGCACAACCTCGCCGGGTCCCCGGCGAAGATCAGCGCCAGCCACGCCGCCGTGGTGCTCGCGTCGCTCGCCGCGGTGCGCCCGGGAAAAGCCTGACCCCGGACCCTGAGCCGGGGACGCCCACACCGGAGAACCCGGAGTTCGTCGACATCTCCCACTGGCAGCCCGAGTTCACCGCCGACACGCTCCGCACCTGGCCCGTCGGCCGCTTGGTCGTGAAGCTCGGAGGCGGCAACGCCGGCATCTACGAGAGCTGGACTCACCGCGCCCAAGTCGCCGCGGCGCACGACGCTGGCCTGCGCGCGGACCGGTACTGGTTCAACGGACCGGGCGTGAGGGAGACGTCGGCCGTTGCTGACCAGGTGATCGCGATCAAGCAGTACCTCGCCGCTACCCCGTTGCGTCTCGACGAGAAGTTCGTGTGGGATGTCGAGGACGAGGAGAGCATGCCGCACTGGACGCCTGCGGAGGTTGTCCAGGCGGCGCAGCTGCTCGCCGATGTGGTGCCGCTGGCCCGGCAGGAGATCTACCTGTCTGCGTCGGTGACCCGCAACGTCGACTGGTCTCCGGTGGTCGCGCTCGGTCTGCCCGTGTGGGCGGCGGACTACGGGCTCAACGACGGCACCCAGTCGTCGGTGCCGCTCGTCGGCTACTGGCCGACCGCGGAGCTGTGGCAGTACACCAGTGCCGGCAGGATGCCCGGCTATGACGGGAACCTGGACCTGAACGTCCGGACCCCGTTGTGGACCGTGCACGCCCTGCAGCAGGCCCTCAACGAGATCCTCGGCGAGCATCTCAAGGTCGACGGGATCAAGGGCGACGACACGACCCGCGTCGTCGAGCTCTACCAGACCAAGTTCGGCCTCAAGGTCGACGGCGACCCCGGCACGAAGACGCTCACGGACCTCACCCGGCGGCTCGGCGGGATCCCGATCTACAAGGCGGCAGCATGACCGACGAGGAGCCGACGCACAAGCACTGGACCCTGCCGTCCTGGGCGATCGTTGCGCTCGGCGTCCTCGCCACAGGAGGCGCTCTCATCTGGGCGGGCGGCCTGCACGACCCTGTCGACGGAACACCGCTGCTCGACGACACCGTCGCGAAGATCCTGATCGTGCTGCTCGGCACCGCGGGCACATTCCTCGGCCTGCTCGTGCAGCGGACCAGCGAGGTCCGTCACCAGGTGAAGAACAGCCACGGCACGAACCTCCGCGACGACGTCGACGACGTGCGCCGCGAACTCACCGTCGTGCGCGAGATCGCAGAGCACAGTGTCCGCGCCAACCGAGACACCTCTGAGGACGTCAAGCAGCTGCGCGAGGACGTCCAAGCCGGCCGTACCGAGACGGGCGAGGTCCGCGCAGATGTGCGCGGCCTCCGAAGAGACATCGGCCGGCTGACCGACATCATCACATCGAAGGAGTCCTGATGGACATCACCCTACCCACCATCCCCGCGGGCGTGCTCGTGCTGCTCGCCCTCGTCGCGCCGTATCTGCAGGCGATCATCCAGCGCCCCGCGTGGCGCCCGTGGCTGAAGCGCGTCCTCGCAGTCGTGCTCGCCCTGGTGCTCACCGCCGTCGTGCTCGTGTTCTACTACGCCTACACCGGTGACGTGATCCCGGCGTGGCCGGTGCTCGTGCTGCTCGCGATCGTCGTCGCCCAGGCGTCGTACGCCATGCTCACTCGAAATACCGCCGCGGTGGTCGAGCGCACCCTGAATGCCGGCCCGATTGGCCCTGACACCCTGCGTCGCGACCTCCGCTGACCTGCACCAACACGAACCGCCCCCGCTTCTCTTCGGAGAGGCGGGGGCAATTTCGTCGTGCTCAGTGGGCGTGCATGGTGTAATCCTCCGGTGAGGCGACGTCGTCGTCGGCGATGATCGGGCCCAGAATAGCGGCCCGCCCGAACCGGAAGAACTGAATCCTCGGAACAGGCGGGGGGACCCAAGTCTACGGGGAACGTCGGCACAGGATTGTCAGGCGGCTGCGAATTCAACGCCGGCGCGCAGCGCGTCGTCCTCGACCTCGGTGTAGATCTGGGTAGTCGCGACCGACGCGTGCCCGAGGAGCTCCTGCACAGCGCGGATGTCCTTGCCGGTGCCGACGTAGGCGCGGGACGCGAAGCGGTGCCGGAGCGGGTGGGCGGTCCACCCGTCGGGGAGCGCCCGGGAGACGAGCTTGGACACGTATGCGGCGGAGAGGTGCCCGTCGATCTGGCCGGGGAACAGCCATCCGTCGGCGGCGAGGATCTCGTGCGCGAGCGCGCGGGGGAGTGGCAGCACCCTGACCTTGCGGCCCTTGCCGAGCACGCGCAGCTTGTACCCGTGCGCGGTCTCGATCACGTCGTTCCGGTGGACGCGGCAGATCTCGCAGCAGCGGAGGCCGACGTGCGCGCCGAGTCGGACCATGGTCCGCACACGGGTGTCGTGGTACCTCTGGCCCTCGAGCACCGCGGACTCTGGAGCCGGACGCGGCTTACCGAGCGGCGCGGAGCTCGACATGATGCCCTTCATCGGCTTCGCGTGGGTCACGCCGGCGGACCGCGCCCAGCGGAAGAAGTGCCGGAACGTGACCCTGTAGGTGCGGCGGTAGGACGGCGCCCAGCCGGGCTGGTCGAGGAACGCCTGCACGTGGTCCGTCGTTACCTCTGAGACACCTACGCCGACCGACTGGGCGAGTCGGCGTAGGTGGTAGGCGCGCAGCTTGATCGTGCTCACGGGGTAGTCGCCAGTGCGGAGCGCGAGCGTGTACTCGCTGATCGCGTCAATCCATGTGCCGTGCATTGTGGTTCCCTCCGGTCCCAGTGGTATTTCGTTCCCCAGATCCTGAAGCTATGAGCCTGATGTGAACGCTCGCGACGACCGACGCGCTCAGAGAAACGGTGGGGATCTGGTGCGCGTCGTTCACTCGTCCGCGTCGTCGTCCGGGTGTATCGGCTCCTCGAGGTACCACGGCTCGGCCGGCTTCGGAATCGACCAGACCATACGGACACTGCGGGCAGTCGGCGACACGGTGTAGACGCCCCGTCGATCCACGATGAGCCTGTGGGCGCGGGGGAAGAACCGCCGACGCAGCTCTTCGATCCACTCGTCACGCTGGTCGCTGGACCGCATGAGCGCGTCGATCTGAGCACCGGTCTTGTGGTCGGACCGGTTGAATGCCCGGAGTCCCGTCCAGAAGGCATCCTCGCCCGATACGATCCGGTCGACGAGGTCGGATGCTTCCGCGGGGACGGCGATCGGAGGCGCGTAGCGGGACATCAGACAGCCCGTCCCTTCGGCCCCTTGGACCGGTCGGCGCGGTTCCGCGGCCTCGCAGGCTTCCGGTTGGCCGTTATCCAGTGGGTTCAGGGTTCAAGTCCCTGGGGGTGCACCACTTAGAAGGCCCGGTCGGAAGGAAATTCCGGCCGGGCCTTCTGCATGCGTGCGCTGCTCAGTGCCGCTGCGCCCCGCGGAAGGCGGGAAGGTGTTCGGTCCCGTCGTCCGCGCACGCGCAGCGAGTGACAGCCGGGTGCGCCCGTTCCGCGACTCCGCTCACGCCGGACTTGAGATGCCCTTGAAGCGGCCGAAGTTCTGCGTCCATGCGGGCTCGCCGATGACCCGATACGGCTTGCCGTCGAAGATGGAGCGCTCGAGCGTGTTGGCGTTGCCGAGATTGCGATACGTCATATTGAGGTGGTCGACGAGCAGGAGGGAGTTGGTCGGGGTGTACAACCAGAGCTGGACGGACATGTCTTCTTCCTCATCGGTCGGGGGCGGGTCTTGCGGGGAGTAGACGCCCTTGTACTCCCAATGCCAGTTCTCGACTTGGCTGAAATCTCGGCCCGCCCACCACCAGTTGAAGCGCGCCGCGTTGGACTGGAGCCACCGGTGCCCGGCGCTCGTCGAGCTGGTGAAGACTTCGCCGCCGAAGTCGACGGCGATGCCCCAGCCGTGGTTGGAGGTGCCGGGATAGGCGGCGAGTGCTCCGCCGTGGAGATAGTCGTTCCAGGCTGCCCACTGGCCGGCCAGGTCGCGATAACCGTCATTGATGATCAGGGTGCGACCGACTGAGGAGGCGTACGCCTCCCGCATCGCGGCCAGCGCCGCGCCGGCATCAGTGCGGAAGAAGAATCCGGCGACCTGCGTCATCGCGCTCAGCGGGATCTGACCGTTCGAATATCCGCCCCACCCGTCCGTCGCGGCCGCGGGTGATGAAGGCTCCAGCCCGACGATGGAAGACCCCGCGGCGAGCCCGACTCCCGCGAGAAGGGCACGCCGGGATATCGCAGAGGCTGCGGGCGGGACTTGCTTCGAGCGAGGCGGGAGCGGCATATCGAAATATCACGGTGCCTGACGCGCATGACTGGCGCGTGGGTGCTGGCAGGGGGTCGTAGGAGTAACGGGCGGCTGAGTGGCCGTCGCGTAAAGAGGCTAACGCGACTCGCGCGGAGGTCAGACGGCGCGCACCGAGAGCAGCTGATAACCCACCGGAACCTTCGCCTCGAGCGCCGTCATGTCGTCGGCCTCGATCTCGCGCAGCCCGTCGCGGCGGACGATCGTGCCCTCAGCGGTGAGGATCGTGTCCTTCTTCGCCATGGCGACCGGAGCGGACGCGAGCTGCCAGCCCTCCGGCGTCTCGGCGGCGAGGAGATCCTGGATCTCGTCCAGTTCCTCGGCCTGCACGGTGTGGGTCTTCGATTCGACGGGACGGATGAGGCCGATGAGCATGCTTCCAGCGTATTCGCCACCGCCCCCGACGACGAAGCCCGCCCCGGGCAGCAATGCGCGGGACGGGCTGATCGCGGCGCCTCGGGTAGGCGCGGATCCTCAGGCGGCGTCGCCGATGAGGATCGCCTCGGCGTCTTCTGCGGCGTCGTGCGAGCCGCGGTCGATGTGGGCGAGGGCCCGGCGGCCGAACAGCACCACGGCGGCGGCGACGAGCACCGACACTCCCGCGAAGAGGTACGGCACGGTGTCGCCCCACAGGTGCGAGAGCAGTGCGGCGAGCGGCGGGGCGACGGCGCCGCCGATGAAGCGCACCGCGGAGTACGCCGACGACGCCACCGAGCGGGGCAGATCGGTCGCCTCCATGACCGCCTCGGTGAGCACCGTGTTCATGATGCCCAGCAGCAGACCGCCCACGATGATGCAGACGACCAGCGCCGCCGGGATCGCCACCAGGATCCCCGCCACGACCAGGTCCACCGCGAGCAGCGGCAGCACGAACAGGATGATCCGCGTGATCGGCATGCGGCGCAGCAGGATCGGCGCCACCCAGACGCTCGTCACCGCCAGGGCCACGCCCCAGCCGAAGAAGGTCAGCCCGATCCCGATCGCGCCGAAGCCGAGCGGGAACGGCGAGAACGCCAGCAGCACGAAGAACCCGATGTTGTAGAAGAGGGCGGCGACGGCGAGCACGCCCAGCGCGGGGCGTCCGAGGGCCTTGAACGGCGCCGAGAACGGCACGGGCTCGCGCTTCTCGAACGGGCCGCGGAGCAGGGTGAGGACCGCGATGAAGCCGATCGCCATGAGGGCGACGACGCCGAAGAACGGGCCCTGCCAGGCGACCTCGCCGAGGAGCCCGCCGAGGAGCGGGCCGATCGCGATGCCCAGGCCGAGAGCGGCCTCGTAAAGGATGATCGCGGCACTGGATCCGCCGCTGGCCGCCCCGACGATCGTGGCGAGCGCGGTGGAGATGAACAGCGCGTTGCCGAGCCCCCATCCGGCGCGGAACCCGATGATGGCGTCGACGCTGCCGCTCAGCGCGCAGAACAGCGCGAAGACGACGATGAACGCGAGCCCGACGAGCAGGGTCGCCTTGGCGCCGATCCGGCTGGAGATCCAGCTGGTGAACAGCATCGCCACGCCGGTGACGAGCAGGTAGCTGGTGAACAGCAGCTCGGTCTGCACCGGGGTCGCCTTCAGCGACTCGGCGATCGCGGGCAGGATCGGGTCGACCAATCCGATGCCCATGAACGCCACGACGCAGGCGAAGGCGACGGCCCATACCTGAGCGGGCTGTCTCCAGATCGATACCGACGAATCGGTGGAACTCAACGTGCTGTCCTTTCCAGAAGCGAATGCGTGCGCAGGATCTCCGCGGCGCGGGCCAGGTGGTGCCAGTCCGTGTCGTCGAGGTCGCTGAATCTCGGGGCGAGGATCCGCTGGATCTCGTCGCGCCAGGCGTGGAGGGCATTCCGGCCGGCGTCGGTGATAGTGACCACCGTCGCCCGGGAGTCCTCGGGGTCGGGGGAGCGGAGAACCAGTCCCTCATGCTCGAGCTGCCCGAGCATGCGGGTCATGCCGGGCTGCGTGGTGCGGCTGGCCTTCGCCAGCTCTCCCACGCGCTGTCCGTCGCGGCCGTCGAGCAGGCTCAGCGCCCGCCACTGCGCCGCAGGAGCGTCGTTGCCGGCCTCCTGGGCCGCGATGCGGGTCAGCGCGTGCGTCGAGAACACGATCGATTGCAGGATCTCGCCGTGATTCATAACTGAAGTATATACCTAATGGTATGTAATCGGCAAGAGCAGGCGACGTCGACGCACGTGACGCTCAGTGGGCGGTGCGGCCGGCGATCCGCGCGGAGAGCTGGTGGGCGTGCGCGAGCAGCGTGCGGCCGAGTGCGGGCAGCCGGTCCGGACCGAACCGGAACTCGACCCCGGTCAGGCTCAGCGCCCACTCCGGGCGCCCGTCGCGGTCGAACACCGCCGCACCCATGCCCCAGCTGCCCTCGACGATGAGGCCGGGATTCACGGCATACCCGCGTGCCTTGGTCTCCTCCAGGCGCCGTCGCAGCGGCTTCTCGGCGTGAGTGCGCCCCCAGCGCTCGCCGAGCTCGGCGTGCCGGGCCAGGTACGCATCCACATCGTGGTCGGGTAGGAAGGAGAGGATCGCCAGTCCTGCGCTGGCGACGCCGAGCGGGAACCGCACGCCCTCGCTGAGCACGAAGGAGCGGATCGGAAAGGCGCCCTCCTCGCGCAGCAGGCACACGGTCTCGTCCGCCCGGCGCACGGAGAGGAACGCGCTCTCCTCGGTCTTCACCGCGAGGGAGCGCACGATGTCGCGCGCGATCTCGGTGATGTCGTAGCGTGCCGCGGCCACTGTTCCCATGAGATAGAGCTCCGGGCCGGGCATCCACAGGGCGGTGTGCGGGTCCTGGTTGACCAGGCCTTCGGCGCGCAGCGCGGACAGCAGCCGGTGCGCCGTGGAGCGGCTGAGGCCGGACGTCGCGGCGAGGCGCTGCAGCGCCGCACCCTCCGGGGACGCGGTGACCAGGCGCAGCAGCTCGGCGGCGCGGGCGATCGCCTGGGCGCCGGGCACGGTGCGCTTGGGCGAGGCAGGCTGTTCCATGATGTGGACGCTACCGACGGCGGCGCCCACATCGCAAGCGCGGGCTTGAGCGCCCCCGCGCCCCGGCGCAGAGTGGAGGGGAGATCCCACGAAGGAGTGACGCGTGATCGACAAGCCCTCCAGCCATCGCGGCATTGACAAGCAATGGCCCTCCGCGGCCGAGGCCGTGGCCGACATCCCGGACGGCGCCTCGCTCGCGGTCGGCGGATTCGGGCTCTCCGGCAATCCGAGCGCGCTCATCCAGGCGCTGCTGGATCAGGGGACCTCCGGCCTCAGCGTGGTCAGCAACAACTGCGGCGTGGACGACTGGGGGCTGGGCCTGCTGCTCGGCGCCCAGCGCATCCGCAAGATGACCTCCTCCTACGTGGGTGAGAACAAGGAGTTCGAACGCCAGTTCCTCTCCGGAGAGCTGGAGGTCGAGCTCACGCCGCAGGGAACGCTCGCCGAGAAGCTGCGCGCCGGCGGATCCGGCATCGCGGCGTTCTACACCCAGACCGGCGTCGGCACGCAGGTCGCCGAGGGCGGTCTGCCGCGACGCTACGCGAGCGACGGATCCGTGGCGATCGCGTCGCCGGCGAAGGAGGTGCGCACCTTCGAGGTGAACGGGGTGCCGCGCGAGTTCGTGCTCGAGGAGGCGATCAGCACCGACTTCGCACTCGTGCATGCGGCCGTGGGCGACCGGCACGGCAACCTGATCTTCAACAAGGCGGCCCGCAACTTCAACCCGCTCGCGGCGATGGCCGGCCGCGTCTGCATCGTCCAGGTCGAGAGGCTGGTCGAGCCGGGAGAGCTGGATCCCGATCGCGTGCACCTGCCGGGCGTGTACGTGCACCGGATCGTCGAGGTGGGTCCGGACATCGAGAAGCGCATCGAGCGCCGCACGGTGCGTGCGGCCGCCGCTGCGGGAACCGGGGAGGCCTGACATGGCGCTCACACGCGATGAGACGGCGGCGCGCGCCGCGCAGGAGCTGGCCGACGGTTCGTACGTGAACCTCGGCATCGGGCTGCCGACGCTCGTGCCCAACCACGTGCCGGACGGCGTCACGGTGGTGCTGCAGTCGGAGAACGGCATCCTGGGCGTCGGGCCGTACCCCGCCGAGGACGCGGTCGACCCCGACCTCATCAACGCGGGCAAGGAGACCGTGACGACGCTGCCGGGCGCGGCGTTCTTCGACTCCGGTCTGAGCTTCGGCATGATCCGCGGCGGCAAGATCGACGCCGCCATCCTCGGAGCGATGCAGGTGAGCGCGACGGGGGACCTGGCGAACTGGATGATCCCGGGGAAGATGGTCAAGGGACCGGGCGGCGCGATGGATCTCGTGCACGGCGCCGGGCGCGTGATCGTGCTGATGGAGCACGTCGCGCGCGACGGATCCGCCAAGATCGTGGACGAGTGCTCGCTGCCGCTGACCGGCCGCGGTGTCGTGCACCGGATCATCACCGACCTGGCCGTGATCGACGTCACGCCCGAGGGGCTCCGGCTCGTGGAGCTCGCGCCCGGCGTGACCGTGCAGGATGTGAAGGATGCGACGGAGCCGCCGCTGCTCGTCGTCGAGGGACTGGAGTGATCATGAGTGCAGAGGACATCGTCATCGTCGCCGCGGCCCGCACGCCGCAGGGACGGCTCAAGGGGCAGCTGGCGTCCTTCACGGCTCCGCAGCTCGGCGCGCTCGCGATCCGCGGCGCGCTGGATCAGAGCGGCATCGACCCGGCCGTGATCGATGCCGTCATCGTCGGACAGGTGCTCGCCGCCGGATCGGGGCAGAACGCCGCCCGGCAGGCCGCGATCGGCGCGGGCATCGGCTGGGACGTGCCGGCGCACTCCGTGAACAAGGTGTGCCTGTCGGGCCTCACCGCCGTCATCGATGCCGCGCGCATGATCCGCACGGGCGACGCGCTCACCGTGGTGGCGGCGGGCATGGAGTCGATGACGCGCGCGCCGCATCTGCTGATGGGATCGCGTGACGGCTGGACCTACGGTTCTGTCGAGGTGCTCGACCACATGGCGTACGACGGTCTCACCGACGCCTGCGACGCGGAGAGCATGGGGGCGTCGACGGAGCGGCACAACGAGCGCTTCGGCATGACCCGCGCCGCCCAGGACGAGGTCGCGGCACGTTCGCACCAGCGCGCCGCCGCCGCGCGCGAGGCCGGCGTGTTCGAGGGCGAGATCGTCACCGTGTCCGTGCCGCAGCGGAAGGGGCCGGCACTGCAGCTGACCGCCGATGAGGGCGTGCGCCCGGACACCACGGTCGAGTCGCTCGCCGGGCTGCGTCCGGCGTTCGCCGAGGGCGGCTCGATCACGGCCGGCAACTCCTCGCAGATCTCGGACGGGGCATCCGCCGTGATCGTCACGACCCGGGGCCACGCCGAGAGCCAGGGCTGGCCCGTCTTCGCGACGATCGGCGCGAGCGGACAGACCGCAGGGCCTGACAACTCGCTGCACGAGCAGCCGGCGAACGCGATCCAGCGAGCGCTCGAGAAGCAGGGGATCACGGTCGAGGATGTGGACCTCGTCGAGATCAACGAGGCGTTCGGGGCCGTGGTGGCGCGCAGTGAGGCCGCCCTCGGCCTGGATCCGGACATCGTCAACATCCACGGCGGCGGCATCGCGATCGGCCACCCCATCGGCGCCAGCGGCAACCGGCTCGTCGTGCACATGGCGCACGAGCTGGTGCGCCGCGGATCGGGAACGGCTGTCGTGGCGCTGTGCGGCGGCGGCGGCCAGGGCGAGGCGCTGATCCTCACCCGCTGACGGCAGCGAGCCCTGGGTCGCGTGCACCACGGCGCCCCGTAGGATCGGCGCGTGACCACGATCCAGGCGCTCACCGAGGCCGACCGCGACGACTGGCTGCCGCTGTGGCAGGCGTACCTGACGTTCTACGAGTCGTCGCTCGCCGACGACGTCACCGCATCCACCTTCGCGCGGATCACGGATCCGGACGGCGCCATCCAGGGAGCGATCGCCCGCGACGACGACGGCCGGGCGGTAGGCATCGTGCACTGGTTCGCGCACCCGGCCACGTGGTCGAAGACGGGCTACACCTACCTCGAGGACCTGTATGTGGACCCGTCCGCCCGCGGCGGAGGCGTCGGGCGCGCGCTGATCGCGCATGTCGCCGACGCGGCCCGGGCGGCCGGCAGCGACAAGCTCTACTGGCTCACCGCCGAGACCAATGCGACGGCCCGGGCGCTCTACGACCGCGTCGCCGACCGCAGCGGCTTCATCCACTACCAGATCGACCTGGGCTGAGTCCCGCGGGCGGTCGCCGGGTTCGGCGCGAGGCGGTCAGCGACCGGACTTGCGCGCCTTCTCCGCGGCCTTGAGCTCCTTCTTCGCACGCTTGAACTGCAGCGGAGCGACGGGGGAGTCGTAGGCGACCTGCTCTCCCCGCTGGTCGCGACGGAAGTCGACGATCGCCCCGATCGCGAGCGCGACCGTGATGCCCCAGCTGAGCCACGCCAGCACGGCGCGCCAGGTGATCGGCGCGTCGCGCGTGCCCCGCAGCATCGCGATCCCGCTGGTGACCGCGCCGAACAGACCGCTTGCGAAGAGGTAGTTGCGCATGCCTTCGAGTCTAATCAGGGCGCGGGTCGCGGTCGCGGATCCCGCCGCGTGCCTCCGCGCGCCGGTAGACTGCCGGGATCACCGAAGTGCATCACCGGCCGTCGGCTCTTCCGGCGGACAGCGGCGGCACCTGATCCGCGTCTGATCCGGGTCCTCCCGAAGCGGCGCCAGAGACCTCCACCGCCATGACCTCGTCGCACGCCTCGCCCGCTGCCGCCCCGAGCCTGTTCCGCCGCGTCGGACTGCCGTACTTCCTCATCGCCTTCGTCGCGCGCCTGCCGTTCGCGATGATGGTGGTCGGCGTGCTGACCGTCGTGGTGGCCGCCCGCGGGTCGGTGGCGCTCGGCGGACTCATCTCGGCGGCCGTGGGCATCGGAACCGCCTGCTTCGGTCCGCTGCTCGGAGCCGCCGCCGACCGCCGCGGGCAGCGGATCGTGCTCGGCCTGCTGGCGTTCGCCAACGCCGCAGCGCTGATCGGGTTCACCGTCGTCGTCTACTCGCCGGCTCCCGAGCCGCTGGTGCTGCTCAGCGCCTTCGCGATCGGCGCCACCGCGCCGCAGGTCTCGCCGATGTCGCGATCCCGGCTGGTCACGATCATCGCCGAGCGGGTCCCCGCGGAGCGCCGGGCCCGCACCACGTCGTCGACCATGTCGTACGAGTCCGCCGCCGACGAGACCGTGTTCGTGTTCGGTCCGTTCCTCGTGGGCGTGCTCGCGACGGCGATCGCCCCATGGATGCCCCTGGCGGTCGCCGCCGCGCTCATCCTCGTGTTCATCGGCGCGTTCGCCCTTCATCCCACCGCCGCGCACGTATCCGCCCTGCGCGATGCCGACGGACGGGCCACCTCCCCGGCGTCCGAGCTGTTCCGGCCGCGGCTGCTGATCGTCCTCGTGGGCATGCTCGGCGTCGGCCTGTTCTTCGGCGCCATGCTCACCTCGCTCACGGCCTTCATGACCGAGCACGGGCGCGCCGAGGAGGCCGGCCTGCTGTACGGCGCGATGGGCGTCGGATCCGCGATCCTCGCTCTCGGCGTCGCGTTCCTGCCGGCGCGGTTCCCGCTGCCCGCACGCTGGCTGCTGTTCGCCGGGGTGCTGTTCGGCGGAAGCCTGATGCTGCTGTGGGTGCGCGATGTCACGGCGATGCTGATCGCGCTGGCCGTCATGGGATGCGGCATCGGGCCGACGCTCGTCACGCAGTTCAGCCTTGGCGCGGCATTCGGGCCCGCCGACCGCACGGCCACGGTCATGACCATGCTCGGATCCGCGCTGATCGTGGGCCAGGCGATCGGCGCGGTGGCGACCGGGCAGGTCGCCGACACCGCGGGCGCATCGTCGGCCCTCCTGCTGCCGGTCATCGCCGCGGGCCTGGTGCTGGCGGCGGGCCTGGTGAACGCCGTGCCGGCTCGCTCCCGCCGCGCCGCTGGCTGATCCGCGCGACTCCGGCGGCCGGTGTGGATAGCCTGGAGAGGCAACCACCGCTGCCGTGAGGAGCGTTCCATGCCTTCGTCCACACACACCGCGCCGTTCGTGATCGTCGCCAACCGCCTTCCCGTCGACCGTGTGCCGGGCCCAGACGGAGCCGAGGTCTGGCGGCGTTCGCCCGGCGGACTGGTCGCCGCGCTCGAGCCCGTCATGCAGTCCGTCGACGGCGCCTGGGTGGGCTGGGCCGGGCAGCCCGATCTCGAGCTGAAGCCGTTCACCGAGGACGGGATCCGCCTGCTGCCGGTCACGCTGTCGGCGCAGGATGTGGAGGAGTACTACGAGGGCTTCTCCAACGACACGATCTGGCCGCTCTACCACGACGTGATCGCGCCGCCGCAGTTCCACCGGGAATGGTGGGACGCCTATGTCCGCGTGAACCGGCGCTTCGCCGAGCGGGCCGCCCAAGCGGTGGCCGAGGGCGGCACGGTGTGGGTGCACGACTACCAGCTGCAGCTCGTGCCGGCGATGCTGCGCGAACGCCGCCCCGATCTCACGATCGGCTACTTCCACCACATCCCGTTCCCCGCGCACGGCCTGTACGCGCAGCTGCCGTGGCGCGATCAGGTGCTGCAGGGACTGCTGGGCGCCGACGTGGTGGGCTTCCAGCGCGCGCAGGACGCCACGAACTTCCTCGCCGCGGTGCGCCGCCGGCTGCGCCTGGACGTGAAGGGCGCGACCGTGTCGGTGCCCTACGGCGGCCCGCGCACGACCGTCGCCCGCGCGTTCCCCATCTCCATCGACACCACGCCGTACACCGAGCTCGCCGCGCGCCCGGACGTGCGAGCCCGCGCCGCGGAGATCCGCGAGGGGCTCGGCAGCCCGAAGAAGATCCTGCTGGGCGTCGACCGGCTGGACTACACCAAGGGCATCCGGCACCGGATCAAGGCGTTCGGGGAGCTGCTGGATCAGGGCACGGTGTCCGTCGAGGACGTCACGCTCGTCCAGGTCGCGAGCCCGAGCCGGGAGCGTGTGGACGCCTACGTGCAGCTGCGCGACGAGATCGAGCTCGCCGTGGCCCGGATCAACGGCGACCACGACACGATCGACCACACCGCGATCCGCTACCTGCATCAGGGCTTCCCGCGCGAGGAGATGGTCGCGCTGTATCTCGCCGCCGACGTGATGCTCGTGACCGCGCTCCGCGACGGCATGAACCTGGTGGCCAAGGAGTATGTCGCCGCCCGCGGCGACCACCGCGGGGTGCTCGTGCTGAGCGAGTTCACCGGCGCCGCAGATGAGCTGCGCCAGGCCGTGCTGGTGAACCCCCACGACATCGAGGGGCTCAAGGACGCCATCATGCGGGCTGTCGACATGCCCCCGCGCGAGCAGGCCCGGCGCATGCGGGCCCTCCGGAAGCGGGTGCTGGAGAACGACGTGAACGCCTGGTCGCGAGAGTTCCTCACCGCCCTGGAGAACGTACGGAGCACCCGATGACCCGCGACTGGACGCCCGGCACCGTCGACCCCGCCCTCTCCGCGCTCGCCCGCACGCCGCGCCTGCTGGTCGCGCTCGACTTCGACGGCACGCTGTCGCCGCACGTCGCGGACCCCATGACGGCACGGGCGCTTCCCGAGGCGGTCGCCGCGGTGAACCGCCTCACCGCGCTGCCCGAGACATTCGTGGCGTACGCGTCCGGACGGAGCCTGCACGACCTGCGCGAGGTCACCGAGCACGACGACTCCTCGCGGATCCTGCTCGCGGGCTCGCACGGCGCGCAGTTCTGGTTCCCCGACACGGGGGAGGAGACCGACCTGTCCACGGAGCCCGCCGACAAGGCCGAGGTCATCGAGGAGCTGCGGTCGCTGATCGCGGATCTGGACGGCGTGGTCTACGAGCCGAAGACCTTCGGGTTCGGCGTGCACACGCGCACGGCGGCGCCGGGCCAGGAGGAGCTCGCCTTCGTGCGGGTCGAGAAGTGGGCGCCGCAGCGGATCCCGACCTGGCGGCGCCGCACCGGCCACCACCTGCGGGAGTACTCCTGGCGGGAGGAGGGGAAGGACGCCGCGCTGTCGCGGCTGCGATCGCATGTGCACGCCACCGCGGTGCTGTTCGCAGGCGACGACGTCACCGATGAGGACGGCATGCGCACGCTCACCGGGGACGACCTCGGCGTGCGCATCGGCGCAGGGGAGACCGCGGCGACGCTGCGAGTGCCGGATCCGGCCGCCTTCGCGGTGCTGCTCGATGCGCTGGCCGACGCCCGGGCGGCCGCGCAATAGACTGCTTCCATGCGCGCTGAGCACGGATCCGGTCGTCCGGTCGTCGCGCGCGCGAGCGTCAGGACCCGCCGCGATCATGCGTTAGGCTTGATGCACGTTCGATGCGTGATCGGCACAACCGGATCCCGGATCGGACGCAGAGCTCCGGCGGTCCTGCGGGCCGTCGGGCGCGATGGTGATCTGATTCGGGTCGATATCGCGGCTCGCGCTCTCGGCCCACTCGCCGGGACGCCTGAGCCGGGCTCCTACCGCGACGGCGTTCGTCGCGACGTCGAGCCGACTTCTCCGCGCTGCACCCGAGGCGTTCCAGCCCTGTCTTCCCGACCCCTGCGGTCCGCCCCCGGCGGATCGGGTCGGAGAGCCGTCCGCGGCGGGGTTCTGACCCGCCGCTTCCGTCGATCGTCCACCACCGCAAGGAACCCAGATGACCGCTGATACCGCTCCAGCCGTCCCTCGTCCGCCCGCCCGCCCGGCGGCGGCACCCGTTCTCACCGGCGCGCAGGCCGTCGTCCGCTCCCTCGAGCTCCTCGGCGTCACCGATGTGTTCGGCATCCCCGGCGGCGCGATCATGGAGGTCTACGACCCCCTGATGGCGTCGACCGAGCTGCGCCACATCCTCGTGCGCCACGAGCAGGGCGGCGGGCACGCGGCCGAGGGCTACGCCACCGCCTCCGGCAAGGTCGGCGTGACCATCGCCACCTCCGGTCCCGGTGCCACGAACCTCGTCACGGCGATCGCCGACGCCTACATGGACTCCATCCCGATCGTCGCGATCACCGGTCAGGTCTTCTCCCGGCTGATGGGCACGGATGCGTTCCAGGAGGCCGACATCGTCGGCATCACCATGCCGATCACGAAGCACTCGATCCTCGTCAAGCGGCCGGAGGACATCCCCGGCGCCATCGCCGCGGCGTTCGAGATCGCGGCGACGGGCCGCCCCGGTCCCGTGCTCGTGGACATCACCAAGGACGCGCAGCAGGCCACCGCTCCGTTCATGTGGCCCCCGAAGTACGACCTGCCGGGGTACCGCCCCGTGACCAAGGCGCACGGCAAGCAGATCCAGGCCGCGGCCACGCTGCTCGCGGAGGCCAAGAAGCCGGTGCTGTACGTCGGCGGCGGCATCATCCGCGGCCGCGCCTCCGAGGAGCTGCTCGCGCTCGCCGAGCTCACCGGCGCCCCGGTCGTCACCACGCTGATGGCGCGCGGCGCGTTCCCCGACTCGCACCCGCAGCACGTCGGCATGCCGGGCATGCACGGCACCGTGCCGGCCGTGCTGGCGCTGCAGGAGGCCGACCTGCTGGTCGCCCTCGGCACGCGCTTCGACGACCGCGTCACGGGCAAGGCGGAGCTGTTCGCGCCGAACGCCAAGGTCGTGCACGTCGACATCGACCCGGCCGAGATCTCCAAGATCCGCACCGCCGACGTCCCGATCGTGGGCGGCGTGCGCGAGGTCATCACCGACCTGGAGGCGGCGTTCCGCGGCCTGACCGGGGGAGCCAAGGGCGACATCGAGGAGTGGTGGGCCTACCTCGACGGCCTGCGTGCCGAGTTCCCGCTCGGCTACACGCCGCCGGAGGACGGCCTGATGTCGCCGCAGCACGTGATCCAGCGGATCGGCGAGCTCACCGGCCCCGAGGCGGTGTACGTCGCCGGCGTCGGCCAGCACCAGATGTGGGCCGCGCAGTTCATCAAGTACGAGCGCCCGAACTCCTGGCTGAACTCGGGTGGCGCCGGGACCATGGGCTATGCCGTGCCGGCTGCGATGGGCGCGAAGGTCGCCGAGCCGGAGCGCGTGGTGTGGGCGATCGACGGCGACGGCTGCTTCCAGATGACCAACCAGGAGCTCGCCACCTGCGTCATCAACGACATCCCGATCAAGGTCGCGATCATCAACAACTCCTCCCTGGGCATGGTCCGTCAGTGGCAGACCCTGTTCTACGAGGGCCGGCACTCGAACACCGACCTGAACACCGGGCACGGCACGATCCGGATCCCCGACTTCGTCAAGCTCGCCGAGGCCTACGGCTGCCTCGCGATCCGGGTGGAGAAGGAGGAGGAGATCGACGCCGCCATCAAGCTCGCGCTCGAGACGAACGATCGCCCCGTCGTGATCGACTTCGTCGTCAGCGCCGACGCCATGGTGTGGCCGATGGTGCCGCAGGGCGTGAGCAACAGCTACATCCAGTACGCGCGCGACCACGCGCCCGCCTTCGACGAGGAGGACTGATCCATGTCCACGCATGTGCTGAGCCTCCTGGTGGAGGACACCCCGGGTCTGCTCACCCGCGTCGCCGGTCTGTTCGCGCGCCGCGGCTTCAACATCGAATCGCTCGCCGTGGGCGTGACCGAGGTGCCCGGGATCTCCCGGATCACGGTCGTCGTCGACGTCGATGAGTTCCCGCTCGAGCAGGTGACCAAGCAGCTCAACAAGCTCATCAACGTCATCAAGATCGTCGAGCTCGAGCAGAGCGCGTCCGTGCAGCGTGAGCACATGCTCATCAAGGTGCGCACGGACAACAACAACCGCTCGAACGTGCTCGAGGTCGTGAGTCTCTTCCGTGCGTCCGTCGTGGACTATGCGCCGGAGGCGCTGGTGGTCGAGGTCACCGGCGACAAGGGCAAGGTCGACGCCCTGCTGCGCGCGCTCGAGCCGTTCGGCATCAAGGAGCTCGCGCAGTCGGGCCTGCTCGCGATCGGCCGCGGCGGCAAGAGCATCACCGAGCGCGTGCTGCGCAGCTGACCCCTTCAGATTTCCGAAACCCTGCCGGTCCCTGAGCCTGTCGAAGGGCCCGGCCCGAAACCACCCTGCTTCGCCCGGTTGCTGAGCGAGCGAAGCGAGACGAAGTACAACAAGGAGAAACACACAGTGAGCACCGAGATCTTCTACGACGCCGACGCGGACCTGTCGATCATCCAGAACAAGAAGGTCGCCATCGTCGGCTACGGCTCGCAGGGTCACGCGCACGCGATGAACCTGCGCGACAGCGGCGTCGAGGTCGCGATCGCCCTCAAGGAGGGCTCCAAGTCGATCGCCAAGGCGGAGGAGGCCGGCTTCCCGGTCAAGTCCGTCGCCGAGGCCACCCAGTGGGCCGACCTCATCATGATCCTCGCCCCGGACCAGCACCAGCGCGGCATCTACAGCGAGTCCATCGCGCCGAACCTGACCGCGGGCAAGACCCTCGCGTTCGCGCACGGGTTCAACATCCGCTTCGGCTACATCGACGCGCCCGAGGGCGTCGACGTGATCCTGATCGCCCCGAAGGCCCCGGGCCACACCGTGCGCCGCGAGTTCGTCGCCGGCCGTGGCATCCCGGACATCATCGCCGTCGAGCGCGACGCGTCCGGCAACGCCTGGGCCACCGCGCTCTCGTACGCGAAGGCCATCGGCGGCACCCGCGCCGGCGTCATCAAGACGACGTTCACCGAGGAGACCGAGACCGACCTGTTCGGCGAGCAGGCCGTGCTGTGCGGTGGCATGAGCCACCTCGTGCAGGCGGGCTTCGAGACGCTCACCGAGGCGGGCTACCAGCCGCAGATCGCCTACTTCGAGGTGCTGCACGAGCTCAAGCTCATCGTCGACCTGATGTGGGAGGGCGGCATCGCCAAGCAGCGCTGGTCGATCTCCGACACCGCCGAGTTCGGCGACTACGTGTCGGGCCCGCGCGTCATCGACGCCGGTGTCAAGGAGCGGATGAAGGAGGTCCTCGCGGACATCCAGTCCGGCGCCTTCGCGAAGCGCTTCATCGAGGACCAGGACAACGGCGCGGTCGAGTTCCTCGCCCTCCGTGAGAAGGAGCAGGGGCACCCGATCGAGGCCACCGGCAAGGAGCTGCGTGCGCTGTTCGCCTGGAAGTCCCAGGACGAGGACTACGTCGAGGGCAGCGCTGCGCGCTGACCCCCGCCGTAGTCCCGAGGGCTGTGCTGGTGGGCCGCAGAGCGGCCGCCGGCCCTTCGGGCCTGGTGTCGAGGGCAGCGCTGCGCGCTGACCCCCGCCGTAGTCCCGAGGGCTGTGCTGGTGGGCCGCAGAGCGGCCGCCGGCCCTTCGGGCATGGTGTCGAGGGCAGCGCTGGGCGCTGACCCCCGCCGTAGTCCCGAGGGCTGTGCTGGTGGGCCGCAGAGCGGCCGCCGGCCCTTCGGGCCTGGTGTCGAGGGCAGCGCTGCGCGCTGACCCAGCTGTCCATGTGAGAGCGGGCGTCCCTTCGGGGGCGCCCGTTCCGCATTCCCGTGAGAGCTCTAGACCGGGAACGCGACGCCCTCGCCGACCACGCGCAGCGCGACCCGCTGGCCGGGGCGGGCGAGTGCGGGGTTCGCGTGCCGGATCGTGATCACCGGCGGCACCGGGTCGAGGCGGGGATCCGCGTCCGCCCGGGGCTCCAGCCGGATGCGCGACGAGGTCTCGGATCCGAAGTACACGCCCTCTTCAACCGTCGCGCGGATCGGCGAGTCGGCGACGAGCTGCACCTGCTCCGGACGCAGCATGAGCTGCACGTGCCCCTGCGCCGGCGGGTTGCGCACCGGCACGTAGCCGAGCGCGCAGAAGGCGAGGGAGCCGTCCAGCCAGGCGTCCAGCACGATCGCCTCGCCGAGGAACTCGGCCACCCCGCGGTCCGCCGGGCGGGTGTACACCACGAACGGGTGACCGGTCTGCACCAGCCGGCCGTCGCGCATCACCGCCACCTGGTCGGCGAAGCTGAGCGCCTCGGACTGGTCGTGCGTGACGAGGATCGTGGTCGTCCCGGCGTCGGTGAGGATCCGGGCGACCGCCTCGCGGGTCGCGGCGCGCAGCCCGGTGTCGAGGGCGGAGAACGGCTCATCGAGCAGCATCAGCTCCGGCTCGCGGGCGAGTGCGCGGGCGATGGCGACGCGCTGCTGCTGGCCCCCGGAGAGCTGATCGGGGCGGCGCTCGGCGACGTCCTGCGGCAGCGAGACGAGGTCCAGGAGCTCTGCGACCCGCTGACGGCGCTCCGTGCGGCTCAGCTCGTCCAGGCCGAACGAGATGTTGCGCGCGACCGAGAGGTGCGGGAACAGGCCGCCGTCCTGCGTGACGTAGCCGATGTCGCGGCGATGCACCGGGACCCAGGATCCGGGCCCCGTGACGGTGGTGGACCCGAGCACGACCTCGCCGCTGTCGGGGCGTTCGAAGCCGGCGATGATCCGCAGCAGCGTCGTCTTGCCCGAACCGGAGGCGCCGACCACCGCGGTGATGCCGCCGTGCTGCACGGCCAGGTCGACCCCGTGCAGCACCCGGCGCCCGCCGTACGACGCGGTGACGCCGGCGATCTGCAGGTGCGCGGTGGGGAGCGGTCCGGTCCCCGGAGAGGGCACGGTGCCGAGGGATCCGAGGTTGCGCGCGGTCATGCGGCCTCCGCCTTCGTGGATGCGGGCTGTTCCGACTCGGCGCCGGCGGCGCCGCGCCCCGCGGTGGAGAGCGCGGCGGACTGCCGGAACAGCAGGTACGTCATGGGCGCGGACAGCACGATCAGCAGTGTCGCATAGGGCGCGGCCCCGGCGAAGTCGATCTCGCTCGACAGGCTCCAGAACCGGGTGGCCAGCGTCTGCACGCCGATCGGCGACAGCAGCAGCGTCGCGGTGAGCTCGCCCGCGACGGCGAGGAACACCATCGCGAGGGCGGCGGCGGTCGCCGGTGCGACCAGGCGCAGCGTCACGCCGAGGAACGCGCGCAGGGGACGTCGTCCCAGTGCCTGGGCGGCTTCCTCGAGGCTGCGCGGCGCCTGCGCGATACCCGCCTGCAGCGGCACCAGCGCGCGGGGGAGGAACAGCAGCGCGTAAGCCAGCAGCAGCAGTGCGGTGGTCTGATACAGCGCTGGAGCGAAGAACAGGGAGACGGTGACGAGCGACAGCGCCAGCACGATGCCGGGCATCGAGCTCGTGATGTAGTTCGTCCGCTCCAGCAGCCGGCTGAACGCACCGGGCCGCCGCACGGCGAGCCACGACAGCGGGAAGGCGGCGGCGACCGTGACGACCCCTCCGCCGAGCGCGAGAGCGAGGGTCTGCAGCAGGGTGGGCACGAGATCCGGAGTCTGCCAGACGGCCGCTCCGCCGTGGACGAGCCAGCCTCCGATCACCACGGCGGGCACGCCGAGTGCGGCCAGGCCGAGGGCGAGCAGCGTCAGCTGCACGGGGAGCTGCGCGATGCCCAGCCGGATCGGGCGCGGAGGAGATGCGGTGCCGGATCCGATCCGCGCGTAGCGTGCGCGGCCGCGCGCCCGGCTCTCCAGCAGGAGCAGGGCGAAGCAGAGCAGCATCAGCACGCCCGAGAGCATGCTTCCCGCGGATCCGTTGAAGGTCGACCGGTACTGATCCATGATCGCGGTCGTGAACGTGTCGAACCGGATCAGGGCGAACGCGCCGTACTCGCTGAGCAGGTGCAGGCCGACGAGCAGCGCACCGCCGAGCAGCGCGAGCCGCAGCTGGGGCAGCACGGTGCCGAAGAACACGCGCACCGGTCCGCGGCCCAGGCTGGCCGCCGCCTGCTCGAGCGCAGGGTCGAGCCGGGCGAGGGCGGCGCGCACCGGAAGGTACACGAGCGGGAAATAGGACAGCGTCGCCAGGAGCACACCGGATCCGAGCCCGGCGAGCGAGGGGATCGCCGACACCCAGGCGTAGGAGTTCACGAACGCAGGGATCGCGAGGGGCATCGCGAGCACCGCGCCCCACGCGCCCGCACCGGCCAGGGAAGTGCGCTCAACGAGCCAGGCGCCCCCGACGCCGATCACCGCGCACAGCGGCACCGTGATCGCGACGAGCAGCACGGTGTTGGCGAGCAGTTCGCCCACGCGCGGACGGAAGACGAGCGCCGCGGATTGCGCCCAGCCGATCTGCGCCGCGGTGCCCACCACGAACGCCAGCGGCAGCAGCGACAGCAGCGCGACGACGATGCCGGCGGCGACCACGGCCGCGCCGGCCAGGCCCCCGGGGACGACGCGGGGCGGGCGGAGCCGATCCGCTCCGCCCGCCCGCTGCGATGTCGTGGTGGTGATGTCCGTCCCTTAGAGGAGGCCGGCCTTGGTCATCAGGTCGGTGACCTGCTTGGAGTTCAGGGTAGCCGGATCGATCGTGGGCGCCTGCAGCTCCTTCAGCGGGACGAGCTTCGGGTTGGCGGCGACACCGGATCCGACCGGGTACTCGAAGGACGTGCCGGTCTGCAGGATCTTCTGACCTTCGGCGCCCGTGACGAAGGCGAGGAACTTCTGCGCCGCGGCCTCGTGCTTGCTGGACTTCAGCACACCGCCCCCGGACACGGACACGAAGGCACCCGGATCCTGGTTCTTGAAGTAGTGCAGCTGCACGTTCTTCGAGTTCTCGCCGGTGGAGGCCTGGTCGCCGAACCAGTAGTAGTGGTAGATGACGGCCCCGTCGATCTCGCCGGCGTTCACAGCCTTCATGGCGGTGGAGTTGCCCTTGTAGGCGACCGAGTTCGTCTTCATCGCCTGCAGCCACGTCTCGGCAGCGTCGGCGCCCTTGAGCTGCACGAGCGCGGAGACGATGGCCTGGAAGTCGGCGCCCGACGGGGAGGCCGCCCAGCGGCCCTTCCAGGAGGGATCGGCGAGGTCCATGAGGGACTTCGGCAGCTGCGCCTCGGTGAGCTTGGAGGTGTTGTAGGCGAAGACCGTGGAGCGCGCCGCGATGCCCACCCACTTGGCCGAGGAGGGCCGGTACTCCGCGGGGACGTTCTTCAGCGCCTCGTCACCGGGCGAGGTGAACAGACCGGCCTTCTCGACGGCCGACATCGCCGGCGAGTTCTCCGTGAGGAAGACGTCGGCGGGGGAGCGGTCCCCCTCCTGGATGAGCTGCTGCGACATCTCGGTGTCGTCGCCGTTGCGGACCTGCACCTTGATGCCGGTCGACTTCGTGAACGCGTCGATCCAGGACTTTGTGAGCTCCTCGTGCTGGGCGTTGTAGACCGTGATGGTCTGGCCGGCGAGGTCGTCTCCGGCGGAGGAGCTCGCGGCGGGGGTGGAGGAGCCGCTGCACGCGGTGAGCGCGAGGGCGACGGCCGAGGCGGCCGCGGCGGCGGAGAGGAAGCGGAGCGAACGGTTCACAGGAAGATCCTTCGAGGAGGGGGCGGGTCGCGACTCCAATATAGGTAAGGCAAGCCTAAACCACCAACTCGGGCTCGCTCTGTGCTGTCACGCGCCGGCGCATGGCACGCTCCGAGCGGCCGCCCTATCGTTCAGTGCAGCCCGTAGAACCGTGCCGCATTGGCCCAGAACACGGCGTCGAGGTCGACCCCGCGCCGCTCCGCCCAGTCCGCGACGGCCCGGGCCCACGCGCCGCGCGCACCGGCGCGATAGTCGTCGCCGGCGACCGAGGACACCGGCCAGTCGCTGCCCCAGAGCAGCCGCTCCGCGCCGAACTCCTCCGCCACGGCGTCGAGGAACGGCGCCACCTGGGCGGCGTCCCACTGCCCGCCGGCCTCGGCGGGCAGTCCGGACAGCTTGACGGAGACCTGCGGGTGCGCGGCGAGGTCGCGGATGTCCCGCAGCCAGGCGGCGTCGGGCCTTCGCGGATCCGCGGCGGTGCCGACGGCGGGCTTGCCCAGGTGGTCGAGCGCGATCGCGAGCTCGGGCACGGCTGAGGCGAGGGCTACCACGTCCGGGAGTTGCTGCGCGCGCACGCACGCGTCGAAGCGGAGCCCGTGCTCCGCGACGGCCGCGGCCCCGGCGAGGAAGGCTGGGGCGGTCGCCGTGCCGTCGGGCTCGCTCTGCAGCAGATGGCGCACCCCCACGACGAGGGGGATCTCCGCAAGGCGCGCGAGGTGCGCGGCCGTGTCCTCGCCGCGGTTCAGCCGCGCCCCGGCCACGATCCCGATCACGCCGGCGCCCTGCGCGGTCTCGGCCACCCAGCGCACCTCGTCGAGGAACTGCGGTTCCACGCACTCCGCCTGGACGAACACCGCGGCGCGTTCGTCGCCGATCGGCGCCTGCGCCAGCTCCGCGGCGGCGAAGCGGTGCGACAGCGGCCCCTCGAGCCATTCGTAGTCGAGCCGGGACGGATCCCACAGGTGGAGGTGGGCGTCGAGCACGCGCATGCTCATATCCTTTCGCAGGTCGGGATCCGGCGCGGCGTAGACATCCGATGAATACGCCGAACCCCTATGATGACGCCATGGCAGTGACCGACGAGGCGATCGAGAAGATCAAGGCGATGATCGTGTCGGGCGAGCTCGGCCCGGGGGACCGGCTTCCTCCGGAGAAGGAGCTCGCCGAGCGGCTCGGGCTGTCCCGCAACTCGATGCGGGAAGCCGTGAAGGCGCTCGAGGTCATCCGGGTGCTCGACGTGCGCCGCGGCGACGGCACCTACGTGACCAGCCTCGAGCCGCACCTGCTTCTCGAGGCGATCAGCTTCGTCGTCGACATGCACGACGACGATTCCCTGCTCGAGCTGTTCGCGGTGCGCCGAATGCTGGAGTCGCAGGCCACGGGCCTGGCCGCCACCCACGGCAGCGATGAGGCCATCGCCGCGCTGCAGGCGGAGATCGCGGGCGTCGACTCCGGCGTGTCCATCGACGACTTGGTCGCGCACGACATCCGCTTCCACCGGGAGATCGTGCAGATGACCGGCAACGGCTACCTCGCCAGCCTCATCGACAGCCTGTCCAGCCAGACGATCCGGGCGCGGGTCTGGCGCGGACTCACCGAGCAGGGCGCCGTGGAGCGCACCCTGTCGGAGCACCGGGCGATCGCCGACGCCATCGCGCAGCACGACCCGGCGCTCGCGACCTCGCTCGCGACGGCGCACATCGCAGGCGTCGAGCGCTGGCTCCGTCAGGCCGCCCAGGCCTGAGCACCGGTCAGGGCCTGGGCGGCTCAGCACGAGCGCGTCACTCCGGGCGCAGGCGCAGCTGCGCCATGCCGCCGTCGACCTCGATGAAGGTGCCGGTCGTGGATCCGGACGCGGGGCTGACCAGGTACAGCACCGCGCCGGCGACCTCGTCCGGCGAGACCAGGCGGCCGTGCGGCTGGCGGGCGTTCAGCGCGGCGCGCTCGGCCTCGGGGTCGGCGGCGGCATCGAGCAGCCGGCCCACCCACGGGGTGTCCGCCGTGCCCGGATTCACGGCGTTCACCCGGATCCCCTCGCGGAGGTGGTCGGCGGCCATCGCGCGGGTGAGCGCCGAGACAGCGCCCTTCGACGCCGAGTACAGCGCGCGCTGCGGGAGCCCCGTGGTCGAGGCGATGGAGGCCGTGTTGCAGATCGCGGCTGCCGGCGACTTCCGCAGCCAGGGGAGGGCCGCGCTGGTCACCCGGGCGATCCCGGTCACGTTGATGGACAGCACGCGCGCCCACTCGTCGTCGTCGTTCGCCGCGATGTCACCCTGCGCGCCGATCCCGGCGTTGTTCACCACGATGTCGATGCGGCCGAAGCGCTCGGCGATCGCCGTGACGGCGGCGTTCACGCTCGCGCGGTCCGACACGTCGGCGGTGAACGCCGCGAACCGCGGATCCGCGTGCGCGATATCGCGGTCCAGCACCGCGACCTGTGCGCCCTGCTCGTGCAGCTGCGCGGCGATGGCCGCACCGATCCCGGATGCGCCGCCCGTGACGATCGCGACGAGCCCCTCCACCTGCGGTCCCTGAGCCTGCTGAACGGTCATGCCTGCGCCTCCCATGCGGTGAACTCCTGACGCTGGCTTCCCAGCCCTTCGATGTCGATCTCCACCACGTCACCCGGGCGGAGGTACGGGAACTTCCCGCCGAACGCCACGCCCTGCGGGGTGCCGGTGAGGATGAGGTCCCCGGGCTCGAGCGTCATGTACTGCGAGATGTGGTGCACGATCTCTGCCACGGAGAAGATCATGTCGCTCGTCGACGAGTCCTGTCGGGCCTCGCCGTTCACGAAGCTGCGCAGGCGCAGGTTCTGCACGTCGACCGCGTCCGGCGTGACCAGCCACGGGCCGGTGGGGTTGAAGCCGAACGCCGCCTTGCCCTTCGACCACTGCCCGCCGGACACCTCCATCTGGAAGGCCCGCTCGGACACGTCGTTGCACACGACGTAGCCGGCGATGTGCGCCGCGGCCTCGTCGGGGGAGTCGAGATAGGCGGTCCGGGCGCCGATCACGACGCCGAGCTCCACCTCCCAGTCCGTTTTCTCGCTCCCGCGCGGGATCGTCACGGCGTCATCGGGGCCGACGACCGTGTTCGGCGTCTTCAGGAACAGGATCGGCACCGCCGGCGGCTCCGCCCCGGACTCCCGGGCGTGCGCCGCGTAGTTCTGTCCGACGCAGATCACGGCACTGGGTCGCGCGATCGGGGATCCGATCCGGCGCTCCGACGCGTCGACGAGCTCCGGCAGGGAGCCCGACTCGAGCGCGGCACGGGTGCGTCCGACCGGGTCATCGGCGAGGAAGTCGCCGTTCACATCGGAGGTCACGGGCCTCAGGTCGTAGTGGCGGTCATCGACGATGACGACGGGGATCTCGGATCCGACGTCGCCCAGACGCGCGAACTTCATGGTTCTCCTGCCTTCTCAGGGGGACGGGCGGGAGCCGAGGCGACCGAGAGTGCGCGAAGGATCCCTGCGTTGACAGTATAGACATCCGATGTTTACACTCCCAAGTGTCAGGAGCACGGTCATCCGAGCCGGTTGCTCCTCGACGCAGGCCCAGAACAGGAGAACCGTGAGCCGCATCGTCGCGCTGGAGACCAGCGACATCCGCTTCCCCACGTCGCTCAGCCTCGACGGCTCCGACGCGATGAACCCCGACCCGGACTACTCCGCCGCCTACGTGATCGTGCGCACGGACGCCGCCGACGGCATCGAGGGGCACGCCTTCGTGTTCACGATCGGGCGCGGCAACGACGTGCAGGTCGCGGGGATCGATGCCCTCGCCGGTCACCTCGTGGGCCGCGAGCTCGAACCGCTGCTGGACGACATGGGCGCCACCTTCCGCGAACTCATCGGCGATTCGCAGCTGCGCTGGCTCGGCCCCGAGAAGGGCGTGATGCACATGGCCATCGGCGCCGTGATCAACGCGCTCTGGGACCTCAAGGCCAAGCGCGCGGGACTGCCGCTGTGGCAGCTGCTGTCCCGGATGAGCCCCGAGGAGATCGTCGACCTCGTCGATTTCCGCTATCTCAGCAACGCCCTCACCCGCGAGGACGCGCTCGACATCCTCCGCGCCGGCGAGGCAGGCCGCAGCGAGCGCGAGGCGCAGCTGCTCGCCACCGGCTACCCCGGCTATACGACCAGCCCCGGATGGCTCGGCTACTCGGACGAGAAGCTGGAGCGGCTCGCCCGCGAGGCCATGGCGCAGGGCTTCGGGCAGATCAAGCTCAAGGTGGGCGCCGATCTCGACGACGACACCCGCCGCTTCCGAAAGGCTCGCGAGGTGTGCGGACCCGACTTCCCGATCGCGATCGACGCCAACCAGCGGTGGGAGGTCTCCGAGGCGATCGCCTGGGTGAACGCTCTGGCGGAGTTCCACCCCGCCTGGATCGAGGAGCCCACCAGCCCCGACGACGTGCTCGGGCACGCAGAGATCGCCCGCGGTGTCGCACCGATCCGCGTCGCCACCGGCGAGCACGCGCAGAACCGGATGATCTTCAAGCAGCTGCTGCAGGCCGACGCGATCCAGGTCATGCAGATCGACGCCGTGCGGGTCGCCGGCGTGAACGAGAACATCGCGAACCTGCTGCTCGCCGCGAAGTTCGGCGTGCCGGTCTGCCCGCATGCGGGCGGCGTGGGCCTCTGCGAGGCGGTGCAGCACCTGTCCATGTTCGACTTCATCGCGATCTCGGGCACCCGCGAGGGGCGCATGATCGAGTACGTGGACCACCTGCACGAGCACTTCGTCACGCCGACGGAGATCCGGGATGGCGCGTATACGGCTCCCACCGCGCCGGGCAACGGCATGGAGATGAAGGCCGCCAGCCGCGCCGAATTCGCCTGGACCGGGGAGCACCGGGGAGCCGGCGCGCATGTCTGAGCTCACGGACGGCGTGCACCGGTCTGATATCCCGTCGCTGGGGTACGGGGCCGCCAACGTCGGCAACCTTTTCCGCCCGCTCACGGACGACGAGGCATGGGCGGTGCTCGACGCAGCCTGGGAGAGCGGGATCCGGCACTACGACACTGCACCGCACTACGGACTCGGGCTGTCCGAGCGCCGTCTCGGGGCCTTCCTGCAGACGAAGCCGCGTGACGAGTACGTGCTCTCGACCAAGGCGGGGCGGCTGCTGCGGCCGAACCCGGACCATGTCGCGGGCGGGTTGGACACGGCCAACGACTTCTTCGTGCCCGACGACCTCCGTCGCGTGTGGGACTTCTCCGCCGCAGGGATCCGCGCCAGCCTGGAGGAGTCTCGCGAGCGCCTCGGCATCGAGCGCATCGACATCCTGTACCTGCACGATCCGGAGCGGCACGACCTGGATCTGGCCCTCGCCGAAGCGTTCCCGGCGCTCGAGGCGCTGCGCGCCGATGGACAGATAGCCCGCATCGGCATCGGATCCATGACCCCCGAGGCGCTCGCCGCAGCGGTCCGCTCAGCCGACCTCGACACGATCATGGTCGCCGGGCGGTACACCCTGCTCGAGCAGCCGGCCGCCGCCGACGTGATCCCCGCGTGCGCCGAGCGCGGTACGCGGATCGTCGCCGCATCGGTGTTCAACTCCGGGCTGCTCGCACAGAGCGAGCCACGCCGCGACGGGCGCTACGAGTACGGCGCCCTGCCGGAGGAGCTCTGGCAGCGGCTCACGCGGATCGCCGACGTGTGCCGTGCCCACGGCGTGCCTCTGCCCGCCGCGGCGATCCAGTATCCGCTGCAGTCGCCGGTCGTGGAGTCGGTCGTGGTCGGCGGCAGCCGCCCGGAGCAGCTGCGCCAGAACGGGGAGCTCGCGGCACTCGCGATCCCCGCCGACCTCTGGCGGGAGCTCGCGCACGAGGGACTCATCCCGGCCTGAGTCGCGGACCGGCCGAACACGAACGAAGGGGAGCTCATGCTCGAAGGAATCCACCCCCTGCTCACCGGGGAGCTGCTGCTGCACCTCGACCGGATGGGGCACTCCGACGCGGTCGTCGTGGCCGACGCGCATTTCCCCGCGTGGGCGCTGGGTGCGCGCGTCGTCGATCTGCCCGGCACGTCCACCCCGGACCTGGTGGCCGCGATCCGCACCGTGCTGCCGCTCGACGACGCGCCGGGCATGGACGTCATGGCCTCGGCCGACGGCGAGGTGCTCGACGTGCAGCGCGAGCTCATGGCCGCCGCGGGAACCGACGTGCAGAGCACGCGCTTCGTGGAGCGCTTCGCGTACTACGACGTCGCGAGGAGCGCGTACCTGATGGTGCGCACCGGGGAGACCCGGAAGTACGGCAACGCCCTGCTGCGCAAGGGCGTCGTCGGTCACCCGTCCGCCTGAGCGGGCACCGTTTCGACGTCCAGGGAGGACGAGCACAGATGCGACAGCAGTGGTTCGACGAGGCGCGGTTCGGGATGTTCGTGCACTTCGGCCTGTACAGCGGCGCCGCCCGGCACGAGTGGGTGCAGAACTACGAGCGCCTCACAGCGGAGGAGTACCGGGTCTACTTCGACCACTTCGACCCCGACCTGTTCGATGCGGCGGCGCTCGCGCGCCGAGCCAAGGCGACCGGGATGGGATACGTCGTGCTCACCACGAAGCACCACGACGGGTTCTGCCTGTGGGATTCGGCCTTGACCGACTACACCTCGGTCGCCGCGTGCGGGAGGGATCTCGTCCGCGAGTACGTCGACGCGCTGCGCGCCGAGGGACTGCGCGTCGGGCTCTACCACTCGCTGATCGACTGGCGCCACCCGGACTTCACGGTGGACGGGAACCACCCCCGACGCGGCGATGCGATCGAGCACGAGCGCAACGCCGAGCGCGACATGGGCCGCTACCGCGCCTACCTGCACGGGCAGGTGCGCGAGCTGCTCACGCAGTACGGCGACATCGACTACCTGTTCTTCGACTTCACCTATCCGGATCCGGCGGACGGCTGGGACGGCAAGGGCCCCGAGGACTGGGACGCGCAGGGACTGCTGGCGCTGTGCCGCGAGCTGCAGCCGCAGATGCTCGTGAACGACCGGCTCGGCATCCCCGGGGACTTCGTCACACCCGAGCAGTACCAGCCGACCGCCCCGATCGTCGTGGACGGCGTCCCGCAGGTGTGGGAGGCATGCCAGACGATCAACGGATCCTGGGGCTACCATCGCGACAACCACGACCAGAAGTCCGCGCTGCTGCTCGCCCAGATGCTCGCGGACTCCGTGTCGATGGACGGCAACATGCTGCTCAACGTCGGCCCCGACGGGCGGGGGAGCATCGCGCCGCGCGACGAGGCGGTGCTCGCGGAGCTCGCAGAATGGATGCGGCTGCATCGTGACGCGATCGTCGGCGCCGGGTATGCTCCTTTCGCCGCGCCGCGCGAGGGCGTTTACACCCGCCGCGGCGACCGCCTCTATCTGCACCTCTTCTCGTGGCCGCTCGGCTACGTGCACCTCGAGGGGCTCGCCGGGCGGGTCACCTACGCGCGGCTGCTGAACGACGGATCGTGGCTCAGGACGTCGGTGACCGATCCCGAGCAGCAGGCGACCCTGATGACGCCCGCGGGCGAGGCCGAGGGCACGCTCACCGTGCACCTTCCCGTGCGGCGTCCGGACGTGCTGATCCCCGTGATCGAGCTCACGCTCGCGCCCGCGAGCGTGGTCGCGATGGGGTCGCTGTCGCGGACGCGCGGGAGCACGTCCGCCGTCGTCTCGACCTCGTAGCCGTGCTCCCGCGGACCGCGCCGCGACTTCATCGCCGAGCTCCACGAGGCGACTCGCCGTGCCGGTGCGTGCTTCCGATCCGTATGCTCGTCGACGTGGTCCCCAGGAACGGCAACCTGCTCATCAATGTCGGCACGGTCGCGCCGTGACGGCTCCCGCGCTCGAGATCGCCGTCGACGGCCCCGCCGGCACGCGCATCGCGTTCGACGGCGGCGCGGACCGGGTCGAGCTCTGCCAGGCGCTCGCCGCGACCGGCGGACTGACGCCCTCCGCGGCGACCATCGATGCGGTGCTCGCCGCGGCCGGCGCCCCGGAGCGCGTCGCCGTGCTCGTGCGGCCGCGCGGCGGGGGGTTCGTGTACGCGCCGGAGGAGGTCGCGCTCGTCGCCGCCGACATCGCGGACGTGGTGCGGCGCGGCGTCGGCGCCGTGGTGGTCGGTGCGCTGACCGCCGCCGGTGAGCCCGACCGGGCCGCGCTCGACGAGTGGCGGCGTGCCGCCGGCGACGCGGACCTCGTGTTCCACCGCGCGATCGACGTGCTCCCCGAGCCGGCGGCGATCGTCGACGACCTGGTGGCGTGCGGGGTGCGGCGCGTGCTGAGCAGTGGCGGGGCGGCCCGCAGCGTCGACGGTCGCGAGACGCTGAGCGCCCTGGTGTCCACGGCGGCAGGGCGGCTCGAGGTCATGGCTGGCGGAGGCGTGCGCGTCGAGGACGTTCCCGCGCTCCTGGCGTGCGGCGTGGACGCGATCCACCTCTCCGCGCGGCAGCCCTCGGGGGACACGGCATCGAGCGGACCGGGCGGTGGGGATCCGGGCTTCGACGTCACCGACGGCGCCATCGTGCGCCGGGCCGCGGCGGCGCTTCGTGGCGCGCTCACCCAGGAGCCCGGGTTCGCCGGTTCCTGAGCGAGGTGCGCAGCGACGAGACGAAGGGCGCCGCACACGAGAAGAGCGCGGCGCCCCCTCGGGAGCGCCGCGCTCTTCGTCGGCTCAGACCGCGCCGGTCACGGGGTGCTGGTCGGAGCGGGCGCCGAGCCCGAGGACGGGGCGTCCGGCACGGTGATCGGCGCCTGGGTGCCGTTCGCCCACACCGGGGCGGGGAGGCTGACGGTCTGACCGCCTTGGATCTGGCGCAGCGCGTCGGCGATCGCGGTGGCGTTCTGCGGGACCGGCAGGCCGCACTTCTCGAGCTCCGAGGCGAACTTCAGGGTCAGGCGCTCCTTCCCGGCCGCGACGGCCTGGGCGGTGGTGCCGGTCTGGATCTGGCTGCCGGTCTGGATGTCCGACACCTTGTCGCACACGTGGTAGACCGCGCCGCCGGAGACCCACGTCACCTGGTCCTTGCCGAGCAGCTGGATCACCGTCGACTGGTCCGCGGTGTACTGCTCGACGGACGCCGGCTTGAAGTCGATGCCCAGCACGACCGCGAGCGCGGCCAGGGCGATGCCGACGATGCCGGCGATCGTCTTCTGCCCCTTGTCCATGTTCTTGTTCAGGAACACCATGATGATGAGCGGCACGAACGCGACGATCGCGATGATCGCCCCGAGCTGGTTCTGCACGAAGAACCGCACCGTATCCGAGCGGCGGGCCGGATCGAGGTGGTTGGCCTTCTTCCACAGGAAGGATCCGGTGATCGACAGCGCCGCGATCACGACGAACAGCACGAGGAGCGTGATGAACGCCCACTGCGGGAACGTCGCCGTCGCGCCCTGCTGCTCGAGCAGGCCGGTGTCGGGGTTGCGGACGAGCTTGCCGTCGCCGCCGGTGACCTGGCGCTGCCGCAGCAGCCAGAAAATGCCGACGGCTTCTGCGGCGATCGCGATGACCCAGAGCACGGCGGCGATCCAGCGGAAGCGGGTCGCGGTCGCCTTGGCCTCGGGTGTGGGCGTCCAGCCGGCGGGCGGATCCGCCGGGCCGTCCGTGGGAGCCGCGGCGTTCGCCGCGGCGGAGGCGTTCCTGCCCGCGGCGGTGCGGGCGGGTCTCTTGCTGCTGTTTTCAGGCACGGTGGTCCTTTCCCTTCCCCCTGCTGATGCAGCCGAGCCTAGTGGCGTCGGGGCCGCGCACGTGGGATATCGCTCGCTACGCTGGACGCATGACGACCGATCCGGACGACGCGCTGCGCTGGGAGGGTGACGACCCCGAAGCGCCGACCGCTCCCGCGGCGAAGACACCCCCTGCTGCTGCGCCGCCGGCCTCGGCCTCCGGTGAGGCCGTGCGCGACGACGTGCCGCCCGCGGCGCCGGCGGAGGACGCGGCCACGGGCACGGCGGCCGCCGCCCGCTCCGCGGACGAGGAGGAGCCCGCGGGGGCCGGCAACGCGGCCCTCGTGTTCTACGGGATCATCGGCGGCGTGTACCTGCTCTTCGCAGCGGGGTGGATCGTCGGCGGATTCCGGCTGCGGCCGCGTGCGTCACTCCTGCTGGGGGACTGGACGTACTTCCCGTGGATGTGGCTCGCGGCCCTCGCCCCCGTGCTGTGGTTCGCGGCGACCTGGGCGCTCACCCGAGGTCGCGCGTCGTGGATCCGCATCGTGGCGCTGATCGCCGGCGCGGCGCTGCTCGTGCCGTGGCCCTTCGTGATGTTCGGGACGGTGGGAGCATGAGTGCGGAAGCCCTGAAGACGACGGATCCGCGCCGGCCGCGGTGGATCTTCTACACCCTGCTCGGTGTGTTCGGGCTGCTGTACGCCTATGCCGTCTGGAACGCGATCGCGTACATGATCCCGCTCGTGGGCCTCGCCGTCGACGCGACGACGTGGGTGGCGCTGATCCTCGCGATCGTGATGCCCGTGATCGTGTACGCCCTGGCGATCGCACTCACCCGGCGCCGCGGCCTGGGCGTCGTGGCGCTCGTGTTGTTCGGCGGTCTCGGCGTGGTGGCGGTGTTCTGGCTGGACGTCGTGGGGTACACCCTGTCCGGCGCGCACTGAGCGGCGGGGCGACCCGGGGCGTCACACGGTCCGGGAGGCTCACCGCTCTCGGGTAGGCTGTTCGCACTATCGCGCCCCGACGGTGCGGCGCGTCCGGATCCCCCTTCCCAGCCCCGAAGGATCTCTCTGTGCCCGAGAACGCCGTGAACTCGTCCGCCCGCAAGCCCGTCGTCCTCCTCGCAGAGACGCTCTCGCCCGCCACGGTGGATGCGCTCGGCCCCGACTTCGACATCCGCTCCGTGGACGGCACCGACCGTGAGGCGCTGTTCGCCGCCCTCGCCGACGCCGACGCGGTCCTCATCCGCTCGGCCACGAGGATCGACGCCGAGGCGCTCTCGCACGCGCCCGTGCTGAAGGTCGTCGCCCGTGCCGGCGTGGGTCTCGACAACGTCGACATCAAGGCGGCCACCGCCGCGGGCGTCATGGTGGTGAACGCCCCCACCTCGAACATCGTCTCGGCCGCCGAGCTCACCGTCGGGCACATCCTCAGCCTCGCCCGTCGCGTGCCGGCCGCGCACGCGTCGCTGTCGGCGGGGGAGTGGAAGCGCAGCTCCTTCACGGGCACCGAGCTCTTCGAGAAGACCGTCGGCATCGTCGGCCTCGGCCGCATCGGCGCCCTCGTCGCCGCCCGCCTCGCCGCCTTCGACATGCGCGTCGTCGCCTACGACCCCTACGTCACGAGCGCCCGCGCCCAGCAGCTCGGCGTGCAGCTGCTGAGCCTGGAGGAGCTCGTCGCGGAGAGCGACTTCCTCACGATCCACATGCCGAAGACGCCGGAGACCACCGGCATGATCGGCGCAGAGCAGTTCCGCGCGATGAAGCCGACCGCGTACGTCGTCAACGTCGCGCGCGGCGGCCTCATCGACGAGGAGGCGCTGCTGGTCGCGCTGCAGAACGGCGAGATCGCCGGCGCCGGCCTCGACGTCTTCACCACCGAGCCCCCGGCCGAGGGCAGCACCGCCCGTGCCCTCACGGCCCTGCCGAACGTCGTCGTCACCCCGCATCTGGGCGCGTCGACCGACGAGGCGCAGGAGAAGGCCGGCGTCTCGGTCGCGCGCTCCGTGCGCCTCGCGCTCGGCGGCGACCTCGTCCCGGATGCGGTGAACGTGGCCGGCGGGGTCATCGACCCCTACGTGCGCCCCGGCATCCCGCTCACCGAGAAGCTCGGCCAGATCCTCTCCGCCCTCGCACAGTCGCCGCTGACCAGCCTCGACGTCGAGGTGCACGGCGAGCTCAACGGCTACGACGTGGGCGTGCTGCGCCTCGCCGCGCTCAAGGGCGTCTTCACGCCCATCGTCAGCGAGACCGTGTCGTACGTGAACGCGCCGCTGCTCGCCGAGCAGCGCGGGGTCGCGGTCCGCCTCGTCCAGGACGACGTGAGCGAGGAGTACCGCAACGTCATCACCCTGCGCGGCGCCCTCGCCGACGGCAGCCAGGTCTCGGTGTCGGGCACCCTGACCGGCCCGAAGCAGATCGAGAAGCTCGTCGCGATCAACGGCCACGCCGTCGAGCTGCCGATCGAGAAGCACCACGTCGTCATGCTCTACACCGACCGCCCCGGCATCGTCGCGGTCTACGGCCAGCGCTTCGGCGACGCCGGCATCAACATCGCCGGCATGCAGATCGCCCGTGAGACCGCCGGCGGCCAGGCGCTCAGCGTGCTGACCCTCGACTCGCCGATCCCGGAGACGCTCCTCGAGGAGGTGCGCGACGCGATCGACGCCGACCTGTTCCGCCAGATCGAGCTCGTCGAGGCCTGATCCGGCACAGCGGTCGCTGAGACTCGCGAAGGACCGCCGCCCGGGACCATCCGGGCGGCGGTTCGTCGTCTGCGCGCGTGCGTGCCCCGCACCCCGGCGGACTTTCTCTGGGAGAATCTGGCCGGGTTGTCGATTTCGGCGGGCTCTCCACGTCGTATCGGTGTTCGACACCTCACGGGCACTCCGCCCGCACGACGAAGGAGACACCATGTCCGACGAGTACATGATCATCATCCACGAGCCCGAGTGGGACCCCGCCAAGCTCCCCGCGGCGCAGATCGAGGCCGATCTCGAGGGCCACAAGGCCTTCCAGGCCGCCGTCCAGGCCGCGGGCCACCGGATCACCGCCGGCGTCCCGCTGCGCCCGCAGGCCGAGGCGTTTCGGATCCGTCCCACCGCCGACGGTCCTGTCTTCACGGACGGTCCCTTCGGGGAGACGCGCGAGGTCGTCACCGGCTTCTACGTGTTCACCGCGGACTCGCCGGAGCAGGCGCGCGAGCTCGCGGCGCTCGTGCCCACCGGCGGCTGGCTCGACGTGCACCCCGTCCTCGACATGTCCGGCGGCGCCCCGGCGATGGGCTGAGCGGCCGACCATGGCCAGCCGGATCGAGGATGCGTTCCGCGCCGACGCGGGGCGCATCCTCGGCGCGGTGACGGCGTACACCGGCGATCTGCAGCTCGCGGAGGACGCCGTGCAGGAGGCGTTCCTGCGTGCGATCGCCCAGGAAAGGGAAGGACGCGCGCCGGCGAACCCCGCCGCATGGATCACCACGGCGGCGCGGCGGATCGCCGTGGACGGCATCCGCCGTGCGCGGACCGCGGCGAAGGCGCTGCCGGTGCTCGTGTTCGAGATGGTCATCGCTCCCGCCGACCTGTTCCCGGACTTCGCGTTCACCGGCGACGAGCGGCTCGAGCTGATCCTCACGGTGTGCCATCCGGAGCTCGCCCAGGAGACCCGGCTCGCTCTCGCGCTGCGCTTCGTGTGCGGCATCCCGACGGCCGACGTCGCCGCGATGCTGCTCGTGACGGAGAGCACGATGGCCGCGCGTCTCACCCGGGCGAAGAAGCGACTGCACGACTCCGACATCCGGTTCCAGATGACCGACGAGCAGCAGGTGGCCGCGCGGCTCGGCGATGCGCTCTCCGTCATCGCCCTGCTGTACACGACCGGGTATGCGGCGCCCACCGGCGCCGACAGCCGCCGGCTCTGTGCGGACGCCGTCGCTCTCGCGCGCGACGCCCTGCGCGTCGCGGGTGACGAGCACACCGAGGCGTGCGGCCTGCTCGCGCTGCTGCTGCTCACCGAGGCGCGGCATCCGTCCCGCGTGGATCCGGCCGGGGAGCTCGTAGCGCTCGCCGAGGCGGACCGGAGCCTGTGGGACCGCGCGCTGATCGCCGAGGGGGAGGCGCTCGCGACCCGCGCGCTGCGCGGCGGGGACGTTCACGAGACGCCCGGTCGCTTCGCGCTGCAGGCGGGGATCGCCGGCCTCCATGCCATCGCCCCCGGCTGGGACGCGACCGACTGGGCGGCGATCGCGCTGCTCTACGACGGGCTGGTCGCGCAGTGGCCGTCGCCGTCCGCCCGGCTCGCCCGGCTGGTGGCCCGCGGTTACGCCGACGGGCATGACGCGGCGGGCGTGCGTCTGGAGCTCGACGCCGACGAGGAGCTCTTCGCCGGCCCGCTCGCCGCTCAGGCGTTCGCCGTGCGCGCCGAGCTGGGCATCCGCGCCGGCGACGCGTCCGGGGCTGAGGCCGATCTCCGCGCCGCGATCGACCGCACCGCGGACAGCGCGATCCGTCGCCACCTCGAACGGCGACTGGGCGCCGCGGGCGCCTCAGTGGACGGCGACCCGGCGGGCGGTCCGGCGGAGGGCTGAGAGCCCGGAGTCAGCGCCGGGTCGCCTGCAGCACGAGCGCGACCAGCTCGTCCAGCGCGGTGCCCGAGGGGACGACACCGTCGGATCCGTCGGCGTCGACGGCGTTGTTGAAGAACAGGCCGTCGCTGAGCAGCAGCACGAGATCGAGCGCCGCCTGATCCCGCACGTGCGGGCGGATCTCCGCCGCCGAGCGCTCCCGCATGCGGTGCAGGGCCTCCGCCGCCGGCTGGCTTCCGCCCTGGGCCAGGCGGGAGACCGCGATGATCGCGCGGTCGAGAGCGTCGTCCATCATGACCGAGGTGCGCAGGTAGTACTCCACGGGGCCGGTCGCCGCCACGTGCATCTCGGCGACGTCCTCATCGACGAGCCGGGCGAGCCGGGCGAGCATCGCCGTCGCGAGCTCCTCCTTGGACGAGAAGTGGTAGAGCAAGCCGCCCTTGGAGACCCCGGCGGAGCGGGCGACGGCATCGAGGGTCGCGGCGCGCTCTCCCTCGGAGATGAGCAGGGCCTCGTAGGCGTCGATCACGCGTTCGCGGGCATGCGGGGGTCTGGCCATGTCTGTTACTATACCAGCTGGACGGTTAAGTTATCCGCCGCGAAACGAGAGGTGCATCATGTCCGCCACAGCGTCGATCTCCCTGCCGGGGACCGAGGACGGCCCCCGCGTCGGTGCGCGCGGCTGGGCGGCGCTGGTCGTGCTCATGCTGCCCGTGCTGCTCGTCTCCGTCGACAACACCGTGCTGTCGTTCGCGCTGCCCGAGATCTCCACGGCCCTGCGCCCCAGCGGCATCGAGCAGCTGTGGATCATCGACGCGTACCCGCTCGTGCTCGCGGGCCTGCTCGTGACCATGGGCACGCTCGGCGACCGGTTCGGCCGGCGACGGCTCCTGCTCATCGGCGCCACCGGGTTCGCGCTGATCTCCGCACTGGCGGCGTTCGCGCCCACGGCGGGCCTGCTCATCGCGGCGCGCGCCGTGCTGGGCTTCTTCGGGGCGATGCTCATGCCGTCGACCCTCTCGCTGCTGCGCTCCGTCTTCCGCAACCGCGAGCAGCGCCGCCTCGCGATCGCGATCTGGGCGGCGGGCTTCTCCGCCGGATCCGCCCTTGGTCCGATCGTCGGGGGAGTGCTGCTGGAGCACTTCGCCTGGGGATCCGTGTTCCTCGTCGCGGTGCCGGTGTTGATCCCGCTGCTGATCCTCGCTCCGATCCTCGTGCCGGAGAGCAGGGATCCGAATCCGGGCAGGATCGATCCGATCAGCATCGTGATGTCGATGGCGACGATGGTGCCCGTCGTCTACGCGATCAAGGAGTTCGCCGTCCACGGCGTCACGCCGCTCGTCGTCCTGCTCGTCGTGCTCGGCGTGGGGGTGGGCGTGCTGTTCGTGCGCCGCCAGCTGGGCGCGGAGACCCCGATGCTCGACATGGCGCTGTTCCGCCGCGGCATGTTCAGCGGGGCCATCCTCGTCAACCTGCTCAGCGTGATCGCCCTCGTCGGCTTCCTGTACTACGTGTCGCAGCATCTGCAGCTCGTGCTCGGGCTCGCGCCCGTGCAGGCGGGCCTCGCGCTCATCCCGGGCATGGCGCTGATGATCGTCGCGGGCCTCGTCGTGGTGCCGATAGCGCGCCGGGTGCGCCCGCAGGCACTCGTGCCGGCCGCGCTCGTGTTCTCGCTCGCGGGCTACCTGGTGGCCGCGTTCACCACGCACGCGCACGGCGTCGCCCCGCTGATCGTCGCGTTCGGGCTGCTCGGCATCGGCATCGGCGCGGCGGAGACGGTCTCCAACGAGCTCATCCTCGCGGCGGCGCCCCCGGAGAAGGCCGGTGCGGCCAGCGCCGTGTCCGAGACGGCGTACGAACTCGGCGCGGTGCTCGGCACCACGATCCTCGGCGGCATCATCACCGCGTTCTACCGCAACGCCCTCGTCATCCCGGAGGGGGTGCCGGGAGCGCTCGCGGACCGGGCGCGGGAGACGCTCGCGGGTGCGCTCTCCGCGGCCCATCAGCTGCCGGAGACGCTCGGGGCGGCGCTGCGCCACGCGGCGGCCGAAGCGTTCGGCGCCGGCGTCATGGTGACCTCGCTCATCGGCGGGATCCTCGTGATCGGCGCCGCCGCGATCGCGGCGCTCACGCTCGGCCGCCGGCTCGGGAACTGAGGCGAGGGCC
Organism: Microbacterium xylanilyticum; assembly: GCF_054654695.1. Lineage (NCBI taxonomy): Bacteria > Bacillati > Actinomycetota > Actinomycetes > Micrococcales > Microbacteriaceae > Microbacterium > Microbacterium xylanilyticum. Next base: position 1,438,881 of record NZ_BAAIEN010000002.1, read on the forward strand.
CGAGCAACCTCGTCGGGATCCCGGGATGCCCGGATCCCGACATCGCGGCGTGGAGGATCCCCTGCTCCCGATAGCCTGGGATCCTCCACCCGCAACGATCAAGGAGCGCCCGTGTCCGAAGCCTCGTCCCGTGTCGTGAAGCTCGCCGTCATCCCCGGGGACGGCATCGGCCCCGAGGTCGTCGCCGAGGCGGAGAAGGTGCTCGACGCGGTCACCGCCGGCAGTGACGTGACCTTCGAGAAGACGCGCTTCTCGCTGGGCGCCGCGCGGTACCTGGAGACCGGGGACACGCTCACCGACGAGGACCTCGACGCGATCCGCGCTCACGACGCGATCCTGCTCGGCGCGGTCGGCGGTCAGCCGGGGGATCCGCGCCTCAAAGACGCGAACATCGAGCGCGGGCTGCTGCTCAAGCTCCGCTTCGAGCTCGACCACTACGTGAACCTGCGTCCGTCCAAGCTGTACCCGGGAGCCGCCGGGCCGCTGGCGGATCCGGGCGACATCGACTTCGTGGTGGTGCGCGAGGGCACCGAGGGCCCGTACGTCGGCAACGGCGGGGCGATCCGCAAGGGCACGCCGCAGGAGGTCGCGAACGAGACCAGCGTCAACACGGCGTTCGGCGTGGAGCGCGTCGTCCGGTACGCGTTCGAGCTCGCCGAGAAGCGCCGCAAGAAGCTCACGCTCGTGCACAAGACCAACGTGCTGGTGCACGCCGGCGCGATCTGGAAGCGGATCGTCGACGCCGTGGCGCGGGAGCACCCCGATGTGGCCGTAGACTACCTGCACGTCGATGCGGCCACGATCTTCCTGGTCACCCACCCTTCGCGCTTCGACGTGATCGTCACCGACAACCTCTTCGGGGACATCCTCACGGATCTGGCCGGCGCCGTCACCGGTGGCATCGGCCTCGCCGCCTCGGGCAACATCAACCCCGACGGCGCGTTCCCGTCGATGTTCGAGCCGGTGCACGGCTCGGCACCCGACATCGCGGGTCAGCAGAAGGCCGACCCCACCGCCGCGATCCTCTCCGTCGCGCTTCTCCTGGACCACCTGGGGCTGAGCGACGAGGCCGCCCGCATCCAGCGCGCGGTCGAGGAGGACATCGCGTCGCGGGAAGGCACCCGCACCACCGAACAGACCGGCGCGGCGATCATCGCGCGGCTCCAGGCGTAACCTGAAGTCACGCGCACGACGCCGTCCCCTTCGACCTGTCAGGACACACTCATGACCATCGAACTCCCTCTCCAGGCTCCGTCCCCCGCCGGCCTCATGTGGCGGGTCACCCGCAACGAGGAGGCGCGCTCCGACGCCGAGCGCGAGGCCATCCTCGAGAACCCCGGCTTCGGGCAGCACTTCACCGACCACATGGTTGACCTGTGCTGGTCGGAGAAGGGCGGCTGGCACCGTCCGCGGGTCTCGCCGTACGGCCCCATCGAGCTCGACCCCGCCGCGGCCGTGCTGCACTACTCGCAGGAGATCTTCGAGGGACTCAAGGCCTATCGTCACGCCGACGGATCCATCTGGACCTTCCGCCCCGACCGCAACGCGGCCCGTCTGCAGCGCTCGGCGCGGCGCCTCGCGCTGCCCGAGCTGCCGACCGAGCTGTTCATCGAGTCGCTCAAGCAGCTCATCGCGGTCGACGGCGCCTGGGTGCCCTCGAACCCGGAGGAGAGCCTGTATCTGCGGCCGTTCATGTTCGCCAAGGAGGCGTTCCTCGGCGTGCGCGCTGCGAAGAAGGTCGCCTACTACCTCATCGCGAGCCCGGCCGGAGCGTACTTCCCGGGCGGCGTCCAGCCGGTGAACATCTGGCTCTCCCGCGACTACGCGCGCGCCGGCCATGGCGGCACGGGCGCGGCGAAGACGGGCGGCAACTACGCCTCGAGCCTGCTTCCGCAGGAGGAGGCGTACAAGAAGGGCTGCCAGCAGGTGCTGTTCCTCGACGGGGACTACATCGAGGAGCTCGGCGGCATGAACCTCGTGCTCGTGACGCGCGACGGCAAGCTGCTCACCCCCGCATCCGACTCGATCCTCGAGGGCATCACGCTCGCGTCGATCCTGCAGCTCGCGCAGGACCGCGGCCTGGAGGTCGAGCAGCGCAAGCTCTCCATCCAGGAGTGGCGCGACGGCGCGGCTTCGGGGGAGATCGTCGGCGCGTTCGCCTGCGGCACCGCCGCCGTCGTGGTGCCGATCGGCAAGCTGATGGCCGACGACTTCGAGATCGTGCATTCCGGACCCGAATCCACCGAGCTGGCCATGTCCCTGCGCGAGGAGCTCACCGACATCCAGTACGGTCGCCGCGAGGACGCGCACGGCTGGCTCGTCCGGCTGGACGCCTGATCACGCCGCCGGGAGCGCATCCCGGCACACCGACGTCGCTGCGGCGGCGCACGACAACCATCCCCTGACAGGAGAGGACCCTGCTATGAAGCTGGCCATGGTCGGACTCGGACGGATGGGGGCGAACATCGTGCGCCGCCTCATGCGCGGCGGGCACGAGTGCGTCGTCTACGACGTCAACCCGGACGCGGTCGCGGCCCTGGTCGCCGAGGGGGCGATCGGCGCGACCGACTACGCCGACCTCGCAGCCAAGCTCGACGGCCCCCGCGTGGTGTGGCTGATGATCCCCGCCGGCCTCACAGGACGCGTCGTCGAGGAGATCAGCGAGGTGCTCCAGCCCGGCGACATCCTCATCGACGGCGGCAACTCCAACTACCGCGACGACGTGCGCCGTGCCAAGGCGCTGCGGGAGAAGGGCCTGCACTACGTCGATGTCGGCACCAGCGGCGGCGTCTTCGGGCTCGAACGGGGCTACTGCCTCATGGTGGGCGGGCCGGACGAGGCGTTCGCCACCATCACGCCGATCCTCGAGACGATCGCCCCCGGGGCGGGCGAGATCGAGCGCACCCCCGGTCGCACCGGCGAGCTCTCGAACGAGGAGCTCGGCTTCCTGCACTGCGGTCCCTCCGGCGCCGGCCACTTCGTGAAGATGGTGCACAACGGCATCGAGTACGGCGTCATGGCCGCCCTCGCCGAGGGTCTGAACCTGCTCGAGAACGCCGATGCCGGCATCCGCGAGGCCGAGCACTCGGCCGAGGTGGCGCCGCTGGAGGAGCCGGAGTACTACCAGTTCGACATCGACACCCCGAAGGTCGCCGAGCTGTGGCGACGCGGATCCGTCATCTCGTCCTGGCTGCTCGACCTCACCGCTGCGGCGCTGCAGGGAAACCCCACGCTCGATGGTCTCGCCGGTCGGGTCTCGGACTCCGGTGAGGGCCGCTGGACCGTCAAGGCCGCCGTCGACGTGGGCGTGCCGGTGCCGGTGCTCGCCGCGTCGCTGTTCGAGCGCTTCGCCTCGCGCGACGAGGACCTGTACGCGAACAAGGTGCTCTCCGCGATGCGCCTGCAGTTCGGCGGGCACAAGGAGCTCCCCGCGGGTGACGTCCTCGAGGCCGGCGGCAACAAGGCCGAAGCCACGAGCTGACGCGCGGGGAGGGATCCGGGCCCGCATCGCGCGAGCCCGGATCCCTTTCGCGTCTGCGCGAGGGTCTCAGGTGCGCTCGTGCCGCCACTCCCGCTCGAACGGCAGCCGCCAGGCGTGCGGCGCGATCAGCTGGTGGATCGCGTTCGGACCCCAGGTGCCCGGCGCGTACTGCTTGACCGCGGGCGGGTTCTCCAGCAGCGGGGCGGACCGCTCCCAGAGCGACTCGATGCCCTCGGCGGTGTTGAACAGGGTGTGATCGCCGCGCATGGCGTCCAGGATCAGCCGCTCGTAGGCTTCGAGGACGTCGTTCGCGCGCTCGGTGTCGTTGGTGGAGAACTGCATCGACAGCTTCTCCAAGCGCATGCCGGGGCCGGGGCGCTTGCCGTAGAAGGACAGCGACACCTTGGACTCGTCGGCGAGGTCGAAGGTGAGGTGGTCCGGACCCTGCTCGCCCAGGCCGGAGCCGGCCGGGAACATGGATTTGGGCGCCTCGCGGAAGGCGATGGAGATGATGCGCATGCCCTCGGCCATGCGCTTGCCGGTGCGCAGGTAGAACGGGACCCCCGCCCACCGCCAGTTGTCGATGCGGGCGCGCAGCGCGATGAACGTCTCGGTGTCGGAGTCGGGGTTCACACCCGGCTCACTGCGGTAGCCCGTGTACTGCCCGCGGACGGTGTCCTCGGGGAGGATCGGCTCGAGCGAGCGGAACACCTTGTCCTTCTCCTCGGAGATCGCTCGCGGCTCGAGTGCCGTCGGCGGCTCCATGGCCACGAAGGCGAGGATCTGGAACAAGTGGGTGACCACCATGTCCTTGTAGGCGCCGGTGGGCTCGTAGAAGGCCGCCCGGGCGTCCAGGCCGAGCGACTCGGGCACGTCGATCTGCACGTGGTCGATGAAGTTGCGGTTCCAGATCGGCTCGAACAGGCCGTTGGCGAAGCGGAAGGCGAGGATGTTCTGCGCGGCCTCCTTGCCGAGGAAGTGATCGATCCGGAAGATCTGCTTCTCCTGGAAGGTGCGATGGATCTCCGCGTTCAGCGCCTTCGCCGAGGCGAGATCCTCCCCGAACGGCTTCTCCATGATCACGCGCGAGCGGGGCACGAGTCCTGCGGTGCGGATCGTCTCGATCACCGTCAGCGCGGCCTTCGGCGGCACACTCAGGTAGTGCAGCAGACGCGGCTTGTCGCCGAGCTCCGCACCGGCGGCCGCGACCCGTTCGGCGAGCGCCTCCGGGCCCGCCGAGATCGGCACGTAGGAGAGCAGCGGGGCGAACTGCTCCCACTGCTCGTCGGTGAGCTTGCGGGTGCCGACGCTCTCGATCGCCTCGCGCGCGAAGGCGCGGAAGCCCTCGTCGTCGAGATCCTCCAGCGAGGTGCCGACGACCCGGATCCCGCGGGTGAAGCCGGAGACGGCGAGGAAGCCCAGCCCGCACAGCAGCTTGCGACGGGCGAGGTCGCCGGTCGCGCCGAAGAGCACCACGACGTGGGCATCGGCGGCGGCCGGATCCTTCCGTCGTCCGGTGGCGCCGGGGCTGGGGTAGGCGATGGACTGCGGGACGCGGTTCGGAACCGGGGACTCCTGTGCAGGCGGCATGCCGCCTATCGTGGCCCGCCCCGGCCGCCACGACAAGGGCGGTCTGGCTAGGCTGAGCGTGTGAAGATCGCGCGGTTCAGCCACAACGACGGCATCAAGTACGGGATCCTCGACGAGGGCGAGCTGGTCGTGCTGACCGGCGATCCGATGTTCGCGGGCTACGAGACGACGGGGGAGCGCGTCCCGCTCGCCGACGTCGCCCTGCTCGCGCCGGTGATCCCGCGGTCGAAGGTGGTCTGCGTGGGGAAGAACTACCACGACCACGCGGCGGAGATGGGCGGGGAGGCCCCCGCGGAGCCGCTGCTGTTCCTCAAGCCCAACACCTCGGTGATCGGCCCCGGCGACACGATCGTGCGCCCCGCCGCCCTGTCGGAGCGGACCGAGCACGAGGGCGAGCTCGTCGTCGTGATCGGCCGCATAGCCAAGAACGTGTCCGCGGAGAACGCGCTGCAGTACGTCTTCGGCTACACCGTCGGGAACGACGTCACCGCGCGGGATCTGCAGCGCAAGGACGGGCAGTGGTCGCGCGCCAAGGGCTTCGACACGTTCTGCCCGCTGGGCCCGTGGATCGAGACCGAGTTCGACCTCGGCGCCGCCGAGCTGACCACGCGCGTGAACGGCGAGGTGCGCCAGCACGCGCCGCTGACCGACATGATCCACTCGGTCGCGGACATCATCGCCTACGCCTCGGCGGTGTTCACGCTGCTGCCGGGAGACGTGATCATGACGGGCACGCCCGCCGGTGTGGGCCCCTTCGTCGCGGGCGATGCGGTCGAGGTGGAGATCACCGGCATCGGAACGCTGCGCAACAGCGTGCGCGACGCGCTCCCCGCCTCGTGAGCGGCGTCCTCCTGACGGTCGAGGAGCGGAGCCGGATCCAGCGCCGCACGGTCGGCATCCTGTCGCTCGGGCAGGTGCTCGGCGGAGTCGCCTTCGGCGCGACCGTGTCGCTGGGCGCGCTCCTCGCGAAGGACATCTCCGGCAGCGATGCGCTGTCGGGCCTCGCCACCGCCTCGGTCACCCTGGGCGCCGCGCTCGCCGCGATCCCGCTGGCGCGCCTGGCGAGCGTCCGGGGGCGGCGGTTCGCCCTCACCGCGGGCAACCTGCTCGCGCTCGTCGGCATCGCGATCGTCATCTCCGCCGCGGCGGTGCGCGTGTTCCCGCTGCTGCTGACCGGGATCGTGCTCATCGGCATGGGCAACGCCGGGAACCTGCAGTCCCGGTTCGCCGCGACCGATCTCGCGGATCCCGCGCACCGAGGCCGCGACCTTTCCATCGTCGTGTGGGCGACCACCATCGGCGGGGTCGCGGGACCGCTGCTGCTGGGCGCGGGGGAGCAGGCCGGGCGTGCGATCGGCATGCCCGTGCATACGGGTTCGTACCTGTTCTCCCTGGTCGCGCAGATCGCCGCGTTCACGCTGTACCTCGTCGCGCTGCGACCGGATCCGCTGCTCATCGCGCGGGATCTTCCCGAGACCGGATCTGTCGCCGGGTCCGTGGAGCGCGTGGATCGTCCCGTCGCCGCGCGTTACGCGATCTTCGCGATCGCCGGTTCGCACGTCACGATGGCGTCGGTGATGGCGATGACCCCCGTGCACCTGGTGAACATGGCGATGGCGGGCATGGATCACGGATCCATGGGACACGGCGGCATGTCCGAGGTGGACGTGACGGTCCTGGTCGGGGTGACCATCGCGCTGCACGTGGCCGGGATGTACGGCCTCTCGCCCGTGTTCGGCATCCTCGCCGACCGCTGGGGCCGGCTGCGCACGGTGCTGCTCGGACAGGCGCTGCTCGTGGGGTCCCTGTGCTTCGCGATGTTCGCGGGGGAGACCCCGTGGGGCGTCATGGTCGCGCTGATCCTGCTGGGGCTGGGCTGGAGCGCCGCGACGGTGGCCGGGGCGGCACTGCTCACCGAGGCGTCGGCGCCCGCGCTGCGCACGCGCCGCCAGGGTCGCAGCGACTCGCTGATGAGCCTGAGCGCGGCCGGCGGCGCGGTCCTCGCCGGGGTGATCCTGCAGTCGTTCTCCTATGCAGGGCTGGCGATCGCGGCGCTCGTGGTGGTCGCGGCGATCGTCGTGCTCTCGCCGCTCGGCCGCAGATGACGGCATCCGAGCGCGTCGCGTCGGCGTCCTGCGCCGACCTTATGAGACGGCTGAGGATCCGATAGCAGTGGGCTGATGCGGGTGTAGCGTCGTGCTCGGCCCGGCGTCGCTGACCCGGCGGCCCGGGGATCCGTCAACAGGGAGGTTGGCATGTCACGAACCAGGACCCTCTTCGCCGTTCTCGGCGTCTCGGCGATGGCGGGAGCCACGGCGCTCGCGCTGTCTCCGGTCTCCTCGCCCCCGCCGGCCGCGGCGAGCGTCGTGCCCTTCGCGGCGCAGGCACCCGACAGCGCGTTCACGTCTCAGGCCGACGCGAGCGGTGCGGTCGCCTGCCAGCGACCCGCGCCCGACAACCGCGTCTCCACGACGATCCACTGCTACACGCCCGACCAGATGCGCGCGCACTACGGTCTCGGCCCCCTCGCCGGCAGCAACGACGGCGCCGGCCAGACGATCGTGCTCGTCGACGCGTACGGCAGCCCGACGGCGGCCGACGACCTGAACGTCTTCGCGCAGACGTTCGGGGGACCGGCCCCCGACTTCGAGGCGGTCTCGCCTCTGGGCACCCCGGACTACAAGAACCCGACCGGCAAGGGCGTCGGCCAGTCCGGCCCGAACTCGGCCGCGGGCTGGGCCGGCGAGGCCAACCTCGACGTGCAGTGGGCCTACGCGATCGCGCCCAAGGCGCACATCGTGCTCCTGTCGACACCTCCTGCCGAGACGCAGGGCGTGCAGGGCGTGCCGAACCTGATGAAGGCCATCGACTGGGCGATCCAGAAGTACCCTTCCGGCACGGTGTTCTCGATGTCGTTCGGCACCGATGAGCAGACGTTCGGATCCGCCTCCGCCGCGAAGACGCAGTTCGACCGGTTCGACCAGACCTTCCAGCGCGGCATCGCGAAGGGCGACACCTTCTTCGCCTCCTCCGGTGACGACGGATCCAGCGGATACGTCCGGTCGCACCGGGCCGGCACCGTCGGCTCGACGCCCGAGGTGAGCTACCCCAATGTCTCGCCCTACGTGACGTCGGTCGGCGGCACCCAGGTGCAGTCGGGCTGGACGTGGAACCCCACGCAGGATGTGCCGTACCTCGCCAGCGGTGCGCGCAACCCGGCGTACTGGGGCTGGAACGCCGGCGGTGAGAGCGAGGCCGTGTGGAACGAGGGCGGCTTCCAGATCGGCACCGGCGGCGGCCTGTCGACGGTGTACTCGCGTCCGTCCTTCCAGGACGGCGTCGCGGGCGTGGTCGGCAACGCGCGCGGCGTGCCCGACCTCGCCTGGAACGCGGCCGTGAACGGCGGCGTGCTCGTGTACCACACGTACTTCCCGAGCACCGAGGGCCCTGCAGCGTGGGGCGTCTTCGGCGGCACCTCCGCGGCCTCGCCGCAGGCCGCAGCCGCCACGGCGATCGCCAACCAGGCGCGCGCCGCCGCGGGCAAGGGCCCGATCGGCGACCTGAACAAGGCGCTGTACCGCGGATCCTTCGACAAGGCCGCGGCGTTCGGCGACATCGTTCCGCTGCAGTACGGCACGACGCCGAGCGGCTACCTCGCGAACAACCGCATGTGGGCGCTCGCCGACGACGGGTCGCTGACCCCGGGCCCGGTTCCCGGGTACGACACGACGGCCGGCTACGACCTCACGACCGGCTGGGGCGCGCCGCGCCTGCCGGGCTACGTGGATCAGCTCGTCGCGCAGTGAGTGACGGTCCGGGGCCGGGCGGAGCATGCTCCGTCCGGCCCCGGCCCGTGCGCCCGCCCCCTGCTCGGGAGAGGGGCCGCCCGCAACTAGAATCGAAGGGTTATGGCTACTCCCGATCCCCGCACCACGACCGCTTCAGGATCCGACGTCCGCGTCCGCTTCTGCCCCTCGCCGACCGGCCTGCCGCACGTCGGCATGGTGCGCACGGCGCTGTACAACTGGGCGTACGCCCGGCACACCGGCGGCAAGCTCGTGTTCCGCATCGAGGACACCGACGCCGCGCGCGACAGCGAGGAGAGCTTCCGCCAGCTCGTCGATGCGCTCACCTGGCTCAAGATCGACTGGGACGAGGGCGTCGAGGTCGGCGGTCCGCACGGCCCGTACCGTCAGTCTGAGCGCGGGGACATCTACCGCGAGGTCATCGACAAGCTCATCGCGTCCGGGGCCGTCTACGAGAGCTACTCCACGGCCGAGGAGATCGACGCCCGCAACGAGGCGAACGGTCGCGCCAAGCAGCTCGGCTACGACAACTACGACCGCGACCTCACCGAGGAGCAGAAGGCCGCGTTCCGCGCCGAGGGCCGCCAGCCCGCGCTGCGCCTGCGGGTTCCCGACGAGGACCTCACCTACGTCGACCTCATCCGCGGCGAGGTGACCTTCCCGGCTGGATCCTTCCCCGACTTCGTCGTCGTGCGCCCGAACGGCGCCCCGCTGTACACGCTGGTGAACCCGGTCGACGACGCGCTCATGGGCATCACGCACGTGCTGCGCGGGGAGGACCTCATGCCCTCCACCGCACGCCAGCTCGCGCTCTACGGCGCGCTCATCGACGCCGGCGTCACGACGTTCGTGCCGCGCTTCGCGCATATGCCGCTCGTGCTGGGGGAGACCGGCAACAAGAAGCTCAGCAAGCGCGACCCGCAGGCCGACCTGTTCCTGCACCGCGAGCGCGGCTTCATCCACGAGGGCCTGCTGAACTACCTCGCCCTTCTCGGCTGGTCGATCGGGCCCGACCGCGACGTGTTCTCGCTCGAGGAGTTCACCGCCGCGTTCGACATCGCGAACGTCAACCCGAACCCGGCCCGCTTCGATCAGAAGAAGGCCGAGTCCATCAACGGCGACCACATCCGCAAGCTCGACGGCAAGGACTTCGCGGAGCGGATGCTGCCCTACCTCGCCGCCGCCGACGTGTTCCAGGGCGAGCCCACGCACGAGCAGATCGTGCTCGCGTTCCGCGCCGCACCGCTGGTGCAGGAGCGCGTGCAGCTGCTGGGCGAGGTGCCCGGCCTGCTCGGCTTCCTGTTCGCCGACCAGGTGTCGTACGACGAGGACGCGCTCAAGGGTCTGCCGGCGAACGCCGCCGATGTTCTGACGGCGTCCGCGGCCGCCCTCGAGCCGCTCGAGACGTTCACGCCCGAGGCGATCCAGGACGCGCTCTCCGCGGCGCTGGTCGACGAGCTCGGCCTCAAGCCCCGCGTCGCCTACGGCCCGCCGCGCGTCGCGCTCACCGGCCGTCGCGTGTCCCCGCCGCTGTTCGAGTCGATGGAGCTGCTCGGCAAGGACGAGACGCTGCGCCGCCTGCGCGCGCTGGCCGAGTTCCTGGGCTGATCGGCACCGGACCGGGGCGGGGAGTGCGACGCGCGCGGGATACCGCCCCGGTTTGGATCCCGGGTTGAGCTCGGGTAAGCTTGACTCTCGGTGCGAGGCCCAGGTTTCGCCCTTGGGGTATGGTGTAATTGGCAACACGGCTGATTCTGGTTCAGTTGTTCTTGGTTCGAGTCCAGGTACCCCAGCCATACGAACGTTACTCGAACCATGGTCAAATGAACTGGCTGTGGGTTCACGTTTCTCCGAACTCCCCGCTCTCGAGCGGGGAGTTTTTGTTTGCATCGAGGCGGGCTCGGGATTGCTCAGATCCCTAGCAGCGCGGATCTCTCGAACACTGCGGTTTGCAGCATTTCGCTCGCCGATGAGCTGCATCTGGTTGTCCTCGACCCGCAGCACGAGTCGCTCGAAGTACGCCGTCAGCAGATCTCGTCGGACGGTGTCAGAAGCACGCTGGTAGAGGTTGCCCGGATCTTCTAGAAGGTCGATGTAGGCCATCGCCGTTTCGGCGCTGTACTGGAGGCGATCTAGGGTGATATCGAGTTTCTCGCGGATCGCTTCCTTCTGGAGCGTCGTGTGTTCGATCCGCTCGCGGATCTTTGCGATCGGCAGGGAGCCGGTCGCTGCGAGCTCGATGAGGCGCTCTTCCTGTGCTTCAAGCTTGCTGAGTTGCTTCGAGAGTTGCGCCTTCGCTTCCCGGTCGGACGCGAGAAGATCGTTGATCGCGGCGGTGACGCCGTCGCGCATCTCGTGAATGACGTCGGTGCTGAGTCGCTCGCCGCTCACTGCCGTGATGACTTCGCCTTCGATCTGCTCCACCCTGAGCCAGGGGGTCGTGCACAGTTTGTGCTGCCGTGCGGTGCAGACGAGGTACTCATAGGTGCCGCCGTTTCCGGCGTTCGGGCGTGAGGAACGAATCGGTGACAACTGATCGTTAGTGCCGGGAGGCGCTGGCGGGAAGGATGTCATCATGCCCGGTCCCTATCCCAGAGAGTTCCGCGAAGACGTTGTCGCGGTTGCTCGCAGCCGCGAGAGCGGCGTCACCATCAAGCAGGTTGCGACCGACTTCGGTATCAGCGAGGCGACGTTGCAGAACTGGCTCCGTCAGGCCGACGTCGAGGAAGGCAACCGTCCCGGTCAGACCGCCGCGGACGCTGCCGAGGCACGTGAACTGAAGAAGCGGATCCGCCTCCTCGAGCAGGAGAACGAGGTCCTCCGGCGAGCGGCGGCGTATCTGTCGCAGGCGAACCTGAGACTCGGTGGCTCCCCAAAATGACGTACCCGCTCGTATCTGAGCTCGCCGACGCGGGGATTCCCGTGACGGTGTCGTGCCGGGTCCTCAAGCTCGCAAGACAGCCCTACTACCGGTGGCGAAACGATCCCGTCAGGGACGCGGACATGCTCCGCGCGTATCGGATCAACGCGCTGCATGACGCGCATCACGACGACCCGACGTTCGGATACCGATACCTCGCCGACGAAGCCCGCCGGGCGGGATGGCGGATGAGCCGGCGCACGGCGTGGAAGCTGTGCTCGCAGGCCGGGATCCTCTCGTCCGCGCAGCGCCGGCGACGTGAGAAGGGCAAGAAGACCGGCCCGCCGGTGTTCGACGATCACGTGCAGCGGGTGTTCCGCGCCGATGCCCCGAACCGGCTGTGGCTCACGGACATCACGGAGCATCGGACGAGCGAAGGCAAGCTTTACTGCTGCGCGATCAAGGATGTGTTCTCCAACCGCATCGTCGGCTACTCGATCAGCGACCGGATGACCGCGAAGCTCGCCGTCGATGCCGTCCGCAACGCCGTCTCTCGTCGCGGTGAGGTCGCCGGGTGCATCCTGCACGCTGACCGGGGCAGCCAGTTCCGCAGCAGGGCGATGGCCCGCGAGCTGCGCCGTCATGACATGGTCGGATCGATGGGTCGCGTCGGCGCCGCCGGAGACAACGCCGCCATGGAGTCGTTCTGGTCGCTGCTGCAGACGAACGTCCTCAACCAGCAGCGGTGGGCCACCCGGCAGGAACTGCGCCTCGCGATCGTCGTCTGGATCGAGCGGAAGTATCACCGCCAACGAGCACAGGACACCCTCGGCGGGTTGACGCCGATCGACTTCGAAGCCAAGCTAACCGAGCCGCAATCTCTCGCGGCCTAAACCGAATCTGTCACCGATTCCTGCTTCACGCCCGTTCGGCGGTTCGCTATTCTGCTATCACTATCGTCGGGTGAGGAGGTCGGATGTCCAGAAATCACTGGCCGATGCCCCTCAGCCACAGGCTGTTCAAGTTCGCGCAGTTCGCGGTCAACCCCGCCACGCGGCTGATCATATTCGTCCACGGGTACCTCGGCAGCGCTCGGAGGACTTGGGGTCAGTTCGCGATCGATCCACCGTCAGACGAGTGGTGGGGCGAGTCGGACCTGGTCTTTGCCGAGTACAACTGGTTTGGAGGGTCGGTCTCGAGCCTCGCTGACGACTTACTCCAGGCCGTTGAAGAGCATTTTCCGACTGTCCCTGGGGGATGGAAGACCCACAAGGAATCTGGCCCGCGCAGGAATCCCGAAGCAAGATATCAAGAGCTCGTTCTCGTCGGGCATTCGCTGGGTGGACTCGTCATCCGCTACGCGATCGCCTCGGCCGCGACGAAAATGAATCCCGAGCCCGCCTCAGGTGTGGATCCGATCTCCCATCCGGTTCTGCGAGCGGCAGTGCGTCTCTTCAGCCCGGCCATCAGCGGCACGCGAGTCGGAGAGAAGGGTGAGCTTACGGACATGCCAGTTCTCGCAGATCTGCTCCGCATGGCGCTGGCGCCTTCTGTCGCGTACAAGGACCTAAGGCGCGGCTCGCCGCCAGTAGCGTATGCGCGGGACGTCACTGTGAAACATGCTTCTCAGATTGCCGGGCCGCTCCTTGCCTCAATTCTTTGGGCCAGCCCAGATCGCATCGTCTTCGACACCCCTTATGTCACCGATGTCGCCGTGTGCCACTGGAGGGGCCGCACTCACTCGAGCGTGTGCAAGCCCGCGAGCGACTACCCGGTGCCGTATCAGGTGGTGCGGTGGGGTGTTCCGCAATGACTCCCGATGACGTCACCCCGGCGGAGTTCCGCCTCTGGGCCCTCACGGATGGCTGGTTTGCGGCCTTGGACAACCTTCACGACATGCCGCAAGAGAAGCGCCGCAGCGAACGGAGGCGGCGGGAACTTTCCGCGAGGGTGCGAGGCGAACCAACGGAATTGAGTGTCCGTCTGCACAAGCATGGGTTATACCAGAATCTTTTTAAGGAGCAGCGCGACTGGGTTCAGCTTGGCGAGCGGATTGGATTGTTCCCTCGCGGAGCGACCACGTACCTCGATGAGCATTTTCTGCTGGACAGGTACGTCAATTGGCTTGACCCAGGGCTCCGGTACGGCTCCAATGTTTACAGCCCATCGCTACTTGACCCTGACCACTTCACGCGAGCGTATGCGCGCGCTGTGTCCAGCCTGACAGCTCCCCAGCTCGGACGGATCCATCTAACGCACTTCGCATCAGAAGACGAGTGGCATCTTGCGTTGGCGGAGGTGCAGGTGCTGCGTGCGACAGCGACGGTCTACCCGCAAGAGCTTGCAACGGGAATCACAATGAACCAGTACAACTTGTATTGGTTCATTGATTCGTACGAATCCTATGAAGGAGAGAGGACTCCGGCAAGCTGGCGTGATGGCAGCAGCTGGCCGGGCATCAAGGCATCGATGCGCCTTGACGTTCTGCGTAACGAATTCTCGGCGTTCGAAACGGAATTCCACGAAGCACTCGTCTCCAGTCTCGATGAGGATGCATCGCGCGAATATACGACGGGGCGCCGCCGCGGGCGATTCAAGGGCGGTGCGTCGAGCGTATTCAGCGAGAGGCGCCTGCTGACTATTGGGAGCGACAACGAGTTCGACCTCAAACTTATGCGAGAGCAGGTCATCCGCCTTCTCCGAGGCAGGGGGCGTGCTCGAGTCCAATGATTGGTGCGTGGCGACTCATCCAGTCGCGATTCCGTTCTAGGTTCCCGCGGCGAGCTTCTAGTCGACGAAGGGTTTCAGGTCGAGCGCACTGCAAGCGTGGCCCTGAGGCTTGTAAGAATCCAGCTAGCAGCCGACGACTGACCGCGTGCGCCGTCGCTGCACCGCGGACTCGAGAGGAGCTGGCGCGGGTTGCACCATGCTCACGCCAACTTCTTTCGTGGCGCGCTCGCGCGTAGTGTCGCCCCCGCTCGGTGCAGCGCTCGCGACACTGCTCCGTGAGATAGCCCGTATTTCGCCTCAAGCTCCCGCATAGTTGACCCGGCATCATAGTCCGACCTCATGCGTCGCTCGTCGCCCTCGGTGACTTTCCTCTTCTTGACCACCACGTTGTTCTCGCGCAGCAGCCGGACTACCGCCGAAGTCGAAACATCATGCTTCTCCGCGAGTGATCTCGCGCTCTCACCTTCTTGATATCGACGCACGATGTCGCCAACCTTCTTTGGACCGAGCCGTTTCGGAAGCGGTTGCGCGCGATACGAGGTGCGGAAGTTCGAACCGTTGGTGCGATCACCAATCTGAGCCAGACGGCGCAATTCGTCGGGGGTGAACCCTTGTCGCCAATGGTTAGAACAGAGGTCGATTGCGCCAGCAAGATGAAACCCCCGCTTGAGCGGGGGTTTTCTCGTTCCGGCGTGGTGCGTGGCAGCCGTCGGATCTCGAGTGCAGCGGATGACGCGAGCATCACTCGCGGGCGGCGTGAGTGCCGCCGAGCTCGCTCCGAACGGGTACCGCACGTGTCCAGCCGCGTTCGTGGAGGCGCTGAGCGCCGGCGAGGATGAGATCGAGCGCGAAGGCGAACTCGGCGTCGTCGTCGCAGGCCTCCCCGGCGTGTGGCGATGTCGTAGCCATCTGCACGATCGCGGGATAGGAAGCCGCGAAGGCGGCCATGGCCTGAGCCCGCTGCTGCGGATCCTCGGGGATCTGCGGTGTCGGCAGCACATCCCGCGTGAAGCCCCACATTCGGGTGGACAGCGCATGCATGGTGTGGTGCACGAGGTCGGCGGAGAGCCCGCCGTCGAACATCCCGGCCATGAGCGAGTCCATGTAGTGCAGCGTCCGCGGCGTCGCCAGCGGGCGCGTCTCGATCGCTTCGCGCGCCCATGCGTGCGCCGCGAACGCCCGCCGTGCGGCGAAGATGCGCGCCCGGGTCGTCTCCACCCAGTCCGTGCCGGACCGGACAGCGGGGATGCCGTCGATCACGCGGTCGAGCATGAGGTCGATGAGTGCGGAATGATTCGCGACGTGCTTGTACAGGGCCATCGGCGTGACGTTCAAGCGCTCCGCCACTCCGCGCATGCTCGCCCCCTCCAGGCCCTGCCTATCCGCAACGGTGATCGCCATCTCGACGATGAGATCGCGATCAAGGCGACTGCGCGAGGATCTGGGGGCATTGCTTGACATGTATACATCGTAAACCTACGATGAGCGAATGACAGCATACGCCGTATACCCGGACGGGATCCGCGAATCAGCGCGCCACACGCCACGCCAGCATGCCCGTGCCGCAGGCGTTCTCTATCTCGTCACGCACGTCACCTCCGTCGTCGCGGTCGTGGCGTACGGCGCCGGGTTCGTCCCCGCCGGCGTCACCCTCGAGTTCGCACTCGCGATCGGCTGCGCGGGAACCGGCGTGCTTCTGTGGCACGTGCTGCGCGCGTTCGGAGCGGTGCGCGCGGCGACGTTCGCCATCCTTCGCGCCGTGGAAGCCGCCGTCATCGTCGCCGGTGCTCTGCCGATGCTCGCGATGACGTGGGCGCACGCGACCGCCGGGTCTTCGGCGGAGCTGCTGACGGCGATGCACACCGCGTCGTTCCTGCTCGGCCAGGGGCTCGTGATCAGCGTCAACACGATCGTCCTCGGCTGGCTCCTCTGGGACTCCCGCGCGGTGCCCCGGCCACTCGCGGCGCTCGGTGCCGGAGGCGGTCTCCTCGTGCTCGTCAGCAACCTCTGCCAGCTGTGGTCCGTCATCCCCCTCAACGGGCCTGTCGCCGGCGCGGCTGCACTCCCGGTGTTCGCCTTCGAGCTCTGGCTCGCGATCCACCTCATCGCCCGTGGGCTCCGGGCGCCCGGCGAGCCTCCTGCCGGGAGCCCGAGAAGCGGTCGGCCCTCCGCGGCGGGGATCACCGAACGGCGTGCGGGCTGAACCGTTCGGTTCCCGTCACGCGGAGCAGGTCGAGCTTGGCCGCGTCGTCGCTGCCCGGTACGGCGGTGTAGACGACGATGCGGAGGTCGCCGTCGGGCACGGAGAGCACGTCGCAGTCCACGGTGATCGGCCCGGCGACGGTGTCCGTCATCGTCTTCCGGCTCGACCGGTGCGTGGCGACGCGGGCGATGCCCCATAGCCGTTCGAATTCCGGAGAATCCGCGCGGAGGCGGGCGATGAGGCGGCGCAGTTCGGGGTCGTTCGGGTAGCGCCCCTGGGCCTGACGGAGGTCGGCGACGAGGTCGCTCGAGAACTCCTCCTCGAGGGTGTCGTCGTACTCGATCGTCCCGTGGCCGTGGATGAAGTGGCGCCACGCGATGTTGCGCTCCAGGCCCTTCATCTCCGAAGGGTCCTTCAAGAGCGCGGCCCACAGGGAGTTCCAGGTGAGGAAGTCCCACGAGGCGGTGAACACGGCGAGCGGCACATCCCCGACCCGGTCCAGGATACGTTGCACCCCGGCCGTGAGATGCCGGGGCATCCGGTCGTCCGGTGCCGGAAGCGCGCCGGCGACGCGGAACAGGTGGTCCCGTTCCTCTCGGGTCAGCCGGAGCGCGCGGGCGAGCGCGGCCAGGGCCGAAGGGGAGGGGCTGGTGGAGCGGCCCTGTTCGAGCCGCACGATGTAGTCGACGCTCACGCCCGCGAGCGCCGCCAGTTCTTCGCGGCGCAGGCCCTTCGCGCGGCGGCCGGAGCCTACCGGCAGACCGACCTCGGCGGGGTCGACGCGATCGCGCCACGACCTCAGCACCGCACCGAACTCGTTCACGAAGCCCATCGTAGGGTCACTCGGCAGCGCCATCCTGGTACTGCCGGTCCCCCCCCCGACAACCCGGGCCTGGGCGTTCCGCCGGGCGTGCCGCAGAGTCGAAGGCATGACGATCACACTCATCACTGGAGCCAACCGCGGCCTGGGCCTGGAGACGGCCAGACGACTCCTCGACGCGGGTCACACCGTGTACGCCGGGATGCGCGACCCCGGTTCCGGGGACGCGGTCCGCGACCGTGCGCCTCGCCACCGTCGGACCGGACGGGCCGACCGGGGAGTTCCACAACCGCGACGGACGCATCGAGTACTGACCGATGCGTCATCGCCTTCTGCTCAGATCCGCCCGAAGACCTCCGGATCCACGGGGCGCTGCGTGCGCGGCAGCTTCGCCACGACCAGGCGGTACGCCTCGGTGACGAGCTCTTCGACGAGGTCCTGCTCCAGACTCCCGTCCGAGCCCAGGGTGATCCAGTGCCGCTTGTTCATGTGATACCCGGGGACGATCGCCGGGAAGGTCTCGCGCAGGGCCTCTGCATCGGCCGGTGCCGCCTTGAGGGTCACGGACGTCCTGCCGGTCGAGGACATCGCCATGAACATCCGCTCGCGGACCCGGTACACGTCGACCTCGGGTCCGAACGGCTGGTCGACGGTGACGCCGGGGAGCTCCTCGGCACGCGCCGCCGCCCACTGCTGCAGCACGTCCATCGTGCCCCCTCCTTCGCGCCGCGGGCCCTCAGCGCGCGGTCGTCTGGCCGTGAGTCTACGCGGCGGCTCGCCGGGCTACCCGTTGCCCTCGGTCCGGAAACCGTGCCATCCTCGATTCCACGTCAGGCCCCGATGCTCCGAGCCGCGATGCGACCCGCCCGACCGCGGCCCCGGTGATGAGGGGGAGCGCATGTCGCAGACCGAAGCCACGAATCTCACACACGCCCAGGACCACGGCGCGGAGCACGACGCCGAGCAGGCGTGCTACAAGAAGAGCCTGAACCGGCGCCAGGTGCAGATGATCGCGATCGGAGGCGCGATCGGCACCGGCCTGTTCCTCGGATCGGCGTCCCCCCTGCATAGCAACGGCCCCGCGCTCGTGCTCAGCTACGCCTTCGTCGGCGTGATCGCCTACTTCCTCATGCGGGCGCTCGGCGAGCTCGTGCTGTACCGGACGACCTCGGGTGCGTTCGTGTCGTGGATGCGCGAGTTCTTCGGCGAGAAGGCGGCCTACTACACGGGCTGGATGTACTGGACGAACTGGGCGCTCACCGGCATCGCCGAGCTCAGCGCCGTGGGTCTGTACATCCAGTACTGGTGGCCGCAGATGCCGACCTGGGCCACGGTGCTCATCGCGCTCGCCGTGGTGCTGGTCGTCAACCTGCTGTCGGCGAAGGCGTTCGGCGAGTTCGAGTTCTGGGCGTCGGTGCTCAAGGTCTCCGCGATCGTCGTCTTCCTCGTCGTCGGCCTCATCGTCGTCGCCTTCAGCTTCGACGTCGGAGGTCATCGAGCCGGGATCCAGAACCTCTGGTCCAACCCGGGCGGATTCTGGCCGACCGGCGACGGGTTCGCCTGGTACGGCCCCATCATCGTGATGTCGGGCGTCGTCTTCGCCTACGCGGCGATCGAGATGGTCGGCATCGCGGCAGGGGAGATGGAGGATCCGCGACGGAGGTGCCGAAGGCCGTCAACGCGGTGATCGTCCGCATCGCCGTCTTCTACTGCGGTGCGCTGCTCCTGCTCGTGTGCATCCTCCCCACGAGCGAGTTCACGCCGGGCATCAGCCCGTTCGTGACCGTGTTCGGACGCATGGGCATGCCATGGATGGCGAACGTGATCCAGGCGATCCTCATCGTGGCCGCGATGTCGTCGCTGAACTCCGGGCTGTACACGACCGGACGAGTGCTGCGCAGCCTCGGCATCGCCAAGCAGGCGCCCGGCTTCACGCTCAAGATGAGTCGGTCCGGTGTGCCCTGGGCCGGCATCGTGATGACAGCGGTGGTGTACGTGTTCGGATCCATCCTGAACGCCGTCAGCCCCGACGCGTTCGAGATCGCCCTCGAGGCCGCATCCATCGCGGTGGTGTTCACCTGGGGCACCATCTTCGTCTGCCAGCTGCGGCTGCGACGGCTCAGCGACAGGGGAGTGCTGCCGGCGAGCACGTTCCGCGCCCCCGGCACCCCATGGACCAGCTATCTGGGCCTCGCGTTCCTGGTGTTCGTGATCGTCGGCATGGCGATCTCGGGCTGGCAGGCGTCGCCGTACTTCTGGCACAAGACCGGCTTCGTCGTCGTGGTCGTCGGGATCCCGGTGCTGCTGGTGATCTTCGAGCTCGGCTGGCTGATCGTGAAGGGCCGGGTGTCCGCGCACACCGGCGGCCGCATGCTCAGCAAGTGGACCGATGCCGGCCTGCGCTATCCGCCGCAGCCGGCGGGCCCGCGCACGGAATCGATCGCCGCCATCGGCACGGTGCAGTTCGACGTGCACGAGCGCGACGAGGACGACGAGGACGAGGGCATCGAGATCGGACCGATCGAGATCGAGATGCACGAGTGGGACAACCTCGACGAGCCCGACAAGAACCCGACCGATCCCTCGGGCGCGAGCGAAGGGGGACGGTGATGCGTCGTCTCGCGCTCGCCGCGGCGGCGCTGGCAGCGGCATCGGTGATCGTCACCGGATGCTCGTCCACCCCGCCCACCAGCACCGGCGACAACAACGCCACCGGATCCGCCACCCTCACGATCGGCATCGCCGACGACCTGCCCGGCGTGAGCCGGAAGACCGACGACGGCTACGCCGGCTTCGACATCGACACCGCCAATTACGTCGCCGGCAAGCTCGGGGTGCCCACCAAGAACATCACCTGGCAGCGCATCGACCAGGACGAGCGGGTGAGCTCTCTCACCTCGGGAAAGGTGGATCTCGTCGTCTCGACGTTCTCCATCACCCCGGAGCGCGAGAAGGAGATCGCCTTCGTCGGGCCCTACTTCGTGGCGCATCAGGATCTGCTCATCCGGCGCAACGACGACACGATCACCGGGCCCGAGACCCTGGACGGCAAGAAGGTGTGCGCGGCCGCGGGCACCACCTCGATCGACTATCTCACGGCTCATTACCGGGGGAAGATCACCGTGGTGAAGGTGCCGTCTTGGTCGGAGTGCGTGCGGGATCTCGCGGCGGGCACCGTCGACGCCGTCTCCACGGACGACCTCATCCTCGCCGGGTTCGCGGCCCTGCCCGAGTACAAGGGCGTGCTGCGCGTGATCGGCAAGGGCTTCACGGATGAGGACTACGGGATAGGGCTGAAGCAGGGCGACGACCGTGCCGGTCAGGTGCGCGCCGCGCTCAAGGAGTACATCTCCTCGGGGGCCTGGAAGAAGTCGCTGGATGCGAACATCGCCCCTTCCGGCTATGCGATCCCCGCGCCGCCGACGGTGAAGTAGCGCGTCGGCGCCCCGTGCACCGACGGCTGTTCAGACGGCCCCGACGAGCCGTCGGATCCCCAGGACCGGGACAGGGAGCCAGTCCGGGCGGTTGCGGGTCTCGTAGACCGCCTCGTACACCGCCTTGTCCAGTTCGAGGGCGTCACGGAGCGGACGCTGCGCACCGAGATCCACGGCGGAGGCGGAGGCATACCCCGCGAGGAAGGCCTCGCGGGCCGCGTTCGCCCAGTCGCGGGCGGGGCCGATCGGCAGCTCGGGGTGAGTGAGGCGGCTGGATCCGGCGACGTAGTCGAACGAGCGGAGCATGCCCGCCACGTCGCGGAGGGCCAGGTCGGGCCGCACCCGCTCCGCCATGGGGCGCAGCGGCTCGCCCTCGAAGTCGAGCAGCATCCACCCGCGCTGCGGTGCCAGGATCGCCTGGCCCAGGTGCAGGTCGCCGTGCACGCGCTGCAGCTGCGGCCACGGGCCCTGCTGGGCGCGCTCGTACACCGCCTCGATCGCCGAGCGCAGCTCGGCGAGCTCTGGCACGTCCGCGATCGCCGCATCCAGGCGCCGCCGCCAGCTCACGGCGATGCGGCGCCGGTCGTCGTCGGACGCGTCGACGGTGGGGAACGTCGCGGCGAGCGTCCGATGCACGCTCGCGGTGGCGACGCCCAGGCCGCGGGCCGAGGCGGTGAAGTCCTGGTCCGCCGACGCCGCCTGCAGGGCGACCCGCCAAGCGTCCTCCACCCCGGGCAGGAACTCCTGCGCGAACGCGAGCGAGCCCTCCACCGTCCTGCCGGCGGCTCCGTCCGGAGAGGGCCAGCGCCCCACGATGTGCCCGATCGCCCGCGGGACGAACGGGGAACCTGCGGCGGCGAGACCGCTCTGCAGCTCGATGTCCGGATTCAAGCCGGCGTGCAGCAAGCGGAAGACCTTCACGATCATCGGCGGCGCATCATCGGAGCGGAAGATGATCGAGGTGTTCGACTGCTCGCCCCGCAGCACGTCGGAGGTCCACGTCCCCGCGGCGGGCGCGGGCGAGACCGGAACGCCGTGCGCCTCGGCTCCGGGGCCGGTGCCGGATCCGCCTGCCGTCACCAGGCGGCGCAGAGCCGTCGCGAAGGCGGGATCCTGCGGGCCGTCGACGAGCGCCCAGCCCGGCTCAGGGGACCCGACGACATGCGGCGAGTCCGGCGGCACGGAGACGTCGGGGCGCGCGACGAGCGGCACCTGGTACAGCGCCGCGGGCGTCGCCGCGTCATCCGCCACGAGGAAGGTGCGCACCTGCACCGCCTCGTCGCCGCGCTCGGCCGGCACGTCCCACCACGTGACGATCCGCAGCGCCGAACCGCGCCCTTTGGCGGCGAACCACCGCTGCCGGGGCATCCAGTCCGCGAGCAGGGAGCGGACGCCGTCCACGTCGAGAAGCGCTGCCATGACTCGAACAGTAGGGGGTGCGCTGGTTCCGCGTCGAGTGCCAGATCACGGCACGCTCGGCACAGTGCAGGTGAGGCCCGGCGGGTACACGCCGTAGCCGCGACCCTCCGGATCCATCGCCATCCCGATGTAGTTCCTGTAGAACGCGACGTGCGCCGTGAAACCGGTGTGCACGTGCATCATGTCGGGCGGATCGTCGTACTCGGCGTAGGTGCCGAGCAGGGCGGCGCGGACGGGTCTACCCGTCGCGGTCGCGAGCTGCGCGGCGAAGGCCGAGGCGTTGGCGGCGCAGAACGCGTACTTGAGGAATTTGAACTTCGTGGTGATCGTCGAGCGTGAGGGGAACGGCGTTTTCAGGATCGGCAGCAGGAAGCCCTCGAGGTAGTCGACGTCCTCCTTCACCACCCGGTCGAGCGTGAGCACCGTGTCGTCGCCGGTGCCGCTCGTCGCGTAGCCCTTGGCGCCCTCCATGGCCCACATCGCGTGATGGATGACCCGCGGGAACGCGCAGCCCCAGAGCCATGAGAAGCCGTCGGCAGCGAACGCGGCCTTGAACAGCGCGAGCGCGGCGGCGTCCTGGGTCGGCGCGACGAAGTCGTACTCGCCGCGGGAGTCCTTGTCGTTCGGATCCCGCTGCGTCGGCCCGAGCGTGGCCGTGACCGTCGTCGGCGCGCCTCCCGTGGCCGGCACGGGCACGATGGGGGATCGGTCGTTGAAGCTGTTGACGAGGATCAGCCCGCCCATCCAGCCGTGGCCGAAGAAGCTCACCTCCTGCAGCGTGCCCGGCGCGTTCTGCCCGATGTCGCGGATCGCGGCGTACAGATCGGTGATCGACATGACGCTGAACTGGCCCGGCTTGAACCCGGTGCGGCTGACCCCGGCGGAGTCGGTGAACGTGCCGATGCTGGAGCGGCCCACGGCCCCGAACGTCGCGACGACACTCGACGTCTCCGTCTTCGTGCCGCCCGGGTAGGTCACGTCGATCCGGGTGACCTGCCCCGCGCGGACGTCCATCATGAGGAATCGCAGATCCGCCTTCGCCGTGTTCTGCCGCGTGAGGTACTTGCGGCGGTTCGTCGCGAGGACCTGGAAGTCCACCCCCTGGAACTCCCAGTCCACCCCGGCCATGATGATGTAGTTGCGCATGTCCCGGCCTCCTGCCGGTCGTCGTCGATGCGTCCGCCACCGGGCGCACGATCCTCAGTTGGCCGGCTGCCAGTCCTCGCCGACCTTCGCCCACGCCGGGAGCGCATCGTCGGCGCGCAGCTTCGCCAGCGTCGTGGGCAGCCGCACGAGCCACGGGTCGCCGACCGGCACCTCGTCGCCGGGCGCTCCGGTCGACTCCTGGATCTCCTTGACGATCGGCACGTACAGCGAGCTCGAGATGTCCGGCGCCGGTCCGCCGTTCCAGATCTCACCGGTCTCGAGATAGTGCACCACGGCTGCCTCGAAGCCGGGACGGACGGGGAAGACGACCCGGCCCGCGCCCGCGCGGAGGAAGTCGGCGAAGTCGGTGTCGACGTCGTCGAGCAGCATGCGGTGCGACCAGGCCGGCTTCCAGCCCCAGAAGTACGGGTAGAAGAAGGAAACGAGGTGCTCCCACTCGAAGGCCTGCTCGAAGAACCGCACGTAGGGCATCTGCTGCTCGCTGCGTGTCAGGTTCGGCTGCGGGTAGCCCTCCGCAGAGGTCTCCAGCGCCCCGAACGCGTCGAACTGCTGCGCGGTGAGCAGCGTGAGGCACTGCTTGCGCAGCTCGTTCGCCACGATGCGGGCGTTCCACATCGGATTGCGGCCGGAGATCACCACACCGGCGGCCGCCGCCGCCTCGTCCAGCTGCGACTGGTACGCCTGCTGCTTCGCGAGGTAGCCCTGGGTGAGGGCCGCGTGGGTCTTCAGCTGCCAGGCGGTCATCGCCCGCGCGGTGCGCTCGCAGAAGATCTCCACGGTCGCAGCGAAGTCGCGCAGCTTCCAGCCGTAGGTGGCGACGGAGACGGATCCGACCTCGCCGGCCATGCCCACGTAGGTGGAGTCGGTGAACACGTCCAGGGCGTTGTTGCCGATGACGAGGTACCAGGCGGCTCCGGAGTAGGTGTTCCAGGCAGCGGTCCACAGCGCGTATTTGGCCTGGAAGCCGTCGTCGATCGCGATGTCGGCCGACTTGCTGAACTCGTACGGATCCTGCGGCACGGTGCCGTCGAACGCCTTGCTGAGGGTCTTGACCGGAGGCGGCGGGGCCTCGATGCCGGTGACGTCGTACTGGTGCGCCCAGAACGCGTAGTTGCCCTCGGTGACCTGGGTCGGTGTGAGCGTGAACGGCACCGGCGCGGTGAACGTCTGCCCCTCGAGCTTGCCCTTGGTCTGCGCCGCGATGAACGCGGTGCCGGGCTCGGGCAGCGTCACGTCGAAGAGCATCCGCTTGCCGTAGTTGTAGACCTGCGCCTGCAGCACCTTGTCGACCCACTGGTACACGCCGGAGATGTTCCCCGTGCCCTGGGTGTTGTCGAACCCGTGCGAGTAGCGCTCCTCGAACTCGTTCAGGGTGGTGGTGGTGCGCCGCTCCAGCACCCGGTCGACCACCCTGCTGACGGAGCGGGCGACGACGTCCTTGCTGAACTGGGATGCCTGCTTGGCCGACTCCTCGGAGGAGTGGCTGGTGGCGAAGTCGGCGTTCGCCTTGACCTCCACGAAGGGGCCGTATTTCGCATCGACCGACAGGCCCGCCTTGAACTGGGTGTCGTCCTTGATCGTGGAGCTGGTCTCGCGGCTGAGCGAGAAGCGGTCGGTCGACTGGGTGTCGCGCTCCTCCTCCTTCGTGGTCTCCCGCTCGGTCAGGATGGTCGTCTCGGTGCGCTCCAGGCGGCGGGTCTCCCGATCGAGGTGCTCGGACTTCAGCACGTTCTCCACGTGCGCCAGCTCGCCGCCCTCGTAGCGCAGCACGTGCTCCTTGACGAGCAGCAGGTCGCCGACGCCGACCGGACGGATGGATCCGTGCCCGGTGGGCATCCCCGCCGTCGGGTTGCCGACGAGATCGGCGGCATCCGGCGTCTGCACCAGCGCGCTGCCGACGAGCGACACGGCGGAGATCTTCGAGACCGGCACGGTGAGCGAGGACAGCAGGGCGCTGCGCTTCTCGTCGAGCGTGCGCAGCATCACGGGCAGGGGTGTGGCGGCGACGTCGAGGGAGAGGCTGCGCAGCGTGGCCCGGACGGGCGTCGCCAGCTTCTCCGTGACCGCCGTGTCGAGCACCCACGGGACGCGCGGTGCGATGGAGCCAGAGCTCTCCGTGGCGTTCCGCGGCAGAGACCCACGGGCGTGGGCTGCATCGTCGGCGCCGTCCGCACCGTCTCCGGACGACCGTGTCCCACGGGTGGAGCGCGGGCGAGGCGGCGCGGTGCGCGTCTCGGGCGCGAACCCTGAGGCCGGCACCGCGGTCAGCGCCGCGATGGCGCGGTCGAGCCGGTCGATCTCTGCGCGGATCCTGCCCTCGTCGGGACCGGACGGGGCGTGCTGCGTACCGGTGGACGGCGGAGGTGCGCCGGGCCCTTCGCCCTTCGGGGCGGGCACCGGCATGACGAGCGGGCGGAGCGCGATGTCGTCGTCGCCCGCGGCGGTCCGCGCGATCGCGTCGAGGCCCTGTGCGACGGCGGCGAGGCCGCGCGCATCCGTCCCGGAGGAGTCCGAGAGCGCCTTCGCCGCGATGAGGGTGTCCTCGACCCGCCGGCGGTAGGCGGCGAATCCGGCGTCCCCGGCCAGCGCCGCGGCAGAGCTCCCCGTCGCGGCGTGGATCGCGGCCCGGGCATCGGCGTTGGTCCGTCGTGCGGCGCCGAGGGCGTCCGACACGGCGCGCGCGGCGACGCCGAGCGGCTCCTCGGCGACCGTGCGGACCGCGGCGTCGGACTGCAGGAACGCTTT
Source organism: Microbacterium xylanilyticum (assembly GCF_054654695.1). Lineage (NCBI taxonomy): Bacteria > Bacillati > Actinomycetota > Actinomycetes > Micrococcales > Microbacteriaceae > Microbacterium > Microbacterium xylanilyticum. Next base: position 1,465,136 of record NZ_BAAIEN010000002.1, read on the forward strand.
CGCCGATCGTCGCAGCGCAGGCGCGCCCGCACCGGTGTCGACGTCGTGCGGGACGAGCGGATGCACCTCGGCATCCGCCGGCAGATCCGCGGGACGCATGAGCATGAATCGGAACAGCTCGTTCATCGTGACCACCCCTGACTTCCGTCGCACCGGGTTCCATCGCTGATGAAGAGCACGCAGCGGCCGTCCTGATACCGGCGGGCGTCGCGGATCCGCCCGACGAGAGGACGCGGGCTGCACACGACGGCGCCCCTCCGCCGTTCAGCGGAGGGGCGTCGTGCGACCTGTCAGGCGGGTGCGGGTCAGAACACCGGAGTGCCGTTGCGCGTGAGCCGCCAGTTCACGACGTGGAAGTCGGCGGGGTCGATGGTGCCGGCGGCCGAGGCGTAGGCGACGATCGCCTCCCGGATCGCCACCTGCGCGTTGTACACGACCGGCGCCGTGGCGATGTGCGGGAAGCCGCCGCCGCCGGACTGGCGGTAGTTGTTCACCGCGACCACGAACTTCTGCGCGGGGTCGACCGGGGCGCCGTTCCAGGACAGGTTCTGGATCCGGGATCCCTGCGGCTGCGAGATGTCGACGTCGTACGCCACACCGGAGAACTGGTCGTAGTTGTAATCGGGCGTGTTCAGCGCGTTCGTCCAGCTCGCCGGATCCACCGGCGCGCCCGGCGCGACCTGCTGGAAGTACTTCGCCGAGTACTCCAGGTAGTCCTTGATCTCGGCGCCGGTCAGCACCGAGGCCATCAGCGTGTTGTCGTAGATGTAGAGCCCGGCCACGTCGCGGATCGTCACCTCGCCGGCGGGGAAGGTCGCCTGGCGGTTGAACGGGGCCGCGATCGACACGACCGGAAGTGCCGCCTCGGGCGTGCCGGCGATCGCCTTCGTCACGGTGTCGACCTGGACCTTGTTGACGTAGTCGAGGATCGCGGTGTCCTTCCAGCAGGACTCGGCCGCGGAGAGCTCCTCGGTCGAGGTCGCGACCGGCTTGTTCACGTAGTTGACGACCGCGTCGTGCTGGGCCTGGACGAGCGCGACCATCGCCGGGTCGTCCTGCACGGTGTTGGTGTTGAGGTTCGTGGACTTGCGGGACACCACGGTCCACTTGCCCTTGACCTGCTGCAGCTCGATGTCGAAGACGCTCAGCCGCTGGCCCCAGCACATCGGCTCGCTCAGGACCACCTGCTGCCCGGTCTGCGCGTTCGTCACGAACCGCTGCGGGATGTCTTTGTGCGCGTGGCCGAACAGGATCGCGTCGATGCCGGGCACCTGCTCCGCGAGGATCCCGGCCGCGTTCTCGTTGGGCAGGTCGGTGCCGTACGACGAGGTGCCGCTGTCGCCGGAGTGCACGCTCACGACGAGGAGGTCGACGCCCTGGTCCCGGATGACCGGGACCCAGCGCTTGGCGGTCTCGACGATGTCCAGCACCTCGAGGGTGCCGCTCACGTGGGCCTTGTCCCAGATGACGATGCCCGGGTTCGTGAGCCCGAGGACGCCGACCCGGATCGGCTTGTAGCCCGGCACGTTGAGCGTCTTGATCGTGTACGGCGTGTACGCGGGCACCGTCGTCCCGGCGCGCACGGCGTTGGCGCCGAGCACCGGTGCGTCCATCTGCGAGATCCACGTGTCCAGGAACTCGAGCCCGTAGTTGAACTCGTGGTTGCCGAGCGCGACGGCGTCGTAGCCGAGCGCGTTCATCTGGGCGGCCATCGGGTGGATCGCGCCGGTGGTCGTGATGGGCTCGACGGTCGCGTAGTAGAAGCCCAGCGGCGTGCCCTGGATCGTGTCGCCGGCGTCGAAGAGCAGGGTGCGGTCGCGACCGCGGTCGGCGCGGATCTGGTTCACGACGCTGGCCACCCGGGAGAGGCCGACGACGTTGCCGGCCTTGTCGGCGTACGCCGCGTCCTTGTAGTAATCCCAGTTCACGGCGTGCGAGTGGAGGTCGGACGTTCCCATGATCGTGATCGTCACGGACTTGCCGACCCCGCCGGCCGCGGCTGACGCCTTCTCGGGTGTGGCGACCCAGCCCGCGGCGGCGAGCGCGCTGGCCGCAGTGACGCCGGTGAGGAATCCTCGTCGATTCAGTCCGGAGCTGCGCTCCTGTGCGGCCTCGTCCGGAACCGCGCACGAGCACCAGCGGGGTTCGGGAGCGTCGGCGTGGCGGTGCAGATGTGTTTCATCGGTCATGAAGTCCGATGCAACCATGCGGAGGAAGCGCGGACAACAACGGCACGTGAACACTCTGTGGCGTTGCGCAGATGAGCATGAAGGTGCGGCCGTTCCATCGAGATGAGCGCGACCGTGCTTGTCAAGCCCGCAGACGCGGCGGCCACGGCACGCCATGGTGAGATGCGCGGGCTGCGGGCCCGCCTCGGCCGACGAAGGAGCGCGCAGCATGGTGATGACCGACGTGGAGGACCGTGCGAAGCACAGCGACCTGCCCGTGTACGGACGGCTGCGCGAGGTCGTGTGCCTCGTCGAGTCCGTCGAGCCGCTGTACGTGCGCTACAGCGAGGATCCGCGCCGCGACGTCGGGGGCATCAGCATCGACGGCGAGAGCGGGCTTCCGCTCCCCGGCCTGTCCGCGAGCCCGCTCACGCCGGAGCCGTGGTGGACCCGGCCTGTGGAGCAGTGGGCTGCCCGGCAGCTGATGAAGTACCGCCATCTGGAGCACGAAGGCGATGGCCGCGTCGCCTGGATCCTCACCGGCAGCGAGGTCGGACGCGGGCCCGATGCCGAGCCGCTGCTCGCGGAGGTGATCCCCGTCGCGGTGCTGGCGGAGTCGGTGCTGGACGAGGCCGACGAGCTCTACTCGACCGCGTTCGATCGCGGTCAGCGGGTAGCGGACTCGCGACAATAGCGCACGCCCTCGTCATCCGGAACCCCGGCGGAGAGCGCCCTGCTGGCGCGTACCGTGGCACACCCGAACGGAAGGAGAAAGCATGAGCACCACCGTGAACGCATCCGTCGACGTCGACGTCCCGGTCCACCGCGCCTACGACCAGTGGACCCAGTTCGAGGAGTTCCCGAAGTTCATGGAGTCGGTGCGCCACGTCGAGCAGCTCGACGACGTCCGCACCCGCTGGGACACGGAGATCGGCGGCGTCAAGCGCACCTTCGAGGCGACCATCACGGAGCAGATCCCCGACTCCCTGATCCGCTGGGAGAGCTCGGGGCAGAAGGTGCATTCCGGCCAGGTGACGTTCGCCGCCGGCCCCGTGGGCACCCGCGTCGACCTCACCATGACCTGGGAGCCCGAGACGTTCCTCGAGCGCGTCGGAGCGACGCTGTCCATCGACGAGCGCGCCGCGGAGCGCGACCTGAAGCGATTCAAGGAGTTCGTCGAGGACCGCGGCAGCGCCACCGGCGCGTGGCGCGGCACCGTGGACGGGGAGACGACTCCGCCCGAGGGAGCCCCTGAGGGCCGGCCCGCTCCTCCCGCCGGCGAGTCCTACAACGACCTCGCCTGAGACGGACGCAGCCCTCGACTCCCGTCGACGGGAGGGGCATCAGGGCAGCAGGTCGATGAGCTGCTGCTCGATGCTCCTCCCGTTCGGGTGCACCGTGCGGCCCTGGTCGAAGCGCTGGAAGAGCCGCGGATCGATGTAGCTGTCGCGCGCCACGGCCGGCGTGTTCCCGAGCGCGACCGCGCTCTCCTCGACGGCCTGACGCACGGCCCGTCGACGCGCGGCCTCGGTCTCGGCGGTGCCGGAGCGGGCCAGGCTGCGGGCGGCGATCACCGTCGCATGGATCGTGCGGAAGTCCTTCGCGGTGAAGTCGCCGCCGGTGCGCGCGCGGACGTCCTCGTTGATATCGGCCGGGCGGAGCAGGCGCCAGGGGCCGTCGTCTTGCCAGGCGAGCAGCCGTGCGCGAGCGCCGCGCCGCCGGAGCACCGTCAGGACCGCGGCGAGATCGGGGTCCTCGATCTCGCTCTCCCAGGGGATCCTGCTCTTGCCTCGGAAGCGCAGGCGCACGGTCGTCGCGTCGATGTCGACGTGCGAACCGCGCAGCGTGCACAGTCCGACGCTGCCGTGCTGCTGCGCGTACTCCTCGGAACCCACGCGGAGCAGGGCCACGTCGAGCATGCGGAAGCCGGCGGCGAGCACGGTGGGCCGTGAGGTCCCGCCGGTGCGCAGGTCGCGGGTGACCGAGCGGCGAGCCACGGGGAGGGCCCTGGCGAGGTCCAGCGCGCGGTCGAACTTCGCCTCCGCCGCCCGCCGCGCCCACTCGGGGTGGTAGCGGTACTGCGTGCGACCGGCCGCATCCACGCCCGTCGCCTGCAGATGACCGTCCGGGTGGCGGCAGATCCACACGTCCTGCCACGCGGGCGGGATCGCGAGCGAGCGGATCCGGGCGAGCGTGGCCGCGTCCTCGACGTGACGCCCGTCCGCGTCGCGGTATTCGTACCCGCGTCCGCGCCGGATCCGCCGGATGCCCGGCTCCTGGCTGTCGACGATCCGCAGCGCCATCCGCGTCCTCCCTGCATCCGCCGGCTCGAGGCGGATCCGCTCCGGCCTCCGTCGACTCTGCGACCGCTGCGGCGTTCGGGCAATGGGCTTGCGGCGCACGGCTCGATCTGCGCAGTGCCACGGGCGACGCGCCGCAACGAACGAGGGGCCGATCCGATCCTCCGCGCACTCCGAACAAGGGGTACGCGGCATACCGCCGCCCTATCGAGGAGGAGCAATGCGTTCGTCACCGAACCGTCTGATCGCCGTCATCTTCGGCGCCGTCTACATCGTCGTCGGAGCACTCGGCTTCGCCGTCACCGGAGGGGTCTCCTTCCTGGCGACCCAGGGAGGCATGCTGCTCGGCGTCTTCATGGTCAACCCGCTGCACAACGTCGCGCATCTGCTGATCGGCGCCGCGCTGCTCGTGGCGGGTCTCGCGTCCACACGGGCGGCGAAGGGCGCCAACACCGTCGTGGGAGCCGCGTACCTGCTGCTCGGCATCGCCGGCTTCTTCCTGGTGGGCACGGCGGCCAACGTCCTCGCGCTGAACACGTTCGACCACTTCCTGCACCTCGCGAGCGCGCTGCTGCTGCTCGCGGTCGGGCTGGGGGTCGAACGCGGCGCGCCGCGTTCGGCGACGGTCTGAGCACGCCGTGCTGCGCACCTGGCCCGCGCTGCTCGCATGGGGAGCGGGCCTGATCCATCTCGCCATCGGCGCGTCCGTCGTCGCGCCTTCGGGTGACGCGACGTCGGTCGTGATGTGCGCGGCGATGCTGCCTGCGGGCGTCGCCGAGCTCGGCTGGGGCGTCGCCGTCCTCCGTACGGGGCGGATCATCGGCGGGCGGGGTGCTGCCGGCGGCGCGATCGCTGCGGTGGTGCTGGGCGCGGTGTCGCTCGGGGGCGGCGCACCCGTCGGCGCGGTGGCGATCGCGTCGGCTCTCGCCGTGGTCGGGGGATCCATGGCGGCGCGCATGGCAGCGAAGGCGGAGCATCCGGGCGGATCGGGGGAGGACCCGTCCGGGATGTCGCGCCTGCGGGCGGCGGGCATGGCTGTCGGGGCCGTCCTCGTCGCCGCGCTGGCGACGCCCGCCTTGGCGCTGACCGATGCGGGAGCGCATCAGGGGGCGCACGACCACGGCGCGGAGCTCGTGGTCGTGGACCCGCACGCGGGGCACTGATCCGCTGAACCGTCCCGACACGACGAAGCCCCCGTCGAGACGGGGGCTTCGTCGTGTCGGCGACGGATCAGAAGACGTTGGCCTGGAGCCAGGCGAGCGGGTCGATCGCGCTGTCGTTGATGTGGACCTCGAAGTGCAGGCACGAGCCGACGGTCCAGCCGGTGTTGCCGACGCGGCCGAGGAACTGGCCCGCGGTGACGCACTCGCCGACCTGGACGGCGCGGGTGCCGTAGTCCATGTGCGCGTACAGCGTGGACACCGCGTTCTGACCGCTCAGAGCGGGGTGGGAGAGTTCGACGGAGACGCCGTAGCCCTGGTAGCTCTCCTGGGAGAGGGTGACGCAGCCGTCGGCCGCGGCGTAGATCGGCGTGCCGATCGGTGCGGCGAAGTCCTGGCCCATGTGGCTGCGGCCGGTGCGCGGCGCGCCGAAGCCGTCGGTCAGCGTGTAGGAGCCGGCGGCCATGGGGTAGATGACCTGGCCGGGCTTGGCGATTGACGCGACGCCCGTCCGTGCGGCGGCGGCGGTGGCGGCCTGCATCGCGCTGAGCTCGGTCGGCGTCGTCGCGGTGAACGTGCCGTGCACCTGGACATCGGGGAGCACGCCGTGGGCGGCCGTGAACGACTGCGCGCGGATGTCGGCGGAGGCGCTGTTGGATGCCTTGGCATCGCTCGCGCGGACCATGCCGATGGCGGGGAGCGCGGTGCCGACGACCAGCGCGGAGATGGCCAGGGCCGCGCCGGTGCTGCGGCTCAGGTGCCGGACGTTGCGCCGAGGGCGCTTGCCGGCGGGGACGATGTGCGCGGCGACCTGCTCGGGGGCGGCGGAGCGCCTAGGGGGCTCGGCGGCCTGCGGCGGCGCCGGGATGCGGGACTGCGGCGCGGTGGGGTCTGCGGCGCGGGCTCCGGAGAACGTGCCGCGGTCCGCGGGGGCGGCGGTGGTGCGGGGGGCCGTGGGGGCGGCCGCGCTGCGGGCTTCCGCTGCGGGGGGCGATGTCACCGAGGGGCTCTGCGTCGCGGAAGGGGCCTGCGCCGGCGTGGTGGCCTGGGCTGCGGCCAGCGCACGCATCTCGCGACGGGAACGGGGCGCAGCGGTGCCGGGGGTCGCTGTGGGGGAACCTGCGGAATGGGCAGAGGGGAGCTCGGTCTCGGGGGCTCGCGAACTGATGATGTGCTCCTCGGGCAGCGGAGGGGGTGTGACTTTCTCCGCGTTCGGGGGGCGGAGAGGTGTTACAACTCCGTAATAATACGGGTGGTTCCTGAGAGTTCCATAGATTGGCCGCGATCGGATCCTCGGCGTGGCGCACGGCGGCGTCGCGTCAGCGGTCACCGCCGCGATTCGTGATGGTCTGCATGAGCGCGAGGTACTCCTTCGGCGTCGCCTCCGGAAGGTACGCGCTTCCGATCGCCATCCCGATCCGCGGGAGCTGCGCCGGATCCGCGTACGCCATGTAGATCGTCTCGTAACGCGGGTTGAACTTGCTCTTGAAGCGGAACAGCGAGGTGAACCCGTACGCCGGTTCGAGCATCTCGCCCAGCCAGCCGAGCAGTCGGTCCATGACCGTCGGGTCCGTGGGCTCCGCGCCGGGCTTGGTGGCGAGCGGGGCTCCGGAGAGGCTCAGCACCTGCACGCCCTGTTCCTTCATGCGCAGTGCCGCCGAGGCGATGACGTACTCCATGATGCCGGGCATGGATCCGTCGCTGCGCCGCATGAAGTCGATCGTCCAGCCGGTGACCTTCCCGTCGGTCCAACTCGGCAGCCAGCTCGTGGTCGCCTCGATTCCGCCGTCCTTGCCGAGCGCGAGGAAGATCCCGACGTCCGAGTCCTTCAGCTCCTCCATGCCGCCGAGCGTGAAGCCCATCTCCGGGAGCTTCTTGTGCGCCACCCACTCCTCGCTGACGGCGGTGATCTCGCGGGAGTAGCGCGAGGGCAGGTCGTGCCACGTCGACCAGAGGGTGGTGAGCCCCTCGCGTTCGCCGCGGTTGAGCGGCTGCCGCACCTTCTGCCATGCCTTGCCGGTGAGCTCGAAGCCCGGGAGGTCGATCACGGTCTCCTCGCCGACGGACATGCACTGCCAGCCGAAGGACGGGAAGATCGGAAGGAAGCGCTCGTGGAAGCTGTAGAAGCAGGCGGCCCAGCCCTGTTCCTCGCAGTAGCCGATGAAGCCCTCGATGGTCTCGCGCTCCGCACCTGGGGCACACACCGGATCCGACGTCGTCAGCGCGATCTTGTTGATCACCCGGTACGCGACTGCGCCGCGGCCGTCCGGCGTGAACCAGTGCGTGTTGCCCGACCAGGTTCCCATGAATCCGAGCGTGCCGCCTCCGCCTCGGCGCAGCAGATCCCGGAACTGCGCCTCCTCCACCACGTGGCTGCCGACCTGCGTGGCCCGGAACAGCCGGATCGCGGCGACGATGAAGACGATCCAGAACGGCACGCCGACCCACTGATAGACGAACAGCGCCGCCCCGTCGACCGGGATCCCCGCGTCGGCGATGGCGGGCAGCAGGCCGGGGGACACGAACGGGCGCACGAGGTCGCCGAGCAGCTCGCCGACGGAGGGCTGTCCGTCGAGGTAGTTGTCGCCGTCGATGAGGCCTATCAGCACGTAGACGCCCGCGCACACCGCGAAGGCACCGAGTGCGGTGACGGCGAAGCGCCGCACGGCCGCGCGCGGTGCGGCGACCTGGAAGCGCCGCCGGGTGATCAGCAGCACCGCGATCACCCCGATCGGCACGAGCACGGCGAGGATCATCGCGATGCCGTCCTCGATGAGCAGGTTGCCGCGCGTCTTGTCGTCGAGCAGGTCGTTGAGGCCGACAGCGATGGCGGTGAGCACGGCGATGACCGCGTTCACGACGAGCGCCAGGATCCACGCCGCCCTGCGGCCGGTGCGCAGACCCCACGCGGCGAGCAGGGTGAGCAGCAGCGGAACGAGGCTGATCAGGAACGGCCCGGGGCCCGACTGCAGGAGAGTGGCGGCCTGGCGCGAGCAGTCCGCGGTGAAGTCCTGGGCGCAGCTCTTGTCCATGGGCTGCGCGTCGACGGGGGAGAAGCCCGAGACGACGAGTCCGAGCGGGGCGTACCAGGACCCGGAGACGAGCACGATGAACGGACCGAGGCCCGTCGCCGCCACGATCGCCGCGACGAGGGTGCGGACCTCGCGGTAGGAGCTGCGATGCCAGGAGGCGCGCACGGCTCCACGTGCGAGCAGGACGCCCAGGAGCAGACCCGCGGCACCGGAGAGGAGCCGGAACACGCTGTCGCTGTCGGCGGCGTAGAGGGCGAACATCACGAGCAGGGTGAAGCCGATCACGCGGATCCGCCGCTGCCACAGCGCAGGGGCGAACGCCGTGGCCGCCATGAGCAGGCCGACCGTTCCGATGGTGGGGTCCGCGACGAGGTCGAAGCTCGCCAGCACGCCCCACTGGGATCCCCAGGACAGCAGCAGGGTCTGCGCGCCCAGGCCGATCAGGATCCCGAGCGCGCCGGTCAGGAAGAACACCCAGACCGCGCGGAGCGTGCCGAGCTTGCGCTCCGCGTACGCGCCCGCTGTGAGGATCAGCACGAGGGCGAGAAGACCGCCGATCACCGAATCGGGGAACAGCAGCGCCGTCACCGGCGTCCACCACAGGCCCACTCCGACGGTGGTGCTCTCGCCGGCCGCGAGCTCGAGCGGGAACCGGCCGAGATAGGTGCCGGTGAGGAACCCCGTTGCGATCACCGCGACCGCGAGCGCCGCGGCGAACGGGTTGCCACGCAGGTACGACAGCACCGCGCGGGCCCATCGGGGAGTCCGACGCGGCTCGGCGGCCGGGGTCGGGGCGGTGTCGGCAGGAGTGTGCTCGGAGGCGGTCATGCGGGGCCCTCTCTGCGATGCGCGCGGTGCCGCGGGATGCGAGGTCGTTCCGGGACAGTTCTCAGAGTGCCGAAGGTCCGCGGGGTTGTACAGCCGACAGGCCCGCGCCGTCGCGGCGCTCGAACACGAGCTGAGTCTCCGTGGCGCGCACCACGTCGTGCACGGTGATGCGCTCCAGCACGATGTCGCGCAGGGCCGCGGCATCGGCGACCGCGACGTGCACGAGGAAGTCGTCGGCGCCGGCGATGTGGAACACCTGCAGCACGCCTTCCGTGGCCGCGAGGTCGTCGAACAGCGTCTCCACGCCGGCCTTGCTGTGGTTGCCGAGGCGCACGCGGATCACCGCCTGCACGGGGCGGCCCAGGGCTGCGGGATCGACGAGCAGGCGCTTGCCGAGGATCACGCCGCGCGCCCGCAGCGAGCGCAGCCGGAAGGCGCAGGTGGAGGCGGGGATCCCGAGGGCCGCGGCCAGCTCCTTGATCGGCGCATCGGGGTGCTCCGCCAGGAGGGCGATGATACGCAGATCGAGGGCATCGACGGCCTGCTGTCCCGGGATCAAGATCCGCTCCTCTCGACGGCGCGATGTTGCTCGCAGCGCAAGCTTCTCACGTCAGGACAGCGATCGCAGCAAGCATGCTGGCACTGCTCTGCGCGCGAAGGGATCCTGGATCCATGATCGACGAGGACTCCCTGCGCGAGACGCCCCTTCATCCCGAGACCGTGGCGGTGCACGCCGGCCGGGCCGACCTGGCCGCCCTGGGGGTGCACGCCGCGCCGATCGACCTCTCCTCGACGAACCCGCTGCCGGACATCGTGCATGGCGGCGACTCCTACGAGTCGATGGCGAACGGCGGACACCCGCTGCCCGACGGCGGCAACGTCTACGCGCGGCTGTGGAACCCCACGGTCGCGCGCTTCGAGGAGGGGCTGGCCGAACTGGAGCACGCCGAATCGGCGGTCGCGTTCTCCAGCGGCATGGCGGCGATGACCGCCGCGATCCTGTCGCACACCACCGGGGCGGGCAAGCACCACGTCATCGCGGTGCGCCCGCTCTACGGCGGCACCGACCATCTGCTGGACTCCGGCCTGCTGGGCGCCGAGACGACCTTCTGCGCCGAGGCCGAGGTGGGCGCGCACCTGCGCGAGGACACCGGACTCATCGTCGTGGAGACGCCGGGCAACCCGACGCTCGACCTCGTCGACATCGCCGCGGTGGTCGCCCAGGCCGACGGCGTGCCGGTGCTCGTGGACAACACGTTCGCGACGCCGCTGCTGCAGAACCCTCTGGACCTCGGCGCGGCGATGTCGCTGCACAGTGCGACGAAGTACATCGGCGGGCACGGCGACGTCATCGCCGGTGTCATCGCCTGCGCGGAGGAGACCGCCCAGGCCCTGCGACGTGTGCGGGCGATCACCGGAGCGCTGCTGCATCCGCTCGGGGCCTATCTGCTGCACCGCGGGCTGGCGACGCTGCCGGTGCGGATGGAGCGGCAGCAGCGCTCGGCGGAGCGCGTCGTGGCGTGGCTGGCGGAGCACCCGGCCGTGGCCGAGGTGTTCTATCCCGGGATCGGAGACGACCGCGCTCTCATCCCGCGCCAGATGCGCGGCGGCGGTGCGATGATCGCCGCCCGCCTGCGCGACGGCTACGCGGCCGCGGAGGCGCTCACCGGTTCCGTGCGGCTGTTCACGCACGCCGTGTCGCTCGGCGGTGTGGACTCGCTCGTCCAGCACCCCGCGGCGCTGACGCATCGGCCCGTTGCCGCGGAGGCGCGCCCGGGGGCGGACATCGTGCGGCTCTCGATCGGACTCGAGGACCCGGAGGACCTCATCGGCGACCTCGCGCAGGCGTTCGCGCGGGTCGCGGCCGCCGTCCGCTGACCTCGGCCCTGCGTCGCGTCACCGCCGTCCGCGCTCGCGACGCGCGCAGGCGACGGGAGTGTCGGCGGCCTCGGGCAGACTTGTGCGGTGACCGGTATGCGAACGTTCTGGACTGCTTTGCCCGTAGAAGGGCGCTGGCTGCTCTCCACCGTCGCGATCCAGACGCTGGGTCGCGGGTTGACCCTGCCCTTCACGATCATCTACCTGCACGAGGTGCGCGGGTTCGACCTGAGCGTGTCCGGGGCTCTGATGAGCATCATCGCCGTCACGGGGCTGATCGTGACCGGGCCCGGCGGTACGCTCATCGACCGCTACGGCGCCCGGCGGGTGCTGCTGGCCGGGCTCACGGCCATGATCGCCGGCTGCGTCCTGCTGGCGTTCGCCACGACGCCGGCGATCGCGGCGATCGGGCTGGTGCTGATGGGCGTGAACTTCGGCGTGTCCTGGCCGGGCTTCAACGCGGTGATCGCCGCGATCGTGGACGGGGATCTCCGACAGCAGTACTTCGGCGTGAACTTCGCGCTGATCAACCTCGGCATCGGTGTCGGCGGCATCGTCGGCGGCTTCTTCATCGACGTGCACCGCCCGTCGACCTTCACCGCCATCTTCCTCATCGACGCGGCGTGCGCCCTCATCCCGATGGCGCTGCTGCTCGGACCGCTGCGGCACGTGCGCACGCATGCGGACCCCGCCGAGGCGCACGAGGAGCCGGCGGAGGGCTACCGCCAGATCCTGCGGCGCCCTGCGGTGCTGTGGATGACGCTGCTGACCTTCCCCGCCGTGTTCATCGGCTACGGCCAGATGGAGGGCGGCTTCCCGGCCTTCGCCCGCCAGGTCTCGGCCGTCTCCACCCAGATCATCGGCTTCTCGTTCGCAGTGAACACGGCCGTGATCGTGCTGCTGCAGTTCGCCGTGCTGAGGCTCATCCGCGGCCATCGGCGCACCAGGGTCATGCAGATCATGACCCTGACCTGGGCGCTGTCCTGGGGCGTCCTCGGGCTCACCGGCCTGCTGCCGGCGTCGCTGGCCGCGGCCATCGGAGTGCTGCTGTTCATGGGCGTCTTCGCGTTCGGAGAGACAATGCTGCAGCCCACGGTGCCGGCGATCTACAACGATCTCGCGACCGACCGCAGCCGGGGTCGCTACAACGCGATCAACGCCGCGGCCTTCCAGGGCGGTGCCATCGCGGGTCCGATCGCGGCGGGCCTGCTGCTCGGAGAGGGGCGTCAAGCGTGGTTCATCGTGGCGATGATCCTCGGAGCCCTGCTCATCTGCGTGCTCGCCCTTGCGCTGGAGCGCCGGATTCCGGCCGCGGCCAACGGGATCCCGGCTCCGCAGCCGGCGTCGGGCGCGGAGACTCGCTGACGAGTCCATGCACGGATTCTGTGCACAATACTTGTGCACAGAATCCGTGCATGCGATCCTGGGCGTATGGACGACCCTGAAGCCCCTGTCGGAATGCGCCTCGACGAACGGGCCGTGCGCGTGCTCGCGCACCCGCTGCGCTCCCGCATCCTCGGTCGGCTGCGCATGCACGGCCCGGCGACCGCGACCGAGCTCGCCGCCGCGCTGAGCACCAACACCGGAGCGACCAGTTACCACCTGCGCGCGCTCGAAGATGTCGGACTCGTCGCGGACACCGGCGACGGCGTGGGCAAGCGGCGGATCTGGCGCGCGAGCACCGACTACCACTCGTGGAGCAACTCGGACTTCGCGGACGACGAGGACGCGCAGACCGCCCTCGGCTGGCTGCGGCGCGACTACGTGCGGCAGTACGCCTCGCGCGCAGAGCAGTGGCTCGACGCCGAGGCGGGCTGGCCCGTGGAATGGGTGGACCGGCTCGGCTTCGGCGATGCGCTGCTCACGGTCACGCCGGCGCAGCTCGCCGCGTTCCAGGACGAGCTCGAGACCCTCACCGAGAAGTACCGCCGCGCCGGTGACGGGGATCCCGCCGCGCGCCGGGTGCAGCTCATCGTGCAGAGCATCCCCGTCGACCTCGACCCGACGGTGCAGCCGTGACCGCGCGCACATCGCGGATCCCGGCCGCACCGGGGGCGACGACGCCGGCGATCGTGGCGGCGCAGCGCCGGCTGGTGCTGCTCACTGCGCTGCGCTGGCTGCCCGTCGGCGTGACGCTCGGGCTCACCGTGCTGCTTCCGCTCGAGCGCGGTCTGTCGATCGCGGCGATCGGATCCATCCTCGCCATCCAGGGCTTCGTCGCGCTCGCCCTGGAGCTGCCGACCGGCGCGCTCTCCGACACGCTCGGGCGCAGGCCGGTGCTGGCCGCCTCAGGCGTGCTCGCCGTCATCGCGAGCACGCTGTTCCTGATCGCCGACTCGTACGCCCTCTTCGCGGTGTCACTGCTCCTGCAGGGTCTGTTCCGCGTGCTCGACTCGGGGTCGCTCGAGGCATGGTTCGTCGACACGGTGCACGAGCACGACCCGCATGCTGAGGTGGCGAAGCCCCTCGCACGGGCGGGGACGGCGGTCGGCACGGCCATCGCCGGCGGCGCGCTGTGCGCCGGACTCCTCGTGGCCTGGCACCCGCTCACCGGCCTCTCCGCCCTGATCCTGCCGATGCTCGCGGCGATCGCCCTGTACCTCCTCTACACCGTGCTCGTCATCCTGCTCGTGCGAGATCCGGCGGTGCGTGGTGCGGAAGCTCTTCGGCCCTTCGCCGCGCTCGCGGAGGCCGCACGAGAGACCCCGTGGACGATCGCCGACGGGCTGCGTCGTGCTGTCCGCTCCCGAGTGCTCCTCGGGCTCGTGCTCGTCGAGGTGTTCTGGTCGGTGGCGATGATCGGCTTCGAGACGCTCACACCGCTGCAGCTGGAGGGGATCCTCGGGGGAGAGGACGCCGCGGCGGCCGTGTTCGGTCCCGCCTCGACTGCCGCCTGGGGCCTGTTCGCGGTCGGGTCCCTGCTCGCGAGCCGGCTGAGCGGCGTGATCGGCGTAGCCGGGACCGCGATCGTCAGCAGGATCCTGAACGGCGCGTTCGTGGTGCTGATGGGGCTGTCCTCGGGCGTCGTCGGCCTCCTGATCGGCTACGGTCTCACCTACCTCGCGCACGGTGCGGCCGGCCCCATGCACGCGGCCCTGCTGCACCGCGAGGCCGACCGCGCCACCCGCGCCACGATCCTGTCGCTCAACTCGATGATCTCCGGTGGCGCGTACAGCATCGGGCTGCTCGTGCTCACCGCGGTCGCCGGGGCCACGTCGCCCGCCCTGGCGACGGCGATCGCGGGCGCGTTCAGCATCATCGGCGCCCTGTGCTACCTGCCGGCGCTGCGTCAGGAGCGCACGCCCGGGGTGACGGCGCCGCCCCGGATCGCGGACGCCGCCTGAATCATCCATCGCCCGGGGACGGGGCCGCTGTTAGCGTGAACCCATGAGCGAGAACGACCGGATCGGGGAAGTGGCGCTGGTGACGGGGACGTCATCGGGCATGGGCATGCACGCGGCCGTGGAACTCGCGCGCGCGGGTGCGCAGGTGATCGCGACGATGCGCGACACCGCCCGGTCGGAGCGCCTGCGGGAGACCGCGGCCGAGGCCGGCGTGACACTCGACGTGCGCCCCCTCGACGTCACCGATCACGAAGCCGCCGAACGCGTCGTGGACGACGCCGTCGCCGCCTACGGGCGCATCGACATGCTCATCAACAACGCCGGTCAGGGTGGCGTCGGCACGGCCGAGCAGCTGTCGATGGAGCAGATCCGAGCGCAGCTGGAGGTGAACTACCTCGCGCCGGTGCATCTCGCCAAGCTCGTCCTGCCCGGGATGCGAGAGCGCGGACGCGGCACGATCCTCACGGTGACCAGCGTCGGCGGCGCGGTCGGGCAGCCGTTCGCCGACGCCTATTGCGGCGCGAAGTTCGCGGTCGAGGGGTTCATGCAGTCGCTCGCGGCCGTCGCGGAGCGATTCGGCGTGCACGTGCGGGTGATCGAGCCCGCCGCCGTCGCGAGCGATTTCGTGCACAACGCCGTGCGCCCGACCGACGCCGGCGCGTACGGGGAGCTCCTGCACGCCTACGTGTCGCGCACGGCGGGCGCGTTCGCGAACGCCCAGTCCGCCGCAGACGCCGGAGCGGCCATCGCCGCCGCCGCGCTCTCTCCCGAGACCCGTTTCCGCTGGCAGAGCTCCGAGGCGGCGACGGCGTTCGTGGGGGTGTCGCTCGCCGATCTCGACGGATCCCGGGTGCGCGCGTTCACCGCGCCGTGGATCGCCGCGGACCGGCCGGTCTGACGGATGGTGGACGGAACCGGCTCGCACACCGGCCGCGCGGCGACGGCCCGTGCTCCGCTCACCGCGGCCGAGGTCGCCGAGCGTCGCGCCCGCGGCGAGGGCAACGTCATCGAGGCCCGCACGAGCCGCAGCTTCGGCGAGATCTTCCGCGCGAACGCCTTCACGCGGGTCAACGGCATCTACCTCGTGATGTTCCTGCTGATCCTCGGCACCGGGTACTTCATCGACGGGCTCTTCGGCCTGCTCATCGTCGTGAACAGCGTCGTCGGCATGGTCCAGGAGGTGCGGGCCAAGCGCACCCTGGACCGGCTCGCCCTGCTGAGCAAGGCTCCCGCCAGGGTCGAGCGCGCCGAGGGCGTCTCCGACATCGACGTGGAGCAGCTCGTGCTCGACGACGTCGTGCTCGTCGCGGCCGGCGACCAGATCCCGGTGGACGGCATCGTGCTCGATGGCACGGGCCTCGAGGTCGACGAGTCGCTGCTCACCGGGGAGTCCGAGCCGGTGCTCGCCGGCGCCGGCTACGAGCTCAAGTCCGGCAGCTTCGTGGCGGCGGGATCCGCCGCGTTCCGTGCGACGGCGGTGGGGGAGCACGCCTACGCCGCCCGTCTCGCCAAGGAGGCCTCCGAGTTCCGCAAGCCGACCTCGCAGCTGCGCGCGGGGATCGATCAGATCCTGAAGTACGTCACCTGGGCGCTCATCCCGGTCGGCGCGCTCACGATCATCAACCAGATCTGGGGGCACTCGGAGGACTGGCGCAAGGCGGTCCGGGGTCTCGTGGCCGCGCTTGTGCCGATGGTGCCGGAGGGGCTCGTGCTGATGACGAGCGTCGCGATGGCCGTGGGTGTGATCCGCCTCGGCCGTCGGAACTGCCTCGTGCAGGATCTGCCGGCGATCGAGCAGCTCGCCCGCGTCGACGTGGTGTGCACGGACAAGACCGGAACCCTCACCGAGGACGGCATGCGGGTCGGCGCGGTGGAGCGGCTCGGCGAGGCGGACGACCGCATCGAGGGCGCGCTCGCTGCGCTCGGGCGGGCCGAGGGCAGGCCCAACGCGAGCATGGCGGCGATCCTGGAGCACGTGGGCGATGCGCCGGCCCTGGCGGTGCAGACCTCGGTCGCCTTCTCCTCTGCGCGCAAGTGGGCCGCCGTGCAGTGTCCCGGCATCGGTCCGCAGTCCGCGCAGAGCTGGGTGCTCGGCGCGCCGGACGTGCTGCTCGCGGACGGAGACTCGGTGCGCGAGCGCTCCGAGGCGCTCGCGGCGGAGGGGCTGCGCGTGCTCGCCCTCACGCGCTCCGATGCCCCGCTGCCGGCACCGGATGCTCCGGGCGACGGGCTGCCGGAGGGACTCACCGCCGCGGCGCTCGTGATCCTCGATCAGCGCCTGCGCGCCGAGGCTCCCGGCGCGATCGCGTACTTCGCGCAGCAGGACGTCGACATCAAGGTCATCTCCGGGGACAACGCCGCCGCGGTCGGCGCGATCGCGTCCGAGGCCGGGGTGCCGAACGGGCGCGACGCGGTGGATGCGCGCGCACTGGATCCCGACTCCGCGCATTTCGACGCCGAGGTGCAGGAGCGCACGGCGTTCGGGCGGGTGACGCCGACGCAGAAGCGCGCGATGGTGCATGCGCTGCAGCGCGACGGTCGCGTCGTCGCGATGACCGGCGACGGCGTCAACGACGTGCTCGCCCTCAAGGACGCCGACGTCGGGGTCGCGATGGGGTCCGGGTCGCCCGCGGCGCGCGCCGTGTCGCGCATCGTGCTGCTGGACAACTCGTTCGCCACGCTGCCGCACGTCGTCGCCGAGGGGCGCCGGGTGATCGGCAACATCGAGCGGGTCGCCACGCTGTTCCTCACCAAGACGCTGTACTCGATCCTGCTCGCGCTGCTCGTGGCGGTCACGGCGGTGCCGTTCCCGTTCCTTCCCCGGCACGTCACCCTCATCGCGTGGTTCACGATCGGGATCCCCGCCTTCTTCCTCGCGCTCGCGCCGAACACGGCCCGTGCGCAGGACGGCTTCGTGCGCCGGGTGCTGGATGCGGCCGTGCCGGGCGGCATCGGCGCCGCGCTCGCCTCCTACGGGGCGTATCTCACGGCGCGGGCGGTGCTCGGGACGGGACCCGAGGTCGAGAAGCTCACCGCGTCGACCGCGTTCCTGGCGCTCGTCATCGTGGCCTTCTTCGTGCTCATCACGGTCGCCCGCCCCTTCCAGCCGTGGAAGATCGCCCTCGTCGGCGCCATGGTCGGCGGGATGCTCGTCGCCATCCTCACCCCGTTCGGGTCCCGGCTGTTCGACGTCGATCTGCACGACCCGCGCGCGGTCCTCATTGCGTGCGCCTTCGGCGCGGCGGGCATCGGCGTGCGCTACGCGACCCGGGCCGTGCTGCGTGCCGTGTACGGCGCGGTCACCCGGCGCCGCGCGCGGCGCGAGGCGGCAGCCACCCACTGAGCGGCCGCGCTGGAGCCGACGCCGTCGTGGCCGTCATTGCCGGGCGAGGGCCAGCTGCCGGGCGGTGCGGATGCGGCGCACCGCCGCACGGTCGGCGAGAGCGGCGCCGATGGTGCCGGCCCGGCAGGCGAGGTCCTGCGACTGTCGCTCCACCAGCGCGTGGAACGCCGCGGCGACGGCGAGGCTCAGCGGCACGCCCACGAGGCACGCGAGCCACCACTGCTCCGCGCCGAGGAGATAGCAGAGGGTGGCCAGGATCGGCGCGTGCACGAGATAGAGGCTGAACGACACGCGGCCCAGCCACTGTATCGGCCGGGTGCCCAGGGCGCTCTGGGCGGGCGGCCAGACCACCGCGAGGATCACGAGCAGCGCCGCCCCCGCGGCCGCGAGGGCCCACAGCAGGTCGGCGGCGACGGTGCCGGCGGTGAGCGGTCGTGCGAGCCAGCTCGAGATCAGGAGCACGCACGCGACCACCGCGACCCCGGGCAGCGCGCGTCGCACCTGCGGGCGGGCCGCCCAGTCGCGCAGCTCGGAGAAGCGCACCGCGATGAGGGTGCCGAGCAGGAACACCGGAAGATAGGCCAGCGCGGAGTTGCCGCTGGCCCGCCCGAGGAACATGAGGACGATGGTCAGCACGGCCACCGGCACGGCGAAGCGCCGCACCCGCAGCGCCAGCCACACGTACACCGGGAGCAGCAGCGAGAAGAACAGCTCCCAGCGCAGCGACCACAGCACGTTGTCGATCGGATAGTCGGAGCGCAGCAGGGTCATCTGCGAGAGCACGTCCGCTGCCGAGACGTGCGTCGCCTGGGCGTCCTGCATCCAGGAGTCCTCGGGCATCGTCGAGGCGTCGCGCGGCACCAGGCGCACCAGGAGCGTCGCGGCGGCCAGCGCGGCGATCACCGGCACGTAGAGCCGCACCAGCCGCGCCGGGAAGTATCGCGCCCAGGAGAATCCCGGCCGCAGCGCCGGCAGCGCGACGACGAGACCGGAGAGCACGAAGAAGACCATGACCGCCTCGGATCCGGCCAGCAGCAGCTTCAGCGGCGACTGCGTGAGCAGCGCCCAGCCGGCCGGATCCAGCCAGGGCTCCGCGATCAGCGAGGCATGGTGGATGAGCACGATCCCCGCGGCGAGGCCGCGGAGTCCGTCGAGCGAACTGATCCTGTTACCGTTCCGTGACATCCCTTTCCACGCTAGGCACGGAGTCTGGACGCCCCCTGAGCCGGGGCTCAGGGCTTGCGGAGGACAGCGCGATCAGCTAGTCGCCACCTCGATGACGTCGCCGCCGGTGAGCGCGACGAGCTCGTCGAAGGTCATCGGCATCACCGTGTGCGGCGTGCCCCCGGCCGTCCAGACGACGGCGTAGTCGCGCAGGGCGGCGTCCACCACCGTGCGCACCGGCGCGGGATGGCCCACGGGCGCCACTCCGCCGATCGCCTGCCCGGTCACCTCGCGGACGGTGGCGGCGGGCGCCATCGCGACGCTCTCGGCCCCGACCGCTGCGGCCAGCACCTCGACGTCGACCCGGTGCCGCCCGCTGGTCATCACCAGCAGCGGTTCGCCGTCGGCGAGGAAGAGCAGGCTGGATCCGATCGCGCCGACCTCGCAGCCCAGTGCGGCGGCGGCCTGCGCCGCGGTGCGCGCGGAATCCGGGAGCTCGCGCACCTGCGACGCGAGCCCCGCCGCCCGCACGTGCTCCTGCACGATCCTGCTGCGCTCGGGAAGGGATGCGGTGGAGGCCTGCTCAGTCATGCGACCATGCTGGCACAGCGTCCGCGTCGCAGGCGGAGCATGGAACGATGGATCCATGACCACCGCCAACCTCACTCGCACCGAGACGGCCGCGCGATCCGCGAGCGTCACTCTGCTGCGTTCCCGCCTCGAGCTCGACGTGACCGGCGCCGTGGACGCCGCGACCACGGGGTTCCCCACGTCGAGCACCCTCGAGTTCGACGCGACGGCGCCCGAGACCTGGATCGACTTCCTCGGCGAGGCGGTGCACGAGGTCGTGCTCAACGACACGTCGCAGGACGTGGAGTGGGACGGTGCCCGCATCCGGCTCCGCGGGCTCGCCGCGCACAACACGGTGGTGATCCGCGCGACCGGCGCCTACAGCCGGTCGGGTGAGGGGCTGCACCGCTTCGCCGATCCGGTGGACGGCGGCGTGTACCTGTACACCCACGACGAGCCGGCCGACGCCCGCCGGTTCATGGCCTGCTTCGAGCAGCCGGACATGAAGGCGCCGCTGACGGTCGTCGTGACCGCACCGGCGGAATGGGAGGTGCTGGCCAACCAGTCGCCCGTGTCCACGCGGGTCGACGACGGCGCGCAGACCGTGGAGTTCGCCCCCACGCTGCCGCTGTCCAGCTATCTCACCTGCATCGCGGCGGGTCCGTACGTGCGCGTGTCGTCCGAGTGGCGTCGTGACGGGCTCGTGGTGCCGCTCTCGGTGCTCAGCCGCGCCTCGATGGCGGAGCACCTTCCCGCGGACGAGATCCTGGAGATCACCCGCCAGGGCCTGGACTTCTTCGCGGACGCGTTCGCCTTCCCGTATCCCTGGGGCAAGTACGACCAGATCTTCGTGCCGGAGTACAACATCGGCGCCATGGAGAACCCCGGGCTCGTCACCTTCACCGAGGCCTACCTGTATCGCGGCGCGGCCACGCGCGCGCAGCGGCAGGCTCGGGCGAACACGATCCTGCACGAGATGGCGCACATGTGGTTCGGCGACCTCGTCACGATGCGGTGGTGGGACGACCTGTGGCTGAAGGAATCTTTCGCCGACTACATGGGCTCGCACGCGTCCGTCGCCGCCACGGAGTTCGGCGACGCCTGGGTCGCCTTCGCCAACCGCCGCAAGGCCTGGGCGTACACGCAGGACCAGCTGCCCACGACGCACCCGATCGTCGCCGACATCACCGATCTTGAGGCGGCGAAGCTGAACTTCGACGGCATCACCTACGCCAAGGGCGCCGCCGTGCTCAAGCAGCTCGTCGCGTTCGCCGGTGAGGACGCGTTCTTCGAGGGCGCCCGGCGGTACTTCGCACGCCACGCCTACGGCAACACCACGCTCGAGGATCTGCTGGTCGAGCTCGAGCAGGCCTCGGGCCGCGACATGCGCGCCTGGGCGCAGGCCTGGCTGCAGACGACCGGGATGAGCACGCTGCGCATCGAGCGGGATGCCGACGGCGCGGCGGTCGTGGTGCAGAGCGACCCGCGGCCGCACCGGCTGCAGATCGGCGTGTACGACCTTCGCGAGGACGCGCTCGTGCTGCGGGAGCGGGTGCCGGTCGACCTCGTCGCGGAGCGCACCGCCGTGACGCTGCCGGACGCGGACCTCGTGCTCCTCAACGACGGCGACCTCACCTACGCCAAGGCGCGCCTCGACGACCGCTCCCTCGCCGCCGTCGAACGCGGACTCTCCTCGCTCGACGACGCGCTCGCGCGCGGCCTCGTCTGGGCCGCGCTGTGGAACGCCGTGCGGGACGGGGACCTCGCCGTGGCCCGCTACCTGGCGATCGTGGTCGCCCACGCGCCCGGGGAGAGCGACAGCGCGCTGCTGGGCGGCGTGGTGCTGAACGCCGCCTTCGCCATCGGGCACTACCTGCCGGAGGCCGACCGCGCCGAGGCCCGGCGGGCGTGGCTCGACGCCACGTGGCAGGCGCTCGGGGATGCGGAGCCCGCCGGCGACGCGCAGCTCGTCTGGGCGCGCGCGTTCGCCGCCGCTGCCTCCTTCGACGACGCACGTCGGCTCGACGTGTCCACGCTGCTCATCGGTGCGGGCCCCGCGGGGCTCGCGATGGATGCCGATCTGCGCTGGGAGCTGCTCACCGCGCTCGTCACCACGGGTCACGCCGGCGCCGAGGAGATCACGGAGGAGCAGCTGCGCGACAACACCGCGAGCGGCCGCACGGCCGCCCTCGCGGCGGCCGCGTCCACGCCGAACGAGGCCGTGCGCGCGGCGGACTGGCGAGCGGCGTGGGGCGACCTCACGCTCAGCAACGGCCACCTGGACGCGACGATCCGCGGATTCGGCGCGGGCGCCCGCCGTGACCTCGTCGAGGCGTTCGACGCGGAGTACTTCACCCGCATCGAGCAGGCCTGGGCCGAGCGCTCGATCGAGATCGCGCGTCGCCTGGTGATCGGCCTGTATCCCAACGCCGAGTCCACGGAGCTGGCGGACGCGTGGCTGGATGCGCATCCGCACGCCCCGGCGGCGCTGCGCCGGATCGTGCTCGAGCAGCGGGATCACCAGCAGCGGGCGATCCGCGTGCGGCAGGCGCAGGGCGCCCTCGTCTGAGCGCCGAGGCCCCTGAGCCTGTCGAAGGGTCCGGAGGCGGCGATGCCCTGACCCCGGTCCCTGAGCCTGTCGAAGGGTGCGGAGGCGGACGCCGTTCTAGAGTTCTCGCATGACGTTCGCGACGCTCGCGCTCCTCGTGCTGGTGGGACTGGCAGGACCGCTGCTGTCCGCGCGGCGGGCGTGGCGGGTGCCGCTGATCGCGGGGGAGCTGCTGGCAGGCCTCGTCATCGGCGCCACGGGGTTCCGCTGGGTGGACGCGTCGGGGCCGACGCTGACCCTGCTCGCGCAGATCGGGTTCGGGCTGATCATGCTCGTGATCGGATCCCATATCCCGATCCTGGACCGACGCGTGCGGGCCTCGGTGGGCAGGGGCGCCCTCGGCGCCCTCCTCGTCGCCGTCGCCGCGGCAGGACTCGGGATCACGGTCGCGGCGGTGTTCGGCAACCGGCACGGCGCGGTGTACGCGGTGCTGATCGCCTCGTCGTCGGCGGCGCTCGTGCTGCCCATGCTGCAGTCCCTGCGCGTCTCCGCCGCCTCGGCGGCGCAGCTGATCGCGCAGATCGCGATCGCCGACGTGGCCTGCATCCTCGCCCTGCCGCTCGTGCTCCAGCCGGGGCGCGCCCCGCTCGTGGCGATCGGCGGGGTCGGGATCGCCGTCGCCGGGCTGGTGATCGTCATCGTGCTGCGCCGCATCGGGCCGCGGCGGCTGCACCTCGTGCATGCCGTGTCGGAGTCGCGTCAGTTCGCGCTCGAACTGCGGGTGAGCCTGCTCCTGCTGTTCGCTCTGGCCGGCATCGCGCAGTTCACGCACGTGTCCGTGATGATGGCGGGATTCACGCTCGGCCTCGTCCTCGCCGCGGTCGGGCAGCCGCGCCGCCTGGCGCGACAGCTCTTCGGGATGACCGAGGGCTTCTTCGGTCCGCTCTTCTTCGTGTGGCTCGGTGCTTCGATCGACCTGCGCCAGCTCGCGACGCACCCGCAGATGATCCTTCTCGGCCTCGCGCTCGGCGCCGCTGCGGTCGTCGCGCACCTGCTGGGGCGCGCGGGCGGACTGCCGTGGTCGCAGACGGTGGCGTCGGCGGGGCAGCTCGGCGTGCCGGTCGCGGCGGTGGCGCTCGGCGTGGAGACGCGGACGCTCCTGCCGGGCGAGGGCGCGGCGATCCTGCTCGGCGCGCTGGTCGCCGTCGTGTCATCGACCGCCGCCGTCGCGGCCGTGTCGCGGGGGACCGCGGCGCCGACGGAGCCGTCCAGTCCCGCTCCCTCGGCCGATCAGTCGTCCTGAAGCGGATCCTGCTCAGACCTCGAGGTCGTCCCCCGGGTTCAGGTCGAAGAACTCTCCGCCGTTCTGCTCCGTCGCCCACCTCAAGCGGGCGCGGTGCATGTTGGCACCGATCACGGACAGCGTCATGTCGTGCGTGCCGAAGGCGCGGCGGGGTCTCACCGCGAGCACGAAGTCCATCGCGTCGCCGATCTTCAGCCACGGCGCGCCGGCCGGGGCGGCGAGCGTGCCCACGGCCACGCCCTCCGGCACCGCGTACGAGTCGCCGGGGTAGTACAGCTCGTCGTCGACGAGCACGCCCACGTTCTCGATCCGGGGGATGGAGGAGTGGATCTCCGCGTGCACGCCGCCGAAGAACCGCAGGGTGAATTCGCCCGCGGTCACCGTGTCGCCGGGAGCGACCTCGGTGATCTCGTAACCGTCTCCGGCGGCGCGGACCACGCCCGCTGGGGCGAAGACGGGGGTTCCCGGCGCGTCCCGGAGGATCCGGTCGAGGTGCTCCGGGGTCCAGTGGTCGGGGTGCTCGTGGGTGATGACGACGCCGACGAGGTGCTGCAGGCCGTCCAGGGGGAGGGTGAAGCTGCCGGGATCGATGAGCAGGGTCTGGCCGTGGTCGTCGACGCGGAGGGCCGCGTGCTCATGCTTGGTGATGCGCATGCTCCGAGGGTAATCCGGTGGAGCGCGACACTCCCGGCGGTCGCGGCGGAGCGGCCTCGATTTGGCGGGCGCTGTGCGTCATGTCATACTTGAACGGTTGTCGCGAGACGGAAACGGATCGCAAAGACGGCCCCATCGTATAGCGGCCTAGTACGCCGCCCTCTCACGGCGGTAACGCGGGTTCGAATCCCGCTGGGGTCACAGACAGCACACGAAAGCCCTCGCTTAGCCGAGGGCTTTCGTGGTTTCCGGAGCGGGACGCCGACGCCGCGCTCAGAGGCGACGCTCGGCGTCCGCGTCGGATCCCGCCGCCCGACGGGCCCGGGCCGTGCGGCGCATCCGCAGCACGCCCCACACGATCGCGGCGATGACGGCGGCGACCGCGAGCCAGGGGAGCAGGAACCCGAGCGCGATCACCAGCGCATTCAGCGAGACGATGAGTCCGTTCCAGCCGGCGGCCAGACCGTCGCCGAAGCCGGCCGGGTCGGCGGCGGCCGGGGCCTGCCGCACCAGGGTGACCTGCACCGAGGACATCGCCACCTGAGATTCGAGATCCTTCAGCTGCTGCTGCGCCGACTGCAGCTGTCCCTGGCGCTCGGTGAGCGCCGTCTCCGCGGTGAGCAGGTCGGCGACGCTGCTCGCCTGGGACATCAGCTGGGTCAGACGCTGCACCGACGCGGTGAGGGAGTCGACCTGCGCGCGCAGGTCCGTGGTGGCGGTCGTCACGTCGTTCGCGGCGAGGGAGGTGGCCAGCACCGTGCCCTCGGAGCGCAGCTCGTCCATCACGGCCGGGAGGTCCGCGGCGCGCACGCGCAGCGTCACCCAGCCGTCGCCGGCCGGAGGCGCCACGATCCCGTCAGCGGCGGCGGGGGCGGGAGAGGAGGAGCCGATCTGCTCGCTCTCGACGAACCCGCCGTGCTTCTGCGCGAGCGCGGCGAGCGCATCGACGGCCTTGCGCACGTCGTCCACCTGCACGGTGGCCGATCCGGTGCGGATGACGTCCCGCGG
The DNA here is from genome assembly GCF_054654695.1 of Microbacterium xylanilyticum. Taxonomy (NCBI): domain Bacteria; kingdom Bacillati; phylum Actinomycetota; class Actinomycetes; order Micrococcales; family Microbacteriaceae; genus Microbacterium; species Microbacterium xylanilyticum. The sequence goes on from NZ_BAAIEN010000002.1 coordinate 1,490,436, forward strand.
CGTCGTCGTGGAAGAGGCAGCGCCTCCCGCGGTCCCCGTGCCGTTCTGCGCGAGCTCCTTGGAGGGCGCCTTCGCCCCCGTGGAGCTGTCGTAGGGCGCCGAGATCGCGGACGATCCGGACGAGGATCCGGTCAGATGCAGGATCGACGGGGTGACGAGCACGCCGACGGCGAAGGCTGCGGCGATCCCGCCCGCCGTGAGCCAGCCGCGTCGCCGCGCACGCCCACGGGAGGCGGAGGCGCGGTTCTGCAGCGCCTGCCGCTCCTCGGCGATCTGCGCGAAGACGGCCTCCTCGATGCGGTCCACGGCGTCATCGGACAGCTCCGGCAGCGTGATCGGGGTGGTGGTCATGATGCGGGCTCCGTTTCGGTCACAGCGCCGCGCAGGCGGGTGCGCACGCGGGAGAGACGGTTGCGGACGACGCCGTGTCCCACGCCGAGCTCCTCGGCCGCGGCGCGGTAGTCGTAGCCCTCGGTCGCGCACAGCCGGAAGATGTCGCGGTCGAGCGCGCTCATCCCGCCGAGCTCTTCGACGATGCGCTCGGCGAGCTCGGCGGCGATGACCTGCTGCTCCACGTCGACGAGCGCGGGGATCTGCTCATCGGCCTCCCCGGCGGTGTGAGCCGCGTCGCGCCGCCGGCGGCGCAGACGGTTGGCCGCCTGGAACCGGCAGACGGTCGCCAGCCAGGGCAGCAGGGACTCGCCCACCAGTTCCAACGCGGGCAGCTTCCGCCACGCCACGACGAACGTCTCCTGGGTCACATCCTCCGCATCGCCGGCGTCGCCGAGGATCCCGTAGGCGATCCAGTAGACGGGTCGGACATGCGCGCGGTACAGCGTGCGGAAGGCGGACTCGCTTCCCGCCGCCGCCCGCGCGACGAGCGTCCTGTCGTGTGCGTCGAGTGCCATGCCGGCTCCGTTCGGTGTCTCTCACCTAGCAGTGTCGGGGGCGGCGGTTTCGTCTCACTCAGCCCTTGCTGACGATCGGGACGTGCGGATCCTTCTGGTGCCGCAGCCAGATCGTCGAGAGCGCCGGCACGGTGAGCGTGGCCCGGGGCGAGCCGTTCTCGACCTCGGACGCGTACACCAGGCCGAGGTTGCCCTCGCCGTGGCCGCCGAACTCGCTCGCGTCGGTGTTCAGCACCTCGGTCCAGCCGCCCGCGAGCGGTAGGTCCAGCGGCATGCCGTGGCGGGTCGCGCCGGAGAAGTTGCTGATCACCGCGAGGTGCCCGCCGTGGGCGTCGCGGCGCACGAAGGCGACGATGTTCGGATCCCATTCCGGCGCGCCGATCCGGGTGAACGACGACGCGTCGTGGTCGCGCTCCCACAGGGGGGCGTTGGCCCGGTAGACGCGGTTCATCGCGCCGACGAAGCCCTGCAGCTGCTGGTGCGAGGGCTGATCGAGCAGCCACCAGTCCAGGCCGCGATCGACCGACCACTCGGAGAACTGGCCGAACTCCTGGCCCATGAACAGCAGGTTCTTGCCGGGATGCCCCCACATGTAGCCGAGGTAGGCGCGCACGTTCGCGAGCTTCGCGGTGTGATCGCCCGGCATCTTCGAGATCAGGCTGCCCTTGCCGTGCACGACCTCGTCGTGGCTGATCGGCAGGATGTAGTTCTCGCCGAAGGCGTAGACGAACGAGAACGTCATCTCGCCCTGATGGTGCGAGCGGTACAGCGGGTCGCGCTCGATGTAGACGAGCGAGTCGTTCATCCAGCCCATGTTCCACTTGAACCCGAACCCGAGGCCGCCGTGGTCCGTGGGTGCGGTGACGCCGGGGAAGCTCGTCGACTCCTCGGCGACCATGACGATGCCGGGGTGCCTGCGGTAGGCCGTGGCGTTGACCTCCTGCAGGAACCGGATGGCCTCGAGGTTCTCCCGTCCGCCGTGGATGTTCGGCTCCCACTCGCCCTCGTTGCGCGAGTAGTCGAGGTACAGCATCGAGGCGACCGCGTCGACGCGCAGGCCGTCGGCGTGGAACTCGTCCAGCCAGTACAGCGCGTTCGCGACGAGGAAGTTGCGCACCTCGTTGCGGCCGTAGTCGAAGATCAGGGTGCCCCAGTCCTTGTGCTCGCCGCGGCGCGGATCCGGGTGCTCGTAGACCGCCTCCCCGTCGAACTTCGCGAGTGCGAAGGAGTCGCGGGGGAAATGCCCGGGCACCCAGTCGATGATCACGCCGATGCCGGCCTGGTGCAGCCGGTCGATCAGGTAGCGCAGGTCGTCCGGCTCGCCGAAGCGGTGCGTGGGCGCGTAGTAGCCGGAGACCTGGTAGCCCCAGGACGGCGCGAACGGGTGCTCGGCGACCGGCATGAGCTCCACGTGCGTGAAGCCGATCTCGGTGACGTGGCCGATCAGCTGGTCGGCGATCTCGCGATAGCCGAGTCCGGGGCGCCACGAGCCGAGGTGCACCTCGTAGACGCTCATCGGCTGCGCGACCGCGTGCGTGGCCGCACGGCGGGTCATCCACGCGCCGTCCCCCCACGTGTATCCCGACTCGGTCACGATCGACGCCGTCGCCGGGGGAGTCTCGGCGAGCTGCGCCATCGGATCGGCCTTGAGGATCCAGTGCCCGCCGCGGGTCAGGATCTCGTACTTGTACTGCGCGCCGACGCCCACGCCCGGCAGGAACAGCTCCCACACGCCGCTCGAGCCCATCGAGCGCATCGCGTCGAGCCGGCCGTCCCAGGCGTTGAAATCGCCGACGATGCGCACCGCCTGCGCGTGCGGGGCCCACACGGCGAACGCCGTGCCCTGCTCGCCGTCGATCGCACGGGGGTGCGCGCCGAGCGCCTCCCACAGCCGCTCGTGCCGGCCCTCGCGGATCAGGTGCAGGTCGAGCTCGCCGATCGTGGGGGCGTGCCGATACGGATCGCCGGAGATCCAGTCCGGGGCGTCCGCGTAGGTGGCCTTGATCCGGTACGCGCCGGCGGGGCCGCTCACCTCGCCTTCCCAGATGCCGTCCGCGAGATGGCTGAGGGGCACTTCGGCGCCGCCGTCGATCAGTACCGAGACGCTCTTCGCGAGCGGTCGCAGCGCACGCACGACGGTGACCCGTCTGCCGTCCGCGCCCTGCTGCGGATGCGCGCCGAGCACGGAGTGCGGGTCGTGGTGCGAGCCCGAGGCGACCGCCCCGAGCACAGCCGCATCGATCGTCGTGGTGATCATGGCTGCCCCTTCACATGGAGGATGTGCACCGGTTCCGTGAAGGCGTCCAGGCGCACGAAATTGTGATCCGTCCAGGTCCAGACGGATCCGGTGACGAGGTCTTCGACCTCGTACGTCGTCCCCGGCTCGACGCCCCAGGCGCGGGTGTCGAGATGCACGGTGGTCTGCCGCACGGAGTGCGGGTCCACGTTAGCGATGACGATGATCGTGTCGTCGGCGCCCGTGCCGGTGAAGGTCGCGTCGAGGTGCTTCGAGAACACCAGGATCGCGTCGTCGTCGCTCCAGTGCACGCGCAGGTTGCGCAGCTGGCGCAGCGCGGGATGCGCGCGGCGGATCTCGTTGAGGCGGGTGAGGTAAGGGGCGAGCGAGCGCCCCTCCGCCTCGGCCTTGGCCCAGTCGCGCACCTTGTACTCGTACTTCTCGTTGTCGATGTTCTCCTCGGAGCCCGGGCGGGCCACGTTCTCGATGAGCTCGTAGCCGGCGTAGACGCCGTAGAGGGGGGCGCCGGTGGCGGCGATCGCGGCGCGGATCTTGTACGCCGCGCGTCCGCCGAACTGCAGGTACTCGGTGAGGATGTCCGGCGTGTTCACGAACAGGTTCGGCCGCATGTAGTCCGCGGTCTCCTGCGAGACGGAGAGCAGGAACTCCTCCAGCTCGGCCCTGGTGTTGCGCCAGGTGAAGTAGCTGTAGCTCTGCTGGAAGCCGACCGCCGCGAGTCCCCGCATGGGGGCAGGGCGGGTGAACGCCTCGGCGAGGAAGACGACGTCGGGGTGCTTGGTGTTGACGGTGCGGATCAGCCATTCCCAGAACCGCAGCGGCTTGGTGTGCGGGTTGTCGACGCGGAAGATCCGCACCCCCTGCGCGATCCAGTGCTCGACGATGCGCAGCACCTCGGTGTACAGCCCCACCGGATCCCGGTCGAAGTTCAGCGGATAGATGTCCTGATACTTCTTCGGCGGGTTCTCCGCGTACGCGATCGAGCCGTCGGGCAGCTCCGTGAACCACTCGGGGTGCGCCTCGACCCACGGGTGGTCGGGCGCGGCCTGCAGGGCCAGATCGAGCGCGATCTCGATGTTCAGGGCGTTCGCCTTCTTCACGAACCGGCGGAAGTCGGCCAGGGTGCCGAGATCGGGATGCACGGTGTCGTGACCGCCCTCGGCGGCGCCGATGGCCCACGGGGAGCCGGGGTCGCCGGGGCCGGCGACCAGCGTGTTGTTCCGGCCCTTGCGGTTGAGGCGGCCGATCGGGTGGATCGGAGGCAGGTACAGCACGTCGAAGCCCATCGCGGCGACCGCGGGCAGGCGCTTCTCAGCCGTCTTGAACGAGCCGCTCGTGATCGTGCCGTCCGGGTTCTGCACGGCCCCCTCGGAGCGAGGGAAGAACTCGTACCAGGCGGCGGCACCCGCGATCGTGCGCTCCACGACGATCGTCTGCCACGCGGTCGCGGAGTCGAGCGCGGTGAGCGGGCGGACCGCGAACAGTGCGGCGAGCTCGGGATCCGTCGCGACGGCGAGGGCCTCATCGGCGGTGCCGTCGGGGGAGGCCAGCGACTCCGCGACCGCGGTGAGGTGCTTGCGCTCGGGCTTGGGGCGGGTCTTGTCCGCGGCCGCGCGTGCGAGCAGCTGCGCCCCGAGCGCGCGCATCACCTCGACGTCGACGCCGGCGGCGATCTTCAGCTCCGCGGCGTGCGCCCAGGTGGCGAACTCGTCGGCGAACGCCTCGAAGCGGAAGGTCCAGGCGTGCTCCTCGTCGAGGGCGATGTCCACCTGCCAGCGGTCGGTGCCGTCCTGCAGCGGCGTGAGGCGATGCAGGCTCTCCTGGTGGTTCGGCGTGCGCAGGCGCAGGTGCACGCCGATGATGTCGTGCCCCTCGCGGAACGCGACGACCCGGAACGGGATCACCTCGCCCGCGAACGCCTTCGGATGGAACCCTCCGGGGGCCGCGGGAGACGGATCCAGCAGCGGGATCCGCGTGGTCTGTGCATCCGCGGCGTCGATGTCCGGCAGCGCTCGCACCGGGATCTGAGCCGTGCTGCGGAGAGCATCGGGCGAGGGCTGTGTGGCGGTTCGTTCGGACACACCCTGAACCTACCGCGCCGGAGCCGACGGGAGGTAGCCGTGTGTCACTCCGCGCGGAAGAGCCGCATCGACGTGCCGGGAAGCGCGATCACATCGCCCGGCTTGTGCACCGTCTCGACCGGCGACGGGCGCTCATCGGCGCTCGACCAGAGCGCGATGTAGCGCGTCACGCCCTCGATCACGGGCAGGCGCACATCGATCGGCGCCTCGGTGCCGTGCACGATCAGCAGGATGCGGTTGAAGGCCTCCTTGTCGGGCGTGGACGCGGCCGCGTACTGCAGGGTGCGGTTGCGCGGGTCGTTCCACTGCTCGACCTCCATCGTCTGGCCGTCCTGATCGAACCAGTCCATGACGGACGCGTTGGGAATGTGCTCGCCCAGCCGCGCGTACAGGAGCGGACGCAGGGCGGGGTTCTCGTCCCGCAGCCGGGTGAGCCGGGCGGTGTGCGCGAGGAGATCCTTCTGCCAGGGCTCGTGGTCCCAGTTGAGCCAGCTGATCGCGGAGTCCTGGCAGTAGGCGTTGTTGTTGCCGCGCTGCGTGCGCCCGAACTCGTCGCCGGCTGTCAGCATGGGCACTCCGGCGGAGAACAGCAGCGTGCCGAGCAGATTGCGCATGGCCTTGCGCCGGGCGGCGAGGATGCCGGGATCGGCGGTGGGGCCTTCGGCACCGTGGTTGAACGAGCGGTTCATGTCCGCGCCGTCGCGGTTGTCCTCGCCGTTGGCCTCGTTGTGCTTGACGTCGTAGGCGACGAGGTCGTGCAGCGTGAAGCCGTCGTGCGCGGTGACGAAGTTGATGCTCGCGAGGGGGCCCCGCTCGTCGCTGAACGTGTTCGCCGATCCGGCGAGACGGTTGGCGAACCCGCCGATGCCGGTCGGCGCCGAGGCGCGGCGGGCGTAGTCGATGTCGCTGAGCCAGAAGTTGCGGACGCGGTCGCGGTAGCGGTCGTTCCACTCGCTCCACCCGGCCGGGAAGTTGCCCGTCTGCCATCCGCCCATGCCCACGTCCCAGGGCTCCGCGATGATCTTGGCGTCGGCGAGCGCCGGATCCGTCCTGATCGCCTGCAGCAGCGGATGCTCCGGCGTGTAGGTGTTCGATTCGTCGCGGCCGAGCGCGGTCGCCAGGTCGAAGCGGAAGCCGTCGATCTGCATCTCGGTCGCCCAGTAGCGCAGCGAATCCAGGACGAGGCGCGCGGCGGCCGGGGTCGCCGTGTTCAGGGTGTTGCCGCACCCGGTCGTGTCGACGTAGCTGCCGTCTTCGAGCTGGCGGTAGTAGAGCGCGTTGTCGATCCCGCGCAGGCTGCTGCGGGGGCCGCCGATGCCCTCTTCGCTCGTGTGGTTGTACACGACGTCGAGGATCACTTCGATGCCGGCCAGGTGCAGCAGCTTCACCATGCCCTTGAACTCGCGGAGCACCGCCTCCGGCCCGGCCTTGCGGGCCTCCTCGGTCGCGTACGCCGCATGCGGCGTGAAGAAGTTCAGGGTGTTGTAGCCCCAGTAGTTCGTCAGGCCGCGGTCGAGCAGTCGCGGCTCCGAGGCGAACGCATGCACCGGCAGCAGCTCGACGGCGGTGATGCCGAGCTCGCGGTAGTACTCGATCATCGCCGGGTGCGCCAGCCCGGCGTAGGTGCCGTGCAGAGCCGGCGGAACACCGGGGTGGCGCTTGGTGAGGCCCTTGACGTGCCCTTCGTAGATCACCGTGCGATCCATCGGGGTCTGCGGCTTGGTGACCTCGCCCCAGTCGAAGCCGTCCTCGATCACCACCGAGCGCCACTCCTCGTAGCCGTCACCCTGCGCGAGCCCGCGCGCATAGGGATCGAGGAGAAGGGTCTCGGAGTTGAACGTGTTGCCGGGCCCATGCGGGCCGTCCACGCGCAGGGCATATCGGGTGCCGGGCCGCAGGAGCTCGGTCGTGATCTCCCAGACGCCGTCGGGGCGGCGCTCGAGCGCGAGCTGGGCGGTCTCCCAGTCCAGGTCGGTCTCATCGAAGATCACGAGCTCGATGGACGACGCGTTCTGAGACCACACCCGCAGGGTCGCGACCCCGTCGTGGAGGCGGACGCCGAGATCGTCCAGGGAAGGGCTGCAGAGGGAGCAGCTGTCGCCGTCGGGTACCGGCGCCTTGTCCTCTATCGCATGCGGACACATGACGGACAGGATACGCGGCTCGAGGGGTGCCGGATGCCACCCGGTCCCGCGATCCGTGCCACCGGGTCCCGCGGGCGCCGCCACCGGGTTCCGCGAAGGGCGCCGCGGGATCCGATCGGTCCCCGAGGTGCGAGAGTGGAGGAGTGCATTATCTGGACCACGCCGCCACCACCGACCTGCGCCCCGAGGCCGCGGACGAGTGGCTCCGGGTCGCGCAGACGACCGGGAACGCGTCGTCCACGCACGGTGCCGGCCAGCAGGCGCGTCGGATCCTGGAGGAGTCCCGGGAGCGGCTCGCGGAGATGCTCGACTGCGATCCCATCGAGGTGGTGCTGACCTCGGGCGGCACGGAGTCGGTGAACCTCGCGGTGCAGGGCCTGTGGCGCTCTCGGCAGGCGGCGGCCGACACGGTCGTCCTGCCGGACGGCGAGCACCACGCGTCCCTCGACACCGTCGCAGCGCTCGCTGCGGACGGCGCGCGCGTGCGCCCGGTCCGGCTCGATGCGGTGGGCCGCATCCCCGTCGGCGGTTTCGCCGAGGCGGTCGCCGCGCCGGGTGCCGCCCTGGCCACGGCGCTCGTCGCGAACAACGAGGTGGGCACCGTCAACGACGCGGCGGGCCTCGCCCGCGCGGCCGCGGAGGCCGCCGTGCCGCTGCACCTTGACGCCGTGGCGGCCCTGGGGCACGTTCCGGTGTCGTTCCGGGCGTGGCGGGGCGATGCCGCAGCGGGGGTCGGACTGGTGGCGCTCAGCGTGGCGGGGCACAAGATCGGCGCGCCGGTGGGCACGGGCGCGCTCGTGGTCGCCCGGTCCGCGCGCCTGTCGCCGCTGCTGCACGGCGGAGCGCAGCAACGGGGCCTGCGCTCGGGCACTCAGGACGCGGCGGGCGCGGCCGCGTTCGCGCGCGCCGCGGAGCTCGCCGCATCCGAGCGCGACGCGGAGGCCGCCCGCCTGCGCGCGCTGCGCGACCGGCTCGTGGCGGGCGTCCTCGCGCGCGTTCCCGCGGCGCGGCTGCTCGGCGACCCGGCGCCGGAGGGGCGCCTGCCGGGCAACGCCCACCTGCTGTTCCCCGGGGCGCCGAGCGAGAGCCTGCTCTTCCTGCTCGACGCGGTGGGGATCTCGGCCTCGGCGGGCTCCGCCTGCCAGGCCGGCGTCGCCGAGCCGTCGCACGTCGTCCAGGCGCTCGGCCGCAGCGAGGCCGAGGCACGCAGCGTGATCCGCTTCACGCTCGGGCGCACCTCGGGAGAGGCCGACGTCGACGCGGTGCTCGCCGTGATCGGCGACGCCTACGACCGGGCCTCCGGATCCGCCCGCCGGGGCCTTTAGCGCGGCCTCGCCGGCTCCGGCGGTCCTCTATCGCCGGATCCGGCGGTCCTCTCGCGGCGCCCGCTCAGCCGTCCGCTCCTAGACTGGATCCATGCGTGTTCTGGCGGCGATGAGCGGGGGAGTGGACTCCGCGGTCGCCGCTGCGCGCGCCGTGGAGGCGGGCCACGACGTGGTGGGCGTGCATCTCGCCTTGTCCCGCGCCGGCGGCACGCTGCGCACCGGCAGCCGGGGCTGCTGCACCATCGAGGACGCGATGGACGCGCGGCGCGCAGCGGATCTGCTCGGGATCCCGTTCTACGTGTGGGACTTCTCGGAGCGGTTCCGCGAGGACGTGATCGAGGACTTCGTGTCGGAGTACCGGGCGGGCCGCACCCCGAACCCGTGCCTGCGCTGCAACGAGAAGATCAAGTTCGCGGCACTCCTGGAGCGCGCCCTCGAGCTGGGGTTCGACGCCGTCTGCACCGGTCACTACGCCACCCTCCTCGAGGGGACGGACGGGCTGGAGCTGCACCGCGCCTCGGACGCGGCCAAGGACCAGTCCTACGTGCTCGGCGTGCTCACCGCCGAGCAGCTCGCGCACACGTACTTCCCGCTCGGATCCACGCCCTCCAAGGCGCTCGTGCGGGCGGAGGCCGCGGAGCGCGGGCTGAGCGTGGCGCAGAAGCCGGACAGTCACGACATCTGCTTCATCCCGGACGGCGACACCCGCGGCTGGCTGGCCGAGAAGGTGGGCGCGGAACAGGGGCGGATCGTGGACCGCGAGGGCACTGTCGTCGGCACGCATGACGGCGCGCACGCGTTCACCGTGGGTCAGCGCCGCGGGCTGCGCCTCGGCGTGCCCGCGCCCGACGGCAAGCCCCGTTTCGTGCTCGAGGTGCGCCCGGTCTCCAACACCGTCGTGGTCGGCCCCAAGGAGGCGCTCGCCATCGCCGAGCTCTCGGGGGAGCGGCGCTCCTGGGCGGGCGCCGCGCCGACGCAGTCCGAGTTCGCGTGCGAGGTGCAGATCCGAGCGCATGCGGATCCGGTCCCCGCACGAGCGCACGTCTCGGACGAGGGCGTCCGCGTGGTCCCGGACCAGCCGCTTGACGGCGTCGCGCCCGGGCAGAGCGCCGTGCTCTACGTCGGCACGCGCGTGCTCGGCCAGTTCACGATCGATCGCACCGTGTCGGCGGTGCCTGCCGGCGTGTGATGTCCCACCCCGCTCGTAGACTTCAGGGGTGCCGGAGAACATCTCGCTGGAAGACGCCCGTGCCGAGGCGGAGGAGCTGACCACCCGCATCCTGGAGGCGAAGGACGCGTACTACGGACGCGACACCTCGCTGGTGGACGACGCCACCTACGACTCCTGGATGCACCGGCTCGAAGAGCTCGAGCGGTTGCACCCCGAGCTGCAGGGCCAGGACTCGCCCACGCAGATGGTGGGAGCCGCCGAGGCGACCGGACTGCAGACCATCGAGCACGCCGAGCGGATGCTCAGCCTCGACAACGTGTTCTCCGTGGACGAGCTGCGGGAGTGGGCCGCGAAGACCCGCGCCGCGGCGGGACGGGACGTGGCCTGGCTCACCGAGCTCAAAATCGACGGGCTCGCGATCAGCCTGCGCTACGAGAACGGCGTGCTCACCTCCGCGGCGACCCGCGGTGACGGGCGGGTCGGCGAGATCGTGACCGAGAACGCGCTCCGCGTGGCCGGGATCCCGGAGCGCCTGAGCGGGTCCGGTCATCCTCCGATCGTGGAGGTGCGCGGCGAGGTGTTCATCCCGGTCGCGGCCTTCGAGCGGCTGAACGCGGCGCAGGCCGCCTTCCGCGACCGCGCGTACGCGGAAGCGCTCGAGCGATTCCAGGCGCGGGCGGGCGCCAAGAAGCCGTTCGACGAGGAGAAGGCGCGCACCGCCGCCGCACGGCGCTTCCCGTCGTTCGCGAACCCGCGCAACGCGGCCAGCGGCGGGCTGCGGCAGCAGCTGGACAAGAAGGACGGCATGGAGCTCGAGGCCGGCCTGCTGCGCGTCGACTCCCTGGCGCTCTACGTGCACGGCATCGGCGCGTGGCCGGATCCGCCCGTCGCGGCGCAGAGCCAGGTCTACGACCTGCTCGCCGAGTGGGGTCTTCCCACGAGTCCGCACACGAAGGTGTGCGCCACGATCGACGAGGTCGCCGATTTCGTCGCGTACTACGGCGAGCACCGGCATGACATCGAGCACGAGCTCGACGGCATCGTGGTGAAGGTCGACGAGCTCGAGCTGCACGACGAGCTGGGTGCCACGAGCCGCGCCCCGCGGTGGGCGATCGCCTACAAGTACCCGCCGGAGGAGGTGCAGACGAAGCTGCTCGACATCGTCGTGTCGGTCGGCCGCACCGGTCGGGCCACCCCGTTCGCCGTGATGGAGCCCGCACACGTGGCCGGCTCCGTGGTGCGCCAGGCCACGCTGCACAACAAGGACGTGGTGAAGGCCAAGGGCGTGCTGATCGGCGACACGGTCGTGCTGCGCAAGGCCGGCGACGTGATCCCGGAGGTGCTCGGCCCGGTGGTCGAACGCCGCGACGGCACCGAGCGCGAGTTCGTGATGCCGGAGCGCTGCCCGGAGTGCGGATCCGTCCTGGCGCCCGCGAAGGAGGGCGACATCGACCTGCGCTGCCCGAACACGCGCTCCTGCCCGGCGCAGGTGCGCGGCCGGGTGGAGCACATCGGATCCCGCGGAGCCCTCGACATCGAGGCCTTGGGCGAGGTGACAGCCGCGGCGCTCACCCAGCCGAGCCGTCCCGCGGTGCCGCCGCTGGAGACGGAGGCGGGCCTGTTCACGCTGACGCTCGAGCAGCTCGTGCCCATCGAAGTGATCGTCCGCGACGCCGAGACCGGACTGCCGAAGGAGGACGAGGACGGCGTGGTGAAGACGCGCGCCCCGTTCCGGCGAAACCCCACGACGGCGGAGAAGAAGGACGGGATCACGGCACCGCAGCCGTCTTCGCAGGCGGTGAAGCTGCTGGCGGAGCTGGAGAAGGCGAAGACCAAGGAGCTGTGGCGCCTGCTCGTCTCCCTGAACATCCGGCACGTCGGCCCCGTCGCCGCCCGGGCGCTCGCGCAGTGGTTCGGCTCGCTCGACGCGATCCGCTCCGCCACGCGGGAGGAGCTGGCCGCGGTCGAGGGCGTCGGCGGGATCATCGCCGACTCTCTCCTGGACTGGTTCGCCGTCGATTGGCACCAGGAGATCGTGCAGCGCTGGGCCGACGCCGGCGTGCAGTGGGCGACGCCGGGGCACCCGGGGCCGGGAGCAGCCACGTCGGAGGGCGGAGTGCTCGACGGGCTCACGGTCGTCGCGACGGGTTCCCTCGAGGGCTACACCCGGGAGGGAGCGCAGGAAGCGATCATCAAGGCCGGCGGAAAGGCGGCGTCCAGCGTCTCGAAGAAGACCGATTTCGTCGCAGCCGGGCCGGGAGCCGGTTCCAAGCTCGCCAAGGCGGAGGAGCTGGGCATCCGGATCCTGGATGCCGCACAGTTCCATGTCCTCGTGACCGAGGGGCCTGACGCGCTGGGCTGACCGACCTCGTCCGGCCGCGGAATTCCGCGGGATTCCGGGATCTATCCTCGCATTCTTCGAACATAAGTGCTAAACTGAGGCATGGCCTCCACCACCACTCCGTTCCCCGATCCGCAGGACGCGGGTGTGCGTGAGGTGGTGGGGGAGGATGTCGTCGCGCGGGTGCTGCTGGATCGGTTGCAGGAGGACGATGTCGCGATCAACCGGCGGGCTGCGGCGCGGGCGGAGGGGATCCTCGAGGCGGTCGCGTTGACGCGTCGGCATCCGGAGATCTACACGGTCGGCGACCGCCCGGATGATCTCGAGCATGCGATCCGTGCGGTGGTGTTCGATATCGCGTTGCGGTTGCAGGTGTCGGAGAACGAGGTGCGGTCGCTGCTGTGCACCGCCGAGACGGCGCGGGAGTTCCTGCCGCTGCTGTGGGAGCAGGCGCGGGACGGTTTCGCCGGGTTGCGGTTCGTGGAAGCCGCCGTCGGCGCCGTGCTGCGGTTGCGTGCCCCGGACGGCGCCGATGCGGCCGCGCGGGAGTACGCGGCGGAGGCGATCGGGCTGGTGGATCGGGCGGCGTCGGGGTGGGCGTTGACGGTGCCGATCGGCGGGTTCCGGCGCCGGATCCGGGTCCTCACCGACCGGTTGGACCCGACGTCGGCGGAGCAGAAGCACGCCCGCGGGATGGCGGACCGTCGGGTCGTGATGGAGGACGCCGAGGACGGCATGAGCTGGATCATGGCGTTGGTACCGACGGTGACGGCGGTGGCGATCAAGCGGCGGTTGACGTCGGCGGCGAAGCGCCTGCAGAAAGACCGGCGGGAGAATCGCACCCGGGACCAGATCCGCGCGGATCTGTTCTGCGACTGGCTCACCGGGGCGGGCACGGACAAGGCGGTGTCCACGACCGTGTTCGTCACGGTCCCGGTCGGGTTGCTCACCGGAGCGGGCTGCACCTGCGGCGCCACCTTGGTCGTGGGGAACGGCGCGGCGTTCGGCCCGGCGGCGACCGCCGGGCTCGCCCCGGGTTCAGGAATCGAACCGGCCGCCGCGCAGGTTCTCGTCACGGGCAACCCGGTGGCGTCGGCGAAGGTGGCGCAGCTGGTCGGGCATGGGCCGATCGATGCGGCCACCGCGCGGCAGGCGTTCTTCGACGCGACCGGGTTTCGGCGCGTGATCACCGACCCCGTCCGCGGGGTCGTCCTGAACATGGACCGCCGCACCTACCGGCCGACGAAGGCGCAGCGGGACTGGCTGGTGCTGCAGCACGGCACCTGCGCCCGCGACGGCTGCGACCGCCTCGCCCTCGACGCGGATCTCGACCATGAACGCATGTGGGCCCGCGGCGGCACCACCGACATCAGCAACCTGCGCCCGCTCTGCCCCGCGGACCACACCCGCAATCACCGCACCCGGATGATCTACCGCAGCCGAGAAGACCGCACCGTCGAAGTCACCACACCCACCGGCCACCACACCACCGACCCACCACCCTTCTAGGTCCGCTCGTCGTTCGGATCGGCTCCCGGACATAGGGTTTGTCCCGGAGGACGAATGACGGTGAACGGGATCGAGCTGCTGCCGACGGTGATCGGTGTGATCACCCTCGCCGCGATCGCCACCGTCTCACTGATTCTCTTCCGCGTCCCCGGGCGATGGGCCCCGACGCTGGCGATCCTGCGTGGAGCAGTGCAGCTGGCCGTCATCAGCGTCATCCTCACCGGCATCGTGACGCAGCCGGCATGGATCGGCGTCGCGCTGCTGGTGATGTTCGCGATCGCGACCGGCGTCGCCGTCCGGCGCACGGGCGGCGGCCGCCGTACCATCCTCGTGATGGCGACCTCGATCGGCGCCGGCGCGGTCGTGTCGATCGGGACGGTCTTCGCAACCGGCGCCCTGCAGCCGACGCCCCGTTATCTCCTCGCGATCGGGGCGATCCTGATCGGCAACTCGATGAGCATCGCCACCCTCGCCGGACGGCGGTTCACCGCGTCGGTCGTCGATCGCTGGGAGGAGGTCGAGGGCTGGCTCGCGCTGGGCGCCACTCCGCGCCGTTCCACGCTCGAGCTTTCGCGCAGGGCAGTGCGTGAAGCGCTCATCCCCTCGGTCGATCAGACGAAGACCACAGGCCTCGTGGTGCTGCCCGGAGCCTTCGTCGGCGCGATCTTCGGCGGTCTGTCACCACTGGAGGCGGGGCGCTTCCAGATCGTGGTGCTGGCCGCGATCATGGCCGCCGGATCCATCACCGCGGTGCTGATCGCGACCTGGCTCGGCCCGGTCCGCACCAAGCCCGTCGCCCAGCGCTGAGTGTCGTCGATCGAGGCGCTGCTGACCTCCTGGGCTCAGTCCTTGTGGCGCGGCTTGCGCGGAGGCCGCTCGTCCGAGCGCCGGTCGTCGCGCGGACGCTCACCGTAACCGCGGTCGTCGCGCCGCGGACGGTCGCCGTACCCGCGGTCATCCCGGCGCGGTCGGTCGCGGAAGCCCCGGTCGTCGCGCCCGCGGTCGTCGCGATCCCGGCGCGGGCCGCGGTTCGGGCGGCCGCCGTCGCGCTGGATCTCGATGAGCCGGCCCGAGATCCGGGTGTCGCGCAGCCGGTCCAGCACGGACGGGTCCAGGTTCGCCGGCAGCTCGACGATCGAGAAGTCGGGGCGGATCGTGATGGCGCCGAAGTCGTCGCGGCCGAGGCCGCCCTCGTTCGCCAGGGCGCCCACGATCTGCCGGGGCTCGACGCGATGGCGTCGGCCGACCTCGATCCGGTACGGGGTGTAGTCGCCGCGGCTGCGCCGCTCGGGCCGCGGACCGCGGTCGTCACGGTCCCGCGCATCGCGGCCGCCGGACCGTTCGGCGCGGTCCGCGCGCGGCGGGCGGTTGTCCGCGGCGACGGCGGCGGACAGCGCGTCGTCCTCGGGATCCAGCAGGAGAGGGGTGTCGCCCTGGGCGACCACCGCGAGCGCGGCGGCGACGTCGGCCTCCGGCACGTCGTGGTGACGCACGTAGTGGGCGATGATGTCGCGGAACCCCTCGATTCGCCCCGTCTCCTCCAGCGCCGCGGTGATGGCGTCGTCGAAGCGCGCCAGGCGCGTGCTGTTCACGTCCTCGGTCGTCGGCAGCTGCATCTGCGCCGGCTGCTGACGGGTGGCGCGCTCGATGTGCTTGAGCAGGTAGCGCTCGCGAGGCGTGATGAAGCTGATCGCGTCGCCGGAACGGCCGGCGCGGCCGGTGCGGCCGATGCGGTGCACATACGACTCGGTGTCGGTGGGGATGTCGAAGTTCACCACGTGGCTGATCCGCTCCACGTCCAGGCCGCGCGCGGCCACGTCGGTCGCGACGAGGATGTCGAGCTTGCCGTCCTTGAGCTGGTTCACCGTGCGCTCGCGCATGGGCTGCGGGATGTCGCCGTTGATCGCGGCGGCGGAGTATCCGCGGGCGCGGAGCTTCTCGGCGAGCGTCTCGGTCTCGTTCTTGGTGCGGACGAACACGATCATGCCCTCGAAGTTCTCCACCTCGAGGATCCGCGTGAGCGCATCCACCTTCTGGGCGTAGGAGACGACCAGATAGCGCTGCGTGATGTTCGCGTTGGTGGTGGTCTTCGCCTTGACCGAGATCTCCTCGGGGTCGTGCAGGTACTGCTGCGCGAGGCGGCGGATGGTCGCGGGCATCGTGGCCGAGAACAGCGCCACCTGCTTGTCCTCCGGCGTCTGGGCGAGGATCTGCTCCACATCTTCCGCGAAGCCCATCTTGAGCATCTCGTCGGCCTCGTCCAGGACGAGGTTCTTCAGCTCGGACAGGTCGAGCGTGCCCTTGGCGAGGTGGTCCATGATGCGGCCCGGAGTGCCGACGACGATGTGCACGCCCCGGCGCAGCGCGGACAGCTGCACGCCGTAGCCCTGGCCGCCGTACACGGGCAGCAGGTGCACGCCGGGCATCTGGGCCGCGTAAGCCTCGAACGCCTCCGCCACCTGGAGGGCGAGCTCGCGGGTGGGGGCGAGCACGAGCGCCTGCGGCTTCTGCTGCTGCAGATCCAGGTTCTCCAGGATCGGAAGCGCGAACGCGGCGGTCTTGCCCGTCCCGGTCTGTGCGGTGCCGAGAACATCGCGGCCGCCGAGCAGCAGCGGAATGGTCTCGCGTTGGATGGCGGACGGGGTCTCGTAGCCGAGGGCCTTGATGGCGGCGAGCACGGGACCAGTGATGCCGAGCTCCTCGAATCCGGGGGTCGATTCGGTCTCGGCGGGGGCGTCTTCGTGAGTCGCGGCGTCTTCAGTCACATCTCAGAGTACCGTCCCGGCCGGTGCCGACGCTGGGAGCGCACCCGCCGGCGCTCAGCTCCCGGAGGTCAGCGCGAGCAGGCGTTCCTTCACCTGCCGGCGCAGCACCTTGCCGATCAGCGACTTCGGCAGCTCGTCGACGACGAAGATGCGCCGGGGCACCTTGTACGGCGTGAGGATCCCGCGGGCGAACTCGCGGATCGCCTCGACGTCGACGTCCGTGCCCGGATCCACGACGATCGCCGCGACGACCTCCTCGCCGGAGTGCTCGTTCGGAAGGCCCACGACGGCGGCGTCCACGACGTCCGGGTGCTGGCGCAGCGCCCCCTCGACCTCGGTGGGCGCGACGTTGAACCCGCCCGTGATGATCAGCTCTTTGATGCGGTCGACGATCCGGACGAAGCCCGCGTCGTCGATCGTGACGATGTCGCCGGTGCGGAACCAGCCGTCCACGAACACGGCCTCGGTCTCCTCGGGCTTGCCGTAGTAGCCGGAGAACACCTGCGGTCCGCGCACGACGAGCTCGCCGGGCTGCCCCGGCTCGACATCGTTCGTCGGCTCGTCCGGATCCACGACACGGCACTCGGTTCCCGGCAGCGGCAGACCCACCGTGCCCGGCACGCGGTTCGCGGCGACCGGGTTGGCCATCAGCACGGGGGAGCACTCGCTGAGCCCGTACCCCTCGACGAGGTAGCCGCCCGTCGCCTGCTCGAACGGCACGACGAGCTCGTGCGGCAGCGCCATCGCGCCGGAGATCGCGATCTCCGTGCCGGCGAGCGACACGCCCTTCGCGGTGGCCGCGGCCAGCAGCCGGTCCGCGATCGGGGGAACGAGCGGCAGGAAGGTCGCCGGGTGCTTCTTCGTGACCTCGAGCACGAGCTCCGGGTCGAACTTCGGGAACAGCACGAGACGCGCGCCCATCGACATGGCGAACGTGAGGCACAGGGTGAGCCCGTACGCGTGGAACATCGGCAGCACCGCGTAGACGACGCAGCCGTCTCCGCGCGTGATCGACGGCACCCACGCCTGCGCCTGTGCGGCGTTGGCGAGCAGGTTGCGGTGCGTCAGGGAGGCGCCCTTCGGGGTGCCCGTGGTGCCGGAGGTGTACTGGATGATCGCGAGGTCGTCGGTCACGGGGCGCGGATGCGCCGCGGGCAGCGGGGCATGGCCGACCACCGACTCCCAGGTGACGGTGCCGCGCACCTTCGTCGTGAGGGCCTCGCGCGACTCCCGGGCCTTTGCGACCGGCAGGCGCAGGGCGATCCGGGTGAGCGCGGGCATCGCGCGCGTCACGTCGACCGAGACGAGGTTCGTGACGGCGAGATCCGACGGGAACTCCTGCACCGTGTCGACGACCTTGTTCCACACGATCGCGTGCTTCGCGCCGTGGTCCTCGAACTGCTTGCGCAGCTCCCGCGGCGTGTACAGCGGGTTGTGCTCGACCACCACGGCGCCCAGGCGCAGGACGGCGTAGAACGCCACGATGTGCTGGGGGCAGTTGGGCAGCACGATCGCGACCGGATCCCCGGCCTTGACGCCGAGCGCCTTCAGGCCGGCGGCTGCCCGCTCGATCGACGCCTGCAGGTCGCGGTACGAGGTCGTGCGGCCGAAGAACTGCAGCGCCGGCGCATCCGGATAGTCGCGCGCGGACGCCTCCACGATGTCGACCAGGGATCCGGTGACCTCCTCGAGATCCTCCGGCACCCCCTCGGCGTAGCTGGCGGTCCAGGGGCGCGGAGGAACGAACGTCGTCACGTGCTCAGCCTATGCCGCCCGCCTCGAACACTTCACCGGCGCTGCTGCTCGCTGCCGGACAGCTTCTGGGCGAGGGCGATCGGAACGATGGACACCACCACGAGCACCACCGCGATCACCGAGACGATGGGCGCTTGATTCGGGCGCGCGACGTTGTCGATGATGAACATCGGCAGGGTCCGCACCCCGGATCCGGCCGTGAAGGTGGTCACCACGATCTCATCGAAGGACAGGGCGAACGCGAGCAGTCCGCCGGTGAGCAGGGCGGAGCGCAGCTGCGGGAAGGTCACCAGGCGGAACGTCGTCCAGATCCCCGCGCCGAGATCCGCCGAGGCCTCCTCGAGCGAGGTGCCCATGCGGCGCAGCCGCGCCACGGCGTTGTTGAACACCGTCACGATGCAGAACGTCGTGTGCGCCACGATGACGGTCCAGATGGACAGCGGCACGCCCAGGATCGTGCGGAACAGGTTGTTCAGCGCGATGCCGGTGATGATGCCGGGCAGCGCGATCGGCAGGATCACCAGCAGGTTCACGGTGTTCCTCCCGAAGAACGAGAAGCGCTGCAGGGCGAACGCGAGCATGGTGCCGAGGATGAGGGCGAGGATCGATGAGATCAGCGCGACGAGGGCGCTGGTGGCCACGGCCTCGAGCGCGCCGTCGCTGCGGAACGCCCTGCCCCACCACTCGAGCGTGAACCCCGGCGGGGGCCAGGTGAGCGACGCCGACGTGGAGAAGGAGTTGATGAGGACCACGAGGAGCGGCACGTACACGAGCGCGAGGATGACCGCCGTGATGACGCCGAGGCTGACCCGGGTGCCGAGGGAGATGCGCACGAGTGCCTCCTAGAGGTTGTCCAGGGCGCCGGTGCGGCGCACGAGGAACAGGTAGCCGAAGATGATGACGATCGGGATCAGCGCGATGGCCGCCGCGAGGGGCAGGTTGTTCGCCGCGCCGATGTCCTGGAAGACGAGCGTGCCGAGCATCTGCGCGCCTCCGCCGACGATGCCGATCGTGATGTAGTCGCCGAGCGAGAGGGAGAAGCTGAAGATCGTGCCGGCGATGATGGCGGGCAGCGCCATCGGCCAGACCACCAGACGCAGCGTGGCCCAGCTCCGCCCGCCGAGGTCGCCGGAGGCCTCCAGCAGTGAGCTCGGCACGCGCTCCAGGCCCGCGTAGATCGGCAGGATGACATAGGGCAGCCACAGGTACGACAGCGTGATGATCGTGGCGGCGATGCCGTAGCCGGGCGTGTGCCCGCCGAGTGGTCGCAGCAGCCACTCCAGGATCCCGTCGCTGGAGAGCACGGAGCGCCAGGCGAACGCCTTCACGAGATACGAGGCCCACAGTGGCGTGAGCACGAGCACCACGAGGACCCGCTGCAGCGCGGGGGAGGCGACCATCGCCATGAAATAGGCGATCGGAAGGGCCAGGGCGACGTCGATCGCGGTGACCGCGAGCGCGATCCCGACGGTCCGCAGCGTGATGCCCTGGTAGAAGGCGTCCGTGACGACGGTCACGACGTTGTCGGCGGTGAACTCGGTGCGGATCTGCCCGGTGTAGGTGTCGGTCGTCCAGAAGGCCGTGACGAGCAGCAGCGCCAGCGCCACGACGTACACGGCGCAGAGCCAGAACAGGGGAGCGGAGAGCAGGAGAGCGAGGCGGGCGCTCGGGTGGGCGGTGAGGAAGGCGGATCCGCGGCGTGCCGAGGTGCGGCGCGGGGACGGCACCGCCGTGCGCGGCGGCTCCGTCGATGCGATGGCGCTCATGAAGGGTCCTTTCGAAGACCGGTGCCGGTCGCCCGGAGCACGACGCCCCGGACGACCGGATCCGCTCAGTTCCGGATCTGCTGCCAGGCCGTGGTCCAGCCGGCGTAGTCGATGCACTTCACGTCGGTGCGACCGTCCAGGCACTTCGCGATCGGCGTGGTCCAGTACCAGATCTTCTTCGCGTACTCGGCGTCGCCGGCGTGGTACGCGGCGCAGTCGTCGCGGAAGTCGCAGGCCTTCTCGCTCGACGGCGCTTCGCCGAAGAACGCGGTGGCCTGCGCGTTGGCCTTCGGGCTGGAGATGTAGTCGAGCCACGCGTAGGCGCAGTTCGGGTTCTTCGCCTTGGACGAGATCATCCAGGTGTCGCTCCACCCGGTCGCGCCCTCGTCGGGCAGGACCACGGCGGTCTTCCCGCCTTCGCCTTCCAGCGTGTTCTGGATCACCTGCCAGGTGGTGCCGGCGACGCTGTCACCCGACTGGAAGGACTGCACCTCCTTGAGGTAGTCGCCCCAGTACTCGCTGATGTTCGGACGCTGCTCCTTGAGCAGATCCACCGCCGCGTCGAACTGCTTCTGGTCGAGGGCGTAGGGGTTGGTGATCTTGAGCTCCGGCTTGTGCGCCATGAGGTAGAGCGCGGCGTCGGCGATGTAGATCGGCGAGTCGTACGCCGTGATCTTGCCCTTGTGCTCCGACGCCTTGTCGAACACGACGTCCCACGAGGTCGGCGCCGTGGGGAACGTCTCGGTGTTGTACATCAGCAGGTTGGCGCCGTAGCCGTGCGGAACCCCGTAGTGCTTGCCGTCGACCGTGTTCCATGCCCGGTCCTTGAGGAACGGGAAGATGCCGTCGTAGTTCTTCAGCAGCTTCGTGTTCACCTCGACCACGTCGCCGGATGCGATCAGGCGCAGCGAGGCGTCGCCCGAGGCGGAGACCACGTCGTAGTCGCCGGTCTTCATCAGATTGAGCGCCTCGTCCGAGGTGCCGAAGGTCTTGGCCTCCACCTTGCATCCGGTGCTCTTGGTGAACTCCGAGACCCAGTCGACCTTCGGGTCGTTCGAGCCGTCCTCCACGTAGCCGGGCCATGCGAGGATCTTGACCGCGCCTTCGTTCTTGCCCAGCTTGTCGACGGGGCCGGCGCCGCCTCCGCCGGATGAGCCGGCCGTCCCGCAGCCGGTGAGGGCTGCGATCACCGCGGCGGACAAGCCGATGGCGGCGAGGGCCGTGAGAGCGTTCTTGCGCATGGGATACTCCTTCGTTCTTCTGCGTTCGCGGGTGCGAGGGTGCGGATGCGGTCAGCGGGTGCCGACGGTGCGGATGGTGCGAGAGGGCGTGTCGTTCTGCTCGGCGGCGGGAGCGTCGTCGAGAGCGACCACATCGGCGTCGCGCCACGAGACGAACACGCGATCGCCGTGGTCGTTGTGCGCGTGCCCGCCGATGTTCTGCTGCAGGATCGCGACCCGCGGACCCTGGTCGAGGTCGACGACCAGCCGCACTCCCGAGCCCAGGTAGATCGCCTCGGCGACCACCCCGGCGGCGGAGCGGAACCCGGGTTCTGCGGCGGGTGCGGGCCCGACCAGGAGCTTCTCGGGGCGGAGGGAGTTGTGTCCTCGACGCCCGAGCACGAGTTCGCTGGTGACGTCGTCGAACAGGTTCGAGGTGCCCACGAAGTCGGCGACGAAGCGGGAGACCGGCCGCTCGTACAGCTCGAAGGGGGTGCCGAGCTGCTCGATCCGTCCCGCGCTGAAGACCGCGATGCGATCGGACAGGGTGAGCGCTTCCTCCTGGTCGTGCGTGACGAAGATGAACGTGATGCCGAGATCCCGCTGGATCTGCTTGAGCTCGACCTGCATCTGCTCGCGCAGCTTCAGGTCCAGCGCGCCCAGCGGCTCGTCCAGGAGCAGCACCTTCGGCTCGACCACGGTGGCGCGGGCGAGCGCCACTCGCTGGCGCTGTCCTCCCGACAGCTGGCTCGGCTTCCGGTCGGCCACGTGCTCGAGCCGCACGCTCGCCAGCGCCTTCCGAGCGCGCTCGCGGCGCTCCCGCTTGCCGACCCCGCGCACGCGCAGCCCGTACGCCACGTTCTCGAGCACGGTCATGTGCGGGAACAGTGCGTAGTCCTGGAAGACCGTGTTCACGTCGCGGTCGAACGGCGCCTTGCGCGTCACATCCTCGCCGAACAGCTCGACCGTCCCGGAGGTGGGCTGCTCGAAGCCGGCGATGAGGCGGAGCACGGTGGTCTTGCCGGATCCGGACGGCCCGAGCATGGAGAAGAACTCTCCTTCGGCGATCTCCAGATCCACGCCGTCGACGGCGGTCACGGATCCGAAGGCGCGGGTGAGTCCGCTGAGTCTGATCGCGACGGGCTTGCCGGTCATCACATCCCCTTCGATGCGAGGACGAATCCTCTGCTAGTAGATGTTTGGAATCATATGAGAACAGAGGATTTTGTCAACACTCGTGTTACGGTCGTCTCACGGCCTCGAGAGGAGAGCGGCGGTGGCACAGGTGTCGGCGGGAGTGGATCCGGCGAGATCCGCCGTGTTCGCGCCGCTGACGGACCTCGGTCGGGCGGAGCTCGTGGAGCGCCGCCTGCAGGACGCGATCACCTCGGGCGTGCTGCACGACGGCGAGCGACTTCCCAGCGAATCGCAGCTCGGCCGCCGGCTCGGCGTCGCCGTCGTGACCGTGCGGGAGGCGCTCGAGGCGCTGCGCGACGCCGGACTCATCCAGACCCGTCGTGGACGTGACGGCGGCAGCTTCGTCACGTTCGACCCCGACACCGCGCGTCGCTTCACCGACGAGCGGATCCGCGCGCTGAGCAGGGTCGAGCTCCGCGACGCGTCCACGCACTACTCGGCGATCGCGGGCATGGCCGCGGAGCTCGCCGCCGACCGGGCGGGCGAGGAGGACGTGCGCGGGCTGCGCGAACTCGTGGACAACGAGGATCTGTCGAGCGCGGGCGGAGCGCGGCGGGCCGTCGCGCGATTCCAGCTCGAGGTCGCCGCCCTCAGCCAGTCGCCGCGGCTGGTGCGGGAGGAGCTGCGCCTGCAGGCCGAGATCGGCTCGCTGATCTGGCTCGGCCTGCGCGAGGCGGACAACCGCGCCCGCAGCCGCGCAGCGAGGAGCGCGGAGCTGGACGCCATCGCAACCGCCGACACGGAGGCGGCGCGGGCCATGGCCATACGGCGGATCGCCGGAGGTGTCGAATGGCTCCTGGACGAGAAGACCCGGCTGGAGGCGGCGGAGCCCGCCGACCAGTCCGTGCCGTCGCTGCACTGACGGATTCCCCATACACAGAAGGAGCGGGAGATGACCGGCACCGTCGCCGAGCATGATGAGCGCATCGCCGCGCGGATCGAGGGCACGTTCGCCCCGCTGTTCGCGCTCGTGGACACGTGGCGCAGTGCTGTCGAGGAGGAGTTCCGCTCCTTCGCCGCGCAGGGCGCCGCGCCCACGGCGGCGGCCCTGGACCCGTTCATGGACGCGCTGGCACAGCCGGCGCTGAGCACGCCCGGTGGACTCGTCACCGGATCCGGCTTCGTCGCGACGCCCGGGGTCCTGGCCGATGCGCCCTGGCATCTGGCGTGGTGGCTGCGCGAGATCCACGGACTGGACCGGGGAGACCGCGGCAGCGTGCGCCGCCTGGACACGGTGGACGACCCGGAGTCCGATCAGTTCCGGGACTACCGGCAGTTGGAGTGGTGGAAGGTGCCGGAGCGCACCGGCGGAAGGCACGTCACCGGTCCCTACGTCGACTACCTCTGCACCGACGATTACACGGTGACCGTGACGGCGCCCGTCGGACACGAGGGCCGGATGGTGGGCGTCGTCGGCATCGACGTGCACGTGTCCCGGCTCGAACGCGTCATCCTCCCGATCCTGCGCGACGCTCCGGGGACGGGCACGGTCGTGAACGGATCCGGTCGCGTCGTCGCCTCGAACGACTCGCACCGGGTCACCGGCACACTGCTGCGCGGGCACGACGTGCAGCGGGCGCTGGGGGCCGTGCGCGACGAGGGCGCGCTCAGCGCCGCGTCCGGAGGCACCAGGGCGGTGCGCTGCGGCGACACGACGTTCGCGCTGGTGGTCGAGGACTGAGTCCGCGCAGCGGCGCCCGCGAGGCGCCGGCCGCTCCGCCGCGCGACGGGGCGGGCGGTGGCCGCTGGCTAGACTGGGCGGGTGTCTGAAATCACCCCCGATCTTGTACGCCATCTCGGCGTGCTCGCGCGCATCCAGCTCACCGACGACGAGGTGACGCAGCTGACCGGTCAGCTCGACGCCATCGTCGACAACATCGCCAAGGTGTCCGAGGTCGCGACGCCCGACGTGGTCGCCACGAGCCACCCCATCCCGATGCACAACGTGTTCCGCGAGGACGTCGTGGGCCAGACCCTGACCACCGCGCAGGCGCTGCAGAACGCGCCCGACTACGACGGCGACCGCTTCCGCGTGACGGCGATCCTGGGGGAGGAGCAGTGAGCGAGATCATCCGCTGGACCGCCGCAGAGCTCGGCGCCAAGCTGGCTGCGGGCGAGCTGTCGAGCGTCGAGGCGACGCAGGCGCACCTGGACCGCATCGCCGCCGTCGACGGCGACGTGCACGCCTTCCTGCACGTGAACGAGCACGCGCTCGACGCCGCCGCCGAGGTCGACCACCGTCGTGCCGCCGGTGAGGAGCTCGGCGAGCTCGCCGGCGTGCCGCTCGCCATCAAGGACGTGCTCGTCACCACCGACCAGCCCTCCACGAGCGGCTCTCGGATCCTCGAGGGATACCGTTCGCCGTTCGACGCGACCGTCGTCGCCCGCGCCCGCGCGGCGGGCCTGATCGGCATCGGCAAGACGAACATGGACGAGTTCGCGATGGGCTCCTCCACCGAGCACTCGGCGTACGGCCCCACGCACAACCCCTGGGATCTGGATCGCATCCCCGGCGGCTCCGGCGGCGGTTCGGCCGCGGCCGTGGCGGCGTTCGAGGCTCCGATCGCGCTCGGCTCCGACACCGGCGGCTCGATCCGCCAGCCCGCGCACGTGACCGGCACGGTCGGGATCAAGCCCACCTACGGCGGGGTGAGCCGCTACGGCGCCATCGCCCTCGCCTCGAGCCTGGACCAGGTGGGCCCCGTCTCCCGCACGGTGCTCGACTCGGCGCTGCTGCACGACGTGATCGGCGGCCACGACCCCCAGGACTCCACGTCGCTGCCCGACGCCTGGCCGTCGTTCGCCGCGGCCGCGCGCGAGGGGGCGACCGGGGAGGTCCTGAAGGGCCTCAAGGTCGGCGTGATCCGCGAGCTTCCCGACTCCGGCTTCCAGCCCGGCGTCGCGAGCTCGTTCCACGCCGCGCTCGAGCGCATGCAGCAGCAGGGTGCGGAGATCGTGGACATCTCGGCCCCGCACTTCGAGTACGGCGTCGCCGCCTACTACCTGATCCTCCCCGCCGAGGCGTCCAGCAACCTGGCGAAGTTCGACTCCGTGCGCTTCGGCCTGCGGGTCACGCCCGACGGCGGCGGCACGGTCGAGGACGTGATGTCGCTCACCCGGGAGGTCGGCTTCGGCCCCGAGGTGAAGCGCCGGATCATCCTCGGCACCTACGCGCTGTCGGCCGGCTACTACGACGCCTACTACGGCAGTGCGCAGAAGGTGCGCACGCTCATCCAGCGCGACTTCGACGCCGCCTTCGGGCAGGTCGACGTGATCGCCACGCCGACCGCGCCGACCACGGCGTTCAAGCTCGGCGAGCGTGTCGGCGACCCGCTGCAGATGTACCTGAACGACCTCACCACCATCCCGGCCAACCTCGCCGGCGTCCCCGGGATCTCCATCCCGTCGGGTCTCGCGGAGGAGGACGGCCTTCCCGTGGGCATCCAGTTCCTCGCGCCGGCGCGCGAGGACGCCCGCCTGTACCGCGTGGGCGCCGCACTCGAGGCCCTGCTCGTCGACGCGTGGGGCGGGCCGCTGCTCGACCGCGCACCTGTGCTCGCTGAGAAGCCCGTGCTGGGAGGAACCCGCTGATGTCCGCCGTGAAGCTGATGGATTACGACAAGGCGCTCGAGCTCTTCGAGCCCGTGCTCGGCTTCGAGGTGCACGTCGAGCTGAACACCGAGACCAAGATGTTCTCGGATGCGCCGAACCCCGCGAATGCGCGCAACCACGACGCCGAGCCGAACACGCTCATCGCTCCGGTGGACCTGGGCCTTCCCGGATCCCTGCCGGTCGTGAACGAGACGGCCGTGCGCTCCTCGATCAGCCTGGGCCTGGCGCTGGGCTGCTCGATCGCCGAGTCGTGCCGGTTCGCGCGGAAGAACTACTTCTACCCGGACCTCGGCAAGAACTACCAGATCTCGCAGTACGACGAGCCGATCGCGTTCGAGGGGTCCGTCGAGGTCGAGCTGGAGGACGGCACGCTCGTGACCATCCCGATCGAGCGGGCGCACATGGAGGAGGACGCCGGAAAGCTCACCCACATGGGCGGATCCACCGGACGGATCCAGGGCGCCGAGTACTCGCTCGTCGACTACAACCGCGCGGGCGTGCCCCTCGTGGAGATCGTGACCAAGCCCGTCTTCGGCGCCGAGCACCGCGCTCCGGAGATCGCGAAGGCGTATGTCGCGACCATCCGTGACATCGTGCGCGGGCTCGGCATCTCGGAGGCGCGCCTCGAGCGCGGCAACCTGCGCTGCGACGCGAACGTGTCGCTGCGTCCTCGCGGGCAGGAGAAGCTCGGCACGCGCACCGAGACGAAGAACGTCAACTCGATGCGCTCGGTCGAACGCGCCGTGCGCTACGAGATCCAGCGCCAGGCGGCGATCCTCGCCGAGGGCGGGACGATCACGCAGGAGACGCGGCACTGGCACGAGGACACCGGATCCACCTCGCCGGGACGTCCGAAGTCGGACGCCGACGACTACCGCTACTTCCCGGAGCCCGACCTGCTGCCGGTGCAGCCGCCGCGCGAGCTGGTCGAGGAGCTGCGCGCCGCGCTGCCCGAGCAGCCGGTGGCGCGTCGTCGCCGGCTCAAGGCGGAGTGGGGGTTCGGCGACATCGAGTTCCAGGGCGTGGTGAACGCCGGTCTGCTCGACGAGGTCGAGGCGACGATCGCCGCGGGCACGACCGCCGACGCCGCGCGGAAGTGGTGGACCGGTGAGATCAGCCGCATCGCCAACGAGCGCGAGGTCGACGCGGCATCGCTGGTCAGCGCGGAGAACGTCGCGGCTCTGCAGAAGCTCGTCGATGCCGGAACGCTGACAGACAAGCTCGCCCGCCAGGTGCTGGAAGGCGTCATCGCCGGCGAGGGCTCGCCGCAGCAGGTCGTGGACGCGCGCGGCCTGGCCGTGGTCTCCGACGACGGCGCGCTCATCGCCGCGATCGACGAGGCCCTGGCCGCGCAGCCGGACGTGCTCGCCAAGATCAAGGACGGCAAGGTGCAGGCCGCCGGTGCGGTGATCGGCGCCGTGATGAAGGCGATGAAGGGTCAGGCCGACGCCGCCCGGGTGCGCGAGCTCATCCTGGAGCGCGCCGCCCAGTAGGCGCTGCGGAGGCCGCAGGCATGATGTCGGCGGCCTCCGCGAGAATGGGGTCATGGGAAGAGGCGACGGATCCGGGCGGATCGTCTCGGCCCCCGGTGCCGACGACGCCGGCACGGGGATCCTTCATGTCGACATGGACGCGTTCTACGCGGCCGTCGAGGTGCTGCACGATCCTTCGCTGCGCGGACTGCCGCTGATCATCGGGTCTCCGGACGGGCGTTCGGTGGTCTCCAGCGCGTCGTACGAGGCGCGTCGGTACGGCGTCCGCTCGGCGATGCCGGTGTCGCAGGCCGTCCGGCTGTGCCCGACCGCGCGGATCGTGCCGCCCGACTTCACGAAGTACCGGGACGTCTCGCAGAGGGTCATGGCGATCTTCGAGCAGATCACACCCCTGGTCGAGCCGCTGTCGATCGACGAGGCTTTTCTCGACGTGCGCGGCGTGCGCCGGCTGTGGGGCGGCCCCGGCACCATCGGCGCGATGATCCGCCGCCGGGTGCAGGACGAGGTCGGGATCACCTGCAGCGTCGGCGTGGCGGCGACCAAGCACGTCGCCAAGATGGCGTCCACGATGGCGAAGCCGGACGGCCTGCTCATCGTCGCCGAGCCCGACACTCTCGAGTTCCTCGCCACCAAGCCCGTGCGCGCCATGTGGGGCGTCGGCCCGAAGACGGCGGAGACGCTGGAATCACGCGGCATCCGGCTGATCCGCGACATCCTGGCGACGCCCGCGTCGGCGCTCGAGCGCGCGGTCGGTCCCGCGCTCGCGCAGCGGCTGCAGGAGCTCGCCGCAGGCCGTGACCCGCGCGGCGTCGAGACCAGCCGCGTGGAGAAGAGCGTGGGGCACGAGGAGACCTTCGACGTCGACGTCTCCGACCGCGAGGCGCTGCGGTCGGAGCTGCTGCGGCTGGCGGATCGCGTCGCCGCCCGCCTGCGCCGCGCGGGCTGGGAGGCGGGGACTGTGGCGATCAAGGTGCGCTTCTCCGACTTCACCACGATCAGCCGCTCCCAGACGCTGCCCGAGCCGACGTCGGTGGGACAGCGCATCGGCGAGGTCGCGCGCACGCTGTTCGACGCGATCGACCGCCGCGACCCGGTGCGTCTCGTCGGCGTGCGTGCGGAGCGCCTGACCGACGCCGGGGGAGCGCTCGGGCTCTGGGACGACGACGCCGAGTGGCGACGCGTGGAGGACGCCCTGGACAGCGCACAGGCGCGCTTCGGATCCGGCACCGTCACGCGCGCCCGGCATCTCGGCGCCCGACCCGGCCGCGGCTCGGCACCGCACCCCCGCGCGCACGGGCTCGACTGACGGTCCCGCGGGTCCGTGACTGGGGCGGTGGTCGTCGCGGCCGCGGTGAGTTAGCGTGGACGCATGCCGCACATCGCACTCGAGCTGGGCAAGAACTCCGCGTCCTTCGGCGTCAAGAGCGCCTACGGCGAACCGCAGGAGGTGGATGGCGCGCAGTTCACCCCCGTGGCGCTGACGATCTCCGGCTTCGGAGGCGGATCCGGAGGCGCTGAGGGCACCGCCGAGGGCGAAGGCGGCGGTGGAGGCGGAATCGCGATTCCGCTGGGTGTCTACGTGCGGCGCGAGGAAGGTCTGCGGTTCGAGCCGAACTTCGTCTCGCTGCTGGCGGTGGCGGTGCCCTTCGTGTGGGTCACCGGCCGCGCGATCTCCCGCGTCATCCGTGCCCTCAAGAAGTGACGATCCGGTCGCACGCGCGCTGAGCGAGGCGGTCGCCCGCGTCGCCGATGCGGTGCGCGCCGTGCAGGCGTCCAACCCGGTCGTGCTCATCGACGGGCGCAGCGGCGCCGGCAAGTCCACGCTGGCGCGGCTGCTCGCCGAGCACTGGCCGCTGCGCACGGATCCGCAGCTCATCGCCCTGGACTCGATCTATCCGGGCTGGGACGGCATGGACGCCGGCGTCGAGCGGGCCTACGAGCAGATCCTGCGCCCGCACGGCCGCGACCTCGTCGGCACCTGGCAGCGCTACGACTGGGAGGCCGGCGAGTACGCGGAGAGCTATGCGGTGGATCCGGCGCGCGGGGTGATTCTGGAAGGGTGCGGGGGGCTCACGCCCCGCACGGCGCGGGTGGCCGACGTCCGGGTGTGGGTGCAGTCTCCCGAGGCCAGCCGCAAGCGGCGGGCGCTCGATCGCGACGGCGACCTCTTCCGTCCGCACTGGGATCGCTGGGCGCTGCAGGAGGTCGTCCACCTGCGCCGAGACGACCCCATCGGTCACGCGACGCTGGTGGTCTCGGTCCCGTAGCGGACGACTCAGCCTTCGGGTGCGCTCTCGTCCAGCGCGTCCGCCGCCTCGACGAGCAGGTCGAGGCGATACCCCAGCCACTCGTACACCCCGAGCCGGGGATCCTCCGGGTCCGGCGCGGGATCCTCCTCGATCCCCAGGCGCGAGGCGATGACGAGCCTCAGGGCGGCGAGCGTGCGCAGCCACGCGTCGACGTCGGCGGCGCGGACGGCGAGATCCGCCGGCACCGGGTTCGCGTCGTCGTGCGCGACGCGGAGGGCGTCGCGCACGACGCGCGCGTCGGCGGCGCGGCGATCCAGGAGGTCGGCGCTCGTGGCGTCGGCGAACTCCGCGGACGCGTCGGGGTCCTGGGGGTAGACGGACGGGGTCAGGCGGTCCAGGGCCGCGTCCTCGCCGATCTCGGTGTCGCGCAGCAGGTCGAGGAATTGGTCCACGAGGTTCGCGAGCTGCTGCGCCTCGATCGCCTGCATCGGCACGCGGAGCACGGGGTCGGTCACGTCGCTCACTCTCCGGCCCGGCGCACGGTGGCCCACAGGCCGTAGTCGTGCATCGCCTGCGCGTGCACCTCCATGGTCTCGCGCGGCCCGGTGGCCACGACGGCGTGCCCTTCGTTGTGCACCGCCAGCATGAGTCGGGTGGCGCGATCCTTCGGGTAGCCGAAGTAGGTGCGGAACACCCGCACCACGTAGCTCATGAGGTTGACGGGGTCGTCCCACACGACGAGCTCCCAGGGCACGGCCGGAGCGGCCTGCAGATCGATGCTCTCGTCGACATCCGGCGTGGTCAGCGGCGTGCTCATGCCCACCCCATCTCGTGCAACTGGGCGTCGTCGATGCCGTAGTAGTGGGCGATCTCGTGCACGAGCGTGGTGTGCACCTCGGCGCGGAGCTGCCGCTCGTCGGAGCACTGCGCGAGATGCGGCTCGCGGTACACGATGATCCGGTCCGGCAGCTCGCCCATGCCGTAGTTGCCGCGTTCGGTCACGGCGAGACCGTCGTACAGGCCGAGCAAGTCGAGCGAGCCGTCGTCGGGGCGGTCCTGGACGACGAAGACGAGGTTCTCCAGGCCGTCGACCATGTCGTCCGGGAGGCGGTCGAGTTCGTCGGTGACGAGTTCCTCGAACGCGTCCGGATCCATCGTCATCCCGCCGTGCACGTCGATCGTCATGTGCACCCGTCGGCCCAGGTCGTCCAGGCCGAGACGGCGCTCGGCGTCCACGAGATCGCGGTAGAAGGGCAGGTCGGGGGAGTCGGCCTCCACGAAGCCCAGTGATGCGTAGAACGGTGCATTCCAGGGCACGTCGGCGAAGGTGCGCAGGGTGACGCTGTGGTGCCCGCGTTCGGCCGCCTCATCCAGAGCGGCCTCGACCAGCCCGCGTCCGTGCCCCCGGCGGGCGTACGCGGGAAGCACGGAGACCTGCTCCAGGTGGGCGATGCTGTCGTCCTCGAGGACGTGAGCGAAACCCACGGCGGGGCCGTCCTCCTCCTCGGCCGCGACGAGGAGGAACCCGCGTTCCGCGGCGCGGTCGGCACCCGACGGCGCAGCGTGTCCGAGCGCCGTTCCGAAGCGCTCCGCGAAGACGGCGTCGGCCTCCTCCTCGATACGGGAGAGCTCTGCGAGGTCGGCGTCGGTCGCGGTGCGCACGAAGGAGGCCATGTCTCGATGCTAGCCGCCGGATCCGGACCGGCGGCGCGGATCGCAGTCTTCGCGGACGCAGCCCGGTCGATGAGAAGAGGCCCGGATCCATGCGGATCCGGGCCTCTTGCTGGGGTGGCTAACGGGGCTTGAACCCGCGACCCCCGCGACCACAACGCGGTGCTCTACCAACTGAGCTATAGCCACCATGTGCCTGCCGGAGCGGGCAACCTGACCAGTGTATTACAGGTTCGGACCGAACTTTGACACGACGGCGTCGGAGAGCGCCTGAGCCTCTTCACTGGTGAGTCCGGGCAGTTCCACGAACACCGCCTGGCGGTAGTACTCGAGCTCGCGGATCGACTCCAGGATGTCGGCGAGCGCGCGGTGGCCGCCGTCTTTCGCCGGCGCGTGGAAGAAGACTCGCGGATACCAGCGGCGCGACAGCTCCTTGATGCTGGAGACGTCGACGTTGCGATAGTGCAGGTACTGGTCGACCTCGGGCATGTACTTGGCGAGGAACATGCGGTCGGTGCCGATCGTGTTGCCGGCCAGGGGCGCTTTGCGCTCCTGCGGCACGAACCGGCGGATGTACTCCAGGGTCTGCGCCTGCGCCTCGGCGAGTGTGACGCCGGTGGGGATCTCCTCGTACAGCCCCGAGGTGCGATGCATGTTCGTGACGAACTCGCTCATCTGACTCAGCGCATTGTCGCTCGCGCGGATGACGACCTGGAACCCCGGGTCCACCAGGCGCAGCTCGAAATCGGTGATCACGACGGCGATCTCGACGAGCTCATCGACCGAGAGATCGAGCCCTGTCATCTCGCAGTCGATCCAGACCAGCCGATCGTTCTCGGACGAAGAAACCATGCGGCCATCCTACTGAGCGGCGCCGACGCGCTAGCCTGGAGGAGCGCCTCCGTAGCTCAGCGGAAGAGCAGCGGCCTTCTAATCCGCTGGTCGCAGGTTCGAATCCTGCCGGGGGCACTGGCTTCTCGAAAGCTCACTCGGCGCGGCGTCGCCGAATGCGCGCGGCGATCACGTCGACGATGAGCCAGCGCACGGCTGCGGCCGTGGTGAGGGCCCAGATCACGGAGCCGAGCACGTCGGTGGGGAAGTGCAGGCCGTCGCTGACGACGGCGAGACCGATGATCACCGTGGCGACCACGCCCAGGACCACCGGCAGCCAGGCGAACCGGGTCCCTCGCAAAAGGAACCAGAACGCGATCGCGAGGGCGACGACGTACGCCGTGTGGCCGCTGGGGAAGGAACCATCCGTCTGCAGCGGCGTGAACGGGTGTGTGAGCAGAGTCGCGTCGGGCCGCGGACGGTCGACGAGGACTTTGACCGCCGCGACGGGCAGCCACGTGAACGCCACGGTGAGACCGAACAGGATCGCCGTGCGCAGAGATCGCGACACCGCCCAGACCAGACCGGCGATGACCAAGGTGATCACGACGGCGGGCACCGGCTCGATCCCGCGGTAGACGGCGGTGCCGACCGTGCCCCACCATCCGGTGTGCGTCCGGTTCAGGGCGACGACGAGACCCTGATCCGCCTGCGTCGCCTTCATCACGAATCCCAGGATGACGACAGCGATTGCACCGACGACGGCGGTCGCCACGTCCGCGAGCGGCCGGGAGGACGCGCGCTCGATTCCTGTGCGCGTCGCGTGCTGAGCGTTGTGCGCCTGGGCCATCGACGATCCTCATCCCTTGCAGCGGCGCAGAGGCCGGCGTACGGCGCGCCGATCGACGCGCCGAAGATCCATGTTCGCCGAGTCCTGCTAAGGATTCGCCAAGAACCGGCCGTCGCGTGGTGAGGACCGGCCGTCGACGACGGACGGGGCGGTGCGAGGGACGAGGCGCGGTGCTAGAACCGGAGAGCCGCCACGGCGTCGTCGGCACTCCAGAAGTCGCCGACGATGCGGAACACCCCGGATGGCAGGTGGAGCCGCTCAGCGCGGTATCGCAGACCGAGGTCGTGAGGCACGATGCGCAGGTGACCCCGGATCGTCCCGCGGGTGTCGACGACGCGCCAGAGTCGTTCACCGGCGGGCTGCAGGGTCTCTACGGCGCGGTTGAGAACGGGCGTCGCCCAGCGGATGGTGGGTGCGGGGGTGGTGTTCGTGGTCATGGCTCCTCCTTCACCTTCGAACATAAGGACGGCCACCGACATTCGTTCCGGGCAGCTCGGCCCGTGCACATGAGGGCGCGCGGAAGTCCCTACACTGTGCTGGTGACCGTGACTGTGTGGCTCTCGCTGGTGGTGGCGTGCCTCGTGATCAGCCTCACGCCCGGGGCCGGTGCCATCAACACGATGACCAACTCCCTGAACGAGGGATGGCGGCGTTCGATCTGGGGCATCGCGGGTCAGCAGCTCGCGCTCGTGGTCCACGTCGCGATCGTCGCCGCGGGCGTCGGCCTGCTCGTCGCGCGTGTCCCGTGGCTGTTCGAGACCATCCGCTATGTCGGTGCGGCGTATCTGGTCTACCTCGGGATCCGGCTGATCACGGCGTGCATTCCCGATGCGGTCGAGGAACAGGACCTGGAGAGATCGCCCGAGGGCCGGTGGCCGATGCTGCGTCGCGGGTTCTGGGTGAACCTGCTCAATCCGAAGGCGATCGTCTTCTTCCTGGCCTTCGTCCCGCAGTTCATCCGCCTCGACCGCGACCCGTGGCCGCAGTACCTGATCCTCATCGGGACGACCGTCGCGATCGATGTGATCGTGATGTGGTTCGTCTTCGCCGCGACCGCCCGCAGCTTCCGCAGGCTGACCGCCAGCCGCCGCGGCCAACGCACGCTGAACGTCGTGTTCGGCACGCTGTTCATCGCGGTCGCGGCGCTGCTGCTCTTCGTGCACTGATCGAGTGCGGTCTCGCGCCGCGCGGCGTTGGTCCTGCACCGCCGAGATGCGCAACGTGTTCTGCACCGGTTGCGGGAACGCGCCGCGGTGCCCACCTGGGGAGCGTCACGATCTGTGCAGATCGGAGTCGATGCGGCTCCGCGAGAGCAGAGGAGAGCAATCATGGCCGACACCATCACTGTCGTGGGCAACATCGCCACGGCGCCGGAGCGAGGCAGCACGACGACAGGGATCGCCACGCTGAGTTTCCGGATGGCGACCAACCACCGGCGTCAGGACAGCACGGGCGCGTGGGTCGATGCCAGCACGAACTGGTTCGAAGTCAAGGCGTATCGCGCCTTGGCCGAGAACGCCGCTGCCTCCCTCAGCAAGGGTGACGCCGTCATCGTCACCGGGCGGCTGCGGCTGCGCGAGTGGGAGAACAAGGAGGGCCGGCGCAACCTGAGCGTGGAGATCGATGCGGACAGCATCGGCCCGGACCTGCGTCGCGGACGCGGCATCTTCCATCGCACGGCGCACTCGGGATCCCCGGAACCGACCGATGCTGAGACGTCCGGCCTCGCCGCGGTCGGCGCGGCCGCCGGATCCGGTGATGCGTGGGCGACGCCCGGCGCCGAGCAGGTGCCCTACTGAGCCGCGCGGCGAGGGGCGCATACGACGGACCGGGCCCCGGCGCTGGCCAGGACCCGGTCCGGTCGGAGGGCGTTCAGCTGAACTGGTTCATGGTGTTGTCCTTGCCGCCCGCCTTGAGGGCGGCGGAACCGGCGAAGTACTCCTTGTGGTTGTCGCCGATGTCGCTGCCCGCCATGTTCTGGTGCTTGACCGTGGCGATGCCCTCGCGGATCTCGCGGCGCTGGACGTCGCGGACGTAGGTGAGCATGCCCTCGTCGCCGAAGTAGCCCTTCGCGAGGTTGTCGGTCGACAGCGCCGCCGTGTGGTACGTCGGCAGGGTGATGAGGTGGTGGAAGATCCCCGCACGCGCCGAGCCGTCGCGCTGGAAGGTGCGGATCTTCTCGTCGGCGAGCCGGGCGAGCTCGGTGCCGTCGTACTCGACGCTCATCAGGTTGCCGCGGTCGTACGCCGACACGTCCTCGCCCTGTGCGGCGAGCTGGTCGAACACCTGCTGGCGGAAGTTGAGGGTCCAGTTGAACGACGGGCTGTTGTTGTAGACGAGCTTGGCGTTCGGGATGACCTCGCGGATGCGGTCGACCATCCCGGCGATCTGCTCCACGTGCGGCTTCTCGGTCTCGATCCAAAGAAGGTCGGCGCCGTGCTGCAGCGACGTGATGCAGTCGAGCACGACACGGTCCTCACCGGTGCCCGGGCGGAACTGGTAAAGGTTGCTGGCCAGTCGCTTCGGGCGCAGCAGCCGGCCCTCACGGCGGATCACGACATCCCCGTCGCTCAGGTCGGCCTCGGCGATCTCCTCGACGTCGAGGAACGCGTTGTACTGGTCGCCGAGGTCTCCCGGCGTCGCCGAGACGGCGAGCTTCTGGGTCAGGCCCGCCCCGAGGGAGTCAGTGCGGGCGACGATGATCCCGTTGTCGATGCCGAGCTCGAGGAACGCGTAGCGGACCGCGTTGATCTTGGCGAGGAAGTCCTGATGCGGAACGGTCACCTTGCCGTCCTGGTGGCCGCACTGCTTCTCGTCCGAGACCTGGTTCTCGATCTGGATCGCGCACGCCCCGGCCTCGATCATCTTCTTGGCGAGCAGGTAGGTGGCCTCGGGGTTGCCGAAGCCCGCGTCGATGTCGGCGATGATCGGCACGACGTGGGTTTCGTAGTTGTCGATCTGCGACTGGATGAACTCGACAGCCGTCTCGTCGCCCGCCGCGCGCGCCGCGTCGAGCTTCGTGAAAAGCAGGTCCAGTTCCCGCGCGTCGGCCTGGCGCAGGAACGTGTAGAGCTCCTCGATGAGGGCGGGCACCGAGGTCTTCTCGTGCATCGACTGGTCGGGGAGCGGGCCGAACTCGGAGCGGAGCGCAGCGACCATCCAGCCGGAGAGGTACAGGTAGCGCTTGTTGGTGCTCTTGAGATGCTTCTTGATCGAGATCAGCTTCTGCTGGCCGATGAAGCCGTGCCAGACACCGAGCGACTGGGTGTAGACCGACGAGTCCGCGTCGTACTCGTCCATGTCCCGACGCATGATGTCGGCGGTGTACTGGGCGATCTCCAGGCCCGTCTTGAAGCGGTTCTGCGCCCGCATGCGGGCGACGGACTCCGGGTTGATCGCATCCCAGCTGGATCCGTACTGCTTCTTGAGGGCTTCGATGGCCTCGATGTCGTCCTGGAAAGCGGTCATGATTTCCTCCGTGTGATGGTGCGCTGCGGGAGCGGCTGTCCCGGCGGGTTGGTTCCACCATGCCTAATGACTCCGAGTCCTTTCGGACGTTTCTGGGGTGAAGATCACGCAAAATTCTGTGAACCGCAAGCCCATGCCGCCCCCGTAGACTCGATCCGTGCTCAAACGTCCGGCGATCGCGGCTCCGCGGGCGATCGTGGCCGCCCTGGGCGCCCTGGCCGTCGCACTGTCGATCGCGGGCTGCGGCCCCGCCACGCACCCGGGGCCGAGCGGCCCCGCAGCACCCGCCGGCACAGCGCTCGTCACGGCACCGCCCTCCCGCCCGGAGACGGCCGCGGCGGCCCCCGCTCTGGTGCCGTCGGGCAGCGCCGACGACAACCTCCCGCTGTTCCGTGCCGTGACAGACCGGGTCTGGGCCTCCGATCAGCGGGCCTCGGGTCGGGCCTACATCGATGCGCTCGCGGCAGCGGGGTTCGACCGCGCCGCGATGCAGCTGACCGAGGATCATTCGACGGTCGGCAATCCGGCCGAGAGCATCCAGTTCTCGGTGCGCTGGGGCGACCGCGAGTGCCTCGTCGGGCAGGTCGGCCCCTCGACCGGCGACCCGGTCGCCGCAGTGCTGCCGCAGCTGGACGGCGGCGCATGCCTCGTCGGCAGGACGGCGACGCTCGGACCGTAGCCGCCCCGGGTAGGCTGGAGTGTCGATCCCGAGGCTGCGAGCCGGAATCCCCGCAGTCGTCCGCCTGGTCCCCACGATCGTCGTCATCACGACAGAAGGAGCGCCCTCGTGGCCGAATACATCTACTCCATGGTCCGCGCCCGGAAGGCCGTCGGCGACAAGCTCATCCTCGACGACGTCACCATGGCCTTCCTGCCCGGCGCGAAGATCGGCATGGTCGGCCCGAACGGCGCCGGAAAGTCCACGATCCTCAAGATCATGGCGGGCCTGGACACGCCGTCGAACGGCGAGGCCAAGCTCACCCCCGGGTACAGCGTCGGCATCCTCATGCAGGAGCCCGAGCTCGACGAGACCAAGACGGTGCTGGAGAACATCGAGTCGGGCGTGGCGATCAAGGCCAAGCTCGACCGCTTCAACGAGATCTCCGCGCAGATGGCGGATCCCGATGCCGACTTCGACACCCTGCTCGCCGAGATGGGCGTGCTGCAGGAGGAGATCGACGCGGCGGACGGGTGGGACCTCGACTCCCAGCTCGAGCAGGCGATGGACGCGCTCCGCACGCCGCCGGCCGACGCGCCGGTGACGAACCTGTCCGGTGGTGAGAAGCGCCGCGTGGCGCTCGCCAAGCTGCTGCTGCAGAAGCCGGACCTGCTGCTGCTCGACGAGCCCACCAACCACCTCGACGCCGAGAGCGTGCTGTGGCTGGAGAAGCACCTCCAGGCCTACAAGGGGGCGGTGATCGCGATCACCCACGACCGGTACTTCCTCGACAACATGGCCGAGTGGATCGCCGAGGTCGACCGCGGCCGCCTGATCGGCTACGAGGGCAACTACTCGACGTACCTGGAGAAGAAGGCGGAGCGCCTCGACATCCAGGGCAAGAAGGACGCGAAGCTCGCGAAGCGCCTCAAGGACGAGCTCGAGTGGGTGCGCTCGAGCGCCAAGGGCCGCCAGACGAAGTCCAAGGCGCGTCTGGCCCGCTACGAGGAGATGGCGGCCGAGGCGGAGCGGACGCGGAAGCTCGACTTCGAGGAGATCCAGATCCCGGCAGGGCCCCGCCTGGGCAGCGTCGTGATCGAGGCCAAGAACCTGAAGAAGGGCTTCGACGGGCGTTCCCTGATCGACGGGCTGAGCTTCAGCCTGCCGCCGAACGGCATCGTCGGCGTGATCGGCCCGAACGGCGTCGGAAAGACCACCCTGTTCAAGACGATCGTCGGCCTCGAGCCGCTGGACGGCGGCGACCTCAAGGTCGGCGAGACGGTCAAGATCAGCTACGTCGACCAGTCCCGGGCGAACATCGACCCCGACAAGACGCTGTGGGAGGTCGTCTCCGACGGCCTGGACATCATGCTCGTCGGCAAGACCGAGATCCCGTCGCGGGCGTACGTCTCCAAGTTCGGGTTCAAGGGCCCGGACCAGCAGAAGAAGGCGGGCGTCCTCTCCGGCGGTGAGCGCAACCGCCTGAACCTCGCCCTCACGCTCAAGGAGGGCGGCAACCTGCTGCTCCTCGACGAGCCGACCAACGACCTCGACGTGGAGACGCTGAGCTCCCTTGAGAACGCGCTGCTGGAGTTCCCCGGCTGCGCGGTCGTGATCACCCACGACCGGTGGTTCCTGGACCGCATCGCCACGCACATCCTCGCGTACGAGGGAACCGACGAGAACCCCGACCAGTGGTACTGGTTCGAGGGCAACTTCGAGGCGTACGAGAAGAACAAGATCGAGCGGCTCGGCCCGGACGCGGCCAACCCGCACCGTTCCACCCACCGCAGGCTCACGCGTGACTGATCGTCCCGCGGAGGAGCGCCTCCACATCCCGATCCAGCTGCGCTGGGGCGACCTGGACGCGTTCAACCACGTCAACAACACCTCGATGCTGAAGCTGCTCGAGGAGGCGCGCGTGCGGGCGTTCTGGCGCCCGGGCGAGGGGGAGCACGCGCCCAGCACCGCGGTGCTCGACTCGGGACTGGATGCGGGCGCGCTGACGCTCGTCGCGCGTCAGGAGATCGAGTACTTCGCGCCGGTGCCGTACCAGCGGCACCCGCTCGAGGTGCAGATGTGGTTCGGCAAGATCGGCGGATCCAGCGTCGAGGTCTGCTACGAGGTGTTCAACGACCCGTCGTTCTCCGAGCGCGTGATCTACGCGCGCTCGACCGCGGTGATCGTGCTCGTCGACGCCGCGACGGGACGGCCGACCCGGATCTCGCAGGAGATGCGGGACGCCTGGGCCCCGTACGTCGGACCGTCGATCACCTACGCCCACCGCTGACGCATCTGTTGCGCCGCACGCGGGGTCGTGACGACTGCTGCTGCCCGGCGGACAGGATATGCCGCATTTGGAATATACGTGCCCGCGACGCCGGAGATCCCGGAATGCGCGCGCACGCCGCGCCGAGCCGCGGACCAAAATCCCCAATTAATCTTGACGTGCCTCGGGAGCGGGTCTAACTTGGGCGTCGCATTGGTCGATGGCCGTGAGGACAGGCGGTCGTCGGGCGGAGCGCACCCGGGTTTCGGGTGTGGTCGCCGGGGTTCGGGGGAACCGCATAGCGGGTGATGTGCGGCGGCGCGTTGTTGCAAGTTCGTCATACGAGCGACAGGCGCGTCATGGAAAACGGAGCGGGGCGTTCGCGGAGAGCGGCGTTCGGCATGCTTGCCTGGGCGACGGTGTTCACCGTCGCCGCGAGCATGTCGGCTCCCTTCGGCGTGCCGCTCGGCGCGACCTCGGAGCCTGCGGCATCTGTGTTCGCTCCCGTCGCAGCGCTGGTTCCTGCGGCATCTGCTCCCGCGACGCGCACTGAGGACACGTTCTCGGCGCCGGTCGCCGATCCTGGGGCCGATGCGATCGTGGTCCACGTCGCCGGGGCCGCCGCGACGCCGCCCCAGGTGCAGCATGCAGGCTCGCCCGTGGTCGGGCAGCTCGCGTCCCTCGATGTGAGGCCCTTCGTCGCCGGCGAGGTCGTGCCTCCGCCGACCGAGCCGACCCCTACGGATCCGCCTGCCCCTGCGCCGACCGATCCCGCGCCCTCGACAGATCCGGCTTCGGACACCACGCCCGCGCCGACGACCGATCCGACCGCCGCGCCGACGGCCGATCCCGCGCCGACCACGGATCCGTCGTCGGCGACGGCTACCCTCCCGGTCGACACCGCGACGACGTCGACCGACGCCGCGGTGCCGACCGACCCGAGCGCACCGACCGACCCGAGCACGCCGACCGGCTCGAACCCGCCCGCTGCAACGGATCCCAGCGTGCCCGCGCCTCTCGCACCGACGCCCTGGATCCTCGCGATGAGCGGCCCGTCGTCGACGCTGCGGTTCAACCCGGATGGCACCGTCACCTTCGAGGGCGTTTCTCGACCGCTGTCCCAGATCTCCGAGATCCGCGTCACCGGCACAGACGGCGACGACACGCTGACGATCGACTTCGGCGGAACGGATCCTGCGATCCCGATCTTCTTCGACGGGGCGGCGGGCAACGACGCGCTCGTGACGCAGGGCTCGAAGGACCTCGTGTCGCGCGCCACGGATGCCTCCAGCGGCACGCTGGACTTCGGCGCATCCGTCGTGACCTACACGAACATCGAGCCGATCGTCGACAGCACCCCGGGAAGCAAGACCGAGGTGCTGACAGCGGGCGACAACCAGGCCGAGCTGCTCGCGGATCCGGACAACGCCGGACATCTGCTGCTGCGATCGACCGGTGGCGACGCCTTCGAGCAGATCAGCTTCATCGCCCCGACGCTGCCGGGTGACAAGGTGCGCCTGGAAGGCGGCGCGGGCCACGACAGCATCGTCATCCACGGGATCATCGATCTCGCCAACGCCGCGCTCGAGATCCTGTTCGAGTCGATCGCGCTCGACCACGCGCACGTGACGGCCGGGAGCGTGACCCTCACGGCAGCCGACAGCAACACCGCGGGCATCCCGCTGAACGTCGCCGACTGCACGGACTTCACCGACTTCAGCATCCTCGGATGCATCGACCACGGTGCCAACGCCCAGGTGGTCCTGGACGGAACCACGATCGACGCCGGCGGGGATGTCACGATGACCGCGGACGCCTCCGTGACCCCCGACGCCAGCGCGGCGACCGCATACGCGGTGCTGGTGAACTCCGCCGCGACCGTCGACGTGCACGGTGCGTCGACGATCACCACGCCGGGCGCGTTCACGGCGACCGCGACGTCGACGGTCGGGCCGTTCACCCTGAACAAGCAGTACGGGGACGCGGCGATCGTCACGTCGACGGCGAACGCGAAGGTCGGCGGAAGCACCGTGCTGCACGTCGGCGGCGCGGCGACGATCGGCGCCACGTCGACCGTCACGGCCGGCGCCACCCCGCAGGCCGATGCCTCGAAGCAGGAATCGGGCGCGAACGCCTACGACGCCGCCGTGGCGATCATCGCCGTCACCACGGACGCACTCGGCACCATCACCGACACGGCTCGTGCGATCGTCGGCGGTGCCTTGGGCATCTCGGCCACGAACACGGCGACGCTGAATGGCGTCGGTGACGCGAAGGATGCGGCGAGCGGCGCCGGAGTCGCGATCGTCTCGTTGACGCAGCACACGGTCGCGGCGATCGATTCCACGGACCCGACGGGTACGAGTGCCGGATCCCTGTCGGTCCTCGCGAGCCAGCAGTCGACGGTGACGGCCCAGGCGAAGGCGGGCAAGGGCGGCGCGACGCACAACAACAAGCCGGCGAACGGATCGGACCGCGGCAACGGACAGTCCTCGACCAGCGACGGCGCCATCGATGTCGCGGGCGCGATCGCCGTCGCCATCCTCAGCGACACCACCCGAGCGTATGTCTCCGGTGCGACGGTCACGACGGCCGGCGCCCAGGCCGTCACCGCGAACGCGAAGAACACCGTCATCGCCACCGGCGACGGCGGGACCGCGGACGGATCCGGCGGATCGAGCGGCTTCGGTCTCGCGATCGGGGTGGGCGTGATCATCGCGAACCTCATCACCGAGGCGTACGTGCTGAACGCGATCCTCAGCGCCACGGGCGGCGTGACGGTGGCCGCCGCGGAGCCCGCGACCGGGCAGTCCGCGTACACCGCGACGGCCGTGTCGGGCAAGAAGTCGTCGGGATCGGTCTCGATCGCCGGATCCCTCGCGGTCGTGAAGAAGGATGCACTCACCTCGGCGCAGCTGCGCGGCGCGGGGGCGTTCGGCGGCAGCGCCGTCACCACGAGCGCCCGCGGCAGCCACACCAGTTCCGCGAGCGCGACGGCGAAGCAGTCGGCGGCCGGCGACAACGGCAGTGCGGTCGGCGCGGGTGCATCGGTCGCGCTGAGCCTGATCCGCACGAGGGTGGATTCCGGGATCGCGGCCGGCGCCGCGCCCACGGGGATCGGGGCGCTCTCGATCACCGCGACCGGAACGGATGACGCGACGACCACGACGATCGGCGGTGCCGACGGAGGCACCAGCGCCTCGCTCACCGGGGTCGCGAGCATCGCGATCCACAACGTCTCGACCACGGCATCCGTCCTCGCCGGCCCGGCGCTCACGCTTGCCGGACCCCTCACCGCGCACGCCGACCAGACCGCGAAGGCGACAACGACCGCGACCGGCTCCACGGGTGCCGGTTCCGGGGCGACCCTCGCGGCCACGATCTCTTTCGCCCTGACCTCCGCCGACCACGAGGTCGACGCGTCGATCGGCCGCGACGTCACCGCCGGTGGTGACATCGCGATGACAGCCGACGGCACCTCCACCACGACCACCAGCGCCGAGGCCAGTGCGCAGGGAGCGCCGGACGAGAGCAGCGACACGACCGGCAAGGACGCCAACGCCAAGTCCGACGATCAGCTGGGCAGCGCGGCGGGCAAGACCACCGGGGGCGCCGGCGGCGGGTCGACGACTCCGGCCGCGAAGGACGAGAACGGAACGAAGCTGTCGGTTGCGGCGGCCATCGCCTTCGACCTGGTGGTCTCCTCCACGACAGCGCTGGTGCTCGCGGGCGTGCACGTCGTCACGACCGGTGGGCTCTCGCTGCTGACCACGAACAACACGGATGCCACGGCGACGGCGAAGGGCACGGCGACGAACTCGACGTCGATCGGAATCGGTGCGGCCCTGGCCGTCACCAAGGTCGTGCTGCGCAACCTCGCGGAGGTCGGCTACGGAGCACTCGTGCAGGCGCACGCACTGACCCTTGGCGCCACGATGCGCACCGTCGCCGCCGACGACGTCCACGCTTTCGAGGCCACAGCCGAGGCGGGCGCATCGCATACCGATGGCACGCTCGGCATCGCCGGGGCGTTTGCGATCGACCTCGTCGACGAGCAGACGCGCGCCGACCTGTCGTCGGATCCGACCGGACTGCTGCCCGTCCCGCCGTCACCGTGGGGCATCGTGCTCAGCGGGGGAGCGGTCGCGATGACCGCGCAGTCGAAGAGCGGCGGCAAGGCGTCCGCCACGGCCAAGCAGGACGGCGGCGCGACCGTCGGCATCGGCGCATCCTTCGCCCTGAACCTCGTCACGCAGGCGGTCTACGCCGGCATCCAGCAGGCGTCCGACCCGACCCGCGGCCCCCCGCTCACGGGCGCAGGAGCCGTGAGCATCACCGCGACACAGTCCGTGACGCTCACCACAGAGGCCACCGCCGGCGGGGGCGGGAGTTCCTCGAAGGTCGCGATCGTTCCCGCGATCGCCATCACCCTCGCCACCATCCACGTGAGCGCGTCGATCGGCGCATCCGCCTCCGCGCTCACCGCCGCTTCGGTCGACGCCCACGCCACGCAGGACGTGAAGGCGACGACCACCGCGAAGGGGTCGACCGTCGCGGGATCCACCGGAGGGTTCGGCGTCTCGCTTGCGCTCGCCGTCCTCGACAGCACGGTCGCCGATTCGGGCAGCGCGCGCAGCA
The DNA here is from genome assembly GCF_054654695.1 of Microbacterium xylanilyticum. Lineage (NCBI taxonomy): Bacteria > Bacillati > Actinomycetota > Actinomycetes > Micrococcales > Microbacteriaceae > Microbacterium > Microbacterium xylanilyticum. The sequence continues at coordinate 1,534,611 of NZ_BAAIEN010000002.1, forward strand.
TCACCGCCACCGGCGCCGTGTCGTTCCAGGCCGACCAGGCGGTCGCGATCGAAACCGAGGCCGAAGCCGCGACGCAGGGCGCGCCGAGCTCCGCCGAAGGCGGCGACGGCAAGGACGTCAACCAGAAGGCCGACGACAACCTGACCTCCGCCAACGGTGAGAAGCAGACGGATGCCGGCGGCAAGACCGACACGACCTCGACGCCCAAGGGCGCCACGAACGACAACAACGGCAGCTCGATCTCCGTCGCCGCCGCGATCGCGATCAACGTCGTCAAGACGACCGCCCACGCGTGGTTCGCGGACGGCGTCACGATCTCCGCCGGCGGGGTCGTCACGCTGAAGTCGCTCGCGAACACCGACAGCTCCGCATCCGCGAAGGGCGACTCGGCGACCACCGGCAAGTACGGCGTCGGCGTCGGCGTCTCGGTGCAGAGCGTCTCGATCACGAACCGTGCGGAGACCGGGGCAGCCACCATCACCGCCACCGGCCTCGTGGTGACTGCCGGGATGCGGGGTGGCGATGACGACGATGTCGTGCGCCGCTGGACCGGCACCGAGTGGGAGGTCGTCGACTCCGGCAAGCAGCTGCCCGGCCCGTCAAAGGACGACGTCTACTTCGTCAAGACCACGGACCCCGACAACTCCGCGGACCACCACGGCACCTACACCTTCGACGGCTCGAGCTGGACCATCCAAGACGACGCGGCGCTCCAGGGCGAGAAGGACGAGCTGCCCCCGAACGGTGACCCCGATGGCTACTACGTCCTCAACTTCGACAAGGACGGCCACCCGGCGGGCAGCGTCTGGAAGAAGACGGGGTCCACGTGGACGTTCGTGACGAAGTTCGCGGTCGGCACGAAGTCGGAGCTGCCGACCGACGAGATCGAGAAGAACACCTGGTTCCACCTCACTGAGCAGGACGGCTCGTTCGCGCCCGGTTACTACCAGCGCAATGACCAGCACGCGTGGGTCGCCAAGACCGTGACGGTCACCGACGCAGACACGTACCCACCGAGCCCGACCACCGACCAGATGTTCCGGCTGTGGGAGCACGAGGTGACCTCCACGGCCCGCGCCGGTGCGAGCAAGTCGACGAGCGTCGGCGTCGCGGGCGCCGCGGCCATCAACATCCTGTTCAACATCACCGAAGCGGTCGTGTCGGCGGGGGCCCACGTCACGCTGAGCTCCGCCGGTGCGACGGTCTCGGCCCGCAGCAACGAGCGCGATGCGGTCACGGCGACCGCGAAGGCCGAGGTCGGCAGCGCGACCGGCGTCGGCGCCTCCTTCGCCCTGCAGGTCATCGACGGCCACACCGGTGCGAACATCGTCCGTGCCGAGATCGAGGACGGCGCAGCGTTCACCGGCGGCACGTCGCTCACCGTCTCGGCCGCGGGTCTGCGCGACCTCGCCACGACGGCCCAGGGCGGCACATCGGGCGGAACCGCGGTGACCCCGGTCGTGCCGGTCGTGATCAGCGTCGACGACCAGGTCGTCGCACGGATCGGCACCGGCACGGCATTGGTGAGCACCGGAGCCGTCTCGGTCACCGCCGACCACGAACTGACGGCGAAGACGTCGGGCGACGCGAAGGCGGCGGGCAAGAGCACCGCCGTCGGCGTCGATCTCGCGGTGAACGTCATCGTCGGATGGTCCACGCTCGCCGAGATCGCGCGGGATGTCACCGGAACATCGGTGGCGGTGATCGCCACCTCGCTGACGCGCACGGAGGCGAAGTCGACCGCGAGCGCCGTCGGCGCCGATGAGGGCGGGAAGTCCGGCGACAAGGAGTCGCAGGACCAGGTCACCGGCTCCGACAACAAGAACCCGAACACGCAGGGCACGAACAGCCAGACCTCGGGGATGCCGTCGTCGAACGGCGGCACGAACGGCTCGAACGGGGCGAGCGGGGCGAACTCGAGCTCCAGCAGCCAGTCCGGCACCGGCAGCGGGTCGACGGGCGTCGGCGCGGCCGTCGCGGTCAACTGGCTCCTCGCCACGAACACCGCCCGCATCGCGGCAAACGCCCATGTGACGGCGACCACGGGCACCGTCGCGGTGCGCAGCATCTGGGGTGCGTCGGCGAACGCGTTCTCGATGGGCTCTGCGATCGACCTGAAGTCCAACGGCACCAGAGTCGGCGCCGCGATCGGCCTCAACGTGCAGGACCTCACGAACCTTGCCGAGGTGGGCGTGGGCGCCCACGTCACCGGTCAGACCGGCGTCACCGTCGAGGCGACGCAGCCGGCAGCGGGCCCGGGCAAGTGCGACGGCGCCGACACCCTGCAGTGCGGCACGTTCATCGTGTGGGGCTTCGCGGCGGGCGGCGGCAAGAGCACGTCGTTCGCGGGCAGCGCGGCGGTGCAGATCCTGCTGCTGACGACGAAGGCGCAGGTGGATGCCGGCGCGGTCCTGAGCGCACCGGCCGGCGGGATCACGGTCAACGCGCAGCGGTACTTCGGCACCCAGAACCTCGCGATCGCCGGCGCTCTGTCGACCGGCAACGGGACGGCGATCGGTGGAGCGTTCGCGGTCGACTACTTCGACGTCAAGACGTACGCCTCGATCGGGGCCGATGCGCACACGGATGCGACCGGCAGCACCGCCGTCACCGCGAACACGAAGCTGATCCCGCTCGTTCCGGACGTCCCGGAGCTCGTCAAGGGGAAGATCGACTGGCTGAAGCTCTCGTCCGTCGCCATCGCAGGCGGCGCGAGCGACGGCGGGGCCGCGATCACCGGCGCGTTCATCGTCGAGATCCTGAACATCGACACGCAGGCGTGGATCGGCGGCGGCGCCCAAGTGAACCAGACGCCGTCGATCGTCGGCGGCGGCGTGACGGTCACGGCGGCCGACGACCTGCGGCTCGTGGACGTCGACGGTACCCTGGCGCTCAGCAAGAGCTCGGCGAGCGTCGGCATCTCCGTCCTCGTCGTCGTCGGCAACTCCAACGTCCTGGCATGGATCGGCGATGGCGCGAACGTGCAGGCCGGCGGAGCGGTCCTCGTCACGGCGACGGGCGCGGAGGACTGGACCCTCGTCGCGGTCGCGGGCGGCGTGAGCGCCAACTCCGCGGCGGTGACCGGCTCGGTGCTCGTGTTCGTGTGGAACCAGGGCGGCTCGAACCCGAAGACCGCGGCCCACATCGGCGGCGCGACGGTGCACGCGACCGGAGCGGTCACGGTCTCGGCGGGACGCACCGCATCCGGGACGCTCGTCTCGGGCAACCTCGCGGTCGGCGGCGGGTCGGCTGGCGTCGGCGCGGCGGCCGTCGTGGTGGTGCGGTCCTCGACTGTCGATGCGTGGGTCGCCGGGGGAGCCGATGTGCAGGCCGGCGGCGCCGGGCTCGCCATCACGGCCACGCAGAGCGGCGACTGGAAGTTCATCGCCGTCGCGGGCGCGGGCGGCAACAGCGCCGGCGTCGCGGGCGCGGTCGTCGTCGACGTGCAGCACGACACCACCAAGGCGCACCTGGACGGCACCGCCGTCGTGGGCCTGCCGACGACCTCGGTCGCGATCCACGCGGACGACCAGACCACGATCCTCTCGCTGGCCGGCATGATCGCGATCGGCGGGACGGCGGGTGTCGGCGCCGGCGTCGACGTCGAGGTCATCACGAAGGACACCGAGGCCTGGATCGGGGCGAGCGCCTCGGTGCACGGGACCGGCAATGTGACCGTCGACGCGACATCCCACGAGACCGTGACCAGTGTGTCGGTCGGCGGCGGCTTCGGCGGCACCGCTGCGGTCAACGTCAACGCTGCCGTTTCGGCGCTCACGATCACCACGAAGGCGTACATCGCGGATGCGACGAGCCTCGCGCCGACCGTCGTTGCCGTGGACGGCAGCGTGCGGGTCGCCGCGGACGAGAGCCTGACCCTGAACGTCATCGGCGGCAACATCTCGGTGGGCGGCACCGCCGGGGTCGGCGCGTCCGTCGCGGTCCCGGTGACCACGAAGGAGACGCACGCCTACATCGGCGACTTCGCCCACGTGAACGCGAGGGGCCTGACGCCGGTGACGGTGACCTCGGGCGGGTACAGCGTCTCGGCGAAGGACATGCGCTTCGCACCGGCCGACATCAACACGTCCACCGACACGATCACGCTGCAGAACCACGGCTTCCACAACGGCGACCAGGTGCAGTACGACGCGGGCTGCGACATCGACGGCGACCCCACATGCGGCGCCGGCGGACTCATCCACCGTGGCATCTACTTCATCGTGGGCGTCACGCCGGACACCTTCCAGGTCTCGCTGACCAAGGGCGGCGCACCGGTCGACATCACTGATCAGGGCACGACCGAGAACCAGCGCTTCTTCCGGATCGACCAGGCGAACGCGCCCGTCGACCAGTCGCCGCGCTTCAACCCGGCCACCGCGGTTTCCGGCAACACGATCACCACCCCGTACGCGGTGGGGGCCAGCAACGACGACACGGTCGTGTACTCGGCGGGCGGCGGCACGCCGATCGGCGGACTCGTCGACGGTGGCACGTACTTCTACCACTCGCTCGGCGGGAACTCCTTCGAGCTGTGGGACAAGAAGAGCACCGACGGCGGCCACGCCATCACGCTCGACGCCTCGCAGGCGAGCGGACGCGGGCACAGCATCACGAAGTCGGGGACCGCGCCCTCCGGCGACCCGAGCGCGATGGGTCCGCGCACGATCTCGCAGACGCCCGACGCGGGCTTCCGCGGCGTCGCCGTCACGGCGAACAACTCCGACGACGTCGGGGCGTTCGGCGTCGGCGTCGCGATCGGCGGCACGGCCGGGGTCGCGATCGCGGGCTCGGTCGCGGTGAACACCGTCCACACGTCCGCCCACATCGGGGCGAACGCGCAGGTGAACTGCGGGGCGACGTGCGCGACCAACGACTTGGGCGCGAACGGCGGTCAGTCGGTCGTCGTCGCCGCCAACAACCAGTACTACGAGCTCGGCATCGCCGCATCCCTCGCGATCGGCGGAACCGCGGGCATCGCGGTCCCCGTCGCCGTCCGTGTCGTGAACATCGACACGTACGCCTGGATCGGCAGCGGCTCCTCCGTCAACGCGCGCGGCGACGTCCGGGTCACCGCCACCGGCAAGGACACGGTCGTCTCCGTCGCGGTCGGCGCGGGCGGCGGCACGGTCGGCGTCGCCGGCACGGTCGCGGTCACGGTCATGAACGTGCACACGTTCGCCTGCACCGGCACGCCGACGGGCTCGGACGCCTTCGAGTGCCTCGGTGACGGAGCGACGATCCACGCGGGCGGCAACGTGCTCGTGTCCGCGTCGGATGACACGCGCATGGTGCTCATCACGATCGCGATCGCCGGCGGCTATGTCGGAGTCGGTGCGGCCGTCGGCGTGGCCGTGCTGAACAAGAAGGTCGAGGCCTACCTCGGCGGCAACGGCTCGGTGACGGCGGACGCGACGACCGCGGCGATCGGCAACGTCTCGGACGGCACGGTGTCGGCGACCGGCTTCGGCCACCAGAGCTTCTCGGGCGTCGTCGTGCGGGCGGATTCCTCCGAGGACATCTTCGGGCTCGTGCCCGCGATCGGCGGCGGCTTCGTCGGGGTCGCCGGCGGCGTCTCCATCACGCTGCTCACGGTCCTCGTGAAGGCGTTCATCGGCGGCGGCGCAACGGTGCAGACGGGCGGCTCGGTGCATTCGAGCGGCGGAGTGAACGTGTCGGCGAGCGACCGGTTCAAGTCGCTCACGATCGCGGGCGGCATCGCAGGCGGTTTCGTCGGTGTGGCCGGCGGTGTCGACGTGGGTGTCGCGAACACGTCGGTGCAGGCGGTGCTCGGGGCGAACCTCACCGTGACGGCGGACGGCAACGTCGAGGTCTATGCCGTTTCGAAGAAGGATGTCTCCACCTTCGCCGTCAGCTTCGCCGGCGGCTTCGTGGGCGTCGCGGCGGCCGTGTCGGTGTGGACGATCGGGACGACTCCGAACGGCACCTACCACGCGGCATCCGGTGGCGAGGACCGCGGCACGTGGGACCCGGGCACGAAGTATCGTCAGGGCGACGTCGTCACCGACCCCAACGACAACAAGCGGTACTCCGCAAAGGAGGACAACGTCCTCGGCGGCGCGTCGCCGATGAGCAACCCGGCGAAGTGGTTCGGCGAGCAGAGCGCGTTCGGCCGCGGGACCTACGACTCGGCGCAGGTTTACAACGAGGGCGACGAGGTCCTCGACCCGCACGACAACAAGTACTACACGGCCCGGCACGACGGCGTGACGAGCGACCCCCACGCGACCCCCGCCGACTGGAAGGAAGGCGGCACGCTCAACTCGGTGCAGCAGGGCGGCGACGTCGCGAAGGGCGACGGCGGGTACAAGGACGCGCTGGGCGGGACGACCGCGCAGGCGGCGCCGAACTGGGACCCGAACACCAGCTACGTCGAGGGCAACCGGGTGCACTACAACGGGCACGACTACTCGGCCCTCGTCGACATCCCCGGCAACCCGGCGAACGAGAACCCGGACCAGGACATCCAGGATGCGGTCGCGAACAACACCGCCGCGCACTGGAAGCTCAACTCCGGCTCCGAGTCGGCGACCAACGGGCGGCTGACCACGCAGCTCGGGATCGTCAACGGGAACATCTCCTCGGCGGCACCGACCTCGAACCCCGGCACCGACGCCCTCGGCGCGACGCCGACGGGCGGGACGACCGCGACCATCAACGCGATCGTCGTCGCCGGCGGGCACGTGCGGGTCGCCGCGATCGATCGCCTCGTCATCCTCGGCGTCGCCGGCTCCGGCGCGGTGGGCGCGGTGGGCGTCGGCATCTCGGTGCTCGTCCTGAACATCCAGAGCAACACGGACGCCGGCATCGGCTCCACGGCCCGCATCCAGGCTGGTGCGAGCGGCGCGGGCGACGTGCAGGTCACCGCCGCGATGCACGAGGACTCGGTGGGCTTCGGCTTCTCGGGCGCTGCCGGCCTCGTCGGTATCGCCGGCCAGGTCGTGGTGATCAACGACAGCGGCACGCAGCACGCGCACATCGACGGGGGCGCGCAGATCACGCAGGCCGGGGGCGGTGTCACCGTCTCCTCGACCGCGGAGCGCGACCTCAAGAACTACTCGATCGGCGTCGCCGTGGCCGCGATCGGCGTCGGCGTCTCGGTCTCGATCGTGAACGTCTCCGGCGACAACACGGCCGACACCGGATCCGTCGCGGTCGGCTCGGTGGGCACAGTCGCCGGCTTCCACGCGACGACGAAGGACGACATCACGGTGACCGGGCTCGGTGTGAGCGTCGCTGGCGGCATCGGCGCGATCGGCGGCGTCGTGACCTTCGTGAGCCTCGATGGCACGGCCAAGGCCGGCGTTGCTCCCGTCGGCACCGTGGGATCCGGCGGATTCGGAGCCACCGCGAACGGCACGCGCACGGTGAACGCCCGCACCCTCAACGTCTCCGTCGGAGCCCTCGCCTTCGGACTCACCGTGGCCCGCGCGAACTCCGGCCGCAACCTGGAGGCGACCGTGGGCGGCAACGCCTCGACCTCCGGCGCCGTGGTCTCGAGCGCGACGGCTGCCAACGCGGCCACCGTCCGGGCCCCCGGCGTCTCCATCGGCGCCATCGCGATCGGCATCACCGTCGTCTTCTCCGAGTTGTCCGGTCACACGAGGGCGAGCGCGACGGGCACGGTCACCGGAGCATCCTCGATCGACATCACCGCCACCGCATCCAACCTCGCCGATTCGCGCACCGAGTTGTACAGCGGCTCGCTGATCGGGCTCTCCGGAGCCTGGGCGAGCGGTGTGATCACGTCGGGCGCCGACATCCGGGCCACGGCCGACGCGGGTTCGAGCCTCGGCGCCGCAGGTCCCATCACGATCACGGCGCAAACGCAGGGCGACGGCAACCACGCCAAGGGCATCATCGACTCGGCATCCGGCGGGCTCGCGGACCTCAAGGCGTTCGTCGCGATCGGGCGCGTGCTGAACGAGACCCGGGCCACCCTCGACGGTTCCGTGACGGCGGCGACCGGCGTCACGGTGAAGGCGGATGCGCACAACACCGCAGAGACGGCCATCGAGACGAAGTCGGTCGCGCTCGCATCGCTCGCCATCGGTTCGTCGGACTCCAAGATCGCCGGCGGCGTCGTCGCAAACGGTGCCGGCTCGATCGCCGCGAGCGGGGCGGATGTCTCGTTCACCGCGATCAGCCACAACCTCTCCACGGCGTCGTCCAACGTCATGACCGGCGGCATCCTGCTCGGTGTCGCGGTGAGCGCTCCGAGCGCCGTGATCTCGTCGTCGACGCGGGCCGAGTGGGACGGCACGGTGACCGCGGCCCGGAACGTGACGATCGAGGCGAACGGGACGAACACGGCCACCTCGAAGCTGGAGGTTCTCGCCAGCGGGCTCGCCGGTGTGACCGGCGGCGAGGCGGATGCGACGATCTCGTCGACGGCCGTCACGTCCGCGATCGTCGGGGCCTCCGCGAACATCTCGGGCGTCACCCAGGTCCTGAAGCTCTGGGCTCACGCCATCAACCGGGCGACCGCGACCGCGGGAGGAATCGCGTTCGGCGGCATCTCGGTGAACACGATCGCCCCGCTCGCGATCGACGAGGCCGTCACGAAAGCCGAGCTCGACGGCAACGTCGGCACGACCCACATCGACCCGGCCGTCGGCACCGTGGGCGACCCGGGAGCGGGCACCGTGACGCTGATCGCGACGGGCGACGACGCGACGAACGCGAGCGTCGACAGCTTCGCCGTCGGCATCGCCGCCGTCAACTCGTCGACGGCGGAGGCCCGGACGAAGCCGACGGTCTCGGCGACCCTCGGCGGCGGCCACGTCACAGCGTCCGGCAACCTGACCGCCAGCGCGCAGTCGCTGACCGATGCAGACTCCTTCGCGAACGCCACGACCGGCGGCCTCATCTCGATCACGGCGGGCTTCACGGCCCTCGCCGTCGACAAGCCGATCGTGAACGCCACGATGACCGGCGGGTTCGCGCAGGCCGGCGGGCTCCTCGCCTTCACCGCGCAGCACGGCACAGCGCTCTCGCCGCTGTCCGATGGGACGATCAGCGCGATCAACTGCGACGGCGCCGACACGATCTGCTTCACGCTCCCGCACGGGCTCAACACGGGGGCGACGGTGACCTACAGCGCACCGTCGTCGACGGACCCCGACGTCGAGAAGGGCGTCATCCCGAACCCGAACGCGATCCCCGGACTCGCCGACGGCCGCACCTACGGCGTCATCAAGGTCGGCGCGAACTCGCTGCGGCTCGGCGTGCAATTCGACGCCGCGACGTCGGTGAACGTGGCCACGGCGACCCTCGTCTTCCCCGGCGGACACAACCTCGCCACGGGCGACAAGGTCGTGTACGACTGCAACGGCGGCGGCATCCTCGGCACTCTGCCGATCTCCGGCCTCAGCTGCGGCGCGTCGTACTACGTGTACGCGGTCGACGCGACGCACCTGCGCCTCTCGGCCACGCCGCTTGCGCAGGGCGGGACGGACGTCGTCTCCGGCACTCCCTCCATCTCCGGCGGAAGCGTCTTCACGGTCGGGTCCACCTCGGGTCTGGACGGACGCGCGGTCGTCTACCACGCCCCGGCGACGATCGACTTCAAGTCGAGCCTGGTCGACATCCACACCGACGGCTCCGGGAAGCTCGATCAGTCCGGCGGCGTCATCACGACCAACGCCGGCTGGAACACGATCTACGCTCCGAGCCACGGCGCGATCGACCAGTCGGAATGGATCTACACCGTCAGCGGCGGCGCCGCGATCGGCGGGCTGACGAACGGCCAGCACGTGTGGATCATCTCCCAGAGCCTGAACGTGGACGGGTTCCCGTCCGGCGACCACATGATCCGCGTCGCCGACTCCGCCTGCCACGCCGGCATCGGCACGTACGACCCGACTCCGTCGTCCGACCCGAGCGACGACAACACGCCGTGCAGCACCAACATCCAGGTGATCGGACTCGTGCCGAACACCACGCCGGCGGGGCTCAAGGCGGACCACCAGCTGCGCCGGGTCGGGTACGAGTCGATCGGGCTCGTCGAAGGGAACATGTACTTCATCCACGTTCTCAACGGCACGACGTTCGAGCTCAAGAACGCGGCGGGCACGGTGCAGACCGGGCTCGCGAACAAGCTCGGCACGCACCGCCTCGCGAACGAGGGCATCGCGGTGGTCTCCGGCGGCACCGGCGCCCAGCAGCTCTACATCGACCTGGGCGCGGGGGCCCTCGCCGGCGCACCGCACGTGCTGATCGGGGTGGGCGGCCCGTCGTCGCTCCTGGCCGATCTCGCGGGCGGCGTCAACGGCGTCCCGAGTGCGACCTCGACCGGCATCGGCGGCGGCCTATTCGACTTCAAGGACGTGCACTCCAACGTCGACGCCCGACCGACGGTGACCACCGAGATCCAGGGCGGCACGCTCCGCGGCGGATCGGTGGCGATCGGCGGCGTCTCCTACGCGAATGCGGCGGTCGCCTCGGTAGCCAAGGGCGGCGGGTTCGCCTCCTTCGGCACCGCCTACGCCCAGGCGGACGTCGTCAACACGGTCCACACGAAGGTGGACGACGGCGCCTCGATCTTCTCGCTGACCGACATCGCGGTCACAGCCCTCGGCTTCGTGACGGCGAACGGCGAGAGCGTCAACCGGGCCGGCGGCTTCATCGCCGGCGCCACGGCACGCGTCGTGCTCGAGATCGGGTTCGACGTGCTCACCGAGATCGCGGGAGACCTCTCGGCCAACCGCAGCGTGCTCGCAGACGCCGCGGCCGGCTTCAACGCCTCGTCGCACGCGTCGGCCGGATCGGGTGGACTCGGCGTCAACACCGATTCGAACGACGACGGCAGCACCGGAGTGCAGATCGGCCACAACCACCCCGCGACCGTCGCGACGCAGGTGGATCCGACCGGCTCGATCCTCGGCGGCCAGATCCAGCTCTCCGCCGCCGTCGGACGGCAGTTCACGATTCCGGACGCCACGACCGGGCTCATCGTCGGCACCGGCGTGCAGGCGCGCGCGACCTCGCGCTCCGAAGCCGACGCGTACGCTCTCGGGGCCGACTCGGACGCGGCCGGCTACATCACGCTGGCGTCGACCTCCACCGTGACGCTTGCGGGCGGATCGGCGGTCGAGGGGGCCGGCGTCTTCATCCGGGCCGCGAACGAGAGCCTCGACCTGCAGGCCGATGCGAACTCGAACTGCGGATGCGGCGGCGGCGACACCGATGCGACCGCCAGCATCACGGTCCACACGGCATCCGACGTCGTGGGTGCGCCGGCCTCGGTCGTGCGCACGGCGAACCTGCACGTGGCGTCCTTCCAGTTCTTCTCCACCCTGTACGTCCACGCGCACCGGTCCGGCGGCCTGTTCGACTTCGGCAGCGCCGACGCCGGCATCGACTACCGGCCCGGTCGTGACATCGCCTGGGAGTCGACGGTCTACCTTCTCGGCGAGCCGAACCCGATCCTGATCGTCGACGCTTCGGGCACGATCGTCGCCAAGACGGACAACGTGACCGTGCGCAACAGCCCGCTGGGTGCGGCCCTCGGGATCGGTGACACGATCACCGGTGACACGATCTGGGTCGACCCGATCATCTACGACCAGCAGCCGCACGCGGTCTTCGAGGCCAACGCGACGCAGCCGGGCCTGCCATGCAACGGCGACTGCAGCGGGCTCATCCGCGGCACGCAGGGCGTGTTCTACGTGCAGCAGACCTGGAACTCGGTCCTGATCCGCAACTCGTCCGAGAAGGCGGTCGTGATCCAGGGCACGGGCGCGAACCCCAGCGTCTCGATCGACACGCTGAACTCGCACATGTCGACGACGCCGATGGGCACCATCGAGGTGTCCGTGGACAACGGACCGCATGCACCTCCGCAGACCCAGTGGTTCTGGCACCTGCGCAGCATCTTCCCGGCGACCGACGTGCGCATCGAGAGCCTCAGCGCGGCCGCCAAGACCGGATACGACGTCACGTTCGACGGCGAGATCCGCAACATCCTGGGCCGGACCTTCATCCAGAACGACCGCGGGTCGATCCTGCGCGGATCGGGTGCGGGTGCTCAGACCATCTACACGAACTCCCTCGACCTCGACTCCGAGCTCGGCTCGATCGGCACTGTCACGAAGCCGATCGTCATGGTCCTCTTCCAGATCTTCCACACCGGCGTAGTGGGCGTCCCGGCCGTGCAGAAGCCGATCCACCTCGACGCCGAGGCGGGCACGGACCTCTTCCTCGATGTCACCGCCATCCGCGCCGACTCCCAGACGCCCAGCAACGTGGCGATCCAGCCGGTCATCGGTCCCATCAAGGCGGGACACGACGCGGTCGTCATCCTCCGTGACAGTGGCGAACTCACCAACCCCGCGACGATCGGCAAGCTGCGGGTCGTCGTCGACCAGCCCGTCTGGGCGGCCGGGCTCGGCACGTTCCTCGAGAACGTCGACACCGTCTGCTACTTCCGGCCCGACAGCACGACCGACTGCGACGGCGGCGTGATCGCTCCCTCGATCGTCGGCGGCGCGATCGTCACGGTGCCCCTCAGCACCGGTGCGACCCCGATCCGTGCGTTCTACACCTTCAACGACATCCGCGCCGGACACAGCATCGCGATCTTCCACCCGTCGAGCGCGACAGAGATCACGGTCACCGCCTACACCGACGTCGATGCCACATGGATCGACGACGAGACCAGCGCCACGCGCGGCAACACCGACGGATCCGGCAAGATCGACGTGCTGACCAACGGCTCCATCCTCGTCGTCGAGCAGAGCGGCAAGGGCGACCTGCGGGTCGGCCACATCCACGCGACGGGCTCGTGCACGAGCGGCGTCCTCCCGGCCTGCACCTCCGGCGCGATCGCGGCGGATGTGACGCTGCGCTCGCCGCGGATGATCCTGGACGCCGAACGCGATGCGGGTGTCATCGACACCGACGACGATCCCACGTGTCTCGACGCATATGACCTCGACTGCGGCGGCGCGACCGTGACCGGCATCGACGTCACCGGCCGGAACATCACGCTCGTCGCCGGCGACAACGGCCTCGGCCAGCCGGGCAGCATCTCGCACACCGGCGGCATCGGACTGCCGGACGACTTCCTCGAGATCCAGGTGAACGCCGTCGGCGGTCCGCTGGGCGTCCTGAACGCGACCGACACGGCCGCGGACGACGACAAGACGGCGGGCATCTACCTCGACCAGGTCGCCGGCGACCTGCAGGTCGGACTCGTCATCACGGCGGGCGACGCCTCCACCGGAACCGGCAACGTGTCGCTGCGGTCGCGCGCGGGCTCGATCCTCGACGCCCTGAACGATGCGGCGGCGGATGTCGTCGGCCAGTCGATCTGGATCGACGCCGACGGCGGATCCATCGGCACGGCCCTCAACGACCTCGAGATCGACTCGCTCGTCGGCTCGCCGTTCGCGTGCGTGAACGCATATTGCCTCAACAACGCGGACGGCACGAGCGACGCGGGCCTCGCGAACACGCCCGAATCGGATGCCGTGGCCCTCGAGGCGTCCGCGGGCATCTTCCTCACCGAGACGTCGGGCTACCTGCGGCTCGTGCTGGCGCACTCCACCGGCGGGAACATCCGCCTCACCGTCGCCGAGACCTCGGCGCTCGGCGAGGACCTGTATCTCGTGAAGCACGGCAGCGCGGACTTCGCCGAGGACAACACGACGCTGCCGGGCAACAACGCCGACCATCTCCGGCCCATCCCGAACGGCACGATCTACGCCGAGCTGGGAAGCGTCGAGCTCCGCGTCGCCGACGATGTCGTGACCCACCAGAACTCGCAGATCGTCGCGGGCACGAGCATCGACATCCGGGGCGACTACGGCAACCTCGACACCGGCGGCGGGGTGACCGAGTGGGGCACCACGATGATCCTGCGCGGCAAGATCGCCGCGGGCGCCGTCGTGACCGCCGGGAACGCGCACGGCTTCCCGATGGGCACCTGGACCCCCTCGACGAACACGACGTGGCAGACGAACGTGTGGGGCGGCAGCGACGCCGACACGATCGACTTCGGCGACCCGTCCGGCCTCGACCTCGTCCAGACGTCGGGCGCCTCGGGCCACAACTCGTGGGGCGACCCCGGCTACATCTTCCTGGGCTCGAAGACGACGGTGCACGGTAACGCGACATCCGCATCCAACACCGCGGACGGCGAGGACCGGATGACGGTCTGGTACCTGCAGTCGATGAACGTGCTGACGAGCCCCGCCGGCCTCACCGCCCCCACCGGATACGGCGTCGGCGCCGGCCACGTGCTGAACCTCGACGGCCAGGGGGAGAGCGACCACTACGCCGTCCACACGAACGGCAGCCACGGCAACATCCGCAACGACAACATCGAGATCCTCGACACGGGCGCCCCGGACGACGGCGTCGACGACCTGGCGGTCTACGGATACGACGCGCTGACCTCCGCGAACGGCGCAGGGAAGCCGACCGACGACATCTTCCTGCTGCGCGCGATGACCTGCATCGACAACGAGGCGCCGTTCACCACGTCCGGAGTGCCGGCGTCCTGCGCCTCGCCGACCGAGACCGCCGACCAGCCGGCCTACATCGCCCTCCTCGCCGGATCCAGCGCACCCGACGGCGGCATCGGCGCTTACCGCGACCGCACCGTCGGTAACGAGCCGAGCTGGATGGTGCAGCGCATCACGTACGACGCGGCGCTCAACGGACGCATCACCGTCTACGGCCAGGGCGGCAACGACGCCTTCTACGTCGACGACACGCGCGCGACGATGACCCTCGACGGAGGCGCAGGCGACGACACGTTCCAGATCGGCCAGATCTTCGGCTCGAGGCGGGATGCCGCGGACGGCGCGCTGCTGCCCGCCGACACATTCCCCGCTCTCGTGCCGACGACGCGCGGCTGGCTGAGCCCCGGCCCGCACGCACCGCTGCTCGTGACCGGCGGCACCGGCAACGACGCGTTCACGGTGTACTCGAACCAGGCCGAGATCCAGCTGAACGGAGACGACGACAACGACCTGTTCATCGTGCGGGCGTTCGCGATCGCCGCGGTCTGCGACACCGATGCGAACGGCGACGGCCTGTGCAACCTCGCCGACGTCACGTTCACGCCCGCGGGCGGCATCTTCCCGCTCGACTCCGCCGACGGCGCCGTCGACGGGGTGTGCCACCTCACCGGTGGTGGCATCCGTCTCGACAACAACCACGACGGTGTCTGCAACAACGCCGACGCGCATGTCACCTACCACCACAACGTCGGCAGCAACGTCGACCTCGACAACACGATGTGGCAGGACGACGTGATCCCGCTCGACGCGAACGGCGTCGCGGTGCCGGTCATCGGGCTCGGCTTCTCGACGAACCGCCCGCTCGACATCCGCGCCGGCGGCGGCGACGACGAGGTGCAGTACAACGTCAATGCGCCGGTCAACGTCGATGGCGGCACCGGGTTCGACAAGCTCGTCGTGCTCGGCACGGAGTTCGCCGACGACATCGTCATCACCGACAAGGCGATCTACGGCGCGGGCCTGAACGTCAAGTACACGACGGTCGAGATCGTCGAGGTCGACGGCCTCGAGGGCGACGACCAGTTCTTCGTGCTCTCGACCGCCTACGGCGTGGCCTACCGCGTGATCGGCGGCCTCGGCAGCGACCAGATCTCTGTCGCCGGCGACGTCACGACCGACATCGTGACCCGCGAGCTCGAGGGCATCTCCGGCTCGATCAACCACATCGTCACCTCGCTCGACCCGCGCTTCAACGGACTGGTCGTCGACGGCGTCGAGTACAACCTGGCGACCCCGGATCAGGGTGTCGTCGTGATCACCGAGACCGGCAGCTCGACGAGCGTGCGGGAGGGCACGACCACGGGCCCGATCACGCAGATCGACAGCTACAAGGTGCACCTGAGCCACGCACCGACCGCGAACGTGTACGTCACGGTGTCGGCCGCCGGGTCGCCCTCGGAAGAGGCGAACGACACGCTGCGCAACCCGACCGGCTACGGCCTCACCGACGGTGCGGGCGACACGATCTGGCTGTGCGTCGGCAACGGCACGCCGGGGGAGTGCGCGACGATCGACAAGTTCCAGCGTCACTACATCCGCAACGGCGCGATCGTCGACGAAGCAGGGAGGGCGGTCGTTCTCACCTTCACCAACGGAGCCCTCCACAACTGGAACTCCGACCAGATCGTGTATCTGTGGGCGGTGAACGACGACCGCTCCGAAGGCGACCGGACCGTCGTCATCCAGCACTCGGTCATCTCCGCCGACAAGATCTTCGACGGCGCGGCCGTCCGCCAGGTGAACGTGCGCGTGTACGACGACGACACGCCGGGCGTGTACGCGGTGCACGTCGAGCCGTCCCCGACCTGCACCTCGGCGACACCGAGCCTGTGCCAGCTCGATGACCGCGGCGTCGTGATCGAGGGGGACACCGCCTCCACGCGACTGAACGACAACGTCCTCGTGCAGCTCGCGAAGGACCCCTGCCCGGTGCTCGACCCGGCGTGCGGCCTCGTGATCACCGTGAAGATCACGCTGGACGCCGACTCCCAGCGCCTGCTGCAGATCCTCGACCCGGGCCTCGGCGGCCGCTGGTCGCTGCACACCGACCCGATCCTCGGCACGTGGTACGAGCTGACGTTCGACCACTCCAACTGGAACCAGCCGGTCCTTTTGACCGTGCAGGCGCGCGTCAACTCGGTCACCGACGACCCGACGGTCGCGGTCATCAACTGGGGCCAGGGCGGCACGATCACGTCGTCGTACAAGTTCCCGAACCTGCGCTCGGGTTCGCAGCGCAGCGAGGTGCTCGTCTACGACGACGAGAGCGCCAACGTCGTGGTCATCCCGACCGGCACCGACACCGTCGTGCAGAAGTGCGGCAACGCCGCCTGCACGATCACCGGGCAGACCGACGGGTACTACCTGCGCCTCACGACGCAGCCGCACCTGCCACTGCCGAACACCCCGCCGTACACGCCGACCGACGTCAACGTCGCGATCACCCCGGACGGGCTCGTGAACGTCACGGCCATCTGCGATGCACCCGGTGTCAACTGCCACGCGATCACGCCGAGTGAGTACGCCATCATCGGCGGCGACATCCCGTCTCGCGTCTTCCTCGGCAACCTGACGTTCGCAGGCTCCACGGTCACCCGCGCGAACGGCAGCGACACCGGCAGCTTCATCGACGAAGGCCTGAAGGCCGGGATGCGCGTGAGCTTCGGCGCCTGCGGCGGCGCGGTGTACACGATCCTGTCGGTCGCCTCCGACGGCAAGAGCTTCACGACGACGACACCGCTCGGGGCGGGATGCGCGGGCACGCTGACCGCCACGACCGTCAATGCCGTGACGCGCCAGGGCGCGTGGGACGGCGCCGCCGCGAGCGCCGTCGTGCTCGGCGACGACGGCAGCAACCACTACCGCCTGACGCGCAGCGCCGGCAGCTGGCTCGTCGACGGGTTCCTCGAGGGCCAGTGGGTGCAGGTGTGCGACACCGCGAGCCACTGCGTGCGGGTCAAGATCCAGAACATCCGCGGCACGAATGCGACGTTCGACAACCAGCTCGAGTTCCGCCCCACCTCGTACGACGACCTGTCGAGCCTCGGCGCCGGGCCGTATACCGTGAAGCGCATCGCGGCGCAGGCGACTTTCAACGGTGCGAACTGGTCCGTCAAGCAGTACATCCAGCTCGAAGCCGACCTCGGCTACTACCAGCCGATCACGCGCACCGGAGTGAAGGACTTCCCGGCGCGCCAGCATCTGCTGAACCACCTGCGCGGCCCGCTCGCCGTCGAGGGCGGCGTGACGGGCGCCGACCGGTCGCTGCAGCTGGGCCTCAAGCTCCCGGGTGAGAAGGACGCGCCGCTCTTCGCGATCGCGCAGCAGGCGCCGGAGTCGACGCAGATCGACGTGCTGAACATCTACAACGACGACAGTGCGGCGAACACGTGGGGTTCGATGACCTCGACGACGCTGCGCGGCCTCGGCACCGCGAAGGACCTCGACTTCGGCATCGTGACCGGCCCGACCTTCGGCGAGCCGATTGTGAACGGGCACGTCATCGTACCCGGCGGCATCAGCTTCGGCAGCGTGTCGGTCGTCGACGGCCAGTACACGACCGACGGCGGCAAGAGCACGATCGAGGTGCTGAACCTCTTCCTCGGCTACGGCAACGACCGCCTCGACGTGCAGGGCACGCTGCAGCCGGATGCCGCTGTGAAGCTCACCGGCACGATCGTGCTCGGAACGGCGCAGACCTACGCCGGCTTCCCCGCGCCGCCGGCCGGTGGCTACCAGCTCACCCGGCCCGCGCCGTTCGACTGGAAGTCGCAGGGCTTCCTCGTGGGGCAGACCGTGACGATCGGCAACCAGCCCGGACGCACGTTCCGCGTCGCCGGCTTCGCCGACTCCGACCCGAGCGATACGACCGACAACACGGTCATGTACCTCGTCCTGCTCACCGGATCGGTGCCGGCACTCGGCACATCGGCATCCGGTCCGGCGGCCCCGTCCGTGATCGCGACGGATGCGGCGGTCTACGGTGGCGCCGCGTCGGGCAACGGCACCGGCGCGATCACGATCACCCCGAACGCCGCGGGCGACGGCGGTACCGTGACGCGGGCGGCCGGCAGCTGGATCGCGGACGGCTTCGTCACTGGGCAGCTCGTCATGATCTCCGGCCTCACCGGGTCGTGGCGGCTCGCGGCAGTCACGGCGACCACCCTGACGCTGCAGCGCGGCGACGCGATCGCCGCGCCGGTGACGATCCCGGCGCCCGCCGCGCCCACGCCGAGCGTGTTCGTGCCGGGTGCGCACGGCAGCCTCACGACGGTCCACGGAGGCGGCAACACCGCCCTGCAGAACGTGTTCACGATGACGCGCGGCACGGTCGGCGGCCAGTTCGCCCTCACGCGCCTCGACGGCCTGCCGTGGGCGTTCAACGGGCTGCTCGCCGGCAGCGGCTACGTCGCCGGAGACCCGTACCTGCACCAGTACCAGCACATCCAGCTGATCGGCGAGAACTTCACGCGCATGATCCTCGGCTTCGCCGACGCCCCGTGCCCGTACTCCGACCCGTTCCCCGGCTGCGGCAAGGGATCGATCATGCTCCTGTCCGGGCCGCTACCGGGACAGACCGGACCTGCGGGTGTCGCGCTCGCGGCCGGAACGGCGCTCACCGACGCACGCGTCGCCGACCCGGTGAAGATCTGGGTCACCGCGCCGATCGACGTGCAGACCTCGAGCCTCGTCTGGGCCGGCGACTGGAACGCCGCTGGATTCACGCAGGGCATGCAGGTCAAGATCAGTGCCTTCGCGGGCCCGTTCACGGTCGCCTCGATCTCGGCCGACGGGCATGCGATGACCTTCGCGAACACGGCGTGGGCGCCGAGCATGCACCTGGATGCCGCGGGCCACCAGGTCTGGGAGCACCCGACCTTGACGGTCACCGCGTGGAACGAGAACGCGCCGACGACCGCGATCATGATGGGCGGCGACATCCTCACGGTCTGCAACCGCGCCGACCCGTCGCTGCTGTTCGGCGTCGACCAGAACGGCGACGGCATCCCCGACGCCCGCATCGCCTGCGACGGCGCGCACAACGCCGGACCCGGCTCGCCGCTCGTCGTCTACGGCGACACGTCGCAGGACGGCGTCTGGTACGCCGGAGCCGCCGGTGACACCCGCGGCATGGAGTTCGGCCCGAAGCCGTTCGACCCGTTCACGAACATCCCGGACGCGCAGAACGAGGACGACGAGTGGGTCTTCGGCCTCGCGCACTGGCACGGCACAGCGGGCAACGACATCATCGACGGCTCGGGCCTGTTCGCCGACGTCACTCCGAACGCGCTGCCCACCGTCGGATTCACGGCCTACGGCGGCAACGGCGACGACCTCATCATCGGCAGCCAGGCGGGCGACTTCCTCGCCGGCGGCTCGGGCGACGACGAGATCCGCGGCGGGCGCGGCACCGACCAGATCTACGGCGACTCCGGCGTCAACGTCAATGTGCTCACCCGGGCACTCGACATCGCGACGGTGAACCGCAGCCCGCTGCCGGAGGTCACCGGCGGAGGAGTCATCCCAAACGGGACGACGATCATCCCGGTCGCGGGCGGCATCGCCGGGGTCGTCGACGACCTGCTCGTCGCGGGCTCCGACCTCATCCACGGCGAGGGTGCGCCCGGTCTCGGACTCGGCGGCATGGCCGTGGCGCCCGGCGGCGACAGCGCCAACGACGACATCGTCTTCGGCGACCACGGCGCCGTGCTCCAGAACGTCGCCGACCCGAACCTGCCCGACGCGCGCCTGCAGCGCATCCAGACGACCGAGCTGCCCACGATCATCACGATCGGCAGCGTCAACCTCGACAAGGGTGCGGACGACGTCATCTTCGGGGGTCTCGGACGCGATGTGCTGATCGGCGGTGCGGGCAACGACATGATCGACGGTGACCAGGCCGACGACCTCGTGCTCGGCGACGCGGCGCTGCTCGTGCGCACTCCGGGGGACTGGAGGAACGGCCGGTTCCAGACCCTGTGCGGAATGCTCATGTACAGCCGCAGCGACTTCCCGACGATGTGCGGCGGCAGCTGGAACCAGGACAACTCCGGTCAGCTCCTCGTCGACGGCACCCCGCGTCCCTACCGCGACCCCGACGGGGCACCATGGTGGGCCGAGTACGACGTCGCGAACCTGTACCACGACTTCGACGCGGATCTCGGGACGAAGTGGGCCGCGACGTTCGGGAACGACTATCTCGCGGGCGGCGAAGGCAACGATCTCGTGTTCGGCGAGCTCGGTGACGACGTCATCCAGGGCGACGGCGGCATCGACGGCGTGCTGAACGCGCCCAACGGTGCGGCCGGCGGAGGCCTGCTGCCGACGGGTACGCCGGTGAGCGCTTACAAGCGCTGGATCGACGACGGGCCGACGATCGTGATCGTGGGCGGTGTCAGGACCGTCGTCGCCACGACCGCCGCGTACCACGTCGGCGCCTCGCGTACCCCCGCCGGCTGCACCGGCCCCGTAGGAGCCCTCACCTGCGACTACACAGGCGTGCTCGTGACGGTGCGCTCGTTCGAGTCGGTCACCGACGGTCAGGACTACCTCGAGGGCAACGCCGGCAACGACGTCATCTTCGGCGACCTCGGGCAGGACGACATCGTCGGCGGTTCTAGCGACTTCTTCAGCCTCACGACCCCGTTCCAGCGGCCTGACGGCCTGCCCTTCACGGACGCGCAGGGGCACGCCATCCAGCCGCTCGCCTACGTGCCCGGACGCAGCGACCGCGGTGCCGACCTCATCTTCGGCGGATCCGGCGCCGAGATCGGCATCGACAACCAGGTGACCGGGATCGTCGGCACGACCGGGACACCGGGCGGCATCCTCGGCGACAACACGCTCCCCGCCAGCATGCACGCACGGGACGCGGACACCGTCGTCGGCGACAACGGCGACGTCGTCCGCATCGTCGGCACGAACGGCGCGGACGTCAACGGCAACGGCAACCTCGGCGGCGTGGGCGTTCCCCCGACGCAGGGAGCGAACTACGTGACATTCGTGTACGACAACTACGGCGGCGAGAAGGTCGTCGTCCGCGGGGTCACGCTCCTCGACTACACGCCCGGCGGACCGGACTACCGGCCGGCGAACTTCGGCCAGGGCACCGGCAGCGACTGCAGCGGCTCGCCGACGCAGCCGACGTGCTCGATCGTCCTCGACACGTCCTACGGCACATGGAAGACGAGCCAGATCGGCGGTCGCGACGAGGTCCATGGCGAGACCGGAGACGACACGATCTACACGGGCGCCGACCACGACGTGGCCTACGGAGACGCCCAGAACGACGACATCATCGGCGGCTGGGGCAACGACTGGATCTCCGGCGGCACAGGGGATGACGGCATCCTCGGCGACGACGGCCGCCTCTTCACCAGCCGCAACTCGTCGAGTGGATTCACCAGTACGGGCGCCGCGTGCACGTCTGCGACGGCGAGCTGCTACAGCGAGCCGCTGTACGGCATCTCGGCGTTGCTCGCGGTCGACCCCGACACGAAGTACTCCAACGGCAACGTGCTGAACGAGTACATCTACACGCCGGGACAGGTGCAGCAGGCGATCATCAACCAGGCGGGCCTGCTCACCAAGGCCGCCGACCTCACGCCGTACAACCTCGGCGACACGACGAACGCGAGCCTGCACCACGTGGCGCAGCAGCCGACGTTCGACGCCAACAACTCCGACGACATCATCTTCGGCGGCTGGGGCGACGACGCGATCCACGGCGGCGCCGGCGACGACGCGATCTCCGGGGCCGAGGCTATCGGCGCAGGCCAGGCGGGCTACGGCGGGGCCGGGTTCGTCCAGCACTTCGACGCGAACTACGCGCCAGACGGCCTGGTCGACATCGACTTCGCCCACCCGTGGAACCCGGGCGACGTGCTTCACTTCGGCGACGACACGAACCCGTGGCACGCGAACAACCACAACTCCGTGCGGCTGGGCGAGTTCTACCTCTACAACGAGTACGACCCGCGTCGCGAGATCCGCTTCGACGCGACCGGCGCCGTGTGGGGCTGCACCGCCTACACGCCGAGCGGTCACACGTGCACGGCCGCACCGCCGGCGACGTCGTTCCCGAACCTGTTCTTCCTCAACAACGAGGATCTGACCGGCAACTACTACACGGGCTTCGACAACAAGGGCGCGTGCATCTCGGTGGACAACCAGGGCAACTGCCTCGCCTGGAAGACCGACCAGCGCACGGACGGCAACGACGTGATCTTCGGCGACCTCGGCAACGACTGGTCGGTCGGCGGCACGGGGCAGGACACGATCTGGGCCGGCTGGGGCAACGACCTCTCCAACGCCGACGACGACCTGCACTCCGGATGCGCGGTCATGGCGAACAACGGCACGTGCACGACGCCGGGCGACACCTACCTGAACGACGTGCCGGACGGCGTGAACTCGAGCTTCCAGGATCGCGTGTACGGCGGCGCGGGCCTCGACGTCCTCATCGCCAACACCGGGGGTGACCGCCTGATCGACTGGGTGGGCGAGTTCAACAGCTACCTCGTCCCGTTCTCGACCTTCGGCATCGCGACCGTGAGCCGTCAGGTGAGCCCGTGGCTGCCGGAGTTCCTCTACGCGCTCAGTCGCAGCCAGGGCGCCGACCCGACGCGGGCCACCGACACCGGCGATGACCCCGTCCGCAACGGCGAGCCGAACGGCGAGCTCGGCCTGATCACACAGCACGACCACGGGCAGTGGCAGACGCAGACGGGCGGGCCGACGGATCCGCAGGCGGGGAACATCCCCGGCGGGCGACGCGACTCCGTGCGCGGGGCGGACTTCAACGACGGGTCCATGCAGGGCTTCGCCACGGCGTCGGGCACATTCACGGTCATGAACGGGCAGCTGAAGGTGACCGCGACCGGCACCGGCTCCGATGCGGTGGCCGTCTGGTACGACGACGCCTATCAGACCGTGTACTACGAGCTGGCGGCCAAGATCTCGATGGACAAGCCGGTGGCGGGCTGGAAGGCGAACGCCTTCATCGTGTTCGACTACTTCGGTCCGACCGACTTCAAGTTCGCCGGGGTTGACCAGTCGATCAACAAGATGGTGATCGGGCACCGCACCGCCGCCGGCTGGATCTACGACGCGCAATCCTCCGTTCCAGGCGGCGTCAAGGCGACGACGTTCTACGACCTCAACGTGGTCGTCAACGGGCTGGTGGTCACGGTGACCCTCAGCGGGCAGAACGCGTTCTCGTTCACCTTCGTGCCGCGGATCCTGGGCGGCGAGCAGGTCGCGCTGAACAGGGGGCTCGCCGGGTTCGGCTCGAACCAGGCCAAGGGCTGGTTCGACAACATCAACCTGACGGTGATCCAGCCGGCGATCACGATCGACCGCACCGAGTACTTCGACGGCACTCCGCAGACCCGGACGGCGGTGCAGACGGGCGCCTGGAGCACCACGGCGGACGGACGCTATCAGGGGTCCGCGGACGCGACCGGCAGCGCGATCGCGCTGATCGGCGTCGTACCGGCTGCGAAGACCGAGGTGCCGTCGTTCGATCCGATGAGCTATGTCGAGCTCGAGGCGAGGCTGCGGGCCATCGGTGTCACCGGCTTCGTCTTCGACTGGTACTCGGCTTCCGATCACAAGTTCGCCGCGATCGACGTCGCGGGACAGAGGGTGCTGATCGGCCACGTCGCGCACGGGGTGCGTGTCAACGACCTCGTCCTCCCGCGGCAGATCGTCGCCGGGTCGGATGTGACCCTGAACATCGTGCTGAAAGCTACGGTCGTGACGGTCACGCTCAACGGCCAGGTGCTGGGCTCGTTCGCGTTCAACTCACCCTTGGGCGACGGGCAACAGGGCGTGTTCGGTCTCGGAGCCGGCGCCGTCGCCTCCGTCGACGAATACCGCGTGAAGACCGATGACAGCGTCTATGCGGGCGCGCCGCCCCTGCAGACCGCGTCGATCTCGGACATGTCTGTCGTCGAAGGTGCGGCCGGCACGAGCAGGATCGTCACGATGACGGTCACCCGGTCTTCCGGTGACGGCACGCTGTCGATTCCGTGGACGACAGGGCCGGCTGCGACCGGCGCCTCGGCGACGTTCGGCGTCGACGTGACCGGATCGACGTCGGGGGTCGTGACGTTCGCGGCGGGGCAGACCACGGCGACGATCACCTTCACCGTGTGGGGCGATGCGGTGCCGGAGCCGAACGAATCCTTCGTCGTCACGCTGCAGCCGAGCTCCGGGGTCAACCTGAAGCGCGCACGCGGTGTGGTGACGATCCTGACTGACGACGGCTCACCGTAGGCGTCGTCGGATCCGGTGGGTCGGGGTCGACACCCCCCGACGTCCCTGACCCGCCGGATGATGTGCAGCGGTGATCGGGCAGCGTGCCCGCTCAGGCGTCGGGCACGCGGATCGTGATCTCCTGCGCGACGCTGGCCACCAGATCGCCGTCGCGCGTGTAGATCCGGCCCTGTGCGAGCCCGCGTCCGCCCCGGGCGTTGGGGGAGTCCTGCACGTACAGCAGCCATTCGTCGACACGGCCAGGGCGATGCCACCACATGGCATGGTCGAGGCTCGCGACCTTCAGGCCCGACGTGGCCCAGCTCAGCCCGTGGGCGCGCAGGATCGACTCCTGGATGGACATGTCGCTGAGATAGGCGAGCGCGGCGCGGTGCAGTGCGGGATCGTCGGGGAACGGCGCGCGCAGGCGCATCCACACCGCCTGGCGCGGGATCCGCTCCGCCCCTGCGCCGAGGAAGAGCGGCCCCTCGACGTGGCGCATGTCGACGGGGCGCTCAGCCAGCATGCGCTTGGACAGCGGATGGATCCCGTCGGAGAGCTCCTCGTCCGGGAGTAGAGCCTCAGGATCCGGGACGCCCTCCGGCATCGGCTCGGCGTGCTCGATCCCCGGGTTCTCGTCCTGGAACGACGCGATCATCGAGAAGATCGGCACCCCGTTCTGGTAGGCCTGCGACCGGCGGGTCGAGAACGAGCGGCCGTCGTGGATCCGGTCGACCGCGAAGGTGAGACCCTGCGCGGCGTCGCCGGGGCGGAGGAAGTAGCCGTGCATGGAATGCGGGACCCGGCCCTCGGGCATCGTCCGCTCGGCGGCGATGATCGACTGACCCAGCACCTGCCCGCCGTAGATCCGGCCGGTCGGCATCGGGTGGGAGGCTCCGGTGAAGATGTCCTCGGTGGTGCGGGCGTCCGTGGATCCGAGATCCAGGATCCCGAGCAGCATGTCGACCGAGCGCCGGGCGTCCTCATCCGAAGCCATGGGGTCCTCTCCGCCGCGGTCACGGGGCGGTTCAGCCGCGGGCCGATTGCTAGTTTAGAGGGCGTGCCCACGCCCCTGATCCTCGCCGACGCCGAGACCGCGCGCGACGCGCTCACCTTCGTCTCCCGGGCCGCCAGAGCCGGCGACGACGGCGTGCGGCTGCAGGCCGACGGCGGTGTGCTCGCGATGACCGCGGCCGCCCTCGCCCCGCAGACCCTGTTCGACGCGACACCCACGATCCTGGCGATGCGCATCGTGCGCGCAGACCCCGAGTTGCGCTGCGACATCGTCATCGACGAGCTCACCGCCACGGACGATCCGCGCGCGCTCGCGCTGCCCGACACCGGCCGCAGCCCCGCCTGGGCGGGGATCGCGCCCCCGCGCGGCGGCTGGGCGCAGGCCGGCACCCTGGGCGCCGACGTGATCGCACAGCGCGCGCAGTGGGGGATCTCGGCGGTCGCGCACGGTTCGCCGGCCGGTGCGGGGGAGGACGCGGTGCGCGCCCTCCGCGCCGCGATCTGGGGCGAGCCGGATGACGACCTCCTCGGCCTGCCGCGGGGCGTGGCGTTCGCTGCCCACGCCTTCGGATTCATCTCCGGAGCCGAGCAGGTGGCGGTCACCACCTCGGGCCGCTGGAGCCGGCTCGCGTTCGCGCGCGGGCACGTGCTGAGCCGCGGCCCGGCGGCCGTCGGGCTGACGGCCGTGCGGGCGACCGGCTCGGCCGGGTGACGCCGACTCGGGTTCGTCTCAGCCGCGAGCCCGGTGTGTCGTGTCGGACGTCGTCGGCTCCGTCGAGGACGTCTCGTCCCACACCGCGCTGACCAATTCGTCGAGACCGACTCCGAAGGCCGCGGAGAGCTTCAGCCACGTCTTCAGATCCCCGTAGTGGCGGCCCTGCGAGAGATTGATCAGCGTCTGGCGGCTCACACCCGATCGCTCCGCGAGCTGGTCGAACGTCAGGCTGGCTGCGTGGCGCGCCCTGTTGAACGACACACGAAGCTGATCCAGGTCCGGCTCGGGCGGCGTGAAGGGCACACCTCAAGTCGACCTGTGCAATTGCAATGAGTCAGCACAGAAAACTGTACTATCGGTACAAGAACCTGTATTAGAGCTCATCAGTGCTCGCGGAACACGGAGAGAACCATATGAAGAAGCCCTCCGTCCTGGTCGCCGCGGGCGTGCTCGTTCTTACCCTGAGCGGGTGCAGCGCACTCGTGTCACCCGACACGCACAGCACGGCAGTGCCGGCGGGGACGACCGCTCCGACGCCGTCAAAGGCAGAGGCCGTAGCTCCGAAGGAACTCAACAGCAGTCAGCTCCTCGGCGGCAATGCAAGGCCGTCGTTCCCCGCGGGCGAGGCGGGGAAGGTTTCGGTCGTCGCTCAGGGGCAGCTCTCAAGGACCGAGGGGATGGAGTCGGGGATCCTTCTCATCGCCTATCGCAACAACACGAGCAAGGCGGTGGCGCACGTCGATTTCACCGTCGCGGCGAAGGTCGACGGCAAGGTCGTGGCAAGCGGAAACAGTCAGACGGGATCCATTCCCGCCCAGCTGCAGCCGGGGGAAGTCGCGCTCGACTACATCTACTTCTCCAACGTGTCCTCCGTCCCCGATGCCGGTGTGACCTACGAGTTCCAGGCGCAGACCATGCCCGCGGACACCTCGTCGTACAACACGGCAGCGCTCAAGGTCACGCAGGCGGACAACAACGGCTCGGCGATCATCGGATCCGCGTCGAACCCCACCGACAAGACGCTGCAGAATCCGTTCGGCGTCTACGCATACTGTTTCGAGGGCGACACGCTCTCCTCGTACGTTGATGGTTTTGCGAAGCCGGACGCTGTTCTTTCGCCCGGTGGCGAGGTCACCTTCAGCATCGACCTCTACGGCAGGAAGTGCGACTCGTTCGTACTCGGAGTCTCCGGTTACTTCAGCTGAGCCGCTGGCCCACGTTCTCGATCGCACGAAAGTAGTCACATCAGATGATTCGCAAAGACTTCCTTGCCATTGCCGCGATTGCCGGCGTCCTGGCCCTCACTGGGTGCTCATCGCCGTCGTCCGCATCGACCGATCCCGGGGTCAGCGCGCCCGCCGCCTCGCATGCCGAGCCCACCGCGACACCGGCGGCCAAGCCGGCCGAGCTCGCGGGCGAATGGATCCAGGAGGGCGCGGGCGACGCGTATCAGGCGGCGAAGCTCACGGCCGACACCATCTCGATCGATTGGGTGGACACCAAGGGTGGAACGACGTCCGTCTACTGGGTCGGCACGTACTCTGCTCCGTCGGCACCAGGCGACTTCACGTGGACGTCCACGCGCGACGAAGCCGCGACAGACCACGCCCTGCTTGCGTCGACGGACCCGACCAAGGACTTCGCGTACGCCGGCGGCAAGATCTCGTACCAGGTCACGATGATGGGGGTCACGAAGACCGTGACACTCATCCGCAAGTAGCGCCGGCTGCCGCCGCGCGGGTCAGACGTCCTCAGCGGCGGCACGGCCGGCCTGGCGGCCGGAGAACAGGCAGCCGCCGAGGAAGGTGCCTTCCAGGGCCCGGTAGCCGTGCATCCCGCCACCGCCGAAGCCGCTGGCCTCACCGGCGGCGTACAGGCCCGGAATCGGCGCGCCGTCCGTGTCGAGGGCGCGCCCGTCGAGATCCGTCTCGATGCCGCCGAGCGACTTGCGCGTGATCACCCGCAGGCGCACGGCGACCAGGGGACCGGCGGAGGGATCCTGCAGGCGATGCGGGGTGGCCGTGCGGATCAGGCGGTCGCCGCGATAGGCTCTCGCCGAGCGCAGCATCGCGATCTGCGCGTCCTTGGTGAAGTCGTTGTCGATCTCGCGATCGCGTGCCACGACCTCCTCGTGGACGCGATCCGGATCCAGCGCGTCGCCTCCGGGAAGCTGCTGCATCCGCGCGATCAGCCGGCCCAGGTCGGATTCGACGACGAAGTCCTCGCCGCGGTCGAGGAAGGCCTGCACCGGATCCGTCGGGCCCTTGGCGAGGCGCGACCGCAGCAGCAGGGGCACGTCCTTGCCGGTGAGGTCGGGGTTCTGCTCGCTGCCGGAGAGCGCGAACTCCTTCTCCACGATCTGGCGCGTCGTGACGAACCAGGAGTGGTCGTGCCCGGTCGCGCGCAGGTGCTCCAGGGTTCCGAGCGTGTCGAACCCGGGATACAGCGGGACCGGCAGGCGGCGGCCCGTGGCGTCCAGCCACAGCGACGACGGGCCGGGCAGGATCCGGATGCCGTGGCCGGGCCAGACCGGATCCCAGTTGCGGATGCCCTCGACGTAGTGCCACATCCGGTCGCCGTTGATGAGGTGCGCGCCGGCCGCCGCGGAGGCGACCTGCATGGAGCCGTCGACGTACGCCGGCACGCCGGTGAGCATGTCTGCGGGCGGGCTGCCGAGCCACGCCGGCCACGCGGCGCGGACGAGGGCGTGGTTGCCGCCGATGCCGCCCGACGTCACGATCGTCGTGGCCGCGGTGATCTCGAAGTCGCCGATCCGCTCGCGGTCGCTCGCCACGCCGCGCGCGGCGGGCGAGGAGGCGAGGATCTCGCCCTGGGCGCCGGTGACCACGCCGTCCTGCGTGGTGAGCGTCGTCACGCGGTGCCGGGGGAGCACGACCAGGCGTCCGGTGCGCTCGGCCTGCTCGACGGCGGCCTGGAACGGCGCCACGATGCCGGGCCCTGTGCCCCAGGTGATGTGGAAGCGGGGTACGGAGTTCCCGGGCCCGAGGGCGCCGTAGCCGCCGCGTTCGGCCCAGCCCACGACGGGGAAGAACCCGACGCCGCGCTCGCGCAGCCAGGCGCGCTTCTCGCCGCTCGCGAACTGCAGGTACGCCTCGGCCCAGCGTCGCGGCCAGGCGTCCTCGTCTCGGTCGAAGCCCGCGTTGCCGAACCAGTCCTGGCGGGCCAGGTCGAGGGAGTCGCTGATGCCCATGCGGCGCTGCTCGGGCGAGTCGACGAGGAACAGCCCGCCGAACGACCACCAGGCCTGACCGCCGAGGTTCGTACGCGGCTCCTGATCCACGATGACGACGCGCCGGCCGGCGGCGGCCGCCTCGGCGGCGGCGACGAGGCCCGCCAGACCCCAGCCGATCACGAGCACGTCGGCGGAATGCGAGCTGGTCTTCACCGTCATGAGATCTCCGTCGAACTCTGGGTCTGCTGATTCGCTGCCGAGCTACAGGAGCGGGCGTCCGCCGAGGGGAGGAACGCCGTCCGCGCCGGCGCGGCTCGGCTCGAACGTGTTCACCATGGCATGCGCGGCGCGCTCCAGGTAGTCCCACAGCGTCGCCTCGTGGATGGGCGAGAGCTGTGCGTCGTCGACGGCCGCGCGCATGCAGCGGAGCCAGCGGTCACGCGCGTCGGGGTCGACATGGAACGGCAGGTGCCGCATGCGCAGCCGGGGATGGCCGCGCTGCTCGCCGTAGGTGGTGGGGCCGCCCCAGTACTGCTCCAGGAACATGCGGAGCCGATCTGCGGCCGGCCCCAGATCCTCCTCGGGGTACATCGCCTTCAGCACCGGGTCGAGAGCGACCTCCTGGTAGAACACGTCCACGAGACGCTGGAAGGTCGCGTGGCCGCCGATCTCGTCGTAGAAGGACACCGGCTCGCTCATTGTTCGTCTCCCCGCTCCTGCGGCTTGTTCGGACCCTTCGGCCTATTCGGATCCTGCGGCTTGCCCGGGTCCTGCGGATGCGGCGGATCCTCGGGACTCCGGGGATCCGGCAGGGGCGGCAGCGGCAGGCTCTGCGGTGCGCCCGGAGGAGTCTTCTTCGGCTTTCCGGACGGCTTCGGCGCGGCGGGCTTGGTCGTCGCCGAGGCCGTGGGGTTCGGCTTTGTGCGCGGCGCCGCGGTGGCGGCCGGCGTCTCCTCGGCCTTCTTGCGCCGCCAGAAGCCGCGCTCCGGAGCGTTGCTCGGCGCGGCGATCGGGGTGGGTCGGGTGCGCGGGGGGTTGGCGCCGTGCACCCGGCGGGCGCCCTCGGAGCCGCTGAGCTGAACGGACTCGAGGCTCGGCAGCGCGAGATCCATGCCGCGCATCGTGTCGCGC
Source organism: Microbacterium xylanilyticum (assembly GCF_054654695.1). Classification (NCBI taxonomy): domain Bacteria; kingdom Bacillati; phylum Actinomycetota; class Actinomycetes; order Micrococcales; family Microbacteriaceae; genus Microbacterium; species Microbacterium xylanilyticum. The sequence continues at coordinate 1,565,470 of NZ_BAAIEN010000002.1, forward strand.
AGCCGCATCCGCAGTTCGCGCGCCACGTCGTCCATCGCGTTCGTGCGGGTCTTCATCACCACGCGGATCACGAGCGTGTCGCCCTCGACCGACTCCAGGCCCCAGATCTCCGGCTTCTCGATGATGCGGGTGCGCCACTTCGGATCCTTGGCCAGCGCCTGCGCAGTGGCGAGGAGGGCGTCCTCGACCGTGGGAACGTCGGCGTCGGCCGGCACGCCGAGATCGACGATGGCGCGCGCCCAGCCCTGCGACATGTTGCCGAGATGGGTGACCTCGCCGTTGCGGACGTACCAGAGGGTGCCGTTGACGTCGCGCACCTGGGTGACCCGCACGCTGACGTACTCGACGACGCCGGTCGCGCCGCCGCTGGCGAGACGCAGCTCGACGACGTCGCCGATCCCGATCTGGTCCTCTGCGACGAGGAAGATCCCGTTCAGCACGTCCTTGACGATGTTCTGGGCGCCGAAGCCGAGACCGGCGCCGACGGCCGCGGTGAGCAGCGTGAGCGAGCCCAGCAGCGAGGTGTCGACCGTGTTCACCACGAGGATGAACGCGATGACGACCAGGGAGACGTTGACGATGTTCTGCAGGATCGTGCCGAGCGTCCGCGTGCGCTGGACGAGTCGCATGTCGGCGAGGGGCGATCGCTCGAGCGCCTGCGTGTCGTCGACGTTGGCCTTCGACTTCGCGCCGGAGACGATGCGGCGCACGACGCGGCGGATCACGACCCTCAGCGCATAGCCGATCAGGATGCAGACGACGACGATGATGAGGCAGTTGAGCGCCTTCAGGCCGACGTCGCCCAGGATCTTCAGGATCTCGGCCCATCGGTCGACGACCTTTTCCGCGGGGAGTGCACTGGGCAGCATGTTCATCGCGTCCGATCCTAGTTCGGCGTGCCTCGGTGAGGACTGAAGGCGGGATCGGGGATGCCCCTGCACGACGACGGCGCCGGACGGTTCCCCGTCGCGGCGCCGTCGTCGGAACGCCCGATCAGGACTGCGTCTTCTCCTCGATGCCGTCCGCGTCACGCGCCTGGGCGGCCAGGGCGCGCTCGACGTCGGCGAGGTTCTCGAACACCAGTCGGCGCAGGGCGGGCGCCGCGTCCTGGTGCGCGGAGAGCCAGGCGCGGGTCGCGTCGCGCAGCGCCGTGTCGGCGAGCGCCTTCGGGTACAGCCCCACGATCAGGTAGTTCGCCACCTGGAAGGTGCGCCCCTCCCAGATCGGCAGCAGGCTGTCGAAGTACAGCGGGACGAAGGGCTCCAGCAGCGCGGCTCCGGCGGGGTGCGTGAAGCCGAGCGCGGCGGAGCGCACGATCGTGTTGGAGAGGTCGTCGTGGTCGACCAGGGAGGCCCACGCGGCCTGCTTGGCCTCGGGGGTCGGCAGCGCGGCACGAGCCTGTGCGGCGAACTCGGCGCCCTTGGCGGTGTTGTCGCCGGCCAGCGCGTCGTCGATCGCGGCGCCGTCCACCGCGCCGACCGTGGCCAGGCCGACGAGCAGCTGCCAGCTCAGGTCGGTGTCGATCGCGAGGCCCTCGAGGACGAGGTCGCCGTCGCGCAGACGGCGGACGACGTCGGCGTGCTCAGGAGTCGTGAGCGAGTTCGCGAACGCGGTCACGAACTGCAGCTGGCTGTCGGATCCGGCCTCCGCGGCCTGGGCGAGCGCCCACAGTCCGTCGGCGACGCGGGTGCGCGCCGCGGCACGGTGCTCCGGAGTGACGTACAGGGCTGCGGCGGTCTGCAGCTGGCTCAGCGTGGTACGCACCGTGGTGGACTCGGTCTCGCGGCCGATGTTGCCGAGCACGAGGTCGATGTAATCGCTCGCCGCGCTCTCCGCGTCGCGGGTCTGATCCCAGGCCGCGCCCCAGACCAGCGAGCGCGCGAGCGGGTCGCTGATGTCCGCGAGGTGCGCGACCGCGGTCGCGAGGGAGCGCTCGTCGAGGCGGATCTTCGCGTAGGCGAGGTCCTCGTCGTTCAGCAGCACGAGATCCGGGCGCTGCAGGCCCTGCAGCTCGGGGACCTCGGTGCGGTCGCCGTCGACGTCCACCTCGACGTGGTGCGTGCGCACCAGGGCGCCGTTCTCGTCGAGGTTGTAGAACCCGATGCCCAGGCGGTGCGGGCGGATCGTCGGATAGTCGGCGGGTGCGGTCTGGGTCACGGCGAAGCGCGAGATCGTACCGTCGCCGGCCTCGGCGATGACCGGGGCGAGCGTGTTCACGCCGGCCGTCTCGAGCCACTTCTTCGACCAGGTGGTGAGGTCGCGGCCGCTCGTCCTCTCGAGCTCGACGAGCAGGTCGCTGAGCTCGGTGTTCTGCCAGGAGTGCTTCTTGAAGTACTCCGAGACGCCGGCGAAGAACGCCTCGATGCCCACCCACGCGGCGAGCTGCTTGAGGACGGATCCGCCCTTGGCGTACGTGATGCCGTCGAAGTTGACCTGCATGTCGTCGAGGTCGTTGATCTGCGCCACCACAGGGTGCGTCGAGGGCAGCTGGTCCTGGCGGTAGGCCCAGGTCTTCTCCATGGCGTTGAACGTGGTCCAGGCCTCGGTCCACTCGGTCGCCTCGGCCGTCGCGATGGTCGACGCCCACTCGGCGAACGACTCGTTCAGCCACAGGTCGTTCCACCACTTCATGGTGACGAGGTCGCCGAACCACATGTGCGCGAGTTCGTGCAGGATCGTGACGACGCGGCGCTCCTTGACCGCGTCGGTCACCTTGCTGCGGAACACGTAGGTCTCGGTGAAGGTCACCGCACCCGCGTTCTCCATCGCGCCCGCGTTGAACTCCGGCACGAACAGCTGGTCGTACTTGGCGAACGGATACGGGACCCCGAACTTCTCCTCGTAGTAGGCGAAGCCCTCGCGGGTCTTGTCGAAGATGTAGTCGGCGTCGAGGTGCTCCCACAGGCTCTTGCGGCCGTAGACGCCGAGCGGGATCACCCGGCCGGAGGCGCTGGTGAGCTCCGAGAACGTCTCCTCGTACGGACCGGCGATGATCGCCGTGATGTACGACGAGATGCGCGGCGTGGGCTCGAAGCCCCAGGTCGCGGACGCCTCGGTGCCGGAGCCCGTGGACGGGTCGTGCACGATGGGCTCGGGCGTGGGGGAGTTGGACACGACCTTCCACGCCGCGGGCGCGGTGATCGTGAACTGGAACGTGGCCTTGAGGTCGGGCTGCTCGAACACGGCGAACACGCGACGCGAATCGGGCACCTCGAACTGGGAGTACAGGTAGACCTCGCCGTCGAACGGGTCGATGAAGCGGTGCAGGCCCTCGCCGGTGTTGGTGTACTCGCAGTCGGCGTCGACGACGAGCACGTTCTGCTCGGCGAGGCCGTCCAGCGTGATCCGGGAGTCGGCGAACGCGGTGGTCGGGTCGATCTGCTCCCCGTTGAGGGTGATCTCGCGCACCTCGCGCGCGATGAGATCGATGAAGGTGGAGGATCCGGGGGTCGCCGTGAACCGGACGACGCTGCGGGATCCGAAGACCTCCGCGCCCTTGGTCAGGTCGAGCGCGATCTCATACGACTCGGTGTCGATGATCGCGCGGCGCTCCTGCGCCTCGATGCGGGTGAGGTTCTCTCCAGGCACTGCTCAGACTCCCAGGGGTGAGGGTTTCGGCCGCAAGATCCGCGCTGCTGGCGCCGGCGGCAACCGTCCCAGCCTACGCCAGAGCGCCCGCGCGCGGTTTCGCGCGGCGTCACGGTCGGTCGCACCCGCGCGGCGGCGTTCGGCCCGGGCAAAGGAGAACCGGGAGAGAATGGAGGGGTGACCGCCCCAGATGTGACCGAAGCCACCGTCCCCTTCGCCTCCGCCGCCGCCGCGTGCGGCCCCGAGTACGTGGAGACGCCCGTCGCGTACGACGGCGTGCTGCTCGCGGGCTTCGGCGGCCCCGAGGGCCAGGACGACGTGATCCCGTTCCTGCGCAACGTCACCCGCGGGCGAGGCATCCCGGACGAGCGTCTCGAGGAGGTCGCGCACCACTACCGGCACTTCGGCGGCGTGAGCCCGATCAATGCGCAGAACCGTGCCCTCAAGGCCGCGCTCGAGGCGGAGCTCTCCCGCCGGGGGATCGACCTCCCGGTGTACTGGGGCAACCGCAACTGGACGCCGTACCTCGCCGACGCCGTGACGGAGGCCGCCGAGCAGGGGGACACCACCCTGCTCGCGTTCGCCACCAGCGCCTACAGCTCGTTCTCCAGCTGCCGCCAGTACCGCGAGGACTTCGCCCGGGTGCTCGACGAGACCGGCCTCGGCGGCACGGTGACCATCGACAAGATCCGACCGTTCTACGACCACCCCGGCTTCGTCGAGTCGTTCGTCGAGGGCGTGCGCGCGGCCGTCGAGGGATTCATCGCCGACGGCGCGGCCCCCGCGGCGATCCAGGTGCTGTTCACGACCCACAGCGTGCCGACCGACGACGCCCTGCGCTCCGGCCCGCGTGACGTGGACTGGGGCCCGGGCGGCGCCTATGCAGCGCAGCACGAGGCGGTGGCGGCCTGGGTGATGGACCGCGTGGCCCGGCTGCTGCCGGCGGCGACCGACGTGCCGTGGGAGCTGGTGTACCAGTCCCGCTCCGGTCCCGCGTCCCAGCCGTGGCTCGAGCCCGACATCTGCGACGTCATCGAGGAGCTTCCGGCACGCGGTCGCACCGCGGTCGCCGTGGTGCCGCTCGGGTTCGTGAGCGACCACATGGAGGTGCTCTGGGATCTCGACACCGAGGCGAAGGACGCCGCCGCCGAGGCGGGCCTCGCATTCGTGCGCACCCCCACGCCGGGCGTCTCGGACTCGTTCGTCGCCGGGATCGTCGATCTCATCGAGGAGCGGCTGGAGGGACGCCCCGCGGCGGATCGCAAGCACGTGACGGCGCTCGGACCGGCTTTCGACGTGTGCCGCCCCGGCTGCTGCGAGAACATCCGGGCCGGCTTCAAGCCGGCCGCGGCCGGGATCGCGCCCTGAACGGAGCCGGCACCGGGTCTGACGCAGGTCGGAGTGCTCGTCATCCCGGCGGCCGTGGTCCGGGTCGTCCGTAGGATTGACGCATGCGCATCCACATCGCCACGGACCACGCCGGTCTCGAGTTCTCCACGCAGCTGCAGCACCACCTCGCCGAGGCGGGGCACGAGGTCGTCGACCACGGTCCGGTCGAGTACGACGCCCTGGACGACTACCCGGCGTTCTGCATCCGGGCGGCCCAGGCGACCATCGCCGACCAGCGCGCCGGCGTCGAGGCGCTCGGCGTCGTGTTCGGCGGATCCGGCAACGGGGAGCAGATCGCGGCGAACAAGGTCGAGGGCATCCGCGCCGCGCTGGTGTGGAGCATCGCGACGGCGGAGCTCGCCCGCGAGCACAACGACGCGAACGTGATCGCGATCGGCGCCCGTCAGCACAGCTTCGAGGAGGTCACGACCTTCATCGACCGCTTCATCGCCACGCCCTTCTCGAACGAGGAGCGGCACGTGCGCCGCATCGCGCAGATCGCCGACTTCGAGCGCGACGGATCCCTGCTCCCCGACCCCCGCGCCTGATGCCCGAGGGCCATTCCGTCCATCGCATCGCACGGCAGTTCGCCCGCAACTTCGTGGGGAAGCCGGTCGCCGCGTCCAGCCCGCAGGGGCGGTTCGCGGAGGGTGCCGCGCTCCTGGACGGCCGCACCGTCGAGAGCGTGCAGGCCGTCGGCAAGCAGATGTTCCTCGAGACCGACGGGGACCTGTGGCTGCGCGTCCATCTCGGCCTCTACGGCGCCTGGGACTTCTCCGGTGAGATCCTGGTGGATCCGACGATCGCCTCCGCGAACGGGCGGATGGGGCAGACGAACCAGCGCGGCACCGACCTCGACGTCCCGATCCTGGACGCGGCGGGGGAGAACTCGCTCTCCTCGATCGGCGCGCCCCGGAGGACTCGGGTGCACGTGCGCATGTCCGAGGCCACCAGGGGACTCGCCGACGAGGGCGCCGAGTGGCCCCCGCCGGTCGTGGGCCAGGTGCGCCTGCGCCTGCTGACCGATGTGACCTGCGCAGACCTGCGCGGCCCGACCGCGTGCGTGCTGCAGACTCCGGACGAGATGCTCGCCACCGTGGCGAAGCTCGGACCGGATCCGCTCGTCGGCGACGTCGCCGAAGGGGAGGAGCGCTTCGTCGCGGCCGTCCGCAAGAAGTCGACGCCCATCGCGCTGCTGCTCATGGACCAGGCGGTCGTCAGCGGGATCGGCAACGTGTACCGCGCCGAGCTGCTGTTCCGCGCGCGGCTGAACCCGCACACTCCGGGTCGGGACGTGCCCGAGGAGACGGTCCGGGCCCTCTGGCGCGACTGGGTCCGGCTCCTCGCGATCGGCGTCGAGACCGGCCAGATGATGACCATGGACGACCTGTCGCCGGAGCAGTACCGCGCGGCCATGGCGCACCGCGACGACCGGCACTGGGTCTATCACCGCACGGGCCTGCCCTGCCGGGTGTGCGGCACCGCGATCGTGCTCGAGGAGATCGGCGCCCGCAAGCTGTACTGGTGCCCCCGCTGCCAGGCGTGAGCAGCGTCTCCCTGCGGAGACGCCGAGGTGCCGGCCGCCGCTCGTAGGCTTGTGCCATGCGCCAGAACCCCAGTTTCGCCATGACCGAGGTCGCCGAGCTGCGGCGGATCATCGCCGCGAATCCGTGGGCGACGCTCGTGGGTCGCGATGAGAACGGCATGACCGCATCGCATTACGCCGTGCTGCTCGACCCCGACCGGGACGATCTGACGATCGTCGCGCACGTGGGTCGCCCCGATGATCTCGTGCTCGGTCTCGGCACGCAGGAGCTCCTGGTCGTCTTCCAGGGCCCGCACGGCTACGTCTCGCCGGGCTGGTACGGCGACGTCGCAGCCGTGCCGACCTGGAACTACGTCGCGGTGCACCTGTCCGGGGTGCCGGAAGTGCTCGACACCGAGGAGAACCTGCGCGTGCTGGAGCACCTGGTCGGGCACTTCGAGGGGCGTCTGGCCCAGCCGCGCGGCATGTGGACGCCGCCGAACGACGAGGCTTTCGTCCGCCGGCTCGAAGCGGGCACGGTCGGGTTCCGGCTCACGCCGACGCGCGTGACCGCCAAGCGCAAGCTGAGCCAGAACAAGCCGGACGACGTCATCGAGAACGTGATCCTGGAGCTGCAGGGCGACGGCGTCTACGCGAACCCCGCCCTGGCCGCCGAGATGCGCCGCGCACAGGACGCTCGGCTTGCCGCGCGGGCGGACGCCCGGTGACCCCGCCGGAGCGCGGCGCCACGGTCGACGCGGTGCGGGCGGTGCGCATCGCGACCGAGGATCGGCGCCTGCTCCCGGTCGACGGCCCGGTGGATCTGCTCCTCGAGGGCGGGCGGATCGCCGACATCGCCCCGACCGGCGCGCTGGCACTGCCCGGACGGGTGCTGGACGGCGACGGCGCCTGGATCGTGCCGGGCCTGTGGGACCACCACGTGCACACCGTCCAGTGGGCGCTGGCCGCGCAGCGCGAGGACCTCTCCTCGACCGCGAGCGCCGTCGAGGCCGCCGCCCTGATGGCGGCCGCGCCGGTGCTGGGGGACGGGCGCCGGGTCGGCACCGGGTTCCGCGACGTGCGCTGGGCCGATCGCCCGAGCCTGGCGCTGCTCGACGAGCGCACCGGCCAGGTGCCGACCTACCTCATCAACGCCGACGTGCACAGCGTATGGCTGAACTCGGCGGCGTTCCGGCGCGAGCAGTTCCCTGCGGCGGAGGACGGGATGCTGCGGGAGGAGGACGCGTTCGAGATCTCCCGGCGGCTGAACGCGGCCGACCCCGCCGTCGCGGACGAGGCCGTGGCGGCGGCCGCGGAGCGCGCGGCCGGCCGGGGCGTCGTCGGCATCGTCGACTTCGACATGGCCTGGAATGCCGCGGCGTGGGAGCGCCGGCTCTCGCACGGGTTCGACACGCACCGGGTGGAGTTCGCGGTCTACCCGCACGACCTGGATCGCGCCGTCGCGGAGGTGATCCGCACGGGACAGCCGGCGGCCGACGACCCGCGCGGTCTGGTGCATGCGGGCCCGCTGAAGATCATCTCGGACGGCTCGCTGGGCACCCGCACCGCCGCATGCAGCCACGGTTACGCCGACGACGTGCACAACCACGGCGTGCTCACCGTCCCGCCCGCCGAACTGCAGGCGCTGCTGCTGCGCGCCGCCGGGGCGGGGCTGGAGATCGCGCTGCACGCGATCGGCGACGTCGCCGTCACTGCAGCACTCGACGCGTTCGCTGCCACGGGAGCCCAGGGGACGGTGGAGCACGCGCAGCTCGTGCGGCACGGGGATCTGGCGCGGTTCGGCAGGCTCGGAGTCGCCGCGAGCGTGCAGCCGCAGCACGCCCTCGACGACCGCGACACGGCCGATGCGCTGTGGGCGGGGCAGACGGCGATCCCGTATCCGCTCGCCTCCCTGCACCGCGCCGGCGCGGTTCTGCGCTTCGGATCCGATGCACCCGTGGCGCCGCTGGATCCCTGGCACGCGATCTCCGCGGCCGTGTTCCGCACCGACGACGACCGCGCGCCGTGGCACCCCGAGGAGCGCGTCGAGCTCAGCACCGCGCTCGCGGCCAGCGCGCATCGGGGGACCGGAGGCGACGCCGGGATCCGTCCGGAGGCCGTGGCCGACCTCGTGCTGCTCGGCACGGATCCGCACCGCGCCGACGCGCGATCGCTGCGGACGATGCCGATCGCAGCGACCCTCGTCGGCGGGCGCCTCACGCACCTGGCCTGATCCTGCCGGGGACAGCGAAGACCCCGCCCCTCGAAAGGTGAGCGGGGTCTTCGCGGCGTGAAGCCCATGGGCGAAGCGGGTCAGGCGGCGATGTGCGACACCAGGAACCAGCGGTCCTTCTCCAGGCCGCGCTGGATCTCGATCGCGACGTCCTGGCTGGTGAGATCGATCTCGTCGAGGCCCTCGACGGCGGCCTTCACGTCGACGAGGATCTCGTCGATGTCGGCGATCACGGCGCGGACGAGGTCGTCTGACTTCGTGAAGCCGGCCGGCACCTGCGTCGCGCCCGCCTTCTCGGCGACGACCGCGGCGCGGGCATCGATCGGCAGGCCCAGGGCGACGATCCGCTCCGCTGCAGTGTCGGCGAAGTCGCCGGCGTGGTCGACGATCACGTCGAGCAGCTCGTGCACGCCCACGAAGTTCGCGCCGCGCACGTGCCAGTGCGCCTGCTTGCCGTTCAGCGTCAGGGCCTGCAGGCCCAGCACGACCGGGGTGAGGAACTGCGCGGCGCCGGCGGCGACGGTCGGGTCGACGGAGGTGGCGGTGATGGTGTCGGTGTTGCTCATGATGTCTCCTCGGTGGTCGCTCGGATCCGTGCGTGCTGATGTGGTGACCTCAACGCTACTCACCGCAGATTGTTCCGCAACCAAGCTGAGGCAACGCTAACTCGCTGGTCACGCGCCATTTCGGCAAGCCTTGCCTTGGCTGCGGATCCGCTCTGGCGCGGTGTGGAAGACAGGAGCGCACAGCGATCCGGGATACCTTCGTCAGGTGGCAACAGCTGGTACCTCCTCCCGTGCGGCCCTGCGCCGACTCCGCACATCCGCAGCACAGGGCGATTCCACTGGGCAGAAGGTCGGCGCGAACTTCATCCCGCACGTCCAGGGCCTGCGTGCGATCGCGGTGCTCGCCGTGGTGCTCTACCACTTCTGGCCCGGGCGGCTGACCGGCGGCTACGTCGGCGTCGACATCTTCTTCGTGATCTCGGGCTTCCTGATCACCGCGCACCTGGCGCGGGAGCTGGAGGCCACCGGCCGCGTGAACCTGGGCCAGTTCTGGGCGCGCCGGGCGCGGCGCCTGCTGCCCGCCTCTCTGCTGGTGCTGCTGTTCTGCGCGATCGTCGCCGCGATCCCCGTGCTGTCGCCGCTGTCGCAGCTGCCCGCTGAGCTGAAGGAGATCGTCGCCTCCACGTTCTACGTGGAGAACTGGTTCCTCGCGCTGAACTCTGCGGACTACCTCGCCCACTCCGGCGACCCGACGATGGTGCAGCACTACTGGTCGCTGTCCCTCGAGGAGCAGTTCTACGTGCTGTGGCCGCTGATCATGCTGCTCGCGGCATGGATCGCGGTGAAGTACTTCCGCGGCTCCCGGCTGCGCGCGGCCGCGGTCGCCATTGCCGTGGTGTCGGTCGCCTCGTTCGCGTTCTGCGTCTGGTTCACCGCCACGAACCCGGCGCCGGCCTACTTCGTCACTTTCGGACGCGTGTGGCAGTTCGGCGTGGGCGCCGTGCTGGCGCTCGTTCCGCGTCTGCGGATCAGAAACGCGATCGGGAGCTTCGTGCTCGGCTGGGGCGGCATCATCGTGCTGCTCGTGGTGATCTACCGCTTCGACGGCCAGACGCCGTTCCCGGGCTACATGGCCGCGATCCCGACCCTCGCGGCCGCGGCGGTCATCGCGGCCTCGAACACCGAGCGCTGGTGGTACCCCACGCGGATCCTGGCCATCCGTCCGATGCGCTTCACCGGCGACATCTCGTACAGCCTCTACCTCTGGCACTGGCCGCTCATCATCATCGCGCCGTCCGTGCCGTTCTGGGGCCTGACGATCTACCATCGCGTGGCCCTCGTCGGCATCTGCTTCGTGCTTGCGTGGCTCACGAAGGGGTTCGTGGAGGATCCGGCGCGCACCTGGAAGCCGCTCACCTCGCGCAAGCCGCGGCTTTCGCTGTGGGCGGCGCTGGCGGCGATGGTCATCGTCGCGGGCACCGCGGGCGCGGGCTGGGCCGCCAACGCGGGCACCTACCAGCAGGGCGTGCAGGCGATCGCGCAGCTGCGCGCGAACCCGCCCGCGTGCTTCGGGGCCGCCGCGATCCTCGACGACTCCTGTGCCGGGAGGACGACGGATCGGATCCTGCCCGCCCCCGGCTTCGCCGGAGTGGATCGGCCCGAGGAATCGCAGTGCTTCGTGCAGCTCAACGATGCCCGCCCGGTGTCGTGCGAGTTCGGCTCGAAGGATCCGGGTGCGAAGCAGGTGGCGCTCATCGGGGACAGCCACGCCTACCAGCTGCTCACGACGTTCCAGGGGATCGCGAAGAAGGAGGGCTGGCACCTCACGACCTACTTCAAGGGCGCCTGCCCGTGGAACACCACACCGCTGTCGACCGGAGGCGCGTTCGGCGACGCGTGCACGCAGTACCGCTCCGCCGTGGCCGCGCAGCTGGAGAAGAAGCACTTCGACGCGATCTTCACGGCGGCTCTCTCGACGACGCCCTACGCGGCCGGTGACCATGGTTCGTCCTACGACGCCGCCGTCGCGGGGTACCGCGAGGCCTGGGCGACGCAGACGGCCAAGGGCACGCCCGTGATCACCGTCGTGGACAACCCGGTGTGGGAGACCGACCCGAACAAGTGCCTGCGGACCCGTGCGCAGAGCGCCTGCGACGGCCCCCGGTCCGATCTGCTCACCGAGAAGGATCCGCTGCGCGAGGCCGCCGCGGGGCAGAAGGACGTCACGCTCCTGGACTTCACCAAGGTCTTCTGCGACGACGAGACGTGCCGCGCCGTGGTGGGCGGCGCGAACATCTACCGCGATCAGGATCACATCACGGTCACTTTCGCGAACTCCCTCGCCCCGCAGTACACCGCGGCGCTCAAGAGCGCGATGGGCATCACCGGTCCCTGAGGCTGTCGAAGCGCCCCGGGGGTACCCCGCCGGTCCCTGAGCCTGTCGAAGGGCCCGGTGCAACGCGGTAGGGTCGCAGCATGAACGACGGCGCCACGATCCTGTCCCTGCCCGGCCGCACCCCGGCGATCGATTCCTCGACGTTCCTCGCTGCCGGAGCGCGCGTGATCGGATCCGTGTCCATCGGCGAGGGCTCGAGCGTCTGGTACAACGCGGTGCTGCGTGCCGACTCCGACACGATCACGATCGGCGCCGGCAGCAACGTGCAGGACAACGTGTCGGTGCACGTCGACGAGGGACACCCCGTGGTGATCGGCGACGACGTCTCGATCGGGCACAACGCGGTCGTGCATGGCTGCACGATCGGCGACGGCTCGCTGATCGGGATGGGCGCGGTCGTGCTGACCGACGCTGTGATCGGATCCGAGGTTCTCGTCGCCGGCGGCGCTCTCGTGCTCTCCGGCACCGAGGTCCCCGACGGGTCGCTCGTCGCGGGCGTGCCGGCCAAGGTGCGCCGCGAGCTCAGCGCCGAGGAGCGCGAGGGGCTCCGCAACAACGCCCGGATCTACCGTGGCCACACGGCCATGCACCGTGGCGCCGCGCCCGCCTGATCCGCGCAGCCTCCGCTGACGGCAAGCGGCTCGCGGTGCCGTAGCTCATTCCGGCACGCACGCGGTGACGCCACTCATGCGATTCTGTCGACGTGAGGATCTGTTCCGCAGTTCCCCGCCGGGCGGGAAGATCATGAGGGCCAGCAACGCAGGCAAAGCACCCAAGACGAGGATCGCCGTCGGCCAGCCCAGCAAGGTAGCGAACAGACCCGCCGCGATCTGTGCCACGAAGGCACCGAAGGAGGTGGCGGCGTTGTTGAGCCCTAGCGCACTACCAGCCTCGGACCGGTCCACCAGGCTGGTGATCTGCGCAAAATGGGCACCCTGCCACGCGCACCCAGCAACGCCGGAGACGATCATCAAAGTCACACCGACATACTCGGGCAGCGAAGTCCCGAACACGAAAGGCAGCAAGCAGGCGACTTGAGTGGCGCAGAGAACGCGCACGACGGTCGGCCGGTTCAGCCACGGGAGGAGATCGGTGCCGACGCCCGTGAGGACCCGGAGAAGGGCACCGATGATCTGCATGGCGGCGACTGCGATGAGCCCAAGAACCAGCGGAAGTCCAAAGAGACGAGTCAACGCAGTCGCAGAGAAAGTGAGGACGAGGAACTGGGTGACGTCGAGCAGGAATCCGCTGCTCGCGACGCGCCATACGTCGAGACGCCTGAGTGCTCGCGCGCCGGATCTCAGAGTGACGGCGCGTGCAGCGATAGGTGGGTCGTACACGTAGACGGCGACGAGCACTCCTACCGCCGCACACGACAGGCCGACGACGATGAAGGTCGCGGCAATGCCGAACCGCGAAAGCAGCACCGAGTAGGCGGCAGTGCCGATCGCTCCACCAAGCGGGACAGCCGCGACCCGCAGCGAAACCAGGGTGCCGTGTCGGCGAGTGTCGAACCAGCCGAGGATAGCGCTGCCGCTCGGACCGGTCACCGCTCCTCCTGCTCCTGCCGCAAGGAAGAGCAGGATCAAGAGAATCGGCACGGAGGGTGCCTGTTTGGTCGCGAAGGAGATGCCGACGATCAACAGAAGCAGAGCGCACAAGCTGACGCCGAGAATGAGAACGCGACGCTCGCCGTATCGATCCGCTGCGACGCCCCAGGGAGCCTCGGTGATGACCACCGCAAGGCTTGCTGCCCCGAGGACGAGCGCCAGCTCCCCGGAGGTGAATCCGAATGTGGCCTGGATCATCGCGGATGCCGTCGGCAGTCCGAGAAAGGTTGCGCTGAACACCACCTGCGCGACCAGACCCACGGTGAACATGGTCCACCGGTTCGGGTTACCAGAAGCGGTGGACCTGTTCTCGAGGACTCTCATGGGGCAATCGCCTCCATGACGTCTCCGACACTTCGTACGATGCTGTCCAATGCGTTGACGTAGTACCTCGCACCCTGCGCCAAGCTTCCCACCGCGTAGATGTTGTGCCTGTCCCCAGAGCGAGACAAGAGGCGCCAGGAGCCCCTTTCGACGCGGACTCCCCCGAAAGGGTCACTGATCGCGATGCCCGAGGAAAGTAGGTCTTGTATGAGAGGTGAGTCCATCCGGGCCACTCTTTCGCTTGCCCCTCGAGAAGTGTCGATTACGAGATCCGCGATCAGCTTGCGTCCGTCGTCAAGCTTGAGCGCGTGGTCAGTCCATTCCCTCAGGCCCCGATCGATTGTCAATTGGCCGTCGGAAAGAGCCGCATGGACCAAGGCTCCGGTTGCTGGCGGCATCGGGTTGCACCATGCCTGAAGATATGGATGCAGATAGCGATGCACGATGCGTCGGTCCGCTGTGCTGAAGAGACCCCAAGCGTCGCAGAGGACTTCATCGGACAATGCGGTTGCCAGAGCGCCCCAGCCATCGCGGGCTGAACTCGCCAGATAGCGCAGCTGGTCGAGTTTCCCAGCCATATACGAACGGGGAATGGAGAGATCGATCTGATGTTCGTCCGCCTCGACCTCAATGAGCTGGAGCGCTTCACGAAGAGTGAGGTGGTCAAGACAACTGATTCTCGATCGGGTGAATTCGCGCGGCACTACGTCGGCGTGAGAACTGCGAATCGCGGGAAGCACCCCCCGCCGCGACGCCAACTGTACTCGGCCCGTGTATCCGTGCAAGATGAGAGCGCGTACGTGTCGACGACGCGTGAATACTGACCCTCAGACGTCGGGGAATTTTGACCCCCTCCGACCACTCTTGGAGGGTGATCAGTTTGGAAGATTGGGCGGAGATCCGCCGGTTACATAGGGCCGAGGGCATGCCGATCAAGGCGATCGTGAGGCATCTCGGGGTGGCACGGAACACGGTGCGGGCGGCGCTCGCGTCGGATGTGCCGCCGAAGTATCAGCGGGCGGGTAAGCAGTCGTTGGTTGACGCTGCCGAGCCCGAGGTGCGCAAGCTGCTGGCTGTGGATGCGAAGATGCCGGCGACGGTGATCGCGGAGCGGATCGGGTGGGAGCACTCGCTGACGATCCTGAAGGACCGGATCCGGCAGATCCGGCCCGAGTACGCGGGTGTCGATCCGGCGGACCGGATCGTTCACGAGCCGGGGCAGGCCGCGCAGATGGATTTGTGGTTCCCGGAGCCGCGGATCCCGGTCGGGTTCGGGCAGGCGGGCATGCTGCCGGTGCTGGTGATGACGCTGACGTTCTCGAAGTTCCTGTCGGCGGTGATGCTTCCCTCGCGTCAGGCGGGGGATCTGCTGGCGGGCATGTGGCAGCTGATCGCGCAGGTCGGGGCGGTGTCTAAGACGCTGGTCTGGGATCGGGAGTCCGCGATCGGCGGGAAGGGCGTGGTCACGCAGGCGGCGGCTGCGTTCGCGGGGACGCTCGCGACGAGGGTGGTGTTGGCGCCGCCTCGGGATCCGGAGTTCAAGGGCATGACCGAGCGGAACAACGGCTACTTCGAGACGTCGTTCCTGCCCGGCAGGCAGTTCGCGTCGCCGGTGGACTTCAACGCGCAGTTGGCGGACTGGTTGCCGCGCGCGAACTCCCGCACGGTCCGTTCCCTCGGTGGACGTCCCGTCGATGTTCTGGACCGGGACCTCGCCGCGATGACGCTCCTTCCCCCGCACCCGCCGGCGACGGGGCTGCAGACGAGGGTGAGGCTCGGACGGGACTATTACGTCCGTCTCGACGGGAACGACTACTCCGTTGATCCGCGGGTGATCGGCCGGCTGCTCGATGTCACCGCGACGCTGACCCGGGTGATCGTGATCTGCGAGGGGCAGGTCGTCGCCGATCATGAGCGCTGCTGGGCGAACCATGCTGTCGTCACCGATCCCGTCCATGTCGAGACCGCGAGAGGGCTGCGGGCGACGTTCTCCGCGGCGAAGCGAGACCGCGAGCGTCAGCAGACCCTCGCCCGCCCTGGGGAGCGAGTGATGTTCCGCGACACGTCCGACTACGACGACCTGTTCGGGGTCCGTTTCGACCCGGCCACCGGGGAGGTGTTCTGATGGGCGCCGCGACGGACACGGCCGCAACGCTCGGCTACCTCTCTCGCGCGTTGAAGGCCCCGACCATCGGGCGGGTCTGGGAACAGCTCGCGACCACCGCCCGGGCGGAGGGGTGGTCGCATGAGGAGTATCTGACCGCGGTGCTGCAACGCCAGGTCGCCGACCGAGAGGCCAACGGCACCGCGTTGCGGATCGGCGGGGCGCACTTCCCTGCAGTGAAGACCCTCGAGGACTTCAACGCCGACCACCAGCCCTCGCTGCGCCGCGACGTCCTCGCGCACCTGGCGACGACGACCTGGATCCCGAAAGCGGAGAACGTGATCCTCCTCGGTCCTCCCGGGGTCGGCAAGACCCACCTCGCGATCGCGCTGGGGCACAAGGCCGCCCACGCCGGCTACCCGGTGCTGTTCGACACCGCCACCGGCTGGGTGTCACGCCTGCAGACCGCGCACCAGAGCGGGCGGCTCGAGCAGGAGCTGAAACGACTGCGCCGCTACCGGCTGCTGATCATCGACGAGGTCGGCTACCTGCCCTTCGACGCCGACGCGGCGAACCTGTTCTTCCAGCTCGTCGCGTCCCGCTACGAACAGGGCTCGATCCTCGTCACCAGCAACATGCCCTTCGGCCGTTGGGGCGAAATCTTCAGCGACGACATCGTCGCGTCCGCGATGATCGACCGCCTCGTCCACCACGCCGAGGTCCTCACCCTCGCCGGCGACTCCTACCGCACCCGAGCCCGCCGCGAGCTCCTCAAGACCCCGCCCGCCACCACGGCAGCGGAACACTAGAAACACGACCCAGGGGGTCAACTTTCGCCGACGAAAAGGGGTCAGTTTTCAGCCGTCGTTGACAGTACGACATCGATAGCGGTCAACCCGGTTCCGACAACTCCGACCGAACTCGTGGCGAGAGCTCGATCGATCGTCTCCTCCAGCGGGTATGCGCTGGGCTTCGGCCCCGATCCGCCCCATCCGAGACAGAGCACGATGTGATCGAACCGGCGAAAGTCTGCATCGGGAGTCGAGACGGTGTAGGTGCCCATTGCGTCTTCGCGGATACCGACCACTTCTTCAGGAACGCAATGCAGGAGGCCGGATTCCTCAGCCCAGCGATGGCGGAGGTCTCTGAAGACGTCCGCGAGGTATGTTCCGAACATGGGGCGTGTCACGTAGGTGTCCCGCGCGCCGTGTTCGCCGTGACGAGTCTCGTGCCAGCGCTTGAAATGGTCCGGTTCGCCCAGCCGCACGGACATCATCCTTGCAGGCGCATTCAGGAGCGGATGCGCGGCGTCCATTCGATACGGGGTTCCTCGGGCCGCATTCCGAATGCTTCGAAGGTGCGGATCGAAGACGGTCAGATCGCATTTCGCACCGAACTCATCGGTTATCGCGCTCGAGACCGAGACACCTGCGGCTCCCATACCTACGACAGCGATCTTCTTCACCCGCGCCAACCCCGGTCACTCTCCGAATCTATTGATGGACTGCATCCAATAAGACCAAGGAGAGCCTAGGGGGGCGAGTCCGTGTGTTACGTTCGCGCCTACTGGGCCGTCCACCAAATAGGGGACAGCCGAACGGTGAGTGTTCGTCAATCCGGCATTGCCTCGACGGGAAGAGACGGTGTCGGTCAGGTCGATATTACGGGCTCTTCCCAGATGAGGGTGTAGGTTTGCCGGGCACGTCGGTCCGCAGATAGACGTCGAGATCTCCCGACGATGGAGGTTCCTACGCCATCCATCCGAAAGACCTCGACGTGACCGACGCTACCCCGCCGGCCGGCTTCGGCCGCCCTGACCTGACCGCCTTCGCGTCTCATCCCAATCGACCCTGATCGGGTCTGCTGATCCTCTCGACGAGAACGCAGCGACATCACAGCCACCCAACCCCGACCGTCCGGGAAGCCGGGACACGTCACATGGCCTGTGCGGCGGGCGTGTCGAGTGGGTCGTCCAGGGGCGACGCAGAAGCGTCGACGGGACGTGCTGAGAGGTGGTTCCAGTCGAGCACTGGCACACCGGCTACAGGCATGGCGATAGGTCAGGAACGGCGTCGCTCCCTGCGCAGGAGGGAGCGCAGAGTCTCGGCGTTCGCGAAGCCGACCCGTAGCGCGATCTCGGCGGAGGTGAGGTCCGTGGTTGCTGAGAGGTGGCGAGCTCGTTCGATGCGAAGCCGTTGGACGAAGCCGAGCGGAGTGAGGTTGAGCGCCGCACGGACTCGTCGTTCGAGGGTGCGCCGGCTGGTGCCGAGCGACTGCGCGACGAAGGCGACGTTGAACGGTTCGTCCAGGCGCGCGCGCACGAAGCGTTCGAACTCGACGACGATCGGGTCCTCGTGCCGGAGATGTTCGTAGGCGACGAAGGCCGCCTGCGACGGGCGCTCGTCGATGATGAGGAGCTTGGCGACATGTTGGGCGAGGTCGGGGCTGATCGATCGCACGAGTGAGAGCGCGAGGTCGATGTGGGCGAACGCGGCGCCGGCGGTGACGAGGTTCCCGTCGGCCACGACCATGGTGTCGAGATCGAGGGCGACGGTCGGATAGCGCTTCAGGAACTCCGGCCCCAGGAACCAGCTGGTCGTCGCCCGCCGATGATGCATCCGTCCGGTCTCGGCGACAGCGAACACGCCGGTGCACGCCGCGGCGATCCGGGTGGTCGCCTCGTCGAGGCGCCCGAGCGAGGCGATGACCGAACGAGCATCTCGGCTCTGGAGGGCGTCGTTGGTAGCGGCGGCCGTAAGGGTTCCAAGCGCAGGGACGACGACCACGTCGAACTCTCCGGACTCCGACAGCGGGTGGTCCACCGACAGGGTCATCGATGCCGTCGTGGTCACTCGCCGTTTCGGTCCGAGGATGGCGAGTTCGATCGGGTCGATCCGCGGGTCGACATCGCCGCGGGCTCCGTCGGCCACCCGCACGATGTCGATGATCGACGCGATAGCCGAACCGAAGCAGCCGTCGATCGCGATCAGTCCGATACGCATGACGTAAACAATAGCAATACTGCCGTATACGCCACTGCCCACCGGTCCTCGCTCGTCATACGCTGAACTCGTCCCACGAAGAACGCCGATTTCAAGGAGAGTCCCTCATGTCCACACCCGCATCACTTCCGTATGCCTTCGTCGCCAAGATCGTCGCGGCCGATGGACAGCACGACGCGGTCGCCGATCTGCTCGCCGGCGCTGTCGCACTCGCCAACGAAGAAGTAGGAACGATTGTCTGGTTCGCGGTCAGGACCGACGCCGACACCTTCTGGATCTTCGATGCATTCCCCGACGAGGCCGCTCGCGACGCCCACGCCAACGGCGCCATCGTCGCAGCCCTGATGGCCAACCAGCACCTCCTCGGCGCAGCACCCGAGATCCTGGCGGCCGACGTCCTCGCGTCCAAGCTCCCGTAGTCCGCCAACGCACGAGACGATCGCGCCCCGCCGAGCCGTCGCCAGGTCGCGACGCAACGCCATGCTGCGTTGCCGAGCGGTGCGAGGCCTATCGGCACACGGACAGGATGCCGGCCGCGAGCGCTCAGCCGGCGGGGGGTCCGTCGCAGAGGAGAGCGACGTCGGTGTCGGGCAGAGCCGTGAGGCCAGCGCATCGCGCGACCACCAGAACCGAACAGCCCCTGACCTGCATTTCCGCAGGTCAGGGCTGTTCGCCGGAGCCGCCTGTCGGAATCGAACCGACGACCTAATCACGTCGGCTTTGCGTCTATCGCTTGATGCGCCCACTGGGCGAACGAGCCGCTGACCTGCGCAAACGCCGAGCGTGGGGGAAGCCGCCATCCTGTGGTGACCGACGACGACCGACCAGTACCGACCGTTTCACCGGAGCTTGCGGCGGCGTCGAAGCCGAGCAAGCTCGATTCCTTTAGCTCACCGCACCCTCCTCCTCGCCGGTCCCGTCGTCGTCGAAGACGTTTCAGGGGTCTTCTCAGATGACGGTGTAGGTCGGCCGGGCGCGTCGGTCCGCAGATAGACGTCGAGATCTCCCGACGATGGAGGTTCCTACGCCATCCATCCGAAAGACCTCGACGTGTCCGACGCTATCCCGCCGGCCGGCTTCGGCCGCCCTGACCTGACCGCCTTCGCTCGACTCGACGGCCTCGGTCTGAGCGTGACCGGACAACGACTTGAACCGGATCGTGCGGTCCTCGCGTGCCGCGTGGTGGAACCAGATCAGTGGTGCCGACGGTGCGGCAGCGAAGGCGCTGCTCGTGACACCGTGATCCGACGGTTGGCCCACGAGCCGCTGGGCTGGCGACCGACCGTGCTGGAAGTTGTAGTGCGCCGCTACCGCTGTGCCGACTGCGGACACGTGTGGCGTCAAGACACCAGCGCCGCGGCGGAGCCACGCGCGAAGCTCTCGCGCACCGGGCTGCGGTGGGCGCTGGAAGGGATCGTGGTCGCACACCTCACCGTCGCCCGTGTCGCCGAGGGACTTGGGGTCGCGTGGGACACCGCCAACAACGCGGTCCTGGCTGAAGGCAAGCGGCTGCTGATCAACGACCCCACGCGGTTTGAGGGCGTGAAGGTCATTGGCGTCGATGAGCACGTCTGGCGCCACACCAGGCGTGGCGACAAGTACGTCACCGTGATCATCGACCTCACCCCGGTCCGCGATGGCGCCGGCCCAGCAAGGCTGCTGGACATGGTCGAGGGCGGGTCGAAGGCGGCGTTCAAGACTTGACTCGCCGACCGCGACGACGCCTTCCGTGACGGGGTCGAGGTGGTCGCGATGGACGGCTTCACCGGGTTCAAGACCGCCGCTGCAGAGGAGATCTCGGACGCGGTCACGGTGATGGATCCCTTCCACGTCGTGCGCCTGGCCGGTGACGCCCTCGACAGGTGCCGGCGCCGGGTCCAACTCGCGATCCACGGGCACCGTGGGTTCAGGGACGACC
The DNA here is from genome assembly GCF_054654695.1 of Microbacterium xylanilyticum. Lineage (NCBI taxonomy): Bacteria > Bacillati > Actinomycetota > Actinomycetes > Micrococcales > Microbacteriaceae > Microbacterium > Microbacterium xylanilyticum. Next base: position 1,586,064 of record NZ_BAAIEN010000002.1, read on the forward strand.
CGCTCTACAAGTCGCGGCGCACGCTGCACACCGGCGCGGACCTGCTCACCGACAAGCAGAGCGACAGGCTACGCACGCTGTTCGTTGATGACGCTCACGTCGAGGTCGAGGCGACCTGGGGTGTCTACCAGCGCATGATCGCCGCCTATCGCCACGAGGACCGGCAACGTGGGCGCGAGCTCATGGAGAAGCTGATCACCGACCTCAGCGCCGGCGTCCCCAAGGTGCTCACCGAGCGCACTACCCTGGGCCGGACCCTGAAGAAGCGAGCCGCTGACCTGCTCGCCTACTTCGAACGACCCGGCACCAGCAACGGGCCGACCGAGGCGCTCAACGGACGGGTCGAACACCTGCGCGGCTCCGCACTCGGGTTCCGCAACCTGACCAACTACATCGCCCGAAGCCTGCTCGAGACCGGCGGCTTCAGACCCCAACTCCTACACCCCCGATTGGGATGAGCCATATTACGGGGTGCGCAGTCAACCCGGGTCAACCTCACGATGCGCCAGCGTGCGCCGGGCCTTGGCAGACAAATCGCTGAACGGCCGTGGCCGTCATTCTGGGCGGGCTGACGAAGTGCGCGGCCGATTCGCGGAACCCGGTAGTCTCGAAGGTCCGGGGCGGTGGCCAAGCTGGTGAAGGCAGTGGGCTCATAACCCAACGATCGCGGGTTCAAGTCCCGCCCGCCCCACCGGATCCGCGTGCGGCGCACCCGATGGGGCGGGGAGTCTCGCGGACCTCAGTCGTCCAGCGCGTCCTTGGCGCGGTCCCCGGCGTTCTCGAGCCCCTCCTTGAGGTGCTCGCCGCTCTCCTTGAGGTCGGCCTTCGTCTGATCCAGGCGTCCCTCGTTCTCGAGCTTCTCGTTGTCGGTGACCTTGCCGGCGGCCTCCTTGGCCTTGCCCGCGATCTTCTCGCCGGTGTTCTTCACGTGATCGGCAGCGCTCATGGGCGTGCTCCTCTCCTGTCGGTCGTGGAGACCACGATCGCAACTCCGGATGCTCGGCGCGACGGGGTTGACGCGGCGCGGACGACTCGCTATCGCCTGGACGACGAGCGGCGTCAGCGCATGCGGCGGTTGTGCGCGAGGTCGACGAGGTGCTCCAGCACACGGCCGGCGCGCAGACCGTTGTGCTGGTGCTCGCTCGTCACCCAGAGCCGGATGCCGGGCAGCAGCGCGGCCGTCTCCAGGGAGTACTCCAGCGGCACGTAGGGATCGTCGACGTAGACGGAGGCGGCCCCACGCGCATCGGAGGCGGCGAGGGCGGCGGGGTCGTAGATCGTCGGCCACGCGTGCTCCGCGAGCGACAGGGCGACGTCGCGCCACGGCCGGAACGCGGGGACGGTCTCGGTCCACTCCCGCCGGATGTGCTCGCCCGTGAACAGCGTCACGTCCTCGGCGAAGTCCGCCGGCTCGACGCGCTCGGCCGACCACGCCGTGACGTGGCCGTTCGCGTAGCTGGACTCGTGGAACACGAAGTACAGCGGGTTGCGTCCGCCGAACGGCATCGCCGCCGCCAGGTCGTAGCGGAACGCGTTCGTGTCGGGATCCAGCTCGAGCAGTTGCCACAGGGTCTGCCAGCCGTCGTTCGTGCCGAGGGCCGAGCCCACCGAGCGCAGTCGGGACGGCGAGACGACCTCGCCGCTGGGCAGCACGATGTCGCCGGCCGCGGCGAGATCCACGAGGCGGCGCATGCGGTCGCGATGCTCGGGGAACCGCCGGTAGTAGCGCTCAGAGGCGTCGCGCATCTTGTCGTAGCAGAGCGCGTACACCTCGTCGGGTGTGCGCGTGACGGTGCTGAGCCCGCCCGTGAGATAGGCGCGATCGATCGAGGCTGCGTCCGTGGAGAGGTAGGCCAGGGTCGTGAATCCGCCGAACGACTGCCCGAGCACGTTCCAGCGCTCGGCTCCCAGGTGCTCGCGCATCGCCTCGCAGTCGCGGACGATCGCGTCGGCCCGCAGGTGGGTGAGGTGATCCGCGACGGCGTCCGCGCCACGCGACAGGATCCCGTCGCCGACGGGCGTGGAGCGTCCGGTGCCGCGCTGGTCGATCAGGACCACCCGGTGATGCGCCAGCGCCTGGTCCAGCCAGGAGGGCGCGCCCGGCGCATGCAGCGCCCGCGGCGCCTCGGATCCGGGGCCGCCCTGCAGGAACACGAGGTACGGCAGATCCTCGCCGCCCTCGCGGCTCACCACGGAGGCGAAGACGTCGATGGTTCGGCCGTCGGCCGGATCCGACCACACCAGCGGCACGGTGAGCGTGTGCTCCTCGAGGGTCAGGTCCATCATCCGGCGGCGCAGGACGGGGGCGGCGGAGATCGTCATCACATCACATTCCCGATGTAGGAGTACTTCACGAACACCTCTTCGGCCAGGCCCGACTCCTCGAGGAGCCCCTGGACGGCGCTCATCATGTACTTCGAGTCCCAGCCCATGTAGAGGAAGTGGCTGTCATCGAGCTGGTCCCAGGGGCCGTTCCAGGCCTTCTCGTCGTAGATCGGACCGCCGTTGCGCGCGTTGAACGCCTCGAGGGCCTCGCGGGTGTCCGCCCAGCCGCGGCGGAAGACGCGGTTGAACAGATACTTCACGTCGGGCACGTCCCAGCGCTCCCCGCGATACTCCACGTACTCGAACTCGCGCTCCCAGCCCGCCGGCCAGCCGCGGCGGCGCACGGCGTCGAGGATCGGGGTCAGGCCGTCGTCGTCGATGTCGGTGACGGCGGGCCGCGGCCAGATGCGCAGGAAGTCATCGGTGAGCGCCGCCGTGCGCTGGGAGATCGCCGCGGTGCCCCAGGCATCGAGCTCGGCGAGCGCTGCGGTGCCTGCGATCCGGCTTCGCCGGTAGGCGTCGCGCTTGCTCGGGAAGGAGTCGCCGAAGACGCGTTCCGCGAGCGACTCCTCGATCAGGGTGAGGTTCCCCAGCGTGGACGCGAGGGCGCGGTGGCTGTTCTGCTCGTCCTCGGTGTACTCGCTCCACAGCCGGATCCCGTCGCCGGACCAGTTGTTGTGCGGCGCCGGCGGCACCACGTACTCGACGTCGTAGCCCTCCGGATCCTTCGCGCCCTGGATGCGTCCGAGCACGTAGAGCGCATGCGGCAGGTCGGCGAACTTCAGCGCCACGCGGATCCGCTCGTCCGAGGGCGTGATGCGGGCGAACGCCTTGAGCAGCTGCTCCGGCCCCTCCGCCCTGGCCCGGCACAGCCGCGCGATGAGGCGATCGGTCGGGACGCCGACGACGGCGCGTCGCAGCAGGAGGGACTGGATCCGCTCCAGCGTGCGGATCAGCTCGTCCTTGCTGATCGCGCCGCGCTGGTGGTCGCGGTACACGCTCATCACGAGCGGGTACGTCGAACGGCCGAACGTGTTGACGTACGCCAGCTGCCGGCGGATCTCCGGATCCGCCTCCTGCGCAGGATCCTGCAGCACGCCGTAGATCTCCGCATACTCCCGCCAGACCAGCGCCTGCGCGCGCAGCGCCTGGAGCTCCGGGCGGGGGAACTCGTGGCGGAACGCGCTGTACACGCCGTGCTCGCCGTCGACGGCGACCTCGCGTCCGGTGGTCATGATCAGGTAATGCCGCCAGAACGAGCCGATCGCCTCGCCCGTGCTGCGCTCGATCGGCAGCCAGAACTCGTCCTCGACCTGCTGCTGCTCGGAGTGCGAGAGGCCCATCAGCACGTAGTTGTGGATCAGCTCGTGATCGCGCAGCGGCTCGCCGGTGGAGTTCAGGCTCTCGAAGATCTGCTGCGCGCTGGCGGCGGCGCCGAGCGTGATCGACACGTGCTCCAGCTTCTGCAGCCCGCGCCAGATCCGAGGCGCCTCATCGGCGTGCACCTGCGAGCGGAAGAACGCGTAGTTGTCGTCGAAGCGCGACTCCGGCTGGTCCGGGCTGCGGCGGTCCAGGACGACCGACTCGAACAGGCCGGCCCAGGCGTCGTGCGGGCGGAGCTTGGTGCGGGCTGGGTCGCCGGGGCGGACGAGCACCTGCTCGAGCCCCGCGGCCAGAGCCGGATCCGTGTCGCGCACGGAGTGGTGCAGCGCGGCGATGAGCAGCATGAGCGTGGTGATGCGCTGCTGGCCGTCGATGAGGATGAGATCGGCGTCGGGATGGGCGCGGTCCTCCGCGGAGAGGATGGACCCGAGGAAGTGCCGGTGCGCGTCGTCCTCATCGGCGACCGCCCGGATGTCGGAGAGCAGTTTCTCGCAGCCGCCGATGTCCCAGCGGTACTGGCGCTGATAGACGGGCACGACGATCGTGGTCGCGGGGGAGGAGAGCCACTCGATCGTTGAGACTGCGGTTGCTTCGACGTTCGTGGCCGTGCTCATGCTCGCTGCGCTTCTCCTCGTGTGCGGTCTGCTCCCCCAGTCTATTCAGCGGCCGGTCGGCCCCGGATATTCACGGCCCGGTCCCCGGGGCCGGCCAGGGCCCGCTGTTAGGCTGTCCTAAGAAGGGCCTGTTAAAACGTGCTGGCCCCTTATGAAAGGACATGACTCGCTCATGGCATACATCAAGTCCGCCGCCCTCGAGGACAAGGGCTTCGTCGTCCTCGACAGCTACAACCAGGAGCTCGACCCCAAGGAGTGGCTCGACCTCGAGTACAACGACTGGAAGTCCTCCGGCGACACCCGGTTCGCTCCGCTGGCCAGCGCCAAGGGCGAGATCGAGTGCAACGGCTTCTGGAACCACGTCCCGCCGCGCACGGACAAGGACGGCGTCTGGATCGAGTCGCAGGTCGCCAAGGCGCCGAACCTCACCCGCCGCGCCCAGGAGCCCGGGGCGAACGTCGGACGCTGCCGCGTCATCGAGCTGCAGCCCACGCCCTACGGCGAGTGCCTCTACAACCTGCACCAGGATGACAACAACCGCCTGAACCCCGACGGCACCGGCTGGGTCGTGCGCGGCTTCTTCAACCTCACCGACGACAAGGACAGCTACTTCGTCCTGCGCGAGAACCGCACCGACCCGAGCGTCGAGTACCGCATCGCCCTCCCGGCGGGCGCGCAGCTGATCGTCGACACCCAGCGCCTCTGGCACGCCGCCACGCACAACGGCACCGAGCCGCGCTACTGCCTGATCACCTCGTGGACCTCCGGCCCCGAGCTCGACGCGTACATCGAGAAGTACCACGGCACCCAGGACGTGGAGAACTACCCGGTCGACCAGGCGATCCTGGACGCGGGCTACGAGGAGCAGGCGCGTCGCGACGCCGCCCGCGCCGCGTACTACGCGGCCAAGGGTCAGAAGGAGAAGATCGCGATGAGCGAGGCCTGAGCCTCCCGCGGCACCCGCGGCCCTGACCGGTTGCGATATCACGACCCCCGGCGTCACACGCCGGGGGTCGTTGCCGTTTCGCAATGAGTTACATGCTTGTGATTTCCGAAGGCATCGGTGAGAATGGGCGCATAACCGCATACCCGCCGTGCTTCGCGGATCAGGTCGTAGGGGAAGACGCACCTGATGAAACGGAGAAGACCATGGCGACAGCACAAGCACGCGGAGTGGTGTACATCCACTCCGCACCGCGCGCGCTCTGCCCGCACCTGGAATGGGCGGTCGGACGCGCTATCGGGCGCGCCGTGAACTTCGAGTGGACGGAGCAGCCCGTCCTCGAAGGCGCCCGCCGGGCGGAGTTCTACTGGGACGGCCCGGTCGGCACCGGCGCCGCGCTCGCGACCGCCATCCGCGGCTGGGAGCACCTGCGGTTCGAGGTGACCGAGGATCCCACGCCGCGCAGCGACGGCGGACGCTGGCTGCACACGCCCGATCTGGGCGTGCACTACGCGCAGACGGATGCGGCCGGGAACATCGTCGTCGGCGAGGACCGGATCCGCTACGCGATGGAGATCGCCGCGGGCAGCCCGGTCGAGCTGCAGCGCGAGCTGGATGTGGCGCTCGGCACCGCCTGGGACGAGGAGCTGGAGCCGTTCCGGCACGCGAGCGACGACGCGCGCGTGGTGTGGCTGCACAAGGTGGGATAGGCCGCTGCGCTGGCGGGTGGGGTGACTGCACAAGGACTCGTGTGATCCGGGCCCTTCGACAAGCTCAGGGACCGGATCACACGAAGGGACGAGGACCGGAGGAGGCGCGATTATCGGGAGTCGGAGAGCAGGGACCCGGAAACCGAGAAAGCGTATCCCCGGTCCACCACCGGAGAGACAACAGAACAGTACAACCGCACAGGGATGAGAAACGCCCCGGCCGCTTCGAAGCGTGAAGCGACCGGGGCGATTCTCTGCGTGGCTCAGCCGTCGTAGGAGCGGAACGCGACGACGGCGTTGTGGCCGCCGAACCCGAACGAGTTGCTGATCGCGAGCTGCGGACCGTCGCCCAGCGGCTGCGGCTCGACCGACAGCTTGAACGGCACGGCCGGATCCGGCTCGGTCATGTTGATCGTCGGCGGAGCGACGCGATCGCGCAGCGCGAGGATCGTGAACACGGCCTCGAGCGCTCCGGTGCCGCCCAGTAGATGCCCGGTCGACGCCTTGGTCGCCGAGACCGGGATGTCGTTGATCCGGTCGCCGAAGACGCTCTTGAGCGCCTCGTACTCGTTCGGGTCGCCGACGGGAGTGGACGTGGCGTGCGCGTTGACGTGGGTGACCTCGTCGGGCGTCGCGCCGGCCTGCGCCAGGGCCTCCTGGACGGCGCGCGTGGCGCCGGCGCCGCTCGGGTCGTTCGCGGTGATGTGGTACGCGTCGGCCGAGACGCCGCCGCCCACGAGCTCGGCGTAGATCTTGGCGCCCCGAGCCTGTGCGTGCTCGAGGGTCTCGAGCACGAGCGCCGCCCCGCCCTCGCCCATCACGAAGCCGTCGCGGTCGATGGCGCCCGGGCGCGAGGCGTGCTCGGGGTCGTCGTTGCGGCGGGACAGCGCCTGCGCGGAGGCGAAGGCGGCCATCGTGATCGGGTGGATCGCCGACTCAGCGCCGCCCGCGATGACGACGTCGGCGAGACCATCCTGCAGGTGCTCGTACGCGTTCGCGATCGATTCGGTGCTGGAGGCGCACGCGCTCACCACGGTGCGCGCGTAGGCCTTTGCGCCGAAGTGCAGCGAGAGGTTGCCGGCGCCGGCATTCGGCATCAGCATCGGGACCGTCAGCGGCATCACCCGGCGCGGGCCCTTCTCGCGCAGCGTGTCCCAGGCATCGAGCAGGGTCCAGAGGCCCCCGATCCCGGTGGCCCAGTCGATGCCGAGCCGCTCCGGGGCGACCTCTGGGGCTCCCGCATCCTCCCAGGCCTCACGCGCGGCGATCATGGCGAACTGCACCGAAGGGTCGAGACGCTTGGCCTCGTGCCGGGGCAGCACCTCCTCAGGGCGGACGGACGCCTCGGCGGCGAACGTCACCGGGAGCTGGTGCTCGGCGACCCAGTCGTGGGTCAGGGTGTGCGTGCCGGAGACTCCGGCGAGCAGGTTCGCCCAGTTCTCCGGGGCGGTGCCGCCGAGGGCGGACGTGGCACCGATGCCGGTGACGACGATGCGCTTGGTCATGCGTGATCCTTCTCAGGGAGCGGGTGGAGTTCAGGAGCGGAGGATGCCACTCCCCGTGCCCTCGGGCCGGGGGTGGCATCCACAGGTGTCACTCCTGGCCGGCGACGATGAAGTTCACGGCGTCACCGACGGTCTTGAGGTTCTTGACCTCGTCGTCGGGGATGGTGACGCCGAACTTCTCCTCCGCGTTGACGACGATGGTCATCATCGAGATCGAGTCGATGTCCAGGTCGTCGGTGAAGGACTTCTCCAGAGCGACCTCGGAGGCGTCGATGCCGGTCTCGTCGGTGATGAGCTCTGCCAGGCCGGCGAGGACCTCGTCGTTGCTGAAAGCCATGATTTCCTCTTTCTATGGGGTGGTTTCGGAACCGGGGAACAGTCTAGGAGTCCGCAGTGCGCGGTCAGGGCAGGACGACGACCTGCGCGCCGAACACGAGCCCGGCGCCGAAGCCGATCTGCAGGGCGAGGCCGCCGCTCAGCTCGGGGTGCTCCTCCAGCAGACGATGCGTCGCGAGCGGGATGGAGGCGGCGGACGTGTTGCCGGTGGTCTCGATGTCGCGGGCGATCACGGTCGTCTCGGGCAGCTTCAGCTGCTTGGCGAACTCGTCGACGATGCGCATGTTGGCCTGGTGCGGGATGAACGCGGCAAGGTCGGACGCCTCGACGCCGGCCTGCTCGAGGGCCTGCTTGGCGACCTTGGCCATCTCCCACACGGCCCAGCGGAACACGGTCGGACCCTCCTGGCGCAGCGTGGGCCAGGGTGCCTGGCCGTCGCGGAACTCGGTGAGGGTGTGGTTCATGCCGACGGCGTCGGCCTTCGAACCGTCCGAGCCCCACACGGTGCCGGAGATGCCGGGGGTGTCGCTGGGGCCGATCACGACGGCGCCGGCGCCGTCGCCGAGCAGGAACGAGATGCTGCGGTCGGTCGGATCCACGATGTCCGAGAGCTTCTCGGCGCCGATCACGACGGCGTACTTCGCGGCGCCCGCGCGGATCAGCGCGTCGGCCTGGGCGACCGCGTAGGCGTAGCCGGCGCAGGCGGCGTTGATGTCGTAGGCGGCCGCAGGGTTCGCACCCACGCGGTCGGCGACGATCGCCGACACCGAGGGCGTCTGCTTGGGGTTGCTGATCGTCGCGACGATGACGAGGTCGATGTCGGACGGCGCCACGCCGGACCGCTCGATGGCCTCGGCCGCGGCCGCGGTGGAGAGGTCGATCGCGTCGGTCTCGGCGTTCGCGCGGACGCGCGTGACGATGCCCGTGCGCTGGCGGATCCACTCGTCGCTCGAATCGATCGGCCCGATGAGGTCCTCGTTGGGCACCGCGTTCTCACCGCGGGCCGCGCCGACGGAGTAGATGCGCGTATATGCCGGGCCGGTGGCCTGCTTGAGCGTGGTCATGCTGCTTCTCCGTTGTTCGTGCCGAGCAGCTGCGCCACAGCCGCGTCGAGGTCGTCCGGGGTCTTCACGGCGACGGCGGGGACGCCCCGCAGACCGCGCTTGGCGAGGCCGGTGAGGGCTCCCGCGGGGGTCAGCTCGATGAGGCCGGTGATGCCGTTGTCGGCGAACGAGGCCATGCACAGGTCCCAGCGCACGGGGGAGGAGACCTGCGTGACGAGGTTCTCCAGCGCCGCGGCGCCGTCGGTGAGGACGGATCCGTCCTTGTTGGTCCACAGGGTGATGGCGGGATCCGCCGGGACGACGTCCGCCACGGCCTCGCGCAGGGTCGCGACGGCGGAGGACATGTAGTCGGTGTGGAACGCGCCGGCCACCTGGAGCGGGATCACGCGGGATCCGCGCACCGGCGCCTCGGCGAGGGCCGCGAGCGCGGGCAGCGCACCCGCGGCGACGATCTGGCCGCCGCCGTTGTAGTTGGCCGGCGTGAGGTCGAGGTCGGAGAGCAGCGCGAGCACCGCGTCCTCGTCGCCGCCGAGGACGGCGCTCATGCCGGTCGGGGTCTTCGCCGCCGCGTCGGCCATGGCTCGACCGCGGATGCCGACGAGGCGCATGGCGGTGACCGCGTCGATGACGCCGGCGCCCACGACGGCGGCGAACTCTCCGACGGAGTGCCCGGCGATGCCGTCGGGTGCGCGTCCGGCGCGCTCGCGCAGCGCCTTCTCAGCGATGAGCGAGGCGGCCACGATGAGCGGCTGCGCGATGCGGGTGTCGCGGATGGTGTCGGCGTCCGAGACGGTCCCGTGCTGGATCAGGTCGACCTCGGCCGCGTCGGAGTACGCCGCCAGATCATCGGCCACGCCGTCGAGCTCGAGCCAGGGGGAGAGGAAACCGGGGGTCTGGGAGCCCTGTCCTGGGCATGCGAAGACGATCACGTTCCCAGTCTGCCAACGATCCGCCGGTTTCGGTGGCTCAACCCTCACAACAAATCGCAGATCGGTTGTCTTCGATCGACAGTCGACGGGCAGGAGAGGGCTCAGCGCAGGCGACGGGGGCGCAGGCCGCGGCGCACCGGATCCGCCGTGCCGATCGTGCCCAGCACGAGGGCGGTCTGCAGGATGAACGCCTCGCGCGGACCGGTGGCGTCCCAGCCGATGACCTCGCTGATCCGCTTCAGCCGGTAGCGCACCGTATTCGGGTGAACGAACAGCTCGCGCGCGGTGGCCTCGAGCGACCGGCCGTTGTCGAGGTAGCTCCACAGCGTTGTGACGAGGTCGCTGGAGTGGTCGTTGAGCGGGCGGAACACCCGCTCGATCAGCGTCTGCTTCGCCAGCGGGTCGCCGGCGATCGCACGCTCGGGGAGCAGCTCGTCCGCGTCGACCGGCCGTGGCGCCCCGCGCCAGGCGCGCGCCACCGCGAACCCCGCGAGCGCCGCACGCGCGCTCTGCCCGGCATCGACGAGGGCGGCGACCGCGGGCCCCACCACGACGTGCCCCGGGCCGAACGACGGCTCGAAGGTGCGGGCGATCTCGGCGAACGAGAACTCCTCCGGAGCCTCCTCGGCCGTGGTGGGCTTGGAGCGGCCGACCACCAGCACCAGACGGGATCCTTGCACCCCGATCAGCACGTCGACCGCGAGCTTGCGCGCGGTGCGGCGCACCTGGTCGACATCGAACTGCGGCGGGGTGGTGCCCACGATCACGCACACCTCGCCGTGGCCGTGCCAGCCGAGCGCCGCGATGCGGCTGGGGAGCTCCTCGTCGGCCTCGCCCGTGAGGATCGAGTCGACGACGAGCGCCTCCAGGCGGGCGTCCCAGAGGCCCCGCGCCTCTGCGGCGCGGGCGTAGACGTCCGCCGCGGCGAAGGCCACGTCGCGCGAATACAGCAGGATCGCATCGCGCAGGTGTCCGCCGTTGCCGGCCACTCGCTCCTCGGTCACCTCGACCGTGACCCGGATGAGCTGCAGGGTCTGCTGCAGGCTGACGCTGCGCAGCAGTTCGCGGGGCGCGGCGGCGAAGATGTCCGCGGCGATCCAGGGCGTCGACGTGGGGTCGTCGTACCACTGGATGAACGAGGTGATGCCCGCCTGCGCCACCAGCCCGACGGCGGAGCGTCGGGCCGGCGGCATCTCGGCGTACCACGGCAGCGAATCCTCGAGACGCTGCAGGGTCGCCGTGGCGAGATCACCGGAGATGCGGCGCAGCCACGCCAGCGTCTCCTCCTTGGTCATCTCCGAGGTTCGGCTCATCGTGCGGGCGGGGTCAGCTCTCGCCGCCGGCGTTGCCGCTGGTGCCCGCATTCACGTTGTACAGGTCGTACTTCGCGATCGCCTGACCCACGACCGACCGGTCGATGCGGCCCTGGTCGGCCAGAGCCTGCAGCGCACGCACCACCATCGACGGGCCGTCGATCTTGAAGAACCGGCGCGCGGCGGCACGTGTGTCGGCGAAGCCGAAGCCGTCGGCGCCCAGCGTGTAGTACGCGCCCGGCACCCACTGGCGGATCTGGTCCTGCACGGCGTGCATGTAGTCGCTCGTCGCGATGAACGGACCCTGCGCGTCCTTCAGCTTCTCGGTGAGGTACGCCGTGCGCGGCTCCTCCTCCGGGTGCAGGAAGTTGTGCTCGTCGGCGGCGAGGCCGTCGCGGCGCAGCTCGGTCCAGGAGGTGACCGACCAGACGTCGGCCGACACGCCCCAGTCCGAGAGCAGCAGCTCCTGGGCCTCGATCGCCCACGGCACGCCCACACCCGACGCGAGCAGCTGCACGCGCTGCCCGTCGCCGGATCCGACCGAGACGCGGTGCAGACCCTTGCGGATCCCCTCGACGTCCACGTCCTCCGGCTCCGCCGGCTGACGCATCGGCTCGTTGTACACGGTCAGGTAGTACATGACATCCGGATCCGGGTGGTTTCCGCCGTACATGCGCTCGATGCCGTCCTGCACGATGTGCGCGACCTCGTACCCGTAGGCCGCGTCGTACACGAGCGTGGCGGGGTTCGTCGAGGCGAGCAGCGGCGACTGGCCGTCGGCGTGCTGGGTGCCCTCGCCGGTCAGCGTGGTGCGTCCTGCGGTGGCGCCGATGATGAAACCGCGGCCCATCTGGTCGCCGGCGGCCCAGAACGCGTCGCCGGTGCGCTGGTAGCCGAACATCGAGTAGAAGATGTAGATCGGGATCAGCGGCTGGCCGTGCGTCGAGTACGAGGTCGACGTCGCGGTGAAGGCGGCTGCGGCTCCGGCCTCGTTGATGCCGACGTGCATGATCTGGCCCTGCGGGCTCTCCTTGTAGGCGAGCAGCAGCTCCCGGTCGACCGCCGTGTAGTTCTGCCCGTTCGGGTTGTAGATCTTCGCGGTCGGGAAATACGCGTCCATGCCGAACGTGCGCGCCTCGTCGGGGATGATCGGCACGATCCGCTCGCCGAAGCCCTTCACCCGCATGAGGTCCTTGATCATGCGCACCAGGGCCATGGTCGTCGCGACCTCCTGGTTGCCGGAACCCTTCTTCGGCAGGGCGTAGTCCTTGTCCTCCGGAAGGTTCAGCCCCACGTGGGTGGTGCGGCGCTCGGGCAGGAACCCGCCGAGCTCGCGGCGGCGCTCCAGCATGTACTGGATCGTCTCGTCGCCGGGTCCGGGGTTGTAGTACGGCGGCCGGTACGGGTCGGCCTCGAGCTGCGCGTCGGTGATCGGGATGTGCATCGTGTCGCGGAACAGCTTGAGGTCGTCCAGCGTCATCTTCTTCATCTGGTGGGTCGCGTTGCGGCCTTCGAAGTGCGGACCGAGGCCGTAGCCCTTGACGGTCTTGGCGAGGATGACGGTCGGCTGGCCCTTGTGCTCCATGGCCGCCTTGTAGGCCGCGTACACCTTGCGGTAGTCGTGGCCACCGCGGCGGAGGCGCCAGATGTCGTCGTCCGAGTAGTCCTTGACCAGCGCGAGCGCGCGCTCGTCCCGGCCGAAGAAGTTCTCGCGCACGTAGGCGCCGGACTCCGCCTTGAACGTCTGGAAGTCGCCGTCCGGCGTGACGTTCATGAGGTTCAGCAGGGCGCCGTCGGTGTCGCGGGCGAGCAGGTCGTCCCACTCCCGGCCCCAGACCACCTTGATGACGTTCCAGCCGGCGCCGCGGAAGAAGCTCTCCAGCTCCTGGATGATCTTGCCGTTGCCGCGGACCGGGCCGTCGAGGCGCTGCAGGTTGCAGTTGATCACGAAGGTGAGGTTGTCCAGGCCCTCGTTGGCGGCGACCTGGAGCTGACCGCGCGACTCGACCTCGTCCATCTCGCCGTCGCCGAGGAACGCCCACACGTGCGAGTCGTTCTCCTTGATGCCGCGGTTGGCGAGGTACTTGTTGGTCATCGCCTGGTAGATGGCGTTGATCGGCCCGAGACCCATCGACACGGTCGGGAACTGCCAGAACTCCGGCATCATCCGCGGGTGCGGGTAGGAGGGCAGGCCGTTCGGCGCGCCGGACTTCTCCTGCCGGAACGCGTCGAGCTGCTGCTCGGTGATGCGGCCCTCGAGGAAGCCACGGGCGTACGCGCCGGGGGAGGCGTGCCCCTGGTAGAAGATCTGGTCGCCGCCGGACGGGTGGTCCTGCCCGCGGAAGAAGTGGTTGAAGCCGACCTCGTACAGAGACGCGGCCGAGGCGTAGGTCGAGATGTGACCGCCGACGCCGATGCCGGGGCGCTGGGCGCGGTGCACCGTGATGGCCGCGTTCCAGCGGATCCAGTGCCGGTACCGGCGCTCGAGCTCCTCATCGCCGGGGAAGGCCGGCTCGTTCTCGGAGGCGATGGTGTTGATGTAGTCAGTGGTCGGCACCATCGGCACGCCCAGGTGCAGCTCCTTGGAGCGCTTCAGCAGGCTGAGCATGATCTCGCGACCGCGGCCGTGGCCCTTGGCATCGACGAGCTCGTCGAGCGATTGCTGCCATTCGCTGGTCTCCTCCGGGTCGCTGTCGAGCGGGCCCTGGGAGTACGGATCCTGGTCGTGAACAGTCACAGGAGGCCTTTCGTTTGTCTGGCAGGTCGTGCCAACGAAATCGGGATGCGACGCGGGGAGGTGTTGTCGGCTCCGCACAAAGCGCGCGGGAGTCAGCCTAGCCCCGATCCAGCGTCGTGGGTGCACGCGATGACGAGCTTCGAGGTGCGCCCAGAGAGACTCGAACTCCCGACCACATCGGTGTAAACGACGTGCTCTACCAACTGAGCTATAGGCGCGTGAGCTCCAGCCTACCGGTGCCGATGTGCCAGGGTGGGGCCATGAACCTTCCGCACGACGATGTCGATCCCGGGGGCCTGCTGGAGTACTCGGTGGTCTTCACGGATCGCTCCCTGAACCACATGTCCGCGCGCTTCGTCGGGGTGATGCAGAGCATCCAGGCCGATCTGCGCGCCGCGTACCGCGCGACGACGACGGCGATCGTGCCGGGCGGTGGCACCTACGCGATGGAAGCGGTCGCGCGCCAGCTCGCGACCGGGCGGCGCTGCCTGATCGTCCGCAACGGGCTGTTCTCCTATCGCTGGTCGCAGATCCTCGAGACGGGCGACATCGCCCGCAGCACGGTCGTGTGCACGGCCCGTCCGGACTCGGACGACGTGCAGGCGGTCTGGGCGCCGGCGCCGATCGACGAGGTGGTCGCCGCGATCCGGGCCCAGCGCAGCGACGTCGTCTTCGCGCCGCACGTCGAGACCGCCGCCGGCATCCTGCTGCCCGACGACTACGTGCGGGCTCTGGCCGACGCCGTGCACGAGGTCGGCGGCCTGCTGGTGCTCGACGCGATCGCATCCGGCGCGCTCTGGGTCGACATGGCGGCGCTCGGCGTCGACGTGCTGATCTCGGCGCCGCAGAAGGGCTGGAGCGGATCCCCCGGTGCGGGATACGTGATGCTGAACGACGCCGGCCGTGACGCGGTGACCTCGCGCACCTCCTCGAGCTTCGCGATCGACCTGGCGAAGTGGCTGTGGATCGCGGAGGAGTACCGCGAGGGCAGGGCGCCGTACCACGCGACCATGCCCACGGACACGCTGGCGCACAACGCTGTCCTCATGACGGAGACGCGTGAGCGCGGGTTCGATGCGCTCCGGGCCGCCCAGTGGGACCTCGGCAAGCGGGTGCGGGCCCTGCTCGCGGAGCGGAGCCTGCCGTCGGTCGCGGCGGAGGGCTTCGCCTCGCCGAGCGTCGCCGTCGTGCACACGACGGATCCGGGTCTGCGCAGCGGCGCGCGGTTCCGGGAGCAGGGGCTGCAGATCGCTGCGGGGGTGCCGCTGCACTGCGGCGAGCCCGAATCGTTCTCCACGTTCCGGATCGGGCTGTTCGGCCTGGACAAGCTCGGCGATGTGGACGGCACGGTGCGCCGCCTGGGCGACGCGCTCGACCGGATCGGCGTGTGAGCGCAGCGGCGGACCGCTGCCCGTGCGGCAGCGGCGATCTGTTCGACGCGTGCTGCGGGCCGATCCTCGCGGGCCGGCCGGCGCCGACCGCGGAGCGCCTGATGCGGTCGCGGTACACGGCGTTCGCGCGCGGCGATGCCGCGTACCTGCTGCGCTCCTGGCATCCGTCCACCCGCCCGGAACGCCTGGACCTCGATGATGACGTGCGCTGGCTGCGTCTCGACATCCTCGCGAAGACCGGCGGCGGCCCGTTCGACACGGAGGGCGTCGTCGAGTTCGAGGCGATCCACCGGGATCCGGCCGGCCGCGGAGTGCTGCACGAGCGCAGCCGCTTCGTTCGCGAGGACGGGCACTGGTACTACGTCGACGGCGTCGTGGCCTGACGCCCTTCCCGCACACCCTTCCCGAACGCGCGGGCGGGCGCCCTGCTGGCGTAGGTTTGACGTCGTGAAAGCCAACCCCGCGCACCAGCTCGTGCTCCTCGACATCGCCGACATCGACCGCCGCATCCTGCAGGCCGATTACGCGCGCACGCACCCGGCGCAGGGGGAGCGGATCAACGAGCTCGCCGCCCAGCGGCAGGGGCAGCTGCGCGAGCTGACGGTGCTGTCCGGCGCGCGGGACGACGTGCAGGCCGAGCTCAAGCGCCTGGAGTCGGATGTCGCCCTCGCGACGCAGCGCCGCGACCGCGACGCGGAACGGCTCGCGGCCACTCAGAACCCCAAGGACGCGGTCGCCCTCGAGCAGGAGATCGCAAGTCTCGGGCGCCGGATCAGCGACCTCGAGGACGCGGAGCTCGAGATCATGGCCCGGCTCGAGGACGCGGAGGCGGCCGTGGCGGCTCAGCAGGCGCTCATCGACGAGACCGTGGCCGAGGGCACGCGACTGACGGCGGAGGCGAAGGCGCTCATCGCGGCAGCGACCGCGGAGGGGGAGCAGCTCGCCCGCGACCGCGCGGCGCTCGTCGACTCCGTCTCCCCGTCGCTCATGGCGGAGTACCAGCGCCGTGTCGGACGGACCGCGGGCGCCGCACTGCTGCGCCGCGCCACGTGCGAGGGATGCCGGATGGTGCTCTCCGGCACCGACCTGAACGTGATCCGCCGGGCCGCGGACGACGACGTGGTGTCGTGCCCGGAGTGCGGCTGCATCCTGGTCCGCACCGAGGAGTCGGGGCTGACGAGCAGCGCGAGCGCCCACGCCGCGGACTGAACGCCCCAGCGCGCCCGCTCGGCGTGCCTCAGAACTCCTCGTGCGTAGCGGGGTCGGAGTCCCACAGGCGCCCGTCCGGTGTGCCGAGCGCGGTAATCGCGGCGACCTCGTCCTCGGACAGTCGCACCTGGGCCGCCGCGAGGTTCAGCGCCTGGTGCTCGGAGGACGCCGCCTTGGGGATCGCGACGACGCCGCGCGCGGCGTGCCAGGCGAGCACGGCCTGCGCGGGCGTGATGCGGTGCGCGGTCGCGACGGCCGTGATCGCCGGGTCCTCCAGCAGAGCGCCGGCGCGGCCCAGCGGACTCCACGCCTCTGTGATGATCCCCTGCGCGCGGTGGTAGGCGAGCGCCTCCTCCTGCGGGAAGCGCGGGTGCAGCTCGATCTGGTTGACGACCGGGCGGACGCCTGTCTCGTCCTCGATGCGCTCCAGGTGCTCAGGCAGGAAGTTCGACACCCCGATCTGCCGTACGAGCCCGCGGTCGCGCGCTTCGATCAGCGCCTGCCAGGCCTCCACGTAGGTGTTCCGGCGCGGCAGCGGCCAATGGATGAGGAACAGGTCGATCGCGTCCAGGCCGAGCCGGAACCGGCTCTCCTCGATCGCGTCCAGCGCCTTCGCCTTGGCGTGATGGCGGCCGGCCAGCTTCGACGTCACGATGAGCTCGGCGCGGTCGACGGCGGCTCCCGAAATGCCCCAGCCGACGGCGCCCTCGTTCTCGTAGTTGAACGCCGAGTCGATGAGGCGGTAGCCGGTCTCGATCCCGCTGCGGACGGCGTCCGCGCCGGCTTCACCGCGGAAGCCGTAGGTGCCGAGGCCCTGCACGGGCAGGGTGAAGCCGTTGTGGGCGATGAAGGGGGATGCGTCGGACATGGGGTCTCCTCTCCGGTCCTCCCACGCTAATCGTCGGCGTCGTCGTGCGCGCGGGGCCGTGATACACGCCGACACACCCGCGGCACCGGCGCGCGAGCGCGGGGCGTGTCGGGGGCGGCGCCGGAAGGGCGTAGATTCGAATGCATGATCGAATCGGCTCTCCCGCACGAGATCGTGCTGGGACGGTCGGCCCGGCCGGGGCACTGGTGCCTCCGGGCGTACGGGGAAGAAGGCGTGGAGCAGGACGCGCGCGAGGTCCCCGCCGCCGCACTGCACGCCCTGATCCGTGCCTTCGAGGAGCAGGCGCATCCGCGCTGGGTGGTGCGGAGCCTCCGCGAGGTCTACCCGGCGATGCTGGCCGCCGGGATCCGGATCCGCCGCGCTCATGACCTGCTGCTGTGTCATGCGATCCTGCGCGACACGGCGAGCCTCGCGGATCCGGTTCCCGCGTCGTCCCGCTGGCTGCGCGTGGATCCTTCCGCGGTCCCGGTCTCCTCGCCGGCGCTGTTCGACCTGAACGACGAGACGTCCGCGGCCGACGAGCCGGCGGAGATCGACGAACTGCTCGCCGAATACGCGCGGCAGCGGGCAGCGCTGCGCCGTGCCCCGGACGGGCGCCTCGCCCTGCTCTGCGCGGCGGAGTCGACCGGTGCGCTCGTCGCGGAGGAGATGACCGCGGCAGGACTCCCGTGGAGCACCGCCGTGCACGAACGCCTGCTGGCGGATGCGCTCGGGCCCCGTCCCGTGACAGGAGCCCGGCCGGCGCGGATGGCCGAGCTGGCCGCGACGATCGCCGGCGCCCTGGAGGATCCGTCGGTCAATCCGGACAGCCCGCCCCGGCTCCTCAAGTCCCTGCGCCGCGCCGGGATCCTCGTGGATTCCACGTCGCGCTGGGAGCTCGGCGAGATCGAGCATCCGGTGGTGGAGCCGCTGCTCGCGTACAAGAAGCTCGCCCGGCTGTACTCCGCGAACGGCTGGCACTGGCTGGCGGAGTGGGTGCACGATGAGCGGTTCCGCCCGATCTACCTGACCGGGGGTGTGGTGACCGGACGCTGGGCGTCCAGCGGCGGGGGAGCGCTGCAGATCCCGCGGAGTCTCCGCCCCGCGGTGCGCGCCGACGAGGGGTGGGTGCTGGTGTGCGCCGACGTGGCGCAGCTGGAGCCCCGCGTGCTCGCCGCCATGTCGAAGGATCGCGCGATGGCGGACGCGGCGCGCGGCGCCGACCTGTACGAGGGCGTGGTGCGCTCCGGTGCCGTGCAGACGCGGCAGGAGGCGAAATACGCCGTGCTCGGCGCGATGTACGGGGCGACGACGGGACCCAGTGGCCGGCTCGGGCCGAGACTGCGCAGCGTCTTCCCGCGCGCCATGGCGCTCGTCGACGGCGCGGCGAAGACGGGCGAGGAGGGCGGAGTGGTGTCGACGCTGCTGGGCCGGAGCTCGCCTCGGCCGGATGCGGCGTGGACCGCCGCGCAGTTCCGGGCGAGCGACCCGGAGGCCGACGGCGCGGACGAGCGCGCGGCCCGCAGCATAGCGAGGGATCGCGGCCGGTTCACGCGCAACTTCGTCGTGCAGGGCACCGCGGCGGAGTGGTCCCTGCTGTGGCTCGCGGAGATCCGCCACCGCCTGAGCGCGCTGCCCGGAGCCGTCCGACCCGCGGCCGGATCCGGCCCCGTGTTCTCCGATCGCGCGCACCTCGCCTTCTTCCTGCACGACGAGGTGATCGTGCATGCGCCGGCCGAACTCGCCGCCGAGGCGGCGCGCGCCGTGCAGGAATCCGCCGATGCCGCCACCCGCAGGCTCTTCCCGGGGTTCGAGATCGACATCCCTCTCGACCTGCGCATCGCCGAGGACGCGGGCAAGGCCTCGTAGACTGGATCCGAACGGGTCGGCCGGACGGTCGCGTGGCGGGAGACCGCACCGAGGAACGTCCGGGCTCCACAGGGCAGGGCGGTGGGTAACACCCACCCGGAGCAATCCGCGAGACAGTGCCACAGAGAGAAGACCGCCCCTACGGTCCCTGAGCTAGTCGAAGGGCCCGACGGGGTAAGGGTGAAAGGGTGGTGTAAGAGACCACCGGGGGCCGTGGTGACACGGTCCGCCAGGTAAACCTCGCCCGGAGCAAGGCCAGACAGGGGATGACGACGCGGCCCGCCGAGTCCCCGGGTAGGCCGCTGGAGCGGCGCGGCAACGCGTCGCCGAGAGAGATGACCGTCGAAGGGGCTCCGCCCCGGAACAGAACCCGGCGTACAGGCCGGCCCGTTCCTCACACATGGCGAAGGCCCGGATCCGCGAGCGCTGCGGATCCGGGCCTTCGACGTTCTGCGACTGCGCGACGCGGCTCAGTCGCCGGCGAGCGAGGCGGCGCCGATGATGCCGGAGTTGTTGCGGTGGATCGCCGGGACGATCGGCGTCTTGAGCTCCAGCAGCGGGAGGAAGTCGCCCGCGTTCTTCGAGACGCCGCCGCCGACGACGAACAGGTCGGGGCTGAACAGGAACTCGATGTGCGAGTAGAACGCCTGCAGGCGCTCGGCCCATTCGGCCCAGCTGAGCCCCTCGCGCTCGCGGGCGGAGGTGGCCGCCCAGGTCTCCACGGAGTCGTAGCCGCGGAAGTTGAGGTGCCCGAGCTCGGAGTTGGGGATCAGCACGCCGTTGTAGAGGAAGGCGGATCCGATCCCGGTGCCGAGCGTGGTCATCAGCGTGAGTCCGATGACGTCGCGGGCCGCGCCGTGGCGCGCCTCGGCGACGCCCGCGGCATCCGCGTCGTTCACGAAGACGATGTTGCGACCGAGCCCGTCGCGGAAGAAGCGCTCGGCGTCGAAGTCGATCCACTGCTTCGACACGTTGGCGGCGGACAGCGTCTTGCCGCGCTTGACGATCGCGGGGAAGGCGACGCCGAGCGGCAGCGTGGAGTCGTGCACGTCGAGAGTCCGCAGCACCGTCTGGACGGCCGTGAGCACGTCCTGCGGCGACGCGCCTTCAGGGGTGGGGACGCGAACGCGGTCGGACGCCATGGTCCCGTGTTCGAGGTCGACGATTCCTGCCTTGATACCCGTGCCGCCGATGTCGACGCCGATCGCTTTTGCCATGCGCAACAGCCTAGCCAGAGGCGGGCGCCCCAGTAGGATCGTGACAAGCACACAGGAGGAGCAGCGATGAGCGACGCGCAGCGCGACGACAGGTACGACGGCGAGGACTTCGGCGACGAGAAGTACTGGTTCAACAGCAAGACCGGTCAGGTCGAGCACGGCATGCTGTCCTCGTCGATCGACCGCATCGGCCCGTTCGACACCGCCGCCGAGGCGGCCCGCGCGCCGCAGGTGCTCAAGGAGCGCTCCCGGCTCTGGGCCGAGGAGGACGCGACCGAGGACGACTGGGGTCGCTCGGACGGCGCTCGATGAGCGGAATGGACAAGCAGCGCGACTTCGTCCTGCGCACCATCGAGGAGCGGGGCGTCAAGTTCGTCCGGCTCTGGTTCACGGATGTCATCGGCACCCTGAAGTCTGTGGCGATCGCCCCGGCCGAGGTCGAGGGCGCCTTCGCGGAGGGCATCGGCTTCGACGGCTCCGCGATCGAGGGCCTCACCCGCACGTTCGAATCCGACCTGCTCGCACAGCCGGATCCGACCACCTTCCAGATCCTGCCGTGGCGCGGCGAGATCGACCCGACGGCGCGGATGTTCTGCGACCTCACCACCCCGGACGGTCGTCCGGCGGTCGCCGATCCGCGCCACGTGCTCAAGCGCACGCTGGCCAAGGCGGCGGACGCGGGCTTCACCTTCTACACGCACCCCGAGATCGAGTTCTACCTGCTGAAGTCGTCGCAGTTCGGTCCCGAGGGCCCGGTGCCGGTCGACTCGGCGGGGTACTTCGACAACGTGCCGGGCGGCACTGCGCACGACTTCCGCCGGCGTTCCGTGCGGATGCTCGAAGATCTCGGCATCTCGGTGGAGTACAGCCACCACGAAGGCGGTCCCGGCCAGAACGAGATCGACCTGCGCTACGCCGACGCCCTCACCACCGCCGACAACATCATGACCTTCCGGACCGTGGTCAAGGAGGTGGCGATCGAGCAGGGCGTCTACGCGACGTTCATGCCGAAGCCGCTGAGCAACCACCCCGGCAGCGGCATGCACACGCACATGTCGCTGTTCGAGGGCGACCTGAACGCGTTCTACGAAGAGGGCGCCAAGTACCAGCTGTCGCGCACCGGGCGCCAGTTCATCGCGGGCCTGCTGCGGCACGCCAACGAGATCGCGGCCGTGACGAACCAGTTCGTCAACTCCTACAAGCGGCTGTGGGGCGGGGACGAGGCGCCGAGCTTCGTCACCTGGGGTCACGCGAACCGGTCCGCGCTGATCCGGGTGCCGATGTACAAGCCGAACAAGGGGCAGTCCACGCGCATCGAGTACCGTGCGCTCGACTCGGCGACCAACCCGTACCTCGCGTACGCGCTGATGCTCGCCGCCGGGCTCAAGGGCATCGAAGAGGGCTACGAGCTCCCGCCCGAGGCGGAGGACAACGTGTGGTCGCTCAGCGATGCCGAGCGGCGTGCGCTGGGTTACGAGCCCCTGCCGGCCAGCCTGGATCACGCGCTGGAGTACATGGAGGAGTCGGAGCTCGTGGCGGAGACGCTCGGCGAGCAGGTCTTCAACTACGTGTTGCTGAACAAGCGCAAGGAGTGGGAAGCGTACCGGGGACAGGTCACGCCGTTCGAGCTCAAGAGCAACCTCGAGCTGCTCTGATCGGGGCGCGCGGTGCCCCGGTTCGATGACTCGCTGTCGCTGTCCGCGCTCGCACGGCTCGGCTTCGTGGGCCTCTCCACGGCTTCGGCGGGGCTGCGCGAGCTCGCCGAGATCGCCGGAGTGGCTCCGGTCGCGCTGATCGAGGGCCTGCGCAGCGCGGATCCGGACGAGGCGCTGGCCGGGCTCATCCGGGTGGGCCGTCGCGATCCCGCCGCCGTCGCCGCGGTGCTCGGCGACGAGCAGGCGCGGAGCAACGCGTGGGCGGTGTTCGGCGCCTCACCGGGCCTGGGGCGGTTCTTCGAGCGCCGTCCGGAGCAGCTGGCCGTACTGCGCGAGCACGGTGCAGGGCTGCCGACAGGCGACGTCCTGCGTGCCGAGCTCCTGGCCGCAGTGGGCGCGGAGGACGGTTTCGCCGCCTCGGGCGATGCGGCGACGCGGATCCGACTGAGGGTCGCGTACCGGCGCGCCGTCGTCGGGATCGCGGTATGGGACCTCGCAGCCGCGGATCCGGTCGAGGCGGTCGCTGCGGTGTCGTCGACGCTCGCGGACGCCGCCGCGGCAGCCCTGGAGGCGGCTCTCGCCGTCGCACGGACCGTCGTCGCGGGTGCGTCCGCCCCGGCGCGCCGCGACGTCGCCCTGACCCGGCTCGCGATCATCGGCATGGGCAAGACCGGGGCCCGCGAGCTCAACTACGTCAGCGACGTGGACGTGATCTACGTCGCCGGCACCGCGGACGAGGAGCAGCTGTCCGAAGCGCGTGCGATCGACATCGCCACCCGGCTCGCCCGCGAGACGATGCAGGTGCTCAGCGGGATCGAGGCGGAGCCGCCGCTCTGGGAGGTCGATGCCGCCCTGCGGCCGGAGGGCAAGCAGGGCGCTCTGGTGCGCTCGCTCGCGTCGCATGTCGCGTACTACGACCGCTGGGCGAAGAGCTGGGAGTTCCAGGCGCTGCTCAAGGCGAGAGCCATCGCGGGAGACGCCGACCTGGGCCGCGACTACATCGACGCCGTGCAGCCGAAGGTGTGGTCCAGCGCCGCGCGCGAGGACTTCGTCGGCAGCGTGCAGCGCATGCGCGAGCGCGTCACCGAGCACATCGCCCCCGAGGATGTGCCGTATCAGCTCAAGCTGGGGCCCGGCGGGCTGCGCGACATCGAGTTCACGGTGCAGCTGCTGCAGCTGGTCCACGGCCTGACGGATCCCGACATCCGCACCCGGGGCACGCTCGAATCCCTCGACGCCCTCGTCGCCGGCGGCTACATCGGCCGCGCCGAGGCCGCGCTGTTCGGACGGGACTACCGGGTGCTGCGCCTGATCGAGCACCGCCTGCAGCTGCGCGAGATGCAGCGCACGCACCTCGTGCCCCGGGAGGAGGAGGCGCTCCGGGTGCTCGGCCGCGCGACCGCCCTGGCAGACACGGCCGACGGCATCACCCGGGTCTGGGAGGATGTGCGCCGCGAGGTCCGCGACCTGCACACCCGCCTGTTCTACCGCCCGCTGCTGAGCGCGGTGGCCTCGCTGCCGGAGGAGGAGCGCACGCTCTCGACCGACCAGGCGCGCGACCGTCTCGCGGCCATCGGGTTCCGCGACCCCGCCGGCGCGCTG
The DNA here is from genome assembly GCF_054654695.1 of Microbacterium xylanilyticum. Taxonomy (NCBI): domain Bacteria; kingdom Bacillati; phylum Actinomycetota; class Actinomycetes; order Micrococcales; family Microbacteriaceae; genus Microbacterium; species Microbacterium xylanilyticum. Next base: position 1,609,734 of record NZ_BAAIEN010000002.1, read on the forward strand.
CGGCACATCGGCGCGCTCACCGCCGGCCTCAGCCGCAAGGCCACGATCCAGCGGCACCTCATGCCCGTCATGGTGCGCTGGTTCGCGGACGGAACGGATCCGGACTACGGCCTGATCGCGTTCCGGCGGATCAGCGAGCGGCTCGGCGACACGCCCTGGTTCCTGCGCATGCTGCGCGACTCCTCGGGCGCGGCGGAGCGGCTCACGCGGGTGCTGTCCACCTCGCGCTACATCGGCGAGCTCATGGAGTGGATCCCGGAGTCCGTCGCCTGGCTGGAGAGCACCGAGCAGCTGCGGCCGCGCCCCTGGCAGGCGCTGGACGAGGAGGCCAGGGCGATCCAGACCCGGCACGACACGGTGCTGCACGCGATGCGGTCGGTGCGGGCGCTGCGGCGGCGCGAGCTGCTGCGCACGGCCATGGGCGCCGTGCTGGACGTGCTCACGATCGACGACGTCGCGGCCGCCCTCACCGCCATCACGGAGGCGACGATCCAGGCCGCCCTGCGCGCCGTCCGGCGCGACGTGGTGCCGCCCGAGGACGAGGCGCTGGACTTCTCGGTCATCGCGATGGGGCGCTTCGGCGGCGCGGAACTGGGGTTCGGATCCGATGCCGACGTGCTGTTCGTCTATGACGCGAACGGCGTGGATCCGCAGCGCGCGCACCAGCTGGCCGCGCGCATGGTCACCGGCCTCAGGGAGCACCTGACCGACCACCGCGCGCCGCTGGAGCTGGATGCGGATCTGCGGCCTGAGGGGCGCAACGGGCCCCTCGTGCGCAGCCTCGACGCCTACGCGGAGTACTACCGCCGCTGGTCGCTGTCGTGGGAGGCGCAGGCGCTGCTGCGGGCCAGGGGAGTGGCGGGCAGTCACAAGCTCATCGAGCGCTTCATCGCCCTGGCCGACGGGGTGCGCTATCCGGCGACGCTCGACCTCGCCTCGCTGCGCGAGATCAAGCGCATCAAGGCGCGTGTGGAGGGGGAGCGGCTGCCGCAGGGCGTGGATCCGCGCCGGCACCTCAAGCTCGGGCCCGGAACGCTCAGCGACGTGGAATGGCTGATCCAGGTCGTGCAGCTGCAGCATGCGCATGCGGTGCCGGCCCTGCGCACCACCTCGACGCTCGCGGCGCTCGACGTCGCGGTCGAGGCGGGCTTCGTGCCGGCCGAGGCGGCGGACCGGCTGCGGGAGGCCTGGCGGCTGTCGAGCCGGCTGCGCTCGGCGATGACCCTGCTCACGGGGCAGACGAAGGACGTGCTGCCCTCCGATCCGCGGGAGCTGGACGGCGTCGGCCGCATCCTGGGCTACCCGGACCGCTCGGCGATCGCCGTCGAGGAGGAGTACCTCCGCGTCACGCGCCGGGCCCGGAGGGCGTTCGAGACGCTGTTCTACGGCTGACCCTGTTCTGCGGCTGACCGGCGGCGATGGCGACGGTTCCGCTCGGAGGCGGGCAGGCTGGGGACATGACGATGATCGGAGTGGTCCGCAACCCTGTGAAGCTCGAGTCCGAGGAGGAGGTGCGCGCCGCGGTGGGGCGGCACCTCCCGGACGCGGAGGTCCGCTTCTTCGACACCACGGAGGACGACCCGGGACGGGCGGGGGCGCAGCAGGCACTCGACGCCGACTGCGAGCTGGTGTTCGCCGCGGGCGGCGACGGCACCGTCCGCGCGGTGGCCGAGGTGCTCGCCGGGACGAGCACGGCGCTGGGCATCCTCCCGCACGGCACGGGCAACCTGCTCGCCCGCAATCTCGGCGTCCCGCTCGACGGCACGGCGTCCGCGGTCGCGCACGCCCTGTCCGCGGAGCCGCGCCGGATCGACGTCGGCACCATCGAGGTGACCGATGGCGACGATCCGGGGGCGCACGTGTTCGTCGTGATGGCAGGGCTCGGCCTGGATGCCCGCATGCTCGAGGAGACCGACGACGAGCTCAAGGCGAAGGCCGGCTGGCTCGCGTACGTGAAGGCCCTCGGCGCCGCTGCTGCGGGGACCGAGCTCGTGCCGGTCGAGCTCTCCCTCGACGGCGCGCCGGGCGATCATGCGCGGATCCACACGCTCATGATCGGCAACTGCGGCACCATCCAGGGCGGCATCACCCTGCTCCCGGACGCGGCGCCCGACGACGGGCAGCTGGATCTGCTGCTCATCAGCGCGGACGGCGTGGCCGACTGGTTCGAGACGGTGCGCACGGTGGTCTGGGACAACGGCCTGCGCCGGCTGTTCGGCGGCGAGACCACCAGCACGGATGTGGTGCGGCACGCGTCGGCACGCACGGTCGCGGTCGAGCTCGGTGCGGCGCAGCCGTTCCAGATCGACGGCGAGGAGCGCGGCCGGGTGCGCTCGTTCACGGCGGGGATCCGGGAGGGGGCGCTGCTGGTGCGCGCGTGAGCCTGTCGCGGCGCCTGCCTCGGGTCGTCTGCACATCGGTCCCCCGAGCGCAAGCCCCTTTCCGGAGCGGTTCACGGTCACTACCGTCGCGTCATGAGCATCACGGATCCGGCGCCCGGCGCGCCCCACGCTGAGGGATCGGACTGGGACCGCGAGGTCGCCCGGCACTGGCATCCCTACGTGCCCAGCGCGGAGACGAAGGCCCGCATGGATGCTCTCGAGCATCGCGCGGAGAAGCCGATCCCGATTCCCAGCTTCCCGCCCCTGCCCTGCTGACCGGACTGCAGGTGCCCGCGGAGCATGCGCGGGCATCTGCCGGATCCCGGACGCGGAGGGGCGTCTCGGACGGGGTCTTGACAGGAGCGGCCCTGTGCAGGCTGACTCCTGAGATGAGCGACTTCGACACGATCGTGGACCAGCTGTACTCCGGCGCGCCCGCGGATTTCGTCTCCACGCGCGACGCTCGTGCCAAGGAGGCGACCGACGCGCCCACTGCGGCGCGGATCCGCGCGCTCCGGAGGCCCACGACCGCGGCCTGGGTCGTGAACGTGTTCGCGCGGGAGCGGACCGCCCAGCTGCAGGAGGCGCTGCGGCTCGCGGCCGAGCTGCGCGACGCGCAGGCCGACCTCGACGCGGCCGCGCTGGCACAGCTCGGGCGGGAGCGCCGTGCCCTCACGTCTCGGCTCGCCGCGGACGCCGCCGAGCTCGCGCGAGCGCGCGGAGGACGCGTCACCGACGCCACGCGGGACGCGGTGCAGCAGACGCTCTCCGCGGCGTTCTTCGATCCGGGCGCGGCCGCCGCCGTCGCCTCGGGTCGGCTCGTGACCGAGCTCGATGCCGGGACGGCGGCGCGCTCGACCCGTCCACGGTCGTCGCGGGCGGGGCCCCGGAGGCGCCGGAGATCGCGGCGGCGCCCGAGGACGAGGTAGCTGCGATGCGGGAGCGCCGCCGGGCGCAGCGCGCGCTGCAGGAGGCCGAGCGGGCGCTTGCGGCGGCGCAGCGGGATCACGCCGCGGCGGAGCGGGACGCCCGTGAGGCGGCCCGGCGGACGGAGCAGATCGCCGCGCGCATCTCCGAGCTCGAGTCCCAGCTCAGCGCCGCCCGGGCGGCCGCCGACGAGGCGCACACGGCGCAGGCGGCCGCGGAGGAGAGGCGTCAGGCGACGGAGAAGGAGCTCGCCGACCGCAGGGACGCTGTGGCAGAGGCCCAGCGGGCGGGCTCTGCCGGATAGGCGAAGGGCCCGACCGGTTCGTCACCGGTCGGGCCCTCACGAAGGAACTCGCGTGTCAGACGCCGTAGTAGAGCTCGGCTTGAGGATCTGAGAACCGGAGGAGGGTTCCGCAGGCTCACACTTCCCTGCAAACACAGGGAAGTGCAATGGTGAGCATGAGTGGGGTCGCTGCTGCGGCTGTCCGAGAACCCGTCCGTTTACTCGATTCTTGGCCGTCCTACGGGGTTCGCTGGAAGTCTGCGGGTGGTGCCGCCTACCTCATTGGTATGAGCGACGACCGCCCCCGCCTCTGGACTCCGCAGGAGCTTGCAGAGTATACGGGCATCCCGATCAGGACGCTCGCTGACTGGCGGACAGAGCGTGCGCGCAGCCGAGGTCTCGGGTTGCCGTTCGTCGCACTCTCGTCGCACAACGTTCGCTACCGCGATGAGGATGTCGAGGCGTTCATCGCGGGGCGGATCGTGGCCCCGACGGATAGGGCGGGCGACTGATGGCGCGGCCGAAGCGCGCGCTTGGCGAACTCGGCAAGGTGACCTACACCGTCGAGCCGAACGGCCTGGTCATCGCGCGAGCGCGGGTCTATGACGGCAACGGGCAAGAGCGTCGTCCCAGCGGCAGCGGAGCGACCGAGGCTGAGGCTCTGACCGCGTTGCAGGAAGCGGCTGGTGTCGCCGTCGGTCGAGTCCTGGCGCGACGAACACAGCTCATGACCGTCGCCGAGCTGGCGACGACGTGGCTGAAGACGGCGTACCACGACGACGATCCGCGGGTGCTGCGCCAGCGCCGCGAGCAGACCGTCGATGGCTACGCCTCGGTGGTGCGCGCGCATGTCATCCCGCGCGCCGGGGCCATCCCCATCGCCGACATCACCGCCGACCGTGCTGATGGGCTGCTTATGGACATCGCACGGGAGAAGTCGGTGACGACCGCGAACAAGGTTCGGAACGTGATGTCGCTCATGTTCGACTGGGCGATCCAGCAGGGACACTTCTCGGCTGCCGGGTCGATCCAGAACACGCGGTACGGAGCGGTCATCGTGGCGAACCCGATCCGTGCGACCAGACGAGCGGACGAGCCGGACACGGTGTACTTCGAACTCGACGCGGTGCAGGTCAAGTACATCCTCCACCTCATCCGCGAGGTGTGGCCCGAGCGGCACCGGAAGCGGTATCCGGTGGGCCGACGGCCCAACTACAAGCTGCTCGCCGACTACATCCTCATCACGCTCGGCACCTCCGAGAGGACCGCGGAGCCCATTGCGATCCGGTTCCAGGACGTGCGGTTCGAGGCGGTGGAACAACCGGATGGAAGCCTCACGATGGAGGCGCTCGTCTGGGTCGGCGGGACGATGGTGCGCACCAAGTCCCGCGGCCTGTTTCGCCAGGACTCGCCCAAGGCGGAACGGCAGAAGCGTTGGGTTCGCGTTCCGAAGTTCGCAGCGAAGGTACTGAGCGAACTCGTGGCGAGCCATGTTCCCGACCCCGAACGGAACCCAGACGACGTACTGTTCACGACCGAGCGCGGCCGTCCGCGCGACCCCAGCGCGGTCGGCGAGTTGCTCAGGATGTTCCGCCGCGAGTTCGAGCCCGAGCTGCTGGCTATCGGGGTCGACGCCGAGCGCCTCACCTTCCGCAGCCTCCGCAAGGCCGTTGCCGCGGCGGTATCGGACACGGCTGGCGTCGAGGTCGCACGCGATCTGCTCGGGCACAGTGACGCTGCGATCACCGAGGGGCACTACGCGAAGCGTCCCGACCTCATCGTCGAGATCGCGGCCGACGCGCTCGACGAGGCGTTCGCGGGCATCGACGCATGAACTGTAAGACTCAAGAAGGGGATGCCGTATGAACACTTGTATTGTCCAGAGTGTGCAGGTAGAGGTAGGATGGGTTCATGACCATGACGAGCTTGACGATCAACCCGGAAGATGTGCGCTCCGGCGCCGGGGCGCGCCCGGCTTGGCTGGAGCAGGTCGCCGCGTATGTGCAGCAGGCGGCAGCCGATGGGGAGACGGTGACGCTGACGGCGAAGCGCCGCATGATGACCCCCGAGCAGGTCGCCGACGCGATGGGCGTGTCTCGTCCCACCATCTCGCGGAGGATCAAGGCGGGGGAGATTCGCGCGGTCAAGGTCGGCAATCGCAATCGCATCCCCTACGAGGAGTTCGAGCGGTACTGGCGCAAGACGATGGGCGACCTCGTGGAGCTGACGCGCGATGAACTCCGTGACGACCTCCTCGGCGATCAGTGAGCTGACGCGCGTTCTCCTGGACGCGAACATCATCGCTAAGCCCGTCACTCGGACTCTGCTGGTCGTCGGCGGGGTGCCGAGCGGCTTCCGCGCCTTCTGGAGCCGGGCTGCCGAGCGGGAGGCCCAGGTGCACATGCGCCCGAGGGCGTTGCCGCCGTCGAGTGTCCGGGAGCGATTCGACGTCTTGCTCGGGCCGACCGGCACGGGTGCGGAACGCTTCGGAGGCACGAAGGGCGCGGATCGGCAGATCCTTGCCGATGCTGCGGCCGCGGGCGCGCGCTTCCTGGTCACCGAGGATGTGGACGATTACGGGCTGGACGATCTTGCTAGCGTCGGTATCTCGGCGGCGAACCCCGATCTGTTCCTCGCCGCGCGGCTCACCCGCGATGCCTACTCGACGGTGATCGACCTGTTCGTCGAGCGTCAGATCAACCCGCCGACCACGCCCGCGCAATTCCACGCCGCCATCGCCAAGAACCACCCGCGCCTGTTCGCCGCACACGCGGACCTCTACGAGGTCGAGCCCGAGCAAGGCATCCACCGCGAACCGGAGGTGATCTTCCGCGGCGCGCGCTGCCTGCGTTGCGAGCAAATCATCGCCGACCCCGCCGCGATCATCGACGGGCTCGGCCCGGAGTGCCGCTGAGCTACAGCCGCGGGGCGTTGTTCGGCGGCGCGGCCGGAGGCGTCGCGGGGACGAACGAGGTCGCGGGCTCACGGCCCACGCCCTCCCGCGATCCGAGGTTCGGTTCGTAGGCGCGCACTGCTTCGACTGTCAGCTCGACGCGCTCGGACTCCGGCGCGGCGGGCTCGGGGGCTGGTTCGTCCTGCATCGCGGCGAGCTGGGACTCGACGCGGGCGAGGTCTTCCTCGGCGTCGGCGAGCGCCTGGGCATGGCGGAAGGGCTGGCCCAGGCGCTGCTGGGTGTCGGCGACGGTCTGCTCGGCTTCCTCCAAGTGTTCGCGGGCCTGGTCGAGGAGGGAGGGGATGCCGCTGACACGGTTCTCGATGCGCTGCACGAGTCCGAGCCCGGCTTCCAGGAACGACTCCTTCGGCATCGTGAATCCCGAGCGGGGCACCTCGGGCAGGGAGACGGTCACATCGAGGGCGGCGAGCCCGGAGCGGGCCTCGACGTGGATGTCGAAGCCTGAGATGCGGCCGATGATCCCGAAGTCCTTGTGCCCGTATCGGGGCAGCCACTTCAGCCCGGAGTCGCCCATCCAGGCGGTGAGGGCGTGGGCGGCGTCGGAGCGGGAGTCGTAGTCGCGCGTGCCGAGCGTGATGCGGAACCTGTCGCCGCTCGTGTCGGTCATCCGTGAGGCGGCGGCTTCCAGCCCGCGGATGTCCGCGGCGGCGCGCTCGGCGGCTGACCGGGCGCGGTTGCCGGTGTGGATGAGCATGTCCTCGTTGCGCTCGTGCGCGCGCTGGAGGCGGCGCAGCCGGTTCACCTCGCCCTGGATGACGGAGTGCTCCAGCAGGAGCGGATTGCCGGAGGCGATGGCTTTGGCCTCTGCTGCGGAGAGCGCGGAGGTGTCGATCTCCTCGATCTCTCGGGCGTTGATCTTGCCGCGCAGGAGCTGCGCGAACGACGCGGCCTTCCGCTCGACCGTCTGCCACATGTAGGAGTCGAAGGAACGCTCGGTGACGTAGCGGACGATCGCCACTTCCTCGTTCTGGTTGCCCTGCCGCATGATGCGCCCGTCGCGCTGCGCGATGTCGGAGGGCCGCCACGGGCAGTCCAGGTGGTGCAGCGCGATGGCGCGGGCCTGGACGTTCGTGCCGACGCCCATCTTCTCCGTCGATCCGAGGAGCACGGCGACGTGGCCGGCGCGAGCCGCGGCGAACAGGCGGGCCTTCTCCACGTCGGTCTTCGCCTCGTGCATGTACCTGACCTGCTCGCCGGGAATGCCGCGCTGCACGAGCTGCTGCCGCAGCTCGTCGTAGGCGTTCCACCTGTCCTGGTTCGGGGTGCCGATATCGGAGAACACGAGCTGGAGCGACCCGCGCACCGTGGAGGGCTGCCCGGTGAGTGTGTCGAGGTACTCGTTGTCTCGGGTGCGCTCCCAGATGCGGTGGATCGCGTCGGCGGCGACGTCGACCTTGCTCGGCCCGGACGGGTCGCGGGGGACGACCATGCGGATGTCGAGCGCGGCCTTGCGCCCGTCGGTGGCGATCAGGAGCATGTTGTCCTCGTCGGGCCGCACCTGGCGGGTGGCGACCTTCTCGGCGCGCTCGGCGAGGGAGGCGACGTACTGCTCCAGCTCGACGGTCGGCTGCACCGGGACGGTGGAGGGCGCGCGGCTGCCGTCGTCGCGCTGCACGAGCGCGGGCACGGGTAGGTCGAGGTCGTCGGCGGTCTTCACGTCGGCGAACACCGACCACATCCGAAGCAGCTCCTGCCCGTTCTGGAACCGGGCGAAGCGGGTCTTCATTCGGAAGGTGCTGCCGGTCGGCGAGATCTCCATCTGCGTGACCAGCTCGCCGAACGTCGCCGCCCACGCATCGAACGCGCCGACGCCCGCCGACTCCAGCACGTCGGGCCGCAGGTATCGCTGCATGACATAGGTTTCGGTGATCGAGTTCGAGATGGGCGTTGCGGTCGCCGCGGTCACGACCCGCTCGCGTCCTGCCGAGCGCAGGTATTCGAGCTTCATGTGCAGGTCGCTCGCGCGATCCGAGCCCTCGATGGCGGCGTCGCGGATGTTCGACTCCGTGGCGAGGTTCTTGTACATGTGCATCTCATCGACGATGACGTAGTCGATGCCGGTGTCCTCGAAGCAGACGCCGTGGTCGCGGTCGGTATCGGTGCGCTCCTTCAGCTTGTTCTCCATCGCCAGGAGCTTGCGCTGGATGCGCTTGACGCTCATCCGCTGCTCGCCGGTAGCCTCACCCAGCACTCGCCGCACGTCCTCCACCTGCCCGCGGATGTACTGTGCCTGCGTCTCGGCGCGCAGCGGAATCTTGGCGAACGCGCCCTGGGTGACGATGATCGCGTCCCACTCGTTCGCGGCGGCGCGGGCGACGAACAGCCGCCGCTTGTCTGCCGTGAGGTCGAGGCTCGACGCCGCGAGCACACGGGCGCGCGGGTAGATCTGGAGCCACTCGCGCCCGAACTGCTCCAGCATGTGATTCGGCACGACCACGACGGGCTTGCTGATGAGCCCCATCCGGCGCATCTCCATCGCGCCCATAATCATTTCCGCGGTCTTGCCCGCGCCGACCTCGTGGAACAGACCCGCGGCGGGCTCGGACACCATGCGCGCGACCGCGGCCCGCTGGTGCGTGCGCGGCTCGAAGTTCGACGCCAGGCCGGGCAACGACAGATACGCCCCGGCATCCGTGTAGTCGCGGAGCACGATGGAGTTGAAGCGCCGGTTGTACTCGTCCACGAGTGCCTGCGCGCGGGCCGGGTCTTCCCACACCCACTCGCTGAACCGCTCCTGGAGGGCGTCGGCCTTCTCCTGCGCTGCGGCGGTCTCGACGGGGTTGAGCACGCGACGCACCTTGCCGTCGATGTCCTTCTCCTCGTCGTAAACGAGCATCGTCCGCTGCTCCATGACGGCCTGGGCGATGTCCGGCGCGGGGCGGCGAGGCGTGCCCCACTCCGATGTGGAGGGCAGCCCCTGCCGACCGCCGCGAATCTCCCACATGCCTGGCAGCGGGTTCTCCACGCGAACGTCGGGCGCGCGCAGGGTGCTCCGCAGGAACTGCTCGTGCACGTCGGCGCTGATCCAGACCGCGCCGAGCTTCGCGTGGATGTCCTGGATGCCCAGCGGCGCGGGCAACACCTCAGCGAGCGCATCGACGTTGACCTGGAACTCCGGGTCGTCCTCGGCGCGGAGCCGTGCCGCTTCGAGCTTGACCCGCACGTCGCCCGACAAATATTCCGGCGCGTGGATGAGCTGGTTCGTGACCGGATCGGCGAACACGAGCGTTCCCAGCGCCTCGCGCGCCTCGCGGTCGTTCATGCCGAGCAGGTCGGCGACGAGAGTGATGTCGATGCGGCCAGTGCGGTCGAGGCTGACCGCGATGGCATCGGCCGGGCTGTCGACACCCTGCACCTCGGCGCGCGGCACCACCACGCGGTGACTCATGATCGCGGCAGGCGACGCGGACTGATCCTCGTCGTCGAACTGTTCCAGTGCCAGCACCAGGGGACCGAACGGGTCGGAGCGCAGAAGCCGGATCGGGGTCGGCACGATGCGCGCGAAGGTCTCCTCGCCGCTCTCGTTCGTGCGCCCGGTGGGGCGCAGCGTGTAGCGGTTCAGCGCCCCATAGGTGCCGACATACTTCAGGTAGTCACGGCGCAACGTCGTGCGGGTGAGCACGATGTCAGGCGTGTCGTCCACGCTCGCAGCTTCCGCGGTCAGCAGGCGAGATGCCCCGTTGCGCAGACGCAGCAGGGCGCGTAGCTCGCGCTCGGCGGACTTCGGTACCGCAAGCGGCTCCAGCGAGCCGGAGACAACGGTGCGGAAGCCGCCGCTTTCGCCCGCCACGATGCTGCCGTCCCACAGCTCCGGCGCCGACGGGGCGAACGCCGCCCGGCGCGCCTGCTGCTCGGCGGTGCGCTCGGTCATCGTCAGCCCGGCCCGGCGCGCGGAGAACACGATCTGGTCGACGGCGACCGCGAGTTCCGCCTCCAAGTCGGCCAGATCGGTCGTGATGGTGAGCGTGGCCGCGTCGTACATCCCGTGGCCGACGCCGACCTCCCCGAGCATCTGCTCCGGGTGCTCATCGAAGTAGCGGTTGATCCGCATCGGCACGCCGTCGATGGGCACCTGCGCAACCGTCTCCCAGGCGTCGTCGCGCATCTGCTCGCCGTCCGGTCGCCGCCGGAACACGAGCAGGTCGGTCACCACCTCCGTCCCCGCGGCTCGGCGGTGCGCCCCGGTGGGCAGGCGGATTGCGCCCACGAGGTCGGCCAGCTCGTTCATCTCCCGCCGCGCGCCGGGGTTCTGCGCGTCCATTGTGAAGTGCGAGGTCAACACCGCGACGAGTCCGCCGGGCCGGGTCAGGCGCAGCGACTTGATGATGAAGTGGTTGTGCATCGACTGCCGGGTCGCGTTGTGCAGCGGGTCGTGCAGGGTGACGCTGCTGAACGGCACGTTGCCGATGGCGGCGTCGAAGTGTCCTTCCGGCAGTCGGGTGTCGGCGAAGGACTCGGCGCGGATGGTCGCGTGCGGGTACAGCTCGGCGCAGATCGCCGCCGTCAGCGGATCGAGTTCCACTCCGGTCATCTGTGCCGACTCTGGCGCGAGGCCGATAAACGTGCCCGCCCCGGAGCCGGGCTCCAGGACCGCGCCTCCGCTGAACCCCAGCCCGTCCAGCAGTCGCCATACCTGCCGGGCGATCATCGGGTCGGTGTAATGCGCGTTGATGGTCGTCCGCTCCGCGGCCTCCCACTCGTCGTCGCTCAGCAGCTCGCGCAGTTCGGCGCGCTCGGCATCCCACTCGGGCTTCAGGTCATCGAACACCTCGGGGATCGCGCCCCAGCTCGACCAGCGGGCGAGCACGCGCTGACCCTCCAGGGACGCGGGGCGACCCGTCGAGTTCAGATCGTGGATGAGCTGGATCGCCTCCACGTTCGCCCGATAGCGTGCTTTCGCGCCAGACGGCCCGAGGTCGTCCTGCGAGGCGGGGACGAAGCGAGGCGCTACCGCAGCTCGCGGAAGAAGCGGATCGTCGCCGCCTCGGCGAGCGTCGCCTGGTTCGCCCGCATGTACTCCCGCGGGGGCTCCGTCGCCACGAGCTCCAGCAGGAACTCGACGCTGAGCGCCCAGTTCTTCGCCAGTTCCTCCAGTTCCACGGAGGAGGGCATCGAATCCGGGCAGTCCTGCATCCGCTCCGCCCAAAGGATCAGGTTCTCGTCGGAGGGCCGGGTCTGCTCCCATTCCTCCCGTGCCTGATCCAGCGGCAGGCTCGGGTCGATGATCCACGCCAGTTGTGACATCACGACCTCCTCCGCCTGCTTCCGGGCTGCTGTCAGCCGGGTGACCTTCTGCAAGAAAGTCTCCCCCTGCCGGTCGCTCCCCGCCAGGATTGACGCGAGGTTCGTCACCTGCGTCTGCATCTCCAGGCCCATCGCCTCGAAGAATGCCGCCGGGTCGCTCAGCTCCGCCACCCGGCTCGGGTCCGTCGCCTGCCAATGCGTCAGCGCCATCTGCCCGTACTTGTTCATCGCCTGCCCCAGCCTCCCGAGCTGCGGTGAGTGCGGCGTCGGCCGCGGGCTCGTCGAGCCCCCACAGATCGAACTCCAGTTGCCCCGGCCAGGGCTTCCGGGATCGCTGCCGCGCCATCCGCAGTCACCGCCCGCGGCCCTACTGCTCCGCCGCGAGGCGGGCGTAGAACTCGTCCTCGATGGCCTGCCTGCGTGCCACGTCCTCCTTGACGAACTGCGTGAAGTCGGCGTCCCGGTTGGGGATGACCGTCTCCGCGACCGGGGGCAGGTCGTCTTCGCCCGGCCACACGGCCTGCCGCGTCGGGCGATCCGTGTTGAGCTTCGTCCCGCACGCCGTCACCGCGTCCCGGAGCTGCGGCATGAAGGCCCAGAAGTCTCGCCACCAACCGAACGGTGCCGAGCCGTGCTGCTTCTTGTCGTAGGCATTCAGATAGTGCTGACGCAACGCCGACAGCGGCCACACCAGCTCCGGGTGCCGGTGCCAATACGGCGGCACGACATTCACGCTCAGCCCGAACTCGCGGCGCAGCCAGTTCACGAAGGCGTTCAGCTCCAACCACTCCACCTGCGCCTCGGCCGCGGTCAGGATGTTCCAGTTCACGGGGCGTGGCGGCTCGGGCGCATCCTCCGTCTCGGGGTCCGCCTCCTTGGCCGGCCTCGGCGAAGGCGTTACCGGCTCCGGCTCCGGTTCTTCGAGCGGGGGCACGTCGAAGTCGGGATCGTCCGGCGGGAACAGCGTCGTCTCGGTGGTCATGACGCGGCCTCACAGCGTCATCGGACGGGACGACGGCTGCTGGGAAAGGGTCGGGTCGGGCGCTTCGATGGGCGCGCCCTCGAGCTGCTGCGAGCGCGAGCGGCCACGGTCGACGGCGTAGCTCGTGCGGGCGGCGTCGGGGCCAATGTGCGTGGCGATGAACTCCTCGCCGCCGACCGTCTCCCCGTTCTTCTCGTAGCTGAACTTCTGGACATGGCCGCTGGCCACGAAGTTGTCGCCGCGCGCGAACTTCTCGTAAGCGTGCTCCGCGCTGCGCCGGAACATCTTGAACGGGTAGAACTTCGTCTCGCCCTGGGTGAACGAGCCGTCCGGGTTGCGCTCGAACTGCTCCTGACCGATCCAGGCGAACAGCCGCGCCTCACCGTCCTCGTTGAAGGACAACTGCGGGTCGCTGGCGAAGAAGCCCCACAGGGATTCTTTGGTTCGCATCGGGATGCTCCTAACTTCTCCTGCCGAGAGAGGATTGCTACCCGATAGGTGCGCAGGCTCGACCGTCCGCGCCCCCGGCTACTGTGATGACATGGCTGAGATCCGGGGCAAGTACGTCTACGACGACGACTTCACGCCAGGCCGCAAGATCGACGGAGGACTCAGCCAGAACCTCTACAACGACGAAGGTAGAGTCGAGACCCACGCGACCTTTATCCCCGACGACGAGCACGAGTACGAGTCGGACTCCGAGCCGCAGGGTTTGAGCGACGAGGATCGACGCCGGGCGGAGGAACTCGGCGCGTTGCTGGGAGCGGCACTGGTTGCGATTGCGATCGCGGCAGCTCCGCATGTGAAGCGATGGTGGCTGGACACGGCGTGGCCAGGACTCAAGAAGCTCGTTGCCCGAAAGCCGAAGGTCGTACCTGCCCGCGACGAGTCGGCGGCGCTCGCGCTTACCGCGCTGTCGAAGGCTGAACCCGCCGACATCTCGACCGCGATCGAACTCGCCATCGACGACACCCGCATCGGGAAGAGCAGCGAGGAGGCACAGCAGCGCCTGTTGGCGATGCTCGCGGCGTCAGCGTTCATCGCGGAGCAGCGGCGAATCCTCTCCAACGTGCGACTTGACGATCAAGCGGAGCTGCCCGAGCTGCACCGAGCCCTGGAGCAGCTTTCGTCGCCCGAAGTCATCGAGAACATGAACCGGATGTTGGAGGCGAACCCCACCCTCCTGGACGAGCGTGCCTCGGCCGAGTTCATGCGCATGTTCGGGGGTGGTGGCGTTCTCGACGGTGAGTATGTGCCGCTGCGCAGCCAGATGGTGAGGGACGCACTCCATCTCACGGAAGGCCGCAGGTTCCCCGACGAAGACGGGCAGGGCGACCTCGCTCCCGCCTGACCTGCTACTCCGCGGGGAGCGCGGGCGTACCGACTCCAGTGGTGCCCGGCTGCATGACCGATTCGACCTCGGCCCGCTGGGCGAGCAGCGTCTCGGCATCCGGCCGGTTAAGCCAGTAGCGCATCGTTGTGATGATCGGCGGCGCGGAGCGCAACAACACGAGTGAGGTGCCCTGGGGCAGGGTGCGAATGTCTTCGACCTTCATGATCGGGACGCGGCGGATCGAGCGTTGATTCGAGCGCAAGCCGCGCTCCCCGATGGTCACGGAGTCAGTCGTCTCGTCGCGTTCGCCGATCAGTGTGGAGATGTCCTGGAGGTGCCGTGTGTCCGTCCCACCGCCGAGCACGATCTTGGTGATGCTCGCATCCCACATCGCGGTCGCGGCGTCGTCGCCCCAACGACCTCGCGCCTGGGCGAGCGACTGGAACACGGGCATCACCGTGAGCCCGGTGCCCCCACCCTCCGCCATGAGGACCGGAAGCGAAGGCAGAGGCGCGAGGTTCCCGATCTCGTCGAGCGCGAGCAGCACAGGCGGATCGAGCCGCGCGCCCGGCGAGCGCGCGGCGATGCGCCGGGCCGTCTCTACGAGGTCTTCGATGAACGCCGCGACGAGCGACGAGGACGCTCCGGCTCCGGCCCCTGTCGCCAGCAGGTAAAGCGTGCCGGAGCCGCGCAGGAACGCCTCGGGGTCGAACTGCTCGTCCTCGCTCGGGCTGACCGCCTCCAGCACCCGTGGGTCGGCGAGCGAGGCGAGGGAGAGCGATACGCCCTGCCAAATGGAGTCGCGGGTGCGAGGGTCGGATTGCAGCATCCCGTCGAGCGACTCGGCCCATCCGGTCGCGGCGTGGGGGTGCGACGCGAGAATGGAGACGGCATCCGCCGCAGCTGCAGGGTCGAGCGTCCAGCGGAACAGCTCGGCGGGTTGCCGGTGATCGAGAGCCGCGGCGTGCAGAAGCGCCTGTAGCGCCGTGCGCGTCTTGCCCTCCCAGAATCCGCCGTTCTCGACGGACGGGCCGGAGAGCCCGGTTCCCGCGGCGAGACCTGTGCCGCGGATCATCGCGGTCAGGGGCACCTCGCACCCGCGGATCGGTGACCACCGCAGACCCGCGGGCACGCCCTCGGCAAGGTGCTGGGGATCGAACACGGAGACTGGGCCGCCGTGCGACTGGCGGGCGCGGAGCGTCGCCGTGAGGTTGTCCGGCCGGGTCGAGGTCGTGATGACCGCACCGGGCGCGTCGAGGATGGTGTTGATGACGATGTTCGCGCCCTTGCCGGATCTCGGCGGGCCGATCAGCAGGATCGAGTCCTCCACGGATGTCCACACGCGCTTGCCGCGTGAGGTGCCGAGGAGGTAGCCGACCTGCTCGGGTTTCGGGTCGGTGAGCGAGGGGCGCAAGGTCTTCGCTCGACGCAAGAGGTCGCGTTCGGATGCGGCCCGCTGCACATCGCGCCCCTCGGCGATTCCCTCGATCCGGTTCGGGTCGGCCTTGGTCCGCTTGCCCAGCTCGCGCACCCATCGCCAGATGAACCACGTCGCGGTTCCGATGGCAGCGAGCAGGAGTGTGACGGTGATCCAGTAGGCGACCGGGCTGAGTGACGCGGAGCCGAGTGCCGAGCCGGGGTCATCGGCGTGGAAGACCACGCCGACTCCCGCTTCGAGACCTGCCGCGGGCTGGGGCGCACCCGTGACGAACGCAGCGATGCTCCCGGCCAAGCGCAGCGCACCGGCCAGCAGCATCGCCCCGATGAGCGCGCCGAGGGCGAGGTTAGTCAGTTCGTCGCCGAATGCCCTGGCTCGCGGTGACGAACTGGTCATGCCGGGTGTCCGATGACGCAGGTGCCCGAGACGCGGCCGAGCAGGATGACCTCGTGCGTGGGGCTCAGATCGAGCAGACCCGGCTCGAGCTGAGCCCTTGCCGCTCCGTCGCCGCTTGCCTCGGCGTGCCGGACGATGACCGCTACGGCCACCTCCTCGCCCGGTACGAAACCCTCGCCATTCTGGAGTGCGCGTGGGTGCGAAGGCTCCGTCGCATCCCGGGCGGAGTCGCCATCCTCGACCGAGGCCCGCGGTCCTGCGGGCGGGGACTGGTCGGGGGACACGGGGTGGAGTGGAGCGGTCACGATGTCCGTGTAGACGGTGCCATCGAGTTCGTGCACGACGACGCGCACGGGGGAGTCGCGTTGCTCGACGACCTCGCTGATGATCTGCGCGAAGGAGTGCCGCTGCCACGGCGGGGCGAACGTCGGCGGACCGAACGGTTCCCCGTCGACCATGACGCGCAGCGTCGCGTCCGCCTGCACGGTCATCGTCACGACCGGCAGCACGGGCGGCATGCTGGCCGCGCACTCTTGCTCAGTGTTCTCTCGACGCGCTCGGCGTCGCCGCGTGATGATACTGGCCACGGGAACCTCCTGAGCACCGGTGCCGAGAATCCCGGTCGGACAGTAGGTGCGCCGTTGGATCCCGGCGCTCGGTGTGTACGCCATTGGAGCATGGGCACAGCGGCGGGGCGTTCCGCCGCTTCACCGTTCGGCCAGACATTCTCGATCGTGACTTCGATTGAGCAGCTTGACTCGGCCGCGCGCGTGAACAGACCGCCGCCGGCAAGGTTCATATCAAGTTTCGCCGTCAGCTCCATGCTCGCTTAATAGGTTCGACTCAACTCGCGAAGCCCGTTGATCCTGACCCGACGTGTGCGCACAGGATTGCCCGTAGCGCAGAGGTCGATCAGGGCCAACACATCGGGATCGTTGACTCGTGATGCCCCTCCTGCGGCTCAGGCCGCTCGAGGGCTCAGCCGGAGCATCGTGTTTCTCAGTCGCGGGGCACGGGCGGGCCGAGCCAGAGCAGGGTGATGAAGAGCGCCGTGACGAGGAGGACCAGCAGGACGATCGAAACAAGCACATGCCTCAGCACCCAGGCCTGGACGTGCTCGATGAACCCTTGCGGTGGCTCACCGCCGGGTGCGAGTCGCCAGTCGCCGGTCAGCAGTCCTTTGCGATCGACGACGATCTCGAACGGCACCGTGGCGAATGGCACGATCGCCAGGAGGAGCCCGGTGAGGCCGAGCCGGAAACGCCATCTCTGGTTCACCCACACGAAGATCGTGCTCGCGGAGTAGCACAGGAAGACGAATCCGTGGATGC
Organism: Microbacterium xylanilyticum; assembly: GCF_054654695.1. Classification (NCBI taxonomy): domain Bacteria; kingdom Bacillati; phylum Actinomycetota; class Actinomycetes; order Micrococcales; family Microbacteriaceae; genus Microbacterium; species Microbacterium xylanilyticum. Next base: position 1,627,023 of record NZ_BAAIEN010000002.1, read on the forward strand.
CTCCGATGATCGGAACCAGGTTTGCGACATTGAGTGCCCGGAGAACGAGCGCGGTGATGAGCCCGGCCCAGGTGAACATCTCGGCGACGGCAAAGCTCCGGAAGAGCACGCGGGGGCTGACGGTTCTGGATTTCTCTGTCGTGGTCATGGTCGATGAGTCTCTTACTGTGCTGACGAGTTAACGAGGGGTGAAGCCGATGCGCGGCGCAGGCGTAGGGCCCCGATGAATCCGAGCGCGAGGAACACGGTCGCGATCAGGAGCGCCCAGCGGGTCGCATCAGCGAACCCGCCCGTGAGGGCGTCGACAGCCGTCGCGGTCTGGTCGCCGAGGCTGCTGCTGCTTCCCTGTTCACGGAGTTGCATGATTGTGGTGCCCGCCGATTGCCGGGTGGCGTCCGCAAGCGAGTCCGCCTCCGCACCGGTGAGCCCCGCGTTACCGAGAGCGGTGGGGAGAGTGAGCGCGAGGGAGATCGAGAGCGTCGCTCCGGCGAACGCGGTGCCAAGGGCGGAACCGATTTGCCGGACGGTGCTCTGCGTGGCCGATCCCTGGCCGGAGATATCGACGGGGATGTCTTGGAGGACGGTGCCGGTGAGCTGTGCGGAGGCGAGCCCGAGGCCGAGGCCGTAGACGGTGAGGGGGATCGCGATGAGCCAGCCGGGAGTCGCGGGCCCCAGGAGCAGGGCGAGCGCGAGGACGCCCGTGACTTCGAGGCCCAAGCCGATGAGCACAGTTCCAGTCGAGCCGAACTTCGCGGCGAGGTGTCGGGCTGCAGCACCGGAGAGGAACGCACCGACGGCCATCGCGGCGAGCACGAGCCCGGCGCCCATGACGTCAAGGTCGAGGGCGTTGATGAGGTAGAGCGGGAGGACGAAGATGATCGCGAACTCGCCGACGGCGACCATCGCGGCGGTGAGGTTCCCCCAGGAGAACGTGGAGAACGAGAACAGGCCGAGGTCGAGGAGCGCGGCGCGTTGCACTTTCTCGCGGTGTCGTTCCCAGATCACGAACAGGACGAGCGCGACCGCGGCGATCCCGAACGCGACGGGTACGGCCGAGACCGCCGCGTCCTTCGACCACACCCAGCCGAAGATCGTCAGGTCACTCTTCGGCGTCCACCAGCCGAGGTCGGGGCCTTCGATGACAGCGAACACGAGTGCCCCGAATCCGATGGCGCTGAGCAGCGCACCGTCGACGTCGACGCCGGGGCGCTTCTTCTCCCCGCGCGTCTCCGGCACGGTGAAAATCGCCGCGATGAACACGAGCGCGCCGAGCGGCAGGTTCACCAGGAAGATCCAGTGCCACGAAGCCCACTGGGTGAGCGCGCCGCCGGCGAGCGGCCCGACTGCGGCAGCACCGGAGATCACCGCACCCCACAACCCGAACGCCACGGCACGGTACTTGCCCCGGAACACGGCGTTCACGGTGGAGAGGGTGGAGGGCATGATGAACGCTGCCCCGACCGCCTGCACCGCACGCGCCCCGATCAGCACCCCCACGGTCGAAGCGGCGGCAGCAAGCAGACTGCCCGCGACGAACACGATGAGGCCGGCGAGGAAGAGCCGCTTGCGGCCCCACCTGTCCGCAAGATTCCCGGTGGAGAGCAGGAGGGCGGCGAGCAGGACAGCGTAGAGACTGTTCACCCACTGCGCGTCGGTGAGGTCGAGGTGCAGGTCGCCGATGATAGCGGGCAGCGCGACACCGACGATCGTGCCGTCGAGCACGATGAGGCCGAGCCCGATGGAGAGAACGGCGAGCCCGAACCATTCCCGCCGAGTCGGCGCGCTCACCTGAACGGTCGGTGCGGCGGTCATGGTCAGACCGCTGCGCGTTCCACGGGTGCGGGCGTGCGCCCAGTCACTGCGCGGCGGAGGGCGACGAAGAAGACGATCATGCCCGCCGTGATCGCGATATGCCCCAGGCCCGCGATCCCCGCGATCATCGCGTTCGAGTCCTCGCCGAGGACGGTGAGGCTTCCGTGCCAGATGAGCATGGCGGAGGTGAGGATCACGCCGGCGTTGTAGAGCCAGAAGAACCAGCCGAACAGCTTTGGACTACGCGAGATCGTGAAGACCTTCTCGATGACGAGCACGATCAGCAGCACGATGAACCCGAGCGTGAGCAGGTGCGTGTGGGCGAGGCCGAGTTGCGTGAACTGGCCCTCGGGGAAGTCATTGAGCTTGGTGAACTCGCGGTAGAACAGGCCGGAGGCGACACCGGCCAGCATGTAGATGAATGCCGCGTTGAAGAGCTTCTTCATGAGTGGGGAATCCTTTCGAGCAGGGGGTGAGATCTGCGGGGTTAGATGAGGCCGGTTTCCTGGGCGAGATGGATCGCGCGAGAGCGGCTGTCGACGCCGAGCTTGGTGAAGATGTGCGCGATGTGGCTCTTCACGGTCGCCTCGGTGACGAACAGGTTGCGGGCGATGTCCTTGTTCGCCGCTCCCGTCGACATGAGTCGCAGCACCTCGAGTTCCCGGTCGGTGAGGCGCGGCAGCGGGTTCCGCATGCCCTGGAGGACTCGGCCCGCGAGGTCGGGGGCGAGGAACATGTCGCCCCCGGCTGCACGGTGGATGCCCTCGACGATCACGTCGGGTGCGACATCTTTGAGGAGGTAGCCGGCGGCGCCGGCCTCGATCGCGCCGAGGATCTCGGCGTCGCGGTCGAAGGTCGTGAGGATCAGTACGGCCGGGGCCGGGTCGAGGGCGCGAAGGGCTGCGGTGGTCTGGATGCCGTCGATGCCGGCACCGAGGCGGAGGTCGCAGAGCACGACGTCGGGGTGGAGGTGGGCGGCGAGCGTGATGGCTTCTTCGCCGGTTGCGGCTTCGCCGATGACGTGCACGGTGTCGGTGTCGAGGACGGCGCGGAGTCCGCTGCGGACGACGGGGTGGTCGTCGATGAGCAGCACGGTGGTGGTCATGGCGTCTCCTCTGCGGCCGGTTCACTGCCGGAAGCCTGCGTCGTGATGGTGTGGTGGATCGGGAGGTGCGCCGAGATCGCGGTGCCCTCGCCCGGGGTGCTTTCGATGTCGAGGCCGCCGCCGAGTTCTCGGAGCCTGGCCCGCATGAACCTGAGCCCGTAGCTCGACGATCCGGTCCCAGGTTCCGCGGCCTGTTCCCAGGCGGTGACGTCGAACCCGGCGCCGTCGTCGATGAGGTCGAGCCGCACGGTGGAGCCCGAGTCGATCAGGCTCACTACGACCCGGCTCGCCCCCGCATGCAGGCGCACGTTCGCGAGCGCAGACTGCGCGGTGCGCAGCAGCGCGACCTCGACCTCGGTGGGAAGGGCGGGCAACCCTTCGTCAACGTGTAACTCGGTACGCAGGCCTGTTTCGTCCTGGGCACGGTCGAGCATGCGACTGAGCGCCGCGGCGAGGGCGTTGTCCTCGAGCTCGGCGGGCGCGAGCGCGGCGACGATGCGCCGCACGTCGGCGAGGCTGTCGCCCGCCAACGTCTCGACCTGTTCGAGGGTCCGTGCAGCGTCGATGTCGGTCGTGCGGCCGGCTCCGGCGTGGGCGAGAAGCCGGATCGAGGAGAGCGCCTGTGCGATTGTGTCGTGGATATCACGGGAGATGCGGGTGCGCTCGGCGATCGCACCCGATTCGCGTTGGACGAGAGCGAGCTCGTCCTGCAGATCGGCCGTCTCCTGCTGCGCTCTCGTGAGGGAGGCCACCAGGCGCTCGCGTTCAGCCGCATCTCGGAGGAGTTGGAGATAGCCGCGGGAGATCCCGAACGCGAAGATCCCGCCGATGAGCGGACCCAACACGTTCGCGTAGCTCGTGGTGCCGTGGTGGAGGATCGGAGCGACGATCACCACCGCGAGCACGAGCCCGGAGAACACCAACCCCCACGGGACTGGCAGCAGATGCCCGGCGAGGAGCCAGAGCAGGAACGCGATCCACACGAACTCCGCGGACACGGCGACCGCTGCGACCCAGATCACCGCGAACCCGACCAGCCACCACACGACGATCTGCCGTGAGCGGGTTCGGGACGGCAGGATCGCTCCGGCCGTGTGCCAGGCCAGGATCGCGAGGCCCGTGACGATCGCAGCCGGAATCGGGGTGCCGTCACCGATGGCGCGAATGGCACCGATCAGAGTGAGGGCGGCCGCGATGAGGTGCTGGCCGATCTCCATCGCCCGCACGGTGGGGCCGGCGGCTACCGGCCCCACTGGGTCATTGCGCGTCAGCGGCGCGTGCACGATGTTCATGCGTCGATTCTCCCCGGCCCGGTTTTCCGGGCCACCAGATGCGGTCGCCGACGAGGGTGAAGATCGCCGGCACGATCACCGTGCGCACCACCAGCGTGTCGACGATCACCCCCACGCCGACGATCAAGCCGAGTTGTCCGAGTGTGACCAGCGGCAGCACGCCGAGGGCGGCGAACACGGCTGCGAGGACGATGCCCGCGCTCGTGATCACGCTGCCGGTATGGGCGACCGCTTCGACCATGCCCTCCCGCGTCCCGCGGACCGCGGCTTCGGCGCGGGCGCGGTGCACGAGGAAGATCGTGTAGTCGATGCCGAGGGCGACGAGGAACAGGAACGCCAGCAGTGGCACCTGCAGATCGAGCGCGTGCTGGCCGAACAGCACGCGGCTCAGCCACGCACCGGCGCCGATCGCGGCGACCGCGCTGGCAAGGTTCACCAGGAGCAAAAGCACCGGGGCGACAATCGAGCGCAGCAGGATCAGGAGCACGAGGAAGCTCACCGCGAGCACGAGCGGTGCGACCAGCCGGAGATCCTGCTGGTTCCCGGCACGAGCGTCGAGATCGGTGGCGACTGCGCCGCCCACGACCGCATCCGCGCCCGGCACCTCGTGCACCGCGTCGCGCAGCTCCGTGATCTGGGTAAGACTGTCCGCGGTGCTTGGCGCATACTCGCTGGTCACCATGATCTTCGTGAGCGACTTGTCGTCTGTGGTGCCGACCGGGTGTGCGCGGACCACGCCCTCCACGTCGTTCGCCGCCGCGACGACCGCGTCGGCCTCCACGCTGTTCGCGACGATGAGGATCGGCTGCGCCTCACCCGGCGGGAAATGATCCGACAGGACTTCCAGCCCCGTCGCGGATTCGGACTGCACCCGGAACTTCTCGATCTGGTCGAGCCCGACCGATGTCCCGAACAGGCCGGTCGCCATCACCGCGAGCAGCGCGACCCCGGCGAGGAGACTCGCTACCGGGCGCTTCACGACACTCGTCGCGACCTTCCGCCATGCGCCGCCCTGTCTGCGAGCATCTCCCGGCTGGGGCACGAACGGCCAGAACACCTTCCGACCGCACACCGCCAGCAGCGGTGGCAGCAGGAACAGGACCGAGCCGAGCGCGATCAGCAGACCGATCGCGGATGAGATCCCGAGCCCGTGCGTGCCGGGGATCACCGCGAGCGCGAGCGTCAGCAAAGCGAGCACGACCGTGACGTTCGATGCGAGGATCGCAGGAAGGGTCTTCCGCCACGCCGTGCTGAGCGCCTGCCGGTGGTCCTCTGTCGACTGGAGCTCTTCCCGGTAGCGGGAGATCAGCAACAGCGCGTAGTTAGTGCCCGCGCCGAACACGAGCACGCTGATGATGCCCGCATCGAACTGCAGATCCCACGCCGCGCCTGCCGCGGCGGTCAGGCGGCCCGCGAGCCCGTCCGCGAGCCCGACCGCGACGAGCGGGATCAGCCACAGCACCGGCGACCGATAGGTGACGATGAGGAGGATCGCGACGATCAGGATCGTCACCAGCAGCAGCGTGAAGTCAGCGCCCTCGAACGCGGCCGCCACATCCGCGCCGAACGCCGGCCCGCCGGTCACCAACAGCGACATTCCCGTCGGCGTATGGCCTGCGATATCCGTGCGCAGTTCTTTGATCACCGCAGCCGTGTCCGTGTTCGTCTCACCGACCTTGATCGGCGTGATCAGGACCGCAGCCTTCCCATCGTCACTGACCATCGGCCCGGACGAGACCGCATCCGAACGGGCGTCGAGTACCGGGAGGAGATCCTTGAGCTCCTCGATCTCACCCTCGGAGAGCTTCGCGCCGTCATCGCGGGACGCGACGACGAGCACGGACTGACGGTCCGCGTTCGGGAACTCTGCCAGCAGCTCGCTCGTGCGCGAGGACTCCGCACCCACGGGCGCCTGATCGTTTCGTGCGGGGGCTTTCGCCGACCCGAACACACCGAACAAGGCGACCATGATCAACACGACCAGACCGAGCGATACCCACGCCCCGCCGCGCGAAGTCAGCCGGTCAGAGAAGGGTCTGCGCGCACGAGAAACTGCCATACCGTCAACTCCACCAGGCCCGGCTCGTCACGGCATCGCGAACAGTATTGAACTGCATCTCAACCTTTTGGATGATGACGACCCGATGAGTCAAGCCCGGGACGATGGGTCCGTCGCTGATCGCGCCCAACTTGATCTGCGCAATGCAGGAACCCAGGAACGCCGACGGGTTTCTACAACCCGCACCCTCATCTGGTTTCTAGTTGGATTTGAGCACTCAGGTTCCCTGGATTTCCGAACGGATTTGGGGGAACCCGTCACTTTCTCCTCTGGCCTTCTGACCTGTCTCGTACATCGCAAGTTCGGCAGGGTGCAGCTGGTGCTGGACGACGAACGAGCGGTTCTTGATCCTCCAGAGCCCCTGTCCGGTGCCGAGGCCGGGCAGCAATCCCTGTTCAGTTCCGGTGAGTCCGAGGGCCTGCGCAGTCGCTCCGAGCTGATCGCTCTCCTGCCTGTAGATCACCCGTGTCTCGGCGTTGGCGAGCAGGGACGAGGCGAGTGCGCGCATCGCCGAGCCCTGGTCGCCTACGTTGTCGAGGTCGCTGAGCTTGTGGAAAATGAGCAGGTTGGCGATGCCGTAGTGCCGCGCGAGCCGCCACTGTGCATCCATCCGGCGCAGCAGCGCCGGATGCGACATGAGCCGCCACGCCTCGTCGTAAACGACCCACCTCGGGCCGCCCGCCGGGTCGAGCAGCGCCGATTCCATCCACGCCGACGAACACGTCATGAGCACGGAGATGAGCGTCGAGTTCTCCGCCACCCGCGACAGGTCTAGCGACACCATCGGCAGCGACGGGTCGAAGCGCACGGTGCTCGGGCCGTCGAACAGTCCCGCCAAGTCACCGGCCACGAGTCTCCGCAGCGCGTGTCCGACGAGTCGGCCGTGCTCGGCGAGCCTGCCGTCGTCGTTCTCAGCGTTCGGAGCGAGGATGCGGTCGACCACCATCGGAAGGATCGGCACCTCGGCCGAGCGCACCGCATCGGCGAGCGCGATGTCGACGGCTGTGTGCTCCAGTGGGGTGAGGCCGCGGTCGAGGACGGTCTCGGCGAGTGCGCCGATCAGGTCGCGTCGTCGGGAGGTGACCTGGCTCTGCCACTCAGCATCGCTGAGGCCCGAAGGCCGGTGCCCCTCATCGAGGGGATTCAGCCGCGTAGACATCCCGTGCCCCAGCATGATCGCCCGACCGCCGACCGCCTCAGCGACGGCCGTGTGCTCGCCTTTCGGATCGCCGGGAACGTACACCCTCCGACCGAATGGGATTGACCGTGTATACAGACTCTTGGCGAGCGAGGACTTGCCGGAGCCGACAATCCCCGCGAGCACGATGTTCGGTGCAGTGATGATGCCCTGCGCGTAGAGCACCCACGGGTCGTAGACGAACGACGCCCCGCTGTAGAGATCCTGGCCGACGAACACGCCAGCGGAGCCGAGCCCGCCCTCGGCGAGGAACGGATACGCCCCTGCCAGCGTCGCGCTTGTGTCCTGGTGGCGCGGCAGCCGGAAACGGCCGGGCGTGCGGAGTGCTGCGGGCCGCGTCTCGCCGGACGGTGGCAGGTAGGTCGTCGCCCGCCTTGCCTCGCGTTCCGCCTCCCATGTCGCCCGCGCCCGCTCCTGCTGAGCCTTGCGGTCGGCGGTCTCGATCTTGCTCGCCGCTCGCCGTCGCGCCTTCCGCGCGGCGCGGCGCTCGCCTGCCGGGTCGAGCAGGACCGTGGTGTGCAGGCGCTCGCGGTCGCCGGGGCTCATAGTGATAGTCCTCGCCGGGAGCTGACCGGGAGTGCCTCGAACGGGTCGCGGGAGAACGGGTCCAACTCAGGTCGATTGGCGACAGGTGCCGGGTGCCACGCGATGTAGCTCGAATGCTGCGACGCCTGATCGACGGCGGTCTCGGCTGACTGGACGAGTTCTGCGGCCCTGCGCAGTGCGTTGGCGGCGGCCCAAGCCTCGTCAACCCCGGCCTCGTGGTCGCCGTTGTCGAGGAACGCCTTGTCTTGGTGCAGGACGTGCGCCGCCGCGACCTGCTCCAGCACTTGCTCCAGGGAGCGCAGCGTCCCTAATAGCTCGCCGACCACCTGATAGGTGTCCTCGGGGTCGGCGAAGGCCCGGCTCGCATGAGCGAGCGCCCGCACCGCCTGGCGGGTCTCCGTGGCGTCCTGCACGGGGTTGCTGAAGGTTGGCATGGCTACTCCTTCCGGGGTCGAGGGCTGGGTGCGTCACACGTCCCGACAGAGCGGGATCGCGGCGACGGCGAACGCGGTGGCCTGCTGGCCGACGAGTCTGCGCGTTTCGCAGGACGCCTGGACCGCGGCTTGCTCGATGGCGGCGACGGCGGCATCCAGCTCATCGACCGTGGGCGCGGAGACGGAGATGAGGCCGGTGTAGCGGAGCACGCCGTGCCCAGCGGTGAGGTCGGACTCCTGCTGCAGCACGTCCTGGTACTCAGCCGTGCGCGAGGCGTCCTCGACCTGCCCGATCTTCGCGCGTTGGGTTGCGTCGGAGAGCAGGCCGACCTTTTTCTTCCGCAGGTCGCGGGCCGCGATGTCAGCGCGAACTGGCGTGCAGATGAGCGAGAACGCCCGCTGCACGCCGGAGGTGAGCAGCAACGGGGCGAGGAATCCGGGGAACACCTGCGAACGCGGCCACTCGGAGAGCCAAAGCACGGTGTGGTGCGCGGAGTCGGTGCGCACGCGATCCCAGCTCTCGGTCACCGCGACCGGCCCCGCGGTGGCGAGGGAACGCCCGATGTCGGCGTGCCGCTCCAGCGCGGGCGCGGCAGCCGGGTCGTAGGCGGAACGCAGGATGACAGCGACCTCGCCGGGCGCGAGCCAGCCGGTCGTGGCGAGGTCCGCAGCTCGCAGCGCCGTGACGAGCGTGGTCATCTCCTGACGCAGCACGGCGGCAGCTCCACGGATGCCGCCGCCCGCTGAGCGGATCTGTCGTCCCGAGGCGTTCATATCGAGCGCAATCGAGATGGTCGTCGCATGGCGCTCGCCGGTCGGCCCAGCACGCTCGATCAGCTCCCGGTAGGTGGTCGCAGGCCAGGATTCATCGTCGGTGCCGTGCCTGGCCCACCATTCGGCGAGCCCCGTGCCTGAGTCCGGCAGCGTCCGCTCGCAGACCTGGAGCCGGGCGATCCGGCCCGAGCGGCACGCGGTAGCGAGCACCCGACCCCAGCCGTTGATCCGCCGCTCCTGCTCGCCCGGATCGAGCAGCACGAACGCCGGGTGCGTCACCCCCAGCACCGAGGTCAGGGTCTGAGCGTGGGGGTCATGCACCATCGCCGCGCCCGTCTCGGGATCGACCCATTCGCGCAGCGCGGTCGCATCGCCGGGGAGCGCGAGCGTGCCGACCGGACGCGGCTTGATGACGCGGCGGCGGAAGATCAATTGCCCTGCGGTGCTCCGCCACATCCAGCGCGACACGATGGGCAGCCAGTCCACGAGCTTGCGCCCGCCCACGGGGACCACCGCGAGCAGCAGACAGCTGAGCCAGATCGGGGAAGTCCAGACCAGCCCCATGCCACCGCCCGTGTAGATCGTGGCGACGACGGTGACCACGCCGATGCCCAACACGATCAACTGCGAGATCGACAGTCCGAGCAGGATGCCACGGTGCGCGAGTCGGGAGAACTGCACGGGGGAGAGCTGCTGCTCGGGAGCCGGGGGGTGCTGGGTGGCCATGTTCTACCCCTTCCTCGGCGCTACGGGTATCGGCGGTGTGGATGTCTCTGCGTGCCCGGCTGCTGCGCCGCCGACCGCGGCACCGACTTTCGGCCCAGTCGTCGCCGCGGCTTTGACGACCTGCGCCCCGACGACGGCTGCGGCCGCGGGGCCGGCCGCTGCTGCGCCGGCACCTGCCGCGCCTCCCGAGGCCGCCGCCCCGCCACCTGCGCCCGCAGCGCCGCCTGCGCCCGCAGCGCCGCCTGCTGCGCCACTTGCAGCGGGAGCTGTGCTCGGCGCGGGAGGAGTCCCGCCTCTCGCGCCGCTTTGCCCTCCGAGGACGGACTTTGCCGCGTTCGGCTGAGCCTTGACCGGTAGCGGGACGGGTCGGTTGAGCGCCGACTTCGCTTCCTGCTCGCTCGACATCGCGTGGTACATGTCGAAGCCCACGAACGAGATGAACTTGTACGTCAGGTAGGGCGCGAACGCGGCGATGAACATCAGCACGACGCCCGAGATCGGGTCACTGATCGAGGCGAGGTCGAGGTCGATGGGCGCGCTGATCTGCCCAATGGCGACGAGGAACACGACGACGATGACGAGCTTCGAGAAGATGAGCGCCACGACAAACGCCGCCCAGCGTCCGAACCAACCCTTTGCAGCATCCCAGGTGAACCCGGCGAGTGCGATGGGCGCGAAGACAATGGCGACCAGTAGCAGCGCCTTACGGATGAGCAGCGTGAACCACACGATGCCCGCACCCGCGATGCCGAGCCCGGCAAGGAAGATCGTGATGATCGCACCGACGCCGGGCGAGGCGATGTTGATCGTCGTCAGCCCAGCGGCGAGCAGGGCCATGCGGTCGCCGATGCCTTCCATCGTGTTGCCAGTCGCCTGCACGATGCCGATGGTGAGTTGATCGGTGACCTCCAACAGGGTCGCGGTGAGGGTGATGGCGACGAACGATCCGAGCACCGACTTGGCGAGTCCCACGCCCGCGCGCGACAGTGCCATCGGATCTCGATGCACGAGCCCGGTGATGAGTTGGAGGCAGAAGAAGACGAGCATGACGAAGATCGCCACCCCGAACAGCACGTTGTAGACCGAGACGTATTGGCTTCCAGTGACGTCGACGAGCGTTGTCGAGTCGAACACCGCCCACACGCTTTCGAACAGCCAGGCGGCGGCCTGCCCCATTGCCTGCGCGAGCCAGTCGAACGGCGCGGAGATGAGCGACGCAGTTCCCTCACCCACGGCATCGCACACCGAGGCGATGACGGGCACATCACAGATACTCATCGGCTCAGCCATCTCAACTCGGTCGTGGAGTCAGACCGACTGGCCGACGTTCCAAAAGAAGTTCACGAGCGTCACCGACGCACCGCAGATGATCGCCGCGCCGCACGAGACGAGTACGCCGACCTTGCCCCGGCTGGCGAGGTGCGGATTCGAGCTGTTCGCCCCGTAGCCCCAGACCACGGCCGAGATGATGAGGGCGAGGACAGCGAGGATGAGCCCCACCGTCATGGCCGCGCCGACGATGACGCGGAGCTGTTCGATGCCGGGCAACCCGTCGGTATTGGGGTCGATGTCGATCACTGTGTGCTCCTTGGAATGGACGGGCGGGTCTCGTCCATCAGGTGCGCACGGCGTCCCGAGGAACGTCGGAGGTCAGGGTTACCGTCGTGGCTATGCGAGGAGTTCGTTGCCCGACAAAGCGCCCTCCGATTGAGACTCGGCTGGAGGCTGCGACCGTCGCGGCGCGCGTAGCGAAGGGCGCAGAAGCCGTGCAGTGCCACTACTGCGGCTGGTGGCACGTCGTCGGCCACGGCTCGCCGCTGGAGCGGCCCTCGAAGCCGCGCAAGCTTCGCTGAAGAGTGCTGGTTGCCGTGCGGCGAGCCCTACGCCAGCTCGGATGCTCCCGCCTTGGCGCGATGCGTCGTCAGATCAGCGTCGGTGCTTTTGGCAAGGGCTCAATGGAGCGCAGGGTGTAGACCTGGCGTCGGCGTGCGTTCGCGCCCTTGCCTACGATCGTGACGACATCGAACACTGCGCGAACGCGCGCGTTCGCAGCATCATGCTGCACGACCTGCTCCATCAGCTCTGGGCTAGGAACCGCGGCTTCGATCGCTGCTGCGCCGTCGGGGGTGAACCACAAAGCGCCAACTGATCGGCGTTGCCCGTCGATGACTCCATCGAGGCGCACGACATCGCTGCTCTCCTGGCGCTCGTCGAGGACTCGGAGCAGTGCCTTGGCACCTAATGGGCTGACATGCAGCGGTTGGAATCCATGCTGAGATCGCAACTCACCTGCGATATCCCAATTCTGTTCGTCGATTGCCCGTGCAACTCGTTTCAGTCCGGCGTGCGCCTTCTGAGGCAGGTCGGCAGCCAGCCCGGACAGAACGTCGTCGGTGAGGCTTGCCCCTTCGTGTTGAGCGCGCGAAAGCAGCACCGCTACGGTGTCCAGGGACGTCGAGTCGACCGAGGGCGTGCGAGTGTTCTGCGCGGTCTTTCCTGGTGCTTCCTCGGGTGGCGCGGCCTTCAGGACTACACGCACGGAGCCAGGACTCGGCGCGAGGACTCGCAGCGTTGACGCGCGCCGTTGGCGTCCAAGTAGGTGCTTCGCGACTTCCTTCGTCGCATCGGCCAGACCACGCACGAGGGAAGCGAAGGACTCCGCGTTTGCCTCATGATTGTGCACTGTCTCGCCGTCGAGATGCAGGTCAAGCTCGGACTGCGCACGGTTCGTAAGCTCGAAGAGAACCGGGCGCAGTGCATCGTTCTCGGATGCTAGTGCTTCGAGGGATTGACGCTGCAGGCGGCTGGCGAAGTCCTCGCCTTCGGCGGCGTGCCAGGCGTCGCGGAACTGATCGAGTGCCTGGTTCGAAAGCGTCATGACCTCACCTCCACGAAGCCCTTTTGTGTGCCGTTTAACTTCGTCCGGTTCTCGCCGAGCACCGTGGACCAATGCTCCCGCCAGTAAAGAGTCCTGTCCACGTCTCCACGCAGGCACAGGAACGCGTCGACGAGCCCCGACATGGGCTGCTGACGCGGCGGGCCAGGTTTGGTGAACATCTGGTCCAGGTGCTGCTGCTCGTCGTCAGGAAGGTTGTTGAGTTCGTCCGGCCTGAGCATGACCGTAACATCGACGTCCGACGGAGCCGCCCAGGGCTTGTGAGTGATGAATCCGCCGTCGACCCAGAAGCGAGCGCCGGGCACGATCCCGCTCACGATCCCATGCCAGAGCTGGAATGCGTCGAAGACGACGCGACGCCGATCAATGAATGGTGCGGCGGCGACAAAGCGTTCGTCGATCTCTTCGAGCGTCGCCGTGTGCAACCCCTGTGGGAGGTACCAGGTCCCGTCTTCGAAGGGCGGGATCACGCGTTGCTCCCCATGCGCGCGATTATATCCAGCGCACGAACGTGATCGGGCTGCGGCTCGTGGCGCGGCGAGCGCACGAGTGGTGACAGCACGACGCCTCAGATGCTCGCGCCGAGTCCGAGCAGGAAGTTGACCCAGGTGACGCCGAGGCCGGCCAGGGCGGCAGTTCCGACGGAGACGAGGAATCCGGTGCGCGCGCGGACAGCCGAAGTGATGTTGCCGTTCGCCGACGAGATCGCCCACACTGCGGCGCAGATGACGAGCATGAGCCCGGCGAGGATGAGCACGATGGTCAGCAGCGCGCCAACGATGGCCCGCAGTTCTGCCTGACCGCCGACGGCTCCGAAGTCGGGGAATATGTCCATGTCATGCGGCCATCTGTGCTGAGCAGAGCGCCGCGGTGCTTGCGGCATCGAGGTTCTGCACTCCGTGGGCGGCAAGCCACGGCTCGGCATCGACGGCCGCAGCATTCGACCCGCCTGGCCGGATCTCGAAATGCAGATGGGCTCCGGTCGACCTGCCCGCCGAACCGACGTTGCCGATGTGCTGCCCGGCAACGACGCGATCCCCGACGCTGACGAGGACGCCGCTCTGCCACATGTAGGCGTAGGCGGAGGCGATGCGCTCGCCGCCGATGGTGTGCTCGATGATGATGAGGTTGCCGTAGCCACCCGACGGCCCGGCGAAGCTGACCACGCCATCGGCGAGCGCGAGGATCGGCGTGCCGTCGTCGGCAGCCCAGTCCGTTCCTGAGTGGAACGCTCGCTCACCAGTGAAGGGGTCTTCGCGCCACCCGAAGTCGCTGGTGTTCACCCACGTCCCGCTCGGCAGTGGGAAGACGATGGCAGTCGTCTCGGGTACGTTGCCGAGCGGTGTACCGCCCGGCGTGGTTTCGGCGCGGCGCGTGAGTGCAGCGAGGATCGCCTCGGCGACCGGCTGGTAGTTCTGGTAGCGGTCGGGATATGCCGAGACCTCGACCGCTTGCGCTGCCTCGCCAGGGTCGAGGTGCTGCCAGTCGGGTATGTCGAGCAGTCCGCGCGGTGATGGGTAGTTCGGCCCGCTCGAACCTCCGTAGAAGGCGCGCGATTGGTAGGTCGCGTTCATCAGCTCTGCGACGGTGCCCCATCCTGCGCTCGGCCGCATTTGGAATAGACCAAGAGAGTCGTGATCGCTGCCCTCTCCGTCGTTCGGGAAACCGCTCGACTCTGGTATCGCAGCCGAGTTTGCGAGCATCCGTAGCCGCGACTCGGTGAGTGCGGCAATGAGCGCGATGACGATGCCAGCGCGACCAACGCCCTCGGTCTGCGCGCCGACCGTGATGATGGTGGCTGCATGGGTTAGCTGCTCGTGGTTGAGGGTCACGGTCTCGCCCGCGCGCGTCGTGGCTGTGAGCGACTCCGGGATCGGCCCGACAACGAGGGAGCTTGACGAGAGACATGCGGCGAATACAGCGGGCGACACGAGCAGACCCACGCCGACCAGGCTCATGGGGAGCACTGCGACGAGGGTGGCGATGACCACAACGAGCTTCTTCATGCGGGTGCCGATCAACGCAGGGGGTTGTCAAGCTCGGAGATGCGAAGCGCGCGGCAGGTATCGAAGGTCGGCTCGCAGGTGATGAAGACGGTGAACGCGACCTCGTGGGAGCTGGTCACGGGCTCGATGCCGTGGACGCCCTCACGTTGTCGTATGCCGGTGATCGTGTAGGCGACGGTGCCCGGAAGGATCTGTCCCTCGGCTGCCTGCTCCAGCGCCGTCGCCCACTCGTCCGGCACCAACACGTCGTTGATGTCGAGCCATTGGCGGGTCTGCATCGTGCGGAGCTGCGCCCAGGCGTCCGCGGTCGGGAGATAGGTGCGCACGTCAGAGGCGAGCCCGGCGGTCTCATTGCCGGAGGGGTCGCCCACATCCACGATGACCTGCGCGTAGTCGGTCGGCCCGAACTCAGTCGCGGTGTCCCATGTGAACAGCGCGATGGCGAGGGCTCGCGCGAACGTCTCGGGGTCGTCGGACTCACGGACGACGGGCGGCGTGCTCGATGTCGGCGACGGCGTGCTGGTCGACGCGCCGGGAGGATCGCCCGCGGTGTTTCCGGGCGAGGGGTCGGAGCGAGGCGCGAGCAACAGCCCGTAGAGCCCGACTCCGACGAGGACGGCGAGCACGGCGGCACCGACGATCAGGAGGATCATGAGGCGACGGGGGAAGCGAGTCTGCGGCATCAGGCACTCTCCTTGGCGAGACGTTGGCGGGCGGCGCGGGCGGCTCGGGCCGCGTCGAAGAAGCGGACGGTGGCGTCGAGGATCGCCTCGACGTGCTCCCACTGTTCGTCGCTCAGTGCGGTGCCGACCTCGGCGGGGTCGTAGTGCGACCACCACTGATCGAGGTCGTTCCAGGTGAGCGTGAACGCCCGCACCGGGTAGCGAACCGGCACGGGGCTTGTCGCTGGCGCGGGAGCCGGGCCGCGCTTGCGTCCTTGCTTCGCGCGCTCCAGCGCCTCTTGAGCGAGCAGCTCCAGCTCGCCGGGCGGCTCGGGCTCATCCTGCGGGATCGCGAGCATGGCGATGGTGCGGGCGTGCGCCGTGGTGATCGACGCGCCCCGGTCGATGGCGTCGAGTTCGGAGCGGGCGAAGCTGCGCACATCCTCCGGCTGGCGGGGGTCGTTCGCGATCCGCTGGAGATCGTTGATCTGCTCCAGGCTCGTGTACGACTTGCGCCCGGTGACCATGAGCGCGGCCTGCGCACGGGACTTGCCAGGGGCACCGATCAGCGGTGGTGCCGTGACGGCACCACCGCTCGTTCCGGCGATTTTCCCGCCCGCACCGAACTGCGTCGCCGCCTGACGACGGGCGGAGTCCTCGGCCATGAGCGTCTTCAGCTCGCGGTACAGCGCCGCGGCCTCGGTCTGCGTGAACGGCTTGTGCAGCACGTTGTCGGCCTGCTCAGCCATGAGCCTCTGGAGCCGGTCGCTGATCCCGGAGCGCACGAACACGTTGACCTTCTTGTAGCCGAGCTTGCGCAGCGCGGCAATGCGGCGAGCGCCGCACACGAGCACCCCCTCCGGCGTCACGGTCGGGGGCTGGAGCAGTCCGTCACGTTCGATGGATGCTGCGAGTGCGTCGATGTCGCCCAGCTCCACGCGATGACGACTGCCGACGACGATGGAGTCGATGGTGCGCTCCAGCTCGATGTGCCCGGTGCTCGTCGCCATGCGCTCACCTCGCCCCCGCCAGAGTGGGCGCGTTCAGGCCGAGCAGCAGCACGAGGTCGCCATCGGTGAGCAGCGCGCGCAGGGGTTCGCCGACAAGAAGGCGGTACAGCACGCCGCGGCCGACGGCGGTGCGGGCCTGATCGGGATCGGGGTTGCCGAGGATCGCACGGAGCAGCGCGTTCCAGCTCGTCGACGACAGATCGAGCACGGCCCGAGCGTGTGGGTCTCGCCGAAGCGACTCCGCTGCGCTCGCCCGCGACGGCGCTTCGCCGAGTCGAGTGCAGATGTGCTCGATGGCCGCGCGCGCCGTCTGCTCCGGCCAGTCGAGCAGCGTCAGTAGCTTGATCGCGTCCTCGACTGCACGGACGACGCCAGATGCCTCGTCGTCCGATTCGTTCTCGTCCTCACCCGCGGGCGCGACCTGCAACGCTTCGTGGTAGTCGGTGAGCGGGTTCTCCCGGTCGCTGAACCGCTCCGGGTCGTGGAAACCGCTGTATTGCGGCCTGCGTGCCTGATGCGTCGAGCACAGCAGTCCGTTGCCTCGTTCCTCGGCGATCAGTGTGACCTGCACAGCACGGGTGACGACTGCCCACGGATCTTCCGCGTTGCGCACGGCCGGGGTGCGCATCGCGTCGAACGCGGCGCTCGCCGCTTCCCACGGGTCGAGGCCGTGCTTTCGCGCGAGGCTCGCGTACCGACCCGCCGTGTACTCCATGAGCGCCGCGACATCCACGTCGCGCCGCCACGCGCCTTTCCCATCGTCGTGCAGACGCTCCAGGAGCGCGCGCAGTCCCTCCGGAGTGCGGAACGACGTGGGCGCGGCCTGGGCAGACATGGCGCGCTCACAGGCCGCGGAGCGGGTCGCGGCTGACAGAGGACTGGTGCGCGGGCGACTGCCCGAACGCGGAGAGCGGCGCGATGCCCTGGGCACGTGCCCGGATGCCTGGCCGGGTCATCGGAGTTGCCTGCGGCGAGGTCTGCCGACGCTCCTCGACGCGGCGTGCCAGCTCGGTGCGCAGGTCGATGCCGCGTCCGATCATGCGGGCCGAGGCGGACGGGAGCAGCTCGGTCGGGCGCACCCACACCACCTGGCTCCGGTCGTGATCGGCCCGCAGCCGATCTTCCAACGACGTGGCCGCCGACGATGCGGATGCCGGGCGGGACGGGTCGCCGTGGCGCGCCAGCGCCGATACCTCTGATGCCTCGTCGCGGCGCTGCTCAGCGACGCGACGAGCCTCCGCAGCCTCGCGCACGCGTTCCGCATCCGGTGTCTCGTCGTTCACAGCGCGCCGCCTTCCGATGCGGCGGCGAGCGCGGGCGTCGCCAGCCAACGACCGACCGTGGACGGATGCACCCCGGTCGCACGTGCGATGGCGGTGTTCGTCATGCCGTCCTCCTTCATCCGTAGAGCGAGTTCTCTAGGGGCAAGGTGCGCAGGCGCTTCCGGCGACAGGTATTCGACCGCGCTCGGCACCAACTCGGCTGTCTGCGTCGACGGCTCGGCACGGAACTGTCGAGTGAGCACCACCGTCAGGTGCGTGATCGCCAGTAGCACGAGCGGCGGAACGGCGGCAACCGATCCTGCGAGCGCAGAAGGAACGTCGGCGTCAGCGGCGACGACCGCGTGGATCGCGTTGGCTGCGACCGAGACCGCGGCACCGGCTATGAGCAGCAGCCACGGATACCAGGCGGCACGCTGCCCCGCGAGCGCGACGACGGACACCGTGGCGACGACGATGATGCCGTCCACGATGAGCGGCCACGCCCACGCCTGGCTCTCATCAACGCCGGAGCGTCGCGCGAGGTCGGCGAGCGCCGTGAACGACAGCCAGAAGGCGGCTGCGGCGATGAATACGGTACCAGCCACCGCAGTCCACACGGCGATCCGCCCGCGCGGCTGTTGCGTGCTGCCGGGGATCACGAGAGCACCTGACCCGATGAAGGCTGAGCTGCATGGTTGGGCATGGAACTGGCGGCGGGCGCGGCCGGTGCGCCCCTCGCTACGCGGTGCGCCGAGCGGATCGTCGTCTCGATCTCCGGCGCGGGCAAGCCTGCGCGCTCGGCAGCCGGCACCAGCGCGGCACGCACGCGGTCGGGCGGGATGCCCGCCTCGATGAGCCGACACGAGGCCCAGAACAGGCCGCGGTTGCGCTCGCCCTCGCCGCGCATCCCGACCCAGCGGGCGATCCGCTCCACGTCAACGCCGTCTGTTCGCTCGACAGGGATGACGGGCATCGGGCGCGCCGGTCGCGGATCGAGGAACTGCCGCAGCGCGCGGGCATCGATGGGAACCGCATCGCCTCGCCCGGAGCCGATGAGGGCATACGCACTCGGCCCCGCATCGGTGGCGATGATCGAGGGCGGCACGATGACGTAGCCGCCCGATCCTCGGAAGTCGATGCCAGCACGCGCCACCTGCCAGGACGGCTGCACCAGCTCGGGATCGGCCGGGTAGTAGGCATGGACTCCGCCCGAGGGCGTGCGAATGAACGCGGCCCAGCGATCCGTCAGCCCCTCGCGCCGGGCCAGCTCGAACGCTGCGAAGCCGCGGATCGCCCCGTGCACGTCGACATCCACGACCTCCAGCCCGGAGATCTGGCCCGTCGGCATCCCGATGTTGGCGCGCGGCCACCGCGCCCACCAGCGAGCGACCTGGCGCGGTTCGGTGCTCGCCTCGTGGAATCCCCGCTTGGTCAGCGGGCGCTTGCCTCCTGTGACGCAGGGAAAGACCGGGATGCCTGCCTCGGCGTAGCGACACGCTGCGGCGCTCGGCGACAGCCCGGTGAGCGAGGCGAGCAGTGCGGCGGCATCCATCGGCTGGCGCTCTCCGCGCGCGGCTTCCGGCATCGTCATCTCGGCACCTCCTCTGGCCTGGTCGTGAGCCGTGGGGCTCTTGTCGATCAGGTGCGCCGGGGTTCCCAAGAGATGGTCGCCGTCCGGTGGGCAACGCAGGCAGGCTGCGGGGTCGCGCTGTTCTCACGGAATCGTCTCCTCCCGCTCACCGGGTAGCCGCGTTGAGCATGCTCAAAACGCTACGGAGATTCCGTTCTAACACCGCCCGTTGAGCATGCGCAACAGTTGATTTGTGCATGCTCAACGGGTAGATTGAGCATGCGCAACTGCCCTTGGGCCTGGGCTACGTGGATGCCTTGGCCCTCCCGAAGGGAAGGGGGGATCAGCGACGATGACTGAAGATGAAAGTCAGTCTGCGGCTGACGACCTCGCCAAACGCCTGCGACTTCTGATGGATGTCGCTGTTGCCGAGTCCGGCTCCGAACCGACCTACTCGCAGATCGCGGAGTATCTGAGACAACGTGGCATCAGCCTGTCTCGATCACGATGGACGTACATGGTCAACGGCCACCGATACGTTCAAGACACCGCAATCTTCGAGGGGCTCGCGGACTTCTTCGACGTTGATGCTGCCTTTCTTGCGGGGGAGAGCGGCGTGGCAACCCCGGAGAAGGTCTCCGCCCAACTCGACCTCGTGCGTTCGATGCGTGCAGCGAAGGTGAAGTCCTACGCTGCTCGCACACTCGGCGATATCTCGCCGAAGGCGCTCCAAGCCATCAGCAGGTTCCTGGACGAGGAAATGATGCGAACACCCGAGCACTGACGGGTGTCGCGCACCATGGAGCCGAGGCCAGTAGTTGCTCGGCCGAGAGGGGGTAAACGTGAACACCGAAGAGACCGTAACGGCCGCCGTCTCCGATCTGCGGCTCGGCAGCAGATTCACGCTTGCACACCTTCTCCAGGCCATACAGGAACGGCGCCATCGTAGGCTCCGCGTCGTCGAACTCGCCGACCTCGACACCCGCGACGGCATCTGTGCGCTCTGGCTGGTCACCGACACCGAGGACTTCGTGCTCCACGCACGCAGCGACTCTGCACTGCACCGCCAGCAGTTCGTCCTTCACGAGTTGGCCCACATGATCCTCGGTCACACGGAGGGTGACGATTGCACAGCCGGGGACGTCTTGCTGCCCAACATCCCTCCTCACACGCGCGGACGCCTGCTTAAGCGACAGGACATTGACAGTGAGACGGAGATCGCCGCCGAGTCGCTCGCAGATCGGCTGGCCGCGGGCATCCGAGGATCGGTGTTCGCCGAGTCTCGCTATTCGGAGATTTTCGGGTGATCCAGGCGCTCGTCGCGACGCTCATGTGGGCGCTCGTGGCGAGCCTGCTCATCTTCCGCCGCAAACGGGCGGATCGAAGTATCACCTACGCCTCCTGCACGATTGCCGTCGCGATGACCCTGAACGTCGACGCCATCTACCTCGCCACCGATCCGCTTCTTGGCGGCACGAACGTCACGACCCTCGTTTCAGACGGGCTGCTGATGACCGGGATCTTCTTTCTCGGTCGAGGCGTCATGAAGGTCGACGAGTACCGCCCCAGGCTCGTGCGGGTCGCCGTGGGCGTCCCGGTGCTCCTCACATCGCTTCTTGCGATCACCACGACGTTCGTGTTCATCGACCGAGGCACAACCACGACTCGGTTCATGATCGACCTCGGCGCGCAACCCGCAGCAGCGGCGTACTCGATCATCAACTTCAGCTACTTCTTCCTCGTCATCACGACGATGATGATCCTCGCCGCGCGGCAATATCTGCGCAGCTCCGGCATCCAGCGTCTCCCCGCGGCTCTGCTGAGCCTGGGATCGGCGTTCGGCGGCGCACTGTGCCTGGCCGTGCTCATCATGGATGTCGCACACGTCACAGGACATCTCGATCTCATGCGCGCCGTCCAACCCGCCTACGAACCGCTCTCTCTACTCGCGTTCCTCTTCCTATGCGCGGGCTTCGCCGCGCAGCCTGTCGTCCGCCGCGCACAGCACGACATGCGCCGGAAGCGCACCGTCGGCCTCGCGACACAGTTGGAGCCTCTCTGGAAGCGGGCGTCCCTCGTGCGGCCTGGGCTGAGCCAAGCAGACCCGCTCGCTGCGAGCGCGGATGACCTGGAGAGCCGTCTACACCGAGAGATCGTTGAGATCCGCGACGCGATGATCGACCCGCGCGTCACCTTCGACATCAGCGCAGCCGAGCGCGCCCTGCTGAATCGCGCCGAGAGCCACCTCCTCGGACTCGACACGAGAGCGACACGGACCACCGCTTCGCCAGGAGGCCGGGTCGGCCAGGAGGGCAGTTCGTGATGCGACGGGTCGCGCTAGGTGCCGGACTCGTTGCGGCAGGCGCGTTGGGTGTCGGCTGGGTGATCGCGCGGCGGCTGACAGCCCCCAGCACGCGGCGATACGACCTGACCGTCCGCGAGGTTGAGCGCGACGGCGACGGTCCCCTCATCGTGCTCGACCGAACTCGCCGGACCGCAGCCGAAGGCGCGTACAACCTCTGGTTCGAGAACGGAGGCTGGGCGCAACTCTCCGAAGACGTGCTCGACCGTGGACCGACTCTGATCGCACGACGGGTGACGAGCACGGCATCGGGGCTGACTCTCAGGGCTGGCGATCACGTCTCCTGGAGCGGCATCTACTACCCGACCCCGCACGACGCCGGCCTTCACGCACACGACATCACCATCGACACCCCCGCGGGTGCTGCCCCCGCCTGGCGCATCGACGGCGACGGTGCCAGATCGACGTGGGCGATCCACCTACATGGCCTCGGCAGCGTTCGAGCCGGAACACTTCGCGGCGTGCTCGCAGCGACCGAGCGCGGCTACACCTCGCTCGTTGTCAGCTACCGAGCCGACGGCGAAGGCCCGGGAGTCGGCAACGGGCGCTCAATGCTTGGTTTCACCGAGGCCGACGACGCCGCGGCTGCCATCGAGTACGCGATGCGGCACGGAGCCCGACAGATCGTGCTGTTCGGATGGTCGATGGGTGCGGCCATCGCGCTCCAGCTCGCTCACCACCCGTCGTATCGACGCAGCATCGCAGGTCTCGTGCTCGACTCGCCTGTGCTCGACTGGACGGAAGTCATCAAAGCGAACTGTGCCCGCAGCGGATTCCCCGCAGCCGCGGGCAGCCTCGCGATTCCGTGGCTGACGCTCCGCCCGCTGGCCCACATGGTCGGCCTGCCCGAGCGCATCCCGCTCCGATCCTTCGACTGGACGGTTCGTGCCGAGGAACTCACCGCGCCCACGCTCATCCTTCACGGCACCCACGACGACTCCGTACCGATACGGCTCTCACAAGGACTCCGAGATGCTCGGCCTGGCCTTGTGTCACTGGAGGTCTTCGAAGCAAGACACACGCTCTCATGGAACTCTGACCGGGGGCGGTGGCAATACACGGTGACCGAGTGGCTCACCGGCCACATCACGGCTTGAGGAATGGAATCCCGGGTCGGTAGCGAGAGGTGACCAGCCGTCGTCAGCGCGACGGATCCCGCAACGACTTGGCCCGAGGGTCGAGCATCGGAAAGCCTGCGAAGATCGGTGCATGACTCACGCCGATCCGCCCCCAACTGACGAGTGGCGGGCACTCCTCGGGCGGACGGCACGACCAGTGAGCGAGCTTGCCCGTAGCGACGTGCCGGAGCAGCCTGGCGTATACCTCTGGCGGCACACCCGCTCGGTGCAATACGTCGGCAAGGCGACGAGCCTGCGATCGCGGCTGTGGGGGAGCCACTTGGGTCGTGGGGTGAATCTCTCCGGATCCTCGCTGCGGCGAAACGTCTGCGAGCTGTTGTTCGGCATCCCGCCCGCAGTGACGGCGAAGCCAGACCCGCAACTCGTAACTCCCGCGCAAGCGGCGGCGATCGCAGTCTGGCTATGTGAATGCGAGCTGTCGTGGTTCGAGTGCGAGACGATCGCGGCCGCTGGGAGCCTGGAGGACCGCCTCCGGCGGGCTTGGCTCCCGCCGCTCAATCGGATCTGAGGACCTCGACTTGGAACTAGATGGGACTCCACTGGCCGCGGTCTCGAGGCTTTGGCTTCGAGCAGGGCAACTCTTCACCGAGCGCGACTCGGTTGCAGAGCATGGCAGCACAGCGCAGCACGACCACGACCACGCTGCCGTGAGGCCGGAGACGCCGCCCTGGATCGTGAGCGGCAAGCTCATGTCCGCCTACGACGGCGCACGAGCGGCCGCGGTGCTGTGGAGAGAAGGCGAGGTTCACATGATCGCCGACTATTCACTCCTTCGCGTTGTCGTGGAGAACGCGGCCCTCGGTTGGTGGGTGCTGCAAGGATCCGACCGTGACGATCGGATGCATCGAGCGTTCCGAGTCGTCATAGACGACCTCACCTGGGCAATCAGACGGGAGAAGTTCGCTGTCGCCCACGCGCGAACAGCGGAAGGTCGAGAGAAGCGGTCGGGCGCGCTCGTCGGTGCAGCGCGCGAGCTCGAGAGAGTGACTACTGCGTTCCGAGCGTCGCTCCCGGGTCGCGAAGAATCGTTCTACGCCCCCCGCAGGATCGAGATGGCAAAGGTGCTCGTTGCAGCCGAATCGACTATCTCGGACACGGACGACCTCGACTACTCCTTGTTGTGGTGGATCGCGAGCACGAGTGCGCATGGCTCGTTGTCAGCGGTTCAGCAGCTGGCCCAGCCAGGAGAGCCTGGTCAGGCCAGCCTCTACCCGGACGCAGAGAGCGTCGGAGCATTCGCAGTGCGAGCAGCTCATCTCCTCAACGCCGCCCATGCGTCGTGGAACGTCTACCGACAGTCTTCGGGCTGAGGCATGGCGACTCGATTCGGAGACTTACCGCTCGTTGATCCCGAGCGGAATATGTTGGACCGGCCCGGCAATCTCAGTGACTACCTCGCGCTGCCCCAGGTGGCCGACCTGCACTGGCCGGCCGATGTCGTGGAGCAATGGCTCTTCGATCATGCGGGCAACGCCGCATTCATCGAAGACTACGGACACCTCGACCTGGCCGCGATCGAGTGGACGAGAGAGTTGGTGCCTGCCGCTCAACTTGTCGACATCCCAACCGGTGCGAGTGACGCGGAGTTCCTTGAATCGGTGGCTCGGCTGCATCGGCACTACCTTGGGCTGCGCTCCCAGGGGATCCGTGACGCGTGGGAGCACCGCGGAACTTGGCTCGTGCCGCCAATTCTGCTCTCGCGTCAGGTCCTCGGTAACGAGGAGCGCGGCCTGCAGGTGGTCGAGGGCAGGATGCGGGTCGGGATTCTCCAAGGCCGGGCGGCGGAGGCGCTGAACGTCGCGTCGGCGCTCGAGGCTTGGGTCGGGCGCCATCGCTGACGAGGCTGGTCAGCGTCGCAGGGTCGGTCGCCGCTCGGAAGGCCAGCCCTGCTGCTCAATGTCGATGGGCCGGTTCCGCTCGACGAGACGATCTTCCAGGGCGAGGAGCACGTCCTTTATGTGCCCCGAAACGGGGTGTTCTTCGGTTGCACCCTGACAAACACGGTCTGATTGGCAGGCCATTGGCTAGGCTGGAATCGACCGTGTGCTCGTGCCGCAAGGGGAGGTAACTGATGTCTGAGCCTTGGCTCTCAGCCGATCAGATTGCATCTCACCTCGGAGTGACCAAGGACACGGTGTACGCCTGGATCGCCGACAAGGGGATGCCCGCTCACAAGGTGGGGCGTCTCTGGAAGTTCCAGGTCAGCGAAGTCGATGAGTGGGTGCGTTCGGGGGGAGCCTCATCGGAGGCCGAGTGAACGATGTCGGAGGTCGGGCCTAGCCTGGAGGACTTTCGCGCGTGAGACCGAGCAGCGGAGCAGATGAGGGGAGGAGAGCGCGGATGAGCAGCTTCAGGATCGGGCCGGTGAGTGTCGAGGTGCTCGATGGTCAGCACGCGATCACGGTCGTTCCGCCGAGCCAGTGGCATGGTGACAGGCAGGAGCGACCCGCCCACGCCGCGCTCGCCAACCTCAAGGCCGAAGACGGTCTTCGCGCACAGGTCTCGCTTGTCCGCTGGGATGACAGTGACGAGACCTCGCTCGGCTTCGCGGAGCTTCTCGCAGGCCCGTCGGACTACGAGCGGCTGGAGGACGCCGGAGCGATCTCGCCGAAGCTCGTGGGGGACAAGCTGGTCGCACGGATTCGGGCGTTGCGCTACGGGAGGACCGGGCGAGCCACGGGGGCGGCGGTCGAGTGGTCGCAGATCAGCGAATGGGCTGGCGGCGACGCGCAGGCGTTGCTTGCCGCGCTCGGCGCGACGCGCACGGGAGCGTATGGCGTGCTGCTGCCGAGTGCAACCCGCTTCAAGACCGAGCCGGCCATCGAGGTGCCGCTCGCCGACCCGTCGGCGTTGTTCGCCGTCTACGCGCTCACGCGCGTCGTGCCGATCATGACCGGCTACGGCAAGGAATCAGTGGAAGGCCCGAACGCATGAGCGGCGTCGACGTCTCTATCGCGCTGCCCGAGGACGAGACGCCTGGCGAACTCATCAAGGGCTACTTCACGCTCATGCGCGCGTTCGGCTGGGATCTCTACGTCACGAGCCACTTCACGCTGCGGGAGTCGTTGGGATCGCAGTGGTTCGCCGCCCGGATCAGCGAGCTGAAGGACTCGGACCCGAAGAACTGGCGACCCAACCATCGCTTCGAGCCGCAGGACCCCGGTGTGATCCTCCGCGACTACATCCACGAGCAGGACTCCCCGTATCTGAGCGTTTTCGGCGGGCAGTTCCAGAAGCAGGCTGCGGCGAAGAAGATCCTTGCCACCAGGAACACTTGGTTCCACTTCGGCGACGATCCGACGACCGCCCAGCTCGTCGAGGCGGCAAAGGTCGTGCGCGGATTCGTGCAGTCCAGCGGCATGCATATCGCGGGACGCATCGACTCTCTGATCGAGCGGCTGGACGAGCTGCGCACCGGACGCTATCCGGCGGGCGCAGCGCCGAGCTCGGATGCAACGGCTCCTGTCGTTGCCGAGACTGTGCCACTGGACACGCCAGAGGACTTGCCGCGCCCGAGTATCGGTGGCACCTGGGTCGGCCCGCTCCCGGAGTTGCGTTACCACATGACCCGCGCGGGGGATGTCGTGCACCCCGACACGATGGAATCCGTGCACTCCAGGGTCACCGGCGACTTCGCCGACAAGGTGCGTGCCTGGACTGCCGTCGAGCCGCGCGGCCGCGAGCTGTGGATCGACACCGACGGGGCCGTGGGCGGGTTCATCGGCGCGACCCCGCGCCTGCTCGGCTACCTCGGCCCCGACCCGGAGAGCGACATCGCCCGCGGGTTCTTCACCCCGCACTTCTACGCCGTCGAGGGCGACGAGATCGCCGACCTCGACTCGGGCGAACGTCGCAAGCAGCCGTTCGCCGGAGGTCTTGCCGACCGCGCGACGCTTCGCGTGACGACCTATGGCGATGTCCTGGTCGTCGGGGACGTAGACGGCGTGGAGCGGGTGGCGACGGTGACGCCAGCCGAGTGGTTTCCGGGGCACCTCGGATGAGCGCGGAGAGAGCAGGGAACGTGTCGGCATTGCAGCTTGACGGATCGAGCACGGTCGCGTGGGCGGATGCGCCCGCGGGCGCATCCGACGCCATCGTCGTCCTCGGCCGGGATGACGCCGGGGCAGGGGCGATCCAGGTCGGTATCGCCCGCCTGACCGCGCGACCGACGAAGGGCGTGCTCGACGACCTGTGGAAATCGCGAGGCACGCGGGCTCCGATGGGCTTCATCGTCGCAGCCGTCACCCCGGATGGCGTCTGGATTCACTATCCGTCCGCGGACGCTCCGCCCATCGGCCCCGTCACGGTCGGTCAGGCCGAGCGCCAGCTCCAGTCCGTGCTGGAGGAGGGGAACGGGCTCGCCGCTCACGGGCGCATCCGCGCCATTCAGGAGGCGATGTCCTCGGCGGGCACGGACGGCTTCTCCAACCACTTCCTGTTCGCCACCTACCACCTGAACCGTGACGTGCCCCGCCGTCCCGATTGGGAATCTGCGGGTCAGAAGGCAACGCCGATCCTGCCCAAGCGCGGCATCGAGCTGGTGGCGGCGCTCGGGTTCGACGCCGAGCCCGCGGGGACAGAGCGGCTGCTCGTCCTGCGCACATCGAGCGGGCCACGGCGCGCGGTCGCAGTGTTGCTGCGCGACGACGAGCACTTCGATCAGAAATCCGCGACCTACCAGCTCACACCCGTGGCGAAGGCGCTGGAGATCGCTGGCCGCGAGGACGTTCCGTGGGTGATCGCGCTGCGAAAGTCCACGCTGCGGCTTTACCCCGGACGTGACGGCGTGGGCGTCGGCCAGCGCGGCCAGTCCGAGACGTACTTTGAGCTGGACCTGGATTTGCTCGCGCCCGAGCAGGCCGCGCTGCTCACCCTCATCTTCTCCGCCGAGGCGCTCGACGTTGACGGCTCCGCGCAGCAGATCCTCGACGGCTCGGGCAAGTACGCCGCCGACCTCGGCACGCGCCTGCGCGACCGCGTGTACGAGGGGGTGGTGCCGCGGGTCGCGCTCGCCATCGCCGACCAGCTCCCGTCGCTCGGGCTCGCGCTCGACGCGCATGGACTCCAGACCGCGTACCGCCTCACGATGCGCATCTTGTTCCGCCTGCTGTTCCAGGCATACGGGGAGGCCACCGAGCTGCTGCCCGCGGGCCGCAACGACCATTACGACGCGAACTCGCTCCAGGCGTTCATCACCCGTGAGATCGGTACCGGCCCTGACCAGTTCTCCACCGAGTCGGCAGCGATCTGGTCGGATCTCACGCAGGTGTGGGATGTCATCTTCCAAGGCAACTCCCGCTGGGAGGTGCCTGCCTACGGCGGCAGCCTGTTCGACCCGGCCACCGAAGAAGGTGCACTGCTGTCCCGGGTCAAGCTCACCGACAGCGTGGTCGGACCCGCCCTCCAGGAACTCCTCAGTGAGGAGACCGTTGACCAGACATGGGGGCCTGTCGACTTTCGCAGCCTACAGGTGCGTGAGTTTGGCACCATTTACGAGGGCCTGCTGGAGTCCAGCCTCTCGCTCGCCGAGCAGGACCTCACTGTCGACCGGAACGGCGCATTCGTCCCCGCGAAGGACGACGATGAGGTCGTCGCACCAACAGGACGCCCGTACTTCCACTCCGCCTCGGGGGAGCGCAAGGCGACCGGCTCGTACTACACGCCGAAGATCGTCGTCGACCACCTCATCGAGCGTTCGGTCGAGCCCGCGCTGAAGGCCCACCTCGACCGGATCAAGACCCTCATGGACGAGGGCAAGGAGCGCCAGGCCGCGGACGCCTTCTTCGACTTCCGCGTCGCCGACCTTGCGATGGGCTCCGCCCACTTCCTCGTCGCCGCTGTGGACAAGATCGAGCGCGGCATGCGCGACTTCCTCACCGCCACCGAGGTGCCCGGCGTGCGCGCCGAACTCGCCCGGCTCGCGGAGAAAGCGCGCGAGGCGCTCGGGCAGGACACCGACGGGGCGAAGGCGATCACCGACGGCCAGCTCCTTCGCCGCCAGGTGGCCCGCCGCTGCATCTACGGCCTCGACATCAACCCGCTCGCCGTGGAGCTGTCGCAGCTCGCCCTTTGGATTCACACCTTCGTGCCCGGCCTGCCGATGTCGAGCCTCGACCACGGCCTCGTCCTCGCCAACTCCCTCACCGGCATCGGCACCATCGACGAGGCGATGGACGCACTGAAGGCCGACGGCCTGTTCGAGCAGATCATCCGCGAACCGCTGACAGCCGCACGAGACCTGCTCATCGACTACGCGAACGCATCCGAAGCCGACAAGTCCGAAGTCGCTGCGGGCGCGGAGATGCTGGCGAAGGCGCGAGACGCGGCTGCCCCGGCCAAGGCGATCTTCGACGTGGCCGTCGCCAAGCGCCTCGGCGTGACGATTGACGAGGCATGGGACGCCGAGCAGTTTGTCGCACTCGCCGCGATGCGCGAAGTGCGCGAAGCCGTCGATCCGCTCCAGCCCGCACATATGCCGTACCTGTTTCCCGAGGTCTTTCTCCGGGAACGGCCTGGTTTCGACGTGTTGGTGGGGAACCCGCCCTGGGAGGAGTTGCACGTCGCGGAGCATCACTGGTGGGGGCTTCGCTTGCCCGGTTTGCGCTCGATGCAGCAGTCCAAGCGCATCGTTGCACTTCGTGAGCTTCGTGAGAGTCGACCCGATCTTGAGTCGCAGTACCTGGCCGAGATTGAGCAAGTTAATTCGCTGCGGCGGGCCATTGCAGCGGGGCCATTCCCTGGAGTCGGAGCTGCACATCTCGATCTCTACCAGATGTTTGGGTGGAGGAACTGGAGCTTGTTGCGCGAAGGGGGCCGCGCTGGGCTCGTTCTGCCCCGCGGCGCACTCTCAGGCGCTTCGCTCGCGGAGTGGCGACGATCGGTTCTCGCGGATGGCGCTTTCGCTGACGTGTGCTTCCTGACCAACAACATGCAGTGGGTGTTCCCGAACGTCCACCCTCAGTACACGGTGTGTCTCACTGTTGTAGAGCGCGGCGCGGATCATGTCGTGCGGTTCGCCGGACCCTTCTTCAGTCAGTCGGAGTTCGTTTCGGGAGCTGCCACTACGGCGGAGGTTCCTGCCGAAGAGTTCGGGTCGTGGTCTGAAACCGCGGCATTTCCGCTGATCCCAGGTACGGCTGCCGCGCAAGTCCTGCGAACGATGATGCTCGCAGGTGTTTTCCGCAACACTCCGCCTGACGTGGATCTCGCTCTAATCCAGGGAGACCTGAATGCGACAAAGGACAAGCCTGTCCTTGAGTTCGATGTTGAGGAATCGCGCGGCCGGATTCCGGTTGGCACCGGCGCTTCCTTCAATATTTGGAATCCGGATGCGGGTGTTCCGTATGCGTACTCCCCGGTGGATGTGCTGCGCCCATACCTCCGGCGAAAGTTTGAAAGGGCTGCGCGAACTTCGCGTTCGGCTTACTCGGGCATGACGCTGCCCGAAGGACGCCTACAGCTCGACCAGGCCCGGATCGTGTACCGAGGCATCGCGCGTGCGACAGACACACGGACCTCTATTCCGTGCCTTGCGCCGCCTGGTCGAGCAATTGTCGATCCTGCTCACATGGTTGTCACCCGTCGGGGATCAGCGCGGCACGAGGCGTTCCTGTTGGGAGTGATGGCCTCAATACCGTTCGATTGGAGTGCACGGCGGTGGGTTGAGCTTCACCTGACTTTCGGCATCCTGACTCGGCTGCCAGTGCCGTGGTCGAAGTTCGAATCAAGCATCGCAGGTCGGACTGTTGTGATTGCAGGTCGCCTCGCGGCAATCGACGAGCGGTACAAGACCTGGGCAGAGGAGGTCGGCGTCGAGGTAGCAACGGCCAATGACGAGCCGACAAAGACGGAGCTGGTCGCGGAACTTGACGCACTTGTATCGCTCCTCTACGGGCTCACACCGGACCAGGTAGAGCACGTCTTCGCGACGTTCCATCGCGGTTGGGACTACGCCGCGCGGCTGGAACGGGTCCTCGCGTACTACGAGCAGTGGAAGGACGCGACATGACCGACCAGCTTCCGGTCTTTGCGACGAACCGGATCGCGCCGCCCATGACGGTGCGTGAGGAGGTGCGTCGTCTGTTCCGTGTGAACCGGGAGGCTCTTGCGGTGCCGCCGAGCGCGGCGATTGCGACGGCCTACGTCAACCCTGCGGGCTTCCTGCTGCTTGCCGACGAGCTGGAGAAGCTGCCGCGCATTCGCATCCTGCTTGGCGCTGATCCGCTGCCTGATCCGTTGCTGCCGGTGGATGCCGACGCGACGCTCCAGAAGCGGCTCGATGCGGCGCTGACCGATCATGTGCGCTGGCTGAAGGCGGAGCGTGATGCGCTCGGCTTCGAGCTGAAGGCAACGCGGTCGGCGAAGCGCCTGGTGGCGTGGCTGCGTGCGGCTGATGAGCGTGGCGAGCCGGTCGTGGAGATCCGCCGCTACACGGGCGGGTTCTTGCACGGCAAGGCGTTCATCAGCCACCATCCGACGCATCCTGCCTATCTCGCGGGGTCGTCGAACCTGACGTACGCCGGGCTCACGCGCAACGCCGAGCTGAACGTGGGCGCGTCCGGTCAGCACGGGTCCACGCCGCAGGTCATCGACTGGTTCGAGGAGTGCTGGGCCGACTCCGAAGCCTTCGACCTCGCCGGGCTGTACGAGCCGCTGTGGGCCGAGCACACGCCGTGGAGCGTGTTCCTCCGAATGCTGCTCGCCCGATACGGAGAGCACCTCGATGACGAGCAGGCCGGTCCCACGAGGTTCGAGCTGACCCGCTTCCAGGCCGACGGCGTGAAGCGGATGCGTCGGTTGCTGGACGAGATCGGCGGCGTGCTCGTCGCCGACGAGGTGGGGCTCGGCAAGACTTTCCTCGCGCTCGAAGTGATCGCGGCGGCCACGGAGGAGCAGCGGCAGCGTGTGCTGGTCGCGGCTCCGGCCGCGCTGAAGGCGTCGGTGTGGGACCCGGTGCTGGAGCGGTACGACATCTCCCGGCGCGTCTCGGTGCACTCCTACGAGGAGATCCGTAGCCGGATGGACCCCGAGCATCCGGAGCACCTCGGTTTCTACGAGCGTGCCGAGGATGCGGCGCTGGTGATCGTGGACGAGGCGCACAACTTACGGAACGCGGGCGCGGCGCGTTCGGAGGCGCTGGATCGGATCATCCTCGCGGGGCGGCACCCGAAGAAGGTCGTGCTGCTGACCGCGACGCCGGTGAACAACTCGCTCATCGACCTTGAGACCCTGGTCAAGTACTTCATCCGTGACGATGCGCGCTTCGCTTCGATCGGCATCCCGTCGATCCGCAAGTACATCCGCGATGCGCAGGCGCTCGATCCCGAGGCGCTCACGCCCGCGCACCTGTTCGACCTGATGGATCAGGTGGCGGTGCGGCGCACCAGGACGTTCGTCAAGGACAACTATCGCGGCGAAACGATTGCTGGGCCTGGCGGCAAGAAGATCCCGGTCGAGTTCCCCGACGCCGACGTACGCCGTGTCGACTATCAACTCGATGAGCCCGGCGAAGCGCTGGTGAACGCGGTCACCTACGCGCTCGATATCCCCGACGATGAGGCGCACGTCGCGTCGTTCAGCGTGCGCCGCGGCGACCCAGGGCGGCTTCTGCTTGCACGATACGTTTCCAGCCGGTACCTGAAGTCCGAGGATTTGAATAAGACCGAGGTCTCGAACATGGGGCTGCTGCGCTCCGCGCTCCTCAAGCGGCTCGAATCTTCACCGACCGCGCTGGCCGGAACGCTCGGCGTACTCATTCAGACGCACGAGGCGTTCCTCTCCGCGCTCGGCAAGGGCACCGTGCTCGTCGGCGGGGCGCTGCGCGACTACGTCAACTCCGAGTCGGAAGACCTTGACGAGATCGTCGCCGGACTCGACGAGGACGCCGAGCACCAGGCCACCCCTGCCGCGCTGTACGACGCGGAGCTGCTGGCATCCGATGTCGAGCGCGACCTCGTGCTGATCCGTCACCTCCAGTCGCTCGCTCAGGCGGCGGCGCACGACGGCGAGCCGAAAGTCGCGGCGTTGCTGACCGAGCTGGAGCGGATCGCGGCCGAGGCCGAGAAGCCCGCAGTGACGAACGCCCCCAGCGGCGACCGGCGAAAGGTCATCGTCTTCTCCACCTACGCCGACACGATCCGCGACCTGCACGAGCGGCTCACCGACGCGCTGGACGCCGTGGCGGACGGCTCGCCCCTCGCGGCCTACCGCGGCCGGGTCGCGCCCGCGGTAATCGGAGAGTTCGCCTCGGGCAAGCGCGGCGGCATCGACCAGCCGACCCGCGCGAAGGCGGTCGCCAACTTCGCGCCTCGCACAGCCGGGCAACTCCGAGACGACGGCACTCCGGTCGAGGCGGACGTCTACGACCTTCTGCTGACGACCGACGTGATCGCCGAAGGCGTGAACCTCCAGCAGGCCGCACATATCGTCAACTACGACCTGCCGTGGAACCCGATGCGCATCGTGCAGCGCCACGGCCGTGTCGACCGCATCGGCAGCCAGCACAAGTCGATCGAACTCGACGTGTTCTTCCCGGCCGAGCACCTTGACGAGTTCCTCGGGCTGGAGCAGACCCTGATCCGCAAGCTTCGGCAGGCGGATGCCGCCATCGGCGCGGGGAAGGTGCTCCCAGGGGTTTCGCACTACCCGCCGCAGGAGCATTACGACCCTGACGCGATCGTCGGCGAGATCGAGGAACTTATCGAGCAGGGTGGCGGCTCGGCCGCGGGATCGGGGGAGGAGTACCGGCGACGGCTCGCTAACGCGCTCGACGCCGACCAGGCGCTCCGCGGACGGCTTGAAGACCTGCCCTACGGTATCGGCAGCGGATTCGTGAACCCGGCCGTCGCCGGCCGCGCCTTCGTGTTCTGCATGAAGATGGGCGACACGGGCCACATCTGGTTCCGCAACGTGAACGCCGACGACGCTTGGCGGCCCATCGCCGACGAAGACGGGCGCGTCGTGGTCGATGACACCCTGATTTCACTCGTCACCGCAGACCCCGGCAAACCCGACAGGCCCAGGTCTCTGCCCGACGAAGCGTTCCGCGCCGCATACGAGGCATGGGCTCTCGCGCAGGAGGATGCGCACGACGAGTGGATGCGCTCAACCGACCCGAACGCCCTCGCCGCCGAGATCCCGGCGTCCTTCCGAGATGCGCGCGAAGTCATCCTGAACAAGGGTGGTCACCTCGGAGCTGCACAGCTCCAGACGATCAAGCGGCTCAACACGGTGCCGACCGCCAAGGCGAGGAAGGCGATGCGAGGTGCGCTGCGCACGCCAGGGAAGCCGGAGGCCGTCGTGACCGCGATTGTCCAGGTGCTCGACGGGTTCGGCATCCAGCCCGCCGAGAAGGTCGAACCGCTCCCGCCCATCGCGCTGGACGATGTGCGCCTCATCTCGTGGATGGCGGTCGAGGGGACGAAGGCGGAGTAGCGGTGTCATTGTTTGCGGGCGGCATCAACTGGCCGGAAGATTTGCAGCTTGTCTTCGTCGGGAAGGACGAGGGAGCCCGTAGCGGCAAGATCCGCGAGGCGAGCGGCAAGTACGTCGTGGACGTCGAGCCTGGACTGTCCTTCCAGCAGGGGTGGCGGGGGATAGACAACTCGAGAGTCGCCACGACGGTCATCGGCGGGCAACCAGCGATCATGCGCGGGTGTTCGGGCGGAGCTGCGTTTCACCTTTCGGAGGTCAGGATTGGATCGGACGCTCTGACACAGGAGT
The DNA here is from genome assembly GCF_054654695.1 of Microbacterium xylanilyticum. Taxonomy (NCBI): domain Bacteria; kingdom Bacillati; phylum Actinomycetota; class Actinomycetes; order Micrococcales; family Microbacteriaceae; genus Microbacterium; species Microbacterium xylanilyticum. Next base: position 1,661,597 of record NZ_BAAIEN010000002.1, read on the forward strand.
ATGTGGCGATCCGCGCTGAGTTCGAACTCCTGCCATCGCTGTCAACGATTCGTCATGAGGATGGGGCGGCGCGAAGTGCTAGTGCTGAGATAGTGCTGCCACCGCTTGAATCGGCGAGGACGATGGCACTCCTGCTCGACGCTAGAGGCGTTGCCGAGATCAGGTCACCCAATCCTGCACCGATGGAGGAGTATGCGTCCCATCTCGCGGCGCTACAAGACCTGATCGTGTTCGCTGCCGATCAGCCTGCGGAGCGTGTCTCCCTCACCGGGGTTCTTGCGGATGGAACCGAGGTCGCGGTTCATGGCTGGACACGGTATCCGGCGTTCGAGAGTCGTGGTCGCCAGCCCGTCGAGTACCTGCTCAGGTTCGGCGCTGCGTACTTCGCAACCGTGGTCGAGGCGTGGTGGAAGATGCGGGTGGACTTCCGCCCGGTCCCGCAGATCCTTGCGGCCGTTCGATATGAGCCGGGTTTCGTGGAGAGTGACGTGATCGCGCTCGCGGCTGCGCTGGAGCGATTCACAAAGCAAAAGTTCCCGCCGCCGATGTCTCCGCCTCGCCTTGACGCGCAGGAGTTCGCGGTGATCGAAGACACGCTACAGGCGTTGCTTCCAACCCTGAGTGGGGCGCAGCGCGCGTTTGTCAACGGCATTCGGAACGATGCTCGTCGCACTCGGTATGAGGAGTACGTCGGCGCGCTCATCGAGTCCCTGCAGCCAGAGCACCTCGCGCACACGAAGATCAACCTGGCGAACTGGACGGCGGCGCTCCATTCGGCTCGGAACGATATCGCGCACGAGGGAGCGCCTAACCCGGCCAACCCCGTCCTGTTCGTCGACGCGCAGGAGTCGCGTGCACTCCGCGATGCGACCAGGGTGATCCTGAGCCTCGCGACCCTCGCTCACCTCGGCGTCCCCGATCCGGTACTGAGCCGAGCATCTGAGCGCCTGGGCGTGCGCTACGGCGTCCGCCATGTCGACTCCGCAATCTACGCGCCCTGACAGTCTCTTCGGGAGGCCGACCTGATCGTTTGCGCCCGCCTCGTCTGACCTCGGAAGCCCTTCCAGAGACCAGTACACGTCTGGCACATCCAGGCTGACCCCGCCTGACGGCGGGTTCCGTGGCTCACCTCTTTGACGAGAGAGGTGGTGCGGGGTGTCGGTTTCGATGCGGGTCATGGGCGCGGGGGACGGCTACAAGTACCTGCTGCGCACCGTGGCGTCCGCCGACGGGGAGAGGGCGCTGTCGACGCCTCTGACCCGCTACTACGCCGAGCAGGGCACCCCGCCCGGCCGGTGGATGGGCAGCGGCCTCGCCGCGCTCGGGCACGGCGAGATCCACGAGGGCGCGCAGGTGTCGGAGGCGCAGCTCCAGCTCCTACTCGGCATGGGCCTTGACCCGGTGACAGGCGATCCACTGGGGAAGGCGTACCCGGTGTTTCCGAGCGTCGAGGATCGGGTCACCGCTCGGCTCGCGAGGCTCGCTCCGGCGCTGGGCGCGACGGAGCGAGCCGAGGCAGTCGCCGTGATCGAGGCGGAGGAATCGGCGCGCACGTCGCGGCGGGCGGTCGCGGGGTTTGACTTCACGTTCTCGTTGCCGAAGTCGGCGTCGGTGCTGTGGGGTGTTGCGGACACGGCGACCCAGGCGCGGATTACCGAGGCGCACCATGCGGCCATTGCGGAGGTCGTTGCGTTCATGGAGCGGGAGGTTGCGGCCACGCGCTCGGGCGCAACCTCACGCGACGGCGCGGTTGCACAGGTCGAGGTGAAGGGGCTAATCGCCACCGCGTTCGACCATTTCGACTCGCGGGCGGGCGATCCGCAGTTGCACACGCATGTCGTGGTGAGCAACAAGGTGCGCACCCTGTTCGACGGCAAGTGGCGGTCGCTGGATAGCCGGCCGCTGCACGCGGCGACCGTGGCGCTGAGCGAGCTGCACAACGCGGTCTTCGCCGACCACCTCAGCCGCGCGCTCGGCCTGGGTTGGGAGCGGCGCGAGCGGGGAGCCGACCGCAACCCGGTGTGGGCGGTCGCCACGGTGCCGGAGGAACTGGTCGTGGAGTTCTCGTCCCGGTCCCGGCACATCGATATCGAGAAGGATCGCCTGATCGCCGAGTACGAGATGGCGCACGGGCACGCGCCGTCGCGGGAGACGATCATCCGGCTGCGACAGCAGGCGACGCTGGCAACCCGGCCCGACAAGGAAGTCCGCCCGCTCGCCGACCTCGCCCAGGAGTGGCGCACCCGAGCGAGCCGACTGCTGGGCCAGGACGCAACCGAATGGGCGCGAGAAGCCGTCGCGGTCGAGCCCGCGAAGCTCCTGTGCGCGGAGGACGTGCCGCTGGAGCGAATCGCCAGGCTCGGCGTGTCGGTGGTCGCCGCGGTTGCCGAGAAGCGCACGACGTGGAGTGTCTGGAACCTGTATGCCGAGGCCGCACGGCAGACGATGGGCTGGCGCTTCACCGGCACGGATGACCGTGAGGCGATCACTGGCATGATCGTCGATGCCGCAGAGCAGGCGTCCATCCGGCTCACCCCGCCTGAGCTAGCCTCCAGTCCCGCCTCGTTCCGGCGCGCGGACGGGACGAGCGTGTTCCGGCCTCGCAACGCCGCCCGCTACAGCGGTGCCGCGGTGCTCGCCGCCGAGGGCCGGCTGCTTGCGCACTCCCGTGAGCAGGTTGCACCGCGCCTGGCCGACGCAACGATCGCGCACGCGCTGCAACCCCACCGTGGGCGCACGCTCGGCGACGACCAGCGCGCCGCACTCACAGCGATTGCGTCGTCGGGCCGGATGCTCGACCTGCTCGTCGGCCCCGCTGGGGCAGGCAAGACTACCGCGCTGCGCGCGTTGCGGCGCGCGTGGGAGGCCGAGCACGGGCATGGCTCGGTCATCGGCCTGGCACCGTCCGCGGTCGCGGCCGAAGTGCTGGCCGGTGACCTCGGCATCCCGACGGAGAACACCGCGAAGTGGTGGCAGACCCACCGCGACCACGGCACCGGGTTCACTGCTGGGCAGCTCGTGATCGTGGACGAGGCATCCCTCGCCGGGACGCTCGCGCTCGACCGCCTCGTGCGCGTCGCGGCCGACGCCGGAGCCAAGGTGCTGCTCGTAGGCGACCCCGCGCAGCTCCAGTCCGTCGACGCCGGGGGAGCGTTCGGGATGCTCGTCGCCGACCGCGACAGCGTGCCCGAGCTGACGGACGTGCGCCGCATCGCCGCAGCCTGGGAGAAGGACGCCACCCTCGACCTGCGCCACGGGCGCATCGACGCCATCGACACCTACCAGGCCCACGGGCGCATCCACGCCGGGGAGGCCGAGCGCATGGCTGATGCCGCCTACGCTGCGTGGCAGCGTGACCGCGCCGCTGGACTGGCGAGCATCCTCATCGCCGAGTCAAGCGCGATGGTCAATACGCTGAACCAGCGCGCCCGCGCCGACCTCATCCTCGCCGGGCAGGTCGACGCGCGCGCAGAGGTGCGGCTGCATGACGATACCGAGGCATCCGTCGGGGACGCGATCATCACCCGCCGCAACAACCGCGAGCTGCGCATCGGCCGCGGCTGGGTACGCAACGGCAGTCGATGGACGATCACCGCCATCGGCGCCGACGGATCGCTGCGGGTGCGTCCCGCCGGACGGAGCTGGGGCGCGACCGTGCGGCTTCCCGTCGAGTACGTCGCCGAGCACGTCGAACTCGGCTACGCCGTCACCGCGTACCGGGCGCAAGGCGTCACCGTCGACACCGGACACACGCTCATCGAGCCAGGCGCGACGCGCGAGAACTTCTACGTCGCCATGACCCGCGGAAGGCTCGGGAACACCGCCTACGTCTCGATCAACCGTCCCGACGACGACCACATCCATCCGCCTACCCAGGACACCAAGGCAGTCGCGGCCCGCAAGGTGCTCGCCGGGGTGCTCCAGCACGTTGGGGCGGAACTCTCCGCCCGCCAGATGATCGCCGCCGAGCAGGACGCCTGGGGCTCGGTCGGCCAGCTCGCCGCCGAGTACGAGACCATCGCCGCCGCCGCACAGCAACCACGTTGGGAAGCCCTCGTGCGCGCCACCCGACTCACCGAGGCCGAAGCCGACGCCGCCATTGGATCGACCGCGTTCGGCGTGCTCGGTGCCGAGCTGCGCCGCGCCGAGGCGGACGGGTACGACACGGAGCGCCTGCTGCACGCGCTCGTCGCCTCGCGTCCGCTCGACGACGCCGACGACGTGGCCGCGGTGCTCCACGAACGGGTGATCCGAGCCCTGGCGCGCGCGAACGGTGCGGGGCGCGTGCGCCAGCCCGCCGCGCCCATCGCTGGACTCATCACCCCGGCGCTCGGCACGATGGACGACGACATGCGAGCCGCGCTCCGGGAACGCGCCGTACTCATCGAGCAGCGGGCCGACGCACTCGTCGCCGAAGCGGTGGAGGCGTCCGAGGCATGGGCCGCGGAACTCGGCCCAGAGCCCGCCGATCCGCAGCTTGCCGCGATTTGGCGACGCGAGGCGCGCACCGTCGCGGCCTACCGCGACACCTATGGCATCACCGAGACCAGCGCGCTCGGACTCATCGGCGACGACGCCCGGCAGCGTGCGGACGCGGCACGAGCACGCGCCGCGATCCTCCGCGCGAACCAGCTCGGGGCACGCGCAGCAGAACCGGAGTCCACGGTCAGTGCAGTCGGGGTATCCGCGCCGCGCCTGTAGCTGCCCTTCCGTGTGTCCGAGGTCAGGCGTACCCTGGGTGTCGAGGTAGTAGCCACGATTTCTAGGTCGCTTGCGACGGTCCCCTCGGGACGCTCACCACATGATCTACCTCCTCGGCGGAGCTACGCAGCCTCTCAAGAGGCGGACATCATGTTCCGACTGCTCTGGAATCTCAGCATCCGGGTTCGGCTGTTCCTGCGGACGTACATGCCAACGAACATCCTGCTCGACGCGCTGCGGACGCGACGCGGCCTGAAGTGGGGCGTGCCCGCCATGCTCATCGCTGTGCCGTACCTGCTCGGCGCGTGGCTTTTGACCGTCTGGATCGCCGACGGCGGGCCGGGCTGGCTGAACCTGCTGGTGCTGCTCTTCATCTGGAACGCGCTGAAGTTCCTCGTCAACGGGCCGATCACGATGATCGTCCTGATCCGGGCGCGCGTCGCCGAGCGGCGTGACCGTCGACTCGCCGAGCGTGAGTCGACGGGTTACGCAATCAGCGAGGACGCCCCGCTGCTCACCTCGTCGCGCGCCTGACGCGCTCGCGGTACCGGAACCAGCGCAGCATCTTTGCGTGCCGTTCGACGTCGCATGCGGCTGGCTGTGTCTGAGGTGCCCGCTAGTCTTCAGACACGCAGAAAGGCGGGTGCGATGAAGCTGAAGTCATTCCACGTCAGGTTGTTCCGCAACATCATCGACTCGGGGGAGATCCCGGTGGATTCGGTGACAGCCCTGGTCGGCAAGAACGAGTCGGGTAAGTCTGCGATCCTTCAGGCGCTCCATCACCTCAACCCCGCCAAGCCGTCGTTCGCGCTCGATCTGCTCGACGAGTACCCGCGGTGGCTGAAGAAAGAGCACGAGATCACCGGCGAGATCAACAGCGCCGTCCCGGTCACGGCCACATTCGAGCTTTCCCACGACGAGGTCGCTGAACTCGAAGCCGGCCTCGGCGCCGGGGTGCTGTCCGACCGCCACGTGACCGTGTCGCGTAGCTACGCCAAGCCAAAGATCCTCACCATCGAAGCCCACATCGAGCAGGCCGCATTCGTCGCCCCGTTCATCGCCGGGCTCTCCGAACGGCTGGGAAAGGCCATTGGCAGCCCGACCACCACGACCGAAGTCTCCACAGCGCTCGACAAGGTTGCCGCCGGCACCAATACAGACGGCGAGCCGACCGCCGTAGCGAAGGACGCGGCCGCGGCGAAAGAGACGCTGTCCGAAAAGCTGGGCGGAGCGGCGAATCTGACGACCGCAGTCCAGGCCTTTATCCGCGAGCGCATTCCCCGCACTTTCTACTTCAGCTCCTACTCGTCGCTGCGGGGCCGCTACAACCTCGATGAGGTCTTCAGCGCACTGAGTGATCCCGACGCCGAAGAGGAACTGGCCGCCGCGGCCGACTTCCTCCGGCTGGCGCGTGCCGTGCCAGAGACCTTGCAGGATTGGGACTTCGAGAAGTCGAACGCCGAGTTGGAGGCTGCGTCCAGTCTGCTGACCCGTCGTGTCAAGGAGCACTGGAAGCAGAACGATCACCTTAAACTTGCGGTCCGCATCGAGGATCAGGTCGAAACCGACCCACGGACGGCAGCGCCGGTCATCAAGCGGTATCTCCAGTTTCGAGTCGAGGACTCGCGGCACGACTTCAGCAGCCGCCTGGACCGCCGCTCCACTGGCTTCCAGTGGTTTGTGTCGTTCCTCGCGTCGTTCCTTGAGTTCGAGAAGGACAAGAATCTCATCCTGTTGCTGGACGAGCCGGGTCTCTCGTTGCATGCACGCGCGCAGATCGACCTTCTGAACACGATCGAGTCCCGGCTAGCCTCCGACCGTCAGGTGCTCTATTCGACGCACTCGCCGTTCCTCGTCCAGACGCCGCACCTCAATCAGGTCCGCATCGTGGAGGATCAGGGGCCCGATCTCGGCTCAGCGGTCATTCCCGATGCCGGAGTCGTCAAGGACCCGGACACGCTGTTCCCGCTCCAGGCCGCGCTTGGCTACGACATCGCGCATAACCTATTCATCGGCAACCGGAACATCCTCATCGAGGGCGTGTCCGACTTCATCTACCTCAGCACCATCTCGGATCACCTCTCGTCTCTCGGTCGCGCTTCCATTCCCGAGTCCGCTCGTCTGCTCCCCGCTGGCGGTGCAACCAACATCCCCACCTTCCTTGCGTTGCTCGGAGGGCAGCTCGATGTGGTCGTGCTCTTGGACGGCAGCTCCGACAAGCAGAAGATCGAGAACACGATCAAGCGCGGGCGGCTCGATGCGGCGAGGGTCATCAGCCTCGACAACTATGCGACCCCGCCGACGCCTGACATCGAGGATCTTTTTGAGCCCGGCGAGTACCTCGCGTTCTATAACGAGGCATACGGCGTTAGCCTCAAGCTCTCCGACCTGTCCGGCAAGGACCGGATCGTCGCGCGGATCACGCGCAAGATCGGCAAGGAGTTCAACCACGGCCACGTCGCCGCGGTGTTCCTGCGCAACCTCGACCGGTCAATCCAGGGACTCTCCGTGGCGACGCTCGAACGATTCGAGCAGGTTGTCGAGGCGCTCGTGAGGGCGCTGCCTGCCGAGTAGTCAGCTCAGCGCACACTTCCTTCAGTGATGTTCCACGCGGTGCCGTGCCTGCTCGGCGTGCGGCGAGCGAGCGCCTGGACAACCGAAGAGGAGAGACCGGGATGGCTGATGCTGCTCATGTTACTGCTCATCGAAGTGCGCTGAAGTCCTCGCGTCCGGGGCCGGGTGAGCTGCTCTGCTTGCCCGCGCGCGTCGTATGTGCCTTCGCGGCGTAGGCATCGAGTCACTCTATGGCGTCAATGTATAGCGAGGAACCAGTGTCGAAGCGGCCATCTGCGCTGTCCGAAAACCTGTCCGTTTACTCCCCGTAGCCGTCCGTAAACGTCCAGAGGTACACTGAGCCCCAGACGGCAACTGCCGCCTGGGGCTCAGTAAATTGCTGGGCTCAGAGACCGGAAGTGTGGCTCTGAGGGCCTCCCGGAATCAGACCCCGAAGTACAGCTCGTACTCGTACGGGTGCGGACGCTGCGCCATCGGCAGGATCTCCTTCTCGTACTTGTAGTCGATCCATGTCTGGATGAGCTCTTCCGTGAACACGCCGCCCTCGAGGAGGAAGTCGTGGTCGGCGCGGAGGGCCTCCAGCGAGTCCAGCAGGGAGTTCGGCACCTGCGGGATGCCCTTGGCCTCCTCCGGCGGGAGCTCGTAGAGGTCCTTGTCGATCGGCTCGTGCGGCTCGATGCGGTTCTTGATGCCGTCCAGGCCGGCCATCAGCTGCGCGGCGAAGGCGAGATACGGGTTGCCGGAGGCGTCCGGGGCGCGGAACTCGATGCGCTTGGCCTTCGGGTTGGAGCCGGTGATCGGGATGCGGATGGCCGCGGAGCGGTTGCCCGCCGAGTAGACCAGGTTGACCGGCGCCTCGAAGCCCTTGACCAGGCGGTGGTAGCTGTTCAGCGTCGGGTTGGTGAAGGCGAGCACCGCCGGAGCGTGCTTGAGGATGCCGCCGATGTACCAGCGGGCGATGTCGCTGAGACCGCCGTAGCCCTGCTCGTCGTAGAACAGCGGCTTGCCGTCGTTCCACAGCGACTGGTGGGTGTGCATGCCGGATCCGTTGTCGCCGAACAGCGGCTTCGGCATGAACGTGGCGGTCTTGCCCCACAGCTCCGCGGTGTTCTTGACGATGTACTTGAACTTCAGGATGTCGTCCGCCGCGTGCACCATGGTGTCGAAGCGGTAGTTGATCTCCTGCTGACCGGCGGTGCCGACCTCGTGGTGCGAGCGCTCGAGCACGAGGCCCGCCTCGATGAGCTTGAGAGTGATGTCGTCGCGCAGGTCGGCCGTCTTGTCCACGGGGGAGACCGGGAAGTACCCGCCCTTGTACGGCGTCTTGTTGGCGAGGTTGCCGCCCTCTTCCTCACGGCCGGTGTTCCACGCGGCCTCCTCGGAGTCGACCTTGTAGAAGCTCTCCCCGGCGGTGACCGAGTAGCGGACGTCGTCGAAGATGTAGAACTCGGCCTCAGGGGCGAAGTAGGCGGTGTCGGCGATGCCGGTCGACGCGAGGTACTTCTCCGCGTTCTTTGCGACCTGGCGGGGGTCCTTCGGGTAGATCTCGCCGGTGCGGGGGTTGTAGATGTCGAACACCATGATGAGGGTGCTCGCCTCGCGGAACGGGTCCAGGTAGGCCGTGGTCACGTCCGGGATGAGCTGCATGTCGGACTCGTGGATCGACGCGAACCCGCGGATCGACGAGCCGTCGAAGAGCTGACCGTTGACGAAGAAGTCCTCGTCGACCGTCGATGCCGGGATGTTGAAGTGCTGCTGCACGCCCGGCAGGTCGGGTGAAGCGGATGTCGAGGAACTTGACGTCGTTGTCGCGGATGTACGCGAGCACGTCGGCGGGGGTGGTGAACATGCATCAACTCCTGGAGGAACGGGTGCGGTCGAGTGACCTGCAAGCAGGTTACGGGCGGGGGATGACGCGATCATGTCTGGAATGTTTCCGGCGTGTTACGCGTCGGAGGTCCGCCCGCTGTCGGATGCGCACTGTGCGGCTCGCCTAGGCTGGAGGGATGCCCGACACCGCGCAGAGCTATCCCGGCGAACGACTCGGCCTGCCCAGGACCGGGTCCGGCAGCATCGGACGCCTGGGCCGGCGGGTGGCGGCTCTCGTGATCGACTACGCCGCGGCGACGATCATCGCGACGGCGTTCTTCGGCTTCCGGCAGTTCGACCTGCCGAAGGAGGCGGGGCTGACCCAGTTCGCCCCGATGATCGTCTTCGCCGTGCTGCAGATCGTGTTCATCCCGACCATCGGCGGCAGCCCGGGGCACCGCATCGTGGGACTGCGCCTGGCCATGATGAGCGGCGGCTGGGTGGGGTTGTGGCGGCCCGTCCGTGCGCACACGTTCTGCTGATCCTCGTCATCCCGGCGGTCATCTTCGACGCGGATCATCGCGGCCTGCACGACAAGGCCGTCGGCACCGTGCTGATCCGCTCCTGAGCCCGCGTCAGACCGCTGCGTGGCCGCGGTTGAGGCGGCGGAAGCTCTTCGGGGCCTTGCCGCCCAGGAACGAGCGCGCAGGGTCGATGGAGAAGCCCTGCCGCAAGGCCTCCCGGCCGATGAGCATGCGGAAGCCCATCTCGCTGCGGTTGCTCAGGGTCACCTCCGCCGTGACCCGACGGCCGACGAGCACGAGGTCGAGCAGCACCACCAGGCGGCTCTGCGCGTGCCCGGAGGACGAGCGCACGTCGCGGCGGTCGAACACCGGCAGCTCCACGGGGATGAGCTCGTGCGCGCCCTGCCACGGGCGCACGTCGAAGCGCACCCACGGCGCTCCGTCCCTGTCGAACTCCCGGATGTGCTGGGCGTGCAGTGAGGAGCTGCGCGCCCCGGTGTCGATCTTGGCCTTGATCCAGGGGATCCCGACGTCGGGGAGGGACACCCACTCCCGCCACCCGATAAGGGTGCTTGAATGAGTAGGTTCGTCCACACCACACATCCTGGCAGGAAATCACCGTGAAGCTCGCCGTGCTCTCGCGCGCCCCGCAGTCGTACTCGACCCAGCGCCTCCGTGCCGCCGCGACGCAGCGCGGCCACCAGGTCAAGGTGCTGAACACGCTGCGGTTCGCGATCGACCTCACCTCGGAGGAGCCGGATCTGCACTACCGCGGCCGCCGGCTGAGCGACTACGACGCGATCCTGCCGCGCATCGGCAACTCGATCACCTACTTCGGCACCGCCGTGGTGCGCCAGTTCGAGCAGATGGATGTCTACACGCCGAACACCGCGAACGGGATCTCGAGCGCGCGCGACAAGCTGCGGGCGAACCAGATCCTCTCCCGGCACAACATCGCCATGCCGCCGACCGCCTTCGTCCGCAACCGCGCCGACGTGCGTCCGGCGATCGAGCGGGTCGGGGGAGCGCCGGTGGTCATCAAACTGCTCGAGGGCACTCAGGGGATCGGCGTGATCCTCGCCCCGCAGGTGAAGGTCGCCGAGGCGATCATCGAGACCCTGCACTCCACCAAGCAGAACGTGCTGATCCAGAAGTTCATCGCGGAGAGCCGTGGCCGTGACATCCGCGCCCTCGTGGTGGGGGACCGGGTCGTGGCCGCGATGCGCCGCGTCGCGAACGGCGACGAGTTCCGCTCCAACGTGCACCGCGGCGGGACGGTCGAGGCCGTGCACCTCGACCCGGTCTACGAGCAGACCGCCGTGCGTGCGGCGCAGATCATGGGCCTGCGCGTCGCGGGCGTCGACATGCTCGAGGGGGAGGACGGTCCTCTCGTCATGGAGGTGAACTCCTCGCCGGGCCTGCAGGGCATCGAGGCCGCCACCGGTCTCGACGTCGCCGGCGCGATCATCGACTTCATCGCGAACCAGGTGAACTTCCCCGAGATCGACGTGCGCCAGCGGCTCAGCGTGTCGACGGGGTACGGCGTGGCCGAGCTCGTCATCCACGCGGGGGCCGAGCAGGTCGGCAAGCAGCTCGGCGAGCTGGGACTGTGGGACAGGGACATCACGGTGCTCACGCTGCACCGCGGTGTGACCGTGATCCCCAATCCCCGCAAGCACGTGGTGCTCGAGGATGAGGACCGCCTGCTCTGCTTCGGCAAGCTCGACGAGATGCGCTCGATGATCCCGGAGCGTCGCCGGCGCAGGGCGAAGGTGCGCAAGCTCCCGAAGGAGCACCTGACCGACGTCAACTGACCGGCATCCTCCCGGGACGACGAAGCGCCCGGCACCCTCGGAAGCGGAGGCCGGGCGCTTCGAGCGTCGAGGCTCAGCGCGGGCGCGGAGCGCGTGCCTTGAGCGGGTCGATGCCCTTCGGGATCGGCAGGGAGGCGACCGACTGCGACACCGACTCCATGCGCTTGATCACGGCGGCCATCGTGGCGTTGTCGATGGCCTTCGGGAGCTTCTTGATCGTCGTGGCGAGCTTGTCGATGGAGACGTCCTCCTCGCCGTGCCCGACGTAGAGGACGGTCACGGGCACGCCCTGCGCCACACGCAGCGCCTTGGTCTTCTCGTCCTTGACGAGGCGGGTGAGCCGGCCTCGGGCGCCTTCGGCGACCACCACGATGCCGCCGCGGCCGATCGCGCGGTAGACCGCATCCTGCGTCTTGGGGTTCACGCCGACGGGGATCTCGGATCCCTGCCAGTTGCGTCCCAGCGCCGTGCTGAGCACGTGCCCGGCGGCGCCCGGCATGCCGTCGATCTTCCGGTACATCGCCGTGGTCGACAGACGGGTCATCAGGAACATCGCGCCGAGCACGCCGGCGAGCAGGCCTGTGATGCCCCAGAGCACGACGCTCCAGATCTGGAACGGCGGGATGAGGTATCCGACGATCACACCGATGAGGGCGCCGGCGACGAGGATCGCGATCTGCGCCCAGGGCAACCACGGGTAGATCTCCCGGGTGAAGCCGAAGAGCGAGCGCAGCTGGGAGAAGAATCCGGGCTGCTTCTCCGTCGCGGAAGGACTTTTTGCCATGCCTTCCAGCCTACCGATTCCGCGGGCCCGTGATGGCGTCGGAGTCGACGCGCTGGGCGAACAGCTCTCCCTGCACAGCTCGGCGGATTCCGTGATTGTGCACGGGTCGCGGATGCCGGGGCCCGCGGCGCGTCCGGCAGGACTGGGATGGGGTCATGACCGAACGCAGCAGGAGCATCGCCGTCGCGGGCGCGCACCGCACGATCCGCGTGCTGTCGGACGGCGAGGGCCCGTTCCCGGGCGAGCTGGTCTCGCGCGGCGATGCGGTGGCCGTCCGGGTTCCGGTGGCCGCGCTGCGCGGTTGGGCCGGCTGGGCGTTCGCCGGCTGCGAGCACGTCGCCGCCCCGCTCGACCTCGCGCTGGGCGCGGATGGGCATGACGTGCTGCTGCCGTGGTGCGTGCGCACCGTCGGCGCCCATCTCGCCGCCGGCGGCGGGCCCGAGGGCATGGCGCGCGGGGAGGTCGTCACCCTCGCGGTCAGCATGCTGCGCGGCGTGCGAGAGCTCGCCCCGGAGGGCGTCGACGCAGGCTCGTCCCGCGCGGGGGACCCGGCCGAGGGCGACGAGCTGCGAGGTCGATGGTGGCTGACCGACGAGGGGCGCCCCGTGTTCGCGGTCCCGGCGTCGCCCACCGGCGACGACACCGCGTGCGCGAGCGCGCAGCAGCTGCTGCACGAGCTGGAGAGCCGCGTCGAGGATCGTGCGCTGCGACGCCTGCTGCTGCGTCTCGCGGATGCGCTGGACGACCCGCGTCGGCTCCGGGCCGAGGCGGCGCGATGGGAGGACGAGCTCCTGGAGGTCGCGGCTCCGCGGCCGTTGCGTCTGCGCGAGGACGAGGACGTGGAGCCCGCGACCGTCATCGACGGGCCGATGTCGTCGCGGCGCGAGCAGGCGCTGCGACGCCGCGACCTGAGGGCCGTCGCCGCGGCGACCGGACGACGCAGGCGGTCGAAGAAGGGCGGCCCGGCGAGCATCGGGAGCGCCTCGGTCTGGCGTCTGACCGGGCTGGGTCAGGCGGCCAGCGCGGCGCGGGACGCCGCGGTCGCGCGGCTCGCCGGGCTGGCGGGGCGATCGTCCTCTGTCCGATCGGGGGAGACGCCGGCGCGCGGTGGTCGGCGGCGCTGGGCCGGCCCGGCGGTCGTCGCGGTGGCCGCCGCGACGGTGATCGCCGTCGGCGGCGCGCTCTGGCCGACGGGTGCCGGGAGCGCGGATGCCGTCGACCGCGATGCGAAACCTCGGCCCGCAGCGGCATCGTCGTCCGCCCCGGCGACGACCGCGTCCGCCGGCGCAGTCGTGCCCCCGCCTGCCGCGGCGCCGGCCACCCCTGGCCCCACCGCCGCGGAGGCCGCCCGGAATCCCGGCCCGTCCTCCGAGCAGGACCCGGCCCGCGCCGGAGAGGAGCTGATCGCCGCCGCACTCCGTTGCCGTGCCGCACCCGTTCCGGCCTGCGGCGACATCTGGGACGGTGGCCGTGCGGCAGCCAAGGAGCTGCTCGACCGCGACACGCCCGCCGTCTTGATCGAGGATTACGGCGACGTCGCCGCGCTGCGCAGCGGTTCCGGACCTCGGGCTCAGATGGTCGTGATCATCCGCCGAGACGCCGAATGGCGGATCCGCGATGTGTATGACATCGCAGACCCGCCATCCGAGGGGGCCGGAGCCCCGTGAATCCGTGCGGATCAGGCCCCGAGCTGCGCGGCGAAGTCCGCAGCCTCGAGGCGCGCCTTCACCGACGACAGGAAGCGGGCCGCGTCGGCGCCGTCGATGGTGCGGTGATCGTACGACAGCGCGAGGTAGACGTACGAGCGGATCGAGATGGCCTGCTGGCCGTCGACCGTGACCACGCCGGGGCGCTTCACGACCACGCCGGTGCCGAGGATCGCCGACTGCGGCAGGAACACCACAGGGGTGTCGAACAGGGCGCCGCGCGAACCGGTGTTGGTCAGCGTGAACGTCCCGCCCGCGAGCTCGTCCGGCTTCAGCTTGTTGTCACGGGTGCGTGCCGCGAGGTCGGCGATCTCGTGAGCGATCTGGGCGATGTTCTTCGAACCCGCGTCGCGCAGCACCGGGGTGAGCAGGCCGCGCTCGGTGTCCACCGCGATGGAGATGTTCTCCGAGGCGGGGTAGACGATGTCCGTGCCGTCGACCGTGGCGTTGACGATCGGGAACTCCTGCAGCGCCTCGGCCGCGGCCAGGGCGAAGAACGGCAGGAACGACAGCTTGTCGCCGGTCTTCTGCTGGAACGAGACCTTGACCTCGTCGCGGTACGCGGCGAGCTTGGTGACGTCGACCTCGACCACGGTGGTGAGCTGCGCGGTCTGCTGCATCGATGCGACGGCGCGCTCGGCGAGCACCTTGCGCAGACGCGACATCGGCTGCGTGGTGCCGCGCAGCGGCGAGATCACGCGCTCCTTCGGAGCGGCGGCGGCGGCCGCTCCGGCAGCGGGGGCCGCCGGAGCGGCCGCAGCGTTCAGCACGTCCTCCTTGCGGATGCGTCCGCCGACGCCGGTGCCGGTGACGGACGCCAGGTCGACGCCCTTCTCTGCGGCGAGGCGGCGCACGAGCGGCGTGACGTACAGCGAGTCGGATCCGGCGTCGGCGGCGGCCGGAGCCGGTGCCGGAGCAGCGGCCGGTGCCGGAGCAGCGGCGGCGGGAGCCGGGGCAGGCGCAGGTGCGGGGGCAGCGGCGGGAGCCTCCGGCGCGGGCGCCGGGGCCGGTGCAGGCGCCTCGGGTGCGGCCGGGGCGGCAGCCGGTGCACCGCTGCCGATGCGCGCGAGCACGGCGCCGACGGCGATCGTGTCGTCCTCGGCGGCGAGGATCTCCTGCAGGGTGCCGGCGACGGGCGAGGGGATCTCGGTGTCCACCTTGTCCGTGGAGATCTCCAGCAGAGGCTCGTCGACCGCGACCTCGTCTCCGACCTGCTTCAGCCAGCGGGTGACGGTGCCCTCGGTGACGCTCTCGCCCAGCTCGGGCAGGCGCACGTCGGTCGCGTCGGAAGATGCAGCCGGGGCAGCCTGCGGGGCGGGCGCCGGCTGCTCGGCAGCGGGGGCCTCCGCCGCGGGTGCCTCGGCGGCAGGCGCTGCGGCCTCCTCGGCGGGCGCCGACGGGGCGGACGCGCCCGAGCCGTCGCCGATGCGGGCGAGGACCGCGCCGATCTCGACTGTGTCGTCCTCGGCGACGAGGATCTCCTCGACCACGCCGCTGACCGGCGAGGGGATCTCGGTGTCGACCTTGTCGGTCGAGATCTCGAGCAGGCCCTCGTCGGCCTGGACGGTGTCGCCGACCTGCTTGAGCCAACGGGTCACAGTGCCCTCGGTGACGCTCTCGCCGAGGGCGGGAAGGACCACAGGTGTGCTCATGACGGAGTCTCCTTAGGGAAGTTCGTGATGGTGTTCAGCTTAGTGGGCAACCTGGTGTTCAGCCCAGTTTTGATTTCCACGATGCGCAAGAAAAGTTTCACATCGCGTGAAGAGGCTTGCCGGACAGTGCGAGGAAGGCCTCGCCGAGGGCCTCGCTCTGCGTCGGGTGCGCATGGATCAGCGGCGCGATGTCCTCGGGATGCGCCTCCCAGCTCACCGCGAGCTGGCCCTCGGTGATGAGCTCGCCGACCCTGTCGCCGAGCAGATGCACGCCGAGCACGGGACCGTCCTTGAGCCGGACGACCTTCACAAGTCCTCCGGTGCCGATGATCTCGCTCTTGCCGTTGGCCGCGAGGTTGTACTCGTAGGACACGACTCGCTCGGCTCCGTGCTCATCGATGGCCGCGGCCTCGGTGACGCCCACGGACGCCACCTCCGGGCTGCAGTAGGTCACGCGCGGCACCTGTGCGTCCGGAACGACCGCCGGCGTGAGTCCGGCGATGCGCTCGGCGACCGCGATGCCCTGTAGGAATCCGCGGTGGGCGAGCTGGAGACCGGGGACGATGTCGCCCACCGCCCACACGTGCTCCACGTTCGTGCGCAGCTCCGGATCCGTCAGCACGAATCCGCGATCCAGCTGCACGCCCGCCTCCTCGAAACCGAGGCCCGCCGTAGCGGGGCCCCGGCCGACCGCCACCAGCAGGTAGTCGGCTTCGTAGTTGGTGCCGTTCTCGAGGGTGACCGTGACGGCGTCGGCCGTCTGGGTCGCGCTCGCGAACCGCACACCGAGCGAATACGCGATGCCGCGACGGCGGAAGGCGCGCTCCAGGCCCTTGCTGAGGGCGATGTCCTCGTTCGGGGCGAGGTGGTCGAGCGCCTCGACGATGGTGACCTCGGCGCCGAAGGAGCGCCACACGCTCGCGAACTCGACGCCGATCACCCCGCCGCCGAGGATGACGACACGCTGCGGCACTTCTTCGAGCGCGAGCGCCTGCTCGCTGGTGATGATCCGTCCGCCGATCTCGAGCCCCGGCAGGCTCCGGCTGTAGGAGCCGGTCGCCAGGATCACGTCGGTGCCGGTGTAGACGTCGTCGCCGACGGCGACGGAGCGGTCGGGACGCAGCGCTCCCTCGCCGGAGACGACGGTGATGCCGCGGGCCTTGATGAGGCCTTCGAGCCCCTTGTACTTCTTCGCGACGATGCCCTCGCGGTACGCCCGGACACCCGACGGGTCGATGCCGTCGAACGAGGCGCCGACGCCGTACTTCGCGGCGTCGCGGACGCTCTCGGCGATCTCCGCGGAGTGCAGCAGCGCCTTGGTCGGGATGCAGCCGCGGTGCAGGCAGGTGCCACCGACCTTGTCCTTCTCGATCAGCGCGACGGACTTGCCGAGCTCCGCCGAGCGGAGGGCGGCCGCGTAGCCGCCGCTGCCGCCGCCGAGGATCACGACGTCGAAGCTGTGCGCGGTCATGCGCGGACCCCCTTCGCGCGGCCCTCGGCGAAGGCGATCAGCGTGCGGACGATGGCGCCGGTCGCGCCTTTGTCGGTGAAGCCGTATGGGGCGCCCTTGTGCTCGGAGGATCCGGCGATGTCCAGATGCGCCCAGGGGATGCGCGGGGCGTCCTCGTCGTCCGAGGTGCGCCCGACCATGCGTCGCAGGAAGAGACCGGCGAACAGCGCGCCGCCGGCCGTGTCGCCGATCTTTGCGTTCACGAGGTCGGCGATCGGCGACTTGAGCTCCTCCTCCATGTGGTCGGGGAGGGGCATCGGCCACGCGGCCTCGCCGGTGGCGGCTGCCGCGGCCAGCACCTCCTGCACCGTGTCGTCGTCGCCGAAGACGCCGGTGTGGCGCATTCCGAGCGCGACGATGATCGCGCCCGTGAGCGTCGCCACGTCGAGGATCACATCGGGATGCTCGCGGCTCGCGGCGACCAGGCCGTCAGCGAGCACCAGCCGGCCCTCGGCGTCGGTGTTGAGCACCTCCACGGTCTGGCCGTCGGCGAACCGCAGCACGTCGCCGGGCCGGATCGCCGTGCCCGAGGGCATGTTGTCGGCGATGCAGAGCCAGGCGCTGACTCGGATCGGCAGACCGATTGCGGCGATCGCCCTGGTCGCGGCCAGGATACTGGCGGCGCCGGCCATGTCGGTCTTCATGCCGACCATGCTGGCCGGAGGCTTGAGGGAGAGGCCGCCGGTGTCGAACGTGATGCCCTTGCCGACGAGGGCGATGTGCCCGACGGCGCCCTCGGGGGAGTAGTCGAGATGGACGAGGCGCGGCGGCCGCGCGGACCCCTGGCCGACACCGAGGATGCCGCCGAATCCGCCGGCGGCGAGCGCCGCCTCATCCAGCACCTCGACGGTGACGTCGAGACCGTCGACGGCGTCGACGGCGCGCGCGGCGAGATCCGCGGGGCCCAGCCACTCGGCCGGCGTGGTCACGAGATCGCGGGTGAGCGCGACGGCTTCCGCAAGGGCGGTCGCGTGCGTGGCATCCTCCGCGGAGAGGTCGGCGTGCAGCACGACGGTGCCCGCGCGCTTCTGCTGCTCGCCGGAGCGGTAGTCGTCGAAGCGGTAGCCGCCGAGCAGCGCACCCTCGGCGGCGGCGGTGGCGAAGCCCGCGACGGCGTCGCTCAGCAGGACGGAGACCCGATCGAACCCGGTCAGCGTGCGCAGTGCCGTGCCGGCGGCCTCGCGGACGCTGTTCGCATCCGGCGCGGAACCGGCGCTCACCACCGCGACCGGGACGTCTGCGATCTCGGCGGCGGGGATCCGCGCGTACGCGCCCGCCTTGCCGGTGAAGCCGACCGCGGTCAGCGCCGCGTGCGTGGAGGAGAAGGGGGACAGGTCTTCCGGGGTGTCCGTGAGACCGGCGACGACGAGCACGACCGCATCTGCGTTCGCGTCCGCCGGAGCGCCTGTGGAGAGCTCGAGCGCAGGTGACGTCATGGCGTCCATCCTAGGTTCGGACCGTCCAGCCAGGAGCGGATGCGGCGCACGCGTGTTCGCTCTCAGCGCTCTGCGGATCCGTGGCCCGGAGCGGCTCGTAGCATGGAGTCATGCCCCTCTCCGGTGAGATCCACGAACGCGTCGCCCGCCCCGGCGGCGTGCCGTCCGGCCTGCCTCTGGTCATCCTGCTGACCGGCTTCACCGACGCGGGATCCGCCGTGTCCGGTCTCATCGAGCACCTCGGCGAGACCACGGCTCCGGAACCGGTGCTCGTCTTCGACAACGACGCGCTGCTGGACTACCGCGCCCGGCGCCCGGTGCTGACCTTCGATCAGGATCACATCGCCGACCTGAAGCCGGCCCGCCTCGAGCTGTCGCTGGCGCACGACGCGCTGGGCCGCCCGTTCCTGCTGCTGGCGGGGTACGAGCCGGACTTCGCGTGGAACGCGTTCGCGGAGGTCGTGCTGGACTTCGCCGCGGAGTACGAGGTGTCCACCGTCACCTGGGTGCACGCGATCGCGATGCCGGTGCCGCACACGCGCCCGATCGGCGTGACGGTCAGCGGCAACCGCGCCGAGCTCATCGCCGCGCATTCGGTGTGGCGTCCGCGCACCCAGGTGCCCGGCACGGCAGGTCACCTCCTCGAGCACCGGTTCGTGCGCGCCGAGCGCAGCGTCGCGAGCTTCGTGCTGCTGGTGCCGCACTACCTCGCCGACACCGAGTACCCCGACGCCGTGCTGACGGCGGCGGAGAAGATCATGGCGGCCACCGGTCTGGTGCTGCTCACCGACGACCTGCGTGAGAAGAGCGTCTCGTACCTGGAGCGGGTGGACGAGCAGGTGCGCGACAACGAGGAGCTCGGCCAGATGGTCAGCACCCTGGAGCACCGGTACGACGCCTACATGGCCGGTCTCGACTTCGACGACGAGGGCCCCGCGGAGTTCGATGAGCGCTCGCTGCCGAGTGCCGACGAGCTCGCCGCCGAACTCGAGAGGTTCCTGGCGTCGCGCCCCGGCGACGAGGACAAGAACGGCCGGATCTGAGCCGACCCGGGAGGATCCCGAGAGGATCGACGCCGATCGCCGGATCCGGCCTTGTCCACGGCAGAGTGTGCGATACTTATCTGACGACCCGTTGTCAAGACCCTCCGCACCGTCGGGGACTTGACAAGGGTCTTACTAGTGCCCGAAAGGGCGCAGGCCGATCAAGCCGCAAGGCTGAATGAACACAGGGCGCCCGCGCAGCGCTCCGTTGAGAGGCGAGACGTGACGACTGCCACGAAGAAGAACACCCGCACGAAGACCGAGGCCGTCGAGCCCGAGGAGGTCGCGGCTGCCGCCGCCGACGCCGCGGGGCAGGCTGCCGCGACCAAGGCGGCGGCGAAGAAGCCGGCCGCGAAGAAGTCGACCAAGGCGAAGAAGGACGCCGTCGAGGAGGCCGCGCCCGACGAGGCGCCCGTCGACCTGACCGACGACGGCGACGACGAGGAGGGCGCGAAGCCCGCGTTCACCGAGCCGCTGCCCACCGGCGCGATCCGGATCAGCTCGACCGATGAGGACGACGTCCCCGTCTACTCGACCCAGATCACCGGCGCCACCGCCGATCCGGTCAAGGACTACCTGAAGCAGATCGGAAAGGTCGCGCTGCTGAACGCGGCCGAAGAGGTCGAGCTCGCGATGCGGATCGAGGCCGGTCTGTTCGCCGAGGAGAAGCTGTCGACCATGTCGGCCGCCGAGAAGGCCAGCCAGCTGGGCCTCGACCTGCAGTGGGTCGCCCGCGACGGCCAGCGCGCGAAGAGCCACCTGCTCGGCGCCAACCTGCGTCTCGTGGTCTCCCTCGCCAAGCGCTACACCGGTCGCGGCATGCAGTTCCTGGACCTCATCCAGGAGGGCAACCTCGGCCTCATCCGCGCGGTGGAGAAGTTCGACTACACCAAGGGCTTCAAGTTCTCGACGTACGCGACGTGGTGGATCCGCCAGGCGATCACCCGCGCCATGGCCGACCAGGCCCGCACCATCCGCATCCCCGTGCACATGGTCGAGGTCATCAACAAGCTCGCCCGTGTGCAGCGCCAGATGCTGCAGGACCTGGGCCGCGAGCCCACGCCCGAGGAGCTGAGCCGCGAGCTCGACATGACCCCCGAGAAGGTCATCGAGGTGCAGAAGTACGGCCGCGAGCCGATCTCCCTGCACACCCCGCTCGGCGAGGACGGCGACAGCGAGTTCGGCGACCTCATCGAGGACACGGAGGCCGTGGTCCCCGCGGACGCGGTCGGCTTCACGATGCTGCAGCGCCAGCTCGAGCAGCTGCTCGACTCCCTGTCCGAGCGCGAGGCGGGCGTGATCCGCATGCGCTTCGGCCTCGGCGACGGTCAGCCCAAGACGCTGGACCAGATCGGCGACACGTTCGGCGTGACCCGTGAGCGGATCCGCCAGATCGAGTCGAAGACCATGGCGAAGCTGCGTCACCCGAGCCGCTCGCAGTCGCTGCGGGACTACCTCGAGTGAGCGCGGAGCCGAAGCCGAACGACGGCAAGAACCTCGACATCTCGGTCGAGGGCACGCGCTGGCTGCGGATCCCGATTCGCACGAAGGTCGTCATGCCGGGTGACGTGCTCGCCGACATCGTCTCCGAGTACGCCGCCGGCGAGGTGACGAAGGGCGACCTGCTCTTCATCACCGAGAAGATCGTCGGGATCACGCAGGGACGCTCGTTCCTGCTCGAGGAGATCCACCCTCGGAAGCTGGCGCACTTCCTGTCGAAGTACGTGACCCGCACGCCGTACGGCATCGGCCTCGGCATGCCCGAGACCATGGAGATGGCGCTGCGCGAGTGCGGGACCCCGCGGATCCTGCTCGCCGCCGCCGTGTCCGCCGTGACCAAGGCGTTCGGCCGCCGCGGCGACTTCTACCGGATCGCCGGGGAGAAGGCGCGCGCGATCGACGGGCCGACCGAGGGCACGATGCCCCCGTACGACCGCTCCGTGGTGCTGGGCCCGGCACGGCCGCGCGAGGTCGCGCACGAGATGCAGCAGGTGCTCGGCGGCGTGTGCGATGTGGCCGTCGTCGACATCAACGACCTCGGCGGCAACATCCTCGGATCCACGCTCGACAAGGCGGCCGAGAAGCGCCTCGTCGCGATCCTGAAGGACAACCCGCTCGGTCAGGGCACCGAGTCCACGCCGATGGGCATCATCCGACCGGCGTGACCCCGCCGATTCATGAAGAAGGCCGCCCTGTCATCGCGACGGGGCGGCCTTCTTCGTCTGCTCAGAACTTGATCGCGGCCTGGTAGCGCGGCTTGTGGCCGGTGCGGATGCCGGAGACGCTCGGCTTGTTCTCGTAGACGCCGGCACCCCAGTTGCCCTCGACGAGCACGGGGCCGTCGGGGCCGACGACGATGTCCCAGCCGACGTACTGCACCTGCGGCACGACCCGCGCCACCTGGTCGACGAACGCCTTGACCTCGTCGATCATCGGCAGCTGGAAGTCGGCGATGCGGAAGCCGGAGTCGGGGTGCAGCTCGTGCACGTGCCCGTGCGAGTCGTAGCCCGCGCTGACGGCGTGGCCGTCGTCGTCGAGCATGGTGTAGAAGCCGCCGAACGACATCTGGTCGCTGACCTCGCCGCGGCCGAACTTCTGCGCCATCGCGAGGATGTGCGTCTTCTCGCCGTCGAAGAAGGCGGTCACCCGGGTCGTGTTGACAGTGCCGGGACAGACGGCCGCGAGGTCGGGATGCTGGCGGATGACCTCCTCCACCAGCAGGCGGCCCTGGCCGAGCAGCTCGGCGTGGAAGGCGTTCCAGTCCTCGATGTCGGCGGCGTGGTAGCGGAACACGCCGGATCCGGCCTGGCCCATCGGGGTCTTCACGATGACCGTGCCCTGACGCTGCACGAAGTCGCGGAGCTCTTCAGCGTTGCCGGGCTTCACGACCATCCACTCGCGACGGAGGAACTCGCTGAACTTCTCGTCGAACTCGATCTTGTCGTGGAAGAGGTGCCGGAAGTCGGGGTGCGCGTACCGCTCGGAGATCTGGTTCGACACCGGGTGCGTCATGTACGTCGCGCGCTCGGCGCGGTTCAGGATCGCGAAGTCGTAGTCGATGTAGTCCTGGAAGCCGACGTTGTGCCGTCCGGCCGACCAGAGCATGTCCACCACGACGGCGGGGACGGCCTTGCCGTGCTGGGCCGAGGCCTCCTTGGCGCGCTCGATCACCGAACCGATGTTGATGCGGCGGGCGCGCTCGGCGAGGTAGCCGAGACGGGACTTGAGGCCGAGGCCGTTCGAGGGCATGCGTACTCCGGGTCGAGGATGCGGGACCGGTCCATTCTAGGCGGCGATGCTCCGAGAGCCCCGGGACGGGCGTCCGCCGCCGGGCGTGCGGCTGCGGCGCTACTAGGCTGGGACGGTGAGCGCGCTGCCTTCTGTCCCCGAAACGCGGAGCGCGATGCTGCGAGCACTGGTCTCGCGCTCGGCCCTCGCCTCCGGGGCCGCGAGGGCCGTCGCCGCCGGGGGACCGGGTGTCGCCGATCTGCGCCGCGACGCTTGGGGCCACGGCCTGGTGGAGACCGCCCGGATCGCCGCAGAGGCCGGCGCGCGCGCCATGCGTGTGGACGGCGCGGCGCAGGTCGCGCTGCTCGTCGCGCAGGGTATCGCCGCGACGTACGAGGATCAGCCGGATCTGGATCCGCGGCTCCTGTACGGCTTGCCGGATGCCGAGGGCGTGCTGCCGGGCGAGCCGGGCATGCACGTCGTCGGGCGCGTGCTCTCGACCAAGCCCATCGCCGCGGGATCCGGCGTGTCCTACGGCTACATCCACCGCGCCCCGGTGGATTCGCGGCTCGCGCTCGTCACCGGCGGCTACGCGCAGGGGATCGTCCGGGCGCTGGGAAGCAGGGCCTCGGTGGAGATCGACGGCCTGATGCACCCGATCGTCGGGCGGATCGCGATGGACGTGTGCGTCGCGGACATCGGCGACGCCGACGTGGACCCGGGCGCTGAGGCCACCTACTTCGGCGGCACGGGGCCGCTCGCCGCAGGGCTCGCGGAGTGGGCGCGCATCACCGGCATGACCGTGGGCGAGCTGGTCGCCGTGGTCGGACAGCGGACGGAGCGCGCATGGGTGGCATGACGGGCCCGGTGCTGCGGGCGGACGAGGCCGTGCTGCGGGCGAACATCGCCGCGGTGGTCGCGCGGGTGACGCCCGCCGAGCTGATGATGGTGGTCAAGGACGACGGCTACGGGCTCGGCGCGGACTGGGCCGCACGGATCGCGGTCGACGCAGGCGTCCGCTGGATCGGCAGTTACGACATCCCCACCGCGGTGCAGCTGCGCGCGGCGATCGGAACGGAACCCCGGTTGTTCGCCTGGGCGACGTCGACCGACGACGAGGTCGCGGCGGCGCTGCACGCGCACGTCGATCTGGGCGTGGGGAGCCTCGACTACCTCGAGCGCGTGATCGTGCAGGCGGACGCCACCGGCTTCCGCGCGCGCGTCCACCTCAAGATCGACACGGGCCTGCACCGCAACGGTCTGATCGCCGCCGAATGGGAGGACGGCGTCCGCATCGCGCTCGACGCACAGCGCCGGGGGATCATCGACCTGGTCGGCGCGTGGAGCCATCTCGCCGAGGCCAGCGACGCCGAGGACGACGCCGCGCAGGCGCACTTCCTGGCGGCGGTGGCGCGTGCCGAGGAGCTCGGCGCGGAGCTTCCCCATCAGCACCTGACGGCGTCGGCGGCCACCTGGGCGCGTCCGGAGCTGCGCGGCACGCTCGTGCGCGTGGGGGCGTTCTGCTTCGGCGTGCGCTCCGCCGACGGCCCGGATCTTCCCGGCATCGCCCCCGCCGCGGAACTCATCGCCGGTGTGCGGCAGGTCGAGGGGGATGAGGTCGTCGCCGGGATCGGATCGTTCGACGGGCTCCCCAGCACTCTCGCGGGGCGGATCCGGGTCGGCACGCCGGCCGGTGCCCGACCGCTGCGGTCCATCGGCCCGGACGAGATCCGGGTCGCCGCGTGGGACGGGGCAGCCGTCGGCGAAGAGGTCGTCGTGTTCGGGCGCGGCCGATGCGGCGAGGAGACGCCCACCACGCTCGCCGAGGCGATCGGCACCGTCGGCGAGGAGATCCTCTGCCGGCTCACGCCCTCCGTGCGCCGCGAGTACCGCTGACGCCGCACTCGCCGCTGTCCGCTCTGCTCCCGGTGACGGACGGTGACGGAGAACGCGGGGGACGAAGAACGCCCGGTGTCGGAGGACACCGGGCGCTTCTGTCAGGGGGACGGTCGGCGGCTGCGCGCCATCGACCGTCGGGGCGTCAGGACTCGTTGAGGCGCGAGGTCTCGTCGTGCCAGCTGGTGGCCACGGCCCGCAGCTTCTCCTCGTACTTGCGTCCGTGGTGGGCGCAGTAGAGGAGTTCGTGCCCGTTGACCTCTGCGGCGATGTAGGCCTGAGCTCCGCACGCGTCGCATCGGTCCATCGCCGTGAGGCGGGGGATGACGTTGGTATCCCGTTCGGTCGTCGCGTTCATCTCGATGCCTCCTTGGTGATTCGGGTGCCGCTGTGAGGTGTCCTCAATACAACCACGCAGACCTGGGAGTAATGCCCGTGAGGCGGCGTGTTTCGCTCGGAGCGTACGCGGCGGGCGGCAAGGCGGCTCCCGCCAGGAGTGTCGCCGGAACCGGGCCGCGTCTGCTCGATACGATGGGGGATTGTGACAGCCGAGTACTCCGCCCACCATCTCCAGGTCCTCGAGGGGCTCGAAGCGGTCCGCAAGCGTCCCGGGATGTACATCGGCTCGAACGGCTCGCCAGGCCTGATGCACTGCCTGTGGGAGATCATCGACAACGCCGTCGACGAGGCCGTGGCCGGCAACGGCAGCAAGATCGACATCATCCTGCACGCCGACGGCAGCGTCGAGGTGCATGACCGCGGACGCGGCATCCCCGTGGACGTGGAACCCCGCACGGGACTCACGGGTGTCGAGGTGGTCTTCACCAAGCTGCACGCGGGCGGCAAGTTCGGCGGCGGCTCGTACGCCGCCTCCGGCGGTCTGCACGGCGTCGGCGCCTCGGTCGTCAACGCGCTCTCCGAGCGGCTCGACGTGGAGGTCGACCGCGGCGGCAAGGTGTACGCGATGTCGTTCCACCGCGGAGAGCCCGGGCTGTTCGCCGACGACGGCGAGAAGCGCCCGGATGCGCCGTTCACCCCGTTCCAGGAGAAGAGCGAACTGCGCGTGATCGGCAAGGCCGCGCGCGGCGCGACCGGCACGCGGATCCGCTACTGGGCGGACCGGCAGATCTTCACCAAGGACGCGACGTTCCAGCTCGCCGACCTCGAGACCCGCGCCCGGCAGACCGCGTTCCTCGTGCCAGGCCTCGAGCTCGTCGTCCACGACGAGCGTGCGGAGGAGAAGAACGAGACCTCGTACCACTACGAGGGAGGGATCTCCGAGTTCGTCGAGTATCTCGCGACCGACGCCCCGGTCACCGACACCTGGCGGGTGCAGGGCGAGGGGACGTTCAAGGAGACCGTCCCGGTGCTGCAGCCCGACGGTCACATGCTGGCCACCGAGGTCGAACGGCTCTGCGCCGTCGACATCGCGCTGCGCTGGGGCACCGGCTACGACACGACCATCCGGTCGTTCGTGAACATCATCGCGACGCCCAAGGGCGGCACCCATCAGCAGGGCTTCGAGCAGGAGCTGCTCAAGGTGCTGCGCGCCCAGGTCGAGCAGAACGCACGGCGTCTGAAGGTCGGGAACGACAAGCTCGAGAAGGACGACGTGCTCGCCGGCCTCACCGCGGTGCTCACGGTCAACGTCCCCGAGCCTCAGTTCGAGGGGCAGACCAAGGAGGTCCTCGGCACTCCGGCGGTACGGACGATCGTGGCCCAGGTGGTCCGCAAGGCGCTGGGCGAGCGGTTCTCGTCGACCAAGCGCGACGACAAGAACCAGGCGTCCATGCTGCTGGACAAGATCGTCGCCGAGATGAAGGCGCGCGTCTCGGCACGCGCCCACAAGGAGACGCAGCGCCGCAAGAACGCGCTGGAGTCGTCGTCGCTGCCGGCGAAGCTCGTCGACTGTCGCTCCACGGACGTGTCGCAGACGGAGCTGTTCATCGTCGAGGGCGACTCCGCGCTCGGCACGGCGAAGCACGCCCGCACGAGCGAGTACCAGGCGCTGCTGCCGATCCGCGGCAAGATCCTGAACGTGCAGAAGGCCTCCGTCAGCGACATGCTGTCGAACGCCGAATGCGCCTCGATCATCCAGGTGATCGGCGCTGGATCCGGTCGTTCCTTCGATCTGTCCACGGCGCGCTACGGCAAGATCATCCTGATGAGCGACGCCGACGTCGACGGTGCGCACATCCGCACGCTGCTGCTCACCCTCTTCTATCGCTACATGCGCCCCCTGATCGAGGACGGCCGCGTGTTCGCCGCCGTCCCGCCGCTGCACCGCGTGATCGTGATCAACCCGGGATCCAAGCCGAACGAGACGATCTACACCTACAGCGAGGCGGAGTTGCACTCGCTGCTGGCGAAGCTGCGCAAGCAGAACAAGCGCTGGCACGAGCCGATCCAGCGCTACAAGGGTCTCGGCGAGATGGATGCGGAGCAGCTGGCGTCGACCACGATGGACCGGTCCGGCCGTCTGCTGCGCCGGGTGCGCATGGAGGACGCCGAGGCCGCGGGCCGCGTGTTCGAGCTGCTCATGGGCAACGAGGTCGCGCCGCGCCGCGAGTTCATCATCGACTCCTCGGACCGGCTCGCCCGCGAGGCCATCGACGCCTGATGCAGGCGGTGTCCGACGACGTCTGGATGCGGGCCGCCGTGCCGGCGGACGTCGATCTCGTCGCCGGGCTCAAGGAGCGGGTGCTGCGGCAGGACCTGGAGCGGCTGGTCGGTTGGGATCCGGCGCGCTCCCGGGCGCGCGTGGTCGAGCACTTCTCGACGGCGCACACCCGTATGATCGTCGTCGACGGCGCGGTCGCGGGAACGATCACCCTGCGGCCGGACGAGGACGCGCTCTGGCTGGAGATGTTCTACCTCGAGGCCGCGCACCAGGGCAGGGGCATCGGGACGGCCGTGCTCCGTGCGGTGCTGGCGGAGACACCGCCGGAGCGCGAGCTCAGGCTGCAGGTGCTCGTCGGATCCGCGGCGCAGCGGCTGTACGAGCGGCACGGCTTCGTCGCCGAGCACGAGGACGGCGTCGACGTGTGGATGCGCCGGGTCCTGGGCGGGTCGGACCCGGTGGGATCCGTGGCTTGACAGACTGAGGTGATGGTCGCCGTCGTCTCCGCCCCCACGAACCTCGGACTCCGGCCGCCCGTGCGCGGCGGCGTGCCGGGGACCGCCAAGGCTCCCGAGGCGCTCCGCGAAGCCGGACTGCACCGCCTCCTCTTCGCCCGAGGCGCCGTCGACGGGGGTGCCGTGCTTCCCGGCCGCTATGTGGACGACGATGGACGCCGGCCTGCGGGGACCGTGCGCAATCAGGCGGCGATCATCGACCACGCCCGCCGGCTGGCGCATCGCCTGTTCGAGATCCGCGAGCCGGGCCAAGCGCCCCTCGTCCTGGGCGGCGACTGCAGCCTGGCGATCGCAGCGGGGCTGGCGTCCCGCGTGACCGGCGGCGGTGGCCTCGTGCACATCGACGGGCACACGGACTTCCGCCACCCGGGCAACAGCGACGGCGTCGCGAGCGTGGCGGGGGAGGACCTCGCGGCGGCGGTGGGGATGCATCTGCCCGCGCTCAGCGACATCGACGGACTGTCGCCGTACTTCGACCCCGCGCGCACCGCGCACATCGGGTGCCGCTACGCCGATCCCCATTTGGACGAGCTGCGTCGCACGATCGGCCTCGTCGTGCCCGCCGACGAGGTCATCCTGCACGGCGGCACCAGGGCGGCGAACCGGGTCCGCGCGTTAGACGGCCTCGACAGCGGCTACTGGATCCAGGTCGACGTCGACGTGCTGGATCCCGTGCACATGCCGGCGGTGGACAGCCCCGACCCGGGAGGCCTCGCCCCGGAGGAGCTCGTCGCACTGCTCGCCGCTCTCGCGCCCCACGCGTGGGGCGCCTCGGTGACCGTGTTCGATCCCGACCTGGACCCGGACGGCGTGCACGCCCGCACGGTGGCCGCGATCGTCGCCGAGGGGCTCGGCGAGCTCGGCACGGCGCTCGGTGCAGAGGGGACCGCGGCCGCACCGGGCGCGCAGTGAGCGACGGCCCCGCGCCTTCAGATCAGTGCGTCATCCCACCGTGCGCGGATGGCGTCGAACGTCTCCTCCAGGGACAGGCCGGTGGTGTCGAGCCGGAGCCCCGGTGCGTGGAACCGGTCCTGGTCGTCGCGCAGGTGCGTCCACTGGTCGGCGACATGCTTCTCCCGTCGCGCATCCCGCTGGCTCACGGTGTCCTCGGTAGCGGTCAGCAGCACGAAGCGGAGCGGCAGTCCGATCGCCGTGCGGTATTCGTCCAGCAGCTCCGGCCACAGCACCACGTCGGAGATCGACACATCGAAGTCCGCACCGGCGAAGTTGCGAGCGAGATCCGCGATGTTCCGCCGCCGCAGCGCCAGCTGACGCTCCGCCTCCTCCGCGGGCTCTTGGCCGGGGGCGACGAGGCCGGACAGCACCAGGGACTCGCCGATCACGTCCGTGTCCAGGTGCACCCCGCGGGTGGCCCGGGCGGCCAGCTCTCGGGCCACCGTCGTCTTGCCGACGCCGGGAAGGCCGGAGACGAGCACGATCGAGCCGGTCATGCGCCCAGTGTGCCACCGATCGAGCCGATCACGCCGTCGATCGGCTGCCCCGACGCATCGCGCTTCGCCCCGGTCTCGGGCAGCGTCCGCGCCGAGCCGTCCGGGCCGACCGCGAGCGCCGGCTCGCCGCCGACCCAGGCGAGCGTGAGACGATCCTCGCCCTTCAGGAACGCGTGCGCGCGCACACCGCCGGTCGCGCGCCCCTTGCCGGGGAACTCCGCGAAGCGCGAGGACTTGGCGCGCCCCGGATCGGTGCCGGGGATCATGCCGGTGGCGCCGGAGACCGTCACCACGATCGCGTCCGCGCCGGCGTCGACGACCGAGAACGAGATGACCTCGGCCTTGGCGCCGAGCTTGATGCCCGCCATGCCGCCGGCAGGCGCACCCTGGGGGCGGACCCCGGAGGCGGGGAAGTGCAGCAGCTGCGCGTCGCTGGTCACGAACACGAGTTCCGCATCGTCGGGGGCGGATCCGGCGCCGACGACGGCGTCGCCGGGCTTCATCCCGATGACCTCGAGCTCGGGCTTCACCGCCAGCGCCGACGGGACGACGCGCTTCACCACGCCCGACCGTGTGCCGAGCGCGAGCGGGGTGTCGTCATCGAAGCGGACGAGCGCCAGGATCCGCTCGCTCTTGTCGAGCAGGCCGATGTAGTCCCGCAGCGGCACGCCCGCGGCGAGGTGCACCGAGGCGGACGGGACGGACGGCAGGTCCATCGCGGTGAAGCGCAGCACCCGTCCCGCCGAGGTGACCGCGCCGATCTCCGTGCGCGTAGTGGTCGTGAGCGTCGCGAGGATCGCGTCGTGCTTGCTGCGCCGGGTGGCGGGGGAGAGCTCCTGCCCGGGCTCCAGATCCACCCGAACGGCGCGGCCGGTGGTGGAGAGCACCACGACCGTCGGCGCGTCGGCGATCTGGGTGTCGACCGGTCCCTTCGCCGCGCGCGCCTTGGGCGGGGCGGCGTTCAGCAGCAGGGTCCGCCGCGGCGTCCCGTAGGCCTCGGCCGCGGCGTCCAGCTCCGTCGCGACCTGCGCGCGCAAGAGCGCCTCGCTGGCGAGCAGCTCCTGCAGCTTCGCGATCTCGGCGAGCAGCTGGTCGCGCTCGGTCTCGAGCTCGATGCGGGAGAACTTGGTGAGGCGGCGCAGCCGCAGCTCGAGGATGTACTCCGCCTGCCGCTCGCTGAGGTCGAAGACGCTCTGCAGGCGCGTGCGGGCCTGCTCCGAGTCGTCCGAGGAGCGGATGACCTGGATGACCTCGTCGATGTCGAGGATCGCGATGAGCAGGCCCTCGACGAGGTGCAGGCGCTCCTCGCGGCGGGCGAGCCGGAACCGGCTGCGACGCGTGACGACCTCGAGACGATGCTGCACGTAGACGCTGAGCAGCTCCTTGAGCCCGAGCGTGCGCGGCTGGCCGTCGACCAGGGCGACGTTGTTGATGCTGAAGGAGTCCTCGAGCGGCGTGAGCCGGTACAGCTGCTCCAGCACGGCGTTCGGGTCGAAGCCGTTCTTCACGCCGATCTGGATCCGCAGGCCGTGGTTGCGGTCGGTGAGGTCGTTGACGTCGCTGATGCCCTGCAGCTTCTTGGCCTGCACCGCGTCGCGGATCTTCTCGATCACACGCTCCGGCCCCACCATGTAGGGGAGCTCGGTGACCACGATGCCGGTCCGGCGAGGGCCCAGCGGCTCGACCGAGGCCTTGCCGCGCACCTTGAACGCGCCGCGGCCGGTCGCGTACGCGTCGCGCACCCCGTCCAGGCCCATCACGATGCCGCCCGACGGGAAGTCCGGTCCCGGCACGAACTCCATGAGTTCCTCGGTGGTGGCCTCGGGATGCTCGAGCAAGTGGGTGGCCGCGGCCACGACCTCGATCAGGTTGTGCGGCGCCATGTTCGTCGCCATGCCCACCGCGATGCCGCTCGCGCCGTTCACGAGCAGGTTGGGGAACGCGGCCGGCAGCACGGACGGCTGCTGGAACTGGCCGTCGTAGTTCGGCACGAAGTCGACGACGTCCTCGTCCAGGCTCTCGGTGAGCGCGAGCGCCGCCGGGGCCAGACGCGCCTCGGTGTAGCGCGAGGCGGCGGGACCGTCGTCCAGGGAGCCGAAGTTGCCGTGCCCGTCGACGAGCGGCAGGCGCAGGGCGAACGGCTGCGCCAGGCGCACCAGGGCGTCGTAGATGGCGGAGTCGCCATGCGGGTGCAGCTTGCCCATCACGTCGCCGACGACGCGGGCGCTCTTCACGTGGCCCTTGGTGGGCACGAGGCCCATCTCGGCCATCTGGAAGAGGATCCGGCGCTGCACGGGCTTGAGGCCGTCGCGGGCGTCCGGCAGTGCGCGGGAGTAGATGACGGAGTACGCGTACTCCAGGAAGGAGCCCTGCATCTCGCTCGACAGATCGATGTCCTGGATGCGCTCTTCGATCGGCTCGGGCGGGGTGGTCGTGCGGGGCATGGGCTTCCTGCGGTTTCGGGAGGCGGCGGAGCGGTTCTCGACGCCGGGGCCGGGCCGGCCTCTGTGCGAGACTGGCTCGGATGACCCTCATGCTACCGGCGATCCCGCCGTCGCCCCGGAGCATCACCGGGGTGGCGGGCGACCTGTTCGGCGCGCTCGACGGCGTCGGGGAGTCGCTGCCGACGGTGCGCTCCGCCGTGCTCGTCGTGATGGACGGCCTCGGCGCGATCCCGCTGCGCGCCCATGCCGGGCACGCGCGACGGCTGACCGGCGCGATGGCGAAGAAGGATGTGCTCTCCAGCGTCTTCCCGTCCACGACGGCCGCGGCGCTCACGAGTCTGCTCACCGGCGTGGATCCGGGGCAGCACGGGCTGGTCGGCTACGAGGTCCGGGATCCCGGCACAGGAGTGATCGTCAATCAGCTCGCCGGCTGGGAGAAGGCGCACGCCGATCCGCGGCAGTGGCAGCGCACGCCGACCGTCTTCGAGACCGCGGCGGCAGCGGGGCGCCCGGCGTTCGCCGTCGGCCTCGCGGCGTACGCCGGCAGCGGCTTCTCGGCGGCCACGCTCCGCGGCGCCGAGTTCCGCTCGGCGAAGACCGCCGCCGAGCGCGTCGCGCTGGCGCTGAGCCTCGCGGACGAGAACGAGGGTGCTCTGGTGTACTGCTATCTGCCCGAGGCCGACAAGGCCGGGCACAAGCACGGCATCGCCTCTCCCGCCTGGGTCGCCGCCGTTGAGGAGCTCGACGCGGCGATCCCCGGGTCGGTGCCGGACGGGATCGGCGTGCTCGTCACCGCCGACCACGGCATGGTCGACGTGCCCCGCACCCGGCACCTCGTGATCGACGAGCGCGGCCCCCTGCAGGAGGGCGTCGCGGCGATCGCCGGAGAGCCGCGCATGCTGCACGTGTATCTCGAGGACCCGTCTCGCGTGGACGAACTGGCAGCGCGCTGGGCCGCCGGCGTCGAGGGTGCGGCGGACGTGCTCACCCGGGCGCAGGCCGTGCAGGGCGGGCTGTTCGGCGTCGCCCCCACGGCGGAGGCCCTGTCGCGGATCGGCGATCTCGTCGTTCCGGCGCGGGGGCTGTGGGCGCTGTACGACGGCGCGGCGGACCCGCGCTCCCAGGGCATGGTCGGTCAGCACGGCTCGCTCAGCCCGGAGGAGCTGCGGGTGCCGCTGATCCGGTTCGGGGCGTTCGCCCGCTGACCCGGGCGGTCAGTCCTCGCTGCGCGCGCCGAAGACGATCTCGTCCCAGGAAGGCATCCCGCGACGGCGCTTGCGGGAGCCCGAGTCGCTGTCGATCGACACCGGCGGCGCCGGCTGAGCGGGCTCCGGCTCCGGCTCGTACCCCGGCTCCAGGGCGTCGAACAGGGCGAGCGGGCGTGCGTCGTCCGACTCCTCCTCGACCGTGGGGCGCGCCTCGCGCTGCCCGCGGCGGCGGCGCAGCGCCTCGAGCAGGTCCGCCGTGTCCGCCGGGGTGGCCGGAGCGAACGAGGCGCTCCGGGTGGCGGCCTCCTGTGCGTTCGAGGACGACTGCGGGTGGCGTGCGGAGCGCGGCTCCGGCGTCGGAGACGACTCGGCCGGCTCTGCGGCGTCGGCCGGCTCGGTGGGAGCGGGCACGAGGCGGGGGCCGAACGCGCCGGAGTCGAACCGGGTCTCGTCCTTGTACGGCGACGGCCGCTCCTTGTCCAGGGCACGCAGCCGGGGGATCAGGCCCTCGGGCAGCGAGCCCTGCCGGGAGAGCTGGGTCGCATCGGCGTTGAGCGGCGCGAGTGCGCTGCGGCGCGGATCGAAGCTCCAGCGCGCGTCGTGGTCGACCTCGTTCGCGGTGAACTCGAGCTTCACGACCCAGCCGGTGTCGTCCTTCCAGCTCGCCCAGCGCTCGTCGGTCGCGGCGAGCTCGGCGAGCTTGGCGCGGATGGCGACGCCGAAGGTGGGCTGCGCGTCGGGCTCGACCTCGCTGCCGATCAGCACCGGCACCGCCAGCGCCTGGCCGACGATGTGCTCGCGCTCGGCGAGCACCGGGCTCTCGAACCGCTGCACGACGTCGAGATCGACACCGAGCAGCTCGGCGACCTCGGCGGCCGACATGCCCCCGCGGATGTGCGCCTGGATCTCGCGTGGACTGGCGGCAAGAGGCGCAGGCTTCTCCTCGCGCCCGGCCCTGGCCCGGCGCAGCTCGGTGCGCAGCACCTCGTCGATGGGCAGGGCGAATCGCTCTCCCGACTCGGTGGCGAGGACGAGGACATCGTCCTCTGCGCCGACGATCGTGACGTGTTCCATGGCTTCAGCCCCTCAGGATGAGTGTCGATTCATGGTGTCACGCGGCGGGTCCCGTCCAGGGAATATCGTGGGCGCGCCGTCAGTTCGGATCGGGAGGACTGAGTGGCATTTGCGATTTGCACGCGCGTCATGCAAACTATGGGCCGCCGAACACCCCCGGCTCCCGCCACTCGCAGGATGAAAGTGGAGATCCATGGCAACCGATTACGACGCCCCGCGCAAGAGCGAAGACGAGAGCGAGTCCATCGAGGCTCTCAAGGAGCGCGTCCCCGACAAGCTGTCGGGATCGATCGATGTCGAGGACTCGGACAACCCCGGTGGCTTCGACCTCCCCGGTGCGGACCTCTCCGACGTCGAGCTCGACGTCGTGGTGCTGCCCCCGCAGGAGGACGAGTTCACCTGTGTCAACTGCTTCCTCGTGAAGCACCGTTCGCAGCTCGACCACGAGGACGCTGCAGGCCCCATCTGCAAGGAATGCGCGGCCTGACCCCTCGACGCTGCTCGCGCCCGGACCTGATCGGTTCCGGGCGCGTTCTGCGTTTCCGGACGTGGATGCGTTTCCGGACGTGGATGCCCTAGAACGCGGATGCGGTCGCGGCAGCGCGCGCGGCGTCGATCGCCGCGGCGAGCCGATCCGGCGTGCGGGTGGAGATCGTCCAGCTCGGCGCGGGATCGGCAGGATCCGTGTTCGGCACGACGACCACGCCGTCGATCCCACCGCGGATGAGGTGCCATCCCCGGGCGGGGAGTCCTGGCCCGCGGGCCTGCCGGGCGTCCTCTCCGGTGCGGATCTCCGGCTCTCCGAGCCAGGACGCATCGATCCAGGCGCGTCCGGCGCGCAGCACCCGCTGGTCGACCTCCACGGTGGGGGAGGCGAGGATCATGAGCGCGATGATGACGAGCGTCGCCACGACGCCGATCCCCAGTGCGAGCGCGGATCCGGCCGGCACGAAGACCAGGGTGAGCATGGGGCCGCCGAGCGCGGCGGCGAGGAACAGCCAGAGACTCGGTGCGAGGCGCTCGCGATAGCGGACCCGGGCGGATGCGGGGCGGCCGTCGCCTGGTGCGTTCTGCATTAGCCTCTTTCCGTGACCGAATCCGTGGACGTTCCCATTATCGCGCCCGAGCCTCCCGTGTACGCGCACCCGGGCGACGCCGGGGCCGACCTCGTCTCGACCGAGGCGGTGCGACTCGAGCCGGGGCAGCGCGCCCTGATCGGCACGGGCGTGCGCATCGCCCTGCCCGAGGGCTTCGCGGCGTTCGTCGTGCCGCGCAGCGGGCTGGCGGCGAAGCACGGCATCACCGTGGTCAACGCACCCGGCACCGTCGACGCGGGCTACCGCGGCGAGATCAAGGTGAGTCTTCTGAACACCGACAGCGACGCGGCGTACGATGTCGCGGTCGGTGATCGCATCGCCCAGCTGATCGTCATGCCCGTCACCCGGGCCCGGTTCATCCCGGTCTCCACGCTCGACGAGTCGGTGCGCGGCGCGGGCGGATTCGGATCCACCGGCTATCAGACCCAGAGCGCCGCCCCTGTCGGCGCGGAGGAGAACGCATGACTGACGACAGCACGTCCGGGATCGAACCTGTCGAGGGCGCCGCGAAGGCGCCCCTGCGCGACCGCGCGGTCGACGGGCCGTTCGACGAGAGCGAGGCGAACCCGGTCCGTCCGTATATCGACCTCGGCGCGATCAAGATCCTGCCCCGGGAGGGCCTGAACCTCCGCCTCGAGGTGGAAGAGCAGACGCAGCGCATCGTGGCGGTCGGGCTCGACTACGCCGACTCGACGCTGCAGGTGCAGCCCTTCGCGGCGCCGCGCTCCAGCGGCCTTTGGGAGGAGACCCGCGCCCAGATCCAGGAGCAGATCTCGCAGCAGGGCGGGAAGGTGACCGAGCGCGAGGGCGCCCTGGGTGCCGAGCTGCTGGCCGAGATCCCCGCCGTGGCCGGCGACGCAGCCGTCACACGGCTCGCCCGCTTCGTGGGCGTCGACGGCCCGCGCTGGTTCCTGCGCGGCGTGATCGGCGGCGCTGCGGCCACCGACGAGACCGCGGCCGCGGCCGTGGAGGACCTGTTCCGTTCCATCGTCGTGGTGCGCGGGGGAGCGCCGATGCCGCCGCGCGATCTCATCCCGCTGCGGATGCCCGCCGCGCCCGGCACGGCGTGAGCACGCCGGACGAGACGGAGCCGTCGCGCGAGCCCGAGGCTGAGCGCTATGCGCCTCCGCCCGCGCCGGACGCCGTGCAGAGCCTGGGTGCCGCACTCGGCGGCGCCGCGCAGCGCCTCGGCATCGACCCGAACTCCGGAGTCGGCACCGGTCACGTGGTGTGGCGCGCGATGGGCGGCTGGCGCGGCGTGCTCGAGTCGGTGCTGCCCAGCGCGGCGTTCCTCATCATCTACACGCTGCGCCCGGATCCGCTCTGGGTCTCCCTGGTGGTCTCGGTCGGGCTCGCCGCCGTGTTCTCCGTGATCCGGCTGCTGCAGCGCTCGCCCGCGGCGTCCGCGCTGGGCGGGCTCGTCGCGGTGGCCGCCGCCGCGGGGCTGGCGCTGTGGACCGGGCGCGGGCAGGACAACTTCGTGCCCGGCTTCTTGACGAACGCGGCGTACGGCACGGTCCTGCTGATCTCGGCACTGGCCGGCTGGGCGCTCATCGGCCTCGCGGCGGGCTTCCTCATGGGCGACGTGCGGGGCTGGCGCCAGGACGCGCGCAAGCGCCGCGCCTTCTTCTGGCTCACGGTGGCGTGGGCGGCGCTGTTCTTCGCGCGCCTCGCCGTGCAGCTTCCTCTCTATTTCGCGGGCAACGTGCAGGCGCTGGGCACGCTGAAGCTGGTGATGGGGCTGCCGCTGTTCGCACCGATGGTGGCGCTCACCTGGCTGGTCGTCCGCGCGCTGTACCCGCCCGAGCCGAGCGACGACACGGCCGTCGGAAAAGGCTGATCCGGCGTTCTGAGACGTGTTAGATTTATCTTGACGTCAAGATAAATCGACACCTTTCGCTCGCCGCTGCCGAAGCGCACACTTGTAAGGCCCGCCTTGCTAGTGTGCGGGGGAGCGGGACGAGCAAGATGGAGTCGCCTGTCGCTTCCATCCGAACAGAAGGAGACGGATCCGTGTCCACGGTGAACAGCTTCGGTGCCCAGAGCACCCTGACGGTCGGCAGCACCGACTACGAGATCTTCCGGATCGACACGGTCCCGGGATACGAGAAGCTCCCGTTCAGCCTCAAGGTCCTCCTGGAGAACCTGCTTCGCACCGAGGATGGCGCGAACGTCACGAAGGCGCAGATCGAGGCGCTCGGCTCGTGGAACCCGGCGGCCGAGCCCGACACCGAGATCCAGTTCACGCCCGCGCGCGTGGTCATGCAGGACTTCACCGGCGTTCCCTGCATCGTCGACCTCGCTACCATGCGCGAGGCCGTCACGGCCCTCGGCGGCGACCCGAACAAGATCAACCCGCTCTCGCCGGCCGAGATGGTCATCGACCACTCGGTCATCGCCGACCTGTTCGGCCGCCCGGACGCGATCGAGCGCAACGTCGAGATCGAGTACGAGCGCAACGGCGAGCGCTACCAGTTCCTGCGCTGGGGTCAGACTGCGTTCGACGACTTCAAGGTCGTCCCGCCGGGGACGGGCATCGTGCACCAGGTCAACATCGAGCACCTCGCGAAGGTCGTCTACGACCGCACCGTGAACGGCGTGCTCCGGGCGTACCCCGACACCTGCGTCGGCACCGACTCGCACACCACGATGGTCAACGGCCTCGGCGTGCTGGGCTGGGGCGTCGGCGGCATCGAGGCCGAGGCGGCCATGCTCGGCCAGCCGGTCTCCATGCTCATCCCGCGCGTCGTCGGCTTCAAGCTCACCGGCGAGATCCCCGCCGGCGTCACCGCCACGGACGTCGTGCTCACGATCACCGACATGCTGCGCAAGCACGGCGTGGTCGGCAAGTTCGTCGAGTTCTACGGCGCCGGCGTCGCATCGGTGCCGCTCGCCAACCGCGCCACCATCGGCAACATGTCGCCGGAGTTCGGCTCCACCGCCGCGATCTTCCCGATCGACGACGTCACGCTCGACTACCTGCGTCTCACCGGTCGCGACGAGCAGGCGGTCGCCCTCGTCGAGGCGTACGCGAAGGAGCAGTCGCTCTGGCACGACGCCGCGAACGAGCCGAGCTTCAGCGAGTACCTCGAGCTCGACCTCTCCACGGTGGTGCCCTCGATCGCGGGTCCGAAGCGTCCTCAGGACCGGATCCTGCTCTCCGAGGCCAAGGCGCAGTTCGAGAAGGACATCATCGGCTACGCGACCGCTCCGGTCGACGTCGCCGACGCCGGATCCTTCCCGGCATCCGACCCGGGATCCGTGCCGGGTGAGGAGGTCGAGACGACCGAGATCCCGGTCGTGCTGAACTCCGGTGCTCCCGCGGAGGCGTCCAAGCCCGTCAAGGTGAAGGCTGCGGACGGCACGAAGTACATCCTGGACAACGGCGCGGTCACCCTCGCGGCGATCACGTCGTGCACCAACACCTCGAACCCGTCCGTCATGATCGCCGCCGGACTCCTCGCCCGCAAGGCGCGGGAGAAGGGCCTGAAGCAGAAGCCGTGGGTCAAGACCACCCTCGGCCCGGGATCCAAGGTCGTCACGGACTACTACGAGAAGTCCGGCCTCGACAAGGACCTCGAGGGCCTCGGCTTCTACACCGTCGGCTACGGCTGCACGATCTGCATCGGCAACTCCGGGCCGCTGATCGACGAGGTCTCCGCCGCGATCAACGAGAACGACCTCGCGGTCACCGCGGTGCTCTCCGGCAACCGCAACTTCGAGGGCCGGATCAGCCCCGACGTGAAGATGAACTACCTCGCCAGCCCGCCGCTGGTGGTGGCCTACGCCCTGGCCGGGTCGATGAACTTCGACTTCGAGACCCAGCCGCTCGGAAAGGACACCGAGGGCAACGACGTCTTCCTCAAGGACGTCTGGCCCGACCCCGCCGAGGTGCAGGAGATCATCGACTCCTCGATCTCGCGCGACCAGTTCATCAAGCAGTACGCCACCGTGTTCGACGGCGACGAGCGCTGGAAGAACCTGCCCACCCCGACCGGTCCGGTGTTCGAGTGGGACGAGGACTCCACGTACGTGCGGAAGGCGCCGTACTTCGACGGCATGGAGCGCACCCCGGCGCCCGTCACCGACATCACCGGCGCCCGCGTGCTGGCGACGCTCGGCGACTCGGTCACCACCGACCACATCTCGCCGGCCGGCAACATCAAGGCGGGCACGCCCGCCGCGCAGTACCTCACGGAGCACGGCGTCGCGCAGAAGGACTTCAACTCCTACGGCTCGCGCCGCGGCAACCACGAGGTCATGATCCGCGGCACGTTCGCGAACATCCGCCTGAAGAACGCGCTGGTCAAGGCGGTCAACGACGGGCAGCAGATTGAGGGCGGCTACACCCGCGACTTCACCCAGCCCGGCGGACCGCAGGCGTACATCTTCGACGCGTCGCAGAACTACCAGGCACAGGGCACGCCGCTGGTGATCTTCGGCGGCAAGGAGTACGGATCCGGATCCTCCCGCGACTGGGCGGCCAAGGGCACCAACCTGCTCGGCGTCAAGGCGGTCATCACCGAGAGCTTCGAGCGCATCCACCGCTCGAACCTCATCGGCATGGGCGTCGTGCCGCTGCAGTTCCCCGCCGGCGAGAGCTGGGAGTCGCTCGGCCTGGACGGCACCGAGATCGTCTCGATCACGGGCCTGGAGGAGCTGAACAACGGCACCACGCCGAAGACGGTCAAGGTCACCGCGGCCCCGAGCGAGTTCTCGCCCGAGGGCAAGCAGACGATCGAGTTCGACGCGGTCGTGCGCATCGACACCCCCGGTGAGGCGGACTACTACCGCAACGGCGGCATCCTGCAGTACGTGCTGCGCTCGCTGGTCTGATCCGCGCGCAGCAACGGGGCCGGTTCCTTCGGGAGCCGGCCCCGTTCGCGTTCGGCGGCGTCAGGCGGCCGGGCCGATGTACCGGGAGGATGGGCGCAGGATCTTGCCGTCCTGCACCTGCTCGCAGGCGTGCGCGCCCCAGCCGATCAGGCGCGCCGAGGCGAACGTCGACGTGAACAGCTCCCGCGGGATCCCGCACGCCTCCATCACGACTGCCGCGTACAGTTCGACATTCGTGCGCAGCGATCGGCCGGGCTTCAGCTCGTCCAGCACCCGGAGGACAGTCTGCTCCACGGTGACGGCGAGGTCGACCCGCGTCGAGGCGAGCCCGTCGGCGCGCAGCTGCTGGGCGACGTCGCGCAGCAGCCGCGACCGGGGGTCCTCGGTGCGGTACACGGCGTGACCGAACCCCATGATGCGGCCGCCCCGCTGCACGCGATCGCGCACCCACGCCTCGGCGCGCTCGGGGGCGCCGATCTCGTCGAGCATGTCGAGCGTGCGGGAGGGGGCGCCGCCGTGGAGCGGCCCGGCGAGCGCGCCGAGGGCGCCGCCCACGCAGGCGGCGAGATCGGCGCCG
This sequence comes from Microbacterium xylanilyticum, assembly GCF_054654695.1. Classification (NCBI taxonomy): domain Bacteria; kingdom Bacillati; phylum Actinomycetota; class Actinomycetes; order Micrococcales; family Microbacteriaceae; genus Microbacterium; species Microbacterium xylanilyticum. The sequence continues at coordinate 1,702,096 of NZ_BAAIEN010000002.1, forward strand.
GTGGAGGCGATCACCCGCGCCGTGAACGTGGAGGCGTTGAACCCGTGGTCGATCGCGGCCGTCAGATACGTGCCGAGGGCGGACACGAGGGGGGTGGCGGGGGCGGCGCCGAGGAGCATGCGCAGATAGTCGCTGATGGGGTCGCGCGCGGGGTCCGGGGCGATCGGCGCCCCGCCGCTGCGCAGCCGGTGCAGCGCGGCGATGAGTGCGGGCGTCACGGCGGCCAGGCGGATCGCGTCATCGATGTGTTCGGCGTCGGTCTCGTCGTACAGTGCGCGCCGGCCGTCGGCGGCGGACACGAGGGCGAGCGCCGTGCGCAGCTGCGCCATGGGATCCAGCGCCGATCGCGCGATCGACGGCAGAGTCTCCGACACGGTCGCGGGGATCCGGCGGGCCTCGGCCGTGCGGGTGCGCCACCGGCCTGCGTCCGAGTCGTCGGCGGGCAGGGCGCCGAGCGCGACCAGGCGCCAGGCGTCCTCGAAGCGGGCGTCGGCGGCCAGCTCGACGCCGGAGTGTCCGCGGTAGTGGAAGAAGCCCTCGGCACCGCGCACGTCGCCGACGCTCGTCTCCGCGACGACCACGTTGCTGAGTCCCCGGGGGACCTCGATGAGCTGGGTGTCGTTGCGATCGATCGTGATGGCCATGTCGGCTCCTCTCTGGCGAGCCGCTGGTGGCGGATCGCTGCTCTCCCGGGCCGCGATGCGGCCTTGCGCTCACGATGCGACATGGATCCGGTTATCGTCAATGTTGATCGGATCAACCAGGAGGCGACGCGATGGAGATGCTCACCGCAGCCCAGGCCGCGGCCCGACTCGGCGTGCGGACCGAGACTCTCTACGCCTACGTGTCGCGCGGGCTCATCTCCCGGGAGCGCGGAGCGCACGGATCCCTGTTCGATCCGCTGGAGGTCGAACGCTTCGCGCGCACCCGCCGCAGGGTCACCACGCCGTCGCACGGCGGCGCGCGGCCGGCCGGTGCAGACGGCAGCCCGCTCGCGGTCATCGACACCGACATCGCGCTCATCGAGGACGGCGAGCTGTGGATCCGCGGCGTGCCGGTCGACCAGCTGATCGCCGGGCCGGGGGAACCGCCGAGGTTCGACGGCGTCGTGCGCTGGCTGTTCGAGCGCACCGAGTTCCCTCGGCCTGGCGCGACCCCGCTCGCATCCATGGGCAGCGATGCTGCGGCAGCGGTGCTCGCCGCTCTTCCGCCGGAGTCGCCCGCGTTCAGTCGTCTGCTCGCCGTGGTCGCGGCCCTCGCCGCGGTCGATCCCGAGCGCTACGACCTGCGGCCGGAGACCGTGTCGCGCGTCGCGCTGCGGCTCGTGGCGGGGCTCGTCGACGCGCTGCCCCGGCAGATCGCGGCGGGAGACGGCGCGGGGCGGAGCGCCACGCCCAGCGCGGCGGCGGCGCCGCTGGCCGCCCGCCTGTGGCCGCGGCTGACTGCCGCGCCTGCGACCGCGGACCGGGTGCGGGTGCTGGACGCGGCGCTCGTGCTCCTCATAGACCACGACATGGCGGTGTCGACGCTCGCGGCGCGCGCCGCAGCCTCGGCGCGGGCCCACCCCTACGCGGTCGTGGCGGCCGGGTTCGGCGCCCTCGACTCCGCCCTGCACGGCGCCGCGAGCGCGTCGGTGCACGCGCTGCTGAGCGCGGTGCGCGCGGGCGCGGACCCGGCGGCGGCCGTGGCGAGTGCCACCCGGCTGGGCGGGGCCGGGGTGCCCGGCTTCGGTCAGCCGCTGTATCCGGACGGGGATCCGCGAGGGCGCCTGGTGCTCGATGCGCTGCGGAGGGCCGCGGATCCGGCGGCCGATGCCGCGCTGCAGGTCGCTGACGAGGTGGCCGCCGTGGTGCGCGCTCGGACGGGGCTGCATCCCACGGTCGATCTGGCCCTGGCGACGATCGCGCTGGCCTGGGACATGCCCGCGGATGCCGGCGAGATCGTGTTCGCCGTCGCGAGGTCGGCAGGGTGGTGCGCACACGCGCTGGACGAGTACGGCCGCGCGCCGCTGCGTCTGCGGCCGATCGGCCACTACGTCGGACCGGATCCGGCGGATCCTCAGCGCCCCGGGAACATTGCTCGATAGGCTGGATCGGTGCGGTGGACCCCCGGCCCGGCGCATCCGATTCGTTTCAGGAGGCAGACACGGTGGCGATCCTTCCCGGCATCTCCGGTCCCCGCGACCTCGATCGGCTGACCCCCGGACAGCTCTCCGAGCTCGCCGCCGAGATCCGCTCCTTCCTGATCGAGAACGTCGCGCGCACCGGTGGACACCTGGGGCCGAACCTGGGCGTCGTGGAGCTGACGATCGCGCTGCATCGCGTGTTCTCCTCGCCGGACGATCCGATCATCTTCGACACCGGACACCAGTCGTACGTGCACAAGCTGCTCACCGGGCGCCAGGACTTCTCGGCGCTGCGCTCCCGCGGCGGTCTCGCGGGATACCCGCAGCGGTCGGAGAGCGCCCATGACGTCGTCGAGTCCTCCCACGCGTCCAGCTCGCTGAGCTGGGCGGACGGCATCTCGCGGGCGTTCACGGCGACGGGGCGCGCTGATCGGCACGTCGTCGCCGTGGTCGGCGACGGCGCGCTCACGGGCGGCATGACCTGGGAGGCGCTCAACAACATCTCCGACGACAACGACCGCAACCTCGTGATCGTCGTGAACGACAACGGCCGGTCTTACGCCCCCACGATCGGCGGCATGGCGCGCTACATGAACCGGGTGCGCACGGCAGCCGTGTACCGCGATCTGCACCGGAAGTCGGACCGGTTCTTCCGGGCGTTCGGCCCGCTCGGGCGCGCGTTCTACCGCGGCGTGCGCGGTGGAACGCACGGCTTCCTGTCCCGGTTCTCGAACAACGAGGAGCTGTACTCGAACCTCGACATCAAGTACCTGGGCCCCGTCGACGGGCATGACATCCAGGCGCTCACCGAGACCCTGCAGCTCGCGAAGGACTTCGGCGCACCCGTCATCGTGCACGTGATCACCGAGAAGGGCCGCGGTTATCAGCCGGCGCTCGACGACGAGGCCGACCAGTTCCACGCCGTGAACAAGATCGACCCCAAGACCGGGATGCCGCTCGCCGCGTCCGGCACCGGCTGGACCGACGTGTTCGCCGACGCGCTCGTCGACGTCGGTGCGCGCACCCCGAACGTCATCGCGATGACGGCGGCGATGCTGCGTCCCACGGGGCTCGCTCCGTTCGCCGAGCGCTACCCGGACCGGGTCTACGACGTCGGCATCGCCGAGCAGCACGCGGTGACGGCGGCCGCCGGGCTCGCCTACGGCGGCCTGCACCCGGTCGTGGCGCTCTACGCCACCTTCATGGGCCGCGCGTTCGATCAGGTGCTCATGGACGTGGGGCTGCACCGTGCCGGCGTCACGTTCGTGCTGGATCGCGCCGGCGTGACCGGGCCCGATGGTCCCAGCCACCACGGCCTCTGGGATCTGTCGATGCTGCAGATCGTCCCGGGGATCCGGATCGCCGCGCCGCGCGATGCCGCCCGGCTGCGCGAGGAGCTTGAGGAGGCCGTCGCGATCGACGACGCGCCCACGGTCATCCGGTTCCCGAAGGGCGCGGTGACGTCCGAGATCCCGGCGCTCGAGCGCCTGCACGACGGCGTGGACGTGCTGTCCCGCGGCGAGGGCGAGGACGTGCTGCTCGTCGGCATCGGGCCGTTCGCGACGCTCGCGCTCGACGTGGCGGAGCGGCTCAAGGCCCAGGGCATCGGCGCAACGGTGATCGACCCGCGCTGGGCGATCCCGGTGCAGCCGTCGCTCGTCGAGCTGGCCGCCCGGCACCGCCTCGTCATCACGCTGGAGGACGGGATCCGCGTCGGCGGCGTCGGCACGCGAGTGCGGCAGGTGCTGCGCGAGGCGGGCATCGACACCGCGGTCGACGAGCTGGGGCTGCCCGATGCGTACATCGACCACGCCAGCCGCGAGCAGATCCTCGAGGATGCGGGCCTCACCGCGGGCAAGATCGCGCAGGATGTGGTCGCCCAGGTGCTCGGCACGCGCGTGCCGATCGCCCGCCCGACCGGCGAGATCCCGCTGCACACGGGCACCGTGGAGATCGTGACGGGCCGCAGCGCCGACGCGGACGCCGAGGAGCGCCGCCGCCGCTAAGCCCGGTCAGGCCAGAGTTCGGCGACGGCCGCGTCGTCATGCAGCGCGCGAAGCGCTGTGATCGTCCAGCCGGCCGTGGCGGAGGCCGCCGTTGTTCCGACGGCGATGACCAGCAGGGCGGTGGTGTCGCCGCTCATATGGCTCGATCCTAGCGCCCATGCACTGCCGATGACGCCCACGAGGGCGCCGACGACTGCGCCGAGCGCGAAGTAGGCACATGCATGGATCCATCTGGTCCGTACGCGTATGAGGGAACGGCCGATCAGCCCGGCGAGCGGGGCTGCAGCGAGCGTCGCAAGAGCCGACACGGTCCCTCCCACGATCAGGACCGGAATCAGATAGCACAGCCACACGACGACGGCCCCGATGCGTGCAGACCAGTCCGCGTCGACATCGGATCCTGGTATACCTCCTGTCGATTCCGGCGCGAAGAGCATGACGACTGCCGGGATGAGGAACGCCAGTGACAACAAACTCAGGAACGATAGCCAGCTCGACAATGCGCCGCAGGCCAGTTCCCGCCGCCGAACTCCGCCCGGGTGAACGCCATCGGCTTCTCGGGAGTGCGGGGCGAGCTCACCGTCGCACCACTAATGGCCGCACGTCCGCGATCTGGTCGAGCAGGTCGCGGATCACGCCGCGCACGCCGGGAACCCGCAGGAACGGCAGGGCGACGGCGAAGAGCCTGAGGCCCGTGTCGAGCAGGCGCACGGTCTTCACCTGCTCGGGGGACTCGTCGTACGTCCAGCGCAGGATGAGGGCCAGATACGCGGGGAAGAGGGCGTCCGGTAGGCGCTCCGCGATGTCGTCCGGCACGCGGTGCGCCGCTCCGCGCACCGCCTCGCGGAGAAGTCCGACGGTGAGCTCACGCGCCGGGGACGACTCCACGGACAGCGGGTTGATCGGGGAGTCGGGGGAGACCATCGCGCTGAGGAACCCAGGAGCCACCCGGCGATAGGAGCCGATCGTCTCGAGACCCGTCTCGAAGAACACGCGCAGTCGCTCGGTGAGCCCGGTGATGCCGTCGAGGCGGGGTCGCGCCGCCCGAGCGTGTTCGTGCTGCACCTGCTCGTAGAGCTCCTGCACCAGGTGCTCCTTGGAGGGGAAGTAGTAGTACGCGTTCCCGACCGAGACGCCCGCCTCCTTCGCGATCAGACGGATCGTGGTGTCGGGGTAACCGCGCTCGATGAATGAGGCCATCGCCGCCTCCCGGATCCGGGCCTTGGTCGCCTCGGCCTTGGGAGTCAGCGGCTTCTGAGGGCCTTCCGCAGAACTGAACATGTTCAAAGATTAGCACCACGGGGTGTCGAGGGGTGAGGCGGGGCGTGACGCATTCCGCCCTGCCGCGTGCGCGTCGCCCCTCGCCGGCACCCTAGACTGACCGCATGGCAGCGTCGCCCAGGGGACTCGCAGGGGATCCCGCAGCACGTGCAGACCGCACCGCGATCATGATCGTCAACCCTGTGGCCGGGCGCGGTCGCGCCGCGGCGAAGGCCGGGGCGGTCGAACGAGCGCTGCGCAGGCGTGGCGCGGAGATCGACGTCCGGCAGGGCGACACTGCGGCGGACACCCGGCGGCTGGTCGAGCAGGCGATCGCCGAGCGGCCGGATGTGCTCGTGATCGCCGGCGGAGATGGCACGATTTCGGCGGTGCTCGATCTCCTCGCCGATGCGCCGGTGCCGCTCGCGGTCGTCCCCGGCGGTACGGGCAACGACTTCGCCGCGGCGCTCGAGCTGCCGCAGGATCCGGAGCGCCTTGCCGACATGATCCTTCGCGGTCTGCCGCGCGCCGTGGATCTGGGTGTCGTGCGCAGCGACCAGGGGAGCCGGCTTTTCCTCACGGTCGCGGCGTGCGGGTTCGACGCGAAGGTCGCGGCTCGCACGAATCGGCTGCGCTGGCCCCGGGGCGCGCTGCGCTACTACCTGGCGCTTGCTCTGGAGCTGATCCGGCTCGCACCGCAGCGCTATCGGGTGACCGACGAACAAGGCGATCGCGAGGCACCGGGCACTCTGCTCGCGCTCTGCAACACGCGCTGCTACGGCGGCGGGATGCCCATCGCTCCGAAGGCCATCCCCGACGACGGACGCCTCGAAGTCGTGCACGTCGCGCCGCTCGGGCGGATCCGCCTGCTGCGGCTCTTCCCGCAGCTTCTGCACGGCACGCACATGATGCTGCCCGAGGTGACGGCCTGGGGCACCAGGGAGATCACGGTCAGCGCGCCGGCGATGGTCGTGTACGCCGACGGAGAGCGCGTCGCTGAGGACTCCTGCATGGTCGCGGTGCGGCGCGGCGCGCTGACGGTGCTCGTCCCGGTGTTCCGGCGCTGAAGAGGCGCCGCGGGGCGGCCCCGCATACGGCACCTTGCTGCGTGCTCCGTATGCCGTCCTGCGGCGAGACGACGAGACGCCGCCTCCGTCGGGAAGCGGCGTCTCGTCTCGATCCAGCCCTCGGGCGGCTCTGAGAAGCGTCAGCTGTGCGCGATGCCCCGGATCGCCGGGGTGTGGAACGTCGCGCCGAACACGCGCTCCGAAGCGCCCTCGCGGTCGAGGTAGGGCGACGCGCCGCCGTCGATGAACGGCCAGCCCGCACCGAGGATGAGGCACAGGTCGATGTCCTCGACCTCGGGCACGACGCCCTCCTCCAGCATGAGCTTGATCTCCTGCGCCAGGCCGTCCTGCACCCGCCGGAGGATCTCCGCCGCGGAGGTCGGGGTGGAACCGGCCACCTGCTTGACGAGCTTGTCGGCCGCCTTCGTGAAGCCGGTCACCCGGCCGCCCTTGTCCTTCTCGACGACCTCGGGCAGATCCGCCAGGGCGTGGAAGTTCTCGTTGGCGTAGAAGCGGTCGGGGAACGCGTGCACCATGGTGTCCTGCACGTGCGCCGCGACCTTCCAGCCGACCAGGTCGATGAGCTGGAACGGCCCCATCGGCAGTCCGAGCGGCGCGAACGCCTTCTCCACGTCCGCGACGGGGGTGCCCTCGTAGACGGCCCGTGCCGCCTCGCCCATGACCTTGGCGAGGAGGCGGTTCACGACGAATCCGGGGGCGTCGGCCGTGAGCACGGCGTTCTTGCCGAGACCCTTCGCGACCACGAAGGCCGTCGACAGTGCGGCTTCGGTGGTCGTCGGCGTCTTCACGATCTCGATGAGCGGCATGACCGCCACCGGGTTGAAGAAGTGGAAGCCGACCAGGCGCTCGGGGTGGGCGAGCTTGGATCCGATCTCCTCGACGGACAGCGACGAGGTGTTCGTCGCGAGGACCGCGTCCTCCGCCACGATCTTCTCGATCTCGGCGAACACGGCCTGCTTGACGCCGACCTCCTCGAACACCGCCTCGATCACGAAGTCGCAGTCGGCGTAGAGGCTCTTGTCGGTGGTGCCGGTGATGAGACCGCGCAGCTTGTTCGCGGTGTCGGCGTCCAGACGCCCCTTCGCCTCGAGCTTGCCGATCTCGTCGTGGATGTAGGCGACGCCCTTGTCGACGCGGGCCTGGTCGAGGTCGGTGATCAGCACGGGCACCTGGAGCTTGCGCACGAACAGCAGCGCGAACTGGCTCGCCATGAGCCCGGCACCGATGATGCCGACCTTGGTGACCTTCTTCGCGAGCTCCTTGTCCGGAGCGCCGACCGGGCGCTTGGCGCGCTTCTGCACGAGGTCGAACGCGTACATGGACGCGGCGAACTGGTCGCCGGTGACGAGATCCGCGAGCGCCTCGTCCTCCCGCGCGAAGCCCTCCTCCCGCGTGCCGCTCTTCGCCTTGTCGAGCAGGTCGAGGGCGACGTACGGCGAGCGCGGCACCGTGCCGATCTTCGACTCGAGCATGCCGCGCGCCATCTTGATCGCGATCGGCCATTTGGTGAGCCGCTCGATCTTGCCCGGCTCGTTCTTGCGCTCCACCTTCTTGCCGCCGAGGACGGCATCGGCCCAGCGCAGCGAGTCCTCGAGGAAGTTCGCGGCGGGGAAGATCGCATCCATCATGCCGAGCTCGAACGCCTGCTGCGGCTTGAGCATGCGGTTCTGCTTGAGCGGGTTCGAGATGACCACCTCGAGCGCGTTCTCGATGCCGATGAGGTTCGGCAGCAGGTAGGCGCCACCCCAGCCGGGGATGATCCCGAGGAACACCTCGGGCAGCGCGATGGCCGCGGCGGACGCGTCGACGGTGCGGTACGTGGAGTTCAGCGCGATCTCGACGCCGCCGCCCAGCGCGAGGCCGTTCACGAACGCGAACGACGGCACGCCCAGCTCGCTGAGCGAGCCGAGCACCTTGTGCCCGAGCTGCGCGATGAGGCGGGCGTTGTCCCGGGAGCCGACCCGGCTGATGTCGGAGAGGTCGGCGCCGGCGGCGAGGATGTACTGCTTGCCGGTGATGCCGACGGCCTGGATCTCGCCGGAAGCGGCGCGCGCCTTGAGCGACGCGAGCGTCTCGCCGAGCTCGGTGAGCGTGGCGGGGCCCAGCGTGTTGGGGCGGGTGTGGTCGCGCCCGTTGTCCAGCGTGATGAGGGCGAGGACCTTGCCCGAGGGCAGACGGACGTCGCGCACGGGGGAGTGCGTGACGACCTCGCCCTCGGTGAGGGCTTGGATGGGCGAGAAGTCGATGGCGTCGTAGTTCGTCATTCCGCGGATCCTTACTTGCGCTTCTTGCCGTCGAAGAACGGGTTCTCCCAGATGACCGAGCCGCCCTGGCCGAGGCCCACGCACATCGCGGTGAGGCCGTAGCGCACGTCAGGACGCTCCGCGAACTGCGCCGCGAGCTGGATCATCAGGCGCACACCGGAGGCGGCGAGCGGGTGACCGATCGCGATCGCGCCGCCCCACGGGTTCACGCGGGGGTCGTCGTCGGCGATGCCGAAGTGGTCGAGCAGGGAGATGACCTGGATCGCGAACGCTTCGTTCAGCTCGAACAGGCCGATGTCATCGATCGTGAGTCCGGCCTTCTTGAGCGCCTTCTCCGTGGACGGGATCGGCCCGATGCCCATGATCTCCGGCTGCACGCCGGCGAAGGCGAACGAGACCATGCGCATCTTCGGGGTGAGGCCGAGCTCCTTCACGGCGCTCTTGCCGGCGAGCAGCGACATCGTCGCGCCGTCCGTCAGCGGCGAGGAGGTGCCGGCGGTCACGCGGCCGTGCGGGCGAAACGGGGTCTTCAGGCCGGCCAGATCCTCCATCGTGGTCTGCGGGCGACGGCCCTCGTCCTCAGTGGCCAGGCCCCAGGCGCCATCGGCGCCCTTGATCGCGACGGGCACCAGGTCGGGCTGGATCTTGCCGGCGTCGTAGGCGGCCTGCACCTTGTGCTGGCTGAGCATGCCGTAGCGGTCCGAGCGCTCCTTGGTGAGGTGCGGGAAGCGGTCGAAGATGCGCTCCGCGGTCACGCCCATGTTCAGGGCGCCCGGGTCGACCATCTTCTCCGCCACGAAACGAGGGTTCGGGTCGGCGTTGCCGCCGATCGGGTGGTGGCCCATGTGCTCCACGCCACCGGCGAGGGCCAGGTCGTACATGCCGACCCCGATCGAGGCGCCCATCGTGGTGACGCTGGTCATCGCGCCGGCGCACATGCGCTCGACGGCGAGGCCCGGCACCGTCTGGGGGAGGCCGGCGAGGATCGCGACCGACCGGCCGAGGGTGAGCCCCTGGTCACCGGTCTGCGACGTGGCAGCGATCGCCACGTCATCGATCCGGTCGAGCGGGACGTTCGCGTTGCGCCCCATCAGGCCGATCGTGGCCTTCACCGCCAGGTCGTCCGCGCGCGTGTTCCAGTACATGCCGTTCTCGCCGGCGCGCCCGAACGGGGTGCGCACTCCATCGACGAAGAAGACGTCCGAGATCTCGGCCACTCTGCCTCCATAGTTCCGCCGGCCGCCTGTGCGAGCCGGACTTACATTTTCGCACGTCCTGAGGAACGCGGTTCCTGGATGGGTGAGACCGAGTGTCAACTCGGTCATCGCATCCAGGGGGTGTTCCCTCAGCCTAGGAGCGGTGGGGGATCCGGGCGCGAATCGGTTGGGCTGAACCTACGAAGACGTTCCGGGCGCCTCGTCCGGCGTTTGCGCAGCTTCGACAAAAGCATCCGCGATCCGCTGTGCGGTTTCCTCAATCTGCCACGGCCGAGCCTCGCGTTCCGCCAGCGCCTGCCCGATCGCCGCTGCGTCGATCTCCGCGGGCGGCTCCCAGGCGACACGACGCAGCGTGTCCGGGGTGAGGAGGTTCTCCGTCGGCATCCCGAGCTCCTCCGCGCGCGCCTCGACGGCCGCGCGTGCGGCCTTCAGCCGGGCATCCGCTTCGGGGTTGCGGTCCGCCCACGCCCGCGGAGGCGGAGGCGCGTCGCTGGGCACGCGCTCGCGCGGCAGATCCGTGCGCTCCCGGCCGCGCTCGATCGCGGCCCACCAGCGGTCGAGCTGGCTGCGGCTCGCGCGCCCGGTGAACGCCGACACCGCGGCGAGGGCGCCTTTGCTCTGCGGATTCGCCTGGACGGCGGCGATGAGGGCGCGGTCGGGCACGAGCCGGCCGGGGGAGACGTCGGATTCGCGGGCGAACTCCTCGCGCGCCTCCCACAGCTCGCGGGCGACAGCGAGGTTCTTCGCACCGCGCACCTGATGCAGCCCGCTGAGGCGGCGCCAGGGCTCGTCGCGCGGCGGCTTGGGCCGACGCAGCCGCGTGGCCTCGAACTCCTGCGCCGCGAACGCGGTCTTGCCCGCCGCCTCGAGCTCGGCGGCGATGAAATCGCGCACATCCACGAGGTGGAGCACGTCGAGCTCCGCGTATTCGAGCCAGGCGTTCGGCAGCGGCCTCGTGGACCAGTCCGCCGCGGAGTGCTCCTTGGCCAGCACGATCCCGAGCGCGCGTTCCACGACGGCGGCGAGGCCGACCCGCTCGTACCCGAGCAGGCGCGCGGCCAGCTCCGTGTCGAACACGCGGGCGGGCTCGAGGCCCAGCTCGTGCAGCGAGGGCAGGTCCTGGCTGGCGGCGTGGAACACCCACTCCTCGGCGCCGATCGCGCCCTGCAGAGGCGCGAACGAGGAGATCGCGATCGGATCGAACAGGAACGCGCCTGCCTCACGGCGGAACACCTGCACGAGATAGGCGCGCTGCGAATAGCGGAAGCCGGAGGCGCGCTCCACGTCGACGGCGACGGGGCCCTGTCCGGCGGCGAGCGCCTGCGCCGCCGCGGCGAAGGCCTCATCGCTGTCGATGACGACGTAGTCAGTCACGAATGGTTCTCCTGGCGCCGAACACGGCGATGTCCTCTGAGCCGGGCGGCAGTCCCGCCAGCATTCCGACGAGCTCGGCCCACGCCTCGGCGTGCGGCGCGAGCGCACCGGTCGGCGACCACGACGCGCGGAGTTCGATCTGCGCGCCGTCACCCTCCGCCGCCAGCCCGCCGAAGCCCTTCGACAGGGTCTTCGTGGAGGTGCCGGATGCGGAGTGGTGCGACGCACCTCGGGAGGCCAGCGCGTCGATCAGCCATGACCACGCTACATCCGCGAGCAGCGGGTCTGTGCCGATCTCCGGTTCCAGCGGCGCCTGAGCGAAAGCGACGATGCGCCACGGGCCGCCCCACGCATCCGGCTCAGCGGGATCGTGCAGCAGCACGAACCTGCCGGTGCCGTAGATCGAGTCGCCGTTCGCGTCGGGACGCACGTCGGCGGCGAACGCCAGCGCGTCGGGGGCCAGGCCCGAGGGCGCAGGGATCTCGCGCACCACGATGTCGGTGCGGAATCGCAGCGCCCGAAGCTGCTCGGCGGCGTGCGCGAAGGCCCCGTCGGATCCTGGATGAGCGCTCACGCGGACAGACTAGAGTCAGGAGGCGATGAAGAGTCTCAGGCACGCCGCGACGTTCGGCGCGATCGCACTGGCCGGGGCCGCGGCTCTCGGCGCCGCGATCGGGGGAGCCCTCGTGCTGCGCATCGCGCGCGAGGTGGTCACGCCGGCTCCGCGGAAGAACGACACCCAGGTGCTCGCGGTCGACACCGCCGCCCAGACGATCGAACTCGCACGGACACCCGACACCGAGCTGCCCGGCAGCTACGGCCTGTACGTGGACGGCACGCCCGGCTACGTCAAGCTCGGCGCGGTGCTGCATGCGGACAGCCACTCGGTGCGCCGAAAGCTGCTGACCCAGATCGAGCCCGGCGCCGAGATCGGCCGGTGGGCGGCCTTCAGCGGCTACTACTACCTCGCGCCGGGCGAGCTGCACCTGCCGTACGAGTCCGTGCTCATCGGCACGCCGGCCGGCCCCTGCCCGGCCTGGCTCTTCCCTGCGGAGTCGTCGACCTGGGTGATCCAGGTGCACGGCCGGGGAGCGACGCGCTCGGAGTGCCTGCGCGCGGTGCCGGTCCTGCACGCCGCCGGGCTGCCCGTGCTCGTGACGTCGTACCGCAACGACGGCGAGGGGCCTCGCACACGCCCCGGATCGTACGGCCTCGGAGCAACCGAATGGCGCGACGTCGACGCCGCCATCGCCTACGCGCTGCGGCACGGCGCCGAGCGGATCCTGCTCATGGGCTGGTCGATGGGCGGCGCGATCGCCCTGCAGACGCTCGTGTCGTCCGATCACGGCGGCGCGGTGGTCGGGATGATCTTGGACTCGCCCGTGGTGGACTGGCGCACGGTGCTGCACTTCCAGGCCCGGGAGATGAGGCTGCCCGGGCCGTTCCCACGGCTTGCGATGGGGGCGCTCGAACAGCCCTGGTCGGCACGTCTCAGCGGCGCGGATCAGGCGATCGCCTTCGATGCGCTCGACATGGTCGCCCGCTCAGCCGAACTCGACGTCCCGATCCTGCTGCTGCACAGCGACGACGACGGATTCGTCCCGTCCGACGCGTCGCATGCGCTGGCGGCGGCGCGGCCCGACCTGGTGACCATGCCGGTGTTCACGGGCGCCCGCCACACGAAGCTGTGGAACTACGACCAGAACCGGTGGACCGACGCGATCACCGCCTGGCTCGACGAGCACGGCTTCGCGGACTGAGGCTGCCGGATCCCGGAGTCGGACGCTTCGACAGGCTCAGCGACCGGCTGCGTCGCCGTGGCTCAGGCGGCGAGGCGCTCGCGCACCTGGCGCTTGGCGCGCATGAGCATGCCCGTCATACCGGAGATGCGCAGCGGCGAGACCACCCGGGTGAGACCGATCGACTGCGGGAAGTCGTCGGGGATCGCCAGCACCTCCTGCGGCGTGAGCCCGGCGATGCCCTGGGCGAGGATGCTCGCGAAGCCGCGGGTCGTCGGCGCCTCGGCCGGAGCGGTGGCGTGCATCGTCACCGCTCCATCGGCCACCTCGAGGTAGATGTAGACCGGGGACTGGCACTCGGCGACCCGCTCCGTCATCTCCGGGTGCGCGGCGACTTCGTCCGACACCGGCGGCAGCTCGTTCGAGAACTCCAGCAGCAGCTGCAGCCGGTCGGGCTCCGGGAGCTCCAGGAACTCGTCCCGGATCTCGGCGAGGGAGTCGGGGAGAGCGGTGGCGGGGGTGTCGGTCATCCCCGCCATTCTCCCACGGTCAGATCGAGCCGGGCTCCTCGCCGGTGACGATCGGCACGCGCACCGCGCTGCCCCACTCGGTCCAGGACCCGTCGTAGTTGCGCACGTTCTCGAACCCGAGCAGGTGCTTCAGGACGAACCAGGTGTGCGCGGAACGCTCGCCGATCCGGCAGTACGCCACGACGTCGTCGCCGGGCCGGAGGCCGGCGCCGTCCAGGTAGATCGCCTCGAGCTCCGCGCGCGGCTTGAAGCCGCCGTCCTCGGCGACGGCCTTCGCCCACGGCACGTTCTGCGCGGTGGGGATGTGGCCGGCGCGCAGCGCGCCCTCCTCGGGGTAGGCCGGGGCCGAGGTGCGCGAGCCGTTGTACTCCTCCGGGGAGCGCACGTCGATGAGCGGGTTGCCGAGGTGCGAGAGCACGTCGTCCTTGTAGGCGCGCAGCACCGTGTCGTCGCGCTCCACCAGCGGGTACTCGGTCGGCGCGCGGTCGGGGAGGTCGGTGGTGATCTCGCGGCCCTCGGAGATCCACCGGTCCCGGCCGCCGTCGAGCAGGCGCACGTCCTCGTGGCCGAAGAGGGAGAAGACCCACAGGGCGTAGGCGGCCCACCAGTTGTTCTTGTCTCCGTAGATGACGACCGTGTCGTCCCGCGCGATGCCCTTGCGGCTCATCAGCTCGGCGAACCCGGCGCCGTCCACGTAGTCGCGCACGACGGGGTCGTTGAGCTCGGTGTGCCAGTCGACCTTGACCGCGCCGGGGATGTGCCCGGTCTCGTAGAGGAGCACGTCCTCGTCGGACTCGACGACGACGAGCCCCTCATCGCCGAGGTGCTGTGCGAGCCATTCGGTGGTGACCAGGCGCCCGGGCTCGGCGTAGTCGGCGAACGATGCGGATGAGGTGTCGAACTCGACGGTCACGGTGGCTCCCTGGGTGAGAAGACGGCGCTGGATGGAAGAAGCGTCACGGGTGGCGGCGCCGGATGTGCGCCGGGGGTGAGGTGGCGACGGCGTAGTGTTGATCCGTCCCCCTCGACCCTAGAACCCTCCAGGCCTCCGTGCACCCGAGGGGTAAGACTTCGACACAGGATCCGCATGACCGATCAGGCCGCCCCCGCCGGCGTCGTCCACCTCATCGACCGCCAGCCGCAGATGACCGGCACCGAGATGCTCGGGGGCCTCGTCCCGCCGCCGCAGTTCGACGGCGCGACCTTCGAGAGCTATCGCTCCGATCCCGCCTACCCCTCCCAGGAGGAGGCCAAGCAGCGTCTCGTCGCCTTCGCCACGGGTGCGCAGCCCGTCAAGCGCGGGGGCCTGTTCCGTCGTGCGCCGAAGATCGCGGAGTCGAAGCCGGGCGTGTACCTCGACGGCGGATTCGGCGTCGGCAAGACGCATCTGCTCGCGTCGATCTATCACGCGATGCCGGCTCGCCGGAAGTACTTCGGATCCTTCATCGAGTACACCGCGCTCGTCGGTGCGCTCGGATACCGCAACACCGTCGACCTGCTGCGCGGATCCGATCTGCTCTGCATCGACGAATTCGAACTCGACGATCCCGGCGACACGATGGTCATGACACGACTGCTCGGGGAGCTGGTGGGGTCCGGCACCCGGCTGGCCGCGACGTCGAACACGCCGCCGAACGCGCTGGGCGAGGGCCGCTTCGCCGCGCAGGACTTCCTGCGCGAGATCCACGCGATGTCCGACAGCTTCGAGACGATCCGGATCGACGGTGTCGACTTCCGTCAGCGCGCGCTGGACGGTCACGCCGTCTCGCTCAGCCCCGATGAGTACGCGCAGGAGCTCGCAGCGCTGAGCACCGCGCACCGCGTGTCCGACGATGCCTTCGACGACATCGTGAAGCACCTCGCGCAGGTGCACCCGTCCCGGTACATCCGGCTCATCGCGGGGCTCGGTGCTCTCGGCATCCGCGAGGTGCGTCAGCTCACCGATCAGTCCGAGGCGCTGCGGTTCGTCGCGTTCGTCGATCGGGCCTATGACGCCCAGATCCCGATCCTGGCGACCGGGCGCCCCCTGGACGAGGTGTTCAGCAAGGAGATGCTGGGCGGCGGCTATCGGAAGAAGTATCTGCGGGCGATCTCCCGCCTGAACGCCCTCTCGCACGCCGAGCGACCCGCGGGCGTCTGAGCGGCGCGTTCACGAAACACGTTGTTCACACAGCGGCGCGTGCTGTAACACGCCCGCAACATTTCCCGCCTCCCCGCGAAACACAGCGGCGCCACACTGAAACGCACAACGCGATCAGGTGGAGGCGTACGGCATGGAATCGACAGGGAACATCTCCTGGGGAGTCACGGCGACGGCACTCGTGCTGCTCATGACGCCGGGAGTGGCGTTCTTCTACGGCGGCCTGGTCAAGGCCAAGAGCGTCATCAGCATGATGATGATGAGCTTCGGCGCGATCGGACTCGTCGCCGTGCTGTGGATCCTGTACGGATCGTCGATGGCGAGCGTCAAGGCCCCCACCCAGTTCGCCGGCGACCCGTTCGCCGACTTCGGGCTCGCATCGATCGCGAGCGGCAAGGGCTCCAACATCGCGCTGCTCACCGTGGGCTACGGCGCGACCTTCGCCATCATCACCGTGGCGCTCATCTCCGGCGCGATCGCGGACCGTGCCAAGTTCGGCCCCTGGCTCATCTTCGTGGGCGTGTTCGCCACGGTCGGCTACTTCCCGATCGCGGCCTGGGTGTGGGGCGGCGGCTGGATCATGCACCTCGGCACGATGCTGTTCGGCGAGAAGAGCGGCATCGAGTTCATCGACTACGCGGGCGGCACGGCCGTGCACATCAACGCGGGTGCGGCGGCCTTCGCCCTCGCCCTCGTGCTGGGCAAGCGCATCGGCTTCCAGAAGGGCATCCAGAAGCCGCACAACGTCCCCCTCACGCTCCTCGGCGCCGCCCTGCTGTGGTTCGGCTGGGTGGGCTTCAACGCGGGTGCGCAGTGGACGACCAAGGGCATGGACGGCGTCGGGCTCATCACGGTCAACACCTTCGGCGCGGCTGCGGCGGGCATCCTGGGCTGGATCCTCGTCGAGCGGATCCGGGGCGGCAAGGCGACCTCGATCGGGGCCGCGAGCGGCGCAGTCGCGGGTCTCGTGGCGATCACGCCCGCCTGCGCCAACCTCACTCCCGGCTGGGCCCTGCTGCTCGGCGCGGTGACCGGCGCCGTGTGCGCCCTGGCGGTCGAGCTCAAGTTCCACCTCGGCTTCGACGACTCGCTCGACGTCGTGGGCCTGCACCTGGTCGGCGGTTTCATCGGGACCATCTACCTGGGCTTCTTCGCCACCGGGCAGGGCCTGTTCACGGGTGGCGACCTCCGCCTGCTCGTGGTGCAGGTGCTGGCCTCGGGCGGCGTGCTGATCTACTCCTTCGTCGTCGCCCTGATCATCGGCCTCGCCATCGACAAGACCATCGGGTTCCGCGTGACCAGCGAGGACGAGATCGCCGGTGTCGACCTCGTGGTGCACGGCGAGGAGGGCTACGCGCTCACCTCCTGAGCCGGCGGAACGCGGGGTCGGCGCGGATAGGGTGTCGCTGTGACCACCACTGGCAACGGCATTCTGTCCGCGCTCGCGAATGCCGCGGCGGCGTTCGTCCGCTCCCTCAGGAGCGGCTCGCGCCGGGACGGCGCCGCACCTCGGTCCGCGCGCAACAGGGCGGGCGGTGCCGCCACTGCGATCCTCGAGCCGGGCCACGGCGGCGCCACGGAGACCGTCGAGCTCGACCCGCGGTCGGTGCGCGGACTGCGCGTCCGTTACGCGCCGCACCGCGACGGCGCGCCGGACGGCGGGGAGATCGTGTGGACCTGGGTGCCGTACGCCGAGCGCGACGGGCGGGGCAAGGACCGTCCGGTCCTGGTGATCGCGACGCAGTCCGCGGACCGGGTGTACGCGGTGAAGCTCACCAGCAAGTCGCACGACGGCGACCGGGACTTCCTGTCCCTCGGATCCGGTCCGTGGGACGGTCAGGGGCGCGAGAGCTGGGTTGACATCGACCAGCTCTACAGCGTGCATGTCGCGGGCGTGCGGCGGGAGGCGGCGGCGTTGGACCGCCGCCGGTTCGAGAGCGTCGCCGGCGTGCTGCAGCGGCGGTTCGGCTGGACCGCGGTGCGCTGACCGCTGTCCGACGAGCCCTCAGCGGCGTGCCGGCGCCCCGTTGCGCAGCACCATCACGGTCGTCGCGGCGAGCAGCAGGATCCCGACCGACTCGACCACGACCGTCTGCGGGACGAGCGTGAACGTCCACACCTCGGTGATCCCGAAGAGCCCCACGGTGAGCGCGAGCAGCAGCGCGCCGAGCGTCGCGACGAGGAACAGCAGCGACAGCACGGTCGCGGCCTGCAGGAGCCGGCCGCGGAGCAGGATCATCGCGACCGCGAGCACCAGTGCCGCGACGGCGTTGAGGACGAACAGCACGCCCAGGACGCCGCCGACCCCGTCGAAGACGAGGAACAGGTGGATCGCGCCGGTGGCGATCAGGACGAGTGCGCTGAGGATGCGCATGATCCGCAGGGCGGTGGCGGTGGATGTCATGGTGCTGCCTGCTTCCGTGTCGAGCCGTGGCCTTCTGAGATGACACGAGATGCGCCCCCGGCGCGGTTCATCCGGACGAGCCACACCACGTCGCGCCCGAACGACTCGATCAGCAGCACGAGCGCTCCCGCCGCGGCGAGGACGCCGATAGCCGGAGGCAGCAGCTGCGCGGCGACGACGGCGAGCACGATCCCGCAGACCGCGGCGACGACCTTCCGCCAATACCGGAACGGCAGGGCGCGTCCGAGGAACGGCAGCGCCCACGCGGCGGCGACGAACACGTAGCGCATCAGGCCGATCGCGAGCACCCATCCGCCCACGATGCGTGCGTCATAGACGCTCAGGACGAGCAGCAGGAACGCGTCGACCTCCATGTCGAAACGGGCGCCGAGTTCGCTCACTGTGCCGGTGCGGCGCGCCACGTAGCCGTCGACGCCATCGAGCGCGAGCGCGATCACCACCACGCTCAGGAGCAGAGCGGAAGAATCGCGCCCGCTGAGCGCTGTCACCACGATCCCGGTCGCGATGCCGACGAGCGCCGACCGCGCCGCCGTGACGGCGTTGGCTGCGCCGAACCGCGTGCTGCCACGCCGGCGGAGCCCGCGGGAGACCAGCGCCGAGGACACGGCCAGGTAGCACAGCGCTGCGATCCACCCCGCGAGGGACAGCGGCGCCGAGAGGCCGATCGCGACCGTCACGACAGCTCCCGCGGCTGCCCACAGCCAGGGGCTGAGCTGAACCTTTCGCATCCGGCCTCCGTGTTACGTTCATGGCAGTCATGGGTGACACGACGCGACGGGCGGTCGAGGTTCACGCGGATCGCACGGATGCGGCGACCGCGTGGTGGACCACGGGCCCTGGCCGCGGCGAATTCCGCATCGAGCCGATCGGCGCTCCCGGCCCTGGTGAGGCTTCCGTGCGCACCCTGTGGACGGGGATCAGCCGCGGCACGGAGGCCCTCGTCGCGCGCGGCGCGGTTCCCCGCTCCGAGCACGAGCGGATGCGAGCCCCCTTCCAGGCTGGCGACTTCCCGTTCCCGGTGAAGTACGGCTACCTCAACGTCGGAGTGGTCGAGGAGGGGCCGGAGGAGCTCTGCGGTCGCGCCGTGTTCGCGCTCTACCCGCACCAGTCGCGGTTCATCGCGCCCGTCGATGCGCTCGTGCCGTTGCCGCACGGCGTGCCGTCACGGCGCGCGGTGCTCGCCGGCGCCGTCGAGACGGCGGTCAACGTGCTCTGGGATGCGGCGCCCGCGATCGGCGACAGGGTGCTCGTCGTCGGAGCGGGGATGATCGGCTGCGCGGTCGCCGCGCTGGCGCAGCGCATTCCCGGGGTCGAGGTCACCGTGGCCGATGTCGATCCGGACAAGCGGAACGTCGTCGAGGCTCTGGGCGCGCGGTTCGCGGATGACGGCTTTCCCATCGGCGCGCCCGACGTGGTGATCGAGGCGAGCGGATCCGCAGCCGGACTGGAACACGCCCTTCGGGCCGCGCCCACAGACGGGGAGGTCGTCGTGGCGAGCTGGTACGGCGCCGCACCGGTGCCGCTCGAGCTTGGCGCCGACTTCCATTCGCGACGTCTGAGGATCCGGTCGAGCCAGGTCGGCGCGGTCGCCGCGAGCCGCCGCGAGCGGCGCAGCACGGGGGATCGGCTGGTGCTCGCGCTGCACCTGCTCGAAGACCCCGCGTTCGCACCCCTGCTCGGTGCCAGCGTGTCCTGGCGTCGGCTGCCCGAGGTGACGGCGGGTCTTGCCGACGGCACTGCGGCCGAACTCTGCCAGACGATCGATTGGAGCGCACCATGACCTTCACCGTGACGGTGCGCGACCACCTGATGATCGCGCACAGCCTGCGCGGCGAGGTGTTCGGGCCCGCGCAGCGGCTGCACGGCGCGACGTATGTCGTCGACGCCTCGTTCCGTGCGGCGGAGCTGGATCCGAACGGCATCGTCGTGGACATCGGATGGGCGTCGGACGTGCTGCGGGAGATCGTCGGCGCGCTGTCGTACCGCAACCTCGACGACGAGACCGACCTCGCGGGGATCAACACCACGACCGAGAGGCTGTGCCAGATCATCGGCGACCGGCTCGCCGTCCGAGTGCGCGAGAGCGCACCCGATGACGCACGGCTGACCGGCATCGTCGTGACGCTGCACGAGTCGCACATCGCCTGGGCCTCCTACGAGGTGACGATATGACCGGGCCCTCGCTCGTGTTCCTCGTGCCGGCGGGGATCGACGACCCCTCCCGCGTCAGCGGGGGGAACGTGTACGACCGACGCGTGCGCGACGGGCTGACCGCTCTGGGGTGGCGGGTGGCGACGGTCGAGGCGGGAGACGCGTCGGATGCAGCGGCCGCGCTCCGCGATCTGCCCCGCGGCGCCACGCTGCTCATCGACGGGCTCGTCGCCCTGCGGGCACCGCAGGCGTGCGCCGAGGCGGCGGCCCGGACACGGACGGTGGTGCTGGCGCACATGGTCGCGGCAGCATTCCCGGACGCGGCGCCGCGGGCGGTGCTAGCGGAGCGGCAGGCGCTGACGGCGGCGGCCCATGTCGTCGTGACGAGCCGGTGGTCCGCCGAGGAGCTGCAGCGCCTCGGGCTGGCGACGCCGGAGCGGGTGACGATCGCGCCGCCCGGCGTCGATGCGCCGGCGGCCGGATCCTTCCCCGGAGCCGACCGCGCGCCATCGCGCCTGGATCTCCTCTGCGTGGGCGTCGTGGCGCCGCACAAGGGCCAGGATCTGCTGCTCGCCGCGCTCGACCGGCTGCCGGAACGGCGCTGGACATGCCGGATCGTCGGATCCTCGCGGCCGTTCGCCGCGTTCGCCTCCTCGGTGGCTCGCGACGCGCGGCGGTTCTGCGGCAGGGTGCGGCTCACCGGGGTGCTCGACGGGGCCGAGCTCGCCACGGCATATCGACGCAGCGCCGTGCTCGTGGCGCCCTCACGGGCGGAGAGTTCGGGCATGGCGATCGCGGAGGCCCTCGGCCACGGCGTGCCGGTCGTCGCCGCCGCCGTGGGCGGCATCCCCGACACGGTCGCGGGAGGCGGGGCCGTCCTCGTCCCGCCGGACGATCCGGCCGCCCTCGCCGCGGCCCTCGACGAATGGATGACGGATCCGGCGCTGCGCCGGCGGCTGCGTGCCGAGACGCGCGCGGCCCGCGCGGCGCTGCCGGCCTGGGCCGACACCGTGGACATCGTGGCCCGCGTCCTGGGGTCGTCATGAGCGGCCTCTCGACGGCGACCCCGTCGTGGCTCGCGCTGCGCGCCGCCGCCGACGACGCGGCGCGCTCGACGGCCCTGGCCGCCCGGCTCGCGCGTCTGCTCCCGCCGGGCCCGATCGTGCTGCACGACCTCGGCGCCGGCACCGGCGGCATGGCCCGGTGGCTCGCCCCGCGGCTGCCCGGACCGCAGAGGTGGGTGCTCCGCGACGGGGATCCGGGGATTCTCGACCATCTCGACCTCGAGGCGGTCGGCGACGACACCGGGCGGCCGATCCGCCTCACCGCGCTCGTCGAGCTGCTCGAAGCGCTGGAGACGCGCGCGTTCGCGGGCGCATCCGCCGTGACGGCGTCCGCCCTGCTCGATGTGGTGACGCTCGAGGAGGCGGTCCGCATCGTGCGTGCGTGCGTCGCGGCCGGTGCTCCCGCGCTGTTCAGCCTCTCCGTCACCGGGACGGTGGTGATCGAACCGCCGGATGCCCTCGATGCCGTCCTCGGCGACGCGTTCAACGCGCACCAGCGACGGCAGGTCGGAGGACGCCGGCTGCTGGGTCCGGACGCGCCCACGATCCTGGCCCGTCTGTTCGCCGATGCCCGGTGGCAGGTGCGCACGGCCGCGACGCCGTGGCATCTCGGCCCCGAGGACACGCTCCTGATCGCCGCCTGGCTGGACGGCTGGATCGCGGCAGCGGTGGAGCAGCGCCCCGAGCTCGCCGACCAAGCCCGGTCCTACCTCGCCCGCAGAACCGCCCAGCTCGCCGGGGGAGCGCTGCGCGTCACCGTCTCGCACCAGGACGTGCTCGCATGGCCGCGCTGAGCCCCGTCTCGGACGGCGTCGCGGAGCGACGTCTCGCGGCGCCCCAGCGACGCAGCCGCAGCCTTCGGCTCGCCCTCCGCAGCGCCGCCGGAATCGGGATCCTGATCGCGACGGTGCTGTTCGTCGGGCTCGGTCCTTTCCTGCGCGGAATCGCGGCGATCTCGCCGGTGTCCGCGCTGGCCGCCCTCGCGCTGGCCACGACGGCGAGCGCGGCTGCCGCGTGGCGGTGGCGGGCTGTCGCGAACGGCTACGGACTGGCGCTGAAGCGGCGCGCCGCGTTCGCCGCGTACTACCGGTCGCAATTCCTCAACGCCGTCCTGCCGGCGGGCGTGCTCGGCGACGTCCACCGCGCGTGGACGCACGGCCGCGATCAGGCGCGTCTCGGCAGCGCCGCACGCGCCGTGGCCGTGGAGCGGATCCTCGGGCAATGCGTCCAGATCATGCTGACGCTCGCGATCCTGCTGCCGCTCGGATTCGGATCCGCGCTCGTGCCGCTCGGATTCGGATCCGCGCTCGTGCCGCTCGCCTGGTGCGCCGGGGTGAGCGTGGTCGCGGTTGTCGTGGCGGGGATGGCGGCGGCTCTGCTGCCGGGTGCGCGACGGCTCGTGCGGCGGGAGTGGGACCTGATGCGGCCCGTGCTGGCGCGCCCCGCGGTGCTGATGACGATCGTCCTGGCCTCGATCGTGGTGGTGGGCTCGCATGTCGCGCTGTTCGTCGTGGCATCGCTCGTCGCCGGACTGCCGTTCGACGGCGGGATCGTCGCGGTCGGGCTCGTCGTGCTCGCCGCATCCGCGATCCCGATCAGCATCGGCGGCTGGGGCCCGCGGGAGGCCGCCGCAGGCGTCGCTTTCGCTGCCATCGGCCTCGGGGCACCGACCGGTGTCTCGATCTCCGCCACCTTCGGCGCGCTGGCGCTCATCGGGGTCGTGCCGGGCGCCGTCCTGCTCCTCGTCGATCGGAGGAGAGCAGCATGAGCGAGCGCCCGTACGTCACACTCAGCTGCGCGATGTCGATCGACGGATATCTCGACGGCTTCGCGCCGCACCGTCTGGCGATGTCGAACGCGGCGGATTTCGACCGGGTCGATGAGGTGCGGTCCCGCAACGACGCGATCCTGGTGGGCGCCTCGACCGTGCGGCGGGACGATCCGCGTCTGCTGGTGCGTGACGCCGGACGCCGTGCGCGACGGGTATCCGCGGGATTCTCCGACTCGCCGGCGAAGGTCACCGTGACGGCCTCCGGTGAACTGCCGCCGGACGCCGCATTCTTCACGGCAGGGGAGGTGCCGCGGCTCGTGTACACGCCTTCCGAGGCGGTGCCCCGGCTGCGTTCGCGCCTCGGCGAGCGCGCCACCGTGATCGGACTCGGTGCGCGGGTCACGATGGCCGGGGTGCTGGACGACCTCGGCGAGCGCCGGTCGATCCGCCGTCTCATGGTGGAGGGCGGCGGGAGCGTGCTCACCCAGTTCCTGCAGGCGGACCTCGTCGACGAGCTGCAGCTCGTGATCGCCCCGTTCTTCGTCGGCGAGGCGGGCGCGCCTCGCGCGGCGGGCGAGGGCGCGTACCCGTGGACCGCCTCGCGGCGCGCGCGGCTCGCGGGCGCTCAGCAGATCGGCGACGTGGTGCTGCTGCGCTACGCGCTGTCTGATCGCTGCGTCGTCCAGGACGACGGTGATGCTGCCATCCTGGACGACGCAGCCGTCGTCTCCGGACGGCGATGAGCGCCGGACGGGGGAGCCGGATCCGATCGCGGGAGCGCATCGGCCCCTCGGGGGCGCACGGAGGTTCGAGCTCGGGGGCGCGGGGCGGCAGTGCTGCGACGATCTCCGCGATCGCCGCGCTCGTCGTCCTGCCGCTCACTCCGGGGCCGCTGGCGACGGAGCGGCTCCCCGCGGCGTCGACCGGCCTCGTCGGGATCCCCGCGGAATCGCTTGTGATCGTGCTCCTCATCGTGATCGTGCCGTGGCGGACCGTGCGCCGAATCCTCGCGGGGATGTTCGGCGCGTTCGTCGCCGCGGCGGTCGTCCTCGCCGGCGTCGACCGGGGGTTCCGGGCCACGGTCGGCACCCCGTTCGTCCTCGTGGACGGGGCCCAGCTCGCCTCCGCGTACGGAGTGGTCGTCGACTCGGCGGGTGCCTTCCTCGCCGAGCTGCTGCTCCTCCTGGTGCTGTGCGCGATCCTCGCGTGCGCGGCAGTGCTGGCCTGGTCAGCGCTGCGCGTGGGAGACGCGGTGCGGACGCATGCCGCGGGACGGGTCGCCGTCTCGGCGCTCGCGGTGATGTGGCTGGTCGCGGGTGTCGTCGCGCCGTGGCCGAGCGGACGCTCGCTCGCGGCTGCCGCATCCGTCGGCTCCATCGGCGGCGCGGTGTCCCGTACCGCGGGCGTGGTCGCCGCTGAGGCAGCCGTCGCGCGCGCGATCGCGGAGGATCCGTTCGCCGCCGTGCCGTCCGGTCGGCTGCTCACCGGGCTTCGGGGCAAGGACGTCATCATCGTGTTCGTGGAGAGCTACGGCCGCGTCGCCGTCGAGGGCGACGGGATCGCGGACGGCGTCACCGGCGTGCTCCGTGCCGGCGACGCCTCGCTCGCGGCGGAGGGCTATTCCGCACGCAGCGCCTGGCTCACGTCGCCCACCTGCGGCGGGCTCAGCTGGCTCGCCCACGGAACGCTGCAGACGGGGGTGTGGACGCCCACGCAGTCGGCGTACGACCAGCTGGTTGCGAGCGATCGGCTCTCCCTGGCCGGGGCGTTCCGCGCCGCGGGTTGGCGGACGGTCTCCGACATCCCGTCGGACACGGGAAGCTGGAGCGTGGGCTCGTCCTTTTACCACTACGACTCGCTGATCGACGCGACGGACGCCGGCTATCAGGGGCCCGGGTTCGGCTACGCCCGGATCCCGGATCAGTTCACGCTCAAGCGCTTCGCGACGACCGAGCTCCGTGGTCCCCATGCCCCGGTGATGGCCGAGATCGATCTCGTGTCATCTCATACGCCGTGGGCGCCGCTGCCGCAGCTCCTCCCGTGGGATCGGATCGGAGACGGCTCGGTCTACGATCCGCAGCCGGCGCAGAGCATGTCCGCAGGCGCCGTCTGGCAGAGCGCGAAGACGATTCAGCGCTTCTACGGGCAGTCCGTGCAGTACTCCCTCGGCTCTCTGCTCTCCTTTCTGAGGAACGTCGACGATCCGAACCTCGTGGTCATCGCCCTCGGCGACCACCAGCCTGCGCCGATCGTGAGCGGCGCCGGAGCGTCGCACGACGTGCCGATCAGCGTGATCGCCCGCGATCCGGCGGTGTTCACCGCGATCGACAGCTGGGCATGGTCTCCCGGGCTCCTTCCGGGTGACGGCTCGCCGATCTGGCGCATGGATGCCTTCCGGGATCGACTGTTCGCAGCGTTCAGCGAGAAGCCCTGAACCGCAGCAGCACCCGTAGGCTGAGCGTGTGGCGAAGAGCATTCTCATCACGTCCATCGAAGGCCACTCCGGCAAGTCGCTGATCGCGCTGGGAGTGATCGATGCGCTGAGCCGGGCGACTGCCAGGGTCGGGGTGTTCCGACCCGTCACGCGGTCCACCGACACCGCGGACGACGTGCTCGAGATGCTGCTCTCGCGCACGCGGATCGGACTGTCCGCACAGGAGTGCATCGGCGTCGGCTACGACGAGCTCCACGCGGATCCCGATGCGGCTCTCGGGCGGATCGTGGAGCGGTTCCGCGCGGTGGAGGCCCGGTGCGACGCCGTGGTGATCCTCGGCAGCGATTACACCGACGTGGCCGGACCCGCCGAGCTCGGGGTCAACGCGCGGATCGCCGCGAACCTGGGCGCCACCGTCCTGCTCGTGCTGGGCGGTCGCGACACCGCCGGGCACGGGGAGCGGCTCGGCGCGACGGAGGCACGCACGGCGGCGCAGCTCGGGCAGCTCGCCCGGCTCGGGGTCGCCGAGCTCGCCCAGGAGCGGGCGGTGCTCTCGGCGATCATCGTGAACAGGGCAGACCCGGAGCACGGGGACGAGATCCGTGCGGCGGTCGCGGCTGCTCTGGGCGACCGCGACGGAAGCGCTGCCGATGCCGTGCCCGTGTGGGTCGTCCCTGAGGATCCGCCCCTCGTCGCGCCGTCCGTGCGCGGTGTGCTGCAGGCGCTCGGCGGGCGCATGCTGCGCGGCGACGAGGAACTCCTCGACCGCGAGGTGCTGGACGTGGTCATCGCCGGCATGTCGATGGTGAACGTGCTGCCGCGGCTCATCGAATCGGCGGTGGTGGTGATCCCCGCCGATCGCGAGGAGGTGCTGCTGGCGACGCTTCTCGCGCAGGCGGCCGGCACCTTCCCGTCGATCGCGGCGATCGTGCTGAACGGCCCGTTCGCGCTGCCGGAGCCGATCGAACGGCTTCTCGACGGCCTGGGGCCGCGCGTCCCGATCATCGCCACGGATCACGGCACCTACGAGACCACCGTGCGGATCATGAACGCGCCGGGGCGCCTCTCGGTCGACGCCCCGCACCGCGTCGGGCGCGCACTGGCGCTGTTCGAGCAGCACGTCGACGTGCCCGCGCTCATCGCCCTGCTCGGCGTCGCGCGGTCCGACGTGGTGACGCCGCTGATGTTCCAGTACGAGCTGTTCGACCGGGCGCGCACCCAGCGGCGCACGATCGTGCTGCCCGAGGGCGACGACGATCGCGTGCTGCGCGCCGCGGGCGCGGTGCTGAGCGGCGGCATCGCCGATCTCGTGATCCTCGGCGACGAGACGGCCGTCCGCGCACGGGCACGCGAACTCGGCGTGGACCTCGATGCCGCCCGCATCGTCTCGCCCACGGATCCCGAGCTCGTGCCGCGGTTCGCCGCCGAGTACGCCCGCCTGCGCGCGCACAAGGGCGTCACGCTCGCCCAGGCGGCCGACACCGTCACCGACGTGTCCTACTTCGGGACGATGATGGTGCATCTCGGTCTCGCGGACGGCATGGTGTCCGGCGCCGCGCACACCACCGCGCACACGATCCGCCCCGCTTTCGAGATCATCAAGACCCGGCCCGGCGTCTCCGTGGTGTCCTCGGTCTTCCTCATGGCCCTCGCCGACCGCGTGCTCGTCTACGGCGACTGCGCGGTGATCCCCGACCCCACGAGCGAGCAGCTCGCCGACATCGCGATCTCCTCGGCGGCCACAGCGCGGGCGTTCGGGATCGAGCCGCGGGTGGCGATGCTGTCGTACTCGACCGGCGACTCGGGTGCGGGGGCCGAGGTCGAGAAGGTGCGCACGGCGACGGAGCTGGTGCGCACGCGGGCGCCGGAGCTGCCCGTCGAGGGACCGATCCAGTACGACGCCGCGGCGGACACGGCCGTCGCCCGGGCGAAGCTGCCCGGCTCGTCCGTGGCGGGCCGCGCGACTGTGTTCGTCTTCCCCGACCTGAACACCGGCAACAACACCTACAAGGCGGTGCAGCGCTCCGCCGGAGCGGTCGCGATGGGACCCGTGCTGCAGGGCCTGAACAAGCCGATCAACGACCTGTCCCGCGGCGCGCTCGTCGAGGACATCGTCAACACCATCGCGATCACCGCGATCCAGGCTCAGGAGGACCGCCCATGAGCGTCGTGCTGGTGATCAACAGCGGATCCTCGTCGTTCAAGTACCAGCTGGTCGACACGGATTCCGGGGCCTCGCTGGCGTCGGGGCTCGTCGAGCGCATCGGCCAGGACCAGGGCAGGGCCGTGCACGTCGACGCGTCGGGCGCGGAGAGCGAGCGGACGCTGCCGATCCCGGACCACACCGCAGGCTTCCAGGTGATGCTGGACGCGTTCGGAGCCCACGGCCCGTCGCTCGGGGACGTGCGGCCGGTCGCGATCGGGCACCGCGTGGTCCACGGCGGTGCGCGCTTCTTCGCGCCGACGGTGGTCACGCCGCAGGTGGAGACCGACATCGAGGAGCTTTCCGCCCTCGCCCCGCTGCACAATCCCGGCGCGCTGCAGGGGATCCGGGCCGCCGAGCGCGCGTTCCCGGATGTGCCGCACGTGGCCGTGTTCGACACCGCGTTCCACCAGACGCTCGCCCCGGCCGCCTACACCTACGCGATCGACCGCGACCTCGCCGCCGCCCATCGGATCCGGCGGTACGGGTTCCACGGCACCTCGCACAAGTACGTCTCCGAGACGGCCGCGGCGTTCGTGGGCGGCGGGCGCGAGGATCTGCGTCAGCTCGTGTTCCACCTCGGCAACGGCGCTTCGGTCACGGCCGTGCGTGACGGGCGTTCGGTCGAGACGTCGATGGGGATGACGCCGCTGGAGGGACTGGTCATGGGGACCCGGTCGGGCGACATCGACCCGGCGGTGCTGTTCGCCCTCGCTCGGCGTGCCGGACTCACGATCCCGGACCTGGATGAGCTGCTGAACACCCGCAGCGGCCTGAAGGGGCTGGCGGGCGTCTCCGACATGCGGGACGTGCTCGCCCGTGCGGCGGCGGGGGATGAGGCCGCGGAGCTCGCGTTCGCGGTGTACATCCATCGTCTGCGCGGCTACGCCGGGGCGTACATCGCCCAGCTCGGCGGCGTGGACGTGATCTCGTTCACCGCAGGCGTGGGCGAGAACAACGCGCTGGTGCGCCGGGAGGCGATGGCGACGCTGGGGTTCGCGGGTGTCGAGATCGATCCGCAGCGCAATGAGGCTCCCGATCGGGGGATCCGGGTGATCTCGAGCGATTCCTCACGCGTCACGGTGCTGGTCGTGCCGACCAACGAGGAGCTGGAGATCGCGCGGCAGACCGCGGAGATCCTGGACTGAGCACCGCCCGCCGCCGATCACGCGAACAGCGCGTCGAGGTCGTCCAGGCGCACGCGCGGACCGGCGGGAGCCGCCGTGGGCGCCGGAGATGGGGTTCTGGTGCCGACGACGGTGAGGCAGGACCGTGCGGCGTCCGTCAGGAACCTGCTCGGTTTCGCCTGCACGTGACGGGCCGTGAACGCGGTCGGGTGCGTGGGAAGGGTGGCCGGCGCGTAGATGCTCAGGGTGTCGCGGGCCCGGGTGAGCGCGACGTAGAACAGGCGCCGTTCCTCCTCGAGACCGGCCCGTGAGGTGAGCGCCATGTCGGAGGGCATGGCGCCGTCGGTGGCGCGCAGGAGGTGGACGGCCGACCATTCCAGCCCCTTGGCCGAATGGATGGTCGACAGCGTCACCCAGTCCTCGTCGAGATGCGGCTGCGCCGCCCAGTCGCCGGCGACCGTGACGGGATCGATGGCCTGCTCGCCGACGAACGCGCGGAGATCGCTGTGCCGGCCCGCGGTCTCGGTGACCGCGGCCACGTCGGCCGCGCGGCGCTGCCAGTCCGGGTAGTGCTGCTCGAGCAGCGCTGCGACGGCGTCGTGACAGGCCTGGGTCACCTCGGACACCGGGGAGTCGCCGTCCACGACGCCGAGAAGCGACAGCGTGGTGGCGAGCCCCACCCGTGCCGTCGCAGGCGCGGCGGCGATCGCCTCCGGCCCTCCCGCGATGCCCTGATCGGCGAGCAGGCCGGACAGCCGGCGGGCGCCGACCTTGCCGAGGCCGCGATGCCGCGTCAGCAGGCGGTACCACGCGATCTCGTCGTGCGGATTGAGCACGACTCGGAACGCCGCCAGCAGATCACGCACGTGCGCGGTCTCCAGGTAGCCGATGCCGCCGAACTTCATGAACGGGATGTCCCGCACCGTGAGCTCGACCTCGAGCAGCGCGCTGTGGGATCCCGTGCGCATCAGCACCGCCTGCTCCCGCAGCGGCAGCCCGTCGGCGTGAGCGGCCAGGATCCGATCGGCGACGGCACGCGCCTCATCATCCGCGTTCTCGCAGCTCACCAGCTCGGGGCGCGCGGCGGGGGCCGAGCGGTCGGCGACGAGGCGGATCGGGAAATCCTGTGGCCGAGCCGCGTTCGCCAGGTCCAGGATCTGCTGCGTGGAGCGGAAGTTGCGCTCCAGCGGGACGAGCTCGGCGTGGGGGAGACGGTCCAGCACCTCCTGGAGCTGTCCGGCGCCGGCGCCGCGGAAGCCGTAGATCGCCTGTGCGTCGTCGCCGACCACGGTCAGGCCGCGACCGTCGGGGCAGAGCCCCTGAACGATGTCCGCCTGCACGCGGTTGACGTCCTGGTACTCGTCGACGAGCACCCAGTCCCAGCGCGCCCTGAGGCGGGCGCCGACGTCGGGATCGCGCACGAGCGCGCGCCAGGCGAGCAGGAGATCGTCGAGGTCGAGCAGACCGCGAGCCCGCTTGCGCTGTGCATAGGCGCGCAGCAGCGCCATGATCTGGTCCGCGTGGCCGAGCGCCCACGGGAACTGCTCGGAGATGACCTCGCGGCCCGGGCGCTCCAGGCTCATCGCACGGGAGGCGATGTCGGCGATCGCGCGGCTGGTCGGCATCCGGCGATCGGTGCCGTCCAGACCGTGCTCGCTGCGGAGCAGGTCGATCAGATCGATGATGTCGTCGGGCGCGAGCACGCTGACATCGGCCAGCCCCAGATGCTGCGCGTACTCGGCCACCACGCGATGCGCCACGGCGTGGAAGGTCCCGCCTGCGATCCGCTGGGCGATCCCGGTGTCGCCGACCATCGCCGCCGCACGCGAGGTCATGGCCGCAGCGGCGCGCCGGGTGAAGGTGAGCAGCAGGATCCGCTCCGGCGCGACACCGGCATCGATCAGGCGCGCCACGCGTGCGGTGAGGACCCGGGTCTTACCGGTCCCTGCTCCGGTGGCGACGACGAGGGGGCCTTCGCCGTGCTCGACGGCACAGCGCTGCGCCTCGTCCAGCTCCTCGGCAAGCTCTGCGGTGTTCATGCGGCGACGGTACCGGCGGCCGACGACATCGGCGGCGCCTCGCGGGTGCGCGCCACGCCCGGCGGACGGCGTGGTCGGAGGGGGAGCACCGCATCGGGTATGCTCTTTACCTGTGCCTCAGGGCACGCAAACCCGCAAGGGCGATTGGCGCAGTTGGTAGCGCGCTTCCTTCACACGGAAGAGGTCGTCGGTTCGAGTCCGGCATCGCCCACCACCATCTCCCCGCCGCGGCGACCGCTGTGATGTAACCTCTCAGTTGCAGGAGGCAGGCCGACGGCCTCCTCGAGCACTCCAGGAGGTCTGGCCGTGGTGAACACCCAGCGAGAAGGCGCCTCGGTCATCGATGAAGAGGCCTTCCGCGTGACGCGGAGCATCGAGATCGCCGCGTCCGCCGACAAGGTGTGGCGTGCGATCACGGAGCCGGAGCATCTGTCCCTCTGGTTCGGCCGGACCGTCCTCGCCGGAGCCGGAGCAGGCGCCCAGGGCACGATGAGCTTCGACGGCTACGGCGCCGTGCCGATCCGCGTCGAGTCGATCGATGCGCCGCGCTCGGTGACCTATCGCTGGAACAACGACGACGCCCGCGGTGTCCTGCCCTCCGGGATCGTCGAGGCGACCTCGACGGTGTTCACGTTCACGCTCGAGGAGCAGGGGGAGATCACGCGACTCACCGTCGTCGAGTCCGGCTTCGAGCGGACCTCGGATCCTCGCGCGAACCTCGAGAGCCATCGTGCAGGCTGGGAACTCGAGCTCGACAAGCTCGTCTCGCTGCTGGAGGCCGGACGATGACGACGACCCTGGTGCCCGTGTTCGCGGCGCTCGGCGATGAGACCCGGTGGAGCATCCTCAGCGCCCTCGGTGAGGGCGACGCCTCGGCGTCGGCCCTCGCGGCCCGCTTCCCGGTGTCGCGGCAGGCGATCGCGAAGCACCTGTCGGTGCTGGCCGAGGTCGGTCTCGTGGAACCCGTCCGGGTCGGCCGGGAGGTGCGCTACCGCGTGGTGGGGGCTGAGCTCGGTGCCACTGCGCGCCGTCTGGAGGAGATCGGACGCGCCTGGGAGCGCCGGCTCGCAGCGATCAAGGAGATCGCCGAGGGACTCTGAGCGGGTTGGCCGTTTATGCAACTGTGCGGTTGCGTCATTTCTCATCAAGTGCAATCCTTGGGTTGCAATCGGTTGACGAGAGAGAGAGCGCGCATCATGCTGTTGGAGAACAAGACCGCTGTCATCTACGGCGGTGGCGGATCGATCGGGGCCGCTGCCGCTCGGGTCTTCGCGCGAGAAGGAGCGCGGCTGTTCCTGACGGGGCGCTCGCTGCCGCGGCTGCAGGCGGCGGCATCTGCGGCGCGAGCTGAAGGCGCGCAGGTCTCGATCGCGGTCGTCGACGCATCCGACCCGGTCGCCGTGGAACGGCACATCGACGAGGCCGCAGGCGATGCAGGACGCGTCGACATCGCGCTCAACGCGGTCGGTTTCGATCATGTCCAGGGGTCGGCGATCACGGAGACCTCGCTCGAGGAGTACCTGCATCCGATCGTCGGCTACCTGCGGACGAACTTCATCACGGCGAAGGCGGCGGCCCGTCGCATGGTCGCGCAGCACTCCGGAGTGATCCTGACGATCTCGACGCCCGGAGCGCGACTGACCGGACGCGGGCTGATCGGCAATGCGGCCCAATCCGCGGGGCTGGAGGGATTCTCCCGCGCCCTCGCCGGCGAGCTCGGACCCGACGGCGTCCGGGTCGTCTGCGTGCGCCCGCACGCGATCTCTGACGCGCTTGAGACCTCGTATACGCGCGAGATGTTCGGGCGGATCGCGCAGGCCTCGGGCCTCGGCGTGGACGAATGGATCCGGGGGCTCGCCGCCACGACCCTGCTCGGGCGGCTCCCGGCGCTCGACGAGGTGGCGGAGTACCTCGCCTTCGCTGCATCCGATCGGGCAGCGTCGATGACAGGGGTGATCGCGAACCTGTCCGCGGGAGCCCTGGTCGATTGAGTGGTCGCTCCGACCAGGGCCCGTACGTCGCCAGGGGAGCGGTCTAGGCTGACCGCCAGGAAGCAGATGCGGCCACCTCCGCCATCATCCGAGAGCTCATCGCGCAGATCTATGCCGCGCTGTCGACGTCGGGCAGCGACTTCGCCGAGATCTTCGGGCATGGCGACATGACGGTGGCGGGGTCGGGCGTGGGCGAGCTCATGGACGGCCCCGAGCGGGTCATCGCCGTCGCCGGCGAGATCGCCGGGCAAGGTCGCGCGTGGGTGCCCGAACGCGTGCGGGTGTGGCGCAGAGGCGACGTCGCCTGGGCGCAGATCCTCGGTGGCGTCGATGTCGACGAGGACGGCATCGTGGTGCGCGTTCCCTATACGAAGACAGGCGTCTTCGTCCGGGAGGCGGACGGGTGGCGGTGGACCTACTGGGGCGGTGCGGAGACACAGGAGAGCCCGCGCGTGTGATCCTGGACACGCCCGAGAACGGGCCCCGGTTTGGCACACGCCGGATCCTCGGCTAATGTATTTCAAGTGCCCGGGACACCGGGGAAAACACAAAACGCGGATGTAGCGCAGTTGGTAGCGCATCACCTTGCCAAGGTGAGGGTCGCGAGTTCGAGTCTCGTCATCCGCTCCAGTGCAGGAGCCCCTTCGGGGGCTTCGGCATGTGGGTTCGAATCCACATGGTGGTGTGGCCGAGAGGCTAGGCACCGGCCTGCAAAGCCGTTTACACGGGTTCGAATCCCGTCGCCACCTCGCTTCTCCTCAACTGAATAGCCTGAACAGGCGCGATTGGCGCAGCGGTAGCGCGCTTCCCTGACACGGAAGAGGTCACTGGTTCGATCCCAGTATCGCGCACAAGAGAAACCCCCGGTCAGCCGGGGGTTTTTTCGTTGGTGGGGGAGTGGCGTGCCCCTAGCGTGCCCCAGCGGATCCCGCTCGGCGTCCAATGGAAGTCGCACGGCCGACCGGGTTACAGATAGACGATCTCTGTGGATGATCGATCCCATGAACGATTCGACATGGACCCTGGACGTGTCCGGCGAGACGGCAATCGGACCCGTGGTGCCGGTCACCGCGGAAGGGCAGCTCATTGCGACGCTGACGGCGCTCTGGAGCGACGTGGACGGTGTCCGGGTGTCCCTGGACTACCAGGACGGCCTAGAGGATCTGAGCGGCCTCCAGGCGCGCGCGCTGGCCGATACGCTGCAGGAGGTCGCGGGGATGCAGCCGCCGCTGAACCTAACTGGAGATGCGCTCGATGGATCGGACGCCGGTTGACGGGATGATGTAGACGATCTTCGACAGGTCGTCTACGGCCTCTTCGTGGAAGTAGAAGAAGCCATTGATCTCCTTCGGGAAGAGCGCGGTAACGGTCTTCTCGTCGGGATAGCCCTCGTTGATCTTGTATGTCGCCATGCGCTGACGCTAACGGGTCATCAGACCCAACCACCAGTCCCAACATCGCTTATTCGATGACCTCGCCCGGCTCTTGACAGGTTTCCGGATCGGCGTACCGTCCTGCGCATGACCAGGTTCGAGTGTGCTTCGTGCGGGGTTGCCCACGGAACAACGGCTGCGGCGACATGAGGGTGGGATCAACGGCATGATGGGCGCGAACGTCGCATATCTCCCCGAGGCCACGCTGTGCACCAATCCCGAGTGCATGATGAGTCGTCCGGACGTTCCCCACGGGCGCGGATGGGCTCGCGAGGTCCCCGAGTAGCGTCGGCGGTGGGGGGGCTACGGCGGGCGGGCGGCGCATGCATGCTGCGTAGAAACCGCGCTCAACAGGTCCCTGAGCTGCTGAGCGCGGCCGCCGTCGTCGGTGCGTCCCCCGTACGGCCCCAGATCCATGCGAACACTTCCCGAATGGTGTTAGACGAACCGATATGACGGATAGCTCATGTTCGTACACACAGGAAGCGTTGTCGAGACTGAATCAAGCCCGGCGACCACCGCCCGAGTCGCATGGGTTCGGATCCGAGCGTGTCGGCGGCCGGGTCTACCGTTGCGGCATGGATCCCCGCCTCACCGTCGAGTCCATGCCCGTGCGCCGGTTCGCGCCCGAGCGCTGGAACATCCGGTTTGAGGGCAAGGTGATCGGCTACGTCCTCCGCAAGCAGATCGGCTCGCGTGCCCGCGCGCCGTGGTTTCACGAGGGCCATGTGTTCATCGACGGGCAGGACGTGGATATCGAGCTGCACCCGAACCTCGACAACCGGTGTGACGCGATCCTTGCGACCTACCTCGACCCGATGGGGAGCGTGCACGCGCGCTACTGGCTGCGCCGAGGCAGCGTCGGCGGCCCAGCGGTAGAATTAGAGATCCCCGGATTCGAGAGGCGGTGATCACCGTGATGTTTCAAATCGGCATCATGCTCGACAGGCGCGGCCCCGTGGAGCCAATCGCCTACGTCGCCGCCGATGCGCCGGATGCGGTGATCACGGGCGTGTACCGCGTCGCGCTCGATCTGGCTCCAGTCCGAATGGAAGTCCCGCTCAACTGCCACGCCAAACAGCACCGCAGGGAGCTTTGCGTTCGATGGGATGAACGTGGTGAGTTTCTCGTAGACCGCGTCGAGGATAGCCAATCTCACCGCGCGGTCGACGTTAGCCCAGATGCTCTGGTTCTGAGGCGACGAGCCGTCCTTCGGCTTCTTCGCGTTCCTCATCTCGGACGCGTGCACCTCGTACTCATCGAGGTTCGGCGGCACCCGGCCGAGGTGCTCGATGACGATCTGATCGAGCTGCCTTTGCAGTTGCGCTGCATCATCTTCGTGGATGGCCATAGCCCCGAGCACGAACGGATGCGGTCCAGGATGTGTTCCGGATTCATCTACGAACAGCAAATACATGCGTCCCCCAGAAAAGAGCGAGGCCAGGGACCATGATGGTCCTTGGCCTCGTGTGTTCGACCCAGCGCTGTGTGAGCACCGCGTTGGCAGTCTCACCGGCTGAACGGAACCGCGTTGGCAGTCCTATCGACTGGCCAAGCATAGATCTGTACAGCATGAATATGCAAGTATCGGGCTCTCCCACCGCGCTCGGAGGGTGACCCATCCTCGGTCACGGGATCCGCCGCCCGGTGGTGACGTCGTACAGTTCACCGTCATCCACGTAAACCTCGACCAGCGGGCCGCCCGTGAGGCCGGGGATCAGCCAGATGCGGGTATCCGCGGGATCGGTCGCGTGCACGTGCTTCGTGGCCTCAGCAGTGAGTCCAGCGGCCATACAGTCGCCGAGCAGCTCGGCGGAGGTCAGGATCATGTCCTCCCCGGCCTCCCAGGCGGCTCGCTCTGCGTTCCAGCGTGCTTCGTGGCCCTCGGTCCACCAGTGGCGCAGGTGCGCGTCTCCGCGGGCCACGTGCGCCTCACGGATGGCCTGCACGGCCGGATCCACACGGCCCCGGCGCGGGCCAGCCGACCTAACCACGAGCCCGCCACCGTGCATCGGCAGCCGCACGGGCCTGCTCGGAGCGCGTCCGGTACTTCGGCCCCTGCTCCTTCGCCTCTGGCACGTCCAGCTGCAGCTGGCGGAGGTTCGCGGCGATCTGAGCGCGGCTTCGGCGGGCCTCGGAGACGTGCGGATGCGTCACCAACTGGCCCATGCTCCCGCGCGTCGTCAAGGTGCCTGCAGCGGTCGCTGCGGCCAGCTCCTCCTGCAGCAGCGCGAGCACGTCGGCTTCGTGGCAAGCATCAGCGAGCAGCCGATGCTCTCGTGCGTCCGGCAGTACGTCGTTCTCAGCCCAGTCGGCTGCGATCTGCCGCCATAGGGCGCGGCCTGCGGATCCGAGCCCCGCGGGAGCGCGGAGCAGCTTGTTCGTGGCCATCTTGTCCTCCTGTCTCTGAATCGCTGAAGCAGGAACCTGGCTCGCGGGCGGGCTGGCTGAAAAATGACGGATGCTCACGTCAGCACGCTGGATGCGAGCTTCTATACGCTAGTCGCGGCTCCCCCCGGGGGATGGGTGGTTTCCCCGGTACCCCCCTACCCCCGGTCCCGGTGCGGTGCGTTCGGGTGTGGCTCGTGCCAGGTCGAGAGGTTCGCGTGTCGGTCGCGTCGTGCGGTCGCGGCACGTTGAGCACCGCGTGCTGTCTCTGCGGCGGTCTTCGCGTCGTGGCAGGTCTTGCAGATAGCAGCAAGGTTGTTTTCGTCCCAGAGGTCGCCGCCTTCACCTACCGGCGTGACGTGGTCGGCCGTGATGGCGTCGCCTCCGCACGCATAGCACCGGCCTCCGTCCCGCTGGAGGATGCGCCGCTTCAGGGTCCTCCACCGGCCGCCGCTGCGGGAGTACCCAGAGCTACGCATCGTCGTCGCCGTCCTGCTCTTCGGCCTGGTACTGGTGCCAGAAAGCGAGGTTGGCCATCCGCTTCGCGTCCGTCGCGTTGGTGAAGTCGCCTTCGTCGTCGGCGGAGTGCACGAGTGTCGCTGTGCCGTTGTCCGCGTCGCTGACTATGGACAGCCGTCCGTCTCCGCCTGGGGTGTGCAGGATGACGCCGACGCTGCGCCCGCCCATCTCGGGGCGCGGCTCCAGCAGCCAATCGAGCATTTCGGGATCCACGTGCATCGGGTCCACGAGCAGCACGTGCGCGCTGTCGATGGGCACCTGCGCGATGATGCGCCCGCCGCGTGGCCGCTTACGTCGATGGAACATCATGGTCCTCGCTTCTGCTCGGGAGGGAGTAGGGCCGCTGGTCGGCTTGAGGAGGGCCAGCGGCCCCGTGCCCGCGGGCGGAAAGGAAGACGCCCGCGGGAGTTCGGTTGTCTAGCGCCGCCCGTTCGCGTCGGCGGTCTGGGAGAGCAGCTGTGCGGCCTTGGACCGGATCGCGTCGCGCGTCGCCTGCATGCGGAGGATCCCGTCGCCGGATCGGAGCCCTTGCGCCGCCAGATCCTCGGACAGCTCAGCGTCAGCCGCGAAAATTCTGGCGTTGTCGTCCTCCGCTTCCCGGCGCTGCGCGGCGGCCCGTCCCTCGGGCGTCATGAGTGCGGCACCCTCCGCGCGGCGGCGGGCGGCAGCCTGCTCCCGCTGCACTCGCGCGATCAGGTCAGCCTCGGCCTGCCGACGCTCCTCGGCAGCCTCGATCCCTGCTCGGATCCCAGAGGCGTCGCGGTGCGTGGCGCTCTGCACGAACGCGGCCTGCCGCTTCTCCTCCTCGGTCTTCTCGGGCTTGAAGGTCTTCACTTCGTACTCTGCGTCCATGATGTTGTTCCTTTCAGTGGTGGGTTAGATCCGCTGCGCAGTGTCGATGCGCGCCGGTTTCTCAGCCTCAGAGCGGGCGATGCGCTCGGGCAGGGTGGGGTCGGCCAGGTGCATGTCCGCGAGGTTCTGCGCGACGCGCATGTCCGACGACTCGAAGGTTCGGCCGCATTCGCAGACCCGCATATGGATGGGGGCGGCGTAGGTGTTGCCCGACGGGCGGAGAACCTGCGCCGTCATGGCGTGACCATCCACGGGCGGGACGGGCTCAGGCTTGGGCTGCGGGACGGAGCGCAGACGGCTCTCCAGCGTCGGCTGCGGCGGGTTGACGACGCGCCCGAAGAGGTCGGTCAGCTGCTCGCTCATCGCGCGCTCCAGACGTGCTCGGGCAGCGGTTCCAGGACGCGGGCGCGGGTGCGCTCTACGTCCTGAAGAACGCGCTCCACGGCGTGCGGGTCGCCGCGGTGGACATGACAGGCGGCGACAGCGTGAACAGCCGCCTCCAGCAGCTCCATGTCGGTCACGGTCATAGTCCCTTCGTGGTGTCGGCAGCGGTCGCTGCGAGAGTGTCGAGCTTCGATCCGATCCGGTCGGCGGCAGCTTCGATCTCGGCTTCGTCGCACGCTTTACAGCGGGGCGGGAACGGTTCGCCAACGTGCTCGTCGCAACGCGCGTTCATCGCGTCCTCCCGGCATCGGCCTGCTGACGCTCGTGGGCGCTGCATAGCGACCCGCGCACCCGGTGCGCCCGGCAGGGCTGACCGTCCTTACGGATGCCGGTGCAGCGTCCGTCGTCAACCTGAGCGAGTACCCGAGACACGTGGCGGTCAGCGGGTGTGAGGTCAACCAATTCCTGCCAGGCGGCGGGCAGCGGTCCCAGCTGCTCGTGCGGTGCGTACTTCGCATCCGCGCTTCCATGGATCCCATCCGGGTCGCCCAGGATCGCGAACACGGTGTTGCCGCGAGGGTCGATGCCTTCGGCAACGTGGATCGAGCCGAACGCGAACACGGCCGTGATCGCGTTCCCAGTGTCGCGGTTGGCGTTCATTCCGGTGCCCCCTTCATCGTGAACAGGTCGGCGGCGCTGGCGGTCTTCCACCAGTCGGCGTCAGTCTTGGGTGCGCCCGCCTCGAAGGCCTCGCGGAGGCTTGCCTCGGATGCGATGCGCTTCTCTGCGCGGACGTCGAGCTTGGCTCGGCCCTCGTCGCTGAGCAGATCCCAGGAGCCGTCGTATTGCATGTCGTCGCGAACCTCTTCGTGGCGAATCTCTTCGCCGTCGCGGTACTCGGTATAGGCCTCGCGCTGTAGACGCATGATCGACTCGTGCACGTCCTCGTGCGTCGCACCGCTGGCGGACGCGAGCAACGCCTCGGACGGTTCCTGCCTGTGGCAGATCACGTAGAGATCCCTGAAGTAGGCGAGCTGAGAATCAGACGCTCGGCCCCGACCGCTTGCGGTTGGGGCAGTCGAATCCCCTCGTTTTCTTCCCTCGTTCTCTTCCCTCGTTCTCTTGTGCGCTCGCTCAGAGCGGTCCGGTGCGCTCGCTGAGAGCGGTCCGGTGCGCTCGCTCAGAGCGGTAGGCGTGTCCAGATACGTCATGCTGTCGCCCCGAGCGCTCCTAGCGCTCTCTGCGAGCGGTAGGCCGGGTCGAAGGGCCGCGCGCCAGCTGACGGCGTCCACGGGCTGCAAGGCCGGGAAGGCGAACACGTACTCCATGCCGTACCCGCGTCGATCACGACGCCGCTCGCGCACCAGGTACGCCTGAACCTCTAGCCGGTCCAGTGCCTTGCGGACGGTCGAAGCACCGAGCCCGGTCTTGGCCGCAATCTTGTCGATGGACTCGTACCACCAGCCGCTCTTCTTCGACACCCGCCAGCAGAGGTAGCGCGCCACGGCCCGCTCAGGTGCCGACAGCCCGAGGGCGTCGAACTCCTCGGAGTACGACCAGTCCTCCAGAGGGCGGCTCACGGTGCCACCGGCTTCGCCACAAGCTCGACCAGGGGGTGTCCTAGATCGACACCGGCCCGCGCAAGCTCATCGTCGGTGAGCGCGTGCTGCTCTTCCCCCCACGTCTCCGGGCAGCCGAATCTGCCAAGCTCCGAGTAGAGGCGGTGTGTGGTGTCGTCGAAGAGTTTCGCGATCTCCATGGCGTGCCCGCGGAAGCGGTCGTCTGTGAACATCTTGTCGATCCGCTGCGTCAGCAGTTCCATGTCGCGAACGATGCCCTTCGCGACCTCAGGAAGCGGACGACGGTAAGCGTGTGGCTCCGGGCGGGTGTAGGTCTTGCCGTCCAGGCCAATCACCTTCACGGGCTCGGGCTCGTCTTCGTCTTCGACTAGCTCGGCTTCGATTACCTCCCCCGTGGCAGGGTCGGCATGCGGGTAGTCGCTGTACTCGGGTGCGTCATCGCGGACGGGCTCAGGTGACAACTTCTTGTCACCTGCCACATCGATACGTACCTGCTCCCTGCTCACTCCGACGATGGGAGCAATAGCCCTGGTGGACATGCCCTCACCCGCGAGGTAGCCGACCAGCTCCTGCCGTTCCTCGCGCCCGAGACGCATGGGCTCAGATCCGAGCGTGTCAGCCAGGTAGGCGGGCCAGGACGGGAAACCGAGCACGTTCCAGACGTTCGTGTTCTTCGCCTCGTCCACCAGGTTCCGGAGCTTGAAGAGGCCATCCCGCACGCCGGATGCCGTGAGCTTGATCCGCTGCGTGAGACGCTGCGCCTCGGATGCCGACAAGAGCTTGACGACGGCGCTCATGCTGCGCTCCCGATAACGGGATGCAGCAAGGCCTCCACGGCGTCGGCAGGGATACGGAGCGGCCGCACGTCGCGGAGCTTGCCCACGGGCTCGGGGCCGACCTTGTAGGCGCGGAGCGCGCCATCTGCGATCAGTCGGCGGATGGTGTACGGCGCGAGGCTGAGTCGGGCGGCTGCGGCCTGAACGGTCAGAAGCTCGGAGCCTACAAGGGCCATGATCCCCTCCTGAAGAGTTGCTCACAACACAGGGCAAGGAATCTGTCTCAGGGTGAGTTGGATTCCGTTGCCTAGATGCATGTGAGCCCTTTTCCTCTTCAGGCTCCGATGACTAGTCGCCGGGTGTTTCGTCTTGGCTAGACAATATCGCAGAGTGGGGGCAAATAGTGCGCATTAAATGCTGGGAATTTCCTTAGTTCGACATTTCGGCTAGTGTCAGTAGCCATTTCCCGGCTGCTAATAGAATCATTAGCAAATCAGGACAATTCAGCCATCCGTGCAGCCAGTTCAGCGTCACGGTT
The DNA here is from genome assembly GCF_054654695.1 of Microbacterium xylanilyticum. Lineage (NCBI taxonomy): Bacteria > Bacillati > Actinomycetota > Actinomycetes > Micrococcales > Microbacteriaceae > Microbacterium > Microbacterium xylanilyticum. Next base: position 1,743,514 of record NZ_BAAIEN010000002.1, read on the forward strand.
CCCGCCGTGCTGATAGCGCATGGCGGCGGCGATAGTCGAGTGTCCTGCACGCTCCTGGATCTCGCGGAGGGTCGCGCCGGTCAGCGCGTAACGACTCAGCCCGAAGTGCCTGAGTCCATGCCAGGGCAGGTCGTCACGGCCAGCAGCAGCGCGTGCCGGATACCACGCGCGGACGAACGTGGATTCGCCCAGGTGACCCCCGCTGACGCTCGGGAACAGCAGCCCGTCAGGCCCCGGCTGCGCGTGCTGCTCGATGTGCTGCTTCAGCTCGCGCGACACGGCCGGGGGGAGTGCCACCGTGCGCACACCTGCTTCACTCTTCGGCGGGCCGACGTGGAAGCCGCCGCCCTTCACGCGGGTAACAGCGCGGGTGACGTTGACCATGGCCACGTCGCCGTCGAAGGTCACGTCCTTACGGCGAAGCTCGGTCAGCTCCCCATAGCGGAGAGCGCCCCAGGCGGCGACGCTGACGGCCGCGCGCAGGTGCTCCGGCATGCTCTGCTGGATGATCAGCAGCTCCGCGGACGTCGGCGGCAGCGTCTTCTTGCCGGTGCTCGCGTTCTGCGCGCCGCGGATCTGACACGGGTTGACAGGGATCAGGCCATCCTGCACGGCTGTCTGCAACACGCTCCTCAGCAGCCCGTAAGCGCGCGCTGCGGTGGTCTTCTGGCCCGCCTTCACAAGCTTCGAGTACCAGCTGCGGACGGACTCAGGGGTGATCGCGGCCAGCGGCATCGTGACTAGGGGAGCGAGCGGGCCGCCGCGGTCCTTCCCGTTCTTCGTGTCCTTCGCACTGTCGGGCAGCCTCAGCATGCGCTCGTACTCGGCGCGCGTCGTGTGGCGGAGCGGTTCGCCGTTGCGGCCCGTGCGGGTCTTGATCCAGTCGGCGGCGTAGGTGCCGAGGGTCTGCGCCCGCTCGCGCTGCAGGACGTCCTTCGCCTTGACGATGGCGGGTGCCCATTCGCCCTGGACGATCTGCGCCCGCTGCACGGCCAGCCAGCTCTCGGCGTCGATCTTCGCGACATAGGTCTGCGGCGCGGTGTGCCGTCCTCCGTCCGGGCCGACGTAGCTCGCCTGATAGCGGCCCGAGGGCAGCTTACGCACCTTCCCGAAGCTGGCGCGCGTCGCCTTCCGTTCGCGTCCCAATGCGTCGGTGATCTTGCCGCGTGCCCCAACCATCTCGTGCTCCCTGTTCGATCCCAGTGTCGAATCAGCGTGCCCCAACGTGCCCTAACGGGTGCTGATTGTTGCCCATTCTAGCCCTATCTGGCCACATTGAGGAGAGGATAGAAATACCAGGTCAACGTCTCGAAATCCACGAGATTCTGCGGATCTCGGAAGGGTCAGGTGTACCGGTTCGATCCCAGTATCGCGCACAAGAGAAACCCCCGGTCCGGCCCGGGGTTTTTGTGGTTCAGCGGTCGTCTCCCGCGCTCGTGTCGGGGGAGTCCTCGTTCGAGCCGCGGTCGTGCGGGTTCCCCGTCGCCGCGTGATCGCTGCCGGGCCCCGGATCCCCGCCCTGGCCGGCGTGCGCGGCCGCACCCCTGCCAGGGCCGTGGTGCGGTTCGACGTCGGCGGCCGGGACGACCGGCGCCTGCGGTACCGCCGGGGACGGGACGCCGGCGACCGGCGTCGAGGGCAGAGGGGTCGGCTCGGACGACGGGCCGGGCACGGAGGGCTGCGCCTCCGGAGGATCCGGGTGCGCGAGACCGCCTAGACCCGCTACGGCGAGAGCGAGCGCGATCAGCACACCGGCGCAGACGGCGACGAGGCCGCGGGTGCGGCCGCGTGACCATCGTCGGGCCGCGCGTCTGCTGCGGGACGGGAGGTCGCGGCCGCCCGTGGAACCACGGCTGCGGGTCGGCAGCCCTACTGCGGAAGACGTACGATCCTCCACGCAGAGGAGATCCGCGGCCGCTGCTGCCACCTGTGCGGCGGACGGGCGTTCCTCGGGTTCGGCGGCCGTCATGCGCCCCAGGAGCAGCGCCCATCCGGTACCCAGCGCATCAGGGACCGTGGGCGGTGCCATGCCGCCGGGCGCATCGGGGACCGTCGGCCCCGATGCGCGGGCAGCGTCCGTGCCGAGCGCGGCGGGAGACGGGCGAGCGCCGGTGAGCGCCTCGAGCAGCAGCACGCCCAGCGCGTACACATCGGCGGCCGGGGTGGCGCGAGCGCCGCGGAACAGCTCCGGAGCCATGTACGCCACGGTGCCGATCGTGATCCCCGGCGCGGTCAGCGCAGTGTCGTCCGTGCCGCGTGCGATCCCGAAGTCGGCGAGGACGGCGTGCCAGGGGTGCGAGGGATCGAGCGATGGCCGCAGCAGTACGTTGGAGGGCTTGACGTCGCGATGCACGGCACCCGAGGCGTGCACCGCGGCGAGCGCGTCGGCCAGGTCCCGCCCCACGGCGGCGGCGTCGGCGCGGTCGAGCGGCCCGTGGGCGATCAGCTCCGCGAGGGTCGGCCCGTCGATGTACTCCATCACGAGGTACCGCGGACGGCCTGGGCGCCGCTGCCCTTCGGCGCCGCGATCATCGGCGCCGCGCTGTGCTGGCTGGTCGAGCTCGGCGGCCCGATCGTCGCGGAGCGCAAGGGCGAGGGGGAGCGCCGCGGCACGCCCTGGCACGCGCACCACATCGCGGAGCGCTACTCGCTCCTGACGATCATCGCCCTCGGCGAGACCGTCATCGGCACGCTCGCCGCCGCCCAGGAGATCGCCGAGACCGAAGGATGGACGGTCGACGCGGTCGTCGTCATCGGCGCCGGCATCGCGATGACCTTCGCCCTGTGGTGGATCTATACGATGCTGCCGTCGGGCGCCGTGCTGGCCGCGCACCGCGACCGCGCCTTCGTGTGGGGCTACGGGCACGCCCTCGTGTTCGCCAGCATCGCCGCCGTCGGCGCCGGCCTCCATCTGATCGGCTACGCGTACGGCGAGCACGCACTTCCGACGTCGACGGTGATCCCGATGATCGCCGTGCCCGTCATGGTGTTCGTCCTGTCGGTCGCGCTCCTGCACCTGCACCTCGTGCGCCGGCGCACGCGCGGTCTGCCGATCCACGTGCTCGCAGGGGTGCTCCCGGCGGCGGGCGTCGCCGCAGCGGCAGCGGGCTGGGCGCTGTGGGCGTGCCTGCTCGCCGTGCTCGCGGGGCCGGTGCTCCTCGTCGTGGCGTACGAAGCGGGTGGCTGGCGGCATCTGGACGAGGCCCTGGGTGGATCGCTGGTCGGGTCGCAGGATGCGGCGGCGTAGGATTCTCCTATGGACTTCGCTCGGCTGACGCACGCGACCGTCGTCACGGTCACCGGCACGCGAACTCTCAGGGCCTGAGCGGGCAGGGCGCCGACGCGCCCGAAGCTGAGCCGAGACCGTCGCCAAACTGGAGAACTTCCTTTGTCTGAGAACCCCGTGTCCGCCCCTGAACTGCCGTCCTACCCCTGCGACGGTTTCGCACTCTACGGCGCGAACGGACCGTACAGCGACCGCTCCGTCGTCGCCATGCTCGTCAACGGGCAGCAGAAGGACCTCGCTGCCGTCGTGAACGAGGACGACGACGTACAGCCGATCACGATCGACAGCCCTGAGGGCCTCGCGATCCTGCGCCACTCCACGGCGCACGTGCTCGCTCAGGCCGTGCAGCGCATCAAGCCGCAGGCGAACCTCGGCATCGGCCCGCCCATCACGGACGGCTTCTACTACGATTTCGGCGTGGACACCCCGTTCACCCCCGAGGACGTCAAGGCGATCTCGAAGGAGATGCAGCGGATCCAGCGCGAGGGCCAGCGCTTCGTCCGCCGCGTGGTCACCGACGACGAGGCGCGGGCCGAGCTCGCGGACGAGCCGTTCAAGCTCGAGCTCATCGGCCTGAAGGGTCCGGGCGCCGACAAGACCGAGGGCGCGTCCGTCGAGGTCGGCGAGGGCGAGCTGACCGTCTATGACAACGTCTCCAAGGATGGCGAGGTCGTCTGGAAGGACCTCTGCCGCGGTCCGCACCTGCCGAACACCCGCATGATCGGCAACGGCTGGGACCTCACCCGCATCGCCGCGGCCTACTGGCGCGGATCCGAGAAGAACCCGCAGCTGCAGCGCATCTACGGCACGGCGTGGCCCACCAAGGACGAGCTGCGCGCCTACCAGCAGCGCCTCGAGGAGGCCGCAAAGCGCGACCACCGCCGCCTCGGCAAGGAGCTCGACCTCTTCTCCTTCCCCGACGAGATCGGATCCGGCCTCTCGGTCTGGCACCCGCGCGGCGGCATCATCCGCGGCGAGATGGAGCAGCACGCGCGTCGCCGCCACATCGCGGCGGGGTACAACTACGTGTACACGCCGCACATCTCCAAGGAGGACCTCTTCCTCACCTCGAACCACCTCGTCACCTACCGCGACGGCATGTTCCCGCCGATCCGGATGGACGAGGAGCGCGACGAGGACGGGCACATCACCAAGCAGGGCCAGGACTACTACCTGAAGCCGATGAACTGCCCGATGCACATCCTCATCTACAAGGAGCGCGCGCGCAGCTACCGCGACCTGCCCCTGCGGCTGGCCGAGAACGGCACCGTCTACCGCAACGAGCTCTCCGGCGCCCTGCACGGCCTTACGCGTGTGCGCGGCTTCACCCAGGACGACTCGCACCTCTTCGTCACGCCCGACCAGCTCGAGTCCGAGGTCACCAAGGTCCTGGAGTTCATCCTCTCGATGCTGCGGGACTTCGGGCTCAGCGACTTCGAGCTCGAGCTGTCGATGCGCGACGACGAGAAGGACAAGTGGATCGGATCCGACGAGTTCTGGGAGTACTCCACGAACGCGCTGCGCAACGTGGCGCTGGCATCCGGCCTCAAGCTGACCGAGGTGCCCGGTGAGGCGGCCTTCTACGGCCCGAAGATCGACCTGAAGACCACCGACGCGATCGGCCGGGTGTGGCAGCTGTCGACCGTGCAGGTCGACCCGAACCTGCCGGAGCGCTTCGACCTGGAGTTCACGGACCGGGACGGGCAGAAGAAGCGCCCGATCATGATCCATCGCGCCCTGTTCGGGTCGATCGAGCGCTTCTTCGCGATCCTGCTCGAGCACTACGCCGGCGACTTCCCGCTGTGGCTCTCCCCGGTGCAGATCATGGGGATCCCCGTGGCCGAGGAGTTCGCGGACTACCTGGATGACGCCGTCGCGGCGTTCCGCGAGGCCGGCGTGCGCGCCGAGGTGGACCACTCCGACGAGCGCATGCAGAAGAAGATCCGCAACCACACCACCGGCAAGGTGCCCCTGATCCTCATCGCGGGGGAGCAGGACCGCGCCGCGGGAACGGTCTCGTTCCGCTTCCGGGACGGGACCCAGGAGAACGGTGTGCCCCTCGCCGATGCCGTGGAGCGGGTGCGCCGCGCGGTCGAGAGCCACGCGCTGATCCAGACGGCGGGCGACCTGGCATGACCATCGACGGGGGCGCCGCCGGCGAGCGGCTCGAGGACGCCGCGCACCTGGCCGGCGTCCCCGACGAGTTCCAGCGCCTCTGGGTGCCGCACCGGATGACCTACATCCAGGCGGGCCCGGAGCCGCTGCGCGAGGAGTGCCCGTTCTGCGAGGCGCCCAAGCATCCGGACGAGGAGCGGCTGATCGTGGCCCGCGGGCGCACGGCGTACGTGCTGCTGAACCTGTTCCCGTACAACTCCGGGCATCTTCTGGTCTGCCCGTACCGCCACATCGCGACCTACGACGAGGCGACCGCCGAGGAGGTCGCCGAGATCGGCGCGCTCACCCAGACCGCCATGCGGGTGTTGAAGGCCACCTCGCGATGCGACGGCTTCAACATCGGCATGAACCAGGGTGCCGTCGCCGGCGCCGGAGTCGACGCGCACCTGCACCAGCACGTCGTCCCGCGCTGGAACAGCGACGCGAACTTCTTCCCGATCATCGCCAAGACCAAGGCGCTGCCCCAGCTGCTCGGCGACGTCCGCAACACCGTCGCGGCGGCCTGGCCCGCCTGAACCGCGGGGTTCCACGGGCATGCCGGTGCATCCGCAGCGCCCGAGATGCGGCGAGTTGCCCGAGATCAGGCGATCTCGGCAGGATCCACCTCATCTCGGGCGGTTCGCCTGATCTCGGTGCCCACCGCGGCGCCCGCGGAGCACCGACTCGGCGTCAGCGCACCTGGCGTGCGGTGAACTGCAGCGGCGGGTTCGCGTAGAACTCCTGGGCCGGGATGAGCTGCAGCTCGCGCGCACCCGACTCGAGGGTGAGCCGCAGCAGCTCGTACACGCTCGACACCGTGCGCTCCAGGGCAACCTTCGCGTCGCCCGTCTCGACGTAGTGCGCCGTGAACAGGGCCGCGGTGACGTCGCCGGATCCGTTCGCCTTCATCGGCAGATGCGGGGTGGCCACGAGCCAGGCGCCCTTGTCGTCGACGGCGAGCATCTCGATCGTGCCGTCCTCGCGGTCGGGGCGCTCCACGCTCGTCACGAGCACGGTGTTCGGGCCCATCGCGCGGGCGGCGTCGACAGAGGCGAGCGTCGATTCGAGCGTGTCGGGCTCGGTGCCCGTGAGGAAGCCGAGCTCGAACTGGTTCGGGGTGATGATGTCGGCGACCGGCACCACGCGGTCGCGCAGCAGGACGGGGATGGCCGGCGCGACGAAGCAGCCGGACTTCGCGTTGCCCATCACCGGGTCGCACGCGTACACGGCGTTCGGGTTCGCGGCCTTGACGCGAGCGACGGCGTCGATGATGACGTCGCCGATGCCTTCGCCGCCCTGGTAGCCGCTGAGCACGGCGTCGATCTCGCCGAGCACGCCGCGCTCCTCGATGCCGGTGACGACCTCGCGGACGTCCTCCGGGGCGATCAGCGGACCGCGCCACGCGCCGTAGCCGGTGTGGTTGGAGAAGTTCACGGTGTAGACGGGCAGCACCTCGACGCCGATGCGCTGGAGCGGGAAGACCGCAGCGGAGTTGCCGACGTGGCCGTACGCGACGGCGGACTGGATCGAGAGCACGGTGAGCATTCCTCGATCCTCTCACCTCGCGGACGGCGCATCCGCCCACTGTCCGGGTGATGTCGGACCCCGTCGCAGACAGCGTAAGATATGTCCTATGACAGAACTGGCATCCGAATCCACCACCGGCACCGCCCGCGTCAAGCGCGGCCTCGCGGAGATGCTCAAGGGCGGCGTCATCATGGACGTCGTCACGCCCGAGCAGGCGAAGATCGCGGAGGACGCCGGCGCCGTCGCCGTGATGGCTCTCGAGCGGGTGCCCGCCGACATCCGCGCTCAGGGCGGCGTGTCCCGCATGAGCGACCCGGACATGATCGACGGCATCATCTCGGCCGTCTCGATCCCGGTCATGGCGAAGGCGCGCATCGGCCACTTCGTGGAGGCGCAGGTGCTGCAGGAACTCGGCGTGGACTACATCGACGAGTCCGAGGTGCTCTCGCCGGCCGACTACGTCAACCACATCGACAAGTGGGGCTTCACGGTTCCCTTCGTCTGCGGCGCCACCAACCTCGGCGAGGCGCTGCGCCGCATCACCGAGGGTGCGGCGATGATCCGCTCCAAGGGCGAGGCCGGCACCGGCGATGTCTCCGAGGCCATGAAGCACATCCGCACCATCCGCGGCGAGATCGCCAGGCTCACGTCGCTGAGCAAGGACGAGCTGTACGTGGCGGCCAAGGAGCTGCAGGCGCCGTACGAGCTCGTCGTCGAGGTGGCGGAGAAGGGCGCCCTCCCGGTCGTCATGTTCGTCGCCGGCGGAGTCGCGACTCCGGCGGACGCCGCCATGATGATGCAGCTCGGCGCCGACGGCGTCTTCGTCGGATCCGGCATCTTCAAGTCGGGCGACCCGGCGGCGCGTGCCGCCGCGATCGTGAAGGCGACGGCCGCCTACGACGACCCCGCGGTGATCGCGCAGGTCTCGCGCGGCCTCGGCGAGGCCATGGTCGGCATCAACGTGTCGGACCTGCCCGCGCCACACCGTCTCGCGGAGCGCGGCTGGTGACAGCCGCTCTCCGGATCGGCGTGCTCGCCCTGCAGGGCGATGTCCGCGAGCACGCGGCGATCCTCACCTCGCTCGGGGCGGAGGCGGTCGCCGTCCGCCGCCCCGAGCAGCTGGAGGGGCTCGACGGACTCGTGATCCCGGGCGGCGAGTCGAGCGTGATCGACAAACTGTCCCGGATCTTCGGGCTTCGGGATCCGCTGCGGGCGCTCATCGCCGACGGTCTGCCCGTCTACGGCACCTGCGCCGGCCTGATCCTGCTCGCCGACGAGATCGAGGGCGCGATCGACGGGCAGCTCACGTTCGGTGGCCTGGACGTGACCGTCGCGCGCAACGCGTTCGGCGGACAGGTCGAGTCGTTCGAGACGGAACTGCAGGTCGCCGGGATCGCGGATCCGGTCGCCGCCACCTTCATCCGCGCCCCGCTCATCACGCGGGTCGGGCCCAAGGCCAGGGCGATCGCCGCGCTGCCGGACGGCGGCGTGGTGGCCGTGGAGCAGGGCAACCTGCTCGGCACCAGCTTCCACCCGGAGATGAACGGCGAGACCCGCCTGCACCAGCGGCTGCTGGACATCGCCGCGCAGCAGCGCACTGCGCGCGCGGCCTGAGCCCGTCGACGTCGGGTCGTCGCACGGCCGGGCTTGTTTAATGGAGAGGTGCCCTCCGGTTCTCGCATGCCCCGCTCAGCCCGTCTCGCGCTGAGTGCCGGCTACGCGTTCCTCGGACTCGTCTTCCTCCTCTGCGCGGCGTGGGGGATCGGCGAGGCCGTGGATGCCTCGCGCCCCGTGCAGTGGGGGACGTTCACGCAGTTGTCCTGCGAGAGCACCAAGAGCGGATGCCGGCCGATCGGCAGCTGGACCAGCGACGACGGCTCGCGCAAGCTCGACGGTGTGGTGCTCGCGGGATCGACCGGCCCCGTGGAGATGGCGCGCGCGGGTTACCGCGATGGCGCGACGGCGATGGCGGGGGACCGCATCGTCGTGCGCACGGACGCCGGCTTCTCCGACGCGGCCTGGCTGCCCTGGGCGGTCTGCGCGGTGACGGTACTCCTCGGGATCCTCCTCACCTGGATCTACCGCAGCAGGCGCGTCGATCCCGGTGCACCTCCCGACGGCACCGTGCCGCGAGCGGGGATCTTCTAGAATGGACGATGCCCTGGCGGGAGCGACCCCGGGGCGGATACGAGCAGGAGACATATGTCCGGGCATTCCAAGTGGGCCACGACCAAGCACAAGAAGGCGGTCATCGACGCACGCCGTGCCAAGTCGTGGGCCAAGCTCATCAAGAACATCGAGGTCGCCGCGAAGCTCGGCGGCCCCGATCAGGCGGGCAACCCGACGCTGTTCGACGCGGTGCTGAAGGCGAAGAAGACCTCCGTCCCCAAGGACAACATCGACCGCGCGATCAAGCGCGGCGCCGGCATCGGCGGCGAGTCCGTCGAGTACAGCTCCATCATGTACGAGGGCTACGGCCCGAGCGGCGTCGCCCTCATGATCGAGTGTCTGACCGACAACAAGAACCGCGCCGCCGCCGAGGTGCGCACGGCTCTCAGCCGCAACAACGGCACGCTGGCCGACCCCGGCAGCGTCGCGTACAACTTCACCCGCAAGGGTGTCATCGTGGTCTCCTCCGAGGGAACGACCGAGGACGACGTCATGATGGCGGCGCTGGAGGCGGGCGCCGAGGAGATCGAGCCGCACGCCCAGGGCTTCGAGGTCATCACCGACGCTTCCGACCTGGTCGCCGTGCGCACCGCCCTGCAGGAGGCGGGGATCGAGTACGAGTCGGCCGACGTCGAGTTCGTGCCGAACCTCAAGGTCGAGATCGACGCGGAGGCCGCCCGCAAGGTGTTCCGCCTCATCGACGCGCTCGAGGACAGCGACGACGTGCAGAACGTGTACGCCAACTTCGACCTGACCCCCGAGGTGCAGGCCGAGCTCGAGAACGACGAATAGGCCCCCGAGCCTCCGAAGGGGTCGACGTGCGCCTCGGCGCCGCCGGCCCCTTCGTCATGCTGCACCGGTGGTCCCCGCGCGTCGGTCACTGAGCCTGTCGAAGTGACGTCGCGTCACCGTCGGTCACTGAGCCTGTCGAAGTGACCTCGCGTCACCGTCGGTCACTGAGCCTGTCGAAGTGACCTCGCGTCACCACCGTCGGTCACTGAGCCTGTCGAAGTGACCTCGCGTCACCACCGGTCACTGAGCCTGTCGAAGTGACGTCGCGTCACCACCGTCGGTCACTGAGCCTGTCGAAGCGACCTCGCGTCACCACCGTCGGTCACTGAGCCTGTCGAAGCGACCTCGCGTCGACGCGAGCGCGAGAGTTCAGGCAGATCCGCCCCGCGAAGTTCGATGAGCGCCAGCTTCTTCGCCCGTGACCATCCTTGGATCTGCTTCTCCCGGGTGAATGCATCCTCGATGCGGTCGAACGCCTCGGAATATACCAAGTGGACGGGGCGACGTCTGCGGGTGAAGTTCGCACTCACGTCCCGGTCGTTGTTGTGCTGCCAGATCCGCGCCTCGACGTCGATGAGGTCCGTGCTGCCGGTGTAGAACGAGCCGTCCGCGCACTCGACGATGTATGTCCAAGCCATTTGTCGATCCTTCCCCCGACGCGAGGGCCGAGAACCAGGCTGTGGAGAACTCGGGTCCCTTCGACGGGCTCAGGGACCGGACTCAGGCGGGTCCCTTCGACGGGCTCAGGGACCGGACTCAGGTGTGTCCCTTCGACGGGCTCAGGGACCGGACTCAGGTGTGTCCCTTCGACGGGCTCAGGGACCGGATCTGCGGAGCGCCTCGGCCCTGGCGCGGCGCCCCGCGCCTAGCCTGGGGGGATGACCGGAATCCGTCGCGTGCTGGGCATCGACCCGGGGCTCACGCGCTGCGGCGTCGGCGTCGTCGACGTCGACCCGATGCGGCGCGGCACCCTCGTGCACGTCGGAGTGATCCGCACGCCCGTGGACGCGCCGATCGGGGAGCGGCTCGCTGCGGTGGCTGTGGGGATCCGGGCGGTCATCGCGGACCACGCGCCGCAGGCGGTCGCCGTGGAGCGCGTCTTCGCGCAGCAGAACAGCCACACCGTGATGGGCACGGCGCAGGCCAGCGGGGTGGCGCTGCTCATCGCGGCCGAGCACGGACTCCCCGCGGCCACGCACACGCCGAGCGAGGTCAAGGCGGCGGTCACCGGATACGGATCCGCGGACAAGAAGCAGGTGCAGGCGATGATCGCCCGCATCCTGCGGCTGGACGCGCCGCCGCAGCCCGCGGACGCCGCCGATGCGCTGGCCATCGCGCTCTGCCACGCCTGGCGCGGACCGGGGCTCGCGACCTCGGCGGCGGATGCCGGAGGCCAGACGCCGGCGCAGAAGGCGTGGGCCGACGCGGAGCGTGTCGCTCGAACATACCTACGAGCACCTGCGTAGACTGCTGACATGATCTCCTCCCTGCGCGGCACCGTGCTGTCCACCACCACGGATTCCGTCGTCATCGAGGTCGGGGGAGTGGGCTTCTCGGTCGCGGTCCCCGGCGATGTGGCGCACACGGCGCGCATCGGACAGGAGCTGCGCCTGCACACCTCGCTGATCGTGCGGGAGGATGCCCTGTCGCTGTACGGCTTCGCGGATCCCGCCGAGCTGGAGGTGTTCGGTCACCTCCTGTCGGTGACAGGGGTGGGCCCCAAGTCGGCGCTCGGCGTGCTGTCGCACCTGTCCGTCGACCAGATCGCCTCGGCGGTGGCGGCAGACGACGACGCGCCCTTCCGCCGGGTCTCGGGCATCGGTCCGAAGACCGCGAAGCTCATCGTCGTGCAGCTCACCGGCAAGCTGCAGCCCCCCGCGGCCGCTCCGGTGGCCGCATCGATCCCCGACGAGATCAGCGCGCAGCTGATCGCCGCGCTCATCGGGCTGGGCTGGTCCGAGCGGGTCGCCGCCGACGCCGCCGAGCGCAGCACGGCCGACGCCAGCGAGACCGAACGCGGGTCCGTCGCCCTGCTGCTGCGTCGCACGCTCGCGACGCTGGGACCCGCGCAGGGCGGGGGCGCCCGTGGCTGAGTTCCGCGACTCGAGCGAGGCCGTCGACGAGGCCGAGCTGGCGATCGAGGGTGCGCTGCGCCCGTCGAGCCTGGACGAGTTCGTCGGCCAGCACAAGGTGCGCGGGCAGATGAAGCTGCTCCTCGACGCGGCCCGGATCCAGGACCGTCCGGCCGACCACATCCTGCTGTCCGGCCCGCCCGGGCTCGGGAAGACCACGCTCGCGATGATCGTCGCTCACGAGAGCGGGCGCCCTCTGCGCATGTCCAGCGGCCCGGCGATCCAGCACGCCGGCGACCTCGCCGCGCTGCTGAGCAGCCTGACACCCGGCGAGGTGCTGTTCATCGACGAGATCCACCGGATGGCGCGCTCCGCCGAGGAGATGCTGTACCTCGCGATGGAGGACTTCCGCATCGACATCATGGTCGGCAAGGGCGCGGGCGCCACCAGCATCCCGCTCGAGCTCGCGCCGTTCACCCTCGTCGGCGCGACGACGCGCTCCGGACTGCTGCCGAACCCCCTGCGCGACCGATTCGGGTTCACCGCTCACCTCGAGTACTACGACCCGGCCGAACTGGAGCGCGTCGTCGAGCGCTCGGCGATCGTCCTGGGCGTCGACGTGCCCGCGATCGCGCGCGAGGAGATCGCCCGTCGCTCCCGCGGCACCCCGCGCATCGCCAACCGGCTGCTGCGCCGGGTGCGGGACTACGCGCTCGTGCACGGCGGCGGGTCGTCCGCGGCCGTCGAGGACGTCCGCGCCGCGCTCGAGCTGTACGACGTCGACCGGATCGGGCTGGATCGCCTGGACCGGGCGGTGCTGGACGCCGTCGTGCGGCGGTTCCGCGGCGGACCGGTGGGCTTGAGCACCCTGGCGGTGTCGGTCGGCGAGGAGGCCGACACCATCGAGAGCGTCGTCGAGCCGTACCTGGTTCGGATCGGCTTCCTCGGCCGTACACCTCGTGGGCGCATCGCCATGCCCGAGGCCTACACTCACCTCGGCGTCGCGCACCCCGAGGGGGCCGCGTTGTTCGATGACCTATAATCGCTGGAGACTTCCACCATCCCCACCCTTCTGCGCCCCACCGTCGGCGCGCGCCCGAAAGGCTCTCTCTCCGCATGAACTTCGCGACCTTCTTCTCGCAGTACGGCCTGTTCTTCGTCCTGGCCATCCTGCTCGTCTTCATGGTGCTGTCGACGCGGCGCCGCAACAAGCGGATGAAGGAGGAGCAGGAGAAGAAGGCGCAGGAGACCGTTCCCGGCGCCAAGGTGCTGCTGCAGGGCGGCATCTACGGGACGATCGTCGAGTTCGACCCGGAGAACCTCGACCGCCCCGCGAAGGTGGAGGTCGCCCCGGGCGTCGTCATCGAGGTGCACTCGCAGGCGATCCTGCGCATCGTGGACGAGGAGCAGGCGGCGCCAGCCGAGGAGGCTGCGCAGACGCCGCTCGACGAGCACACGCCGCTGGACGAGCGTCCTGAGGACATCCGCATCGAATCGGCCGAGGAGACGCGCGCGCGTCTGCAGCGCGAGGCCGACGACAAGAACTGACGCGCGCCCCGCGCCGTCGCACTCCCACCCTCAGAAAGCGAAGAACCTTCGTGGCATCGTCTTCTCCGGTCAAGCACGCCTGGCGGGTCCTGCTCGGCCTGCTCATCGCCATCGGTGTGCTTTTCGGCCTGAACGCGCTCGGCGTGTACGGCTTCGGCAAGAGCTCCTGGACGCCGCAGCTCGCCCTCGACCTGCAGGGCGGCACGCAGATCATCCTCAGCGCCCAGACGGCCGACGGCAAGGATCCGAACGCCGAGCAGCTCACGCAGGCGGCGCAGATCATCCGTCAGCGTGTCGACGCCTCGGGCGTCGGCGAGTCCGACATCACGACGGAGGGCGGCCGCAACATCGTCGTGCAGATCGCCGGCAAGGCGGACGAAGCGACGCGCAACCGCATCCAGGCGAGCGCGAAGATGGAGCTGCGCGCGGTGCTCGCGGCGACCAACCCGGCGACCTCGTTCGTGGGGGATGACGGCAAGTCCACGCCGTACCCCACGCCGGCGCCCGACCTCGCCTCCACGCCGTCGCCGAAGCCCACCGACGGCAGCGACATGTCCTGGGTGACGCCGAAGCTGCAGGCCCAGTTCCTCGCCTACGACTGCAAGACCAAGCGCGAGGCGGCGAAGCAGCCCGCCGATCAGCCGCTCATCGCATGCGACAGCAGCGGCCAGGCCAAGTACCTGCTCGGCCCGGTCGAGCTGGACGGCACGTCGATCAAGGACGCCACCGCGGGTCTCAACCAGCAGAACGGCCAGTGGGAGGTCAACCTGACCTTCGACGGCAAGGGCACCGACGCCTTCGGCAAGGTGAGCCAGCGCCTCTACGCGTTCACGCAGCAGAACCAGACGCCGCGCAACCAGTTCGCGTTCGTGCTCGACGGATCCGTGATCTCCGCGCCGTCCATGAACGGCGTCATCCTGGACGGTCGCCCGTCCATCAGCGGCTCGTTCACGCAGGAGACGGCGAAGAGCCTTGCCGACCAGCTCAAGTTCGGTGCGCTCCCGCTGAGCTTCACGGTGCAGAGCTCCGACACGATCTCGGCGACGCTCGGATCCCAGCAGCTGCAGATCGGCCTGCTCGCCGGCCTGATCGGACTCGGCCTCGTGGCGATCTACTCGCTGCTCAGCTACCGCGCCCTCGGTTTCGTGATCATCGCGTCGATCGCCGTGATGGCGGTCATCACGTATGTGCTGATCTGCATCCTGGGCTGGCGCATGGGCTTCCGTCTGTCGCTCGCCGGCGTGGCCGGTCTGATCGTGTCGATCGGATTCACGGCGGACTCGTTCATCGTGTACTTCGAACGCATCCGAGACGAGCTGCGCGACGGCAAGTCGATCACCGGTGCGGTCGAGGACGGCTGGAGCCGCGCCAAGCGCACGATCTACATCTCCAAGTCGATCAACATCCTCGCCGCGGTCGTGCTGTACATCCTGGCCGACGCCACAGTGAAGGGCTTCGCCTTCACGCTGGGCCTGACGACCCTGATCGACGTGCTGATCTTCGTGGTGTTCACGCACCCCGTCATGCAGCTTCTCGCGCGCACCCGGTTCTTCGGAAACGGTCACCCGCTGTCCGGCATGGATCCGGAGGCGCTCGGCGCGGTCTATCGCGGACGCAGCGAGTACCGCGAGGTGATCACCGGGTCGCAGGGCCGGGCCGCCCGCGCCAGCCGCTCGCGCGGTGAGGCGGAGCGCCGGCAGACCATCGCCGAACGAAAGCGCGCGGAGGCACTCGCCGACGCGTCCCAGGGCGCGAGCCGGAACGGGGAGAACGACTGATGCGCTCCATGAATGAGCTCGGCAACGACCTCTACTCCGGCAAGACCTCCTTCCCGTTCGTCGGGAAGCGGCGGATCTGGTTCATCATCGCGATCCTGCTCGTCGTGGGCTCGGCGCTCGTGCCGCTGTTCCGTCCGGTGCAGTTCTCGATCGAGTTCACCGGCGGCTCGCAGTTCACGGTCGAGGCTCCGGCGACCCGCGATCAGGGCATCGCGACGACGGCCGTGCGCTCGGTGCTGCCGAACGTCACGACCAAGGTGACCACGGTCAACAACCGCGACATCCGGGTGCAGACCGCGCAGCTCAAGAGCGAGCAGCAGTCGCACGACGTCGCCGCCGCACTCGCGAAGGCGTACGGCGTCTCCGAGGACAAGGTGAACACGTCGTTCATCGGCCCGAGCTGGGGCGAGGGCGTGACCCGGCAGTCGCTCTGGGGCCTCGCGATCTTTCTCGCGCTGACCTTCCTCATCCTGGCGATCTACTTCCGCACCTGGAAGATGTCGGCGGCGTCCATCCTGGGCCTGCTCGACGTGCTGATCATCACGATCGGCGTCTACGCGCTGGCGGGCTTCGAGATCTCTCCGGCGGCCGTGATCGGCTTCCTGACGATTCTCGCGTACTCGCTGTACGACACCACGGTCGTGTTCGACAAGATCCGCGAGAACACCACGGAGGAGGGGGCGAAGTCGTCCCGCACTTTCGGGGAGTCGGTGAACCTGGCGGTGAACCAGACACTGGTCCGCTCGATCAACACCGCGGTCATCGCGGCCCTGCCGGTCGGCGCGATCCTGTTCATCGGGGCGTTCTGGCTCGGCGCGCAGACGCTGACGGACATCTCGCTGTCCATCTTCGTCGGCATCATCGTCGCCGCGTACTCGACGCTGTTCGTCGCGGCGCCGCTGTACTCGCTTTTCCGTGAGAACGAGCCGGCGATCCGCGAGCACGACAAGCGGGTCCTGGCGGCGCGCCAGCGCGCGACGGTCAGCGCGATCGAGGTCTGATGCCCTGTCAGGCCGGTGGCTCGGCCCCCTCGGCCGTCTATGGATCCCGCCCTCCCGGGCGCTTGTAGGATGATCTGCCTGGAGGTCGGATGAGCGAGGTCGGCACGACGCCTGGGGCGCCGGCACAGGGCTCGAGCCTGCGCAGGCTCGTGCCCCGGATCTTCTCGCGCGCGCCGAGGATCAACGACCTCGACAACCTCATCCGCACCGTGCGGCAGAACCACCCGCGCGGTGATCTCGCCATCATCGAGCGCGCCTACGCCGTCGCTGCCGAGAAGCACCGGGGGCAGAAGCGCCAGAGCGGCGAGCCCTACATCACGCATCCGCTGGCGGTGGCGCAGATCCTCGCCGACCTCGGGCTGGGTCCGCGCGCGATCGCCGCGGCGCTCCTGCACGACACGGTCGAGGACACCGGATACGCGCTCACCGACCTGACGGCGACGTTCGGCGACGAGGTCGCGATGCTCGTCGACGGCGTCACCAAGCTCGACAAGGTCAAGTACGGCGACAGCGCGCAGGCGGAGACCGTCCGCAAGATGATCGTGGCGATGTCGAAGGACATCCGCGTCCTGATCATCAAGCTCGCCGACCGCCTGCACAACGCGCGCACCTGGGGCTTCGTGCCTACGGAGAAGGCGGCGAAGAAGGCCACCGAGACCCTCGAGATCTATGCCCCGCTGGCGCACCGGCTCGGCATCCAGGCGATCAAGTCCGAGCTCGAGGATCTGTCCTTCGCGGTGCTGCACCCGAAGATCTACGCCGAGATCGACAGCCTCATCAAGCAGCGCACCCCGCAGCGGGAGAAGTACATCCGCGAGGTGGTCGAGGCCGTCGAGAGCGACCTGCGCGACCTGCGCGTGCGCGGCAAGGTGGCAGGGCGGCCCAAGCAGCTCTACTCCGTGTACCAGAAGATGGTGGTGCGCGGCCGGGAGTTCGACGACATCTACGACCTCATCGGCATCCGCGTGCTCGTCAGCACGGTGCGCGACTGCTACGCCGTCCTCGGCGCGATCCATGCCCGCTGGACGCCGCTGCCCGGCCGGTTCAAGGACTACATCGCCACTCCGAAGTTCAACCTCTACCAGTCGCTGCACACCACCGTGATCGGCCCCGGCGGCCGCACCGTGGAGATCCAGATCCGCACGCACGAGATGCACCAGCAGGCCGAGTTCGGCGTCGCGGCGCACTGGATGTACAAGGAGCGGATGAACGGCGGCGGGAAGGCGTCCACCGCCGACGCCGACATGACCTGGCTCGCGCACATCTCGGACTGGCAGGCGGAGACCGCCGACCCCAGCGAGTTCCTGGACTCGCTGCGCTTCGAGATCGGCGCGAAGGAGGTCTACGTCTTCACGCCGAAGGGACGGGTCATCGGCCTGCCGTCCGGTGCGACCCCGGTCGACTTCGCGTACGCGGTGCACACCGAGATCGGGCACCGGACGATGGGCGCCAAGGTCAACGGGCGCCTGGTGCCGCTGGAGACCGCGCTGAACAGCGGCGACGTCGTGGAGGTCTTCACCTCGAAGAACCCCGACGCCGGCCCCAGCCAGGACTGGCTGACGTTCGTGAAGAGCACCCGGGCGCGGAACAAGATCCGCGGCTGGTTCACGAAGGAGCGTCGCGAGGAGGCGATCGAGCAGGGCAAGGAGGCCATCGCCCGTGCGATGCGCCGCCAGAACCTGCCGCTGCAGCGCCTGATGAGCCAGGAGTCGTTCACGGAGGTCGCGCACCAGCTGCGGTACGAGGACGTCTCCGCTCTGTACGCGGCGGTCGGCGAGGGGCACGTCTCCACGCAGTCCGTGCTCGAGAAGGTCACCGCGCTCATCTCGACGGCCGACGACACGACGACCGGTGCGATCGACATCCCGTCGCATGGGCGCAGCCGGATCCCGCGCGAGGGCGACTCGGGCGTGCTGGTCCGCGGAGCGGCCGACATCCTCGTCAAGCTCGCGAAGTGCTGCACTCCGGTGCCGGGGGACGACATCGTGGGCTTCGTCACGCGGGGCAGCGGTGTCTCCGTGCACCGCTCCGACTGCGTGAACGTGAAGGCGCTGTCGGTCGAGAAGGACCGCATGGTCGACGTGGAGTGGGCGCCGACGACGCGCAGCGTGTTCCTGGTGCAGATCCAGGCCGAGGCGCTGGACCGCTCCGGCCTGCTCTCCGACGTGACCCGCGTGCTCAGCGAGCACCACGTGAACATCCTGTCGGCCACGGTGCAGACCACGAACGACCGGCTGGCGCTGAGCCGCTTCGTCTTCGAGATGGGCGACACCGTGCACCTGGACCGGGTCCTGAACGCGGTGCGCCGGATCGACGCCGTCTACGACGTCTACCGCGTCACATCGTCCTGAACCCGCACCGCCCGGAGCGGGCCTGATCCGCGGTCACGCCGCCTCCGCGCCGTGCGCGGTGAGGAACTCCACGACGCGATGATGGCCGGGGCCATGGGGCAGACGCGACAGCCGCACTGCGGCACGTTCGGGCAGCGACGGGTCGCTCTCGGCGAGCAGGCGCGCCCAGTCCCGACGCGCCGGGTGCGTCGGCGGCCACCGCAGCAGGTCGATGAGCGTGCGCTCGGCGGTCGTGACGGCGATACCGCCCATGTGCTGGACGTCCTCCGCGTCCAGCACCGGATCGTGCACGAGGAGGCGGCGGCTCGGAGTCGCGCGCAGTCGGCGCCCGGTGGCGCTCTGCACCTCGTGCACATCGGGAGGCGCGTCACCGGCGCCGTGGATCCATGCCGCGCTCATCCCGGCGAATGCCGCTCCGGGGATGCTCCCGATCAGCGGCAGGAGGGACGCCGCGCGCAGCACCGCCGTCTCCACGAGGTCGGCGGGTGCATAGGCCTCGCCCAGCTCCACCACATCTCCGTCGAGCCGTGCCGCAGAGAGCTCCGACAGTGAGAGCCGCTCGCCGGGGAGATGCAGGAAGACGCCGCGCATGCGTCCAGTGTGCGCCAGACGGCACAGGGCGGGGATCCGAGGATCCCCGCCCTGTGGACAACCTGCCGCGGCGCCACCGCGGCGTCGTGATCAGCCGCCGAGCGCCTTGAGCCAGGACCGACGCGCCTCGAGCGCCTCGGTCGCCTCCTTCAGCGCCCTGGCGTTCCCGGCCTTCTGCGCCGCGTCGCGCTCGGCCTCCAGCTTGGCGATCGCCTGCTGGAGCTGCTCACTCATCGCGCCGGCGCGGGCCTTCGTCTCGGGGTTGTTGCGCTTCCAGTCGACGTCCTCGCGGGCCTTCAGCTCCTGCTCGATGACGCGCAGACGGTCATCCAGCGCGCGCTCCTTCTCCCGCGGGAAGATGCGTCCCACCTCGTCCCACTGACGCTGGATCCGGGTGAGCAGGGCACGGGCCTTGGCGAGGTCGGGCTCGTCCGCCACGGCCTTGGCCTCTTCGAGGAGCGCGGTGCGGGCCTCGATACGGGGCGCGGACTCGGCCTCTGTCGCCGCGGCCTGCTCCGCGCGTGCCGCGTACAGCGCATCGCCGGCGGCCTTGAACCGCGCCCACAGGGCGTCGTCGGCCTTGCGTCCGGCACGGCCGGCCGCCTTCCACTCGTCGAGGAGACCGCGGTAGGCGGGAATGCCGTCGACGCCCTTGGGAGCGAGGGCCTCCGCGCGCTCGACCAGGCGCGTCTTGCGTTCGCGCGCGGCCTTGTGGGTCTCGTCGAGCTCGGCGTAGAACGCACGGCGCTGACGGTCGACCGTCGCGCGGGCGTCGCGGAAGCGCTTCCAGAGCTGGTTCGCCACGCCCTTCGGCAGACGGGGGCCGTTCTGCTGGTGGTTCTGCCACGCGTCGAACAGCGCGCCCATCTCCTCGGTGACCTTCTTCCACTGCACAGAGGAGAGGTCCTGCGCGGCGATCGCCTCGGAGCGCTCGACGATGGCGGTGCGCTCGGCGATGGCGGCGTCGACGGCTGCCTTGGCCTCCTGCGCCTCTGCGGCGGACGCCTCGGCGAGAGAGCCGGTGAGCGCATCGAGCCGGGCGCGGAGCCCGGCGAGGTCGCCGACCGCCGCGGCATCGGTCACCTCGTCGACGAGGTGCTGAGCCTGCTTGACGAGATCGCCGGCGCCGGAGCCTCCCGCCTGCACGCGCTGCTCGAGCGTGTTCACCTTGAAGGCGAGGTCCTCGAACTTGCGGGCGAAGTAGGCGAGCGCCTCGGCCGGTGTGCCGTCGGGGTACTGCCCGACCTCGCGCCACGTGTCACCCTCGCGCACGGAGACGGTGCCGTCCTCGGCCACGCGACCCCATTCGGCGGCGTCGGACGTGCTGACCGGGGCCGGCGCAGCGGGCGCTGCGGGCACGACGGGGCGGATCGCCGTTGCGGGCGGGCGCGGCATGGCCGGCGGCCGGGGCGTGGCCGGCGTACGCGGTGCGGGCACGGCCGGAGCCGACGCCGCGGGCGTCCCGGTCTCGGGCTCGGCGGCGGATGCGGTCTCGGCCGGCGCGTCACTGCTCGCGGCGGGCGCCTCGGCGGCCTGCTCGTCAGAGGCCGCGGCGGTCTCGGCTGCGCCTGACGCGGCCTGCTCTGCGGCGGTGGGGTCTTCGGGGGTGTGCTCTTCGGTGGACACGGTGAACTCCTTGCGCGGCGGACCGCGGGAGGCGGAAAGGACACGGCCAGCCTAGTACGACGGGCCGTCCTGCGAGAGTGCCCGTGCTCAGCCGGCGGGCGTCTCCGAGACGGTCGGCGCGGGCGTCGCGGGGGCCTGCGGCGTCGCCGTCGGGCTGGCCGTCGGGGAGGGCTTCGGCGCCGGCGCGGTCGCCTCCGCGTGCAGCACCTGGCTCACGATGGCGCCGACGACGATGAGCGCTCCCGCCACCACGGCGACGGTGTTGTCGCGCACCCGGCGGCGCACGCTGCGGGCGTGCAGCTCCTGGCGTGCCGCGTGCAGGCGGGCCCGCTCCTGCTCCACGCGTGCGCGCTGCGTGCGGGCGTTCGTCGGACGGCGACCGGCCATGGATCCTCCCTGATGTCGAGCACAGAGCCTATCGCCCCCGCCCCTGTGCACCGCACGGCGGGCTCGGCGGACCGCGGCGCATGTCGGTCGCCGCCGATAGCCTGGGGGGATGACTCCTGCAGCCCCGCTGATGAGCGGCCAGACGCCGCTCGCCGTGCGGATGCGCCCGGTCTCGCTCGACGAGGTCGCGGGGCAGCAGCACCTGCTGCGCCCGGGCTCACCGATCGTGACGCTCGCGGATCCGTCCGCGAAGACGGCGTCCAGCGTGTCGATGATCCTGTGGGGTCCGCCTGGCACCGGCAAGACGACCCTCGCCCAGGCGATCGCCCGCTCGTCCGGGCGCCGCTTCGTCGAGCTCTCCGCGATCACCGCCGGGGTGAAGGATGTGCGCGAGGTGATGCAGGAGGCGCTGACCCAGCGCGATCTGTACGGCCAGTCCACGATCCTGTTCCTGGACGAGATCCACCGCTTCACCAAGGCGCAGCAGGACGCGCTGCTGCCCGGCGTGGAGAACGGCTGGGTCATCCTCATCGCGGCGACCACCGAGAATCCGTCCTTCTCCGTGATCTCGCCGCTGCTCTCCCGATCCCTGCTGCTCACCCTGCAGCCGCTGACCGACGACGACATCGGCCTCCTCATCGATCGGGCGGTGGCGGATCCGCGCGGGCTGAACGGCGCCGTCGCCCTCGACGACGCTGCGCGTGCCGCTCTCATCCGCCTCGCCTCCGGAGACGCCCGCCGCGCACTGACCGGCCTGGAGGCCGCCGCGGCCGTCGCCGCCGCGCCCGATCGCCTCACCGAGGACGAGACGCCGGTCGTCACCGACGACGACGTGGCGCAGGCCGTGGACCGCGCCCTGCTGCGCTACGACCGCCAGGGCGACGAGCACTACGACGTGATCAGCGCGTTCATCAAGTCGATCAGGGGATCGGACGTCGACGCGGCGGTGCACTACCTCGCCCGGATGATCGAGGCGGGGGAGGACCCGCGCTTCATCGCACGGCGGCTGGTCATCTCCGCGGCGGAGGACATCGGCCTCGCCGATCCGCAGGCCCTCGTGATCGCCACCGCCGCCGCCGATGCGGTCGCGTTCATCGGCATGCCCGAGGGGCGGATCCCGCTCGCAGAGGCGACGGTCTATCTCGCGACGACGGCGAAGTCGAACGCCGCGTACCTGGCGATCGACGCCGCCATCGCCGATGTGCGCGCCGGAGGGTTCGGACGGGTGCCGGTGCACCTGCGCGACGCGCACTATCCGGGCGCCAAGCGGCTCGGACACGGCAAGGGCTACCGCTATCCGCACGACAGCGACGCCGGCATCGTGCCGCAGCAGTACCTTCCCGATGAACTGCGCGGGCGCCGCTACTACCAGCCCAAGGCGCTCGGCGGCGAGCGTGAGGTGCAGGCGCGGCTGGAGCGGATCCGGCGGATCCTGGGGGAGGGATGACGGCTCAGCCGAGAGCCATCTGCCGGAGCACCCGCCAGGTGTAGACCTGATCGTCCCGCCCCAGCTCGATGAGGGAGAGCCGTGGGTGCGCGACGACGATCTGCTCCGCGCGCAGTGCGCGTGCGACCTCGCCGACGCGCTGCGCATCCGCAGCCCCGGAGAAGTACGCGGCCGTCACATGAGGACGGAACGCGGAATCGTGCGCAGTATCCCGTACCGTGCCGACCGCTGCGAGCTGGATGCGACGCAGCTCCCGCAGCCAGTCCGCGTCGTTCGCAGAGAATCCGAGTCCCTCGCGATGCACGTACGCGCGTCCGAAGCGCAGCGGCCGCGTCGTCAGAGACCCGGCGGCCGTGAAGACCGCTTCCGCGACCGCATCCCTCGCGGAGTCGTCGATGTCGTCGGCGAAGCCCAGGCCGGTCATCGTCATGTGCAGCCATTCCTCCGGCACGGGATCCACTGCATCGAGCTCGGACAGGGACGTCGTCAGCGTGCGCACGGCGTCATGAAGGTCTTCTGCGCCCTCGAAGGTCAGGTGGAAGGTGAGGTACCGTACGCCGGGACCCCAGCCGGGACGCCACCACCAGTGGCTGCGGGTGTTTTCGAACTCGGCGAAGGTCAGGTCCATCCCCGCAAGGGTAGTCTCCGCCACCGAGCCCGCTGCACGAGGACGCGCCCCGGCCGGCCGTTGAGGTCGGATCTGATAGCATGGATCGGCTCGAAACCGAGTTTTCGGGCATCTCTCCACTCCTGTACCACCCTCTCGTCCGCCCCGGCGTGCGTTCGTGAGGGGCGGAAGCGAGACGATACGTCCGCGAGCCGTGACGGACACGGCCGCGTTTCGAAAGGAACACTTCGTGGTCACGAAGTCCCAGGACCGCCGCAAGGTGCGTCTGTCGCGCGCCCTCGGCGTCGCGCTCACCCCGAAGGCCGCCCGCTACCTCGAGAAGCGTCCCTACGCTCCGGGCGAGCACGGCCGCACCAAGCGCAAGGCCGACAGCGACTTCGCCGTCCGTCTGCGCGAGAAGCAGCGTCTCCGCGAGCAGTACGGCATCCGTGAGAAGCAGCTGGTCATCCAATTCAACGAGGCCCGTCGCAAGGACGGCCTGACCGGTGAGAACCTCGTCGAGCAGCTCGAGATGCGTCTGGACGCGCTCGTGCTCCGCGCCGGCTTCGCGCGTACCACCGCGCAGGCCCGCCAGCTCGTCGTGCACCGTCACATCCTCGTCGACGGCCAGCTCGTCGACCGCCCGTCGTTCCGCGTGAAGCCGGGTCAGCTCATCCACGTCAAGCCCAAGAGCGAGGGCCTCGAGCCCTTCCAGGTGGCGGCTGCCGGCGGTCACGCCGAGGTGCTGCCCCCGGTTCCGGCTTACCTCGAGGTCGAGCTCGACAAGCTGGAGGCCCGTCTGGTCCGCCGTCCGAAGCGCGCCGAGGTCCCCGTGACCTGCGACGTGCAGCTGGTCGTCGAGTACTACGCGGCTCGCTGAGTTCAGCGAACTCTGCGAACACGCCGAGGAGGCGTCGGGGGGATCCCCGGCGCCTCCTTCGCGTTTACGCATACGATGGAGACCGTTGTGATGAGCGGTGCTTCCCGGAGGTGGTGACATGAAGAGTCTGCTGTGGTTCCTCATCGGCCTGATCGGCGGCTTCGTCGCCGCGCACTTCCTGAACAAGGATCCCCGCGGGCACGAGGTGCTGGCGGCGGTGGACGATCGCATCAACGAGTTCACCGGGATCCTCGCCGACGCGTTCCGCGCGCAGGAGTCCCGCCTCACCCAGGACAGCACCGCGGACTGACGCGGATCCGCCCCCTTTTCCCGAATCCGCGCTCCGGCGCGCCCTGACAGCAAGGACCACCCGACGAGCATGAAGACCGCGGAGATCGCGCAGCGCTACCTGAGCTACTTCGAGAAGAACGACCACCTGATCGTTCCCTCGGCGTCGCTCGTCAGCGACGACCCCTCGCTGCTGTTCACCGTGGCCGGCATGGTGCCGATGATCCCGTACCTCACCGGAGTGGTCCCCGCGCCGTACCCGCGCATCGCCGACCTGCAGAAGTGCATCCGCACCAACGACATCGAGGAGGTCGGGCGCACGGCCCGCCACGGCACGTTCTTCCAGATGCTCGGCAACTGGTCGTTCGGCGACTACTTCAAGGAGGGCGCGATCCGCTACGCCTGGGAGCTGCTGACCAGTTCCGAGAGCGACGGCGGGCTCGGCTTCGACGAGAAGGACCTCTGGGTCACGGTCTTCGAGACCGACGACGAGGCGGAGGCGATCTGGCGCGACGTCATCGGGCTGAGGCCCGAGCGCATCCAGCGTCTCGGCCGCGCCGACAACTACTGGAACACCGGGCAGCCCGGACCCGGTGGACCCGACAGCGAGATCTTCTTCGATCGCGGACCGGCGTATGGCAAGGACGGCGGTCCCGCCGCGGACGACACGCGGTTCCTGGAGATCTGGAACCTCGTGTTCATGCAGGACTTCATCGAGAACATCCAGGGCAAGACGGAGTTCGACATCGTCGGCGAGCTGCCGATGAAGAACATCGACACCGGCATGGGCCTGGAGCGCGTCGCGTTCCTCAAGCAGGGCGTCGAGAACATGTACGAGACCGACCAGGTGCGTCCGGTCCTCGACCGCGCCGTCGAGCTCTCCGGACGGCGCTACGGCGCAGACCACGCCGACGACGTCCGCTTCCGCGTCGTCGCCGACCACGTGCGGTCCTCGCTCATGCTGCTCTCCGACGGCGTGCGCCCCTCGAACGAGGGCCGCGGCTACATCCTCCGCCGCCTGATGCGTCGCACGGTCCGCTCCATGCGACTGCTCGGCGTCGACGAGCCGGTGTTCGACGAGCTCTTCGCCGCCTCCAAGGACGCGATGAAGTCCGCGTACCCGGTCCTCGAGCAGGACTGGGCGCAGCTCCGCACCGCCGCGAACGCGGAGGAGGAGACCTTCCGCCGCACGCTCGACGCCGGATCCACGATCCTCGACCTGGCCCTGGCCGACACGAAGAAGTCCGGATCCGAGACGCTGAAGGGCTCCGAGGCGTTCCTGCTCCACGACACCTACGGCTTCCCGATCGATCTCACCCTCGAGATCGCCGAGGAGGCCGGCCTGAAGGTCGACCGTGCCGCGTTCGACACGCTCATGCAGGAGCAGCGCGCCCGCGCCAAGGCCGACGCCCGCAGCCGCAAGCGCCAGATCGCCGACGTGTCGGTCTACGGCGACCTGCGCGCGAAGGGCGAGACCGCGTTCCTCGGCTACGACGAGCTGGAGACCGCCACGACGGTGCTCGGCATCCTCGTCGACGGCGCCTCGGTCGCGAGCGCCTCCGAGGGCCAGGTCGCCGAGGTCGTGCTCGCCGAGACCACCCTGTACGCCGAGTCGGGCGGTCAGGTCGCCGACAAGGGCGTCATCACCGGACCTGGCTACGCGCTCGAGGTGCTGGACGTGCAGCGCCCGGTGCCGGGCCTCATCAGCCACACCGTCGAGGTCACCAGCGGCGTGGTCTCGGTCGACGCGCCGGCGACCACCACGGTCGACGCAGCCAACCGCCGCGCGGCCCGTCAGGCGCACTCCGCGACGCACCTCGTGCACGCCGCGCTGCGCGACACGCTGGGCAAGACCGCCACCCAGGCGGGCTCGCTGAACCGCGCCGGCTACCTGCGGTTCGACTTCTCCTGGGGGCAGGCGCTGTCCGCCGAGACGAAGACGGAGATCGAGGAGATCGCCAACCGCGCCGTGCAGGAGGGTCTCGAGGTCACCACGCGGATCATGTCGCTCGACGACGCGAAGGCCGCGGGCGCCATGGCCCTGTTCGGCGAGAAGTACGGCGCCACGGTGCGGATGGTCGACATCGGCGGCCCGTGGTCGCGTGAGCTCTGCGCCGGCACACACGTGTCGACGAGCTCCGAGATCGGGATCATCAACCTCGTCGGGGAGTCCTCGGTGGGCGCGTCGAACCGCCGCGTCGAGGCGCTCGTCGGACAGGACGCGTTCCGGGAGTTCGCCGCCGAGCGCGCGCTCGTCTCCCAGCTCACCTCGGCCCTGAAGACCCCCCGCGAGCAGCTCGCCGAACGCGTCAGCGACCTCGCCGCCCAGCTCAAGGCCGCGGAGAAGCGGATCGCCCAGTTTGAGGCCGCCGAGCGTGCGGGCCGCGTGCCGGCGATCGCTCAGACCGCCACGTCGCTCGGCGCGCTGCAGTTCGTGGCGCACGACCTCGGTTCCGTCTCGGGAGCCGACGACGTGCGCGAGATCGCGACCGGCGTCCGCGACACGTTCGGATCCGCCGCCGCGGTCGTGGCGATCGCGGGCGTCGCGAACGGGCGCCCCATGGTCGTCGTCGCGGTCAACGACGCCGCGCGCGCCACCGGGGTGAAGGCCGGCGCTCTCGCCAAGATCGCCGCCGGCGTGCTCGGAGGCGGAGGCGGAGGCCGTGACGACGTCGCCCAGGGCGGCGGTTCGGACGTGACCGCCCTGCCCGCCGCCTTCGCCGCGATCGAGCAGGAGCTGCGGCGCGCGTGACCGGCTTCCGACGTGGTGTGCGGCTCGGGATCGACGTCGGGCGGGCCCGGATCGGCGTCGCCCGCAGCGACCCGGACGGCCTGCTGGCCGTGCCCGTCGAGACCGTGCCGCGCGATGACGCGTCCGTGACGCGGATCGCGCAGCTCGTCGCGGAGTACGAGCCGCTCGAGGTCGTCGTCGGGCTGCCGATCAACCTGCGCGGCGAGGACACCGCCTCCACCGCCGACGCCCGCGAGTTCGCTGCCGCCCTCGCGCAGGCCGGCGGGTGCGCGGTGCGACTGATCGACGAGCGCCTGAGCACGGTCACCGCGCATCAGGCGCTTCGCGCGTCAGGACGCAGCCAGCGCACGTCGCGCGGCGTGGTGGACCAGGCCGCGGCCGTGGTCCTGCTGCAGCACGCCATCGACACGGAGAAGGGGACGGGTCGGCCCGCCGGCACCGCCCTCATGCCCGACGAGGAGAATCGCTGACATGTCCGACCGATCGGAATCGGCCGCCCCCTCCGGGCAGGAGCCTGAGCTGCACGACCTGTTCGGTGCCCTCCCGGATCCCCAGGTGCAGACGCCGAGGCCGGCCGAGCAGCCGGCTGTCCCCGGATCCCGTCGCGCTGCACGCGAAGCCGCCGCCACGAGCGCCCCGGATGCGGCCCACGCGGAGACGCCGGCGGTGCCGGCTGCCGAGGAGCACCACGCGGCCCTCGAGGCGTTGTTCCGCCATGAGGCCGAGCCGGCAACCGTGCCGAAGCACAAGCGACGCCGGGGCTGCTTGATCGCCCTGCTGATCGTGTTCGTCCTCGTGGGCGGCGTCGCTGCGGGCGGACTGTGGGTGTGGAACACGTACGGCGACAAGATCAGCGAGACGATGGGCTGGGGGCCGTCCAAGGACTACGAGGCCGGCCAGGCCACCGGCACCGCGCTCGTCACGATCAACAAGGGCGACGGCGGGCAGCAGGTGTCCGAGGCGCTCTACAACGCCGGCGTGACGAAGACCTCCGGCGTGTTCTACACCATGATGGTGAAGGAGAACATCGTCAACACGTTCTACCCGGGTGTCTACAAGCTGCAGCAGAAGATGACCGCCGCAGCCGCGCTCAAGGCGCTCAACGACCCGAAGAACAAGATGCAGAACTCGGCCGTGATCCCCGAGGGATACACCGTCGCCCAGACCGTGGAGCGCATCGCGAAGAGCGTGGACGTGCCGCTGGCCGATCTCCAGGCCGCCGTGCAGAATCCCGCCGACTACGGCGTGAACGCCCCGTCGCTGGAGGGCTGGCTCTTCCCGGCCCTCTACGAGTTCGCGCCGGGCGCGACGGCGAAGGACATCGTGGCCACCATGGTGAAGCGCACCAGGGACTCCCTGGCTGCGGCCTCCGTGCCGGCGGGCGACGAGCAGCGCGTGCTCACGATCGCGTCGATCATCCAGCGCGAAGCACGCGCCGAGGCCGACTTCTACAAGGTGTCGCGGGTGATCCAGAACCGTCTGGATCAGGGCATGAAGCTCCAGATGGACTCGACCGCGCAGTACGGCTACGGCGAGCTGCACAGCGGCTCGGCGAGCACCTCGGACGCAGCGCAGACCGACGACAACCCGTGGAACACCTACGTCATCGAGGGTCTGCCGAAGACCCCGATCGCGAACCCCGGCGACAAGGCGATCGATGCCGCGATGCACCCCGCGACGGGCTCCTGGCTGTACTTCGTGACGGTCAACCTCGACACCGGAGAGACCGTGTTCTCGACGACCTACCAGGAGCACGAGGCCGCCGTCAAGCAGTGGCAGGACTGGTGCAAGGCGAACCCGGACTCGGGCTGCTGACGTGAGCGGCGCTCGGACGCGACTCGCGGTGTGGGGGGATCCGATCGACCACAGCCGGTCGCCCGACCTGCACGGTGCCGCCTATCGTCTGCTCGGGCTGGACTGGGACTACGGCCGGCGGCAGGTCGACGTCTCCGGCTTCGACGACGCGCTGGACAGCCTGGACGCCACCTGGCGCGGGCTCTCGCTGACGATGCCGCTCAAGGAACGCGCCTTCGCCCGTGCCCAGGAGCTCGACGACGCCGCCCGCCTCACCGGGGCGGTGAACACGCTCCTGCTCGGGGAGCGGATCCACGGCTTCAACACCGACGTGCGCGGTCTCACCGAGGCGCTGCAGTCCGGAGGGCTGGGCTCCAGCCGCACGGCGCGCGTGCTCGGCGGCGGCGCCACCGCGCGATCGGCGCTGGTGTCGCTGCTGCGCCTCGGGGTGACCGAGGTGGAGCTGCGCACCCGGCGCATCGAGCAGGCGCGCGAGCTCGCGGTGTTCGGCGCGAGGATCGGCCTGACCGCGTCCGCGCGCGCACTGGACGACCCGGCGCCTCCCTCCGCAGTGGATCTGACGGTCTCGACGCTGCCCGGCAACGTCGTACTCCCGGACCCGGTCGCTGCGGCCCTGGCCGCACGCGGGGGCGCGCTGTTCTCCGCGGCGTACGCCCCGTGGCCGACACGACTGGCTCAGGCATGGACGGACGCCCCGGTGCTCACCGGCCTGGAGATGCTGATGCATCAGGCCGTGGCGCAGATCCGCATCTTCCTGCACGGCACGCCCGAGGAAGCGCTGCCGGACGAGCCCGCGGTGCTCGACGCCATGCGCGCCGCGCTGCGCTGAAGCGGCGGTGCACTGAAGCGCGGCTCACTGAAGCGCCCGCGGGTTCGCGCCCGAGCGTGAAGTCATCCGCGCGGAGCGCCCGTTCCGACATGGGAGACTAGGACAATGCTCCGCGTGCTCACGGCCGGCGAATCGCACGGCCCCGAACTCATTGCCGTCATGGAGGGCCTGCCGGCAGGCGTGCCCCTGTCCCGCGAGGCGATCCAGTCCGATCTGCAGCGCCGCAAGCTCGGCTACGGACGCGGATCGCGGATGAAGTTCGAGCAGGACGAGCTGACGATCTCCGGGGGCGTGCGCCACGGCTTCACGCTGGGCAGCCCGATCGCGATGCGCATCGGCAACACCGAGTGGCCGAAATGGGTCGAGGTGATGAGCGCGGATCCGGTCGAGATGACGGAGAAGTCGCGCGGCCGCAGCGCTGCGCTCACCCGTCCTCGCCCGGGGCACGCCGACCTCGTCGGCATGCAGAAGTACGGCTTCGACGAGGCCCGCCCGATCCTGGAGCGCGCGAGCGCGCGGGAGACCGCGGCTCGTGTCGCGCTCGGCGCCGTCGCCCGCGCATTCCTCGGCGAGCTCGGCATCCGCCTGGTCAGCCACACCCTCTCGATCGGCCCGGTGCAGGTCCCGGAGGGATCCGTCCTGCCGACCCCCGATGACGTCGATGCGCTGGACGCGGACCCGCTGCGGTGCTTCGACCCCGCCACCTCCGCCCGGATGGTCGCCGAGGTCGACGCGGCCCGCAAGGACGGCGACACCCTCGGCGGCATCGTCGAGGTGCTCGCGTACGGGCTCCCGCCGGGGCTCGGCTCGCACGTGCACTGGGACCGCCGGCTGGATGCCCGGCTCGCGTACGCCCTCATGGGGATCCAGGCGATCAAGGGCGTCGAGATCGGCGACGGCTTCGAGACCACCCGCCGTCGCGGGTCGGCAGCCCACGACGAGCTGTTCGCGACCGGCGACGGCATCACCCGCGGATCCGACCGCGCCGGTGGCACCGAGGGCGGCATGTCCACGGGCACCGTGCTGCGCGTGCGCGCCGGCATGAAGCCGATCGCCACTGTGCCCCACGCGCTGCGCACGGTCGACGTCGCGTCGGGGGAGCAGGCCACCGCGCACCACCAGCGCTCCGACGTGTGCGCGGTGCCGGCCGCCGGCGTCGTGGCGGAGGCCATGGTCGCGATCGAGCTGGCGAACTCCGTGCTGGAGAAGTTCGGCGGCGACAACGTCGCCGAGACCCGGCGCAACCTCGAGGCGTACCTCGCGGCGATCCCCGAGGAGCTGCGCACCACGCCGGCATCGGAGGCCGCGCTGATCCTGCACGATGAGCTCGGCTGAGTCCGCGTCGCCGCAGACGCTCGTGCTCGTGGGTCCCATGGGCGCGGGCAAGACGAGTGTCGGCCGCCGAGTCGCCCGGTCCGCGGGGCTCCGCTTCGTCGACACGGACAAGGAGATCGCCCGTGCGCACGGGCCGATCCCGGCGATCTTCGCCGAGCACGGCGAGGCGCAGTTCCGCGCCTGGGAGCAGGCGCAGGTGGCGTCGGCCGTCGCGAACGGCGGCGTGATCTCGCTGGGCGGAGGAGCGGTGCTCACCGCGGCGACCCGGGAGCTGCTGCGCACCGTGCCGGTGGTCCTGCTCACCGTGACCCCGGAGGCGGTGGCCGAGCGGATCACGGGCAGCGACCGCCCGCTGCTGCACGGCGAGGAGGATCCGGTGCAGCGCTGGCAGCGGATCCTCGCCGAGCGGCGCGCACTGTATGAGGAGGTCGCCGACGCGACCTTCGACACGTCCCGGGTGCCGATGTCGCGCGTGGCGGACCGGATCGTGGAATGGATGAGAGGACGAGGATGAGCGTCGATCAGAAAGACATGGCGGCGGACGACGCGGTCACCACCATCGCGGTCAGGGGGACCACGCCATACGACATCACGATCGGCCGGGACATCCTGGACCGCGTGTCCGCGGCGCTCGCACCCACGGTGCGCAAGGTGCTGGTGGTGCACCCGCCGACGCTGGCGGACCGCGCGGCGGAGCTGCGCGATCGCATGCTCGCCGACACCGCGAACGGGCCGCGGGAGGTGCTCCTCGCGGAGATCCCGGATGCCGAGCAGGGCAAGCGCATCGAGGTCGCCCAGTTCCTCTGGCAGATCATGGGGCAGGCCGACTTCACCCGCACCGACGCCGTCGTCGGCTACGGCGGCGGTGCCGTCACCGACCTCGCGGGCTTCGTCGCCGCCACCTGGCTGCGCGGCGTGCAGGTGGTGCAGGTCCCCACCACGGTGCTCGGTCTCGTGGATGCCGCCGTCGGCGGCAAGACCGGGATCAACACCAACGAGGGCAAGAACCTCGTCGGCGCGTTCTGGGCGCCGCGTGCGGTGATCGGCGACCTCGACCAGCTCTCCAGCCTGAGCCGGAACGAGGCGACGGCCGGCTTCGCCGAGGTGGTCAAGGCGGGCTTCATCTGGGCTCCGGAGATCCTCGACATCGTCGAGGCCGACCCTGAGCGCGCCGTGGATCCGCTCACGTCGGAGTTCCGCCGGGCGGTCGAGCTCGCGATCGGCATGAAGGCGGCCGTCGTCTCGGACGACTTCCGCGAGGCCGGCCAGCGCGAGATCCTCAACTACGGGCACACCCTCGGCCACGCCATCGAGCACGCCGAGCGCTACCGCTGGCGCCATGGCGCGGCGATCTCGGTGGGCATGCTGTTCGCCGCCGAGCTGTCGCGGCTGGCGGGCCGGCTGTCCGACGACGACGCGAACCGGCACCGCACCGTGCTCGAGTCGCTCGGCCTGCCCACGTCCTACCGCGGCGGAGCCTGGCCCACGCTGCTGTCCACCATGCAGCGCGACAAGAAGAGCCGCGGCGGCATGCTGCGCTTCATCGTGCTGGACGGCATCGCCCGACCCACCGTGCTGCAGGCCCCGGACGAGTCGCTCCTGTTCGCGGCCTACCAGGAGGTCGCGGAGTGACCTTCACCGTGCGGCGGGTCGAGGCGGACGAGTGGGAGCGCGTGCGCGACCTGCGTCTGCGATCCCTGCAGGATCCGGTCGCGGCGCTGGCGTTCCTCGACACGTTCGAGAACGCCTCCGTGCAGCCGGACGAGTTCTGGCAGCAGCGCACGGCGAACGCGGCGCCCGGTGGGCCGAACGCGCAGTACGTCACGGTCGCGGAGGGCGGCGAGTGGTTCGGATCCGCGACGGTGATCCCGTCGCAGACCAGCGCCGGCCGCGCCACGGCCCTCGTCGTGGGCGTCTACGTCGCCGCCGGGCATCGCGGCGCCGGCGTGATCGAGGTGCTGTTCGACGAGTGCGCCGCATGGGCCGCGGATCACGGGTACGCTGAGCTCACCCTCGAGGTGCACGTGGACAACCACCGCGCGCAGGCGGCATACGAGCGCTGCGGATTCACCCGCACCGGGGAGATCACCGAGCTCGCGAACGGACGCGAGTACGTGATGGTGCGCCCCGTCGTGCCCGTCGCGCGCTGATACCGTGAGCACGTGACCACGCTTCGCCGCCTCCTGCTCGTCAACGGACCCAACCTCAACCTCCTGGGCACGCGCGAGCCCGGCATCTACGGATCCGCGACGCTCGCCGACGTGGAGCGGATCACGTCCGAGGCCGCCGCCGCCTACGGGTTCGAGACCCGCGCCGTGCAGAGCAACCACGAGGGCGTGCTGCTGGACGCGATCCATGCTGCCCGCGAGGACTGCGCCGGCATCGTGATCAACGCCGGCGCCTACACGCACACCTCGGTCGCGCTGCGCGATGCGCTCACCGGGGTGGGCCTCCCGTTCGCCGAGGTGCACATCTCCGACGTGTACGCCCGCGAGGAGTTCCGGCACCACTCGTACCTGACCGACGTCGCCGCGGTGCACGTCGTGGGGGAGGGCGTGCAGGGATATGCCACCGCGACGCGCCGGCTGATCCTCGTGATCACCGGTCAGGCCGACGGCTGATCGCGGGCCGGGACGGACTGCTCCCACCGGCCGTCCGGTGGGCATCGCGTAAGATGGGACGTCGGTCGATCGACCGCGCAGACTTCAGAACGGACTTCTCAGACCCATGGCATCCACTGCAGACATCAAGAACGGCGTCGTCCTCTCCATCGACGGGCAGCTCTGGAACGTCATCGAGTTCCAGCACGTCAAGCCCGGCAAGGGCGGCGCGTTCGTCCGCACCAAGCTGAAGAACGTCGTCAGCGGCAAGGTCGTCGACCGCACGTACAACGCCGGCGCCAAGGTCGACATCGAGAACGTGGACCGTCGCGACTTCACCTACCTGTACACGGACGGCGACAACTTCGTGTTCATGGACCAGGAGGACTACGACCAGATCAACGTCCCCGCGGCCACCGTCGGCGACGCCAAGAACTTCATGCTCGAGAACCAGTCGGTCCAGATCGCGCTGAACAACGGAAACCCGCTGTACATCGAGCTGCCCGCCTCGGTCGTGCTCGAGGTGACCTACACCGAGCCCGGCCTGCAGGGCGACCGCTCCTCGGCCGGCACCAAGCCCGCGACGCTCGAGACCGGCTACGAGATCCAGGTCCCGCTGTTCCTCGAGACCGGCACCAAGGTCAAGGTCGACACGCGCACCGGCGGCTACCTCGGCCGCATCAACGACTGACGCGTGGGCGCCAGGACCAAGGCGCGCAAGCGCGCCCTCGACATCCTCTTCTCGGCCGACGTGCGCGGCGACGACCTCGCGGTGACGCTCGCCGCGGAGGCCAAGCGCGCCGCCGCGGAGCCCGCCCGCGAGGCCTCGTGGCTGTACGCGCGCGAGATCGTCGACGGGATCATCGATCAGCGCGACGAGATCGACGAGCAGATCACCACGCACAGCCGGGACTGGAAGCTGGACCGGATGCCGGCCGTCGACCGGGCGCTGCTGCGCATCGGCGTGTGGGAGATCCTGCACAACGACGAGGTTCCGACCGCGGTCGCGATCGACGAGGCCGTGGAGCTCGCCAAGGAGTTCTCCACCGACGAGTCCGGCGCCTTCGTGCACGGCGTGCTGGCGCGCGTGGCCCGTTCGGCCTGAGCCGGCCGCGCCCCCAGGTCGCTGCGACCGTCGCAGCGCCTGGACTCCCGTCATCGGACCCTGCGACGCGCTCAGGGACGGAGGACGGGTGTCCGTGGTCGGGGCGAGGATGGATCCGATGACCACCGCTGAGCCCGACGACTGGCGCGTCCTGTTGCCCTCCGCCGGCGCGGGAGGCACGCCGCTGGCGCTCGGCGTGGAGCTGCGCCGCCGCGACGTCGCGGACGCCCGCCACTGGGGCGCGCGCCCGCTGCGCACGGCGACCGCCCGCGATCTCGTCAAGGATCCCGGAGAGCTCTTCCTCGCCGTGCGTCCGCTCCGGCGCAACGACGCGGGCGACTCCTGGGTGCAATCCGATGCCGACTGGGATGCGGTGCGCCGGCCGGGGACGCGTTTCCGGGCGACGCAGTCGCGCTGGTTCGCCGACCTGCTCAGCATCTCCCGAGACTCGCTGCTGTCCGGGACGGCGGGGGACTGGCTGCTGCTGGATCCCGTGGCCTCGCCGCTGCTGTGGCCGCAGCTGGCCGCGGCCGCGGACGCCGGCATCGCGCTGGTGCCGACGGAGCGCAGCACCCTGCTGCAGTGGACCGACCGGCTGCGCGTCCGGGTGGACCTGAACGGGACGCGCGGGGGCGGTCTGACCGTCGCCGCCGCAATCGACCTGGACGGTGAGCCGCTCGACGGAGCCGCCGTGCGGCCGATCGGATCCGGTGGGGTCTACGCGCACCGCGTGCTCGGAGCCGACATCCAGCTCGTGCTGGGGCCCGTCGCGCTCTCCGACACTGCTCGGGCACTGCTGGAAGCGCCCGGCGGCCTCTCCGTGGCGCCCGTGGATCGCGCCGCATTCTTCCGCGAGGCCTACCCGCTGCTGCGGCGCTCCGCCCACATCCGGCCGGGCAAGGGCGTGACCCTGCCGGAGCCTCCGCGGCCGGTGCCCACGCTCGTGCTGGACTTCCGCCCTGCCGACGTCGTGGCCTACGAGCTCTGCTGGGATTACCCCGGATACCGGCGCTTCCCGCTGGACGAGCAGGCGGCCGCCTCCCCGGTCCGCGACGCCGAGGCCGAAGCCGCGCGACGCGACGAGGTCGTGTCCGACTGGACCGCCGTCACCGGGCTGCCCTTCTCGCTCGGCGGAACGCTCCGCGACGCCGACGCCGCCGAGTTCGTCTCGGTCTTCGTCCCCGCTCTGGAGGAGCGCGGGATCATCGTCGAACGCACCGGGGCGCCCCGCGCCTATCCCGAGCTCACCGGGGATCCGGCGATCACCGTGAACGTCGTGGAGAGCACGGATCCGGACTGGTTCGACCTCGGATTCGTCGTGCGCATCGACGGGCGCAGCATCCCGTTCGAACCGCTGTTCCGCGCCCTCGCGCTGCGGCAGGGCAAGCTCAAGCTCTCCGACAACACCTGGTTCTCCCTGCGGCACCCGGCATTCGACCGGCTCAAGGAGCTGCTCGACGAGGCCGCCGACCTCGCGGAATGGGAGGCGGGCCCGCGGATCCCGCGCACGCACCTCGCCCTGTGGGAGGACTTCGAGGACCTCGCGGACGAGACGGTCGCAGCGCAGACCTGGCGAGCGGCGGTGCAGAGCCTGCGCGCCGATCCCGGGCTGGATCCGGTCGCCGTGCCCGCGGCCATCACCGCGCGGCTGCGCCCGTACCAGCACGAGGGCTTCACGCGCCTCGCACGCCTGTGGCAGCACCGGCTCGGCGGCATCCTCGCCGACGACATGGGACTCGGCAAGACGCTGCAGCTGCTCGCTCTCATCGCGCACGCCGTTCAGGAGCCGACGCCGGACGTAGGAGCGGAGCACGATCGCGCCCCCTGGCTCGTCGTCGCGCCGACCTCGGTGCTGCCGGTGTGGCAGCGCGAGGCGGAGCGCTTCGCGCCGGGCCTGCGGGTCGCGGTCGTCGACCGCACGCGTCACGCGCACGGCGTCGCGCTGGGGCCGCACATCGCCGGCGCCGATCTCGTCATCACCTCCTACACGCTGCTGCGCCTCGACGCGGAGGACTTCGCACGCCGGCGCTGGGCT
This sequence comes from Microbacterium xylanilyticum, assembly GCF_054654695.1. Lineage (NCBI taxonomy): Bacteria > Bacillati > Actinomycetota > Actinomycetes > Micrococcales > Microbacteriaceae > Microbacterium > Microbacterium xylanilyticum. Next base: position 1,780,489 of record NZ_BAAIEN010000002.1, read on the forward strand.
GGAGTGGTCCTGGACGAGGCGCAGCACGTGAAGAACCCGGCCACCCGCCAGCACCGGGCCGTCGCGGCGCTCGACGCCCGGGCCGTGTACGCCGCCACCGGCACGCCCCTGGAGAACGGGCTGGCCGAGCTGTGGGCCATCTTGAGTCTCACGTCGCCGGGTCTGTTCGCATCGGCGCGGAAGTTCCGCGAGGACTTCATCCAGCCGATCGAGCAGGGCAAGGTGCCCGAGAACGCCGAGGGCGCCCCGTACCGGCGGTCCCGTATCGAGCTGCTGCGCCGGCGGATCCGCCCGTTCCTCATCCGCCGCACCAAGGAGCTCGTCGCGCCGGAGCTGCCGGAGCGCCAGGAGCAGGTGCTGAGCGTCGAGCTCGGTCCCGCCCACCGGCACCGCTACGACACCGTGCTGCAGCGCGAGCGTCAGAAGATCCTCGGGTTGCTGCCCGACCTCGACCGGCAGCGCTTCATCGTCTTCCGCTCCCTCACCATGCTGCGGATGCTGAGCCTCGCACCCGGTCTCATCGACGGGGAGGATGCCGGGATCCCCTCGCGCAAGCTGGAGGAGCTGGTCGAGCGCCTGTTCGAGCTGCGCGCGGAGGGCCATCGCGCGCTCGTGTTCAGCCAGTTCACCTCGTTCCTGGGCCTCGCGGCCGAACGTCTCCGCCGTGCCGGCCTGCGCGTGTCGTATCTGGACGGCTCCACGCGCGACCGGGACCGGGTGGTGCAGGAGTTCCGCGAAGGCGACCAGGACGCGTTCCTGCTGAGCCTGAAGGCGGGCGGCACCGGGCTCACCCTCACCGAGGCCGACTACGTCTTCCTGCTCGATCCGTGGTGGAACCCGGCGGCCGAGGCGCAGGCGGCCGACCGAGCCCACCGGATCGGCCAGGAGAACCCGGTGTTCGTCTACCGCATGATCGCCGCGGGCACGATCGAGGAGAAGGTGCTCGCGCTGCAGCAGCGCAAGGCCCGGCTGTTCTCCGCGGTCCTGGACGACGAGGACCTCTTCGCGCAGGCCCTCACCGCGGACGACATCCGGGAGCTGCTGAGCTGAGGCCGCACGCCGCGGGATCCGGTTTATGCACGGGCCGTCTCCAGGCCGCCGCGGCATCGCCCCGGTAGGATCGACAGGGTTGCACAGGAGGAGAAGCATGCGGATCACGGGACTCGGACACGCCGGGATGTTCATCGAGACAGCCGGCGGGAACATCATCTGCGACCCCGTGCTCGGCCCGTCGTTCTACGGCTCCTGGTTCCCGTTCCCCGACAACCGCGGGCTCGACTGGGAGCGCCTCGGCCGGGACGCCGACTTCCTGTACATCTCGCACCGGCACCGCGACCACTTCGACCCGCGCCTGCTCGAGCGCTACATCCGCAAGGACATCGAGGTGCTGCTGCCGGAGTACCCGACGGACGATCTCGAACAGGACCTGCGCGCCCTCGGCTACGACAACATCACCTACGCACCCGCCGGCGAGATCATCGAGCGCGGCGTGCTCAAGATCATGATCACGCCGCTGCGCGCGCCGAGCGACGGCCCCATCGGCGACTCCTCGCTCAGCGTCGACGACGGCACCGGATCCGTGCTGAACCAGAACGACTCGCACCCCCTCGACCTCGAGAAGCTGATGGCCTTCGGCAAGCCGGACGCGTACTTCACCCAGGTCTCCGGCGCCATCTGGTGGCCCATGGTCTACGACCTGCCCCTCGACGCCAAGCAGAACTTCGCGCGTCTCAAGCGCGAGGCGCAGAACAAGCGCGCGATGTACTACATCGAGAAGGTCGACGCGCCGCACGTCTTCCCGATGGCGGGCCCGCCGATGTTCCTGCGCGACGAGCTGTTCGACTTCAACGGCACCGGCCGCAACGGCGAGTCGATCTTCACCGACCAGAAGCAGTTCCTCGCCCACATGAACGAGCTCGCCCCGCAGTACGACGGGCACCTGTTCGTTCCCGGCACCTTGGTCACCCTCGAGGACCGCGCGCTCGTCTCCGTGGAGCAGACGCTGTACTCCGAGGAGGAGCTGCGCCACATCTTCGAGGAGAAGTGGGACTACCTCGAGCAGCAGCGGGCCAGCCGCCAGCAGGAGCTGCGCGACGAGGAGGCGCGCCGTGCGCCGATCCTGCCGCCCGAGGAGATGCTCGCCGCGATCAAGGAATGGTGGGAGCCGCTGCTGAAGAAGTCCCGCACGATCCGCCTGGGCGTGGGCGGCAACGTCCGCTTCCGCATCGGAGAGCTGGACATGGTGGTCGACTTCCCCAAGGCGAAGGTGCGCGAGTACGCGGGGGAGGAGTGCATCTACTGGTACACGATCCCGGCGGACCTGGTCTCCACGAACATCGCCGACCACGAGATCGACTGGTCGAACTCGATCTTCCTGTCGATGCAGTTCTCGGTGGGCCGCAGCGGCAAGTTCAACGAGTTCCTCACCACGTTCCTGAAGTGCCTCTCGGTCGATCGCATCGAGTACGTCGAGAACTGGTATCAGGAGCAGACCGACCAGACCGAGGATGCGGAGATCGGCGACTGGGTCGTGCAGCGACGCTGCCCGCACCTGCGCGCGGACCTCACCCGCACCGGCTCCGTGGACGAGGACGGCGTGCTGACCTGCAGCATGCACGACTGGAAGTGGGACCTGAAGACCGGGCGGTGCCTCTCCACGAGCGGGCACCCGATCCGCGCCTCGCGCATCATCGAGACCGGCCGCGCGGCGCGCGAGGCGCTGCAGTCCGCGGGCTGAGCGACCCCGACACGCGGTTCGGGGCGGCCTGGTCGCTCCGGTAGACTGGACGCACCGACAGAAGCAACCTTTAACACCGTCCTGTGAGGCGGAGAAGGGAGCCGGCGGATGAGCGCACGCATCGTGCTGCAGGAAGCCGACATCAGGCGCGCCGTGACGCGCATCGCCCACGAGATCCTCGAATCCAACCGGGGAGCGGCGGATCTCGTCCTCCTGGGCATCCCGACCCGCGGGGTCCCGCTCGCCGAGCGCCTCGCGCTGCTGATCAGCGAGATCGCACAGGTCGCCGTTCCGGTGGGAGCACTGGACGTGACGCTGTTCCGCGACGATCTCGCGAAGCACCCCACCCGCTCGCCGCACCGCACCGACATCCCGGCCGGCGGCATCGACGGCAAGACGGTCGTCCTCGTCGACGACGTGCTGTTCTCCGGCCGCAGCATCCGTGCCGCGCTCGACGCGCTGCAGTCGATCGGACGGCCGGCCGTGGTGCGGCTCGCGATCCTCGTCGACCGCGGCCACCGCGAGCTGCCGATCCGCCCCGACTTCGTCGGCAAGAACATCCCGTCCTCGCGCGCCGAACGCGTGAATGTGCGCCTGCGCGAGGACGACGGCGAGGAGTACGTGTCGATCGAGGGGAGCGACGCATGAGGCATCTGCTCGACACCCGCACCCTCGCCCGCGAGGACGCGCTGCGCATCCTCGACATCGCCGAGGACATGGCCGACACCCAGTCCCGCGAGGTCAAGAAGCTGCCGACGCTGCGCGGCAAGACCGTGGTCAACCTGTTCTTCGAGGACTCCACGCGCACCCGCATCTCCTTCGAGGCAGCGGCCAAGCGCCTCTCCGCGGACGTGATCAACTTCGCGGCCAAGGGATCCAGCGTGTCCAAGGGCGAGAGCCTGAAGGACACCGCCCAGACCCTGGAGGCGATCGGCGCCGACGCCGTCGTGGTGCGGCACTCGGCCTCCGGCGCGCCGCGCACCCTCGCCACCAGCGGCTGGATCTCCGCCGGCGTCGTGAACGCCGGCGACGGCACGCACGAGCACCCCACGCAGGCGCTGCTCGACGCGTACACGATCCGCAAGCGCCGCTTCGGCGCGGACAGCCGGGGCCGCGACCTGTCCGGCGTGCGCGTCGTGATCGTCGGCGACGTGCTGCACTCGCGCGTCGCCCGCTCCAACGTCTGGCTGCTGTCGACGCTCGGGGCGGAGGTCACGCTGGTCACCCCGCCGACGCTGATCCCGCAGGATGTCACCGCCTGGCCCGTCCGGGTGCTCTACGACCTGGACGCGGCGCTGGCCGAGGGCGCGGACGCGGTGATGATGCTGCGGATCCAGCTCGAGCGCATGCAGGCGGCGTTCTTCCCGTCCGAGCGCGAGTACACCCGGCGCTGGGGCCTGGACGCCACCCGCCTGCGGCTGCTGCCCGACGATACGATCGTGATGCACCCCGGTCCGATGAACCGCGGCCTGGAGATCTCCTCCGACGCCGCGGACTCCGCCCGCTCCACCGTGCTGGAGCAGGTCGCGAACGGCGTGTCCGTGCGGATGGCGGCGCTCTACGTGCTGCTGGCCGGGGAGCGTCCCGCGGCGAGCGAGGAGATCGATGTGAACAAGGTTGAGGCGAGCAGCGCCGAAGCGAGCAGGGGAGACCGATGATGACCGAGAGCCTGCTGTTCCGCGGCGCGAAGATCCTCGGATGCGAATCCGCCGACATCCTCGTGCAGGACGGCCTGATCGCCGAGGTCGGCTCCGGCCTCGGCGCCGCCGGAGCCCGGGTCATCGACGCCGACGGGCTCGTCGCCCTGCCGGGTCTCGTCGACCTGCACACCCACCTGCGCGAGCCCGGCTACGAGGCGAGCGAGACCGTGCTCTCCGGGACCCGGGCCGCGGCCGCGGGCGGCTTCACGGCTGTCTTCGCGATGCCCAACACCTCTCCCGTCGCCGACTCCGCCGGCGTCGTCGAGCAGGAGCTCGCCCTCGGCGAGGCCGCCGGCTACGCCACGGTGCAGCCGATCGGCGCGGTCACCGTCGGGCAGAAGGGAGAGCGGCTCGCGGAGCTCGGCGCGATGGCCTCCTCCCGCGCGAACGTGCGCGTGTTCAGCGACGACGGCTTCTGCGTGTGGGACCCGCTCATCATGCGCCGCGCGCTCGAGTACGTGAAGGCGTTCGACGGCGTCATCGCGCAGCACGCCCAGGATCCCCGGCTCACCGAGGGCGCCCAGCTGAACGAGGGCGCCGTGTCGGCCGAGCTGGGTCTCGCCGGGTGGCCCGCCGTAGCCGAGGAGTCGATCATCGCGCGCGACATCCTGCTCGCCGAGCACGTCGGATCCCGCCTGCACGTCTGTCACCTCTCCACCGCCGGATCCGTCGAGCTGATCCGCTGGGCGAAGAAGCGCGGGGTCGCCGTGACCGCCGAGGTCACGCCGCACCACCTGCTGCTGACCGACGAGCTGGCCCGCGGCTACGACGCGCGGTTCAAGGTCAACCCGCCGCTGCGCACCCAGGAGGACGTCCTCGCGGTGCGCGAGGGCCTCGCCGACGGCACGATCGACATCGTCGCCACCGACCACGCCCCGCACCCGAGCGAGGCGAAGGCCTGCGAGTGGCAGGCCGCCGCGAACGGCATGGTCGGGCTGGAGTCGGCCCTGCGCGTGGTGCATCAGGCCATGGTGCAGACGGGGCTGCTCGACTGGGCGGACGTCGCCCGCGTCATGAGCGCCGCGCCCGCGCGCATCGGATCCCTCGCCGGCCACGGCACGCCGATCGCGGCAGGGCAGCCCGCGGAGTTCACGCTCTACGACGCGGACGCCCAGGGCGTGTTCGCCGAGCCGGATCTGCACGGGCAGAGCACGAATTCGCCGTACCTGGGTCGTGAGCTGCCGGGCAGCGTGCGCTGGACCGTGCACCGCGGCTACCTGACGCTCGAGGACGGCGTGCTCGCGACGCTCGAGGGGCGCTCGTGAACCAGCAGCTCGCGGGAGCGATCGTGCTCGGGGTCGCCGTGCTGCTCATCCTCGCCGGCGTGCTGGCGTGGCGGGCGCGGCTGCGCCGGGATGCCGGCCTCACCGCGCCGATCGGGGTGCCCGAGCACGCCGAGGTCCTCACCCGCTACGAGACGCTGTACGTGGCGACGACGAAGCACGACCACTCCCTGGAGCGGCTCGCGGTGCGCCCCCTCGTCTACCGCGCCCGCGGCGAGCTCGCCATCACCGACCGCGGCGCGGCCCTGAGCCTGGACGGCTCGCCCACCGTGTTCCTCGCGACGGCGCGTCTCGTCGCCGCGGACCGGGCCACGGTCACCATCGACCGCGCCGTGGAACCGGGCGGACTGATCCGCCTGGTCTGGCACACCGACGACGGCACGCTCGTCGACAGCTACCTCCGCATCACCGGCGACCTGGGCCACGCTGACGCCCAGGGCGCCGCCCTCACCGACCTGCAGCGCCTGTGCGCTGGCTCCGAGACGGGAGACTCCGAATGACCCTTTCCCACGATTCCGCCGTGCTGGTCCTCGAGGACGGCACGCGCCACGTCGGTCGCGCCTACGGCGCCCGCGGCACCACTCTCGGCGAGGTCGTCTTCGCCACCGGCATGTCCGGGTACCAGGAGACGCTCACCGATCCGTCCTACGCAGGGCAGATCGTCCTGCAGACCGCGCCGCACATCGGCAACACCGGGATGAACGACGAGGACCCCGAGTCCCGCCGCATCTGGGTGGCCGGCTACATCGTGCGCGACCCCTCGCGCGTCGTGTCGAACTGGCGGGCGAACAGCTCGCTCGACGACACCCTGGTGCGCGACGGGATCGTCGGCATCAGCGGCATCGACACCCGCGCCGTCACCCGGCACATCCGCTCCGCCGGATCCATGCGCGGCGGCATCTTCTCCGGGGCCGACGCCGCGCTGGACGCCGACGAGCAGCTGCGCCTCGTCACCGAGGCGCCCGAGATGGCCGGACAGAACCTGTCCGCCCAGGTCTCGGTCTCCGTCGCCGAGCTCACGCCGTCCACGGCGCAGGAGCGGATCGGCAACCTCGCCGTGCTCGACCTCGGCGTCAAGCAGTCCACGCTCGACAACCTCGCCGCGCGCGGCTTCGACGTGCACGTGCTGCCGCAGTCCTCGACCTTCGCGGACATCATGGCGGTCGAGCCGGTCGCGGTGTTCTACTCGAACGGCCCGGGGGACCCCTCGGCGTCCGACGGCCAGGTGGCCGTGCTCCGCGAGGTGCTCGACGCGGGGCTGCCGTACTTCGGCATCTGCTTCGGCAACCAGCTGTTCGGCCGCGCGCTCGGACTCGGCACCTACAAGCTCACCTTCGGACACCGCGGCATCAACCAGCCGGTGCTGGACAAGGCCACCGGCCGGGTCGAGATCACCGCGCACAACCACGGCTTCGCGGTCGAGGCGCCTGTCGAGGGATCCTTCGACAGCCCGAACGGCTACGGCAAGGTCGAGGTCAGCCACGTCGGCCTCAACGACCGGGTGGTCGAGGGGCTGCGCGCCCTCGACATCCCGGCCTTCTCGGTGCAGTACCACCCCGAGGCCGCCGCCGGCCCGCACGACGCCAACTACCTCTTCGACCGTTTCCGCGACGTCGTCGTCGCCCACCTCGCAAAGAAGGACAGCAAGTAATGCCCAAGCGCGACGACATCCACTCCGTCCTCGTCATCGGATCCGGCCCCATCGTCATCGGTCAGGCCTGCGAGTTCGACTACTCCGGCACCCAGGCCTGCCGGGTGCTCCGCGAGGAGGGCGTCCGCGTCATCCTCGTCAACTCCAACCCGGCCACGATCATGACCGACCCGGACTTCGCCGACGCCACGTACATCGAGCCGATCACCCCCGAGGTCATCGAGACGATCATCGCCAAGGAGAAGCCGGACGCGATCCTGCCCACCCTCGGCGGCCAGACCGCGCTCAACGCCGCGATGGCTCTCCACGAGCGCGGGATCCTGGAGAAGTACGGCGTCGAGCTCATCGGCGCGAAGGTCGACGCCATCCAGAAGGGCGAGGACCGGCAGATCTTCAAGCAGCTCGTGCTCGACGCCGGTGCAGACGTGGCCGCATCGGTCATCTGCCACACCATGGACGAGCTGCTCGCCGGCGCCGAGAAGCTCGGCTACCCGCTGGTCGTGCGCCCCTCGTTCACGATGGGCGGACTCGGATCCGGCTTCGCGTTCGACGAGGAGGACCTGCGCCGCATCGGCGGGGCGGGCCTGCACGACTCGCCGACCACCGAGGTGCTCCTGGAGGAGTCGATCCTCGGCTGGAAGGAGTACGAGCTCGAGCTCATGCGCGACACCGCCGACAACACCGTCGTGGTGTGCTCGATCGAGAACGTCGACCCCGTCGGCGTGCACACCGGCGACTCGATCACGGTCGCCCCGGCGCTCACGCTGACCGACCGCGAGTACCAGAACCTGCGCAACATCGGCATCGACATCATCCGCGCCGTGGGCGTCGACACCGGCGGCTGCAACATCCAGTTCGCCGTGAACCCCGAGAACGGCCGGGTCATCGTGATCGAGATGAACCCCCGCGTGTCGCGCTCCTCGGCGCTGGCGTCGAAGGCGACCGGCTTCCCGATCGCCAAGCTCGCCGCCAAGCTCGCGCTCGGCTACCGCCTCGACGAGATCCCCAACGACATCACCGGCGTGACCCCTGCGAGCTTCGAGCCCACGCTCGACTACGTGGTCGTCAAGGCCCCCCGGTTCGCGTTCGAGAAGTTCCCCGCCGCCGACGCCACGCTCACGACCACCATGAAGTCGGTGGGCGAGGCCATGGCGATCGGGCGCAACTACACCACGGCCCTGCAGAAGGCCCTGCGGTCGCTGGAGAAGCGCGGATCCTCGTTCCACTGGGGCGAGGAGACCCGCCCGGTCGAGGAGCTGCTCGAGGTGTCGAAGACTCCCACCGACGGCCGGATCGTCGTGGTGCAGCAGGCGCTGCGCAAGGGCGCCACGATCGAGCAGGCCTTCGCGGCCACCGCGATCGACCCCTGGTTCCTCGACCAGATCGTCCTCATCAACGAGGTCGCCGAGCAGATCCGCACCGCTCCCGAGCTCGATGCCGCGATCCTCCGCCTCGGCAAGGACCACGGCTTCTCGGATGCGCAGTTCGCACAGCTGCGCGGACTCACCGAGGCCGAGGTGCGCGGCGTCCGGCACGCGCTCGGGGTGCGCCCGGTGTACAAGACCGTCGACACCTGCGCGGGGGAGTTCCCCGCGCTCACCCCGTACCACTACTCGAGCTACGACAGCGAGACCGAGGTCACGCCCTCCGACCGCTCCAAGGTGGTCATCATCGGATCCGGCCCGAACCGCATCGGACAGGGCGTCGAGTTCGACTACTCGTGCGTACACGCGTCGTTCGCGCTCTCGGAGGCCGGATTCGAGACCGTCATGGTCAACTGCAACCCGGAGACCGTGTCCACGGACTACGACACCTCGGACCGGCTGTACTTCGAGCCGCTGACCCTCGAGGACGTGCTGGAGGTGCTGCACGCCGAGGCGCAGAGCGGGGAGATCCTCGGAGTCGTCTGCCAGCTCGGCGGCCAGACCCCGCTGGGCCTCGCGAAGGGCATCGAGGCCGCCGGGTACACGGTGCTCGGCACCAGCCCCGAGGCGATCGACCTCGCCGAGGAGCGCGAGCTGTTCTCGCGCCTGCTCGACGATGCCGGCCTGGTGGCGCCCCGCAACGGCACCGCGATCGACGTCGACGGCGCCGTCGCGGTAGCCGAGGAGATCGGCTACCCGGTGCTGGTGCGCCCGAGCTTCGTGCTCGGCGGCCGGGGCATGGAGATCGTGTACTCGACCGAGGCGCTGCGCGACTACTTCGTGCGCACCGCGGGCGAGGTCATCATCGAGGAGGGCAAGCCCCTGCTCGTGGACCGCTTCCTCGACGACGCGATCGAGATCGACCTGGACGCCCTGTACGACGGATCCGAGCTCTACATCGGCGGCGTCATGGAGCACCTCGAGGAGGCCGGCATCCACTCCGGCGACTCGAGCTGCACGCTGCCCCCGGTCTCGCTCGGACGGACCGACATCGACCGGGTGCGCGAGGCGACCCTCGCGATCGCCGAGGGCGTCGGCGTGCGGGGCCTGCTGAACGTGCAGTTCGCGATCAGCGCCGGCGTCCTGTACGTCATCGAGGCGAACCCCCGCGCGAGCCGCACCGTGCCGTTCGTGTCCAAGGCGCTGGGCATCCCGCTGGCGAAGGCGGCGAGCCGCATCATGGCCGGCGCCACGATCGACGAGCTCAAGAGCGAGGGCCTGCTGCCGGAGAACGACGGATCCCGGGTGCCGCTCGGCTCCCCGGTGTCGGTCAAGGAGGCCGTGCTGCCGTTCAAGCGGTTCCGCACCGCCGAGGGCCGCATCGTGGACTCCGTGCTCGGCCCGGAGATGCGCTCGACCGGTGAGGTGATGGGCATCGACCGCGACTTCCCGACCGCGTTCGCGAAGAGCCAGGCGGCGGCCTACGGCGGCACCCCGACCTCGGGCACCGTGTTCATCTCGGTCGCCGACGCCGACAAGCGCGCCGTGATCCTGCCCGCGCACCGACTGCACCAGCTCGGCTTCACGATCGTCGCCACGGCGGGCACGGCCGAGATCCTGTCCCGCAACGGCATCCCGGTGACCGTCGTCGAGAAGTACAGCGAGACGCAGGCGTCGGGGGAGACGAACATCGTCGACCTCATCGACCAGGGCGCGATCGACATCATCGTGAACACGCCCTCGGGCGGTGCAGCGCGTGCGGACGGCTACGAGATCCGGGCAGCCGCCGTCGCCGCGGACAAGGCGCTGTTCACGACGATCGCGACGCTCGGCGCCGCCGTGAGCGGCATGGATGCGGCGGACAAGGGCTTCGCGGTGCGCAGCCTCCAGGAGTACGCCCACGACCGTCTGGCCCGGGTGTGAACCCCGGCTTCGGCTCGCGGCTCCGATCCGCGCTCGACGAGCGCGGGCCGCTCTGCGTGGGCATCGACCCGCACGAGGCGCTCCTGGACGCCTGGGGGCTGCCGCAGAGCGCCGAGGGCGTCCGCGCCTTCGGCCTGACGGTGGTCGAGGCCGCGGCCGGCCGCGCGGGCGTGGTCAAGCCGCAGGTGTCGTTCTTCGAGCGGTTCGGATCCCGAGGCTTCGCGGCGCTGGAGGACGTGATGTCCGCCGCCCGCGCCGCGGGGCTGCTCGTGGTCGCGGACGCCAAGCGCGGCGACATCGGCACCACCATGGCGGGGTACGCCGAGGCCTGGCTCGAGCCCGGCGCGCCGCTGGAGGCGGACGCGCTCACGATCAGCCCGTACCTGGGCGGCGGCTCGCTGACCGAGGCGATCACGCGCGCCCTGCCCGCGGGCAAGGGCGTGTTCGTGCTCGCCGCGACGAGCAACCCCGAGGGCGCGGCCGTGCAGCAGGCGCGCACGGGCACCCCGGGGGAGACCGTCGCGCTGCGGGTGACCCGCGATGTGACCGCCCTCGACGCGCACGACGGGGCGCTCGGATCCGTCGGGCTCGTGGTGGGGGCGACCATCGACCGCGCCGCCTTCGCGCTCGACGACGACACGCTGCGCACGGTGCCGCTGCTCGCCCCCGGATTCGGCGCGCAGGGCGCCACGCCTGCGGATCTGCGGTCGAGATTCGGTACGCTGGCAGGTAACGTCCTGGCTTCCGAGAGCCGGAGCATCCTGTCCGCCGGTCCGGACCGGATCGCAGCGACGATCGAAGAGCGCGCCGCGCGCTACCAGGAGGTCATGGGTGGTTGAACCGGCAGGGCGCGTGGTGCCCGAGGTCGATCGCGTCGCCGCCGCTCGCCGTGCGGTCGAGCGCCGGCGCGCACGGGCGTCGTTGAAGCGGGATCTGACGATGCGCGTCGTCGCCCCGCAGGACGTGCTGCAGGCCGCGGCGGCCGATCCGAACTCGACCGCGGGGACGCTCCGCGTGCCGGACTTCCTCACCGCCCTGCCCGCGATCGGCGCCGGCAAGCGCGACCGGATCCTCGCCGACCTGCACATCTCGCCGGTCAAGCGGCTCGGCGGGCTCGGCGTGCGGCAGCAGCAGGCGCTGCGGGCGTGGGTCGACGCGCGCTTCCCGCTGCCGAAGCCGCGTGCGGGCCGCAGTCGGCTCCTGGTGCTCGCCGGCCCGACCGCTGTGGGCAAGGGCACCGTGGCCGCGTACATCCGGGAGCACTATCCCGAGATCCACCTCTCCGTGTCGGCGACCACCCGCGCGCCCCGCCCGGGCGAGCAGGACGGCGTGCACTACTTCTTCGTGGACGACGCCGAGTTCGACCGGATGATCGCCGAAGGGGAGCTGCTCGAACACGCGACCGTGCACAACAAGTTCCGCTACGGCACTCCGCGCAAGCCGATCGAGCAGGCCCTCGCCGACGGCAGGACCGTGCTGCTCGAGATCGACCTGCAGGGCGCGCGACAGGTGCGCGCCGCGGATCCGTCCGCGAACCTCGTCTTCCTGCTGCCCCCGTCCTGGGACGAGCTCGTGCAGCGGCTCGTCGGCCGGGGCACCGAGGACGCCGAGGAGCGTGCGCGCCGGCTGCGCACCGCGAAGGTCGAACTGGCTTCGCAGAGCGAGTTCGATCACCGCGTGGTCAACGAGGACGTCGCCACCGCCGCCCGCGAGGTCGTAGAATTGACGGCAGACTCCGCGCGCTGACGCTTCAGCGCGCCCCTCATTCTTCACCGCGACGCACCGTCGCCAGACTCAGGAGGTCCACCATGGCCGGAAACAACCAGGGCATCATCGACCCGCCGATCGACAACCTCCTCGAGCGCGTCTCGTCGAAGTACGAGCTCGTGATCTACGCCGCCAAGCGCGCGCGTCAGATCAACGACTACTACTCCGACCTGCACGAGGGCAACCTCTTCGACAACGTGGGACCGCTGGTCGACTCCTCCGTCGAGGACAAGCCGCTGACCATCGCGCTGCACGAGATCAACGAGGACAAGCTCCGCATCCGCCACGCGGAGTGAGCGATCCTTACGGAGCCGCCGTCATCCTTTTCCGGGATGTCGGCGGCTCCGTCCATACTGGGGTCGGGCGCCCCGCCCCTCACCCGGGGCCGATCCCGCCCCGCCAACCGCCCTGCACACCTAGGGAGCACCGATGAGCGCGCTGCGTCTGTTCACCTCCGAGTCCGTCACCGAGGGACACCCGGACAAGATCTGCGACCAGATCTCCGACTCGATCCTGGACGGACTGCTCACGGTGGACACCGGCGCGCGGGTCGCGGTGGAGACGCTGGTGACGACGGGCCTCGTGCACGTCGCCGGCGAGATCCGCACCTCCGGGTACGTCGACATCCCCACGATCGTGCGCGACGTCGTCAACGGGATCGGCTACACCTCCAGCGACACGGGCTTCGACGGCTCCTCCTGCGGCGTCAGCGTGTCGGTGGGCGAGCAGTCCGCCGACATCGCGAGCGGCGTCGACCAGGCGCACGAGCACCGCCAGGGGGGTTCGTCGGATCCGCGCGATCTCCTCGGTGCCGGCGACCAGGGCATCATGTTCGGGTTCGCGACCACCGAGACGCCGCAGCTGATGCCGATGGCGGCGTGGACCGCCCACCGCCTCGCGGAGCGGCTCACCCAGGTGCGCCGCGACGGCACGCTGCCGTTCCTGCGTCCCGACGGCAAGACCCAGGTGACCCTCGGCTACGACGGCTTCACGCCGAAGACCGTGGACACGGTGGTGCTCTCCACGCAGCACAACCCCGACATCTCCCAGGAGGAGCTGCAGGCGCTCGTCCGCGAGCACGTGATCGACCCCGTGCTCGCCACGACGGGGCTCGACCTGGACGGCATGAGAGCCCCCTACATCAACCCGGCCGGCCCCTTCGTGACGGGCGGGCCCAAGGGCGACGCGGGCCTCACCGGGCGCAAGATCATCATCGACACGTACGGCGGCGCGGCGCGCCACGGCGGCGGCGCCTTCAGCGGCAAGGACCCATCCAAGGTCGACCGCTCCGGCGCGTACGCGATGCGGTGGGTCGCCAAGAACGCGGTCGCCGCGGGACTCGCCGATCGGCTCGAGGTGCAGGTGGCGTACGCGATCGGCGTCGCTCAGCCGGTGGGGCTGTACGTGGAGACGTTCGGCACCGGGAAGGTCGACGACGAGATCATCACGCGGGCGATCCGCGAGGTGTTCGACCTGCGCCCGCAGGCGATCATCGAGGAGCTCGACCTGCTGCGCCCGATCTACGCCGCGACAGCCGCCTACGGGCACTTCGGGCGCGAGCTGCCGGAGTTCACCTGGGAGCGGACGAACCGCGCGGAGGACCTGCGCCGGGCCGCCGGCCTCTGAACCCGCGTTCGGAACGGCAGGACCTGCTCGTGCCCCGACCGATCGCCCGTGTGCTGCTGGACTCGCCGGTCCCGCAGCTGGATCGTCTGTTCGATTACGCGGTGCCGGAGGAGCTGTCCGGCGAGGCGCTGCCCGGCGTGCGCGTGCGGGTGCCGCTGCGGTCCGCAGGGCGCATGGTCGACGCGTTCGTCGTCGAGCTGGCCGTCGAGGACGACGACGCCCGTCCGCTCGCCGAGATCGAGGCCGTCGTCTCCCGGGCGCAGGTGCTGCCGGAGCGGCTCTACACCCTCGCCCGCCGCGTCGCCGACCGGGCCGCGGGCGGCGCTTCCGACGTGCTGCGGCTGATCGTGCCCAAGCGCCAGGTGCGCGTGGAGAAGGCGTGGCTCGCCGCCGGTGCGGAGACGCCCGGGCAGGTCGCCGGCTCGGCGGAGCCGGACGAGGCGGCGCCGGACGAGGCGGCGCCGGACGAGGCGGCGCCGGCCGGCGCACCGGTCGACGGGCCTCGCGCCGAGGCGGGCGCGACGATCGCCCAGTACGCCGGCCTGACCGAGGTCCTCGCCGAGAAGGGACGTGCGGCGGTCGAGGCGATCGCGCGGCTCGCCGCAGACGGGCTGCCGGAATGGACGCGGCTGCTGGCCGCGGCCGGCGCTCAGACGTTCGCCGCGGGGGAGTCGGCGATCCTCGTGGTGCCCGACTACAGGGATCTGGATCTGCTGCTCGCCGCGCTGGACGCGCTGGCGCCGGGCGTGCCCGTCGCCCGGCTCGACTCGCGCCAGAGCGGGCCCGACCGCTACCGCGCCTACCTGCGCACGCTCGAGGACGCCCCGTGCATCGTCGTGGGCAACCGCTCGGCCGTCTACGCCCCGGTGCGGGCGGGTCTCGTCGCGGTGTGGGACGACGGGGACGGGCTGCTCGCGGAGCCGCTGGCTCCCGGCGTGCACGCGCGGGATGCGGCGCTGCTGCGGCAGGAGCAGGAGAGATCCGCCCTGCTGTTCGCCGGGCACAGCCGCACGACCGACGTCGAGCGGCTCGTCGAGACGGGATGGTGTCGCGCGATCGCGGCCGAACGCCGGCTGCTGCCGCGGATCGTGCTCGACTCCACCGAGGATCTGGATCGACGCGGGCAGCGGCTGCCGTCGCGCGCCTTCCTCACGGCACGCGAGGCCGCGGCGACCGGCCCTGTCCTGCTGCAGGTCGCCCGCCCCGGCTTCTCACCGACCCTCGTCTGCGCGTCGTGCCGCGCGCCGGCCCGCTGCCGTTCCTGCGGCGGGCCGCTCGGCGCCGCTCACCGCGGCGCGACTCCCGTGTGCGGATGGTGCGGCCGCGACGCACGGGCGTGGGCGTGCGTCGCGTGCGGCGGGGAGGCCGTGCGCCTGGCGGCGTCGGGCAGCGAACGCACGGCGGAGGAGCTCGGGCGCGCGTTCCCCGGCATCCGAGTGATCGTCGCGGACGGCGCCCACCCGGTGGACCGGGTGAGTGCGAAGCCGGCCCTGGTCGTCGCGACCCGCGGAGCGGAGCCGCTCGCGGAGGGCGGGTACCGCGCCGTCGTCCTGCTCGACGGCTCCCGGATGCTGCAGGCGCCGGAGCTGCGCATCGGCGAATCCTGCCTGCGCTGGTGGTCGAACGCCGCAGCGCTGGCGGCGCCCGGGGCGCCGGTGCACCTCGTCGGCGTCGACGGTCCCGTGGCCCGCGCTCTCGCCACGTGGTCGCACGCCGCCTACGCCCGCACCGAGCTCGCCGAGCGCGCACCGCTGCGGATGCCTCCCACCGTGCGCGTCGCGCAGCTGGAGGGCACCGCCGCCGGCGTGCGGCGCGCCCTCGACGACCTCGGAGCCCTGCACCTGCCCCCGGATGCGGTGCTGGGCCCTGTGCCCATCGAGGGCGATCCCGACGGCCGCGAGCGCGCCCTGGTGCGCTTCCCGTATGCCGAAGGAGCGCGGGTCGCCGCCACCCTGCGCGCCGCCGTTGTCGCCGAGGCCATGGGCCGACGGCGGGGCCGCGGCCGCACCGCACGGACTACGCTCTCCGTGAGGCTCGACATCACCGAACCCGACCTCTGACCCGGCCGCTCGTCAGGAGCGCCCGCAGCACCTTCCGAAGGACCTTCCATGCGCCTCGTCTTCGCCGGCACCCCGGCGGCCGCCGTGCCCACCCTGCGCTTGCTCGCCGCGCAGCACGAGATCGTCGCCGTGGTGACCCGTCCGGACGCGCCCCTCGGGCGCAAGCGCGTGCTCACGCCCTCCCCGGTCGCACAGGAGGCCGACGCCCTCGGCATCCCGGTGATCAAGGCCGCACGGCTGGACGACGAGGCGACGGGGCGGATCGCCGCCCTCCGGCCCGACCTGGGCGTCATCGTCGCCTATGGCGGCCTCGTGCGCGAGCCGCTGCTCAGCACGCCGTCGCACGGGTGGATCAACCTGCACTTCTCGCTGCTGCCGGCCTGGCGGGGCGCGGCACCCGTGCAGCGAGCCCTCATCGCCGGAGACGAGGAACTCGGCGCCACCGTGTTCCAGCTCGTCCCGGCCCTCGACGCCGGCGACGTGCACGCCGCGCGGGTGCTCCCGGTGCCGCAGGACGCGACGGCCGATGAGGCGCTCGCCTCGCTCGCCGAGGACGGCGCGCAGCTCACTGTGGAGGCGGTGGCCGCGATCGCCGACGGCACGGCCCGCCCGGTGCCGCAGCAGGGGGAGCCCACGCATGCCGCGAAGCTCGGCCTCGCCGACGGCCTGCTGCACTGGGATGAGCCCGCCGACGCCGTGTTCGCCCGCTACCGGGGGGTCACGAGCGAACCCGGTGCGCACACGACGATCGACGGCGCCCCGCTGAAGGTGCGCGGGCTCGCTCGGGCGACCGGCGCGGATCCGCTGCCGCCGGGAGCGCTGCGGGGCGTGAAGGGCGGAGTGCTCGTGGGAACCGGCACCGACCCGCTGCTGCTCGTGCGGGTCCAGCCCGCGGGCAAGCCGCCGATGGCGGCGGCGGACTGGTTCCGGGGGCTGCGCATCGCGGACGGGGAGACCGTGCGACTGGGCGAGAGCGGCGACGGGAACGAGGCGCGATGAGCGGTCAGAATCGGAAGAACCGCGATGACCGCCGGGCGCCGCAGAGCCGGACCGAGCACGGCGGCGGCCGTGCCACGTCTGGACGCGGCCGCGGCGGGCAGCCGGCGCGCGGCCGCGAGGTTCAGCCGGCGCGCCGCGTCGCCTACGACGTGATCCGCGCGGTCAGCGCGTCCGACGCCTACGCGAACCTGTTGCTGCCGGGCGCCATCCGCGAGGCGGGCCTGACGGGTCCGGACGCGGCGCTCGCGACCGAGCTCGCGTACGGGACGCTGCGGCAGCTCGGCACCTATGACGCGATCATCGCCCGTGCGGCGGGACGCGACGTCACGAGCATCGACCCGCCGGTGCTGGACGCGCTGCGCTTGGGCGTGCATCAGCTGCTCGGCACGCGTGTGGCGGCCCACGCGGCGGTGAACGAGACGGTGAACCTCGTGGCTCTGCACGCAGGACGCGGTGCGTCCGGGTTCGCGAACGCCGTGCTGCGCACGGTCGCGGCACGCACCCAGGAGGAGTGGCTCGAAGACGTGACGACCGCGGCCCGGTCGGACGATGAGCGCCTCGGACTGCGGTATGCCCATCCCGTCTGGATCATCCGTGCGTTGCGACGCGCACTTGCGGCGGAGGGCAGGGAGGGCGAGCTCGAAGCCCTCCTCGCGGCCGACAACGCCGCACCCGATGTGACCCTCGTGGCCCTCCCTGGCCTCGCCGAACCCCGAGAACCCCGTCGTCCGTACGCGCCGACCGCGTTCGGCTCCGAAGGCGGAGATCCCGGCGCCGTCGTCGCCGCGGAGAAGGGGCGCGTGCGGGTGCAGGACGAGGGATCCCAGCTCGTCGCGCTGGCCCTGGTCGGCGCCCGGCCGGTCGGGCCGGGGGAGCGCTGGCTCGATCTGTGCGCGGGTCCGGGCGGGAAGACCGCGCTGCTCGCCGCGGAGGCGCTGCGCTCCGGTGCGAGCCTGGACGCGAACGAAGTGGTGCCCGCACGCGCCGGTCTGGTGCGCAAGGCCGTCGCCCCGGTGCCGCTCGAGGTCGCCGTCGCCGAGGAGGACGGACGCGTCCTCGCCGCCGAGCGCCCCGAAGCCTACGACCGGATCCTGCTCGATGCCCCGTGCACCGGGCTCGGTGCGCTGCGCCGACGTCCGGAGGCGCGCTGGCGCAAGACCGCCGCCGACGTCCCCGAGCTCGCCGCGCTCCAGGAGGAGCTGCTCGCCGCGGCTCTCGGCGCGCTGAAGCCCGGCGGCCTCCTCGCCTACGTCACCTGCTCGCCGCACCTGGCCGAGACCGCCGCCGTGGTGCAGACGGTGCTGCGTGATCGCGATGACGTGCAAGAGCTGGATGCGCGGGAGGCGCTGAACGCCGTCACCCGCACGCCGATGGACCTGGCCGCGCCGACCGGCGGATCCGGCCACGCACAGCTGTGGCCGCACCGGCACGGCACGGACGCGATGTTCCTCGCGCTACTCCGCAAGGACGACTAGCGCGGGGATGCCTGCCGTGCGGCGGCGGAGGCCCGCGGACGCCGCGCGCGGGCGAACGCCGATACGGCGACGGTCATCGCGACCGCGAAGAAGAGGGCGATCCAACCGGAGCCGATGCCGACGCCACCCTCGGTGACGGGCTTGCCGAGCCAATCCGCGACGGAGGCGCCGAGGGGGCGCGTCAGCACATAAGCCGTCCAGAACGTCAGGACGCCGTTCCATCCCAGGAACCGGAACCCGAGCGCGGGAATCATGATGAGAACCGCGAACAGCGCGATCGAGGGCACGTAGCCGAGATGCAGGCCGACCGCGGCGAGGTCTCCGGCCGCGGTGCCCAACGCGAACGTCGCGACCACCGCCGCCCAGTAGAACAGCTCGCGGCGGGTGGTGCGTACCTCGTGCACCGAGAGCGAGCGCTCGGTGCGCCACCACAGCAGGAAGACGAGGCCCAGGGACAGCGCGTACGCCAGCGTCGTCACCGCGTACGGGAGGCCGAGGACGACGTGGACGACATCGGCGGCCATGGTTCCGAACACGCCGACCATCGCGACCGCGAACCAATAGACCGACGGCACGTACCTGCGGCGCGTCAGCTGCCAGACCAGCGCGGCGGCGAAGAGGGCGAATCCCGTCAACACCGCGACCACCGGCGGAGCCACGTGGATCGAGAAGTCTGAGGCCGCCTCGCCGAACGCGGTCGACGCGGCTTTCGCGATCCAGAAACCGGGCGTCGGATCCGGCACCCGCGTCGGCGCGAGCGTCGCCTCCGCGCCGCGCTGCGCGTCCTTCTGCCTCCGCGGTGCGGTCATCGGTCTCCTCGTGGTGCTCGGTGCGGATCGCGCAGGATCCCGGGTGGGGCCGTAGGCCCGGGCCGACCGTAGCGGGGTCGCCTAGGGCATGTCTGATAATTGCTGGGTCCAGGCGATCATCGCGTGGATGAGGACGGCGGCGCGGTAGACGATCGCGTGTTTGTCGTAGCGAGTCGCGAGGCCGCGCCACTGCTTGGTGTGGCAGAAGCGGCGTTCGATGACGTTGCGGTTCTTGTAGTCGTCGGCATCGAGCCCGACGGGCCTGCCGCCGCGTGGGCCGCGACGTTTCCGGTGGCCCTGCTGGTCGCGGGGTTCGGGGATCACGGCCTTGATGCCGCGACCGCGCAGGTGCGAGCGGATCGCGCGGGACGAGTATGCCTTGTCGCCGCGGACCGCGTCCGGCCGAGTACGAGGCCGACCGATCGGACGGGCCACGCGCAGCTGCCCGAGAAGTGGGATCAGCATCGGCGAATCCCCGGCCTGCCCGGGCGTGATCACGGTGACCAGCGGCAGTCCGTTCCCGTCGACCAGCTGGTGGATCTTCGTCGACAACCCGCCGCGCGAGCGCCCGATCCCGTGATCACGCGGCTCGACGGCCAGATTCGTGTAATTCGACCCATCCCCCTGTGTCACGCGTCGTGTTCGTCGCGTGCTGATGCGCACGCGCGATCGTCGAGTCCACCGACACGGACCAGTCGACCAGGCCCTGCGCGTCGGCCTGCGCGATCAGCGTCGCCACGATCGTGTCCCACACACCTTCCGTCGCGAGCCGGTGATGCCACGTCCAGACCGTCTGCCACGGCCCGAACACCTCGGGCAGATCACGCCACGCGATCCCGCACCGGTACCGGTAGATGATCCCCTCGAGCATGGTCCGCGCATCCGAGAACGGCCGGCCCTTCCGGCCCGTCGGACGCGGCAGCATGCCCTCGATCAACGACCACTGAGCATCCGAGAGCAACTGGAAACGCGACACGCTTCAAGACTCCCAGGCCCACACCGATCAATTTGTCAGACACGCCCTAGGTGCCCCCTGACACCGCGCACCGGGATAATGGGGCGCATGCCCGCATCTCACGTCCCCCTCCCCGCCGCTCCCCGGATCAACCCGTCGATCCTCGCCGCCGACTTCGTGAACATGCAGGCCGAGCTCGCCCGCATCGCGACGGCCGACTTCGTGCACGTCGACGTGATGGACAACCACTTCGTGCCCAACCTCACGTTCGGGCCGCAGATGGTCGAGCGCATCCAGGCGACGAGCCCGATCCCGCTCGACGTGCACCTGATGATCACGGATCCGGAGCGCTGGGCGCCGGGGTACGCCGAACTGGGCGCGGCCAGCGTCACCTTCCATCTCGAGGCCGCGACGGATCCGGTCGGTCTCGCGCGCACGCTGCGCAGCATCGGCGCGCGCGCGGGGGTCGCGATCAAGCCGGGCACGGCGGGGGACGCGCTCTACGACATCCTCGACGAGTTCGATCAGATGCTGGTGATGACCGTGGAGCCGGGTTTCGGCGGGCAGGGGTTCATGCCCGAGACCATGCCGAAGCTGCGCGCCCTCGCCGACGAGGCGAAGCGCCGCGGATCCGATGTGTGGCTGCAGGTCGACGGCGGGATCTCGGACGCCACCATCGCCCAGGCGGCCGCCGCCGGAGCCGACACCTTCGTCGCCGGATCCGCCGTCTACGGCTCCCGCGACATCGAGGCCGCCGTCACGCGGCTCCGGGGGCTCGCCCGAGCCGGTAGCCTGGGAGGGTGAAGACCTTCGACGAACTGTTCGCCGAGCTGAGCTGCAAGGCGGCCGAGCGCCCGGAGGGCTCCGGGACCGTGCGCGAACTCGACGCGGGCGTGCACACGATCGGCAAGAAGATCGTGGAGGAGGCCGCCGAGGTCTGGATGGCCGCCGAGTACGAGAGCGACGAGGCCGCAGCCGAGGAGATCTCCCAGCTGCTGTACCACCTGCAGGTGCTGATGCTGGCCAAGGGCCTGACGCTGGAGAACGTCTACCGACATCTGTGAAGCCGTCCCCGACCGCTTCGAACTGAAAGACCTCCCATGCTGCGCATTGCCGTCCCGAACAAGGGATCGCTGTCCGAGACCGCCGCCGAGATGCTCGCCGAAGCCGGATACGCCGGCCGCCGCGACACCAAGACCCTGCACGTCATCGACGCCGACAACGACGTCGAGTTCTTCTTCCTCCGTCCGCGTGACATCGCCACGTACGTCGCCTCCGGCGCGCTCGATGTCGGCATCACCGGCCGCGACCTGCTGCGCGACATCCGCCGCCCCGGCGCGCGCGAGATCGAGCAGCTGGGCTTCGCCCGCTCCACGTTCCGCTTCGCCGCCCCGCCCGGACGCTTCCGGACGCTGGAGGATCTGAACGGCGTCCGCGTCGCGTCCGCCTACCCGGGCCTCGTCGACGACTACCTCCGCGAGCACGGAGTGCAGGCCGAACTGGTGCCGCTCGACGGCGCGGTCGAGTCCGCGGTGCGCCTCGGCGTGGCGGACGCCATCGCCGACGTCGTGGAGACCGGGACGACGCTGCGGCAGGCGGGCCTGGAGATCTTCGGCCCGGTGATCATCGAGTCCGAGGCCGTGCTGATCAGCCGCCCGGGCGACGCCGAGGGCACCGAGACGCTGCTGCGGCGCCTGCGCGGCGTCATGGTCGCGCACCGCTTCGTCCTGCTCGACTACGACCTGCCCGCCGACCTCGTGGAGGAGGCGGCGGCGATCGCTCCCGGCCGCGAGTCGCCCACGGTGTCCCCGCTGCGCGACCCCGCATGGGTCGCCGTACGCGTGATGATCCCGCGCCGCGGCATGAACCAGGTGATGGACCAGCTCTACGCGCTCGGCGCACGGGCCATCCTCGTCACCGCGATCCACGCCGCGAGGCTCTGATGTCGCTCACCGCCCGGGTCATCCCGTGCCTCGACGTGGCTGCGGGCCGCGTCGTCAAGGGCGTGAATTTCGAGAACCTGCGCGACATGGGCGACCCCGTCGAGCTCGCCAGGCACTACGCAGCGCAGGGCGCCGACGAGATCACGTTCCTGGACGTGACCGCCACCGTCGACGAGCGCGCCACCACGTACGACGTGGTCCGCCGCACGGCCGAAGAGGTCTTCGTGCCGCTCACGGTCGGGGGAGGGGTGCGCTCGGTCGAGGACGTCGCCCGCCTGCAGGGCGTGGGCGCGGACAAGGTCGGCGTGAACTCCGCCGCGATCGCCCGGCCGGAGCTGATCGGCGAGATCGCCGACCGGTTCGGCGCACAGGTGCTGGTGCTCTCGCTCGACGTCAAGCGCAGCCCGCGCACCGCGTCCGGCTTCGTGGTCACCACGCACGGCGGCCGCACCGAGACCGACCTGGACGCCCTGGACTGGGCGCGGGAGGCCATCGAACGCGGAGCGGGCGAACTGCTCGTGAACTCGATCGACGCGGACGGCACCAAGGACGGCTTCGACCTGGAGCTCGTGGGTCTCATGCGCGAGGTCTCCAGCGTGCCCGTGATCGCCTCGGGCGGTGCGGGCAGGGCCGAGGACTTCGCGCCCGCCATCGCCGCCGGTGCGGACGCGGTGCTCGCCGCGAGCGTCTTCCACTCCGGTCAGCTCACGGTCGGCGACGTCAAGGCCGCGCTGCGCGAAGCGGGGGTGCCGGTGCGATGAGCACGACCGACGAACAGCTCGCGCGCGTCGCGTACAACGACCAGGGCCTCGTGCCCGTGATCGTGCAGCAGTGGGACACCCGCGAGGTGCTGATGATGGCGTGGGCCGACGAGGAGGCGCTGCGGCGCACGCTCACCACCGGCCGCGCCACCTACTGGTCGCGCTCCCGCCAGGAGTACTGGCGCAAGGGCGACACGTCCGGACACGTCCAGCACGTCCGCGGCGCCCGCCTGGACTGCGACGGCGACGTCGTGCTGCTGCTCGTGGACCAGGTCGGCGTTGCCTGCCACACCGGCACGCGCACCTGCTTCGACGGGCGTGATCTGGACGCGGTCGTGGCGTCCGACGCCGAGCCGGCGCCCTGATGCTCGCCCGCCGTGCGAAGTCCGCGAGCCTGCTGCTGATCCTGCTCGCCGGCGCCCTGGGGATCCTGTCCTCGACGCAGACCTGGCTCGCCGTCGGCCGCGCCGACGGGGGAGAGACCCTCGACGTCGCGGGCAACGCCGCGCTTCCGGTGCTCGCACCCCTCAGCCTCACCGCCCTCGCGGTCGGCGCCGCGCTGGCACTCGTCGGCCCGGTCCTGCGCCGCGTGTTCGCGGTGATCGCCGTCCTGGTCGGCGGTCTGCTGCTGGTGCTGACGGCGCGGATCCTGCTGCAGCATCCGCTCGACGCGATCGCCCCTGCGCTCACGAAGGCGACCGGCCTCGCCGGCGATCAGGCCCTCACCGCCCTCGTCGACGGCATCACGGTGACGGCCTGGCCGTGGGGCGCCCTGATCGCCTGGGCGCTGCTGTTTCTCGGCGGCGCGTGGGCTCTCGTCACCGCAGGGAGCTGGCGCAGCGGGGGCAGGCGCTACCGTACGGCTCCGGCGCCGCACGACGGTCCGGTGGATGCCGTGGAGAGCTGGGACGAGCTCAGCCGCGGCACGGACCCGACCCGCTGACCTGTCTCCTGTCGACGGATGCCGGGCGGCGTCCGCGGCGGGAAGCACGATCCCGATAGACTTGCACCGACCACCCGAACGCTCGGAGGAGAACATGAGCAACCCCATCGCAGATCCCGGCCACGGACACTCGCCTGCGGCTTGGACCGCCGTGGTGATCATGCTGCTCGGCTTCAGCGTCGGCACCACCGCCTTCTTCCTGGACATCCCGGTCGTGGTGTGGGTGGGCGTCGCGCTCATCGTCATCGGCGCGATCGCGGGCTGGGTGCTCTCCAAGGCCGGCTACGGCGCGAAGGGTCCGAAGTACCAGCCGAAGGCGCACTAATGGTGCTCGCCGACCTCACGGCCGGCGCAGTCGAGGACGCCGCCCGTCGCGAGCGGGAACGTCCGCTCGCGATCGTGGAGCGTGCTGCCCTCGATCGCGCCCCGGCCATGGATGTCCGCGCCGCTCTGGCGCCCGCTGACCGGGTGAAGATCATCGCCGAGGTCAAGCGCGCGAGCCCTTCACGGGGTGCCCTCGCCGAGATCCCGGATCCGGCCCTGCAGGCGTCCCTGTACCAGCAGGGCGGCGCGTCCGCGATCAGCGTGCTGACCGAGGAGCGCCGCTTCGGCGGCAGTCTCGCCGACCTCGAGGCCGTCACGGCGGCGGTCGACGTGCCGGTGCTGCGCAAGGACTTCATCGCCACCCCGTACCAGGTGTTCGAGGCCCGCGCGGCGGGCGCATCGCTCGCGCTGCTGATCGTGGCAGGCCTGGAACGCGCGAACCTGGAGCAGCTCTACACCCTCATCGTCGAGCTGGGCATGATGCCGCTGGTGGAGACCCACTCGGCCGAGGAGCTCGAGGTCGCCATCGACCTCGGTGCGCACCTGATCGGCGTGAACGCCCGCGACCTGAAGACCCTCGAGCTCGACCGCGACCTGTTCGGCCGTCTCGTGGACCGGATCCCCTCGACCTCCGTGAAGATCGCGGAGTCCGCCGTGCTCACGCCGGCCGACGTCGCGCACTACCGCGCGGCCGGCGCCGATGCGGTGCTCATCGGCGAAGCGCTCGTCACCGGTGATCCGGTAGCCACCCTGCACGCCTTCCTGGAGGCCGGATCATGACTCAGAGTCTGCGCGAACAGCCCGGGCCGTTCTTCGGCGATTTCGGCGGGCGGTTCATGCCCGAGTCGCTCATCGCCGCGATCGACGAGCTCACCGTGGCGTACCAGGAGGCGATCGCCGACCCGGCCTTCCAGGCGGAGCTCGCGGCGCTGCTGCACTCCTATGCGGGGCGTCCCTCGCCGATCACGGAGGTGCCGCGGTTCGCCGAGCACGCCGGCGGTGCGCGGATCTTCCTCAAGCGCGAGGACCTCAACCACACCGGATCCCACAAGATCAACAACGTGCTCGGGCAGGCGCTGCTCACCAAGCGCCTGGGCAAGACCCGGGTGATCGCGGAGACCGGCGCGGGTCAGCACGGCGTCGCGACGGCCACGGCCGCTGCGCTGTTCGGCCTGGACTGCACGATCTACATGGGCGAGGTCGACACCGAGCGCCAGGCGCTGAACGTCGCCCGGATGCGGCTGCTGGGTGCGGAGGTCGTGCCGGTCACGACCGGCTCCCGCACGCTGAAGGACGCGATCAACGACGCGTACCGGGACTGGGTCGCGAGCGTCGAGACGACCAACTACATCTTCGGCACCGCGGCGGGACCGCACCCGTTCCCGGCGATGGTCCGCGACTTCCAGAAGATCATCGGCGAGGAGGCCCGCCGGCAGCTGCTGGAGGAGGCCGGGCGTCTGCCCGACGCCGTGCTCGCCTGCGTCGGCGGCGGATCCAACGCGATCGGCATGTTCGACGCGTTCCTCGACGACGCCGAGGTGCGCCTGTACGGCGTGGAGGCGGCCGGCGACGGCGTCGACACCCCCAAGCACGCCGCGTCGATCGAGCGCGGCCGGCCCGGCGTGCTGCACGGCGCCCGCACCTACGTGCTGCAGGACGAGGACGGCCAGACCATCGAGTCGCACTCGATCTCGGCCGGCCTCGACTACCCGGGCGTCGGCCCGGAGCACTCCTGGCTCGCCGCGATCGGTCGCGCCGAGTACATCCCCGCGACCGACGACGAAGCGATGCAGGCGCTGCGCCTGCTCAGCCGCACCGAGGGCATCATCCCCGCGATCGAGTCCGCGCACGCCCTCGCCGGCGCGATCCGGATCGGCCGCGAGCTCGGCCCCGACGCGATCCTCGCCGTCTGCCTCTCCGGCCGCGGCGACAAGGACATGGACACCGCCGCCCGCTACTTCGGGCTGTACGACGGCGCCGCCGCCGAGAACGGAGCCCGGGGATGAGCCGCGTCGAAGAGGCGATCCAGCGCGCGCACGACGCCGGCCGTGGCGTGTTCATCGGCTACCTGCCCGTCGGCTTCCCGGATCTGCAGACGAGCATCGACGCGGCGATCGCCCTCGCCCGCAACGGCGTCGACATCATCGAGCTCGGCCCGCCCTACAGCGACCCGGTGATGGACGGCGCGATCATCCAGGAGGCCACCCAGGCGGCCCTCGCCGGCGGCTTCCGGATGCGCGACCTGTTCACCGCGGTGAAGGCGATCACGGAGGCCGTGGACGCGCCGGTCGTCGTCATGACGTACTGGAACCCCGTCCTGCAATACGGTGTCGACCGCTACGCCGACGACCTTCTGGCCGCGGGCGGCGCGGGGCTCATCACGCCCGACATCACGCCCGAGGCCGCGCCGGAGTGGATCGCCGCGAGCGAGCGCACCGGGCTCGATCGGATCTTCCTGGCCGCGCCCACGTCCACGGACGAGCGCCTCGACCTGGTGGCGTCCCGCTCGACGGGCTTCGTGTACACGGTGTCCACGATGGGCATCACGGGCGAGCGTGCGGAGCTCGACAAGGCCGCACGCGCCCTCGTCGGCCGCCTCCGCGAACACGGCGCCTCCCGCGCCTGCGTCGGCATCGGCATCTCCACGGCCGAGCAGATCGCCGGGGTGCTGGAGTACGCCGACGGCGCGATCGTGGGCACTGCGCTCGTCCGCGCCCTCAGGGACGGGGGAGTGGAGCGCCTCGCCGAGGTGACCCGCGAGCTCGCCACGGGCACGCCACGCGCACGGTGAGCGCGCTCTGACGACGTAGACTCGTGACCATGCCCTTCGCGCTCCAGAACGCCCTGATCGGCGTGCACGCCAGCATCCCGAGCCCGCCGGTCAGCTACTTCACGCTGAACATCTTCGGCCTCACGATGCAGATCCACTACTACGCGCTCTGCATCATCGCCGGCATCATCGCCGCCACGCTGATGACCAACCACCGCCTCACCCGGCGCGGGGCGGAGCGCTGGGTCGTGGTGGACATCTGCATCATCGCGGTGCCCCTGGCGATCATCGGTGCGCGGATCTTCCACGTGCTGACCCACCCGGGCTTCTACTTCGGCCCGGGCAAGAACACCTGGAACCCGTTCGAGCCCGGGTCGGTGTGGGCGATCTGGGAGGGCGGTATCGCCATCTTCGGCGCGCTCATCGGCGGCGCGATCGGCGCGTGGCTCGGCTGCAGATGGACCGGAGTGCGCTTCTCCGCCTTCGCCGACGCGCTCGCCCCCGGCCTCATCCTCGCGCAGGCGTTCGGCCGGTTCGGGAACTGGTTCAACCACGAGCTGTTCGGCCTTCCCACGGACCTGCCCTGGGGCCTCGAGATCGAGCCCACGAACTCGGCCTTCCCTCCCGGGCTCGCCCCGGGGACCCTGTTCCACCCCACGTTCCTCTACGAGGTGATCTGGAACACCCTCGGCTGCCTGTTCCTGCTCTGGCTCGGTCACAAGCTGCGCCTGCAGTGGGGCAAGCTGTTCGCCGTCTACCTCATCTGGTACGGCGCAGGACGCATGGTGTGGGAGTCGATCCGCATCGATCCCAGCGAGATCTACCTCGGTCTGCGCACCAACGTCTGGGCGGCGCTGTTCGGCGTCGTGCTCGGCATCGTGATCCTGTTCGTGCAGACGCGCCGTCACCCCGGCTTCGAGCCCTCGCCGTACCAGCCGGGTCGGGAGCCGCGCGACCCTGCGGTAGAATCGCAAGACCCCGATGATTTCGTCGACCTGAGTGAGCCTCAGTCCGACGGGAATCGCGTCGAGGTGGACGCCACGAGCGCCGCCTCGCGCCCCTGAGAACGGCACCGACAGGAGCCTCGCTGCGGTGGACGCACGTCCACCGGGAAACACGCACTGAACGAGCGGGCCGACGACGTCCCCGGTTTCATCCGAATTCTGAGGACGGTGACTGGTGCACTTCCAGCCTCCCACCGGCGCTTCTGGCGCTTACCCCCCGAAGCAGGGGATGTACAACCCCGCGTTCGAGAAGGACGCCTGCGGCCTGGCCATGGTCGCGACGCTCCGTGGGGAGCCGGGACACGACATCATCGCGCTCGCCCTCGAGGCGCTGCGCAACCTCGAGCACCGCGGCGCGATCGGTTCCGACGCGGGAACCGGTGACGGCGCCGGGATCCTGACCCAGATGCCGGACGCATTCCTGCGAGCGGTGGTGCCCTTCGCGCTGCCCGCCGTGGGGGAGTACGCCGCGGGCCTCGCCTTCCTCCCGCTCGATTCCCGCGCGCGTCGCGAGCAGAAGGCGGGCATCGAGCGGATCGCCGCCGAGGAGGGCCTCACCGTCCTCGGCTGGCGCGAGGTGCCCACGGCCAACCAGCACCTCGGCAAGCTCGCCGACGAGGCTCGCCCCGCGTTCGAGCAGCTCTTCGTCTCGCGCCCCGCGACCGGATCCGCCGAGGCGCTCTCCGGCATCGACCTGGATCGCGTCGCCTACCGCCTGCGCAAGCGCGCCGGCCACGAGCTCGGCGCCTACTTCGTGTCGCTGTCGGCGCGCACGCTCGGCTACAAGGGCATGGTCACCACGCTGCAGCTGGAGCCCTTCTACCCGGATCTGCAGGACGAGCGCTTCGCCTCCGAGCTCGCCGTCGTGCACTCGCGCTATTCGACGAACACGTTCCCGTCCTGGCCGCTCGCGCAGCCGCTGCGCATGCTCGCCCACAACGGCGAGATCAACACGGTCGGCGGCAACCGCAACTGGATGCGCGCGCGCCAGTCCCAGCTCGAGTCCGAGCTGCTCGGCGACATCCGGCCCCTGCTGCCCATCTGCACGGATGGCGCGAGCGACTCGGCCTCCTTCGACGAGGTGCTCGAGCTGCTCACCCTCACCGGTCGCAGCCTGCCGCACGCCGTGATGATGATGGTGCCGGCCGCCTGGGAGCGCCAGACCGACCTGGATCCGGGTCTGCGCGCCTTCTACGAGTACCACTCCAACCAGATGGAGCCGTGGGACGGCCCTGCCGCCCTCATCTTCACCGACGGCACGGTCGTCGGCGCGACGCTGGACCGCAACGGCCTGCGCCCCGGACGCTGGACCGAGACCACCGACGGCCTGGTCGTCATCGGCAGCGAGACCGGTGTGCTCGAGTTCGCACCGGAGCGCATCAAGCGCCGCGGACGCCTGCAGCCGGGCACGATGTTCGTCGTCGACACCGCGAAGCGCCGCATCGTCGAGGACGACGAGGTCAAGCGCGAGCTCGCGGAGCTGCACCCCTGGCAGGAGTGGCTCGACGAGGGACGCGTGCGTCTCGCCGACCTCCCCGAGCGCGAGCACATCGTGCACCCCGTCGCGTCCATCACGCGCCGTCAGCGCACCTTCGGCTACACCGAGGAGGAGGTCCGGATCCTGCTCACGCCGATGGGGCAGACCGGCGTCGAGCCGCTCGGCGCCATGGGCAGCGACACCCCCATCGCGGTGCTCTCCGAACGGCCCCGACTGCTCTTCGACTACTTCGTGCAGCAGTTCGCGCAGGTGACCAACCCGCCGCTGGACGCGATCCGCGAGGAGGTCGTCACCAACCTGTCGCTGGGTCTCGGCCCGGAGCGCAACCTCCTCGACTGGGGTCCCGAGCACGCCCGCACGATCGTGCTGGACTTCCCCGTCATCGACAACGACGAGCTCGCCAAGCTCCGTCACATCGACAAGGCGCGTCCGGAGCGCTCCAGCGCGACCATCAAGGGCCTGTACCACGTCGACGCCGGTCCGGAGTCGCTCGCGCGTCGCCTCGAGGAGATGTGCGCCGAGGTCGACGAGGCCATCGAGCGGGGCGCGGAGCTGATCATCCTCAGCGACCGCGACTCCAACAAGGACCTCGCCCCCATCCCGTCGCTGCTCATGCTCTCCGCGGTGCACCACCACCTCATCCGGCGCGAGAACCGGATGAAGGTCGGCCTGATCGTCGAGGCCGGCGACGTGCGCGAGGTGCACCACGTGGCCACGCTCATCGGCTACGGCGCCTCCGCGGTCAACCCCTACCTCGCGATGGAGACCGTGGAGCACCTCGTGCGCTCGGGCTACATCACCGGCCTCACGCCGGAGAAGGCGGTCCGCAACCTCATCTACGCGCTCGGCAAGGGCGTGCTGAAGATCATGTCCAAGATGGGCATCTCCACGGTCAGCTCCTACGCCGGCGCCCAGGTGTTCGAGGCCGTGGGGCTGAGCCAGGAGCTCGTGGACGCGTACTTCACCGGCACCGAGACGAAGCTCGGCGGCATCGGCATCGAGGACATCTACGCCGAGAACCAGGCCCGGCACGACTTCGCCTATCCCGAGGACGCCGCGGCGCGCGCGCACGAGCGCCTCTGGACCGGCGGCGAGTACCAGTGGCGCCGTGACGGCTCACCCCACCTCTTCAACCCGGAGACGGTGTTCCGTCTGCAGCACTCCACACGCACGCGGCGGTACGACATCTTCCGCGAGTACACGCGGCTCGTGGACGACCAGGCCAGGGAGCTGAAGACGCTGCGCGGGCTGTTCGAGCTGCGCACGGGCGAGCGGCCGCCGGTTCCGATCGACGAGGTCGAGCCGGTGTCGTCGATCGTGAAGCGCTTCTCCACCGGTGCGATGAGCTACGGCTCCATCTCGCAGGAGGCGCACGAGACGCTCGCGATCGCGATGAACCGGCTCGGCGCGAAGTCGAACACCGGCGAGGGCGGAGAGGATCCGGAGCGCCTCGTCGACCCGGAGCGGCGCAGCGCGATCAAGCAGGTCGCGTCCGGCCGGTTCGGTGTGACCAGCCAGTACCTCACCGAGGCCGACGACATCCAGATCAAGCTCGCCCAGGGCGCGAAGCCCGGTGAAGGCGGCCAGCTCCCGCCGCAGAAGGTGTACCCGTGGATCGCGCGCACCCGGCACGCGACGCCGGGCGTGGGGCTCATCTCCCCGCCGCCGCACCACGACATCTACTCGATCGAGGACCTGAAGCAGCTCATCTTCGACCTGAAGCGGGCCAACCCCGACGCCCGGATCCACACCAAGCTGGTGAGCCAGTCCGGCATCGGCGCGGTCGCGGCGGGCGTGGCCAAGGCGCTCAGCGACGTGGTGCTCGTGTCCGGCCACGACGGCGGCACGGGCGCGAGCCCGCTGAACTCCCTCAAGCACGCCGGCACCCCCTGGGAGCTGGGCCTGGCGGAGACGCAGCAGACGCTCATGCTCAACGGCATGCGCGACCGCGTCGTGGTGGAGGTCGACGGCCAGCTCAAGACCGGGCGCGACGTCATCATCGGCGCGCTCCTGGGCGCCGAGGAGTTCGGCTTCGCCACCGCGCCGCTGGTGGTCAGCGGGTGCATCATGATGCGGGTCTGCCACCTGGACACCTGCCCGGTGGGCGTGGCCACGCAGAACCCGGTGCTGCGCGAGCGCTTCACCGGCAAGCCCGAGTTCGTCGTGAACTTCATGGAGTTCATCGCGGAGGAGGTGCGCGAGCACCTGGCCGCGCTCGGCTTCCGGAGCCTCGACGAGATCATCGGACGCACCGACCTGCTCCGCACCGACGCCGCCATCCGGCACTGGAAGGCGGACGGCCTCGACCTCGCACCCGTGCTCGAGGGCCCGGCGTTCCCGGCGCACGAGCCGCGCCGCAGCGCCCGCACGCAGGACCACGAGCTGGAGAAGCACTTCGACGCGCCCCTGCTCACCGCGGCACGCGACGCGATCGAGCACGGCACGCCCGTGTCGTTCGACCTGCCCATCCGCAACACAGAGCGGGCCGTGGGCACCATGCTCGGTCACGAGGTGACCGTGCGCCACGGGGGAGAGGGCCTGCCGGCCGGCACGATCGGCATCTCCCTGCACGGCACCGCCGGCCAGTCGCTGGGTGCGTTCCTGCCCCGCGGCATCTCGATCACCCTCGAGGGCGACGCCAACGACTACGTCGGCAAGGGGCTCTCCGGCGGGGAGATCACGATCCGCCCGCACCGCGATGCGACGTTCGCGCCGCACCGCAACGTGATCGCGGGCAACGTGATCGGATACGGCGCGACGAGCGGCACGATCCACATCTCCGGCGTGGTCGGAGAGCGGTTCCTGGTCCGCAACTCGGGTGCGACCGCGGTCGCCGAGGGCGTGGGCGACCACGCGCTCGAGTACATGACCGGCGGCGTCGCGGTGATCCTCGGCAGCACCGGCCGCAACCTCGGCGCCGGCATGTCCGGCGGCATCGCCTACGTGCGCGGCCTGCACACCGAGCGCGTGAACCCGCTGTCGCTGAACTCCGGCGAGCTCGAGCTGCTCCCGCTCGACGAGGTGGACGCGCAGGAGCTGCGCGAACTGCTCGCGCAGCACCTGGAGCGCACCGGATCCCCGCTCGCCGCGGAGATCCTGGAGGACGACGACTTCGCCGCCTCCTTCACGAAGATCCTGCCCCGCGACTACGCGGCCGTGCTGCGCACGAGGGCAGAAGCAGAGGCCGAGGGGATCGACCCCGACGGCTCCATCGTCTGGAACCGCATCCTGGAGGTGACCGGTGGCTGATCCCAAGGGCTTCCTGAAAGTCACGGAGCGCGAGCTCCCCGCACGCCGGCCCGTACCGGTCCGCATCATGGACTGGAAGGAGGTGTACCAGCCGGGAGATTCGGCTGTGCTCCGCCGCCAGGCCAGCCGCTGCATGGACTGCGGCGTGCCGTTCTGCCATCAGGGCTGCCCGCTGGGCAACCTCATCCCGGAGTGGAACGACCTCACCTGGCGCGGCGAAGGCCGCGCCGCCATCGAGCGCTTGCACGCGACGAACAACTTCCCGGAGTTCACCGGGCGGCTGTGCCCGGCGCCCTGCGAGAGCGCCTGCGTGCTCGGAATCAACCAGCCCGCGGTGACGATCAAGCAGATCGAGGTCTCGATCATCGACGAGGCGTTCGCCTCGGGATGGGTCGAGGCGCAGCCGCCGGAACGTCTGACGGGCAAGACCGTCGCCGTCGTCGGATCCGGTCCTGCCGGACTCGCGGCAGCGCAGCAGCTCACGCGCGCCGGGCACACCGTCGCCGTGTTCGAGCGGGACGACCGCATCGGCGGTCTGCTGCGCTATGGCATCCCCGACTTCAAGATGGAGAAGTCCCACCTGGACGCGCGGCTGCGCCAGATGTCCGAGGAGGGCACCCGGTTCCGTGCGGGCGTCAACATCGGCACCGACATCAGCTGGGACGACCTGCGCGCCCGATACGACGCGGTGCTCATCGCCACCGGCGCCACGCTGCCGCGCGACCTCGCCATCCCGGGGCGCGACCTCGACGGCGTGCACTTCGCGATGGAGTACCTCGTGGAGTCGAACAAGGCCGTCGCCGGCGACCCGGTGCCGAACCAGATCTCGGCCGAAGGCAAGCACGTCATCGTGATCGGCGGCGGCGACACCGGCGCCGACTGCATCGGCACCGCGCACCGCCAGGGCGCCCTCAGCGTCACGAACCTCGCGATCGGACGTCAGCCCTCCGCACACCGGCCGGAGCACCAGCCGTGGCCGATGATGCCGACCGTGTTCGAGGTGCAGTCCGCCCACGAGGAGGGCGGCGAGCGGATGTACCTGGCCTCGACCGTGGAGTTCCTCGGCAACGAGGCCGGAGAGGTGCGCGCGCTGCGCGTCGCCGAGACCGAGTTCGTCGACGGCCGCCGCGTGCCCAAGAGCGGCACGGAGCGGGAGATCCCGGCGGACCTGGTGCTCATCGCCATGGGCTTCACCGGTCCCGAGCACGACTCGTTCGGCGAGGAGGCTCCTCAGCGCACCGAGCGCGGCGCGTTCCGCCGCGACGAGGACTACACGTCCACGATCCCCGGCGTCTTCGTCGCCGGCGATGCCGGACGCGGTCAGTCCCTCATCGTGTGGGCCATCGCCGAGGGCCGCGCGGCGGCCGCCGCCGTCGACCGTCACCTCATGGGATCCACGGTGCTGCCGGCGCCCGTCCGCCCGACCGATGTCGCGATCGGGCTCCAGCCCGCGTAGGCTTGGCCCGGCCGCGAGGCCTGACTTCCATCCCCCTGACAGCTATCGGAGAACGCATTGAGACGTGCCAAAATCGTGGCCACTCTTGGCCCAGCAACCTCGACATATGAGACGGTGCGGGCCCTCATCGATGCAGGTGTCGACGTCGCCCGACTGAACCTGAGCCACGGCGACTACTCGGTGCACGAGAACAACTACGCGAACGTGCGCCGCGCCGCTGAGGACTCCGGTCGCGCCGTGGCCGTGCTGGTCGACCTGCAGGGCCCGAAGATCCGTCTCGGCAAGTTCGAGGCGGGCCCGTACGAGCTCGCGGCCGGCGACATCTTCAAGATCACCACCGAGGACATCATCGGGAACAAGGAGATCTGCGGCACGACGTTCAAGGGCCTCCCGCAGGACGTCAAGCCGGGCGACTTCCTCCTCATCGACGACGGCAAGGTCCGCGTCGAGGTCGTCGACACCGACGGCACGGTCGTCACCACCCGCGTGGTCGTCGCTGGGGCGGTGTCCAACAACAAGGGCATCAACCTGCCCGGCGTGGCCGTCAGCGTGCCCGCCCTGAGCGAGAAGGACGAGGACGACCTGCGCTGGGGTCTGCGCACCGGCGCCGACCTCATCGCGCTGTCGTTCGTCCGGGATGCGGCCGACGTGACCCGGGTGCACGAGATCATGGCCGAAGAGGGCGTGAAGGTGCCCGTCATCGCGAAGATCGAGAAGCCGCAGGCTGTCGAGAACCTCGAGGAGATCGTCGACGCGTTCGACGGGATCATGGTCGCCCGTGGCGACCTCGGTGTCGAGCTGCCGCTGGAGGCCGTGCCGATCGTGCAGAAGCGCGCGGTCGAACTCGCCCGCCGCATGGCCAAGCCCGTCATCGTCGCCACGCAGATGCTCGAGTCGATGATCTCCAGCCCCGTGCCCACGCGCGCCGAGACATCCGACGTCGCCAACGCGGTGCTCGACGGCGCCGACGCCGTGATGCTCTCCGGTGAGACCAGCGTCGGCGAGTACCCGGTCATCGTCGTGGAGACCATGGCGCGCATCATCGAGTCCACCGAGGACCACGGCCTGGAGCGGATCCAGCCGCTGACCACCAAGCCGCGCACGCAGGGCGGTGCGATCACCCTCGCGGCGCTCGAGGTCGCCGAGTTCGTCGAGGCCAAGTACCTCTGCGTGTTCACCCAGTCGGGCGACTCCGCCCGCCGCCTGGCGCGGCTGCGCTCGCGCATCCCGATGCTGGCGTACACGCCCGACCCCGGCATCCGCCGGCGTCTCGCCGTGACCTGGGGCGTGCGCACGAGCCTCGTGAACTTCGTGCCGCACACCGACATGATGTTCCACCAGGTCGACGAGCACCTGCTCGGCTCCGGCCTGGCCGAGGTGGGGGACAAGGTCGTCGTGATCTCCGGATCCCCTCCCGGGATCGTCGGCTCCACGAACGACCTGCGCATCCACCGGGTCGGCGACACCGTGCACGGCGCGGCGCCGATCTATCAGGCCAACAACGGCTGAGCGCACTCGGAACGCCGGCCCCTCACGGGGCCGGCGTTCGTCGTCTCCGGGGATGCGCTAGGGTCGATCCGGGCCGGCGTGGCGGAATGGCAGACGCGGAGCACTCAAAATGCTTTGTCCGAAAGGGCGTGTGGGTTCGAGTCCCACCGCCGGCACCACGGTTCGCGTGAACCGAAACGCGTGTCCGATAGGATGGATCCGTGACTGAAGAGCAGCAGCCTGAGCAGCCCGCCTCGTCCGCTCCGCGACGCGTCGTCGTCGCCGAGGACGAGTCGCTGATCCGCCTCGACATCGTCGAGATCCTCCGTGACAACGGCTTCGACGTGGTCGGCGAGGCCGGCGACGGCGAGACGGCCGTGCAGCTCGCGACCGAGCTGCGTCCGGACCTGGTCATCATGGACGTCAAGATGCCGCAGCTGGACGGCATCAGCGCCGCCGAGAAGCTGCACAAGGGCAACATCGCCCCGGTCGTGCTGCTCACGGCGTTCAGCCAGAAGGAGCTCGTCGAGCGGGCGAGCGAGGCCGGAGCCCTCGCCTACGTCGTGAAGCCGTTCACGCCGAACGACCTGCTGCCGGCGATCGAGATCGCCCTCGCCCGTCACGAGCAGATCATCACGCTCGAGGCCGAGGTCGCCGACATGGTCGAGCGCTTCGAGACCCGCAAGCTCGTTGACCGCGCCAAGGGCCTGCTCAACGAGAAGATGGGCCTCAGCGAGCCGGAGGCCTTCCGCTGGATCCAGAAGGCGTCGATGGACCGCCGCCTGACCATGCAGGACGTGGCGAAGGCGATCATCGAGCAGCTCGCCCCCAAGAAGTAAGGGCGTGGATCTCGGCGACGGGATCCTGCTCCGTCCGCTCCTGCCGGGAGACGGCGCTGAGCTGGCAGCGGCGTACACGCGCAACCGTGCGCACCTCGCGCCGTGGGAGCCCTCACGGTCCGAGGACTTCTTCACCGCGGAGCGTCAGGACGCTCTCGTGGAGGAGGCGCTGCGCAGCGTCGCGGATGGCCTCAGCGCGGCGTTCGTGCTGGCCGACGCCGGTGGCCGCATCGTGGGACGGGTGAACCTCGGCGACATCGTCCGCGGCGCGTTCTGGAGCGCTCATCTGGGCTACTGGATCGACGAGGACGCGTCGGGTCGGGGCTTCATGCGCCGGGCCGTGCAGGCCGTGTGCGCGCAGGCGCGCGACGACATCGGCCTGCATCGGGTGCAGGCGGCGACGCTCGTGCACAACGTCGCGTCGCAGCGGGTGCTGCGCGCCACCGGATTCACCGAGATCGGCCGCGCTCCGCGCTACTTGCGCATCGCAGGGGAGTGGCAGGATCATCTGCTCTTCCAGCGGATCCTCGAGGACCCCGTCGACGGCAGCGCCTGAGCGCGCATCCGTCAGCGTGCGGCGGGCAGGTCCTTGATCATGTTCGTGATCCGGATCGTCGAGCAGCGGCGGCCCTGATCATCGCTCACGACGATCTCGTGCACCGTGATGCTGCGTCCCAGGTGGACCGGCGTGCAGACGCCGGTGACCACTCCGCTCGTCGCGGAGCGGGTGTGCGTCGCATTGATGTCGACGCCCACGGCGAGGCGTCCCGGGCCGGCGTGCAAGTTGGCGGCCATGGATCCCAGCGACTCGCCGAGCACGACATATGCCCCGCCGTGCATGAGCCCGACCGGCTGCGTGTTGCCCTCGACGGGCATCGTCGCGACGCAGCGGTCGACGGAGAACTCGACCCAGCGCAGGCCCATCTTCTCGGCCAGCGCTCCCATGCCACGCTCCGCCGCCCAGTCCAGGCCGGGGCTGCGCTGCGCGGTGCTCGTGTCGGCCGGGTCGGTCACGCGGATCCTCCTCGAATCGATGTCCGCCGCTGTCGTTAGGCTGAAGTGGTGACGGACTCCGCAAAGCCTACCCTCATGGTCGTCGACGGCCATTCGCTCGCATACCGGGCGTTCTTCGCCCTTCCGGTGGAGAACTTCACCACCAAGGACAACCAGCACACGAACGCGATCTACGGGTTCCTGTCGATGCTGGTGAACCTCATCAAGGCGGAGCGGCCGACCCACATGGCGATCGCGTTCGACACCTCCCGCCACTCGTTCCGGACCGACGAGTACCCGGAGTACAAAGCCACCCGCTCGGAGACGCCGTCCGAGTTCCGCGGTCAGATCCCGCTGCTGCAGGACTGCCTCGCCGCGATGTCGATCCCCGTGCTCACCAAGGAGGGCATCGAGGCCGACGACATCCTCGCCACCCTCGCCGCTCAGGGCACCGCGCAGGGCTACGACGTTCTCGTGGTCTCCGGCGATCGCGACACCATCCAGCTCGTCAGCGACGACGTGACCCTGCTCTACCCGAACGTGCAGGGCGTGTCGCAGCTGAAGCGCTACGACCCGATCGCGGTGCAGGAGCGCTACGGCGTGCGCCCCGAGCAGTATCCCGACATCGCGGCGCTCGTCGGGGAGACCAGCGACAACCTGCCCGGCGTGCCGAAAGTGGGCGAGAAGACGGCCGTGAAGTGGCTCACGCAATTCGGTTCGCTCGACGCGCTGCTCGAGCGCGCCGACGAGATCAAAGGCGTCGTCGGCGGCAACCTGCGCGAGCACATCGAGGACGTGCGCCGCAACCGCAAGCTCAACCGCCTGCTGCAGGACGTCGAGCTCGAGGTCGGCCCCGCGGATCTGGCGACCCGGCCGATCGACGCACAGGCGGTGCGGGACATCTTCGCGCGCCTGGAGTTCCGCACGCTGCTGCCGCGCGTGTTCGAGGCGGTCGGCGAGGACGCCCCTGCGCTGGAGCAGCCCGCGGCCGTCGTGATTCCCGCCGCCTCCGAGCTCACGGCGGAGGCCGTCCCGGCATGGCTCGCCGGCGCCACGGGCGAGGTCGCCGTCGAGGTGACCGTGTCCGGAGGTCTGCCGCGGCGCCTCGGCCTCGCTCACGGCGACGACCTCGTCGAGCTGCCCTGGGATCCGGCGGCGAAGGCGGCGCTCGGGGATTGGCTGGCCTCCGCGGCGCCGAAGGTGCTCCACGACGCCAAGCCCCAGGTGAAGGCGCTGCACACCGCAGGGGTGCGTCTCGGCGGCCTCGCCTACGACACGAACCTCGCCGGCTGGCTGCTGCGCCCCAGCTACCCGGACAAGACGCTGGCCGACCTCGTCGACCGCTACCTGGGCGAGAAGCTGCCGGAGGCGGACCCGACCCAGCTCGTGCCGGAGACCGAGGGGGCGTCTCCCGCGCAGCTCGCCTGGTTCACCGCCCGCGTGGCGACGGCGCTGCGGGCGGACGTCCCGGAGAGCGTGGACCGGGTGCTCCGCGAGATCGAGCTCCCCACGCTCATCACGCTGGCCGACATGGAGCTCGCCGGCGTCGCCGTGTCGCACGAGATCCTCTCCGGCTTCTCGCACGAGCTGGGCGAACGCGCAGGCGGCATCGCGCAGGCGGCGTTCGAGATCATCGGCCGCGAGGTCAACCTGGGCTCGCCGAAGCAGCTGCAGGAGGTGCTGTTCGACCAGCTGGAGCTGCCCAAGACGCGCAAGACCAAGACCGGCTACTCCACGGACGCCGCCGTTCTCGCGGATCTCCAGGAGATCAACCCGCATCCGTTCCTCGACCTGCTGCTGCAGCACCGTGAGGCGACCAAGCTGCGGCAGATCATCGAGTCGCTCGACACCGCGATCCGCGCCGATCACCGCATCCACACGACGTACGTGCAGACGGGCAGCCAGACCGGCCGGCTCAGCAGCACCGATCCGAACCTGCAGAACATCCCCGTCCGCACGGAGGAGTCCCGCCGCATCCGCAGCGCGTTCCAGGTCGGGGAGGGCTACGAGACCCTGCTCACCGCGGACTATTCGCAGATCGAGATGCGGATCATGGCGCACCTGTCCGGCGATGAAGGCCTGATCGAGGCCTTCAACTCGGGGGAGGACCTGCACCGCTTCGTCGGAGCGCGCGTGTTCGGCGTGGAGGCGGAGGACGTCACGCCCGCGATGCGGACCAAGGTCAAGGCGATGTCGTACGGGCTCGTGTACGGGCTCCGCGCCTTCGGCCTGTCCAAGCAGCTGCGCATCGAGCAGTCCGAGGCGAAGCAGCTCATGATGGAGTACTTCGCGCGGTTCGGCGCCGTCCGCGACTACCTGCGCGCCTCGGTGCTCGCCGCGAAGGAGGTCGGCTACACCGAGACGATCTTCGGCCGTCGGCGCCCGTTCCCCGACCTCGTCAGCCCGAACCGGGTGCTCCGCGAGAACGCCGAGCGGGCGGCCCTCAACGCCCCCATCCAGGGCAGTGCGGCCGACATCATGAAGATCGCGCTGTTCCGCATCCACGCCGACCTGCTCGAGCAGGGCATGTCGTCGCGGGTGCTGCTGCAGATCCACGACGAACTCGTCGTCGAGGTGGCACCCGGGGAATGGGACGCGACCGAGCGGATCGTGCGCGAGCGCATGGCCGGCGCGGCGGACCTGTCAGTGCCCCTGGACGTGCAGGTCGGCCGGGGCGCCGACTGGAACGAGGCGGCGCACTGAGAGTCGCGCGGTGAGCCGCCGGCCCTGCTCCGCGACCCGCCCGGCAGGGACGCGTCGTTCCATGGAGCGGGGCCGGATCCGCGGATAGCATCATGGGATGACCGCAGAGCAGCCCACGACGCGCACGCCCTCCGCCATCGATCAGATCGCCGAACGCTGGGTCGACACCCTGACCGAGCTCTCGCCGATCCTCGGCACCTACATCGGCCGCAACGAGGTGAACGGTCGTCTCGACGACTTCAGCCCCGCGGGCCACGAGTACGCGATCGCCGAGACCCGGCGCGTGCTCGCAGAGCTGGACGCGCAGGAGCCGGTCGACGAGATCGACCGCGTCACGAAGACCGACCTCTCCGCGGAGCTCCGGCTCGCGATCGAGCAGCACGATGCCCAGTGGCATCTGCGCGACCTCAACGTGATCGCGTCCGCGGCCCAGGACGTGCGCCAGGCCTTCGACCTCATGCCGACCGCCACCGCCGACGACTGGAGCGTCATCGCCGAACGGCTCGGCGCGATCCCGGCTGCGCTCGAGGGGTACGTCGAGACGCTGCGCGAGGGGATCGCGAAGGGCGTCGTCCCGGCACGTCGCCAGGTGGTCGAGGTCGCCACGCAGATCGGCCGCTACACCGCCGACGACGGCTTCTTCACGGCGTTCGTCGCCGACGCCGCGACCGAGGAGGGGCAGCTGCCGGCGAGCCTGGCCCGCGACCTCGCGGACCGCTCGGCGGCGGCGCGGGTCGCCTACGACGCGCTGCGCTCGTTCCTCAGCGCCGAGCTCGCCCCCGTCGCAGGGGAGCAGGACGCGGTCGGCCGCGACCTGTACGCGCTGGCCTCGCGGCGCTTCCTCGGCGCGACGATCGACCTGGACGAGACCTACGAGTGGGGGCGCGAGGAGCTCGCCCGGATGGTCGCCGAGCAGACCGCGATCGCGAATGAGATCCTCCCCGGTGCCACGGTCGAGGAGGCCGTCGCGCACCTCGAGGCGGATCCGGCGCGCAAGCTCATCGGCACCGATGCGCTGCAGCGCTGGATGCAGGAGACCAGCGATCGGGCGATCGCCGAGCTCGGCGCCACCCACTTCGACATCCCCGAGCAGATCCGCACGCTCGAGTGCATGATCGCGCCGACGCAGGAGGGCGGGATCTACTACACCGGCCCGACCGACGACTTCTCCCGCCCCGGCCGCATGTGGTGGTCGGTGCCGGAGGGCGTCACCGAGTTCGACACCTGGCGCGAGCTCACCACGGTGTACCACGAGGGCGTACCCGGACATCACCTGCAGATCGCGCAGGCCACGTACAACCGCGCCGAGCTCAACACCTGGCGGCGCGTGCTGGCCGGCACCTCGGGGCACGCCGAGGGCTGGGCGCTGTACGCCGAGCGCCTCATGGAGCAGCTCGGGTACCTCGACGACCCCGCCGACCGGCTGGGCATGCTCGACGGACAGCGGATGCGCGCCCTGCGCGTCGTGCTCGACATCGGCGTGCACCTCGGCAAGCCGCGTCTGGACGGATCCGGCGTGTGGGATCACGACTACGCACTCGACATGATGCGGCGCAACGTGAACATGTCGGACGAGTTCCGTCAGTTCGAGGTGAACCGCTACCTGGGCTGGCCCGGCCAGGCGCCGTCGTACAAGGTCGGCCAGCGGATCTGGGAGCAGGTGCGCGATGCCGTCAAGGAGCGCGAGGGCGACGCCTTCGACATCAAGGCGTTCCACAAGCGCGCGCTCGACATGGGCGGCGTCGGCCTCGACACGCTGCGCTCCGTCTTCCAGGTCGGCTGAGCCCCGGTAGACCCGAGGAGGGGTCGCGGGAATGCCCGCGACCCCTCCTCAGTTCATTCAGGTGAATAGAAAGGGGCTCGGGATGGACATCGAGTTCGGGCTGGACACCTTCGGAGACATCACCGTCGGCGACGACGGGACACCGCTCACCGCGGCGCAGACGATCCGCAACATCGTCGAGCAGGCCGCGCTGGCCGACCAGGTGGGCGTC
This sequence comes from Microbacterium xylanilyticum, assembly GCF_054654695.1. NCBI lineage: Bacteria > Bacillati > Actinomycetota > Actinomycetes > Micrococcales > Microbacteriaceae > Microbacterium > Microbacterium xylanilyticum. The sequence goes on from NZ_BAAIEN010000002.1 coordinate 1,822,803, forward strand.
GACTTCTTCGGGGTGGGGGAGCACCACCGCCGCGAGTTCGCCGTCTCGAGCCCGGAGATGGTGCTCGCCGCGATCGCCTCGCGCACGGAGCGTCTCCGTCTCGGCACCGCCGTCACCGTGCTGAGCTCGGACGACCCGGTGCGCGTGTACGAGCGCTTCGCCACCCTGGATGCGCTGTCGAACGGACGCGCGGAGGTCGTGCTCGGGCGCGGATCCTTCACCGAGTCCTTCCCGCTGTTCGGCTACGACCTGCGCGACTACGACCGGCTCTTCGAGGAGAAGCTCGAACTGTTCGTCGAGCTGCTCAAGGAGGAGCCGGTGAGCTGGCAGGGCACGGTGCGCGCTCCCCTGGAGGACGCGGACGTGTTCCCCAAGACGGAGAAGGGCATGCGCACCTGGGTGGGCGTGGGCGGCTCGCCGGAATCCGTCGTGCGCGTCGCCCGGCACGGGCTCGGCCTCATGCTCGCGATCATCGGCGGGCCCGCCGCGCGGTTCCGCCCGTTCGTGGATCTCTACCACCGCTCGGTGGACGCGTTCGGCAATCCTGCGCTCCCCGTGGCCGTGCACTCGCCCGGACACATCGCCGACACCGACGAGGAGGCCTGGTCCGCCGCCTACCCGGGCTTCGAGGCCATGCGCAACACGATCGGCGCGGAGCGAGGCTGGGGCACGGGCTACAGCCGTGCGCAGTTCCAGAACGAGGTCGGCCCGGAGGGCGCCGTGTACGCGGGATCCCCGGACCGGGTGGCCGCCAAGATCGCGGATACCGTGCGCACCCTCGGCATCGGCCGCTTCGACCTCAAGTACGCCACCGGAACGACCCCGCATTCCGCGCTCATGCGAAGCATCGAGCTGTACGGCACCGAGGTGATCCCGCGCGTGCGGCGACTGCTGGCGGATGACTGACCGATTCGCGGCGCACCGAGCCCGCGCAGCCCGGCCCGGGTCGGCAGGGACCTGGGCACACGCCGCGCCGTCGTAGGCTGAGAGCGTGACTGCGGTTCGATTCGTCGCCATCGGCGACTCCTTCAGCGAGGGCGTCGGCGACGAGCTGCCCGACGGAAGGGTGCGGGGCTGGGCGGACCTGGCTGCGCTGGGCTGGGCGGACGCTCTGGGGGAGCCGATCTCGTACGCGAACCTCGCGATCCGCGGACGCCTGGCGTGGCCGGTCGTCGAGGAGCAGCTCGAGCCCGCCCTGGCGCTGCGGCCCACGCACCTCTCGTTCAACGCGGGCGGCAACGACATGCTCCGCCCCCGTGCCGACATCGAGCACATCGCCGATGCGTTCTCGCGCGTCCTGCGCCGGTGCGACGAGACCGGCACGACGCTCATCGTGCTGAGCGGCGCGAACCCCTCGGCGCGGCTGCCGTTCAGCTCGCTCATCCAGCGCCGCGGCGACGAGCTGTCGGCGGCGGTGCTGCGGCGGATCCAGGACCGCCCCGACGTGCTCCAGGCGCTGAACTGGCCGGACCACGAGCTCAGCCGGCCGGAGTACTGGGCCGAGGATCGCCTGCACATGAACGCGAACGGACACCACCGCGTAGCGGCCCGGGTGCTCGACGCCGTCGGGGCGGGCGCTCCGGAGGAGTGGTGGCACGCCCGTGCGGCGCCGGAGTCCGAGCCGCTGAGCACTGCCGCGTACTACCGTCGGCACGTCGGTCCGTGGATCAAGCGGCGCGTCACCCGGCGCTCCTCCGGAGACGGTCGCCGCCCGAAGTTCCCGGAGTGGACCGAGATCCGCCCATCGTCGGCCGACTGAGCGACCGGACGGCCCGGCCCAGGTCGCAGGGCGGCGCTCAGCGCGTCACGCGCGCCAGGAACTCCGCCGTCGCCGGGTGCTGAGGCGCGTCGAAGATCTGCGCCGGCGGCCCCTGCTCCACGAGGACCCCGTCCTTGAGGAACACGACCCGGTCGGCGACCTCGCGCGCGAACGACATCTCGTGAGTGGCCATGAGGATGGTCGTGCCCCGCTGCTTGAGCTCGCGAACGAGATCGAGCACCTCGCCGACGAGCTGCGGGTCCAGGGCGCTCGTGATCTCGTCCAGAAGCAGGAGCTCAGGATCCGTGAGGATCGCGCGCACGATCGCGACGCGCTGCTGCTGCCCGCCGGAGAGCCGGTCCGGATAGGCGTCGGCCTTGTCCCCGAGGCCCAGCGCGGTAAGGAGCTCCCGGCCCCGTCGCACCGCGTCCGCCTTCGCCATCCGGTGCACCCGGCGTGCGGCCAGTGTGATGTTGTCGAGCACCGTCAGATGCGGGAAGAGATTGAAGTGCTGGAAGACGACACCGATCCGCGCGCGGACGGCATCCGCATCGATCCGTGGATCCGTGATGTCGGTGCCGGACAGCAGGATCTGTCCGTCGTCGACGCGCTCGATGAGGTTCATCGTGCGCAGCAGGGTGGACTTGCCGGATCCGGAGGCGCCGATCAGCACGACGACCTCGTGCGCGTCCACCGCCAGATCGATGCCGCGCAGCACATCGTGATCCCCGAAGCGCTTGCGGACGCCGAGCGCCTCGATGACGGGGGCGGTCATACGATCCCCCCGGCCTGCTCGCGGCGGTTGAGCCGCGCGGTGACGATGTCGGTGAGCCGGATCATCGGCCAGCTCAGGACCACGAAGAACAGGCCGGCGACGATGTACGGCGTGAAGTTGAAGGTCTCCGCGACCTGCAGCTGCGCAGCGCGGACCGCGTCCACGGCGCCGAGCACCGAGATGAGTCCGACGTCCTTCTGCATCGAGACGAAGTCGTTCATCAGCGCGGGGACGACCTTGCGCACGCCCTGCGGGATCACGACGATCTGCAGCGTCTGGCCGTGCGTCAGACCGAGCGAGCGCGCAGCGACGCGCTGAGACGGGTGCACGGCCTCCATGCCGGCGCGGAGCACCTCGGCGACGTAGGCGGAGTAGCTGATGACGAGGGCGATGGTGCCCCAGAACATCGCCGGCATCCGCGGGAAGATCATGAGCGCCGGGATCCCGAAGCCCACGAGGTACAGCACGATCAGCAGCGGAACACCGCGGAAGAAGTCCGTGTACGCCGCCGCGAGCAGCCGGAGCGGGAAGAACACCGGCCCGCGCAGAGATCGCAGCACCGCCAGCAGCGTGCCGAGCAGCGCGACGCAGACGGCCGCGATCACCAGCACGAGAAGGTTCACCAGCAGTCCCTGGAAGATCGGCCCTACGCTGGCGAGGCCGATCTTCGGGTCGAAGAACGTCTCGCGGACGACCGTCCACCCCGGGGTGTTCGCGACGACGGCCACCAGCACCGCGGCGAGCACGAGGCTGCTCAGCAGAGCGAGCAGGACCGAGCGCGTCGTGGCGCGACGGCGCAGGGCGCGGCGGGACAGCTCGAGCGGGCTCGGCTGCCACGCCGCGTCGACGAGGGGCGAGGTCACTTCAGGACGGGGACGTTCACGGCCTCGCTAAGCCACTTCTTCTGCAGCTCCGCCAGCGTGCCGTTCTTCTTGAGCGCGTCGACGGCCTTGGTGACGGCCGGGGTGAGCGCAGAATTCTTGGGAAGCACGAACGCGAACTGGTCGCCGCCCTTGTCATCGGCGAACTGCCCGACGACCGTGCCGTTGTCGAACTGGGCGCCCGTGACGTAGAAGGCGCCGGGCAGGTCGGTGATCATTGCATCGATCTGACCGCCCTTGAGCGCCTGGACGACATCGTCGACCGAGTTGAAGACGCTGAGGTTGCCGGTGCCGAGCTGCGCCTTCGCGACGGTGTAGCTCGTGGTGCCCGTGGCGACGCCGACCTTGGCCTTCTTGAGGTCGGCGACCGTCTTGGCCGTCGCGGCCGGGGTGCCCTTCGCCGCGACGACGGCCTGGGTGGTCGTGTAGTAGGACGACGAGAAGTCGACGGCCTTCTTGCGGTCCTCGGAGATGGAGAACTGCTGGATGTTCAGGTCCCAGTCCTTGGGGCCGGGCGCGATCGCGGCATCGAACCCGGTGCGCGTCCACACGATCTGCTTGTCGGAGAAGCCGAGCTCCTTCGCAACCGCGTTCGCGACGGCGCCCTCGAAGCCCTTGCCGTTGGCCGGGTCGTTGTCGATGAACCACGGCTCGTAGTCCGGGTCTCCCGTGGCGATCGTGAGCTTGCCGGCGGTCACGGTCTGCAGAGCGGTGCCCGTGGCATCGGCGCCGGCGGACGGCGTGGAGGACGAGGCGGCACCGCTGCAGGCGGCGAGGGAGAGCGCGGAGGCGACGACCGTCGCGATGACGGCGGTGCGGCGCAGGGCGGGTGCGAGGGACACGAGGACTCCTGAAGTGCGAGTGCGGGGGCGGACGGGTGCGACGGCGGGCGCAGGTGCCCCGTTCATACCGTAGAGGAATAGGCGAGACGCCAGTCGGCGAAGTCGAAACCCGGCGAAACGAAGCAGGAGACGAGCACTTCGAGGCCGTCCAGGGGTTGAGCGGCCTGCCACACGCCTGCGGGGACCAGCGCCTGCGCCGCGTCGTCCGGTCCGAGCACGATCGTCTCGGCCTCGTCCGGCGTGGAGCCGGATCCGCCCAGGCGCAGTACGAGACGGCCCGGCCCGTGCCACAGCCAGAGCTCGTCGCTGGAGACCACGTGCCAGGCGCTCGACTCGTCCGCACTGAGGAGGTAATGGATGCACGTCGCGGCGGGGCGCGTGCCGTTCACGGTCTCCACGGGATGCGTGCTCGTCCAGGTGCGACGGAACCAGCCGCCCTCGGGATGCGGCTCCAGACCGAGGCGGGCGGCGGTCGCGGGGATCGGGTCTGTCATGGCGTGTCTCCGTTCGCGGGAAGGGATGCATCGAACGCGGGTGTCGCGTGGCCCAGCTCGCCGGCGATCACCGTCGCGGCGGCGCGTCCGGCGCCGGCCTCGACGAGCTCCACGACGGCCTCGGGCCCGGAGGGCACGTCGAAGAACGCGAGGTCCGCGAGTGCGCCCACCGCGAGGTACCCCGTCCGATCCGGACCCACGTCGATGCCCATGGCGTGGGCACCGCCGAGAGTCGCGGCGTTCAGGAGCCGCGCATGCAGGTCGCGGTCGGTGTAGCCCTGCGAGCGAGCGATGCGCGCCAGCTCTGCGACGTCCGCCAGCAGGTCGAGGGAAGGGCTCGACGAGAGCGAGTCGGTGCCCACCGCGATCGGGTTGCCCTCGCGCAGATACGCGGCGATCGGCGGCTCCTCGAGCCCGATCACGGCGTTGGAGCGCGGACACAGCGCGACGCTCGTGTGGCGCTCGCGCAGGATCGCGCGGTCGCGGGCGCTCATGTAGACGCCATGCGCGATGTGGCAGTCCGGGCCGAGCACCCCGAGCTGGTCCACGAACTCCGTCGCGCTGGTGCCGAAGCCCGCGTCCCGCAGCTCCTGGAAGCTCGTGAGGCCGGCCGTGTGCCAGGCGTGCGCCTGGTCGTGCGCGAATTCGCTCTCGAAAGCCGCCTCGCCGAGATGGATGTGGATCCGGCCGCCGCGTTTCCTGACGATGTCGGGGATCTCCAGGAGGGGCTCGATCTCGAGCGAGTAGGGCGCGTGCGGCGAGAGCCCGGTGCCCGGGGGAGCGGGAAGGGCGTCCAGGGCGTCCTCCACCTGGCGACGGCCGGTACGCGCCCAGTCGGCGTTGGTCCAGCTCATCACCTCCCAGTAGGTGATGCCGTGCAACCGCGCATCGTGCAGCGCCGCTGCCGCCGCGACGTCCGTCACGACATCGGCGACCGCGGTGGTCCCGGAGCGGATAAGCTGCGCCGCGCCGTCGGCAGCGTCCGCAGACCAGTCCCGTCCGCGTTCGTACACCGGATCGAACGCCCTGGCCCAGTCCTCGAACCCGTGATACCGGCCCTGTCCGACCTCGGCCATGCCGGTGTACTGGAGATGGGAATGCGCGTTCACGAGGCCCGGGATCAGCACCCCGGGCCAGTGCACCTCGATCGGCGTGATGCCTCGATCGGCGAGCGAGCGACGCACCCAGGCGCGTTCGCCCACGTGCAGGATCCGTCCGTTCTGCACCGCGACCGCGCCCTCGGCGATGGGCGGTGCGGTGATCGGGAAGACCTGTCCGGCCGAGTAGAGGGTGACGCCGGTCATGCTGTGCCCTCACCGCGGTAGCGCGGAGAACGCCAGTCCCGCTGCGCGCGCTGCTGCGCTTCGGAGCGCACGTCGATCTGCTCGCCGCGCGCGGCCAGGGCGGCTCGCGCGACGGCGGCGTCGGCATCGGCAGGGAAGGGGTGCACGCCGGCCGGCAGCGACGAGCCGACCAGCTGAGCGACCGCGGACAGCTGCACAGCGAAGGAGAGATCCATGATCTCGATGGGGTTGCCCTCGGCCGCGGCGAGGTTGACGCAACCGCCCCGTGCGAGGAGAAGGGCGCCGTCACCCGCGTGGTCCAGGTGCGGGATCATCGATCCCGCGCGGGACACCGGCTGCAGAGCGGAGAGATCGACGTCCACCTCGCCCGGAACCCCTCCGGCGACCGCCGCGATCCGCGCCGCGCGCAGAGTGGCGGCGTCGATCGTGTGCGGCGCGCCCGTGGCCGAGACGACGAGTGCGCCGGGCGCGAGGTCCCGCAGCAGGCCGGTGGCATAGCCGTCGTGTGCCGCGCGCAGGGCTCGTCCCGGATCCGTCTCCGTGATGGCGACCGCGGCGCCGAGCGCCCGCAGATGCGCCGCGACGCCCTCGCCCACGGGGCCGTATCCGACGACGACCGCGGGTTGATCGCGCAGGCCGATGCCCGCCGCGTCGAGCACATCGGCGATGGCGAAGACGCAGGATTGCCCGGTGCCGTACCTGTTGTCGAAAGCGGTCTTCATCGGCGCGTCGTTGACGGCGATCACCGGGATCCGCAGCGCGCCCTCGGCGGCCATCCGACGCAGGGGCGCGAGGCCGCTCGTGGTCTCCTCGGCGGCGCCGCGCAGGCCCGCGAGGATCCCTTCCTCGTGCGCGAGCCGGATCAGGTGGGAGCCATCGTCGAGGAGCAGCTCGTGATCTCGGCGGAGGAACGTGACAGCGGCCGCCCGCTCCGCAGCACCCGGGAGCGCGGGATCGCCGTCCACGGGGATCCCCCGGGCGCGCAGCGCCTCAGCGACCTCGACGTCGATCTCGTCGGGATGCGCGTACACCGCGACTTCGGCGCCTGCATCACGCAGCAGGAGGGCGAGCTGCGCCGTCTTCGGCTCGAGGACCATCGCGATGCCGATGCGGATCCCGCGCACCGCGCCGGATCCGCGCAGCGTCTCGGCGATCCCTCGCGACACCGGCATGTGCGCGGCGGCGAAGTCGATGCGCTCGTCGGCGCTCTGCCGCAGGGGGAGCGGAGCCCCGTCCAGCAGGATCTCGCTCTCGGCGCCGGGCGCGAATGCGACCCCGCCGGGCCCCGACCGCGCACCGAGGCGCGGCAGCAGCACGCGCAGTGCGTCCGCGACCTCGCTCTCGCCGATGACGTCGATGGTCCGCCCCGCGATCAGCAGGTTGGTCTCTCGGGCGAACCGGCGCACGAGCCGTTCGGCAGTCAGGAGGGCGTCGGGCACGTGTTCAGCGTAGAGGGTCCGTCCGGCCTGCCCACCCCGCGCGACAGAGCGTGATCACACGTCGCCGGCGCGCCCCGACACCCGATACGTGAGCTCGGCGAACGGACCGGCATGGCGCACGGCCATCAGCTCGAGCCGGGTGTGATCGAGATCGCGAGGGAGCAGCGGCTTGCCCGCGACGAGCGTCACCGGCGCGAAGGTGACGACGATCTCGTCGAGCAGGCCGGCGTCGGCGAACTGGCCCACGAGATCCCCGCCGCCCACGATCCACACGTCCTTGCCCCCGGCGGCCGCGACGATGTCCGCCCAGTGCTCGGTCACCGCTCCTGCCACGAAGCGGATGTCGGCGCCGGGCACCCTCTCCAGCTCGCGTCGGGTGAAGACGAAGGTCGGTCGGTCGTCGTAGAACTGCTGCCACCGCTCGGGGTGGGCGAGCAGATCCTCGTGCTCGCGCACCCATTCATACGTCGCTGATCCCTCGACCATCACGCCGATCCGCTCGGTGAACGCCGCGATGTCGGCCATGGCCTCGTCCTGCGGGATGGTGAGGAGCCAGTCCAGCGAGTCGTGAGGATCGGCGAGGAAGCCGTTCAGCGTCGAAGCGGTGTAGAAGATCGCGCGAGTCATGCAGGAGACGCTAGACGCCGGGTCCGACATCGGCCGCGTCCGCGCGCCGACGGCGATGCAGCTGCCATTCGCGCGCGGTGAGGATCACGATGAACACGTCGAAGAGCGTGAGCGCGAGCATCCACCCGCTGAAATGCACGATCAGCTCGTAGCACTGCAGCGCGATGAACACGGCGAGAGCGGCGAGCATCCAGGGATATGCCCAGAGCTGCTCGCGCAGCAGCGCCCAGACGAGCACCACCTTGACGATGCCGTGCAGCAGCAGGTACGCGGCCGCGAACAGCGTCGTCCCGGTGCCCCACGAGTCCCCGAGGTGCATGGCCCAGTGGAACACGGGGGAGTGCTCGTGCCCGACCAGGACGAAGGAGACCACATCGCCGAGCCAGTCCCGGAGCCGGGACGGAGAGATGAACAGCAGGGCGAGGCCGCCGATGAGCTCGGCGACACCGTCCACGCCCTTCAGCACGAGGCTCACCGCGAAGACTCGATCGAGCGTGCGATGCGGGGCGGCGGCAGACATGGATCCGATGGTACGGACCCGGCTCTTAGACTGCCCTGAGATGAGTGAGATCGAGATGCGTTCCCTGCCGGCCGGTTCCGTCGCCCTGCACGACGCACGGACCCGCCGGCGCTGGACCGTCGCGCTGGAGCCTTTCGAGATCGGCGTGTTCGCCGTCACCGAGGAGCAGGCCTCGGAGCTGCTCGGGATCGCGGCCGAGCATCCGGACCGTCCGGCGGTGGACATCTCCTGGCAGCGGGCGATCCGCTTCTGCAATGCGGCATCCGAGTGGGAGGGGCTCGACCCGGTATATCGGTTCTACGGCACCGAGGTGCGCTGGGACGTCACCGCCGACGGATACCGGCTGCCCACGGAGGCGGAGTGGGAGTACGCGTGCCGTGCCGGCTCCACGACGCCGCACTACGGCCCCCTGCACGAGGTCGCGTGGACGGCCGCCGACGGCGTCCGTCACGCGCAGCGCGTGGGGGAGCGGATGCCCAACCTGAACGGGCTCTTCGACACCCTCGGAAATGTGTGGGAGTGGTGCTGGGACCTGCTGGATCCCGCCCGCTACGGCGAATACCGGGTGTTCCGCGGCGGCGGGTTCGCCGACGACGCGTGGAGCGTGCGCGCCTCCGTGCGGCGGGGCGGGGACCCACGCACCGCACAGGACGATCTGGGCTTCCGCGTCGCACGCGGTGGCTTCGACGCCGAGGATGCGGCGCAGGGCTGGTCCCGTGCGGCCGACGAGGAGCGCGCGCTTCTCAACGGCCCGCTGCCGGCGGGCTGGACGCCGCGGCGCTGAGTCGACGAACTCAGGGGGTTGCGTGGGCTCCACCCTCGCCGCTCTCGAGCCGGGAGAAGCGCGCGAGTTCGTCGTGGATGCGTGGCGCATGGTCGTCCCGCAGAAGCTGTCCCGCGCCTACGACCTGGCGCACCCGGAGGGTCCGGCCTGATCAGAGCCTCACGCTCTGCGACGTATCTGCGCGCAACGAGTCCAGCGCGACCTCGAAGCGATTCCACTGCAGGTTCAGACCGCCGCGGAGATGGGCGACGTCGTTCTCACCGTCACCGTCGTAGGCCAGGAACGAGAACTGCTCGGTGTGCCGCACGGATGTTGTCGCGTCCCCGCCGCTGAACACGACCGTCACGAGGGAGGCCCAGCGAAGGACGCCGTCGAGCCGCAGCGATGAGGCGAAGACGATGCGGTCATGGTCGACGATGTCGAGGAAGTCCGCCGTCGCCACGATGGCCTCATCGACCCCCGATGGCGCGAAGATCCCCTCGGCGACCTCCCTGCCGCCCGGCCGGAAGTCGACGGAGAAGCGGCTTCGCGAACCGGGAACCGAGCGCCAGAGCGCACGCAGGGCAGGATCGCTGTATCCACGCCACACTTCCGACAGGGGCCGTGCGAACGCGCGCTCGGCGGAGAATTCCCCGGTGATCATGTCCTCGTGAACCGCGGCCCTGGTCGTGGCATTCCAGGTTGAGGACACGCGTCCCACCGCGCATCACGCGCTGGTGTGACCGCAGACCCGTCCGTATCCTTCAGACATGAACGACACCCCCGTTCCGCGACCCACACGGGGCTATCTCGTCGCCGCGTGGACGACCGCGCTGCTGTTCGGTGTGCTTGCCGGCTCCGGTATCTGGTTCATGTCACAGGATGTCCGCGCGGGTGTCATCTCGGGCGTCGTCATCATGCTGCTCGCCGGCCTTGCATCCGTGTTGGCGGCGAGGCGAGAGGGGCGGGGGTCGACCGAACGCGCGCCTCCATGGACCGGGGATGCCGCCGCCCGGCACCACAACGGCGGGTCGGTATAGCTCCGAGGGCTCCCGCGTCATGCGTGCTGGTCTCGCCGGTACCGTGAAGGCATGAAGACCATCGGCGTCCTGGGCGGCATGAGCTGGGAGTCCTCACTGGACTGGTACCGGATGGCGAACGAGCAGGTGAGACAGGAGCTCGGCGGCTTCCACTCGGCCCCGATCCTGCTCGACTCGCTCGATTTCGCAGAGATCGAGGCGATGCAGGCGTCAGGGGAGTGGGACGCCGCGGGCGACCTGCTCGCGTCCCACGCGCGCGGGCTCGAGGCCGCCGGCGCGGGCCTCGTGGTGCTGTGCACGAACACGATGCACCTCGTCGCGGACAGGATCACCGAGGCCATCAGCGTCCCTTTCCTGCACATCGCGGACTCGACCGCGGAGGCGATCACCGCCGCGCGCCTGCGCACAGTCGGCTTGCTGGGCACGGCCTTCACGATGGAACAGGCGTTCTACCGCGACCGCCTCGCATCACACGGCATCGCCGCGCTGGTTCCGGATGCCGAGGACCGGGCGGTCGTGCATCGGATCATCTACGAAGAGCTGACGCAGGGGCTCATCACCGAGGAGTCGCGTCGGGCATATCAGGAGGTCATCGAGCGCCTGGCAGGCGCGGGCGCCGAGGGAATCATCCTCGGCTGCACCGAGATCGAGCTGCTCATCACCCAGCGAGACGTGGACGTGCCGGTCTTCCCGACCACCGCGCTGCACGTGGCCGCCGCCCTCAAGGCTGCGGGCCTCTGAGAAGCGCGGCGGGGGAGCGGCCGCCCCGCCCGACGAGAAGACCCGATCGTCGGTCTCGGCGAGATCGACGCGGGGCAATAGCCTGGCCTCGTGGCAGAACGACAGAGGATCCTCGCATCCGTCGACACCGACTTCCCTCGCTGGTACCAGGATGTCTGGAGAAGGCCGAACTCGCCGACAACGGACCCGTGCGCGGCACGATGGTCATCCGACCGTACGCCTACGCGATGTGGGAGCGGATGCAGGCCGAAGTGGATGCGCGCATCAAGGCGGCCGGCGCCGAGAACGTGTACCTGCCGCTGTTCATTCCGCAGTCGTACCTCGAGCGCGAGGCCGAGCAGGTCGAGGGCTTCAGTCCGGAGCTCGCCGTGGTCACGCACGCCGGCGGGAAGGAGCTCACCGAGCCGGTGGTCGTCCGGCCGACATCCGAGACCGTGTTCGGCGAGCTCATGGCCAAGTGGATCCAATCCCACCGCGATCTGCCGCTGCTGCTGAACCAGTGGGCGAACGTCGTGCGCTGGGAGATGCGTCCGCGGCTGTTCCTGCGCACCAGCGAGTTCCTGTGGCAGGAGGGGCACACCGCGCACGCGACGCGCGAGGATGCCGCGGCGTACGCCACCCGGATCCATCTCGAGGTGTACCAGGACTTCCTCGAGAACGTTCTGGCGATCCCGGTGCTGCCCGGCTTCAAGAGTCCGTCCGAGCGTTTCGCCGGCGCCATCAACACGATGACGTGCGAGGCGATGATGGGCGACGGCAAGGCGCTGCAGATGGCCACGAGTCACGAGCTCGGCCAGAACTTCGCCACCGCCTTCGACATCACGTACACGGATGCTCAGGGCCGGGTGCAGACCGCGTGGACGACCTCATGGGGCTCGTCGACGCGGATGATGGGCGGCCTCTTCATGTCGCACGGCGACGATTCCGGGCTGCGCATCCCTCCGCGCATCGCGCCGCACCAGGTGGTCGTCATCGCCGTGAAGGACGACGATCGCACGGTCGATGCCGCACGGCGGGTCGTCGCCGACCTGGAGGCCGCGGGAGTGCGTGCGAAGCTCGACGCACGTGGCCCCCGGGCTTCGGCCGTCGTGCCACCGAGTGGGAGCTCAAGGGCGTGCCGCTGCGGATCGAGGTCGGCCCGCGCGATCTCGACGCGGCTCAGGTCACGTACGCCCGTCGTGGCGTCGACGGCAAGTCCGCGCTGCCGATGAGCAGCCTCGCGTCGACGGTTCCCGGACTGTTGGAGCAGATGCAGGACGACATGCTCGCGCACGCCCGCCGGCGTCTCGCTGCACGCACGACGCACGTGTCGACGATCGACGAGGCACGCGAGGCCGCGGCGACCGGCTTCGCGGTGATCAGCTGGGCCGAACTCGGCGAAGCGGGGGAGAGGGAGCTCAACACGCACGCCATCACCGTGCGCTGCCTGCAGACCCGCGACGGCCGGATGCCGGATCCGATGCATCCCGAGCAGGATCTGGTCGCGGTCGTCGCCCGCGCGTACTGACCGCCTCACGCAGTGCCGGGGGGTGACGGCTCACAGGCCGTACTCGAAGAAGCCGTCCTCGTCCGTCCCGGCCCCGGTCTCGGGCTCGGCCGGCCACGCCAGGCTCGGCTCGCCTTCGAGGAGCTTGGCGGTTCGGGCCCGCAGCGCCTTCGTGGTGGAGAGCGAGACGAGCTCCGGTTCGCGGGGTTCGGCATCCAGGCTCTGCAGCTGCACCATCCATCCGACGGTGAGACGCAGCCTTCTCGTTGACTGTTCCGCCACGACAGGGACGTCCACGAGGTCCGTGGTCTGGTTCCGGGCGAGCGCGTGACCGTAGTCCAGGAGAGCGTCGGCGATCTCGTCGCCCGTGAGGTACGAACCCAGCGGAGTGATGATCAGCTTCATGTCAGAGTCCCGTGCGCAGCGTCAAACTCGTGCGCCGGGGTCTGGGGCGTCTTCTCTCCTCTTCCCAGTCTAGGAGCCGCCCAAGTCCGGGCAACCCCTGGACGGCTTCAGATCATCGCTCGGAGTCGGCGTCGAAATGCAGTTCCCGCCGCACGATCCTGCCCGCGACCTGGCTCAGCGGCAGCTGGTTGCGCCGGGCATAGGAGCGGATGCGTTCGAAGGCCTGGTCGATGGGCAGATCAGCAGTGAACGACACCACGCCCTTCGCCTGCTCGATGACGACACGGCTGCTGAGGGCGATGCGAAGCTGCTCCGCGAGCAGCTCGGACTCCCGGAAAGAGCGCTCATGGAGGATCCCGATGGTGGCCACGTCCGCGAGAGCGCGGGCGGCGACCAGCACCTCTTCGGACAGCGGGCCTTCCTGCGCCCCCATCAAGTTCAGGGTGCCGATGGTCTGCTCCCTGAGCCGGAGCGGGAGTGCGTGGATCGACGCGAATCCCTGCGCCAGCGCCTCGATGCGGAAGGAATCCCAGCCGGACGCCGTCGCGAGCGATGGCACCAGGATGGGGGAGCCGGTGCGGAAGCAGTCGATGCAGGGACCGGACTGCGCCGACAATTGGAGCACCTCGACCAGATCTGTGGCGGCACATCGAGGGCTCTCGCAGGCGAGGCGGAAGCATCCTGCTCACGACCCACTCCATGGAGGAGGCCCAGGCCGTGTGCGACCGCATCGTCATCATCGACCACGGCAGGATCGTCACCACCGGCAGCCCGGCCGAGCTCATCGCGACGCACCGGGACGACCCTCGCGTGCGAGCCATCGCGCACGGCGAGCCGACGCTGGAAGACGTGTTCATCGCCTTGACCGGAATTGATCTCCGTGACTGACGCCGCCATCGCCCGACCTCCGATCGGCCTCACCCTGCGTTCGCTCCTCACCGCCGACTTCCTGGTGCTCCTGCGCAGCAGGCAGACGCTGATCCTGAACCTCGCCGTGCCGATCCTGATGCTGATCATCACGAACCAGGCCACCCGCCGGGGCGGCAGCGGATTCGGTGCGGCCGGACCCGCCATGATGATCGCGCTCGCCCTCAGCTACGGTCTGCTGTCGTCTGCGCTGCTGGGATACTCGATCACCGTCGCGCGTGATCGCGAGGCCGGAGTGTTCCAACGGCTGCGCGTGACACCGACGCCGACCTGGGCGATCATGCTGAGCCGGTTGGCCGTGCAATTCGCGGCCGCGATCGTCACGGCTGTCGTCGTGATCGTCGTCGGCGGCATCATGCACGGTCTCACGTACGGGCTGGGCACCTACCTGCTGATCCTGCTCGTCGCGCTCTACGGTGCGGCGATGTTCCTCGGCATCGGGCAGGCGGTGGTCGGGCTCCTGCGCTCTTCGACAGCGGTGAACGCCCTCGGCCGTGTCCTCTACGTCGTCCTCCTCCTGCTCGGGATCCTCGGCATCTCCGGCGTGCTCGGCGACACGTTCACGAACATCGCGAAATGGTCGCCCGTCGGGGCGCTGATGACGCTGTTCACCGCCGCACAGGCTACGGCAGCCTGGAACACCGATGACGCTTGGGCGATCGTCGCCATCGCCGGATACCTGATCGTCTTCGCGGGCATCGGGATCCGCTGGTTCCAATGGGAAGCCCGATGAGCACGGCGCCTGCGGTGACGAGTCGGCCGGGACTCGGCTCGACCGAAGCATTGCCCTTCAGGCGAGGGTGAGGAAGAGCTTTTCCAACTCCTCCGCATCCGGAGCCCCCTGGGCGTCCGGATCAGTCAGGCACTCGCGCAACGCGGTCGATATGACCAGGAAGCCGGCACGGTCGAGCGCTTTCGTGACGGCAGAGAGTTGTTGCACGATCGCGCGGCAGTCGTCGCCGCCCTCCACCGCGGCGATCACTGCCGCAAGCTGGCCGTGAGCGCGTCGCAACCGGTTCGCGATCTTGCGCACCGCGTCCGGATCGTGCCCCGCCGCGCGCGTCTCGTCGTCGGCGATGCCCTGAGCTGTTCCCCTGCTGACCATGGAGCGATTATACCCCGGGGAGTATGTTAGGATATACCCCCAGGAGTATCCAACCCCTCCCGGGATCGAGGAGCAGAGATGTGCCGTGCAGTGACGTGCAAGACGTGCGGGAAGACCACCTGGGCCGGGTGCGGCCAGCACGTATCCGACGTGAAGCGCTCCGTGCCGGCCGCACAGTGGTGCGATGGTCGGCACACACAGGCGCAGATCGCTGCGGCCCGACCCGCCCGCAGCGGCCTGCTGTCCCGGATCCTCGGACGATGAGCGCGACCATGGCACATCGTCCCCGGCGGATCGTGATCGTCGGCGGTGTGGCGGCCGGGATGAGCGCCGCCGCCCGGGCCCGTCGACTGGACGAGGACGCGGAGATCGTCGTGCTCGAACGCGGCGAGCATGTCTCGTTCGCCAACTGCGGGCTCCCGTACTACGTCGGCGGCGAGATCCAGGACGAGGCCGCGCTGCTCGTGCAGACGCCCGAGAAGCTGCGCGACGCCCTCGACCTCGATGTGCGGGTGCGCCACGAGGTCACCGCCCTCGACCCCGCTCGGCGGACCGTGTCCGTGCGAGGGCCGCGAGGGGAGGAGCAGCTGCGGTACGACGCGCTCGTCCTCGCGCCGGGCGCGGTCGCCCTGCGTCCTCCGCTGCCCGGACTCGATTCGCCGCGGGTGAGCACCCTCCGGACCGTCGAGGATGCGGTGCGCCTGCGAGCGCGCATCGACGCGCAGGCTTCCAGCCCCGCGCGACGCGCCGTCGTGCTCGGCGCCGGCTTCATCGGCCTGGAGGCCGCGGAGGCTCTGAGACGCCAGGGGCTCGAGGTCGCTCTCGTCGAGCTCGCCCCGCATGTCCTCCCACCTCTGGAGGCCGAGATGGCCGCGTCCGTCACGACCGAGCTGAAGCGGCTCGGGATCTCGGTGCACGCCGGTGTCGCGGCGCAGGCTGTGGAGCAGCACGAAGGACACGACACCCTGGTGCTCACGGACGGGCGACGACTCGAGGCCGATCTGATCCTGCTCTCCGTCGGCGTCCGCCCCGACACCGCCGTCTTCGAGGCGGCTGGCATCGCGTGCGAGCGCGGTGCGATCCTCGTCGACGAACACGGCCGCACGAACGTCCCGCACGTGTACGCCGCGGGAGACGCGGTCCTGTCCGCCGATGCCGTCACGGGACTGCGTCGGCCCGTGGCTCTCGCCGGCCCTGCGAACCGAGCGGGGCGCGGGATCGCCGACCACATCCTCCGCCCCGCGTCGGCTCGCCCGCTGCCCGCCCCTGTGGGCACGGCGATCCTGCGCGTCGGCGAGATCACCGCGGCACTCACCGGGGCGAATGCGGACGCGCTGCGCGCCTCAGGCATCGACACCGACACCCTCCACCTGCACCCCACCCAGCACGCAGGCTACTTTCCGGGGGCGACGCAGATGTCCCTCGTCGTGCACATCCGCCGAGGCGACGGGCTCCTGCTGGGCGCGCAGGCGGTCGGTCGCGACGGCGTGGACAAGAGGATCGACGTGCTCGCCACCGCGATCCGGGCAGGCCTCACGACGGCCGAGCTCATCGACCTCGACCTCGCCTACTCCCCGATCTACGGCAGCGCGAAGGATCCGGTGAACCTCGTCGGCATGGTCGGCGCCAACGTGACGGACGGAACCCTCGTCCTCTGGTACGCCCAGGACTGGGAGCGGCTGCGCGACGAGACGCTGATCCTCGATGTCCGCAGCGCGGCGGAATACGCCGCCGGACATCTGCCGGGCGCCCTGAACATCCCGCACACCGAGCTGCGGGACCGTCTCGACGAGGTGCGCGCCGCCGCGGCGGACCGCCCGGTGCGAGTGCTGTGCGGCTCCGGCGTGCGCTCGCACATCGCCCACCGGCTCCTGACCCAATCGGGCTTCGACTCCGCGTCGCTGTCGGGCGGGATGCTCACCGCACGGGCGGTGCTCGGCGACGAGGTCCTCGTGGCCTGACGTCGCTCCGCGTGCGGATCGAGGGCAGTACTACGGTCTTGATGCCCTCCCCGCCGGTTCTCCTGCATCCGTCGTCTCGTCCCGGGGCTCACGGCGCCCCACCGGTTCGCCCGATCCTCCGGCCGGGAGCGCGACCCGGGATGCCCCGGTGAAGGCGGACGGCTCCGCGCCGGGGTGGCGCCTGGCCTGCACCAGGAACAGGACGATGCCCAGCGCGACGGCAGCGAGCGACGCCCATACGTTGGCGGGGATGCCCAGGAAGCCGATGCTGGACGGATCGATGCGGATCGATTCGAGGTAGCTGCGGCCCGCGCCGTACCAGATCAGGTACAGCGCGAGCACCTTGCCCCATTGCAGGGCGAAACGGCGCTCGATCCAGAGGATCACGGCGAAGCCGAGCAGATTCCAGACGATCTCGTAGAGGAACAGAGGCTGGAACAGGGTGCCCGCCGGCAGCCCGGGCGGGAACTTGGAGTTCGTCGCCTCGATCTCAAGGCCCCAGGGCAGCGTGGTCGGCAACCCGAAGAGCTCGTGGTTGAAGTAGTTGCCGAGTCGACCGAGAGACTGGGCGACCAGCAGCGCAGGCGCGAGGGCGTCCGCCAGGCTCCAGAACCGCACCCGAGCGCGGCGGCACGCGATGGCGATGCCAACCGTGCCCCCGATCAGCGAGCCGTAGAGAGCGTTGCCTCCGTCCCAGATCGCGAACACGTTCCACAGGTTGTCCCCGGGAGCGAAGTAGTCGGCCACGTGCGTGAACACGTGGTAAAAACGCGCGCACACGATCCCGAGGGGCACCGACCAGAGGGCGATGTCGATCGCGAACCCCGGCTCGATGCCGCGCCTCTTCAGGCGCCTGCCGAGGATGAGGGTCGCCGCAATGATGCCGGCGATGATGCACAGCGCGTACGCATGGATCGTCAGCGGACCGACCTGAAACTGCGCCCATTGCTCAGGAGGGCTGGGGATGCTCGCTTTCACGCGGTCGCCTTTCGATTGCGGGGACGGCGTGGACCACGCTACGGAGTCGATCACGGAGGTGGCTGTGAAGGAAGCGCCGGCCGCAGGCCCGGAAGATGCCGGCCCGATGCGCCGCAGCGGACATCCGGCGTCGCTAGGAGCCCGGGAAAGGCGCCAATCGCCAATGGCTGAGGAGAACTCTGCCCAAGATCAGGCCCAAGCCCCGAGATCCGCTCGACCGCGAGGCTTGTTCGCTAGGGAAGCAGCTCGTCGATGAGTGCGCCCACGCGGGTGCGGATCTCGTCGCGGATGGGTCGGACGGCATCGATGTTCTGTCCGGCGGGGTCGTCGAGTTCCCAGTACTCGTAGCGCTTGCCGGGAAAGATGGGGCAGGCGTCGCCTCAGCCCATCGTGATCACGACGTCGGCCTGCCTGACGGCGTCGACGGTGAGCAGCTTCGGGGCGTTCGCGGTGATGTCGATGCCTTCCTCCGCCATGGCCTCGACGGCGACGGGGTTGATCTGGTCTTTGGGTTCGGATCCGGCGGAGCGGACGTCGATGCGGTCGCCGGCGAGGTGCTACACGTAGCCTGCGGCCATCTGGGAGCGTCCCGCGTTGTGGACGCAGACGAACAGGACGGTGGGTTTGGTCACGCGGGTTCCTTCGTTCGGGTGGGCGAGGGGAGTGGTCAGGGGGTGCCGTTGCGGGTGGAGCGGCGTTCGACGAGGACGGTGTCCCGCCACTGGCCGGCGTGCGGTCCGAGGAGGGATCGGGAGATTCGCTCCCGTGTTCCAACGATCCGGAATCCGGCGCTCTCGTGCAGGCGGAGGCTGGCGGTGTTCTCCGGGAAGATGCTCGACTGGATCGTCCAGTAGCCGGCGTCTTCGGCCGCGGCGATGAACGCGTCGAGCAGGGCTCGGCCGATCCCCTGGCCACGGTGAACCGGGTCGATATAGACGGAATGCTCGATCACGCCCCGGTAGGCGTCCCGGGTGGAGACCGGGGACGCGGCAGCCCAGCCGATCACGATGTCGGCGTCGTCGACGGCGACGAGGCGCGGGTGCGGGATCTTGCCGGTGTTGAAGTGTTCCCAGGTGGGGGTTCGGGTCTCGAAGGTGGCTTCGCCGCCGGCGATCCCGGCTGCGAAGATCTCCTCGACCCGCTCCCAGTCCGCAGGGGCCATGGCGCGGATCCGGCTCATGAGCAGCAGGATCCGCCGGTGCTGTCGCCCGTCGAGCACACCCCGGTCGCGGGCAGGGTGAGCGCGACTTGGGTGGCCGCGGGCAGGTCGCCGTCGATCCAGGCGGTGACGGAGCGGACCTGCTCGTAGCCGGTGGCGAGGAGGAACGTGGGGGCGCGGCCGTAGGACTTCATCCCGACGATGAAGAACCCCGACTCCGGGTGCGTGAGTTCCCGGAACCCGTGGGGTTCGACGGTGCCGCAGGAGTGGATGTTCGGGTCGATCAGCGGCGCCAGCCGGCGCGGGGCTTCGACGATGTCGTCCAACTCGAGCCGGACCTCCCGCAGCATGTCCAGGTCGGGGCGGAAGCCGGTGGCGTTCACCACCAGGTCCGCGTCCAGCATCGCCGGCTCCCCACGGCGGGTGTCGATCAGGCGGATCCCGTCGCCAGTGGGTTCGACGCGGGAGATCTCGAACGAGTCGACCACCGAGACGACGCCGGAGGCGACGAGGCGTTCGGTGCGGGTGCCGAGCTTCGCACGGTCCGGCAGATCGTCGTCGGGGGAGGAGGACACGCGGATCGCGGAGGGGTTGCGGATCGCCCAGGTCACCCGGCTGCCCGGCTCCTGCTGGGCCAGCTTCCCGAGCGCGATGAGCGTGTTCGCGGCCGAATGCCCCGCCCCGACCACGACCGTGTGCCGCCCCACGAACCGGGCCCGATCGGCGCCGAGAACGTCCGGGAGAGCGTGCAGGACGCGGTCGGCGACCTGGTCGAAGCCGAGCGGGGTGAGCCCGGAGGAGGCGAGCGGGTTGGGGGACGTGTAGGTGCCGGATGCGTCGATCACCGCCCGCGCCGTGGACTCGGTGACCTGCCCGTCCTGGTGCTGGATGCGCAGCAGGAACGGGGCCTGCGCGCGCCCCGCGGTGCGGGTGCGGTCCATGCCCTCCCGAGACACGGCGACCACCCGGGCGCCGAACTGGATCCGCGACCCGATCTCGGGAAGATCCGCGAGCGGGGCCAGGTAGTCGTCTACGAGCTCCTGCCCGGTCGGGGCGCGTCCCTCCGCGCCCGGCATCACCCAACCCGTCGCCTCCAGCAGCCGCCGAGACGCGGGATCGACGAGATGCTTCCAGGGGGAGAAGAGGCGGGTGTGTCCCCAGAGTTGGATGGAGTCCGCGATCCTGTCTCCGGCTTCGAGGATCGTGAAGTCGATGCCCCGATCGACCAGGTTCGCCGCCGCAGCGAGCCCGATCGGGCCCGCGCCGATGATCACGACCGGCAGTGTCGCCAACCGGTCAGAGACCGCGACCCTCGGGGTCAGATCCAGCATCGTCACCATCAGATCCTCCGCATATCGATGAACGTCGATGCAAGTATGAGCGCATCTATCGACGAGTGTCAATATCGATTAGTATCGATGCATGGTCACGATGCTGGAGGTCACCGACGTCACCGCAACGACGGCGTGCTGTGCGCCGCTCGTGAAGGAACCGCTCGGGCAAGAGGATGCTGAGCAGCTTGCCGTGCGGCTGAAGGCGCTCGCGGATCCGGCCCGGCTGCGCTTGCTGTCGATCGTCGCCTCCAGCGAGGGCCAGGAGGCGTGCGTGTGCGACTTGATCGATCCGGTCGGGCTGTCGCAGCCGACCGTGTCCCATCACCTCAAGGTCCTCACCACCGCGGGGTTCCTCACCCGTTCCCAGCGAGGGACGTGGGCGTATTACCGGCTGGTCCCCGAGGCTCTGAGCGCAGTGACGCGCGTGCTGGAGACCGCCTGACGGGGGCGACGGCGGGGGAGCGGTCGACAGAGTGAAGCTGCCACCCAGAGGCGCCGGGAAGGTCTTCGCACGAGCGCGGGCCTGGGTGACAACATCACATACTTCCGTCCTTCCGAACCGACCGGACGTTCGATGAGCTGGCAGGTGAAAGCCTCATTCGCCGAGACCCACAAGGTCGATGCCGCGGATCATGAGCGCGTGCGAGGTGAACGGTCATGACAGTAGGCCACGCCGTGCATTCTCAGCAGTAGCAGACGACAATCGGCGCCGTCGTGCGGCGATGCCCAGGGAAGCACGCCCTGAACATAGTGGTGTGGGTGCGTATTCGAGAGCGGCGTATTCGGGCGCGCAGGAGACCGCACGAGTCTTGTCGGACCCATGTCGATCGCGCTCGTCAGGGGTCAGCCTCCGACGAAGCCTTCGGCCCAGTACGGAAGACCTTCGGCTTTGCACGCCGCGGCGAGCGTCTGCGAGGCGTCGCCCCACGCGCGACTCGTGGGGTCCGGCGTCGACGATTCGGTGATCATCGGGGGCTGGATCGTCTTCAGCGTTGTCAGCGCCGTGGCGACAGGTCCATCACCTGCGGACGGCGCGCGTCCGATGACGCGGAAAGCGAGCGCGTACCAGCCGATCCGCTCTTGAGAGCTGATGCCGTTGTTGTGGAACGCATAGTCGGAGTTCTGCAGGATCGTCAGCATGTCCGAGTACGTCTCGCAGGACACTCTGTCGATCGCTGCAACAGAAGCCGTCGGATCGGGGGAGGGAGACGCCGCCGTAGCCGACGGCTTTACAGAAGGCTCCGCGTGCGACCGGGCGGTTCCCACCGAGCAACCCGAGACTCCCATGAGCACAAGAGCGGCCCCTGTAGTGACCAGAATGCGTGAAGGGATCCTGGTGCGCGCCGCCGTCATGTGCTCACCCTAAACGCAAGGGCGTGAAGCAGGAATCGGTGACAGATTCGGTTTAGGCCGCGAGAGATTGCGGCTCGGTTAGCTTGGCTTCGAAGTCGATCGGCGTCAACCCGCCGAGGGTGTCCTGTGCTCGTTGGCGGTGATACTTCCGCTCGATCCAGACGACGATCGCGAGGCGCAGTTCCTGCCGGGTGGCCCACCGCTGCTGGTTGAGGACGTTCGTCTGCAGCAGCGACCAGAACGACTCCATGGCGGCGTTGTCTCCGGCGGCGCCGACGCGACCCATCGATCCGACCATGTCATGACGGCGCAGCTCGCGGGCCATCGCCCTGCTGCGGAACTGGCTGCCCCGGTCAGCGTGCAGGATGCACCCGGCGACCTCACCGCGACGAGAGACGGCGTTGCGGACGGCATCGACGGCGAGCTTCGCGGTCATCCGGTCGCTGATCGAGTAGCCGACGATGCGGTTGGAGAACACATCCTTGATCGCGCAGCAGTAAAGCTTGCCTTCGCTCGTCCGATGCTCCGTGATGTCCGTGAGCCACAGCCGGTTCGGGGCATCGGCGCGGAACACCCGCTGCACGTGATCGTCGAACACCGGCGGGCCGGTCTTCTTGCCCTTCCCACGTCGCCGGCGCTGCGCGGACGAGAGGATCCCGGCCTGCGAGCACAGCTTCCACGCCGTGCGCCGGCTCATCCGCCATCCCGCCCGGCGGGCTTCGTCGGCGAGGTATCAGTATCCGAACGTCGGGTCGTCGTGATGCGCGTCATGCAGCGCGTTGATCCGATACGCGCGGAGCATGTCCGCGTCCCTGACGGGATCGTTTCGCCACCGGTAGTAGGGCTGTCTTGCGAGCTTGAGGACCCGGCACGACACCGTCACGGGAATCCCCGCGTCGGCGAGCTCAGATACGAGCGGGTACGTCATTTTGGGGAGCCACCGAGTCTCAGGTTCGCCTGCGACAGATACGCCGCCGCTCGCCGGAGGACCTCGTTCTCCTGCTCGAGGAGGCGGATCCGCTTCTTCAGTTCACGTGCCTCGGCAGCGTCCGCGGCGGTCTGACCAGGACGGTTGCCTTCCTCGACGTCGGCCTGACGGAGCCAGTTCTGCAACGTCGCCTCGCTGATACCGAAGTCGGTCGCAACCTGCTTGATGGTGACGCCGCTCTCGCGGCTGCGAGCAACCGCGACAACGTCTTCGCGGAACTCTCTGGGATAGGGACCGGGCATGATGACATCCTTCCCGCCAGCGCCTCCCGGCACTAACGATCAGTTGTCACCGATTCGTTCCTCACGCCCGCTTGTCATGTCGACGTCCCCTGATGCTCAACCAGGTTGAACATCGATTACACGCCAAGCTCGAGGCTCAACAAACTCCCGGAACGTCACGCCGACACAGTCGTCTGATGTCCCCGTCGGACGATCGCCACGATAGCGGCCACGTCCGACGCGGGCGGTGAAAGATCCAGTGTTGACGGGCGCGGAGCAGGGTCGTATGGTGGTCCGTGAACGTTCACGGATCTTCGTGAGACGGACCAGTGAACGGGTTCATCCTGTTTGCAGAACCGGTCAGGCCGACCGGTCACTTCTTGTTGACGAAGGAGTCACGCATGTCGCGAAACAACCATTCCTGGCCCGCCGTTGCAGTGAGCCGGCGGCAGCTCTTGACGGGCGTCGGCGCCAGCGCTCTCGCTCTTGCTCTTACCCCGACGCTCGCATCCTGCACGGGCGGGACTGCGCCTTCCTCCTCGAAGGCAGGAGCCGCGAGCTTCGGATCGAATGCCTCGGATCCGACACCCAAGAACGCCTATGCAGCGTTCGTCGCTGCGTTCGAGAAGAAGTCGGGCGACACGGTCAAGGTGAACACCAGCGACCACAATTCCTTCCAGGAGAAGATCAACAATTACTTGCAGGGCAGCCCGGATGACGCGTTCACATGGTTCGCCGGCTATCGGATGCAGTATTTCGCGAAGAACGGGTTGCTCGGCGACGTCTCGGACGTGTGGTCGAGCGCCAGCAGCAACTACAGCTCGGCGATGAAGGACGCTTCGACGGCCGATGACGGCAAGCAGTATTTTGTGCCGAACTACAACTATCCGTGGGGCTTCTTCTACCGGAAGTCGGTATGGCAGGAGAAAGGGTACGAGGTCCCGACGAAGTGGGACGCCTTCATCGCATTGTGCAAGAAGATGCAGTCCGACGGTCTCATCCCGATCCAGTTCGCCGATAAGGATGGCTGGCCCGCGATGGGAACGTTCGACTACATCGACATGCGCTTGAACGGCTACCAGTTCCACAAGGATCTATGCGCACACAATGAGTCCTGGGACCAGCCGCGAGTGCAGAAGGTGTTCGACACGTGGAACGAGCTCCGCCCCTTCCAGGATCCGAGCGCGCTGGGCCTCACCTGGCAGGACGCCGCACAGAAGCTCGCCAACAAGCAGTCCGGCATGTATCTCCTCGGCTCGTTCATCACGCAGCAGTTCACCGACCCCGCCGTTGCCGGTGACATCGGGTTCTTCGAGTTCCCGGAGATCGCGATGGAGGGCCAGTCCGCACTCGAGGCGCCGATCGACGGCCTCTGCCTGTCAAAGAGGGGCGCGGACAGCCAGGCCGCCCGGGACCTTCTCGCGTTCATGGCGACCGGAGCCGGGCAGACCGCGTACTGGAAGGTCGACCCCTCCAACATCATGACCGCGAAGGACGCCGACACGTCCGCCTACAGCGATTTCACGAAGTCCCTGTCGTCGGTCATCGCCAAGGCGGGCCACATCAGCCAGTTCTTCGACCGCGACGCACTGCCCGCGATGGCCAGCAACGTGGTGATCCCTGCACTGCAGGAGTTCACCAAGTCCGGGACGATCAACCTCGCGAACATTGAGTCGCAGGCCAAGCAGCTCTACTCCCAGCAATGAGAGGACGGCGACGATGACCGCGACCTCCCCCGGTGCTGCCACCGTTGGCAGACCACAAGCACAGGTTCCGCCCGCTCGTCGGCGGCGCTTGCAACAGCTCACCCGTGGCGACAGGCTCGTTCTGGGCTTGATGATCGCCTTACCGACACTCGTCCAGGCCGTCCTGATCTGGATCCCCACCCTGGTGTCTGTGCTGCTGTCGTTCACCAAATGGAACGGACTTTCCCTCAACAACATCCGCTGGGCGGGACTGGACAACTACCAGTACGTGATACAGAACTATCCGCCGTTCTGGCCCGCCGTGTTGCACAACGTCGTCTGGTTGCTCTTCCTCGCCGTCGTCGGGACTCCGATCGGACTCTTGTTGGCTGTTCTGCTGGATCGTCAACTGAAAGGAAGCCGAATCTACCAGACGGTGTTCTTTATCCCGGTGATGCTCTCGCTCGCACTTGTCGGCGTGATCTGGCAGCTGTTCTACTCCCAAGACAGCGGCCTGCTGAACAACCTGCTCGGCACTGCGGGCACGTCGCGTGCGATCGATTGGTTCGGGGCTTCGAGTGTGAACCTCTGGGCGGCGCTGATCGCAGCCACGTGGCGCCATGCGGGCTACGTCATGATCCTCTACCTCGCCGGCCTGAAGGGTGTAGATCCCTCTCTTCGTGAGGCCGCGTCCCTCGATGGCGCCAACGCGGTGCAGACGTTCTTCCGCGTCGTGTTCCCCGTGATGCGGCCCACGAACATCATCGTGATCGTCATCACCATCATCGAGGCCCTACGCGCCTTCGACGTGGTATGGGTCATCAACGGCGGCACAAACGGACTCGAACTCCTCTCCGCGCTCGTCGTGCGCAACCTCGTGGGAGAGGGCCAGGTCATCGGAATCGGCTCGGCCCTCGCCGTGGTTCTGCTGTTGATCTCGCTCGTCCCCATCACCTTCTACCTTGTCCGCACGTTCGGGAAGGAAGCTCGAGAATGACTACCGCACCAACGAGTACCCGCGCCATCGTCACTGGCCAGGTCGGCACGCTCCGGAAAGACCCGCGCCAGCGGAACCTGGGCGCGTACGTGTTCCTCACCGTCATGGCGATCATGTGGCTCGTGCCCCTCGTGTGGACCCTGTACACCTCATTGCGCCCCTATGCCGACACCGCGAAACACGGATACTTCTCCTTCAGCGGAACGTTCGACATTCAGAACTACATCAATGCCTGGAATCAGGGTGGCTTCACGACCTATTTCACGAACTCCGTGATCTATACGGTCCCGACCGTGATCCTCACGC
Organism: Microbacterium xylanilyticum; assembly: GCF_054654695.1. Taxonomy (NCBI): domain Bacteria; kingdom Bacillati; phylum Actinomycetota; class Actinomycetes; order Micrococcales; family Microbacteriaceae; genus Microbacterium; species Microbacterium xylanilyticum. The sequence continues at coordinate 1,848,893 of NZ_BAAIEN010000002.1, forward strand.
TGTTTCTGGCCTCCCTGATGGCGTTCGCGCTGAGCCGTTACTCCTGGCCCTTCAACCTGACGCTCCTCGTCATGTTCACAGCCGGCAATCTGCTGCCACCCCAGGTGCTCGCGACACCGCTGTTCGAGACCTTCCGCCTCCTGCAGCTGCCGTACTGGATGAGCGATTCAGGCACACTGCTCAACACCTATGTCAGCGTGATCGCCGTCAACACCGCGCTCCAGGTCGGCTTCTGCACATTCGTGCTATCCAACTACATGAAAGCGCTGCCCACGGAAATCTCTGAAGCCGCAAGAGTCGACGGCGCCGGAGTCTGGCGACACTACTGGTCGATCGTGATGCCTTTGAGCCGCCCAGCCCTCGCAGCGCTCGCGACCCTCGAAGTCATCTTTATCTACAACGATTTCTTCTGGCCGCTGATCTTCATCCAGAGCGGTAACCGTCTCCCTGTCACCACCGCGATCAACAACCTCAAAGGCGAATGGTTGACGAACTACAACCTGCTCGCCGCGGGCGCGATGATCACTGTCATACCAACCCTTGTCATCTATCTCGTCCTGCAACGCCAGTTCATCGCCGGGCTCACCCTGGGCGCCAACAAGGGATGACTCCGACGGACACCAAACCCTGACGACACGGCGACGGCGCGGATACGCCAGCCTCCCCGCCGTCGACACCAACCAAGATGTGTGCTCGTGTGCCCCCGGAGCGTCGCCGTGGCGGGGGCACACGAGTAATTGGGCGGCTACGTACGTGCCGTTCGGTCGTCAACGATGCCAGCACCTTTTTGACGTTCCTCAAGGCCATCACTTCTCGCTTCAACCCGGAAACCCTTCTGTGAACAACTCCGACTTTCTCACCAACACAGGCCCGTCCCAGGGGACGATCCCACCGCGGGCGCGATTCGAGTCCACCAGGTCTGAGCTGAGCCTGGACGGCATGTGGCGGTTTCGGCATCATGATTCGCCGTGGTCAGCTCCAGCTGATTTCGCATCGAAGGATCTGGACGATTCGGGCTGGCCGATCCTGCCTGTCCCGTCCACCTGGGTGCTCAACGGGTATGACGCTCCGGTCTACACGAACATCCGGTATCCGATCCCGGTCGATCCGCCGCACACGCCGGACGATAACCCACTGGGTGACTACCGTCTTCGTTTCGCGGCAGGTTCGGATTTCCGCAACGGTGCGATCCTCCGCTTCGACGGTGTCGACTCCGCCGCTGAGGTCTGGCTCAACGGCTCGCTACTGGGCAGCATTCGCGGCAGCCGGTTGTGCCACGAGTTCGACGTCAGCGCACTGCTCCGCAAGGACAACGTCCTCGCGGTGCGGGTGGCGCGATGGTCCTCAGCGACCTATCTCGAGGGGCAGGACATGTGGTGGCTGCCCGGGATCTTCCGCTCGGTGACGCTGCTCGCGGCACCTAACGAGGGCATCCGAGATCTGTTCGTTCATGCCGACTACGATGCCGATACCGGGACGGCGACGATCGTCATCGACTGTGAGACGTATGCGTCGACGGGCTCCGACGTCACTTTCGACATCCCGGATCTCGGGTTGAGCGGACTGGCTGTCGGTGAACGGCACCTGGTGGGCCAGGTTGATCCGTGGACGGCGGAGACCCCTCAGCTCTACCCCGTGATGGTGCATACCCCTGCGGAGACGGCGACCGTGCACGTGGGATTCCGGCGGGTAAGGATCTCCGACGGATTGCTGATGGTGAACGGTGCTGCCATACAGCTTCGAGGCGTGAACCGGCACGAGCACGACCCGTGGACCGGGCGAACGCTCGACCTGACCCGCGTCCGCGACGAACTCCGCCTGATGAAGCAGAACAACATCAACGCGGTGCGGACGAGTCACTATCCGCCTGACCCTCGGGTGCTCCCGCTGCTGGACGAGCTGGGCTTCTACGTGATCTTGGAGAACGACTACGAGACGCACGGCTTCGAGCACCCTGGCGTACAGGACCTCGGCGCGGCGAAGAATCCATCGGACGACCCCATCTGGCGCGAGGCTGCGATCGATCGGATCCGTCGAACCGTCGAGCGCGACAAGAACCATGCCAGTGTCATCATGTGGTCTCTCGGCAATGAATCAGGAGATGGCTCCAATCTGCGCGCCATGGCCGACTGGGTCCGAGCGCGCGACCGGTCCCGGCCCGTGCATTACGAAAGAGACTTCGACGCCGCATACACGGACATCAACTCGCGCATGTACGTCGACCCGGCGACCCTCGAAGCGTGGGGGCGATACGAGGAACCGGAACTCGCGGATCCTGTCGCAGATGCGCACCGTCGATCTCTTCCGTTCATCCTCTGCGAGTACGCCCATGCGATGGGCAACGGTCCCGGAGGGCTCCGCGAGTACGCGGCGTTGTTCGACAGGTATCCCCGTCTGCAGGGCGGTTTCGTCTGGGAGTGGCGCGAACACGGGATCGCTATCGGCCGCGGTGACACCGAGTACTTCGGATACGGCGGCGACTTCGGCGAACACGTGCATGACGGGACGTTCGTCGCGGACGGGCTCGTCGCCCCGGACGGTGCTCCTCGCCCTGCGCTTGCCGACCTGAAGAAGGTGTACGAGCCCATTCGGATCAGCATCGACGCCGACGCCACCACCGCCCAGATTCGCAACCGTCACGACGTGATCGATCTGCGCGACTTCACGTTCGAGTGGGCGGTCGTCGAGGACGAGCACGTCCGCGCCGCCGGCGAACTCGTCGTCGAGAACATCAGCCCCGGAGAGGAACGCGAACTTGCCATCCCGGCGAAGGCACGGGACGCATGGAGGGGAGCAGACGGCGACACCGTGTTCACGGTGCGCGCGGTCCTCGCGCATGACACCCGATGGGCGCCCGCAGCTCACGAGGTCGCATGGGGACAGATCGTCAAGGCCGCCGTCCCAGCCGATCAGCCACCTCGGGGCACTGCGCCTGGGGAAGAAGAAGCGCACAGCGTCGCCGGGATCGACTTCACCGCACGCGGTGCCCTGCGATCCATAGGGGCAGTGCCGATCGTCGGCCCTTCCCTGCTGCTGTGGCGTGCACCAACCGACAACGACCTCGGCTCCTTCGAAGGGCAACGCCCGGACGCGACCGTCTGGGAAGAAGCCGGACTCGAACATCTCCATACGCGCACGGTGTCGGTCGTGAGCGACGGCACGAGAACCCATGTGCGCCAACGTGTCGCGCCAGCAGCCACCACCCGCGGAGTCGACACGGACTTCGTCTGGACCGCGACGCCCCGCGGCGCCGATCTCGACTTCTCGGTCACCCCCATCGGAGGATGGCGAGAATGCGACTCCTGGCCGCGCGTCGGAATCGAGTTCGAACTGCCAAGCGACTTCGATGAAGTGATCTGGATGGGCGACGGCCCGGACCAGAGCTACCCCGACACCGGACAGGGGCAACGCGCCGGCTGGTGGCGATCGAACGTGGCCGCCCTGTCGACGGACTACCTGCGGCCGCAGGAGAACGGCGCACGCACATGCCGATCGTTCCTCACGATCTGCGATGGTCGACATGAGGTCACGATCCGCGGGAACTTCAGCTTTACGATCAGCCGAAACACCCGATCCGCGGTAGCCCAGGCAGAACACGACCACGAACTCGCAGCAGACGGCCCCGTCCACCTCATCATCGACTTCGCCCAGCGCGGCGTCGGCACGGCAGCCTGCGGACCCGGCGTCCTCGCCAAACACGAGCTCACACCCCGCGACGTCCACGGCGACATCCGCCTCGAGGTGCGCACGATCGCCGCGTCGGGCACGGACCGATGATCGCAATACTGACGAACGCGCAACGCTTCGCCAGGAGCGAGTGGCTGATGAATGGCGCAACCCCAGGGCCGGTTACGATCCAGGCGTCCGCACCGGGTTACGGGTCCGTGACTTTCCAGGACGTCATCCAGGTCTGGACCGGTCCGAACTACAACATCGGCTTCCTCAACAGCAACGTCAACTTGAACCGGCCTGGGATTCTCGGAGGGCGGTGTTAGGCGGCGAGCGGTTGCTCGACGTCGTGGGTTAGAGCGTAGTCGAGGTCTTCGAACTCGACGGGGGTGAGGTGTCCGATCGCGGAGTGCAGCCGTTCGTGGTTATACCAGTGCACCCAGGACGCGGTGGCCTGCTCAACCTGCCGCCACGACGTCCACGTGACCCTCTCGTGCTCGATGACCTCGGTTTTGAACAGGCCGATCGTGGACTCCATGAGCGCGTTGATGCTCCTATAGTTGTCAACCCATGATTTCGCCGGTTCTGGGGTCGGTCTTGACGAGGTGGTAGACCTCCCGGATCACGTAGCGCTTCAGGCAGCGGATGATGTCTCGCTTGCTTTTGCCTTCGGCGGTCCGTCGGGCAACGTAGGCGATCGTCGGCTCGTGGAACCGCATCCGGACGATCACAGTCCGGTAGATCGCGGCGTTCAGCTGCCGGTGTCCGCCGTGGTTGATCCGGTGCTTGCCGCTGGTCATCCCGGAGCCGGTCGGGATGGGACTGATACCGGCGAGCTTCGCGAACGCGGCTTCGCTTCTGATCCGCTCCGGGTTGTCACCGGCGACGATCAGGATTTCCGCGGCAGTGTCGACGCCGATGCCGAACTCATCGAGCAGGTGCGGGGCGCGCTGGAGCACGAGCTGCTCGATCTGCGCCTCGAGTTCCTTGATCTCGTCGTTCAAAGCGATCCACCGTTTCGCGATCGAGCGCAGCGCGTGACGGTTCGCGTCCTCGGGTGTCGCCAGCCCTCGAGGACGGAGCGCGGCGCAGTGCCGGGCGACCATCTTCTGTGTCTTCTTCGACATCTCCCGACGGAGGTCATCGGTGGCGTGCACGAGCATCGCCTTGAGCGTGATCATTGCCCCGGTGCGGTCCTTGACCGCGGTATCGTGCGCGACTTTCAGCTGTCGGATCATCTCGACGACGCCGTCCGCGGTCTTCGGGATCGCAGTCGCGAACCCGGCCAGCACAGCCCGGGCGGCGTTCTCCGCGTCGAGGGTGTCGGACTTCCCATTCAACCGGCGCAGCCGCCGGTCAGGCCGGCTGACCTCGATCACCTTGTGCCCGTGACGGCGGACGAACGAGGCGAGAGCGGCTCCGTAGGAACCCGTCCCCTCGATGCCGAACGCGATGATCTTCCCGAAGCCCGTCGCCCATTCCAGCAGCTGCCGGAACCCGGCCGTGTCGGTGGCGATGGTCAGCGTCGCGAGGATCCCGCCGACGGAGTCCATCACTGCGGCGACGTGGATGTGCTTGTGCGTGTCCACGCCGATCACGACGTGTCCGGAACGGACGGTCTCGATATCGGTCATGTGTGCTGTCTCCTTCACCGGTTAGCGTGGTGTCACGCTGTCGCCGGCGGGTGGACAAGACTGTCATGGGGACGCGTTGTCGAGACTGCTCCAGGCTCCTATCAGGTCACGCCCGATCCGGCGGCAGCGGTTACTGCGCGCCCGGCCGGAGGCTCGACAGATCAACGCCAAGGCACCCTGCGGGCCAATCGTAAGCAAGGGTCAGAACGCTCCAGCCGGGACTACCCCATCCTCGCGAGATCGGGCAGAAACAGACTGACAGTCGTATCAAGGTTGAGCGAGCACCGCGAAGCGGAGCGAGACGAAACCCTCTCAAAAGGCAAGGGTCTGACGCCGTATGACGGCGCCGGGCCCTTCGTCGTCCCGGCGTCGATAGGGTCGAAGAGTGACCACCGCTTGCCGCACCGCACTGCATGCACTGCCGCTCGAACAGCTCCGTCGCCGCTCCAGCACCAAGTGGCGGACCTACCCCGAGGACGTCCTGCCGCTGTTCGTGGCGGAGACCGACTTCCCGCTCGCAGAGGCGATCACGGCGCGGCTGCGCGAGGCCCTCGAGCTGGGCGACACCGGGTACACCCCGCCGGATCCCGGACTCCGCACCGCGTTCGCCGCCTATGCGCAGCGCCATTTCGGGTGGACCGTGCACCCGGATCGCATCCGCTCCACCTGCGACGTGATGATGGGGGTCGTCGAGATCCTGCGCGCCGTGATCGCGCCCGGGGACCGCGTGGTCGTGGCGCCTCCCGTGTACCCGCCGTTCTTCGACTGCGTGGAGGAGGCGGGAGGCGTCGTGGAGCGCGTCCCGCTCATCGACGTCGACGGATCCTGGATCCTGGACCTGGCCGGGATCGAGCGCGCGCTGGCCGGCGGAGCCCGCGCCGTGCTGCTGTGCAACCCGCACAACCCCACGGGCACCGTGCACAGCCGTTCCGCGCTGGCGCAGCTGGCGGAGATCGCCGCCGCCCACGGCGCGGTCGTGGTGAGCGACGAGATCCACGCGCCCCTGGTGCACCCCGGTGTCGAGTACACCCCGTTCCTCGCGGCGTCGCCCCGGGCGACGGAGGTCGGCTACGCGGTGACCAGCGCGAGCAAGGCGTACAACCTCGCCGGCCTCAAGTGCGCGGTCATGGTGACGGCGAGCGAGGAGACCGCGGCGGTCGTCCGCGCGCTCCCGCCGGAGGTCGAATGGCGCACCGGCCTGTTCGGCGCGCTGGCGGCCGTGGCTGCGTGGGACCCGGCGAGCGACTCCTGGCTGGAGGCCCTGCGGGTGGCGCTGGACGACAACCGGCGGCTGCTCGGGCGGCTGCTCGCGGAGCATCTGCCCGAGGCGCGCTACCGTCTGCCCGACGCGGGGTACCTCGCCTGGGTCGACCTGCGCGACCTCGGCTGGGGAGACGACCCCGCGGACCGGATCCTGCGCGAGGCGCGCGTCGCCGTGAACCGCGGGCACACCTTCGGCGACGAAGGCAGGGGGCACGTGCGCATCAACCTGGGCTGCTCCCCGGACGTGCTCACCGAGGCGGTGCTCCGCATCGCCGCGCTGGTGCGCCGGTGACCTCGCCGGCCGCCGCAGCGACGATCTGGGACCGGCACCGGCTCGGCATCACGGTCGGCTCCGTGGTGCTCATCCTCCTCGGCGCGATCGAAGCGCTCGCGGTGACGACGGTCATGCCCCTCGTCGCCGCGGATCTGCACGGCGAAGCGCTGTACGCCGTGGCGTTCGCCGGGACCCTCGCGACCGGGGTTATCGGGATGGTCGCCAGTGGCGCATGGAGCGACCGTGCCGGCCCTCGTGCTCCGCTGTACACGGCCGTGGTGCTGTTCATCGCCGGGCTGGTGATCGCGGGAGCGGCGACCGACATGTACGCACTGGTGCTCGGGCGGCTGATCCAGGGGCTGGGCGGTGGTGCGCAGACCGTGGCCCTCTACGTCGTCGTGGCGCGGGTCTACCCGTCCGCGCTGCTCGGGCGGATCTTCGCGGCGTTCGCCGCGGCCTGGGTCGTCCCGTCCATGATCGGGCCGTTCCTCGCCGGCGCGGTGGCGCAGTACCTGCACTGGCGCTGGACCTTCCTGGGCGTCGCGGCGCTGAACGTGATCGCGTTCCTGCTGGTCGTCGTGCGACTGCGCGACGTCGACCTGCGCGCACACCCCGACGGCAGCACCGCTGCGGAGGCGGCCGCGTCCGGCGGCCGGTTCGGCGTGCGGATCCTGCTCTCCGTCGTCGTCGCGGTCGCGGCCGTCGCGGTGGGATTCGCCTCCGATGCCGCCCCGGCGATCGGCTGGCCGATCGCGATCGCGGCGACCGCGGCGATCGCTCTCGCCATCCGGCCGCTGTTCCCCGCCGGCGCCCTGCGCGCCGCTCCGGGGCTGCCGAGCGTCGTGCTGCTGCGCGGGCTCCTGGCCGGCGGGTTCTTCGCCGCGGAGGCGTACGTGCCGCGCATGCTCATGGAGCGGTTCGACTTCAGCCCCACGATCGCCGGACTCGCGCTCACGGCCGCGGCCCTCGCCTGGTCAGGGGCGTCCGCGGTGCAGGGCCGCTACGGCGAGCGACTGGGCAGCCGCCGCATGGTCGTGATCAGCGCGGCGCTGCTGCTCGTGGCGTTCCTCGGCCTCATCGTCGTCGCGGTGACGCGCTCGGCGCCCTGGAGCGTGGTCGTGCTGTGGGGGATCGCCGGAAGCGGCATCGGGCTGCTCTACCCGCGGCTGAACGTGCTCACGCTCGCTTACTCCACGCCGGCGGATGAGGGCTTCAACTCCTCGGCGCTCTCGATCTCGGATTCGACCGGATCCGCGGTTGCGATCGCCTTCGCCGGGCTCATGTTCGTGAGTGCGCCGATCGCCGGATCCGGATTCCCCGCGGTGTTCGCGGTCGCAGCGACGGCCGTGGTGATCGGGCTGGTGCCCGGGGCGCGCATCGGCGACGGGCCCCGGAGAGACGCGACAGGTCCTGCCGTCAGCGGCCGGCCGTCGACCGGGCAACCCCACGACTGATCAGGGCGATGCCCGTCTCGAACACCGCGGCATCCCGGGCGGTTTCGTCCAGCGTGCCGGCCGTGCTGGCGGCGCCGTAGCTCTCTCCGTGCATGCGCTGCTGCATCAGCGTTGTGTGACCGAGCACGAACTGGAGCACGGCGGTGGCCGCGAGCTCGCCGTCCTCCTGGTGCGACGGCAGAGCCTGCCGGAGCACGTCGAGGGCGCGGGAAGGCCCCGGGCGCAGCGCCGCGGAGCTCATCACGACCTCCGCTCCGTCGCGGTGGGCGAGGAGCGCATCACGGACGGCACGGGCGGCATCGATCAGCTCCGCGCCGTCGACCGGGTCGGGGATGCGCGCCATGATGCGGTCCGAGACGGCGGCGATCAGGTCCTGCTTGCTGTCGAAGTGCCAGTAGAGGGCACTCGCCTGCACCTCGAGCTCGGCCGCCAGGCGGCGCATGGTCAGATCGGGCAGGCCGTAACGGTCCAGCAGTTCGAGGGCGACGCCGATGATGTGCTCGCGGTCGTGTCTTCCGGTGCGCGCGGGAGTCATGGTCTGACTATACTGAACGACGTTCAGGTGAACAGTGTTCAGGTGAACAGCTCGGCAGCGGCGGACCGCCGCGACACGATCCGACAGCACAACCGAGGAGACCTCCATGACGACGACCGGCCGCCCCTGGGGCTCCGACGCCGCCCGTATCGCCGTGTTCGCGGCGCTGATCATCGCGCTCGGTCTGGTGATCGTGCCGCTGCCCGGGGGAGTGCCCATCACCGGGCAGACCCTCGGCGTGATGCTCGCCGGCCTCGTCCTCGGTCCGCGCCTCGCGCCGCTGTCGGTCCTCGCCGTGCTCGCTCTGGCCGCCGCCGGTCTTCCGGTGCTCGCGGGAGGCCGCGGGGGACTGGGCGTGTTCGTCGGGCCCAGTGCGGGCTACCTGATCGGCTGGGTCGCCGGCGTGATCGTGATCGGGCTGATCGCCGGCTCGCGACGGCTCACCTGGTGGCGCGCCGGGCTCGCCGCAGTGCTCGGCGGCATCGCCACGGTGTACGTCTTCGGCGTCCCCGTGCAGGCCCTCGTGACCGGTGTACCCCTCGGCCCCACCGCCCTGTCGAGCCTGATCTTCCTGCCGGGAGACCTGATCAAGGCGGTCGCGGCGACCGCGCTCTGCGTCGCGCTGCAGCGGGCCTACCCGCGCGCGTTCCCGCGGACGGAGCTCCGTGTCGCCTGACATCGAGCTGCGCTCGGTCACCCTTCGGGCGGAGGGCCGCACGATCCTCGACGACGTGTCGCTGCGGCTCACGGCGCGCAGGACCGCCGTGATCGGCGCGAACGGATCCGGCAAGTCGAGCCTGGTCCGGCTGCTGAACGGACTCCGCGTCGCGACCTCCGGAGCCGTGCGGGTCGGAGGCCTGGATCCGGCTCGCGACGTGCGGGAGGTGCGGCGGCGCGTGGGCTTCGTGTTCGCGGATCCCGAGGCGCAGATCCTGATGCCGACGCCGGCCGAGGATCTCGCCCTCTCCCTGCGCGGCCTGTCGGAACGGGAGCGTGCCGCGCGTGTGGACGCCGCGCTCGCGCTCTGCGGGCTCGACGCGCTCCGCGACGCGCCCACGGCGGAACTGTCCGGCGGAGAGAAGCAGCTGCTCGCGCTCGCCTCGGTGCTGATCGGCCGACCGGAGCTGATCGTCGCCGACGAGCCGACCACGCGCCTCGACCTGCGCAACAGCCGGCGCATCGGCGATGCCCTGGTGGAGGAGCTCGAGGTCCCGCTCGTGCTGGTGACCCACGACCTCGACCTCGCCCGGCGATGCGACGAGGCGGTGCTCATCGACGGCGGACGGGTGCAGGCTCAGGGCGCCCCGGACGACGTGATCGCCTCCTACCTGCAACTGTGCGCGTGAGGCGGTTCGCGTGATCTCCCTGTACCGTCCCGGCTCGGGCTTCCTGCACCGGACGCCTGCCGGCGTGAAGCTCGCGGTGCTGGCGGCGGTCGCGCTCGCGCTGTCGTTCGTCCCGGCGCACGCCGTCATGATCGCGCCGATCCTCACGGGCGTGGTCGTGGCGAGCCTGCTCTTCCCGCTCGGGGGGTTCGGCGTGCGGGAACTGGGGGCCGCATGGTGGCGCCTGCGCTGGCTGATCCTCGTGCTCGGCGTCGCGCTGGGCGTCTTCGTCGGCGTTCCGGCGGCGGTCGTGAACACCGGCCGCCTCGTGGTGCTCCTGCTGCTGGCGGAGCTGCTCACCCGGACGACGGCGACGAGCGCGCTGATGGCGCTGATCGTGCGGCTGCTGCGACCGCTGCGGCGCATCGGCGTCGACGCGGACGCGGTCGGGCTGGTGCTGTCGCTCACCCTGACCATGGTCCCGGTGATCGGCGGGTTCGTGCGGGCCGTCCGCGAGGCGCAGGACGCCCGCGGCGTGCGGCTGGGCCTGCGCGCGGCGCTGCCCCTCCTGGTGCGCACGATGCGTCACGCCGACGCCGTGGGGGAGGCGCTGGCCGCCCGCGGCCTCGCCGGCTGAGCGCTGCCGGATCTGCGGACGGCACGCGCCTGCACCGGCCGGGTCGGCGGCCTCCCGGGCGCGCCGCCTATACTGGGAGGCTGGCCATCCGGCCGCTCACCCCCTTCTGAAGAACGGACGTCCGCTGTGCTCGCCGTGCACGACCTCGAGATCCGCGTGGGAGCGCGTCTCCTCATGGAGAACGTGTCCTTCCGCGTCGCCGACGGCGACAAGATCGGGCTGGTCGGCCGCAACGGCGCCGGCAAGACGACGCTCACGAAGGTGCTGGCCGGCGACCTCATCCCGTCGGACGGCAAGGTGGAGCGCAGCGGCGAGCTCGGCTACCTTCCTCAGGACCCGCGCTCGGGCGATCCCGAGATGCTGGCGCGCACCCGCATCCTCGACGCTCGCGGACTCGGATCCCTCACTCTCCGCATCCGCGAGGCCTCGGAGGCCATGGGGTCCGACGACCCGGCGGTCGCGGAGAAGGCCATGCGGCAGTTCGGAAACCTCACCGAGCGCTTCGAGACGCTCGGCGGCTACGCTGCCGAGGCCGAGGCCGCGTCGATCGCGCACAACCTCTCGCTGCCGGACCGCATCCTCGACCAGCCGCTGAAGACGCTGTCGGGCGGACAGCGCCGCCGCATCGAGCTCGCCCGGATCCTGTTCTCCGACGCCGAGACGATGATCCTGGACGAGCCCACCAACCACCTCGACGCCGACAGCGTGGTGTGGCTGCGCGAGTTCCTCAAGGGGTACAAAGGCGGCCTCATCGTGATCAGCCACGACGTGGAGCTCGTCGGGGAGACCGTCAACCGGGTCTTCTACCTCGACGCGAACCGCCAGGTCATCGACATCTACAACATGAACTGGAAGAACTACCTGCGCCAGCGGGTGGCAGACGAGGAGCGGCGCAAGAAGGAGCGCGCGAACGCCGAGAAGAAGGCGACCACGCTGCAGCAGCAGGCCGCCCGCTTCGGCGCGAAGGCGACCAAGGCCGCCGCCGCGCACCAGATGATGGCGCGCGCCGAGAAGCTCCTCTCCGGGCTTGAGGAGGTGCGCCAGGTCGACCGGGTCGCCAAGCTGCGGTTCCCGAAGCCGGCGCCCTGCGGCAAGACGCCGCTCATGGCGTCCGGGCTGTCAAAGTCCTACGGCTCGCTGGAGATCTTCACCGACGTGGACCTGGCGATCGACCGCGGCTCCAAGGTGGTCGTGCTGGGCCTGAACGGCGCCGGCAAGACCACGCTGCTGCGCATCCTCGCCGGCGTCGACCAGCCCGACACCGGGCAGCTCGAGCCCGGACACGGCCTCAAGGTCGGCTATTACGCCCAGGAGCATGAGAACCTCGACGTGAGCCGGTCGGTCCTGGAGAACATGATGTCCTCCGCTCCCGACCTCAACGAGACCGAGGCGCGCAAGGTCCTCGGATCCTTCCTCTTCACCGGGGACGACGTGCACAAGCCTGCGGGCGTGCTCTCCGGCGGGGAGAAGACGCGGCTGTCGCTCGCGACGCTCGTGGTGTCCTCCGCGAACATGCTGCTGCTGGACGAGCCCACGAACAACCTCGACCCCGCGTCGCGCGAGGAGATCCTCGGCGCGCTCGCGCACTACGAGGGCGCGGTCGTGCTCGTCTCGCACGACCCGGGCGCCGTGGAGTCGCTGAACCCCGAGCGTGTGCTGATCCTGCCCGACGGCGTCGAGGACATCTGGTCGAAGGAGTACCAGGAGCTCATCGAGCTCGCCTGACTCGGTTCGGGACCGATCGCGCCGGGCTCAGCGCTGCTCGACGGCGTCGAGCAGCGCGTCCTCATCGTCCATGTCGCGATCGCGGCGGCGCCGCGGACCGCGAGGTGCGCGGCCGGCGGCCTCATCGCGGTGCTTCACGATCTCGGTGCGGATGACGTAGCCGATGAAGATGAAGCCCATGATCGCGAACAGGATCCACTGGATCGCGTAGGAGAGGAACGGCCCCGGATCGTCCGAGGGCGCCTCGAACGCGTGCGGCCGCGAGGACGGTGCGGGGGACTCGCTCACCAGCTCGCCGTACGCGCCCGTGTCGACGGCCGCGCCGTCGCCGGTCTTCTCGGCCACGAGGGGCAGGTTGATGCTCGGCACCTGTCCCTCGGGGGCGCCGCGGCCGGACGGAGGCAGCGGCTCGCCGGGCCGCAGCCGGGCGATCACGGTGGCGTCGCCGGCCGGCGGGGCCGGGATCGAGGTCGGCACGTCGGAGCCTTCGCCGGCGACGACCCAGCCGCGGTTCACGACGAAGACGCGGCCGTCATCGGTGCGGAAGGGTACGAGCACCTCGAAGGCGCTCGTGCCGCCGTGCGGTCGGTTGCGCACCAGGAGCTGCCCGCCCGCGTCATAGCGTCCGTGCAGGGTCACCGGATGCCATTGCGCCGACGCGGGGAGCTTCCCGCCTCGGGCCAGCAGATCGTCGAGCGGCACCGGCTCGGCGTCGTAGTTGCGCTGCACGAGCTCGAGCTGCGTCTGCCGTCCCTCGTTGCGGGAGAACTGCCAGTTCGACAGGTACGCGCACACGACGGCGAACACGATCGCCACGGCGAGATAGGCGCTCCAGCGGAGCAGACGCTGCCGCATCATTCCCGCTCGCCCTCGCCGACGGCGGCGTCGATCCTCGCCGGGAAGTCGCGGGCGCGCAGGTAGTCGTACAGGAAGCGCAGATGCTCAGGGCAGGCGAGCCAGACCTTCTCACGCTCGGGCCCGTGGATGCGCGGATTCCGCCAGACGATCCGGTTCGTGGCTGCCGCACGGCAACCCGCCCGGGAGCATTTCAGCTCCCGTTCGGGCGCGTTCATGATCGCGGCTCTGCGGGGCGCGCCGGCGTCTCCGCGACCGTGATCACCTGCGGATCGCGCGGTGCCTCGTCCTGCTGCCCGGCAGGCGACTCGAGCTCGATGAGCGGCGATTCGACGCCCGTGGGGACGGAGTCGTCACCCGCGTTGGCGAACACCACGGCGATGTAGGGCAGCACCGCGGCGGCGATCGCGAAGACCCACGTCCACCAGCCCATCGGCTGCACGGTGAAGACGAGGATGAAGCAGATCGTGCGGATCCCCATGGTGATCGCGTAATGGCGCACGCGGTCTCGTGCCTCGTCGCGCGGGGCGCGCGGCAGGGAGGTCACGGCGGCGTCGGGAGTCCTTTTCACGATGACTCCAGCCTACGCCGCCGCGACCCGGCGATCGTCGCAGAGGACGACTCAGTAGCTGCTTCCCTGCGAGATGCCGTAGACGATGAGCAGCAGGAAGCCGATGCCGATGACGAGGTTAAGGACCGCGCCCACGTAGCCCAGGATGACGCCGGTCAGGGCGATGCCCTTCCCGCCGAGTGCCGGGTCCCGCTTGATCCTCCCGAGGGCCAGGTGGCCCGTGATGATCGCCGTCACCGCGGCGAGGAACGGCAGCACGATGTAGGCGAGCCAGAACAGCACCACTCCCGCGATGCCGCAGATGAGCGCAGCGATGGCGAGGCCGTTCGACTTCAGCGGCACGGGGTACGGCGGGGCGTAGGGCTGTCCGTACGATGGTGCGCCGTAGCCCGGCGCGGCCGGCGCGGCACCGGGGTAGCCCTGGGACTGCGGCGCGGAACCGGGGTAGCCGGGCTGCTGAGGCGCGGCTCCCGGGTAGGAGGGTGCAGGCGGCTGCTGCGGCGCGGCGCCCGGATAGGAGGGCTGCGGCGGCACGGCGGCTCCCGGGTACGTGGGCGGCTGCTGCGGGGCCACCGGGCCGCCCGGGTATGCGGGCTGCTGCCCCTGGGGCGGGATCCCGCCGTTGTCGTTGCTCATGCGCTTCCTCCTGGTTCACCACACAGATTTCCGCGTGGCCAGGGCCGTGTCAATTCCTGACGCCCTGTCCGGTCGCTAGGCTTGCGTGCCGTACACCTCGATTCTTGGGAGTCCCGCATGAGCACTGATCGCGTCGTCCTGGTCACCGGCGGCAACCGTGGCATCGGCCGCGCCATCGCCGAGCGCTTCGTGCGGGACGGCTACCGGGTCGCCGTCACCGCCCGCAGCGGCGAGGGGCCGGAAGGGACGCTGACGGTCCGTGCCGACGTCACCGACGCGGCCGCCGTCGACGCGGCGTTCACCGAGGTCGAGCAGAAGCTCGGTCCCGTCGAGATCGTGGTCGCGAACGCGGGCATCACCAAGGACACGCTCCTGCTCCGGATGTCCGAGGAGGATTTCGACAGCGTCGTGTCCACCAACCTCGGCGGCTCCTTCCGCGTCGTCAAGCGCGCTTCCAAGGGCATGCTCAAGGCCCGCTTCGGCCGGGTGATCCTCATCTCCAGCGTCGTCGGTCTCTACGGCTCCGCCGGGCAGATCAACTATGCGGCCTCCAAGAGCGCGCTCGTCGGATTCGCACGATCGCTCACCCGCGAGCTGGGCGCGCGCGGGATCACGGCGAACGTCGTCGCGCCCGGCTTCATCGAGACCGACATGACCGCGGAGCTCTCCGAGGACACTCAGAAGCAGTACAAGGCGAGCATCCCGGCGGGGCGGTTCGCCTCGCCCGACGAGGTCGCGGGCGTCGTCACCTGGCTGGCTTCCGACGACGCCGCGTACATCTCCGGCGCTGTCATCCCCGTCGACGGCGGTCTCGGCATGGGCCATTGACCCGGCCCACCGCCGTGGGGTGGTAGCGCCGCCGCCCGCGCAGGACCGCCGATTCGGTGACCGTCGGCGCGGCCCCGCGCGGCGCGGTCAGCGCACCGCGGCGGCGAGCAGCTCGGCGAGGCGGTCCGGCACGGAGAACTGCGGCCAGTGCCCGGATCCGATGCGGATCACCTCGACGTCGTCGAGGGCCTCGTACTCGTCCTTGTAGGGGCCCCAGTGCGAGAGCGCCTCCTCGAACTCCGGACGCTCGACCGATCCCATCAACAGGGTCACCGGCACCGCATAGCGGCGCTCGTCGTGCAGCGAGATCGGATCCGTCGGCACGTGCGCAGGCACGCTGTGCGCGGAGGCCGCCGCGGATGCGCGCGTCGCTGCGTCGAGATCGCGCACCTCGTCCTCGGGGAAGAAGTCCCATCCGGGGAAGGGGACGACCCCGTCGACGACGTCGAACTCGCTGATGCCCACGCCGTCCGCCGGAGGCGCGGAATCGACGAAGATCGCGCGGTGCACGCGATCCGGACGCGCATCGACGGCGCCCCAGATGACGTTGCCGCCACCCGAGTGCCCGACGAGGACGACTTCTCCGGACGCGTCGTCGATGGCGGCGACGACGGCATCGACCCAGTCCTGCAGGTGGATGTCTGCCGAGTCGGGTGCGGGGACGCCGACACCGGGCATGGTGAGGGGCTGCGGATCATGGCCCGTGGCACGGAGCGGTTCGAGCACGGGCGCCCAGGAATCGGCATCGAGCCACAGTCCGGGAACAAGGATGAGCTTCATGGCACCACGCTAAGCCGGGCCGCCGACATCCGGCACTGGGGCCTACTCCTCGGCGACCCGCGCCGCCCGCCCGGGGGCGTCAGGGCAGCAGCGGGATGACCTGCGCGAGATCGACCGGGCCGACCACGAGCGACGCCGCCGCGCGCACGGCGGGCTTGGCGTTGAACGCGATCCCGAGACCGGCGGTGGCCATCATCTGCAGGTCGTTGGCCCCGTCGCCGATCGCGATCGTGGCGTGCGGGGGGACGCCGAGCTCCGCCGCCCACTCCCTGAGGGATGCCGCCTTGGCCGCCGCGTCCACGATCTCGCCGTCGACACGGCCGCTGAGGGCGCCGTCGGTCACCTCGAGGCGGTTCGCGCGCCAGCGGTCGACGCCCAGGGCGGGCGCCACGGCGTCCAGGATCTCGTGGAACCCGCCGGAGACCACGCCGACGACGCCACCGCGCTCATGCACCGCGGCGGTCAGCTCCTGCACGCCCGGGGTGGGCTCGATGCGGCTGCGCACCCGCGCGAACGCCGTGGCGGGAACGCCCGCGAGGGCCGCGACCCGGGAGCGCAGGCTCGTGGCGAAGTCGACTTCGCCGCGCATGGCCGCCTCGGTGGCCGCCTGCACCTCCGCTCGCCGGCCGGCCTCGTCGGCGAGGAGCTCGATCACCTCGTTGCGGATGAGCGTGGAATCGGCATCGAGGACGACGAGGAAGCGCGCAGATGTCACCCGATGAGCGTAGCGGCCGAGGCCGTGGATCCCCGCCGGTGTGACGGCCGCGGGGCGGCCGGCTCAGCGTTCGATGCGCACGCCCTTGCCGACCACCGTCAACCCGGTCTCCGTGATCGTGAAACCGCGCTCCAGGTCGCGTTCGCGGTCCACTCCGACGGTGGCGCCGTCGAGCAGAACCACGTTCTTGTCGAGGATCGCGCGATGCACGCGGGCGCCCTGCCCCACCCGCACGCCGTCGAACAGCACGGAGTCGGTGATGGTCGAGCCTCCCGCGGCCAGCGTCCACGGCCCGACGACGCTGCGTTCCAGATGCGTGCCGGACAGCACGGATCCCAGCGACACGATCGAGTCGATCGCGTTGCCGATCCGTCCCACCGAGTCGCGCACGAACTTCGCCGGCGGCGAGTTGACCGCCTGCGAGTGGATCGGCCACTCCATGTTGTAGAGGTTGAAGATCGGCAGGGTCGAGATGAGATCCATGTGCGCGTCGAAGAACGACTCGATCGTGCCCACATCCCGCCAGTACGAGCGGTCGCGGGGCGAGGATCCCGGCACCTCGTTCTGCTTCATGTCATAGAAGCCCGCCTCGCCGCGCTCCACGAAGTAGGGGACGATGTCGCCGCCCATGTCGTGGTTCGAGCCGGCGAGCTCGCCGTCCGCCTCCACGGCCTCGATGAGGGCGTCCGCGTCGAAGACGTAGTTGCCCATGGACGCGAGCACCTCGTGCGGCGAGTCGGGCAGGCCCGTCGGGTCCGACGGCTTCTCGAGGAACTGGTGGATGCGGCCGGAGTCCCCCTCGGCGACGTCGATGACGCCGAACTGCGAGGCGAGGGCGAGTGGCTGGCGGATGCCGGCGACGGTGGCGCGCGCGCCGGAGGCGATGTGCGCGTCGATCATCTGCCGGAAGTCCATGCGGTACACGTGGTCGGCGCCGATGACGACGACGATGTCCGGCTTCTCGTCGTTGATGAGGTTCAGGCTTTGCAGGATGGCGTCCGCGGAGCCCGAGAACCACCGCTTGCCGAGACGCTGCTGTGCCGGGACCGAGGCGACGTAGGAGTCGAGCAGGGCCGACATCCGCCACGTCTGGGAGATGTGGCGGTCCAGGCTGTGCGACTTGTACTGCGTCAGCACCACGACCTGTCTGAGACCGGAATTGATGAGGTTGGAGATGGCGAAATCGATCAGGCGGTACTGGCCGCCGAAAGGCACCGCGGGCTTGGCCCGGTCGGCCGTCAGAGGCATGAGTCGCTTCCCCTCGCCGCCGGCGAGGATGATCCCGAAAACCTTCTTTGGTGCGGACATGCGTCCACCATAGAGGCAGGCGGTCGCCGTGTACTACCTTCATGACATGCGCGTCGACGTCATCACCAAGGAATACCCGCCGGAGATCTACGGAGGCGCCGGCGTCCACGTCGCAGAACTCGTGAAAGCGCTGCGCGAGAGCATCGATGTGCAGGTGCGCGCCTTCGGTGCGGACCGTGACGAACCGGGTGTGACGGCCTATCGGACGCCTGCCGAGCTCGCTGGCGCCAACGCCGCCCTGCAGACCCTCGGCACGGATCTCGACATGGTTCCGGACGTCGCCGGAGCCGACGTGGTGCACAGCCACACCTGGTACGCGAACTTCGCGGGGCACATCGCCGCGCAGCTGCACGGCATCCCGCATGTGCTGACCGCGCACAGCCTCGAGCCGCTGCGTCCGTGGAAGGCGGAGCAGCTCGGCGGCGGCTATGCCGTGTCCAGCGGCATCGAGCGGCTCGCCTATGAGAACGCGGCGGCGATCATCGCGGTGAGCGGCGGCATGCGCAACGACATCCTCCGTGCCTACCCCCAGGTGGATCCCGCGAAGGTGCGGGTCATCTACAACGGCATCGACGTCGACGCCTGGCATCCCGTCGACGACCCGGGGGTCCTCGCGAAGCACGGCATCGACCCGTCGCGCCCCTCCGTCGTGTTCGTCGGCCGGATCACCCGGCAGAAGGGCCTGCCGTACTTCCTGCGGGCCGCGGTCAAGCTGCCGCCCGAGGTGCAGCTCGTGCTCTGTGCCGGGGCGCCCGACACTCCGGAGATCATGGACGAGGTGCGCGGCCTGGTGTCCGACCTCACCGCGACCCGCACGGGCGTCGTCTGGATCGAGGAGTTCCTCCCGCGCCACGAGCTCTCCGCGATCCTGACGGCCGCGACCACCTTCGTCTGCCCCTCCGTCTACGAGCCGCTGGGGATCGTGAACCTCGAGGCCATGGCCTGCGGCACCGCCGTCGTCGGCACGGCGACGGGCGGCATCCCGGAGGTCGTCGTCGACGGCGTGACTGGCCGGCTGGTGCCGATCGAGCAGGTGCAGGACGGCACGGGCACCCCTGTGGACCCGGAGCGCTTCGCGTCGGATCTGGCCGCGGTGCTCACCGAGGTCGTCTCGGATCCGGAGCGCGCGAAGGCCTACGGCGAGGCCGGTCGTCAGCGCGCGGCGGACGAGTTCAGCTGGGCCGCGATCGCCGACACGACCCGGGCGCTCTACGAGGAGCTCACGGCCTGACCGATAGGCTGAAGGCATGTCTGCCGTCCTCGAATTCTCGGATGTCGTGGTGCGCCGCGACGGCCGCAACATCGTCGATCACCTCTCCTGGACCGTCGCGGACGACCAGCGCTGGGTCGTGCTCGGACCGAACGGCGCAGGCAAGACGACGCTGCTGCAGCTCGCCGACACGCTGATGCACCCGACGCAGGGTCGCGTCGACGTGCTGGGGGAGACCCTCGGCCGTACGGACGTGTTCGAGATCCGCCCGCGCATCGGCTTCGCCTCCTCCGCGATGGCCCGTCGGATCCCCGCGGACGAGACCGTGCTGAACACCGTGATGACGGCGGCGTACTCGGTGATGGGGCGCTGGAACGAGTCGTACGAGTCGCTCGACGAGCGCCGCGCGACGCGCGTGCTGGAGCAGTGGCACCTGGAGCACCTGTCCGAGCGCCACTTCGGCACGCTGAGCGACGGCGAGCAGAAGCGCGTGCAGATCGCCCGTGCGGTGATGACGGATCCGGAGCTCCTGCTGCTGGACGAGCCGAGCGCGAGCCTCGACCTCGGCGCCCGGGAGGAGCTGCTGGGCCTGCTCAGCGGGTTCGCCCAGTCCCCGACGACGCCCGCCATGGTCATGGTGACGCACCACGTGGAGGAGATCCCCGTGGGCTTCACGCACGTGCTGCTGCTCCGCGAGGGGCGGATCGTGGCCGCCGGCCCGATCGAGCAGACCCTCACCGCCGAGGCGCTGAGCGAGACGTTCGGCATGCCGATCGCCCTGGACCGGGTCGACGGCCGGTTCGCGGCGCGCGCCGCGTCCTGACCCCTGCCGCGCTCGCGCCCCGCTGCGAGCGCGGGATCGGCGTCAAGGAGTGCTAGAATCGACCCTTGGTGCGTTCTGCACCGCAGACTTCCCTCGCCCCTGGCACAATCCAGGGCACCACGTAAGGAATCCCATGAAGACTGACATCCACCCCGAGTACCAGGCCGTCGTGTTCCGCGACCTCGGCACCGGAGACACGTTCCTGACCCGCTCGACGGTGACCAGCGACAAGACGATCGAGCTCGACGGCGTGGAGTACCCCGTCATCGACGTCGAGATCTCCTCCGCCTCGCACCCGTTCTACACGGGCAAGCAGCGCATCATGGACTCGGCCGGTCGCGTCGAGAAGTTCAACCAGCGCTTCAAGAACTTCGGCGGTTCCTCCAAGTAATCGCTTCCTCGAAGGCCCCGCTCCGGCGGGGCCTTCGTCGTGTCCGGGGCGACCGGGGGCATGGATCCGCCGGATGAACGCCAGCCGTCACCACGTCGCGGCAGGGGAGTCCTGACGGGCAGGGTCCCCGTCGCGCACCGGCCAGCGGCCGTCCAGGCGATCGGTCGGGTCGATCCGGCCGATCCGCACGAAGTAGTCGGTGAGGCTCGCTGCCTGCGCCCTCGCCCAGGCGATCTGACGCGTGTGCAGCTCCGCAGCGCTCGGCGGCAGCGGGAAGCGCTGCGCGAGGGCCTGCGCCACGCGCCCTGCCGCGACGGCGTCGGCGGAGGCGTCGTGCGCGCCGACGAGATCGACGCGGTAGTGCGCCGCGACGATCTCGAGTGTGCGCTTGCCGGGACGGTAGCGGTCGTATGCCTTGTCGATGACGAGCGGATCGATCACCGGTGCCGGATTCTCCAGCGGGGCGATGCGGTGGCGCCGCGCCTCGTGCGCGAGCAGGGAGAAGTCGAACGCGGCGTTGTACGCGACGAGCGGCACGCCCTGGTCGAGCAGCGACCGCAGTGCGGCCACGACGCCGGCGACCACCTGCGCCGCGGGCGCGCCGTCACGGTGCGCGCGCTCGGATGTGATGCCATGGATCGCGGTGGCGCCGGCGGGGATCGGGATCCCGGGGTCGGCGAGCCAGGTGCGCGCCGCGATCTCGGCCCCGTGGTGGTCGAGGACGCCGACGTGCGCGGTGACGATCCGGTCGCGCGTGACGTCGATCCCGGTGGTCTCCAGGTCGAAGACTCCGACGCGGGTCAGCCAGGGCGGCAGCGGCGGCGGAGTCATGACGCCCACCGTAGGGCGGGGCCCGGACATCGCGGCGACGGCGCGCGGCGGTGCCGCGACCCCGCGGCGGCGGGTACCGGGCGCTCGGGGGACGGGGCCCGCGCGCCGCCGCCCGTAGACTCGAGGCATGCCCGTTCCCTCGCCCTACGCCGCACGCCTGGATCGCGTCCCCGTGCAGCGCTTCGAGGCCGAGGTGCTCGGCGGGCGCACCGCGTACTGGGCCTACGGCCCGGAGGACGCCGACACCACCGTCCTCGCCGTGCACGGCTTCCGCGGAGAGCACCACGGACTGGAGCCGGTGGTCGCGCATCTCCCGGGCGTCCGCGTGATCATGCCGGACCTGCCGGGATTCGGCGAGACCGCCCCGCTGCCCGGGCGCGTGCACGACATCGAGGCGTACGCTGCCTGGCTCACGGACTTCGCCGCGGCGGTCGCACCCGGGGCCGTCATCCTGGGGCACTCGTTCGGATCCATCGTCGCCTCGGCCGCCGTCGCGCGCGGGCTGCAGACGCCGCGGCTGATCCTGGTGAACCCGATCGGCGCGCCCGCGCTGGAGGGGCCGAAGGCGGTGCTCACCCGCCTGGCGATCCTGTACTACGCCCTGGGTGCGCGGCTGCCGGAGCGGGTCGGCACCGGACTCCTGCGAAACCGCATCATCGTGCGGGCCATGAGCATCGCGATGGCGAAGACCACCGATCCCGCGCTGCGCCGGTTCGTGCACGATCAGCACGACACGTACTTCTCACGGTTCGCCGACCGCGAGGTCCTCAGCCAGGCGTTCCGCACCAGCGTGTCGCACGACGTGCGCGAGTTCGCGCCCCGCATCGCGGTGCCGACCCTGCTCATCGCCGCGCAGCGCGACGACATCACCCCGATCGAGGCCGAGCGCCGGCTGGTCGTGCTGTTCCCGGACGCCGAGCTCGTCGAGATCGCCCACGTCGGGCACCTGATCCACTACGAGACGCCGGCCGAGGCGGCGGGAGCGATCAGGCGGTTCCTCCGGCCTCTCGCCGTGCCAGCCCCATGAGACCGCCCACGCGGAACGGGATCACCTCGCCCATCGCGAGCGATGTCTCGGTCCGCTCGACCCCGTCGATCGACAGGATTCTGGCGTCCGTGTCGAACAGGTGACGCGCGTCGCGGCAGGCGACCAGGGCGAGCAGGTCGATGGATCCGCTGAGCCCGTGCGCCTGCACGACCTCCGGCACCCGGGCGAGCTCCGCGATGATCCGGGGCAGCTCGGTCTGCCGCAGCCCGATGCTGATGAACGCCTGCAGCGGGTAGCCCAGCACGGCCGTTGAGAAGGCGCGCTCATACGGCAGGAAGACGCCGGTCTGCTCCAAGCGCGCCATGCGCGCCTGGATCGTGTTGCGGGAGAGGCGGAGCTTCTCCGCCATCGCGACCACCGTGGTGCGGGGGTCGGCCGAGAGCATCTCGAGGATGTCGAGATCGGTGCGATCGAGGGTTGCCATGTTGCCAAAGGGTAGCAGGGGAGACGAGGCGATAATTGCGCAACATGCTCAGGGCATGCCGGAATGCTTGAGCGACGTGTCAAGCGGACGTACGCTCAAGGCACAGCGAAGACGCATCGGTTCCGCTTCACGAGGGCGGATCCACTGAGGAGGACGAAGATGTCTACCCACCTTGATCCCATCACGGTCACCGGCATCGGACTGGACGAGCCCGCGACCCTGATCGATGCGGGCGGTCGTCGCCACGCCGACGCGCGCCTGGCGCCCTTCGCCGCGGATGTCAGCTCCGAGCAGCTCCTGGCCCTGCTGCGCGACATGGTGGTGCTGCGCCGCATCGATGCCGAGGGCGTGGCCCTGCAGCGTCAGGGCCAGCTCGGCCTGTGGGCGCCCTGCCAGGGTCAGGAAGCCGCGCAGATCGGATCGGCGCGCGCGCTGAAGGACGACGACGTCGTGTTCCCCAGCTATCGCGAGACCGGCGTGATGCTGGTGCGCGGCGCGCAGCCCGGCGACTACGTGCGGATGTGGCGCGGGGAGGAGGGCGCCGCCTACGACCCCGCCGTGATGCACATGGCTCCGCTGCAGATCATCATCGGCGCGCAGACCCTGCACGCCGTCGGCTACGCCCTGGGCATCCTGCACGACGGTTCGGACCAGGTCGCCGTGACGTACTTCGGCGACGGCGCAACGAGCCAGGGCGACGTGAACGAGGCCATGGTGTTCGCCTCCTCCTACCGCGCACCGGTGGTCTTCATCTGCCAGAACAACCACTGGGCGATCTCCGAGCCGGTCGCCGTGCAGTCGCAGTACCCGATCGCCGGGCGTGCGCCGGGCTTCGGCATCCCCAGCATGCGCGTGGACGGCAACGACGTGCTCGCCGTGTTCGCGGCGACGCGCTGGGCGCTCGAGCAGGCGCGGGGCGGCTCCCCGGCGTTCCTCGAGCTCGTCACCTACCGGATGGGCCCGCACACCACGGCCGACGACCCGACCCGCTACCGCGACCCGGCCGAGCTCGAGTACTGGCGCGGCAAGGACCCGCTCACGCGGCTGGAGACGCTGCTGCGCAACGAGGGTGTGCTCACCGACGAACTCGCCGCCGGTTTCGCCGCCGAGGCGGAAGAGGCCGCCATGCGGATGCGCAGCGCGTGCCTGAGCATGACCACCCGCGAGCCGCTCGCGGTGTTCGACGGCGTGTACGCCGAGCCGCACACCGGACTCGCGGAGGAGCGCGCCGACTACGCGCGCTACCTCGCGACCCTCGCGGAGGCGTGACATGGTGCAGATGACGATGGGCAAGGCGCTCGGCGCCGCCCTGAAGCAGTCGCTGGCGGACGACCCGAAGGTGGTGCTGCTCGGCGAGGACATCGGCAAGCTCGGGGGAGTGTTCCGCATCACCGACGGCCTGCTGGACGAGTTCGGCGCCGAGCGGATCATCGATACGCCGCTCGCGGAGTCCGGCATCGTCGGCACCGCCGTCGGGCTCGCGATGCGCGGGTACCGGCCGGTGGTGGAGATCCAGTTCGACGGCTTCGTGTATCCCGCCTTCGACCAGATCGTCTCCCAGGTAGCCAAGCTGCACTACCGCACGCAGGGCACGGTGCCGATGCCGATCACCATCCGCATCCCCTGGGGCGGTGGCATCGGGGCAGCCGAGCACCACTCGGAGTCGCCCGAGGCGTACTTCGTGCACACGGCCGGCCTCCGCGTCGTCGCGGTGTCCAACCCGCAGGACGCGTACACCTGCCTGCGGCAGGCCATCGCGAGCGACGATCCCGTGATCTTCTTCGAGCCCAAGCGCCTCTACCACGCCAAGGGCGAAGTCGATCTGGACACCCCGCTCGCCGATGCGGCGCCCATGGGCCTCGCCCGTGTCGTGCGGGAGGGCGGCGACGTCACGATCGTCACGTACGGCGCGATGGTGCGCACCGCGCTCGACGCCGCGGAGGCCGCCGAGGCCGAGGGCCGCTCGCTCGAGGTCATCGATCTGCGATCGCTCTCCCCGGTCGACTACGGAACCGTGTGCGCCTCGGTGCGGCGCACGGGGCGCGTCGTGGTCGTGCACGAGGCCGCACGCGAGGCCGGCGTGGCCGCCGAGGTGATCGCGAGCATCACCGAGAAGTGCTTCACCTGGCTGGAGGCGGCGCCTCTCCGGGTCACCGGTCACGACATCCCATACCCGCCGGCCAAGCTCGAGAAGTTCCACCTGCCCGACCTGGACCGGATCCTGGATGCGGTCGACCGGGTGTGCGATGACGAGCCGCTGCTGGAGGGGGCGGACCGATGAAGCAGGAATTCCTCCTCCCGGACCTCGGCGAGGGTCTCACCGAGGCAGAGATCGTGCAGTGGCTGGTCGCCGAGGGCGATACCGTCACCCTGAACCAGACCCTCGCAGAGGTCGAGACCGCCAAGGCGGTCGTCGAGCTGCCCTCGCCGCACGCCGGCGTGATCACGGCGCTGCACGCCGCCGCCGGCGACGTGGTTCCGGTCGGTGCCCCCCTGGTGGGTTTCGAGATCGAAGGCGCGGAGCCGACACCCGCGCCGGCGGCCCCCGCACAGGCCGTCGAAGAGGGATCCGGTCCGAACCTCGTCGGCTACGGTGCCGCGCCCTCCGCCGGCCGTCCCCAGCGCAGGGCCCGTCGCGCTGCCGCGGGAACCGCGACCGCCGTGGCCACCGACGCCGAGGTGCGTGTCGCGGCGCCGCATGACGCGATCGAGGTGCACCCCGCTCCGCCGGTGCGCGGGGAGCGGCCGCGCTCCACGCCCCCGGTGCGCGCCTACGCGAAGGGGCTCGGCGTGGATCTCGCGCTCGTCGCGGCCGAGCTCGGCGACCGCGTGATCACGCGGGCCGACGTGGATGCGTACCGGGAACGGGTCGCCCAGCGCGCCGCCGGGACGACCTCCGAGCCCGATGCCGGCGCATCCGCTCCCCCGTCGCCGGCCCGCGTCCGTCCGGCGACGGGGGAGCGCGCCACCACGCGCATCCCGATCCGCGGCGTCCGCAAGCACACCGCGGAGGCCATGGTCCAGAGCGCCTTCACGGCGCCGCACGTGACCACGTTCCACACCGTCGACGTGACGGCGACGAGCGAGCTCATCGCGTCGCTGCGCAAGACCGCCGCGCCGGATGCCCCGCGCATCGGGGTGCTGACGATCGTCGCGAAGGCGGTGTGCCTGGCGCTCGGACGCTTCCCTGGTCTGAACTCCCGCTGGGACGGCGAGGCGGGCGAGATCGTGCAGCAGCACTTCGTCGACCTCGGCATCGCCGCGGCCACGGACCGCGGGCTCATCGTGCCGATCATCCGCGACGCCGAGCGCATGGCGCTGGGCGAGCTCGCCGCGGCGATCGCGGAGCTGACCCGCACCGCGCGCAGCGGGAAGACCGCGCCCGCCGACCTCGTGGGCGGCACGTTCTCGCTCACCAACATCGGAGTCTTCGGCATCGATGCCGGCACGCCGATCCTGCCGCCGGGGCAGACCGGCATCCTCGCCCTCGGCGCGGTGCGGCGCATGCCCTGGGAGCACGACGGCGGGATCGCGCTGCGCGACGTCATGACGCTCAGCCTCTCGTTCGACCACCGCATCGTGGACGGTGCCGAAGGCGCCCAGTTCCTGAAGGCCGTCGCCGACGTCCTGCAGGAGCCCGGCCGGGCGATGCTGCTCGGCTGATCGACGCGATCAGCCCTCTCGGGAGCGGCGGTCCAGACCCAGTACGCGCCGGGTCAGCCGCCGCTCCCGCACGATGAAGGCCGTGCCGAGCAGCCACAGCGGCGCCTGCGTGAGGAACGCCCAGCGGAACGCGTCGAGCGAATACGTCGCCGGCGTGCCGGCGCCCTGCAGGTCGAGGGCGAGTCCGATCAGGAAGATCGCGATGAGCGCGGCCAGGAAGCCGCCGCCGTTGACCACGCCGGTCGCCGTGCTGAGCCGGTGCTGCGGGTTGTGCGTCCGGGCGTGGTCGAACGCGACCATGGAGGCCGGTCCGCCGGATGCGAGCGCGATGGCGAGGACGATCAGCAGCCAGAGCGGCGCGGGACCCGGCCACAGCACCACGGCGAGCCAGGCGACGACCTGCACGGCGATCGTCGGCAGCACGAGCATGAGGGAGCGGCTGGTGGGGTGTCGCGCCGAGAGGGTTCCCAGCACCGGGCCGAACAGGATCCCGAACAGCACGTAGACCGTCGTCACGAGTGCTGCGGTGCCGGTGGACAGGCCCTCCCCGCTGGTGAGGAACGGGATGCCCCAGAGCATCATGAAGGCCGTGCCGGCGAAGGGCGTGGTGAAGTGCGTCCAGAAGCCGAGGCGGGTGCCGGGGTGCGCAAGCGCTTCGCGCAGCGAGACCCGCAGGTCCACCTGCGAGGTCACGACCCGGATCGCACCGGTGTCCGTGTTCACCGACACATCCTCGGTGAGCTCGGGCGGCCGGTTGCGGATCAGCGCGAACACGAGCACCGTGAACAGCACGCCGAGCCCCGCCAGGCTCCCGAACGCGACCGACCACGTGGTCGAATGCAGGAGCAGCGGCAGCGGGATCAGCGCCACCAGCTGGCCGAGCTGACCCACGATGCCCGTCAGCTGTGCCATCAGGGGCCCCCGCTGGGCGGGGAACCAGATCGCGACCAGGCGCAGCACGCCGGGGAAGATCGCGGCGTCACCGGCGCCGAGGATCATGCGCGCCACGATCGCGACGCCGACGTTGGGAGCGAACGCCATGACGAGCTGGCCGATCGCCATCAGCAGCATCCCCGCGACCATGATCGGACGGGATCCGAACCGATCCAGCAGCAGGCCGACCGGGATCTGCATGAGCCCGTACACGGCGAGCTGGAGCACCGCGAACAGCGAGAGCGTGGACGCATCGGCCTGGAACAGATGCGCCGCATCCACGCCGACGGCGGACAGCGAGGTGCGGTTCGTGATCGACAGCACGTAGGCCGCGACCCCCACCGTCCAGATGAGCCACATCCGCCAGGTCGGTGCAGGGGCGGGATTCACGGCTCTCCTCGGGGTCGGCGGCTCTTTCGATCCTACGCCCGACCCCGAGCCGCGCCGGGACCGCACCGGGCCGCGCCGGGACGGCACCGGTCCAGCGCAGCGCGCGGCACGCTCACACCGCGGCCGCGTCGAGCAGCCGGAGCCCGCCGCCGTCCATGGCGAAGCGGTGCACGGAGCCGTTCCCCAGGCGCTCGCCCGGTGCGGGAAGGGTGCCGCCGGACACGTGCTCGAGCAGCGCGCGGATGACGCCCCCGTGGGTGCAGATCAGCACCGACTCGACGCGGGGCGCGGAGCGGCGCCGGGCGGCGAGCGCGATCCGGTCGAGCGAGGCCAGAGCGCGAGCGGTGAGCGCCTCGACGGTCTCCGCGCCCGGCACGTCCTCGCGGCGCGCGCGGAATCGCTCCACGTACTGGTCCCAGAGCATCCCCTCGGCGTCGCCGAACTCGTGCTCGCGCATGCCGACCGTGATCAGCGGCGCCGGGAGTCCGAGCTCGGAGGCGATGATCTCCGCGGTCTCGCGGGCGCGGCTGAGGGGGCTCGCGTAGACGTGGTCGAAGGGCGTGCCGGCGAGGCGCCGCGCGGCGTCGCGTGCCTGCGCGCGTCCGGTGTCGTTGAGGGGGATGTCGGTGGATCCTTGGATCCGGCCCTCCAGGTTCCAGTCGGTCTGACCGTGGCGGACGAGGGTGATGAGGGTCACGACAGCAGCTCCTGAAGGGCGGGGAGGACGACGCTGGTGGAGGCCGCGATGGTCGCGGAGGCCCAGGCGTCGGCGCGGGTCGGTTCGAGATTGACGATGACGATGGGGAGGCCCCGTCGGCGCGCCCGGTCGATGATCCGGATCCCGGAGTTCACCACGAGCGACGACCCGGCGACGACGAGCGCATCGCCGGAGCGCAGCAGGGCCTCGGCGGTGGCGAACCGGTCGGCGGGGATGAACTCGCCGAAGAAGACCACGTCCGGCTTGAGCGGGCCCTGGCACACCGTGCAGATCGGGAGGAGGAACCCGGCCGTGCTCTCCGGCCGGACATCGCCGTCCGGGGCGAGCAGCACCTCGTCCGGCACGTCGAGCCAGGGGTTGCGCTCCTCGATCTGCGCGGCCACGGCGTCGCGCGAGAACGCCTGGCCGCACCGCAGGCACAGCACGGTGCGCATCGTGCCGTGCAGTTCGACCACGCGCGCGGACCCGGCTGCGAGATGCAGCCCGTCGACGTTCTGCGTGATCACCCCGACCGCTCGTCCGGCGGACTCGAGCCCGGCGATCGCGCGGTGCCCCGGGTTCGGATCGGCGGTGCCGAAGGAACGCCAGCCGAGGTGACCGCCCAGCCAGTAGCGGCGCTGCGCGTCCTCGGATCCGAGGAACGTCTGCACGGTCATCGGGGTGCGCCGCGGTGCGGATCCCGCGCCGCGGTAGGCGGGGATGCCCGAGTCCGTGGAGAGACCGGCGCCGGTGAGCAAGGCGATGCGGCGGTCGGCCAGCAGTTCGGCGACCGGCTCGAGCTGCGCGTGCAACGACGGCATGCTGCTGTTCACGGAACCTCCCCGCTCGAGTCTACGGGCGCCTGCCGCCGGGCGGCGGGCCGCGCGTCGCGGGCGAGCGGCGCACGCGCGTCGACCGACCTGGGAGAGTGGATCCGTGCACGAGATCCGCATCGACGACCCCGCCGATCCTCGCCTCGACGACTTCCGGGGCCTGACCGACACCGCGCTGCGTGCGCGCCGGGACGTCGAGGGCGGCCTGTACATCGCCGAGTCGCTCAAGGTGATCGAGCGCGCGGTGCGGGCGGGGCACCGGCCGCGGTCGATCCTGACTCAGGAGCGCTGGCTCCCCGGGATCCGCGACCTCGCCCTCGCCGATGCGGTGCCGGTGTACGTCTGCCCGGATGGCGTGGTCGAGGCGGTGGCGGGCTTCCCCGTGCACCGCGGCGCCCTGGCCGCCATGCACCGGCCGCCGCTCCCGGAGCCGCCCGCGATCCTGCGGGGAGCGCGCACGGTTCTCGTGCTGGAGGACCTCATCGAGCATGCGAACGTCGGGTCCGCCTTCCGGGCGGCCGCCGCCCTCGGCGCTGACGCGGTGCTCGTCTCGGCGCGCTGCGCGGATCCGCTGTACCGCCGCAGCGTCAAGGTCAGCACCGGATCCGTGTTCCAGGTGCCCTGGACGCGGTTCCGCGACTGGGAGGAGCTCGTCCCTCTGCTGCGTGCGGAGGGGATCGGGCTCGCCGCCCTGGCGCTGCGCGACGATGCGGTGCCGCTGGAGGAGTATGCGGCCACCCGTCCGGAGCGCGTGGCGCTCGCGTTCGGATCCGAGGGGCCCGGTCTCACCGCGGACGCCCTGGCCGCGGCCGACACGGTCGTGACGATCCCCATGGCCGGCGGCGTGGACTCGCTCAACGTCGCCTCCACGGCGGCTGTCGCCCTATGGGCCCTGGCGCATCCGCCCGCCCGGCGCCGCCGCTGAGGCGTTCCGCGGGCGGTCCGGTCAGTCCTCGCGCGGCAGCAGCACGGGCATCGGCTCGGGGCGCTTCGCTTCGACATCGTCACCGGAGGATTGGTGGCGGAGGCGCCGCAGCACCCACGGCACCAGGTGCGTGCGGGCCCACACGAGGTCCTCGCTGCGGGCCTCGCGCCAGGTGCGCTCCGGGAGCGGCTCCGCCTCCATGGCCTGCAGATCGTTCGGCACGTTCAGTGCACGCAGCACGAGACGCGCCACCTCCTGGTGCCCGAGCGGATTCATGTGCAGCCGGTCATCGGCGAAGAACCGCGGATCCTGGATCGTCTTCAGCCCCCACTGGTCGGCGACGATGCAGTCGTGCCGCTCGGCGATGGCGCGCACGTTCTCGTTGTAGATCGCGACCTTGCCGCGGAACGGGCGGAACACCGGGGTGAAGTTCGTGTCGATGCCCGTGATCAGCACGATCGCGGCGCCGGTGCGGTCCAAGCGGGTCACCATGTCGTCCAGCTGGACGGCGATCGCATCCGGGTCGGTGCCGGGGCGGATCACGTCGTTGCCGCCGGCGCACAGGGTGATCAGGTCGGGGTTCAGCGCGATCGCCGGGGCGATCTGCTCGTCGGCGATCTGCGCGATGAGCTTGCCGCGCACGGCCAGGTTGGCGTATGCGAAATCCTCGCTCTGCGCGCCGAGCACCTCGGCGACGCGATCGGCCCAGCCGCGGTGCCCCCCCGGCGCGCTCGGCTCGGGGTCGCCGATGCCCTCGGTGAACGAGTCGCCCAGCGCGACGTAGCGATGCCACGGATGCGGGGTGTCGTTGGGGACGTACGGGGTGCGCGGCTCGTGACCGGACATGATCCTCCTCCTGCGTGCCGCGCGGTCGGCGCGGCGCCGGATCCGAGACTACCCGCGCGGGACGCCGTGCGGCCTGTCGGAGGAGCCCCGCGGCGTGGTCGGGGATGTCGGCGGGCTCGTCTATCGTGGAATCCCATGCTCTCCCCGTCCTTTCCCCAGCGCGCACCCTGGGGAACCGCAGATCGGCTGAGGGCCTGGCAGCGCGAGGCGCTCGAGGAGTACTTCCGGATCCCGGATCGCCGGGACTTCCTGGTCGCCGCGACGCCCGGCGCCGGCAAGACGACGTTCGCGCTCACTCTCGCGGTGGAGCTGCTGCGCACGAACGAGGTCGATCGCGTGATCGTGGTCGCCCCGACGGAGCACCTCAAGACGCAGTGGGCCGACGCCGCCGCGCGCGTGCACATCCGGCTCGATCCGCGGTTCCGCAACAGTCACTGGGCGCCGTCGCGCCAGTACCACGGCGTCGTGGTGACGTACGCCCAGGTGGCCGCGAAGTCGTCCGTGCACCGGCACCTCACCGAGGGCGCGCGCACGCTCGTGATCCTGGACGAGGTGCACCACGGCGGCGACGCGCTGAGCTGGGGCGACGCGATCCGCGACGCCTACACCCCGGCGCGCCGGCGACTGCTCCTCAGCGGCACGCCGTTCCGCAGCGACACCGCGCCGATCCCGTTCGTGGAGTACCTGCCCGATGAGTCGGGGGCGCGGGTCTCCAGCACCGACTACGCGTACGGCTACGGCCGTGCGCTCCAGGACGGCGTGGTGCGGCCCGTGCTGTTCCACATGTACGCGGGGAAGATGCGGTGGCGCACGAGCGCCGGCGACGAGCTCGAGGCGCACCTCGGCCAGGACAACACGAAGGATGTGACCTCTCAGGCGTGGCGCACCGCGCTGGATCCCGAGGGGGAGTGGATGCCGGCCGTGCTCTCGGCCGCGGACCGGCGGCTCACGGAGATCCGCCATCACGTGACCGATGCGGGCGGGCTCGTGCTCGCCACGGATCAGACGGTGGCGCGCGCATACGCCAAGATCCTGCACTCGCTGACGGGGCAGCGACCCACCGTGGTGCTGTCCGACGACGCCACCGCCTCCGAGCGCATCGAGAAGTTCAGCGCGTCGCAGGATCGCTGGATGGTCGCGGTGCGCATGGTGTCGGAAGGGGTCGACGTGCCGCGGCTGGCGGTGGGCGTGTACGCCACATCCTCGTCGACGCCGCTGTTCTTCGCGCAGGCGATCGGCCGCTTCGTGCGGGCTCGACGTCGCGGTGAGGCTGCGAGCGTGTTCCTCCCGAACGTGCCGGTGCTGATGAAGCTCGCGAACGAGCTGGAGAAGCAGCGCGATCACGCGCTCGACCGGCAGTCGAAGGACGACGACGGCCTCGAGGACTCGCTGCTGGAGAGCGCCAATCGCGAGGAGGAGGCCTCCGATGCCCTCACCCAGGAGTTCAGCTACCAGGCGATCTCCTCACTCGCGCATTTCGACCGGGTCGTGTTCGACGGCAAGGAGTTCGGCCAGCTCGCCGAACCCGGGACGCCCGAGGAGGAGGAGTTCATCGGGCTCCCAGGGCTCCTCGAGCCCGAGCACGTGCACGAGCTGCTCATGCAGCGTCAGTCCCGGCAGTCCCGGCTCCGGGAGGCGCGTGAGGCGCAGTCGCCCGCGGCCACCACGACCCTTCCGGAGCCCCTGCACCGCACGCTCCGCGAGCAGCGGCAGCTCCTGAACAGCCTCGTCGGTCTGTACGCGCGGCAGACCGGGGAGCCGCACGGCGCGGTGCACGCCGAGCTGCGGCGCCTGTGCGGCGGTCCCGCGGTGGCGCAGGCCACGGTCTCCCAGCTGCAGTCCCGGATCGACGTCCTGCGGCGGCGCGTCCGTTCCTGAGCCGGGACGGTCCGCGACGAGCGCCCTCGAGCCTGTCGAAGGGACGCGCCCGGGAGCTGCCGGTTCGGATCCCCGAAATGCTGTCAATCCTCGTCTCCGTGCGGGTCGGCGGACAGCGGGTGGGTAGCGTGGAACGGCCACCCCGATCGCGAAGGACGTCGATGAACACCCCCGCCCCCGTGCCCGCTGCGCCCACGGCAGCCGACCGCCGGCGCTGGTCGCGCTACCTCGTCGAGGAGCGCGCGGAGGCCCACGTGTATCAGCAGCTCGCCGCGCGGCGCGAGGGCGAGGAGCGGGAGATCCTGCTCGAGCTCGCCGCCGCGGAGGGCCGCCACGAGGCGCACTGGCTGGAGCTCCTCGGCGGGGAGCCGGCGCGGCTGCCGCGGCCCGGCCTGCGCACCAGGTTGCTCGGCTGGATGGCGGGACGCTTCGGCTCCATCTTCGTGCTGGCGCTCGCCCAGACCGCCGAGGCCCGCTCGCCGTACGACTCCGAGGAGTACGCCACGCCCGCGATGCGCGCCGACGAGAAGGTGCACTTCGAGGTGGTGCGGGGCCTTGCCGCGCGTGGACGCCGGCAGCTGTCCGGATCCTTCCGCGCCGCCGTCTTCGGCGCGAACGACGGGCTCGTGAGCAACCTCGCGCTCGTACTGGGCATCGGCGCCACGGGCGCGGGCAGCGGGTTCGTGCTCTTCAGCGGCCTCGCCGGGCTGCTCGCGGGGGCGCTCTCGATGGGCGCGGGCGAGTTCGTGTCGGTGCGTTCGCAGCGCGAGCTGCTGGAGGCCACCCAGGAGAACGGGCACGGCGCCGCCACGGCGAGCGACCTGGATCTGGACGAGAACGAGCTCGCGCTCGTCTACCGCGCACGCGGCATGGATCCCGAGGAGTCGCTGGAGCGCGCGCGCCGCGTCGTCAGCGCCGCGAAGGCGGGACTCGCCCAGCGCGCCACCGGGCCGCTGCGGGTCGCGGCTGACGACGGCGACGAGCACGAGATCGTCGGCAACGCCTGGCCGGCCGCGATCTCGAGCTTCCTCCTGTTCGCCTCCGGCGCGATCGTGCCCGTGCTGCCGTGGATCTTCGGCCTCCAGGGCACCCCGGCGGTCATCGTGGCCCTCGTGCTCGTCGGCATCGCCCTGCTGAGCACGGGCGCCACGGTCGGCGTGCTCTCCGGCGGTCCGCCGCTGCGTCGCGGACTGCGCCAGCTCGCGATCGGCTTCGGCGCGGCGGCCGTCACCTACGGGCTGGGCCTCCTGTTCGGAGTCAGCGCCGGCTGATCGGGGAGGTCCTGTCGGCGCACGACGTCTCGTCGACGCATCGCGTCAGGACGGCGGAATACTGGGATCCCGGGTGCGGTGCCCATTTATTGATTCCGTCCAGATATCGATGTCGTGTCGAAGGAGATACCCACCGTGAAACTCCGTACGTCCCTACGTCTCGCCGTCGTCGCGAGCATCGCCCTCAGCGGCGCCTTGGCCGCGGTGCCGGCTCAGGCGAGCAGCCATGCAGGAGAACACGGCCGGCGCGTCTGCGCGACGGCGGCCGCGGATTCGGCGTCGTGCTTCGCCGAGGTCCTGGTCGACGCGCAGGACAATCCGGTCGACCCGTTCCGCGCCGGCGCTGGAGCAGGGGCGGCAGCGACGGTGAGCGGCAAGACCCCGGCGGACATCCAGTCGGCCTATGGACTCGCGGGGCTGTCCGGGCAGGGCCGCACCCTGGCCATCGTCGACGCGTACGGCTATCCGAACGCCGAGCGGGACCTCGCCGCCTATCGGTCCTACTTCCACCTGCCGGCGTGCAGCGTCGCCACAGGGTGTCTCACGATCGTCAACCAGAGCGGCGGCTCCAACCTGCCCGCCTTCAACCTCGGCTGGGCCGATGAGCAGGCCCTGGATCTGGACGCCGTCTCGGCCGCATGTCCGGATTGCAGGATCCTCCTGGTCCAGGCGTCCTCGAGCTCGATGGCGGATCTCGGCACGGCCGTGAACACCGCTGCCCGGCTCGGCGCCACGGCGATCTCGAACTCCTACGGATCCTCGGGCGACCTCGCCGACACGACCTATGGCGGGTACTACAGCCACCCGGGCATCGCGGTGACCGCGTCGACAGGGGACAACGGCTTCACCGGGCCGTCGTATCCGGCGAGCTCGCGGTACGTGACGGCGGTCGGAGGAACCTCGCTCAGCACGGCCGCGAACACCCGTGGGTGGTCGGAAGCCGGGTGGAGCGGCGCCGGCTCCGGATGCTCGACGCTGAACGTCGCACCCACGGGGCAGAATCCGGGCGCGACGGGATGTGCGCAGCGCGCCATGGCCGATGTCTCGGCGGTCGCGGACCCGAACACGGGTCTCGCCGTGTACGCGCCGACGTCGCGCAAGAACTCGAGCTGGGCGCAGTACGGCGGCACCTCGCTGTCGTCTCCGCTGATCGCGTCGGTGTTCGCGCTGGCAGGGGCGCCGTCGGGCTACTCCAACGACGTGCTCTACGCGGCGGCATCGTCGGCGTTCAACGACGTGACCTCCGGGAGCAACGGATCGTGCACCGTCACCGTGCTGTGCACCGCAGGTGCCGGCTGGGACGGTCCCACGGGCCTGGGCACGCCGAGGGGCACCGCCGGCTTCTGAGCCTGGCATCGCGTGACCCGTCGCTCTGGGGGGGTGAGGCCGGTTGTCAAGCCGCTGGCCTCACCCCCTTCTCCGTCCGCAGCCTGGAACAGAACACGGCGGAGCAGGACAGGAAGGCGGAGCGATGAGCGGAGTGGAAGACCGGAAGAGGGATCTGGATCCGGAGACGAGTCCCGATGCGGACCGGCCGGAGGAGCCGACCGTGTCGGAGCTGCGGGAACCGAGCACCGAGAAGGAGGTGGACGAGGAGCCGAAGGCGCCGGCGATCGCACGGGAAGCGGAACCGGAGCCGAGCCATCGCGCGCAGGGGATCGGCGTGATCGCCCCTGAGCAGCCCGACTCGGATGAAGCACCCATCTGAACGGCCGTTCACCGGAAACGAAGAAGACCCCAGATCTTTCGATCCGGGGTCTTCTTCGTTCTGTGCGCGAGGGGGGACTTGAACCCCCACGCCCTATGCGGGCACTAGCACCTCAAGCTAGCGCGTCTACCTATTCCGCCACCCGCGCTGGTGTTTTTCGGCTGTTTCCAACCGAGGAATGACACTATCACGTTCCGAGGGCCCCCTCGAACCAGGATGCACGTCGGGCGCGTCGGACGGGTTCGATAGCCTTGTCGCATGCCCCACCCGGATGCCGAACTTCCCGAGGTCGCGCGGATCGCCGCAGAGCTCATCCGTATCGACACCTCCAACTTCGGCGGCGGGGACGCGAAGGGCGAACGCGAGGCCGCGGAGTACGTCGGCGCTCACCTCGAATCCCTGGGACTGACGCCCGAGTACTACGAGCCGATCGCCCGCCGCACCAACGTGATGGCGCGTGTGCCAGGCCGCAACCGGGACAAGCCGGCGCTCGTCGTGCATGGGCACCTCGATGTCGTGCCCGCCATGGCCGGCGACTGGAGCGTCGACCCGTTCGCCGGCGTCGTGCGCGACGGCATGCTCTGGGGCCGCGGCGCCGTGGACATGAAGAACATGGACGCCATGATCCTCACTTCGGTCGCCGAGATCCTGAGGTCGGGGGAGCAACCCGAACGCGACCTCGTCCTGGCGTTCTTCGCCGACGAGGAGAACGGCGGTGTGGAAGGCTCGACCCTGGTCGTGCAGAACCGCCCGGAGTGGTTCGCCGGCGCCACCGAGGCCATCAGCGAGGTCGGAGGCTACTCCATCCCCGTGGGCGACCGTCGCGCGTATCTGCTCCAGGTGGGCGAGAAGGCGCTGATGTGGATCCGGCTGATCGCGAAGGGGCGCGCCGGGCACGGCAGCCGCTTCCATCCGGACAACGCGGTCACGAAGCTCGCCGCGGCCGTCACGGCGATCGGCCACTCGTCGTGGCCGATCCAGCTCACGGACACCACGCGCGAGTTCCTCGACCGCATGAGCGCGCTCACGGGCCTGCCCGTGGACGACCCCGACGCGCTGGCGGCCACCGCGGGCCCCGCCGAGGCGTTCCTGCGCTCGACGCTGCGCACCACGACGAACCCCACCGTGCTGCAGGCCGGGTACAAGCACAACGTCATTCCGGAGCGCGCCGAAGCGCTCATCGACGTGCGGGTGGTGCCCGGACAGGAGGAGGACGTGCTGGCGCAGCTGCGCGGCCTGGTCGGCGACGATATCGAGCTCGAGATGGTGGTGCAGGACATCGGGATGGAGACCCCCTTCGCCGGCGACCTCGTCGACGCGATGGTGGCGGCGCTCGGCCGGCACGACCCCGGCGTGCCGGTGATCCCGTATCTGCTGGGCGCGGGCACCGACAACAAGGCGCTCGCGTCCCTCGGCATCACCGGCTACGGCTTCGCGCCGCTCAAGTTGCCTGCGGACCTCGACTTCACCGGCATGTTCCACGGGGTCGACGAGCGCGTGCCCGTCGACTCGCTGGTGTTCGGGCAGCGCGTGCTGACCGACCTGCTGCGCACCTACTGAGCGCCGCGCCCGCACCCGCCCTCCGACTGACCGCGCGAGCCGCGCCCGACGCGAAAGCGAGCCATGCACCTTCTCGAAGCCATCTTCCTGGGCATCGTGCAGGGACTCACCGAGTTCCTGCCGATCTCCTCCAGCGCGCACCTGCGCATCGTCGGAGCCTTCCTCCCGAGCGCGCAGGATCCGGGCGCCGCGTTCACCGCGATCACGCAGATCGGCACGGAGGCCGCCGTCGTCGTGTTCTTCTGGCGCGACATCGTGCGCATCGTCAGCCGCTGGTGGTCGGCGCTGCTCGGCCGGATCCCGAGGAACGACCCGGACGCGCGGATGGGCTGGCTGATCATCATCGGAAGCATCCCGATCGTGGTGCTCGGGCTCGTCTTCAAGGATCAGATCGAGACGGTCTTCCGATCGCTGTGGCTCGTCGCGATCATGCTCATCGTGTTCGGCGTGCTGCTCGGCGTCGCCGACGCGATCGGCGCCCGCCGGCGGACCCTGAAGGACCTGACCGTGGGGCACGGCGTGGTGTACGGTCTCGCGCAGTCGCTTGCGCTGATCCCCGGCGTGTCGCGTTCGGGCGGAACGATCACGGCGGGTCTCCTGCTCGGGTACGAGCGCGAGGCCGCCGCCCGCTACGCCTTCCTGCTCGCGATCCCCGCGGTCTTCGGGTCCGGCGTCTACCAGGCCGTGAAGAGCATCGGCGAGCCGAGCGTGTTCTCGGCGGGGGAGACCCTCGCCGCGACCGGCATCGCGTTCGTCGTCGGGCTGGGCGTCATCGCCTTCTTCATGCGCTGGATCTCGCAGCGCAGCTTCCTGCCGTTCGTGATCTACCGGATCCTGCTCGGCGTCGTGCTCATCGTGCTGCTGGCGGTAGGCGTGATCAAGCCCTGACCCGCAACGCGTCACGCCAGGGGTCAGGACGATCCCGATGAGCGTCGGTCGTTCTGAAGCTGTGGGGAACTCTTCCCCTCTTCGAAGATATGTTCTAAACTGGGGTCATGGAGAAGCCCCTCGACCACTACCTCCGCCGCAGTGCGGAGATCGCGGACGAGTGCGCTGAACTGAGCCGTGAGATGTCTCGTATCCAGGCCAGGCAGGCCGCGCTCGCGTCTGAACGGGTGGCGCTGCTGCTGGAGGAGGTCCCGGCGGGGTCGGCCGGGTTCGATCAGGCCGAACGGTCCATGATCTGCGAGTTCTCGGTGGGGTTGCAGCTGTCGCGTTATGCGGCGGCGAAGCTGCTGGCCACCGGGCACACCCTGCACGAGCGGTTCCCGGCCACTCGTGCCGCGCTCGAGGCGGGTGACGTGGCCCTCGCCCATGTGGAGGTCATCATCGAGGCCGCGGCCGACATCCCGCACGACGATCAGGTGGCGCTGGCCGAGTACGAGGCGCAGGTGGTGCCGCTGGCCGCGACGGTATCCCGGGCCCGCACGAAGGCGTTCGCCGAGACGGTGGCCGCCGCGGTCGCGCCGGTCCCGGTGACGGAAACGCGCCGACGGGCGCAGGACGATCGTGTCGTGCGGGTGACGGACGACGGGACCGGTCAGGCGACCCTGCACGCCACGGGGCCCGCCGCGCTCATCCACGCCGCGTTCGATCTGCTCACGCAGGAAGGACGCGCGATCCTCGATGCGGCGAAGCAGCCCGGCGCGGTGGCGGACGGTCGGCGGCTGGACCAGGTGCGCTTCGACCGGTTCCTGTTGAAGCTCCTCACCGGACGGATCGCCGACGACGCCGACCTCCTCGACAACGTGCACGCCACGGTCCAGGTCACCGTCGCCGAATCCACCCTGGCCGGGGAGGACGAGCGGATGGCGGAGCTGGACGGGCGCGGGCCGATGGATCCGCACCTCGCACGACGCCTCGCCGCCGCCGCGCTGAGCTGGGAGAGGCTCGTGATCGACGCCGCCGGCAGGATCGTCCGCACCACCCCGTACCGTCCCCCGGAGAAGGTGAAGCGGTACCTCCGCGCTCGGGACCGCACCTGCCGGTTCCTGAACTGCCGGATGCCGGCCCGCCGCTGCCAGATCGACCACACCCACGACTACGCCCGCGGCGGCCCCACCGACCCGTGCAACCTCGCCTGCCTCTGCGAGACCCATCACGCGATGAAGCATCCGGACGTGGATCCGCGGTGGCGCTGGGACGCGGAGCAGAGACCCGGCGGAGTGATCATCTGGATCAGCCCCACCGGAACCGAATACGCCGACACCCCACCACCCCGCGTCATGTTCATCGACACCGACACGACAGCCGCATGACCCCGAGTCCGGGACGCGACCGAGACCGCTGCGTGAGGTGAGCCTCGCATCGGGCGGCACGCGACGGGTCGCCCGATGCTTCGTGCGGGCAGCGCTGCCACGGCGTGTGGCCGCGATCAGCCGCGAAACGGGAGCGCAGGCCGAGGCACGGCTCAGCGCTTGTGGTCGCCGGGCCCTTCGCCGTTGCGGCGGAAGAACCGCTCGAAGGCCTGCGCGATCGCCTCGCCCGAGGCGTCCGGCGAATCCCAGGTGTCGCGCTTGGCCTCCAGCTGCGCGATGTAGGCGGCCATCTCCTCGTCCTCCGCGGCGGCGGCGTCGATCGTCGCCTCCCACATCGCGGCCTCGGTGGCCAGGGTGCCGCGGGGAACGTCCACTCCCGTCACCTCGTGCAGGCGGTCCAGCAGGGCCAGGGTCGCCTTGGGCGACGCACCGCCGGTCTGCACGTAATGCGGCACGTTGGCCCAGAGCGAGAGTGCCGGGATCCCGGCCTGCTCCGCGGCGTGATCCAGCGCGGAGAGGATCCCGATGGGGCCTTCATAGGTGGACCGCTCGATCCCCAGGGCTTCGCGCACCTCGGCGTTCTCGCTCGAGGCGAAGATCGAGATCGGGCGCGTGTGCGGCACGTCCGAGAGCATCGCGCCGAGCGTGACGAAGCCGGTGATGTCCTCGCTCAGGGCGGCGTCGATGAACTCGGCGCTGAACGCCTGCCAGGCGCGTGCGGGCTCCGTGCCGGTCAGCAGCCAGAGCCGGGCCTCCGCGTCGTCCACGGCGCCCGCCGGGCGCTGCATGCGCGCCGACGGCCAGCGCAGGTGACGATTGCCGTCCTGGTCGCGCTCCACGGTCGGACGGGCCCACTGGTAGTCGAAGTACAGCTCGGGGTCCACCGTGTGCACGAGCTCGTAGCCGCCGTCGTCGATCTGCTCGGCGGCGCCGGACGCAGCCTCACCGGCGTCGTTCCAGCCGTCGAAGGCGGCGACGAGGATCCGGGATCCGAGTACCTGCACAGTGTTCCTTCCTGCGGCGGCCCGCGCCGCGTGTTCCGTCCAGGCTAGTCCTGCCACAGGGCGAGCGGCGGCACGCCGGTACGATGGGGGAGTGAATCAGCATCCTCGCGCGGTCCTCTGGGACATGGACGGAACCCTTGTCGACACCGAACCGTACTGGATGGACGCCGAGACCGATCTCGTCGAGTCGTTCGGCGGCACC
This sequence comes from Microbacterium xylanilyticum, assembly GCF_054654695.1. Taxonomy (NCBI): domain Bacteria; kingdom Bacillati; phylum Actinomycetota; class Actinomycetes; order Micrococcales; family Microbacteriaceae; genus Microbacterium; species Microbacterium xylanilyticum. Next base: position 1,889,997 of record NZ_BAAIEN010000002.1, read on the forward strand.
TGGACCCACGAGCAGGCGCTGCAGCTGGTCGGCAACGGCCTGATCGACAGCGCGGTCATCCTGCAGGGCGCGGGAGTGCGGATGGGAGCGCAGGAGATCGTCGATGAGCTGACCGAGCGCGTCCGCGTGCGCCTGCAGCAGGACGGCGTGCCGTTCCGCCCCGGCGCGAAGGAGCTGCTGCGTGCACTTCGCTCGGAGGGCGTGCCCACCGCCCTGGTGACGATGTCGCTGCGCCGGATGGCCGAGGACATCGTCTCCCTGATCGGCTTCGAGGCCTTCGACGTGATCGTGGGCGGGGACGATGTCGAGCGCCCCAAGCCGTTCCCGGACCCGTACCTGCAGGCCGCCGACGCCCTCGGTGTGGATATCGCGCACGCCGTCGCGCTCGAGGATTCGCCGACGGGCCTGCAGGCCGCGCTGTCGGCGCGCGCCGTGACCATCGGCGTCCCGCACATCGTCGAGCTGGACGGATTGGGCGCCGACGTCCTCTGGGACACGCTCTCCGGGCGCGGAGTCGACGACCTCGCCGCCGAGTTCGCGCGCGTGCGCTACGCCCGGGCGGAGGCCGCGCTGTGACCGCGCAGCGGCCGAGCGGGCCGTTCCGCGAGGGCGACCGCGTACAGCTGACCGGCCCCAAGGGGCGCATGCACACCGTCACCCTGCGTGCGGACGGCGAGCTGCACACTCACCACGGCGTGCTGCGCCACCGCGACCTGATCGGACTGCCGGACGGATCCGTCGTCGCGAACAGCTCCGGCAACGAGTACCTGGCGCTGCGACCCCTGCTGCGCGACTTCGTGATGTCGATGCCGCGCGGGGCGGCCATCGTGTACCCGAAGGACGCGGCCCAGATCGTGACGCAGGCCGACATCTTCCCCGGTGCGACCGTGGTCGAGGCCGGTGTCGGCTCGGGGGCGCTGTCGCTCTCGCTGCTGCGGGCGATCGGGCCGACCGGGCGCCTGGTCTCCTTCGAACGCCGCGAGGACTTCGCGGAGGTGGCCACCGCCAACGTGGAGACCTTCCTCGGCGACCTGCCGGAGTCCTGGCGGGTCGTCGTGGGTGATCTCCAGGAGGCGCTGCCCGCCGAATTCGCAGCGGGCACTGTCGACCGCGTCGTGCTCGACATGCTGGCGCCGTGGGAGTGCATCGACGTCGTCGCCGACGCGCTCGCACCCGGGGGCGTCGTGCTCTGCTACGTGGCGACCGCCACCCAGCTCTCTCGCGTCGCCGAGTACGTGCGCGGCACCGCGCTGTTCACCGAGCCCGAGGCGTCGGAGACCATGGTGCGCGGCTGGCACGTGGAGGGCCTTGCCGTGCGGCCCGACCACCGCATGGTCGCGCACACCGGATTCCTCATCACCGCGCGCCGGCTCGCACCGGGCGCGATCCCGCCCGACGTGAAGCGCCGCGCGGCGAAGAAGGCCACCTACGGCGACGAGGATGTGGAGCTGTGGACCCCGGGGGCGGTCGGCGACCGGGAGATCACCGACAAGAACCTGCGCAAGCGCGTCCGGGAGGCACAGCGGGCCGCGGGAGGAGCGCGGCTCGCCGCGTCGCGCGACGCGGACGTCGAAGGGACCGAGCCCGGGGATCCGTCCGCATAGACTGGAGCGCGTGCGTAAGACTGCCGCTGCTCTGATCACCCTCGGCCTCGCCGCCCTCGCCCTGGCCGGCTGCTCTGCCGGCCCCTCGTACGAGGGCCAGGCCTGCTCGGCGAAGCCGACCTCGTCCGCGCTCACGAACTCGGTCACGGTGAAGGGCGACTTCGGCTCGGCGCCGCGGGTGACGTTCGCGTCGCCCACCAAGGTGCCCACGTCCAGCGTCGACGATCTCATCACGGGCAAGGGATCCGCGATCACCGCGAAGAACCAGCCGTTCGTCATCGACGTGGCCCTCTACGACGCCAAGACGGGCGAATCGCTCGGCAGCACCGGCTTCGACGGCTCGACCCAGGTGGCCGACATCACCATGTGGGACGGTCAGCTCAAGACCATCGGCGACGCCCTCGGGTGCGCCAAGGCGGGGTCCCGCCTGCTGGTCGGGTTCCCGGCGCGCACCGTCGCCGAGGACGCGGCGGTCGCAGTCGTGGACGTGCAGAAGGTCTTCCTCCCGCATGCCGAGGGGTCGCTGGTCTACAACGATGCGCTCGGCCTTCCGACCGTGGTGCGCGCCCCCGACGGCCGTCCCGGCATCATCATCCCCGACGCCAAGAAGCCTGCCAAGCAGGTGACGCAGACCCTCATCAAGGGAAACGGCCCGAAGGTGAAGAAGACCGACGTGCTCCGGGTGCAGTTCACGAGCGTGGACTGGGACACCCGCAAGGTGCTGAAGTCCACCTGGGACTCCCAGTCCACGGCGATCTCCGGTTCGGAGCTCGAGGGCCAGACGGTCGGATCCCAGGTGCTCCTGGTGATCCCGCCCGCCGGGGCGGGCCAGAGCACCGGCTCGGACGGCAACGGCACCCAGGCGATCGTCGTCGACATCCTCGGTGTGGACTCGGCCGCCTCCTTGTCCTCGGGGCAGTAGATGGCGGCACGGATCCCCGCGGAGGAGCGCCTGACGAACCTCGTCGTGGCGCTCATGGCGACGGAGATCGGCCTGACGAAGCAGCAGATCCTGGCCTCGGTCTCCGGCTACCGGCAACGGTCCGGAGGCAAGGCGGACGCCCTCGACAAGATGTTCGAGCGGGACAAGGAGGAGCTCCGCGCCCTCGGCATCCCGATCGAGACCCTCGGCGACCACGCGGATCCGAACGATCTCCGAGAGGCGCGCTATCGCATTCCGAAAGCGGAATACGACCTCCCCGTCGACATCGAGTTCACCCCGGCCGAGCTCGCCGTGCTGCGGCTCGCGGGCAGCGTGTGGAGTGAGGAGTCGCTGTCTGCGGACGCCCAGGCCGGGGTGCGCAAGATCCGCGCCCTCGGCATCGAGGTGGACGAGCCGATCATCGGCTTCGCTCCGCGGATCACGGCGCGTGATGCCGCCTTCGCCCCGCTGCAGGGCGCGATCGAGCGCAGCGTCGTCGTCTCGTTCGACTACCTGAAGCCGGGGGAGCAGGCGCCTCGGCGTCGCCGCGTGCAGCCGCTCGCCCTGGTCGAGTACGAGGCGCGCTGGCATGTCTTCGGCCAGGACATCGATGCCGAGGGCGACCGGATGTTCCTGCTCACCCGCATCGTCGGCGACGTGACCGTGACCTCCGAGCCGTTTCCCGCGGAGCTGCGCGAGGGCGCCGGTGAGCGTGCGCTCGCGAGTCTGCAGGCGGTCGCGGCGGCGCATTCGGCGCTGCTCGAGGTCACCCCGGGCACCGAGGCCGCGCTGCGGCTGGGACGGCGCGCCGAGCCGGCCGTGCAGGGGATCCGCGTGCCGTACGTGGACCTGCACATCCTCGCCGACGAGCTCGCCTCGTACGGCCCTGAGGTGCGCGTGGTCGAGCCCGCGCTTCTGCGCGAGGCCGTGATCGCGCGCCTGAAGGCAGCGGCGTCCGCACACGCCGAGTCGAAGGGCGGCGAATGATGGCCCCCCAGCGCAAGCCCCTGCTCAGCTCCGACCGCGTGCGCGCCTACCTGACGCTCGTCCCGTATCTGCTCGAGCGCGGTGAGGTGTCGCTGGCCGAGGCGGCGGCGGAGTTCGACATGTCCGAGACGCAGATGCGGGCGATGGTCGAGAAGCTCACCGTGATCGGGCTTCCCGGCGACGAAGGCTACTGGCAGGCGCCGCAGGAGCTGTTCGACATCAACTGGGATCTGCTCGACGAGCAGGGGATCATCGAGATCACCAACGACGTGGGACTGCGCCGCGTGCCGAAGTTCACCGCGCGCGAGGCGGCCGCCCTCGTGGCGGGCCTGCAACTCGCCTCCGCGGTGCCCGGTGTCGCGTCGTCGGCCGTGGTGCAGGGGCTCATCGCGAAGCTCTCGCGCGGCGCGGCCGGCCTGCCGGCCGACGTCATCGTCGCGCCGGGACCGGTCGACGAAGTGCGCACCGTCGTCGCGACGGCGCTGAAGCAGCGCGTCGCCGTGGCGTTCACCTATCGTGCACCGGATGCCGAGCCGACGACGCGCACCGTGGATCCGGTCACCGTCCTCATCACGAACGGCCAGTGGTACCTGCAGGGGTGGTGCCATCTGCGGCGCGCGATGCGCACGTTCCACCTCGATCGCGTCAGCGAGCCCCACCTGACCGACATCCCGATCACGCACGGCGACGAGCCCGTCCCCGAGCTGTTCGCCGGCGACACGGAGCGAGACGAGGCCGTCATCCGCTTCCCGGAGCGACTGGCACCGCTGCTGCGGGACTACCTGAATCGGGCCGACGTGACCGTCGCGGACGGTGAGATGACGGCGACCCTGCACGTGGGCGACCCGCTCAGCCTGAAGCGCCTGGCCGCCCGCTTCGGCGGCGCGGTCGAGATCCTGGAGCCGTCCGCGGCGCGCTGTGCGGCGCGCGACTGGGCGAATGCTGCGCTTGCGCTGTACTCCGAACAAACCACTCCGCCGTCACGATAGACTGTGCAGAACACCCGAACCATCAAGGGAGATCATCATGTTCGCCGGGCTCAACGGATGGCACCTCGTCATCATCCTCGCCGTCATCCTGCTCCTGTTCGGCGCGGCCAAGCTTCCCGCACTGGCGAAGAGCATGGGCCAGTCCGCCCGCGTCTTCAAGGGTGAGATGAAGGCCATGAAGGAGGAGGACGCGGCAGCCGCCGCGAACGACACTGCAGCGTCGACCCAGGCGCCGGCGACGACCGCGCTGCCGACGCAGACCCAGAACACCTCCGCTGACACCACGGCCGTCACCCCGCCGCACGACGCCGGTACCCAGCGCTGACAGGCGTGACCGACGTGTCACCCGCGACGAAGGGCCGCAAGCCGCGTCGCGACAGCACCATGCCCCTTGCGGGGCATCTCGTGGAGCTTCGCAAGCGGTTGGTCATCTCGGCCGCCGCTCTGCTCATCGGGATGATCGTGGCGTTCCTCATCACGGATCCGATCATCTCCTTCGTCACCGAGCCGATCCGGCAGGTGGCGAAGGAGCGCGGCGACGACTTCGCGGCGCTCAACTTCGGCACGGTGACGGCCGCCTTCGACATGCGGATGCGGATCGCGTTCTCGATCGGCATCTTCCTGTCGGCGCCGATCTGGCTGTGGCAGATCTGGGCGTTCATCATGCCCGGTCTGACGAGGAAGGAGATCCGGTACACCGTGGGCTTCGTGGCCTCCGCTGTGCCGCTCTTCTTCGCCGGCTGCTACGTGGGCGTGCTGGTCATGCCGCACATCGTGGAGCTGATGTGGGGCTTCACGCCCAAGGGCGCCGCCAATCTCTACAACGCTCAGGACTACTACGACTTCGTCTTCAAGCTGATGCTCGTCATCGGCATCTCGTTCATCATCCCGGTCTTCCTCGTCGCACTGAACTTCGCCGGCATCATGTCCGGCCGCGCGATCCTGAAGGCGTGGCGGATCGCGATCCTGATCGCCTGTCTGTTCGCGGCCCTCGCGACCCCTGCAGCGGACGTGGTCAGCATGCTCATGCTCGCCGGGATCCTCATCGTGCTGTACTTCGCCGCGGCCTGCCTGTCGCTGCTCTTCGACCGGCGCAAGCACAAGCGGCAGCAGGAGTTCCTCGAGGAGTCCACGGTATGACGTCGCCGGCGGATCGCTACGCCGCCGCTCGCGCCGCTCAAGACTATCCCGCCACGACCGCGTTCGCGGCCATGCAGCGCTTCCAGCTGGACCCGTTCCAGATCGAGGGGTGTCATGCGCTCGAGCGCGGCAGCAGTGTGCTCGTCGCCGCCCCCACCGGTGCCGGCAAGACGATCGTCGGCGAGTTCGCGATCCACCTGGCGATGTCGACGGCCTCCGAGAAGGCGTTTTACACGACGCCGATGAAGGCGCTGTCCAACCAGAAGTTCCGCGAGCTCGTCGACGTGTACGGGGCCGACCAGGTGGGCCTGCTCACCGGAGACGTCAACATCAACGGATCCGCCCGCATCGTGGTGATGACCACCGAGGTGCTGCGCAACATGATCTACGCGGACTCGCGCACGCTCGACGACCTCCGCTACGTGATCATGGACGAGGTGCACTACCTCGCCGACCGCTTCCGCGGCGCGGTGTGGGAAGAGGTCATCATCCACCTGCCGCAGAGCGTGCGGCTCGTGGCGCTGAGCGCGACGGTCTCCAACGCCGAGGAGTTCGGCGACTGGCTCGACACCGTGCGCGGCGGCACCGAGGTCATCGTGTCGGAGACACGGCCGGTGCCGCTCGAGCAGCACGTCCTGGTGCGCGACGATCTGCTGCCGCTGTTCGACGACAGGGCCGGGATCGCGACGGCCCACGTCAACCAGGAGCTGCTGCGCATCCGCTCCTTCGGCGGCGCCAATTACGAGCGCAACCGCGACGCGCAGCAATACCGCAGCGCCAGGCACGCAGGGGCGCAGGGGCGGCGGCCGCAGCGGGGCGGCAAGCGTCCGGTGCGCTCCGCAAACGTGCGCCGGATCGAGCGGCTGGACCGGCCGCAGGTGGTGGAGCTGCTCGACCGGGCGAACCTGCTGCCGGCGATCTTCTTCATCTTCAGCCGCGCTGGGTGCGACGGAGCGGTGCAGCAGGTGCGCCGTTCGGGACTGCGCCTGACCACGGCCGAGGAGCGCCACGAGATCCGGGCGATCGTCGAGGACCGCGTGCGCACGCTGCGTGACGAGGACCTCGCGGTGCTCGGCTACTGGGACTGGCTGGACAACCTCGAGCGCGGCGTCGCGGCGCACCACGCGGGGCTCCTGCCGGCGTTCAAGGAGATCGTCGAGGAGCTCTTCCAGCAGCGCCTGCTGAAGGTCGTGTTCGCCACGGAGACGCTCGCCCTCGGTATCAACATGCCGGCGCGCACGGTCGTGCTGGAGCGCATGGAGAAGTTCAACGGCGAGGCGCGTGTTGCGATCACGTCGGGTGAGTACACGCAGCTGACCGGTCGCGCCGGCCGCCGCGGCATCGACGTCGAGGGGCACGCGGTCGTGCAGTGGACCGAGGGGATGGATCCGCAGGCCGTCGCCGCGCTCGCCTCCCGCCGCACGTACCCGCTCAACTCGAGCTTCCGGCCGACCTACAACATGGCGGTCAATCTGCTCGCCCGATTCGGGCGGAACCGGTCGCGCGAGATCCTGGAGTCGTCTTTCGCGCAGTTCCAGGCCGACCGCGCCGTCGTGGGCCTCGCCCGCAGCGTCCGCGAGGCCGAGACGTCGCTGGAGGGCTACCTCGCGTCGATGACCTGCGACCGCGGCGACTTCACGGAGTACTCGGGGATCCGGCGCGAGCTGAGCGACCTGGAGAAGAAGAACCGGTCCGATCAGCAGGCGCCGCGTGCTGTGCGCGACAAGCGACTGCGCCGGATCGAGTCGCTCCGGCGGGAGATGCAGCGCCACGCCTGCCATCGCTGCCCGGATCGCGAGGCGCATGCGCGCTGGGCGGAGCGCTACTGGAAGCTGAAGCGCGAGACCGACCGGATCCGCAAGCAGATCGAGAACCGCACCGGCACCGTGGCACGCGTGTTCGACCGCGTCATCGACGTGCTCACCGAGGTCGGCTACGTGCAGGGGAGCGGAGACCACCTCACGCTCACCGAAGCAGGCCGCACCATGCAGCGCATCTACGGGGAGCGCGATCTCCTCGTCGCCGAGTCCCTGCGCCGCGGGCTGTGGCACGGGCTGGACGCGCCGTCCCTGGCGGCGATGGCGTGCGCGCTCGTGTACGAGCCGCGCCGCGACGACGGGTCGGCAGACCCTCGCGACCTGCCGCGCGGTCGTTTCCGCATCGCCTGGGAGCGCACGCAGGAGCTCTGGGCCGAGCTCGACGACATGGAGCACGACAACCGCCTGCCCGGATCCGACCGTCCGTCGGCGGCCCTGTCCGGCGCGATGCACGCCTGGGCGCGAGGCAGCTCGCTCGACGCCGTCCTGGAGGATGCGGACATGGCAGCGGGCGACTTCGTGCGCTGGGCGAAGCAGACCATCGACCTCCTGGACCAGCTCTCCATCGTGGCGCCCGATGCTGAAACCGCCCGCACCGCCCGTGCCGCGCTCGACGGCGTGCGCCGCGGCATCGTCGCCTACTCCTCGATGTGATCGTGACCGCTTCCGCCGCCGCAACCCGCGCCCGCGCCGGGTCAGAACCCTCGCGTCCGCCGCTGCCGCTCTGGGCCGCGGTCGTCGCGGCGGCAGGGGCCGGCGGTCTCATGAACCTGGCGTTCCCCTCGCCGTCGGTGTGGATCGCGACCGTCCCCGGGGTTGCGCTGCTGCTGTGCGCGCTCATGGGGCGGCGGATCCGTTCGGCGCTGCTGGTCGGCTTCGTGTACGGTGCCGTGTTCTTCCTGATCCTGGTGTCGTGGACGGCGCGCTATCTGGGGCCGATCCCGTGGCTCGCGCTGGCGCTGTTCGAGGGCGTGCTGACCGCGGTCGCGCTGATCCCGGTGACCCTCGCATACCGCTGGATCCCGCAGGTGATCCGACCCCGGTTCATGCGCTCGCTCGTGCTCTCCCTCGTCGTCGCGGCGCTGTGGATCGGCCGGGAGCTGTTCCTCGGCAACTGGCCGTACGGCGGCTTCCCGTGGGCGAGGATCGCCTACACGCTGTCGAACGCCGATGCGGCGCGAGTGTCCAGCTGGATCGGGATCAGCGGGCTCGGGTTCGTGCTCGTGCTGCTGATCGCGCTCCTCGTCGAGCTCGCGCGGGCGGGCCGGCCTCTCCGCGTCGGCGGGCTGGTGCTTCCGGCAGCTCTCACGGCGCTGCTCGTATTCCTTCCGGGGTTCCCGACCGCTGCGCACGGCACGATGCGCATCGGCGCGGTGCAGGGGAACGGACCCACCGGGTACTTCGACCAGCGCGCGCCCCTGTCCGTTCTGAATGCGCAGACCTCCGCCACCGAGTCCCTGTACGGCGAGCGGATGGACCTGCTGGTCTGGCCCGAGGGAGGGCTGGACGGGGATCCCTTCCAGGATCCGGCGCTCGCAGACGGTCTGGACGAGGTCGCGGCGAAGGTGCGGGCGCCGATCCTCGCGAACGCCGCCACCCAGAAGGGCGAGGCCTTCTTCAACACCTCGTTCCTGTGGCCGGACACGGATCATGGTGCCCTCACCCGGAGCGACGTGCAGACGCACGCGAAGCGTCACCCGGTGCCGTTCGGCGAGTACGTGCCCGATCGTGCGTTCTACTACGCGCTCGCCCCTGACCTGATCGGGCTCATCGGACGGGGATACACTCCGGGCACGGATGCGCCTGTCGTGCGCGTCGGGAAGACCCCGGTGGGCCTGGCGATCTGCTTCGACGTGATCTACGACGACCTCATCGCCGAGGGCATCGGCGGGGGAGCGCAGGTCCTCGTGTTCCAGACCAACAACGCCGACTTCCGCGGCACGGTGGAGAACCTGCAGCAGCTCGGCATCGCCCGGATGCGCGCCGTCGAGACCGGCCGCGCCGTGGTGAACATCTCCACAGTGGGCACGAGTCAGGTGATCCGGCCCGACGGATCGACGCAGGCTTCCCTGCACGCGGATCGCCCCGGTGCGCTGCTCGACGATGTCGAACTTCGCACCGGGGCGACGGCGGGGGTGATGCTCGGCCCGTGGGTCGAGCAGGTCCTGCTCTGGGGCGGACTGCTCGCGCTCTGCGCAGCCGGCGGACTGGCGCGCCTGCGGCGGGCCGGATCCGGGGCTTAGGCCCCGATCCGCTCGCGGGTGGGGTCGTCGCCCGCACCGCGGCGCGCGCGAATGAAGGCGAGGCGCTCCTCCAGGAGCTCCTCCAGCTCGGCACGGGTGCGGCGCTCCAGCAGCATGTCCCAGTGGGTGCGGCCGCTCTTGTCGCCGTTGTCCGCGACCTCGACGGGCTTGCCGTCGATCTGCAGGCGCGCTTCCGCACCGCACGCGCGGCACTCCCAGGTGGCAGGCGGCTCGGCGTCCGCCGCGAACATCAGGGTGGTCACGTGGTCGCAGGTGTCGCAGGTGTAAGCGGTCTGCGTGCGCTCCATGAACACGACGCCCTCTTCGCTCTGAAGGCTCTGGGCGCCGAGTCGGATTCCTCGAAGGCTGCGATCTGCCATTGTGTGGTCCTCTCGTCGCCCTCAGGTATAGCGGCCTGGGCTGTGCAGAAGGTGCGAAGGGAGCAAACCGTGAACGCTTTCACAGTCGATACCCAGCCCCGTGGGCCGGGGCGCCGGATCTGAGACCGAGTACGGCGGATCCCGCGACCGCGTCTCAGTCGGAGCGCAGCGCCGCGATGGCGAGGTCGGCACGGTCGGTGACGATCCCGTCGGCGCCGGCGGCGACCAGCGCGCGCATCCGGTCGGGGTCGTTCACGGTCCACACGTGCACCTCGACACCGGCGTCATGCGCCGCACGCACGAGCGCCGGCGTGAACACCCGCAGCGCGCCGTACCGCTCCGGGATCTGCACGGCGTCGACGCCGCGCAGGACGCGCCGGGACCACGCCGTCAGGCGCAGCGCCGACGCCGAGCGCAGCAACGCGATCGTGGTGCGGCCGCCCGACGACGCCGGAAGGACCTCGGCGCCGGCGTCGCGCGCCGCATCCAGGGCGGCGCGGCGGTTGCGGTCGTCGAAGCTCGTGAGCAGCACGCGGTGTCCATGCCGGGCGACCGCGCGTCCGACGTCCGCGGCGGCGGCGCGCGCCTTCACGTCGACGTTGAACCGCAGGGCGGGGAACGCTTCGAGCGCCTCGCCGAGGCTGAGCAGACCGCCGTGGGCCGCGAACAGGTCCCCGAGCTCCCTGGTGCCGACCTCGGCGACCGGGCGCGGATCGCCGAGCAGCCGCTGCAGCGTCTCGTCGTGGAAGAGGACCGCATCGCCGTCGGCCGTGGCGCGGCAATCGGTCTCCACGTACTCGGCACCGGCGGCGTCCGCGGACGCGAGGGCGAGCGCCGAGTTGTCGAACACGGACGAGTCCTCGCCCACCAGACCGCGGTGGGCGAGGACTCGTGGCGCGGCGGCGCCCTCGAAATAGGGGTGCGTCACGCGGTGCCGTCGGCGCTCGGCGCCTGAGCGGCAGCGGCGGCCTCGGCCCGCGTCGAGGGCACCGCGGGGCTCGCGGGGGCCTTCGGCGGGAACGGCGCGGATCCGCCCGCCCCGGGTGTGAAGGCACCACCGAAGTTCTTCAGCGCCTCGGTGAACTCGCTGGGGATGATCCACAGCTTGCTCGATGCGCTCTCGCTGATCTTGGGCAGCATCTGCAGATACTGGTACGCGAGCAGCTTGTCGTCCGGCTGGCCCTGGTGGATGGCGTTGAAGACGTTCTGGATCGCCTCCGCCTCGCCCTCGGCACGCAGCACCGCGGCCTGCTTCTCGCCCTCGGCGCGCAGGATCTCCGCCTGACGCTGGCCCTCGGCTTCGAGGATCTGGGACTGCTTGGTGCCCTCCGCGGTCAGGATCGCGGCGCGGCGGTCGCGCTCCGCACGCATCTGCTTCTCCATCGAGTCCTGGATCGACACGGGCGGGTCGATGGCCTTGAGCTCGACGCGCGAGACGCGGATGCCCCACTTGCCGGTCGCCTCGTCGAGCACGATCCGCAGCTGGCCGTTGATGTTGTCGCGGCTGGTCAGCGCCTCCTCGAGGTTCAGGCCGCCGACGACGTTGCGCAAGGTGGTCGTGGTGAGCTGCTCCACGGCACCGAGGTAGTTCGCGATCTCGTAGGTCGCCGCACGCGCGTCGGTGACCTGGAAGTACACGACGGTGTCGATGGACACGACGAGGTTGTCCTCCGTGATCACCGGCTGCGGCGGGAACGACACGACCTGCTCGCGCATGTCGATGAGGGGGCGCAGGCGGTCGATGAATGGGACGAGCAGGTTCAGACCGGGGGAGAGGGTCTTGTGGTACCTGCCGAGACGCTCGACGATGCCGGCCGTGGCCTGCGGGATGATCCTGACCGATCGCGCGATCGTCACCAGCACGAAGATGATGACGGCGATCGCCAGGATCCACCCGATGGCGGTGGGGATGAAGGACGCACTGTCCATGAAGGGCTGCTCCTGTTTCTCCTAGTCGTGGGCGGAACGGACGTACGCGGTGGCGCCCTCGATCCGCTCCACGGTCACCGGCGCGCCGGGCGCCAGAGGAGCGATGACGGGGGCCTCCGAGGCGAGGCGGGCGGTCCAGGTGTCGCCGTTGCTGAGCTTGACCTGTCCGGTGAGCGAGGTGACCTCCAGCAGCACCGTGCCGTGCAGGCCGATCAGGGCGTCCACGTTGGAGCGGGTCTGGTCCTCGCCGCGATGCAGGCGGCGCAGCAGCGGCGGCCGCAGCAGGAAGATGAGCAGCACCGCCGCGAGAGCGGCGATGATGACCTGGACCCAGACGGGCCAGCCGGTGAGTGTGGAGAGCAGACCCACCGCGGAGCCCAGGCCGAGCATGAGGAATGTCATGTCGAGAGTGAAGATCTCGATGACGAAGAACAGGACCATGAGGACCAGCCAGCCGATCCACGCCCAGTCCTGGAACATCTGCAGGATCGTGTCCATACCGCCCCTTCTTTTTGCCAACCTATCACGACGCTGGGAAGGCGATTCCAGGCGGCGCACCGCGGAATCACGCGGGTTGGTAGGGTGATGTCGTCCCACCCGCGCGCCCCGGCGCATGCTCTCGAGGAGTCCTCGTGTCTCAGACCCTTCCCGCCGATTCGCTGACCGGCAAGGTCGCCCTCGTCACCGGTTCCTCCCGCGGCATCGGCGCCGACACGATCCGCTACTTCGCCGAGGCTGGCGCGGACGTGGTGATCAACTTCCGCAACAAGGCGCCGCGTGCGGAGAAGCTCGCCGCCGAGGTTCGCGCGCTGGGACGCCGTGCGCTCGTCGTCGGCGCCGACCTCACCGACCCGGCATCGGTCGCCGACATGTTCGACGCGGTGAAGGCGGAGTTCGGCGGGCTCGACATCCTCGTGCTCAACGCGTCCGGCGGCATGGAGGCGAACATGGGCGAGGACTATGCGCTCCGCCTCAACCGCGACGCGCAGGTCAACGTGCTCCAGACCGCTCTTCCGCTGCTGCGCGACGGCGGCCGCATCGTCTTCGTCACCAGCCACCAGGCGCACTTCATCCGGACCACGCCGACCATGCCGGAGTACGAGCCCGTCGCGCTGTCCAAGCGCGCCGGCGAGGACGCCCTGCGCGAGCTGATCCCGACGATCGAGGCGCAGGGCGTCGAGTTCGTCGTCGTGTCGGGCGACATGATCGAGGGCACCATCACGGCGACCCTGCTCGAGCGGGCGAACCCGGGCGCGATCTCGCAGCGCCGGGAGTCGGCCGGACGTCTGTACAACGTCGCCGAGTTCGCCGCTGAGGTCGCGCAGGCCGCCGTCGAGCCCGTGCCCGCCGACCACACCCGGTTGATCGGCGACGTCAGCGGCTTCGTCGCCGAGTAGTCCGCATACGAAGAAGCGGTCCGCAGCGCACTCCGCTCCGGACCGCTTCTTCGTGGCCGGTCAGAGTCCTGCCACGTCTGCGACCGCCTTCGCGTCCTTCGCGATCGTGATCGCGCGCACGATCTGCGCGATGCCGAGCACGACGAGCGAGATACCGAGGAAGATCCAGAAGAACGGCACGGCCGCGAGGCCGAGGCTGATCACCGCGATGCCTGCGACGATGCTGAGCAGCGCGTAGAGCAGCGTCCAGGTCTTGGATCCGTCCTGGCCGATGAGGCTCAGCGAGACGACCCCGTCGAAGATCCAGCTGACTCCGATGAAGATCACCGTCACGAGCGCGAACGCGACCGCCGCTGCCTGGATGTTGGTGAACGCGATCACGCCGGCGACGATGTAGAGGAGGCCGAGAACGATGTGCCCGAGACGTGCCCAGCCCGTCCGCGCGGCGCCGAAGATGCCGAGCCCGATGTACACGATGCCGGCGACGATCAGATAGGCGGCGACGATGCCGGTGAGGACGAAAGCGGTCTTGACCGGCCAGACCAGCATCACGATGCCCGCGATGAGGGCGATGACTCCGGACACGGCGAGGAAGATGCGAAGCGACTTCACGAGGCTCTTCGCATCGGCAACTGCTTCGGACATGAGATGACCCTTTCTGAGGATTCCCTGGGAACGGGGGATGCGCTCACTGTACCGCCGCGTACGGAAAAGGCCAGGTAGCCGGGCGTTCACCGCCCCGCGACATGCGAGGATCGAGAGATGAGTCCCGCCGACGACGACCGCCTGCGCGATCTCGCGGCGCTGCGCTCCGTGCGCGATCGGATCGACCGGGACTACGCGCAGCCCCTCGACGTCGAAGCGCTCGCAGCCGGGGTGCACATGTCGGCGGGGCATCTGAGCCGGCAGTTCAAGCTCGTCTACGGCGAGCCGCCGTACTCCTATCTCATGACGCGCCGGATCGAGCGCGCCATGGCGCTGCTGCGCCGAGGCGATGTGTCCGTGACCGAGGCGTGCTTCGCGGTCGGATTCCAGTCGCTCGGCACGTTCAGCACGCGGTTCTCCGAACTCGTCGGCGTCTCGCCGAGCCGCTACCGGGCGGATCCGGGTCTCGGGCCGGGGATCCCGTCGTGGATCGAGAAGCAGGCGACGAGACCGATCAGGAATCGAGAAGCCCCGGCGGATCCGCCCGCGTAGCGTGAGCGTCATGGACATCACGATCAACGCCAGCTTCCTCCCGCACACCGACGCGGAGGAGTCCCTCCGCTTCTATCGCGACGTGCTCGGCTGGGAGCTCCGCAAGGACGTCGGCTACCAGCAGATGCGCTGGCTCACGGTCGGCCCGGTCAACCAGCCCGACACCTCCATCGTGCTCACGCCACCGGCGGTCGATCCCGGCATCAATGACGATGAGCGCCGCACGATTCTCGAGCTCATGGCCAAGGGCAGCTATGGGGGCGTCGTGCTCGCCACGGCGAACGTGGACGCGGCGTTCGCGGAGATCGAGGCTCGCGGCGCCGACGTCGTGCAGGAGCCCATCGATCAGCCTTACGGGATCCGCGACTGCGCGTTCCGGGATCCCGCCGGCAACATGATCCGCCTGCAGCAGGTCGCCTGAGCCGTCCAGCGGGGCCCGCCGGCGCGTCGGCGGGCCCCGCTAGTCTGTGTCCCGCCCCTTCAGCGCCCACAAGACGGAGAAGACCGCGCATGACCGAGCCGCACATCGCCGACACCCATGACGTCATCAGGGTGCAGGGCGCCCGCGAGAACAACCTCAAAGACGTCTCGATCGAGTTGCCGAAGCGGCGCCTGACGGTGTTCACGGGCGTGTCCGGATCCGGCAAGAGCTCGCTCGTGTTCGACACGATCGCGGCCGAGTCGCGTCGGCTGATCGACGAGACCTACAGCGCGTTCGTGCAGGGGTTCATGCCGTCCGTGCCGCGTCCCGACGTGGACGTGCTGGAGGGGCTCACCACGGCGATCCTCGTGGATCAGGAGCGCCTGGGCGCGAACCCGCGCTCGACCGTCGGGACAGTGACCGACGCGAACGCGATGCTGCGGATCCTCTTCTCGAAACTGGGCACCCCGTACATCGGCGGTCCGACCGCCTTCTCGTTCAACATCCCCACCCAGAAGGCCAGCGGCGTGATGACGGGCCCGGGCGGCGAGAAGAAGATCGTCAAGGACGCGATCTACCTCGGCGGGATGTGCCCGCGCTGCGAGGGCAGGGGAGCGGTGTCGGATCTGGATCTCAGGCAGATCGTGGACGAGACCAAGTCGCTGAACGACGGCGCGATCATGGTGCCCGGCTACGCCGCCGACGGCTGGATGGTGCGTCAGTTCGCGGAATCCGGCTTCTACCCGGCCGACAAGCCGATCTCCACGTTCACCGAGAAGCAGCGCCACCTGTTCCTGTACGGCGAGGTGACGAAGGTCAAGATCAACGGGATCAACATCACCTATGAGGGTCTGATCCCGAAGATCACCAAGTCGATGCTGTCGAAGGACATCGACGCGCTGCAGCCGCACATCCGCGCCTTCGTGGAGCGGGTCGCCACCTTCGCGGTGTGCCCGGAGTGCGACGGCACCCGGCTCACGGAGGGCGCGCGTTCGTCGAAGATCGACGGGGTGAGCATCGCCGACGCGTGCCGCATGCAGGTCACCGACCTTGCGGGGTGGGTGCGCGGGCTGGATCTGCCGGGTGCTGGGCCGCTGCTCGATGCGCTGCGGGCGAACCTCGACGCGTTCGTGACCCTGGGCCTCGGTTACCTCTCCCTCGAGCGGCCCAGCGGCACGCTGAGCGGGGGAGAGGCGCAGCGGATCAAGATGCTGCGCCATCTCGGCTCGTCCCCCACGGACGTGACCTATGTGTTCGACGAGCCCACGATCGGACTGCATCCGCACGACATCCAGCGCATGAACCGGCTCCTGGAGCAGCTGCGCGACAAGGGCAACACGGTGCTCGTCGTCGAGCACAAGCCGGAGACCATCGCGATCGCCGACCACGTGGTCGATCTCGGGCCCGGGGCCGGCAGCGCCGGGGGAGAGATCTGCTTCGAGGGCACCGTCGAGGGTCTGCGCGCGAGCGGGACGCTCACGGGACGGCATCTCGACGATCGTGCCGCGCTGAAGCCCGAGGTGCGCGAGCGCACGGGAGCGATCGAGGTGCGGGGCGCCACGACCAACAACCTCCAGAACGTCGACGTCGACGTTCCGCTGGGCGTGCTCACCGTCGTCACGGGTGTGGCCGGATCCGGGAAGAGCTCGCTGATCCACGGCTCGGTGGCCAAGCACGACGGGGTCGTCTCGATCGATCAGACAGCGATCAAGGGATCGCGGCGCAGCAATCCGGCGACATACACCGGACTGCTGGAGCCGATCCGCAAGGCCTTCGCGAAGGCGAACGGCGTGAAGCCGGCGCTGTTCAGCGCGAACTCCGAGGGGGCCTGTCCCACGTGCAAGGGTGCCGGAGTGATCGTCACCGAGCTCGGCTTCATGGACACGGTGGAGAGCCCGTGCGAGGACTGCGGCGGAAAGCGCTTCCAGGCGGCCGTGCTCGACTACAAGCTCGCGGGCAAGGACATCACCGAGGTCCTCGACATGCCGGTCGCGGAGGCGCACGAGTTCTTCCGCGGGGGAGAGGCGAAGATCCCCGCAGCCGTCACGATCCTGAGCCGGCTCGAGGACGTCGGACTCGGGTATCTGTCGCTGGGGCAGCCGCTGTCCACGCTGTCGGGCGGAGAGCGCCAGCGGATCAAGCTCGCGACGCAGATGGGTGACGGTGCCGACGTCTATGTGCTGGACGAACCGACGACCGGCCTGCATCTCGCCGACGTGGCGAACCTGCTCGCTCTGCTGGATCGCCTCGTCGATTCCGGCAAGTCCGTGATCGTGATCGAGCACCACCAGGCGGTGATGGCGCACGCCGACTGGATCATCGATGTCGGACCGGGTGCCGGGCACGACGGCGGGCGCATCGTGTACAAGGGCACGCCCGCGGATCTCGTCGCGGCGAAGTCCACCGTGACGGGGGAGCACCTCGCCGCGTACGTGGGCGCGTAAGGGGGCACGGTGGCGGATCTGAAGATCACGACGCGCAATTCGCGGTTCCAGCTGCTCGAGGCGCTGACGCGCAATCGCACACATCGCACCCGGGAGCACCGGTTCGTGGTGCAGGGCGTCCGGCCGATCACCCAGGCGATCGCGCACGGCTGGACGGTGCTCACCGCGGTCCACGACGCCGAGCGTTCGCTCTCGCCGTGGGCGCGCGACGTCCTGGCGCACGCGCGCGAAACGATCGCGATGAGCCCTGCGCTGCTCGCCGAACTCGCGGACAAGGACGAGGGCGCGACCGAGGTGATCGCGGTCGTCGCCATGCCGGGCGAGGACTTGACACGGATCCCCGTGCCGCCGGACTTCCTCGGCGTGGTCTTCGACCGGCCGACCCAGCCGGGGAACATCGGGGCGATAGTGAGGTCGATGGACGCGCTCGGCGGCCATGGGCTGATCGTCTCCGGGCATGCGGCCGATCCCTACGATCCGAAGTCGGTGCGCGCGTCGACCGGATCGCTGTTCGCCACGCCGGTCGTGCGAGCCACGTCGCCGGGACCGGTGCTGGACTGGGTCCAGGCCCAGCGTGCCGCGGGAGCGGCGATCACGATCGTGGCGACCGACGAGCACGGCGACGTCGACGTGTGGGACCACGACTTCACCCAGCCGTCCCTGGTGCTCATCGGGAATGAGACGGGCGGGCTCGCGCGCGCCTGGCGCGAGGCCGCGGACGTCATGGTCCGCGTGCCGATGAGCGGATCCGCCAGCTCGCTGAACGCCTCGAACGCGGCGACCCTCATGCTGTACGAGGCGGCGCGGCAACGAGCCGGTGCCCGTTGAGCACTAGGCTCGCGATCATGCGAGGTCTCAGAGGAGCAGTCGCGACCGTGGCGGTGGTCATGTTCGGCGCGCTGACGGGATGTGCAGGGAGCGTGGGTGGGGCCCCGCCCGCTGTGCCCGAACCTTCTCCGACGGGGTCTGCGACACCCTCGGTCAGCCCCGGAACGGTCGAGGCGCAGAAGCGGGCGGATGGGTGGCTCGCCACCGCTTCCGTGCCGGCCGGCGCCGTCCCGGTTGATCGTGCGCCTGTCGCATTCCAGTCGTACACGGGATGGCCGTGCCCGGCGACGGTCGCGGAGGAGCGTTACTGGACAATTCCGGACCTGTCGCTCTCGGATGCCATGACCTGGATGGTCGAGAATCCGACTCCGGGACTGATCCCCAACCGCACCCAGGCGCCGGATCCCGCGCACGTGGGGACCGAGATCGGGTTCGGCGAGGTGCCGCATCGTGGTGCGTTGGAAGGAATCGCCTTCACCATCGACACGCTGCCGAGCGGAGGCGTGGCGATCCGCGCCGAAGTCGGCGCGGACCCAGTGGATGTGCCGTGTCCGCCTCCGCCGGGCGGCGGACAGTGGGGCGAGCCGGGCTTGGGCTGACCGGGCAGGGGACCTCGCTCACGATGGTCCCCACGGACCTCGCGGCCGTGCGCGGGGGAGCAGAGCCGACCGTCACCGACCACGGCAAGGCGGTCGGTCGCCTGGTGCTTTTGGTGGAGAAGGCGCCCTGGAGTCGCTGTCGGCTCCCGCCCTCGAGGTGCGCGCCGCGCTGCGTGCGGTGCCGGTGGGGCGGCCCCTGTCTGAAGTCGCCGCTGTCGGACTCGACCAGGCTGAGCCGGAATCGCCTCGAATGCGGAGCGGATTTCCGTTATGTCAGGTTCGAAGAGGCATGTCGTCACGGATGGTCCTGTCGCCGTGCATAGGGATGACGGATGACCCGACGGGTGCTGCTGGACGTCAACGTCCTGCTCGCGCTGAGCTTGAGGCATCACGAGCAGGCGCGCAAGCGATTCGCCGCAATTCAGTCGTGGTGCACGACGCCGATCACCGAAATCGGCCTGGTCCGTCTGCTTCTCAGGGAGACTGTTGTCGTGCGAGTCGTGCGCGCTCAGGACGTACGGGAGCAGCTCCGCGCGCTGAGAAAGTGCCCGGCAGGCAACGTGGACGGAGCTGACTTCTGACGGTGGCTGATACTCCGATAATGCACATTATGTCAGTTGATATCGACACTATGTGCGCTTCTCGCAATCGTGAAGAAGCGGGTAACTCCTCCCCGCCCTGCTGGATCTAGAGGTTGAACTGGGGTTCTCGCAGGCTCGGATCCTGTCCGCTCGTGACGGACTCCCGCGCGCCAGAAACGCGACGGACTCCGTAGGAATCGCTCCTGATCAGGAAATCCTCGCGCAATGATTGCGTTTCTCGCAAACAACGTGCGAGACTCGCAATCGCTGCGACGCCGGTATAGCGGCGCTTCGATTGGGTGTAATGGTGTGTCAGGAGGCAGGGATGGCGGGCGATGACAACGTGGTCTTCGCGCCGTTCGGGTTGCAGGTTCCCGACCCTGAGTCGTTCATGGCTGCGATCTTGGACGGCTGGGGCAGGCAGCAGCGTGCGAAGGACTTCTCCCCCGCAACGATCCGTACGCGACGGCGGCTCGTGCTCGCGTTCATCGACTTCACCGGGCACTACCCGTGGGAATGGACTCTCGGTGACGCCGACGATTACTTCTCGCACGCTCGCGGGGTGCGCAATCTGTCGCATGCGACGGTGCGGTCGTACCAGACGGCGATCAAGCTGTTCTGCGATTTCGCGTGCGACCCTGCATACGAGTGGAACGAGCAGGCCGCGAAGCTCTTCGGCCAGGTCTTCGCGCAAGTCGTCACCGAGCTCAACCGCGTCACGCACTCTCACGCAAACACGGGACGACCGGAGAAACGCGCGTTCACCCAGCACGAACTGCAGCAGCTCTTCGACCTCGCCGACCTAGAAATCCAGCGCATTCTTCACGCGGGACGCCGCGGCCCTCTGGCAGCCTGGCGCGACTCGGTCGCGTTCAAGACTCTCTATGGTTGGGGCTTGCGGACGAACGAGCTGCGACATCTGCAGACCGTCGACTTCTCGCGCAACGGCCGTGCGCCCTATATGCGCGACTTCGGGGTGCTGCGGGTCCGCTGGGGCAAGGCACATCGCGGAAGTGCGAAGAAGGTGCGCTCGGTCTTGACCGTGTGGCCCTGGACGGTTGACGTTATCGAGGACTGGATCGACCGTGGGCTCCCTCGCTTCGGGGATCCGATCAACGACATTTTCCCGACCGGTCCCGGCGGGCTCGTCTCCGAGTCACACCTTCTCGGGAGGTTTCGTGGGCTCGTCGACGAACTCGGGTTCCCTCCGGGCCTCGACCTGCATTCCTTCCGGCGCTCCTACGCAACGCAGCTCATCACCGGCGAGGGATTCGACGTCACCTTTGCACAGCTCCAGCTTGGGCACGAGCATGCCGCGACCACCTCGATCTACACACTCCCCTCCCCCGACTACCAACGGCTCTCGCTTGAGCGAGCACACGCACGCACTCTCGAGGCGGCACAGTCGCCGACTTCCATGAGCAGGAGGACCCCATGAGTCGACGCGAACTCACCTACACCTGGCGGGTGCGGGAGATCATGGCACGACGCCGGATCTTCACCGCCAAAGACCTCGCTCCCCTACTCCACGAACGCGGTATTACCCTGACACCGAACGCAATTTGGCGGATCGTCGCGGGCGAACCCGAACGGATATCTCTCAAAATGCTCGTCGCTCTCTGCGACGCACTCGACGTCGAGATGAACGACCTCATCACGTTCACCGCGATCGACGCGAAGACCACACGGCGGCGGAAGGTATCGGGTGAGACCACGGGGCTGGCGGACTTGAGCGACTACCGCCCGGTGCGCGCACGCATCGTCGACGACAATGACTGAGATGCCGCGAGGTCGGCCAGCTACCGGCGGGAACGGCTCGAAGCGCGCGCCAACTCTCCGAGGGCTCGAGCCGCCGGCACGTCGCGGGCGGCCGCGCTCCACCGGCGCGAACACCTGCGACCGCTGCGGGCGCACGGACGTAGCGAAACTTCGGGTGAAGTGGCCTGACGGGAGAATCTGCGGCATCTGCTTCACCACCGCGACCCATACCTACGGGAGGTGCCCGGGCTGCGAAGAGGAAGATCGGATGTTGCCCGGACGCGACGACGAACGCAACCCGATCTGCCGAACGTGCGCGGGAATCACCACGCGGCTCGAATGCGTCGATTGTGGCCGCGAGGCAGAGCGATTCCGTGCCGGCGCCTGCGTGCGCTGTGTTGTCCGTGGCCAACTTACGGAACTTCTCCGCCCCGAATCGGATCTTCGGCTACACCGCCTCGTCGACACCCTCGCCAGTGTGCGCCGCCCCGAGAGCATCTATACGTACATGCGCGGCGCCCGCGCTCGCGCACTGCTGACCGCGATAGGCAACCGCGAACTCGCACTCACCCAGGGAGCGTTCGATCAGCTGACGCCAGGCCCGGCCGTCGAGCATCTCCGCGCCCTGCTCGTTCACCACCGAATGCTCCCCGAGCGTGGCACCGTGGAGGAACTACACCGCTTCGAACAATGGATCGTCGAGCGCCTCGCGGCTCTGCCGGATGACGGTACCCGCGACCGCATCGAGCGCTTCGCGACCTGGCACCACCTCAGACGGGTCCGCGAACGCGCCCGCGAGCCCGAGGTCAACATCGAAACCGTGACTCACGCGGCCAAGCAGGAGATCACGGAGGCCGGCAAGTTCCTGCTCTGGCTTCGCGCCGAGTATCGGTTCAGCGCTGCGCAGCTGCGCCAGGAACATGTAGACGACTACCTCTCAAGCGGCACAAGCACCCGAAAGCACATCCGAAACTTCGTCCGCTGGCTCAACCGAGACGACCACCGCAGCGGTAAGGCCGGCCGGCTCGACGTTCCCTTCCGCCAAGCTCATTCGGAGCCGATGCTGCGGCAGAGCGAGCGGATCACACTCGTCCGAAACTGCCTGGAATGGGACCAGGTGATGCTGCCGACGCGAATCGCCGGGCTCCTCCTTCTGCTCTGGGCCCAGCCATTGAACAAGATCGTGATGCTCAAACAGGAGCACGTTACAGTCCGCGCCGACGGAATGACCCTGACACTGGGACAGCATCCCACCGCGGTCCCGGAAGCCGTCGCCGACCTCTTCTGGCGGCACCTGGAATCGCCCGGCAATCCGCGCACTGTGAACACCGGGACTTCATGGCTCTTCCCCAGCACGCAGGCCGGACGACACCTCCACCCCGGGACGCTGTCCGAGCGTCTCAAAGTGCTCGGGATCGATGCCCAGCGTGCACGCAACGCAACACTGCGCGACCTCACCCATGATGTCGACGCGCGAACGCTGATGGACCTACTCGGCTACAGCAAACCCGTCGTCGCCCGATACGCGGCTCGCGCCAGCGCACCAATGTCGGATTACATCACCCTCAAACGACGGACCATGCGGTGACGTCCGACCGCACAAGCCGCCTGCTCGCCCGATCTCCACTTGCCGCAGTTCAGTTCAGCTAACCCGCGGGGATATGGCTGTGCGTGGCGAGGCTCAGTCTCTGTGGATGTCCGAGGTGTGATGGGCACCTGAACGCTACTGGTCGGCGGAAGCGCTATGTCTGCGGGTCCGATGCTCGAGCGGATGTGTGAGTCCTCCATTTGTCGGCGTTCCTAGTTGTGCGCGCCGCAGGTTGAGGTGTCGGTCGGCGCTGTGTCCACAACGGTGGTCGTTACGGCCGTCGAAGCGATCGTGGTTCCCGCAGGAAGCCCGTTGTAGCCGTTGAGCGCGACCTGCCGTTCTCCGATGAACTGGCCCGTGGCAGGGTCGATAATGAGATCTTGACGAGTATTGGACGCAGTTTCGACGCGTCCGATGGCGGTCCCTTTCGCTCCGTTGAGCGTGGCTTGCTCCTCGGTTATCGTTACACCTGGAATCAGGGCTGCGGCCTTGTAAAGTTCGGCGCGTACCTCGGCGGGTACGGTGCCCGAGCGGAGGGTGTCAGCGATCCATACGAGCGCCTCGCCGTCGCGCGACTGGCCCGCTTTGCCGTTGAACGCGTAGATCGCGTCGAGAAGTTGCTGTGGGTCACTCGGTAGGGCGTTGTAGTCATCGCTCAGGTTCCGAGTGCCGTTGTTGTAGCCGCCGAATGCGTCGCCGTTGGGTGCGTCACCTCCGGGGAGGCGACGGAAGACGCTGGTATCGCCGCCTGAGGTGAATATCTTGGCGAGTGCTTCCGATTCGGGACCAAAGGTCTGGAATGGCGTCCGCGCGCAGGAGATCCACACCCAGTCGGCGGCGCGGTCGGCAGGCACGTACGTCTCGTCGTGATAGTTCTCTAGGAAGGAGACGAATGGCCCGTCCTTCTCGACACTTCCGGTGGCTGCGAAGATCGCGTCGGTTCGCACGAGCTTGTATTGGCCAGCAGCAACGACAGGGTCGCTGAACTCGAGGGTGGCGGTGGCTGCCGATTCGAGGACGCTGGCCGCTGCGGGATCGGCGGCGCCGTCCAAACCCCCAATGCCGAGAACATTGGCGGCGACGATCGCGACGGTGAGCCCCGTAGCGGTGAGCGCGGAGAACCCCGTCCACACCATTGTTCGCCGCCGGCGACGCACCCGCGGCTCCACTACCTTCAGGTTTTCGACGCCGGCGAAAAGCGAGAACGGCGACTCTTCGTCGATCGCACGGAACAGTGCAGCACGTCCGCGAGCGATGTTCTGTGGAGTGCGTTCCGGAATATCATTCCGCGACCGACGCAGGAGCGAGATCTCGTCCATGATGTTCTTCCTTGTCTAGGCGGGCTGTTGAGTCGATCGCGATGCGGAGCTTGCGCCGGGCGCGGCTCAGCCGTGACCGGACAGTGCCGGTGGGGATGCTGAGAGCAAGGCCAATACCCTCGTGGTCGAGATCGGCGAACGCATGCAGTAGGAGTACGTCACGATCTCCAGCTGGCAGTCGCGCGATTGCCCGACCGAGCCGCTGTACGACGCCTTTTGCGTCGATGCGGGCATCCGCGGCATCGAACTCGTCGACATCGACGCGGGCAAGGTCAGCGACCAGCATTCCCTTCCACGCTCTGGCCTCTTGCCGGGAATGCTTCTGCATCAGCGTGGTCGCGATTCCGAGCAACCACGGGCGCGCATCCCGTCCTCCGTAGAAGTCCTCTCGTCGAGTGAACGCCACGAGGAACGTTTCGGAGGTGATGTCATCAGCATGAGATACACCGATCCTGCGAGCGGCATAGCGGTAGACCACACGCTCGTGGCGGTCATACAGCTCGGCGAATGCCGCTCGCTGCTCCAGGGAGCGGCTGATGATCTCGCCGTCGTCGATGCTCACACTCTGTATTGTCCGATCCGTCCAGCCGCGTTCACGGCAATTTCGTACACGCCTCAAATCTGGCCCACGAGTACGGCATGTCGGAGGACATGCTCGCGACGAGGAGGCGCCGGTGCGCCGGCCTGTCAAACCAGACGTCGGTGGAGCAGTCGTGCGTTGAGTGGCGCCGCGCAGTTAACGCGGCGATCCCCGACGACTGGCGGCTGAGTCCCCACCTGGGACGGGCGATTGGTGAAGGAACGGATAACGCGGTTACCCATCAGAAGATGGCTTGTTCTCACTGGATGCGAATTCGACACCTGGTACGACTCCCCTGGTGCGGTCCGGAACTGCGGGGTCATGTCGCGCGCGTGGAAGGCACCGTGGCTGGGGTTACGGTCGTCAGGCTGACACTCCGAATTGCTCCTGACGTGGTGTTTCGCTGCCGCACTTGCGGATGATTCGCGGATAGTGCGAGACTTTCGCGTATTATGCGAGTGTCTGAGGGGCCTGTTCCGGGCGCGGTTCCTGCCTATTTGCGGTCGGGTTCGGCGGTCTTGAATGAGGCTGAGAACGTCTGGTTGGCCATGCTTGATGGGTGGCGGGCGCAGCAGTTCGCGCGCAACCTCGCTCCGTCGACCGTGGATGCGCGTCGGTCGATCGTGCTGCAGTTTCGTGCGTTCGCGGAGTCTTACCCGTGGTCGTGGACGGCGGGGCTGGTGGACGAGTTCTTCATCGAGCTGCGCGGCGTTCGTGGTGCGTCGCGCTCGACGGTGCTGGGCTATCAGAACGCGCTGCGGATGTTCCTGGAGTATCTGACCGATCCCGCCTACGGGTGGAGCGAGCAGTGCTGGGACCGGTTCGGTGATCACCCGGCACAGGTCTTCCACGACTGGAACACGGCGCGGCACGCGTCAGAGGCGATCGCGGAACCAGGCAAGCGCCCCTACACCCGAGACGAGCTGGAGGATCTCTTCGACTGCGCTGACGACCGTGTATTGCGGATCCGTCGCGCCGGCGTGAAGGGGTGGGTGCCGGCGTTCCGGATCGCGACGCTGATGAAGGTCGCCTACGCCTGGGGTCTTCGTCGCAACGAGGTCCGTCAGCTCGATCTGGTCGATCTCGCCTCGAATCCCCGGGCACGCCAGTTCGGCGACGCGGGCATCATCTATGTCCGATTCGGGAAGGCGATGAAGGGCTCTCCCCCGAAACGCCGCACGGTGCTGACCCTGCCGGAGTTCTCCTGGGCGGTCGAGTGCCTGCAGCAATGGCGTGACGAGGTCCGCCCGCTCTACGCCCCGCCCGGGGTGACCGGTCTTTGGCCGAGCGAGCGCGGGAACCAGATCATCACGGCCGGGCAGATCAGCCGGGCGTTCGCTGAGGTCAAACGCGAGGCCGGCTTGACCGACGATCTCGACTTCCACTCCCTGCGCCGCTCTTACATCACCCACCTGGTCGAGGAGGGCTACGACGCGTTCTTCATCCAGCAGCAGGTTGGCCACGAGCACGCGTCGACCACATCCATCTACACCGGCCTCTCCCCCGACTACCGGGCCCGCGTCGTCGACGACGCGATCGCCCGCATGGCCACACAAGCCCTCACCACACAGGAGTGATATCTGATGATCCGACGCGTTGACCACGGCTGGCGACTGCGGGAACTGATGGCCGCCCGCGGGATGACCACCATCTCCGACCTGATCCCCCACCTTTCCGATCGAGGCATCAGCCTCTCCGATTCGCAGCTCTACCGGCTCCTCAGCGGAACGCCCGAGAGGATCAACCTCACCCTGCTCGGCGCGATCCTCGACACCCTGGACTGCACGTTCGAGGAGCTGGTCCCTGTCACGGTCACCGCCACCGCATCCCGCACCCGCGCCACGGGAACGACGGACGCGGCCGCGGCCTCCCGCACCGACGCGATCCGGCCCGCCCGGGCACGGATCCACCGGCCCAGTTGAACGCCCGCCGCGCCGAAGTCGGTTGCGCACGCTGCGGCCGGACCGGGGTTCGATTCGCGACGACCTGGCCTGAGGGTCGCATCTGCCGGCGTTGCTATCAGCGGGCCACACGCGTCCATGGCACCTGCCCGGGCTGCGACACGCACCGTCTCTTGCCGGGGCTGTTGAACGATGCGCCAGCCTGCACCGACTGCACGGGAATCCCGAAAGACTTCCACTGCACCCGCTGCCGCCGAGAAGACGAACCCGTCCGCGCCGGGCTCTGCGCCCACTGTTGCCTCGCCGACGATCTCGCTCAACTGCTCGACAACGGCCACGGCGAGATCGCCCCACACCTACATCCGCTGTTCCAGGCCTTGACGACGCATGTCCCGCGTCAAGTAGTTGGCAGGATTTCTTCTCTTTCAAAGGTGGGGATGGTGGGGTCGGCCAGGCCCAGGTGCACCTGCATCGGCCTGTTCCAGGCGATCGCCTCGTGCGGCCGCTCGGTGTTGTACTCGACCCGGTAGTCCTCGGCGCGTTCGATCAGCGTCAAGGCGTCGGGGATCTCATCGAGGAACAATCGCTCGTACTTCAGCGTCCCGAACCCGCGTTCGCGTGACCCGTTCTGCCCGGGCGAGCGCACCCTCGTGCGGACGTGCCGCAGCTCGGGGTGCCGCATGATGAACAGCTCGAAGTTCAGCGACCGGAACGGGCCGCCGTTGTCGGTGACGATCGTCACCACCGGCAGCACCTCACCCGTCTCTTCATCGACCTGACATTCGTCGACGAGCGGGTGCTCGAACATCTGCTCGTAGTCGGCGAGGGCGAGTTCGATCGCGGCGATCGCGTCGTACTGGTTCGCGGTCGGCGACACGTGGAACGGGTACTCGAGCTTCGAGTACCAGTCCCGGCACCCCGCGATCCGCCAGGTCCCACCGGTCGTGGTCTCGAACTCGCTGAAGTCCAGCTGCCAGACCTGGTTCGGTCCGGTCGGGTTCCGCGCGAACGCTGCCTTCCGCTCCTTTGCCAGCTCGCGGCGCTGCTTCTGGTACTCCGACGGCAGGATCAGCCCGTCATCGCGCATCAGGCGCAGCACGGTCGCCTGCGACACCTTGTGACCGTCGTGCCGAGTCAGCGCCCAGATCTTCCGATGCCCCCACGCCGGCTTCGCCAACGCATGCCCCGTCACCAGCGGGCGGGCGGCGTCCCTTGCAGGCTGCGGCCAGGGCCCCTTCGTCGGCCGGTCTTGCTTCGCCTTGGCCTGCCAGCGCCGCCAGGTGCGTTCGGGCATGTCGATCAGGCGGCAGAACCTCGAGGTCGACATGCCCGCCTCCATGCGGATCACCTCGAGGTCCTCGAAGGGCCCAACCGGCCCTCCGCACTCTTCTTCCACACCCGAATCTCGACGGCCGCCTCGCCCAGCGCCTGGGTCAGATCGGCGACCTCCGCCTCGAGCTGCTGCTCCCGGGTCGACGGCCCCGTCTTGCCAGCGGCCAGGCCGGTCTTGCCAGCCTCGAGGAAGTCCGCCTTCCACCGGCCGATCGACTGCTCGCTGACCTTCTCACGCCGAGCCGCTTCAGCGATCGTCATCTCGCCGGCGAGGATGCTCAGCACGATCCTCGTCTTCTTCTCCACCGGGATCACTGGTGGTCTACCCATCGTCAAACACTCCGCTCAGGACTCAATCAATCGTCCTGCCACAAAGTCTGACGCGCGACACGCAGAAGCACGCACGCAGCGCGAAGATCTGGTTCATCATCAACAAGGACGTCACCGCCCTGATCCAAGCCCTGGCCCGCGGTGAAGCGACGCTCGAACACAGCACCTTCACGGAGCACCCGAACCCGTCCAAAGTCGCGTTCCTGCGCGAGCTCTGCATCGAACACGGACTCCTCTCCCCCGTCCATCTCGACATCGAACGCTTCCAGGCCTGGCTCGCGGGAAAGGTCGCGCTCGCACACCCGGACGATGGTCGGATGGTCACCCAATACGCGCGCTGGGTCCACCTCAACCGCATGCACCACCTCGCCCAGATCGGCCAACTGAAGAAAGGAACCTTCCTCTCGGCCAAACAGTCCACCACGGTCGCACACGAGTTCCTCGCGTTCCTCAGAGACCGGCAGACCACGCCAGCAGCCTGCAGACAGGCCGACATCGATGACTGGCTGAACGGCGGCCCCACGACACGCAGCCTCGCCCGCGGCTTCATCCGCTGGGCCATGAAACACGGCCACCTCGCCACGATCGAGATCCCCTACCGGCTCGCTAAGACCACCCCCGTGATCACCCAGCAGCAACGCCTGGCGCACATCCAGCAGCTGATCAACTCGGCACCGGCCTTGCGGCCTCTCGAGCGAACCGCGGCACTCCTGCTTCTGCTCTACGGTCAACCGCTGGCGAATCTGATCCGCCTCAACGTTTACACCATCGACGTGGACGCGCTGTTCCCGCACTACGGCATCATCGCTGGGCGGCTCGGAGCCGCAGGGGTCGCGCCGACAACCACGATGCTCGGGGTCACCCGTCTCGCGATCCCCGGCCAGATGGTCGAACTCGAAGGAACCGCGGTCGCGTAACGGCCTCACCTCCACCATCTAGAGACGGCCAGCGGCAGACTCCACTGGCCGTCTCCGCACTCCAAGGAGCATCGAGTCCCACGCGAACGCAGCACGCACTCCACGTCACCGCCTCAAAGTCGCCCGGCTCGTCGTCGATGACGGCTGGCCGATCAGCGAGGTCGCCGCCCGCTTTCAAGTCGCCTGGCCCATTGTGAAGCGGGCCGATCGCTGCCTGGCTGGTGAGACCATGCACGACCACTCTTCACGACCGAAGAGTTCACCGACCAAGACGAATAAGGCGGTCACGAAGCGATGCATGAGTCTTCGGATGAGGTTGCGGGAGGGCCGGCTCAGCTCGCCGTCCGCCTGGGAGTTGCACCGACCCGTCGATCTCATCCGCTCCGCGTCCCTCGAGCCCAACCGACTGTATGGGGGACACGCCCTAGGCGGATTCTCGCCAGATCGGGTTTGGGCGGATCGGGTCGGGCGCTGGTCGGGGCTTGTCGCTGGGCCGGAGAATGTTCTCGATGATGTGGACGGCGGCGCGCGCCACCGCGGATGTGTCGATGGCTACGGTGCTGAGGGTGGGCGTAACGATGGTGCCGATCGCGATGCCGTCAATCCCGACGATTCGAAGCCGTCCAGGAACCGCGAGGCCACCTTCGCGTGCAGCGCGCATGGCCCCGACGGCCATCAGGTCGTTGTAGGCGATAAGGGTATCGATCTGTGGATGATCGCGAAGCAGTTCTTCGAGTCCCATAGCTCCGCCTTCCAGGGACTCCTCTTTCGCTTCGACGGCGAAGAGCTCCGCATGCGGGCGGAGGTGCTTGGCGATCAGGCCCCCGCGAACGCTCTGGACGTAGCTGCCGCGAGGCCCACGCGAGACGTCGATGAATCCGACGGATCTGACACCCGAGCCGACAAGGTGTGTCACGAGGTCGATGACTCCGGCCTCGAGATCGATATGCACGGTATTGGTGGCTCCACTCGGCTCGCCGTCCTCCAGCAGGACCAATGGTGTGCCCCGAGGTGCAGCGCTGACTTGCGCAGGCGAGAAGTGGCCGACGATGACATCCACCTCATGGGAGAGACGGCGCATCGTTTCGACATCATCGATGTGGAAGCGCGCTGCGACAGAGAGCTGCCAGCGATGCGGCTCCATCTCCTCAAGCAGATGGGTAGCGAGGTCGGTGAAATAGGGATTCTGGAGTGAAGGCACGAGGAGCCCGATCGTGTGGCTCTTTTGCTTCGCCATGTTCGCGGCGAAGCGACTCGGCCGGTACCCAAGCTGCTCACTTACCGCGAGAACACGATCGCGAGTCTGCTCGCTGATCTCCGACATGCTGTTCATCGCGCGCGTGACTGTCTGCCGCGAGACTCCCGCCACTCTTGCCACGTCGTGAATCGTGACCCGTTCGTCCATTAGCGCCTCCGAGTCTCCATGCTAGGCCGAGTAATCCGGAGGTA
Organism: Microbacterium xylanilyticum; assembly: GCF_054654695.1. NCBI lineage: Bacteria > Bacillati > Actinomycetota > Actinomycetes > Micrococcales > Microbacteriaceae > Microbacterium > Microbacterium xylanilyticum. Next base: position 1,920,649 of record NZ_BAAIEN010000002.1, read on the forward strand.
GCTCGCATGCCCTGTTGCTTCGGTCAGGTGACCGCGAAACGACGTGGGTATCAGGAGGCTATTCGCGGAGTACCTGTGCGAGGCAGAAGGGTTAGAAGCACACGACGGGTCCGACAATCTCCTCAAGCTGAGCTGGGTCCATTCTGGGAAGGCCGAAAGATGCGGCAGTCGTCGGATGACGCGAAACGTCGAAGCGATCCCAGTTCGGTCACGATGAGTCCCGCAGCCGAGAGAGACTGCCATTCCGACAGCTCCACTCTGTGGGGAGCTCTCCTATCGAGACCGGGCGGGCCGGCGCACTCAGCAGAAATGCCGGCCCGCCCGGGGCATAATCGCGGGAGGATGAGGAATGCCCCTCGCTCCCTGCAGGACTCTTACAGCACGGGGGCGGCCGTCCACTTGGCGAAGTCGACCCACACGCCCTGGGTGATGGTGGGCCCTGACGGGGAGTAGCCGGTCAGGTTCACATTCATGCCGCCGTTGCCCACGGCTTGCGTCGGCCAGGCGAACTTCGGGTTCTTCACGATGATCCCCGCAGGTACCTCGGCTTCGGAGTAGTTCCCGTTGCCCAGGTTGGTGGTCTTGCCGTTGACCGTAATCGTCGTCTGGAACGTCCCGTCCTTGAACATCAGGGGTCCGTTTCCGTCGAGCGCGATCTGGATGTCGCCGGTGTAGACGGGCGGGTAGGTGAACCGGCCTGGGATCTCCGGAGGGCATGATCTAACAAGGAGAGATCAATGCCCGCTTTGAAGAAGTACGACGAGGAGACGCAGGCTCGCGCGGTCCGGATGTATCTGGACCGGGTCGAGGAGGGCGACGTGTCACTGCGCGCGGCCCGTGCCGAGGTTGGCGAGCTGCTCGGAATCAACGAGTCCACGCTGCGGAACTGGGTGCGCCGGGAGGTCGGTGAGGGGACCACGTCGGCGGGGTCGGAGCGTCCCGATGATGAGGTCGTCCAGTTGCGACGCGAGGTTGCCCGGTTGCGGCGGGCGAACGAGATCTTGAAGACCGCATCCGCGTTTTTCGCGGCAGCGGAGCTCGACCGCAAACTCGGACAGTGATCGACTACGTCCGCTCCCACGCGGACCGGTTCGGGGTCGAGCCGATCCTCGCCGTGCTGAATCAGCACGGCATCGGGATCGCCCCGTCGACGTACTACGCGCACGCCGCCCGCGGCTTCGCGCCCAGCCCGGCCGAACTCGAGGACGCGTACCTCGCGAACGCACTGTTCACCCTGTGGGTGGCCAACCGGCGCCTGTATGGACGGCGCAAGCTTTGGCAGGCCGCGCGACGTGCCGGGATCCGGGTGGGCCGTGACCAGGTGGAACGACTGATGAAACTCGCCGCGATCGACGGGGTCCGCCGCGGGAAGCACCGCACCGTCACCACCGAACGGGATGATCGGGCGCCGCGGCATCCGGACCTCGCGCATCGCCGGTGGGCGATCCCGACCCGGCCCGATCAGTGGTGGGTCGCGGACTTCACCTACGTGTGGACGACGGCGGGGTTCTGCTACGTGTCGTTCATCACCGACGTGTTCTCCCGCCGCATCCTGGGCTGGAGGGTGATGACGGTGAAGACGACACCGCTGGTCGCCTCCGCGCTCGCCCAAGCGGTCGCGGTCCGCCACCGCGGACTCGTCGAGTTCACGGCGACGGGGCTCGTGCACCACTCCGACAGTGAGACTGTTCGTGCTGGTGTTCTCAGGGGTCCTGACCCTCACAGCGATGGACGCGCAAGGATGCTGGTGCCGAGTGTTCTCAGGGGTTCCTGACTCTCACTCCGATCGACTTGTGCTGTCTTTCCTCGGATCTGTCGGTCCCCTGAGAACGCCCGGTGAGGCGTCACGCCTCGCCGCCGGAGTGACCTAAGGAGAGCCTGCGCCAACAGGTGCTCATCACTGTCTTGTCCGCCGGTCTGGTGGTGCGCGGTGCCGTTCCCCACCCCCACGCGAGCAGATCGGAGCACGACATGACCATCATCCACGACACGACACGACCACCTCAATCCCACCCGCCCGTGTTCGCAGGAGTCGACACGCACAAGGAGATCCACGTCGCCGCCGTCGTGGACGCGGCCGGCACCGTGATGGGCACACACAGTTTCTCCACGACCCGTGCCGGCTACCGGGCGTTGCTGGCGTGGGTGCACAGCCACGGAGAACTCGTCAGGATCGGGATCGAGGGCACCGGATCGTACGGCGCCGGTCTCACCCGCCACCTCGCCAAGAACGACGTCGTCGTTCTCGAGGTCGACCGGCCCGACCGCTCCGACCGCCGACGCAAAGGCAAGGACGACGATCTGGATGCGATCAACGCCGCCCGCGCCGCACTGCATGAGCGGCGCACCACGATCCCGAAGTCGAAGGACGGCGCGGTCGAGGCCCTCAGGATCCTGCGCGTCGCCCGCGCTCAAGCGGTCCGGGAACGCCGCAACACGCTGCAGCTGCTGCGCATGTCGATCGTCTCCGCGCCCGACGAAGTCCGTGACCAGGTCCGAAACCTCACCCGCATGCAGCTGATCCGCCACCTCGCCGCCTGGCGCCCCGACGTCTCCAACGCGACCGACCCCGTCGTCGCCTACCGGGTCGCGTTGAAGTCGTTCGGTCGCCGCTACCTCGAGCTCACCGACGAGATCGTCGGCCTCGATGACCTGATCAACCCCATCGTCGAAGCTCTCGCCCCGCAGCTGCTCGAACGCGTCGGAATCGGCATCGAAGTCGCCGGACAACTCCTCGTCACCGCCGGCGACAACCCGGACCGGCTGCGCTCGGAAGCCTCGTTCGCGATGCTCTGCGGCGTGTCCCCGCTTCCCGCCTCGTCCGGAATGACCCAGCGGCACAGGCTCAACCGCGGTGGCGACCGGCAGGCGAACCGGGCCCTGCATCTCGCGGTGATCAGCCGCCTCAGAATCGACCCCAAGACGCAGGCCTACGCCGCGAAGAAGACCGCCGAAGGCCACTCGAAGATGGAGATCATCCGCTGCCTCAAGCGCTACCTCGCCCGCGAGGTCTACTTCCTCCTCAACCCCGGCATCGAACACATCACCCCGAACACGAAACCCGCCAAAATTGCCGCTTGACTCTTAGGAGAGCATCGCGGGGTCCCAGTACACGTCTCTCGCGTTCACCGACGCACTCCACGACGCTGGGATCGCCGGGTCGATCGGGACCGTCGGCGACGCGTACGACTGTCAGTCTGTTTCTGCCCGATCTCGCGAGGATGGGGTAGTCCCGGCTGGAGCGTTCTGACCCTTGCTTACGATTGGCCCGCAGGGTGCCTTGGCGTTGATCTGTCGAGCCTCCGGCCGGGCGCGCAGTAACCGCTGCCGCCGGATCGGGCGTGACCTGATAGGAGCCTGGAGCAGTCTCGACAACGCGTCCCCATGACAGTCTTGTCCACCCGCCGGCGACAGCGTGACACCACGCTAACCGGTGAAGGAGACAGCACACATGACCGATATCGAGACCGTCCGTTCCGGACACGTCGTGATCGGCGTGGACACGCACAAGCACATCCACGTCGCCGCAGTGATGGACTCCGTCGGCGGGATCCTCGCGACGCTGACCATCGCCACCGACACGGCCGGGTTCCGGCAGCTGCTGGAATGGGCGACGGGCTTCGGGAAGATCATCGCGTTCGGCATCGAGGGGACGGGTTCCTACGGAGCCGCTCTCGCCTCGTTCGTCCGCCGTCACGGGCACAAGGTGATCGAGGTCAGCCGGCCTGACCGGCGGCTGCGCCGGTTGAATGGGAAGTCCGACACCCTCGACGCGGAGAACGCCGCCCGGGCTGTGCTGGCCGGGTTCGCGACTGCGATCCCGAAGACCGCGGACGGCGTCGTCGAGATGATCCGACAGCTGAAAGTCGCGCACGATACCGCGGTCAAGGACCGCACCGGGGCAATGATCACGCTCAAGGCGATGCTCGTGCACGCCACCGATGACCTCCGTCGGGAGATGTCGAAGAAGACACAGAAGATGGTCGCCCGGCACTGCGCCGCGCTCCGTCCTCGAGGGCTGGCGACACCCGAGGACGCGAACCGTCACGCGCTGCGCTCGATCGCGAAACGGTGGATCGCTTTGAACGACGAGATCAAGGAACTCGAGGCGCAGATCGAGCAGCTCGTGCTCCAGCGCGCCCCGCACCTGCTCGATGAGTTCGGCATCGGCGTCGACACTGCCGCGGAAATCCTGATCGTCGCCGGTGACAACCCGGAGCGGATCAGAAGCGAAGCCGCGTTCGCGAAGCTCGCCGGTATCAGTCCCATCCCGACCGGCTCCGGGATGACCAGCGGCAAGCACCGGATCAACCACGGCGGACACCGGCAGCTGAACGCCGCGATCTACCGGACTGTGATCGTCCGGATGCGGTTCCACGAGCCGACGATCGCCTACGTTGCCCGACGGACCGCCGAAGGCAAAAGCAAGCGAGACATCATCCGCTGCCTGAAGCGCTACGTGATCCGGGAGGTCTACCACCTCGTCAAGACCGACCCCAGAACCGGCGAAATCATGGGTTGACAACTATAGGAGCATCAACGCCTCAACGCTGCTGCGCAGCATTGAGGCGTTGCGTATCAAATCGCGAAGCCGAGGGCGCGCATCTGGTCGCGTCCGTCGTCCGTGATCCGCTCGGGACCCCACGGCGGCATCCAGACCCAGTTGATGCGGAAGCGGTCGACCACGTTGTCCAGCGCCTGGCCGGTCTGCTCCTCGAGCACGTCGGTCAGCGGGCACCCGGCGCTCGTGAGCGTCATGTGGATGACGAGGGCGTCGTTCTCCTCGTCCCAGGAGAGGTCGTAGATGAGACCGAGGTCGACGACGTTGATCCCGAGCTCCGGGTCGACGACGTCCTTGAGCGCCTCGGTGACCTCGTCGTACTTCTCTCCGGTCAGCGTTGCGGTCATGGTTTCAGCCTACGCTTCGATGGGAGCACTGGGGTCGAGGAAGCGGTCGTAGCCCTCCTCCTCGAGACGGTCGGCCAGCTCCGGGCCGCCCTCCTCGACGATCTTCCCCGCGACGACGACGTGCACGTAGTCCGGACGGATGTAGCGCAGGATGCGGGTGTAGTGCGTGATCAGCAGCACGCCCAGGTTGGTGTGCTCCTTGGCGCGGTTGACGCCCTCGGAGACGATCCGGAGCGCGTCGACGTCGAGGCCGGAGTCCGTCTCGTCGAGCACGGCGACCTTCGGCTTGAGCACCTCGAGCTGGAGGATCTCGTGGCGCTTCTTCTCACCGCCGGAGAAGCCCTCGTTGACGTTGCGCTGCGCGAACTTCGGATCCATGCGCAGGTTGGCCATGGCCTCCTTGACGTCCTTCGTCCACTGCCGGATCGAGGGCGCCTCGCCGTCGAGCGCGGTCTTGGCCGTGCGCAGGAAGTTCGTGACGGTCACACCCGGGATCTCGACCGGGTACTGCATGGCCAGGAAGAGTCCCGCACGGGCGCGCTCGTCGACGCTCATCGCGAGGACGTCCTCGCCGTCGAGCGTGATCGAGCCGCTCGTGACGGTGTACTTCGGGTGACCGGCGATCGTGTAGGCCAGGGTCGACTTGCCGGATCCGTTCGGGCCCATGATCGCGTGGGTCTCGCCCGTGCGGATCGTGAGGCTGATGCCGTTGAGGATCGGCGTGGTGCCCGCCTCGGTCTCGACGGTGACGTGCAGATCGGTGATCTCCAGGACAGACATGGATGATTCCTTCGTGGTTTCGTGAAAGCTTCGTGGGGGACGCGGCGCGCGGATCCGCGCGCACGGACGCGCTCAGAGAGCGCTGACGTCCTTCGTGACGGCAGGGTCGATCAGCACGTCGTCGCCGTCGATCTCGACGGTGTAGACGGGGACCGGCTCGTAGGCGGGCAGGTTCAGCGGCTTGCCGGTGCACAGCGAGAAGGCCGAGCCGTGGGCCCAGCACTCGAGCGTCTTGCCCTCGACGAAGCCCTCCGCCAGCGAGATGTCGCCGTGCGTGCAGGTGTCGCCGATCGCGTGGATCTCGCCCTCCGAGTCGAGGACGACCGCGATCGGGACGCCGTCGAGCTCGACGCGCAGCGGCGTGTCCTCCTGCAGCTCGCTCACCGAGCACGCCCGCTGCGCGGTCACGCGTTCACCGCCTGCAGCTCGAGCTCGATCGCCGCGAGCAGCTCCTCCTCCAGGGAGGGCACGCCCAGACGCTGCACGATGTCGCTGAGGAAGCCGAGGACGACGAGGCGGCGGGCCTCCTCCTCGGTGATCCCCCGCGCCTGCAGGTAGAACAGCTGCTCGTCGTCGAAACGACCGGTGGCGCTCGCGTGACCCGCGCCGAGGATGTCGCCGGTCTCGATCTCCAGGTTCGGGATCGAGTCGGCACGCGCGCCCTCGGTGAGCACCAGGTTGCGGTTGGCCTCGTAGGAGTCGGTGCCGGTGGCGCCAGGGCCGATCAGCACGTCGCCGATCCAGACGCTGTGCGCGCCGTCGCCCTGCAGCGCGCCCTTGTACAGGACGTCGCCGACCGTATGCGCACCCTTGTGGTGCAGGTAGACCTGGCTCTCCAGGTGCTGGCCCGCGTCCGCGTAGGACAGCCCGTACAGGCGCGCCTCGGACCCGGATCCGGCCAGCTCGACGTTCGGGTTCACCCGGACGACGCCGCCGCCGAAGCTGACGACGATGTGGGTGAGGTGCGCGTCCCGGTCGATCCGGGCCTGGTGCGACGCGGAGTGCAGGGCATCGTCCTGCCACTGCTGCACCGTGACGAGCGTCAGCCTGGCGCCGTCGCGGACGAGGATCTCCACGTTCTGCGCCAGCTGCGCGGAGCCGGTGTGCCGCAGCACCACCGTCGCGGAGCTGTTCGTGCCCGCCTCGATCACGAGGTGCTGGTCGGCGCGGAGCTGGGCACCCTGACCGGTCAGCTGCACGAAGATCGGCTCGGCGACCTCCTGGTCCGCGGGGATGGCGAGGTGCACCGCCTCGGCGGCACCCTGCCAGGCGACGGCCGAGACGACGTCCTCCGGGCGGAAGATCTCGCCGCGCGGGGCGTCGCCGAAGCCGAGCGCGGGGCGCAGGTACGCCTCGTCGCTCACCTCGACAGCGATGCCGGAGCCGGAGCCGGCCGGCTCGAACAGCGGCACGAGCTGTGCGACCGGGGTGTGCTTCCAGTTGACCTCGCGGCCGGTGGGCGCGCCGAAGTCGGCGGGGTCGAACGAGTGCGGACGCTCCGAACGGGTCTGCACGGGGACGACCTTGCCGGCGGCCACGAGCTGTGCCGCGGGGTCGATGTGGGCGTGAGTGTCCTGCGCCTCCGCGAGCGCGGCAGTGGGGGCCGTCATCTCAGCCGACCGATCCTTCCATGCCCATCTCGATGAGCTTGTTCAGTTCCATCGCGTACTCCATGGGCAGCTCGCGCGCGATCGGCTCGATGAAGCCGCGCACGATCATCGCCATCGCCTCGTCCTCGGGCATGCCGCGGGACTGGAGGTAGAAGAGCTGCTCCTCGCTGACCTTGGAGACCGTCGCCTCGTGGCCGAGCTGCACGTCGTCCACTCGGATGTCGATCGCCGGGTAGGTGTCGCTGCGGGACTTGGTGTCCACGAGCAGGGCGTCGCAGCGCACCGTGTTCGCCGAGTGGTGCGCGTTCGCGTCCACCCGCACCTCGCCGCGGTAGCCGGCACGACCGCCGCCGCGGGCGATCGACTTCGAGACGATCGACGACTGCGTGTACGGCGCCATGTGGATCATCTTCGCGCCGGCGTCCTGGTGCTGACCGGGGCCGGCGAAGGCGACGGAGAGCGTCTCGCCCTTGGCGTGCTCGCCCATCAGGTAGATCGAGGGGTACTTCATCGTCACCTTGGAGCCGATGTTGCCGTCGACCCACTCCATGGTCGCGCCCTCGTGCGCCACGGCACGCTTGGTGACCAGGTTGTAGACGTTGCTCGACCAGTTCTGGATCGTCGTGTAGCGCACCCGGGCGTTCTTCTTGACGATGATCTCGACCACGGCCGAGTGCAGCGAGTCGCTCTTGTAGATCGGAGCGGTGCAGCCCTCGATGTAGTGCACGTAGCTGTCCTCGTCGGCGATGATCAGCGTGCGCTCGAACTGGCCCATGTTCTCCGTGTTGATCCGGAAGTAGGCCTGCAGCGGGATCTCCACGTGCACGCCCTTGGGCACGTACACGAAGGACCCTCCGGACCACACGGCGGTGTTCAGCGCCGCGAACTTGTTGTCGCCGGCCGGGATCACCGTGCCGAAGTACTCCTCGAAGAACTCGGGGTGCTCACGCAGCGCCGTGTCGGTGTCCATGAAGATGACGCCCTGCGCCTCCAGGTCCTCGCGGATCTGGTGGTAGACGACCTCGGACTCGTACTGCGCCGCGACACCGGCGACGAGGCGCTGACGCTCGGCCTCGGGGATGCCCAGGCGCTCGTAGGTCTCCCGGATGTCCTCCGGCAGGTCCTCCCAGCTCTGCGCCTGCTTCTCCGTGGAGCGCACGAAGTACTTGATGTTGTCGAAGTCGATCTCGCTGAGGTCGGCACCCCAGGTCGGCATCGGCTTGCGCCCGAACAGCTGCAGACCCTTCAGACGGGTCTTCAGCATCCACTCGGGCTCGTTCTTGAGCGCCGAGATGTCGCGCACCACGGCTTCGCTGAGACCGCGACGCGCGCTCGCGCCGGCCGCATCGGGGTCGTGCCAGCCGAACTCGTACACCCCCAGCCCATCCAGCTCCGGGCGGTCGATCAGCACATCCGACATCACACTCTCCTCTTGGGCCGTAACGGTTCATCCGCCCCGGCACACCGTCGATCCCGTCGAGTCTGCAGGGAACGGGTGCCGCTTCTGGGCCCTCATCATGGACGCGAGCAATCGCGCCTAAACTTGTGCACGATGCTGTCCGCGAGTTCCGCGGTCATCTCCGCACACCCCCGATTCTACAGGTTCCCTCCGACGTCCGGGCCGTCATGGCCGCCCGCGCAGGGTTCCGGAGGACCCATGCCCGAGATCGCTCCCTCGTCCGCTCCCCGCACTCGCCCCGGATTTCTGGGCCGAGTCCACGATTGGCTCCCGGATCGTGTGGATCTCCGCGTGCGGATCGCCGCCTGGGTGTCGTTCGTGCTCGAGGTCGCGATCGTCGGCACGGGCGGCGCCGTGCGCCTCACCGACTCCGGGCTGGGCTGCGAGTGGCCCCTGTGCACCCCTGACTCCCTGTTCCCCACCCCCGAGCAGAGCTATCACTCGCTGATCGAGTTCGGCAACCGGGGGCTGAGCTTCTTCGTCGGGCTCGCCGCGATCGTCGTGATCGTGCTGATCTCCCGGATCAGGGCCGAACGTCGCGATCTGTGGGCGATGGCGTGGATCGTCTTCGCCGGCGTCCTGGTCCAGGCCGCGGTCGGAGGGATCCTGGTGATCTTCCATCTGCACCCGAACATGGTCGCGTTCCACTATCTCGTCTCGCTCGTTCTCGTCGCCGTGTCCGCCGCGTTCCTCGTGCGCATGGGGCAGCCGCGCGGACCGCGCGAGCGCGTCGTGCCGAAGGGCGTGGCGATCCTGGTGCACATCACGTCGTTCGTGCTGGCCCTCACCGTGATCTTCGGCGTGCTGACCACGGGCGCCGGACCGCACTCCGGAGACCCGGCGGTGACGCTGCGGAACGGCTTCGATGCGACTCTTCTCGAGCACGTCCACTCGTGGCCCGCGTACGCGCTGTTCGCGCTCACCCTCACGCTGCTCGTGATCACGCTCGCGAACGGCCTCGCCGCCATCCGCAGCGCCGTGATCGGCCTGCTCGCGATCGAGCTCGTGCAGATCGCCGTCGGCCTGTACCAGGCGCGCAACGCGCTGCCGCCGCTCGCCGTCGGCGTGCACATGGTGCTCGCCGCCGTGCTCGTCGCGGCGTGCACCGTGCTCGTGCTGCGCGTGAAGGGCCCCGCGGGCCTGATCGCCTCCGACCAGGAGGCCGGCACCGCGTCCTGAGCGGCGGTCGCGCGTTCCCCCGCCGGCACCGGACCTTCTCCCGTCAGTCCTGCGCCCGGTCCACGCCCGGGCTGCCGTCCTGCGCCCACGCCGCGCTGAGTGCGAACAGCGTCGCCACGCCGTAACGCTCCATCGCCGCAGCGATCCGGCGCCGGCCCGTGCGCGGAGTGATGCCGAGCGAACGCGACGCCGCATCCAGCGTCATCCCGCGCCGCATCCGGTGCAGCAGCTGTCCGTATCCGCCGGGATCGCGCTCGACCGGGCGCGCCTGCTGCCAGAGACCGTCGAAATACGCGCGCGCGAGCGCCGCGATCACGGGGCTGGAGACGGCGAGCACGCTCTGCGGCGCCTGGTCCCCCCACAGCAGCGGCAGGCCGGTCACCTCCTCGTCGTCGACCCAGAACCAGCTCGGCGGATCCGGGAGGATGCGGAACTCGACACCTGCCGCCTGGAACCGCTGCATCATCGCCGTCAGCGGGTCGTTCAGCGCGACGGCCGGAAGGATCGCGCGCACCGAGGAGTACGACGACATCGCCTTCGCGAATGCGGCGCTGCGCTCGGGGTCGCTGGCCTCATATCGGGCGAGATCGGTGAGCACGGCGCGCACCCGCCCGCCGGAGCCGACGCGCGACGCCTGCACGGCGAACCAGAGATCCTCCGCCGCGTGCGGCCCATGCGCGCTCTGCAGCACCAGCCGGTCCTGGGCGACCGCCTCGCCGAAGTTCCACGATGACGTGCGCCGAGCCACCGCATCCATGATCGCCGCCAGGCTCTCGCTGCGCGCCTGCGCCTCCGCTCGCTCCGCGACCAGCAGTCGCTCGATGGCGATCGCCGCCGCGTGCTGCGGGGGGGTTCAGCAGGACGACGTCGTCGCGCAGAGACAGGTCACCGGTCGCGGCGAGCCGCTCCAGCGCAGCGCGGGCTGTCGCGATGTCGAGCCCTGAGCGTTCCGCGACGTCGGCGACGCCGCGCGGCCGCTCGCGCAGCAGAAGGTCCAGGAGCTCGTCGTCGGTCATGGCGTCCTCTTGCGGACAACGCAGGAACCGGTCCTTGCGTCGTCCTGATCAGGTCAGTTGGATGAACCTGGACGCTAGCAGGAGGATCCCTCTTCTGGGGAACGGATCCGCAGACCTGCATGCTGCTGGGGACGCGGGTCCCGGATGCCCGAACATCCGGGACCTCTCCCCCGGAGATCGGACGGCGGCCTGGCGGTGCCGGATCAACTGCGGGCGGGCGACGTGCGGCGCGTCTCAGAACGGCAGCAGCGGATCCACCGCGACGGCGACGAAGATCAGCGTCAGATACGTGATGGACGCGTGGAAGACGCGCATCGGTCGAGCGGCCGCCCCCTTCACCGCCTGCGCATAGAGACGGTGCGACTCGTAGACGAACCATCCGCCGAACACCAGTGCCGAGATCGTGTAGACGAGTCCCATGCCGGCGACGGGGATCAGCAGCAGGGAGCAGGTCAGGGTCGCCCAGGCGTACAGGATGACCTGCAGCCCGACCTGCGACGCGGAGCGCGTGACGCCGAGCATGGGCACGTCGACGTCCTCGTAGTCGTCCTTGTACTTCATCGACAGCGGCCAGTAGTGCGCCGGGGTCCACAGGAAGACCAGCACGAAGAGCACGAAGGCGGGCCAGTCGAGGGATCCGGTGACGGCGGCCCAGCCGATCAGCACCGGGAAGCACCCCGCGATGCCGCCCCAGATGATGTTCTGCTCTGTGCGGCGCTTGAGGATCATCGTGTAGATGACGACGTAGAAGAAGATCGCGGCGGCCGAGAGCACGGCGGCCACCCAGTTCGTGGTGAGCCAGAGCCAGACGGTCGAGGCGATCGCCAGCACCCAGGAGAACACCAGCGCGCCACGCGGGGAGACCTCCCCGGTCACCAGCGGACGCTTCTCCGTGCGATGCATGTGCGCGTCGATGTCGCGGTCGATGTACATGTTGAACGCCGCGGCGGACCCGGCGCTCATGGAGCCGCCGATCACGGTGGCCACGACGAGCCACATGTTCGGCAGGCCGTGCTGCGCGAGGAACATGACCGGAACGGTGGAGACGAGCAGCAGCTCGAGCACACGCGGCTTGGTCAGCGCGATGTACGCCTTTATGGTCCGCTTCAGGGTGCGCTCGGGGGCGACGGACTCGATGGTGGTCGCGATGCTGACCGCCTCCTTCATGCGCACACGGGAACAGAAACATTCTATGTCACGGACCACGTCACGACCCGCGCCGGCCCGGCGCACAGGCCATCGCCCGAAACACCTCGGAAACACGACTGGGAACACGCTGAAACACTTCCGCGTGACCGGGCACGGCGTTTCGCCGCCGCACTATGCTGAAAACACTCGCGCGCCCGTTCGTGCTACGCCATCCGTGAAGTCGCGGTTGCCGCGCAGTCCGGGGCGCACTCACTGTGTTGAAAGGGCTCTGGAGTGTCGGAACTGCTGTGGGATGAGATCGATCGGCGCGCGGTGGACACCGCCCGGGTTCTGGCGGCCGACGCCGTTCAGAAGGTCGGCAACGGCCATCCGGGAACCGCGATGAGCCTGGCGCCCGTCGCCTACCTGCTCTACCAGCGCGTGATGCGTCACGACCCGGCGGACACCCACTGGATCGGACGCGACCGGTTCATCCTCTCCGTGGGTCACTCCTCTCTCACGCAGTACATCCAGCTGTATCTCGGCGGGTTCGGCCTCGAGCTGAACGACCTCGAGTCGCTGCGCACCTGGGGTTCGCTCACCCCGGGCCACCCGGAGTACGGCCACACCAAGGGCGTCGAGATCACCACCGGCCCGCTCGGCCAGGGTCTGGCCTCGGCGGTCGGCTTCGCATACGCCTCGCGGTACGAGCGCGGCCTGTTCGACCCCGACGCCGCCGCGGGCACCAGCCCCTTCGACCACTACGTGTACGTGATCGCCGGCGACGGCGACCTGCAGGAGGGCGTGACCAGCGAGGCGTCGTCGCTCGCCGGCCACCAGCAGCTCGGCAACCTGATCGCCATCTACGACTCCAACCGCATCTCGATCGAGGGCGACACGAACGTCGCCTTCACCGAGAAGGTCCGGGAACGCTACGAGTCCTACGGCTGGCAGGTCCTGCACGTGGACTGGGTGCGCACCGGCACGTACGTCGAGGACGTCAAGGAGCTCTTCGACGCGATCGAGCAGGCCAAGGGCGAGACGTCGAAGCCCTCGCTGATCATCCTGAACACGATCATCGGCTGGCCGGCGCCGAACAAGAAGGGCACCGAGTCGGTGCACGGCAACGCGCTCGGCGCGGACGAGGTCGCGGAGACCAAGGTCGTGCTGGGCTTCGACCCGGAGAAGAGCTTCGTCGTCGAGGACGACGTGATCGCACACACCCGCGAGCTCGGGGCGCGCGCCGCCGCCGAGCGGGCGACGTGGCAGGAGGGCTTCGACGCGTGGGCCGCGGCCAACCCGGAGCGCAAGGCGCTGCTCGACCGCCTCGAGGCGCACGAGCTGCCCGAGGGCATCGAGGACGTGCTGCCCGTGTTCGAGGCAGGCACGGAGCTCGCGACCCGCGCCGCCTCCGGCAAGGTCATCAACGCCCTGGCGCCCGAGCTCCCCGAGCTGTGGGGCGGATCCGCCGACCTGGCCGGATCCAACAACACCACGATCGCCGGTGCTCCGTCGTTCATCCCCGCAGAGTGGTCGACCCACGACTGGAACGGCAGCCCCTACGGCCGCGTGCTGCACTTCGGCATCCGCGAGCACGCCATGGGCTCGATCCTCAACGGCATCGTCCTGCACGGGCCCACGCGCCCGTTCGGCGGCACGTTCCTGATCTTCAGCGACTACATGCGCCCGCCGGTGCGCCTGGCCGCGCTGATGAACGTGCCGAGCATCTTCGTGTGGACGCACGACTCCGTCGCGCTCGGCGAAGACGGTCCCACGCACCAGCCGATCGAGCAGCTCGCCTCGCTGCGCGCCATCCCGAACCTCGCGGTGGTTCGCCCCGCCGACGGCAACGAGACCGCCGCCGCCTGGCTGGAGATCCTCCGCCGCCACGGCGGGCCGACCGGCATCGCCCTGACCCGTCAGAACGTGCCGAACTTCGCCCGCGGCACGGGAGAGGCGTCCGGCGAGACCTTCGCCGCCGCCTCGAACACCGCCAAGGGGGCGTACGTCCTCGCGGAGGCGCCGAACGGCACCCCCGACGTCCTCCTCATCGCGACCGGTTCCGAGGTCCAGCTGGCCGTCGCGGCCCGCGAGACCCTCGCGGGTGAGGGCGTGAACGCCCGCGTGATCTCGGCGCCGTCGCTCGAGTGGTTCGCGGAGCAGGACGAGGCCTACCGCGAGTCCGTCCTGCCGTCCTCCGTCAAGGCGCGCGTCTCGGTCGAGGCCGGATCCACGCTGAGCTGGCACGGCATCGTCGGATCGACGGGGCGTTCCGTCGGCATCGACCACTTCGGCGCCTCCGCCGACTACAAGACCCTGTTCCAGAAGTTCGGCATCACCACGGAGGCCGTCGTCGCGGCCGCCCACGAGACCATCGCCGCTTCCGCGGCCGCTTGAGCACCATCCAGAGGAGATCCGCATGACCACCCCCACCGCAGCCCTCTCCGCAGCCGGCGTCAGCATCTGGCTGGACGACTTGTCCCGCTACCGCATCACGTCCGGCAACCTCGCCGACCTCATCGCCTCCCGCAACGTCGTCGGCGTGACCACCAACCCCACGATCTTCGCCAACGCGATCACCAACCCGGACGACACCTCGTACGACGGTCAGGTCGCCCAGCTCGCCGCCTCCGGCGCCACCGCGGAGGAGGCGATCTTCGAGGCGACGACGCAGGACGTCCGTGAGGCGCTGGACATCTTCCGCCCGGTGTGGGAGGAGTCGAAGCACGTCGACGGCCGCGTCTCGATCGAGGTCTCCCCCGACCTCGCGCACGACACCGACGGCACCGTCGCTCAGGCGAAGGAGCTGTGGGCCAAGGTCGACCGCCCCAACCTTCTCGTGAAGATCCCGGCCACGAAGGCGGGTCTGCCCGCCATCACCGCGGCGATCGCCGCCGGCATCAGCGTCAACGTCACCCTGATCTTCAGCCTGGAGCGCTACGCGGAGGTCATCGACGCGTACCTCGCCGGGCTCGAGCAGGCCAAGGCCGCGGGCATCAACCTGTCGACGATCCACTCGGTGGCGTCGTTCTTCGTGTCGCGCGTCGACACCGAGACCGACAAGCGTCTTGCCGCGATCGGCACCGACGAGGCCGCGGCGCTCAAGAGCAAGGCAGGGCTCGCCAACGCGCGCCTCGCCTACGAGCTGTACCAGAAGACCTTCGCGGACGAGCGCGCCGCCGCGCTGCTCGCAGCCGGAGCCAACCGTCAGCGTCCGCTCTGGGCCTCCACCGGCGTCAAGGACCCCGCCCTCCCCGACACGCTCTACGTGACGGAGCTCGTCGCGGCCGACGTCGTCAACACGATGCCCGAGAAGACCCTCGAGGCCACCTTCGACCACGGCGTCGTGACCGGCGACACCATCACCGGCACCTATGACGAGTCCCGCGCGGTGTTCGCGGACCTCGCCGCCGTCGGCGTCGACTTCGCCGACGTGACCCAGGTGCTCGAAGACGAGGGCGTCGCGAAGTTCATCGACTCCTGGCACGATCTGCTGGGTCAGGTCCGCGAAGGACTGGAAGCGCAGCGGTGAGCTTCGAGATCCACACGTCGGGGGCGCCGAAGGCGGCGATCGACGAGGTCGTCCCGCGTCTGGTGGGCGAGCTCATCGCCTCCCGAGTCACCAACGGCGACCCGACGGTGTGGGGCGAGGCGGCCGAGGCCGAAGCGTCGATCCGCCTCGGGTGGGTCGACGCGGTCTCCGTGTCGCGCCTGCTGGTGCCCGAGATCCTGGCTCTCCGCGACGAGCTCGCGGCGAAGGGCGTCTCGCGCGTGGTGCTGGCCGGGATGGGCGGGTCCTCGCTCGCCCCCGAGGTCATCACGCAGACCGCCGGCATCGACGTCACGATCCTCGATTCCACAGCGCCAGGACAGGTGCTCGCCGCCATCGACGCGGGGCTGTCCGACGTCGTGCTCGTGGTGTCGTCGAAGTCCGGCTCCACCGTCGAGACCGACGCGCAGCGCCGCACCTTCGAGGCCGCGTTCCGCGATGTCGGGATCGACCCCGTGGAGCGCATCGTCATTGTCACGGATCCGGGATCCCCGCTCGACACGTCCGCCCGCGAGGCGGGCTACCGGGTGTTCAACGCCGACCCGAACGTGGGCGGCCGCTACTCCGCGCTCACGGCGTTCGGACTGGTGCCGTCCGGTCTCGCCGGTGTCGACATCGGCGAGCTGCTGGACGAGGCCGAGGCCACGCTGCTGCAGGTCGCGATCGACTCGCCGGAGAACCCGGCCCTGCTCCTCGGTGCGGCGATCGCCGCCAGCAGGCAGAGCCCGGGCGGGCCGCGTCGCGACAAGCTCGGGCTGATCACCGACGGCACGCACATCGTCGGACTGCCCGACTGGATCGAGCAGCTCGTCGCGGAGTCGACGGGCAAGGACGGCACCGGGATCCTGCCCGTCGTGCTGCTCCCGGTCTCCCCCGAGGTCGACAGCCGACCGGCGGATCTGCAGCTGGTCCGTCTCGTCGACGACGCCGACGAGTTCCACCTGCGCGAGCGCCACCCCGGCGAGATCCTGGTCAGCGGCACGCTCGGCGCGCAGTTCCTGGTGTGGGAGCACGCGACCGCGGTCGCCGGATACCTGCTCGGGATCAACCCGTTCGACCAGCCCGACGTGGAGTCGGCGAAGGTCGCCGCCCGTGGCCTGCTGGACGCCCGGCCGGAGCCGTCGCCGGCCGCCTTCGAACAGGACGGGGTGGAGGTGCGCGCCTCCGATCCGGCGCTGCTCGTCTCCGGCACGATCGCCGGCGTGCTCGACGCCCTGTGGGCGCGGCTGCCCGAGTACGGCTACGTCTCGATCCAGGCGTACGTGAACCGCCTCGAGATGCCGCAGCTGCAGGGCCTGCGCGAGCTCGTCGCCGCCGACTCCGGACGTCCGACGACGTTCGGCTGGGGTCCGCGCTTCCTGCACTCGACCGGCCAGTACCACAAGGGCGGACCCGATCAGGGCGTGTACCTGCAGATCCTCGAGCGCACGGATGTGGATCTGGAGATCCCGGACCGTCCTTTCACGTTCGGCCAGCTCATCGAGGCCCAGGCCGCCGGCGACGCCGGCGTGCTCGCCGCCCATGGGCGACCGGTCGTCACTCTCACGATCACCGAACCGCAGGACGACGTGCTCGACCTGTTCGAGGCCGCTCAGTAGGCCCGCAAAACCCCCTCAGGAGAATCCCCCACCGATGACTGTCCACGTCACCCGCGGCCACAATCCGCTGCGCGATCCCGACGATCGCCGACTGAACCGGATCGCAGGGCCCAGCGCCCTCGTGATCTTCGGCGTCACCGGCGACCTGTCGCGCAAGAAGCTCATGCCCGCCGTCTACGACCTCGCCAACCGCGGTCTGCTGCCCCCGGGCTTCGCCCTGGTCGGCTTCGCCCGCCGCGACTGGGAGGACCAGGACTTCGCCCAGGTCGTCTACGACGCCGTGAAGCAGCACGCGCGCACCCCGTTCCGCGAGGAGACGTGGGCGCAGCTACTGCAGGGCATCCGCTTCGTCTCCGGCGAGTTCGGCGATCCGGACGCGTTCCGCCGCCTGCGCGAGACGGTCGAGAAGCTCGACGTCGAACGCGGCACCATGGGAAACCACGCGTACTACCTGTCCATCCCGCCGAACCAATTCCCGCTGGTCGCGCAGCAGCTGCGCGACTCGGGTCTCGTCGAAGGACACCAGGACGCCGACCACTGGCGCCGCGTGGTGATCGAGAAGCCGTTCGGGCACGATCTGGCCTCGGCGCGGGCGCTCAACGACGCGCTCGAGGGCACCTTCCCGCCGGACTCGATCTTCCGGATCGACCACTACCTCGGCAAGGAGACGGTGCAGAACATCCTCGCGCTGCGCTTCGCCAACGAGCTGTACGAGCCGATCTGGAACCGCAACTACGTCGACCACGTGCAGATCACGATGGCCGAGGACATCGGCGTGGGCGGCCGCGCCGGCTACTACGACGGCATCGGCGCCGCGCGCGACGTCATCCAGAACCACCTGCTGCAGCTGCTCGCGCTCACCGCGATGGAGGAGCCGATCAGCCTCTCCGCCGAGCACCTGCGCGCGGAGAAGGAGAAGGTGCTCGCCGCGGTGTCCCTCCCCGACGACCTCTCCCTCGCCACGGCGCGCGGGCAGTACGCGGGCGGCTGGCAGGGCGGCGAGCAGGTCACCGGCTTCCTCGACGAGGACGGGATGGATCCGGCCTCCACCACCGAGACGTACGCGGCCGTCAAGCTCGAGATCAACACCCGGCGCTGGGCGGACGTGCCGTTCTACCTGCGCACCGGCAAGCGCCTCGGCCGCCGCGTCACCGAGATCGCGGTCGTGTTCAAGCGCGCTCCCGAGCACCTGTTCGGCGGCGCGCAGACCTCGGAGCTGGGTCAGAACGCGCTCGTCATCCGCGTGCAGCCGGACGAGGGCGTCACGCTCCGCTTCGGCTCCAAGGTGCCGGGCAACGGCAGCAACGTGCGCGACGTGACCATGGACTTCGGCTACGGGCACGCCTTCACCGAGGCGAGCCCCGAGGCGTACGAGCGTCTCATCCTGGACGTCCTGCTGGGCGACCCGCCGCTGTTCCCGCGGCACGAGGAGGTCGAGCTCAGCTGGAAGATCCTCGACCCCGTGGAGCAGTACTGGGCCGCGGAAGGCGGCCCGCTGGAGCAGTACGCTCCCGGTTCCTGGGGCCCGGCTTCCGCCGACGCCCTGCTCGCCCGCGACGGACGTGTCTGGAGGCGCCCGTGATCATCGATCTGCCCGACACCACCACCAGCCAGGTCGCCAAGAACCTGGTCAAGGCCCGCGAGGAGGGCGGCGTGGTCGCGCTCGGACGCGTGCTCACGCTGATCATCGCCGCGAACGACGACGTCGCCGAGTCGGCGATCGATGCCGCGAACGACGCCTCCCGCGAGCACCCGATGCGCGTGATCGTGCTGACCACGAGCGACGGCGAGGCGCGCCTCGACGCGCAGATCCGCGTCGGCGGCGACGCCGGTGCGAGCGAGGTCGTCGTGCTCCGCGCCTACGGTGACGCCGCCAGCAACGAGGAGAGCCTGGTCACGGGTCTGCTGCTGCCCGACGCCCCGGTGGTCGTGTGGTGGCCGCGCGAGGCGCCGGAGGCGCCGGCAGCCTCTCCCCTGGGCCGGATCGCGCAGCGCCGCATCACGGACGCGGCGACCGCGGACGACGTGCGGGCGCAGCTCGAGGTCCTGGGGCGCACCTACGTGCCCGGAGACACCGACCTCGCCTGGACCCGGCTCACGCACTGGCGCGAGCAGCTCGCCGCGGTGCTGGACCAGCCGCCCTACGAGGACATCACCGCGGTCGAGGTGCGCGGCTCCGCCGCCTCTCCGTCCACGGCACTGCTCGCGGGCTGGCTGCGGCTGGCCCTCGACGTTCCGGTGCGCTGGGCGTACGAGCCCGTCGACGACTGGGCTCACGGCATCAAGTCGGTGCGGCTCACCCGGTCGAACGGCGACATCCTGCTCGAGCGCCCGGTGCCCGGGTCGGCCGTGCTCACCCAGCCCGGACAGCCGGACCACGAACTGCACCTGCCGCGGCGCACGCTGCGCGAGTGCCTCGCAGAGGAGCTGCGCCGCCTCGATCCCGACCTGCTGTACGGCCGCGTGATCACCGAGGGCTGGGAGCTGCTCGAGGCTCCGGAGGCGGTGGCCTGACATGGCCGCCGAATCCCCCGCGAAGCGCGTCGTCATCGGCGCGGATCCAGCCGCTCTCGCGCGTCTGGTCGCCGACCGGTTCCTCGTGCGTTTGCGCGCGCGGATCCGGGACGGCCGACTGGCGCACATCGCCCTGACCGGGGGCGGCATGGGAGCAGCCGTGCTGCGCGCAGTCGCAGAGGATCCGCGCACCGCGGAGGTGGACTGGTCGCTCGTGCACTTCTGGTGGGGCGACGAGCGCTTCGTGCCGCGGGACGACCCCGACCGCAATGCGGGGCAGGCGCGCGCCGCGCTGCTGGACCGGATCCCGGTCCCCGCAGGGAACGTGCACGAGATGGCCGCGAGCGACGCCGGGCTGACCCTCGATGAGGGTGCGGACGCCTATGCCGCCGAGCTCGCCCGATTCGGCGACGCGGAGCGGGCCTGGCCGTCGTTCGCCGTCTGCTTCCTCGGCGTCGGGCCGGACGGTCACATCGCGTCGCTGTTCCCCGACCGTCCCGAGATCACCGTCACGGACAGGCCGGTCCTGCCCGTGCGGGACTCCCCGAAGCCGCCGCCGGAGCGGATCACGCTCACCCGCCCGGTGATCAACGCGTCCAAGCGGGTGTGGCTGGTGCTCACCGGCGCGGACAAGGCCTCCGCACTGGGGCTCGCACTCGCGGGCGCGAACTACGAGAACGTGCCGGCGGCAGGCGCCAAGGGGCGCAAGCGCACCGTATTCTTCGTGGACGAGGCAGCGGCATCAGAGGTCGCCCCCGACCTCATCGACGTGGACTACTGAGCACCGGGGCGACGGCACGTCGCCTCGATCAGCTCCAGGAGGATCCGTTCCCGCGTTCGTCGACATCGCTGCCGGCGCGGGACGGGTCCTCTCGTCGTAGCGGTGCCACATTCGACGGCCACTCCGGGGCGTCCGGGCGCTCATCGTCGCCCGGCTCCGAGCCCTCTGGAGACGTCGCCGGCCCGGTCGGCGCTGCCGGCCCCGACGGACCGCGGTCGGAAGCCGCCGCGGACGACGGCGGGGTCGCGCCCCCGCCGCTGCCGCGGGTGATGGGCAGCTCCTGGCTCTCGCTGACCACCTGCGGGTGGTACCGGGCGAGCGTGACCACGCCCCAGCCCGCGATGAGGCCGGAGATGCCGAAGGCGACGAACACCCAGGTCGGCGCGGCCGCGCCCTCCTCGAGCACCAGCAGGCCGATGAGCACGGCGACCATGGGGTCGATCACGGTGAGCCCCGCGATCACCAGGTCGGGCGGACCGGATCCGTAGGCGGTCTGCACGAAGTAGGCGCCCGCGGCACCGGCCGCGATGAGCGCGATCACGCAGACCGCCGTGAGCCAGTCGAACTGCCCGAACTGGATCCGGATGAGCACGGCCTTCGCCAGCGTCGCCACGAAGCCGTACAGGATGCCCGCGCCGGTGACGTAGAAGAGCGCTCGCATGCGATGCCGCAGGATCAGCCAGCAGGTGCCCAGCAGGATGATCACGAGCAGCAGGATCGTCAGGATGGTGAAGAGCTGGATCTCGCTGATCCGCCGCTCGGCGGCGAACAGCGCGGCGAACAGCACGAAGATGAAGATGCCGCCCACGCACGCGAAGATCGACACGAGGGAGCGCCTGGTCGGCGCCATGCCGCTGACGCGCGCGTTCAGCAGCGTGGTGATCACCAGGGCGATGGCGCCGAGGGGCTGCACCACGATCAGCGGCGCCTTGGTGAGCGCGGCGAGCTGGCAGACGATCGCGAGGACCAGCATGAGCGTGCCGATGATCCAGGAGGGGCGGCTCAAGAGGCCCTTGACCTGTGCCCAGCTGAGGCCGGATCCCGCGTCGGAGCCGCTGAGCCGCTCCACCTTCTCGACGCCGCGATGCTGATACTGCGCGCCGAGGGACATGAAGACGGCACCGGCGAGGGCCAGCGGGATGCCCATCAGCAGTCCCGGGTTCTGGAACACGCCGACGAGGTGGTCGCCGACGTTCGCCGCCCCCACGTCCCGCGTCAGGTCCTCAAGCACCCTTCGAGCCTACCCGCCGACGCGCGCCCACTAGGGTTGACGCGTGGCAGTGCTTCCGATTCGCATCATGGGCGACCCCGTCCTGCATTCCCCCGCCGAACCGGTCGGTGAGATCACCGACGAGATCCGCACGCTCGTGGCGGACATGTACGAGACCATGGACATCGCTCCCGGCGTGGGCCTCGCCGCACCGCAGGTGGGCGTCGGCCTGCGCATCTACGTGTACTCGTACGTGGACGACGATGAGAACCCCTGGCGCGGCGAGATCATCAACCCCGTGCTGTGGATGGCGCCCCTGGAGCCCGGCTCGCCCGACCCCGATCTGGAGTCGGAGGGATGCCTGTCGTTCCCGGGCGAGCGGTTCCCGCTGCGTCGCTCCGAGCGCGTGCTCGTCACCGGCACGAACCTCGACGGCGACGAGGTGCGCATCGAGGTCGACGGCTGGCGCGCCCGCATCATGCAGCACGAGTTCGACCACCTGGACGGGATCCTGTACGTCGACCGTCTCGACGACGGCGACTGGAAGACGGTCCAGAAGATCGCCCGCAAGCGCGGCTGGGGACGCCCCGGCGCGAGCTGGCTGCCCGGCGTCGATCACCTCGAGGGGTGAGCGCTCCCGCGCCGGTGTGCGACGCGCCCGGGCGGCGCCCCGAAGCGGGATGCACGGTCAACCTTTGCTATAGTTGACGAGTTGCCCGCCCAGCGGGGAGCATTCCTCGGTAGCTCAATTGGCAGAGCAGCCGGCTGTTAACCGGCAGGTTCTTGGTTCGAGTCCAAGCCGGGGAGCGACGAACCCCCATCCGATCCGTTCGGGTGGGGGTTCTCTGCTTCTCCCACCAGATACGCGATCGTCGTGTCGAGTCGGCGCGCAACGACGCGCAACTGCTCGATGCTGAACTTCTGCTCAGCACGCAGCTTTTTGCCGATCGCGGTCGGGTCGAGCCCGAGCAGCTCGGCCACGTCCTTGTTCTTCACCCGCTGCTCCCACATGAGCGTGTGTACGCGGCGGCCCACCATCACGTCGATGGGCTCCTCGATGGGCAGAACCGGATTCGCTGTACTCATGCGGCCATAATACGGACAAAGCGGACATTCCGACAAGACACATGCCTGAAAGTCCCGGTATGCCCGTTTTGTCTGGTACGGTCCCGAACATGCCAGAAAAGCACGTTCGGGACACAGAGTGGCTCACGCCGGCGGAAGCGGCGTCGGCACTCGGCCTCACACCCAAGTCCGTTTCGCGGCTCGCCGACAAGGGATCGATCCGCGCCATCCGTCCGGGCGGCACGCAGCGCCGCTACGCCGCTGCGGACATCGAGGCGATCATCGCCCGCGAGCCGTGGGAGCCGGGGCGGTGAACACGGTTGTCGGGCTCATCGTCTTCTTCACGATCCTCGGCGTCGCCGTCGTCGTCATCATCGTCTGCGCCTGGGGCGTCGTGGCCTCACATCTCGCCCGCCACGTACCTGTTCATGCGGCGGGAGATCGAGCGGCTGCGCCGGGAGCTGCACGCGGTGACCGTGGACCGGGACCACTGGTACATGCGGGCGAACTACACGCCCGAGGAGATCGCCGAATTCCAGCACCGGCTCACGATGGGCCTGGATCCGGACACCGGCGAGTGGCTGACGTTCGATCAGCAGGACGCCCGATGAGCCGCCCGAGCGCGCGCAAGGTCGCGATCTGGGCCGACGTGCGCGCCGCGCTCGACCACATCAAGATGACCGAGTTCCTGCTGGGCTTTCAGCCCGAGAAGCCGCGCGAGATCGACTGGGAAGCGGTGCAGCTCCAGCTCGGCGACGCGCGCGCCGTGCTCGGCGCCGTGTGCCTCGCCCTCTCCGACGAGGAGGTCGAGCCGTGATCCTCAACGGCGCATGGATCCTCGCCGGCCTGTTCCTCTGGGGCGCGTACAAGCTCGCCTGCTGGGTCGGTGAGCGGCCCGCACCCAACCGCACGGATGGGAGTGAGTGATGAGCCACCCACTGCGTGACCTGATCGCCAACCGCGTCGCACAGCGCGATGAGGATCTGATCCCGCTGCCGAAGTACATGCTGGCTGTGACGATCGCGGCGAACACTCTGGACGAGCTGCACAACGCGGTCGATCAGCTTTCGCTCGACTTCATGACCGAGTGGCGCGACCGTGAGCAGATCGAGTCCACGGACGGGCGGATGAGCGTCGTTCTCGATGTGACGAGCCAGCATCAGACGCCGGAGCGTTACGCGGAGCAGCTTGCCGCGTGGAGCAGCCAGCGGCGCACGAACCGCACGATCCGGTGTGATGCGTGCGGCGATTGGCTCGCGGTCCCGCCTGGTGACGGCCCCTGGATCGAGCGCCACGAGGACGGCTCGCACACCCACGATCCGCGCACGGCATGGGTGGCAGATCGCACGAACGGGAGTCCGGAGTGAGTCTGCACGGCGTGTGCATGCGGTGCGCTGGTGAGCCGCGCATCGTGACGGCACCCGACGATCTGCCCTGGGCCGATGCTCGCGCGCTAGTGCTTGCCGGGATCCGGGAGCACAACGAGACCATGCACGCCGACGCGCTCACCCTGGAGCGCGCCGCCGACGCGCTCAGATCCGCGTACGCGAGAGGAGACGGTCTGCTGTGGTGAGTTTCGTCAATCCGCAGACCGAGCGTTTCGACGCGACGCTGCTAGCCGATCACATCGCGCACGAGCCCACGAAGCTCGGGCGCGATTTCGCGGGGAACCTGTACGAGTACCGCGAGGGCGTGTATGTGCAGGATCCGTACGTGGTCACGCGGCGCTGCGCGAAAGCGCTCGGCGCGACGTACACGAAGAACGTCGAGTCTCAGGCCGCGGCGCACCTGCTGAACATCGAGCTCACCGAGGTGGGCCTGCCCGAGCTCCCCCGCGGCTACCTGGACTACATCGTGCTGGAGAACGGCGTCTACTGGTGGCGTGAGGATCGCCTCACACCGCACAACGAGATGCTCGGCGCGCTGACCAAGCTCCCGATCGTGCACGACCCGATCGCGATCCCGCACGAGTTCCGCGCCTGGCTCGATCAGGTGTTCGGCGACGATCCCGTCATGCAGGATCACGTGTGGGAGGTGATCGGCTACCTCCTGATGACCGGCAACCCGCTGCAGAAGATCATCCTGCTGTACGGCGCCGGCGGCGACGGCAAGGGCACCCTGATGCGCCTGCTGCGCGCGATGCTCGGCAAGGCCAACTACAGCTCGGTGAGCATGCACCAGCTGGTCGAGGACCGGTTCGCGTCGTCCAACCTCTACGGCAAGATCGCGAACATCAGCGGCGACCTGTCCGAGGCGTTCCTGCGCGACCCGCAGATCCTCAAGGAGATCACCGGCGGCGACTCGATCAGCGCGTCACGCAAGCACGGGCAGGCGTTCGAGTTCGTGCCCTACGCCGTCCCCCTGTTCGCCGCGAACGGGTTCTTCCGCACCTCCGACAACTCCCGCGGCTGGCGCCGGCGGTGGATGGTGATCGAGTTCCCGAACCAGGTCGAGTCCGAGGACAACACCGGGCCCCTGTACGACGAGTCTGTGCTGACCGACGAGATACCCGCGATCTTCAACTACGCGATGGAGGGCCTGCGCCGGCTCATGGAGCGCGGGCGGTTCCTGCCGCCCGATGCGGTCAAGGACGCCACCACGCGCATGCACGACGAGGCCGACCCCTTCCTCACCTGGCTGGAGGAGGACGACGCCGTGACCGAAGGCGCCGACCAGTCCAGCCCGAAGGACGACGTGTACAGGGTCTACTCGACCTGGTGCCGCCGCAACGGCTACCAGGCGATGAACTCCGGCTCTCTCGCTCAGCGCCTCAAGCAGCGCGGCGTGACCGCCACCCGCCCACGCATCAACGGTGGCCGCGTCCACTACTACCAGGGCATCAGCGTCATGATCACGGCGGACCGCGCATGACCGCCGTGGGCTGGTCAGGGCTGACCGCGGTCAGGGCAAACCGGGCCGCGCCCGCTCCCCGTGCCCCTCATCATGATGAGCTTCGCCGATGGAATGAGGGTGGTCAGCCCTGTGGTCAGGGCATGGTCAGGGCTGTGGTCAGCCCTCGATCCCAGGCGGGGGGCGGCCTGGTCAGGGCGGTCAGCCCTCTCTCTACTTTCTCTCGCGTAAGAAAGAGAAGAGAGAGAAATAGGGAAACTGCCCTGACCGGCCTGACCAGGCTGGATCGGCCATGACCGACAAGCATCGGGATCCGCTCTACCTGGCCAACGCTCGGATCGTGCGCGCTCGGGTCCGACGCGACTGGCGGCACGGCACCGAGGTGCGCTGCTGGCGGCGCGGCTGTCCGATCGAGCCGGGCTCCCGGTTCGACGTCGGGCACCTCGACCCGGACGGCGGGCACGCGCTGTCCAACCTCGCGCCCGAGTGCGTGCGCTGCAACCGATCGGACGGCGGACGGCGTGGCGCGGCGCTGACCAACGCGCGCCGCGCCGGCCAGCCCGCGCCGCGCAGCGCGCCGACCACACCGACCGCGGGCCTCGCGCCGTGGTAACCACCGCTGACCAGCCTTTTTTTAGGTGCTGGTGCAACCCCCGCCTCCGGCTCCAAGAGCCACTTTTCCCCCTGAACTGGAGAACATCATGACCCTGACGCCGACGCTCGCCGACCTGTGGTCCGAGGCGAACTGGCTCGAGTGGCGATCGCGCCTGGACCACCTCACGCCGATCAAGCTGACCGAGCTCGTCACCACGGAGCAGTCGCGGGGCGAGTTCATCCA
This sequence comes from Microbacterium xylanilyticum, assembly GCF_054654695.1. Lineage (NCBI taxonomy): Bacteria > Bacillati > Actinomycetota > Actinomycetes > Micrococcales > Microbacteriaceae > Microbacterium > Microbacterium xylanilyticum. The sequence continues at coordinate 1,947,135 of NZ_BAAIEN010000002.1, forward strand.
GGGGGCGCGGCTGCTGCGGCTGGATCAGCGGCAGCGTGCCGGCGATGGCGGGTTCGGGCCGTCGCCGATGCAGCTGCTCGTCGCGGACGTGCTCGCCGCCGGCCGATTCATGAACGCGATCTTCGAGCCGCGCCGGTCCACGAAGACCACCGCGGTGCAGGCCGTGATGCTCGGGCGATGCTGGTCGCGGGAGGATTACACGGTCGGGTGGACCATGTTCACGACCGGGGCGAAGGCAGGGCAGCGGTTCCGCGAGGACATCGTGAAGCACCTCGTCAAGCTGTGGCCGGACTCCAAGACGAGCCCGGTCGCGATCGGCCTGTCCAAGGGTGGCGAGCAGCTCGTGTTCCGCGACACGGGCTCGCTCATCCAGGTCGGCACGCCGAACGGCGACATGTTCCGCTCCGGCGGGTTCGATCTCGCGTTCGGCGACGAGGCCGGCGAGGCCGACGTGGACCAGGGCGAGGACGTGACGCGCGCCGTCATCCCGACGATGGACACAAAGATCGGCGCGCAGTTCGTGCTCGCCGGCACCGGGCAGAAGTGGCGGACCGGGCAGCTGCTCTGGGACAACCTGCACGACGACGAGGCCGCGATCGCGTGGCACGGGATCCCCGAGACCGTGGACCGCGCCGAGCTGGTGTCGTGGGAGCCAGACCTACCGCACCCGAAGACGGGCGCGACGGGCGGGCGGATGCGGGAGTGGATCGAGCGCACCCACCCGGGCCTCGGGTTCACGACGCTCACCGACGCGCCGAAGCGCTCGTTCGACAAGTTCCCGCTGGACGACTTCCTGATCGAGTACGGCGGGCAGTTCGGGCTCGAGGGCGCCGCGGACGTGCTGATCCCGCCGGCCCAGCTCGAGCGGGCGCTGACCCGCGCCGCGTTCCCGGAGCCGCCGGCGCGGTTCTCGGCCGCGCTCAAGGTGCACCACCTCGGCAACGCCGCGTCGCTCGCGATCGCGTGGGACTACACGCCGCCCGCGGATCTCGTGCAGCTCGCCGGCGGCGAGGCGCCGCGGCGACGCCGGGCGGTCGCGCTGTGGTGGCACCAGCAGGGCACGACCGGCCTGGACGTCGAGGTGCTGCTGCGGATGCGCCGGCACCCGGCCGTCGTGCTGCGCTACGACAAGCGCGGGTACACGGAGGAGATCGCCGAGAAGCACATCGCGACCGCGACGCCGCGGCCGCTGATGAAGCCGACCGTCGCGGCCGACATCCCCGGATCCACGGTCGGGTTCCTGCGCGCGCTCGAGCAGGACGACCTCGTGATCTTCGCCAGCCCCGAGCTGGAACGGGCCTGCCGGATCGCGACGCGGCAGGCGTTCGGGAACTACGGCACGTTCCGGTTCGGTCCGCCGAAGGACGACCCCGAGGCGGACGTGACCCCGGTCGAGGCCGCGGCGCTCGCGCTGCGGTTCCTGGACGATGCCCCGACCACCACCAGCCCGTCCGACGTGTTCACGTTCTGAGGAGACACACCATGATCCGACTCGACTGCACGCCCGTGAGCGTCGTCATCGTCTGCACCGACTGCGGCCCCGCCTGGACCGGGTTCGCGTTCACGAAGATGGAAGGCTGGGAGCGGGGCGCCGCGCACGAGAAGCGCACCCACCCTGGCCAGACCCAGGCGCAGGACGCGCTCTCCGAGGCGCGCCGAAAGGCGGCGCAACACGCCGTCTGATTCCTGATCTGTGGGATACCGGGCCGAGGGTCTGTCACGTGGGTTTCTTCCGTGATTGGCTCCTCGGCCCGGCCGCGTCTGCGACGAGCGGTCTGCTGTCCTGGCACTCGCCGCAGGACAGCATCCAGTCCCTGCTCGTCGCCGACGCGCTCCCGGTCGCCACGGATTCCGTCACCCGTGACGCGGCGCTGCGGGTGCCTGCCGTCGCCCGCGCGCACGACCTGATCTGCTCCGTGATCTCCGACATGCCCTGGTTCGAGTACGACGGCGACACGCGCGTGCCGGACCAGCCGCGATGGCTCACCACCAGTTCGACCGGGCTCCCGCCGCGCGACCTGCGCTGGGGCGTGACCAGCGACCTGTTCATGTCAGGATGGGCCGCGATCGGCTTCCAGCTCGACGGCGCCGGGCAGCCCATCGACGCGCTGCACATCCCGAAAGACCGCTGGTGGGCCGACGACGACGGACAGATCCACGTGCGCCCGGCCGCCGGCATGCAGCCCTACCTCGCCCGCGTCATCCCGATCCGCCTCGGTTACGGCTCCAACGGCATGCTCGTGAACGCGCTCTCCGACATCCTCGACGCGATCGGGATCCGCGACGCCTACCGCGACCGCATCAAGAACCCGATCGCGCTGACCATGCTCACCCTCGCCGCCGAGCGCTGGGACATGTGGACCAAGGAGGAGCGCGAGCAGTTCCGGCAGGGCTTCATCGCGGCCCGCTCCACCGAGGGCGGCGCGACCGGCCTGAAGCCCGACTGGGTGACGATCGACACCGCAGCCGGCCAGCTGCCCACCGACCTGTTCGAGTCCGGCCGCAACGGCAACCGCCTCGACCTCGCCAATCACGCCGGACTTCCCGCCTCGATCCTCGAGGGCGTCCGGCAGGGCGGATCCGGCGGCGGCACCGACATCAAGTACTCGGGCGTGCAGAACGGCGCGCAGCGCTCCGAGATCTGGGACTACGGGCTGTCCAAGTACGCGAGCGCGATCGCGGCCCGCCTGTCCCTGGACGACGTGTGCGCGCCCGGGCGGTCGATCCGCGTGGACACGTCCGCGTTCCTGACCGTCCCGACCCCGACCGAGCAGCAGACAAGCGAGGACTGACCATGCACGACATCACCATCCAGGGCGGCGAGATTCTCGCGAATCTCGATGACCGCTCCAGCACCGGGCTCCTGATCCCGTTCAACGAGGTGGGGCAGACCAGCTCCGGCCGGTTCACCGTGGAAGCCGGCTCGATCGAGCTTCCCGCGGATCCGTCCGTCGTCACCCTGAACCTCGACCACGACCGGTACCAGCCGGTCGGCCGCGCGACCCGCCTGTGGGAGACCGCGCAGGGCATCATGGCGACGTTCAGCTATGCCCGCACCCCGGCCGGTGACGCCGCCCTCGCCGACGCCACGAACCCCGCCGGCACCCGACGCGCGCTGTCCGCCGAGTTCAAGACCGACATCGACGCCGGCCGCGTCGCCCGCAACGGCATCCTCACCGGCGCCGCGCAGCTCGTCGCCGGCGCGTTCCGCTCCGCCCGCGTCCTCGCCGAGCTCGCCCCCACCGACCCCGCCGCGACGGACCCGGCAGCGCCCGTGACGACCAGCGAGGCGCGCGTGTCCGAGTACACCGACGAGAACGGCGACACGTGGGTGCGCAAGGTCGAGACGCAGACCGAGGCCGTCCAGATCGACGGCGGCACCCAGACCACCACGACGACCGTCGTGGAGGAGACGACCACCAACACCCAGGAGGAGGGCCTCATGGCCGTTCAGGAAACCGTCCAGGCCGGGGCCATCCCCGCCACCGCCGCCGCAGGCTCCGCGCCCGCTGCCGTGCTCGCCGCCCGCGCGCCGAGCATCCAGTCGATCGCGCAGGCGATCAGCGACCTCAAGTCGAACCGGCAGGATCAGAAGGCCGTCGAGGTGCTCGCCGCACTCTCCGACCTCACCCTGACCGGCGCCGGCTCCCTGCCCGGCGCCGCCCTCCAGCCGAACTGGATGGGGCTCCTGTCGGACGGCATCGCCTATGTGCAGGAGTACATCACCCTGTTCAACCCCGGCACCGAGATCTACGCCGGCGGCAAGAAGGGCTACAAGATGAAGCGCGGCACCCAGGCCGCGCCCATCAACGCCCCGTTCGACGGCGCGTGGGCCGGCAACAAGACCGCGATCAAGTCCTACCAGGGCTTCACCGAGACGCACACCTCGGTCCTGGACCGGTGGGCGATCGGTGAGGACATCGGCCGGGAGTTCTACGATCTGCCCGGCGGACTCGATTTCGTGCTCGCGTTCCTCACGTTCATCCAGGAGGACTTCCTGGTGTGGCAGGACGACCTCGCCCTGTCCTACACGGTCGCGACCGCGGGCGCCCCGATCGCCCCGGCCGGCGCGTACCTCGCCGACGCGAAGTACCCGAAGGCCCTCGGCCACCTCATCCAGGGCATCCTCGCCGTCCGCAAGCGCAAGACGGACGGGCGCCGCGACACCCCGACGTTCGCGATCATGAACGACCTCGACTTCGAGGAGCTGATCTATGCCGCCGGCGGCGAGCAGAACCTGCCCGCGTTCGTGTCCATCGCACTGTCCACCGCCGGCGCCGGCACCGTGGACGGGAACGTGCACGTCGTGAACGGCGACGTCGGCATCGAGGCCACCGGCGCGACCCTCGTCGGCGCGTCCTACGCGATCGACTTCGACCGCCCCGCCGGCGGCCTGCTCGAGGTGGACGCCCTCGACCTCGCCCGCGGTGGCGTGGACAAGGCCGCGCACGGCTACCTGCAGACGTTCGTGCGGCGCCCCGAGGCGCTCAAGCTCATCGGCGTCGCGGACGCCTGAGCCATGGTCACCTGGTACACCGCGGACAGCCCCGAGGCGCAGGCCCGCGTGCGCGCCGCCTGGGCGGACGCTCCGGTGCAGAACGCCGAGGTGCTCGGCATGCTGCTCACCGTCGCCAAGGACCAGGTGATCGCGTTCGCTCCGGAGCCGGCTCCCGTCCCTGACGGCGAGCCGGTTCCGGACCCACCCAACCGGTACGTGCTCGCGCAGCTCCAGCAGGCGAAGAACCTCTACACCGCGGGCACCGTCCGCTCGGGCGGCGAGTTCGGTGAAGGCGAGTTCTCGTACCAGCCGCGCCCGCTCGACAAGACCATCCGGACCACCATCCGGCCGGTGGACGGGAAACCCCATGCCCTCTGATCTGCGCGCCTACGTCAAGGGCGAAGTGATGCCGCTGCTCCCCGACACGTGGGAGTGGTCGGACACGATGCGCTCGCGCGACAGCGTGAACGTGACCACGGTCGTGTTCAAGCTGCTCGGCCTCGAACCGCTCGAGGTCGCACCGCTCGGGCACGTGCAGGCGCGGTGCGTGCTCACCATCATCACGCCGCTCTCGGACCCGGAGCAGGCAGAGCTCCAGGTGGATGACGACGTGCTCGCGCTCATCGTCGCCCTCGACCCGCACTCCACGATCGCGTGGGCCGATGCCCGCAAGGTCAAGGACGACCAGACCGACCGGCTCGCCTGGGATATCACCCTCACCACCATCATCACGAAGGAGAGCTGACAATGGCTCAGATTGCACTCAAGCCCTACGTTCTGCGCGACTGCACCGTGAACATCAAGGACGGCGCGACCGACATCGGCGACTTCGAGCTGCAGGTGTCCAAGGTCGAACTGGTACCGAGCACGAACGTGCAGGTCTGGAAGGGCCTCGCGCCGACCGCCGTCTACCAGGACATCGCGCAGCCCGAGTGGGTCGCGAACATCGACTACGCGCAGGACTTCGAGACGGCCAACTCGTGGGCGCAGTACAGCCTCGCGAACGTCGGCAAGAAGGTGACGATGAAGTTCACCCCGAAGAAGGGCGCCGGCCTCAAGGCCGCGACCGTGACCGTCACGCTGCTGCCCGGCGCGATCGGCGGCACGGTCGGCACGTTCGCGACCGGATCCGTGGCGCTGCCCGTGGACGGTCAGCCGGTCCTGGCCTGAACCATGGCGGGGCGCATCTCCCTCCTGGTCTCCCGGGACTTCCAGGTGCTCGTGCAGGCGGCACGATCCCTGCCCGGCGAGGTCCGCAAGCAACTCCGCGCGCAGACACGCCGCGTGATCGAGCCTGCGTTTCAGGAGGAGATGCGCTCCCGCGCCGGTACCCGCCTCGAGTCGCGCGTCCTGCTGGACACCGCACGGGTCGCGGTTCGGGACGACAACGTGATACTGCGCACCGCGACCATCGGCAAGGTCCACGGCACGCCCTCGAGCGTCCTCGCGTCCGGCACCGAGTTCGGCATGGACCCGGGCCGGATCGTCGCGACGCACAGCCGCAAGGGCAAGCCCTACAAGCGCCGCATCGGTCCCGTGTTCCGGAGCCGTGCGAAGCGAGGCCACGTGTTCTTCCCGTCCGTGCAGGCATTCATCCCCCGCGCGGGAGCGCTCATGTTCCAAACCGTCTACCGGACGGTCGCCGAGACGTTCGAGAAAGTGAGCAAGTGATGGCCGGGGGCTACCAGGTCGGCATCGCGTCCGAGACCAAAGCGTTCAAGCAGGGCATCGAATCCGGCGTGATCGACCCGCTCGAGGACGCACAGAAAGAGCTGCTCGACCTCGGCAAGAACAAGGGACCCGAGCAGCTCGAGCGATCCCTGAAGGACGCACAGAAGGCCACCGAGCGCCTCGGCGACGAGACCAAGGACACCGCCCGCGCGATCGAACGCGAGTTCCGGGACAGCTACCGCAAGGTCAAGGAGTCCTCCGAGGACGGCACCAGCAAGGCCCGCGAGAACATGTCCGAGGTCAAGCAGGAAGCCCTGCAGAACCTCTCCGAGGTCACCTCCTCGTTCAACGGCGACATGTCCTCGGTCACGGATCTCATCCAGGGCACCCTCGGCGGACTCGCCGGCAGCATCCCCGGCATCGGCCTGCTCGCCGGCGCCGCTGCGGTCGGTGTCGGCGCGATCGCCGCCGCGTTCGGTGCGAACGACGAAGCCGCCGAGCAGTCCCGGCAGCGGGCCGCAGAGTGGGCGCAGGCGTATATCGACGCCGGGTCACTGATCGTCAGCACGGCTACCCAGACGGCGAACGTCATGGCGATCTCGACCGACCCGGAGCGGTACAAGGAAGCGCAGGAGAACGCCAAGAACTGGGGCGTGGACGTGTCCACGGCCATGAACGCGATGGCGGGGAACGCGACCGCGCTGAGCGTCGCCCAGGATCAGCTCGCCGAAACCGACCGGCGTGTGCACGAAGAGCTGCAGGGCATGGGGACGCAGTACCAGGACATCGCCGACGACCTCGACGGATTCGCACAGCGAACCTTCCTCGGGAAGGAAGCGATGAAGCGCCTCACCGATGAGATGGACGCCGGCAAGGTCACCGCCTCACAGGTCTCCGAGTCCTTCAAGCGGATCGTTCAGGACTCGGCGGATGCCGCCGTCGAGGTTGACGAGCTCGGCAACAAGCTCATCACCCTGCCCGACAACACGCAGGTGTTCATCGACGCGCAGACCGGGCTCGCGTCCCAGGCGATTGCGAGATTCAAGGGCGACGCGGACGGCGCGATCGATCACGTGAACGGCCGGCAGGCGATCATCCGCGTCGGCGTCGATGACTCCGCATGGCGCAACTGGCAGCCGGTCGAGAAGAACGGTCGCGTCACCGCCTACATCGATAAGCAGGGCCTCGGAAGGCAGGTCTGGGACTAATGGCCACGACGATTCTGGCCGGCGCCACCATCATCACACCGCGGCTCGTGGAGGGCTACGAGGCGTCCCGTGAGGGCGGAACCATCGTGCACAAGATCCTCGGGCGCACGAGCCCCGACATCACGCTCCGCCCCGCGGGGACGCGCACGGGCACGCTCACGCTCCTGTTCACCGACGAGACCGCCGCGAACAACGCCTGGGCCGCGGTGTGCGCGAACGGCGTGCTCCAGCTGGTCTCCGACGAGCGCACCATCGGCATGACGTTCGTCGTGCCCGAAGGGCAGCAGATCGGATTCGCCCTCGACGACGCGACCCGCAATCACTGGCACGTCACCGTGCCGTTTCAGGAGATCACGCCGTGACCGTCTCGACCCACACCTACACCGCGACCCTCAGCGGCGCCCCGCCCGTGTCCCTGGGTATCAAGGGCGGTCGGGTCTTCCTCGACGCGTCGAAGTACCCGCACGTGTCCGCCACGATCGAAGTCGCGATCCCGGACCCGGCGCTGCTCCTGCAACTCGACCCGCGCGCCGGTCGCCGGGTGACCGTCCACGCGCAGGCCACGTTCCCGACATTCAGCCAGGACCGCATCTTCGACCTCGGGATCCGGCGGATGCAGCCGAGCCGCGCGAACGGCGACGCGACGCTGACGCTCGCCTCGGATGAGGCGCTGCTCGGCGACTACGCCCCCCTCGTCCTGGACGTCGGCGCGCGCGCCTACGAGGCGTCCCTGCGCGGCGTGTGCAACTACGTGCTCGGCAAGATCGGCGCGCACCTCGAGGCGGGCACCGAGGATGCCAACGTGACCGCGTACTGGGCCGTGACGAACCAGGTCGTGAACCCCCGTGCGGCGCTGACCGCGACGGGCTGGCAGCTCGGATCCGGGTCGTCCGCCCTGGCCCGCACCACCATGGCCGCGCCGCTCCCGCCGGTCGGGACGACCGCGATCCAGTGGACCGCCGCGGTCGGCACGTCGAACATCGTCCCGATCGCGGTCGGTACGTCCCGCATGCGCGTCGAGGCCGGCAAGTGGTACGTGTTCTCCGCCTATCTCTGCTCGGGCACCGCCCGCAACGCGCAGGCCGCGGTGCAGTTCTGGGCGGTCGGCGGTGTCTCCGCCGCGGCGACCGCCTATGGTGCCGTGGTCGCGAGCGACGCGACCGCGTTCCGCCGTGTCAGCGTGATCGCGCAGTGCCCGCCCGGCGCGACCGAGGCTGTCCCGTTCATCACGACCCTCGCCAACACTGCCGGGAACCTGCACTACGCGTCGTGCGCGCAGTGGTACGAGGGCCGCGAGCTCATCCCGTACTACGACGGCGCGACCGCGGCCGGCGGCGGCTACACCTACGAGTGGCAGGACCCGGCCAGCCCGCACGCCTCGGCCTCGACCCGCAAACCGAACATCGAACGGCCCCCGGCCCTGTTCGAGTGGCAGCCCGGCGTGTCCGCGATGGACTTCCTCGCCCCGCTCGTCCAGGCCAACGGGTACCGGCTCGTGTGCGACGGCGACCGGAAATGGACGCTCCGCGGCGCCGACCACACCGAGCCCGGCTCGATCTCGATCCGCCACGGCGTGAACCTGATCGACGCCGCCGAGGAAGCCAGCCGCGACGGCGACGACTGGTACGACGGGGCCGTGTTCCGCTACACGTGGACCGACGAGAACGGCATCGAGCAGACCCGCGACGACATCTACACCCTGCCCGGCGCGACCAAGATCATCCTCCGCAAGATCAACGCCGTCTACCCCGGCCCGGGCCGCGCCCAGTACGCGGTCCAGCGCGCCAAGGGCAAGGGCCGCACCCTCGACGTGACCGCCGTCGCGGACTGGTCCGCGGTCTGTGATGAGGTCCTCACCGTCATGTTCGAGGCCGACGAATACACCTGGACCGAGCAGCGCCGCAACTACATCACGAACTCGGCAATGGTCAACTCCACGACAGGCTGGTTCGCAGCGAGTGGGGCCGTATTCACGCCGACCGCGAACGGCACGCAAATCGACTGGGCTTCCGGCACGACGGCGGGAGTCGTGCAGATGATCGGCACTCAGCGACCCGTGGCTGCTCCGAACGACCCTTGGTCCGAGTCGCTGGAAGTGACGGTCCCCGCGGGCTATCCGCCGCTGACGATGCTGCTGCACCTCGTCGCGTACAACGCGTCGAGCGGGACGCTCTCGCCCCGCGGCGTCGGCACTGCAGTGACGATCAACCCAGGGACGACGCAGACGCTCACCGCCTCGCTGGCGTCGGCCCCGGCCGGCACTGCCAGCGTGAGCCTCTACTTCTACGCTTCGACAGCCATCCCGGCTGGTGCCCGCGCGGTCGTGCGCCGGGCGTCCATGGAGAAGACCCCCACGAACGGCGGCTACTTCGACGGCGGCACCGTGAGCCCGTCGCCCGAGCTCCGCTACCGGTGGCTCGGGACCGTGAACGCCTCGGCGAGCGTCGAGGAGCGACGCAACCCCGTCCAGGGTGTGCACGCCGGCACCGCCGAGGCGATCGAGTACGACCTCACCACCGACCGAATGACCATCCACTCCCGCACGATCGACGTGCCTGCCGGCGCGATCGACCTGCTCCCCGGCACGATCGACGCCCTGCCCGGCACGATCGACTCCCTCACCTGAAAGGACCCTCAGCATGGCTGCTGGAGATGACGCCCTCGCCGCCGGCATGGATCTCGTGCCCGGCACGGCCCTCGCCAACACGCTTGACACCGAGATCAACAAGACCCGGGACTACATCGCGCAGCGCACCGCCACGGTCACCCCGATCGCGAAGGGCGGTACCGGGGCGACGACCGCGCCCGCCGCGCGCACGGCGCTCGGCATCGAGCTCGCCGCGATCGGATCCGTCGAGGTCAACAAGATCCCGTCCTACACCGCCGCCGGCCGGCTCGTCACGAACACGCCCGCCGCGCGCGCCGACGTCGCGAACAAGGCCTACGTGGACGCCGTGATCGGCGCACCCGAGCTCTGGTTCAACAAGGTCAACGTGCAGGGCAAGCTCTACGCCCTCGGCGCCACCGCGGCCGTGTCCGGATACACCATCGCGTACATCGACGGCGACGGTCAGGTGTCCAAGGGTGCGTCCTCCGAACGCTACAAGGAAGACATCCAGCCGCTCGACCCGGCCGCGCTCGGCGACATCTGGCCCGTGCTGCACTCCTACCGGATGGCCGGCGGCGACGGATCCGCCCGCATCGGGTACATCGCCGAACGCCTCGCCGAGAACCCCGACACCGCCCCGTTCGTCGTCTACGCCGACATCAACGGCGAGACCCTGCCCGACAGCATCGACTTCATCGGGCTCCTCATCGCACAGAACGCGCAGCTGCACCAGGCGCTCGACCTCCTCGCGCAGCGCCTCGACACACTGGAGGGGCGAGCATGACCACCGACCTCGGGTACGAGCGCGGCTGGGCATCCGACGAGGCCGCCGCCTCGATCTTCCGTATCGATCATCAGCTCGGCGATCCGGCGCAGATCACCGAGGCCGGACGCTCCATTGAGGACGCGGACAAGAACTATGCCGCATACCGCGCCTACGTCGAGGGTCGCGGGCCGTGGGCACCACTGGCGCTCCCCGGCAGTAAATCCGTGCACTGCAAGGGCTACGCCGCCGACACCAACGCCTACACCGACCCGCACGAGGACGCCGTGTGGACGGACAACGGCTGGATCCAGACCGCCCGCTACGACGACCCCGACGAGGACGAACCGTGGCACCGCGAGTACTTCCGCGACCGTGACAACCACCGCAACGACCCCACCCCCACCACCATCGAGAGTCCCGAGGAGGACGACATGAAGGACAAGTACTGCTGGACGCGCCGCAACGACGGCGTGATCGTGAACGCGATCTACAACACCGTGAGCGGCTACTGGCAGGTGTTCGAGTCCAACGACGGTGCGTACAACACCGCCAAGGCGCAGGGCCACGACCTCGCCGGCCCCACGTTCGAGGTCTCCGCGTCCGACTTCGCGTCCATCGAGGCCGCGTGCAAGGCCGTCCGCGAGGGCAAGGCATGAGCGAGACCACCGAGACCCTCGTCGCGCGGATCGATGAGCGCCTCGTCGCCGTCGAGCGCGACATCAAGGAGATCAAGGCGTCCATCCGGCCCGCGTGGCCCATGGTCGTCGCCGCCGTCGCGGCCGTCGCCGCATTCGCCGTCAACCTCGTCCCCAAGCTCTAGGAGATACCCACCATGGCAACCACACCCGAGCAGCGCGCCGCCGTCCGCGAGGCCCTCATCGCGGCCGGCGTCCTCGACGCCGAGCCCACGACGCGCGCCGAGGCCAAGCAGCGCGCGACCCAGACCCCGAACCGGTGGATCCCGTCGCCCGACGCGCGCCGCTGGCTCTACGGCGTCCTCGTCGCCCTCGCCGGCGTCGGCGTGGGGTACGGCATCATCACCGCCGAACAGGGCGGGCTCTGGTTATCCCTCGGCAGCGCCGTGCTCGGCACCGGCCCGCTCATCGCGGGCCGCAACGTCCCGCGCGACTGACCCTGTGAGGGTCGTCCACGACGACAGCAGCCAGCGCAGCCCCGAGAGGATCAGCGCGGCGCCGAGCGCAGTGAGCCCGATGCTCTGAGCGACAGCCGAGGTGGTCAGTACTGCGATCTTCGCGTCGCCGTACTGACCACCTGCTGCGCCAGCGGTGAACAGCCACACGATGATGCCGGCGAGCGCGAGCACCCAGGCCATGACGGAGAACGGATTCATCGAGTAGCGATCCTTCATGCCGCGACCCTATCGCGCGGGAGGATGACTGTCGCGTTCGCGACCCGCCGGCGCGAGTCGTCGTCCAGGTGTAGGTATCGCTGCGTGGTCGCAAGGCTCGCGTGTCCGAGCATGTCCTGCACGCCGCGCAGGTCGCCGGTCGCGCGGTACGCGGCGGTCGCTCCGGCATGGCGCAGGCTGTGGGGGTTCCAACCGGTCACGCGCTTGATGATCTTGTGCACCGATTGCGGGTGCAGGTGCCCGTCTGTTTCGCCCGGGAAGTACGGGCCGCGAGGTAGCAGCCGCTCGAGGAGCAGGAGCGCGTCCATGAGCGGCTCGTTGACGTACACGACCCGGTCCTTGTCGCCCTTGCCGCGGATCCGGAGCACGTCGTCGGCGCGGTGGCGCATGTCGAGTGTGGCGATCTCGCTGAGTCGCAGGCAGGCGTACCGGCCGAGCATCACGAGCGCTCGATCTCGTGGTGTCGCGGCCGCGATCGCGGTCGTCACTGCGGCGTCGGGAGCAACCTTCGGCATCCGAGCCCGCACCGGGATCGGGTCCAGGAGCGTGGTCGGGTCGGCGAGCACGTACCGCTTCGCGACCGCCCAGCGGTAGAACAGACGCCAGCTGGCGAGGATCGAGTGTCGCGTGTCGGCGGCGAGGTGCCTCGTGCGGGCGAGCGCGTCCTCGAGGTGGTCCTGCCCGGCGAGCGTGAGCTGCACTCGCCGGGCGAGCTGGCGCACGTGGCGCAGCCGGAGCTTAACGGTTCCCTCGGCGCGGTAGCTCGCGAGCATCCACACCTCGAACAGGGCGATGATCTGGTCATTGTTCAAGTGGATCATCCCCTCATTCATGCGGAATGCGGAATGCCGCGTGATCTGCTAGGCGCGGAGGGCGCTCAGCGCGGCGCTCTGTTCAGCGAACGTCGGGCGAGAGTCGCGGAGCTCCGCGAGGTACTGGGCGTAGTCGCGAGCCCGCGCGATCTCGCCCTGCAGGACGCACCGCGCGATCGTCATCTCTACGGCCTCGATCTGGTCCAGCGTGACACCCATCAGCTCGCCTTCCGCCGCGACGCGAGATCCACGATGGGCTTGAAACCGGCAGGTTCTTGGTTCGAGTCCAAGCCGGGGAGCCAATCGAAGGCGTCACATCCCAGTGTTTTCTAGGGAAGTGACGCCTTCGCTCATGTCAGGCACATCACGCAAATGGGCCTCTACCGGCCAGAAACCGGCCAAAAACTCCCGAAATCAGGGTGCTGAGGAAACGCCCCGGCGGTTGATACGTGTTCGCGCTCACGACCGCGGACCGATAGCCGACCGATACGGGTATGTGATCGGTATGGGCACGAACAACAGCACCGAAACGAGCGCAACCGGGCTCCCCCCGAGGGTGGAGCTCCCCGCTCTCCTGACCAAGGCCGAAGTAGCCGACTACTTCGGCGTCTCCGTCCGGACGGTCGACGAATGGCGTGCGCACAAGCGCGGACCGAGCGCGATCAAGATCGGCAAGCACCTCCGGTGGACCGCCGCGTCGATCGTCGCGTTCATCGAACGGCAGGAGCAGGACGTTGCCTAGGCCGCGCAAGCAGCCCGGTGAGTTCGGGACCATCCGTACGCGCCTGGAAGGCGGGGTGTACCGGAGCCGGGTGACCATCCGCGATGGCGCCGGCGAAGCCCATCGGATCAGCGGGTGGGGTACAACCGCTGCCGACGCTGAGGAAGACCTTCGCGCGATTGCGAGCAAGATCTGGTCAGGCATGTTCGTCCCGCTCGTCGAAGCATCAACGACGGAACAGCTGGCGATGCTCTGGCTGGCGGATGTCGATCAGCGGGCGGACGACTCGATCGAGCAATCCAGCCGTGAGGCATACCACCAGCGAGTGAAGAACAACATCCTCCCATACATCGGAGCCGTGCCCATCGGCTCACTCACACCAGGATTCATCCACAACCTGCTCCAGCGTCTCGCCCGCGAACGCTCCTACAGCTTCGCATCCGTCACCCGAAAGACCCTGTCCGGGATGCTCTCCTACGCCGTGCTCAACGGGGTGATCGACCGTAGCCCGATGAGTGACGTGCCGAAGATCCGCAACAACTCCCCCAAGGCGAAGATCCAGCTTGAGGAGGATCAGGTCATGCTCATCATCGGGCTGATCCGCGAGTGGGGGCGCCCGAACTTCACCGGCACGGGCGGCACGCGCCCGAACGTCCGTGCGATGGAGGACTTCATCCTCATCACGCTCGGCACCTCCCTGCGCCCGGGTGAGGTGCTCGGTCTAACCCTCGACGATGTGAGCCTCATCGACCGGCCAGCGCGGGTGAGCCTGAGCGGCAACGTGAACCGGACGAAAAAGTTCAAGAACATCCGCAAGGACCACCCAAAGGGCCGAGGTCAGGAACGGCGGATGGTCGTGCCCGCGTACACGGACGCGACCCTGCGACGGCTCGTCGCGACGTACAAGCCGAACCCGGACCAGCTGCTGCTGCCGACGAAGAAGGGCACCCCGATGACGGTCAACTACATCGACCGTCTCTTCCGGACGTTCCGCGACCAACACCGGGAACTGCTCACCCAGGTCGGCGTGGACGTCGACCTGCTCGTCCCGTACGCACTCCGGAAGACCGTCGCGTCGGTCGTGAACGAAGGTGGCGGCGCGGAGCTCGCGGCGAAGGTCCTCGGCCACGCAGACGTGCGGATCACGAAGAAGCACTACATCAAGGAGATCCGGGACGTGGACCCCGAAGCCGCGAAAATCCTCGACCGGGCGTTTGCGCGCCTGGGCGCCGCGATGGAAGGACGGGCGTCCTCCCTCGACTTCGAACCGGGTATGTGACAGGTATGAGTTCACGACGGCTGGACGATTCGCGCTTCCGCGCGCGCGTCAACCAGATCATCAACTTCCGTCACCAGCACGGCCGGTTCCCGACCCGGTACGCGGAGAGCGACACCGAGCGCTCCCTCGCCTACTTCCTGCAGCGGATCCGCCAGTCGGACCGGGGCAAGGCGACGGACATCCCGCTCACCGCCGATCGCGTGGAACACCTGAATTCGGTGCTCCCGGGCTGGCGCGGCCGCGGCCCCCACCACACGATGGACGAGAACATCGACCGGCTCGGCGCGTTCGTCGTCCACCAGGGATTACTGCCCCGCCATCAGGCCGAGGGCGGCGAGGAGCGCGCGCTGTCCACCTTCCTGGCACGAGCCCGTGCGATCGCCGAAGGACGCGCCCGCGGCACCTTCACCCCGGCGCAGATGAAGCGCCTGGACGAGAACGCCCCCGGGTGGCGGCTCACGGCACGGGAACGTACGAAGACGTCCGCCAGCACCCGGTGACGCGGGTCCGGGCGCCAGCAAGGCATTAGCGGGCCGCTACGGGCCGCAGCCGCTGGAGCCGATGCGTGATCCGTGGCACGCTGGAGCGCATGCTCGAGCAGTCTCCCGTCACGCTCCCGGCCAGCAACCGGGAATCCATCGGCGCGTTCCTCGCCTCCGCGCGCAAGGGCGGCCGGCTGACGCAGCGAGATGTGGAGTCCGCCAGCCGGATGCCCCAAGGTCGGATCAGCCGCATCGAACGCGGTGCAGCGAAGCCAGGCCTCGACGAGCTCGTGCACCTCGCCGACGTCCTCGGTATCGACGTCGAGATCGTCTTCACCGAACGAGAGCACTGACCGCCGACGCATATAGGCCCCGGACTCCGACTACCGGATTCCGGAGCTGCGCGTGATGAGGGATTCCAGGTCGACGTGGATGATCGGCATCCCGCGGTCCCGCGCCTTGCGCACACACGATGCGGTCCCGCCTGTCGTGACCCGGGGATCCCAGACGGCGACGACGAGGTCAGCGTCGTTCAGCATTGCGTCGTTTCGAGCGTGAAGCGCCCGCACGGAATACGCATCAGCGACGACCACCTCGCGTGCGGCCCGACTCCGGAGTTCGTTCCACTCAGACCGTTGCGCGTCCGACCAGAGTTCAGCCTGCTGCGGGAAGGGCACGAAAGACCACAGCGGCACGCCGGCGTTCAGAACGGCGTGGGCCCAATCGGTATCGGCGCCCAGCGCCATACCTGAGATGCCCACTTCCATCCCGTACACGGCCGTGAGCTTCTGTGCCACGCGCTCAAGCTCAGTCCTGCTGTGGCGCTGCTGGTGCGCGCTCATCAGCTTTGGCCTGTGACCGGTGACCATGACCCGCGGGAAGGACCGCACGTTGTCACCCACAGACGATTGGCTGGATCCGGTGCGGTCAGCGCCGCACTCGCCATTAGGGATCATCGACCGAGGTCCTTGTCGATCTCGTCCCAGGTCATGCTGTCCCAGGATTCGAGGGCAGCTGCTGGGGGTTCGAGCTTGGCGCGGGTGAGCACGGTCTCCCAGTCGCCGTTGTACTCGCTGACCCGATGGTCTTTGACCGTCCCGGATGTGATCGATACGCGTGAGCCCTGGTCTGGCGTCCAGTTGATGTGCTTGCCTCCGGGCGTCGTGTAACTGCCGCTGAGGAAGCCGGTGCACTTCCAGTAGAGGACGTGACCGTCGTCGTCCATCATGCTGACGTGCAGTGGCGCGCCGTACCCGTAGTCGTGACCGCGGTGGACGGACAGGATCGTCGCTTCGACGCCGACGCCTTTGAGTTTCGTTCCGACGGGCGCAAGGAACTCCTGCTTCTTCATCGCGTCACGGGTGCTCTTCGATTCCTCCTCGATTGCGCGGCGGAGCTCACGTGCCTTGTGGCTCCGGTACGACGACACCGCGGACGCGACGATCGGCACATGCTTGCGGCTGATAAGACGCAGGCCGTCCTCGTCGGTGGCGAGCGCCTTGACGAGGTTGTCCATGTAACTGCTCCGGTCATGGTCCGCCACCGCTGCCTCAGCATCGATCCACGCGAAGACCTCTGCGATCTCAGCCTTCTCGGCGTCGGTGAGTTCCGCGTGCCGGGCGCCATGCTCCGCGAGCCGGCCCAGGACCTTGACTGCGGTCGGCATCTCATGGAACCCCGCTTTCGACTTCGACAGGTACCCGCCGTCCTCGGCGACGACCCGCATGGTGAGCGCCAGAACATCGTCGGCGCTGCTGATCGATGTCCCGTCGGGAAGCCCGCCCCACGACTCGAGGTCATCCTCGTCGACGCGAAGGTCCTCCAGCATGGTGTCGTCGGTTAGCGCCCACAGCCCCGCGGGCTTCACTCCGAGGAACAGTTCGAGGCAGTTGGATCCCACCTGCTTCGTCTCCCCGGTGGTGGGGCTGGTGACGACGAACACCTTCGACCTCGCCCGTCGGTGCCCGCAGTGCTCGCACAGCAGTAGGTCCCGCCCGTCGTCGCTGGCGCCGACGACAGGTTCCGCGCCGTGCGTGTAATGGGAGATGACCTTCCCGTTCGCTGCCTGTTCATGCACGCCGTCGAACTTCCAGTCGCCGGCGCTGATCCGGGGTGTGTTCAGCTGCACGTCGTTCGTCTCGCACGTCTCGCCGCTGCGCGGGTTCGTGACGATCCGGGGTGTGATCGTGTAGGTGAAGCGCTCGGTGACGCCGGCCCTGGCGAGCCGTTCGTTCGCCTTGCCCACGCGAATGCGGAGCGCACCGATGTTCTGGGTAGGGATCGAGTAGACGTACGGCCGCAGTCCAGACTCCGGCTCCGGGGCGTCGAGCTCATCGTCGAGCTCCGGCGCGCTGCGCGCATGCTCGATGAACTGCCCGCCGTCGATGCCAGCACCGCGGTGATGGTTCCCGTGGACGTCGATCGTGGTCATATCTTCCATACGCGCGGCGGATCCTGGGTTTCGGCCGTCGGCGTCAGGCTGCCGGCGGTGCGGCACGTTCGATCCGCTGCTCGATGAGGGGGATGAAGGACGACTCGCCCTCGATGCCGATGCAGTCGAAACCGCAGCGCAACGCAGATTCTAGAGTGGTGCCCGACCCCGCGAACATGTCCAGGACCGTGCCCGCCGGCGGGCAGACGAGGGTGACGAGCCAGTCCATGATCGACAGCGGTTTCACGGTCTAGTGCTTCGTCCCGTCCGGTGCGACTGGACGTTCGCGGACGTTCGCTCGGCCGGCGTACCGGAACCCGTCCGCGCTCTCGGCGATCGTGAAGAACCTGCTGGGGCCGCCGATATCGTCGTGCTCCCTGCCCGTGTGAGTGGCACCCCACCCGTTCCCATGCGTTGCCGCGCGCCGGGGCTGTCCGCTTCGGGAGCGGCCGACTGGATGCTGCGCGTCAAGGAGCGCGGCCGCTGCCGGGTCGAGGATCGCGTTCGAGGGCTGACGGCCCGGTGCGTCGCAGTCGGTGCGAGGTCGCGTCCCGAAATCACCGAAGACCGCATTGCCGCCGTTGAGCGTCCCGAACCTCCCATGCGCGTTCTTCGTCTTCGACTCGGTCTCGTCGGCGGCGTTGCGATACGGGACCATGGAGGCGTCGATGTTGAGCGCGCCGGTCCCCCAGCGGGCCTGGTTCTCGGCGACGGTGCCGACCAGGGGCTTGCGGGCCATGACGATCGGCTCATGCCCGCTGCGGAGCATCCCCGGTGCTTTCGCGAACGTGTCCGCGCGGATCCAGGCGAGGATGTCGCGGACTTCAAATCCGGCCAGCCGGATGGAGATTCCCATCAGATCGAGGGTCCGGGCGCCCGCGAAGGAGACGAGGAAACTTCCTGGTTTCAGGACGCGCAGGGCCTCCGCCCAGAGTGCCGGGGGCGGCACGAACCTGTCCCATTTCCGGTCCATGAACCCGGCACCGCCGGGGATGAAGTCCCGCTCCCCGCTGACCCATTTCGCCAGGGTCCGCTCGACTTTCGTTTGCGGGAGGGATGTCAGCCCGTACGGCGGATCCGTGACGATCGCGTCGATCGAGTCGTCGGGCAGCTGCCGGAGGGATTCCAGGGCGTCGCCGTGGAGGATGCGCGCATGTGCCATAGGGGCCACATACCCGCATCGACGGCGTTGGCTGCCGCGGGCGTCAGTGCCCTTGCGCCCACCAGGCGCGGAGCACGAGGCTCCAATGGCGGGAGGCGATGACGACTACGGCGCCGGCGACTGCTCCGATCAGGATCTTCATGCCCTTCACATACCCGGTTCGGGCCGGATCCTGCGGTCAGGTCCGGAACTTCCGGTTCAGGGCCGTCTGGTCTGGGTGCTGCAGGTTGCAGACGAACCCTGCCCGGCAGGCGATGTCGTGAACGTAGGCTCCGCGGATCCCAGTGGTGTCGAACGCAATCACCCATGCGGGACGATCCCGCGAGCCCTGGGCTGTGAACGATTCGATGACCTGGGCGGACGGGAACCTGGCGTTGCCGTTGATTCGAGCGCAGAGCTCCTGCACGGTGCACACGGCATCCCCCAGGTCGAGGATCTGCAGGTGGTAAACGCTCATTCGGGCACCATATTCGTCACGGCGTCCTTGTCGGGCACGAACCAGCCGGGAACGACCGTGACCGGGATCCCCTCACGCTCCCAGAGAGCGACGATGGCAGGGTTGTCATCGATCGCTGCGACGATCCGGAACCCGCGGCCGCGCAGGCTGCTGAGGATGTCGGCTTTCACCAGGTCGTCGTGACGGTTGTCGTCGTCGGCGCGCATGAGCAGCAGGTCGTGGCAGATGTCCCACTTCCGGAGCCACCGCCTGGTCAGATACTCCCACTGCCGCTTGCGTGCCGTGACGATGATGATCGCGTTGCCCGCGTCACGGTGACCCTGCACCCAGTCGAGGGTCTCCGGGATCGGCGGGCATAGGGCCGAAGCCTTGTGGAAGGCATCGAAATTACGCCGAAGCTGATCGGCGAGGACGTAATGGCGGATTCCCCGGACATCGCACAGGGTCCCGTCAACGTCCACGATCACGGCGTCTCGGATCATCTCGGTCATGGTCACCACATACTCCGTCAGGACCCCACGGGAAGAGCTCCCGGGACTCACGCGGAGAACTACCTCCCCTGAAGGATCCGCTCAGCAGACGCGAGCGCGGCGACCTCAGCCGGGGTGAGTTCGGCACCCTTCTCGAAGATCTGGCCGTCACGGAGATGGATGACGGTCTCATTCAGCGCTGCAAGAGCGTCGAACGCAGCCGGAGGCTCCGTCCGGTCCTCGACGGTGGTCACGGGCTCCCAGCCCTTGTACTCGGATCGGGCGAGGGCCTGCTCGAGGATTCCGAGTACCCGGGCGATTCGGTAGCGTCGTGCCGCACCCGCAATAGCGGGTACGGAGAGGCCAATACAAAAGGCGAAGGCGACGGTGAGGATCAGCGCCCGGAAGACCGGATCGATCCATTCGAAAGACATGTCGCCGTTGAGCCGGGATCTATCGCGCGCCACGGTGACAATCACGTCGGCAATTCCAGCTGCACCGGCGACGAACATGGCACCGGCTGATACCGAGGCTGCAACTCCGGCGTGCGAACCCATCAGCATCACGCCCACTCGCAGAGCGATGACGCAGGCAAGGCTGAAGAAGAGGAAGTGCGCCATGGAGAAGACGAATGCCGCCGGCTCTCGGTGGGCTACCAGCATCAGATCAGTTGTCGTCGGCGTGCGCGTGATCAGCATGAACGAAGCCGTCTGCGTCGCGACGGCGACTGTGAGGACGCCGATGACGATCGCGTTGGTGGGCCGAGTGAGCGTGTCCCGCGTCAAGTAGTTGGCAGGATTTCTTCTCTTTCAAAGGTGGGGATGGTGGGGTCGGCCAGGCCCAGGTGCACCTGCATCGGCCTGTTCCAGGCGATCGCCTCGTGCGGCCGCTCGGTGTTGTACTCGACCCGGTAGTCCTCGGCGCGTTCGATCAGCGTCAAGGCGTCGGGGATCTCATCGAGGAACAATCGCTCGTACTTCAGCGTCCCGAACCCGCGTTCGCGTGACCCGTTCTGCCCGGGCGAGCGCACCCTCGTGCGGACGTGCCGCAGCTCGGGGTGCCGCATGATGAACAGCTCGAAGTTCAGCGACCGGAACGGGCCGCCGTTGTCGGTGACGATCGTCACCACCGGCAGCACCTCACCCGTCTCTTCATCGACCTGACATTCGTCGACGAGCGGGTGCTCGAACATCTGCTCGTAGTCGGCGAGGGCGAGTTCGATCGCGGCGATCGCGTCGTACTGGTTCGCGGTCGGCGACACGTGGAACGGGTACTCGAGCTTCGAGTACCAGTCCCGGCACCCCGCGATCCGCCAGGTGTCGACGACGCGTGAATACTGACCCTCAGACGTCGGGGAATTTTGACCCCCTCCGACCACTCTTGGAGGGTGATCAGTTTGGAAGATTGGGCGGAGATCCGCCGGTTACATAGGGCCGAGGGCATGCCGATCAAGGCGATCGTGAGGCATCTCGGGGTGGCACGGAACACGGTGCGGGCGGCGCTCGCGTCGGATGTGCCGCCGAAGTATCAGCGGGCGGGTAAGCAGTCGTTGGTTGACGCTGCCGAGCCCGAGGTGCGCAAGCTGCTGGCTGTGGATGCGAAGATGCCGGCGACGGTGATCGCGGAGCGGATCGGGTGGGAGCACTCGCTGACGATCCTGAAGGACCGGATCCGGCAGATCCGGCCCGAGTACGCGGGTGTCGATCCGGCGGACCGGATCGTTCACGAGCCGGGGCAGGCCGCGCAGATGGATTTGTGGTTCCCGGAGCCGCGGATCCCGGTCGGGTTCGGGCAGGCGGGCATGCTGCCGGTGCTGGTGATGACGCTGACGTTCTCGAAGTTCCTGTCGGCGGTGATGCTTCCCTCGCGTCAGGCGGGGGATCTGCTGGCGGGCATGTGGCAGCTGATCGCGCAGGTCGGGGCGGTGTCTAAGACGCTGGTCTGGGATCGGGAGTCCGCGATCGGCGGGAAGGGCGTGGTCACGCAGGCGGCGGCTGCGTTCGCGGGGACGCTCGCGACGAGGGTGGTGTTGGCGCCGCCTCGGGATCCGGAGTTCAAGGGCATGACCGAGCGGAACAACGGCTACTTCGAGACGTCGTTCCTGCCCGGCAGGCAGTTCGCGTCGCCGGTGGACTTCAACGCGCAGTTGGCGGACTGGTTGCCGCGCGCGAACTCCCGCACGGTCCGTTCCCTCGGTGGACGTCCCGTCGATGTTCTGGACCGGGACCTCGCCGCGATGACGCTCCTTCCCCCGCACCCGCCGGCGACGGGGCTGCAGACGAGGGTGAGGCTCGGACGGGACTATTACGTCCGTCTCGACGGGAACGACTACTCCGTTGATCCGCGGGTGATCGGCCGGCTGCTCGATGTCACCGCGACGCTGACCCGGGTGATCGTGATCTGCGAGGGGCAGGTCGTCGCCGATCATGAGCGCTGCTGGGCGAACCATGCTGTCGTCACCGATCCCGTCCATGTCGAGACCGCGAGAGGGCTGCGGGCGACGTTCTCCGCGGCGAAGCGAGACCGCGAGCGTCAGCAGACCCTCGCCCGCCCTGGGGAGCGAGTGATGTTCCGCGACACGTCCGACTACGACGACCTGTTCGGGGTCCGTTTCGACCCGGCCACCGGGGAGGTGTTCTGATGGGCGCCGCGACGGACACGGCCGCAACGCTCGGCTACCTCTCTCGCGCGTTGAAGGCCCCGACCATCGGGCGGGTCTGGGAACAGCTCGCGACCACCGCCCGGGCGGAGGGGTGGTCGCATGAGGAGTATCTGACCGCGGTGCTGCAACGCCAGGTCGCCGACCGAGAGGCCAACGGCACCGCGTTGCGGATCGGCGGGGCGCACTTCCCTGCAGTGAAGACCCTCGAGGACTTCAACGCCGACCACCAGCCCTCGCTGCGCCGCGACGTCCTCGCGCACCTGGCGACGACGACCTGGATCCCGAAAGCGGAGAACGTGATCCTCCTCGGTCCTCCCGGGGTCGGCAAGACCCACCTCGCGATCGCGCTGGGGCACAAGGCCGCCCACGCCGGCTACCCGGTGCTGTTCGACACCGCCACCGGCTGGGTGTCACGCCTGCAGACCGCGCACCAGAGCGGGCGGCTCGAGCAGGAGCTGAAACGACTGCGCCGCTACCGGCTGCTGATCATCGACGAGGTCGGCTACCTGCCCTTCGACGCCGACGCGGCGAACCTGTTCTTCCAGCTCGTCGCGTCCCGCTACGAACAGGGCTCGATCCTCGTCACCAGCAACATGCCCTTCGGCCGTTGGGGCGAAATCTTCAGCGACGACATCGTCGCGTCCGCGATGATCGACCGCCTCGTCCACCACGCCGAGGTCCTCACCCTCGCCGGCGACTCCTACCGCACCCGAGCCCGCCGCGAGCTCCTCAAGACCCCGCCCGCCACCACGGCAGCGGAACACTAGAAACACGACCCAGGGGGTCAACTTTCGCCGACGAAAAGGGGTCAGTTTTCAGCCGTCGTTGACACCAGGTCCCACCGGTCGTGGTCTCGAACTCGCTGAAGTCCAGCTGCCAGACCTGGTTCGGTCCGGTCGGGTTCCGCGCGAACGCTGCCTTCCGCTCCTTTGCCAGCTCGCGGCGCTGCTTCTGGTACTCCGACGGCAGGATCAGCCCGTCATCGCGCATCAGGCGCAGCACGGTCGCCTGCGACACCTTGTGACCGTCGTGCCGAGTCAGCGCCCAGATCTTCCGATGCCCCCACGCCGGCTTCGCCAACGCATGCCCCGTCACCAGCGGGCGGGCGGCGTCCCTTGCAGGCTGCGGCCAGGGCCCCTTCGTCGGCCGGTCTTGCTTCGCCTTGGCCTGCCAGCGCCGCCAGGTGCGTTCGGGCATGTCGATCAGGCGGCAGAACCTCGAGGTCGACATGCCCGCCTCCATGCGGATCACCTCGAGGTCCTCGAAGGGCCCAACCGGCCCTCCGCACTCTTCTTCCACACCCGAATCTCGACGGCCGCCTCGCCCAGCGCCTGGGTCAGATCGGCGACCTCCGCCTCGAGCTGCTGCTCCCGGGTCGACGGCCCCGTCTTGCCAGCGGCCAGGCCGGTCTTGCCAGCCTCGAGGAAGTCCGCCTTCCACCGGCCGATCGACTGCTCGCTGACCTTCTCACGCCGAGCCGCTTCAGCGATCGTCATCTCGCCGGCGAGGATGCTCAGCACGATCCTCGTCTTCTTCTCCACCGGGATCACTGGTGGTCTACCCATCGTCAAACACTCCGCTCAGGACTCAATCAATCGTCCTGCCACAAAGTCTGACGCGCGACACCCCCAGCACCGGAAAGGTCCGTGCTCGTGCGCGCGGCCGCACCGGCACGCGCACCTTCCCGGCCGGGACGACGCACCTCATGGCGGCATCTAAGCTGGCACGGAAGATCAGCGCCGAACACGTCACGAACGTCATGTTCGTCTTCCAGGGAGCAGGGCCTTCCGGTCTTCCCGCGTCCGACTTCCAGGTCGTGGTCACTACGACGGCGGAGGCTGGCTGATGGTGCGCGTGAGGCCCCGGTCCGAGGCCAGGCTGGTCACGTCCTACCGTCGGCAGTTCCCTGAAGGAGCGCCCGTGCTGCAACTCACCCTCCGCTAGGGTTTGTTCGATCAGACGCGCATCCCCACGCAGCTGACCGACGTCGTCACGCTGATCGGACAGGCTCATGGCCGGTCGTGCCGGCACGGGTTCGCCGCGACACTCAGCGTGGACGTCGCGGATCAGATCCGCGTGAGGGTGACGGATTGGGTAGCCGCCCGCAGGGCTATCGATGGCGTGGAACGAACCGGCCCCGTTCGAGAAGGCACGCACGGACAGAACCATGGACCTGGAAGACACACTGGTGCGCATCGAGAACGAGCTCACCGCGCTCGCAACGGGACAAAAGAAGGACGCTGCGCACATCCTCGACCCCGCCGGATAACGCCCGCTCCGCGCCCGGGTGTCAGAGGGTGACGTTGACTTCGAGGAGCACCTGCGGCTCCTTCACGTCCTGCGCGACGAGTGCACGCTGTTGACGTTCCGCAAGCTCGCTGGACAGTTCCACGATCGCCTCCACCGCGCCGTGCACAGGGATCCAAGTCTTCGCCGCATCCCATGTCATGGTCCGATGCTCCGGCGGGTCCCCGATCAGCTCCACCGGCATGAACAACGGCTCGTCCGGGAACGACCGTGCGACCCCGACCCGGCGAACTCGAACGACCGCGTCGGGGAGCCCGAGCGCGGACAGCACCGACCACAGTGCGTCGCGGATGTCCGCGTCCTGCACCCACAGCCCGGCCTGCACACGTTCGAGGACGTTGTCGGTGACGCGTGCCCACTCCGGCTCGTCGACGGGGATCTGGAACAGCAGCTGACCGGAGCCATCCGTCATGCCGTCCACACGTTCCGCAGCAGGCAACTCACCCTGCGCGAACGCCTGCAACGTCTCCGGGTACGCGAGCCGCAGAAGGTCCTCATCCACAGGCACCGGGAACAACGCCGTCAGCATCGCCAGCAGCTCCGGTTTCGGATCCAGAGGCCGCCCGTCATCGTCCAGCAGACCGACCGCAGCGACCGACATGTGCGCCCTCGACCAGGCGACCAGAACCGTCGCCGCATCCGGAGCAGACTGACGTGCCGCGTGCCGGACATCGTCGAACGCGGTGATGGCGGTACGCGTCGTCAACGGCATGACGTGGCTTTCGGGAAGGTCACGTCAGCGACGATATCAACCGTGTATGTAATGGCGCCACACGATCGTGTGAAAGATCAGTAGCCAGATCAACCAGCCAGTCGTGGCGACTGGACCACCGCCGCGGCGATAGCCGAACCCGACCCCCATACAGAAGAGCTCCCCTCGCTGGCGCTCGGGTCGCCGTGTCGTCGTGCGTCTCGTCGGCGTCTGGTTGTCGTCGTGTTGGCGTCCTGCGCCCTGCGGGCTTGGCGTTTCGTTCTGGGCGTGTGCGTCCTGTGTCCGGACTGTCCCGTGCCGTGCCGTCTCGTTCACGTTCCGTGCTTCACGTCGGCGTTCTGTGGCACGTGTTGTTCCCGCTGCGCGGCGTGCTGTGCACGCTTCGCGTGCGCGTCACCCGGGCTGTGAAGGTCGGGTCGGGTGGTTCGGATGGTTCAGCGCTGCGCGCGTCATGGCCGGGTCTCGTGGGAACCGTCCGGTCCTGAACGTGACGTCACTTCCCGTCACGTCCCGTCACCACCGCGTTCGTCGTGCGCATCATGCCGCCGGCAGGCCGCATGCGCAGCATGCGACACCTCAGCCAAACCCCGGACCCTGCCGCACGTATGAGAAGTGACCAGGCCCACCCTCACGACCGGAACCCACAGACAGCGAAGCCGCGCCCGAAGGGCGTCGGCGAAGCGCACACGACAAGATCAGGACGCCGTCCAGGCGGCCGGATCGTCGTGTGCAACGCAACCATCCCGCGCGAAGCGCAACGCCACGACCCCGCCACGGAACACCCCGCCCGCAACGCAACGTGAAGCAGCGACACCCATGCCGGGAACCATCGCATCAAGGGTCGGAGCTGACGGACAGAGGTTCGGGCGGGGGCGTTGCGGGCGCTTTACGCCGACGCGGCGCCAGGTATGTGCGGGCGGCGGTGTTCCCTAAAGCGCCCGTAGCGTGCACGTGTTCCGCGCGTTTCGTTCGCAGGGGTGGACGGTATGAGACCTGCCCCGGCTGTTCGCGCATTCCAATTCACTCGTGCGGGCGAAATGCACACCAGCCCGACGGACCTCGGCAACGCTGCAGCGTCGGCGCTGGCGGCTGCCCCGTCGGGGTCCACGTTCGTGATCGTGCGCACGCCGACGGGGTTGCAGCATGCGCTGGTCGCACCTGCGTCGGACGGTGTCGAGTCGGTGGCGTTCGCGATCGCGAAGGCGATGAACGCGCATTCGGAGGAGCTCGATGATGTCCCCGATCTGACCGGCGCCCCGCACGTGACGCGGCTTGCTGTCACCGCGGGTGTGACGCCCCGCCCGGACACGATGGCGGGCGCGGATTTCACGGTGTTCTCCCGTGTCGTCGGGGACCTGCTGAAGCCGGGCGAGTGGGTGGCTGCGTCGATCCGGAAGCCGACCCGCGCGGAAGTGAAACGCAACGACCTGTGGCTCACGCATCACGGGGTTCGCACGCATCATTCGCTGGTCCCGAACGCCACGGCGATGCAGTTGTTCGCGGGCGGGACGACCCGGCAGCGGGCGCGGGACACGATCGTCCGCGCGGCCAGCGCGATCCCCGGTCTGGGGTTGACCGTACGCGCGGAGACGATCACCCGGGCAGGTGCTGTCGCCGCGTTCACCACGTCCGCGTGCGCGCTCACCGCCGGCGGGATCGTGTGGGGAATCAGCACCGGGATCTGGTGGCCCGGTCCCGGCGTGTCGGAACTCACCGCGGCGGCTCTCGCCACTGTCGGCGCCGGTGTCGCCACCCGCCGGCTGCCGTCTTTCGACCGGACCGTGCGCACCCTCACCGGCTCCGGACTGGTGCCTGTCGCCCCCCGCCGGTTCGGGGCCTGGCATCCCCCGAAGGCAGCATCCACGGCGTTCGACAAGAACACCGGGCAGCACCGTGAGGTGCCCGCGCAGGACGGCGACTACCCGGCCGCGGCAACCACGTTCCTCGCCGGCCCGCACATCCCGATCGCACTGGTCTCCCCGCACACCGGTGCCGCGTCCGGCGCGTCGACAACCGCGACCCGGTCCGTTCCCGGTGAGCTGACCGAACGCATCGGCCCGGAGTGCGGGCAGACCGACGGGCTCGTCGTCCACTTGCCGTTCGCGAAGCTGTGGGGCGGGATCGGCGCGATCGGTCAGGCCGGGTCTGGGAAGACGGCGCTGCTGGAGCACCTGTGGGGGTTCATGTCCGCCGAACGCGTGCACCCGTCCGGCATCGACGACGCGCCGGTCACGCACGCCCTCATCGGGTTCGACACGAAAGGGGACGGCCGTGCCGCTCGCGAGTACGCGACCTGGTCCGCGCACGCTGGCGACGCGGCGACGACCTTCCACACGGCGGACCGGGAACAGCAGGAGGGCATCGACCTGTTCCCGGTCCTTCCCGGTCAGAGCGCACGCGACTGGGCTCGTGTCGTCACCGGTGCGCTGCAGTACGCGTGGGGTCCGAAGTCGATCGGCCCGCAGTCGTTCGACACGCTCACCGCGGTCCTCGCCGCCGCGCTGCTGATCTCCCAGCGCCCGGACGTTCCCGGGGCCGTCACCATCCAGAAGGTCACGCAGGGAGCATCCCCGTGGTACTACGCGGACATCCTGCTGCTGAATCAGGGTGACGACGTCGCCGTCGAACTTCACGCGGCTCTCGCGAACGCGGCCGTGCAACCCGGCGCGGACCCGGATGGCGAGCTCGCGAACGCGGTCGCCCGGCTGTCCCCGCTGTTCGGAAGCCCGGGCACCGGGTCGGGTGTGACGCCGACGCAGCGGCGTTCGCTCGCGGACGCGCCGCGCACGAAGGTGTCCGCGCTCACGTCCGCGGAAAGCTGGTGGGCCCGGCCGGTGCAACGCAGCTGGGATGAGCTGCTCGAGTCGAACGCCGCGGTGATCGTGAACTTCGGGAAGTCCCCGTCCGGTGACGACTCGGACGAGGTGCTGATCAGCGACCTGGCGAGCCTCATGCTGTACTCGCTGCGCGCAGCGATCAAACGCACCTGTGACGGCTGGTTCGAGCAGAACCGGGCGGTCAGCATCTTCGCCGACGAGGTGAAGCACATCGCCGCGGTCAGTGCGGACGTGATCAAGTGGGCGCGCAACGACGCCCGCGCGTACGGGGTCCGTCTGGTGATCGCCACGCAGACCCCGGACACCCTCGACCCGGAGCTGCGGCGGATCATGCTCGGGCTCGCGTACCTGATCCTGTTCCGGCAGGAGGAGTCGCAGACGGTCCGGGAGATCGTGGACGCTCTTGTGCTGTCCGGTGCGGACTGGTCGACCGCGGATCTGGTGAACCTGCGGCAGTTCGAAGCGATCATCCGCGCGACCGGTCCTGCCGGGAACCGGCTTGAGCCGTTCACGACCCGGTTCCCCGATTACCGCGCCGCCCGGGACGCACAGCAGGTGGCATGATGCGGCTCGCTGACATCCCGTCCTCCATCCCCCGTTCCCCGCACCGTGCGGCCATCCGGCTGGACCCGTACTGGGACGGTCTGTGGAATCTCGGCAGCGCCGGCACGTGGCTCAGCCGCGGTCATTCGGACCGGTTGCGTGCGGCGGGCCTGATCCGCAACCTGCCGTCCCGGCTGCGCACGAACCCTGCGGACGCGATCGGCCGGTTGCCCGGGAACCTGGACGTGAAACTGGATCTGCTCGGCGCCGTGAACGCGTGGCGGACGCTCACCGGGGAGCAGCAGGCGGCGTTCAGCGGGCGACGCGTGTTCGATGCGCAGGATCAGATCATCGGTGACCTGTTCTCCTCCGACCTGATCGATGCGGGGACGATCTGGAACCCGGAGCTGGAGACCCGGCTCGCAGACCGTGCCGCGCTGTACCGTCCGTCGAACAGCGACGCGTTCGACCGTCACGTGGCGCCGCTGCTGACGTTCGCGGAACAGGTGTCCGTGACCGGCGGTGAATCGTGGATCGCGGGCGGGCAGTTCGCCCGTCACAACATCCTCACTGCGGAACTGTGCCTGCGGCTGGCGGAGTTCGCGAACGTGGCCGCCGTGTTCGGGGAACGGGACGCGAGAGTGCGCACGCTCGCGTACACGGGTGCGGGTGCGGCCGAACCGCCCGGGCAGTCGAACAAGACCGCGGATGCGGTGATCGTCCGGCCTGACGGTCTGCGGATCGCGGTCGAGTCGACGGCGACCGCGGCGGGAACGGACTTCCTCCGGAAGGCTCGGGCGTGGGCGCAGGTCCTCGCCCGCCGGCCGCTCGCGGACACTGGCCTGGTGGTCCTGTTCGTCGGCATCGAACGTCTCGACCAGCGCAACACGGAGACGATCCGCCGGAAGGTCCGCAAGGAGATCGCGCAGGCGACCCGTGAGATTCCCGGCCTTGCCGGGAACCGGACCGCGGACCGCATGTTCCTGATGAGCTGGCAGGAGATGTTCCCCGCCCGCCATGAGGCGTCCGCGGACATGTTCACGCTCCGATGCGAACGACCGAACGGGCCTGGTGGCACGTGGGCGGAAGCGCACCTTCTCGATGAGGGGTCCGTGCCGTTCGACACGTCGGCGATGCGTGTTGACCCGCTGACGGTCGTGCACGCCGCGGCGGGCCTGCGTTCCACCCCGTTCTGGTTGCGCCGGGGCGTCCCGGACCGGCCCGCGCTGCATGAGCTCCCGCTGCGTCAGCAGGGCCTGTTCCCCATCCCGTTCGTCGGGCATCACCGGCGCACCGGGAAGACCCAGTCACTGGATGTGAAGGACCGTGCGATCGCCGCGCAGATCCGCCCACCAGCGCGTCTCCGGTACTGACCCGGACGCCCGTTTCATCCGCAGGGGTGGACAGTGAGCACCCCATCATCCGAGGAGGGATCGCATGCCCAAGATCTTCAACCAGTTCCGTGAGCAGATCCGGGAGGACGCCGACGACATCGGCGGGTTCTTCCACTCCCGCAAGGGCATGTGGACCGGCATCGGACTCGCCGGCGGCGTCGTCATCGGGTTCGTGTGGGTGGCCGTCGCGCAGCTGATCGGGTTCCTCGGATGATGAGCATGCCGCGCACCCCCGGATCCGTGATCGGCACCGCCGGCGCATCCCTGCAGGGCGCACCAGGGTGGGCGCAGAACTCAGGGGTTGTGAAAGCCGGACGTGACGGGGAGCTGCGGACTGCAGCCATCCTGAACCGGATGGCGTTGGAGCCCGGCGGGCCGACCGTCCTGCATGACCTGCGCATCCCGATCCCCGGGTTCACCGCGAACATCGACCATGTCGTCGTCGCCGGGGACCGGATCACCCTGATCGACTCCAAGGCGTGGGCGCCAGGGTTCTACTGGACACTCGGTGGTGTCACCCGCCGCGGGATGCGTCCGGTTCCGCACTGTGACAAGAAGACGCTGCCGACCGGGCGCCGCGCCCTCGAGCAGTACCTCGGATCGCGAACCGTCCGCAGCGCGACGTTCGCGTCGAGCGTCCTCGTCGTCTGGACCGAGCAGCCCGGCGCCTTCCTGTCCTGGCTGTACCGGCCGCAAGACGCGATGGTGATTCCCGGTCCGAGTCTGGCCCGGAAACTCCGCCGGGTCACCGGGCACGCACCCGCGAACCCGGTGCTCGTGCAGGCGCTCGCGAACCTGGTGAACCGTCCGGCATCGTTCAGGGAGGCCGGCTGATGGCTGCACCCCGTTCCGTCGCACCGCAGCCGAACATCGCACCGCTGGTGTTCATGGTCGCGGTTCTCCTGGCGGCCGCGGCGACCTGGTTCCGGTTGCCGGGCGCCGTGGTGCTGCTGGCCGGCATGGTCGCCTCGACGTTCTACACGGTCGCCCCGCCGATGACCGGCCGGAAAGACTCCGCCGGTTACCCGACCATCGGTAACCCGGGTGAGCGTCGTGCGATGCTCGCGCACCGTCGGTGGCGGTTCATCCGCTGGCGTCTGCTCCTCCCGAACCGGGAATGGCTGCTGAACGACGTCGACTGGTTGCGTGATGTCCGCGACCGTGCGGACCGTTTCGCGGTCGGCCCGCTGCACGCGCTCGCCTGGCCGGTGATGGTCGCCATCACGGTCGGCTGGCTGCTCATCCCCACCACGTTCTCGTCGCTGTTCGCCCTGTCCGCTGGCGCTGCGGTGCTGACCTTCCCCGTGGACGCCATCGCGTCCTGGGGTCTGTTCCCGGATGCGGACACGGCTGTGTGGCTGATGTGGCCGAACGCCGCGGCCGCGTACGTCGCTGTCATGGTGCCCGCCGCCGCGCGGCGCCGGTTCGCGGCCGAAGAGGACCCCATGCCGGACCTCGGGGTCGGGGACCTGATCGTGACGCTGCGCTCCCGTCGCGGGTGGGTGATCGCGGCCGCCGTGCTCGGCCCGATCCTCGCGGGCATTGCCTGCGGTTTCGGTGCAGTGCAGGGACTGGTGGCGGTGTCGTTGGCCTGGCTGATCTTCCCCGCCTGGCTGCTTGCCGTCGCGGTCGCAGTCGCCGTGGCCAGCACGATCTGGTGGTTGATCTGCCGCCGGCCGGGGCTCGCGGGCTGGCGGAACACGGTCGACGCCCGTCAGCTGTGGAAGAACCGCTGGGAGCCGGTGAAGCTGGACCCGCAGCCGTACCTGCTCACGCACACCCGGTACGGTGGCGACGAGTCTGCGCCTGTGACCGTGGACGTGTTCGATGCGCCGGCGTCGCTGGGCGCGTCCGGGGCGATCGCGCTCCGGGACAAGCTGTCCCCCGCCGTCGGCGGCGGGATGCAGGTGACGGTCCTCCCGGAGCCGGATGTGGACGGGAAAGGCAGCCCTGTTCAGGGCACGAAGCACCCGACACGGTTCGCGGTGGTCTGCTGGCCTGCGGACACGACCGTGGACATCACCGACCCGGCCGCGGACACGGACCTGGTTCGCACCCGGATCCGTGTCGCGGGAGCGCAAGCCGCTGTCAGCATCGGCTACCCGATTCCGTCCCTGCTCGACGTGACGCCGTTGTGGGGCGAGGAGTCCGCGGCCGCCGCATACGCGACCACCTGGGCTTGCCCGGACACGGACATCACCCAGGTCCTCCCCGCCATCGCAGGCGGTGTCGGCGGTGCGGCCGGCACCGAAGGCGTTCACGACCCGAAGCAGGGCGCCACCCTGTACGTTGGCGCGCTCACCGACGAGCGGACCACCTTCATGGATGAGAGCCTCCCGGCACGGTTCGAGGTGCTGGAGCGGGAAGCCCGCTGGCGACGCCGGTGGTCGGACGCGCTGAAGATGGGTGAGGCGCAGCCGGTGATCCAGTCCGCCGTCTACAAGACCGTGCAGATGCCGTCCGGGCAGACGATCGAGTGCCAGCCGTTCATGACCCCGCAGGGCGTCAGCGGTCTCGACTACATGACTCGGGACAAGGAGCAGAAGCTCGCCCCGACGCTGTCGAACGCCCCGTGGGTGCATGTGATCGGGTGGGAGGGTAAGGAGGACCGTCCCGGCAGCCGGCACCCTGGCGCGTTCCGGGTGCTGTGGTCGCCGACGTCGATCCCGCTGGATCCGGCACTGATCGAACCGGAGCCGCGTGGGCGCCGGTCCGATGCGATCCGCTGGGCCATGTGCGCCGCGGTGAATGCCGGGTTCGATGCGGCGAAGCTGCCCCGCCCGGAGGTCGTGTCCGTCGCTGCGCTGACGACGGTGGACTCGAGCGGTTACATCTGGGACATCCGGGTGCGCTTGTACGACGGGGTGACGCTTGCGGCGGTGAAGACCGCGAGCGAGAAGATCCGCTCCGGGATGGGAGCCACGCCGTGGCTGCGGGTGACCGCCATGCAGGACGGAATCCGGATCGTCGCCGGTGCGGATCCGGCACGCCGCGGTGTGGAGTTCACGCGACTGGAAGCCCGCAAGCTGTGCCTGGCGATGGACTGGGAGCAGTTCTTCACGGACGCGAAGCTCTCCTCCCCGGTGGATGGGACCGCCCCGCAGCTCGTGTCCACTCGGCGGCTGGCGACGAACGAGCAGGTCGAGGCGATGACGTTCACGCTCCCCCGCGGCCTGGCGCTCACGGATTTCCAGGAGCAGAAAGCGGTCGACAAGGTCCGGGCGGCCGCGAAGAAGGAGTTCATCAACATCCGCTCCGGCGATGAGCCGGGAACGTTCACGATGCTCGTCTGCGACGTGGACCCGATGCCGAGCCCCGCCCCGTTCCACTGGGACTGCCTCGGGGCGCAGTCGCCACGGTCCACCGCGTTCGCGACGAACGTGGAGGGCGCGCCGGTCCGCTGGGACCTGGACCTGGACTCGCACCTGCTGGTGCTCGGCCAGAACGGTTCCGGTAAAGGCATCGCGATGACCGTCATGGTCACCGACATGCTCATGAAGATGTGGGACGTGTATGCCGGCGACCCGATCAAGGGCTTCAACGACTTCGCGTTCGCCGACCCGTGGCTGAAAGCGCGGTCGACCACCTACGATCAGACCGCAGCCATGGCGCGGAAGTTCCTGGACCTGCTCGACGAGCGCAAGGAGCTGAACGCGAAGTACGGCGTGTCGAACATCCGCGACCTCCCCGATGAGGTCCGTCCCCGGATCGCGTGCTTGTTCCTGGACGAGTTCACGAGCCTGGTGATCCCGGACCCGGTCATCAAGCCGTCCGCGGACGCCGACGAACGCGAGCTTCGCCAGTTCGCGGAGGCGACACGCGTGAACGCGATCAAGCGGATCATCGCCGCGGCGATCGCCCGGGTGCTGCTCGAGGGCCGGGCGACCGGACTGGTGATGGTGCTCGCCGCGCAGAAGCTGCCGGCGACGCTGCTGGAGAAGATCCCCGGGGGCCCGACGATGAAGTCGCAGATGTCGCGTCTCGCCCTGGGCAAGATGAGTTTCGGGGACATGATGAGTGCGTTCACGGACGCGAAGAGCGCACTCGGGCTGCTGGGGCCGTCCGTCCCGCGTGGGCGCGGGATCTTCGAGTCCACGGCGCAGGCGGCGTTCAGTGTGCAGACCTGGTGGGCAGGCGGGTCGCAGACGGAGCACTTCGCCCGGATGGCAGAGCGGATCTCGTCCGTCCGGAAGGCGCTTCGCGACGAGGAGCGGCTGGACTTCGACACGATCACGGCGGCCGCGCCTGCCACGTCCGTATTCGGATCGGTCGTCGCAGACACGGAGGAACGCACGGAAGAGCAGGACATCGTCGATGTCGAGCTCGGGCTTGACGCCTCGGACTTCGACTTCGACACCCCGGCCGAGGAACCCGGCACCGAGGAACCCGGCACCGAGGACTCGGAACCGAATCGCGAGGACGCTGCGGCGGATCCGGGGAGCCTGTTCGACACGGTCGCCACCCCACGCACCACAGCGGTTGCGGCATACGACGACGGGCTCTTCGAGGACGACCCGCCCGACGGCGCCCCCAAGACCGCGACGGTGATCCCGGCCACGCGAACGCCCGTGGAGTCCGACGGGCTCTTCGACTGACGTGCCGGCCGTGCACGGTCCGCGGGCGCACCGTGCACGGCGTCCGATGCTCGCAGTATCGTCGTCATTCATCGGCCAGTACTGATTGGGGAACGATGCTGAGCTCACGAGAGTGCCGCGCGTGCGGGGAAGTGCATCTGGTGCAGCGCAACGGCCTCATGTCGATCCACACCAACGCCCACGGCGAGCGATGCGTGGAACCACCGCTCCACCTCCCGGCGACTCTGCCGCCCAGCGAGCTTCGTGCTCGCCGTGACGCAGAACGAGCAGCTGCGCGACGAACGGAACGAGCCGACGCGCAACGAGCGAACCGACGCGCACGCCCGCTGACATCACATGTCGATGAGGAGCGTGAAGCGGCGTTCTCCCTGGCGAACGAGAAACGTCGTGGGACTCCCCCGCCGGCCTCACCATTGGACCGCCGGATCTACGCGGTTCCGGGCGCGATCTCCGTGACGTCGGGTGGGCTCCCCGGCACGAACCGCTCCCACTGACCGGTCCGGGTCTGTCCGCACTTCACGACCGGCCGCCTGGAATGGTTCAGGCGGCCGGTCGTCGTGTGAGTGCGGTTACCCGGCAGGCTGCAGCTGCGCGAGGCGGACGAGCCGCGGGACGAGCTCGGAACGGCGCGGGTTGTTGCTGCGGGTCCAGTCGATCATCGCCGCCCCCTGTTCGAGCGTGAGCCCGTTCGAGAACTCCGGGTCCGGCCCGAGGTCCTGCAGGCCGCTGAGAACCCGCTGGTTGTTCCCGCCGCCGGTCTCGATGATCTTCGAGACGCTGACGACATGGCCGAGGAGGCCCTGCGCCTGCTTCGCGAGCTGCTTCGCCCGCTCCCCGAACTGCCGGTCGTCGGTGCGCTGCAGGCGGATGTGCTCGATCCCGTCCTCGTAGTACTTGCTGGGCTGTGTCTTCAGGAAGACGATGGGCCGGTTCGTGGGCTGCTTGCCGTCAACGCCCTTCCCCTCCAGGTCGACGTACACGATCGTGCCCTTGAACCCGTCGGCCTTCACGAAGTTCTCGGCGCGCTTCGCGGCCGCGTCGAACGCGCGCTGCTGCGGGGATCCGTCCTGCAGCATCTCGATGATGCGTGCGATCTGACTGGTGACGGCATCGTCGGTGGCGCCGACGCCGGCGGCGGTGATGGCGGACAGGGTGATCTGCGCCTTGAGGGTGTCGGTGATCTCGATGGTCATGGTCTGGTTCCTTCGATGCGGTTACTGGACGGTGGGCGTTTCGGTCGGGGTGTCCTGGACGAAGAACAGGTGCGAGTCGTTGCGCAGCAGCCGGCTGGAGCGTTCGTGCAGGCTGATGAGCTCTTCCACGCCGACGACCAGGAACTGCTCGGCGGTGCTCATCCACTTCTCGATGACCTGAGCGTTCTTCGCGAACGGGAACGGGCGGCGCTCCATGAACGTGAACAGCAAGCCCCGCAGCCGGGACTGGGCGCCGGCCTGGAAGGTGACCTGGCCGGTGAGCCGGTACTGTGCGCGCAGGAGCACCCCCGTGAGGACGTCATCGAATCGGCTGAGAGTTTCGGGCCGGATCGGGACGCCCTTCTCGTCCAGGTGCTTGTACGCCTGGGCGATGACGGAGCCGACGGCGATGGCGGCGTAGCTGTTCAGGTTCAGGTCGTCGCCGACGAGTTCCACGGACGGGAGTCCTTCCGGGCGGACCCGGATGTTGTTCTCGGTCATTCCAGCTCCTCGGGGCTGCGGTTCGTTCGGATCGTTCTCTGTCCACATACCCGGGATCTCCCCCGGCTGTGCAGGGTCGGGGATCCCGTCCCCGCCCGTGGTTCCAAGCCCGCCCTCCGCCGGAATCGCCGCCGGATGCGTGGGCGCACGCCCGGGCTCTTCAGCTGCGGCTGGTGCAGGTTCCAGGAGCTCCGTCGGGCGTGCACCGGCACCGGCCGTCACCGCGGTGTTTGCGGCCTCGTGGAGTGTGATCGGGAACAGGTCGTCACCGTGGGCGGGGATCAGCTCTACCGTGCCGCCTGTGGATGCCGCCGGTGTCAGCACCGGTGCGACCGATGGCGCCGGGGTCA
Source organism: Microbacterium xylanilyticum (assembly GCF_054654695.1). Classification (NCBI taxonomy): domain Bacteria; kingdom Bacillati; phylum Actinomycetota; class Actinomycetes; order Micrococcales; family Microbacteriaceae; genus Microbacterium; species Microbacterium xylanilyticum. Next base: position 1,984,163 of record NZ_BAAIEN010000002.1, read on the forward strand.
GGTCGGGCTGCGGGAGCGGTGCGGAGAGTGCCTCGGCGGGTGCGGCGCCGGGGCGGATCATGGGGATTCCCAGATCGACGGCGGAGGGCTTCTGCCGGCGAGCCAGCTGGAACTTGTCGAGGTGCTCGGCCGGGGTGCCCGGTTCGGCGGCTCCGCGCTGGTTCGCGGAGGGGCAGGAGTTCACGAGGTCGCACCAGGAGCACAGGATCCCCGGGCGGGTTTCGAACTTCGCCCGGTCCGCGGACGCGTTCATCAGCTCCCAGGAGCCGTGATAGCCCAGCGCGGTGGTCTCCAGTTCCCGCTCGCTGATATCGACGTACCGCCATCCGCCCTGCTTCGCGAGGGCCGGGAACAGGATCGCCGCCTCGGCCGGGCGGACGCCGATGAAGTCCTCGATCGCGAGCGTGTAGAGCCGCTGCTGGTCCCCGTAATCGTCGGAGTGCCCCAGCTGGGGCTTCTTCAGCTTTCGTGGGTTGTTCGAGTTGTGAGTTGGGACCATACCTTCGCCACACAGAAACATGTGTTCGGGAGAATCCACCTCGATGCACTGGGAGGGGACGCTTGCGACAGGCCGGATGTCGGTGATGGTGCGCCGACGAGATTTGATCGGCATCCCATTCTTGAGTCGCGCGTCAAGCCTTCGAAGAGCGTGGGCGGCCGGTTCGACCTTGCGCGAAAGGTGGAAGGGGACAAACCCGGTCGGGGTGAATTCAACGCGGTAGCTTTCCTTCGCGCCTTCCCGTTGACCCACCGTGAAGCGCTGCACGGTGATCCCGAGTGAGACGAGCAATGATCCCATTGCGTCCGCGATCGCGCGGTTCGTGTTGACGAAGACTGCTCGCTTCCGCTGCCCGTTCCACGATCCGTCGGTGTCCATGAGGCCGCGTACGAGCTCGATCCGTTGCTGACGTGATCCACGAAGGTACTCGACAGGTACGTGCTTGTTTCGCAGGACGCCGATGGCGTCGAGCTTGAAGGCCAGTGAGACGTTGGTAACCAGGGGGAGTTCCGGCTTACGACCGTGGTACTTCGCCAAAGCATTCTCCGCAATGCAGGTACGACAGCCGTCGGCTCCGGTCCGCTTGATCAATGCTGGGCGAGTGCCCGCGCGTGGTCGTGACGGGTCCAGAACACTCCTGTCATGACCACGACGGCAAAGCGCGGGGTTCTGCTTCAACCAGATCTGGGGTGACGAGACGTTCGCGTACCGCTTGACCTTGAGCTCCCCGTCCCAGCGAGATGCCAGGTGAGACGACATCTCCGCAACGTCCTGATCGCTGCTGAAGATAGGCGAGGATGCCGACTTCCCATCCCCCAGCCAAGCTCCGAGGATGTACGGATCAATCGGAAGCGCCGCGGGGGGCAGTTCGATCGGTGCGGTGTTCTCGACGACGATCGAATGCGTGCGTCCCTCGACACGAAGTCTTTCCATTAGGTCATGAAGTGCTCGGGCCTCTACCTTGACCTTTGTGGACCACGCTCCGCTTGCGTCCATGACGCTGACAACCCAGTCATGGACGTGATCGGAAACGATCTTCTCGCCGTCGGAGAAGGTCAGCTCGTAGCAAGGTCTGTCATGCACGGCTGACTTAGAGAGCACCTTCGTGGGCAGTCCATTGGGTGCCAATACGTCGTCACCAACGCGAAGGTCGGCTACGGTGGTCCAGCCCTTGGGCGTCGCGACCCGGGTAGTGAGCGCCAGCCCTTTCTTGTAGTCCCGGACCGCGATCGTGCCGTTCACGTGCCCGGAGTCGTGGATGACGGTGATGATCTTCCGCGCCCACAGTCGGGCGTCTTTCGCCTTCATCACGGCGTTCCACGCGTCACCGGTGACACCCGCGTCTCGGAGGGCCGTCTTCCACTCGTCGTACGTGAGTTCCCGGTCCGTCTCGTCCGGGAACCCGACGAGCTCCGCCTCGAGCCGGACGAGGAGGTCCTCGAACACGCTGACGTGCACGGCCCCGGGCGCGTCCGCGGCGGACGGGATCCAATCGACCCGGTCCACGTGACAGATGGTGGGAACCCCGCCGGCGAGGTCGGTGACGATCTTCTGCTCGGTGGAGAGGACGATCGCCTTGGTCGGGTCCTCGATGTCGAAGATCCCGCGTGCGAGCCGACCGACGATCTCCACCCACCGCTTCCGGTTCGCGTCGTTTGCGCGCAGGGCGTCCTTGGTCTGCCTGGCGAGCTGGTCGATGGACCACTTCACCGACGCGTGCTGAAGCACCAGCTTGTCCACGGCCGACGGCGTGCGCTCCTCAGCGGGCAGCTGGTAGAGATCCTCGAACACGGCGTGCATGGCTGTGCCGATCTCGTTGTCCGCGAACGGGTCCTCGACGCGAGGGAGCAGGTATCCGGCAGCCATCGACGCGGGGCACTTCAGGGTGGCGCTGGATGCGGAGGCGCTCATCCTCTTGCGACGGACGCGGCGCACGGCATCAGGGTCTCCGAGGAGCAGGTGCCCGCCGGACCAGGCGACGTCGGTCAGCAGGGGTTGGGTCATGCAGCCCACATACCCGCATCCGCGGGATGTCAGCCGTTACGGGTGGGCCGACCCTTCCGCTGGCGCAGTGTTCGCCAACGGCGGTTCTTGCCTACTCCCGACAGGGATCGCCGCCGCTCGGCCCACCTGTCCGGCCCACCCGGCCCACCCCGGCCCAACACAAGTTGGGCCGGGTTTTGCCTTACTCCCGACTGGGAACACGAGGGGCCGGCCCAACTACTACTACTTACTGATCTACGTCTAGAAGAGAGAGAGAGTAAAGGGCGTCCCGGTTCGTCCTAGACGTGTGTTTTCACGTCCCCCTCTCTATACGTATGTCCCCCCGCAAAAACGATGGGCCGGTGGGCCGGGCGCACATTACCCTGCCCTGACCAGGGATTTCCTGCCGCGGACAGGTTGGGCCGGGGTTGGGCCGGCCCAACCTGAAAAGTGGGCCGGGCCCGAAAAGCCGCGAAATCCGGGCCGATCCGGCGGCCTCCGCGGAAAGCCGGGTCGTCGAGGCGTCGAGCCTTACCACCGCACTGTCTGTGGCCTGTTCGGCGACGGGCTGTTCTCGTTCGCAGGGGTGGACGGTGACCGCACTTTTCACGGCATGGAGGAAGCGCGATGGCGGAGTACGAGAACGACACAGTCCTCGAGGACATCGACGACGACACGAGCGTCGAAGCCGATCCGGGCGAGCAGACCACGAAGGCCACGGTTCGCGGCGCCCGCGGGACCCGCCGCCCCGTGCAGATCACCCGCGCCGGGGCGACACGCTCGATCGAGAAGTACGTCGAGCTGACCGGCGCGACCGACCAGCACATCCACCTGCTCACCGCATCACTCGACCTGCCATCCGGCACCGACCTGGTCGCGATCGCGGCGACCATCGTCGCCGGGAAGAAGCAGCCTGCCGTGACCACCCTCCTGTCGCTCGCCGACAAGGCGGAAGACCCCTACCAGGCGATGCTGCACGCGATGGACCTCGGCCGGGACGAGGTGAAGCAGACCTGGCAACTGCTCGCGACCGCTCAGCTCGCGGGGGTCTCGGGCGCACTGCCGTCGAAGGACTCTGCCGCGGCGGTCGCCGTCGCGAAGGCCGCCGGCAAGCTGACCGCTGCGGACCGTTCCCTCCTCGGGGAAGTCGCGGAGCTCGCACGCCGATGAAGAAGTCAGCGAACCGGCGCGCACCGGCGAACAGGGGCCTGTGGGAGGACGCCGACAGCCAGTACAACCCGGACGCCCAGAGCATCCGCACATCCGAACGGCGCGGGAAGTTCCTCCGGGTCCTCCTCCGGGCCACCGTGTTCGGCCTGTTCCCGGTCGCGTGCATCTGCGCGATCGTCGCGATCGGTGTGCTCGTGAGCGCGCAGAACCTCACGAAAGCGACGGTCAGCAGTGTCGACACGAACTCATCGCGTGGGAAGTCGGTCGCATGGACCACCGTCCAGGACTGGCTGGCGGCGGATCCGTCGCCGCTCCCGGACGGGCGGATCATGTCCTGGGACGGTTTCCAGCGGTGGGAGCCGCCGAAGCCGAAGTCGGACCGTGACAAGCCGCTCGGCTACGAGTACGAGACGCACCGGTTCACCCTGCAGCGCGGGAACGCCCTGTACTCCGCGAGCGTGCAGGTCATCGTCAACGGTGAGGCCGCGTCCGCGCTCGGAACCCCGGACCTCACCCCGATCCCGCTCGTCGCCGACAAGTCGAACGCGTCCCCCTGGTTCGACGCGCAGGACGCCTCCGCCGGCGACGCGGTCAACACGGCCGTCAAGGAATGGGCGGCCGCGTTCACCAGCGGCGACCCGTCGAACCTGCGCCGCGTCGTCCGGGACGCGGACGCCTCGCACGTCTACGTCCCCATGGACGGCGTCGCATCCGTCGTCGCCGCCCAGGTCGTCAAGGCCGCTTACCCGGTGAAGAAGGGCGACCCGGACGGGGCGCCGGACAAGACCCGGATGCTCGTCCAGGTCCAGGTGCAATTCTGGTGGGACGGGCAGGAGCCCACCGAGGAGCAGAAGAACCAGGGGGCGGAGAAGACGCCCCAGGCGATCACCTACGACCTGCTGGTGCAGGACGCGGACACCGCGAACGCTTACGTGACCGCGTGGGGCGGTCCCGGCGAGGCGCCACGCCTGACCCCGTACATGAACGCCATGACCGGCGTCGATCCAGAGCAGTCGAGCGGGCCTTCCGGCAAGCCGGGCACCCCGGGGCCGACGACGAGCCCCACACCGACGCCGACGAGCACTAGAGGCACGCCATGACCGATCCGACGCCGACCGTCCGGGTCGACCCCACGGCAGCCGACCCTTTCGCTGAGCTCGCAGCCCAGCTGGGCGGGGGTGTCGTCCGTGCTGGGGTGAACACCGACCAGACCCTCGACCCGCTGCGTACGGTGCCGCTCCCCCGCCGTGCCGCCGGAGGTGCATGATGTCCCGCCGCACCAAGGTGAACACCTCCCTGGTCATCCCGACGACACCGCAGTTCGAGACCCGCGCCAAGCGGCCCCTGTTCGACGGGCTGTGGCCGGGCACGAACGGGCGGATGTGGCTCTGGCGGTCCGTGCCCATGGGATCCGTCCCCGACGCCCGCAACGTCGAGAACCTCCTCGGCGTCGGCGCGGGACTGTCGAAGGCGTACGAGGGGCTGGCGATGCTCGCCGGTCGGGGTTCGCACCGTGCGGGCGTGAAGTCCACGTACCGGGACACGCACGCTCTGCTGTACAACATCCCGGACACGTACCGGGCAGACCCGCGATCCCCGATCGCGGACTACCTGAACCGGGAGCAGGGTGACGACCCGGTCCTCAAACGCGGTCTTCTGTTCGGGGTCGAGCTGCGGCCGACCACCGGCACCGGCACCATCGGAAGCGCCATCGATTCCGTCATGGAGACGCTCATGTACGGCGGGTCGCCGCTCAGCGACTATGAGAAGGATCACCGTGAGGTCGCCGGCATGCTCGCCCGGGCCGGGTTCTCCGTCCCCACGCCCGCGCAGATGCGTCTCGCGGACAGCTGGTGGAACTACGGCCTCACGAAAGGCGTGCCGGTACTCCCCCACGACGAGCACATGCACTACTTCCACTCAGCGGCCGCGGCGCGGCTGGCCGTCAGCATCGACAAGCTCGACTGCGGGAAGTGGCCTGCGGACCTCGGCGAGCACGCGGTGTCGTTCGCGGCGGTCGAGGACTTCGAGTTGGAGTTCCGACCCGCAACCGATCCCATCTCCCACTGGGTGCTGCCGATGCTCGACAACGGGGCACGGATCATCAGCGTGCGAGCGAAGGTGGAGCCCCAGAAGGTCACGCGCAACGAACTCCGCGGGCAGCAGCGCCGGTACCGCGCCGACCTTGCCGAGCTCGCCCAGCAGAACAAGGCGGACCGGGCCGAGATCGCCGAACGGGAACAGAACCTCACCAGCATCGAGCGGATGTACGCGAACGGCGAGGGTCCGGCGACGCTCACGAACACGAGCGTCATCGTCGGATTCTCCGGCGTCATCGATGACATCGACAAGTACGCGCCGCCCGCCCTGCAACTGTCCCCGATGCTGAACCGTCAGCCAACGGCCTGGCACGAGACCATGGTGTGCTCGGCCGTGCGCGCGAACCCGCTCGAGCATGACCTGCCGCAGACGATGATCTCGTTCAGCGGCCTGCCGTCCCTGACGCAGGTGGGCGACGCGGACGGTGCGCTGCTCGGATTCACCGAACGGGACCGGCAGCCCGGCTACCTGTCACCTACCGCCGCATCCACCGAAGACGGGCTCCCGATCTGCGGTGTGTACGCCGCGACCGGCGCCGGGAAGACCCTGCTGCTGCAGTACCTGGCGAACCAGTTCCACCGGCTCAAGCACCCGCAGGTGATCATCGACCCGAAGCAGAAGTCGGACCTGTCCGCGGTCGTAGCCTACGCCGGGGGCCGGACGATCAGCCTGGACGACTTCACGACCCAGGACGGGCCGCTGGATCCGCTGCGGATTTTCCCATCCCGCGCGGACGCGATCACTAAAGCGTCCTCGATGATCGAACGGGTCAACCCGTACGGCGACGATCGGGTGAAGACGTATTCGACGGACCTCGCGTACGCGATCAAGTGGGCGGTCGACAACGGAGCGAAAGCCACCGGGCAGGCGCTGCAGATGGCATACGAGGAGAAGATCCTGACCACCGAGCAGGTGCAGCCGATCTTCCGCTACGCAGAGGTCTACCCCATGTTCCGGGTGACGTTCGGCATGTCCGGAGACGCTGAAGGCCTGGAGCTGTCCGACGGGCTGACATACGTGCACGTCGGGGACAGCGCATTCGAGCTCCCGAATATCAACGCCAGCGACGGGGACCGTCAGGAGCCGACGATCCGCAACAGCATGAACGTGATCCGGATGCTCATCTGGGGGTCCCTCGCGTCCCTCCGCGGTCGCGGCGGCGTCATCCATTTCGATGAGTCCTGGGTGATGGAGAAAGCTGCTTCCGAGGACCTGGACCAGGTCGGGCGTCTTGCCAGGCAGTGGGATGTGCTCCCGATCCTCTACACGCAGAAGCCGTCCGGGCAGCTGAACATCGGCCTGAAGGGGTACATCTCCCGGGCCCTGATCGGGCACATCAAGGACCCTGTCGAAGCGCGTGCCGCGCTCGAACTGTTCGGTCTGGAGGACAACCGGGTGGCGCTGGAGCGGATCACCGCGGAACGTTACGACGGCACCGGCAGCGGGCTGAACTGGAACAGCCTGCAGCACCTGCCACACCCGGAAGACCCCAGTCGGGCTCTCCGCGGAAGCGTGTTCTACTACGCGGACCTGCGCTCCCGGTTCGCGGCCGTCGAAGTGCGGCCGTCCGACGAGTTCATCAAGATGGCCTCGTCCCGCCCCGAGGACGTCGCGCGGCGCGAACGCGAGAAGGAAGGCTCACCGATCGCAGCGTGATCACAGACTCCGGCAGCGTTCCCCCATCCGCGCTGCCGGCCCCCTGGCCCGGTGTCGTCTTATGCCGTGGGAAGGCACCGGGCCTTTTCATGGGCTGCCCGACCGCGGTTCCGTTCGCAGGGGTGGACGGTGAAGGGGGAACAGTGGATCGCACCAGCATCGACCTGACCGGGAAGAACTTCGACCCCGGGAACCAGGCCCACGTCGACACCGTGCTGCGGAAAGTCGAGGAGAATCACGGCCCCGGATGGGAGATCCAGGACTTCGCCGACGGTGTCCTCACGCTGGTCCGCCGGGGCTTGATCCACCGTGTGGAAGGCACCGGGACGACCCGGACGGTCAGCCTGGGCGGGATCATGCGCGCCACGGACGGTGAGAAGGCCGCGCAGATGCTGGAATCGGATCCGAAGAACGCCGGCTGGTACCTCACCGGGTTCCAGCCGCACATCAACCGCGGGATCCTGTCGAAACTCACCGACGCCGAGGTTCGCTGCCGCAGTGCGGTAGCGACCGCCCTCGGTGTGAAGCCCTGGGATGTGCAGGTGTCGGCCCGGAAAGGTGGCGGGTTCCGCCTCGGTCTGCCGCCCCAGTACGTGCCATCGAAGCACGACGACAAGCTCGCGGAGGTCGCGGAGATCACTGTCGGCGAGCTCGGCTGGTACTTCGTGGGGAACTCGAACGCACTCACCGGTGAGATCATCCCGTCCACACCGCCGATGTTCCCCGCATCGATCCCCTACCCGCTCGACCGGATGCCGCACCCGCAGGACGGCGCGCTCAGGCCGATCCCGATCGGTGAGCGTCTCGCGGATCGTGGCGATGAGCCGAACGAGACCCTGTACCTGAACTTCTCCGCCGCCCCGCATGCGCAGCTCGGTGGCATCACCGGAGCGGGAAAGCTACTTCCGCTCGATGCGAAAATTCCGACTCCGACTGGCATCACGACAATGGGCGAGCTTTCTGTCGGCGATGAGGTGCTGAGCCGTAGCGGCGAGCCCACGCGTGTCATCGCCGTGAGCGCAACCAACCCCGAACCTGATCTGTACGAAATCACGCTTGACGATGGGCAGACAATCGAGGCCGACGCTGACCATCAATGGGTCGTCTGCTCACATACACAACGTGCTCGCAAGCATCAGCCCAAGTTCCTCCGTGCCTTCGCGCGCCAGGCAAAACTGCTGCGAGTCGCAACAGAGCTCCGTCTTCGCGCAGCAGCTGCGGATGCCCATGCAGAGGTCACGGAGCGCGAATTGTTCGAATCCATCACCGACATCGAAGGTCTGGAATGGAACTACCCTGCCAGCGTCCGAAGCGCACTGAAATTCATGGATGTGCCGTCGCGCCTGGTCGAACGCTCCGCAACTGTAGCCGATTCTCGCGACCGGATCACCATTCACCCAGTTGTCTACCCGGAACGGAGAGCCCTGGAGCGTCTCTCTGAACGAGTTGAATGGATTGCGGGGGAGGCTCGCTCACTCGATCCTGATGAACGAATCATGACGACGGCCGAGATCATCGCGGAGACTCGTGTCGGCGGGACTCGCTTCGCCATCCGCACTTCAGCGGGTGCGGACCTGCCGAACGCGACGTTGCCAGTCGCTCCGTACACGCTCGGCGCCTGGCTTGGAGACGGCACGGCGCGTACTGGCGCCATCACGTCCATGGACGAAGAAGTCATCGCGTCTGTCCTCGCCGAGGGGTACACGGTCGCGCGCACGGGGCACGCTCACGGGCGCGCTTCCACGTTCCACATTGATGGCCTGCGGGCCGCTCTTGGTGGCCTGTTGCCGCTTGCAGAGTCCAATGACGGTCGAAAACTCGACAAGCGCATTCCAGAGACATACCTCCGTGCCTCGCTCGCCCAACGCATGATGCTCCTGCGAGGAATCATGGACACCGACGGCACAATCGATTCACGCGGGCGTTGCGGCATCGATCTCACGAAGGGCGACCTAGCTCGAGATGTGCTCGAGCTCATCCGCAGCCTTGGCATCAAGGCGTCCATGCGGACTGGCGCGGCCCAATACATGAAGGCCGGTGTCACTCACGTCACAGGTACTCGATACCGCATTTCGTTCACAACGACGGAGGCAGTGTTCGGGCTTCAGCGAAAGTCCGAACGGTTGCCGCGCACCACTCGGCAGACGCAAGGCTGGTTGTACATCACCGCCATCCGTTCCGTGCAGTCACGTCCGGGGCGCTGCATCCAAGTGGACTCGTCCGACGGAACCTATCTGACGGCCGGATTCGTTCCGACGCACAACTCGGTCACGCTCAACGACATCATCTCCGGCGCCCTCGCCGGCGGTGCGGAGCTGGCGATCATCGACGTGCCCCAGAAGGCGGTCGACTTCGAGAACTGGCGTCCATTCGTCCGCAACGGAGGGTGGGGGTGCGAGTCGTTCGAGGAAGGCGCCGTCGTCCTCGAGGAGTTGTACCGGGAAGGCGAGCGACGGGCCTCGGTCCTGAAGCGGTACAAGGCGAAGAACGTCAACGAGCTCCCGGCGGACGTCCGCGCGACGATGCGGGACGTCGTCATCATCATCGACGAGGTCACCGGGCTGTTCGCCCCGGAGACGGTCCCCCGCCGCCTCAGTGGGAAGGACCCCCTCCGGGTCGAAGCGGAGAACCGCAACTACGCGAAGGAGCTGATCAAGACCTTCGTGCAGAAGATCGCGGCCGAGCAGCGGTTCGTCGGTTTCCACCTGATCCTGTCCACCCAGGTCGCATCCACCGACACCGGGATCAGCACCTCGCTGCGCACGAATCTCCCCCACAAGATGCTGCTCGGCGCCGTCGCCACCGCCGGGAACAGGAAGCTGATCCTCGCGAACGTGTCCGCGGCGCCGGAGATCCCCGACCGGGTGAAACAGGACGAGGATGTCGCGAAAGGCGTCGGCATCGCCGAGTTCGCCGGTCAGCCGACGGTCGTGTTCAAGTCCTACTACGCGACCGAGGAGACTCTCATCGAAGCGCTGCGTCAGCGAGGCATCCATCCTCTCCCGGAGACCCAGTTGGATCAGACTCGTCCCGCGCATGCGGCCGTGCACGCCCGGTTCCCCGACCTTGCCCAGCAGGCTTCCGATACCCGGGAAGCAGCCACACCCCAGTACGGGACCGGGCCGCGGGTGTACGAACCCTGGGAGCTCGACCCGGAGACCGGACGGCCATTGCAGGGTTTCGCTCGAGCGAACGCCGCCCGGCACCAAGCCACGGAGACCGCGAAGGCGGGGTGAGCATGATTCCCTGCGGAACCGGGTATGCGGAGCCCATGAACAGCAAGGGATTCCGGTACGCGATCGCGGACCTGCCGACCACCCACCCGGATGGTGCCGACCGCACGTTCGACGACGATGAGCTCTTCCGGATCCGGGACGTGCTCAGCCGCTACGACGGGTGGGCGGTGGTGATGCGCGAGGACGACGCGGGGCTGATGCTGCACGCCGGCGCCACGCAACTGCTGCGTTGGGAGCATCCCCTGCGCCCGGGTGGGAAGTGGACCATCACGGAGGTCGTTGCGATCCGCCGGCCCGCGCTCGTGATCCCGCTCGACGGCGCCACCAGCTCGGTGGTGACCGTCGACCGTTCGGCACCGTACGCGGGCGGGAAACCGGAATGGTGGTCGCGGTGGGTGCTCGCTCACTTCGGGTTCCGCCCGGGGGTGGACGTGGTGGACGTCGTCCTCGGATCCCCCACGCTCGTGCACGCCGCCGACGGGCGGATCAGTTTCGACAGTCTGGAGCAGGCAGCATGACCCGAAACCGGGAGTTCGCACTCATCGACAACACCACCCAGGAGGTGACCACGTCGGACAGCATCCTGGAGCTCACGGACAGCATCCTCGCCGGCCACGGCACTGAGACCGCCGACGGCCGGCTGGCGTTGCGGCATGATGCCCTCGCGGACCGCGCGAACACGCTCCAAGCGCTTATCGTCGCCGATGCTGGTGCGGAGGCGCTGGGCGAGGACGCGCTTACGGTGATGCTGCATGATCGCCGCACGGAGACTGTGATCTTCGACGGGTGGGAGTCGGTCCTCCCTCTGTTCCTGATGGCCACCGGCTACGCCCCGTTCACGGATGTGCCCCGTCCGTCCGGGGCGACGATCGTCTGGCTGGACCCGCTCACGGAGCGGACGTTCCTGGACTCGCTCGCCCGCCTCGGCGCGGTGCAGCTGTTCGTCGCGGATCCCGACACGCTGGAGGACGCCGCCTGACGTTCCGCCCGGGCTGTCAGGATCGACCAGGCGCCAGTATTTCGCGGTGCCGTGTGGAGGAGGGCAGCACCATGGGGAAGTTCCGCACGACGATGATCGCCGCCGCGACCGCCGTGGCACTGTCCGTGACGTTGAGCGCGTGCGCTCCGGCCTCCCCGGAACAGGCCGCCCAGCAGGCCGCTCAGGGGTGGGTGAACGCGGTGATGGAGCGTAAGCCCGCCGATGCGGCGAAATTCACCTGCGAGGAGCCGACCGGGTCGGATGGGATCATCAGCTCGAAGTTCGACAAGTCCCTGTACGACCTGTACACGTCCGGGGACAGCGGCATGGTCATCCCGAAGGGTGGGGACTGGAAAGTCAGCGGCACGAAGCAGGCGAAGGACGACAAGAACCACTACGTGGTCACTGGCACGGACGAGAGGGCCGGCACGTTCAGCGTCACCGTCCGGCTGAAGGCAGACACCGCCCCGTGCATCTGGTCGCTGGACACGTCCAGCGCGAACAAGTCTTGATCACGCGGCCGCGGCCTCCTGGCGCTCCTCCCGTTGCACGACCTCGAGGGCGTTCTCGAACCAGCGGGCGACATCCGCGATCGTGCGTACGCCGGCGCCGAGCGGGTTGTCCGGGAACCGGATGAGCGCGCCGGCGGCGTCAGGCCATTCCGCGGCGGCCTTCGCGCGGTGCTTCTCGGTCTGCGGGATGCCACGGAAGTCGCGTTCGCTGGCGGGTGCGAAGAACTCCGCTGCCCACGCCTGCTCGGCCGCGTGGACGAGGCTCGACCATCCGCGCCGCGTGGACATGGACTTCGCGGCGCGTCGGATGTAACGGCGGGTGCTCTCTGCGGGCCGTGACGGGAAGACGACCGTTCCGCGGACGATCGTGGTGACGACATCGGGTTGCTCTTCGATGAGTGTCTCCAGGTCGTCGTAGGTGTAGTCCAGCCACAGATCAAGCAGGCGAGGGTCGATGTGCTGGGCGCGTCCGGGGTGTCGCTCGCACAGGTCGCGGGCGGCGTAGACGGACAGCAGGATTCGCTCCCTCCCCTCACCGGTCGAGGTCAGCGATTCAATCCACCGACGGGTGGCGGTGTCGGCGACGAACGGTGCGGGCAGGCCCAGGTAGCGCAGCAGCTGCTCCGCAGCAGCACGATCGATTTCGTAGGGAAGCATCCGCTTGCGATCCCAATGTTCGACTTCCCGGATCTGCGACAGGGCCCTCGCCTCATCCAGATCGATGATGCATTCCTCTTCCGCGGATGGGACCTGGCCGGCGTCCGGTACAGCACCGCTCCCGCGCTGCGTATGCGTGCGGATCCGCCGGACCACGGTCATTCCGCCTTTCACGCTCTCGGACGCGTACCTTCGAGCCCACCCGACGGGGCTGTTGATCAGTCCCTGCAGTGGGATGCGGCTGGTGTGCGGACGACCGCGGTTCGGCGCCAGGGCCGTGCCCAGTACCTTCCGTTCCAGCGACCGGGTCACATGGTCCTGCAGCCGCTCCCGCTCGAGCTGATTGAGCCGCTGCCGTCCTTCGAACCCGGCGACAGCACGGTCGACGATCCCGAGCGCCGGGTCCAACAGCACCCCGACGATCTGCAAGCGCACGGCAATCTCTTCAGTGGGGTCGTTCAGCGCCTGTTTCGCGGCCTCCCGGATCCGGGCGGCCGCCTGCTGATCGTGCGGTGATCTCATGACCCCCATATCCCCGGTTTCGCCGGAAAACTTGCCGACCCCGATGCAGGGGTGGTGCGGGTATGTGACGGGTATGACAACGCTGATCGCATCAGGGAGTCTCACCGTCCCGCCGCCGGCACCGCCGCCGCTGATGGATGTGCTGTCCAGCGCGTCCCATGCCGGTACGGTGACCGTCGCGGAGGTCGTCGGGATCGTCACCAAGGACGGATTCGGGTGGAAGGCACGCACGCTCGCGGGAGCGTCCGAGACCCGGGTGCAGGCCGCACGGCAAGGACGCTGGTCGGGTCTGCGCGACTCCGTCGCGGAATGGCTGAATGCCCTCGACGGGGAGGTTGTCGTGGTGCGATGTGCCACCGAGGCGCTGCGCACGGTGATCGCCGACGCGGTGCGGCTGCCCCGGTTCATCGTCCCCTCTGTGACGATGCTGAACCGGGGGCTGGGGTGGATGGCGGAGGCCGTCACCGAGCTGCACGACCGTATTGCCGCGGAGGCGATGACGTACGGCCATGCACCGGTCCTGTACGCAGGCACGGACGGTTCAGCTCATCCACGCCATGGCCGGCCCGCATGGTCGTGGGTCACGCACACCGGGCAGTTCCGCACTCAGAACTGCACCGGCAACCTGCTGACCGCAGAGCTCGGTTCGATCATCGACTTCGCCTGCACACACGCGTCGAAGCGCTGCGGTCCTCGGAAGGAGGGGAAAGAGTTCTCGAAGGCTGTGCTCTTCTCTGACAGCATGCAGGCCGTGCGCATCCTGCTGACCGCGGACGCGTCGATCTTGTCCGCGTTCCCGAGCAAGCGTGTGGCCCAGACGCTGCGGATGCTCCGCTCCGGCGCGCTCGAGGTTGTGTGGGTGCGCGCGCACCACGGGAACCTGTTGAACGACGTCGCTGACCGTCTCGCGGTGCTGCAGCACCGGCAGTCGTGGCTGAAGCTGACCGATCGGGACGTCCGGAATCTGGCAGGAACGATCGTGGAGGGGATGCTGCCTGCGCTGGCGTCCGCCCGATGGCAGGACATCCGCCGGCAGGCGCACCTGGAATGGCGTGAGCACGACCGGATGCACCCGAGCGCAGCGGTGCCCCGATGACCGTCGCCGTGCTGATGTTCCTGCTCATGCTGATGTTCCCGCCGTTCGCCCTCGCATCCATGTCGGCGTGGATGTTCGTGTCCCCACGGCTGCGCATGCGCCCGCGGCTGCGTCGGGTGCGTGTGCTGGTCCTTCTGCTGCTCGCGTGTGCGGCCGGGGCGGTCGGTGTCGAGTCGTTCTGGGACGCCTCAGAGCGTGCCGGGCTGCTCGGGGAGGCGTCGTTCGCGGTGATCTGCGTGACGTTCGCGTTGAGCGGCGTCGCCGCGTCGGTGCGTGTCCGTGACGCGGAACGTCAGGCAACCGACGACCTGGCCAGGGAACGCCTGCACTCCGGGGAACGGGACCGGTTCGGCCAATCCACCACGGCGCCGCACGTATGAACGACATGACCATCATCGACGCGAACGGCGCACTGCATGACCGGCGGGGGCTGTTCTCCGGGCATGTGCGCGAGCACGCAACCGAAGCCCTCACCCTGTCTCGTCGGGAGTTGTTCGACGCCGCGGCCGCGAAGAGCACGATCATCGGCGATTGGGTGTCACAGCTGGAGGACGACGGCGCACTCCCTGCCGATGGTGTCCCGGCCCGGGAGCAGATCCGCCTGTTCCTGGAGGACCCTGTGGGTTCGAAACCGGATGGATGGGATTGGGAGGAGTGGGAGCGTTTTGGCGACTCGGATGAAGCGCACCAGGCGGCGTTCCAGATGTCTCAGGTGCTCGCGGACGGGCAGGCGGGACGGGTCACTTCCACGTTCGATCTGCGTCCCGGCGACCGGGTGGACCTGTCGCGATTGTTCGATGAGGGCCCGGATGCGGAATGGGCCCGGCAGAACTTCAGCGTGGTCACGGACGTCGTCCGGGACGGTGACGGTCGCAGCTGGGTCAGTGTCCGCGAGGGGGCCGAGGGGCGGCCCGTGTCGCTGTACGTTGCGACCGGTACGGGGGTACCCGTCCCCACGGTCGCTTTCCGGGGTGTCGAGCGCACGGAGCGGGAAGTGGTCGAGATCCTCGCCCGGGAGAAGAAGCTCGACCGCGCATACGGGGCCGACGTGCGCACTCTCTTGGACAACTTCATCCGTGAGAGCGACCTCCGGTTCGGCGATGACGACTACCCGCAGGCGGTGATCTGACGGTGACGATCCCCCGTATTCCTTCAGGTGTCTCCTCGCATGGCGGCGAGTTCGCGGAACGGATCCGCTCCGCTCCGGAGCTGGAGCTTGCGCCGATGCCGACGGTGGTGGGCGTGGGCGTCAGCGCGCTGGTCGAATACCGGGACGCGTCGACCGCTCGCCGAGCGAGCATCATGCAGCGCACGCTCGACGAGTTCGAGCACCTGTCGCCCAAGGACCGGGTGGCGGAATGGCGGATGGGAGCGGACAGCCGGTTCGCGGTCGTCTTCACGACCTTCGCTCCCCGTGGCTGCCCCGCATGCGGCGGGTTCTGGTTCTTCGAACGTGACGATGAGGTCCCGTACTGCCCGCAGTGCGCCGGGATCGACGGCGCGGACTGACCGTCGGCCGGCCAGGACCGCAACGATGCCGTCCGTATAAGAGGCATGAGCACCTTCGACGAGTCCAAGGTCCGTCGCGGTCAGCCCGACAACGCCGGCCAGTTCCGTGACCACGTCCGCAGCGACCCGGACGCCGTTCTCGAGCATGGTGGCGGGGTGGATCCGGCGCCGTCGGATGCGCTCGGCGCCGCCACTCGCCGTTTCCTGGAAGCCCGTGCCGTGTACGAGCGGGAGACGATCCGGGACATGCGAAGGATCGCACCCGCGGGGATGGAGACGATCGCCTACTCGTGGGATGGCGACGACCTGCAGTTCACCGGGTTCCGCGACGAGCACGGCAACGCCGTCACCCCCGACGATGTCGACGACCGCATCCGTGAGGCGTACTACGACCTCGGGAACCTCGGCACCGGGGCGCTGCGGCACATGCATCAGGACGGCCCGGACTTCACCCTCGACGTGGAAGAGCCGAACAAGCCGACGGGGATCGCTGCGTCTCGTCGCCGGCTTCAGGAAGCGATCGACCGGTACCGGCACGTCGGTGAAGAGCATGAGGACTGGGTGTCCGCAGCGAACGAGGTCGAGGATGCCGCCCATGACGTCCTCACGGGGCTGTCCCGCTCGGCGGGGATCCGCCGGCTGCAGTTGGATTGGTCAGATCACGGAGAGTTCATGACGGTCACCGAGGTCGTGGATGCCGACGGGACGACGCTGTGGCCTGGCAACGGGGTGTTTGCCGGCGACCTGGAAGACGAGCTCGACGAGGTGGCATCCAACATCTCGAACCCGTCCCGCCACTTCTCGAGCTCGGAGGGCAATGGCGCGACCTTCATCCTCGACCTCTCATAGGCCGAAAGGCCCCAGGGCGGTTGACATCCCGCTGACCGGGTATGTGAAAGGCATGGATATGACAGCAGAGACCATCCCCGCACCGCTCGATGCACTGATCGCAACGGACCGGAAACCGCTCGACGCGCACGACCGGTGCGATGCCTGCGGCGCCCAGGCTTACCTGGCCGCGGTCGTCAATAGGACCGAACTCCTCTACTGCGGCCATCACGCGAACAAGTACGAGGAGAACCTGTTCCTGGCCGCTTCCTCCTGGCACGACGAGCGTGCGTCGCTGCTGAACGCCGCATAGCTAGACACCGACGAGTGATCCGCGTCACACCGAACACCCGCCACAGGCGCCGCACGGACGCGGCGTAGCCTTTGAGCATGTCGACGTTCGGCTCTTTGACCTCAGCGGGTGACGTCGGCGCGTCTGCGTTGCGCACCGCTGCGGAGCTCGCCGACGAGGCCGTCAGCGCGAACACGCGTCGGACGTACGAGAACGCGTGGCGGGTGTGGGCCACCTGGTGCTCGGACCATGGCGCATCCGGGCTGTGCGACCGTCCAGCGGACCGTGAACCGTACGTCGCGGCGCTGATTCTGTTCCTGTCGGAGCGGGTGAACGCCGGAGTCCGCCCCAGCACAGCCGGTCAGGTCGTCCACGCGATCCGGTACGCCGCACGGAGGGCGAATTCGGTCGAGACCCTGGCCGCGCTCTCACACCCCCAACTGCAGGTTCGACTGCGGGGCCTTGCCCGCCGGGACGCTCAGACCGCGCGGAAGCAAGCCGAGCCCCTCACGCTAGACCTTCTCGGCAGCCTCTACCGGCAGGCCGCCAGCGAACGCACCGCACGCGGCATCCGCGACGCGGCACTGATCGCCACCGGGATCGGCGCCGCGCTTCGTGCGAGCAGCATCGGGAACCTCCAGGTTGGGGACGTCGCGCAGGCACAGACGATCGACGGCCTGGTTCTTCACCTGCGAACGTCGAAGACAGACCAGACCGGACGAGGCTCCTACATCCCGATCAAACGAGCGATCGACGACGCTAGCCGGCACCTCGACCCCGTCACGAAACTCCTAGCTTGGCGACGCCACCTGACCGCCGCGGGTGCCAGCCTCGACAGCCCGCTGTTCCCGCGGATCCGCGGAAACGACAGCATCACGAGCGACCGGCTCACGCACCCGGACCAGACGATCACGAACATGCTCCGGGACCGGATCGGACGCCTCGGCGTCGACGACGAGGTCACCGCAGGCTTCTCCTCGCACAGCCTCCGAGCAACCTTCGTCACGCTCTCCGCAGCCGCCGGGGCCAGCGAGCTCGACATCGCAAAGATCACCGGCCACACCTCCCTGGCAACCGTCGGCGTCTACCGGCGGGTCGCGGTCGAACGAGTCGCTCAGACGGCGTACCTCACCGGCGCCCGCCCGGAGTAGCCAGCGCCCGGTGGGGCGTTGCAGTCACGCCGAGATGCGCCGAATCTTGCGGCTCCCAACAATGCATCGCCCAAAGTTGGCATACCATCAACGACGAGATCCGCCCGGGCGTAGCATCGATTCCGCTCTGCGTGAGCGGACCATCATCCGCTCGCAACGGTGCGGGTACTCGTCCAACCGCGAAGGCAATCGCGACCTTCGCCCGGCCCGGGATGGCGCGGACACGGAGTCGTTGTGCCGGTGAGTTGCTGGCGGATAGCTTTTCCGGCGGCTGTGGTGGGCATAGAACCAGGACAGTCCTACGGGAGGATCAAGGGTTGCCCAGCTCCTCCTCGATCGCACGGGCGCGAGCCCATTCCCTGAATCCAAGGTGGCCCGCAACCCCGAGTACAAATTCACGCGCTTCCTCGTCCTTGCGATATTGATCGTCTGCACGCATCAAAGCCCGAGCGAACTCATGTGAGCCAAATTCGACCGAGTCGTCCGCATCGAGGCTCAATAGGATTTGCGCGGCAACGTCGCCTCCTGACGCGGAGCGTTCCCATTCGCGGCGAGCCGCATTCACATCGCCGCTCCATAAGGCAATGATTCCCTGCGCGGTAACCGCCGGGAGGTACCCAGTTCTGGCGGACTCCTGAAATGTCACGCGTGCGGCCGATGTATCCCTATTTGCCAGTTCCCGAACCCCTCTTGCGTAGAGGCTTCGTCCATTGTTGACCTGCGCGACATGAGCAGGGCTGGGATTCGACCCGTAAGTCGCGTCATTTAGATCTGCTCTGAGTTCACGAACCTTAGCCGCACTCTTGAAAGATGACCAGATCATCATCCCAATGACGACTACGCCAGCACTCATGAGCATCGAGAATCCGTCCACGTAGTGATGCTACCGCTCGCCCGATTCCTGGGCTAAGCGGCCGCCATCGCTGGGGCCAGATTGAACTCGTGAGCTCGACCTCGTGGATGATGAGGCTGCCCCTGTCTGATCGGGAGCAGCTCATGCGGGAGTGCGTTGAGGTTCTGTCATCGCCCGAATCGATGGACCGATTCGACGCATTCTCAGTTCTTCTCGAGGACTGGAGGAACACCGCGGAGCGCTATGCGGAGCCGGCTCTGGCGTCCAGCCTCGCCGCCCCCATCGATGAACCGCTCCGCATCGCGGTCTCATAGCGAGGGGCGAAGCTCGACTCCGATGATCGTTGGCGGCGCGCTGCGACCATACAAGAAGCCGAGTGGCAATCGACGACAAGTTGAGCGAAACGTTCACTCGGTGATCGGCATTTGCTGGCCCCACGGCATCCAAGACGCGGTCGCGTTGCGGCCGGGCCCGGGGGCCGCTCGCAAGACTTTGACGCTACGCGTAGCGCCGCTCACTGGCCCGACCCAGGGGACTATTTCGGTTCCCCCATCTGAAACCGCAGAAGATGGAGTTTTCCCGTCTCGTCGTGGTATCCCGACACGATGTTGGGGCCGGTCCCTTCGCGCGCCATCGCCTGTGCTTGCGCATAAGTTCGGCCGCCGTAGATGATGTCGAGCCACTGGCGAGTCCTTGAGATCAGGTCGCCAAGGAACGCATCAAGGAAGACGCCACGCTCCTCGTCCCAGTGCAGCCTGAACTGCACTTGAACTCTCGCGAGGTAACCGGGTTCCGGGTGCATCGTGTGAGTACTGCAGCGAATCGTCGTGAGGACTGTTCCGTCTTTCGCTTGGATCGGATCCTTCTGAATCTCGTAGGTTGCCTGCGCATCGCTTGCCGTGTCAGCCGGTCGGAAGTTCAACTCCAGGCCCGGGACTGTGAGCTGCTTGAAGTGCAATGCGCCTGAGATGAGGCCGCGGTGCTTGTCGACGATGTCGAACCGGTGAAGCAGCCAAAGAAGACTGTCATCTCGTTGGGCGCCGTCTGCCCAGGGCTGCAGCTGCCTTATTCGCTCGAGAAAGACTGAAGGGACTGACTCGAGCGTCTTGATTCGCTTCCCCCACTCACCTTTGTTCGCTGTGAGAGGGAACATGACCTGGGTTGGTGACTTCGGCTCCGCACCATCGAGTGTTGCGAGAGCCCAGATCGCAGTGTCGAATACGCTCCGCAAGTTGTGCAACGCATCACCGAGGATAAGTGACCACTCATCGATGGGCGGCCGGGAACGTACCTCCAGACGGAACTGGATCGTGTGATCGTCGATCTGATGCAGCCGCGCGAGCAGTGTCTCGGATGCCGACCACTCATCGATTCGCCCGCGCAGCTCGTTGGCGAGATGTACAGCTCGGGCGTACTTCAGTTCGGGGCGATTCGTGAAGTTCACTCCCGCGCTCAGCACCCGCTCCCGATCCGTCGGCGGCGAAGTCACGTCCTTGCTCTCGACATCAGCACCATCCAGTTCTCTCATGCTCTCAGTATCCGAGCACCCGCCCGGGTACGTCTCCAAGATGATCGAAGCCCTACTCTGCCGCCGTGCCCGAGTCTTCGACGCCAGCGATTTGGAGCAAGTACGTCAGGAGCGCGCCAGAGCCGCTGACGATGTTGTCGCGGTCCAGCTCGACGCCGTCGAAGTCGGGATCGATTTCTGCGCTGATGCCGCCCCAGAAACGGTCGAGAGAACGCATAATCCCTTGCAGCTCCGTGAGCCGCTCGACGCTGACATCGGCATCCGGGTCGACAAGGAATCGAGCAAGCTCGTGAGCTACCGAATGCCGGTGGGCCCGGATCGCGTCCAGCGAGGCAGCCTGCTCTCGGGTGATCGCGTTCATCTGGACCAGCCAGTTCATGGATGCTTCGAACGGGTTCTTCCCGAGTGTGAGCACCTTCGTCTCGTAGCTCTTCGAATAGATCAGCCCGCCCTCGTTGAAGCCCTCGACGTAGAAGCCCTTCACCTCGTCGAGAATGGTTGTCTTGACCAGTTCGTAGCCGGTGAGCAGTGCGCCGGCACGTATCAGAGCCGCCGCGACGTTCTCGGGTTGGAGCTTGTCTTCGAGTCGTTTCGTGCGGGCATCATCAATCACGGATCTGCACCCGGTTCAACCGTGCAACAGGATGCGGCGTCGACCGACTCTCGGACCGAAGTCAACCGTCGCGACGGTCCCGTGCGGTGTCACGGCGGTTTCGAGTACCTGCCCCTCACCGAAGGTCTCGTGTCGAAGGATTTCGCCGACCTCGAAAGCACTAGGCGGTAGAGTCGTCTGCTCCGGCGGCTGAGGATACGACGCCCCAACTTGTGCCTCCCAGTTCTCGATGAGGTAGATCACGGCAGGCAGCACGACTCCCACAGCCATTCGAGCGAGAGCCCCGTCAACGAGATCTGCGCCGCTCCGACCGTGCCCTGTTCCACGAGCATTACGCAGTTCTCCGGCGCCGTTCAGGATGCTGGCCACCCCTCCAAGCAATCGTTTCGCTGCGCGCTCGTCCGGACCAGCACCTACTTGGCTCGCATCGAGACCGAGGTGAAGAAGCGTCTGCTTCACTAGTGCAGGCACATCGTGCTTGTCGTCGCTGTCGCCCGTGATCCCGAGAATCGTCTTGCAAGTGCTTTCGATCAGCTCCTTCGCCTGACCGATCGCTGCCTCTGGGTCGCTGCCGTAGTCCCGTCGGATTCGGTCAATCTGTCGTCGCATCTCGGCCACTCCAAGCCTCACCGCTGCCGACTCCGCCTCGGACAGCACGGTCCCGTCCGGGAGCGTCGTCTCCACGTCGTCGACGAGAAACAGCCGCGAGAAGAGGGCTGGTTCGTTGACCGCGAGCCACGCAGGTAGATCGAGGAAGTCAGCAACCAAACCGAGCCGCGGGAATCGAACCTGAATGTCCTGGGGTGGCGGCGCACCCCACCTCAGCTCGTCGTCACCGAGGAGTAGAGGGACCATGTCGTAGACGTGTCCGTCGTAATCATCGTCGCCGAATCGAAGCGATCGGAGCAGGCGCGGATGCTCGTAGATCCGGTCCTTCGTTCCGGTCACCAGTCCAAGTTCGGTCCAGCGAGATTCATCCATCTCGGCGATGAGGCACTTCCCGACCGCCAGTTCGACCAAATTTGCGGGCATGTCCTGCCGCCATTGGAATGCCATGCCCTCACTGTACGAGTTCACTCTTCGTGACAGGCAGATAGTCGGACCGAAGAGCCTTTCGGGGTATCGACTGTTTGCCCGTGTCGGAGACACTGCGGGCTCGTCCGTCGATACGATCCCACCAGTAGCGGACGACTCGGTGGGCGAATCCGACAGCCATCTCGTCAAAGGTTCCGGCCCTGACCTGTCGGCTTTACGTCCAGCGGGTGTGGCCCGAATCAGCCAGTTTCGAGGAAGGCCCGACTCATGCGGCGGCGCGACTCAGACTCGGCATGTATCCGCACAGAACCGGGGACTATCAATAGACACCGTCGCCGCCTGTTCCAGGGCCGCGCGGGTCCCTTCACCGATCTGTTTGCGGTTCATGCCTTCCCCTCTTTCGTCGCGATGACCTTCTGGTTGGACCGGTACACGGAGTACATCGTCTGCCCCTTCGCGTCCACCATGTAGGGCATCATCACCTCGTCGAGCGTTGCGAGTTGCGCGTCGATGAGCGCGGACTGGGCCTCAAGCCAGTCCTTCGCGATCCTCCACGCGACGCGCGCAGCCTGCGCCTGGGTCTTCTGCCCGGGCTTCACCGACGGGTCTGCTTTCATTGCGGCGAGTAGCCCTTCGGTGCGCACCGGAAGCTCGAAGTCCCGGAACCCGTAGTCGGTGCGCATCGTGAATCCGAGGCCGGCCGCGACGCCGTTCTCGTCGTAGAGGGTTGAGATCCGAATGACGCCCCGCCGCGCGAGCGCTGCGTTGATCTCCCCCATGGTCTTCTCGACCGCGATCGTGGTCGTGTAGTTCAGGATGGGCATTTCAGAGGCCTCCCAGTTCTGTTACATCGCAAGCCATGAACCTCACCTCATGACCATCGTGGCGAGTATGACGAACGTGACGATCCCGCCACCGACAGCGGAGCCCTGGAAGAACCGATCGAGGATCCTCTCACGACGGTCGAGCACGGCAGAAGCTCCGGTTATCATCGCGTCCCGGAGATCGTCGTTCTCCTCTTGCTCGATCGCCAGGTACTCGATGGCGGTGTCGAGGAGGTCGCGTAGTTCGAACGGATCTGTCGGGAGGATCGCGTCACGTCGCTCGTGCGCTTCGTCGGCGGCCGCGGTGTCGTTGCGTTCGAGGGCAGCGTTCTCGACGCGGGTGTGCTCGACGGCGGCTTCGATGATCGCGTCGAACTTGGTCTGCTCATCGACGCCTGCCACGATTTCGAGTTCGTCATCGTCCATGACCACCACATACCCGCACGGCGCAGTGCCCTGCTCCACCTTGGATAACTGCCCTTATCCAGGGTGGATTTATCAAGTGTGGCGGGGCTCGACGTTCGCGCCGATCCGCCTCCGCGGAACGCGAACGAGCAGGATCTTCGAGTCGCGGCTTGGCGCCATGCGCAGCCCTGGGATGTCGTCCATGTACGCGTGAGCGAGCTTCATCGACGTGGTCCTGGCGTACACGATGACCTGCTGCTCGTCGGCGGCCGCCGTCAGTTCTCCGGCGACAGCGACGCGGAGCTGATGCCCTTCACCCCTGGCTCCTGGCCGCGCGATGTGGTCAACGACGTACCAGCCTCGCTTTTGCTGTGAGATCGCGAGCCGTGCGTTCACCGACGCGTACGTACGACGGGTCAGGCTGACGTGGCGGATCCAGAATCCAGCAAGCAGCGCCACGACGAAAATGACGAGTCCGACTCCGACCTGAAGTTGCCACGGCTTGCCCCACAGCACCACGAAGGCGATCACGACGCATTCGATGAGCAGAAGGGTCAGCGGCAACCGGTACAGGCGGGGGCGACGACGGATCGACCATCCGAGGCCCTGGACGGCCTGAGCGAACGTCTCTCCGGGCGCGCTGTTCACAGCTGGTGGCGGTGGTGTCTTCCTCATCTGCTTCATCCTCGCAGGCATGCCGGACATCACCCCTGGGGCACGCGCGTCAGGATCCGCACGTTCTACTCATCGTGCGCCGGCCATGCGTAAAGCGGGCCGTCGTCGACGATCCTCACGCCCCCGGCGTCCTGCTTGATCCGCCGGCCGGGCTTGTGGAACCCGCCAGCGTGCGCGATCGCGGCGAGGACCAGCATGAACCAGTCACGGTCCAGCCCGGGGAGCTCGTTCTGCAGGCTGATCGTGACCGTCCCGCTCAAGTCCCCGATCGACGCTGCGATCATGAGCAGCCGTTGCTCTCCCCCGCTCATCCCGCCGATGAGCTCCGGGATGTGCTCGAAGTCCACCCAGTGCCGGAAGCTCGTCTCATCCAAGCGAATCCACGGTCGCCACTCCTGGGCGAAGCCGGCGCGGATCAGCAGCTCGGTGGCCGCCGCGAGAGGCTCGATACCTTCGGCCCAGTCGCGGAGTCTCTGCTCGCGCGTCATGCGTTCACCTATCCGTCGGTGCTGTCGTCTGCGGGTGCGTCCGTGTCGAGCATCAGCATGACGAGGTGCTGGGCGATGGGCGCCGTGGCCTGCGGGTGCTTGATGGTGAAGTGCCCGGCGACGGCCGCCACGGACGCGGCGCCCTGTGAGCGCTCCAAATTCGTCTCGACGATACCGACGTCTCGGCAAAGGACACACATCACGCTGGCACGTCTGGTCTTCAGATCGGCCATGGCCCTGTCTCCGATCCGTCTGCCGGATCCGACGCTCTCAGGCGTCGCTGCCCCTGCGAACCCGACGCGGGCGCCAGCGTCGGCGCTGAGCTCTGAGTCGCGTTCGGATCCATGCACCCCACATACCCGGTCGGGGCTGCCGTTGGCCCTCGGTGCTGCCGGCGCTGATCGCCTTCGCGGCCGCGGTACTCGTACCCGGGCGAGTACGCAAAGATGGTGGTATGGCCCGAACGACTTCCGCCGCATCCCGCCACATCGGAGCGACGATCCGTGCGATCCGGGAACGCCAGGACGTGACGGTCGACAAGCTCGCCGTTGCGGCGGAGGTCGATTCGTCGAACATGCGGGCATACGAGAACGGGCGGTCAACGCCTGGCCTGCGAACGCTGATCAGGATTGCGGTCGCACTCGACGTCGAGCCGGGAGCGCTGCTCCATGGGGTGACCCCGGGGATGTTCGACCAGGACGGATGATGCGGGCCAGGCCGCTCGATCGGTCCTCTACCGGCCGTTCAGCGTCATGACGAGGTTGCCGGGCTTCCAGGTCCCGGCGCGACGGTGCGCCTCCGACCAGTCCCGAACGGCGATGTAGTCGGTGCGCACTCCCGTGATCTGCTGGCCCATCGCAAGAGTCAGGTGCTCCAGGGACGGGATCGCGACGGCCATGATGTTCCGGCGGCGTGGCACCCGTCCGCCCCTGGTGAGGATGAACACGGGCTGCGTGAGGTCCGGGACAACGACGACAACGTGCTGATTCCATCGTTCGATCGAGTCGTACGCGGCGACGAAGTAGTGATCGCATTCGACGAGCCGCCAGAGCGATCGGACCATCGCGATCGACAGGGTAGCGGTGATCGGCCCGGTCATGCCGGCATCGCCTCCCGCCGCTGCCGGGTGTCGATCTCCTGCTGAACCAGAGCCTCGAGCACCTGCTCGGCCGTCCGGTCCGCGCCGAGTCGCAGGTACTTCACCCGGTGCAGCTCCTCCTCGGCGTTGGACATGAGCCCGTGTTCGACGGCAATGCTCTCGTACAGGTCCGCGGCCTCCTCGTGTGTGAGTGCGTCGGGGACGACGGGCTGGATCTCGTTGAACCAGTCCCAGAGCTCGCCGAGGATGTCCTCGTACTCGCCGGACTTCAGCGGTGTCTTGCTCCACACCGCCTTCCGCCACTGGGAATGCAGTGCCTTCGGGATGCTGGCACGCCGGGCACGCTCCTTCTCGTCGGCGGTGCTCATGCGAGTTCATCCAGACGCGTGCAGACCATCGCGGTGATCCAGCCGACCTCGGCGACGATGATCGACCCCCAGAACAGGGTGCGGATCGTCCGGCGGAGCCGGAAGTAGCGGGTGGTCCCGGCCTTCGGGAGTGCGTGGGTGCTCATGCCCATCACATACCCGTGCGGTCACCCGCGCCCGCGGCTTGCATGGTCGGCGAGCCAGGTGCGGGCCTGAGCCAGGTCGACGATCTTCGTCCCGAACGGCGCGAATGGCTCGAGCGCGCTCATGTACGTCCGCCGGGTCGGCTCCGGATAGGTCAGCGGTGTCCGCTTCAGCATCCGCGGGTCGAGCAGGCATACGGCTCCGGCGTCCGCGATGCTGCGGATGAGCCGCCCGCTGGACTGTGACAGCAGAAGTGCGGCGTCCTCCACGTACGTGAACTGGGCGGCCTGCATCGGGCTCGTCTGCAGGCGGGCGGCGATCTCCTCGGTCCGGGCCTCGTCGATGGCGTTCCGCGGGCTCCGTGGCACCCGGTCGATGATCACGAGAGTGCAGGTCTCCCCCGGAGCGTCCACACCGGTCATCAGTGATTTCGTCCCGACGAGCACGCTGCCGATGTCGTCCCGCCAGGTGGCGGTGATCTCCCCCGGTGTCCCGCCGTCCCACTGGGAGTGCACGACAAGGTCCGGGAGTTCCTTGCGAAGCGCCGCGGCGTATGCGCGCCCGTTCTCTGCGGTCGCGGACAGGATGAGCGCCCGACCGCGATTCGCGGCGACCAGGCCGATGATCTGGCGGGACGACCAAGCCGCATGCTTCTTCGTGTCGAACCGGAGCTTGTTCCCCCACCCGGGGCTGCTCACGTCCTCGCAGGATCCTGTGGGCATGTGCGGGATGATGAGCGCGCTGTTCGCGTATGCGTCCTGGAACGGTGACGGGTAGGTCCTCGGCTGTGCGCGGAGGCTCGCCTGGACGGCGAACCCTGCGGGCAGGGTCGCGCTGAGTGCGATCACGGCCAGCCGGCGCCCTTTCCGTTGCGCGTCGCGAGGCCGCGGATCGTCAACATCGTGATCGTCGTCGTGGTCGTGGCCGGGTTCAGTCTCCGGAACCGGATCGGACCAGACGTTGTCCTCCAGGAGCCAGCCGACGCTCACGGGCGACACGTTGGCGACTGACCAGCGGCGGCGTCCCTCTTTCGGCTCAGGCCGCTCAACCCACCGCGCCCAGCCGGTCCGGTGCTTGCGGACGGCTTTCACAGCACGGAGGAATCCGTCGATGCGGTCCGTCGCCGCGGCGATCGCGAGTCGTGAAGCAGGATCGTGCCCTTGCCCGGTCAGGTGCGCTGCGCCCTCGGCAAGCCAGGTCTTCAGGACGTGGTGCAGCTCGTCGAGGGGTGCGTCTGCGGCACCGAGCCGGCGTGCGTCCTCCTGCTGCCCGTTCCGGGTGCCGCTCGGGGCGAGCGGGCGGAGCTCACGTTCGATGGCGTCGGCGAGATGGTCTGCGTCGGCGAGCCAGCGGCGCATGCTCCCGCCGGGTGACCCGGCTGCCCTGTGGGTCTGGTGTGCGATGGAGATCAGATGCCCGCCGGAGACCTTCGCGGCACCTTGTGCCCGTACCGCGTCAGGGAGTGCATGCGCTTCGTCGACGATGACGTTGTCGAACGTCCCGAGCTTCGCGCCACCAGTGATGACCCGGATGGCGTGGGCGGCCTGGACGGCGAGCAGCGAGTGGTTCGTGATGACGACGTCCGCCTCACCGGCACGGAGCTTCGCCTCCTCAGCCTTGGACGTCACGCCGAACCGGGACCCGTCGTCCGCTTCGGCGGCTTGCGCGGACACCGCCGCCCACGCATTGTCGGTATGCGGGACCGGGCAGGAGTGCCGGTCCCCGGCCTGCCCGATGCCCGCCTTCCCGTACTGGCGGAGAGCCCACACAACGAGGTTCTGGAAGGCGCGGGCGGTGCCGACGCCCTGGAACCCGGACAGGTCCCCGATCCGCAACTGCGCGGCCTCCAGCCGGCTCGCGAGCGTCTCGAAGTCCTCGCTTCCCGTCCCGAGCAGAGCCTGCGCGGTGGCGATCGTCCGGCCCGGGTCGACGTAGTTGCCGACGCCGCGGAGGAACGCCACCTGCACATGGCCGTACTCGCCGTCGCCGGCGCGGTGCATGACGGGAACGTCCTTGTCGTACAGCTGGTCCATCAGGGACAGGCTGTGCGTGGAGATGACCGTCCGCTCCCCGTGGTGAACGGACCGTTCGAATGCTGCACTGAGCGCCACGAACGTCTTCCCGGATCCGGTCGGGGCGATGGCGACCAGGTCGGCCCTCTGCTGCAGGGCCGTCTGGACGTCGGCGAACAGCATCGCCTGCCCGGGCCGCGGTTCGGCGCCGGCGGTCCCGGTCGCGGCGCGTACGGCGGATGTGAGGATGCAGGCACGCTCGAGGCCGGTTGTGGTCATGCTCGTCACATACCCGTGTCAGGGGCGCCGGCGGGAGGCTTGCCGTTCACGTTCCTGCTGTTGCCACTGCACCTGGTCCGGCGTCGGGATGGTGACGTGCAGGAAGTAGCGCTCGTTGAAGTAGTCGGACTGGGAGTCGTTGTCGACGACGTTCCACTGGTTGCCGACGATGTCGAGCGTCTTCGCGAGTTCGTCCGCTCTCGGGTGGGGGCGTCCGCGCCGGCCGTCGTCATCGACTCGGGTGATCTCCGCGTCCGGGAGACCTTCGGCGGTGATGGTGATCGACTGGCTCGTCGACGACTTCCGCGTCTGCACCCGATAGGTGAGGTCCTCGGGGATGGCACCGTACTTCTGCGCCTGCTTCAGGCTCGCACGGATCCGCTTCGCGATCTGCGCGCCGTCTTCCCACCGGTCTGCGGCCCGACCGCCGACGTACTTGTGGCCGCCGTACCCGCCGTCGTTGTCCTGCCCGTGCACGTAGATGCCGGCGAATGCGAGGCGGGCGACGTTCACCGTGTGCCGGAGGTCATGGAGCCATTCGTCGTCGCCGGCCTTCCAGTACTGCTCCCGGCCGTCTGGACCCTCGAAGCTCTCCACCACGTCGGTGATCTCCCCGCGGTCGTCCACGGTGACCCAACGGGCGGTGACCGCGTTGAGCCCGTACGGCCAGTACACGAATCGTCGCTGCCCGTCCGCGGTGCGGGCCATCTCGATGATCCCCTTATCCAGGTCACCGTCGCCGGCAGCCCCGTGAGCCCAGTCGCGGAGCGTCTGCACGGTGAACTCGACGGTGCGCACATCTTCCGGGCTCAGGCCGGCACCGGTGTCCAGGTCGGTCAGAGCTTCTGCCGGGTCGGTGCGGTGCTTGCGCTGGAACCGTCCGTCATCGCGGGCGTGGAGGTTGCCGTTCGCGTCTTCGATCATGAGGCGAGCCGATCGGGTGCGCGGGTGATCGCCGGGTCTGTTCGTCCCTCGAGCCCGGCGAGGAACCTGGCGGTCTCCTCGTGCGGGTCATCCGCATCAGCGATGCGGGTGGCCTGCCCGGTGATGACGTCGACGAACTGCTCCGGTCTGGCGCTGGTGGGAGTGCTGGTGAGGACGCTGCCCTCTTCCACCCAGATCGGATTCCCTTCACTGTCCGTCTCGCGGAGGAGGACGGTGACGCGGATCTTGTCTCCGTCACGTTCGTAGACGACCTGAGCGTCACCGGCGGATGCCCGGGCGATCGTCGCGGAAGACGGTGCCCCGAGCGATTCGAGCGGCCCATTGCGGATCCGCCCGGCGAACTGCCCACCCCGCCGTTCTTCAGCACCTGCGGGGTGACGCTGCTGCCCACCCGTGCCGCTCATGCGGCGTCCAGGTGCGCGATGACGTCGTCGATGCTTGCGGGCCGGAACCCGGACCATCGTGCCGGCGGCGACGGTTCGACGCGGGCCCGGCTGGGCGCGCGATTGAGGAGCACATGCGGCAGGTCGATGAGCTGCACTTCGTCCTGACCGTCGCCCGTGCGCTGGTGCGGTTGACTGCCGCCCCAGACGATGGATTCGTTTATCTTGTCGGCCATCTGCGTCTCACTTCCTCCGGCCTCGGACCGGTTCTGCCTCGTGGCGTGCCCCGGTCATCCCGGCAGGTGTCGGGTGGCTCTGTCTGCTTCGATGGCGTCCTGGATCATGGCGGCGATGTCGTCGGCGTCCACGTCACCTTGGGCGAGGGCGGCGGTGAGTCCGCTCTCCCCGTACCGGTTCTCCGGGTAGTCGGCCTCGGAGTAGCCACGTCGTGCGATCGCCTGCTCGGCGAGGGCGCTCGGTGTGAGCTCGGATGGGGTTCTGGGCAGCCCATCGGCCGTGTCTCCCGTCAGAGCTGACTCGGGTGCAGTGCGTGGTTTCGTCGCCCACCGCCCTGTGCCTTCGCGTGGATGCAGCTGCTCATTGAACTCTTGGTGCGCCATATCGACTACACGTGCGGCGGACCGGGACGTCTGGCTGTTCCTGGTCATGTCCGGGAGCGTTTGCGCAGGTGGGATCGGAGCGTGATGAGTTTGGTGCCCGCGCGCATGTCCCAGTTGCTGACGGTCAACGTCGGCTCGTCATGGGATCCGTCCAGCAGGATGTACGCCCCTTGCGGGATGCTCCCCCACAGGCTCCTCGTTGCCCGTGCCTCCTGCCCGGGGAGGCCGACGCTGTCGAGCAGGCAGAGGCTTCTCCTGGTGCTTTCCCTTTCGACGGCTGCGACGAACCAGGCGGTGGCCCCGGGCATTTCGGCGGCCGCCCAGAATTGTCCGACTCTGACGGCGGCGGTTTCGAACGTGTCGATGACCTTGAACAGTCCCCAGCATGGGCCGACGATCGCGACGAGGCCGATGGCTAGAGCGAGCCATGCCCAGCCTGGTTCGAGGTCCCTGGCGGGCGTGACCATGAACATGCCCGCGCATCCGGCGGCGAGCAGGAGCGTGAGCAGGACCTTTCGGCGCAGGTACAGGACCAGGTGCGCGGTGATCATCAGGGCGATGACGCCGAGCGCTGCGAGGCGGGTCGGCTCGGTCGCGAGGAGGACCAACGTCGCGGCGGCGAGGACCCAGAGGACGGTGACGACGATGACGGCGATCCGACGCCACCACGGGATCTTCCGGGCGTGTTCATCCGCGGCGTACCAGGCGAATGAGATGGTCGGTTCCGGCTCCTGGACCGTCTTGCCGACGTCGTGCGGCGCCTTGTGCGCGCTCGGCGTCGTGGACGGCGCGGCGTTGTCGCCCGGAGAGGTGGTGGCGCCGAGGAACGGGCTGCCGGTCACGTTGAGCTCACGGTCGTATGCGGCACGCCGGCCGGGGTCGGAGAGCACGCCGTACGCTTCGTTGACACGCTGGGCAAGGTCGGTGTCTCCGCCGCCGGCCGCGTCCGGGTGCACGTCGCGCATGATCGCTCGATAGGCGCTGCGGATCACGGTGACGGGCGCTGTGTGCGCGACCCCCAGTGTGTCGTAGTGGGTGCTCATGACCTTCGAATACCCGGTGCGAATCGAGCTCCATCTGAGGAGTGCCGGCATGAGCGGTCGATAACCTCATTCACCTGGGGTTTTTCAGCCGCCTACGGTACTCTGACCTGGGGGAGGTGATCCGAACATGGCCTCGAAGACTTCGCTGTACACCCGTCTGGACGTCGACGACGACACGGCAACGTCCGCGTCGATCATGCTCGCCCCCGATGGTTCCGGGACAGTGATGGTGGCCTGCGACGGGGAGCCGCAGTTCGGCGTCACCGCCGATCAGCTCCCGGCGCTCCTGCGCGTTCTCGCCGAATGCGAGCAGTTCCGCGCCCAGGCGCAGCCGGTTCATCTTGCCTCGGCGCCGACGGCGGCGATCATCCCGTGCCGGTGAGATCTGCGCGCTGACTCCTTCGCAGGGGTGGACGGTGAGGTGAGACCCATGGATGACAGCCCGATCAGCGTCGACGTGGAAGGTGACGGCCTGTACGTGTTCGACGGGCCGGACGCCGCGGAACGCTACGAGCGGTGGGCGCTCGACGGTGCGCCGACGTTCACTCGCATCGACTGATCAGGCACGCACCGCAGTGTCCTCGGCCCGCGTGTTCTCCGCCGCCACGGTGAGGACGATGTCCACCAGCTGCCCGTAGTCCACGACTGCTTCCTGCAGCCGGTCGAGGGGCTTCCCGGGGATCGACGCCAGCCGTATCGCGCCGTCTTCGACGGCGACGACGGCGCCCCTCTTCGCGGCCTGGCCGAGCAAGGCCACCGCTTTCGCGTCCGTCATCGACGCGGTGACCGTGAGAACGCCAGTGGCCGGGGCCCATTCCTCCTGCTCGACCCATCGGATCGCCCGGTGCACCGCCGGCGGGAGCACGGGCGCCATGAGCAGCGGGATCAGCTTCCCGTCCGCCCAGGATGCGTCCGGGTGAAGCTCGCTGACCGTGATGATCGCTCCGGTCCCCACCATCTCGTGGTCCAGCCCGATGGTGCTGTCCACGACCGCGTAGCGTTTGCGTGCGGACACTTCCACCACCCGGGCGTCGTCCGCGTACACGCCGGCGGTCTTCAGCGCGTCGCAGGTGGATCGGATGAGCTTGTCGAGGTCCGGGGTGACGTCCGGGATGGTCCGCCGCGTTTTCGGGTGCCCGGTGGGGCGGGGCATGTAGAACTCGATGAGCAGCTCCACGCCCGCGGCGATCGGTGTCCAGCCGGGGTGGTTGCGGATCTCGGCGGCCGCGGCGGCGACGACGTCCTGCCGCCACGGTGCGACCTTCTTGCTGGACTCTCCGAGGATGGCATGACCGCCTCGATGCCCCTTGTACGTCTTCGACCCCTGTGGTGCGGGGAGCCCGCGGGCGGTGAACGTGATGCTGCGCATGCCTTCCACATACCCGTGGACGCCGGGGTTCACCCCGGCGAGCTGGCGACATTCCGCCACGGGTGGGTCATGGTCCGCTTGAACGCCTTCGACAGCCGTTCCCCGACCTTCCGGATCGCGTCCGGTTCGTGCCGCTGCCACCCGGCGACATAGGTGCTCGCCGCCTTCTGGTGCGTCTGCATGCCGTTCAGCTTCGCGAGGACGTACGCGAACGACTCGGCTTCGACTTCCATCTCCCCGCGCTTGCCGCCGTGGCTGGTCGTGTACGTGCGGCCGTCCTCGTCCCCGTCCTCGGTCGCGTGCCCGCACATGATGTGCCCGAGCTCGTGCGCGAGGGTGACGGCACGGTCCGCCTCGCCGAGCTGCTGGTCGATGACGACGCGCTTCGCCTTCGGGTCCGTGAATCCCTGCGCGGACCCAGGGATCTGCTCGTACGACACGGTGAACCCTTCGGAGGCGATCGCCGTTTCGAGATCCTCCTGGAACCCTGCAGGCGGCGTCTCGCTGAGCGACTGCTCGATGACGGGGAGGTCCTCCCCCTCTGTCTGGGACAGGTCGAAGATCGACGCTGAGGTGAACCCGACGACGGTGCGGACGGGACGCCCGTCCTCGTCCTTCT
The DNA here is from genome assembly GCF_054654695.1 of Microbacterium xylanilyticum. Lineage (NCBI taxonomy): Bacteria > Bacillati > Actinomycetota > Actinomycetes > Micrococcales > Microbacteriaceae > Microbacterium > Microbacterium xylanilyticum. The sequence continues at coordinate 2,017,655 of NZ_BAAIEN010000002.1, forward strand.
TCGGCTGCCCGTTGTCGTCTTTCGCGTTCACGACGCGCGGGGCGAGGATCGAGATCCCCTTCTCCCCTTTCCGCACGGACCGGCCGACCGCCTTCCAGGTCTTGAACCCGGCCAGCCGGGTCGCATCGGGACGCTGAATGGCGATCAACAGCTGGTTCCCGAACGAGTACTGGTGGAACCGCGCCATGACGTCGAGGTAGCGCCTCCACTCCTCGTCGTCGGCGAGACGTTCCACGGCCACTTCGAGCTCGGCGCGCATGGCTTCGACCTTCTCCTGCACGGAGTCGTACCCGGTGAACGTGACCGGGGCCGGGCTGTCGGTCAGGTCCTCCCCCGGTGCCGTGCGTTCCTTGTCGCGGAACTGCCCTGAGTTGCCGGCCTGACCGCGCGGGTGTTCCGCCTCCACGAATGTGCCCATACCTTCAGTACGAGCGGCAGCGGGCGGGATGCGGCCGAACCTGGGTGCTCACGCAGCCTTCTGCATCTTCGTCTTCTTCGGGCCACGCCAGGTCTTCACGGCGTCGTCGATGACGAACCGGGCGATCTCCATCAGCCCGGCAGCATCATCTTCACCGAGCACCGCCACGGCATCGTCCGTGTCCCCGATCGCGGCTTCCAGGATCTTCGTCTTCCGGCCAAGCACCCGCTGGATCGGCTCATCGAGCGTGCCGTGGGCGATGAGGGTGAGGTAGACCGGAGCGTTGACCTGCCCGATCCGGTGAATCCGGTCTTCGGCCTGCTTGACGAGCGCGGGGGTCCAGTCCACTTCGACGAAGATCGCGTCGCTGGATCGGGTGAGAGTGAGGCCCACACCGGCTTTCGTGATCGCAGCGACGAGGACGGGAACCCGGCCATCCTGGAACCTCTCGACGATGGCGTCGCGCTCCCGGTCCGTGGTCGAGCCGATGATCGCTTCCGCATCTGCAACCTGCTCCAGCAGCGCCGCGGCCACGTCCAGGTGATGCGTCCAGATGATCAGTGGCCGGTTCCAGCGGCGGACGCCATCGGATCCGTCTTCGAACCCGGTCCCGTTCAGGTGGTCGGCGATGAGGTCATGCGCGGCAGTCACCTTCGCCAGTCCGGCGGCGCGACGCAGCTGGCTGACGATCTCGAACGACGCCGTCTGAGCGAACTGCTCGATGTCGTTCTGGTCCGGCATCCGCCCGCGCGTACTCTCGACGAACCAGCTGACCCAGGTGTGGACCTTCGCGATGACGTCCTTGTGCGTGCGCCGGTACTCGGTGAGCGGGACGTCGACGACCAGCTCTCGACGGCTCTTCGCGGGGAGCTGCGGGAGAACATCGCGCTTGCGGCGCCGGACCCACACGTGATGCTCGAGCAGCGCTTTCAGCCGTGGCAGCGCAGCCTGCTTCGCATGCCAGTTCCCGAACCGGTCCTGGCGGCAGAAATCGTCCAGGAAGACACTGCGGCCCCCGAACACCGGCGACAGCGTCCGGGTGAGCTCGAGGAGTGGCACCAGCTGCGCGGGGGACGCGAACATGGGCGTCCCGGTGATCGCGATCGGGGCGTGACGGACGCTCGCCGCGACGTTCAGGACCGCCTCGCTCCGATCGGAGCCGATCGTCATCATGCGGTGCGCCTCGTCGACGAGCAGCACGTCCGCACCCCACCTGCTGATCCGCCCTGCCGTCTCCGGGCGTGCAGCGAGCAGGCTGTCGGCGATGATGACGGTCCCCTGCTCGGGAAGGTCCGGTTCCTTCCTCCCGGCGCGGAAGACGACAGGATCCGGGAGCCCCGCAAGCCGGACTTCCCGAGCCCAGTTGCTGTTCAGCAGCGGAGGGCAGACGACCAGGGTTCGGCGAGAGCACAGCAGGCGAGCAGCCATGAGCGCCTGCACGGTCTTCCCCAGCCCCGGCTCATCGAACAGGCCGCGGCGTCCGCCGACAATGGCGAGGACTCCCGCCTCCTGGTAGCCGAGCAGCTCCCGGCCCGGAGCCATGGACGGGAACCCGTCCGGCGCGAACGTCGCGATGTCGTGCGCTGGGATGCCGTCCATGTTGAGGGCGTGAGCGAGGTGCTTGGCGAGCGGGGCGACAGCCGGGTCGATGTTCTGCACGGTGCGGAGCTCGAACGCGCGGGTGATCGCATTCGCCGGCCATTGGATCCCACCACGGATGTTCCCGTCCCGGTCCAGGACGTCTCCCGCGTAGGTCCAGAACATCCCCCGGTCGTTGTCCCAGACAGCCCCGCCGCCGAGGAGCCCCTGGGTGAAGTCCCGACCCGCGAGACGATGCCGAACCATGATGAGGCGACCGTTCGAGTGCAGCTTCGCGATCGGGACGGCGAGCTCATCGATCGTGGCGACCTGCTGCAACTCCCCCGGACGGCTGTCCCAGTCCAGGATGATGCCGGCATCCGCGAGCGCCTGCGATGGCGTGAACGATCCGACCCCGCCCAGCCGCCAGGTGCGCTCCTGCGGATCCCAGCGCCCGTGCAGCTGCTTCACCCAGTCGAGCATGGTGAGTCGCCGGTCCTGCGGGTGAGGGAGCTTCGGGTGGATCCGCAACAGCAGGGACGGCTCTCGGATCGTGCCGTCGATGGTGGCGAACCCTGTGGTACCGGGTGCGATCGTGAGAGCGGCAGGCATACGGTTCACATACCCGCAGCGCCACCGTACTGCACAGTCGGTGCTATGATCTTGGATCACCACTTAACGACGGGAAGAGATCATGACGGATCGAAGCGCAAGAGACCTCGACAGCACGGCCACCAGACGGACGATGACGATGACGCCGGGGTTCCTCGACCTGATCGAAGCCGCGGGCGCCGAGGGCTTCAGCACCGAGGACTTCACGGCCCACCTGGTGTGGGCACACCAGCTCGCGCAGGCGAACAGGGATCAGGAAGCGGCTGAGTTCCTCCGCGAACTCACCGGATCGGGATCCCTCCCCCGCATGGACGGCGCGACGCTCGAACAGCTCGCGGGCACTCGCGTCGTCGGCATCCATCTCGGAGAGAGGTCCCCGCGTCCGAGCAGCATCGTCGGACGCCAGCATCGCGGCATTGCGCCGTCCGAGATCGGGCAGCTGAGGACGATGGTCATGCGCTCCTGCGCCGAGTGGCGGCTCGCGCTCACACGCCCCACTGTCGTGATCTTCCGGGCCGGGCGGCCGATCCTGATCTACTTCGGAGCCACCTGGCAGGCCGTCTCCGCCGGAGGCCGGAAGTACATCGCGTCCGCCGAAGCGGTTGACGTCGCCACGGGCGATACCTGCAAGCTCGCGATCGTGCCGGGCCCAAACGGCTTGACGCCGTCACTGACCATGATCCCGGCCGACTCCGCTCGCGAACCGCTGCTCGAGTATCTGCGCGGACACCGTCGTGTGCGTGGCGTCGCACGACAGCCCATCGACAGCCTCAGCTCCATGTAGATCGACGTCTCGGCACCCGCAGCTCTACTCGATCAGGACGGCCTCGACGACGTCGCTCGCCAGCAGCTCATGGACGGTCGCCTGCCAGCAGTCGAAGCGTCCGTACCAGGACTGGTCGAACATGCACTCCCAGGACTGTTCGACGTCGGCGCGCAGGTCCTTCGGCCAGCCGCTGATCTGCCTCCGGTCCGCTCCGGCTGCATCCAGCCATGCTCGGAAGTCGTCGGCGATCTGGTCGTACCGTCGGTCGTAGTCGCTATCGGGCTCCCCCGGGATTCTCGGGACTGCGGGCCATACGTTCAGCGCCGAATGCCACTCGTCGAAGTGGCTCAGCAGCACCCGTTCCCGCGGCATCCGGCATTCGAGCAGCACTTGACCTCGCTCACGGCGGCACATGCGCACCAGGTCGTCCCGCCGGATCCGCGCCCACAGCCAGAGTGCGGTGTCACCGGTCGTCGGCAGACGCTCCCGCATCATTCGGTTCATCCAGTCGTACGCCTCCGGCCATTCCGTGCACACGCAGGCCGGCTCCGCCCGGAGAGCGCCCGTCCGCTGGAGCTGATCGACCGCCTCGACCGTTTGGATGGTGTGCAGCCGGAGAACATCCGCGCCCAGGTCATATCCGATCCTCCCCGCCGGCAGCACCCGCTCAGCAGGCGCAGACCGGATAGGGAACGAGTGCATGACCACCATCCTGACGGCACCGGCCGACATCGCCGCCGAGGAATGTCCCACCCCCGGCGTACCGTGACGGTCATGGCCCCTCACGCACCTCACGACCTTGACGCTCTCAGCGTCGAGCAGTCGCTCTTGCAGTCCGAGCAGCAGATGGAGGGGCGGTGCGCGGCAAGCGGCTTGAATGTCGGCCGGATGATCGCCATCCCAGGATCCGATGAGTGGAAGATCGAATGCCCCGACTGTGGCGCTCTCTGGTTCGGCGGATCCACCGTCCTCGACGTCCACGATCGCCCCACGAGGCGGAACCGGGTGTGGCCGGCATGATCGGTGACGCTGAGGAGCTCACGGACGAAGATCGGGACCTGTTCCTCCGCTGCCGAGGACTGGAGCCTGGGATTTCCGCCGAGAAGGCCGCGGAGATCCGGGCGCAGTGGCCGGACGAGCACATCGCGATGGCCATCGCACTCGGGCAGTTCTGACGCGGCAACACCGCACGATAGGAGGAGGATCCGTGGGATCAGGTGACGATGAAATCCGGATGATCAAGGAAGGCTGGCGTCTGCTCGGGTCGGACGTGCAGGCGGAGCTGATCGCGCGAGGATGGGAGGTCACCGACCTTCACGTGAGCGATGATGAACCGCTGGAGTTCTTCTGGCCCCCGACGGCACCGTTCGGATACGGGGGTCTGCCGGATCGGTCCGGTCCCTCACGAATGGGGCCGTCAGGGGAACGTCGGCCGCGACCGACACCGTGGACGCAGCCGACCAGGATCACGAGGACGGCGACCGGTTGGCGGGTCGAGTACGGCGAAGCGATCGCGCAGGCGCCGGACGAACCGATCGAGCACACCGACGACAAAGCTCTCCTGGGAGATCTCGCACGGATCGAATGGTGGCCGATGACCGTCGCCGAAGCCTACGATCTCGAACACCAGCAGGTTCTGCACCTGACCTACGCTGCAGCCCACAACGAGCACACCCAGTCGTTCGACATCAAGACCGAGCCCTACCTGAGTCGGATTCAGGAGCTCTACGACCGGGATTGCGGCAAGATCATCGTGACGATGGCCGATCCCGACGGCTGGAAGTGGTCCGGTGACCTCAAGGCAAGAATGCGCATCGTCGACGCGCAGATGTGGGCCTCGGCTGTGCGGACGGCACGTGCCGGCGGCGACGGCTGGGACACCAGCGGGCCAAAACGCGTGCCCGGTCAGCCGTAGCCTGACGCGCGGTCAGGGAGTCATCTCGAGCGCGACCTTGAGCCGTTCGAGATCAGCGGGCGATGGCGTTGCGCCGTCTCGCAGCTGGGCTCGAAGCCGTTCGTTCACGGTCGGGGCCAACATCTGCAGAGCGAACCGGAGCACCGGGACCCGATCCCAGTCATTCATGCCGTCGAGCAGCCCGATCACGCTCTCCGGAAGGTGCACTCTCGACCAGTCGATGTCGCTGAGATCGCCGTGCGTCATCGCACCTTCGCCTCGCATTGCGGCCAGGGTGCGCGCGGACGGTGCGATGAGGGCACGGTCGTCCACGATGTTGACGGGCCCCCTGCGGACGACGTGCTCGTAACGCAGCGGCTCGCCGGCCAGCAGCCTCCGGTAGATGCTGAAGATCCGGAAGCAGTCGTCCAGCGTCGAGTCACCACGGTACTTCCGGCCGATGTCGAACTCGTCGCCGAAAGAGCTGTAGACCTGCTCCAGTCCCAGCCCGATGCCCGGCCACGCCTTCTTCGCAGGGAACACATCCTCGACATCGAGGGAGAGCTGACGCTGAAGGTCAACGCTCAGCGGCACGATCCCGGCGACCTCGTCGCTGAGCCTGGCCAGCGGAAGGTAGTCCCCGAACAGCCCGTTCCACGAGACGATGATGTCAAAGTTCAGACCCCAGTTCTCGAGTTCGATGTCCAGCCCGCTGGAATCCTCACGGGGGCGGATCTCGTCCTCCCACTCGTCGACGACCGTGAACGTCGTGAACCCGGGATCGGTGTTCACAAACAGCACTCCGAGGCGATTCAGCGCCCAGTTCACGATGGGCACTTTCCCCGTGTGGCCGCGGGCGTACACGAAATCGACGAAGGCGATCCGGACGGGGGTGTGCTGCGAAGCTGACATGTGGTGGACGATGCCACGGGCATCGGACATTCCGCCGTGACCGTGTTAGCGTCGAGGCGGGCGGATGATGGCGCCCATCTCTGAGCCGGCCAGGCGCTCGTGCGGCCTCCGGCGATCGAGGACAAGCTCCCCAGGGAGTCATCGAGATTTCTCACCCTGACGGACAGGCGAAGAGCACGAGCATCGCCGCATGTCTTCAGGAGGCACGCTCATGACGAGCACCGACCGCAAATCCGCCGCCCGCGCCTACATGCGCGCTAACGACGTCAAGTACACCGAAGCGCTCCGCGCGCTCGGTATCGCGAACGCGGGCGCCGTTGAGCCGCTGGCGACGTACATGCTGTTGAGCTGGGACCAGCACGACTACCTTCACCCCACAGCGGAAGGGGCAATGTACGAGACCCTGGCGGACGCGAAAGCGGCATCGCACGAGGACGGCGACGTCGTCACGACCGGGTTCTACGCCCCCGACGTCCCCGGCGGACCCTCGCTCTGGCACAACTATCCGTACGGCAATGGCTTCCTGCGGCAGACGGACTACATTCGCGGGGCCGTGTTCGGCAACCCAATCTTCTGGGACGCAGCCCCGCGCATCGCGAGCGGATGGTCCCTGTCCTGGTTTCGACGGTTCCCTACCCCGCAGGCCGCGGCCGCTTCCCCCGGGCTCCGGAACGGCGATGCCACCGACGGTCTGAACGGCGACGCGTTCCGGTTCGTCGACGAGTCGGGCGCCCTGGTCACGAGGTGGTTGCCTGACCTCAGCGTCGAGGCGCAGTTCGCGCGATTCACGGCACATCGGAATCTTCTGCCCAAGGAGATGAGACGCATCACCGCAACCATGAACCCCGCCCTGGGGGTCCGGCTGCGGGAGGCGCCGACCGCATACGGTCCTGCGTACTACTGGGAGTTCCGGACTCCGAACATCGCGAACTTCGTCAGCTGGAGCAGCGTCGAACGGCACATCGCGGCGCAGACAGACGCACTGCGTCCGTGGACTGTCGACGACTACCCGCACGTGAACAGCATCAACGCCCTGCCGTTCGAGACTTTGGAAGTCTGCGCGGAATGTGACGACGAGCCCGTCACGAGGAACCACCCGCTCGCGCCGGGCAGCATGATCGGCACGAGCATGCTGACGGAGTCGGCGGTGCCGATCGACATGCCGATCCACGCGGACGCACCCCAGGACTGGCAGACGATGCTCCTGACTCACGTCGCCGGCAGCACGAAACTGTTCAATCACGACGGATGCGTCGCGTACTGGACCGACTGGGCGGACTGATCAGCAGCCTCACCACGCGGTGCCGTGCCGGATGTCTCGGTTGTTCACTTCGCGCATGTTCCGAGGGCCGTGGTCAGGGCGGTCTTGTCCGCGTCGGTGATCTGGAGGTCGTATTTGACGGCGACCGCCACGTAGGAGCGGGCGTACTGGCAGTGGAAGGCCCGGTTCGGCGGGAGCCCGTTCGCGGGTCCGTGATCCGATTTCGCCTGGTTGGTCGGCCCGTCCACGGCGAGCAGGTTCATCGGGTCGTTCGCGAACTGCTCGCGACGTTCAAGTGTCCACTGCCACGCCCCGTTCTCCCAGGCCTGGGAGAGGCTGTAGATGTGGTCGATCTGAACGGCGGGTGAGGTCTTCTCCCCGCGGACGAAGTGGATGATCTTCCCCGTGTACGGGTCAGTGAGAGTGCCGGTGAGGACCCGGCACCGGCTGTCCGTCGTCGTGTCCGTCATATCTCGCTTCAGAATGTCGTTACGCGTGTCACAGGAGTTCCCATCCACGTCCATCCATGCCGGGCCGAACTGGTCCCTCCGGTAGTCGGGGATCCGCTGACCCGGGGTGCCCGCCGGGATGGTGCCGAGCAGCTGGATGAGCTCGGCCGGCGGGACACTGTCCACGCCGCCGGCGTTGATCTGCTGGATCAGCTGCGCACCCTGGGCGCCGAGGTCCTCAGCCGTGTTCGTGGCCTCGTCGGCCGCCTTCTGCACTTCCTGCCCGTGGTGCTGCCCGGTGGTCTGGTCGACAGCGGCAGTGAGGTTCGGGAGGATGCCGGTCAGGTTCATCCACAGCAGGACCGCGCCGATCACAACGGCGGCGAAGATCAGGCGAAGGAGGTTGCGTCTCATGGTCATCAGATACCCGCACGTCCGCGGGCGCCGCGGTGAGCGGTCACGCGGCTCTCGCGGCCATCGATGATGCTTTCACGAGCTGCCCTTCGCACCCGAGAGTGAAGTAGCAGTTCTTCGGAATCGTGCCCGTTCCACCGGTGATGCCATGCAGGCCGCATACGGTGCAGGCCACGACGGTCTGCAGGGGCCGGACCCGCAGGTACGGGAGCAGGTGCGCGTACCGGTCGAGCAGGGACTGCTGGACCGGGGTGAGCGTCACCGTCGCGCGCACGTCGCCGGCGGCCGCGATCTCGACGACCTGCGCCCACTTGCCGACTTTCAGTGCCTTCATCGTGAGGATTGCGACCTGCGCTGCCTGACACGGCTCGGGCGCGTCGGCGCTGTGCCGGAACGTCTTCACCGGCTGGGGTTTCTTCGTGCGGGCCATACCCTTCACATACCCGCACCCTGGCTGGTTCAATGGCCGTCGTCGGGCTGCACGGGGAGCTTGTCGGACACGAACATCCGCTGTTTCACAGTGGTCCCGTCCGGCAGTCGTCCCTCGGTGCGGATCCCGTAGAACACCGCGTCCGGGTGCGGCGGGGCGGACACGCTGAACATGCACCCCTGCACGGTGTCTCCCGTGGCCCATCCGTGGTCGGCGAACGGGCTGGGAGTGCTCTGGCATCCGAGACGTGCGCCGTCGGCGGGGAGCAGGAACGTGTTCGCGCCGGTCACGTCCAGCCCGGTCAGGACGGCGTACAAGTCGAAGGGCTCCCCGCCGTCGTCTCTGGTCGCGGAGATCTCACGCACCCGGTAGGTGATCATCTGGATGTTCGCCCCATGCGGTGTCCCTCCGGCTGCGAGCCCGGACCACGCGTACACAGCCTCATAGTCCGGGCCCGTCAGCGGCTCGGTGACCGCGTCGATGGTGAACAGGAACGCGCTCCGGCTCGTGTTCGTCCTCGACCACGGCCCGGACCAGACGATCACCGGGTCATCGCCGACGTGCCGCAGCCCGGTTCCGTTCAGGTCCGCCGCCCGGGGCGTCAGGTCGTTGCCGAAGGGAACCCCGTCAGGGATCCGCAGCGGCGCGAACGTTCCGCCGTTCGCGGCCTGCCCGGCCCGGAATGCGGCGGTGTCCGCCGGAGGTGCGGGCTCTCCCGTCCCGGGCTTGGAGTCCGCGATCGTTGCGGTCGGGGACGGGGACGGTCCCGGATCCGGCGGGGTGCATCCGGTCAGGGCGACCGCGAGCAGGGCGGCGATGCATGCCGCGGCCGCTAGGCCCCGTGCTCGGAGGGGCTGGGTGGTGCGCATCGGTCATCCTTTCAGCGGGTTGGTGTTGCCGTCACGGCCGACCTCGAAATGGATGTGGTCGCAGGAGTCGTAGAAGTTCGCGACGCCCGGGTACTCCTGCCCGCCGCGGCACTCGAGCTGACCGAGCCCGCCCCCGGAGTCTGCTGCGACCTGCGCGAACCGGGCCCAGAACGTGTGGGCCTCCGGGATGGCCGGGTCTCCGGCGGTGGACTTGCCGTTCAGGTCGCCGATGTCGGCCGCTTGGCCCTTCCAGTGGTAGGAGGCCTCGCCGGTGCCGGCGTGGCTGGACGTGCAGCGTCGGTTCAGTGAGTTGATCGAGATCTTGTCGAACATCTGCGCGGCCATGACGATCACCTGCAGCACACGGACGTCAAGGGTGCACGCGTCGCTGATCTTGCCGCCGGCGGCGTACGCGGCGATCTGGTCGTACCCTTCCGGCGCGGAGGCGAACCAGATGATCTTCCCCTCGTCCGCGTAGGCGAGGATCTGCTGTGCGAGCTGCTGCTGTGACGCCGCCGGCACGGTGCCTTCCGGTGTGCCCTCATTGCAGGCGGCGCTCATGCGCCCGTCACCGTTGCCGTCTCCGTTGTCCCCAGGCCCCGACCAGCTGGTGCCGTCCGGGAGCGGCAGGGCCGGCGAGCTGTCCCCATACGCCGTCCAGATGGCCTCCGCGAGCGGCACGCGCTGGGCGTACCGGTCCGGTTTGGCGGAGACCTGCACGGCCTGGGCGACGGATCCGGGGTCCATGCTCTCCCAGCCGCTGGTGTCACGGACCCGTTCGAGGAACTTGAAGGCCGCGAACGCCGGGTCCAGCAGCCGGCGCAGGACGCCCTGGTAGTCGGTCTTCCAGGTGGACCCGGGGATGTCACCCCAGGAGAACAGTGCCTGCTGCTGGAACACGCCGACGCTCGCATGGTCGGAGCCGACCTTGTCGTGGTTGAGCGTGAGGGAGAACTTCAGCTTCTCGTAGTCGGCGGCCTCACTGGCGGAGAGGTGCCCATCGTCGTCGGTGATGATCCCGTCGTTCGCGTAGTTCTGGAAGCTCGATTCGACGCGTGCGGTGATCAGGGCGATGACCGCGGCCTGCCGGGCGGACGCCGGGTACATGGTCTTCGCCATCCCGATGATCGTCTTCATGTTCGCGACCTGCTTTCCGTTCCAGGTCTCCCCGCCGATCTGAGCGTCATCGCCGATCGGGCTGGGGTTCGCTCCGGTGCCGCCATCGGCTGTGCACTGGTCCTCCCCGAGCGCCCACGACAGCGCCTGGGCGTAGATCTTGTTCGCCTGCTGCTCGCTGAACCCGGCCGCTTCGATCGCGGGGATGTGCAGGTCGCGGACGTGCTGAGCGTTCTGGTAGTCGCGGGAGCTCTTGTCGGTCGGGATGGTCAGGTATCCCCGGTCCGAGTAGTGCAGGCCGCCGATGCGAAGGTCACGCCATTCCCGGCTGTGGTCCTCGACGGCGAGCTTGTCCGCCACAGCCTGCAGGTTCACGCTCTTGTCCGCCTGAGTCAGGGCCAGCACCAGGTACCACGGCAGCCCGTACCGGTCCTGCCCATCCCGTGCGGCGTTCACCTCCTGGTAGGTGGCGCCGGACTCCTCTGCGGATTTCGTGGTCGCCCCGTCCTCACCGGGCTGGTAGGCGCTGAGGAGCGCGCCGACGGTCAGCAGCGGGGCGGTGAACGCGAACACGATGACGAACAGCACGACGACGATGGCGCTGATGATCGCCGTCCGGATCCGCTTATTCCCCAACGCGGCGAACGCCGCGCCTTTCGCGGCCCCCGCCGCGGCACCCGCCGCGCCCCCGACAGCTCCTTGCACCGCGCCGCTGAGGGCTGCGGACGCCACGTCACCGATCGCCTCTTTCGCCGTCGGCTGCGCGCTGTCACCGGACGGGGAGTCGCGTTCCTCCCACGGGTCCGGCTCTGCGTTGCGCTGGCGCACCTTCCCGATCGCCCCCTGGGCGAGCCGGGCTCCGATCTGCCCGACGCCCGCACCGGGCATGCCCGCACCCCCGCTCCCCGGAGGCGGGCCGGCCGCGCCGGGCGTCGGGCGCGGCTTCGAGGTCGCCGACCCGACGCCTGCTGCCGTTGAGGATTGCTTCTGCTGTTCCGCTCGGGCGCGCAGCGCCGCGTCGGCTCCTCGGCGCGCGGACGAGGCGGATCGTCCGGTTCCAGACGGTTTGCTGCTGGCGGCGTCGCTGGATCTGCCGGTTCGTGCTGGCGTTGCGGGCGTGCTGGACCCGCTGTCGTTGTCTGTCATGACGCCCCTCGGCACCAATCACCGAGCTCAACGGGCACCCCGCGCGGGAAGTAGCGACGTCGGCGGGCCTGGATGCGCAGCCGCTGCATCCGGCCCGGCACCTTCGCCCCCTTCGAAGTGTTGCACCGTGCGCATGCGGCGAGGCAGTTCCGCAGGTTCGTCGCACCGCCCCGCGTCCACGGGAAGAAGTGATCCGCATGCGCGGCGGTGCGCGTGCACCGCCACAGCAGCCACCGGTCGTACTCGCACTGCCCGCGCGCCCGCTCAAACGCGACGCGCCGGTCCGCGGCCGGGAACATGCGGATACGGTCCCGTATCGGCGCCCGTCGTGACCGGATCCGCGTCACGATGATGACGGGCGGCAGCAGAAGTACCGCGACCGCCACGATCAGCGGCCACAGAGTGGCAAGCAGGGTGGTGAAGATCAGGGCACCTCCTCACCGTCCACCCCTGCGAACGGGGGTCAGATCGCGATCGGCTCCCCGCGCAGCCAGGTCTCCTCGGAGCCGTCGTCGTGGATGACCGCCGGCCCATGCTCGTTGTGCAGCTGCCCGTCCACCCACCACTGCTGCTCGCCGTCGACCCCGGTGTAGGCGGGACCGTCGGCATTGTGCAGGTGCCCGTCCTTCAGGAGGTACAGCCCGGTGGGTGCTTCCAGTGCGACGTCGTAGCCGCCCCGCGGGTCCGGTTCGTCGAGGACCGCGATGCTCAACGGCCGCGGCTCCGCCGGGGCGGCGAGATCGTCGAGCCCGTCGGCGGGGTCGGACCAGTGCTTTTGGGTGAACCGCCCGCGGTCCCTGGGGTGGTCGGCTTCGTTGAACGTGCTCATACCGCACATACGTGCGGCGTGCCGTCGCTCTTGGCTGAACACAGCAATCCGCCCTCCCCGCAACCAGTCGCGGGGAGGGCGGATTGCTGTGTTCGTCGCTCAGAACAGGTCGTCGGGCATCGACTCGACGTTCCCGGCGGGCGCCTGCGCGTACTGCGGCGCGGCCTGAGCCACGGGCTGTGCGGCCGGGGCCGCGTACTGCGGCTGCGTCACCGGGGCGGGACCGGGCTGCGCGGGCGCCGCAGCCACCGGAGCAGCAGGCTGAGCGGTCGGCTGCCCCTTCGGCGGGCTTTTCGTGAACGCGGTCGTGCCCCAGCGAACGCTCGCGCCGACGGCCTCCGGTTCGATCTCGAGGCTCCACCCGGTCGTGCCGTCCTGCTTCTGGTACTCCCGGTTCTTCAGCTTGCCGAAGACGATGACCTCCTCGCCCTTGTGGAAGCTGTTCGCGACGTGCTCGCCGAGGTCGCGCCACGCGGCGACCCGGATGAACAGCTTGTCGCCGTCCGTCGCCTGCTGGGTGTTCCGGTCGAACACCCGCTCCGTCGACGCGACCGTGAAGTTCGCCACGGGGATCCCGTTCTGCGTGTACCGCAGCTCCGGGTCAGCCACCAGGTTCCCCACGACCGTCACCTTGGTCTCGTTCATCATCCGTTCCGTTCCGGGGTCCTCCACGGAGGAGCCCCATACTTCATACGACCCCCGTCCGGCGGGATTGCCAGCGGGTGAGACGCCGCGAGGATGCGGCCTCTACCGGTCACATACCCGCATCCGGGTCGTCCAAGACGCTGAGGTCGACGGTGGCCAGCAGCGCCCAAATCTTGCGGCCCAGCGCCAGATCCTCATCGATGTCCGCGACGGCACGATGCGCCTTGTCGCCGGTCTTCGTGAGGGCGCCGGTCTTCCGTGCTCGTGCGATCGCCATGGCGATGATCGAGAAGTCCAGCGGCCGGTAGTGCAGCTGATCGGCGACGGCGGGCAGGTACCTCTTCGCCCAGGGCCAGTCGAAGTTCGCGACCCCGCCCCCAGCGAAGCGCACGGTCTCGTCACCGATGCGTTCCGCGAGCCAGGAACCCAGCATCCGGTCCGCCTGCGCCAGTGTGGGCGCGCTCGGACCGTTGTCGGTCAGGTCCGCGAGGAGCCCGCTTCGACGGTGCATGCTCTCGATGAACGGGTTCGCGTGGATCCGGTCCCACGTCCCGGACTCCGGGCGCACGAGCGTGTGGATCCGGTCGATCTCGCGCATGTCCTCGTCCGTGAGGATGAGGGACAGCTCGAGCAGATGGTCCTCCTGCTCGTCCAGGCCGGTCGTCTCCATGTCGCAGTGCAGAAACGCGGGTGCACCGATGCTGTTCGTCGTCATGCCGTCCACATACCCGGGGGTGCGGTCATGCCGCGGCGAGGGATGCGCTGTAGAGCTCGCGGGCGTTCGTGATGTCCGCGAAGCTCGCCGCTCCCGCCTCCGCAGCCACGTGCACCTGCACGAGCGCCTCGTACGGGGTGACCCGCCCGGCGACTGGCTTCGCATGGGCGCGGCACTGGTGCCCACGGTCCGCGTTGAACCAGCGCTTGCAGGATCCGCACTGGTCCACCGGAACCCGCTCCGCATGGTTCTTCACGAGCTCGTTGTACCGGGCCCCGACGCTGGACGCCTGCTGCACGGCCTCGTAGATCTCCTCATCCACGTGGTACCCGTAGGTGCGCTCCCCCAGCTGGATCGTCATCTCCTGCGACGCCCGGTTGTACCCCATCGCCTTCACGAACGTGGACCCGGACTCGTTCTCCTGCAGGATGGTCCCCGCGGATGCGATCCGCTCCCGGTGCTTCGCAAGCAGGTCGCCGGCGTCACGGAGGGCATGCGACGGACGCCGGGCCTCCAGGACGCTGGCGACCGCCTCGGACGCACGCCAGGACACGTTCGCGGGGAACCCGAGCGGCTCGACCGTCCACTTCCCCGGCGCGTTCTGGGTGACCCGGACATGGCCGATCATTGACCGCCCGGCGGTCCCTTCGATCTCGATCGGGAACTCGAACGTGCCGCCATGCGCTTTCGCGAACTGCTTGATGGTGCTCGCCCGGTACATGCGGACGGCCAGTCCGCCGCCCTCGTACTTGATCCTGTCGATCCGGCGGCGACCGGCCAGGGAGTGCCCGGTCGAGGTGTGCGCACCGGCGGGAGCCCAGTCCTCGGGCATCAGCTCGTACCCGGTGTTGACCCCGGCGTTGCGTCGCGCCTGCGCGTACCAGCCCTCGATGTTCTCCGCGGACCGGGCCGAGGTGCCCTCCGAGTACGAAGCGACCGCGGCGACGTACCCGTCCTTCTCCAGCTGCGCGCGTCGTGCAAGCATACGGCGGATGTCCGCGCGCTCCTCCTCGCCCAGGGAACCGGCGGGGCCGGTGCGTACGTGTCCTGCAAATGCGCCGGCGAGAGGGATCCCGCGGCCGCGGTGGATGTTGCCGTGTCCATCGATCGTTGCCATGACCTCTACACGTGCGGCATGTCCTCCGGCTTGGCCGAAGCCCACCGGGACCACCGGTTCACGGGAGCGACTGTGGGCACCGGTACCGTGTGGGGAGCAGGAAGGAACCCCGGATGACTGGTGCCTGGATCTACGAGCACAGCGCCGACGACTCGGCACGATTCGTGCTCGGCACCATCGGCGAGAACCCGCTCGTCTGCGTGGGCGTCAACCCGAGCACCGCTGCGCCGGGGAGCCCAGACCAGACCGTCAGCAAACTGATCGGGTTCGCCGGACGAAACGGGTTCGACAGCTGGGCGATGCTGAACATCTACCCGCAGCGATCCACGGATCCTGCGGGCATGCATCGCACGTACAGCCCCGACCTGCGCGCCGAGAACGAGCTCCGGATCACCGAGTTCCTAGACGGACGTCCGCTGACGATGCTCGCCGCATGGGGTTGGGAGATCACCAGGCGCCCGTACCTGCCCGAGCTGCTCACCGGAATCGTGCCCCTGGTCGACCGTGCCGGTGGGTCATGGGCCCGCATCGGAGCGCCGCTCAAGACCGGTCATCCACGGCACCCATCCCGAGCGGCCTACGCGCTGCCGCTGCAGCCGTTCGACGTCCGGGCCTACCTCCGCAGCCTCGCCGCTTGAGGCGCCGCGCCGGTCGTCACCTACCCGCAGGCCGGATCGGCCCTGATTTCGCGGCTTTTCGGGGTCGGCCCATTTTTCAGGTTGGGCCGGCCCAACCCCGGCCCAACCTGTCTACGGCAGGAAAGCCCTGTTCACGGGTTGTTTATGTGTGTCCGGCCCACCGGCCCACCGTTTTTGCGGGGGAACATACGTATAGAGAGGGGGACGTGAAAACACACGTCTAGGGCGAAGGGGAGCGCCCTGTACTCTCTCTCTCTCTCTCTTCTAGACGTAGATCAGTAAGTAGTAGTAGTTGGGCCGGCCCCTCGTGTTCCCAGTCGGGAGTAAGGCAAGACCCGGCCCAACTTGTGTTGGGCCGGGGTGGGCCGGGTGGGCCGGGCTGGTGGGCCGACCACCCCCGATCCCAGTCAGGAGTAGGAATCTGCCGGTATCCCAGCCGCTGATGAGGAGTTGGGCCGGCCTTTCCCCTGCGTCTGCGGGTATGTGGAGCGCATGCCATCTCCTGACGCCCGGTGGACCGCCGCCGACTACGCCCCCGTCATCACGGGATCCGGAGCCGTGAAGCTCGCCGACTCGCAGGTCGCCCCCTTGATCGCACAAGCGCGCGGCTACTACACCGTGGATGCCCCGGACACCGCGAAGACCGTCGCGGAGTCCGCTCGAGTCGAAGGCTCCACCCGCTCGATCGTCAAGAAGCTGCAGACGATGGTCGACGGGTCAGAGGACTTCCTCGTGCTGCCCTGGTACTCCGTGAGCACCGTCGCCCGGGAACAGGCACTTGCCACCTTCGGTGCACTGCAGCTGCGACCGTCGAAGCCGCTGCTGAACCCGAAGACGAAGCGGGCCGCGAAGTACGAGCTCCTCGCCGGGCACGACTCCGTCCTCGACACGAACCCGGCGACCCCGGCCGAGTGGATCGCCCAGTCTCCCGCCGTCCTGATCACCGAGGGCTGCTTGAAAGGGGACGCGGCGCTCACCGCGCTGCTGCTCAGCGCCGGGGCCGCCGCGGATGACCTGGCGGTCCTGACCGACAACGCCGGCACGACCGCGAGTGCGGAGGATGCCAGGGCGAAAGCTCAGACGCTGCTGCTCGCCGTCCCGCCGCGGGACCGGGTCACGATCGTGTCCCTGGTCGGCGTCGGGAACTGGCACAACAACGTCGAATGGTCCACGTTGAAGCTGGACAACCGGGACGTGCTGACCGCGTTCGACGGGGACCTCCGGGAGAACCGGAACGTGTGGCGCCAGGCGTCGAAGATGTGGGACCTGATCGAGAAGAAGCGCGGCATCCCGAAGGTCGTGGACCTCGGCGGCGCGAACGCGGAAAAGGACGCCGCGGTCGTCGGGTTCGTCGGCAAGCTCGGCATCGACGACTACCTGTCCCACGTCGGCGGATGGCCGGACCTGCTGCACCTCATCGACGACACACTCCCGCCGGAGCCGCGTGCGGCGGAGGACGACCAGTACCGGCCCGGGGACTACCGGATCACCGCGGACGGGCTGACCACGCAGGAATACGTCCGCCGTCCCGCGCCGGACGGCAGCGGCGACCTGTTCCTGTGGGAGGACCGGCTCCCGTACGGCGCCCGTGTCCGGTCCGTGTCCTCCCTGCACGCGCTCACCGACATCACACCGCGGGTCGGGTTCGTCACCGAGCAGAACACGATCCGGTCCGTGAAGCCCGGCGAGGCGGTGATCGAACTGTCCTGGGAGGGCGACGACGGTACGACGCGGACCGCGACGATCACGGGCACCAGCGAACTGCTGCTGGTGTCGCCCGCCGACTGGAACCGGTACGGGGCGCACATCCCGGATGAGATCACCATGCTCCCCGACTTCCCGCCCACGAAGGGGAAGGAAGCGGACGGGTTCCGACGTGCGATGAAGGCGCACCGTGCCGAGGAGACGGAGCAGCAGGACACCTGGGACACGATGGGGTACGTCCCCACCCGCAGCGGATGGCCGGTGTTCATCGTCGGCGAGCAGGTCCTCGGGCGCACCAGGGACGACGAGCTCGCGAACCGTCCCGGCGTCACCGAGAAGGTGATGGACGGCGTGTCCCGGTACGGCGTCAACGACACTTACTGGGCGTTCTACGATGCCGGCAACCTGCAGGGGTGGAAGGACCAGGTCCGTCAGGACTGGACGACCATCGCCGACGCGTTCATCGCGAACTGCCCGTGGGGTGACCCCGCGATCGGTGCGATCGCTCTCGCGACCGCGCTGCGCCCGACCGTCCCCTCCCAGTCGATCACGAGTGTCGAGATCTACGGCGGGCCGTCCGCTGGCAAGAGCTGGCTGGGCTCGTTCATGATGGGCTTCTACGCGTCCCGCCCTTCCGCGTGGACGCAGCATCACCTGCCCGGCTCCGCGAACGACACGTTCGCCGCGCTCGAGCACTCGGTCGCCCGCACTCCCCTGTTCGTCATCGACGACATCGCCCCGAAGACGTCCCGGCAGAAGGACGAGGAGCAGTCCGAGAAGATCGAGGACCTGATCCGGGCGAAGCAGAACGGGAACAGCAAGCGTCGCGGCACGGTCGACGGCGGCCAGCGGGCGAAGCAGCTTCCCCGGGCCGTGCAGGTGTTCACCGCCGAGAACAACCAGGTGAAGGCGTCCATCCGTCAGCGGATGATCGGGATCCCGCTCGGCACCCTCGACCGGTCCAGCAAGGCTGCTGAGCACATCCAGGATCTGCGGGACAGCCCGGACCAGCCGCTGTCCCGGCTGACGGCCGCGATGATCCGGTTCTGGGTGAACATCGACCCGGACGACTCGAAGGTCAACGAGCTCCGGGAGGACTACGCGGACCTGCCGGTCCCGTCCACGTGGGCGGAGATGCATGACATCGCCCAGGTGGGGATCCGGGACGTGAAGGAGATCATGGCCCGCAGCCTCGGTGACGATGTCGATCGAGGACTGAAGGACCGCCGTTCCGGCATGTTCGCGGACATCGCGTTCACCCTGGACGTGTTCCGGTGGCTGGGCACGTGGGCGGGGGTCGCCGACGACGACCCGCTGATCCGTCTGTTCACGGACGAGGAGGGGCTGCACGAGAAGCTCGTCCGGTACGCCCGCCGGGACCTGGTCCTCGCCAGCAAGGACTCGAACACGCACCGTCTGATGCGCGCGCTGCGGGAGTTGATGGCCACCGGCAAGGCGCACCTGGAGCATCCGACGGTGTCCGGGCAGCGTCCGGTGCAGTCCGGCGAGGATGCGGACCTGCTGAACAGGGCGTGCGGGTGGCGGGTGAACTCCCGCGGCGAGTGGGAACCACGCGGGGAGACGATCGGGGTGGTCGGGATCCCGACGGGCGTCGCGGATGCCGCGGACGGCCCGGATGGCGTGCCAGAGCTCGTCGCCTTGTTCTCGTCGCAGTCTGCGTTCGCGCTCGCCCAGCGGCACTATCCGGACTGGATCCCGTCCGGTCAGCGGGCGGCGGACACGTGGAAGCAGGTGTGGACGCACGCGGACGGTTTCGCGCCGGCGAACTGGAAGCCGGACCAGGGTGTGCAGACGAAAGCCCGCCTCGCCGGGAGCGGTGAGCTCGATGGGACATCGGCCCGGCTGCGTGGTGTCCCGGTGATCCTGTCCCGGATGCTCAGCGTCGATGACAGCTGATCGTCGTGATGCGGGTATCTGAGCAAGTACCAGCAGCCGAAAGGAGCCCGACGTGGCGTTCACCCACCTGCACGTGCACAGCGAGCACAGCCCCCTGGACGGGATGATCCGCATCCAGGACGGGTTCGAGCACGTCGCCGGGATGGGTCAGGATGCCCTTGCGATCACCGACCACGGCGGGCTGTCCGGGGCCTGGGCGGCCCAGAACGCCGCGGACCGGGCGGGTGTGAAGTTCATCGCCGGCTGCCTCCGAGCTGGTCAGGAGATCCTCACGAACGTCGGCGTCAAAGCCGTTGAGGACATCACGGTCGGCGATCAGGTCCTGACTCACCGGGGACGATACCGTCCCGTGCTCTCAGTCATGGCGCCCCGTGTTCATCGTGGTCGCGCATATGAGGTGCGCCTCGCTGGCAGATACACACGACCGCTTACGCTCACTGACGAGCATCCCATCCTCGTACGCCATCACAACGGTCACCGCGAGTGGTTGAAGCCCGGAGAGATTGTCGCCGGACGTCGCGGTTCACACAGGGGGATCTCGGACTGGAATTCGTACGTATGCGTACCCAAGCCCGACGTGCGAGACACACCCCTCGACGTGCTGGCGCTGGTTCCGACCAGCGAGCGTTGGGGTGTGAGTGACGGGTCAGTGTCGAAGCAGTCGTCGATCCGCGACCGCCGAGTCACCTGGACTGGCTTTCCGAAGCTTCTCCCCTTGTCGGAGGAGCTCGGCTACTTCCTCGGGCTCTACGCCGCGGAAGGCACCCTGGGTGTACATGCTGATGACCGGCTCACCGGCCGGATCTCGTTTCACCTGAATGTGGCCGAGATTGCCTATGCGGAGCGAGTCATCTCTTTCGCAAGATCGCTAGGAGGACGTGGTCGCGCTGTGCAGCGTCATGATCGACGCTCCAGCCTGACCGTCGAAGTCTCATGCCTTCCACTCGCGCACATTGTTGACGCCCTCGTTGGCCGCCATTCGTGGAAGAAGCGAGTACCCGAACACGTACTCGTCGGCCCGGAGACAGTACGGCGCGGGTTCATCGAAGGTCTCGTCGACGGGGATGGGCGTTCATCTTCATCCTCCATTCCCCGCCAGCGCGGCAACTTGCGTGTCGTATCCCGGGACCTTGCATGGGGGTTCCGGACACTCATCGCAGGGTTCGGCTTCTTCGTCGGCGTCCACAAGTCCGAACGGAGCGACGAAGGCACAATCGCAGGGAACAAAAGCCCCACGCTCACACGTCGACCTGTTTACACCGTCGCATATTCACCTGATCGCACGTACCCCCGGTCGCTGGAGGACGACAAGCACGTCTATCGTCCGATCAGCGAGATCAACGCAATAGAGCTGGACGAGACGGTCTACAACTTCGAGGTCGCCGAGGACAACTCCTACGTTTCGGACTTCGTGCTGCACAACTGCGAGGCCTACGTCGCGATCGGTTCCCGGCACGAGCGGAACGCGCATTGGGTGGACGCGGACGACAACTCCACCGACGAGGACTCCGAACGCAGCGATGACAAGGCCGACGCGACGATCACCGATGGTCTGAAGAAGAGCCGGTACTTCCACTTGACCCTGCTGGCACGCACCCCGGAAGGGTGGACGAACCTGGTCCGGTTGAACAACGCCGCGCAGGAGTCGGTCTGGTCCAAGCCGAGGATCGACTTCGACCTGCTCGCCGAGCATGCGGAGGGGCTGATCGTGCTCACCGGGTGCGTCGGCGGCCCGGTCCTCGGGCCACTGTCCCGGCGCGCCCGGGTTCTTGAGCGGGCGGAACGCCTGCAGTCCGTCGCGGACCGGGCGGTTCAACTGCACCGTGAAGCCCTCGCCAAGACTGTCGTCCCGTACGCACCGGATCTGACCACGGTGGCTGCAGCCCTGGAGGAGTCCGGGTGTGCCGACGTCCACGAAGCAGTGGCCGCGGCCGCGAGCATCTGGGCGGAGGCGGACAGCGCCCGCACCTACCTGCGCACCCTGATCGGCGCCGTCGGATCCGACAACGTGTACGTGGAGCTGATGGAGCACGGGATCCCCGCCGAATCCGCGATCCTCGCCGATGCGGTCGCTCTCGCCCGGGAGGAGGGTGTCGGCATTGTCGCGACGAACGACGCGCACCATCTCACCGCCGACGACGCGCAGGCTCACGCTGCCTGGCTGCTGGTGCAGTCGAAGTCCACGCTGGAGAACCCGAAGTACCGGTTCCACGGATCCGGCTTCCATCTGCGGTCCGAGACGGAAATGCGGGCGCTGCGCCCGGAGTCGTGGTGGCAGGAGGCGTGCGACACGACGAACACGATCGCCGATCGCTGCGCTGAGCGCACCCTGCCGACCTGGCGGAACCTGATCCCCCGTTTCCCCACCCCGGACGGCTTCACGACCAACCGGGAGTACCTGTTCCATCTGCTCCGTGCCGGTGCCGCCGGCCGGTACGGGGGCATCGATCAGGCGACCCGGGACCGGGTGCTCACCGAAACCGGGGTCGTCGAGCAGGCCGGGATGGTGGACTACTTCCTCATCGTCCACGACCTGGTGACCTGGGCGCGCTCCGACGCCCCCGCGAGGCCCGGGGGGCCTGTGAAGGAGCCGATCTCCGTCGGCCCTGGACGAGGAAGCGCCGGGGGGTCCGAGATTGCCTACCTGCTCGGGATTACGCAGATCGAGCCGCGACGGTACGGGCTGCTGTTCGAGAGGTTCTACGAGGCGGGTCGCAGCGAACCGCCGGACATCGACCTGGACTTTCCGGAGTCCCGGCGTGACGAGGTGATCCAGTACCTCCGGGAGCGCTGGGGGCACGGGAACGTGGCGTTCCTGGGCACGTTCACGATGTCGCGGATGAAGAGGGCCATCGACGATGCGGCCCGGGTCCTCGACCAGGCGCCCCTCGGCGCCCGGATGAAGAAGCTGGTCCCGAACGCTGAAGCGAAGCCGATGCCGGCCGCGCAGCTGATGGACCCGGCGGTGACGGCCGCGGCCGAGTACCGTCACCTGGTCGAGAGTGACCCGGCCGCGCAGCGGATCCACGAGCTCGCGTCATCGTTCGAGGACGTGGTCGCCGGTTTCGGGATGCACGCGTCCGGGATCATCGTGTCGTCCCAGCCGCTTGGCGACTTGGTTCCGCTCCGGAAGGACAGCCGCGGGTGGGTCATGCAATGGTCCGGGCTTGATGCGGAGCAGTTCGGGCTGCTGAAGGTGGATGTGCTCGGGCTGCGCACCCTGGACGTGATCGATCAGGCCGTGAAGTACATCGCGCAGACGACGGGCGAGCAGCTCGACTGGACGAAGATCCCCGACCCGGACGTCCCGCACACCGGGCGGGATGCGGAACGTGTCGACGCGGCCTGGCGGGTCATCGCGGATGGGCGCACGGCCGGGCTGTTCCAGCTGGATTCGCCGCCGATGACGGAGCTGGCGATGCGGGTGCGTGCCCGGAGCCTGGCGGAGCATTCTGCGACGATCGCCCTGTACCGGCCTGGCCCGATGGGCATGGGCATGCACGACACGTATGCGCGCCGCAAGCGCGGTGAGGAGCAGATCTCCTATCGGGACTTCACCTCGGACCCGAAGGAGCAGGAGCTGATCGCCTCCGTGCTGGCGGAGACGTTCGGGGTGATCGTGTTCCAGGAGCAGATCATGCGGATCGGATCCGTCGTCGCCGGTTTCGACGCGACGGGCCGCTCGAAGCTGCGCAAGGCCACGTCGAAGAAGAAGAAGGACGTGATGGCGGCGGTCGGTGAGCAGTTCATGGCGTCCGGTGTGATCGCCACCACCGATTCTGCGACGTCCGTGCAGTCCGCCCCGTTCCGCCCGGAGACCGTGCAGGCGCTGTGGGACACGATGGTGTCGTTCGCGGAGTACGCGTTCAATGCCTCCCATTCGACCGCGTACGGGCTGCTCAGCTATGTGACCGCGTTCCTGAAGGGCACCTGGCCGGCGGAGTTCGCTGCGGCCATGCTGGCGACCACGACGAGCACCAGCAAGGACGAGAAGCGCATCATGGTGCTCCGTGCGCTGCAGCGGGAGGGGGTCACCGTCCTGCCCCCGGATGTGAACCTCTCCCAGGCGCGGACCGCCCCGGAAGGGAGCATGGCGATCCGGTTCGGGCTGAGCGAGATCAAGGGGCTGGGCAAGCCCGGGGCGCTGATCGCCCAGGCACGGGACCTGCATGGCCCGTTCTCCTCACTGCACGACATCGTCCGGCTCGTGAACGCGGACCGCAGCGACGGCGAGAAGACCACGAAAGCGGTCGTCACGCAGTCCGCGCTGCGCACCCTGATCGACTCCGGCGCCGCGGACGCGTTCGGGTCCCGGCTCGGCCTGACCGCCGTCTCTGCCGCCCTCGCCGCCGGGCCGGTCCCGGTGCCCCCGATGGAATGGGGTGTGCTCGAGCGGGCCACCCGGCAGCGGGACCGGCTGCTGGTGTCCCTCGGGGACAGCCCGATGACCCTCCTCAGCGACCAGCTGGATCAGGTGACCGTGCCTGCCGCGGATCCGCGGTTCGACGCGAAGCCGGTCCGGGTGGAGGAGATCCCGAACACGTCCGTGAGGTCGTGGACATCCTCGCGATCATCGGGTCCTGGTCCGAGAAGAACTACTCGCGAGGACGGATGGCGAACGTCCGTCTCGACGGCGTGAACGCGTCGATCCCGGGGACGATCTGGGATGACGTGCTGACCCAGGTGCACCAGACCGCGGACCACGCACCCGTCCCCCGGCCCGGTGACGTCGTGGTCGCACGCGGGAAGGTCCGTTACCGGGAGGTGCTGTCCGACCCATCCGACCCGGACTCCGACTCTGTGGCCGTGAAGGAGCTCACCGTCCAGTCCGTGCGGCGGGTGACGCTCCTGGACCCGCAGACCGGAGGCTTCCCCGCCACCACGTTCCCGCGGATCGATTTCACGCCCGCACCCGTGCCCGAGACCATCCCCTTCGTCCAGGCGGCGGAGCCTGCCCCGGACGACGTGCACGACGGCGACCAGTCCGACGCGACGACGGCTCGTCCAACAGCCCCGTCGACTCGTGCGGCCGTGCTGGACGACACCCTGTTCGAAGCGGTCAGCGCCGCCCCCGTCCCGGCGCAGACAACCGTCCTCGAGGCGTCGGCGCCGGCCGAGCTCCAAGCCCCTGCCCCCAGCCCGACCTGGTCTGTGGTCGCTGGCGCACACCCGGACGTGCCCGTTTACGCAGGTCGCCGGCTGAGCGAGATCCTCGTCCGCGTGCGACGGGACGTCCCGCTCCCGGACGGCCCTGACGGACGCGAGCTCACCTCCGAGATCTCCCGGACCGCGCGGACCACGGGCGGTTCCGCGGTCACCGTGACCCGCGCGGGGACCCCGGTTTTCGCGGTGGTGATGGCATGACCGCCGGACCGCGCATGTCGATTTTGTGGACCGATCATTCCCCGAGTGCCTCTTACAAGGTATGGGCACCATCAGCGAAGGCAGCGAGCACATGACCGACCAGCCGAGCCCAACCGAGCCCGGGACTTCGAACGCCCCGGTGAACCCGTACCTGCGCCGGAACCCGTACGCACGACCGGCGTCCGACCCGGCGATCGCACCGTCGTCAGCGCCCGCACCCGCGCCCGCGATCGAGATCACGGGCCCCGCCCCAGCGCCGGCAGCGCAGGAGCCCGACCTCCTGGAGCGACGCGCGGTCGCCCGCGGCGCGATCGACCAGGATGCACGGTCGAACCGCCGATCCAGCATCGCTTTCGCGGACGTGATCATCGTCGGCGCCGGCCGCGGCGGGGTCGGGAAGACGACCATGTCGATCGCCCTCGCGGACCGTGCCGCGGAGGCCGGACTCGTCACCATCGTCATCGACGCGAACCGCGGGCAGGCCGATGTCCGCGAATACCTGCGGCTCCCCCGGACAGCCCCCGTCCCCACCGCATACGACGCGTACGTCACCGGGGACCCGGACCGGGCGATCATGCGCCCCAGCGACTACGCCACGTACCGTCAGCAGGCGGGCCTGGAAGTCCCCGACTTCGCCGTCGTGCTCGGACCGACCGCGAAGCAGGCTGACGAGCGGATCGTGTCCGCGTCGGTGTACGCGAAGATCATCGACCACGCCCGGAGCATCGCGGACCTCGTCATCATCGACGCATCGATCATGTACGCGCCGCAGGGTGACCTGTGGGCGCACCTGCACACCCCGCTGCTGCGGCAGGGCGGCGCGTGGCTGCTGGGCCTGGCATCCGACGACCGGCCCGCTCTCGCGAACCTCGAGGAGCGCCTCTCCGAGCTGCGCACGCTCGGCGTCGAACTGTCCCGGTCCCTCCTCCTGGCCACACGGTACGACGGGTTCACCGACGAGGACGCCGCGTACTTCATGAAGAAGTTCGGATCGCTCGGGTCGTTCATCGGCCACACCGCGTCGGATCCGGCGTTCCACGACCTGATGAACTGGGGCCGGGTGCAGGACGCAGCCTCGTCCTCGGCGGTGGCGTCGGCGCTGAACGCGATCCTGCTGCGTGTCACCGGCCGCTCCGACGTGTTCGATCCGGCACCGCCGCAGCCGAAACCGGGCGTGTTCAAGCGGATCGGACGCCAGTTCACGGGGGCGGGGCGCTGAGTGATGCTCTCCGAGTCCCTCCGGTCCGTCTTCCCCACGGGCGAGAACCTTGCCCGGTATCTCACCGATGTCGCACGCGGGCATCGTGCCGGTGAGCTCCTCACGGACCTCGATCCTCTGGCATCGGTGGTGGTCGCGCTGCCGCAGTTCGCGACGACCCTGCACAACAGCAGCCGGCTGATCAACCGGGTGCAGTGGGGCGGTTTCCCGGGCACGAACAGGACCGTGCTGGTCCTGTCGGAAGGGGATGCCGTCGAACTCGGGTGGGTGGTCGAGGACAGCGGGCACGCCCCTCAGACCGGATCCGTGACGGTGTCCGTGCACGGCGGGGTCGCGACGCTGTCCGGTGCCATGCCGGACCCGGCCTGGCCGGGCGAGGTCGTGCGGATCCTGGAAGGCAACTGCCGTTCGTCGCTGCGCGCACTCGCGGATGACGGCAAGGCGGCGCTGTTCTATCTCGTCGACCTGCTCGGCCCGTATGCGCGCAGCTCCGTGGAGAGCGCAAGCCGGAAGGTGTTCCGGGAGATCCACCGGCTCGGCGAGGACAGCAGCGGCGGCGTGATCGACCGGGAGGGCGTGGAGCAGGTCATCTCCCGGCTCCTGTACGGGCGGGACGGCGAGACGAGCTCCGTGGTCACCCGGCTGATCGTGCGTACCGCGACGACCGGGCATGTCATCCGCAAGTCGACGATGGCGATCATGTCCCGGGCCATCTGGTCGGCCGCGGAGTCCCAGGTCCGTTCCCTGATCGGTGACCCGCATCAGGGGCGGAAGATCCGGCAGGTCGCCTGGGATCTGAAATCGACGGACCCGGACCTGGTCCTCGCGGAGTACCGGATGAGGAACCCCGACGATGTCGCCCGCGGCCGGGTGATCGCCGCGCTGACCGCTGGCGCCACGATCGCCGCGTCCGGGACCCTCAGCATCGACTACCGGCCGCCGGAGCGTGATGAGGCATGGTGAGCGCAGGCATGCGGCAGGTCAACGACCAGCTGGACGGTGCGCGTCGGATCCGCGCGGAATGGCTGCTGAAGCTGCAGCAGGGCGAGACGGACCTGCCGGGTCTTCTCCGTCAGGCGTGCCAGCCCGGGTTCCACGCGCTGCTTCGGCTGCCGTTGACGCGGGTGATCGCGGAGCAGCCCGGCTACAGCACGGCGAAGGCTGTCCGAATTCTGGGCAGGGTGCAAGAATTACTGGGCGCCGAACCTCTGACCAGGCCGGAAGCCGTTCGCCTCAAGGTGCAATGGCTCGTCGATGGCAGGAGCGGAGGTCGGAGGCTCATGGCATTCTGTGACGCAACGAGGACGAAAGAGGGGCGGCCGTGGCCGGGGTTTCCCTACAGCCCGGGCCCGGAACGATCGCAGGCATACGGAACGGATGGGGGTGGGAGCGATGGCGGTACCTGGTGAGGACCAGCTGCGCTCCTTGTTCGAGCAGATCGCTCAGCAGACGGACGAGGACGGCAAACGTACCAAGGTGAACGAGCTCATCGAGCTCCTGCACCACAGCGGAACGCTCACGCAGTGGGGACGCTACCTCGCCCGCCGGTTCGCGAGCGCCGGCATCCATGCCGAGGACACCACGAACGAGCTGACCGTCGGCATCATCGCGAAGCTGATGGACCTCACCCCGGACCTCCTCAGCCGTGTCCGGCTCGACCTGCAGAAGCGCCTGTACTGCTGGGGCCGGGACCACGTTCAGGCGTGGTGCGACTCCTCGGCCGTGACGATCGCCGGGGAGATGTCCGGGATCATGCGTCGCCGCCGCGCGGCCGCCGCGAAGCGCTCGGCCATGGAGGCCGACCTCGGACGCCAGGTCGCCGACGAGGAAGTCGTCGAGGCGTACAACGCGGACGCCCTCGCGGCCCGCTCGGACGCGGCCAAGCAGGGCGCACTCATCGACGTCGACGACGTGACCGGCGCACGGGTGTCGAAGACGTCCCTGGACGCGGTGGAGTACGACCTTCTGACCTCCGCAGCCCCTGACCCCGAAACGCGTGGCGCCCTGGTCGCCACCATCCGTCAGCTGCAGACACTCGCCTTCACAGCATTCCCGGGGAAGGAATCCGCGGACGACGTCTCGGCGGCCATCGGCCATTGGGCGGCGATCGCCCTCGAGGGCGAATCGTGGACGGACCGGAACCTGAGAGACCGGATGGGTGTGTCCCGGTACCGGGCGGGCCAGCTGGTCGCCCGGGTGAACGCGGTCCTCAGCATGTTCCGGGACCAGGACAAGGCGGACGCTCAGTCTCGCGCGAAGTAGTGCCGGCCGATCCGGAGCACACGCCCGCCATCTGAGCCGTCGAGTTCGCCGGTGAGCGCATGCGAGGCCGCATCCCAGTCCAGGTACGTGAACGGCCATCCGGCGATCAGGTGCCGGACATCTCGCGGCAGGGACTGCGCGGTGATCGCCCGGGCCGCGTCGGCGACGGTGTCGAACTCGCCGATGTACACGTCCACGGCACGGTCCAGGGCGTCCCGGGTGACCGGGGCGCCGGGAGCAGCCTGCTCGAGGTACTCGACCAGGACAGGTTCGGGGATCGGGTACGGGGTGCCGCCGAGCGAGTAGTCGAGGACCGCGAGGGTGACCTCTTCACGCAGCTGCATCATCGGGCACCCGCTTCGCTGTCGGACGGGTGGGCGAACGCGCCACCGACGATGACGGGAGCGGAGGTCCGTTCCTCGGCGGCGGTGATCTCCAGCAGCTCCTGGTCGAGGTCCTGCTCCCCCGCTACGCCGTCACCCGTGTCCGGGTCTCCCGCCTCCGTCCGATCGTCTGCGGCGGGCGCGGGATCCGGTTCGATGTCCGGCGGGCTGACGGCGGTGTCGGTGAACGCGAGGTGCATGAGCTCTTCCGCGGACAGCAGAGCGGCCAGCGGTGCGAGCGCGGCGACGAGCGTGCCGAACCAGGCTTCCATGCGCGTGTAGTCCCACTGCCAGAACGCGCTGGCGTGCGCCGCGTTCAGCAGCACGGAAGCGAACGTGAACGCCCACAGCCGGCGCCGGGTGCGGCGGACGACAGTTGCGGTGTCGTGGCGTGCCCGGTAGATCGCGAGCGCGGTCGTGTACATGAGGATCGGCCCGTCGATGAACAGGGGCGCGAGTGCGGCCACCCATCCGGTGCCGCCGGCCCAGATCCCGGAGTTCATGATCGCGACGAACGAGAAAACGAACGAGGCGAGCATGACGATCAGGACCAGCCCGATCGCACCCGTCGCCACCCATTGCCGGTCTGGGTTGATGCGCGCGGCCCGGTGATCAGAGGGTGCCATCGGTGACCTCCAGGGTGAGCCCGTCGATCCGTGCCGCGACAGCGTGCCGGGCGCGGAGCTTCGTGAGCTTCTGCTCCTTCGACGCCGGGTAGGAGACCCGGGCTTCGGCCTGCTTCCCGAAGGTGGCGTAGTCGATCGGCTCGCCCGTGGACAGGCGCACGAACGTGTCCTCGTCCAGCGGTGTCGCATCGGCGATGAGGACGTTGCGGAGCGCTTCCGGGACGGTCTCGGTGACGACGGTGCGCAGAGCGTCCGGGGCGACGCGCTCCAGCAACGCGATCAACTCCTCACCGGTGATGGCCACTTCCTTCGTCGTGGTCGTGACCACCCGATCCGGGGCGTAGGTCTTCGCGTAGGCGAGGAGCGCGTCCTCGTTGATGACGATCGGTCGGCGTCCCGGCTGGAAGCTGATGCCACCGAACCGGGTGGGGATCGTGACCGTGTCGACGGCACCTGCCCATTCCGTGCGGATCGCGTCCTTCTCCTGGTCGATGTGACCGTCGATGGCGTCGCGGAGCGCCGTCAGCGCAGCCAGCCGGTCGGCATGCGACATCGCTGCCGAATCGGCCGGGGTCGAGGGTGTCGTGAGGGTGCTCATGACGTTCACATACCCCCACCGGCCGAGGTTGCCACTGTCGAACCCGTCTGAGCGCTCACAGGCGTCTCCGCGCCGGCGACGACACCACCATCGGCACGGAACCGTTCGAACCATTCCAGACCGTACGGGTCGAGGAACCGCATCGCACGCGTCGCGGCGACGTACGCGAGGCGTGCTTCCTCCGCGGGCATCGGTTCCCCCGGCTTCGGCTCCCGGAAGTCGTCGGCGATGTGCACCTGCGGCCATTCCAGGCCCTTGGCGACGTGGGCGGTCGACACCGTGGTCCGGGCATCCTGAACGGGAACGCACCGGTCGATCGCCCGTCCGACCTGCCGCGCACCGACCCGGTCGACGAGAGCGACGAGAGGGCGAAGGTCCTCACCGTCCTCAGATTCCGCGTGTGTGCGAACGTCGGACCAGGTGTTGAACACGCTGAGCTCCGGGTGCTTCGTCCACCCGCGTTCCTGCAGGTCCTCGGCCGCCTGAGCCAGCTCCCGAAGCTCCTGAGCCTTCTTCTCCCCCGCGATCCCTACCGCGATGCCTTCCTCCTGCGCGGTGACGATCTCGTCGATCGCGGTCGCGTTCGTGCGGGTGAGCACCCCGTCCGGCTGCCGGCCCGTGAACGGGGTGCGACGCCGGACGGTGGACAGCTTGTCGGAAGGGATGAGCCGCATGTCCACGGGAGCGCCGATCGCATCCAACCAGCCGTTCGCGTAGTCGGCGATCGCGGGCCCGAACCGGAACGATTTCCGCAGAGTCGCCCGCTCACCGCCGAACGCATCCATGGCCGAGTTCGCGCCGCGCCACTCGTAGATCTGCTGGTTCCTGTCGCCGACCGCGACGATCTGGGTGTCCTGTTCCAGCAGCACGGCGGTGATGATCGCGTCAGCGTCCTGGCAGTTGTGAGTAACAATTCCGTCACCGACATACGTCTGATCAGGATCGATGGTCATCGACCAGACCCTGTCGTCGTAGCCCCTACGGCCGACCCGGATCGGAGTCGTGGCGCCGCGGTTCCATTGCCCGTTAGTGTCAACCATCACGGTCGCGTCGAGAACGAGCATCCCGTCAACGAGGTTCACGGCTCGGATCTCGCGTGGCCTCCAGTACGTCAGGGAGCGTGACTCACCGCGACTCGTGAACGGATAGCGGATATCCCGGTTGTGAGCACGGAGCGCCGCCTCAGCGCGATCAGAGTTGTCGCTGAACTCGCGCCAGAATTCGTCCAGGCGTTCCTGCGTCACATCTAGTCGCCCTTGACCGGCAATGAATCGGGTTTGCGGAATACCGAACTTGGCTGACACGCATTCTTCTGCCAGCCGCGCCTCGGCCCTGGTTTCATGGAGGCTAAGTACCCAGATCGCGTCTGCCTTCTCCTCGCTGATACGGGTTGCAAGACCAAGGGGCATCGCTCTGCCAGACCAGTCGGCGGTTCGACTCCGTGCGACCGTCCGTGGCCCCGTCACGCCGATTCGGTAGCTGTCCCCCCTACGCATCAGATAGACCGCGTGTTTACCGAGGAACGCTGGCCCGAGCACGGCGATGCATCGGTGGTTCGGCGTGTACGACGACGTGAGGCCAGAGTCAGTCTTGACCGTAACGAGGTCGCCAGTGAAGTGCCTGCTGGAGATCCCCGCAACGCGAGCCCCATGAGCACGAAGCCTTCCGTTCTTGTTGTACGAGACAACGCGGTCGCCTTCCCGAAGGGTGTCGATGGTGACGGGGCGGATGCGGTTCTTGAAGTTGCCGTGGCCATCTTCCAGAGCCCACACCACAGTGTCCGAGGGCTGGCATTCATCGAACATGACGTAGTCGAACGGCAGAACCGGATGTGAGTGGTACCAGGACTTCAGGTACGCGTCGGGAAGATACTTCATCCGCCCGTTCGGGTCCTGCAGGTCACGCCAGTACGCCTCCGCGAACTCGGCGATCGTGGCGCGCAGTCGCGCCTCTCCCCGCTCATTCAGCTTCGGGGCGAGCGTCGGCGGCAGGTAGACCATGCCCGGGTCGACATGCTCGGCGGTGGACCCCAGGAACGCCTTCATCGTGTGCCCGGTGTAGGACACCAGCTGCTGACGGCTGAGCGCCCCGGGGAGCCCGCTGCCGTCGGCGGCGGTCAGCAGGTATTTGTCGTTGATCCCGAGGATCTGCGCCCTCTCCGTCGGCCGCATCGGAGGCTGCTTCCCGAGCCGAT
The DNA here is from genome assembly GCF_054654695.1 of Microbacterium xylanilyticum. Classification (NCBI taxonomy): domain Bacteria; kingdom Bacillati; phylum Actinomycetota; class Actinomycetes; order Micrococcales; family Microbacteriaceae; genus Microbacterium; species Microbacterium xylanilyticum. The sequence goes on from NZ_BAAIEN010000002.1 coordinate 2,049,731, forward strand.
GCTGCATAGGCTTGCCAAACTCCGCGAACGCGAGGGAATGCATCGTCCGGGCCTGCACCCCGGTGCCGTGGAACTTCCGCTGCGCTTCGAGCTGCACGCCCTTCGTGAACGCGGCGTACAGACCACGCCGCCGTCGCGCCGCCCCGACGTCAGCCATGAACCGCAATGTCGAGGTGTTGTGGGTGAGCACGTAGCCTTCCGTCACGTACAGGCTGTCCGGCGCGTCTACCGCAATGCAGGTGGCCTCTGCGGCGGGCGCGGGCGAAATACTCGCGATGGTCCGGAACGGTTCAAGCCGGGCCCCAAGTCCCCAGTCCGCTGCCTTCCGCGGTAGCCAGAATGGGCAGACGGCACTCGGGAAGACGCCGTAGACGCGGAACGACTCGTCGTACCGTGCGCCATGCGCACCCTTTACCGCGCTGCGCTTGCTCTTTCTGCGGGCTGTCCCGCCAAGAGACCTTACGAGGGACACGACCGCATCCGCCAAATCGACACTCATGGAATAGAACTCGAACGAGTTGGGACCTGTGCCACGTGTGCCGTCAGTGTCCAAGAGCCCTCGGAGTAGCTCGAGCCGCTGCGATGCGGATGCTCGCAGGTACTGTTCGGGCACGAACTTCACGTTCGACTTCGTAGCCAGCGTCTGCGCGGCCGCCCTAAGCCCGAGATCGTTCAATGCATCAAGAAGAGGGTTCCAGAATCCCTTCCTCCCCGGTCGACTCCGGCGAGAAGAGATTCGGTAGTCGATGCAAGACTCATCCGAACCATTCCTCCTCACCTGCACGCCCAGGGGCTCGACGATGCCCCGCACCCGGGCGAGGATCTCAGGGTCAGGCATGCTGATGGCCAGCGAGGCGCTGATGCAGCCATCCCCGAGGATCACGCCGAGAAGCCAGGGGTCAATGGGCAGCTCCACGTCGTCTCGATCGATCGGAGCAAGCGGAGGCAGGTACCACTTCGCCCGGCCCTTTGGGCTACGGACCCCGTGACGGATCAACTCAAGGGTCGTCATGACCCGCGCGGTGAACCCGGGCTTCGCCGATCTGTCGAACGTATTCTCAACCGTCCAACGGTGGTCTCCGTCGGCATAGATCTCGGTGCCGTCGCTGATGACGACTCTGAAAAGAGGACGCTGGCCTTGCGGGAACACTCCGGTAATGGCGTGGGCCTTCCCGTCAGACCCGTACGCGCGATGGTTGATCGTGACGTCCCCAATCGGAACCCACCCCTCATCGGTCAGGACACGCTGGTCGTTGCGCAGCGCCTTCCCGGTTCCCGCAAGGGCTTCGACGACGACGTTCCCGCCGCCGGCGAAAAGGTCGATGGCGTGCTGCTGCTCTTCGGTGGGCTTCACGGATGCTCCCAGGGGATCGCGGGTGGTGTCTGCCTTTCACATACCCGTGACCGGGCACCTCCGGGCGGTCGCGGCGTGCTCCCGTTCAGCCGTAGATCCTCCCGTCGTCACCGGCGTACAGGTCCATGGCGCCGTAGGCGTGGGCGGCTTCGCTGAGCGCTTTGCCGTCTTCCCCGAACCCACGATCCCAGAAGCCCGCACCGTGCCCGTTCCGTGTGAGCCAGAAGTCGTGGCCGACGTTGGACCAGTCGTAGGAGCCACCGGACGCGTCGATGACCCGGGAGAGCGCTTCATGGTTGTCGGCGATGAACGCGTCCGTGTCCGCGCGAAGCTGCGCCGCGGTCGCCGCGTCGAAGTCATCGACACCGTACGCACCGTCGAGCGGCTCACCGCTCGTCCAGTCGCTCGAAGACCACAGGGCGCATTCGAGAACCGCCCGATCGGCAGTGTCAACCTGCTCGGCGAAGTCCGGGTGAAGTCGGGCTCGCAGCCGTCGGATCCCGTCCCGGATGGTCTCCGGGTCTCCGCTGTCGATGCTGTCGTCGAGATCCGTGGCATCGACGCCCGCCTCGTCCGCCTGCGCCATGAGCTCGTCCGCTTGCGTGCAGAGGGCTTCGAATGCGGCGTCAGCGGCCTCGTCGTCCTCGGAGTACAGCTCAGCGTCCGGGATGGTGCGGTCCTTGACGGTGAACTTGCCGGCCTGGCCGCGGGGATGGTCCTGCTCGAAGGTGGTCATGCTCGCTACACGTGCGGCGAACGACCGATTGCGGCCGCCGGCGCCGTGCCGGTGTCAGCTGGCGTCCCGGATGAAGTGGGTGCGATCGGAGTACTGGATGCCGGCGGGCAGGTGGAGGACCGCGTCATGCATGCTGCCGGGTTCGAGCCCGACCGCGACCTGCGGGGATTCGAACAGGCTCTCCCAGACCTCCCCCGCTGTCCGTTCCCGTCCGTCAGGATTCGTCGTGTCCGCCCACACGCCGAAGCCGGACTCGTCCCATCGCTTCACGTACTCGTGCTGACCGTCTTCGTCGATGTAGATGAGCCGGGTGCCGGCCGGGCAGTCGAAGAACTCGTCGTCATCGCCGGCCTGCAACGGCAGGTGCGGGCGAAGCGGACGCTCGCCTCGTTCGATGATGCTGTCGTCCAGGTCCTCGAACCGGTTCCTGTGTGCCGTCGGGAGGTTCTCATCCGGCAGTGTCGCCGCCCTCCGGCGGAACTGTCCTGCGTTGCGGGGCTGGCCGCGGGGATGGTCGTGCTCGAACGTGCTCATGTGGGAGATACGGGCGGCAGGCGGGCCCCGCCCGGCCGGTCACGCGATCCGGGCCTCGAGCTCCCGGACCCGCCCGATGAGGGCCAGCACCGTCGCGGGGTTGACGCTCGCGATGTACGCACGGTCCTGCGGGCGGATGTTCAGTTCGAGCGTGCACGCGCTCCGGCATCCGCAGTCACCCCAGTGCGCGGCTTCGATGACCTCCCGCTCGTACTCGTAGGTACCCGGGTCCCCGGCACGTCCCAGAAGGTCCGGGACGCGGTGGTCGGTCCATCGCCACGGGCCGGCGGTCGCCGCGTGTGCGAGTGTTTCCAGTTCGTCGAGGTTCACGTCCCTGACGTCGGTCTGCGGAGAGTCCATACCGACCACATACCCGGCCGGTCGGCCACGCTCGCCTCCTGGCCGCTCGTGTACTGGGCATGACGAGCATCGACGGGCACGGCAACATCCACCACCCGGCAGGAACCACCGCGGGCGGGCAGTTCGCGGCGCACGCCCGCACACGCCCCACGGACACCCTCGAGGCCCCGGTCGTCGTGGCTGAGCCCGTGCCGACCCGCGCCGATGCAATCCGTGTCGGTGACGTCGTCGTCGGCGACGCGTGGAACGACGAGACGGACAGCGAGGTCATCGTGCAGCGGCGTGTCTTCGACGTTCGCGGGTACACGCGCCTGTCCGACATGCGGTCGATGATCGACATCATCTACGACGACGGCACGACGAGCTACCCGGTCCCGGCGAACGCACGCCTGCGCGTGATCGCCGCCCCGCTGCCCGCGAACGCCCGGGACCCGAAGGAACTGCTCGACGATATGCGGGAGCTGACCCGGCTCGTGCGCACCGGGCAGGCGTCCGATCAGGTCGTCGCGGACGCGATTCGTGCGGCGGAGGACCCGGGCCGGGACCGGAACACGGACGCGTACGCGAAGCATCTCGCGTCGTACCTTGAGCTCGATGGTCTCTTCCCGGACGCGGTCGCACGGCTGCGTGCCGCGTCCGACGGTGCCTGACGACCGCTCCGGCGTTCCCCGCGGACTGGGAAATCGCCCCCGAGGGCTGGTGGCCGGCCCGGAGGCGATTCCGCGATGCCTTCCACATACCCGGTGCGACCGATGAAGTACGCCACGCGGATCCGATCAGGCATATTTCCGAATGTCAGTCAACCAGCACATACTTGACTATCGTCTTGTTGTTCGGTTCTAGGGGTGGTGTGATGCACCTGCTGACGCCTCGGCCCGTGTCACATGCCACGGTAACGGTCCTGAACGTCGCCCCGATCGCCGTCAGCGCCGGCTTCCCCTCCCCCGCCCAGGACTACTACGACGGCCCGATCGACCTGACTGCGATGCTCGTCGACGATGACGCGGCGACGTTCATCGTCCGGGCGTCCGGGCACTCCATGACCGGCGCCGGAATCTACGACGGCGACGAGCTCCTCGTTGACCGGTCGACGACGCCCCGCGACGGTGACGTGATCGTGGCCGTCCTCGACGGCGAGCTCACCCTGAAACGGCTGCACGTCACCGCGGGTGGCGTCGTCCTGAAGGCCGACAACGCCGAGTACCCCGACATCGTCGTCCCCGAGCTCGCGGACCTGACCGTCTGGGGTGTCGCGACGTACTGCCTGCACCATTTGAGGTGATCGAAATTCTGGCCCACGTGGATGTTAACTCCGCCTACGCGAGCTGGGAGAGGGTGTTCCGCCCGGATCTGGAGGGGGTGCCACTCGTTCTGGCTTGTGTACGTCTCGACACTGTCCAGTAGGCACTCGGCGACCACGGCACGTCGGACCACGAGCAACCTCGGACCCAAACGCAGAATCAACGAGGACAGAGCGCACTCCGAGGTCACGGCCTGCGGAAAGTTGCGTGCGTCAAACGAGCGAGAAGGCGCCCATCAGATGTCGTCGGCGAAGCCGGCCGTTCTGCGGGGGACGCTGCTCGGCGACAAGGGCGTATCTGAGGTCTACTGCGAGCTCTGCTTCGTGGAGTGCGTTGAGGTCAGACGTAGACTCCGCGGTCTTCCATGAATTGGATGGGGTTGGTGTATCCGCCGTCGATGTAGACCTCGAAGTGCAGGTGGCATCCGAAGGAGCGTCCGGTGTCGCCGGCGTAGGCGATGATTTGGCCCGAGCCGACCTGCTGACCGCTGTCGACGATGATGCCGCCATCCATGATGTGCGCGTAGCCGGTGCTGATGCCTGCGCCGTGCTGGATGCGGATGTAGTTGCCGTAGTTTCCGTTGCGGCCGGCGTAGTCCACCGTGCCGGAGTTGGCGGCATAGATGGGGGCTCCGCACCCGTTCGCGAGGTCAGCGCCATAGTGGTAGCTGGAGGAGCAGCCCTGTGGACCGCAGTCGGGTGTGCGGGGGCCGTAGCTCGAGCTGCGTGCGCCGCCGTGGGGTCGGACCCATCCGCCTGATCCGGCGGCCGCGCCACCTCCGTTCGCTGCGGCTTCGGCCGCTTCGCGTTCACGTCGTGCCTGCTCTTCCGCCGCTCGGGCGGCAACGCCGGCTTGGTACCCCGCGACGGTGTTGGTCGTCGTGTCTTTCAACGCCGCGAGTTGTGCCTTCAGGGTCTCGACATTGGAAGCCTGCTCGTCCAGGGCCGCTTTGGCTGCTTGGGCTGCTGCCTGCGCGGCCTTCATCTTCTCTTCCGCGGCCTGCTGGAGCCGGTCTCTCTCGTTTCGCGCGACCTTCGCCTGGTCGGCGAGCGATTGCGCAGTATTCCGCGTCGAGACTGCGTTCTCGTAGACAGACCGGCTGTAGTCGAGGAACTTGTCCATCGTGCCCAGACGGGTGAGCAGGTCATCGGTGTTCTCCGCGTTACCGGCGAAGAAAAGGCGGAGGGCGGGGTCGTTGCCCTCGTCGCGGGCCAGCTGCGCGGCGACCTGATTCGCTTTGCGTGCCGCCTGGTCTGCGACTCGTGCACTCGAGTCAGCTTGCGCCTGTAGGAGATCTGCTTTGGTGATCGCGGCGAAGAACTGTTGCTGAGCGGCATACAACTGGTCCGAGGCTGCTGCGGCGGCGGATTGAGTGTCGGCGACCTTCTGCGTCAGGTCGCTGATGAGCGCTTGGATGCGAGCGACCTCTGTTGCCTTGGCGCCCTCGTCGTTCATTGCGCGCTGTACATCGTCCCAGCTGGGATACGACGATGCGAACGCAGCGGGGATACCCATGCCGAGCGAGGAGAAGGCCGCGAGGCTCAGCGCTCCGATTCCCAGGGCGCCGCGCCGGCTGACGTGCAACTTCCAAACAGAGTCGCGTGCCGTCGTCGTGGAGCCGAATCCTCGCGGGTCAGCTTCTCGTCGGGGGTGTTTCGGAGTCTGGTCGTTCACTTTGCCCTTTCGGTGGGCGATTGGAGCGGCGTGTCACGTCGGGAGGGAACGGTGCTCAGTGTTGTGGCGGCCTCCGACGATTCCATAGTCCCGGGCATCGCGAAGGCTCCCGGTCGGCACGCCCAAAGGTGGTGCTTTCCCAGCTCGATGAAAGAAATGTCACACGCTCCCGCCGTGGCACCGCAACACATCGGTTGGGTCGACATCTGTGCGATGAGCCCTCGGAGGCTGGCCGAAGCCACGGACCCGCAGCCGGGGGCGGCTATTGCACGTCGACGCTATCCGTGGCAAGGCTCGGCGACAGTTCGGCGAGCGGTGACATCCGGCGGTCGGGCAGGGGGCGGCGGGCCGCTCGAAGGCCATTGAGGATGATGACGATCTCTGCAAGCTCGTGCACCAAGACCACGCCGGCGAGCCCGACGATGCCGAGGAGCGCGAGCGGGAAGAGTCCGATGATCACGGCCAGGGCGAGACCGATGTTGGCCGTCATGATGCGGCGGCCGCGGCGGGCATGGGCGAGTGCGTCGGGTATGAGGCGGAGATCGTGTCCGGTGAATGCGACATCGGCTGACTCGATTGCGGCGGCCGAGCCGTTCACGCCTATTGCAATCCCGACCGTCGCGGCCGCGAGGGCGGGGGCATCGTTGATGCCATCGCCCACCATGGCGGTCGGCTGCGTCTCGGCAAGAGTGTCGATGGCCGCGGCCTTGTCGGCGGGGAGCTGCTCAGCGCGGACATCGATGATGCCTGCCTCCGATGCGATCGCCCGGGCGGTGCGGGCGTTGTCACCGGTGAGTATGACCGCATCGATCGCCAGCTCCTGCAGCATTCGGATCGTTTCGGCTGATTCCGGGCGCAGTTCGTCTCGCACGCCGATCAATCCGGCGATGACTCCGTCCGCTTCGACGACGACGACGGTCATGCCTCGTGCGGACATCGACTCCGCGACGTCGCGAGCATGACCGGGATCGATCCATCGCACGTTCCCGATCCGGATCCGCCGCCCGTCCACAGTTCCGGATACACCGCGCCCGGCGTTTTCGACCACTCCCGTCGCCAGTACGGCGGAGGAGGATGCTTTGGTGATCGCCGCGGCCAGCGGGTGGGTGCTGCTCGCTTCGACGGCCGCCGCCCATGCGAGGAGCTCGTCGTTGCTGACGCCGGGAGTGTGGAAGATCTCGGCGACAGCGGGCTCGTTGCGGGTCAGGGTGCCGGTCTTGTCGAAGGCAACAGTGCGGATCGTCCCGAGCTGTTCGAAGGCCTCCCCGGATTTGACCACGACACCGAACTTCGACGCGGCTCCGATCGCACTGATCACCGTGACCGGGACCGCGATCGCCAATGCGCAGGGTGAGGCCGCGACGAGAACGACGAGAGCGCGTTCGATCCACGTCCACGGGTCGCCAATCAGGATCCCGAACAGTGCAACGAGTGCTGACGCGACCAGAACGGCCGGGACAAGAGGTCGGGCGATCTTGTCGGCTAGACGTGCCCTGTTGCCTTTGCGAGCATGCGCCTGCTCCACCAGGGACACGATCTGGGTCAAGGAGTTGTCACGACCGTCCGCGGTCGCTTCGATCCGCAGTGTCGCCGCCCCATTCACGGATCCGGCCATGACCGAGTCGCCGGGTCCTGCCTCGACCGGGATCGACTCACCGGTGATCGCCGAGGCGTCCAGGCTGGAGCGCCCCTCGACGACAACACCGTCCGTCGGTACGCGTTCGCCGGCACCGACGACCAGAATGTCCAACTCACGGACATCCTGGGCAGGGACCGTCAGGTCTCCGCTCAGCCGGGAGATGCGGGCGGTGTCGGGGATCAACGAAAGCAGGGCGCGCAGGCTCTCTTTGGCGCGGTCCATCGCCCGGTCCTCGAGTGCCTCGGCGAGGGAGAACAGGAATGCCAGGGCTGCGGCCTCACCGACACGGCCGAGCAAGACTGCCCCGATCGCGGCGATCGTCATCAGCAGGCCGACACCAAGACGGCCACGCATCAGACGACGCATCGCCCCAGGGGCGAACGTGTAGGCGCCGACGAGCAGACCCGCCCATTGCAGCACCAACGCAGGGATGGGCAAGCCCGCCCACTCCAGCCCGTACCCCACGGCCAGGAACGCCCCCGACAGGGCAGACGGCAGCAACGCGGAGTCGCGCCACCACGACGAGCGGGCCGCATCGGCCACCGCAGCAACCGCGGCCCCGTCCGGACCACAGCAAGCATCGGCCTCAGACGACCTAGAGGCGAGATCGACGCTGTCAGTCGCCGAGCTCACCGCGCAGCAGGCGTCGCCTCCTGCCTGTGAGCGTCGCAGCTCGACACGTTTGCGCCCAACGGTTTGCCGTTGCTCATCAGAGCCACAGCACTCTTCGCTCATGCGCAGCACTCGCAGTTCTCGTCGACGCAACTGACCCCTTCATCGACGGCAACCACGGCCTCGAGGAGGTGCCGCAGTCCGATCGTCAGGTGCGGGTCGGCGATCTCGTACCTGGTGCGGCGCCCCTCCGGCGCCGCGACGACCAGACCACAGCCACGCAGGCACGCCAGATGGTTGGACACGTTGGTGCGCGTGAGGTCGAGGTCCCGCGCGAGCTCCGCGGGATACCCCGGGTGGTCCAAGAGCTCCAAAAGGATTCTGGCTCGGGTCGGGTCCGCCATCGCCCTCCCCAGCCGGTTCATCACATCCAGACGGGAAGCAATAGTCAGCATGTACTGACTATACAGCGAATAGTGAATTCTGGATGGTCGAGATCCTGGCTGCCCTCTCACGGGAAGCCGCCGGGTGCTCGACGCAGGTCGCACGGGCGGTCTCAGCGCCGCTGCCCGTCCGATTATCGGCTCCTTCATCAGGTTCTCGTGGGACGACCGGGTATCATCTGGCATGTGACCCTCTCGGCTGGAACCCAGTGCGAGCAGCGGAGTCACGCGGCGCTGATAATGCAAATCATTAGCATCCTCGGCCTGGCGATACTGCTCGTCACCGGCATCGCCGCAGCATCGCACCTCGAGGGCAGCCAAGCCCCCTCAAACACGGCGACCAGCGCACTCCCGAACTCGGCGATGACGCACGCCGCGACGGCGGAATCGTCCTCGGACGCTCCTGCAGCGTCCGAGCGAGAGTACGGCTCCCTCAGCGCCGGGGCATTGTGCATTCTGGGGGCGCTGGGCGGCCTCATCCTTGCCCTCGCACTGAGGGGGCTGCTGCGACGGCGTACGCTCGTCGGTCTTCTCGCCCCTCGGCGAGAGCTTCCGTTCCGTCTGTCGATGATGCGCGACCTTCTCCCGCGCACGACCGGTCCGTCCCTGTCACAGCTGGGTCTTTCCCGAACCTGAGTACGGCCATCATCCTCTGCCGATGATGCCTCGAGCCCCGGAGCTTCCTCCGAGGTTTCTACCGCCGTACCTGTGTTTGGAGTACCCCGAATGAGAACGTCCGTCAAAGCGACGATCGTGACCGCTGCCGTGATCGTCGTCCTGTTGATCATCGTGCTGGTCTTTGCCCTCACCCGCCCGTCAGCTCAGGGGGCCCCGGATCCCACAGCCGGGCCGCCCCCAGTCCAGCGACCCAACTCACACGTCCTCGACGAGGGGGGTAAGGGGGCGGTCACACTGGTCGAGTTCCTCGACTTCGAGTGCGAGGCGTGCGGCGCCTGGTACCCAGTCGTCGAAGAGCTTCGAAAGACCTACGCCGGCAAGATCACCTACGTCGTCCGCTACTTCCCCCTGCCCGGCCACCTCAACTCGACGAACGCCGCTGTCGCCGCCGAGGCGGCTGCCCAGCAGGGACGATTCGAGGACATGTATCGCCGTCTCTTCGCGACCCAACCCGACTGGGCCGAAGCGAAAACGTCGCGCGCTGACGTGTTCCGTGGATATGCGACCGAGCTGGGCTTGGACATGGCGGCCTATGACAAGGCCGTCGCGGACCCCGCCACCATCACACGGGTGGAGCAGGACCTCAACGACGGCCAGAACCTCGGCGTGAACAGCACCCCGACGTTCTTCCTTGACGGCAAGCGGTTGGAGCTGCAGAAGCAGAACGACCTGGAGAACGCCGTCGCCTCCGCGACGAAGAACAAGAACTGACCTCATCGTCCGGGGTGGCGAACCGTCGCCACCCCGGCCCGATCCGTCACCTGGTGAAAGGAAACCATCATGGGCGCAGGACACAGCCATGACGCAGGCGAGACGACCCCACGCAAGCGCCTCCTCATAGCGTTCGGGATCACGGCCTCGTTCTTTGTGGTCGAAGTCGTCGGCTCGATCATCACGGGGAGCCTGGCGTTGCTCGTCGACGCAGCGCACATGCTGACCGACGTCATCGGTCTCGCTCTCGCCGTCACAGCGGCGCATCTGATGAACCGTCCGCCATCCCAGAAGCACACCTGGGGTCTTCGACGGGCAGAGGTCCTTGGCGCCCTGACCCAGGCGTCGCTGCTGCTCGCGGTCGGCATCTTCGCTCTCGTGGAGGGTGTCCGGCGCCTGTTCGAACCGCCCGAGATCGCATCGGGCAGCCTGCTTTTCTTCGGGATCATCGGCCTGCTCGCCAACGTGGCGTCGCTGATCGTGCTGCTCGGCGGCCGGAAGCACAACCTGAACATGCGGGCCGCGTTCCTGGAAGTGGTCAATGACGCGCTCGGCTCCGTCGCCGTGATCATCAGCGCCATCCTCATCGCGGTCTTCGGCTGGTACCAGGCGGACGCGGTCGCAGGAATCCTGATCGCCGCGCTCATCATCCCCCGGACTCTGATCCTGCTGCGCGCCTCAGCGAGCGTTCTTCTCGAAGCAACCCCTCCGGGGCTGGACCTGGACGAAGTGCGCCGCCACCTCAACGAGCTCGACCACGTCGCGGAGGTCCACGATCTGCACGCGTCCCAGGTGTCCACCGACCTGCCCACGCTCACTGCACACGTCGTCGTCGACGACGGGCTCACCGCCCAGCAATCCGCCGATCTGCTGCGTTCCTTGCAGGAATGCGTCGCGGAACACTTCCCCGTCAGCGTCGAGCATTCGACGTTCCAGCTCGAGCCCCGCTCACACCCGGAAGAACACGTAAGCCACGCGTGACTGGCACCGACCAGGACGCGCAACCGGAAATATACGAAGGAGTCACCATGAAATGCCCCATTGACGCCACCGACCTGCTTATCGCAGACCGGTCAGGCATCGAGATCGACTACTGTCCACAGTGCCGCGGGGTCTGGCTCGATCGCGGCGAACTGGACAAGATCATCGAGCGCAGCACAGGCTTCACCGAGCCCGCACCGCCGGCGAACAACGGCTACGCCCCACCCATGCCCACCTACGACCGAGGGCAGAACCGGGGCAACGGTCATCACGGCAGCCGTGAAGGGCACCATGGCGGGCGGCGGCGATTCGGTGACCTCTTTGATTTCTGAGAGTCACGCGTCGCCGCGAGCGCACTCGGCCCGCCGGCAATGGCCTCGACGTGTCATTGCCGGCGGGACGGCGACGCTGCTCGGCGTCGCCCTCGCCATGTCGGCCGCCCTTCCCGCAGCCGCGGAAGACGGGCTGGAATCATCGACACCTGCCGCGGGCACCACAATCGACGTCGCACCGGCCGAGATCTCCCTGACCTTCACCGGACTCATGCACGCCCTCGACAGCAACATCGTCGTCGAAGTGACCGATGCGGCAGGTCAGGAGCTCGCCGACGGTAACCCCAGGATCCAGGATCGAACGGTCATCCAACCCGTCCGCAAAACCAGCAGCACCGGTGCCTTCACCGTGCGTTGGCGAATCATGGGGCGCGATGGCAAGACCGTCACCGACTCGTTCAGCTACGACGTCACCGCGGCAACGAACACTGTTCCCGCGGCGGACGAATCACCGACCCCCGCTCCTGAACCAGACGACGTCCCCTACCAGGAGGCCCCGCCGCGGGAGGACCTGGGACAGATCGGTGTGCTCACCGTTCTCGGTTTCGGGGCGATTCTCGGGGCCTCAGCCGGCGTCGTGATGTACGCGGGATGGCAACGCCGCAAACGAGACCGCGCCGAACAAGTCGACACGGACGCACCAGCGGAGGCACAGCAATGACACACGGACAAGCACGCCGGTTCTTCATCGTCTGCGTCGTCACCGGCCTTGTCGCCGTCATCGATCAGGCCACCAAGGTAGCCGCGATGACATGGTTGAGCACCGAACAGAGAATCCCTCTGCTCGGTGACTTCCTCGGGCTGACCCTGGCTTTCAACCCGGGCGCCCTGCTCTCCCTCGGATCGGGTGTCACCGGTCTTCTCACCCTGCTCGGAGCAGGAATAACCGTGCTGTTGTTCGTCGCAGCTCTTCGCACCCGCACACGGTCCCAGGCCATCGGCATCGGGTTCCTGCTGGGCGGAGCGATCGGGAACCTGATCGATCGTGTCTTCGCGCCCCCCGCGTTCGGCCGCGGGTATGTGACCGACTTCCTCGCCTATGGGACATGGTTCATCGGAAACCTTGCGGACATCGCGCTCGGCGTCGGCTTCGTCGTGATCGGCGTCGGCGCCTGGCTACGACGCCGGTCAAGGAACCAGGCGGTCAGCGCCGCGATCGAGCCCCGTGCCACGTCCCCGAACTCAGGCCAGCGTGTATGAAACCCCGTGACCCGGCACCTGTCCAACGCAACGCGCTTGCCCCGTCCCTGATCGCGGCGGCGGTGCTGTTCCTCTCGCCGATCCTGCCGGCTGGATCCTGGAAGCTGGTAGCGCTGTTCGCGACGGCGATCCTGGCGCTGATCATCGGATGGTTCGCATTCCGAGCCCGACAGTGGGCATGGGTGTTGATCTTCGGCGCGATCGCGGTGCTATGGAACCCCGTGCTGCCGTTCCCGTTCTCAGGCATCGTCTGGGACATCGCTCAACCCGCCGCCGCACTGGTGTTCCTCGTCGCGGGCGCCGTGATCAAGACGAGGCACCCGTGAGTATTCGACGAGCAGCAGCGGTTGCCGGAGCAGTTCTCCTGTTCGTCCTCACCGGCTGCGCAGCAAATGGGCCGCTGACGGAGCAGTACCGCGGCGGCAACGAAAAGGGGTACATCGCGGGCAACTTCCAGGTCGTTGAGATTCCCCGTGCAGAGCGAGGAGACCCGGTCACCTTCGAAGGGAGAACCGAGCGCGGAGAGACCGTTTCCAGCAGCGACTTTGAGGGACGAGTCCTCGTCGTCAACTTCTGGTACGCGGCATGCGGTCCGTGCATCGTCGAAGCGCCGCTGCTGGAGAAGGTCTGGCAGAAGTACAAAGAGCAGGACGTGAGCTTCCTCGGCGTCAACACCTACGACCAGCCCGCCACCGCGCTGTCGTTCGCCCGCGACAACGGCATCACGTACCCCAGCGTCATGGACGTCGATGAGGGAACCGTCAAGCTCGCCTTCGCCCGGGTGACACCCATCCAGGCGACACCCACGACGGTCGTCCTCGACCGGCAGGGGCGCGTCGCCGCCCGCATCATCGGTCAACTGCCGAGCTCCTCGATACTCGCCAGTCTGGTCAAAGACACCCTCGCGGAGTCGCGGTGAACTCCGGTCAGATCATCGTCGACGGTGCCTTGTGGATCGCACTGCCGCTCGCGGCTCTCGCCGGTCTTGTCTCCTTCGTCTCGCCCTGCGTGCTGCCGCTCGTGCCCGGATACCTCGGATACGTGGGCGCCCTCGGCGGCGACCCCTCGCCCCGAAGCTCCACCGCACCGGCAACCAGCACGCGCTCACGCGGCAGGCTTCTGCTGGGCGTGGCGCTATTCATTCTCGGGTTCGCGGCGGTGTTCATCACCGTGACGATCCTGGGCGGCACAATTGGGCTCCTGCTGCAGCAGTACACGGCCGTGCTCGTCCGCGTTCTCGGCGGCGTGGTGATCCTGCTCGGCCTCGTCTTCGTCGGCGTGTTCGCGACCGCGCAGCGAACCATCCGACCGCGACTGCCGAAGAAGATCGGGCTCATCGGAGCGCCCCTGTTGGGTGTCGCTCTCGGCCTCGGCTGGACGCCCTGCATCGGCCCCACCTTGGCCGCGATTCTCTCCATGTCCTGGAACCTTGGCGATCCGTGGCGGGCCGGTCTGCTGGGACTGTCGTACTCCCTCGGGCTGGGCATCCCGTTCCTGCTGCTCGCCGTCGGCTGGGGATGGACGACCCGCTCCGCGGGCTTCGTGCGCCGCCATATCCGCGTCGTCAACCTCGCTGGCGGGGTCATGCTCATTCTGCTGGGCCTTCTCATGGTGACCGGCGTGTGGACGGCCCTGATGTCGGCTCTGCAACAGGTGGTGATCCGTGTTCCCCTCCCGCTCTGACACCGAAGTCGGTGTCGACCCGCACCGGCCGGACGACCACTTGGACAGCGCTCCCGTCGACGTGACGCAGCCCCAGATTGGCCTGCGGGGGATACCGATCTGGGCCTGGCGGCAGCTGACCAGCATGCGAACCGCCCTGGTGCTGCTGCTCTTCCTCGCCGTCGCAGCCGTACCCGGCTCCCTGTTCCCCCAACGCAGCGCCGACCCGAACGGCGTCACCCAATGGAAACGGGACAACCCGGACCTGTTTGCGTTCGTCGACGGTGTCGGACTGTTCGACGTCTACGTGTCGCCGTGGTTCTCCGCGATCTACCTGCTGCTGTTCACCTCGCTGGTCGGCTGTGTCGTGCCTCGCGCCCGCCACCACTACACAGCGCTTCGGTCGCGCCCGCCACGAACTCCTGCGCGGTTGTCACGCCTCAGCGCCCACACGCAGACGACGCTCCCCGTCACCGCAGGTGAGAACGACAGCACGGAACGGGCCATCACACTCGCCGAGGGTCTCCTCCGCAAGGCCGGCTATCGAGTCGAGCTGTACTCCGGGCCCGGGTGGAGCTCAGTCTCCGCCGAACGTGGATACCTCCGCGAAACCGGGAACCTGGTCTTTCATGTCGCGCTGGTCGGCATCATCGTCTCCGTCGCCATCGGCGGATCTTTCGCATACACCGGCCAACGGGTGGTGGTGGAAGGGACGACGTTCGTCAACGCCCTCAGCGACTACTCCTCATTCAACCCGGGACGTTTCGTGGACGGCGCCGGCCTCACCCCGTACTCACTCAGGCTCAACGACTTCAAGGTCGCCTACCAACTGCCCGGCGCGCCCGGCGCCGGTCAGGCGGGGGACTTCTCGGCGAATGTGACGGTGCGGGGCGACGATACGGCCAAGAAGCAGGACCTGTCCGTACGGGTGAATGCTCCGCTGACGCTCGCCGGCGACCGGATCTACTTGCTCGGCAACGGCTATGCGCCCACCCTCACCGTCCGAAACGGCCGCGGGGACGTCGTCTACCGAGACTCTCAACCGTTCCTGCCGCAAGACACGAACATGACCTCGCTCGGTGTCATCAAAGTCGTCGACGGGATGCCGGAACAACTCGGATTGGTCGGGTTCTTCTACCCCACGCAGGGCACCCTTCCCTCCGGCGCGTTCACGTCGATCTACCCGGACGTGATCAACCCGGTCCTCACCATGAACGTGTACAGCGGAGATCTCGGCATCGACGACGGCACGCCCCGCTCCGTCTACACGCTCGACACCTCAGGCCTCACCCAACGAACAGGCGGGAAGACCGGCGTCCAAGCCCTCAAACTCACCCCCGGAACCTCGGCCGACCTGCCCGACGGGCTGGGAACGGTCACCTGGGAGATCTCCTCGTCGGCCGCGCCGGTGAAGCGTTTCGCGTCGCTTCAGATCCAGCACGACCCGAGCAGCGGCTGGGTACTGGGATTCGCGATTGTCGCGACCCTCGGACTGTTCGCGGGCCTGTTCCTGCCGCGCCGGCGGCTGTGGGTGAAAGCACGGTCCGTGACGGACGGGATCGTGGTCGAATATGCCGGGCTCGCCCGAGGCGATGACCCCACCCTGCAGGGCGCCGTCACAGCGCTGGCGAAGCACCACGCACGGCAGTACCACGATGACCGTCCGGGCAGCGAGAACCGATGACTCCCTGGATTCCGGACGACGCGCCGACGCTGACGAACCTCCTCCTGCCCGCGCAGGGACCATTTCCGACCCTGCCGATGCTCGCTGCCGTGCTCGCGATCGCCTACCTGCTCGGGGTCGTTCGTCTTCGTCGTCAGCGTCGACGGTGGCCTCTCTGGCGCACGGTGTGCTTCCTGCTCGGCTGCCTGGTGCTTGCCGCGACGACCGGGGTCGGTGTCGAAGCGTACGGGTATGCCCTGCTATCGGTCTTCATGTTCCAGCAGCTCACGCTCATGATGACCGTCCCCCCGCTGCTCATCCTCGGATCCCCGGGAACCCTGCTCCTCCGTGCGACACCGCACCATGGGGTCGGTCTCGTGATGCTGCGCACGGCTCATGCGGGACTTCGGCACCCCGCGGCACGATGGGCGCTCAGCCCCTGGGTGACCCTGCCCCTGTACCTGGCCGCGTTCTACGGGCTCTATCTCGCCGGATTCGCCGACGTCGTCCTCGCCACCCCCGGCGGTCATCTTGCGCTGGAGATCGGCTTCCTCGTCGCGGGGATCCTCTTCACGATCCCCGTCTTGTCGTCCGACCCGCTGCCTTCGAAGTTCAGTCACCCCGGCCGCGCACTGGACGTGTTCGCCGAAGCAGCACTACACGCGTTCTTCGGGGTGTTCCTGATGATGGCGACCAGCCTGCTCGTCGTCGACTTCACCGCCACCACGACCGCCCTCGGGATTGACCCGTTAGAGGACCAGCGCCTCGCCGGCGGTCTCGCCTGGTCCTACGGGGAGGCGCCGACGGTTCTGATGCTGCTCTACGTCATGCACCGCTGGTTCCGCGATGACACGACCCGGACCGCGGCAGACGACCGGTACAAAGACGCCCACGGAGACACCGAACTGGACAGCTACAACGAATACCTCCGAAACCTGCACGGAAACGGACGCTGACATGGTGCTGCTCAGGCACCGTCGTGCCACCGATACGACCGCCCCGCCCACACAGCCAGGGACAGAGGGCCCGCTGATGCGACTGAGGCTGGCGCTGCCGGTCGCCGCAGTCGCCGGGCTCGCGCTCAACCTCGCCTATCAGCCGACCGGCTGGTGGCCGATGGCATTCGTCGGAGTCGGCCTGTCCCTCGCGACGCTCATCGGACGGTCAGTCGGCGCAGCACTTCTCGTCGGCGTCGTCTTCGGCGCCGTGTTCTACGGGCTCCACCTGGCGTGGGTCGGCCAGTTCCTGGGGCCGATCCCGCGTCTCGCACTGTCCGGTCTCGAAGCCCTCCTCACCGCAGCAGGAGCCGTGCCGATCGTCCTCGCCTACCGGTGGACGGCCCGGGGGACGCACAGAGCAGCGGCACAGTTGATCCTGGTCCCGCTGCTGATCGGAGGAATCTGGGTCAGCCGGGAGGTCGTGATCGGAGCGTGGCCCTACAACGGGTTCCCGTGGGCACGCTTGGGCATGACACAGGTCGACGGGCCGTTCCGCGAAGTCGCCTCCTGGACCGGCGTCACGGGTCTCTCCTTCCTCATCGCTGCGGTCGCAGCCGGCCTGTTGCAATGGGCGCGCGCGGGCGGTTGGCGATTCGGCCGTGGGGCACTCCCAGCCGCGACCATCCTCACCGTGCTGCTGATCGTTCCTCAGTTCCCCACCACCGATACCGGCACGTTCACCGTCGGGTGGGTTCAGGGCAATGGCCCGGCCGGCTACTTCGATCAGAAGAATCCCGGCGACGTGCTCGCGGCGCAGAGGACCGTCTCCGAGCGGATCAGCGGTGCCCGCATGGACCTCCTGGTGTGGCCAGAAGGCTCCGTGGACTCCGACGCGTTCGCGACCCCCGGCACGGCAGCGACGCTCACCCAGGTCGCGACCTCGGTCGGCGCCCCACTTCTCGCCAACGGGGCAACCACCCGCGGCGGCCGCACCTTCAACACGTCCTTCCTCTGGGACCCGGACGCCACGAACCGTCAACTCCACGACAAGGTGAATCCGGTGCCTTTCGGGGAGTATGTGCCAGACCGCTGGTTCTACGAGCGGCTCGTCCCGGACCTTGTCGGACTCATCCAGCGCGAATACACCCCGGGCAGCAATGCGCCGGTCGTCAACCTGCGCGGCGTGCCCATCGGCCTCGCGATCTGCTTCGACGTCATCTTCGACCGCGTGATCTGGGACGGGGTCGACCATGGCGCCCAGCTGTATGTCTTCCAGACCAACAACGCGGACTTCCGCGGCAGCAGCGAGAACCTCCAGCAACTGGCGTTCGCGAAGATGCGGGCCATTGAAACGGGGCGCGCGGTCGTCAACATCTCCACCGTCGGAACGAGCCAAGCCCTTTCCCCAGACGGCACCGTCATCGATACTCTCCCCGTCGACACCGCCGCAGGCACGGTCACCACGCTCCCGCTGCGCACCGGGCGAACCCCCGCCTCGGTCATCGGCCCGCGGAGCACCGGGCTACTCCCGGTCCTATCCGTGGGCGCGATGCTCAGCCTCGGGATCATCCATCGGCGACGACGTCCGCGGGACGCCGCCAATGCACCGGCGGCACCGGAAGGCCGATCACCGGTCGAGGGCCATGCCAGCTGAACACCAACCAGACCCACCCGCCGCGGGCGCCAGCAAGACCCGCCCCGCCCCACCGCCAACCTTGCCCGGAGGTTCCAACATTCGCCCCGACGCTTCACCCACAACAACACAGCACCCCGTGCGGAGGCGGACCGCAGCAGGAGTCCTCATGCTGATGCTCGCCGCAGCGATGGTGACGGGCTGCACGACCACGATCGCGTTGGACCCTGCCCCGGCGGCCAACGATCCCCGATGCGCGAACGTGTCCGTGCGCCTTCCAGACACGATCGACGGCCTGAAACGGCAATGGACTGACGCGCAGGCCACAGCTGCCTGGGGCAACAAAGCGGCCATCCTCCGATGCGGAGTCGAAGCCCCCTCGCAGACCACCCTGCAATGCGTCATCATCAAGGGCGTCGACTGGACCGTCGACGCGACGAACAGCCCCCAGCTGCGCCTCACCACGAGCGGCCGCACGCCCGCAGCGGAAGCCATCGTCGATACCCGGGTCCTCTCGGCAGACAAGGTCGCTGCCGCACTCGCTTCCACCCTGCAGCAACTCCCGGCAACCACCACCGGATGTGCGACCTCCACGCCAACGCCGTCTCCTGCAGATGGGCAGAAATCGCAATGAAGTCACCGACGCTCCGAGCAGCCGGCCCCGTCATACTCGTCACCGCTGCGCTGTTCACCATGATCCTCGGGCTCGCTATCGGCGGGGGAGCAGCCCCACGCCTGGTAAACGATCCCGGCGCGATCGTACGGTGGGGGCTCCCGGCCGCCAAGCTGATCGCCAACCTCTCCCTGTCCGTCATGATCGGTGCACTGACCCTGGCCGCCTTCCTGCTGCGCCGCCGCGACGCGGAGTCGGCCAGAGCACTCGACACAGCCTCAGCCAGTGCCGCCGTGTTCACCGTGGCCAGCGGGGCGACAGGCTTCCTGACCTTCCTGTCGTCCTTCAACCCGAAACTGTCCCTCGGGACAGAGTTCGGTCAACAACTGGGACGGTTCCTCATCGACACGGAACTGGGCCGCGTCTGGCTCATCACCACCCTCGCCGCGGCGACGATCACGATCGTGACCTTCGCCGCAAGGGGCCCCTGGGTGACCCTGTCCACATGGGCGCTTTCGGTCGCCGCGGCCATTCCGATGGCAACACAAGGACACTCGGGAAGCCTCGCCAACCACGACGCTGCCGTCATGGCACTCGTGCTCCACACTCTCGGTGCCGCCGTCTGGCTGGGCGGACTCGTCGCGTTAGTGATCATCCGGCCGACGCTGCCCGCCCGCAGGTTGCCGGTGATCGTGGAACGATACTCGAGCTTCGCGTTGATCGCGTTCTGCATCGTCGTCATTTCCGGTGTCGCCCGCACCATCGCATCAGTCAGCAACCCGGGCGACCTGATCAGCCCCTACGGAACAGTCCTCGCCCTCAAAGTCGTGGCCCTCCTCATCCTCGGCGCGTTCGGTGCGATGTACCGCCGGCGATTCATCAGCAGAAGCGCAACGGGCGGGGGCACCTTCTGGACCTTCGTTGCCGTCGAGCTCGCCGTCATGGGGATCGCCAGCGGAGCCGCCGCAGCACTCGCGCGAACACCCTCGCCCGCCGACACCACCGCGGCGCCTCTCCAGACCGCTGCGGAGATTCTCACCGAAGCGCCCGTGCCGCCCCCGCTCACCCCGATGGCCTGGCTCACCGAGTGGGACCTGGACGTCCTGTGGCTTGTCATCGCGGCCCTCACGATCATCGGATACGTCGGGGCGGCCCGGAGACTGCGACGCCGCGGTGAGGCCTGGCCGCGACTGCGCACCTGTTCCTGGGTCGCGGGGATGTTGCTGCTCGTCTGGGTCACCAGTGGTCCCATCGCTGCGTACGGTGATTACCTGCACAGCATCGACGTGCTGGGACGCGCTCTGCTCCTCACGCTGGTTCCGGCGCTGCTCGTCACTGCAGCCCCCTACCGCCTCGCGGTGGAGGCTCTCCCGATCCGCACAGACGGGAGCGACGGCGCCCGCGAATGGTTGATCCGAATCGGCGACTCACGACCCGTCAAAGCGCTCTCACACCCACTCATCGCCGGAGCGGTGTTCGTTCTGGTCACCGCCGCCACGTCGACCGGGCCGGGACTTCGATGGGCGCTGTCCGACCCACTCGGGCACCAGACGCGCATCGTGATCACCGTCCTCGCCGGCGCCATTCTGCTCCGCTCCGCCAGGAGCACAGCGCCTCATCGCGGCGTGCGGCGGCTCTGGATGTGTCGCGCGTCAGACTTTGTGGCAGGACGATTGATTGAGTCCTGAGCGGAGTGTTTGACGATGGGTAGACCACCAGTGATCCCGGTGGAGAAGAAGACGAGGATCGTGCTGAGCATCCTCGCCGGCGAGATGACGATCGCTGAAGCGGCTCGGCGTGAGAAGGTCAGCGAGCAGTCGATCGGCCGGTGGAAGGCGGACTTCCTCGAGGCTGGCAAGACCGGCCTGGCCGCTGGCAAGACGGGGCCGTCGACCCGGGAGCAGCAGCTCGAGGCGGAGGTCGCCGATCTGACCCAGGCGCTGGGCGAGGCGGCCGTCGAGATTCGGGTGTGGAAGAAGAGTGCGGAGGGCCGGTTGGGCCCTTCGAGGACCTCGAGGTGATCCGCATGGAGGCGGGCATGTCGACCTCGAGGTTCTGCCGCCTGATCGACATGCCCGAACGCACCTGGCGGCGCTGGCAGGCCAAGGCGAAGCAAGACCGGCCGACGAAGGGGCCCTGGCCGCAGCCTGCAAGGGACGCCGCCCGCCCGCTGGTGACGGGGCATGCGTTGGCGAAGCCGGCGTGGGGGCATCGGAAGATCTGGGCGCTGACTCGGCACGACGGTCACAAGGTGTCGCAGGCGACCGTGCTGCGCCTGATGCGCGATGACGGGCTGATCCTGCCGTCGGAGTACCAGAAGCAGCGCCGCGAGCTGGCAAAGGAGCGGAAGGCAGCGTTCGCGCGGAACCCGACCGGACCGAACCAGGTCTGGCAGCTGGACTTCAGCGAGTTCGAGACCACGACCGGTGGGACCTGGCGGATCGCGGGGTGCCGGGACTGGTACTCGAAGCTCGAGTACCCGTTCCACGTGTCGCCGACCGCGAACCAGTACGACGCGATCGCCGCGATCGAACTCGCCCTCGCCGACTACGAGCAGATGTTCGAGCACCCGCTCGTCGACGAATGTCAGGTCGATGAAGAGACGGGTGAGGTGCTGCCGGTGGTGACGATCGTCACCGACAACGGCGGCCCGTTCCGGTCGCTGAACTTCGAGCTGTTCATCATGCGGCACCCCGAGCTGCGGCACGTCCGCACGAGGGTGCGCTCGCCCGGGCAGAACGGGTCACGCGAACGCGGGTTCGGGACGCTGAAGTACGAGCGATTGTTCCTCGATGAGATCCCCGACGCCTTGACGCTGATCGAACGCGCCGAGGACTACCGGGTCGAGTACAACACCGAGCGGCCGCACGAGGCGATCGCCTGGAACAGGCCGATGCAGGTGCACCTGGGCCTGGCCGACCCCACCATCCCCACCTTTGAAAGAGAAGAAATCCTGCCAACTACTTGACGCGGGACAGGCTGTTCGTGCCGCATACGCATGACGCAGGGGACTCGATCGACGACGCGATGGAGGCCAGCCACGAGGGCGTGCGGGCGCTGATCATCAGCATGGTGATTCTGCTCGTCACGACGATCCTGCAGGCGGTGGTGTTCTTCCTCAGTGGATCGGTCGCGTTGCTGGCAGACACGGTGCATAACTTCTCTGACGCGCTCACCGCGATCCCGCTGTGGGTTGCGTTCGTTCTCGGCCGCCGTGCCGCGACTCGCCGATACACGTATGGGTTCGGACGTGCCGAGGACCTCGCGGGCCTGTTCATTGTCTTCGTCGTGCTGCTGTCTGCGGTGGTCGCGGCCTGGCAGTCGATCGACCGGCTGCTGCATCCGCAGCCGCTGCAGAACGTGTGGTGGGTGATCGTCGCCGGGCTCATCGGTTTCGTCGGGAATGAGGCGGTCGCGATTTATCGGATCCGTATCGGCCGCCGGATCGGATCCGCAGCCCTCGTCGCCGACGGGGTCCATGCCCGAACCGATGGGTTCACGTCTCTCGCTGTCGTGATCGGCGGGGTCGGAGTTCTGCTCGGTTTCCCGCTTGCCGATCCGGTCGTCGGTATCGTCATCTCGATCGCGATCTTCATCCTGCTGCTCGGCACGATCCGATCGATCGGGCGCCGTCTCATGGACGCGATCGAACCCGACCTCCTCAGCCGCGCCGAACACGCCCTGGAGCATGTCGACGGGATCGAACGCGTGGAACGGATCCGGCTGCGCTTGGTCGGCCACCGCCTCGAAGGCGACGCGATCATCACCGCAGCTCCAGAGCGTACCGATGTCCGCGAGCAGGCCGAGGCCAGTATCCACTCACATCTGCCGAACGTCGACGAGTTCCTCGTCAGCGTTCGGAACGGGACTTGGCCTCGCTAGAACAGGCGTCAATCGCAATGGTTGAGAGGGAGCACTGCCCAATGTCCGGCCTCGGTGCGGTCCGAGTCCGGATCTGCCTGGAAAGTGGCGATCTGATCCAGGGATGAACGGAGTGGCTCAGTTGGTCAGAAGTTGTTCCCGAAGGCGGCTGGCGACGGCTTCGCGGAGCGGGCGGACGTTGTCTGGGGTCCAGTCGGCCGGGTCGGGGAACGACCACTCGAGGAACCGACCTGCCGGCGCCGAGGGCAGTGAGAGTCCGGGTTTCATCGCGATCACGATGTCCGCGGCCGCGAGATCGTCGGGTGTGACCGCGCGGGGGATCCGGTCGCTGATGTCGAGGCCGAGTTCAGCGATCGTCGCCGCGATCGCAGGGTTGACCGCATCGGCGGGCGCTGTGCCGGCGGAGGTGACGGTGAACTGGCGGGGGGCGAGGATCTCGAGCAGGGCTGCGCCGAGCTGGGAGCGTCCGGCGTTGTGCTGGCAGAGGAACAGGACAGTGGGGGTGCTCATGCGGGTGCTCCAAGCAGTGCGGGGAGGGAGCGGGTCCAGGCCTGGGTGGCGGCCTGGACGGCGTCCCAGGGGGATCCGAGCGGTGGTGTGTAGGAGAGATCGAGGTCGGAGATCTCCGCGACGGTGAGGCCGGCGTGCAGGGCGGTCGCGAATGTGTCGACGCGTTTCGCGGTCTCGGTGCCGAGCCTCCCGACCAGCTGCGCGCCGAGGAGACGACCGGTGGTGGTGTCGCCCGTGATCCGGAAGGTGATGGGCTGCGCGCCCGGGTAGTAGCGCTTGTGATCGTCCGCAGCCGATTGGACCGTCGCCGGGGAGTAGCCGGCGGTCGCGGCTTCCTGGTCGCGCAGGCCGGTGCGGGCGGCGACGAGGTCGAACACCTTCACGACCTGGGTGCCGACCGACCCCGCGAACCGGGCCTGGTCGCCGACAGCGTTCGCGCCGGCGACGCGACCCTGCTTGTGGGAGGTGGTGCCGAGGGGCAGGTAGGTGGTGCCCAGGAGCCGGTGGTGGGTAATGACACCGTCGCCGGCGGCGAACACGTGCGGCAGCCCGGTGCGCATCTGCTCGTCGACGACAACCGCCCGACCCGCCCCAAGCGACGCTCCGGCCGCTTCGAGGAGAGTTGTGTTCGGGCGGACGCCGACGACCGCGAGGACCAGGTCCGCCGTGTGGGTGACGGTCTCCCCGTCTCGGGTGCCGGTGACGACGAGCCCGGCCGGGGTCTTCTCGACGCCGGCGACGAGGGTTCCGGTGTGGACCTCCTCGACGCCGTGCTCTTCGAGTTCGGCGCGGACGAGGCCGGCGAGTTCGGGGTCGAGGGTGGAGAGGACCTCACGGCCGCGCTGCAGCTGTGTGACTCGCATGCCGCGGGCGGCGAACGCTTCGGCCATCTCCAGGCCGACGTATCCCGCGCCGATGATGATCGCCGAGGCGGGGTTCCTCTCGGTCAGGTGCTGGTCGAGGGCGAAGGTGTCGCCCATGGAGTGGATGACGTGGACACCGTCTACGGGGCCGAGCTGGTCGAGCCCGGCGATGCCCGCGTGGGAGGGGAGCGCGCCGGTGCCGACCACGAGCTCGTCGTAGGCGATCGTCGACTCGACCCCGGATTGGTCCCGGACGGTGAGACGGCGACCGGCGACGTCGATGCCGGTGGCGAGGGTGTTCAACCGGAACTGCATGCCGGTGGCTTCCAGGTCCGCGTGGGTGCGGTGAGCGAGGGACTGCCAGGGGGCGACCTCGCCGGTGAAGTAGTAGGGGATCCCGCAGATGGAGTAGTTCGGGTAGGCGTCCGCGACGACCACCGTCACCTCGACGGTCGGGTCGAGCTCCCGGGCGCGCAGGGCAGCGGAAATGCCGGCATCGCTGCCGCCGATCACGGCGATATGGGTCATGCGAGAGACTCCTTCGAAGCGGCGGCCGCGGTTGTGGTGTGCGGACTGACCGGGGGCGGGGGTGATGATCAGCAGGACGGCTGCGGCGGCGCCGACCGCAGCGCCGACGATCTGCGCGGCAAGGAACGGCAGGACCGAGGCGGGGGCGATGCCCGCGAACGTGTCCGTGAACACCCGACCGATCGTGACGGCCGGGTTCGCGAACGACGTCGACGATGTGAACCAGTAGGCCGCGCCGATGTAAGCGCCGACCGCGGCGGCGATCACCGGCAGGGATCGACCGGTGCGGGTGAGGCCGGTGATCAGTAGCACCAGGCTCGCGGTCGCGACGACCTCGCCCAGCAGCGTCCCCGCCGTGACCCGCTCTGTGGTGGCGATCGCGGTGGGGACCTGGAACATCAGGTTCGCGAGCACCGCCCCACCGATCCCGCCGAGCACCTGCGCGGCCATGTAGACGACCAGGTCCCGGACGGGGAGGCCGGTGCCGGTGCGGGGGCCGAGGAGCGCGTCTGTGGCGGAGACAACGGGGTTGAAGTGCGCGCCGGAGACCGGGCCGAGCAGCAGGATCAGCACCGCGAGACCGAACACCGTCGCTGTCGAGTTCTCCAGCAGCCGCAGCCCGACATCGGCGGACAGGCGCTGCGCCGCGATCCCGGACCCGACCACGGTGGTCACCAGCAGGCCGGTGCCGAGGAACTAGGCCAGGGCCCGACGGGCAAGGGTAGGGCGGGCGGTCATGAGGCGGTGCCCGTCGACGGCAGGAGTTCGGTGAGCAGCTGCTCGACGTGCTCTTGGATCTCGTCGCGGACGGTGCGGATCCCGTCCAGGTCGAGCCCTTCCGGGTCGGTGAGATGCCAGTCCAGGTAGCGCTTGCCGGGATAGAGCGGGCAGGCGTCCCCGCATCCCATCGTCACGACGGCATCGGCCGCGCGGACGACATCGTCGGTGAGAGGCTTCGGGAACTCACCGGTGAGGTCGATCCCCGCCTCGGTGAGCACCGTCACGACACCGGGGAGCAGGTCGGCCGCGGGCTGGGAGCCGGCGGAGCGGATGTGGACGCGGTCACCGGCGAGTTGCCGGGTGATCGCCGCGGCCATCTGAGACCGGCCCGAGTTCTGGACGCAGACGTAGAGGATCTCCGGGACCGTCTTGGCGACCTGCCCGCGGGACTGCGCGAGAGCGACCAGCCGGTCATGCACGAACTTCTCCGCCAACGTCGGCAGCAGAGAGGTGACCGTTGCCGTGCGCCCCAGGGTCGTGTAGGACTCGAACACGACCCGCTCGACCGTCTCCTCACCGACCATCCCGGTGAACTGCTGCGCGAGCCGCTCCGCAGCCCGGTGCAGCACCGCATCCGCGGACTGCAACCCGCCCTGCGCGTTCATGCCGCACTCTCCTCGGGGAGCAGCTCGCCGATCAGGGTCTCGACGCGGGCGCGGATCTCGTCCCGGATGCGGCGGACCGTGGCCTCGTCCTGCCCGGCCGGGTCATCCAGCACCCAATCCTCGTAACGCTTGCCCGGGAAGATCGGGCAGGCATCACCGCAGCCCATTGTGATCACCGCATCCGACTCCTGCACCGCCTCGACTGTGAGGAGCTTCGGGGCGTTGGAGGCGATGTCGATGCCTTCCTCGGCCATCGCGGCGACCGCGACCGGGTTGATCTGATCCTTCGGCGCGGACCCGGCCGAGAGCACCTCGATCCGGTCCCCGGCGAGGTGCTGTAGGTAGCCGGCGGCCATCTGGGACCGGCCGGCGTTGTGAACGCAGACGAACAACACGGTGGGCATGTCAGCCATGGTCGGGTCCTCTCCTCGGGATCGCTGAGTCATGTCCAGCTTGACGAATCGACTATAGCTCAGTCAAGATTGAGGCAATGAACAGTGAGCGAATTTTCTCGGTGGAGGAGCGGGCCCGCAAGCACGCGGCTCTGGCGGATCCGGCGCGGCTGCGGATGCTGGACATGCTGACCTATGGGGACCTGTCGCCGACCGAGCTGCGTGAAGAGCTCGGCGTGCCGTCGAACCTGCTCGCGCATCACCTCGGCGTGCTCGAGCGGGAAGGGATCATCACCCGCGGACGCTCCGAAGGCGACAAACGGCGCAGCTATGTGCGGCTCGTGCCCGGCGCACTGTTCGGTCTCGGATCGTTCGCCGCGGCGGGCGCGGATCGGGTGGTGTTCGTCTGCTCGGCGAACTCCGCCCGCTCCCAGCTCGCGGAGGCGCTGTGGAACACGGTCAGCTCGGTGCCGGCGCAGTCTGCCGGCACTCACCCCGCCGAGCGGGTCGCTCCGGGTGCGATCGCGACCGCGGCCCGTCACGGGCTCGACCTCACCGGTGCGGTGCCGCGGCTCGTCGACGACGTCGACATGGACGGGGCGTTCATCATCACCGTCTGCGACCGCGCCCATGAGGAATACCCGGCCGGGATCGTGCACTGGTCCGTGCCAGACCCCGTCCGTGTCGGGACGGATGCCGCGTTCGAGGCGGCGTTCGAGGACCTCCGCCGTCGCGTCGACCAGCTCGCGCCGCGCATTCTCGCCCTCGCCTGAATGTGAGACCGCCCCGGCGGGTCAGTCGGTGCCGTTGCGGGTGGAGCGCCGCTCGATGAGCACCGTGTCCCGCCATTGACCGGCGTGCGGGCCGAGCAGGGAGCGGGAGATGCGTTCCCGGGTGCCGACAACCCGGAACCCGGCCTGTTCGTGAAGGCGCAGGCTCGCGGTGTTCTCCGGGAAGATGCTCGACTAAACCGTCCAGTAGCCGGCTTCTTCGGCCGCGTTGACGAACGCTGCCAGCAGCGCCCGCCCGACCCCCTGGCCCTGGTGGGTGGGGTCGATGTAGACGGAGTGCTCGATCACCCCTCGGTAGGCGTCTCGCGTGGAGATCCGGGAGGCCGCGGCCCAGCCGATGGCCATCCCGTCTTCGTTGGTGGCGACGAGGCGCGGTGCGGGGATCTTGCCGGAGTCGAACTGCTCCCAGGTGGGGGTGCGGGTCTCGAACGTGGCCTCACCGCCGGCGATCCCGGCCGCGAAGATCTCCTCGACCCGCTCCCAATCGCCGGGAACCATCGGGCGAATCCGCGTCATGAGCAGCAGGAATCGCCGGCGCTGTCACCGGTGGAGCAGACCCCCGTCGCCGGCAGGACCAGAGCGACCTGGGACGCCGCGGTGACGTCGCCGTCGATCCAGGCGGTGACCGAGCGGACCTGCTCGTACCCCGTGGTGAGCAGGAACGTCGGGGCGCGGCCGTAGGACTTCATCCCGACGATGAAGAACCCCTGCTCCGGGTGCGTGAGCTCCCGGAACCCGTGCGGCTCGACCGTCCCGCAGGAGTGCAGGTTCGGGTCGATCAGCGGCGCCAACCGCTTCGGGGCCTCGACGATCTCGTCCAGCTCGAGCCGGACCTCACGGAGCATGTCCAAGTCGGGGCGGAACCCGGTCGCATTCACGACCACGTCCGCGTCCACCATCGCCGGTTCACCGCGTCGGGTGCCGACCAGCCGGATCCCGGAGCCTGCGGGCTCGACGCGGGAGATCTCGAACGAGTCGACCACCGACACGACCCCGGACGCGACGAGCCGTTCGGTGCGGGTGCCGAGCTTCGCCCGATCCGGCAACTCGTCATCCGGTGACGACGAGACCCGGATCGCGGACGGGTTCCGGATCACCCACGTCACCCGTGTGCCCGTCTCGTCCCGGGCAAGCCTGCCGAGCGCGATGAGCGTGTTCGCCGCCGAATGCCCGGCGCCAACGACGACCGTGTGCTTGCCGGCGAACCGGGCCAGATCCACCCCGAGAACATCGGGGAGGGCGTGCAGAACACAGTCGGCGACCTGGTCGAAGCCGAGCGGGACGAGGCCCGAGGAGGCGAGAGGGTTCGGGGTCGTGTAGGTGCCGGACGCGTCGATCACCGCCCGCGCCGTGACCTCCTCAAGCCGTCCGCCCGTGTGCTGGACGCGCAGCAGGAACGGGGCCTGGGCACGCCCGGCCGTCCGGGTGCGGTCCATGCCCTCCCGGGACACCGCGATCACCCGCCGGCCGAACCGGATCCGCGACCCGATCTCCGGCAGATCCGCCAACGGTGCCAGGTAGTCGTCGACGAGCTCCTGCCCGGTCGGCGCCCGCCCCTCCGCCGCCGTCAGCACCCACCCGGCGGCCTCCAGCAGACGGCGTGACGCGGGGTCGACCAGGTGCTTCCAGGGGGAGAAGAAGCGGGTGTGGCCCCAGAGCTGGACCGAGTCCGCGACCCGGTCCCCGGCCTCGAGGATCGTGAAGTCGATGCCCCGCTCGACCAGATTCGCCGCGGCAGCAAGACCGATCGGGCCCGCGCCGATGATCACCACCGGCAGCGTCGCCAGCCGATCCGACACGGCCGTCCGGGGAGTGAGATCCAGCATCGTCACCATCAGAAACTCCTCATATCGATGAACATCGATGCAAGTATGAGCGCATCTATCGACACCTGTCAATATCGACTAGTATCGATGCATGGTCCAGTTGCTCGAGGTCACCGACGTCTCCGCCAGTGGGGCGTGCTGTGCGCCGCTCGTGAAGGAACCCCTCGGCCAGCAGGACGCGGAACAGCTCGCCGTCCGGCTGAAGGCCCTCGCGGACCCGGCGCGATTGCGGCTGCTGTCGATCGTCGCGTCCAGCGCCGACCAGGAAGCGTGCGTCTGCGACCTGATCGACCCGGTTGGACTGTCGCAACCGACCGTCTCGCACCACCTCAAGGTCCTCACCACGGCCGGTTTCCTGACGCGGTCCCAGCGGGGGATTTGGGCGTACTACCGCCTCGTGCCGGACGCACTGGGCGAGGTCGCTTCTATCCTCGAATCGGCCTAACCGGCGGCTGGGTGATCGCGGGATCCGTTGCGGCGAGAGTGATCAGGGCGCTCCAATGCCCCCTCTTGAGGTCGGTGCCGCAATCCCCGGGGCCATCGTCGAATCGGCCTGGAAACTGCTCAGATCGCCAGGAGTCCGTTCCCGTCGGGTCACCCTGTAATGCTGGGCGCATTTCCCCTCGCCCCGCGATCATGGGCGGACTTGCCGCCGTTGTCGGCTTCGATGTTCGGCTGATCAGTGGCGTGCAGCGCCACCCGGGACTCTCCGGTGAACGGCGAAGGTTCGGCTTCGGGGTGGCGCTTGGTCTGGATGGCGAACAGTACGATGCCGAGGGCGACGGCCGCCAGCGACGCCCATACGTTCGCGGGTATCCCGAGGTAGCCGATGCTGGACGGGTCGATGCGGATTGACTCGAGGTAGGCCCGCCCGGCCCCGTACCAGATGAGGTAGGTGGCCAGCACCTTGCCCCACTGCAGCGTGAGCCGGCGCTCGAGGTACAGGATCAGGGCGAAGCCGAGCAGGTTCCAGATGATCTCGTACAGAAACAGCGGCTGGAAGAGCGTCCCTGGGGGCATCCCGGGCGGGAACTTCGCGTTGGTGGACTCGATCTGCAGGCCCCACGGCAGTGTTGTCGGGAGGCCGAACAACTCATGGTTGAAGTAGTTGCCCAGGCGCCCCAGCGATTGGGCGACAAGCAGAGCTGGGGCGAGGGCATCTGCGATGCTCCAGAACCGGCCGTGGGCGCGGCGGCAGGCGATCCAGATGCCGACGGCGCCGCCGATCAGTGACCCGTACAGGGCGTTCCCGCCGTCCCAGATCGCGAACACGTTCCAGAGGTTGTCACCGGGCGCGAAGTAGTCGCCCACGTGCGTGAACACGTGGTAGAAACGTGCGCAGACGATCCCGAGAGGCACGGACCACATCGCGATGTCGACGGCGAACCCCGGTTCGATGCCGCGCCGTTTCAAGCGGCGGCCCAGGATGAGCGTCGCCGCGATGATGCCTGCGATGATGCACAGTGCGTAGGCATGGATGGTCAGCGGACCGATCTGGAACTGCGCCCACGAGGACGGCGGGCTGGGAATGCTGGTTCTCACTGGTCATCCTTCGGTGTGTTCGCCCCGGGGCCGGAACCGGCTCAGAATACGCGGCGCGGGTATGGGTGAGGCTGAGAATGTGGGCAGCCATGACCGCTGATACGTGATCACGATGACACCTTGCGGATCACCAGGATGAGCCCGATCAGCCCTACGGCGTTGGCGGTTAGCGTGGTGATGATCACGATCGTGGTGCCCTGGTCGTAGGCGAAGCCGAGTACGGCGCCGGCGATGAGGAGCCCCACGCCGCGGAGGAAGGCAAGCCACCCGAAAGCGATCGCGCGTGAGGCAGACGGGACGAGCTCGGTCACGACCGCCTTGACGGTGGAGTCGAGGGTGCCGTTGACGATGCCCCAGACGGCGACGCCAACCCAGATGAGTGCGGCGTTCTGAGTGAAGGCGATGGCGGAGACGGCCGCGGCGATGGGGACGAGAAGCAGGGTGCGCGGACCGAATCGGTCGTAAGCGCGCCCCATGACGAGCCCGCTCGCACCGTCGACGAGCATCGCCGCCGCGAAGAGGATCGGCACCTGCGCATCGGTGAGCAGGCCACGCGACTGCGCATGGAACGCGAGAAGGGGGAAGGACGCGACCCCGGCGGACAGGATCCCCACCGCGGTGACGTAGAGCCAGAACCTCCCGGGAAGTGTGCGCGGTGTCGACAGCCCGGTCGCAGGTGCCGCCCCAGGGACGGCCTGTTGTGCCGCACCGTCGTGCCGGGGGGATTCGTAGACGACCGGGTCGGGGACTCTGCGGCGCAGCCAGAACAGCAGGGCGAGGACGAGGACGCCCGGAACGATCAGCACTCCGAACGCGAGCGCATAGTCGCGGTCGCGCCAGCCGAGCACGGCGGCGAGGAGCAGCGGCCCGAGAACCGCTCCGGTCTGGTCGAGCGCCTGGTGCACGCCGAACGCGCTTCCTCGCCCCGTGCTCGCCGACGCGTGAGAGAGCAGCGTGTCCTTGGCGGGAGACCGCACAGCCTTGCCGAGACGCGCCGTACCATACAGCAGCAGGGCGGGTGCGAGAGTCCCCGTGACGCCGATGAGGGGAACGCTGAGCACGGTGAGCGCGTATCCGAGGATGGTCCAGGTCCAGTAGTGACGGGTGCGGACCACGGCGTAGCCAGTGACGACCCGCAACCCGTACCCGATGAACTCTCCGGCTCCCGCCACGACTCCGACGACGGTTGCCGACGCGCCGAGAGTGGCAAGATACGGGCCGATGATGCTCCGCGCCCCCTCGTAGACCATGTCCGCAAGCAGACTGACGATCCCGAACACGACGATGAAATGCCACGGTCGCAGCAGGCTCCTCGGCGACGACGCGGGTACCTCCGGAATCGGGACAGGAGAGGGCATCGCCGTGGCGTGATCCTCAGGCCGCGGGCACGACGCGAATGATCATCTCGTCGACGTTCGGCATGTGACTCTTCACCACGGCCTCGGCCTCGGCGGACAGACGGTCCGCGTCGGCCAAGCTCATCGATCCCACCCGGACGACCGCATCGCCGTGCAGACGGTGGCCGACCCACCGCAGCCTGAGCTGTTGCACCGATTCGATCTCGGGAAGGTGGCTGAGGGCGTGCTCGGCGCGGTCGACGAGTTCCGGTTCGATGCCGTCCATGAGCCGGCGTCCGACGGAACGGATCGTCCCGATCAGGAGCACGCCGATCATGACGGAGATAAGCAGCCCAACGATCGGATCGGCGAGCGGGAAGCCGAGCAGCACGCCGATGCCGCCGGCGACGACGGCGAGGGACGTGAACCCGTCGGTGCGGGCGTGCACGCCGTCGGCGACCAGCGCCGCGGATCCGATCTTGCGACCCACGCGGATGCGGTAGACGGCGACGGCCTCGTTGCCGAGGAAACCGATGATCCCGGCCGCGATCACCCAGCCGATGTTCACCATAGGCCGCGGGTGCAGGATCCGGTCGATTGCCTCCCAGGCCGCGATCACCGAGGACAACGCGATCATCAGGACGATGAACAGCCCGGCAAGGTCCTCGGCACGGTTGAACCCATAGGTGTAGCGGCGGGTCGCGGCACGGCGAGAGAGCACGAACGCGATCCACAGCGGGACGGCGGTGAGCGCGTCGGAGAAGTTGTGGATCGTGTCGGCGAGCAGCGCGATCGAGCCGGAGAACGCGAAGATCACGGCCTGCAGTATGGTCGTGGCGAGCATGATCACGAGACTGATCTTCAGCGCCCGGATTCCCTCCGAGTGCGCCGCCATCGCATCATCGATCGACTCCGCGGCATCGTGAGAATGCGGCACGAAGATCCCGTACAGGAAACCCTTGAACCCAGTGGGATGCGCGTGATCGTGGTCGCCATGGCCGTGGGAAGGGCCATGGCCGTGGGAAGGGCCGTGGTCGTGGGAATGGCCGTGGTCGTGGTCGTGGTCGTGGCGGTGGTCGTGGTCGTGGTCGTGGTCGCTGTACGCGGGACGGTGGTCGTGTGCAGATTCGCCCGGGTGGGCGTGGTCGTGTGAACTCATGCTTCTTCTCGCTCCGCGACGTGGTGACGGGGACTGTCTCCCAGGGAGTGCTCGGCCTGGAGGATCGCGTCGGTGACGAGTTGGGCGGCGTGCTCGTTCGCGAGCCGGTAGAACACGCGCTGGCCCTCCTGCCGGGTCGCCAGGATCCGCGCCATCCGCAGCTTCGCCAGATGCTGCGACACCGCGGCCGCCGACTTGTCCACGATGTCCGCGAGATGGTTCACCGACAGCTCATCGTGGCGGCGAAGCGCCAGGATGATCCGGACCCGCGTCGCGTCCGCGAGAAGCCCGAACACCTCGACAGCGAGTTCCACGTACTGACTGTCCGGGTCCAAGCCGCATAGTTGCGTATCTGCGTCCATACGCAGATTATTGCATACTCGTGCTCGACATCGGTCGAGGACACCGGTTGCTGGCCATGCTTAGGCGTACGGCGCAGGCGAATGCCTGTCCCGTATGCTCGCCTTCATGTCTGGAGGATCGCGCGCACGGTCGCACCCGAAGGGTTCGTCCCGCGCCGTGATTCGCCGACGCTGGATCGCCGTCGCCGTTGTCGCCCTGCTCGCCGTCGCCCTGGTCGCAGTCGTCGCCACGACCGCCCTGCACGCGTGGTCCGGATCCTCCAAGCCGGAGACGGGTGCAACGCCCGTGACTGAGACGCCTAAGCCGACCCCGCTCTCCCCCGTGCAGGCGCTGCTGAAGACCGCCGTCGACCCGGCGAAAGCGTGCGCGGTGTCGTTCCAGGGTGACGGGATCACCCAGGCGCCGATGCTGCAGACCGAGGGTGTGCTGTACACCGGGCTGCCGATCCCGGAGCGCGCCGGATCCGTGTTCGCCGGCTGGTACCCGACCCCCGAGGCCGCGCAGGCGCAGGTACAGACCGACCGGGTGAACGGGTCGCAGCTGACCGCCTGCAGCGATCATCAGCGCACCCTGTACGCCGCCTGGACCTCGCCCGAGCAGAACACCGCGACGGCGGCGAAGATCCCCATTCTGATGTACCACTGGTTCACCACCAAGCCCGGCGGCGAAGACAACTGGCTGCACGGGAACTACATCTACATCGAGGACTTCAAGGCGCAGATGGCGTATATCGCGAGCTCGAAGTTCTACCTGCCCACCTGGGACGAGCTGAACGCGTTCATCGACGGCAAGCTGTTCCTGCCGCAGCACTCGCTGATCATCACCGACGACGACAACGAGCCAACATGGTTCCAACTTGCGGTCCCGGTCGTGACGGCGGACAAGCTGCTCGCAACCTCGTTCGTGATCACCAGCACACGACAGGAAGGATCCCCCTCCCCCTACGTTCTCCAGCGGTCGCATACCAACGACATGCACCGCGCCGGGGACAACGGCAAGGGCCGGATGGTGAACCTGTCCGCCGACGAGGTCGCCGCCGACTTGGAGAAGTCGGCGCAGATCCTCGGCACGAAGGAAGTGGTCGCCTATCCGTTCGGCCACTACAACTCGACCGCCGAGGAAGGCGTGACGAAGGCCGGATTCCCTCTGGCGCGGACCACGGAGTACGGGATGGTGAAGATCGGTACACCGAAGCTTGAACTCCCCGTGGTCCGCGTCAACTACGGTGACACCGCCGACGATCTGAAACGCGTGATCGGTTGACAAGTCCAAACCTGTCACTTTGGTTCCCCAGTTCAACCGGCGCTTAGCCGCCTCAGATTGGCAGTACAGTCCCCACGATGAGGGTCTGCACCCATGACATCAGCATCGTCCAGGCGCCGGTGATCATGAGCGCGCCGACTCCGATCATGGTTGCACCGCCGACCAAGTTGATCGCTCTGACGTGCCGGCGCAGGAATCCGATTGTGGTGGTGGCCCACCCCATACCGGCCGAAACAAGGATGAACGGGAGCCCGAGGCCGACACAGTAGGCGATTGCAAGGACGGCACCTCGCCCGGCGGAGGCGGTGGTGAGGCTGAGAGCGGAGATGGCAGCGAGCGTCGGGCCAAGGCAGGGGGTCCAGCCGAGGCCGAATGCGAGGCCGAGGAGAGGTGCACCCGCTACCCCGGTGGGGGGCTTGAAGGAGATTTTCGCGCTGCGCTGAAGTGGTCGGAACAGACCGATGAAGACGAGTCCCATGAGGAGGACGATGGCGCCGAGGGCGCGTGTGAGTGCGTCCTGCCACCGGATCAACCACCCTCCGACGGCACCGAATGCGGCACCATAGGCGATGAAGACCAGGGAGAAGCCGATGGTGAACAGTCCCGCTCCGGCGACGGGGCGCCACCGGCTTGTTGTCGTCGAGGTTCCCGTCACGTACCCCAGGTAACCCGGGACCAGTGGCAGCACGCAGGGCGATGCAAAGGACACGAGTCCGGCAAAGAGCGCGAGCGGGACTGCTGCCCAGAGCTGCCCGTTGGCGATAACGGTGGTCACTTGGTGGCGCCCTCGCTCAGCGCACTTTGAATCAGTGCTGCAAGCGTGCCGCGGGAAGGGAGCTGCCCCAAGATGCGGGACGCCATACGTCCTGTGCGGTCGAGGACGAGTGTCGTGGGAACGGCGTTCGGTGCTGCTTTCCCGGAGAACGCGTATTGAACGGCGCCGGAGTTGACGTCGAGTATTGACGCGTAGGTGACACCGAACTCCTTCTCAAACGACATCGCTGTCCCTGAGCTGTCTCGGACATTGACGCCGACAAAGACGACACCTTCGGGTGAGAATCGCTCGTTCAGTGCTTGAAGGTCCGGAGCTTCCGCCCTGCAGGGCCCGCAGGCGGCGTACCAGAAGTTGACGACGACAACGGAGCCGAGCCAGGTGGTGGAGTCTGCGTTTCCGCCACGCTCGAGCGGTCCCGCGAAGGTGACCGGGGCATCGCGTTTCGCCGCGGGGACTTCCACGATGGTGTCATCGCCGGATGCGTATCCGGTGGTTCCGCTTCTCTGCAGCGGTTCCAAGCCGGACGGGCGGCTGGTGGTGCATCCGGTCAAGACAAGAAGGGCGGAAAGCCCGACGGTGAGGATCGATACCACTAATCTCGGTCGGCGAGTGTGGGTGCCTCGCGAGAGAACCCGTTGGGGTAGCTTTTTCATTGCTCTCCTTGAGGAGCCGAGGTGTGGATGTGGATGCGTTCAGTCCTCATGAACGGGCGGTGGGTGTTTTGCGGCCGGCGAAGATTGCTCCCGTGATGATCAGCAGCACTCCGGTCGGGTAGCCGGCGACGAGGTCGAGCCAGCCCGGCGGTTGGCCGGGGCCGAAGATCTCCAGGTGAGCGAGCCAGTGGACCAGAGCGACGGCGGCGCCGATCCCCATGATGATCTTCCCGATGAGGACGATCCTTCGGTGTCGTCGCCAGCGGGCAGCCTGGTCGTTCGGCGCGGGCGGGTTGCTGGGTGTGCGAGCCATGGTGAGGTTCCTTTCCTGGTTATTTGAGGCCGGAGTAGGAGTGCAGGCCACTGAAGAAGACGTTGACGATGCCGAAGTTGAACACGACTGCGGCGAAGCCGACGATGGAGAGCCAGGCCGCCCTGGCGCCTCGCCAACCGCGTGTGGCGGTGGCATGGAGATAGGCGGCGTAGAGGACCCAGACGATGAAGGTCCAGACTTCTTTGACGTCCCATCCCCAGAACCGGCCCCATGCGCGGCTGGCCCAGATCGCGCCGGCGATGAGCGTGAATGTCCAGAGGATGAAGCCGATGATCGTCAGCCGGTAGGCGAGGCGGTCCAGGTTCTCAGTGGTCGGGACGGTGTCGAGGAGACGTTTGACGCGCGGCCCCCGCGACCGTTCACCACGGTGTTTGACCAGGTACAGCGTGCTGACGAGGAACGCGAGCCCGAGGAATGCGGTTGCGAGCATAGCGATCATGACGTGGATCACCAGCCACGCAGATTGCAGGGCGGGCATGATCGGCACCACGGGGACGTAGAAGCTCACGGTCGCGACGCCCAGCAAGAGCACGACCAGGCCGAGTACTGCTGCTCCGAGATAGGCGAGGCGCACTCGCATCGAAACGATGAGGAAGGTGGCGATGATGAGCGCGGTCCCGGTCAGCGAGAACTCGAACATGTTGGCCCAGGGGACGCGGTCCGCGGCGACTCCGCGGAGGACGGTCGCTGCGACCTGGAACACCCACCCGAGGACGGTGAGCGCGTATCCGGCGCGCGCCGCCTTAGACGCACGGTCCGCTCGGGGTTCCGAGTCGACGCGGTCCGTCGTGTCGGGCTCGGTGTAGGTGGCTCGTCGCGCCGGGGTCTGCGCGCCGACTGCGGCGACTTCGGGAACGGGCAGGTTGACCGGGGCAGTGCGGCGCGCGAGATCGATCGTGTAGGCGACGAACGCGGCCGCGTAGATGGTGATCGCGGAGTACACCATCAGAAGCGAGAGCGATTCAAGATAGGACGTCATGCGCGGTCTCCTTTGTTGTCAAGCGTGGTGTGCAGTCGGGCGATGAAGGCATCGACGATGGGTTGTAGGCGCGGGTCGTCACCGCGGGCGAGTGCCCCGATTTCGATGTCGGCGCCGTGGTCGCGGCGGGTTGTGCGTACCCAGACCCGTCGTCGTGGCACGAACAGTGAGAGGGCAAGCCCGGCAACGGCGGCCGCGACGGCAGCAAGCATCGGGCCCTGGGTGGGGTCATATGCGATGTCCAGTGACGCGAACCGCGGGATTGTGGTCAGTTCGATCGAGCCGAGGCCGTTCGGGAGCGGTTGACGAACGTTGGGGGTCAGTTGGATTCCGGGCGTCGCTGTGCCGCGGCCGGCCACCTTCGTCAGGCGAGACGTGTCCAGCGTGTACACGGATACGGGTACGCCGCTGTTGAGGCCGAGATCTCCGACGTAGACGTCGAGGGAGACGACCGGGTCGAGGAGGTCGGGATAGCTCGAGTAGGAGGCACCAGCCGGTGTTCTGGCATGCGTGGGATAGAAGAGCCCGATCATGCCGACCTGCTTCGCAAGACCGTCGGGGACCTTGATGACGCCGAGGCTGGTCAGCTTCGAGTCTTGCGGGAGGAACGGAATCGAGTCGCTGAACACGACGGCCCCCGCGGGGTTTCGGACCGTGATTGTCGGCGCGTAGCCGTTCCCGAGTAGGAAGATGTCGGTGCCGTCCACAGGCATCGGATCGTTCACCCGGATGTCCGCCTTCTGTTTGCGGCTGTTGCTCTCAACGGTGACCGCGGCGTCGAAGTCTCGCGGCATCCCGAGCGCATTGAGGTTGTCGCTGACGTACCCCACCCGGAAGCTGTTCAGAGTGAGCGCGAACTTCGGGATCTGCGCGTCGGTGACAAAGCGGCCGGCGGTGAATGAGTCGTAAGCGATTCGAGTGCTGGCAAAAGTTTGTCCCTCGACCAGGACGCGTTGTCCCGTGAACCTGAAGCCGCTCCCGATCGCGAGGACCAGCAGAATCGCCAACAAGGCGATGTGGAACAAGAGATTCCCCGTTTCACGGAGGTACCCTCGCTCAGCGGCAATGGACTGCTCTGTCTCCGTGCATACCCGGACCACGCGATAGCGCTGGCGCCGTAGTTCCTGTTCAGCCGCTTGCAAGACGTCGGTCTCCCCTCTCGTCTGATGGTGCGTGCGGCCGTACGCTGCGAGTCGGGACAGGTTGCGGGGCGTGTCCGGCGGCGATGCGCGAAGAGCTCTGGCGTGATGCCGGATCCGAGGGATGACACAGCCAACCAGCGAGATGAACAGCAGGAGGTAGATCGCGGAGAACCATGTCGACCCGAACACGTCATGGAGCTGAAAGAGGCTCACCGCCCACGCCCACCCGGTGCTGTCCCGATCGAATGTGATGACGCCATTCGGGTCAGAGGACTGCTGCGGGACAACCGAGCCGGGCACTGCAGCCAGGGCCAGGAAAAGCAGCAGCACCAGCGCGGTCCGCATCGAGGTGAGCTGCCGCCAACCCCACCGCGCCCAACCGCCGATCGTCAGACTCGGCCCCGCTACTTCGTCCTCCCCCGCGACGTGCCCGGAAGGCAGGCCGGCGTCGGTGTGCGCTCGCTCATTCGTTGTCGACATGGAGAGCCTTCCCCTCGAGCGAGAACCGGAAGGTGATGGCCGCGCCGAGGCGTGCGATCAGAATCAGCGCGGCGAGGGTGAAGGTGATGGGGGTGAGCATTCAGGTTCCTACGCTCGAGAGTTCATGGTTGGTGAGGTTGCGCATGTCCCGCGTCAAGTAGTTGGCAGGATTTCTTCTCTTTCAAAGGTGGGGATGGTGGGGTCGGCCAGGCCCAGGTGCACCTGCATCGGCCTGTTCCAGGCGATCGCCTCGTGCGGCCGCTCGGTGTTGTACTCGACCCGGTAGTCCTCGGCGCGTTCGATCAGCGTCAAGGCGTCGGGGATCTCATCGAGGAACAATCGCTCGTACTTCAGCGTCCCGAACCCGCGTTCGCGTGACCCGTTCTGCCCGGGCGAGCGCACCCTCGTGCGGACGTGCCGCAGCTCGGGGTGCCGCATGATGAACAGCTCGAAGTTCAGCGACCGGAACGGGCCGCCGTTGTCGGTGACGATCGTCACCACCGGCAGCACCTCACCCGTCTCTTCATCGACCTGACATTCGTCGACGAGCGGGTGCTCGAACATCTGCTCGTAGTCGGCGAGGGCGAGTTCGATCGCGGCGATCGCGTCGTACTGGTTCGCGGTCGGCGACACGTGGAACGGGTACTCGAGCTTCGAGTACCAGTCCCGGCACCCCGCGATCCGCCAGGTCCCACCGGTCGTGGTCTCGAACTCGCTGAAGTCCAGCTGCCAGACCTGGTTCGGTCCGGTCGGGTTCCGCGCGAACGCTGCCTTCCGCTCCTTTGCCAGCTCGCGGCGCTGCTTCTGGTACTCCGACGGCAGGATCAGCCCGTCATCGCGCATCAGGCGCAGCACGGTCGCCTGCGACACCTTGTGACCGTCGTGCCGAGTCAGCGCCCAGATCTTCCGATGCCCCCACGCCGGCTTCGCCAACGCATGCCCCGTCACCAGCGGGCGGGCGGCGTCCCTTGCAGGCTGCGGCCAGGGCCCCTTCGTCGGCCGGTCTTGCTTCGCCTTGGCCTGCCAGCGCCGCCAGGTGCGTTCGGGCATGTCGATCAGGCGGCAGAACCTCGAGGTCGACATGCCCGCCTCCATGCGGATCACCTCGAGGTCCTCGAAGGGCCCAACCGGCCCTCCGCACTCTTCTTCCACACCCGAATCTCGACGGCCGCCTCACCCAGCGCCTGGGTCAGATCGGCGACCTCCGCCTCGAGCTGCTGCTCCCGGGTCGACGGCCCCGTCTTGCCAGCGGCCAGGCCGGTCTTGCCAGCCTCGAGGAAGTCCGCCTTCCACCGGCCGATCGACTGCTCGCTGACCTTCTCACGCCGAGCCGCTTCAGCGATCGTCATCTCGCCGGCGAGGATGCTCAGCACGATCCTCGTCTTCTTCTCCACCGGGATCACTGGTGGTCTACCCATCGTCAAACACTCCGCTCAGGACTCAATCAATCGTCCTGCCACAAAGTCTGACGCGCGACACGCAGGCACGTGTCGGGGTGCTGCGCGTGCGAGTGATCTCCCGCCAGCGGGAGCGCGTCCTGGCACGGAGCGGTTGGGACGCCGGGCAGCATGTCTCCGAGGCGTGTCACCACGCCCTGGAATCATGCGAGAGCATCACTGCACGGCGCGAGACGCTGCCGGGCCCGAGAGATCGGCAAGCCACGGCCGTCTAGAAGACGCCGGGCGCCGAAACTACGCGGTGATCACCCGAGAATGGGTGACGTCGCTGATCAGGTTCTACTGACGGAAAGCACCGTCAACGAAGGCGCAGGGGCGCGTGTCACGCTATCGCGCGGGGGTGCCGCCGACACCAGACCGGAGCCTCTCGCAACGGCGAGAAGCGTGTCGCCCCGTGATCGGCCAATCAACATGAGAAGCGACAGAGCCGACGCGAGTGCGAGAATGCACTCCACTGCCGTCATCGCTCGAGGACCGTCACAGAAGACGGACCCGCACGCTTCGGGGACAGCGACGGGGGTCGACGTCCCTTCCGTGGCATGAGAGTGCAACCCCGTCACCGATACAGCGGACACGGTAGGCGTGGCCAGACTGGCTTGGTCTTCTTCCAGGCCGAGCGAGTGCATCGCCAAGATCCCGGCGATCAGAGGGATGACGGCGATCAGCAAGAGCAAAGTGCGTCGACGCGACGAGCCCCGTGGGCGGAACTCCGTCCGAAATGCTCTCACTCTGACGCTCCTTCAGGACGCAGTCTACCGCCGCCCCCTTCGAGCGACATGCCAACCAGCTCCATCGGTCAGATGGTTGGGGGGCGCTCACGCTCGGGCCGACCGCACAGATACGCGGTACCCCTACTGGGTATTGAGGTACACTGTACCCCTACTGGGTATGCAGAGAGGGGTGGAGATGGCTCACGGATATGTGGATGACAAGCAGGCTCTGCTGGCGCGACTGCGTCGGGCGGAGGGGCAGGTGCGTGGCATCGCGCGAATGGTTGATGAGGACGTGTACTGCATCGACATCCTGACCCAGGTCTCGGCGGCAACGAAAGCGCTGGAATCGGTTGCGTTGACGCTACTGGAAGACCATCTCGGACACTGCGTTGCGCAGGCGACGGCGGAAGGCGGACCCGTCGCGAAAGAGAAGCTGCAAGAGGCGAACTCCGCGATCGCGCGTCTGGTCCGCTCCTAGACGAACACAAGACAAACCTATTTTTTTGGACAGCTCGCGAAGGGAGCTCATCATGACGGAACAGGGAATCAAGGACCTCGGTCTGCAGGCGACGAACGGCGGAGGGTGCGCGTGCTGCAGCCCCACTCAGAGCGCGGCACCGACAGAAGCCGGCACGCCCACGGCGGCCGAGTCGGCACAGTTCTTCGTGACCGGGATGACGTGCTCGCATTGTGTAAGCAGCGTCACCGAGGAGATCTCCGCGATCGCGGGGGTTTCCGAAGTCTCGGTGGACCTGCACGCGGGCGGGGTTTCCACGGTGACGGTGTCGAGCGGGGCCCCGGTGGACGCGGAGCAGGTGCGGGCGGCGGTCGAGGAGGCCGGGTACAGCCTCGCCCCCGCCTCATGAGCACCGTCGACGTCGATCTCGACATCATCGGGATGACGTGTGCGTCCTGCGCGAACAGGGTGGAGCGGAAGTTGAACAAGTTGCCTGGGGTTCAGGCGACGGTGAACTTCGCCACCGAGAAGGCCCGGGTTCATGCCGAGGGCCAGGTCGCCGTGGAGCAGTTGATCGCGGCGGTCGAGCAGGCAGGGTACGAGGCATCCGTCCCGGCTCCTCCCGCTGCCTCCGACGACGAGCGGGTGGCAGCCCCGCAGGACGCTGAGCTCGCGTCGTTGCGGCACCGGTTGATCATCTCGGCGGTGCTGGCGGTGCCCGTCGCGGTGCTGTCGATGATCCCCGCCTTGCAATTCACCTACTGGCAGTGGCTCGCACTCACGCTGGCCGCTCCCGTCGTTGTGTGGGGGGCGTGGCCTTTCCACCGCGCCGCGGCGATCAACGCCCGGCACGGAGCGGCAACCATGGACACGCTGATCAGCCTGGGTGTGCTCGCCGCGTTCGGTTGGTCGCTGTACGCCTTGTTCTTCGGCGGGGCAGGGATGCCGGGCATGACGATGAGCGTCACCTTCGTCGGTATCCCGCAGGCGGGTGGCCACGAGATCTACCTGGAAGTCGCCTCCTTGGTGACCGTATTCATCCTCCTCGGCCGCTACCTCGAGATCCGGGCTAAGCGGCAGTCCGGCGAAGCGCTCCGAGCGCTGCTCGAGCTCGGAGCGAAAGATGCCGTCGTCATCCGTGCTGGCGCCGAGCTGCGCATCCCGGTCGGTCAGCTCGTCCCCGGCGACATCGTCGTGGTACGACCCGGAGAGAAGATCCCCGCGGACGGTCTGGTCACTGAGGGAGTTTCGGCAGTCGATGAGTCGATGCTCACCGGCGAGTCGGTCCCGGTCGAGGTCGGCCCCAGCTCCCGCGTGGTCGGTGCGACTGTGAACACCGGCGGGCGCCTGCTGGTGGAGGTCACTCGTGTTGGCGCCGACACTGAATTGGCCCGCATGGCCAGGCTCGTCGAAGAAGCACAGACGGGCAAAGCCCAGGCGCAGCGCCTCGCCGACCGCGTGTCCGCGATCTTCGTTCCCGTCGTCATCGCCCTCGCCCTGATCGCCTTCGCTGGCTGGCTGATGGCAGGGGCCGGCCCTGAGATCGCCTTCACCGCCGCAGTGACGACGTTGATCATCGCCTGCCCCTGCGCACTGGGGCTCGCCACACCGACCGCATTGCTGGTCGGCACCGGCCGTGGCGCTCAACTGGGCATCCTCATTCGCGGCCCGCAGGTGCTCGAACAGACTCGCCGTGTCGACACCGTCGCGCTGGACAAGACCGGCACCATCACCGCTGGCACCATGACGATCACGGGCAGCAATGCCGCCGCGGGTACCGACATGGCTGAACTGCTCCAGTTCGCCGCCGCCGTTGAGCACGGCTCCGAGCACCCCATCGGCCGTGCGATCACCGGCTCGGCCACCCGCGTTGTCAGTGCGGTGGAGTCGTTCGCAGCCGAGCCCGGGCAGGGAGTGCGGGGCATCGTCGATGGCCATCTGGTCGTCGCCGGTCGGGCCTCCTGGATCACCGCCCAGTGGGCACTACCGATCCCCGAGGAGCTGAGCGCTGCGATTGCAATCGACGAGGCGGCCGGGGCGACAGTAACGGTTGTCGCCTGGGATGGGCAGGTGCGAGGCACGATCAGTGTTGCCGACACCATCAAACCCACCAGCCACGATGCGATCGCCCGACTTCGCAGTCTCGGGCTGACCCCAATCCTGCTCACGGGTGACAATCCCGGTGCCGCGCACACGATCGCCGAGGCAGCCGGGATCGACGATGTCCGCGCCGGGGTTACCCCCAAGGGCAAGCTCGACACCATCCGTGACTTGCAGGCCGCGGGCAAGGTGGTCGCGATGGTGGGCGACGGCGTGAACGACGCGCCGGCCCTTGCCGCTGCGGACCTGGGGATCGCGATGGGCACCGGCACGGACGCGGCCATCACCGCCGCAGACCTCACCATCGTCTCCGGAGATCTGGTGCTGGTGCCGGATGCGATCCGACTAGCCCGC
Source organism: Microbacterium xylanilyticum (assembly GCF_054654695.1). Classification (NCBI taxonomy): domain Bacteria; kingdom Bacillati; phylum Actinomycetota; class Actinomycetes; order Micrococcales; family Microbacteriaceae; genus Microbacterium; species Microbacterium xylanilyticum. The sequence goes on from NZ_BAAIEN010000002.1 coordinate 2,094,080, forward strand.
CGCACCCTCGGCACGATCAAGGGGAACCTGTTCTGGGCGTTCGCGTACAACATCGCCGCGATCCCGGTCGCGATGCTCGCGCTGCTCAACCCGATCCTCGCCGGCGCCGCGATGGCGTTCAGCAGCGTGTTCGTGGTCACCAACAGCCTCCGACTCCGCAGCTTCCGACCCTTGCCTGCCCCGGAGGCAACCACAACGGCACCCACCCGCAACACCGTCCACGCCCGTACCTGAACACCTTGGAGAAGAACCAGTGACCCACGAGCATGAGCATGACCTGCATGACCACCACGGCTCGCACGACGGGCACGGCGGACATGAGCAGCACCATCACGAGCCCCCGACGGGTGCGACGAACCTGGTGACCTGCCCGGTGATGCCCGGCAACAAGGTCGACGCGGCATGGGCCGAACAGCGGGGACTGTTCCGCGACTACGACGACACCAGGTACTGGTTCTGTTGTGCGGATTGCGGACCCTTGTTCGACGCCGACCCTGCCCGTTACGCACGCGCGGTCTGAGGACTCGGCGCGCAAAGCGGCATGGCGGGAACCGGCCCGGCCGCACACGATTTGACTTTCGGCCGTAAGCTGGATTGCAGAAGGGAGGTGGCAAGTGAACAGGATCCAGGCGCGCACGCGAATCTCAGCGGGCATGTCTCGACTGCTGCTTGTCCCTCTCGCGACCCTCGCGATCATTGCCGGACTGTTGGCAATGCACACTTTCACGGGAGCGGAGTCGGCTTCCGTTCAGGCAGCCACGTCTGCACGTGTCCATGAGCAGATCCCAGCCGCCGACGGCTCCCCCGCCAGCGCTTCGATGGCAGGGACCTACGAAGTACATCCGGCGTTCTGTGTGGGAAGCTGCGAAAGCCCGATGGGCATGCCGGATCATTCCGTGCTGATGATGATATGCGTGCTGGCTTTGCTGACCGCGGTCATCACCCTGTTGGCTCCTGCCTTGATATCCCTGTTCGCCTCAGTGTTCCTGCCTCCGTGGAAGCGCGGACGGACTGTTCTGTTCGCGCTACCGCACCCGCGACCGCCCTCACTGGTCGTCCTTTCTATTAGTCGAACCTGATTCTGTGGTCCGCCTCGCCCGCCGCGAGTAGGACCGTTCGCGCTACTCAGCGCACCGAATCTTCATCGTTCGACCAATACGACAGGACCCTTTCATGCGTTTCCGTACCCTTTCGCTCTCCGGCAGCGTTATCGCCGTCGCCCTCGTTCTCGCAGGCTGCACCGGCACCGGTGGTTCCATGCCGGGCATGGACATGGGCTCGGGCGATACGTCCAGCAGCACGTCAGCACCGTCATCCACGACAGCCAAAACGGCTGACGAGATGTTCGTGACGATGATGATCCCGCATCACGAACAGGCCATCGCGATGTCCGACGCAATCCTCAAGAAGACCGGGATCGACCCGAAAGTGACCGCGCTCGCGAAGCAGATCAAAGCGGCGCAGTCCCCAGAGATTCAGAGCATGCAGGCCTGGCTGAAGGCTAAGGGCATGTCGACCGACTCCGCCCCGATGACCGGCATGGGCATGATGTCCGACCATGACATGACCACGCTGGACTCCGCCACTGGCTCGGATGCAGCCCGACTGTTCCTGAGCGGCATGATCGCGCACCACCAGGGTGCTATCGAAATGGCCCGCTCCGAACTGAGCGACGGCAAGGACGCTGACATGCGTGCCCTCGCCCAGAAGGTGGTCGACGGGCAGACCGCCGAGATCACCACGATGAAGGACATTCTCGGTTCCCTCTGACGTGACATCTCGGGCCGGGCGCGGTGACCGCTATCCCCCGGCCCGGGTGTCGTCCGCATTCGCGTCGTCACGCACGCCGCGGACCCACCTTCGAAGGAAGCTCCCCATGACATCACGGCTCCACCGCGCCATCCGCGGGGTCCCGTCAAACCGTGCGAAGAACGACACGCGGGTTGGCCCTCGCCGTTCCCACGCCAAGAGGCGCGCCGTCACATTGATCGGTTTGTCCGTGGGTGGAGTACTGCTGCTGGCCGGCTGTACAACAGCGGTCGCCCTGGACACATCCCCACCTATTGCGGCCTCGTTCGGTCACGTTCACGGCATTGTCGGGCTCGCCGATGACGCGGTGCTCCTCGGAACTCACAGCGGGCTGTACAAGGTCACCAAAATGGGCATCGTAATGGGGCCGATCGGCGGCAACGACTTCGACGCGATGGGGCTGACTGGAACACAGGACACGCTCTTCGCCTCCGGACATCCCGGTCCAAAGACGGCCGCCCTGTTGGGTACCCCGAACCTCGGCGTCATCGAAAGCGTTGACTCCGGAGTTACCTGGAAGCCTGTCGCGTTCACCGGAACAGACGACTTCCACGTCCTCACCGCGGCATCCGATGGCACGATCTACGCGATCAGCTCGACCTCGCCCGCCATGCGGATCAGTCACGACAAAGGAGCCACATGGTCCAACGGCGCGACCATCCCTGCCGCCGATGTCGCCATTGCCGCAGACAACACCCTGTATGCGGCGACGCCTGAGGGCCTGCTCCAGAGCGAGGACAGCGGTGCGACATTCACCACGGTCCCGGGGGCGCCACTGCTCTATCAGGTTCAGGCTGACTCATCCGGGGCGCTGGTGGGAGTTTCGACCGACGGCATCCTGTGGCGTCTCGCCTCTGGGTCGTGGACTCGATTCGGGACCGCGACCGGGACCGTCCAGGCGCTCGGAGCGGTTGGGGACGGGACGATCGTGCTGGTAGATGATCGCGGCGTCGTCCAGATCCGCGACGACAAGCCCACCGTGCTGAAACTGTCCCACCCGAAATCATGACGACCAACTGGAATCGCGCCCTTGCCCGCCCGCGGAACGTCGAACCCACGAATGAGAGGCTCTCATGAACGATCACCGCAACACCGTCGTGCTGGAGGTGTCCGGAGTGCAATGGGCCTCGTCGAAGGCCGTCGCCGAATCCGCTCTGTCCCGCCGGCCCGGCGTCGTCGCTGTGGAGGCCAATCCCGTCGCCCAGACAGCAAACATCACTTACGACCCCTCGGTCACGTCGGTCGCTGAACTCCGGCGGTGGGTCACCGAATGCGGTTACCACTGCGCCGGACAATCCGTTCCGGACCACATCTGCGACCCAGCCGAGGGCGAAGGTCACGGCGCCCATCACGCCGACCATGTCCAACACGATCCGGCAGATCTCGCAGCCCCCAACACGGGTACTGTCGGGAGCCACGCCGGGCACGCCGCAGTGTCCGCGACAGGTGGGCACGATCACGCCCAGGCCGCCGCGCACAGCCCACAAGACATGATGGGCCACGGAGGACATCACGGTGCGATGTCAATGGACGCAATGGTCCGGGACATGCGAAACCGGTTCCTGGTCGCGTTGATCCTGTCCATCCCGATCACCCTGTGGTCACCGATCGGACGGAAGGTGATCGGATTCTCCGTGCCCGCCCCGTTCGGGCTGCGCGACGACGTGTTCATGCTGATCCTCTCGCTTCCGGTGATCTTCTACTCCGCGTGGATCTTCTTCGACGGCGCCTACCGCGCCCTGCGCGCCCGCACCCTGGACATGATGGTCCTCGTCGCGGTAGGCGTCGGCGCCGGCTGGCTCTACAGCCTGGTCATCACCCTGACCGGCGGTGGAGAGGTGTTCTACGAGGCCGCCACGGTCCTGACCACCTTCGTCCTGCTTGGGCATTGGGTGGAGATGCGCGCCCGGGGCGGCGCGAACGACGCCATCCGTCGGCTGCTGGAACTGGCCCCCGCCCGCGCGGTCGTGATCCGTGACGGTAACGAGGTAGAGATCCCGACCTCCGAGGTCGTTCCCGGCGACCTCATGCTGATCCGCCCCGGCGCGAAGGTCCCCACCGACGGACGCGTCGAGGACGGCGAATCCGAGGTCGATGAGTCGATGGTGACTGGCGAATCCATGCCAGTCGAGAAGGCACCCGGCTCGGAAGTGATCGGCGCGACCGTGAACACCGTCGGCACTCTCCGGGTTCGCGCCACGAAGGTCGGCGCAGATACAGCACTCGCACAGATCGTGAAGCTGGTCCAGGAAGCGCAGAACTCTAAGGCTCCCGGGCAACGGCTCGCCGATCGCGCCGCGTTCTGGCTTGTCCTGGTCGCGTTGATCGGCGGCAGCCTCACGTTCCTGGTGTGGCTTCTCGTCGGCGCCGCGTTGCCCACAGCGATCCTGTTCGCGATCACCGTGGTGGTCATCACCTGTCCCGACGCTCTCGGTCTCGCGACACCGACGGCGATCATGGTCGGTACCGGCTTGGGCGCCAAGCGCGGCGTGTTGTTCAAGAACGCGTCGGGGATCGAGTCCGCCGCTCGGATCGACACCGTCGTGCTCGACAAGACCGGCACGCTCACCAGGGGCGAACCGGAAGTCACCGACTACCTCCCTGTCGGGATGGAAGACCTCGAGATGCTCGCCCTCGCCGCCGCGCTCGAGCGAGAATCAGAGCACCCACTGGCGAAGGCGATCGTCAGCTATGCCGACAGTCGGAACATTCCCCGGCGCACCGCGACCGCGTTCCGCAACGTCACCGGACAGGGTGCGATCGCGACCGTCGACGGCCGACCAGTGATCGTCGGCAACGCGCGACTGATGGCAGCCCAAGGCATCGATATCTCCCCGGTCGCCGCCACCCAGAAAGCTCTCGCGGACGGGGGGCGGACCGCCATCCTGTTCGCCGTCGACGGGAAAGCCGCAGGCGTCATCGCTCTCGCCGACGCGCCCCGCGACACCGCGAAAGCCGCAATCGACGCCCTCCACGAGCAAGGAATCCAGGTGGCGATGCTCACCGGCGACAACAAGCCCACCGCCACCCGCATCGCTGCACTGCTCGGCATCGACACCGTGATCGCGGATGTGCTCCCGAAGGACAAGTCCGCCAAGATCGCCGAGCTGCAGGCATCGGGGCGGAAGGTCGCGATGGTCGGCGACGGCGTCAACGATGCTCCCGCTCTCGCTCAGGCCGACCTCGGCATCGCGATCGGCGCCGGCACTGACGTCGCCATCGAAACCGCCGACGTCGTCCTCATGCGATCCGACCCGCTGGACGTGGCGATCGCGTTGAAGATCGGCAAAGGCACCCTACGGAAGATGCGGCAGAACCTCGGCTGGGCCGTCGGGTACAACACGATCGCGCTGCCGATCGCAGCAGGGCTGTTCTACCCCGCCTTCGGGATCATGCTCACCCCCGAGATCGCCGCGATCAGCATGTCCGGGTCGAGCGTAATCGTTGCCGTCAATGCACTCCTACTAAAGCGACTCCGCCTTCCCGCACAGGTCGCGCCCGCACCCGCGGCACCCGCAGTAGCCGGAAAGGACCGCCCATGACCGCCCGGGGATTCCTGCCCCGCACCTCAATGAGTCGCCGCACGTTCCTCGGATTCAGCGTCGGCGTCGCAGCCACCGTCACCCTGGCCTCCTGCGCCCCCGCCCCAACCTGGATCCAACCGGACAGCTCACAGGTGCGGGACGCGGAACGTCGCCGGCGCGGCACCGGCCGGGTCACCAACGTCACCCTCACCGCTGCCCGAACAGAACTGGACCTGGCCGGCGTGACCGCATCGACCTGGGCATACGGTGCCGTCCCGGCACCGGTGATCCGCGCCGGTGCCGGCGACACCCTGAAAGCGACCGTTCACAACCAACTCCCCACGGATACCTCCATCCACTGGCACGGGGTTGCGTTGCGCAACGACATGGACGGAGTGCCACCGATCACGCAGCAACCCGTCAAGGCAGGAAATAGCTTCGGCTACGACTTCATCGCCCCCGACCCCGGGACCTACTGGTTCCATCCCCACACGGGTGTGCAACTGGATCGCGGCCTGTACGGGGCGCTCATCGTCGAAGACCCCGCGGAGCCGGGACGTTACGACGACGAGTGGGTCATCGTCCTCGACGACTGGCTCGACGGTGTCACCGCCACACCCGACAAAGTCCTCAAAGAACTCTCCGCCGGGATGGCCGGCATGGGCGGAATGGGTGACATGTTCATGCGCATGGGCAACACCCTGATGGGCGCAACCTCAGACATTCTCGCCGGTGACGCTGGCGACGTCTACTACCCGTATTACCTCATCAACGGGAAACCTCCCGCCGACCCATCCCAGTTCACGGGCCGACCCGGTGACCGCATTCGGTTGCGGATCATCAACGCAGGCAGCGACACCGCGTTCCGACTTGCTATCGGCGGCCACGCCCTGACTATCACCCACACCGACGGGTTCCCCGTCGACCCGGTCGAAGTCGACAGCATCCTCATCGGCATGGGCGAACGGTATGACGCGCTCCTCACCCTCGGCGACGGCGTCTTCCCACTCGTCGCACAAGCAGAAGGCAAACGCGACCGAGGGTTTGCACTGATCCGCACCGCCGACGCAACCCCACCCGACCGCGATGTCGCCCTCCCCGAGCTGTCCAGCAAGAGAATCGGCACCACCGCCAGGGTTGGCACCGCGGCCAAGCTCACCGCATCGAAACAGGTCGTGTTGTCCGAGCGGCGACCCGACCGCGAGATATCGATTCCACTCACCGGCAGCATGGAAGCGTACGACTGGGCGATCAACGAACAGCGTTTCGACATGAGTCGGCCCCTCGGCAACGCATACGAAGTCCGGAGCGGGGAACGAGTTCGGCTCACGGTGACGAACAAGACCACGATGTGGCACCCATTCCACCTGCATGGCCACACGTTCCAGCACTCCGACAACGGGCCACGCAAGGACACCTCGATCATCCTGCCCGGGAGAAGCCTCACGGTCGATTTCGACGCGGACAACCCGGGGCTCTGGGTCGCGCACTGCCACAACCTTTACCACGCCGAGTCCGGAATGATGACCGTCATCGGCTATTCGAACTAACCCCACGACAATGCCACCCGCTCAGTTCCAGCCAGAAACGAGACGCCAGAGACGTCCTGTTTCGCAAGTCGAGACGAGCCGGCCCTATGAGGCCAATCCGCTTACCCGAGGAGCACTCATGAACTTACGAAATACTGAACCTCACGTCACCGGTCCGGAGATAGCGAACACATCGGGCGCGAGCACAGACAGTCCCCTCCCCGGCTCCCGCCGGTACCTGCGCTGGCAGGCCGCTCAGAACGCGGCCCCGACAACAAGGCTCACCGATCCATCGCCGTTCCGAAGCCCAGTCCAGAACCAACCTGACGTGCCACGGCAACGTACCATTCGTCCCCCAGAGCGGACCTCATCGCAGCGGCGGGCAGGATTCAAAGGCGCCACCATCCCCCCGCAGCCGGACGCGGCGCCAGCCAGCGCGGCGATGAGTCCGACAAGACGGCGCCAAGTCGTCGAGCGCGCTAGCAAAGGCGTGGGGGCGGTTTTCGCCATCGCCGCGCTTGCAGTCGGTACAACGCTCCCCGCCATGGGAGTCGTACCCCGCCCAACGAGTAATGGCACAGCGCTCGCAACCTCGGACATTCGGACACAGTCGTTCACGGCAGCGAGCGGTGTCCTCCCGGAAGTGGAGGCACATGGGGTGTTCACCGCGACAACTCCCGCCGAACTCTCTGCGATGCAGGCGGCAACTGCTGCGGCGGAAAAGACGGGTATCGCATCCATCGCGAAACCCGGACAGGTGATCTATCCGATGCCATCCGGCTCCTACACGCTGACCGACGAATTCGGTGCGTCGAGACCAGGTCGCTCGCACATGGGACAGGATTTTGCAGCACCCATGGGGTCCCCGATCTACGCCGTCGCAGACGGCTGTGTCAAGATCTCGCAGCAAAGCTACCAGGGCTACGGAGAAGCCGTGGAGCTGAGCCATCCCCAACTCGGCAGCAACAACTCCCTTTCCTCGCTCTATGCCCACATGGAGTCTGGCTCGCGGGCCGTGCAAGTCGGGGACTGCGTCACAGCTGGCCAGTTCCTTGGCCGCGTGGGCAACACGGGATGGACATTTGGTACCGTCCTTCACTTCGAAGTGCGCATCAACGAAAACGCCATCGACCCGCTAGCTTGGCTCGAGGTGTCGCGCGTCAGACTTTGTGGCAGGACGATTGATTGAGTCCTGAGCGGAGTGTTTGACGATGGGTAGACCACCAGTGATCCCGGTGGAGAAGAAGACGAGGATCGTGCTGAGCATCCTCGCCGGCGAGATGACGATCGCTGAAGCGGCTCGGCGTGAGAAGGTCAGCGAGCAGTCGATCGGCCGGTGGAAGGCGGACTTCCTCGAGGCTGGCAAGACCGGCCTGGCCGCTGGCAAGACGGGGCCGTCGACCCGGGAGCAGCAGCTCGAGGCGGAGGTCGCCGATCTGACCCAGGCGCTGGGCGAGGCGGCCGTCGAGATTCGGGTGTGGAAGAAGAGTGCGGAGGGCCGGTTGGGCCCTTCGAGGACCTCGAGGTGATCCGCATGGAGGCGGGCATGTCGACCTCGAGGTTCTGCCGCCTGATCGACATGCCCGAACGCACCTGGCGGCGCTGGCAGGCCAAGGCGAAGCAAGACCGGCCGACGAAGGGGCCCTGGCCGCAGCCTGCAAGGGACGCCGCCCGCCCGCTGGTGACGGGGCATGCGTTGGCGAAGCCGGCGTGGGGGCATCGGAAGATCTGGGCGCTGACTCGGCACGACGGTCACAAGGTGTCGCAGGCGACCGTGCTGCGCCTGATGCGCGATGACGGGCTGATCCTGCCGTCGGAGTACCAGAAGCAGCGCCGCGAGCTGGCAAAGGAGCGGAAGGCAGCGTTCGCGCGGAACCCGACCGGACCGAACCAGGTCTGGCAGCTGGACTTCAGCGAGTTCGAGACCACGACCGGTGGGACCTGGCGGATCGCGGGGTGCCGGGACTGGTACTCGAAGCTCGAGTACCCGTTCCACGTGTCGCCGACCGCGAACCAGTACGACGCGATCGCCGCGATCGAACTCGCCCTCGCCGACTACGAGCAGATGTTCGAGCACCCGCTCGTCGACGAATGTCAGGTCGATGAAGAGACGGGTGAGGTGCTGCCGGTGGTGACGATCGTCACCGACAACGGCGGCCCGTTCCGGTCGCTGAACTTCGAGCTGTTCATCATGCGGCACCCCGAGCTGCGGCACGTCCGCACGAGGGTGCGCTCGCCCGGGCAGAACGGGTCACGCGAACGCGGGTTCGGGACGCTGAAGTACGAGCGATTGTTCCTCGATGAGATCCCCGACGCCTTGACGCTGATCGAACGCGCCGAGGACTACCGGGTCGAGTACAACACCGAGCGGCCGCACGAGGCGATCGCCTGGAACAGGCCGATGCAGGTGCACCTGGGCCTGGCCGACCCCACCATCCCCACCTTTGAAAGAGAAGAAATCCTGCCAACTACTTGACGCGGGACAGAGGCGAACGTGTTCTAACCGCTTCGAGATGCTCGTGTCGCCCACCTCGGGCGACGGAGGAGCTTGGACGGCGCGCGTCAGTCGCACGACACATCAGTTCCAGCCTCCCGCCGCCTGGATCATGAACGCGATCTGTTCCTTGCATTCGGTGCCCACACCGATCCGGGCGATCTCTGCCGCTGGGGATACGCCACGCCGCGCGACGTTGGTCAGGAACCAGGTTGTGGCGCGACGCGACGGCGCGCTCGACCGTTCGGCGTTCGCTCGTCATGCCGTGGTGTCCGCTAGGTAGGTCGAACCGCGGGACCTCGATCCGCCAAGTCGAGACCTACTGGGGGCGATGGTCTCGCTGATGATGCTCGCGCTCGCTGTTGTCGTCGTCGCCTCCCAGATCGCCGTCGTCGGCGCGCAGATCGGCTCGCTCTTAGGCGCCGTGCCCGCGTTCGTCCTCCTCGCCGTCATTGATCGCGCTCGGGACGTGCTCATCGGCCACATCGCTCGGCTGGACGGTCAGCGCCCCGACGACGAGTCGACGCGCGTGAACGTCGCGTTCCCTCCGGAGGAAGGTCTGGCGGGCGCGCTTGTCGCCGCCGTCGACCGTCAGCCCCCGGTCGTGCTGACCGTCCCGTACGCGCAGTCCTATCGGGCACTGACGACCTTGACGTCCAGCCGGCCGTCCTGCGTCTTCGCTCGTCCGCGGCGGCGCTGCGGACAAGACACGCCCTTTCGAATGAGTTCGGTTCTCGGTCCGGGCCTTCCGCGCCTACCTGCCTGTCAGGACCAGCAGGGAGGTAGCGGTGGAGATCAGCGAAGAGGTATCGGCGCGGATGGCGCTCGCCGCCGTGTCAGGGCCGGGCGATAGGACCGCCGGTGCGATCACCGCCCAGGTGGGACCGATCGAGACGCTCAGGCTGCTCCGCGACGCCTACGCCACACTCCCGGGTGTGGATGGGATGCAGGGTGAGTTGTGGCGTCGCCGGGTGGCCCCGCGCCTCCAGGGCGATCTTTCGCTGTGGCTGATGATCCGGACCAACCTACTCGGTCTGCGGGTACTCACTCCCGGTGCTGTGGGTTGGCCGAGCGGGCTCTCGGATCTCGGGGACGCCGCCCCGGTTGCGTTGTGGGCGCGCGGCAACGTAGAGCTGCTGACCGCGTCGCTGTCGTCGCGGTTATTGGTAGTGCGCGTTATTTGATTTGGCGCTATTTGGCGGACGGGGGATTCTGCACGACTTTCCGTTCTCGTCGCTTGGGAGAGCCGAGAGGATTTTCCGTGAGCTACAGGTACCGGCAGACCTGGTCCGCGCTGCACGAGTCGGGGTCGGGCTGCGCGGCGTCGTGCCTGAGCTCGGCGATGGTGTCTCGGAGCGCTGTGAGCTGGGCGATCTGCTGCTCGATCTCGGCGAGGCGCGCGTCGAGGAGATCGCGCACGTGCTCGCAGGGAGCAGCGCCGCCGTCGCGGATGTCGAGGATCTGGCGGATCTGGGCGAGGGTGAGGCCCGCGGCCTGGCCGCGGTGGACGAAGTCGATCCGGGCGGCCGTCTCGGGCGCGTAGTCGCGGTATCCGGACGGCGTGCGCTCGGCCGGGGGCAGCAGGCCCTGCTCCTCGTAGAACCGCAGCGTCTTCGCCGTCGTTCCCGCCCGCTCGGCGAGTTCCCCGATGCGCATCGCAGGCCCCCTTTTCTTTCGGCAGAAGCCTTCTTGACCTTCCCCTGCACTGGAAGGTCCAGTATGGCCGAGAAAGAAGAGAAACCCAAGTGACGGGAGCTGCGATGCCCACGAAGTACGACCTCGCCATCATCGGATCGGGCGGTGGTGCGTTCGCCGCCGCGATCCGCGCGACCACGCTCGGCAAGTCGGTGGTGATGATCGAGCGCGGGACGCTCGGTGGCACCTGCGTGAACACCGGCTGCGTGCCGTCGAAGGCCCTGATCGCCGCGGCCGACGCACGGCACTCCGCGGCCGACGCCGCCGACCGGTTCCCGGGGATCGCGACGACGGCGGGGCCAGTGGACATGCCCGCCCTGATCGCCGGGAAGCAGGCGCTGGTCGAGTCGCTGCGGGGCGAGAAGTACGCCGACGTCGCCGACTCCTGCGGTTGGGCCGTCCGCCGCGGCGACGCCGCGTTCGCCGGCACCCCCGACGCACCGGTCCTCCAGGTCGCCGGGGACGACGGGAGCACCGAGACGATCGAGGCCGGGCACTACCTGGTCGCGACCGGCTCTCGGCCGTGGGCCCCGCCGATCGACGGCCTGGACCAGACCGGGTACCTGACCTCGACCACGGCGATGGAGCTGACCGAACTCCCTGAGTCCCTGCTCGTGCTCGGCGGCGGCTACGTCGCCCTGGAGCAGGCGCAGCTGTTCGCCCGGCTCGGCTCCCAGGTCACCGTGCTGGTCCGGTCCCGGCTCGCGTCGAAGGAGGAGCCGGAGGTGTCCAGGACGCTGCAGGAGGTGTTCGCCGACGAGGGCATCCGGGTGGTCCGCCGCGCGCTGCCGACGCGGGTGTCCCGCGACGCCGCGACCGGGCAGGCCGTCGTCACCGCGGACGTCGCCGGCGGCCGGGAGGAGTTCCGCGCCGACCAGGTGCTCGTCGCCCTCGGACGACGACCGGCCACCGATGGGCTCGGCCTCGACAGGGTCGGGGTCAAGACCGGGGACCTCGGCGAGGTGGTCGTCTCCGACCGGATGCAGTCCTCCCACCCGCGGATCTGGGCCGCGGGCGACGTGACCGGCCACCCCGAGTTCGTCTACGTCGCCGCCCACCACGGCACCCTCGTCGCCGAGAACGCGTTCGCCGACGCCGATCGGGCCGTGGACTACGCCCGACTGCCGAGGGTGACGTTCACCGGCCCGGCGATCGGCGCGGTCGGGATGACCGAGAAGGACGTCGTCGCCGCCGGGATCCGCTGCGACTGCCGCGTCCTGCCCCTGCACCACGTGCCCCGCGCACTGGTCAACCGCGACACCCGCGGCTTCGTCAAGATCGTCGTGGACGCCGACACCGGGAAGATCCTCGGCATCACCGCCGTCGCCAAGGACGCCGGCGAGCTCGCCGCCGCCGGGGTCCACGTGCTCGGCAAGACGGTCGCCGAGGTCGCCGACGCCTGGGCCCCCTACCTGACCATGGCCGAGGGCATCCGGATCGCCGCCAAGGCCTTCACCACCGACCCGTCGCTCCTGTCGTGCTGCGCGTGAACGAACTGGAGGAACCCACGATGTCTGACCTCAGCATGCAACTGCCCGAGCGGCTCAGCCGACTGGGAGAGACCGGCCTGCTCATCCCGCTGCTGCGGCTGCTCGCCGACGGTGACCCCGTCACCGTCCAACAGCTGTCCGTGGCTGCGGGCCGCACGATCGACGAGGTACGGCTCGGACTGGCCGCGATGCAGGACACCGAGTACGACGACCAGGGCCGAATCGTCGGCCAGGGCCTCACGCTGCGCCCTACACCGCACCGGTTCACCGTCGACGGTGAGGAGCTCTACACCTGGTGCGCCCTGGACACCCTCATCTTCCCGGCCCTCCTCGATCGCCCAGCGCGCGTGGAGTCCGTCTCCCCGGCCAGCGGAGAGACGATCCGCGTCACCATCGATCCGGTTGCCGGTGTCACCGGCGTCACACCCCCGAGCGCCGTGGTGTCGCTGGTGAACCTGGAGCAGATCACCTCGATCCGCTCGGCCTTCTGCAACCAGGTGCACTATTTCGCCTCCGTCGACGACGCCACCGGGTGGCTCTCTGAGCATCCCGGTGCCGAGGTGGTGTCGGTGGCCGAGGCCTACCGGATCGGCAACGAGCTCACAACGAGCCTGCTCGACCTGCTTCAGGACGACACCCCGGTGGCCGACGACTGTCCCCGCTGCTGTTGACCCGCGACACAGAAGGATTCGAGAACGCTATGACCTCCAAACACGACGACCGAACGCGAGGCGGTGGCCTACTCCTGGGAGCCGGTGCCGTGCTCCTCATGACGATCTGCTGCGCGCTGCCCGTGCTCATCGCCGGCGGAATGCTTACTGGCATCGGCGGGCTCCTTCTCGGCAACCCGTGGGTGATCGGCGTGGGCATTGCGCTCCTCGCGATCGTGCTGCTCGTCGTCGTCCGCCGCCGAACCCGCCGCGGCCGTGTCGAACCTGACTGCTGCCCGCCCACCGAATCCGCTCACCGCACCGACCCGAAGGGCGAACAGAACCAATGATCAGCTCCCGCGCCCGTCGTTCGCTCGCCACCCTCCTGCTCGCAGGCTCGCTCATCCTGACCGCCTGCGGCACCGTTGATAAGGATCCCGTCTCTGCCGAGACTGCCACCGCCGCGACGGTGACCAGCATCGACGCTCAGCGGATCAGCCTGCCCGCCGCCGGGAAGCCCACCGCGGTGTTCTTCTTCTCCGTCGGCTGCGGCGAATGCGTCGGCGGAGTCCGATCCCTCGGTCAGGCGGCAGCCGCGGCCGAGGAGGCCGGCATCGATGCCCAGTTCCTCGCCGTCGACATGGATCCGCGCGAACCTACCGAGACCATTCAGAGGTTCATGGAGTACGTCGACGCCGTGCATGTCCCCGCCGCCATCGACGAGGGCGCGGCGCTGTCCCAGCGCTTCGGGGTCGCCGCGCTGTCTACACTGATCATCGTCGACAGTGACGGACAGGTGACCTTCCGCGCCACCGACCCCGACGCCGATACGATCGTCTCCGCGCTCCACAAGGCCGGGGCCTGAGCGATGGGCGGACTCCTCGCCCTTGCCTTCGCCGCCGGGATGATCGCCCCCGTCAATCCCTGCGGCTTCGCGCTGCTCCCGGCCTGGATCACCCATGCGCTGGGCGACGCCGCCTCTTCCTCAGCCCCGGTGCGCCTGCTGCGCGCCCTACGGGCCGGCCTCGCGCTGACGATCGGGTTTGCGGGCACGCTCGCCTTGGCTGGCGTCGCGGTAAGCGCCGGCGCACGGGGCCTGATCCAGGCCGCCCCAGCCCTCGGCCTCGCCGTCGGGATCCTGTTGGTGCTGCTCGGCGGGGCGATGCTAGCCGGACGCTCTATGTCCCTCCGGCTTCCCGGCATACCCGGCCGCGCAATCGAACGGCTGCCCAGCGCCGTGCGCATGGTCGTCTTCGGCGTCGGCTACGCCGCGGCCTCGCTGTCGTGCACCTTCGGCGTACTCCTCGCGGTCATCGCCCAGGCCCAGGCGACAGCCAGTTTCGTCGGGCTGCTCCTCGTCTTCGCCATCTATGCCGCCGGCTCCGCCACCGTCCTGCTGCTTGTCGCCGTGGTCGCCGCCGTAGCCGGTTCTGTGCTGTCCAGGCGGATCGCCGCACTGACACGATTCGTTCCCAAGGTCACCGCCGCCGTCCTGATCCTCACCGGCGTCTACCTGGCTTGGTACTGGTTTCCAGTTGTCGTCGGCGATGCCCCTTCCGCAGGGCGCACCGACGTCGCCGCTGTCTCGGCGACGATATCGAACTGGCTCCAAAGCAACACCGGCGTCATCGCCGGCCTGTCTACCACCGTGGTGCTCATCGTGCTACTAAGCGGATTCCTTCATCAACGCCGTCGGAACTCCGGACGGAGGACCGAGGAGGACTGCTGCGACCCTCAGTCGACGCACTCTCCCGGGGACCGGCCGAGCGTGCCGACCGAGCGGCATTGAGCGGCTCCTGCACGTCAAGGTCATACGACGTGGTTGACCGGAACGACGAACTCGGACACCAGACGCCCTCCCACCCGACGCCGATCATCGGACACGGCGTGGGTGTTGTTCGTGGCCTATGTCGAAGGAGAGCGCGGCCACGATCAGGACGAGTTGACCGCCGAGCAGAATCGGTGCCGCCCGATTCTCACGACGTGACATCCCTGGAAACGTCATCGTCAGATTTCAGTGCAGGACGACTGGGAGGGGCATGCCGACGCGCTCGACGACCGCGGCGGCGTAGGCGGTGCTGTTCGCGCCGATCGCGTTGGACCAGGCGATCGCGGAGGAGATGTCCAGGCCAGTCAGCCGGCTGAGAACGACGGGTGGGAGTTCCTGCGCGAGCGCTATCAGCGCGCCGGTGCGGGCAAGTCGCGGCGGGATGCCGGCAGCGCGGAGCCGGGTATTCAGCGTGTCGGGGGCCATGTGATGCCCGGCCCGGGTTCCGGGATAGACCCACTCCTGTTCGATGCTCTCCACGAACATGCGAGGCGCGGTGCGGTTGCTGGCGGCTCCCGCGGCCGCCGGCGCGAGCTCGGCGGGGAGCACGAGAGGTTCCTGGCCGAGGCGGACGACCACGGCCTGGTCCGTGACGGTGACGTCTTCCGCGCGCAACTGGACGATCTTCGCCGCCCGGACGCCGAACATGAGCATCAGCCCCGCGGCGAGCTTCGTGTGCGGGTTGATGGACGGGTCGGAGGTGACATCGGCGAGCAGCCGCCAGCGTTCCTCGTCGCTCATGGCTTGCGGGCTCAAGGCTCCTGATGGCGGGCGTGGAGCGGTGAGCGGTCGGGATGCGCCGGCCCGTGCGGTCCAGGTCAGGAAGTGGTGCAGGAACGGGCGTCGGCCGCCGGTGAGCCATTCATCGACATCCGCCTGGGTGAGGGACACGAGAGAACCTCCGCGGGTATGGATCCATTCCAGCAGTTCGATGATCCCCGCGATCTCGAGCCGCCGCCAGGACAGCTGGCCTGATCGGGACGGCATCGTGTTGCGGCGCAGTGCGCGCAGGTGTCGCCATCGCGCGTATTGGGTGACGGTGCGCTGTTCACCCGGGTCGGGGATCTCGGCAAGTGCGCTGTCGAGCCAGAGCTCGAACCGGGCGAGCAGCTCGTCCCGCGGTGGGAGCAGCCCGTGGTCGATGAGCACGGACCGAACCGCTCGGGTCTGATACTCCGAGCCGGCCTGGTCGAGGTAGGCGTGAGTGCGCAGGGATGGGGCGGTGAGCACTCGGGTGATCAGCGTGCAGGCGACGGTGCCGCGTTCGAAGGCGTAGACGATCTTCGACGGAGCACCCTGGAACCACCGCTCTCGCAGATGCGCGATGCGTGCATCGGAGGCGGCGAGCTCGTCGGGCACCATCTCCCGGATCATCTGATCGGCTCGGCAACGGGGGCAGAGCTTCGCGATCAGCCGTGTGATGGTCCCGCAGCTGGTGCAGGGGCGGAACGACTCCGGTTGGCGGGGATAGCAGAGCGGGCAGAACGGCCGGCCCTCGATCCGGCCGTTCACTATCCGAGCGTCTCCGCAGCTTGTGCAGGTCTCGATGATCGGCGGAACGCAGGCCCAGCAGAGATAGCCGGAGCCGTCTTCGGTGCGCTTGTGGCGCAGCCGGACCTCCCCGCAGTTCACGCAGGGCTGGCGAGGGTTGGAGCACTGCTCGCAGGCGGCGCGCGCGGTTCCCGGCCAGCGGCATTGCCGCTCGTTCCCGCAGATCGTGCAGGTGTCGACGCTGGCCTTGTCGGAGCAGGGTTTGCAGATCGCTTTCTCGCTGCCGTGGAACAAACAGGGCGCAAGCTCCCCGCAGTCCGTGCAGGTGTCCAGCCGGGAGGAGCTCCGACACGTTGAACACAGCGGGCCCTCCGGGCTGCGGTAGGCGATCAGTCGATGGTTGCCGCAGCTCACGCAGACGGCGTTCTCGTCGGGGAGCTTGTTCGTGCAGCGTTGGCAGAGTCGCCGCCCGTCGGAGAGCACCCGCTCCAGGTTGGTGACGTCGTCGCAGCCATCGCAGGGGGCATGGTGCGCGATCCGGTAGCAGCGTCGGCAGCTCACTCGTCCCTCGACGCGTTCGGTGAGCGTGCGCGTGGTGCCGCAGCCTCCGCAGCGTCGTTCGGGCAGACGCGCGCCGTCCGCGTGGAGAAGGTCGTAGAACGTGCCGAACAGCACAGAGCCCGCGGCCGGGTCGGAGAACCACTCCGCGCCGTGGGCCTGCAGCTCGAGCATCAGCCGCACTCGGCGGTCCCTCCCGTCCGCCGCCATCTGCTCCACCGCTCGAAGGATGGTCGCGGTCGCGACACGGCGATGGCGGCGGACTTGCTCGACGATGCGCTCGGCCGCTTCGGGTTTCATGTCGACCCAGCATCGTTTGCAGTACGCGCTCTCACCGGGCCCTGTCTGCACGCGGCGGGTGTGCCCGCAACGATCACAGAGTTCGCTCCTGGAAGCGAGACGGCGACCGCATGGAGCGCAGATCCGCCCGGTCGGCGTGCGCTGCAGCAGCTTCCGCAGCCCGCCGCAGTGTGCGCAACGCGGCGGTCGGACAGTCCGCGCTCCAGCCTCGTGGAGGCGAAGCAACAGACTTGCCAGAGCCGGCGTGGTCTGCGGATCCGCCGCGGTGAGCAGCCCGGGTGCCTGCGTGACCAGGTCGAGCGTCCGGCGGGCAACCGGCAGCTGCCGGAACGAGCCGTACACGATCTCGGCGATCCGCTCACGCGGAAGAGCCTGCTCGACGGCGGCGATCTGCGTGGTCAGCGCGGCGAAGACCGGGTCAAGCATCCGGCGGGAGAATCTGCGCCCTACGCGGCTTCAGGCCCGACTCCCGGAGTCGGTTCGTCGCCGAATCGCCCCGCTCCGGCCCAGGATCGGTCGTCCCGGTCGCTGCGACCGCGCTGCCGAGGACCACCCGCGGCGCGAGCTCCTCGAACGTGCAATCGAAGATGTCCAGCAGCGCGACCAGCGCCTGCATGTTCATCCGCTCCGGCTTCTCCGCGGCGAGCCGATATACCTGGCTCGTCGACAAGTAGACGCCCCGCTCTTCCAGCAGCGGGACCAGCTTCGTCGTGGAGAACATTCCCGCCGCCGCCATCACCTCCCGAAGCCGCCACTCAAACCCGATCAGTCTCATCGCCCGCTCTCTTCCTCATCGCGCGGCCTGTGCCGCGTCTTCTCGATCGCCTGACTCATCATCGTGTTCATGTAGTCCGCGCTCACGCCCGTATAGATCGCCGTCGTCGACTGGTGCAGGTGCCCGACCTGACGTTGCACGAACGCGGGATCGACCCCGGACTCGATCAGGTGGGTCACGTAGGAATGACGCAGCGCGTGCGGCGTCAACACCTCATCCAGCCCCAGCGCCGTCCGGTAGACGGCGAACCTCGACGCCAGCTCCCGCGTGCGCAGCCTCGTCCCGCGTTCCGAGACCCAGAGCGCCGGCGACCCGTCCCGGACCATCAACGGACGCACCTGCTCGACATACTCCTGAAGAGCCTCAACCGCCCAGCCGAACAACGACACGACCGCCCGCCGTTTCGGCGGCCCGCCCCGCGACGACTTCCCGTGCCGGATCTGCATCACACCGAACTCCCCGAACTGTGGAGCCTTCGAATTCCTGTAGAAGTCGGTCACATCAAGCCCAACCGCCTCGCTCGCCCGCATCCCCCATGCGTAGACGACCTTGAACAGCGTCGCGTCCCGGAACGCAGGCAGAGCACCCTTGCGGCGCTCGTCCAGCAACCGCGTCACCTCGGCGTCAGCATGATCCAGCAAGCGCTGCAGCTCCGACCGCGTCAACGGGCGTCGCCCCGGCTTGCCCTCGTAATCCTGCTGGTGCGCGAGCGTGTTCCATTCATGGCAGACCTGAACCGGGTGCGTCCCGAAACGCTCCATGCACTCGTCAACCCAGCCGTAGTGCGGCGAGCAGATGTAATCGCAGAACGCGCGCACCGCCCCCTGGTACGACCGGATCGTCGACGCTTCGACCTTCCGTTGCGACACCAGCAGCGCCATCCACTCGTCAAAGTCGCCCGCGGACCACTCCCACGGCTTCTTGCCCGCGTACGACTCGAACCTCCGGACCACGCCCAAAGCGCGCGACACCGAATCCTCCTTGAGATGTCGGCCACCGATCTGCTGCATCCGCCAGCCCTCGATCATTGCCTCAAACACGGCCTCATGAGCGTTGAGGAACGACACCCCGCCCGCAAGATACAGCGACGACGCACCGTGTGGAACTCGTCCCATCAACCACCCAATCCATCCACATAAAGCGCTAATCGTGCATTAGATGCGAATCTATCAGCCCGTCAGACCTCGTCGCGCGGAAAATCGCGGGGCTCTCGAAACGACCGATAGCCTTTCTGACGCAGACGCCCGTTCGGATCTCGCATCTGATGCAATACCGCGGGGAACTCGGCGTCAAGGCGGTCTCCTCGTCATATGAGCTGTACGGCGACATGAGCCGAAGGACGATGAATCATCGCGTGTTGCAGTGAATGCAACTGTTCACGTTTGCAAACGACGCCTATTCGTCTTGTTCGGTGCCGAACTGCTCTGACCATAACAGCGCGATCTTGCGGATGCCGAGTCCTGAGTTGACATGGTGATGCACTGTCCCATACTTTGTTGCATCTAATGCAAGACTTTGGGGCTTCTCCAGCGGCGCTTCGACTGATCACTTCAGCTTCGAACGTCGCGCTGGCGAACCCTGAGGAGCAGGTCTTCAACGCGATGATCGAGGGCTGGCGGAACCAGCAGTTGTCACGGGGGCTTCGTGATCAGACGATCCGAAATCGGACGGCGACGGTGACCCGGTTCCGTGATTTCGTGGACAAGCCGCCGTGGAGATGGACGGTGGCGGATGTGGATGAGTTCACTGCGGAGTCCGGTGGCCGGACTCGGACGCTGTCGACGATGCGCGCCAATCATGGGTCGATCCGTGGGTTCTGTGACTACCTCACGAACCCGTTGTACGACTGGATGGAGATCTGCGATCGCGAGTTCGGGGACGTCCCCTCGCAAGTGTGTCTGCCGTGGAACACAGTGGCGCACCGGTTCGAGTTCGAAGGCGATGGGAAGCGTCGCCCGTTCACGTATGACGAGGTGGAGCGCCTGTTCGACACGGCCGACGCCCGCGTTGAGCTGCTCGTGGCGTCGGGCCGCAAGGGCGCGCTCGGCGCGCTGAGGGATGCCCAGTTGCTGAAGACGGTGTACGCGTTCGGTCTGCGCCGCACCGAGGCGGTGATGCTCGATACCGTCGATCTGCACCACAACGCGAAGATGCGCCAGTGGGGGCGCTTTGGTGCGATCCATGTGCGGTGGGCGAAGGCCGCGGGCGGCGGCGCACCACGACGGCGCACGGTGCTGCTGGTGCCGGAGTTCGATTGGTGGGTGCCCGGCATGCAGCAATGGCTCGAGCAGGCCCGGGAGCGCTTCGCGCCCGGAGATGACCTCGACGCGCTCTGGGTGACCGAGCGCCGCACGCGTCTGTCCGCCGGTTATCTCGACCGAAGATTCGCGGAGCTGCGGGACGAGGCCGGCCTGTCGAAGGATCTGACGCTGCACAGCCTCCGGCATTCCTATGTGACGCACCTGCTGGAGTTCGGCTACGCCGATCGATTCGTCCAGGAGCAGGTCGGGCACATGCACGCGTCGACGACCTCGATCTACGCCTCTGTCAGTTCGGACTACAAGAACCGGGTGCTCGCCGAAGCCCTGAAGGCCCTCATCGAAGGAGAAGCTGATGACCATTGAGCTCGATACCGGATGGAACCTGCGCAGTGTGATGGCCTCGCGCGGGATCTTCCAGACCTCCAAGCTGAAGCCTCTGCTCGAGGACCGCGGCATCGACCTGTCCCGAGAGCAGGTGTATCGGCTGGTGACGCAGCCACCCCAGCGGGTGCGTCTCGACGTCCTCGCTGCTCTGTGCGATGCGCTGGAGTGTTCACTCGACGATCTCGTGACGATCACTCGCCGGGAGGCCTCGGCCCCGGTTGCCGTGGGCGAAGAAGCG
Source organism: Microbacterium xylanilyticum (assembly GCF_054654695.1). Lineage (NCBI taxonomy): Bacteria > Bacillati > Actinomycetota > Actinomycetes > Micrococcales > Microbacteriaceae > Microbacterium > Microbacterium xylanilyticum. The sequence continues at coordinate 2,115,106 of NZ_BAAIEN010000002.1, forward strand.
ACGCGCGGGTCGATTGGCGATCTCCGCCCCGTTCGCGCGACGATCCGCCGGCCGCGGACGAAGTAGCCGCGGTGGCGAAGCCTCCGCAGCAGCCGCGAGTCGCGGAAGTCGTCGACCTCGTACGCCCCCTTGTTCCCGAGATCTCGCCCGAGCGTCTCGTCGAGATCGTGCATTCAGTCGCGCCGGTGCCGCTGACGCAGCGGCTTCTTGAGCTTGCGCTGATCAAGCAGCCGGGGGTCCTCGAGGGGCGGCATGCGAACGTGCCGGTGACTGTTCAGGACCTGGCCCGTGCGCTCGTCGACGACGGAGCAGGCATGGTCGTCCTGCCGACGTGCGAGTCGTGTGGCCGCGCGGTCCGTCTGCCACACAAGACACCGAACGGTGGTCGGCACTGCTCCCGATGCGAGCGGAACGCCCGGTCGGTTTCCTGCGCTTCCTGTGGCCGGGTCCGACCCGTGCAGCGCACGATCGACGGGCAGCGCTTCTGCCGCGACTGCTGGCGAGCCGACCCTCGATCGTTCGGCGACTGCTCGCGGTGCGGTCAGCATGCGACGATCATCGTCCGCCGCCCGGAACTTGTCTGCCTGGCCTGTTACACCGCACCGATCAAGACCTGCGGTCTCTGCGGAGAGCCTGGCCGCGTCGCCTCCCACCTTGACGGGCGACGGGTCTGCGCGCGTTGCTACTACGCGATGCGCAGACCCCAGCCCTGCCCCGAGTGCGGGCGCAGGGTGTTCCTCACCGGGTTCATGAATGATCAGAAGGTCTGTGCTGACTGCGCGGGTGCGCCGGTAACGATGGCTTGTCCTGGCTGCGGCTCGATCGAGGAGATCCGCAAGCATCACCTCTGCGTCGAGTGCCGCAGGCCCATCGCGATCCAGCAGCTGCTCGCCGACGACACGGGAGAGATTCGGACGGATCTTCACCCTCTTGCGGACTACCTGCTCACGCATCACAGCAAGGCGGCGTCGCTGGAACGCTGGCTGCACAAGAGTAAATGCGCGAGCGTACTCCGCGAGCTCGCGGACGGAGCCCTGCCGCTCACCGCCGAGGCGATCATTACCCGAGCCCAGTCAGGACAGGCCGTCGCGTTCCTCCTCTCGCTTCTGGTCCGCTCAGGAGTGCTCCCGGCGCTCGACGTCGAAGCAACACGCTTCAACCACTGGCTCAACGACTGGCTCGACGACATCGACCACCCCGAGGACCGGCTGATCCTCCGCCGCTACTGCACCTGGGAGCTCCTCCGGTCCACTCGAACCCGCAGCCAATCCAGCCCCGCCGCCGGCTTCCAGAGGCAACGAGCCGCGCTGAAGTACTGTGCCGCGCTCCTTGGGGAGATCCGGGCGCAACAGGAGACACCGGCGACGTTCCCGCAGCGCCGGCTCGACGCCTATCTGACCGGTTCGCCCAGCCAACGCGACGCGCTTGCACCGTTCACTCGCTGGCTCCGAAAGCACCGGCTGAGCACCCTTCGGGTCGAATTCCGAGCCCACCGCCTCGAAGGGCGAGACTACGCCTCCGACCACCGCTGGCAGATGGCCCGCAGGTTCCTGTCCGATCCTGACCTGGACCCGAAGACCCGGGCCGCAGGTCTCCTCGTGCTGCTCTACGGAATACAACTGACCCGCATCGTCACGATCACACGGACACAGGTCAATACGAGCTCGCAGCCCGTAACACTCACCGTCGGAGCCGAGCCGATCGAGCTCCCCGAGATCCTCGGCGACGCCATCGTCGAACTTGTCGATGCTGCCCAGCACCACCCAGAAGGATGGCTGTTCCCCGGCAGGAACCCCGGCCGTCACCTCACCCCGGGCCCGCTGAGCCGCCGTCTTCGCACCGAAGGTTTGCTTGCCGGGAGCGCCCGCACGACAGCGCTCATCGAGCTCACCCGGCAATTGCATCCCCGGATCGTCTCGGATCTCCTCGGCATCACGACGGCGTCCGCTGCATCATGGTCGCGTCTCGCCGGCGGCGAATGGTCCGACTACCCGGCGCTTCGTTCCACCCACGCCTGAACGAGCATCACACGTCCGAGCCGGGGCCGGAAATCGCTTCGCGCAGCTGATCGACGGTCGGTGACCCTGCCAGCCCGGCAGGGGTGCGGAACACTCGACAGGCGAGCCCCACCGGCGCACCCTCCTCCGCGAAGGGGTCCACGCCGTTGACGAGGACGGTCGGAGACCCGTGAAACCCGAGGCGGGCGGCGTCCTCGGCGGTCTCGACTCGCTGATGGGCGACGCGGACATCCGCTCGACCCTCGACGACCTGAGCAAGCCGGTGATCGAGCACCTCCCAGTTCGGGCAGCCGTCGAAGTACTGCAGTGTGATCTCCATGAAGGTCCTCTCAGTTCTCGGTGCCGCGGATCATCAACAGCGCTCCGGCGATCGCGGCGGTGACGATCACGATGTCGGCGACGTTCCCGATGAACCAGTTGCCATAGGCGAGGAAGTCCACGACGTGCCCCCGAGCGAATCCTGGGGCACGGAAGAGCCTGTCGCCGGCGTGCGAGGCGGCGGCCCCGCCGAGCGCGCCGATGACGATCGCCCACCCAGGGCGTCGGACGCGGAACGCGAATACGATCGCAGTGACGGTGGCCGCGACGGCGATGAGAGCGAACACCCAGGTGGAGCCCTCGCCGAAGGAGAACGCCGCTCCGGGGTTGTACGCGAGCTGCAGGCCCAGCAGGTCGCCGACCAACGGGATCCGCTCGTGCTCCGACAAGGCGGCCTCGGCCCACGCCTTCGTCCCCTGGTCGACCAGGACGACGAGGACGGCGATCAGCAGCGCCCAGGCCGTGAGCCGCCAGCGCCCTCTCTGCGACTGCTCTTCCGACGCCCGCTCAACGTCAGTTTTCGCGTCCGGGGTCATGCGAGGACCTCGAAGAGGCGGACAATGACGCCGGATTCGATCAGGATGAACAGGCCCAGGCCGATGAAGACGACGGGAACGAGCCAGTGCTCGACGCGCTCGAGCGTCTCCGTGACGGCCTTGTGGGTCCCGATCAGTCGGCCAGCGGCGCACCAGACGGCGACGAGGATCAGGAACACGACGATCATGATCGCGACGTCGCCGGGGGTGCTGGTGCGGAAGATCGGCGTGTAGAGGGAGATGTTGTCCGCCCCGTTGGCGATGGTGATCCCCGCTACGCCCCACAGCCCGACCGCAGTGATCTTGTGGTCGTCGTCATCGTCGTCTCCGTTGCGGCGCAGGCCGCGCACGAGGGTCCAGATGCCGATGCCGAGCGGGATCAGGCCGAGGAACCCGACCCATTCGTCCGGGACGATCGTCAAGCCGAGGGCGGCGACCACGCTGATCACGACCAGGGTGATGAACCCGAGGTACTGGCCCGCGACGATCTGCCAGGGTCGTGGGCTCCCGCGCCGGGAGGCGAGGAAGAGAACGGTGAGCACGACGATGTCGTCGATGTTGGTCGCCGCGAACAGACCGATCGCGGAGCCGATGGTCGCGAGCATCAGCTCTCCAACCGTGGGGTGCGGGTGCGGGCGGCGCGCAGCCCGTTGAGGATCACGATGACCTCGGCGATCTCGTGGACAAGGACGACGGCGGCGAGACCCAGGACCCCGAACAGGGCGAGCGGGAGCAGCGCGGTGATGATCAGCAGCGACAGGATGATGTTCTGGTTGATGATCCGCCGTCCCCGGCGGGCGTGGTCGAACGCCCGCGGGATGAGGCGCAGGTCGTGGCCGGTGAAGGCGACGTCGGCGGACTCGATCGCGGCATCGGAGCCGGTCGCGCCCATCGCGATGCCGATGTCGGCGGCCGCGAGGGCCGGAGCGTCGTTGATGCCGTCGCCGATCATCGCGACCGATCCCGCCTTCGACAGCTCGCCGATCGCGGTCGCCTTGTCCTCAGGACGCAGTTCCGCGCGCACGTCATTGATCCCGGCCTGCGCAGCCAGTGCACGAGCGGTGCGGGCGTTGTCGCCGGTGAGCATGGTCACCTCGATGCCCTGATCCGCGAGGGTGCGGACGACTTCGGGGACTTCTGGTCGCAGTTCGTCACGGACGCCGATCGCGGCAACAGGTGCCCCGTCACGGTGCACGATCACGACAGTCATCCCTTTCTCCTCGAGAACCGCCACCCGGTCGCCGAGCCCAGCGGCGTCAAGCCAGCGGGGGCTGCCGACTATGATCCTCGCCCCGTCGACGGTGCCTTCGATGCCGTGCCCCGCCTGCTCGGTCACGCCGGCAGCCGCCGGAACACCCGGCGCTGCCGCGGTGATCGCCGCAGCGAGAGGATGCGTGCTGTGCTGTTCCAGCGCTGCCGCCCAGGCGAACGCCTGCGTCTCGGTCACGCCGTCGGCGGTAAGGACGGCGGTAACCGTCGGCTCGTTGCGGGTCAGGGTGCCGGTCTTGTCGACAGCGACGTGCCGGACAGCACCGAACCGCTCGAACACCGCACCCGACTTGATGATCACGCCGAACTTGCTCGCCGCGCCGATCGCGGCCACGACCGTCAGCGGCACCGAGATCGCCAGCGCGCAGGGAGAGGCGGCGACCAGCACGACGAGCGCGCGGGTGATCCACACCTCCGGGTCGCCCAGCAGCGACCCGATCAGCGCAACCAGCGCAGCGAGAATCAGCACGCCCGGCACCAGCGGGCGCGCGATCCGGTCCGCGAGACGCGCCCGCTCGCCCTTCTCCGTCTGCGCCTGCTCCACCAACTCGACGATGGTCGTGAGCGAGTTGTCTGTGCCCGCCGCCGTCGTCTCGACCTCCAGCGCGCCGGAGCTGTTGATCGCGCCGGCCGACACCGCATCCCCGGGCCCGACCTCGACCGGGATCGATTCCCCGGTGATCGCCGACGTGTCCAGGCTGGAACGCCCCGCACGAACGATCCCGTCGGTCGCGATCCGCTCGCCCGGACGAACGACCATGACCTGGCCGACCGTCAGCTCCTTCGCCTGCACCTCCACGGACCCGCCGTCGCGCAGCACGGTCGCGGTCTCCGGAACGAGCTTCAGCAACGCCCGCAGACCCCCGCGGGCCCTGTCCATCGCCTTGTCCTCCAGGGCCTCAGCAATCGAATACAGGAACGCCAGCGCTGCGGCCTCCTCCACGTAGCCGAGGATCACCGCGCCGACAGCGCTGATCGTCATCAGGAGTCCGATGCCGAGCTTGCCCTTGAACAGCTTCCGGATCGCACCGGGCGTGAACGTCGACGCACCCAGCAGGAGACCGATCCAGAACAGCACCAGCGCCGGGATCGCGAGGCCGGACCACTCAAAGACCAGACCGGCCAGGAACGCGACACCGGAGAACACCGGCACCATGACCCTCCGGTCCCTCCACCAGGGCCGCTCGGCCTCCTCGTGTTCCTCGCCCGCCGTGGCGGCAGGCTCATGCTCGCAGCCGCACGCCGCGCTCACGCGTCAGCCCCCGCTCCGCAGCACCCCGGCACCGTGCACGCCGAGTCCACGCACGGAGCGTGCTCGTCGACAGCCAAGGTGACATCCACCAACGCGACAAGCGCGGCGGCGAGGTGCGGGTCGGCGATCTCGTAACGGGTCTGACGACCCTCCGGTTCGCCGACCACGATCCCGCAGTCACGCAAGCACGTGAGATGGTTCGACACGTTCGAGCGCGTCAGCTCCAGCTCGCGCGAGAGCACAGCCGGGTAACTCGGGCCATCGAGCAGGGACATCAGGATCCGGGAACGCGTCGGGTCTGCCATGGCCCGGCCGAGCCGGTTCATGACATCGAGGCGTGAAGCAATGGTCAGCATGCACTGAACTATACAGTATGCGCTGATCAATCACGGATCGGCCGGTGGCCAGCCACCACCCGGAAGCCAGCCGACATCTGGTCAATTCGCGACTCAACAACAATCGGCGCTACCAGTACAAGTCCTGGAACGGTTCGCCAGTGAGGTCGACGTCTACAGCATCGACGAGGCGTTCCTGACGATCGACCGCCGCACGTCACAGGACGTCGACGCGATGACGGACCTCGGCCGCACCGTGCGCGCGGACGTGCGCCGGCTCATCGGCGTGCCCGTCTGCGTCGGCATCGCCCCGAACCGGACACTGAGCAAGCTCGCGAACCGTTGCGCGAAGAAGCTGGACGTCTTCGACGGCGTCTGCGTGTGGCCCGCGACCCGGCCGGAATGGCGTGAGCAGCTGATGCGCCGACTCCCCGTCTCGGAGGTGTGGGGCATAGCGTCTCGTCTAGAACGGCGCCTGCGCACGCTCAGGATCGAGTCCGTCTGGGACCTGGCGACCGCGGACCCCGTGTTCATCCGGAAGCAGTTCAACGTCGTCGTCATGCGCACCGCCCTCGAGCTCCGAGGCGTCGCATGCATCGGTCCGGAGGAGGACCGGACCGGGAAGAAGGATCAGCTGATCGTGTCCAGGTCTTTCAGCGAGAAGGTGACGACCGTGAACGGGATCCGGCAGGCGCTGAGCATCTACGCGCAGCAGATGGGGTCACGGCTGACCAGGCACCAGCAGGTTGGGAAGACGCTCATCGCGTTCGCCGGGACCGCGCACTTCGCGGAGCAGAAGCACTACCCGCAGGTGAAGGTGCGCCTGCCGTTCCCGACCGCGGACCCTGTGGAGTTGACGAAGGCTGCGCACACGCTCCTCCCCCAGGTTCAGGACGGCACCCGGTACGCCCGCGCGGGGCTCATGATGGTGGATCTGCTGCCCGCCGGGATCCACCTGCCATTGGAGCCGTTCCGTGCCACGCATGAGGACGCCGGGATCGCGAGCATCATCGACGCCGTGCAGAAGAAGACCGGCAAGGACGCGCTCGGGCTCGGGTGGGGCGGCATGAGACCCGGGCCGGCCTGGCAGATGAAGCGGGAGATGCTGACGAAACGGGCGACCACGCATTGGGACGAGCTCGTCACCGTCCGCGCGTGACACTCTCAGCCGGTGCGGTACCCGCTGGCCCGGAAGATCGCCGCGGCGATCCGGAAGGTCTCCTCGTCGTTCGTGTCGCGGATCCGCTGCATGGCGGACCGTGCCTCGTACAGCGAACCCTTCTCCCCGCCGACCAGTCGGGCCTGTCCGCTGCCGGCGACGTTCATGAGCCCGAAGCGACCGGGCGCCAGTTCGGCATGACGAACTCCGTCGGCGTCGTCGCATCGGGATTGACACCGGAACGCACGTGGACGATGCCGCAGCGCTCGACAACGCGGCGAGAAGCGCCGAGATAGAGGATCGAGTCGCTCCTGCGGTCGAAGGTAGCCCCCGTGCGTGATGTCTGTCTTGGACGCTCGTGTCGGCGTGTCGTGCAGTCGGTCCGACCCCATGCGCCTCACGCCCGTGATGGGCGCGCCTTTGCGTGCCGCTGGTAGTAGTTGTCGCTCAGCTGTGGTTCTGGGTTGATGCCGAGCTGCGCTGCAGCGTTCCGGATGGCGCTGCGATGCGCCTTGTCTTTGGACAGATAGCTGAAGGCCCGGCCTGCCCACGCTAGTGAGCAAGCCGTCAGCATGACCAGGGGCCCGGGTTCGAGAGCCTCATTCGCGTCACGGAGCTTCACGACAGTCCCGTCCTCCCGCTCGTCGAAGGGGACTGCTGCACGAGTAGGTGACATCTGATCTGGCTTGCCCGAGGGGTTGGCCTGGAAGGATGTTGCTGTGCCCAAGCCCTACCCGAGCGAGTTTCGTGACGACGTGGTGCGCGTTGCGCGCAACCGCGAGCCCGGCGTGACAATCGAGCAGATCGCGAAAGACTTCGGGGTTCACCCGATGACGTTGCAGAAGTGGTTGCGTCGTGCTGATGTCGACGAGGGCGCAAAGCCGGGCCACTCTCGGACTGAGGCAACCGAATTGCGGGAGGCGCGCAAACGGATCCGGCTGCTGGAGCAGGAGAACGAGGTCCTGCGGCGGGCGGCGGCGTATCTGTCGCAGGCGAACCTGCCGGGAAAAGGCTCTACCCGCTCGTGAGAGAGCTCGCCGTTGACGGGGTTCCCGTCGTGGTGACGTGTCGGGTGCTCAAGCTCTCTCGCCAGCCCTACTACCGCTGGCTGGCTGAGCCTGTCACCGCGAGCGAGGTGGCGGAGGCGTATCGCGCGAACGCGTTGTTCGACGCGCACCGGGATGACCCGGAGTTCGGGCACCGGCTCCTCGCCGACGAGGCCCGCGACAACGGTGAGCCGATGTCGGACCGGACGGCGTGGCGGATCGCTTCGAGCAATGGCTGGTTCAGCGCGTTCGGGAAGCCCAAGCGGGGCAAGGCCCGTAGGCCAGGGCCGCCCGTTCACGACGACCTGTGCGCCGTCGTCGACGAGCACGGCCGCACTCGGCACGTCTTCGCCGCCGATGCGCCGAACCAGCTGTGGCTGACGGACATCACCGAGCACAAGACCGCCGAAGGCAAGCTCTACCTCTGCGCGATCAAGGACGTGTTCAGCGGCCGGATCGTCGGTTACTCAATCGACTCGCGAATGAAGTCCCGTTTGGCCGTCCAGGCGCTCGACAACGCCGTCGCCATGCGCGGCGACGTCTCCGGCTGCGTGGTCCACTCTGACAGTGAGACTGTTCGTGCTGGTGTTCTCAGGGGTCCTGACCCTCACAGCGATGGACGCGCAAGGATGCTGGTGCCGAGTGTTCTCAGGGGTTCCTGACTCTCACTCCGATCGACTTGTGCTGTCTTTCCTCGGATCTGTCGGTCCCCTGAGAACGCCCGGTGAGGCGTCACGCCTCGCCGCCGGAGTGACCTAAGGAGAGCCTGCGCCAACAGGTGCTCATCACTGTCTTGTCCGCCGGTCTGGTGGTGCGCGGTGCCGTTCCCCACCCCCACGCGAGCAGATCGGAGCACGACATGACCATCATCCACGACACGACACGACCACCTCAATCCCACCCGCCCGTGTTCGCAGGAGTCGACACGCACAAGGAGATCCACGTCGCCGCCGTCGTGGACGCGGCCGGCACCGTGATGGGCACACACAGTTTCTCCACGACCCGTGCCGGCTACCGGGCGTTGCTGGCGTGGGTGCACAGCCACGGAGAACTCGTCAGGATCGGGATCGAGGGCACCGGATCGTACGGCGCCGGTCTCACCCGCCACCTCGCCAAGAACGACGTCGTCGTTCTCGAGGTCGACCGGCCCGACCGCTCCGACCGCCGACGCAAAGGCAAGGACGACGATCTGGATGCGATCAACGCCGCCCGCGCCGCACTGCATGAGCGGCGCACCACGATCCCGAAGTCGAAGGACGGCGCGGTCGAGGCCCTCAGGATCCTGCGCGTCGCCCGCGCTCAAGCGGTCCGGGAACGCCGCAACACGCTGCAGCTGCTGCGCATGTCGATCGTCTCCGCGCCCGACGAAGTCCGTGACCAGGTCCGAAACCTCACCCGCATGCAGCTGATCCGCCACCTCGCCGCCTGGCGCCCCGACGTCTCCAACGCGACCGACCCCGTCGTCGCCTACCGGGTCGCGTTGAAGTCGTTCGGTCGCCGCTACCTCGAGCTCACCGACGAGATCGTCGGCCTCGATGACCTGATCAACCCCATCGTCGAAGCTCTCGCCCCGCAGCTGCTCGAACGCGTCGGAATCGGCATCGAAGTCGCCGGACAACTCCTCGTCACCGCCGGCGACAACCCGGACCGGCTGCGCTCGGAAGCCTCGTTCGCGATGCTCTGCGGCGTGTCCCCGCTTCCCGCCTCGTCCGGAATGACCCAGCGGCACAGGCTCAACCGCGGTGGCGACCGGCAGGCGAACCGGGCCCTGCATCTCGCGGTGATCAGCCGCCTCAGAATCGACCCCAAGACGCAGGCCTACGCCGCGAAGAAGACCGCCGAAGGCCACTCGAAGATGGAGATCATCCGCTGCCTCAAGCGCTACCTCGCCCGCGAGGTCTACTTCCTCCTCAACCCCGGCATCGAACACATCACCCCGAACACGAAACCCGCCAAAATTGCCGCTTGACTCTTAGGAGAGCATCCGCGGCTCTCAATTCCGAAGCAGGAAGATGCTCCGCGCCCTGGCCCGTCATCGCATGGTCGGAAGCATGGGAAGAGTCGGGTCCAGCGGGGACAATGCCGCTATGGAGAGCTTCTTTGCGTTGCTGCAGAAGAACGTCCTCAACCGCCGGTCCTGGACCACCCGGGATCAGTTACGCATCGCGATGGTCACCTGGATCGAACGCACCTACCACCGCCGCCGACGCCAGGCACGCCTGGGCCGTTTGACGCCCATCGAGTTCGAGACCATCATGAACACGACCGTCGCACTGGCGGCGTGACTACAACCTGTCACCTACTCGTGCAGCAGTCCCTCTCGACATTTCCGGTCACGCTTCAGAGCGTATCGGCGTGTCGCACGCGTCAGAGGATGACGCGGACCTCATGCGGCTCATCTCCGGGGATGGTCAGGGTCCCGCAGAGCCGGTCGTCCATGTGCGGAAGATAGAGCTCGAGGGTCGTGAACTCGCCCAGGTTCACGCCCTCGTCCTCAGTGGTGACGAGGATCCGGGCGCCGGCGGGGAACGTGAGCGCTTCATGCGCGAGGAAGACCGCACTGACGTCGTCGTAGAGGACGGGCGGCCCGTCCGTGATCGAGGCTTCGAGCGCGCGCCGGCGATGCACGGTCGAGCAGAACCACGACACGACGTGGGCGTCGGGGGCGATCGCTTCGGCGAGCCTGGTCTTCCCAGTCCCGGGAGGCCCGCTGATGAGGAGCCGGCCGGTGTACCGGTACGAATCCCCGTCCTCATCGAATGCGAACGTGACCTGCTGCGGCACTGCAACCTTGGTGCTCATGGCCACCACATACCCGCAGGCCAACTGTTTCCGCGGAGTGTTCTCGGTTGCATTCGACCGTGCACCTGAGGGTCGGTACCACCTGCCTTGGCAATCAGCTGTCTGCGGCGAACCCTCCGCGGTCCAGCCAGTCGAGGATGTCCGCCGGGATGCGGCGCTGTTGCTTCTCGTAGAAGGTTCGAAGGTGATCTTCGCCGGCCGAATCCAGCCACCGCCCGTCACTCAGATCGGTCCAACCGGTCCAGGCGTTCCACCCGCGGCCGTCGCGATAGCCTGCGCGCTTCGCGATCGCCACGTACTCCTCGCGACTTGCGCCGCGATGCTCACGTGCGTTGAGAGCCGCGAGCGAGCCCCAAAGGACAATCGCTCCCCAGTCACGCTGCTGCCTGGTGCCATCGACATCCGTTGCGACGGGCGGGATGTCCGTACTGGCGTCGAACACCTCCCAGTGCTCGTGTCCAAGTCCGGATGCGGCGGCGCTGGCTAGCAGCGCATCTATACGGTCCGCAAGGGCGCGCTGCTCGACCGCAATCTGCGCGAGATCATCATGAAGTCCCATACTGTTCTCCTGAGTTGTTCGGTTGCTTTAGAGATTTGTAATCTACACCTGTTCGTACAGATCGCCAAACACTTGACCCCAGCCCCGGGGTATGTGGTGGTCATGAACGCATCCGTGTGGGCCTCCTTCGTCGCTGGGGTCCGTCACGACCTCTGCGCCGGGTCGAGCACCCCGGAGGAGCAGCGCCGCGTGCTCGCTCAGTTCGACGAGATGATCGTGGAGCACGACCTCGGGATCGCGGAACGCGCGTGGGACGAAGGGCATGACTCTGGCGAGATCGACGTCCTGGACCACGGGAGCCGCCACGCCACCAACCCGTACACGCGAGAGGCACGCAGTCGTGACTGAGCAACTGACGCTCCGAGATCTCGAGATGCTCCAAGATGCCGTCCTCCAACGCGCCGGCGACGCGACGACGGAACGCAAAGGGGACCGCTGGCTCGCTCTCGAACGCAAGATCGCGCAGATGGACCGGGACGCTCGCGGGCAGATCTGCGAGTGCGGTCACCTTTGGGGCGCGCATCTGTCACGAACCGACGTCAGCATGTGCGTCTTACGCCAGTGCAAGGCGTTCACGCCCGACGCTGGATAAGCCCAATCATCTGCACCCGTTGAACTCGCCGGCAGTCGACTACCATGCGGATCATGGCGCTTGATCAGCAGTCTTTGGTGGCGACGCTCACCGCATCAATGAACGATTGCCCGACCTCGTGGATCGTGTACGGCCCCTTCGAAGTGGCTCATATCGCCGGCCGACTTCTCAACGAAGTTCCGGTCCTCAGCGGGTCACGGTCGGACTACGACGGCTTCGCCCGCGGTCCACGGGGCGCCTACCGCTGGATATTCGTCGACGCGGACCGTGGATCCGCCGCATTCATCATCCCGACTGACGACAATGATCTTGGGAACAACCTTCGAGGTCCGCTGCAAGCGCTGTCGGGAGGACTGAACGTCACTCCCTGCATCTACGGCAACGTCAACGACGCAGTCTGGACCGCCCTCGGCGGGGCAGGCAGACGTAAGGTCGTCACCGCTCAAGAGTTCCTCCCGTAGCGCAAGAACGAACGTTCCGTGCGCCCGGCGATCATTGCGCTAGCATCGCGCCATGGATGAAGCACAGCGCGCGCACATCAGGCGCGAGATTGCCACACTCGAAGCCGACAACCGGGGGATGCAGCACGATCTGAGGTCCAAGGAGTCTCTGGTTGACGGCTATCCCGCGAGCCAGAAGCAGGGCCTACTCAATCAAATCCAGGGGCTGAAGAATCTGATCTCCGGCAACGAGCAGAAAATCCGCGACTACCAGCGGCAACTCTGACCCGAGGCCCCCGCCTCGCGGTACAACCTCGGTTGTCCGTGCCGGTCGTTACGCTGACGGCATGTGCGCGAGCTACGGCCTTGACCCACGAGTGAGCATCACCGAGTACGAGGATGCTTTCGACCATGCGGTGCTCGACGCGCTCCGCGAATGGGCTGCGTCGAACAACGGCGCCACGCTCCTGCCGACAGGGATCCGGGCCCGCAACCTCAACCCGATCATCACGTCCGCGGACACGATGGCTCTCGGCTGGTGGGGCTACCTCGTGGATGGGAAGACCGCACGGTTCCCGTCAATCAACACGCGCTCCGAACGACTCGAAAGCGGCAAGGGACCGCTCGGGGCCAGAGCGATTGTCCCCGCGTCGTTCTGGCGGGAGTTCCAGAAGCCCGGGAAGGTCCTGCACCACCTCGCCCTCCCCGACCATGACCTGCTCGGGCTCGCCGCGATCACGCGCCCGGGGTTCACTGCCGACGGCGAGGAGTTCACCTGCTACTCGCTGGTCATGCAGCCCGCCGCGGAGCAGATCGAGCAGATCCACGACCGGATGCCCGTGCTCGTCCCCGCCGGATTCGCAGAGGAATGGCTGCACAGCGACGCGCCCGCCCCGGAACTCATCGCCGCTGCCCGCAACGCCGCTCAGCCACTCGCCGCCCGCGTCGTCGGCGCCGTCCAGGGCGCCGCGCAACCGGGGCTGTTCTGAGAGCCGCTTGGCGCGTGGTCTTACGACTTCACGCCACGCTGCTGAGTGGTGAATGCTGAAAGCTTGTCCGCCAGAAGGCCGTGGCCCTCCAGTAAGCGACCGACGACCTCGGGGTCTGTCCAGCCAGACTCCGCAAGAGCCACTGCGAACGCCCGGAGCGCAGCCGCCAGTTCGCCGAGACCCTTCTCGGTCATGACTCGCATGCCCGCGGGTGGTGTGGCGTCCTTGTACGCGACGATCGACCGGTGCACCATGACCGGAGTCGCGGTCGCCGCGGGGTCGTAGCGCTCGCCGAACCAAAGCATGGATTCCGCCAACTGACCCATGTCTCGCTTGCCGATGGCCTCGCTCCGGGCTCCGGTCTTCGCCTCGATTACCCAGAACTGATTGTCGCCGAGCGCCCAAAGGTTGTCCGGTCCGCCGTTCGTATCGTGCTCGGGCCGTTGCGACCCCAGCCCAAGAAGCAGACCAACCTGCCGAAGGGCCTCTTCGAACTGCTCCACGCGCGTCTCATCGAAGATCAAGTCCGCGATGATCGCCTCGACGTCCAGTCGAAGGGCGGCAGGGGTCGAGTACTTCGAAGTCAGGCGCTCCGTGCACGTGCTCGTCTGAGGCGACCGGGATTCGAGTGGTACGTAGGTCAGTCCCTGCAGTGGTTTCGTGACGTTCGTGTTCTTGGTGCGAGCAAGAGCCAGTGTCTGCTGAGCCAGCCGGGGGTCGATAAGGTCGGCGTACGTCGCCTGCAGTTCAAGGAGGACTCCCCTCGTTGAATCCTCCGCCTGCTCTTCCACTGCAGCAGCGATACGGTCGCGGGCTCCAGAACTGTCGCCGTTCGTGGCCATAGCAAACGCCATTCGCTCGGCGACCGCCGCGGACGAGACATTCCCCGGTGCCGGCGGGATGTTTCGGAGGGCGTTCAAGGCAAGTTGCATCCAGGCCGGGTCGCGGTCGAGAGCCTGCTTGGCAGTGTCAACAATCCGCCCGATCGGCAGGTTGTCCATTTGGGCCGCCACCTGGCGCGAGAGCCTGAGTTGCGCCTGCGTTGCGGGACTGAACATGGCGAGCGTCCGCGGATCTACGGTTAGCTGCGCAAGTCGAGGGCCGAGAAGGAAGATGACGCAGTGATCCTCGTTGCTGCGGACGCCCCGACCCATGCCCTGCTCGATTCGCTGAACCTGACGCGCGTCGACGCCGGAATCGATGCTGACCAGCAACGAGTCGAGCCGCTCCTCCGGGCTGAAGGCCTCGGGAAGTCCGTCAATCACGAGAACACGACAGGCATCGTTCGGAAGGTCAATGCCGTCGTATCGATTGATCAACACGACCAGGCCGACGTACCCATTGCGGAGGCGATCGACCGCCGTGTCGATGTTGTCCTTGTCCGCGATGATCGCCGCGTCAGACGCCCATGTGTCGGCCCACGCTCTGCTCGGAACGAGCACCACGGTGTTGTAGTCCTTACTAAGGCCTACGATCTGCTTGCGAATGACTTCGCCGCTCAGGTCGGGGTTGATCTCTTGGGGTGCAAGGATCATACGTTCACCAATGTCGCCTGCCGTTAGTGGCGTCACTGGCTTCGAGATGCTGATTGGATCGGCCCCGAAGTCGGTGACGAGAACGCTGTCGTCCGCGAGCGTCGCAGTCAAGAAGACACGATGCTTCGCTTCCATGAACGATGTGACGTGATCAATCGGCGGGCAGAACGGCGTGATCGTTAGCTCGTTGTTCGCGAAGACTGCGCGGCAGAACGGCAAGACTTCTGCAACTGCTGGCCAGTCGAAGTAGAGGGCCTGTCCGTCGGCAGTCTCGGAACGCAGGATCTCGCGTGCCTGATCAAGCTTCGCTCTCCATGCCCAGAACGGCACTCGAACTGTACTTCCACGCCGGTCGTCCCGAACGTCGAGATACGCGTCCGAAGATTGCGTCTTCAGATCATCAGCGAACAACTCCAGAAGCTGATTGAAGATCCGACTGGTCCGTGGGATGGAAAGGGACAGCTGTCGTCGGGTGGTGGCGATTGCAGCGTGTGCGTCGTCGATGACGACTGATCCGATGGGAGCGCGAGCTCGTGGAGATCGCTTGTCCGAGAATTTCGTGCGACCGTTTACGAGCTCGTGGGCGTTGATGACGCCGATCGCTTCGCTGTTCAGGTAGGCAGCACCGTCGACGTTTGTTGTGGTAGCGATGCCCAGTTTCGCGGCCTCAGCGATCACCTGGTTGACGAGATGCTTCCCCGGAGCCACGTACAGCGCGGGGCCTTGGGACTGCTGCACGGATAGGTGACAGGTTATAGTCACGCCGCCAGTGCGACGGTCGTGTTCATGATGGTCTCGAACTCGATGGGCGTCAAACGGCCCAGGCGTGCCTGGCGTCGGCGACGGTGGTAGGTCCGTTCGATCCAGGTCACCATCGCGATGCGGAGTTGCTCGCGGGTGGTCCAGGTTCGGCGGTTGAGGACGTTCTTCTGCAGCAGCGCGAAGAACGATTCCATAGCTGCGTTGTCTCCGCTGGACCCTACTCTGCCCATGCTCCCGACCATGCGATGCCGGCTGAGGGCGCGGAGCATCTTCCGGCTTCGGAACTGAGATCCCCTGTCGGAATGCACGATGCATCCGGCGACGTCGCCGCGCATCGCAACAGCGTTCTCGAGGGCTTGGACGGCCAGACGGGACTTCATCCGGGAGTCGATCGAGTACCCGACGATCCGTCCCGAGTAGACGTCCTTGATGGCGCAGAGGTAGAGCTTGCCCTCCGCGGTCCGGTGTTCCGTGATGTCGGTCAGCCACAGTTCGTTCGGCGCCTCCGCTGTGAACACGTGCCGCACACGCCCGTCCTCGTCGACGACCGCGCACAGGTCGTCGTGGACGGGAGGGCCGGGTCGGCGGCCCTTGCCGCGCTTGGGCTTGCCGAACGCGCTGAACCAGCCGTTACTCGACGCGATCCGCCACGCCGTCCGATCCGACATCGCCTCTCCGTTGTCGCGGGCCTCGTCGGCGAGGAGGCGGTGCCCGAACTCGGGGTCGTCCTGGTGCGCGTCGAATAGCGCGTTCGCGCGATACGCCTCCACCACCTCACTATCGGTGATGGGGTTCGCCAGCCAGCGGTAGTAGGGCTGGCGGGAGAGCTTCAATACCCGGCACGTCACCGTCACAGGAATCCCTGCGGCGGCGAGCTCCGTCACGAGCGGGTAGAACCTTTTCCCGGCAGGTTCGCCTGCGACAGATACGCCGCCGCACGCCGCAGGACCTCGTTCTCCTGTTCGAGGAGCCGGTTTCGCTTCCGCAATTCGCGGATCTCGGCCGCCTCGGTTCGGGACTGGCCGGGCTTGGCTCCCTCGTCGATGTCGGCGCGACGCATCCACTTCTGCAACGTCATGGGGTGAACACCGAAGTCTTTCGCGATCTGCTCGATCGTCACACCGGGCTCACGATTTCGCGCGACGCGCACGACATCGTCACGGAACTCAGTGGGGTAGGGCTTCGGCACAGCAACATCCTTCCAGGCCAACCCCTCGGGCAAGCCAGATCAGATGTCACCTATTCGTGCAGCAGTCCCCTTCGCCAGAGTTGATGTAGCTCTGGAGGATGACCAGTCCATCGATCGTCTTGCCACCGCCAGTGTTGACCTTCATCACGATGTCGCGCTCATCGCGGCGTGCGTTCCACGCCGTGAGGACTTGCCCTTGGACATCACGAAGGTAGCCGTAGCCTTGCGCCTTCTTCAGTTGACCGTGGAGCTCGCGAGGTTCCGTGGGCGCGTCCTGGCTCGCGCCCTTGAGCAGCGCGTTGAAGTCGACCACACCATCCACCAGAACTCATGCCACGATCACCGCGATCGTGACTTCATCTTGGCCCAGCGCTCCGAGGCGCCGTTGTAGCGACTCTCTGCCTACGAAGAGGTCTCGCCTGTCGCGAAGAGTTCGGCTTGCTTCAGCACCAGTTCGATCGCCTTCTCCTCTTGGTCCGGCGGGTAGTCGTAGCGGTCGAGCAGCTTCCGGATCTTGGAGCGCATCTCGGCCTGGACGCTCTCCTTGAGGTTCCAGTCGATCGTCGCGCTCTGACGTACGGCCACGACGAGCTTCCGAGCGATCTCCTTCAGGACATTGTCGCCAAGCTCGAGGACGGCGGAGTCGCTCTGAGCCACCGCGTCGTAGAAGGCGACCTCGTCCTCACGCAGCCCAAGAGCTTCGTGGCGCTTCAGCTCGCTCTTCATCTGCTTGGCGAGCTTGACGAGTTCGGCGATAATCTCGGCGGTCGTGAGCGAGCGGTTGGTGTAGCGGTTGATCGCCTCCTCCAGCTGCTCAGAGAACTTGCGCGCCTGCACGAGATTGGTGTGCTGGATCGTTCGGATCTGGTCGTTGATGAGCCGTCGAAGCAGTCCCATCTGGAGGTTCGGCTTGTCCTTGGCGGCGAGCGAGTCGAGAAACTCATCCGAGAGGATCGAAAGTTCAGGCGTATCGACGCCAGCGAGCTTGTAGACGTCCATCACCTGGTCGGCCGCGATGGCCTCGTTGACCAGCTGCCCGATCGCAGTGTCGATCTCGACAGCACCGACTCCCCCGCGGCCAGCGTCGGGGTTGAGAATCTTCATGATTGCGGAGCGCACGTCGATGAACATGCGCACGTCGTTGCGGATCGCGGCTGCCTCGTCGCGAGCGCCACAGAGCGCGAAGACCTTGGCAAGCGCCAGTACCTGATCATTGAAGCGAGGCGTGCGGTCGGGGTCGGCCATCACGTAGTCGAGCACCTTGGCGTGCTGCGCGAGCCGATCCGCAGGCGGAAGGTCCGGCGACGAGTCGTACTCGCAGCCATGCAGGATGCCGCGGACGACGTCGTGCTTTTCCAGCATAGCGTCGACCAGTTCCTCGATCGGCACGCCCGCCTGATCACGGTCGGAGGGCGAGTACTCCTGGAGCGCTGCCTGGAGGTTCGAGAAGACGCCGATGTAGTCGACGATGAGACCACCAGGCTTGTCGCGGAAGGTGCGGTTGACGCGGGCGATAGCCTGCATCAACCCCGCGCCCTGCATGGTCTTGTCGACGTACATGGTGTGCATCGACGGCGCGTCGAAGCCGGTCAGCCACATGTCGCGCACGATGACCAACTCAAGCGGGTCGTCCGGGTTCTTGGCGCGCGCCTTCAACTCCTTGCGGACGTCCTTGGAGTGAATGTGAGGCTGGAACTCGGCCGGGTCGGCGGCCGAGCCGGTCATGACGACCTTGATCTTGCCTTCAGCCGGATCGTCGGAGTGCCAATCAGGACGAAGCGCAACGATCTTCTCGTAGAGACGCACCGCGATGCGGCGGCTCATGACGACGATCATGCCTTTGCCGAAGAGGGCCTCGCGGCGCTTCTCCCAGTGCTCAACAATGTCGCGAGCCACCATGTCAAGGCGGTCCTCGGCTCCGACGATGGCCTCCAGGCGTGACCAGCGCGACTTAGCCTTGACCGCTTCGGTCTCTTCGACCTGCTCGGTGATCTCGTCCGCCAGCTCGTCGAGAGCTTCGTAGTCGTCCGTGCTGAGTTCGATCCTGGCCAGACGCGATTCGTAGAAGATGCGCACCGTGGCGCCGTCTTCGACCGCACGGGTCAGGTCGTAGATATCGATGTAGTCGCCGAACACTGCCCGAGTCGACTTGTCATTGGACTCGATCGGCGTTCCGGTGAAGCCGAGATAGGTCGCTCCGGGGAGGGCATCGCGGAGGTGCTTGGCGAGGCCAGCGCGGAGTTGGCCCTTTGAGTCGAGCTTCTCCGAGAAGCCGTACTGCGAGCGGTGGGCCTCATCGGCGACGACTACGACGTTGCGGCGATCGGTGAGCACCGGAGTACGATCGCCATCCTCGCCCGGTGCGAACTTCTGCAATGTGGTGAAGACGATGCCGCCTGAGGCACGTCGCAAGAGCTCGCGGAGTTCGACGCGAGTGTCGGCCTGGACAGGTCGCTCAGGAAGGATGCGAGCAGGCGCGAAGACCTCACCGAACAGCTGATCATCGAGATCGTTGCGGTCGGTGATGAACACTAGTGTCGGGTTGGACATCCGCGGATCACGCATGATCTTCGCGGCGTAGAACACCATCTCGAAGCTCTTGCCTGACCCTTGGGTGTGCCAGACGACACCACCTCGGCGGTCGCCCGACGGGCTGGACGCCACGACGGTCGACTCGACGGCAGCATTGACCGCCCAGTACTGGTGGTACTTGGCGACGCGCTTGATGAGCGCCTTCACCGGCTGCCCTGACGCCTTGTCCGTCACCGTCTCTTCACTGAAGACGACGAAGTTGCGGAGGATGTCGAGGAACCGACTCGGTTCGAAGACGCCCTTGAGAGTGACCTCCAGCGCGGGGAGGTTCGTGACGACCTCGCGGCCCTCGATGGTCTTCCACGGGGCGTAATGCTCGAAGCTGCCCGTGAAGGAGCTCATCGCCGCAGAGGTGCCATCCGAGATCACAGTGACGGCATTGGCGGTGAAGACCGACGGAATGTCCTTGCGGTACGTCTGGATCTGATTCCACGCGCTCTTCAGCGTGGCGTTCTCGGCGGCTGGGTTCTTCAGCTCGAGGAGCCCAAGCGGGAGGCCGTTGACGAACACCAAGACATCGGGCCGACGATTCTTGCCGTTCTCGATCACGGTGTACTGGTTGACCGCGAGCCAGTCGTTGTTCGACGGCTCATCGTAGTCAATCAGCCAGATGCTCGTCGTTCGTACCGCGCCGCTCTCGTCACGGTACTCGACCGGGACACCCTCGGTGAGGAGCTTGTGGACGCGCGCGTTCTCATCGATCGGGCTCTGCGACTCGGCTCGCTCCAACCGTTTGATGGCGTCGTCAATGAGGCTGCGATCGATACCTGGGTTGATGCGACGGGCTGCATCACGAAGGCGACCGAACAGGTAGACCTGTTCGAAGGATTCGCGCTCCTCCCCCGGCTCTCCGGGGGCGAGCAGAGGGCCAAAGCCCGTGTGATAGCCCAGCTGACGGAAGTAGTCGAGAGCCGCGAGCTCGATGATGTTCTCGTTCATGTTGCCGCTCATGAGGCTGCCTCCAACAGGTTCCCGCACGAACGAGTTCCAGACAGAAGTTGGGGAAGGATCGCATCCCTCGCCATCACAAGCCGACGAGTCTCCGACCCGCGACGGAGCATTTCAGCGAGCAATGGTGTGAGGCGGTCGTTCAACTCTGCAACTTCTTCGTCCAGACGCAAAGGAATTGGGAGGTCTCGGAAGTTCGCGCTATTCAAGCTTGGAATCGCGACTCCCGTACCCCGCTTTCGCATCTCGTGGTCCATCCAACTCGATCGCAAGATCCAGTAGAGAAGCGCCTGCGAGACGCCGCCTCCAGACCTGACACGATAAACATGCTCGTTGATCGTTGCACATTCAACAGGGAACCCATAACCGAAAGCACTCACGTGTGGAACGAAATTACCAGGCTTGCCTCCATCTTTGTAGACAAGAACATCTTCATTCGCCAGGTGCCCTCGCTTCATTTCTGACGCGAACGAGTCAGGAATGCGCTTGAATCTCATCGTGGCGCTAACACCTGCGGACTGGACATTCTCGGCCCCCAGGCTGACAGTGCCATCCTCTCCAGCCGCGACCCCTCCGCGCGGCCTCGATCCGGTCTCCAGCACCTCAAGCAATGCACCCAACCTTCGGCTGGAATCGTAGCTCGGGGAACCGTGGGTGCCCGATGCCAGCCTTTCAGCAAGAATCGCGCTACCAAGGTCTTCCATTAATGAGATGGCACGATGGTTCGATTCAATTTTGTCATCAAATGCGTTAAGGACGGCAGCAATCTCGCGTTGATCCTCAAGAGACGGGAGATCGAATGTGTAGCTCCCGATCTGACCACCGCTGATGTGCGGTACCGCCGACCCAGTCTGCACCCCGATGACGTATTCGGTGAATGAATCGCTACCGATGATTGCCGCCAAGAAACCTTGATCCATCAGATCAGCCTTCGCGCGGAGGCGCGCCACCCGCTGGACGAGAAGGGAAGGGAGGTCCGCAGCCCTAACCACGGAGTACTTCAGTCCTGCCGCGATCCAAGGGCGGTCCATTGCGATAACGATGTCACCGCACTCAAGCGCGTAACGTTCGACTTCGGCGAGCCTCGCGATCGGAAATCGCTTCACGCCATCCCACCGAAGCCTACCCTGCGCGATGTTGTCGCCGCGGAGGAGCCTGATATCCCCGCGTCGTTCCGAAAAGTCAGAACTCTTGAACGCAAATCCAAAAGTCATGTCGACGACGTCCGCCAGTCGGGTCACCACCGAATGCCACCAATCCGCCGCCGCACTTCCCCTTCAAACGCCTTGCCGCGATCGAACTCCTCGAACAGTTCGTTCGTGAGCCGTTTGATCTTCTCGTCGATCGGCTCATCATCGACCTCAGCCTCTTGGATTCCCACATATCGTCCGGGCGTCAGGACGTAGTCGTGCGCCCGGACCTCTTCAAGAGATGCGGCTTTCGAGAATCCTGGTTGATCCTCGTAGCCGCCACCATGATTGCGCCATGCATGGTAAGTGTCGGCGATCATGGCAATATCCTCGTCCGTGAGCACCCGCAGCTTCCGCGACTCCATGACCCCAAGGTTCCGCGCATCAATGAAGAGCATTTCCCCACGGCGCTCGCGATGCCCGTTACCGTGGCGCCCCTTTGATACAAACCAGAGGCAGACGGGAATCGTCGTGTTGAAAAACAGGTTTGTTGGCATCATCACGATGCAATCGACCATGTCTGCATCGACGAGCTTCTTGCGAATCTCGCCTTCGCCGTTCTGCTTCGAGCTGAGCGAGCCATTCGCGAGAACGAAACCAGCCGTGCCGTTCGGCCGAAGGTGGTGGATGAAATGTTGCACCCATGCGAAGTTGGCATTGCCTTCCGGCGGCGTGCCGTACTTCCACCGCGGATCGTCGGCCAGCTTGGCATCCCACCAGTTACTGACGTTGAAGGGCGGGTTGGCGATGACGAAGTCTGCCCGGAGGTCAGGGTGAAGGTCGCTAGAAAAGGAGTCGGCCGAACGATCGCCGAGGTCGGCCTCGATGCCCCGCAGCGCGAGGTTCATCTTGGCGAGCTTCCAGGTGGTGTCGGTGTATTCCTGGCCGAAGACGGAGATGTCGTTTCGCTTGCCGCCGTGCGCCTTGACGAACTCTGCGGACTGCACGAACATGCCACCCGACCCACAGGCGGGGTCGTAGACGCGGCCCTTGTAGGGCTCGAGCATCTCGATCAGCGTCTTCACCACGGAACGCGGCGTGTAGAAGGCGCCGGCGTCCTTGCCGGTCTCCTTGCCGGCGAACTGGCCGAGGAAGTATTCGTAGACGCGCCCGAGGACGTCGTCTGAGCCGTGGTCGTCGCTCTCGGTGAAGCCGATCGAGCCGATGAGGTCGACGAGCTGGCCGAGCCGGCCCTTGTCGAGCCCCTCTCGCCCGTAGTTGCGCGGAAGGACACCCCGTACGCTGGGGTTCTCCTTCTCGATGAGATCCATGGCGTGGTCGATGTCCTGGCCGATAGACGGGAGCTTGGCCTTGGCCTGGATCGTGTCCCAGCGGGCTTCGACCGGCACCCAGAACACGTTCGCGCGGGTGTACTCGCCGCGATCCTCCAGGTACTTCGGACGGCGGTCAGCATTGGGGATGTACTCGTCAGACTCAGGGTCAGCGAGCGATACTTCGATGGCGTGGCGGCGCTCTTCGAAGCGGTCCGAGATGTACTTGAGGAACACCAAACCGAGCACAACGTGCTTGTATTCGCTCGGCTCCTGATTGCCCCGCAATGCGTCAGCCGCATCCCAGAGGCGCTGCTCAAGAGTCTTCTGCTGCTTCGGTTTGGCGGTTCTTGCCATGGGTGGTGGTTCCTCCTGCGCGCTGACAGCGCGATCGATCGTTGGCCCTACCGTATCGGTGGCGACCGACATCACCGAGTATGTGTGAGATTCAGGGTCGATCGAATCGTCGACGCCTTCGACACCGTCTTGGACCAGGTCATGGATGGTGTCTCGAGCATCCCGTCCGGACTCACCTGGAAGGGGAGCGTGCCGATTCAGGGTTCGCGGGATCCTCGATGTACTGCTCGTTCAAGGTGCCGGTCGCCGT
Organism: Microbacterium xylanilyticum; assembly: GCF_054654695.1. Lineage (NCBI taxonomy): Bacteria > Bacillati > Actinomycetota > Actinomycetes > Micrococcales > Microbacteriaceae > Microbacterium > Microbacterium xylanilyticum. The sequence goes on from NZ_BAAIEN010000002.1 coordinate 2,138,515, forward strand.
GAACTTCTGCCGTCGAGATCGCACCCGTCCAAGGTGAACCGCTCCGGTGGGCCCAGTGCCGGTGAGCCGCTGCCGATCCACCCGTGCTCGAACAGCTGTGCGTTGATGTAGGTGAGCTTTGACGCGCAGCATGCGATGAGCTCCCCCTGCCACCCGGCGAGGCATTGGTTCAGCCGGTCCTATGCGACCTGCGACTGGCCCTTCCGATTATGTGATCGTGCCGACGACATGCTGCTCCCAGGCCAGCTCAAGCTGGGCGGCATCAGACTTCCCCGGGCGTGCGGAGGGTCGCATCCTAAGGCTTGGGGAGCTTGTTCTCGCCGCCGACCGGATAGTGGTGGCGTGACGACAATGCAAGGAGCTCCGCACCCCTTTGTCCCTACCCATCGATATGGTGAGTGCACGCACGCTGGGGTACGGCTGCGTGAGAACGAGGGGAATGCCATGCAGCTGAAACACTTCCGCGTCCGCAATTTCCGGAACATCCTCGACAGCGGCGAGATCATGGTCGATGACGCGGTGACGTGCCTTGTCGGAATGAACGAATCCGGCAAGACCGCGATCCTGTCGGCTCTACATCGCCTGAACCCCGTCGGCGAGGCGGAGTTCAACGAGCAGCAGGACTACCCGAGGTGGCTGCTCTCGAAAGATCGTCGCGTGGACGTCGTCAAAGACGCCGAGCCGATCGCGGCGACGTTCGTGCTCGACGACGACGATCGCGAAGCGGTCGAAAGCGCTCTCGGAGCGGGCGTGGTCACGGGGTCGGAAGTCACGATTTCCCGGAAGTACGGGCCGAACAAGACATGGTGGACGTTCCAGAGAAGCGGTAGGCAGGCCGTCGAGAATCTCCTCGGGCGCGCCGACCTTCGGAAAAAGACGGCGGAGCGCTTCAAGGATGTGCGCGATCTTGACGGCATCGAGGCCGTCTCCGCCGAGCTGGCAGCCGATCAGAGCGACGGGCAGCTCGAACGCACCACCGAGGAAGTCGCGCGCGTCAGAAAGGAACTGGCTGCCCTAAGCGGCGATACTGCGTGGGGCGTCATCGTGGGGATCCTCAAGCCACGCATCCCGCGCTTCTTCTACTTCTCCGACTACTCGCAGCTGGAGGGTCGGATCGACATCAGCGCCCTCGCGGAGAAGGACGACGAGGTTGGATCCTCGGCGACGCAGACCGCACGGGCTCTGCTGAGGCTCGCCGAGACGACCCCGGCGGCCCTGGCCGAGGACGACTATGAGGACCGCAAGGCGGAGCTTGAAGCAGTGGGGCACGAGCTCACACGCGAGGTTTTCAAGTATTGGAAGCAGAACGAGAACCTCCGCGTCCAGTTCGACGTCGACCGCAAGATCGAGGAGGTATCGACCTATCCACAGACCCTCCAGGTCACGAAGACCTATCTCGACATCCGTGTCGAGGACACGCGCCACGCCTTCACGAACAACTTCTCCCAACGTTCCTCAGGATTCCGTTGGTTCTTCTCGTTCCTGGCAGCGTTCACAGAGTTCGAGACCCGGAAGGAACCCGTGGTGGTTCTGCTCGACGAGCCGGGCATGACGTTGCACGGCCGCGCTCAAGGCGATTTCCTGCGGTTCATCAACGAGCGGCTCGCCGATGCGGCGCAAGTCGTGTATACGACCCACAGCCCGTTCATGGTCGAGACAGACAAGGTCGGACGCGTCCGGATCGTCGAGGACGGCGGCCCTGACACCGGCGCGACCGTCACGCAGGAAGCACTGGAAGTGCGCGAAGGGAGCCTCTTCCCGCTGCAGGCGGCTCTCGGGTACGACATCGCGCAGCACCTTTTCATCGGGTCAACAAACCTTCTCGTCGAGGGTCCGAGTGATTTCGTGTACCTCGATGCGCTGAGTAGGTGGTTGTTGGAGCACGGTCGGACCGGACTCGACGAGCGCTGGCGCGTGCTCCCCACCGGTGGTGCATCGAACATTCCCGCCTTCGTTTCCCTGATGGGTCAGAATCTGGACGTGACCGTCCTCGTCGACTCCGGGACCGAGGGGGCGGAGCGCCTCGATCGGGCGGTGGACGCGGCGCGGCTGAAGCGGGACCGCATCGTGCAGGTCAGCGAGATCACCGAACGCCCCCACTCGGACATTGAAGATCTCTTCGACATCGAGGACTACCTCGCAATGTTCAACAAGGCTTTCGGGACTGCGTTCGCCGCCGACCAGCTTGGCCACGGCGATCGCATCGTGAAGCGGATCGAACGCACATACCAGCCGTTCAGCCACCATCGCCCTGCCGACGCCATGCTCCGGAACCCGGAGCTGCTCGACAACCTAAGCGACGGGACACTTGCAAACTTCGAGAAGCTCTTCGTACGAATCAACGGCACCCTCGGCTGAGCGAGCGCTGCGGATCGAGCAACGCATGGGCTAGTCGAGAACACCTTCAAAGCTGCATCGACGTCACGAGCACCCCGGGCTGCTTCCTGCACGCCTTTCGCATCGACGGCGACGACCGCGTCCAGCAGTTTCTGCGCTGCGACCGACGGTGTCGGCGCGGACGGCGCGTAGCCGGTCAGCACACCGAGGACCGCAATGGCGGGGATCAGTGTGCTGACCGTGCTGGTACTTCGAGTCCTCGTACGTATGATGAACACCCTCCCGTTGTTCCGTTGCGTCCACGTTTGCACGGTGCTGACGGATCCGCCGAAGGGCATGACGCGATGTGGCGGATCAGCCGGCGATGAATCCGTCCCGCTGATCCTCGATCGCGGCGAGGCGTGCGAGCCCGTCGGCGACGGCAAGATCGGTCTCCGTGAACGCCCGGTTCGCCCACTCCTCGGTCCGGTAGTACTGCCGGATACCGATCACGTTGCCCGCCTGGCCGGCCACGTCGATCGGGTACTCGAGCGCCTTCTGCTCGTCTTCAGGCGTCGCGAGAACGCCCCGCCACTCACCGATCTGGTGGGCCTTCAGGATCGTGCGCATCCGGATCGGGCTGGGCTCCGGCGGGAGCGCGGCGTTCGCCTCGTCGATGATCGCCTGACGTCGCTGCGCGTTCAGCCCATCGATGCTCCCGGCGCCGATCTTGCGGACATGCTTGTCGATGCCCTTGTCGCCCTCGTCGGCCCACACCATCTGCGAGCGGACGGCCGCGTCGATCTGGCCTTGGCGCCAGACGGCGAAGGCGTGCATGGCGTTCGACAGCGTCCGGTCCGTGATGTGCCCGGACGCGTCCTCCCACCACGCCGTGTACTCCTCGACGTTCTTCGGGAGCCCGACGGGCGGGAATGCGAACGATCCGCGCTCGATCAACGTGTCCTCCGGAGCAGTGCGTGCCCGCGGAGACCATTCACCCCCACGCCCATCCGGGGCGCCGCTGGGTCGCCGCGGCGTTTCGATGGTGCTCATGCTACCTGCCTCCTCACGCATACGCGGTCACCTTCACTCTGCTCGCCTGCCACCGGAGCCTGGAACCCCGGTTGCCGCTCCGGCGCCGGCGAAGACGCCGGCCTGGATCAGCGCCTGTGCGTTCGCCTGCGCCTGAGCCATCCGCTCCGCCTGCGCCGCGGCCTCCACTTGCGCGTGCTCGGCCCGGCTCGCGTCGGCGCGTGCCTTCGAGGCGGCAGCCTCCTGCGCCTGAGCCTGAGCGGCCTGCGCGGCCTGGTACCGCTCCAGGAGCCGGCTGTTCTCGCCCCGCCGGTTCGCGACCTGCCGCCCGTACCGTCCGATCGCCTGAGCCCCCGCGGTGATCCCGGCATCCCGGGAGAACTCCGCCGCAGCGTGCACGGCACGGTTGTCCACGGCCGCCTTCGCGATGGAGCGGACATGCCCGGCACCCATGCCCACCTGCACGCGCATCGCGGTCGCCGGGGCAGAGTTCCACAGGCCCGTGAAACGCTCCGACGCCCCCGCACGAGCACGAGCGGCCGTCAACGCCGGCAGATCCCGCACCGCGGAGAGGGTCTTCGTCGCACCCGACAGGGTCTGACGTCGAAGCTCCGCACCACCGGCGATGATCTGCTCTCGGGACTGCTGCTCCCGGCGGAGCTGATCCATCCGTGCGATGTCCCCGGTCGCGGCCGCGGCCTTCAGCTCCAGGCGCGTGTCCCGGCGGGAGTCCCGCAACCGTGCACGTTCGTCACGGCGCTCCTGCACCTCGTCGGTGACCTTCTGCCGCTGCGACCGGCGACCAGACTGCTCGGCCGCCCATGCTCGCGCCTCGGCGAGCTGCTTGCGACGGCTCGTGAGCTGTTCGCTCTCCAGCTCCATCTGCTCGGACTTCTCACCCTGCACCTGGCCTGCCGTCTTCGCGACCGGTGCACCCATCTCACTGCGCCGCACTCCCGTGCGCATGCCCAGCCGGCCGCCGCTCGCCCGGTTCAGCAGGTTCGAGCCGACCCGACGTCCCGCGCCGCGAGCCATGGACCCCAGGCGGGTGCCGAGGAAGCTCCCGGCGGCGGATCCGACACCGGCGCTGAGTCCCGCCCCGATCGCACCGGACGCCCCGGCCTTGCCCCAGGCCATCGCCCCGCCGATGGAGACCGGCGAGGGCAGCTTGAACACCTTCTTGAACAGGACGTGCACGAACACGAGCGCGACGATCGGGCTGAGCCCGGACCAGATCATCGAGAACAGGGATCCGGCGCCGAACATGTTCGTGCCGACCGTGATCAGCACCCGGGCGACGAGAGCGACGAGCGCGAGCACCGCGGTGATCAGGGACGCGAACACGGACAGGCCCAGCATCTGGTTCAGCGTCTTCCCGATGCGGTCCTTCCACGGCCGTTCCACGAACATCGCGGCGAAGAACACGAACCACAGCGCGATGATGAACCCGGCCAGGGCGAACTTCGCGAGGAACGAGATCAGGGCGACGAACCCGAATGCGATGAGCGCCATGAGCGCCCCGACCGCGTAGGAGATGGTCGCCGCCTGGTTCCCGGCCGCACCCACGCCGGTCACCGCACGTGCGTAGTCCGCGACCGCTTCCGGGTCTGCGGCGCTCTTCGCGTCCCCGGCGATGTCATCAGGGTTTCCTTCCAGCTCGAACTGCTTCGGGACCGCCTGCGACTGCGGGTCGTTCGGGTCCGCACGGTCCGTCCACCATTGCGTGCAGAGCGTCTGCGCGGAGTTGTCCCCCGTCTTGGACAGCCGTGTGGTCCCGCCCGGTCCGTTCCCGGTCCTTGCGTCGAACCCGAGCCAGCCGTCCCGCCACTTCCACTGGATCACCGGGACCTTGTCCGCGGACATCCCGGTCGCCTGGCAGGCCGCCCACGCGAGCATGGTCCCGGCCTGGTTCTTGTCCCCGGACGGGTTGAACGGGAGCGACCCGTCGGGGTTCTTGAAGTCGCCGATGTTCGCCCCGCGGGCCAGCGCCTGATCCCTGGTCGCGTCCAGCGCCCCGAACGAGGTGACGCCGTTGGACCGGAAGTCGAGGACATGGCAGTAGGCGACGTCCGCGTACGGGTTGTTGTACCCCAGCTGCGTCCGCTTCCACGTCTCCACCCCGGTGATCAACCACATGGAGTCCATGGCTTTCGAGACGCTCGTCACCCGGCCGCCGTCCAGGGACGGGACGATCTTGCCCATCTCCTGCAGCTCCGACCAGAGGACACCGTCGTAGCCGGCGCAGTTGAAAAGGTCTGACGCTTTCGTTCCGCCCGGGGTGGCGATCGAGCCGATCCCGTTGACCGCGCCGGTGATCCCGTCGGCGACGGAGTCCGTGTACTTCGCGATCGACTCGTTCGTGACTTTGACGAACCATCCGGGGGTGAGCGGTGCCGGCGAGTACGTCTCCCCCGGGTTCATTCCGGTCGTCTTCGCGTACTGCGCGGACATGCCCAGCAGCAGTCCGATCATGATCCCGAGCCCGCACAGACGGCGGATCATGACCCCGGCGCCGCGGCCGATGGATCGGACGATCGCCGCAACGACGATGAGTGCGAGAAGGATGACCATCAGGCTCGTCCCGGCGCTGCCTACCGCCCCGGAGAGCAGTCCGTTCACGAGTGCACCACCGACCATGTCCATCTGCCCGCCGATGCCGCTGATCGCGTCAAACGACGTCGCCGCCTGCACGAGCCCGGCGGACGCGGACCACATCCCGTTGCCGGCGGACATGTACGGGGCGTCCGCGAAGTTGCGGCTTGCGACGTTCAACGTCGCCCCGATGTTCACCCCGTCGAGCTTCGAGAAGTACCCGCTTGCGGCGGACAGCCACCGGGTCGGCATCCGGTAGACGGTGTTGTGGAACGTGATCTCGGTGTTGTCGGCGCTGCGCAGCCCCGGATGGTCCAGGCAGAACTTCCGCCACTGCTGGTAGTTCGGGACGTCCTCTTTCGTGAACATCTCGCACAGCTGGTTCGTCCACACGCCACCGTCATCGGGGCCGGGCGGCGTGGTCGGATCGTCGTTGGGTCCGAGCGGACGCAACGGGACGACCGACACAGCAGCGTCTCCCGGGCTCTCCGCATGCGCGGCGGCGGCTGTCAGGGGCAGTGCGAGAGCGCACGCCGCGGCAACGGCGGCAATCCGTGCAACCCACCTGGCTCCGCGTCGCATCTGCGCTCCCCTCGAAAGTGCCTTCACCGTCCACCCCTGCGAACGCAAGCGCGGCTCAGTCTTCGAGGAGATCCCGCATGCTCGCGTGGCCCCTGCGAGCTCGCGTCGACGATCGGGGGGTCGCGCGCATTGCGCGCGGGCCGTGCGCGTCCGCGGTCGCCTGGGGCGGGGTGGGGATCACCACCTGCTGGTGCATGACGAGGACGGGGTCCCCCATCACCTCGCCGGACGCGTACAGCACCCCCGTCTTCGACCGCTTCTTGTCGACGATCGCCTGCATGTTCCTCAGCTTCATGCCCCGCTTCTGCCGGGCCACGAGCAGCCACATCCCCAGGGGCACCAGCCCGATCGGTGCTAGGAACGCCCACGGGCCGAGGAACGGGATCAGCACGGCGGTCGGGGCGAGGGAGGTAATCAGCGACACCCCGAAGACGATGATGTTGTGACGGGGGGCTTCCACGGTGAACACCACCCACCGGCGTTCATCGTTCCGGTGCCGCCCAGTGAGCTTCGTCAGCGAGTAGACGTGCGGGACGTTGTCGCTCATCGTGGTCCACTGCCGGTCACAGGAAGGTGGCGCCCCAGGCGAGCACTGCGACGACGATCCCGAGGATGCCCTGGATGATGAGCAGCGCGACCGGGAGGATCACGTTCGGCCCGGCGAGCAAGCACCCGAAGAACGTCGCCATTCCGGGGAACCCGGTCGCGACCCCGCTGACGCCGGCCTTGCGCTTCTGCCACAGCCACAGTCCGATGAAGATCACGATGATCCCCACACCGACGACGGTCATCACGATCTGGAGCCCCTGGGGAACGAGGTTCCCCCAGATTCTGTTCCACCCGCCCACAAGGTCCATGAGGTGTCAGCCTTTCCTGAGAAGTGCGGTCACCGTCCACCCCTGCGAACGATCCGTCAGCGGGTCGCGACGCGCACGGCCTCCGCGTACAGCCGGTCGGCAAGTGCGGGGCGCCGGCGCAGGACTGTGGCCACCCGCTCGCACGCCCGGATGTCCAGGTCATCCCCGAACGGGCTGAACAGGATCTGCTCCTCGTCAGTGCTGGCATCCCCGGACTCCCAGCGGTCCAGGAGGCCGACCACCCCGCCGGGCGTGGAGGTGACCAGGTCCCTGGCCTTCTTCGCCTGGCGCTTGGCCAGGCTGCTCTCACGCACCTGCGGCGCACCGTCACGGATCGAGACGATCCGCCACGTGGACTTGCGGACCTTCGCCTTCCCGGACGTCGTCCCCGAGTCCAGCTCGTACAGGGCGAGCGCGGCGATCCGGTCCGCCTCGTCGTGTCGCACCTGCTCGGAATCGTCGGGGAGGACGTCCGCGAGTGTCATGTCCTCAGCGATCGGCATGTCCAGGCTGATCGTGTCGCGGGTGATGTGGAAGTCAGCGGCGGGGCGCGCGCCGACGGGGTATGAATTGCGGATCCGGTCCGCGGCGGCGGTGCGCTCCGTGTTGTTCATCCGGCGGCCGTTCGCCTCGAGGAAGGCCTCGTCCTCCAGCTGCAGTGCACGCAGTCCCGCGGTGTCCTCGCTGCGCCGCTTGTGCTGATAGGCGACGGTCTGCTTCGTCGCGCGGTTGCGGACCGCCTGCTTGATGTAGGTGTCCGGCTGGGCGAGCTGCTCCTCCAGGGACTTCGTCTTCGATGCGAGCATCGTCACGGCCACGTCCTGGGTGATGTCGTCGGCGACGCTCCGATCGAGCCGGTATGCGCTCGTGATCCCGCCCGCGGTGCTCCCGGCGACCTGGCAGACCTCGGCCCACCGTTCCCGGAGCGCAGCCTTCGCTGCTCGCTCCTGAGCCTGCTGGTCGATCTCCTCGATCGTCAGCTCCCGTGCGACGGGGACGGTGCTGAGCTCCTCACCCGGTTCCGGTTCGCTGCGGTGGTGCCCGTCGAACTGGCCGCCGGTGCTGGTGCCTGCGGGGCGATGCTTGTTGCCGTGTGCGTCGTAGCTGGTCATGACCCCTACACGCGCGGCGGCCGATCGAACTTGGCCGAAACCATGCGATTCCCGTCGCGGACAGCACCAGGTTCATGCCCGGCTCGCTCCGTCTCGTTCGCAGGGGTGGACGGTGACAGCGAAGAGAACCGCAACACGGCTTTGAGGAGAATCTGGCCCTATGTCCACCATCACCGCCGCTGAGCGCCGGTCCTTCCTGACCGCCCCCGGTGAGCATCTGCTGGTCAACAGCGACCCGCTCTCGTTCGTGCGCCGTTTCGACGAGTTCATCGAAGCGTCGGGCATCCCCGCCGAGCGCACCCTCGCATCCCCTCTGCTGACCGTCCCCCTCCCCGTCGCGGAGCGTGCGGAGGACGGGCACCCGCGCCGATGGTCTGGCGCGAAGGCGTCGTTCATGTGGCACCCGCTGATGTGGCTGCCGCGGACGGTCGCCCTGCGTGCGCCGTTCCAGGTCGCTGATGAGGCCCCGGATGTGGAGTCGGATTCGGCGTGGTCCGTCCGTGTCGCCCAGGAGCTCGTCGCTGGCGGGCTGTACGACCCGGTCACGGGCACCTGGCTGGATGTCCTCGCCCACTACGGCCTGAACGTGGACGACCCGGCCGTGCAGGAGCGGGTCGGGCTCTGGCTGCATGGCGCCGGCGACGAGATCCTCGATTCGATCGACCTGTCCGAGTTCGTCACCGGGCCGGAGCACGCCGCGCAGATGCTGCAGTCCTCCCACGACCTCGCCGACGTCCTCGTGCCCGCCCAGTGGGCGATGACGTCGACGGGCATCATCGAGACGATCGAGATGCTGCTCGCAGACACGGACGTCACCGAGGACGACCGCCGGCACCTGCTGGACGTCATGGCCCAGGTCGCCGCCGTGGCCCTGCACGACGTGCCCGAGGATCCGGAGACCGGCCTCGACGTCGTCGACATGATCGGGCTGATCGCGGAGGAAGCGGAAGCCGACCGGCCCTCCGGTCATCCGGTCAACTCGGCGCAGCTCCTCGACGCCCTGTGCAACCTCCTCGCGGATGTCGCCGCGGACTATGCGCTGGACGTGCAGGTGCTGAACGACGCCGCCCGCGACCTGGCGTGACTTCAGCCAGGATCTCCCCCTGCCCGCTCGTGTATCGGACATGAGCACCACCATCGACGCGCACGGGCGCGGGCACAACTCCTCGGGACCCGCCGGCGGGCAGTTCAACGGGCACAACCGGACCGCACCGGACCCGGACGACTCCCTCGACATCGACGATGCTGCGGACCGCTGCGACCAGTGCGGGGGCCCGAACGACGACGGGAACGGCTGGAACGGGCTCTGCGGCACCTGCGCCGACCAGGCCGAACACGGCCGCACCTGCCCGGAATGCGGGTACGACAAGGACCCGTCCCGCGGTGACATCGTCGAGGACGACTCCCCCTGTGCGGACTGCGCACGTTCGACGGTCGGCGTCGACGCGGTGCGGATCGCGGCCGCTCAGGCCCGCCGTGAGCTTCCCGTCGGGCAGCAGGTCCAGGCCGTGTACCTCGGTGGCGGTGAAGCCCGCAACGGCGCACCGGACCTGCGGACCGTCACGAAGCAGAACGCGTACGAGATGATCACCACCCGCGACGGCAGCACCCGTGGGGTGCACCTCAGCTGGGCGGGCAACACGGCCGAGCGGGACGAGAACGGGACCGCCATCGTCTCCGACGACACGGGCGCCCCGTTCGTCGCGTTCATCCCGCTCGGCGACGGCTCAGACCCGATCGACGATGTGCTCATCCGTCACCCGGTCAACGACCAGCTGAAGCTGGCGAAGGCGGATGGCCTGTCCGCGGCCGCATTGAGCGCGCTCGCGCAGGATTCCGACACGGTGGCCGTGCACCGGGCGGTCGCGAAGCATCCGAACACGGACGCGGACACCCTCCGCCACCTCGCAGGCAAGGCCGACGACGAGAAGACCCAGGTGGCGATCGTCGAGCACCCGAACACGGACTGGATGGTCCTCGACACGGTCGCGACGAACAGCAGCAATGCGGTAGTGCGATGGAGGGTCGCCGGTGACTCGCGCACGGCGGCCGGCACTCTCGGTGCCCTTTCCCGCGACGTGGACGACTCGGTTCGCGCTGCTGCCGCCCGGACGACCACGTCCGTCATCGACCTCGACCGGCTGGCACAGGACCGGGACCAGGATGTGCGACTCTCCGTCGCATCGAACGCGCACACCCGTCCGGAGCTCCTGGAGCGGATGTCCCACGGCAACGGGTTCGTCATGGCTCAGGTCGCAAAGAACCCTTCCGCGCCGGCGGACACCCTGCGGCGGCTGTCCGAGGACACGTCCACCGGCAACCAGACGCGGGCGATGGTTGCAGCGAACCCGTCCGTCCCCCAGGATGTGCTCCGCCGGCTCGCCACCGAGTCGGACGAGTGGGTGCGCCAGCATGCCGCGAAGAACACCGCGCTGCCGGCTGACCTGCTCGACAGCCTCTCCCGGGATCAGAACCCGGCCGTGCGGCGTGCCGCGGCCGCCAGTCCGCGGCTGAGCGTCAACCGTCAGAGCGCTCTCGCCGCCGACGCAGACGGGCACGTCCGGTCCATGGTCGCGAAGAACTCGGCCACGGACCCGGTGATCCTCGATCGGATGGCCGCCGACCGGAACCATGCGGTGCGCGCAGCCGTGGCCGAGAACCCGCGAACACCTCGATGGGTGCTGAGGCATCTCGCGAAGGAAGACGAATACGTCGGCCGGCTCGCAACGGTAACCCTCGCCGACCTGAACCGTGCCGACGAAGGCTGACATGCGGAGTGTCGATCAGGCCGGGAAGCCACGCCGCCTGGCCGTGTTCGACCTGGAGACCACCGGGATCGACGTCGACCGGGACAGGATCGTGACCTGCTTCATCGGCCTCCTCGACGGTGACGGCGCCGTGCTCGATGAGCGCCGGTGGCTGCTCGACCCGAGCGTGGAGATCCCCGACGGAGCGCAGGCCGTGCATGGGATCAGCACGTCCATGGCACGTGCGCACGGTCAGCCGGCGTCGTCCGGCGTGCAGCAGATCGCGACGGCCTTGCAATGGGTCGTCGACCACGGTCTGCCTGTCGTCGCTCACAACGGCGGGTACGACCTCTCGCTCCTGACAGCGGAGACGCGACGGCACGGCGTGCCCGTGGTGCGCGGTCTCGTGATGATCGACACGTACGTCATCGACAAGGCCCTGGACCGATACCGTCCCGGATCACGAAGGCTCACCGACGTCGCCGCCCACTACGGTGTCGCCTTGGGCGATGACGCGCATGATGCCGGCGCCGACGCGGTCGCCGCCGGGCGTATCGCCCTGGCACTGTACGACCGGTTCCCGGAACGCCTGAGCGGTCTGAGCGCCGTCGAGCTGCATCGACGTCAGATCCGTTGGGCCAGCGCACAGGCACGAGATCTGACTGAGCACCTTCGCCGGACCGGCCGGATGGGCGACGACGAATCGGTGGACGGCTCGTGGCCGTTGCTGTCCGGGCCCGGTGTCCAACCCCACGCACCCCATGACGCCGTCCTCCACCCCGCACGCGTCCTCCGCCGGGGCCAGCTTGCGCTACCCGGGAACGCCGGCCAGTTCGCGTCACGGGTACGCACCGCCCCACCGGACGGGCTCTGACCGGGTATGCGGTAGCCATGACGTTCCCGCTCCTCGACCCCGCCTTGGCCGCACTCGAATTCACCGCGTCCTGCGATGTTCCAAGCGAAGCCGAGCACCCGGCAACGCTGATCGTGACGTGCCGGAGCTGCGACCGGCCACCGGTGCTCGTGTGCGCACTGCATCTCGCCCTCCTGCGACGGCAGCTCGAGCAGGCCTCCCGCGGCCGCGGAGCGTCGGCGACGGTGTACTGCTCGGCATGCCGGACGAGCGCCGCGACGATCGCTGAGCTCGTCGACACCGTCCCGCTCTGATCGGCCGGTGCCGGCAGGCTGCCGCACGTGTAGAAGGCATGACCATCATCGACGCGCAAGGCAACCATCACCACGGAAAAGGCGCGGCTGGCGGACAGTTCGCGAACCACGACCGCAGCGTCCCCGAAACAGGCCTCGAACCGGACCACGGGGATCTGACGGCGCAGACGCCGCTGGACATCGACACGGCATTGTCTGACGTGTTCGACCGTGCATGGAAGCAGCGTGTGAAGGTGGACATGCTCGACGCGCAGGTCCGGCAGCTCCAGGAGCGCCTTCGGAAGGGCCGCAGCTGGTTCCGGGACGAGGAGCGCCTTCCTCAGCTGGAGGAGGAGTTCGCCGTCGAACAGGCGAAGCTCGATGCGATCCAGGACGAGGCGGTCCCGTACGAGCGCGAGTTCGCCCGGCGAGGCGGGTGGTCGCGTGCGTTCCTGGTCACTGGCGGGCACCTGCACCGGAGCATGGACTGCTCGACCTGCAACCGGGACGGGAGCCCCACCCGGTTCAACTGGATGCCGGAGTACTCGGGTCAGGACGAGGAGCAGATAGTCGACGCGGCAGGGTCCCGGGTCTGCACGGTCTGCTACCCGTCCGCGCCGGTGGATGTGCTCAGCCGCCCGTCGCGGATGCTGACTCCCGAGGAGGCGGACGCGCAGGCGGCCAGGGAACGCCGTGCGGAGGAGAAGAAGGCGCGGGAGGCTGACCGTGCCGCGAAAGCGCTCCTCCCGGACGGCAGTGAACTGCGGATGCCTGGCACCTACTACCGGGTGAAGACGCTCGCGTCAGCGCGGATCGCCCTGACGGACGCGATCATCGACAGCCACGTCGCGATCCAGAATCCCGAGTACGCGCAGGAGAAGTCCACGTGGCGGGACATGCTGATCGACGCGATCGCCGCGAAGACGGAGACCCCTGCCGACACGGTTCGCGCCGAAGCGTACGAGAAGGCCCGGAAGAAAATGCGCCGGGAGTGGGGTATGTCCCCTAGCTGGTGACCGCCGACGACGCGATGAACGCCCCCATCAGGTCCAGGTCGCGTCGAGTCAGCCCCAACCGGCGGGCGGGGCTGATCAGCAGCAGGCTCCCGTCGTTGCGGAGCACACCGTCGGGCCGTTCGAACCCGAACTCCGGCTCGACGATGCTGGCGTCCCCTTCGACGATCGTGCCGCTCGCCCGTGCGGACGCCTGGTCGTCGGCCCAGATGACTCGCCGGCCTCGGTCCAGATAGCTGCGGACGACGGCTTCCTTCCACCATCCGCCATTCTCCCGACCGGGATGCAGCCGCTGCAGTCGCGGCCAGTCGAGCGCGGCGGCGAGCTCGTCGCAGTCCGGCTGCTCCCAGTCCGTCAACCACAACGCCTCCGCCCTCCCGCTCGCGATCCACGGACGGATGGGGTCGCGCACGTCGTCGTTTACGATCACATCCCAGAGCCCGGCAGCGTGCACCGTGTACGGGCGCGACGACTCGTCGCGAAGACGAAGCGGGGACACGGTCCCGTCGATGTCCAGCAGGAACACCGGCCGATCATAGGTCGTGGAATCCATGGTTCCCACATACTCGCAGGACGCTAGCAGTGACGGGCGGCGGCCGGGGCGTTAGGAGTGGACCGGCTCGTCCTCGGACTCATCGCCTCTGGCGAGTGGAATCCGACGTTTCAGGGCTCTGAACCGCGGCACTGCGACCTCATCCCACCTTTGCTTGAGGCTGGGTCCGTACCGCTTCACGACTACAACGCCTCCAACCACTGCGATGGCACCGCCGAGGATTATTGCTACCTTCCTCCAGTCGATGTCCGTCCCTCCGCTTTCCCGGAGTTGCTCCTCTTGGAACGCTCTGAAGGCCGCCTCAGCTGCTTCCTGTCGGGTTGCCCGCTCCAACGCCTTCTTCGCGCGGTCGGCGGCGTCAACGACCTTCGCATGCTCGATCAGATCCGGAGTGATGTCGAGCTCGTCGAGAATCGCAGGGTCGAAGTATGTCTTCGACCAGTTCTTGAATGCGTATCCGCCGTAGCCGGTGTCGTCATGAACGTGCCTGACGTACTTCTCACCGAGCTCGGTGGCAACCCATCCGTTCTCACTCTGCTCGATCACCCCCATGGACTCGAGGAGGCGATTCGTAACGCGCGCGACGAGCCCGTAGGGAGCACCGATCTCCGTGGCGGAAAGGCCGTGCTTACCCATGTCTGTGCCCCAATCCCGTAACAACGTGATCACATGCTAGAGCAGTCGATGACGCCTCCCAGCAGTCCGTCCCTCGTGCTTAGATCGTTCGATCGAGCACGAGGGGGAAGTTCATGCTGAGATCTGTCGATTCCAGACGCACCGCCGGTGACCTTGCCGAGTTGATCGTGGATACGGAGCGAGCGATCCCGCTGATTGTCGTGACGACTCCGTCTGGTCGAGACGCGTCGTTCGTGCCGCTTGATGATCTCGACCGGGCTGTCGGTTCCGAGGCGGACATTGCGGCGGTGTCCCGGCAGGCGTCGAACTGGCTGTCCGATCGGCTCACCGAGCTCGGGCATCCGGACCTGCACGTGTATGGTGGCGCAACACGCCTGTACCCCGCGGGTTCGATCGAGGATGATGCGTCGCCGTTGTTCACTGCACGCACCCGTTCCGACGGCGACCAGGTCGTACGCCGGCTTCAGGCGCATCTCTGCTCTGAACAGGATCGGACAACAGTCCGGCCGGATCGTCGCGCTGCACGCCGTGCCGCGAAGAGCTGGAAGCCGCGCGCAGTGCCGTCGGATGCTGAGGCCGCCACTGACAGTGCAGATGATCTCCTTTCGGAGAACCGCACGCTGCGTACGGACCTGCAGGCGTCACGTAAGCAGCTCGAGGTGCTCACTCGGCAGCTCAGCGAAGCTCGCCAGGAGTCGTCGAAGCTCCGCAAACGAGACCGGGACACCGCCCCGTCCCTGGATCGTCCGGCACGGTTCTTCCTCGACGCCGGCGATGACATCAGCTACCGGATCCACACCACCTGGGCGGCGCAGGTCCCGGCCGAGCAGAAGCCGGACCTGGCCTTGGCGATGTTCACCCTGGGCGAGGAGTTCTCAGCATCCGTGGATGAGATAGCCGGCGCCGACGCGACGCTCCGAGACAAGATCGCGCGTGCTTGCGTTCGCGTGCTGACCCGGCAAGACAGGGACGCGCACAAGCTCGGCGAGGAACGCGACGACGGTGCCGTCGCATGGCGATCGTATGTCGAGCAGAAGTCACCGTCCGCCCGTCGCCTGCACTACTGGGCGGTCCCCGGCGGGACGTTCGTCCTCGCCCGGATCGTCGTCCACGACGACTACCGGATCTGACAGCGGAGGCCGGTATCGGAGCCGTGTATGGCCCCGCTCCGCAGGCACGATCCACCGGCCATTAACCGGCCAGAAACCCGCTCCACGGGGCAAGTTTCGTCACGTTTCGAATGGTCCCGACACGTCCGAACAAGTATCTTGGTTCTGACGGGGGAACTGGAATCAACGGCTAGAAATAGCCGCCGACCTGGACTATTCCCCCGCCTTGTCCGCATCAGATGAGACGCCTTCATCCCAGCCCGAAGCACCAGGCACAGAAACGGCAGGTTCTTGGTTCGAGTCCAAGCCGGGGAGCAATCCCCCGAAACCCCGTCCTCGCGACGGGGTTTCGTCGTCTCCGGGCGCGGCGGCCACTCGGGCCCGATCCGCGCGCGCGAGGCGGGGCGCGACACGTCGCCCCGCCTCGACGTCCGCAACGTCAGCCCGCCTGGACCCCCCAGATCCAGTTGCCGTCCGGGTCGTTGATCGAGAACATCGCCGGCACGGGTCCGCCGGCCGGCATCTCGTTCGCGATCTCGAGCCCGGCAGCCTGCAGCCGTTCCTTCTCCGCGCCGAGATCGGCGACCTCGATGCCGATCGAACCGCCGCCGGGCTGGCCGCCCATGGGCGGGTTCAGCGCGAGGCGCGCGGTCGACCCGGCGGGCGCCACCTCGACCCAGCGCCCGGCGTTCTCGCCCTCGCCCCAGGTCACGTCCATGCGGACCTGTCAACGTCGGTTGAAAACTGACCCCTTTTCGTCGGCGAAAGTTGACCCCCTCGGGTTGTGTGGTTAGTGGTCCGCGCCCGGTGTGGGCGGGGTCTTGAGGAGCTCGCGTCGGGCCCTTGTTCGGTAGGAGTCGCCGCCGAGGGTGAGGACCTCGGCGTGGTGGACGAGGCGGTCGATCATCGCGGCGGCGACGATGTCGTCGGCGAAGATCTCACCCCACCGGCCGAACGGCATGTTCGAGGTGACGAGGATCGAGCCCTGTTCGTAGCGGTGCGCGATGAGCTGAAAGAACAGGTTCGCGGTGTCGGCGTCGAAGGGCAGGTAGCCGACTTCGTCGATGATCAGCAGTCGGTAGCGGCGCAGTCGTTTCAGTTCGTGCTCGAGCCGGTTGTCGCGGTGCGCAGCGTGCAGGCGGGCGGCCCATCCGGTGGCGGTGTCGAACGCGACCGGGTAGCCGGCGTGGCAGGCCTTGATCCCCAGCGCGATGCCGAGATGGGTCTTGCCGACACCGGGCGGGCCGAGCAGCACCACGTTCTCCGCTTTCGGAACCCAGGTCATCGTGGCCAGGTGCGCGAGCACGTCGCGGCGCAGCGTGGGCTGGTGGTCGACGTTGAAGTCCTCAAGGGTCTTCACCGCGGGGAAGTGCGCGCCGGAGATCCGCAGGCTGGTGCCCGACGCTTCCCGATCGGCGACCTGGCGTTGCAGCACCGCGGTCAGATACTCCTCGTGCGACCAACCCTCCGCTCGCGCCGTGACAGCCAGCTGCTCCCAGACCCGCCCGATCGTGGGGGTCTTCAGCGCCCGGGCGAGGTAGCCCATCGTCGCGGCGATATCGGTGGCGGGCATCAGAACACCTCCCCGGTAGTGGGGTCGAAGTCCACGCCGAACAGCACGTCGTAGTCGGAGGTGTCCCGGAACATCACCCGTTGCGCCGGCAGGACCCGGCCCGCCCGCTCCCGGTCGCGTTTCGCTGCGGAGTACTGCGAACGCAGCCCCTTCGCGATCATCACGTGGGCAGGGTCGGTGACCACCGCGCCGGTCGCCCAGCAGCGGTCGTGGTCGGCGACCGCGGTGCCGTCGCAGACCACGATCACCCGCTCAAGGGTCGCGGTGACATCCACCAGCCGGCCGATCACCCGTGGGTCGACGGAGTAGTCGTTCCCGTCGACACGGACGTAGTAGTCCCTCCCCAGCCGGACCCGCGTCTGCAGGCCCGTCGCCGGCGGACGCGGCGGCAGCGCCGTCATCGCCGCGATGTCCCGGTCCAGCACCTCGATCGGCCTTCCGCGGAGCGAGCGGACCGTCCGGCTGTTCGCGACGGGCAGCCAGTCCGCGAGTTGGGTGTTGAAGTCCGCCGGCGAGGCGAACTGCCGGCCGGGGAGAAACGAGGTCTCCAGGAACCCGTTGTTGCGTTCGGTCATGCCCTTGAACTCCGGATCCCGCGGCGGCGCCAACACCACCCTGGTTGCCAGCGTCCCGGCGAACGCGGCTGCCGCGGCCGTCACCACCCCCTTCCCGCCGATCGCGGCCTCCCGATCCCAGACCAGCGTCTTGGACACCGCGCCGACCTGCGAGATCAGCTGCCACATCCCCGCCAGAAGGTCCCCGGCCTGCCGGGACGGCAACATCAACGCGGACAGGAACCTCGAATAGGTGAGCGTCATCACCAGCACCGGCAGCATCGCCGCCTGCCCGAACCCGACCGGGACCCGCGGCTCCGGGAACCACAAGTCCATCTGCGCCGCCTGCCCCGGCTCATGCACCAACCGGTCCGCCGGGTCGACACCCGCGTACTCCGGGCGGATCTGCCGGATCCGGTCCTTCAGGATCGTCAGCGAGTGCTGCCACCCGATGCGCTGCGCGATCACCGTCGCCGGCATCTTCGCGTCCACCATCAACAGCTTGCGGACCTCGGGCTCGACCGCGTCGACCAGCGACTGCTTCCCGGCCCGCTGATACTTCGGCGGCGCGTCAGACGCGAGCGCGGACCGGACCGTGTTCCGCGCGATCCCCAACCGCCGCGCGATCGCCTTGATCGGCACGTTCTCCGCCCGATGCAACCGACGAATCTCTGCCCAGTCTTCCAAGTTGATCACCCTCCAAGAGTGCTCGGAGGGGGTCAAGATTCCCCGACGCTACGGGGTCAGTATTCACGCGTCGCCGACAGGACCTCCCAGCCGAGGGTGCCGGTGAAGAAGCCGACCGCGGAATCCTGGTCGGCGATGGTGAACATCGCGACGGCGATGACTGCATCTGAGCTCATGTGCCGAGTCTCGCACCGCCCCTCGGCGACCGACAAAGTCCGTGTGACGCGAACCAGCCGGCTCCTGCGTCACGTCCGACGTCCTCCTCAGACGGCGTGGTCGGCCCCGGGGGTCCACAGCAGGTCGGCTCCCGCGCCGCGCGCGATGACGTGCCCTTCCCGGATCATCAGCGTCTCGGCTCCCAGCTCACGGGCGAAGGCGGCGTCGTTGCTCACCAGCAGCGCGGCCATGCCCCGCTCCGCGCGACGCCGGGTGATCGCGGCGAACACGACGGGACGCACCTCCAGGTCGAGGTTGGCGAGCGGCTCGTCGGCGATCAGCACCTTCGGGTCGAGCACCAGAGAGCGCGCGATCGCGACGCGCTGGCGCATCCCGGCGCTGAGCTCGTACGGGAACGACGCCGCGAGTCCGAGCGGCAGGTGCAGCTCGTCCAGCAGGGTCGCCACCCGGATCGAGAGCGCCTTCACATTCACCCGCCGCTCGCGCTGCAGGATGGGCTCGGCGATGATCTCCTGCACCGTCAGCTGCGGCGTCAGCAGCGCGCCGGCGTTCTGCGGCAGGTAGCCGGCCCGGTAGGTGAGCTCACGAAGGCGCCGCCCCGGGTGACGCACCGACACGCCGCACACCGTCGCGGAGCCGCCGACGACCCGGATCGAAGGGTCGGCCGCCCCGGCCAGCGCCCCCACCAGGGTCGACTTGCCGGATCCGGTCGCGCCGGCGATGCACATCAGCTCCCCGGGCGGCAGCGTGAACGTCACACCGTCGATGGCGCGCGTCGGCGCGGAATGGCCGATCCGGTCGATCACGATGTCCTCGCAGACGATCGCCGCCGATGGATCCCCGCTGGAACGCGCCATCCTTCCATCCTGCCCCAACCCGGTGCGCACCGGGGGTGCAGAACCGCCGTGCCTCAGGACTCGAGGTTCCGCTGCCGTTCGGCGTCGATCTCGACGAGCCGGCGGGCGATCGCCCTGGCGCCGTCCGAGTCGGCGGGCAGGCGCTGGATCGCGCCGAGCAGCTCGCTCTTCTCCCGCTCGAGGCCGCGGACGATGAGACGACGGCACAGATCCGTGGCAGACGCCCTCGCGCCCTCCTCGTTGCGGGCGGGGAAGGCCGCCATGAGCAGCTCCCCGGCCAGGGCCCGGTACGGCTCGCGCACGGCGTCCACAGCCTGCAGCGCCCATCCGGGGCGTCGCCGATCCGGCACCTGCGCGATCGCCTCGCGCACCGCGTCCAGCGCGGGCACGGCGAACGGCATGCCGACGGCCCGCTGCAGCAGATCGGCGTCGAGCTGGTGACCGTACTGCAGGGCGCCCATCAGGGCGTCACGCTCGAGGGGCGCATCGCCGGTGCGCGGCAGCGAGGCCAGCGTCACGACGGGTCCCGCAGCGAGTGCCTCGCCCGCGGCCTGCGGGGCGACAGCCTGGACGGGCGCCTGCTCGCGCCCCGCTGCGCCTCCCTCGCGCCGACGGCGCTCGTGGCGGCGCACCTCGGCGTGCACATCGGTCGGATCCATGCCGAGCCGGCGGGCGAGGATGCGCTCATACTCGGGGCGCAGCAGCGGATCGCGGATCTCGGCGACGATCGGCGCGGCCGCACGGAGCGCGCCCACCCGGCCCTCTGCGGTGCCCAGGTCGAAGGAGGCGATCTTCCGGTCGATCACGAACTCGAACATCGGCACCTTGGTGGACATCAGCCCGCGGACGGCCTGGTCACCGCGCTGCAGGCGCAGGTCGCACGGATCCAGTCCGTCGGGAGCCACCGCGACGAACGTCTGCGCGTTGAACCTGTCGTCTTCGGCGAACGCGCGCAGCGCCGCCTTCTGACCGGCCTCGTCGCCGTCGAAGGTGAACACGACCTCACCGGACGCGGAGTCGTCGCCCATGACCCGGCGGAGCAGCTTGATGTGCTCGGCGCCGAACGCCGTCCCGCAGGTCGCGATCGCCGTCGTGACCCCCGCCAGATGGCACGCCATCACATCGGTGTACCCCTCCACCACGACGACACGCTTCGGATCTCCCCGGGAGATGTCGCGCTTGGCGAGATCCAGCCCGTAGAGCACCTGCGCCTTCTTGTAGATCGGCGTCTCGGGCGTGTTCAGGTACTTGGGGCCCTGATCGTCGTCGTACAGCTTGCGCGCACCGAAGCCGATGGTCTGGCCGGTCACGTCGCGGATCGGCCACACCACGCGTCCGCGGAACCGGTCGTAGACGCCGCGCTGGCCGGCTGACACGAGGCCGGCCGCGGTGAGCTCGTCGCGGGTGAAGCCCTGCGCGGTGAGCGCCTTGAGCATGCCGTCCCAGCCGCGCGGTGCGTAGCCGACGCCGAAGTGCGCGGCAGCACCGGCATCGAACCCGCGCTGACCCAGGAACGCGCGGGCGGACTCGGCCTCGGGGCTGAGCAGCTGGCCGCGGAAGAACTCGGCGGCGGCGGTGTTCGCGGCGTACAGCCGGCTGCGGCCGCTCGATTCCGGGGCGGGTCCGCCGTCCTCGTAATGCAGGGGGTATCCCACGCGCGCGGCGAGGCGCTCCACGGCCTCGGTGAAGCTGACGTGGTCCATCTCCCGCAGGAACGAGTACACGTCCCCCGACGCGCCGCAGCCGAAGCAGTGGTAGTAGCCGACCTGAGGGCGCACGTGGAAGCTGGGGCTCTTCTCGTCGTGGAAGGGGCACAGGCCCTTCAGCGATCCCACGCCCGCGGACTTCAGGGAGACCCGCTCCCCCACGATGTCGGCGATGTTCGTGCGCGACTTCACCTCGTCGACGTCGGCCTGCAGGATCCGCGGCATCAGCGGCCGCCGTCGCTCGAGAGCGCGTGCACCGTCGCGGGTCGGGCGTGCGCCGCGCGCGGCCGGGCGTGCCGCGGCGTCCAGATCCCGACCTCGGCGGGGTCGATGTCGCCGACCAGGCGGTTGTGCCAGTCCACCGCGGTCTGGTCCGTCAGGCTCGCCACCTGGTCGACCACGACCCTGCGGCGCTCCGCATCGGTAGTGGCGTCGTGGAAGTCCGCGGCGAAGGCGGGCTCCAGCACATCGGCACCGGCGGTCCACAGGGCGTCCGTCGACCAGAGCGCGTCCGCCAGGCGCTTCAGCACGCGGCGCTGCTCCTTGTAGACGCCGCGGCGCGCATCGATCGTCACGATGGCCTGCCCCATGATGCCCTTGAGCACCGCGATCTCCGCGTCGATCACCTTCGGCACCACGACATGCGCGTTGTAGCGGGCGAGGTTGGCTCCGGGGTAGGCCTCCCGGGTCGCCGAGACGGCGGCCCGCGCGAAGCGGCCGATCATGTCGCTCGTGAGGTTCTTCAGGCGGGCGAGGTCGCGCCGGGAGCGGTCGAAGGAGGTGAGCCACATCGGCTGACGCGTGAGCCGGTACAGCGCATCGGCGAGATCTTCGCGCGTGTAGTCGTAGCCGACCCACTGCTGGATCCGGGAGACGAGCGCGTGATGCTCGGCCGGATCCGCGAGCTGAGCCACATCGAGGTAACCGTTCACGATCGCGTCCTCGAAGTCGTGCACCGAGTAGGCGATGTCGTCGGACAGGTCCATGATCTCCGCCTCGATGCAGCGCAGGCGCCCCGGAGCGCCCTCCCGCATCCACCGGAACACGTCCTCGTCCTCGGGGTACACGCCGAACTTGAGACGCCCGCCGGGGTCCGGCAGCGGGCTGTCCGCCGTCCACGGATACTTGCAGGTCGCGTCGAGGCTGGCGCGGGTCAGATTCAGTCCGACGGAGCGCTCCTGGTCATCGAGCACCTTGGCCTCGAGCCGGGTCAGGATCCGCAAGGACTGCGCGTTGCCCTCGAAGCCGCCGATGTCTTCCGCCCACTCGTTGAGCGCCCGCTCCCCGTTGTGCCCGAACGGCGGGTGGCCGAGGTCGTGGCTGAGGCAGGCGGTGTCGACGACGTCGGCCGAGACTCCCAGCGCGACGGCGAGCTCGCGGCCCACCTGAGCGACCTCGAGCGAGTGGGTCAGCCGGTTGCGTGCGAAGTCGGCTGTCGAGGCCGGGCTCAGCACCTGGGTCTTCGCGGCCAGCCGGCGCAGTCCTGCGGAGTGCAGGACGCGGGCGCGGTCGCGGGCGAAGTCGTCCCGCTCGGAACGGTGCGTCTCGGCGAAGAAGCGTGCGGCGTCGTGCGCGTCGTAGCCGGGCGCGAGCGGCAGGCCTCCTGCCGCCGCGTCAGCCGCCACTGTTCTCGACCTCGGCGCCGCGCATCATGTCGGTGACGGAGGCCTCGACCTCACGCGAGTCGAGCCAGCCGTCGGGCAGCGCCGTGCGCTTCGGCGTGCCCGCCCGCCCGCGCTGTCCCTCGGCCGGGGCACCGGGATAGGGCGCGTCGCCCAGGGTGCCCAGGATGTCGTCGATCTCCTGCAGCGTCGACACCCGGGCGAGCGCGGAGCGGATGTCGCCGCCCACGGGATAGCCCTTGAAGTACCAGGCGACGTGCTTGCGGATGTCCTTGCAGCCGCGGTCCTCGTCCTCGAAGAACTCGACCAGGAGCTCCGCGTGACGGCGGAAGGCGTCCTTGACGAAGCCGAGCGTCGCATCCACCTGCACGGCGTTCTCGTCGCCGAACGCTGCGGCGAGCTCGCCGAAGAGCCACGGCCGGCCGAGGCATCCCCGACCGACGACGACGCCGTCGCAGCCCGTCTCCGTCATCATCCGCACGGCGTCGTCCGCGCTCCAGATGTCGCCGTTGCCGAGCACCGGGATCGAGGTGACGGCTTCCTTCAGCTCGCCGATCGCGGACCAGTCGGCATGGCCCGAGTAGTACTCCCCCGCGGTGCGCGCATGCAGCGCGACGGCGGCGGCGCCCGCGTCCTCGGCCGCACGGCCTGCGTCGAGGAACGTCAGGTGGTCGCGGCTGATGCCCTTGCGCATCTTCACCGTGAGCGGGACGTCGCCGGCGGCCTTCACGGCGCGCTGGACGATCTCGGAGAACAGGCCGATCTTCCACGGCAGCGCAGCGCCGCCACCCTTGCGGGTGACCTTGGGCACCGGGCAGCCGAAGTTGAGGTCGATGTGATCTGCGCGATCCTCGGCGACGATGATCCGCACGGCCTCGGCGATCGTGGCCGGATCCACCCCGTAGAGCTGGATGGAGCGCGGCGTCTCGCTCTCGTGGTGCTGGATGAGGCGCATGGTGATCGCGTTGCGCTCCACGAGCGCGCGGGACGTGATCATCTCGCTCACGTACAGGCCGGCGCCGTACTCGCGGCAGAGCCGCCGGAACGCGGTGTTGGTGATGCCCGCCATCGGCGCGAGCACCACGGGGACGTCGATGCGCAGCGGGCCGATCTGCAGGGGCCGGACGGAGGCAGGGGCGAGAGTCATATCCCCTCCATTGTCCCAGATCCGGACCGCAGGATCCCCGCCCGCCTAGGCTTGTGCATATGTCCGCCACCCCGCTGCGCCAGATCCCGTTCGCCGACGCCCAAGGCGCCCTACGCACCCTCGACGACTACGGCCCGGGTCCTGTGCTCGTGGTGAACGTGGCCTCCAAGTGCGGTCTCACGCCGCAGTACGCCCAGCTCGAGGAGCTGCAGCGCCGTTTCGGTGACCGCGGGCTGACCGTGGTCGGCTTCCCGTGCAATCAGTTCTTCGGCCAGGAGCCGGGATCCATGGACCAGATCCTCGAGTTCTGCTCGACGACCTACGGAATCTCGTTCCCCATCAACGACAAGGTCAAGGTGAACGGCCGCAACGCCGCCGACCTGTACAAGGAGCTGAAGCAGACCGCGGATGCCGACGGCAGGGCGGGACGCGTCGAGTGGAACTTCGAGAAGTTCCTCGTCTCGCCCGACGGATCCGTCCGGCGGTTCCGGCCGCGGCAGGTGCCGGACGCTCCCGAGATCGTCGCGGCGATCGAGGAAGCGCTCGGCTGAGGGCCGCCGCGGGTCAGCCCTCGACGACCTCGGCGTTCTCGCCGCGCTTCGCCCACAGCTCGCGCAGCACGCCGGCGAACGCCTCCGGCGGCTGCGCACCGCTGACGCCGTACTGGCCGTCGATGACGAAGAACGGCACACCCTGGATTCCGTAGGCCCGCGCCTGCGCCTGGTCGGCGCGCACATCGGCGAGGTGCCGGTCGGTGCGCAGCGCCTCGAGCGCCTCTTCGCGGTCCAGCCCGATCTCCGCCGCGAGATCGGCGAGGTCGTCGATGCGCCCGACGTGCCGGCCCTCGGTGAAGTACGCGCACATGAGCCGCTCCTCCATGTCGTGCTGGCGGCCCTGCGTCTTCGCGTGGTGCAGGAGCTCGTGCGCCTTGACCGTGTTGGTGTGCTGGAGGAGATCGAAGCGGTAGTCGAGACCGGCCTGCTTCGCGATGCCGGTGACGCGGTCCAGCATCTGCACGACCTGGGCGCGCGGCATGCCCTTGTGGCCCATCAGGAAGTCCGCCTCGTCGCCCTCGAAGTCGACGGGCGTGTCCGGCGACAGCTCGAACGAGTGGAACGTGATGTTCACCTCGGGGGCATCGTCGTCGTCGGCGGTGGCCGCGAGTCCCGCCTCCAGATTGCGCTTGCCGATGTAGCACCACGGGCAGGCGATGTCGGACCAGATGTCGATCGAGATGGGTTCGCTCACGGTTCGATTCAACCGCATGTTCCTGAGCGGTATTCCGAGCGGTGGCTGCAGTCCTTGTCGCACGCTGCCTGATGCGCCGCGGTCCGGCCAGGGGTCAGAACAGCAGCGTGGCGAGGCGCCGACGCGCGGCCGTCACCCGGGGGTCAGCGTCGCCGACGAGCCCGAACAGCTCCACGAGGCGCTCGCGCACCCGTCCCTGCTCTTCGGCGGGGACAGCTGTGAACAGGTCGAGCAGGCGATCGAACGCGTCGGCCACGTGCCCGCCGGCGACGTCGAGATCCGCCACGGCGAATTGGGCGTCGATGTCCGCGGGCGCTGCAGCGGCCGCGGCCCGCACCTCGTTCAGGTCGAGCCCCTGAGTTCGGTGCAGCAGGCGCACCTGGGCCAGCCCGGCCCGTGCGTCCTCGTCCCGGGGGTTCTCTGCCAGCGCCTTCTCGTACGCGTCGATCGCGGCGGCGTAGTCGCCCTGCTCGATGGCGTCGAACGCCGCCTGATGCAGTGGGGGCAGCGGCGGCGCCTCCGGCTCCGGCGCGTCTCCCGCCGCACCCGCGTCGCCGACGGGGATGGTGCCGGTGACGCCGTGCTGAGCGGCGAGCTGCAGCAGCTGCGCGAACACCTCGCGCACCTGCTCCTCCGGCACCGCGCCGTTGAACAGAGGCACGGGCTGGCCTGCGACGAGCGCGACCACCATCGGGATCGACTGGGCGCGGAATCCCTGGGCGAGCTGCGGGTTGGCGTCGACGTCGACCTTCGCCAGCACGAGGCGGCCGGCGAGCTCCGTGACGACCTTCTCCAGCACGGGGCTCAGCTGCTTGCAGGGACCGCACCACTCGGCCCAGAGGTCCACGACCACGGGGACGCTCTGGGAGAGCTCCAGCACCTGCCCGAACGTGGCATCGGTCACATCGACGATGAGCGGGAAGGAGCCGCCCTCGCCGGCGGCGGGCGCGGGCTCGCCGGGTGCGGGCGCCGGCGGGCGGTTGCGCAGCGGGGACAGGTCGACGGCGCCGCGGAGCGCGGCTGCGGACAACTCGGTCATTTGATCTCCGTAACGCTCTTCAGCTGCTGGGACGCGGCCAGCAGCGTGATCTTGTCATCGGATCCCTGCGCCGGGACGGCGAAGAACAGCTGCACGCCGTACACCGAGACGAAGCCGGTGGCGGACTGATCGACACCGGTCAACGCCTTCGCAGAGGGGTTCTTGTCGAGCTTGATGACGGCGTCCGCCGAGGTCGGCTTGATCGTCTGCGAATCCTCGACGGTGACGGCCACGATCGCGCCGCTGTCGATGCTGGACATCGACACGGGCTTGTCCGATCCGGCGCTCGCGGCGAACGTCAGGCTAGACGTCGTGTCCGCGTTCGCATCCTTGAGCGCCTGCTGCAGTGCGGCACGGCTGTCCTGCACCGACTTCGCGAACGCGAGCGCGGTCTTGTCGAACTTGTCGTGGAACTCGCTCTTGTCACCCTGGTCGATGACGTTGGCGAACTCCTTGGCGAGCTGGTTCGGCTCCGCGGCGAGGAACGGCGAGTCCGGCGGGGTGAGCTTGGCGCCCAGCCACGCGGGAGCCATGTTCGGCAGCCGTGCTGCAGCCTGCATCTCCGCGACGGAGGAGATCTTGTAGTTCGACCACGGGTCCGGCTGCGTCATGGTCATGATCAGCGGCGCGACCTTCTCGTCGTTGCCGTGCTCGACCAGCATGAGCACCGTGCGCGGCCACGAGTCGTACGCCTGCGGCACGAGGATCTTGATCTTGTCGGCAGGGATGGCCGGCGGAAGGCTGAAGTCGGTCACGCTCTTGCGCACGGCGTATGCGGTCTTGCGCGCCTCGAGGGCGGCGCCCTCCAGGCGGGTCTCCGCCTTCGTCGCATCCAGGTTCTTGTCGGCGTCCGCGAGCGTCGCCGAGATGCTCTCCAGGATCCGGGAGGCCTGGGCCTGCGTGACGGCCGGCGCCTGCTGACCGGCCTCGGCGACCTGCGTCTCCGTCGGCGACGGCGTGGGCGAGGACGCGACGTGCGGCCAGATGTCCGGCGTGCACCCGGTGAGGAGGGCGGCGGTCACCCCGACCGCCGGAAGCAACAGCAGGGCGCGGCGTCGCGGACGCACGGCGCGGCGTTCGCGCACGGTGCCCTCAGCGGTCGGCGCAGAATCGCCGTGACCCGCCGGCGCGGCGCTCTCGGGGCCTTCTCCGCTCGGCGCCTCGGCGTCTGCGGCCTCCATCGCTTCGCGTTCGGCGACGTCGATCGGCTCGGTGATGGGCAGGGGCGGCGGAGCCTTGCGACGCGGGCCGCGCCTGCGGCGGGCGTGCCGGATCGCGAGCACGTAGAGGACGAGCCCCGCCAGCAGGAAGATCCCGCCGGCGACCATGAGCGGGCCGGCCCACGGGGTCGCCGTGTCGAGCGGCCACTTCAGGGTCACATCGGCCGGAGCGTCCGCCTTGCCGTCAGAGGCCACGAGGACGCTCACGCCCTCCGGCACCTGCATCCGGTCGATCAGGGCGTTCTTGTCGGAGAAGCTGTCGAGCCAGAGGTCGGAGCCCGCCGGGTTGCGCTCGTTGTCCTCTTTCGCCACGGTCGGCTCGACGACCTTCGCAGAGGTCTTGCCCTCCTTGCCGAGCGTGATCCGGTTGTAGCTGGTGTCGCTGAGCCAGGCCTCGAGATCAGCAGTGCGCGCCTGGGCGACGAAGATGGTGCCGTCGCCATGCGCGATGAGCGTCTGCTCCCCGGGATGCGCGCGCAGCACTGCGGAGTCGATGACCGTGTAGGCCTGGGGCGTCCTCACCGTCAGTTCGGCCGAGACGTCCTTGGGGCCGAGGAAGATGGTCCGCTGCGCGATGCCCGTCCCGATCAGGACGGCCGCCAGGACGAAGGCCAGGACGGCCCATACAAAACGCACGAATAGTCTCCTCCGCGATCCACGGGCGGTCACCCGCGATCTCCGCTCGACGTTTCAGACTAGCGAAACGACCTGTATGGATGCCACGAGGGCGCCCTCCGGGGGCTCAGCGCCTTCTCCCGCGCGGTGCTTCCGCGCTCCGCCGTCCTCCACGGTTACGCTGGTGGACCGAGCACAGAGGATCCCATGAAGCTGCACAACCCGTTCCGCACCGCGCTGGTGGCGACGCTGGGCGTCGGCCTCGGCATCCTGCTCATCCAGAGCCTGCAGAACCTGTCCACCATCCTGCTGTACGTGGGCACCGCCCTGTTCCTGAGTCTCGGCCTGGACCCCATGGTGAGCTGGCTGACGCGGCGCCGCCTGCCGCGGTGGGCGGCCGTGCTGATCACGGTGGTGGTGGTGCTCGGCGCGTTCGTGGGCATCGTGCTGATGGTGATCCCGATCCTCGTGAATCAGATCTCGCTGCTCGTGAAGCAGATCACCGAGATCGTCAACAGCGGCACGGCCATGGCGGACTTCAAGCACTGGCTCGAGGGCCTGTTCCCGAATCTCGATGTGGACACCGTATTCGGCTATGTGAACGACTGGCTGAACAAGAACCTCGGCGACATCTCGAGCTCCATCGGACAGGGCGTGATCGTCGTCGGCGGGGCGCTGTTCGCCGGCATCAGCGGCACGTTCATCATCCTGATCCTCACGATCTACTTCACGGCGGCGATCCCCTCGCTCAAGGGCGCGGTGTACCAGGTCGTCCCCGCGTCGAAGCGGGACCGCTTCATCGACCTCGCCGAGCAGATCACCGCCTCAGTGGGCTACTACGTCATGGGCCAGGTGACGATGGGGCTGATCAACGGCGTGCTGAGCCTGTTCTTCCTGTCGATCATCCAGGCGCCGTTCTCGATCGTGCTCGCCGTGATCGCGTTCTTCTTCTCCCTGATCCCTCTCGTCGGGACGCTCACCGGATCCACCATCATCGTGCTGGTGTGCCTGGGCCTCAGCTCCACGCCGATCACAGCGCTGGTCGCCACGATCTACTACCTCATCTACATGCAGATCGAGGCGTACGTCATCTCGCCGCGCGTGATGAACCGCGCCGTATCGGTGCCCGGCGCGGTCGTCGTGATCGCCGCGCTGTCCGGGGGCGCGCTGCTCGGTCTGCTGGGCGCGCTCATCGCGATCCCGGTCGCGGCGAGCATCCTGATCATCTACCGCCAAGTGCTCATCCCGCGGATGAACGAGAGATAGTCAGGGCGCGGGCCACTCCCGCGCCAGAGGGAGCGCGCCGGGGTTCACCGCGGAGACGATCTCGTCCAGCACACGGCGGGTCTGGCTCTCCCCCACCCAGAGATGTCGGCCTCCGTCGACGGCGATGAGATGCGCATGCGGGATCGACGCGAACCGGGCGATGGCTTCGGCGGGCCGCAGATAGTCGTCGAGCTCGGGCACCAGCACGACGACCTGTCGATCGTCCTGCGCCCACGCGGCGACCTCGTCCTCCGTGGCGCGATGCAGCGGAGGCGAGAGCAGGATGACGCCCTCGATGTCGTGGCCGCGCCCGTACTTGAGCGCGAGCTCGGTGCCGAAGGACCATCCCACGAGCCAGGGGCGGGGCAGCGCGCGCTCCTGTACGAACGCCATCGCGGCGGCCACGTCGTGCCGCTCGCCGTGGCCGGCGTCGAAGGCGCCCTCGCTCGTCCCGCGCGGAGAGGAGGTGCCACGGGTGTTGAAGCGCAGCACGGCGAGGTCGGCGAGGGCGGGCAGGCGTGCGGCCGCCTTGCGCAGGATGTGCGAGTCCATGAAGCCGCCTGCCGTCGGCAGCGGATGCAGCGTGACGAGCGTCGCGACCGGATCCGCCGCCTCCGGCAGCGCGAGCTCACCCACCAGGCGCAGCCGGTCCTCTGTGCGCAGCTCGATGTCCTCGCGCCGCGCGGGCAGCAGCCGAGGCCCGCGGATCTCCATCTCAGCCCCTCCGCCAGCAGCCGTTGTGCCAGTGCCGGCGTGCGGCGAGGTCGGCGGCGTCCCCGAGAACACCGTCGGCCCGCCAGACCACGACATGAGCCGTGGCGACCGTGATCAGCCCCGAGCAGCCGGGGCACACGTATTCCTTCTGCGCCTGCGCCGCCGTCAGCGGCTGGACGTACCACTCGGATCCTGCACGCACCTCGGTGCGCTTCCATCCTGCGATCAGGCGGTCGAGCGAATCGTCGTGCGGGCGCTCCGGACGTCGTCTGTGCGAGCGTGGCATGGGCGAGCGCTGCTCACCACCAGTTGTTGGCGGCCCAGAACGCCTGCGCGGCCCCCCAGCTCCCGTAGCGTCCCACGGCGTAGCCGTTGCCCCAGCGCAGGTTGTCGACCGGGTCGTAGCCGTTGCCCGGGACCTTGCTGCACGGCAGCGCCTGGACCAGCCCGCAGGCGCCCGAGCTGCTGTTCGTGGCGTTCGGGTTCCAGCCGCTCTCGCGGCTCACGATGTAGTCGACGTAGCCCCAGTCGCTCGAAGCGATGCCGGCGGCCGCCATCCACTCCGCGGGGGCGCCGCCGCCGCTGTAGAACATCGGCGCGGGCTCGCTGGATCCGGAGTCCGACGAGGAGCTGTCGCTCGAGGCGACGACGGGCTCGGGCGTCGGCGTCGGCTTGGGCTTGACGTACACGTCGAAGGCGTCCCGCGTCTGCGGCTTCGCGGTCACTCCGTGCACCGAGACGGTGATGTTCTGCGCATCGCGCGTGGCGAGCGCGTACGCGGTCGTGACCGTCGCATGAGCAGGCTCGGGCGCGGACATCGCGAGGCCGGCGGGGGCCAGGATCGCGACGGAGAATCCCACCACCGCGAGTCCTGCGAACACGGCTGACGTCGCGCTCCGGCCCTTCGACCTCTTCGCGCCGGAACGGGCCGCTGTGGCTGCTGCGTTCTGCACGGCGCCTCGGGTGCGCGCCGCTATCGAATCGTTATCGGGAGTCACAATGGCACCGATTCTAGCCAGGCGAACCTGAATCCACCATGAGAATCGCTCAGCGGATCGCCAGCAGCACGTCGATCGTCGCGTCCAGCAGGGCGTCGACCTGCTCCTCGCGGTATCCCCGGCGCTGCATCCGGAATGCGGTCTGGCGCACCTGCTCGGCGGTCAGCGCATCTCCGTCGCGGAGGAAGCGCACGATCCGCATCGCCACGTGGTCGACCTCGTCCACCCGGTAGCCGAAGGTGAGCAGGCCTGTGCGCGCGAAGCGATGCCCGGCCGGCCGACTGAGGTGGTCGAGGATGATCTGCGCCTCGGTGCGTGCGCGTCCGACCCATGCCGAGGCACCGTCCGCGGCGACCACGACCGCACGCTCGCGCTGGGCGAAGGCCTCCTCGACGCGGGCCAGCGCGGCATCCACGGCGGCGATGTCGTAGCCGCCGCGCACGAGGGGGAACGAGGCCGCGCGGATGTCGGCCGAGCCGATTCCCTCCGCCTCCTCTTCGAAGGCGCGGCGCGCACGCCCGAGGAACGTGTCGACGGCGGCGCGCTGGTAGCCCTTCTCCCGGCGGGACGCCACGGGGAAGCTCGGGGCGGCCGCCCGGGGTGCACTGTCGGATCGCGCGGAATCGGTCATGCTGCCACCAGTGGGGTGAAGAGGATGTACAGGGCGAGCGCCACCACCGCGGAGGGCAGGACGCTGTCCAGACGGTCCAGCAGACCGCCGTGGCCGGGCAGCCAGGAGCTCATGTCCTTGATGCCGAGATCGCGCTTGAGCAGCGACTCCCCGAGGTCGCCGATCGTGGCGGAGGCGACCAGCGCCGCGCCGAGGATGAGACCGGCCCACCAGGGCACGCCCAGCATGTAGACGCCGACGAGGACACCGGCTACGAGTGAGCCGAGCACGGCACCCGCGAAGCCCTCCCACGTCTTCTTCGGGCTGACCCGCGGCGCCATCGGGTGACGGCCGCCGCGGCCGAACAGCAGCCCCGACGCGTAGGCGCAGGTGTCGGTGACGACCACCACGACGATGAGGGCGAGCACCCACCACTCGCCGCGGGGCTGATGCAGCAGCATCAGCACGATCGCGCCGAGGAACGGCACGTAGACCTGTACGAAGCCGGCGGCGAGGGCGTCGGTGAGCACGTCGCCGTAGGTGCGCCCGTCCTTCACGATCATCTGGGACAGCAGCCGCCACACGATCACGCCGAAGACGGCCACGAACAGCATCACCCAGCACAGCCAGGGGTCGGCGAAGTAGCCGCTTGCCGCGAGCCCGGCGCCGAGCACCAGGTGCGGCCAGAGGTCGACCTTGCGCCCGCCCGCGCGCAGGGCCAGCACCAGTTCCCAGACGGCGAGCAGGATGATCGCGAGACCGATCACGACGAACGACCACTTCGCGACCAGCAGGGACGCGAGGATCACTCCCCCGATCAGCAGGCCCACGCCGATCGCGACCACGAGATCACGGCCGGTGCGCTCCTTGATCCGCTCGTTCGCCTGGTCGAGCTGGTCACGGGCATGCGAGACGTGCGTCTCGAGTTCGGCCTTCTTCGCCTGCCATTGCGCCTGCAGGTTCTCGCCTGCACGGGGCGGCGCAGCCTCGCCATGACGCGGCGGAAGCGGCGGTCGTGGCGGGATGCTCGACGCGTCGTCGTCGCCGGACGGGTTGCTCATCGGCGCTCTCAGACCTCGAGGAGCTCGGCCTCTTTGCGCTTCACGGCCTCGTCGATGAGGTCGACGTGCTGGCGCGTGAGAGCGTCGAGCTCCTTCTCGCCGCGGGCGATCTCGTCCTCGCCGAGCTCGCTCTTCAGCGCGTCCAGCTCGTCCTTCGCCTTGCGACGGATGCCACGGACGTGCACCTTCGCGTCCTCGCCCTTGCTCTTGACGAGCTTGACGTACTCCTTGCGCCGCTCGGCGGTCAGCTCGGGCATGGTGACGCGGATGATGTTGCCGTCGTTGGACGGGTTCGCGCCCAGGTTCGGCATGTCGCGGATCGCCTGCTCGATCGCCTTGAGGGCCGACTTGTCGTACGGCGTGACGATGAGCGAACGCGCCTCGGGGTTCGCGAGCGACGCGAGCTGCGCGAGCGGAGTCGGCGTGCCGTAGTAGTCCACCAGGACCTTCTGGAACATCTGCGGGTTCGCACGGCCGGTGCGCACCGTGCTGAAGTCCTCCTTGGCGGCCTCGACGGCGCGCTGCATGCGGGAGGTGGTGTCGGCGAGGACATCCGCGATCACGGTGACTCCTATCGTCAGGGATTTCGTCTCAAGTCTATCGGGGGCGCGACACGGATCCCGGGCCGACGCCGCGTGCGCGACCCGGGATCCTGACGGCGTCAGGCGATGACGCGCGTGCCGATCGGCTCGCCCAGCAGCGCCCGGGTGATGTTGCCCGCAGGCTCCATGCCGAACACGCGCATGTCCATGCCGTTGTCCATGCACAGGCTGAACGCCGTCGAATCGACCACCTTGAGGCCGCGCACGAGTGCGTCCTGGAAGGTGATCTCCTCGATGCGCTCAGCGGAGGCGTCGGTGCGGGGGTCGGCGGTGTAGATCGCGTCGACGCCGTTCTTGGCGACGAGCACCTCGTCGGCGCCGATCTCCAGCGCGCGCTGCGCGGCCACGGTGTCGGTCGAGAAGTAGGGCAGGCCCGCGCCGGCGCCGAAGATCACGACTCGGCTCTTCTCCATGTGCCGTTCCGCGCGCAGCGGCAGGTACGGCTCGGCGACCTGGGTCATGGCGATGGCGGACTGCACGCGCGGCGAGGCGCCGGCCTGCTCGAGGAAGTCCTGCAGCGCGAGCGCGTTCATGACCGTTCCGAGCATGCCCATGTAGTCGGCACGGGCGCGGTCCATGCCGCGCTGGCTGAGCTCGGCGCCGCGGAAGAAGTTCCCGCCGCCGACGACCACGGCGATCTCGACGCGGTCGGTGGCCGCCGCGATCTCGCGGGCGATCTGGCTGACGACGTCGGGGTTGACCCCGAGCTGGCCGCCGCCGAAGGCCTCACCGGAGAGCTTGAGGACGACGCGGCGTCGACCCTGTCGTTCGGTCATGGAGTGATTCCTCTCGTCTGGGAAAAGATATCGTGCCGAGCACCCGGGTCGGGTGCGGGCATGACGAAGGGGTCCGGATCCTGGTGGATCCGAACCCCTTCGATGCTGTTACGCGCCGACCTTGAAGCGCGCGAAGCCGGTCACGGTGATGCCGGCGTCCTTCGCGACCTGGCCCACGGACAGCTTGTTGTCCTTGGCGTAGTCCTGCTCGAGCAGGGCGACCTGCTTGAAGAACGCGGTGACGCGGCCCTCGACGATCTTCGGCAGGGCGGCCTCGGGCTTGCCCTCGTTGCGGGAGATCTCGGTGACGATCTCGCGCTCCTTCTCCACGTCCGCAGCCGGGACGTCCTCACGCGTGAGGTAGGAGGGGTTCGCGAACGAGATGTGCTGCGCGATGCTGCGCGCGGTCTCCGCGTCGTCACCGGTGTAGGCGACGACAACGCCGACCTGCGGCGGGAGGTCCTTGCTGGTGCGGTGCAGGTACACCTGGAACGCGTCGCCGGTCAGCGTGCGCACGCGGCGCAGCTCGACCTTCTCGCCGATGATGGCCGCCTCGTCAGAGATCAGCTGCTCGACGGTCTGGCCGCCGGCGTCGGCCGCGAGGCCCTCCTCGACGGTGTTCGCCTTGACGGCGGCGACCGCGTCGGCGACCTTGTCGGCCAGCGCGATGAAGCGCTCGTTCTTGGCGACGAAGTCGGTCTCGCAGGCGAGCTCGACGAGAGTCACGGCGCCGTCCTGCTCGCGGGCGACGACCAGGCCCTCGCTGGTGGAACGGTCAGCGCGCTTGGCGTTGCCCTTCGCACCCTTCAGGCGCAGGATCTCGACGGCCTTGTCGACGTCGCCGTCGGCCTCCTCGAGCGCCTTCTTCGTGTCGACCATTCCCGTGCCGAGCTGCTCACGCAGCGCCTTGATGTCGGCGATGGTGAAGTTGGCCATGTTGTGCTGGCTCCTTGCTTGGTGTGTGTGCGTGGTGAGCGCGGATCGGCCGGCCTCGGGCCGGCCGATCCGTACGGTGATTACTTGTCGGCGGACTCGGCGCCGGCGACCTCGGCCACCGTCTCACCGGCGGCAGCGGCGATCGTCTCGTCGTGCGCGGCAGCGCCGGCCTCGTCGGCGGCCGACTCGGTCGCGGCGGCCTGAGCGTCAGCGCCCTCGAGGAGCTCCTGCTCCCACTCGGCGAGCGGCTCGGCGTCGCCGGCCTCGGGGTTGTGCTTCTGCTGCAGGCCCTCGGCCGCGGCGTCGGCGATGATGCGGGTCAGCAGCGAGACCGAGCGGATGGCGTCGTCGTTGCCGGGGATCGGGTACTGGAAGTCGTCCGGGTCGGCGTTGGTGTCGAGGATGCCGATCACGGGGATGCCGAGCTTCTTGGCCTCGTCGATCGCGAGGTGCTCGCGCTTGGCGTCGACGACCCACAGGGCCGACGGGGTCTTGGCGAGGTTGCGGATGCCGCCGAGCGACTTGTGCAGCTTGTCGAGCTCGCGCTTCTTGAGCAGCAGCTCCTTCTTCGTGAAGCCCGAGGCGGCCGGGTTCTCGTAGTCGAGCTCCTCGAGCTCCTTCATGCGGGCGAGGCGCTTCGCGATGGTGGAGAAGTTGGTGAGGAGGCCGCCGAGCCAGCGCTGGTTGACGTAGGGCTGGCCGACGCGGGTGGCCTGCTCGGCGAGGATCTCCTGCGCCTGCTTCTTGGTGCCCACGAAGAGGATGGTGCCGCCGTGCGCGACGGTCTCCTTGACGAAGTCGTAGGCCTTGTCGATGTAGCCGAGCGACTGCTGCAGGTCGATGATGTGGATACCGCTGCGCTCCGTGAGGATGAAGCGCTTCACCTTCGGGTTCCACCGGCGGGTCTGGTGTCCGAAGTGAACGCCGCTGTCGAGCAGCTGGCGGATGGTGACGACGGCCATGGTCGTGCTCCTTGCTGGTTGAGGTTGTGCTGCCGGTCGGCCGACCGGCGATCCTGGTGCCCGGCGCGCACTCCGCCCTCTTCCGAGGGACCTGTGGAGTGTTCGCCACGTTGAACGCTGTGGGCACGCGTAGTCACCCCGACACACGGGATGCCCTGCAAGCATATCAGGATCGCGGCCTCGGACCACGCCGTTCGCGTGGACGGTCCGCACAACGCGCTCGCCCCATGGTCTCTGCACGGATTGCGCCTCCCTCCGTCGCATGTGACGTGCATCGGCTCAGGCTGGATGCATGTCTCGCCCGCCGCTGCTGTCCGACGCCGCCCGCGGATCCGTCCGCAGGTTCCGCGTCCTCGCGCTCGTCGCAGCGCTGCTCGGCGTGCTCGCTCCGGTGCTCGGTCCATCGGCGGCGCCGGCCGCCGTCGCCGCCGGTCCCCCGCTTGCGGGCGCCATCGCGGCAGAGCGTTCCCTCGGGGGCGCGTCGGGGCCGCCTCTCCCCGACGGCGACTGGCTGTGGCCGGTGAACGGTCCGCGCTCTGTGGTCGAGCCGTTCCGCGCGCCCGCCCACGCGTACGGCTCCGGCCATCGCGGCATCGACATCGCCGCGTCCGGGGACCTGCGCGCCCCCGCCGATGGAGTGGTGGCGTTCGTCGGGACGGTCGTCGACCGGCCGCTGCTCACGATCGATCACGGCAACGGCCTCGTCACCACGTTCGAGCCCGCCACCACGACGCTGGCCCCGGGCGCCGCAGTACGCCGAGGCGCGGTCGTGGCGAGTACGGCGACAGGGGGTCACGCGCGCTCCGGCACGGTGCACCTCGGCGTCCGCTGGAACGGCGTCTACGTCAATCCGATGCTGCTGTTCGGTGGCGCGCCCCGCGCCGTGCTGCTGCCGTGCGGAGCCGGGCCCTGCTGAAAGGCGGTCGACGTCGCGCCGTTGGCGCACGAGCGCTTGACCGCGTCCGCCCGGCGCGGGCGAGAGGGCGGCCGCGCCGAAAGCCGTGGCCGCGTCATGCGCGCGGGTGGGCAAGACGGTAGCTCGCCGCGAGCCGCTCCGCCGAGACATGCGTGTAGATCTGGGTCGTGCCGAGGCTCGCATGGCCGAGGATCTCCTGCACGGCACGCAGGTCGGCACCGCCGTCGAGGAGATGCGTCGCCGCCGAGTGGCGCAGGGCGTGCGGGCCGACCGTCTCTGCGCCGATCACCGGCGCCAGTACGCGTGCGACGAGCTCGTACACGGTGCGCGGGCCCAGGGCGCCTCCGCGTGCGCCGAGGAAGAGCGCAGGCCCGGGCCGCTCCGTCCTCGCGACCAAGACCGGTCGCGCACGCCGCAGGTATGAAGCGACGGCGTCCCGCGCCGGCGCTCCGAACGGCACCACCCGTTCCTTGCCGCCCTTTCCGACCACACGCGCCGTTCCGCGGTCGAGATCGAGGTCGTCGACGGCGAGCCCGCACAGCTCGGAGACGCGCACGCCGGAGCCGTAGAGCAGTTCGAGGATCGCGCTGTCGCGCAGCCTGATCGGATCGCCCTCGAGCGCCGCGTCGCGCGCCTCGTCCAGGAGCACCCGCATCCCATCGGCCGACGCGACCGCCGGAAGGGTGCGTCCGCGTTTCGGCGTCACCAGACGCAGCGCGGGATCGGCAGGGGCGAGCCCTGCTTCGACGGCCCAGGCGAAGAACGAGCGCACAGCTGCGGTGCGCCGGGCGAGAGTCGAACGGGCGTCGCCGCGCTGCGTCGCGCGCCACAGCCAGTCCCGCAGGGCCTCGAGGTCCACGGTTGCGAGCTCGGCGTCCTCGGTGGCGGCCGCCAGGTCGGCCAGGTCCGAGCGATAGGCGCGCACGGTCGCGGGCGACAGCCGGCGCACCTGCGTCAGGTGCGCCGTGAACTCCGCAGCCGCCTCGGATACCCGCATGGACCCAGCATGCTCTTCCCGTGGTCGGAGCGCGGGAGCACGCGCGGCGCACGCGAGCAGCAGGTGCCCCGGAGCGGGCGGGTGAGCCGGCAGCAGGCGGAATCCCGGAGGCGCGGAGGTACTCCGGCCGTGCGCGGACCCGGCCACGCACGACTGCAGAGGAGGAGCGTTCTCGATCGATCATCGAAGGACGCTGCGCCACCCGCGTTCGGTGCGGATCGCGCTGCCGTCCAGCTCGAGTATCCCGAGAAGTGCCTCGACCCGCTCCTCGCTCAGGCCGCTGCGCCGTGCCAGGTCGAGGCTGTTCCTGGGCGTCCGCGCGTTCAGGGCATCGGCGAGCCGGATCATGTCCGGGTCCTCCTGCACCGGACGCGGGGCCGTGCGCGTCATGCCGAGGAGCTCGCGCACGTCCGCGGCCGAGGTCATGCAGCGCGCGTCGTAGTCACGGAGCAGACGGTGACAGCCCGCGGACGTCGTGGACGTGACCGGCCCGGGCACCGCACCGAGTGGCCGTCCGAGCTCGGCGGCGTGACCGGCCGTGTTCAGCGACCCGCTCCGCGCGCCCGCCTCGACCACGACCGTGGCGCGCGCCAGGGCGCTGATCACGCGGTTCCGGGCGAGGAACCGCCATTTCGTCGGCGCCACCGTGCACGCCACTTCGCTCACGAGCGCGCCGCTCGCGACGATCCGCTCGAACAGCTGCGCGTGCCCGCTCGGATACGGCCGGTCCACGCCGCCGGCGAGCAGCGCGACCGTGCGTCCGCCGGCCCGGAGCGCGGCGCGGTGCGCCGTGCCGTCGATCCCGTACGCACCGCCGGAGAACACCACGATCCCCTCCGCGGCGAGCTCGCCCGCAAGGTCGCCCGCGACGTGCTCGCCGTAGCTGGACGACGCCCGGGCTCCCACGATGGCGACACCCGGATCGCCGAGCGCCGTGGCGTCTCCGCGGACCCAGAGCCCGCGCGGCGCGTGCGCACCGAGATCCGTGAGCGCGTCCGGCCACTCCGGATCCGCAGGCAGCAGCAGGCGCGCCCCGATCCGCACCGCCGTCTTCAACGCGGCGAGGTGCGGTTCGGCGGAGAGCCGGGGCGCCCAGCGCCGCCGCGCGTCCCGCAGCGCGGCAGCGGCCGGCCGCTCGCGATCGGCGGTGGCTCGATCATCGCCGTCGCCCGCGCCCTGCGTGGAACGGCGGCCATCATCCCTGCCGCCGAACACGGCGTCGAGCGCGTCCGTGGGTCCGAGCGCCCCGATCAGCGCACCGGCGACACCGTCCCCGGGTTCGCACAGCAGGCTCCAGATCAGGGCATCGCGCACAGCGGGATCTGTGCCGTCGGGCCGGATCCGATTCGCCTCCCCGAGGAACCGCGCATCCGCGCGCAGCGCCTGCAGGCTCCGCCGCAGTTCCCGCGCCCCCGGGCCGTCCGCGCGGGCGGACTCGTCCGAGGCGGGTCGCCGGTTGTGTGCTGTCGCGCTCATGCGACGGCTCCCTTCTTGAGGTACAGCGCCCGACCCACGTGGGCGAGCTCGGGGGCCGGGGCACCATCCAAGTCGGCAACCGACCAGGCCATCCGCAGCACCCGGTCGTATCCGCGCAGCGTCAGCGCGCCCCGCTGCAGCGCGCGGTCGAGCGGCGCCCTGGCGTCGGCGGCAAGTCGGAACTCCCCCTGGCGCAGCCACGTGCCGGGCACATGCGCGTTGAGGCGCCATGGCGTGCCGCGCCAGCGGTGCGCCGCCCGCTCGCGGGCCTCCTCGACGCGCGCCCGTGCCGCGACCGTGGTCAGCGCCCCGCGCGCGGGAGAAGTGACGTCCGCGGCCGACACGCGCGCGACGCGCACCTCGATGTCGAGCCGGTCGCGGATCGGGCCGGACAGCCGTGCGGCGTAC
Source organism: Microbacterium xylanilyticum (assembly GCF_054654695.1). Classification (NCBI taxonomy): domain Bacteria; kingdom Bacillati; phylum Actinomycetota; class Actinomycetes; order Micrococcales; family Microbacteriaceae; genus Microbacterium; species Microbacterium xylanilyticum. The sequence goes on from NZ_BAAIEN010000002.1 coordinate 2,178,377, forward strand.
CGCCGGATCGCCGACGGCGGGCAGATGCACTCCTCCCCGATGACGCCGAACGCGCCGCAGGGGCAGGGGTTCGTGGCCAGCACGAGCTGGAACCGGGCGGGGAACCGGGCCGTGAACTCGGCCCGATGGATCTCGATCGAGCCGGACTCCAGCGGCTGCCTCAGCGCGTCGAGGACGACGCCCGGCGCCTCCGCCGCCTCGTCGAGGAAGAGCAGACCGCCGTGCGCACGCGCGATCGCGCCGGGTCTCGCAGAACGCGAGCCCCCGCCGATCATCGCCGCGGCCGAGGCGCTGTGATGCGGCGCCACGAAGGGCGGGCGCAGGTCCAGCCGGGTCAGCGTCTCCCCGGCGAGCGACCGGATCGAGGCGGCCTCGAGGGCTAGCTCCTCGTCCAGGTCGGGCAGGATGCCCGCCAGGCGTCTCGCCAGCATGGTCTTGCCGGCGCCCGGCGGTCCGGACAGCAGGAGATGGTGGCCGCCCGCCGCGGCCACGACCAGCGCGGCGACGGCGTCGTCCTGGCCGATCACGTCTGCGAGCTCCAGCGCAGGCTCGCTCGTCTGCGCAGCGGCGGCGGACAGCACCGGCTCCGGATCCCCCGGATCGGGCACCTCCGCGCCGTGCAGCAGCGCCACGTGGGCCAGGCTGACCGCGGCGTGCACCTCGACCCCGGGGACGAGGCGCGCCTCCGCCTCGTTCGCGAACGGCACCACCGCGCGCTCGAACCCGGCGTCGCGTGCGGCGTGCAGCGCGGGGAGCACCCCGGGGATCGGCCGGAGGCGGCCATCCAGACCGAGTTCCCCGAGGTGCACCGTACGCGCGAGCGATGCCTGGTCCAGGCCGCCCGCCGTGCCGAATGCCGCCATCGCGATCGCGAGGTCGAACGCGGAGCCGTGCTTCGGGAGGCTCGCCGGGGACAGGTTCACCGTGAGTTTGCGGCGGGGCAGGTCCAGACCGCTGTTCCGGCAGGCGTTGTGCACGCGCCGCACCGCCTCGCCCAGGGCACGGTCGGCGAGGCCGATCAGGTCGAACCCCGGCGTCAGCTGGGACAGATCCGCCTCGACGTCGACCATGTGGCCGTTCAGACCGGTCAGCGCGACCGCCCAGGTGCGCGCAGTCATCGCAGATCCCGAAGGTGCTCGAGGGAGCCGATCGCGGGATCCGCGCCGACGATGCCGATCGCCTCGAGACGCAGCGCGCAGCCCCGGCTCGCCATGGGGTGCTCCCGCACCCAGGCGTGGGCGAGCCGCCAGAGCCGCTGCCGCTTGCGCTCGTCGATGGCTTCGAACGGGTGGCCGAAGTCCAGGGTGCGCCGGGTCTTCACCTCGACGAAGGCGAGCGTCTCCTCACGCCGCGCCACGACGTCGAGCTCCCCCTGGTCGCACCGCCAGTTGCGGTCCAGGATCCGATAGCCGAGCCGGGTCAGGTGCGCGACGGCGCGGTCCTCGCCCGCGCGTCCGAGTTCGTCCTTGGCTGCCATGACCGACAGCCTGGCCACTGCGGCGAGGCCGCGGAGGCGCGGTCGCACGAACGGTGCAGAGCCCGCCAGGAACTCAGCCTGTGGAGGCCGTCACCGCGCTCCACGTGACGGGCGGGCGGCGAGGCCGCCGTCCGGTCTCACTCGCCGTCGAGGGACAGCTCCTGAGGAAGCTCGAACTCGCGCCGGGACAGCTCCTCGACGTTGACGTCCTTGAAGGTGAGCACGCGCACCGACTTGACGAAGCGGTCGGCCCGGTAGATGTCCCACACCCAGACGTCGTTCATCGCGACCTCGAAGTAGAAGTCGTGCTCGGTGTCGCGGCGGACGACGTTCACCTCGTTGGCGAGGTAGAAGCGACGCTCGGTCTCGACCACGTACTGGAACTGCAGGACCACGTCACGGTACTCGCGGTACAGGGCGAGTTCGAGTTCACGGTCGTAGTCGTCGAAGGCGTCGTCATCCATGGTCTCTCCATCCTACGAGAGGCGATCGGGTGCCGAGGGCGCGGCGTCACTCCGGAGACAGGAGCGCGAACGCAGGGCGCGAGCGCGAGTCAGAACAGCGTCGGCGCGTCCATGATCGCCCAGGACGAGCGGTGATGGCGGGTGAGACCGCCGCGGCGGATGGCCTCGCGGTGCTCCGGACTCGCGTAGCCCTTGTTGCGCTCCCACTGGTAGTCGGGGAACTCCCCTGCGAGCTCGACCATGAGCGCGTCCCGCGCGACCTTGGCGAGCACCGATGCCGCAGCCACGGAAGCGCAGTCGCGGTCGCCCTTGATGATCGAGCGCACCCTGAGCGGCACCGGGTGCACGGCGGAGACGTAATCGTAGTTGCCGTCCAGGATGACGAGCGCCGCCGAGGCGTCCCAGACGTCCCCGCAGGCCGCGGTGATCGCACGGGACGCGGCGAGGCCGAGCGCGCGCATGATGCCGATCTCGTCGATCTCCGTGCTCGCCGCCCATCCCACCGCGCTCGCCGGCGCCCATGCACCGGCGCGCTCCGCGACCTCGGGGCGTCGCTTCTCCGGCACGAGCTTGGAGTCGCGCAGGCCGTGCGGCACGCGGCGTCGCGCCGCCGCCGCGTCGACCACGGTGGCGCCCACGGCGACGGGGCCGGCCAACGCGCCCCGGCCCACCTCGTCGAGCGCGATGAGGAGGGTGTGCTCGCGCAGCAGCCGCCGCTCGAGCACCAGGCTAGGCTCGACGACCACCACGGCGGCGCCCCTGATGCTGCGGACTCGAGACGCCATTGAAGACGGCGTAGTGCCCGTCGACCAGACCGAACCGGTCGAAGGGCCAGGTGATCAGGAACGCGCGGCCGACGACGTTGTCCATCGGCACGAAGCCGCCCCCGGGCTGATCCTGGTGATAGCGGGAATCCTCCGAGCGAGTGCGGTTGTCGCCCAGGACCCACACGGCGTGCGCCGGCACCGTGACGTCGAACGGGATGCTGGAGGCGCGACTGTCGCCCACTCCCTGCTTGAGGTAGGACGACTCGTCGATCGGTGCGCCGTTCACGGTGATCTGCCCCAGGGAGTTGCAGCACACCACGTGGTCCCCGGGCAGACCGATCAGGCGCTTGACGAGGTGGTCGTCCGAGTCGGGTGCAGCGATCCCGATCAGCGTCAGGAACCACTCGCCCGCCTCGAAGAGCGGAGAACGCGGCGCCGGAGCCGGCGTGGGCGGGAGCCAGCCTCCCGGGTCCTTGAACACCACGACGTCGCCGCGGTGGTAGCCGTTCCAGTGCGGGGTGATCTCGTCGACCAGGATCCGGTCCTTGATCAGGAGCGTGTTCTCCATGGATCCGGACGGGATGTAGAAGCTGCGCACGACGAACGTCTTCACGAGGAACGATACGAGGATGGCGATGAGCAGGATCACCACGACGTCGCGGAGGAAGATCACCCAGCCGCGTCTGCGCGGCACCGCCGGCTCCTGCACGGCCTCTACGGGCCCGGCCGCGATCTCTTCCGTCATGCGCCATCCTTCACGGCTCCTGCCGTCGGTCGACGGCGTCTTCCAGCTTCTCACGTCCGGGCACGAAGAAGCGCCCCGGGAGGCGTGTCCCGGGGCGCTTCTCGAAAAGCTGTGATGGATCAGCGCGCCTCGCGCTTCTCCTTGATCTTCGCCTTCTTGCCGCGCAGGTTGCGCAGGTAGTACAGCTTCGCGCGACGCACGTCACCGCGGGTGACGACCTCGATGTGGTCGATCACCGGGGAGTGCACCGGGAAGGTGCGCTCGACGCCCACCTGGAAGCTGATCTTGCGGACCGTGAAGGTCTCGCGGACTCCGTCGCCCGAGCGGCCGAGCACGACGCCCTGGAAGACCTGGATACGTGAGCGGCTGCCCTCGACGATGTTGACGTGCACCTTGACGGTGTCGCCGGGGAAGAACTCGGGGATGTCGGAGCGGAGCGAAGCCGCGTCGACGGCGTCGAGGATCTGCATGATCGTCTCTCTCTGCACTCGCCTCAGGTCGCATGCATGTGGAAGGGATACAAGGATGGTGTGTGCCGAACGGCGCGCGAGGCGTCCGCGGGTTCCCCTGAGGCAGAACCGGGTCACGGCACAAGGAACCATTCTGCCACGGATCGGGAACCGCACCAAAACGAGGACGCCGGGGGCGCGGCCGGTTCAGTGCTCCGAGCGACCGTCGCCCGGCGGCGCGGTCTCGGTGATCACGATCACCTCGCGGTTCCGGCTCGCCCGCTCGCGCACGGCCTCCCCACGGTCACCGTAGCTCGAAGCGCGCATCGGGTCGCTGTCGATCACCAGCGCCGCTCGTCCGCGAGCGGCGACGTCCCTGAACAGCTGCCACAGGGTGGACCAGAACAGCCCCAGGAACGCGACGATCGTCGCTGCGAGGATCCAGCCGAACGCATCCTTCGGGAAGAACCCGAGAGCCACGGTCAGCGCGTGCCAGAGCGTGAACCCGATGACGTCACGCCAGGAGACCGCGCGCTGCTCCCGCACCGTCGGACGTGCGCGCACCAGGAAGGCCAGGACGACCTCGCCCACGAGGACCGAGGGGAGCGCCACGAACAGCACCCAGAGGAACGCCCATCCCCCGGCCTGGAACACGCCCCAGCCGATGAACAGCCACAGCGGCAGCACGAGGGCGGCCGGGAACAGCCAGGAGAAGAACGCGCGCCGGATCCACATATCGCGATGCTACGTCGCGATGGACGCCGTCGATCCGCACGTTCGCTGTGAGCGTCGGCCGCCGGCCGGTGGGAGAGAATGGACAGGACGAGAGGACTGGGAATGATCGAACTGCGCACCCCCGCCGAGATCGAGGAGATGCGGGCAGCCGGACGCTTCGTGGCGGAGACGCTCGCGACGCTGCGTGCGGAGACGAAGGTGGGCACGAACCTGCTCTCGATCGACCGGCGCGCGCACGACATGATCCGCAAGGCGGGTGCCGAGTCCTGCTACATCGACTACCACCCGTCCTTCGGCGCGAGCCCGTTCGGCAAGGTCATCTGCACGTCCGTGAACGATGCGGTGCTGCACGGGCTGCCGCACGACTACACGCTGCGCGACGGCGACCTCGTCTCCCTCGACTTCGCGGTCTCGGTGGACGGCTGGGTCGCGGACTCGGCGGTCTCCTTCGTCGTGGGCACGCCGCGGGATGAGGATCTGCGGCTGATCGACACGACCGAGCGTGCGCTCGACGCCGCGATCGCCGCGTCCGTGGTCGGCAACCGCATCGGCGACATCTCCGCCGCCATCGCCGCCGTGGCGCACGGCGAGGGGTACTCGATCAACACCGACTTCGGCGGACACGGCGTCGGACGGATCATGCACGGCGACCCGCATGTGCCGAACGACGGGCGCGCAGGGCGCGGTTTCCCGCTGCGTGCGGGCTTGGTCACGGCTCTGGAGCCCTGGTTCCTCGCCACGACGGATGAGCTCGTCACGGATCCCGACGGCTGGACGCTGCGCAGCGCCGACGGCTCGCGCGGCGCGCACTCCGAGCACACCGTGGCGATCACCGAGGACGGCCCGATCATCCTGACGGACCGATCCTTCCTCGGGGTCGACTGACCCGACGGCGACCCTCGCCCGTCGCACGCGAGCGCCCCTAGACTCGGTGCTGTCCGCCGCGCGACGGTCCCAGGAGGAGCGCATGACCTACCCCGAACAGCCCGGCCCGTACGCTCCGCAGAACGGGCAGCCGCCGCAGTACCCGGCGACGCCCGCGACGCCCGTCGGCCCGGCACCCGCATACGGCGCACCGCCCGTCCCGGCCCCGCCGGCACCGTCCTCCGGTGCGCCGGGCGCGCCGCAGCCCGGGTACGGTGCGCCGCAGGCGGCTCCCTACGGCTCCGCCCCCATGCCTGCCTATCCGGCCGGCCAGGGCCCCTACGCGGCGCCGGTCCCGGGCAAGGGTCTCGCCATCGCCGGTCTCATCCTCGCCTTCGTGGTTCCGCTGGTCGGCCTCATCCTCAGCCTCGTCGCACGGGCCAAGCTCAAGAACGCGAATGCGCCCACGGGGCTCGCCGTCGCGGGCATCATCATCGGCCTCGTGTTCACCGTGCTGGGAATCATCGGCATGGTGGTGGGCGGCATCGCGATCGCGAACGTCCTGTCGATGTGCGCAGAGCTCGGCCCGGGCACGTGGCAGGTCGGCGGCGCGACGTACACCTGCCGCTGACCCGCACCGCGCAGGCGGCGTCAGCGCACATCGCGCAGGCCGGCGTCGGCTCTCGACGGCGATCCGGACTCAGGCCTCGTCGGCGAGCAGATCCGGCCGGCGTCGGCGCGTGCGCTCGAGCTGCTGCTCGCGGCGCCAGGCCGCGATCGCGCCGTGGTTGCCGCTCAGCAGGATCGGCGGCACCTCGCGCTCGCGCCATACCGAGGGCTTGGTGTACGACGGGTACTCCAGCAGTCCGTCCTCGTGCGACTCCTCGACGAGGCTCTCGGGGTTGCCGACGACGCCGGGGATGAGACGCCCGATCGCCTCGATCATCGCCATCACGGCGACCTCTCCCCCGTTCAGCACGTAGTCGCCGAGGCTGATCAGGCGCACCTCGCCGCGCGTCGCGGCCTCCTCGAAGACCCGCTCGTCGATGCCCTCGTAGCGGCCGCAGCCGAAGACGAGATGCTCGCGCTGTGCGAGCTCGCGCGCCGTCGACTGGTGGAACACCTCGCCCGCCGGTGAGGGGAAGATGATCGTCGGCGGCGAGTCGCTGCCGACAGGCGCGAGCTCGTCGAGCGCGAGACCCCAGGGCTCCGGCTTCATGACCATGCCCGCGCCGCCGCCGTAGGGCGTGTCGTCGACCGTGCGGTGACGGTCGTGGGTCCAGTCGCGCAGATCGTGGATCTGCAGGTCGAGGATCCCGGTGCTCTGCGCCTTGCCGAGCAGGGAGAGCGTCAGTCCGTCGAAGTACGACGGGAAGATCGAGACGACGTCAATCCGCACCGGGGGCGTCCTGCTCCGCCGGTCCGCTCGGCGCGTCCTCCTCGAGCTCCTCGAAGAGTCCGGCGGGAGGCGTCACGACGATCCGCCCCGCGGCGATGTCCACCGTGGGCACGATCGCGGAGACGAACGGCACCATGACCTCGGCGGCGCCGCTCGACGGCCGCACGATGAGAAGGTCCTGAGCCGGCAGGTGGTCGACGCGGATGACGCGGCCGATGACGACGTCATCGCGCACCACGTCGAGACCGGTGAGCTGGTGGTCGTACCAGGCGTCGTCCTCGGGCTCCTCGGCGTCGTCCTGGTCGATCCACAGGATCGCCTTGACGAGGCTCTCCGCCGCGGTGCGATCCTCGACGCCGTCGAAGAAGACGACCGAGCTGCCGTTCATCACCCGGTACTCGCGGACGGTGATGGTCTTGCCGTGCCACGGAGATGCCTCGGGCACCTGCAACGTGAACTCGGCGCCCGGCGTGAAGCGTCCGGCGGGGTCGTCGGTGTACAGCTCCAGCTTGAGCGCGCCCTTGAGGCCGTGCGCCTTGACGAGGCGCCCCACGCGCAGCTGGTTGCGGCCGGTGGGACGTTCGGTGCCGGCCACGCTCAGTCGTCCGCGACGTCGACGCGCACGCGACGTCCGTCCGCGAGCGCGGCGATCAGCGTGCGCAGGGCCTTGGCGGTGCGGCCGCCGCGCCCGATCACGCGCCCCCGGTCGTCGGGGTGCACGTGCACCTCGAGGACCTCGCCACGCGGCGATGAGGAGGTGGTGATGGTGACATCCTCCGGGTGATCGACGATCCCCGAGACGATGTGCTCGAGCGCGGCGGCCAGCACGACGGATTACTCCGCGTCGGTCGCAGCCTCGGCTGCGTCCTCGGCGGCGGCCTCGACGACGGCCTCCTCAGCGGGAGCCTCCGCCTTCTTCTCGGCCTTGGGCTTGATGACCGACTTCTTGGCGGCGTCCGCCTGGAACTCGGCCTTGGCCTCGGCGACCTTGAGGGTGGACTTCGCGTCCTTGTCGCCCTTGAAAGTGCCCCAGTCGCCCGTGATCTTGAGGATGGCGGTGACCTGCTCGGTCGGCTGAGCGCCGACGGACAGCCAGTACTGCGCCCGCTCGGAGTCGACCTCGATGAACGAGGGCTCCTCGGTGGGGTGGTACTTGCCGATCTCCTCGATCACGCGACCGTCGCGCTTGGTGCGCGAGTCGGCGACGACGATGCGGTAGTAGGGCGCACGGATCTTGCCCAGGCGCTTGAGACGGATCTTGACAGCCACGATTCTCCTGAATGGTGTGGAAGCTATTGCTAGCGAAAGAGTGGCGAACTGATCACCAGAAGCGTGGGGTGCACACCCGGTGGAAGCTCTGAGGGTGGATCGCGGCCGGATAGAGGGTCGAGCGGCGATCCAGCTATCCATTCTGCCAGATCCGCGGCGAACCCGCGAAACGTCCCCACCCTGTGTCTCGTCGGCGCGCTCTCGGGCTGTACCGCATGACATATTACTGGCTAGGATCTAAGCATGTCAGATGTCATCGGGGGCCTCGCCCTCATCGATGCGGCCGCACTCGCCTCCCGGGTGAGCATGGCCGCCGCGATCCGCGCGATCGGCGACGTGCTGCGCGGCGGCTTCGACCCGGAGGATGACCTGCCCCGCAGCATCCTCGACGTGCCGAACGGTCAGCTGCTGCTCATGCCGGCGGCGATCGACGGTCTCGTCGGCCAGAAGCTCGCCACGGTCGCCCCGGAGAACCCGGCGCGCGGTCTCGAGCGTATCCAGGCCGTGTACGTGCTCCTGGACGGCGAGTCGCTCGCTCCGACCGCGCTGCTGGACGGCACGGCGCTCACGTCGCTGCGCACACCCGCGGTCTCCGCCGCCGCGATCGACACGGTGGCCTCCCCCGATGCCGGGGATCTCGTCGTCTTCGGATCCGGCCCGCAGGCCGTGCGGCACGTCGAGGCGTTCGCCGCGATCCGCCCGCTGCGCAGCGTGCGGTTCATCAGCCGCGATCGGGACCGCGCCGCCGCCGCGGCCCAGACGGCCCGCGCCTTCGCCCCGGGCGCGGACATCGCCGCCGGATCCCCGGCCGACCTCGCCGGCGCCGACCTCGTCGTGTGCGCGACCACGGCGTCGGAGCCGCTGTTCTCCGCCGCCGAGATCCGCGACGGGGCGGCGATCGTCGCGATCGGCTCGCACGAGGCGCACAAGGCCGAGCTGCCGGCCGATCTGCTCCGCCGGTCCCAGGTGATCGTGGAGAGCCGCCGCGTCGCCCTCGCCGAGGCCGGCGACGTGATCCGCGCCGTCGATGCCGGCGCGGTGGATCCCGCGGCCCTGGTGACGATGCACGAGCTGTTCACCGGGCTGGTCTCCCCCGTGACCGATCGCCCCCACGTCGTGAAGACCTGCGGCATGGGCTGGCAGGACCTCGCCGTCGCCGCCCGCGCCGTCTGACCCGTACCCGCCGTTCGACAGGAGCCCCCGTGATCTGGACCACCGAGGACTGGCACACCGCCGGCGAGCCGTTCCGCATCGTCGAGGGCGTACCCACGCACGGCGCGACGGTGGCCGAACGCCGCGTCGAGGCGATGACGGGCGAGGCGGACGCGGTGCGGCGCTTCCTGTGCCTGGAGCCCCGCGGCCACGACGACATGTACGGCGGATTCCTGACGCCCGGGGACGACGAGGGCGCCGACTTCGGCGTGCTGTTCTGGCACAAGGACGGCTTCTCCACCGCGTGCGGCCACGGCACCATCGCGCTCGGCGCGTGGGCGGTCCGCACCGGACGGGTCGCGTCGGATCCGGACGGCGAGACCACGGTCACGATCGACGTCCCGAGCGGACGCGTGCAGGCGCGGGTGCGCCAGGAGCGGGGCCGGATCACCGAGGTGGTGTTCCGCAACGTGGAATCCCGGGTGCTCGCGCGCGGGATCGCGCTGGAGACGTCCCGCGGGCCGGTCACGGTCGACCTCATCTTCGGCGGCGCGGTCTACGCGACCCTGCCCGCCGAGGCCGTCGGGCGCTCCGTCGTTCCGGAGAACACCGCCGACCTCATCCGGATCGGCCGCGAGATCAAGTGGGCGCTGAACGAGCACCCTGCCGCGCAGCTCGCCGATGCCCGTCTCAGCGGCGTGTACGGCACCATCCTCTTCGATGACCTCGGCCGCACCGAGACCGGCCCGTGGCAGCGCAACGTCACGGTCTTCGCCGACGGCGAGGTCGACCGCAGCCCGTGCGGATCCGGCACCGCGGCCCGCGTGGCACTTCTCGCGTCGACGGGCGAGCTCGGCGACGGCGAGGAGCTCACCCACGACTCGATCATCGGCACACGCTTCCTGGCCACCGTGGCCGAGCGGACGGCGGACGGCGTGATCCCGGAGGTGCGCGGGCTCGCGCACCGCGTCGGGTCGTGCACCTTCGAGCTCGATGAGGGCGACCCGGTCCCCGACGGCTTCAGCCTGCGCTGAGCTCCCCCACCCATCCACAATCCCCGTCAAGGAGCACCCGTGCGCACCGGAACCCTCAGCGTCCTCGGCGCCGCCGTCTGGAACGGCGATCGCTTCGAACAGCGCGACCTGCACGTCGTCGACGGCACGGTCGCCGACCGACCCGCCGCCGACGCGCCGACGCTCGACGGCCGCGGCCGCTGGCTGATCCCCGGCCTCATCGATGCGCACTTCCACGCCTACGCGACGAGCATGGACGGCCTCGAGGACGAGCGCGGTCCGCTGAGCTTCGCGGCGATCAACGGCACCCGCCGGCTGCGCGCCGCGCTGCGACGCGGGTTCACCACCGTCCGCGACGTCGCCGGCGGGGACATCGGCCTGGCCAGGGCGATCGACGCCGACCTGTTCGACTCACCGCGGTACCTGTTCACCGGTCCCGCACTCAGCCAGACCGGCGGACACGGGGATCCGCGCTCCGCGCACGTGGACATCTGCTTCACGCACGGGCACATGTGCGAGATCGTCGACGGCGTCGAGCCGCTGCGGCTGGCGGTGCGCGAGCGGCTGCGCACGGGCGCGCACGCGATCAAGGTGATGACCTCGGGCGGGGTGTTCTCGCTGACGGATCCGATCCGCGTGCCCCAGTACTCGGACGAGGAGCTGCAGACCGTCGTCTCCGAGGCGACGCGGCGCGGGTCGTACGTGGCTGCGCACGCGTACTCCTCCGAGGCCGTGCAGCACTCGATCGACAACGGGGTGCGGTCGATCGAGCACGGCAACCTGATCGACGCGGACACCGCCCGGCGCATGGCCGAGGCCGGGGCGTTCCTCGTGCCCACCCTCGCGGCCTACGACGCGATGGACCGGCGCGGTGCGGGGATCGGGCTCAACGCGATCTCCCTCGCGAAGAACGCCGAGATGCTCTCCCAGGGGCAGGAGGCCGTCCGCCTCGCGCTCGCGGCCGGCGTGCAGGTGGGCTTCGGCACGGACCTCATGGGCGAGCTCGAGGACGACCAGCTCTGCGGCGTGCGCCTGCAGGTCGAGGCCGTCGGCGCCGCGGCGACGCTGCGGTCGATGACGGTCGTCAACGCGGCGCTCATCCAGGATTCCCGCGCCGGTCACCTGGGCGTCGGCGCCTACGGCGACGCGGTGCTGCTCTCCGCCGACCCGCTCGCCGAGCCCGCGGCGCTGTGGGAGCAGGACGCGCGCCAGGAGGTGGTGCGCGGCGGTCTCGTGATCCGCTGACCTCGCCGCCGCAACACGAAGACGCGGCCGGATCCCCCGGGGGAACCGGCCGCCTCTCGGCATCTGCGCCGTCAGCGTGCGGTTGCGCCCCAGTTCTGGGATTCGCCGGCTGCGCTACGGGTCTGCGGCACGCCCCAGGGGTTGTCGTCGCGCAGCGGGGCGGGGAGGAGTTCCTGGGGGGCGTTCTGGTAGGCGACGCCGCGGAGGAACCGGGTGATGCCGGCGGTGCCCACGCTCGTCGCATCCGTCGTCGTCGCCGGGTACGGGCCGCCGTGCTGCATCGCAGGGGTGACCGAGACCCCGGTGGGCCAGCCGCCGAACAGGACGCGTCCGCTCGTTGCGGCGAGGGCGTCGACGAGGTCGTCCAGGGATCCGCCCGCGAGCTCGGCCGGGCGCGCGTGCACCGTCGAGGTGAGGTTCCCGGGGAAGAGCTCCGTATGCACGGCGGGGAGCTCCGCGGCATCGGCGTAGCGGACGATCACCGACAGCGGGCCGAACGACTCCTCGAGCAGCTCCTCTCGGTGCGCACGCAGCGTGTCCAGATCCACCGCGACCACCGTCGGCGTGGCGTGGCGCTGCCCGTCCTCGTCCTCGCGGACCTCTCCCTCGGCCAGCACCGAGGCACCGTCGGCTCCGAGCACGGCTGCGCGCCGGCCCTCGAACGCGCGGCCGATGCCGGGGTTCAGCAGCCGGTGCTCGGCGACCGCACCCGCGGCCACGGCGACGGTGGAGAGATCGGCGTCCGCGGGCACGAACAGGAACCCGGGCTTCGTGCAGAGCTGTCCCGCCGAGCCCGCGACCGAGGCCACGAAGCCCTGCAGCAGCGGCTCGTCGGCGTACGTCGCGTACACCGGGTTGACGCTGCCCAGTTCGCCGAAGAAGGGGATCGGACGCGGGCGCGCCGCGGCGATGTCCGCCAGCATCCGTCCGACGTGCGTCGAGCCCGTGAACGCTCCGGCGCGGATCCGCTCGTCCTTCAGCAGCTCGACGCCGTTCTGCTGTCCTTCGATGAGCTGGAACACGCCGGAGGGCATGCCGGCGCTTTCGAGAGCCTCGGCGACAATCGCCGCGGTGCGGCGCGACAGCTCCGGGTGCCCGGAATGCGCCTTGACGATCACCGGGCAGCCGGCTGCCAGCGCCGCGGCCGAGTCGCCGCCGGCGACGGAGAACGCGAACGGGAAGTTCGAGGCGGCGAAGTTCAGCACCGGGCCGACGGGTTCCAGCACCCGCCGCACATCGGGGCGGGGTCCGATCACGTAGTCGGGGTCGGGGGCGTCGATCCGGGCGTCGAGGTAGGCGCCGTCGACGATGGTGTCCGCGAACAGCCGCAGCTGCCACGAGGTGCGCTTGAGCTCTCCGTTCAGACGCGCCTCGGTGAGGCCGGTCTCGCGCATCGCGATCGCGACGAGCTCCGCGGCGTGCGCGTCGAGCGCATCGGCGGCCGCCACGAGCGCCTTCCCGCGCTCCCGCGGGGACGTCGCGGCGAAGTCCCGCGCAGCCCCGGCCGCCCGGGCAGCGGTCTCGGACACGATGGTCTCGGTGTCGATCATCTCTCCTCCTAGAAGACGAAACCGGTGGGGAACGGGTCGTCCCCGTCGAGGATGTACTGGCCGAAGCCCGTGATCCAGGCGCGTCCGGTGATCGTGGGGACCACCGCGGGTCGATCCCCCACGGTGGTCTCGCCGACGAGGCGACCGATGAACTCGGTGCCGATGAACGACTCGTTCACGAACGGCGTGTCCAGGGCGAGCTCGCCGCGGGCGTGCAGCTCAGCCATCCGGGCGCTCGTGCCCGTGCCGCACGGAGAGCGGTCGAACCATCCGGGGTGGATGGCCATCGCGTGCCGGGAGCGCACGGCGTCCGACCCCGGCGCGATGAACTCCACGTGGTGCACGTGGTTCGCGCCCTCCAGCACGGGATGCACAGGCGGTGCCTGCGTGTTGATCGCGTCCATGATGGTGAGGCCCGCGCGGATGATGTCGTCCTTGCGGTCGCGGTCGAACGGCAGGCCGACCTCGTCGAGGTCGACGAGCGCGTAGTAGTTCCCGCCGAACGCGACCGAGTAGGTGATCTCGCCGATGCCGGGGACCTGGATCCGCTCGTCGAGCCGGTCCACGAAGCTCGGCACGTTCTCGATCGTCACGTTCACCGCGCGACCGTCCTCGACCGCGACCCGCGCGATCACGAGCCCGGCGGGGACATCGAGCCGGATCTCGGTCACGGGTTCGGTGACCTCGACCATGCCGGTCTCGACGAGCACCGTGGCCACGCCGATCGTGCCGTGGCCGCACATGGGCAGGAAGCCGGAGGCCTCGATGAAGACCACGCCCCAGTCGGCGTCGTCCCGAGCCGGCGGCTGCAGCAGCGCGCCGGACATCGAGGCGTGCCCCCGCGGCTCGTTCATGAGGAAGCCCCGCAGGCCGTCCAGGTGCTCCATCGCGTACAGGCGACGGTCGTTCATGGTCGCGCCCGGGATCCGGCCCACTCCGCCCGTGACGACGCGGGTCGGCATCCCCTCGGTGTGGGAGTCGACCGCCTGGATCGTCCTGCGGGCTTGCATCAGGCGACCACTGCGGCGCGCGCGGCGAGGGCGGCGAGGGCGCGCTCGGTGTCGGCGGTCACCTGCACGCGCTGCTCGGCCGAGAGCGGGCCGCGCGGCGGGCGGGTCGGGCCGCCGTAGGAGTTGCCGCAGATGTCCATGGAGAGCTTGATCGCCTGTACGAACTCGGTGCGCGAGTCCCAGCGGAACACGGCCACCAGCTGCTCGTACAGCGCCTTCGCCTCGTGCCACTTCCCGTCGGCGCAGAGGTTGTACAGCTCGACGGCCTCGCGCGGGAAGGCGTTCGGGTACCCGGCGAACCAGCCGACAGCGCCGTTGACCATGAGCTCGAAGAGCACGTCATCGGCACCGGCGATGATGTCGATGTCGCAGAGCTCTTTGATCTCGTACACGCGGCGCACGTCGCCGGAGAACTCCTTGATCGCGACAACCTCGGGGATCTGCGCGAGCTTCGCGACCAGCGACGGGACCAGGTCAACCTTGGTGTCGAACGGGTTGTTGTACGCCATGATCGGGAGCCCCGCCTTCGCGACCTCCTCGTAATGCGCGATGACCTCGCCCTCGTTGGCGCGGTAGATCGTCGGCGGGAGCAGCAGCACGCCGTCGGCGCCGTCCTCGCGGGCGAGGTCCGCCCATTTCCGCGCCTGGTGGCTGCCCACGCCGTGCACGCCGGCGATGACGATGCCGCGGCCGTCGACAGCCTCCACCGCCACCTGGATCACCCTGCGGCGCTCCTCGTCCGTGAGGGATGAGTACTCGCCCAGGGATCCGTTGGGGCCGACGCCGCGGCAGCCGTTCGACATCAGGAAGTCCACGTGCTCGCCGAACTTGTCGTAGTCGACGGCGAGGCCGGCGGGCGCGGACGCATCCTCCCGGAAGGCCAGCGTGGTCGCGACGACGACGCCGCCGAGGTCCATGGTCTGAGTGGTCATGTGGGATCCATTCTCTCTGCTCTGCGGCCACTGCGGCCGGTTCGTGCGGGATCCGGGCGACGTCCGTGAGGACCGCCGCACATCCGGCAAGTGTCGGCGACCGCTTCGTCGCCGGTAATACGTAACATATCACCCACTACTCTTCATCGGCAAGGACGCGGCGAGCGCTCACATCCCGGGCGCCTGCTCGATCGCGGCGAGCTCCCCGATCCGCACCGATCCGAGCACCGGCCGACGGTCGAAGCCGATCCGCTCGCCGACGATGTCCTCCACGCTGCGGCCGCAGGTTCGCCCCTGGCACGCGCCGAGGCCCGCCCTCGTGGCGAGTCGCATGGCACGCGATGAGGCGTGGCCGTATTCTTCGAGCGCGTGCTTGCGCACCGACTCGCAGCGGCACACGATGGTGTCCTCATCCAGCCAGCCCGTCCATCCGGATCCGATCCGGTGGGTCCCCAGCCGAGCGGCGAAGGCGCGCATCCGCCGGCGCTCGGCGAGCGGCGCCCGGTAGCGCAGGTCGGCCGGAGCGACGCCGGCCGCAGCGAGCCCGGCGACCGCCCCCTCCGCGAGCGCCGCGTCCGCGCCGCCGATCCCGGTGATCTCGCCCGCGGCGTACACGCCCGCGACGCTCGTCTCCTGCTGCGAGCCGACCCTCACGAACCGGTCGGCGCCGATCTCGCACCCGGCCTGGATGGCGGCCTCGAGCCGCGGCGTGAAGCCGTGCCCGAGAGCGACGGAATCGCACTCCACGGTGCGCTGGGTGCCGTCGATCGGACGCCAGTCGGCGTCGATGCGCTGCACGGTCACCGCCTCCACCTCGGAGTCCCCGTGGATTCGGGTGACCGCCGCGCCGAAGCGATAAGGCGTGCGGCGCGCGACAAGGGAGCCGAGATACGAACCGAGCTCCCCCGCCTTGGCCGTCGCCGCGGCGAGCTTCCAGGGACGCCGTCCCCAGCCGCGCAGAACGGCGCCGGCGCTCGCGGCCTCCACGACCTCGGCGACCTCGCCGCCGACCAGGCCGACGCTCTGCGCGACCGGCAGCAGGAAGGGACCGGCGCCCGCCACCACGGTACGAATGCCGAGGGGGACGCCGTCGCGCTTCGCGAGCGCCTGCGCGGCGCCCGCGGACGTCACCCCGGGAAGCGTCCAGCCGGGCACCGGCAGCACGCGGTCGTGCGCACCGGTCGCGATCACCAGGGCGTCGGCGGGGATCGTCTCACCCCGGCGCTCGGCGGCATCGGCCGGCCCGACCAGCGCGTGCACCCGCAGGGGCGCCCCGGGCTCGATACGCCAGACCGACGCGGAGGACACGACCCGCGTGTCCGCGAGCTGCTCCTGGAGACGGCGGAACCGCACGATCTGGTGCTGCAGGTGCGGATCCGTGAACTCGGGGTGGTGCCGCCAGAACTGGCCACCGATGCGCTCGCCCTCGTCCAGCACCGTGACGTCCGCCCCGGCGGACACGGCCGCGGCCGCGGCGGCGAGCCCGGCGGGCCCCGCGCCGATCACGACGACGCGACGCGCGCTCATGCCCGCACCTCCCGGTGGACGAGGTCGCCGTCGCACGCGGCGCGCTGGCAGGCGCGCACGCCCTCGACGCCGTTGACCGTGACCACGCAGTCCTGGCAGATGCCCATGCCGCAGAAGATCCCGCGTTCGGCGCCCGCCGTGGTGCGCCAGGTGCGCCGACCCGCGGCGAGCAGCACACCGGCGATGGTCTGGCCGTCCCGCCCCTCCAGCGTCTCTCCGTCGATGCTGATCCGCACGCTCATGCCGCGGCCTCCTTCTCGTGCGTGCCGCGGCCCTCGGCACCGCGGCCATCGGCGCCCTGCAGGCTCTCGCGCGCGGGCAGGAACGGCGTCGGGTCCAGCGGCGCCGGAGTGCCCAGCACGGCGTGGGCGATGAGGGCACCGGTGGTCGGCGCCAGGCCGATGCCCGCGCCTTCGTGCCCCGCGGCGTGGAACAGCCCGGCGACCGTGGCGTCCGGGCCGATCGCCGGCAGGTGGTCGGGCGCGTACGGGCGGAAGCCGTGATAGGTGCGCAGCAGCATCGTGTCGCGCAGGAACGGGAACAGCCGCGACGCCTTGGCCGCGATCTCCGACAGCGGCGCCAACAGCCCGGCATCCGAGAACCCGACCCGCTCGCGACTGGATCCGATCAGCACCGTGCCGGCGGGCGTGGACTCGACGACTGTCGAGGTCTGCAGCGCGGCGTCGCCCGACCCGACCGCGCCGACGTAGTCCGCGTCGTACACCTTGTGGAACACGCGCTGCGGCATCGCCGCCGTGACCAGGATCGTGCCGCGGCGCGGCCGGATGTCGAGCGCGCTGCCGAACAGCGACGCGGCGTCGCCCGACCACGGGCCCGCGCAGTTGACCACAGCGTCCGCCTCGACGATGCCGCTGCGCGTGCGCACGCCGGCCGCGCGGCCGCCGACGACGACTCCGGCCACGACCTCCTCCACCATCAGCCGCGCGCCGAGATGCATGGCGCGCGCGAGCATCGCCTGCGTGGCGAGACTCGGCTGCACCTGCGCGTCGTCCGGGTAGTGCACGCCGAGCGCGACCTCCGGGCTGAGGTGCGGTTCCGCGGCCCGGAGCGCCGCCTCGTCCAGGGCGGACGAGCGGATCCCGATCGCCTGCTGCGAGAGCGCGAACGCGTGCAGCGCCTCCGCGCCGCCGTCGAAGGCGACGACGATGCCGCCCTTCGCCTCGAACTCGGTCGCGGGCTGCCCGGGGACGCGCTCACCGTCGAGGCGTGCCGCGAGGTCGCGCCACGCGCGGTTCGCCTCGATCGCCAGCTCCGCTTCGGGGCCCGGCTCCTTGTCGGAGACGAGGATGTTCCCCTCGCACCGGCTCGAGGTCTCCCCCGCCACGCCAACGCGGTCCACCACGACCACGTCCGCGCCTGCTTCGGTGAGCGCGAACGCGCACGCCGCGCCGATCGCGCCGGCGCCGATGACGACGACCTTCATCCTCAGCCGCCCAGGTACGCGTCGACGACCCGCGCGTCCGCGGCGAGCTCGGCGGCGGTGCCCGACAGCGTGGCGCGGCCGGTCTCCACGACGTAAGCGCGGTCGGCGATCCGCAGCGCCGCCCGCGCGTTCTGCTCGACGAGCAGAACCGTGGTGCCCTGGGCGTTCACCGCCTGGATCGTCTCCATGACCTGCTTCACCACGAGCGGCGCGAGGCCCATCGACGGCTCGTCGAGCAGCAGCAGCTTCGGCCCGCCGATGATCGCGCGGCCGATCGCCACCATCTGCTGCTCGCCGCCGGAGAGGGTGCCGCCCTGCTGCTTGCGCCGCTCCGCGAGCCGGGGCATGAGCGCATACACCTGATCGACGCGCTGCGCGATCAGCTTCTGGTCCGGCACGGTGTACCCACCCAGCAGCAGGTTCTCATGCACCGTCATGGTGGAGAAGATCCGCCGCCCTTCGGGCACATGGATGAGACCGGCGGCGACGATATCCCACGGCTTCGCCCGCGTGAGGTCGAGATCGCCCCACGTGACGGTGCCGCTGTGCGGCCGTACGAGCCCGGAGAGCATGTTCATCGTCGTGGACTTGCCGGCGCCGTTGTTGCCGAGCAGGCAGACGATCTCGCCCTCGTGCACGTCGAAGCTGAGCTCGCGCAGGGCGTGCACCCGGCCGTAGTAGACCTCCGCCGCCTGGACCGTGAGTGAGCTCATGAGCGCTTCCCCTTCTTGTCGGCGTCGTCGCCCTTCAGCAGCGACAGATCCACCGTGCCGGTCTGCAGCTTGGTGGCGTCCAGCGGCTCGTCCTCGACCCCGAGGTACGCCTCGATCACGACCGGGTCGTGTTTGATCTGCTCCGGCGTGCCGACGGCGATCTCCTTGCCATAGTTCAGCACGACGATGCGCTCGGCGAGCTCCATGATCAGGCCCATGTCGTGCTCGATCAGCACCACCGCGACCCCGAGGTCGCGGATGCGGCGGATCAGCTGGATCAGTGCCTGCTTCTCGTTGAAGTTCAATCCTGCGGCGGGCTCATCGAGCAGCAGCAGCTTCGGACTGGTCGCGAGCGCCCGCGCGATCTCCACGCGGCGCTGCTCGCCGTACGGCAGCTGCGTCACGTAGAGGTTCTCATCCCCGGTGAAGCCGACGAAGTCCAGCCAGCCGCGCGCCTCGTGGGCGCAGGCGATCTCGGCCCGCCGATATCCCGGGGTGTGCAGGAACGTCGCCCAGAACCCCTCACGCAGGTTCGCGTGCATGGCGGTCTTGACGTTGTCGAGCACGCTGAGCTCGCGGAACAGCCGCAGATTCTGGAACGTGCGCGCCATCCCCCACTTGGTCACGCGCGACGGCAGCACCCGGTAGAACCCGAAGCTCTGCAGCAGGTCCACCAGGCGGAGCTTGCGCCAGAAGCCGGGTGCCTCGCGCACGATGTCGTTGCCGTCGAACACGACGGATCCGGACGTCGGCAGGTAGAACCCCGAGATGCAGTTGAAGGCGCTGGTCTTGCCGGCGCCGTTCGGGCCGATGACGGCGAGGATCTCGCCCTCCTGAACGGAGAAGCTCAGCCCGTCCACGGCCTTCACACCGCCGAACTGCAGGCGCAGGTCGCTGACCTCCAGCAGAGCGCTCATCGTCCCTCCTCCTCGTCCGCGACGATCTCTTCAGCCGTCGGCTCCTCCTCCTCGACCGGCACCGGCGACAGGAACCCCTGCGTCGGCGGCGGCACCGGCCGGCGCTTCTTGAGCCACGGCAGGATCGCGGTCGACGGCCACAGGCCCGCAGGGCGGAACAGCATGACGACCACGAGCAGGATGCCGAAGATGAGGAACCGCCACTCGGAGAAGTCGCGCAGCAGCTCGGGGGCGAGCGAGACGAACAGCGCGCCGATGATGACACCCGGGGTGGATCCCATGCCGCCCAGCACGACCGCCATGAGGATCAGCGCCGAGTAGAGGAACTGGAAGCTGTTCGGGCTGATCGCGCTCAGATGCGTCGCCATGAGCTGCCCGGCCACGCCGGCCCACACGGCGCCGATGATGTACGCCGAGATCTTCGCGAGGTAGGTGTTGATGCCCATCGCCTCGGCGGCATCCTCATCGTCGCGGACCGCCTTCCAGGCGCGGCCCATCTTGCCCTTCGCGAGCCTGCCCGCGCCGATGACGCCCACGAGCACCACGATCGCCGCCACGAAGTAGTAGAACAGCACGCGCTGCGGGAACTCGATGCCGCCGATCACCACGCCGTCCGCGAAGCTCCAGCCACCGAAGCTCCACGTCGGGATGCCGTGGATGCCGGACGGACCGCCGGTGATCTTCAGATTGTTCGCGGTGATCCGGATGATCTCGCCGAATCCGAGGGTGACGATCGCGAGGTAGTCGCTGCGCAGGCGCAGCGTCGGAGCGCCGATGATGATGCCCGCCACGATGCAGCACAGGATCGTCGCCGGCAGCGCCGCCCACATGGGCAGCCCCACGACCGTCGTGAGGATGCCGGACACATAGGCGCCGACGGCGAAGAAGGCGATGTAGCCGAGGTCGAGCAGGCCCGCATAGCCGACCACCACGTTCAGGCCCATGCACAGCATCACGTAGATGAGCGCGCTCGTGGCGATCGACATCGTGTAGCGGGAGGCGTCGATGAACGGGAGCACGGCGAGCAGCACCACGCAGAGGCCGCCGAGCGCGCGCAGGAAGCCCTGCTGCGAGGAGAACACGCCCCGAGGCGCGGCAGGACGATCGAAAAGCGGGGAGGGCGCGCGCAGCTTCGCATCGCGCAGCGCCGCTGTCACGGAGCCGGGGGTCACGGTGCCGGACATGTCACATCCTCTCGACGACGCGGGCGCCGAGGAGCCCCGTCGGTTTGAAGGTGAGGAACAGGATGAGGAAGGCGAACGAGAACACGTCGCGCCATTCGCCGCCGAACCACGCGGATCCGAACGACTCGAGCAGGCCCAGCAGAAGTCCGCCGAGCATGGCTCCGTAGAGGTTGCCGATGCCGCCGATCACTGCGGCGGTGAACGCCTTCAGGCCGATGATGAAGCCCATCAGGAAGTCGATCGACCCGTAGTAGGCCCCGGCCATGACGCCGGCGGCGCCGGCGAGCGCGGATCCGATGAAGAACACGGTCGCGATCACGCGGTTGACGTTGATGCCCATCAGCTGCGCGCCCTGTGGGTCCAGGGCGATGGCGCGCATCGCCCGTCCCTGCCGGGTGCGCTCGACGATGTGCGCGAGCACGAGCATGAGACCCGCGGCGATGATGACCAGGACGATCTGCGCCGGGGTGATCCGCATGCCGAGGACGTCGAAGCCGGCCGACTGGAGCCGGACCGGGAACGCCTCCGGGTTCGGCCCGAAGACCTGCCGTACGGCGTACTCGAGGGTGAACGAGACGCCGATGGCGGTGATCAGCACAGCCAGCCGCGGGCTCTTGCGCAGCGGGCGGTAAGCGATCCGCTCGATCCCGACCCCGATCAGGCCGGTGATGACCATCGACAGGAGAAGGATCACGAGCAGCAGCGGGATCGACGTCTCATTCGAGATGCCGAAGGCCGAGAGCGTGGCGAAGCCGGCGAACGCGCCGAGCATGTAGATGTCGCCGTGCGCGAAGTTGAGCAGCTTGATGATCCCGTAGACCATGCTGTACCCGAGCGCGACGAGGGCGTAGAACGAGCCCACGATGAGGCCGTTCCAGATGAGTTGCATCACGGAGATGTCCTTTCCGGGGTCGGCGGAGGCGGTGCCGGGGCGGCCGTCGCCGGCCGCCCCGGATGCGGCTCAGCCCTGCAGGTCGTCCTTGAGGACGAACTTGCCGGAGGACGGGTCGATCGAGACGATCACGAAGCCGCCGCCCGAACGCGTGTGGTCGGGCATGAACGTGAGCGGACCGGCGAGGGTCTTGAAGTCCTTGAGCCCCTCGAGCGCCTTGACGACCTTGTCGAAGTCGGTGCCCTTGGCGGTCTTCATCGCCTCGGCGACGACCTTGACCGCGTCGTACGACTGGGTCGAGTACGGCCCCGGGTCGGCGCCCGCCAGCTTCTTGTAGTCGGCGATCCACTTGTCCGCGCCCTTGAGCATGTCGGGTGTCTGCGTGAACGTGCCGAGCACGTTCTCGGTGTACCCCTTGCCCGCGATCTCGGCGAACTTCGCATCCACGGATCCGTCGCCGACGAGGAACGTGCCGGAGAAGCCCGCGTCCTTGGACTGCCGAGCGATCAGGCCGCCCTCCTGGTAGTAGCCGGTCCAGTAGACGAGGTCGGGCTTGGCGCCGGCGAGCTGGGTCGCGGCGGCGGAGTAGTCGTTCTCGCCCGGAGTGATCACCGCGTTGAAGTCGACGGTGAGCCCGGCATCCTTCGCCTGCTGCGCGAACGAGCCGGCGAGGTCCTTGGAGTACGCCGTCGCGTCGTTGATCGCCGCGACCGTCTTCGCGCCCGACTTCTGCGCGTACTTCACCGCAGCGGCGGCCTGCTGCGTGCCGGTGCCGTTGATCAGGAAGACGCCGGGGAGCTTCTGCTTGACCAGTTCGTTCGAGTTCGCCGCGGGGATGACCATCGGGATCTTCGCCTCGTTGAAGATCGGCAGCGTGGGCAGGGTGGCGCCCGAGCAGTAGCCGCCGACGGACGCGACGACGCCATCGGTGACCAGCTTGTTGGCGGCGGCGACCGCCGTGGTCGCGTCGCACGCGTCATCCTGCACTTCGAGCTCGAGCTTGCGTCCGTCGATGCCGCCTGCGGCGTTGATCTCATTGATCGCGAGCTGCGCGCCGTTCTTCATGTAGTTGCCGAAGGCCGATTCGCTGCCGGAGAACGGCGCGAGCATGCCGAGCTTGATCGGTCCGGATCCGCCTCCGGATCCGTCGGTCGCGCCACCGCTGGCGAGGCCGCCGGAGCAGCCGGCGGTGAGGATGAGGGCGCCGGCGACGGCGACGGCGGACAAGGCGCGCAGGGCGCGTGTGGTTCGGGTGTGCATGTGAGGGGCCTCCTGATGCGTCGTTGCATACGTGGTGAATACCATGTGACACATTACTCATTCGGGACGGCCAGCGGAACCACCGATCGCGTCAGTGCTCTTCGCGCCCGCTCCAAACGCCGCCGACGTGTCCGATGTGCCGGCGCATGAGCTCCTCCGCCCCTTCCCCGTCCCCGGCGACGAGGAGGTCGACGAGCTCGGCGTGCTCTAGCGCCGTGGGCAGGAGCGTGTCGGAATCCGCGAGACGGACGAGCCCGACCAGACGGGTCTGCTGCCGCAGCTCGCGCACGGTCTCGACGAGCTTGGCGTTGCCGGTCACGGCGAGGATGCGCAGGTGGAAGGTGGTGTCGGCCTCGAGATACTCGTCGAACTGCCCGTCCCGTCCCGCGGCGACGATCCGCTCGGCGAGGGCGCGGAGCTCCTTCTCCAGCGTGGCATCGATCCTGCCGGCGATGCGGCGCATCGGCGGCGCCTCCAGCAGCAGCCGCACATCGGTGAGCTGGTGCAGCTCCTCGGGCGAGACCTCGGTGACCTGGAAGCCGCGGTTGCGGATGGGACGCAGGAAACCACGGCGCGCGAGGTTCAGCATCGCCTCCCGCACCGGCGTCGCGCTCACGCCGAAGTCGCCTGCGAGGGTCGGCACCGTGAGCACCTCCCCCGGCGGCGTTTCGCCCGACACGATCCGCGCCGCGATCATGCGTTCGACCTGCTCGCGCAGACTCTCCGCAGGCACGAGAATGGAGCCGACGCTCATGCGCCCCTCCCGTCGTAAAACGTCATACGGCACATGCTAGCGCTGGGCGTGCGATCATTGGCCGTCGATCTCTCGTCCCGAATCGAGGTCCCATGCCGATCGAGTTCACCTCCTCGCGGCGCTCCACCGTGGGACTGGAGTGGGAGCTGATGCTCGCGGATCCCGCATCCGGCGATCTCGTCGGACGCGCGCCCGAGCTGCTGCGCGACCTGGAGAGCGCGAGCGCCGATGAGCGCCACACCGTCACGGGCGAGCTGCTGACGAACACGATCGAGGTCACGAGCGGGATCGGATCCACCGTCGCCGACGCTGTGACCGACATCGGCGCGGCCATCGCCGCGGTGCGCGCGGCGACGGATCCGGCGGGCATCGAGCTGCTGTCGGCCGGGAGCCATCCGTTCGCGCAGTGGTACGACCAGCAGGTCACCGACAAGACGCGCTATCACTCGCTCATCGAGAAGACCCAGTGGTGGGGGCGCAACATGATGATCTGGGGCATCCACGTGCACATCGGGGTCGAGGACCGCGACAAGGTGCTGCCGATCATCGGCGCCCTCACGTCCTATCTCCCCCATCTCCAGGCGCTCGCCGCGTCGAGTCCGTTCTGGGCGGGCGAGCGGACGGGATATGCCTCGAACCGCGCGCTCGTGTTCCAGCAGCTGCCGACCGCGGGACTGCCGTGGCCGCTCGCCGACTGGGCTGCCTACGAGGGGTACCTCGACGACATGGTGCGCACCGGCGTGATGCTCGACGCCACCGAGGTGCGCTGGGACATCCGCCCAGCACCCCGCTGGGGCACCATCGAGGTGCGCGCCTGCGACGGCATGTCCACACTGCACGAGCTCGCGGCCGTGGCGGCCCTCACCCAGGTGCTGGTGGAGGAGTTCTCCCGCGACCTCGACGAGGGGCGTCCCCTCCCCGTGCTCGCCCCGTGGTTCCACCGAGAGAACAAGTGGCGCGCGGCGCGATACGGCCTGGATGCCGAGGTGATCGTGAGCCCCGACGGCACGCAGCGATCGGTGCGCGCGCATCTCGCGGAGGAGCTCGAGCGCCTGGCCCCGATCGCCGCCGACCTGCAGTGCTCCGATCAGTTCGCCGGGGTGGCGGACATCCTCGACCGCGGCGCCAGCTACGCGCGCCAGGTCGCCGTCGCAGATGCGTCCGGCGGCGACCTGCACGCCGTCGTGGATCACCTGATCCGGGAGTTCCGCTCCGGTCCGGCGACGCTCTGACCGGGCCGCGCACGACGCGGTCCTGGCCGCGGGCGACGGATCACCCCTCCACGAGCTGCCGCGCGAGCCCCTCGTCCAGCACCACGTCGGTCACCAGGCGCGCGCCGATCGCCGCGCGCAGCGACGGCAGCTTCTGCGCGCCCGCGACGATGCAGAACCGGCGCGCGACCCGGCGCAGCCGGTCCAGCCCGGGACCGGTGGCACGCGCGTTCACCGCGATGTCCCGCCACGTGCCGTCGGCGCGGAAGAACACCGTCGCCACGTCGCCGATCGCCCGGTCCTCGCGCAGGCTCCGGTAGTCGTCGCGGCTGAGGTAGCCGCCCACGTACACGCGGCTGGGCACCTCCGCGCTGGGTGACCCGACGCTGAACACGGCCAGATCCATCTTCGCCTGCAGGTCCAGCACACGCAGCGTGCTGCGCTCGCGCCACATCGCCTCGCGGGTGCGCGGGTCGTCGAAGAACGCCGGCACCGGGAACTGCTGCACCTGCGCGCCGAACGCGGATCCGAAGCGCTGCAGGATCTCGCTCGAGTACTCCACGCCGCTGGTCAGCGTGTTCCCGGCCCCGTTCAGCTGCACGATCGTGGTGCCGCGGGTCTCCTTCTGCCCCAGCTCGCGGCTGACGGCGCTGATGGTCGACCCCCAGGCGAGCCCCACCACCATGTTCGAGTCGATGATCTGCGTGAGCAGGCGCCCCGCGGTCAGCGCCACCCGCTCCAGCCGCTCGACCTCCGTGACGCTCTCCGGCATCGGCACGACGTGCGCGGCCACATGCAGCCGGTCGTGCAGCTGCTGCTCGAGCTCGCCGGCGTGTTCCAGCGGCGAGTTGATGCGGATGTCGACGAGCCCCACCTCGCGGGCGTACGTCAGCAGCCGCGACACCGAGGATCGCGACGTGCCGAGCTCCTCGGCGATCACGTCCATCGTCTTGTCCTGGAGGTAGTACAGCCGGGCCGCCGTGAGGGCCGCGACGACCTTCGCCTGGCGCTTCCGTTCATCCATTCGCGGCCTCCTGGAAACCGATTCGCCCGATTCTTGCACATTCGTGCAGGTTCCTTGCGCATACGGCCGCCTGGGGGAATGCTGTGAGAAATCGGGAAGGAGACGATGATGACCGACCACATCCACAACGCCGCGGAACGCCCCGAGGTGACCGAGGTCCGCGAGGCAGGACGCACCACGGTGCTGGTGATCGGCGGGGGAATCAACGGGATCTCCACCTTCCGCGATCTCGCTCTGCAGGGCATCGACGTGGTGCTCGTCGAGCGCGGCGACTTCGCCTCCGGCGCGTCGTCGGCCTCCAGTCACATGATCCACGGCGGCATCCGCTACCTCGAGAACGGCGAGTTCCGTCTCGTCAAGGAGTCGGTCACCGAGCGCAACGGCCTCATCAAGATCGCTCCGCACTACGTCAAGCCGCTCGAGACGACCATCCCGATCTACTCCACCTTCTCGGGGATCCTGTCGGCGCCCCTGCGCTTCCTGACGCACAAGTCCGGCAAGCCGCAGGAGCGCGGCGCGTTCCTCATCAAGATGGGCCTCACCATCTACGACACGTTCTCCCGCGACGGCGGCACGGTGCCGCGGCACAAGTTCCTCGGCCGCAAGAAGTCGCTCGCCGAGCTGCCCGCGATGGATCCGAAGATCAAGTACACCGCGACGTACTACGACGCCTCGATGCACGACCCCGAGCGCCTCGCGCTGGATGTGATGCAGGACGGGCGCGCGGCCCACCCCGGCGCCCATGCGCTCAACTACGTCGAGGCGATCGGCCACGACGGCGACGCCGTCCTCGTCCGCGACCGCGAGACCGGCACCGAATTCCCGATCGCCGCCGACGTCGTCGTGAACACCTCGGGGCCGTGGACCGACCTGACGAACGAGGCGCTCGGCGAGCTGACCCGGTTCATGGGCGGCACCAAGGGCTCGCACATCGTGCTGGACAATCCGGAGCTGCTCGCCGCGACCAAGGGCCGCGAGATCTTCTTCGAGCACTCCGACGGCCGGATCGTCCTCATCTATCCCCTCAAGGGCAAGGTCATGGTCGGCACCACCGACATCGACGCCGACCCTCGCGAGGTCCCGCTGTGCACCGAGGAGGAGGTCGACTACTTCTTCGACCTCGTGCACCACGTCTTCCCGTCGATCGACGTGAACCGCAGCCAGATCGTCTACCGGTTCAGCGGCATCCGCCCGCTCCCCCGCCACGAGGACACCGCTCCCGGCTTCGTCTCGCGCGATTACCGCGTCGAGGTCGACAACACCCGCGCCGTGCCGCACCTCAGCCTCGTCGGAGGCAAGTGGACGACGTTCCGCGCGCTCGGCGAGTCCCTCTCCGACAAGATCCTCGGGATCCTGGGCCGTCCGCGCGTCGTCTCGACCCTCGGTCGCGTGATCGGCGGCGGCAAGGACTACCCGCAGGGCGACGCAGCGCGCGCCGCCTGGATCTCGCAGAACCTTCCCGGCGCCGGCGAGCGGGCCGAGCTGCTGCTGAAGCGCTACGGCACCCGCGCCGCCGAGGTGTGGCGGTACGTGCAGGACGGTGCGGACGCACCGCTCGCCGCCGGCCAGCTCTCCACCCGCGAGCTCGAGTGGATGGTGCAGAACGAGCTGATCGTCCGTCTGGAGGACGTGATCCTGCGCCGCACCAGCCTCGCCTTCACCGGCGACGTCACCGAGGAGATCCTCGAGGAGGTCGCCGAGGCTCTCGCACCGCTGAAGGGCTGGGATCGCGCCCGCGTCGCCGGTGAGATCGAGCACACCCGGGACCTGCTCAACACCCAGCACGGATTGTCCCTCGTCGCCCGCACCCGCGGGTAACGAGGTTCCATCGCCGCCCTTCTCGGCGTCTACTCGAACACCGCATCGGCAGAGGGGCCGATGCTCTGCGAAAGGTCAATGGAGACATGCCTGAAGTGAACATGGGGCTGTATTTCCTGTCCGAGCTCGTCGGCACGGCGATGCTGATCCTCCTCGGATGCGGTGTCGTCGCGAACGTCGCCCTGGCGAAGAACAAGGGCAACGGCGGCGGCTTCCTGATGGTCAACTGGGGATGGGGCCTGGCGGTCTTCGCCGGCGTGCTCGTCTCCGCCTACTCCGGGGCGATCCTGAACCCCGCCGTCGGCATCGGCCTGCTGATCGCGAACAAGATCTCGTTCGCCCAGTTCGCGGTCGCCGCCGGCGGTGAGCTGCTCGGCGCGATCATCGGCGCCGTCCTGTGCTGGCTCGCGTACAAGCAGCACTTCGACGAGGAGCCCGACCCGGCGAACAAGCTCGGCGTCTTCTCGACCGGACCGGCGATCCGCTCCTACGCGTGGAACCTCATCACCGAGATCATCGGCACGTTCGTCCTGGTGTTCGTGATCTTCGCGTTCGCCGACTACGGCGACGTCAAGGTCGGCACGCCCGGAGGCCTCGGCCCGCTGACGGCGCTTCCCGTCGCCCTCCTCGTGGTCGGCATCGGCGCCTCCCTCGGTGGCCCGACCGGCTACGCGATCAACCCCGCCCGTGACCTGGGCCCGCGCATCGCCCACGCGATCCTCCCGATCAAGGGCAAGGGCTCGAGCGACTGGGCCTACTCCTGGGTGCCCGTGGTCGGCCCGCTCATCGGTGGCGCGCTCGCCGCGGTGCTCGCCCCGGTCCTGCTGCACCTCGCCAAGTAACCCGAACCGCTATTCAAAGGAGAACTGCACATGGCTGAGTACGTCATCGCCATCGACCAGGGCACGACCTCGAGCCGGGCCATCGTCTTCGACCGCAAGGGCAGCATCATCGCCACCGGTCAGAAGGAGCACGAGCAGATCCTGCCGCAGGCCGGCTGGGTCGAGCACGACGCGTCCGAGATCTGGGCGAACGTCCAGGAGGTCATCGGCCTCGCGCTGAGCCGCGCCGGCATCACCCGCCACGACATCGCCGCGGTCGGCATCACCAACCAGCGCGAGACCGCGGTGGTGTGGGACAAGACCACGGGCAAGCCGGTCTACAACGCGATCGTCTGGCAGGACACCCGGACGCAGCCCATCGTCGACCGTCTCGCTGCGGACGGCGGCGTCGACCGGTTCAAGCAGATCGTCGGCCTGCCGCTGGCGACCTACTTCTCGGGCACCAAGATCGCGTGGATCCTGGAGAACGTCGAGGGCGCCCGGGAGAAGGCGGAGGCCGGGGACCTTCTGTTCGGCACCACGGACAGCTGGGTGCTCTGGAACCTCACCGGCGGCGTGAACGGCGGCGTGCACGCGACCGACGTGACCAACGCCTCGCGGACCATGTTCATGGACCTCGAGACGCTGCAGTGGCGTGACGACATCCTCGAGGCCTTCGGCGTGCCGAAGTCGATGATGCCGTCGATCCGCTCCTCCTCCGAGGTCTACGGTGCGGCGGAGAGCTCGTCGCTGCTGCGCGAGACCCCGATCGCGGGCATCCTCGGCGACCAGCAGGCGGCGACGTTCGGCCAGGCGGCGTTCAACGCCGGCGAGAGCAAGAACACCTACGGCACGGGCTGCTTCCTCATCTTCAACACGGGCGAGGAGATCGTCCACTCGAAGAACGGCCTGCTCACCACCGTCGGCTACAAGCTCGGCGACGGCCCGACGCACTACGCGCTCGAGGGCTCGATCGCGGTCACCGGATCCCTCATCCAGTGGCTCCGCGACCAGCTTGGGATCATCGACTCGGCGCCGCAGGTCGAGGAGCTGGCCAAGCAGGTCGAGGACAACGGCGGCGTGTACATCGTGCCGGCGTTCTCCGGTCTGTTCGCACCGTACTGGCGTCCCGACGCCCGCGGTGTGATCGTCGGTCTCACCCGCTACGCGAACAAGAACCACATCGCCCGCGCAGCGCTCGAGGCGGTCGCGTTCCAGACCCGCGACGTGCTCGACGCGGTCAACGCCGACGCCGGCGTGGACCTCACCGAGCTCAAGGTCGACGGCGGCATGGTCGCGAACGACGCGCTCATGCAGTTCCAGGCGGACGTGCTCGGAGTGCCGGTGGTGCGTCCGGTCGTCGCAGAGACGACCGCTCTCGGCGCCGCCTATGCGGCCGGCCTCGCGGTCGGGTTCTGGAGCGGCCTGGACGACCTCTCCGCCAACTGGCAGGAGGACCGCCGCTGGGAGCCCACCATGGACGCCGCCGAGCGGGACCGCCAGCTCCGGCTGTGGCGCAAGGCCGTCACCAAGTCGATGGACTGGGTCGACGAGGACGTCAAGTAGGACCCTCCACAAGGAAAGACCCCAGGTCCCGCCACGGCGGGGCCTGGGGTCTCCTCGTATCCGGACGGGATCAGCCGCCGAGCGCGGCCTTCACCGGCGCGCTGCGCGAGCCGTCGGGTCCGAGCGCCACCAGCTGGAACTGCGCTCCGGCGCTCACGTCGACGGCCTCGGCGAAGAACACGTCGCGGTGCACGCGTCCCAGCCAGATCCGCCCGGAACCGGCCAGCTGGAACACGTCGTACGCCGTCGCGTCACTCTGCAGCGCCCACGAGAAGGTGAGGTGGCGACGTCCGGAGCCGGCGTCGCCCGCGTCGGCGACGGCGAAAGCGGACGGCTTCCCGGGCTTCGCGGGCGCTCCCGCCGCCCGCAGCACGACCCGGCCCAGCCGACCGTCGCGGCTGGTGCGCAGCGAGAACCGGGCGATCCGGCGGCCCTGCACGTCCACCTCGCCGCTCCACTGCGTCCATCCCGACGCGTCCGCCGCGGCGTCCAGCGGATGCCAGTCGATCTGCTCGGGCGCGTCCTTCCAGGTCACCCCGAGCTCGATCGCCTGGACGGCCTGCGCACGGACATCGACGGCCATCGCCTTCGGCGCGCTGAGGTCGGTCTTGAAGAGGTGGACGATTCCAGATCCGGTCAGCGCCAGGCTGTGTCCGCTGCCGAACGAGACGGTCTCATCGAGCGCGACGGTCAGGCCGTCCTCGGTCCAGTACTGCCACGTGAGCGCGCGGTCGGCGCAGCCCATGTTGTCCCAACCGGTGCTGCGCACCTGCGCGCCGTCGACCCAGAATCCCGCACCGACGCCGACGTTGAAGTCGGTGGCGATCGGTAGCTCGCCGTACGGGGACCGCTCGGTGATCCAGTGCGCGATGCCGTCCCACTGGCGGTAGTTCAGGGTGTCCGTGCGATACGGGGGTGTCCGCGGTTCGAGCCGCCCCGAGGTCTGCGGGTTGCCGGTCGGACCGGACCAGAACCGCTGCTCGTAGTCGCGGTACGTGCGGCGCCCGTCGACGGTGGACGTCGTGCCGTCCCACGAGCCGTTCAACCAGATCTGCGATTCCACGAACAGGGCGACCGAGGTTGGCGCGGACCTGCCGGGACCCGCCACGCTGCCGAAGTCCTCCTCCGGGCGGAACCCGCCCTTCTGGTGCTCGACACCGGCGAAGCCCACCACGCGCGGGTCGCGGCCCGCGGCAACGGCCGACGCGGCGCTCTTGATGAGGTCGCGGTCAGCTCCTCCGGTCGTGGCCTGCCACCAGTAGTTGATGAAGATCGAGTCGTAGATCGGCTCATCCGCGGTGCCGAGCCAGCGCAGGTTGTTCTCGCTGAGCCGGTTCTCATAGGTGACGACACCGGTGTCGAAATCGGCCGAGTCGTACCCCTGCAGGTAGAAGTCCGGATCCGTGCGCTTGATGTACCGCAGCAGGTCCTGGAACTTCGCGATCTGCGCCGCGGTGACGGTGCCCTCCTGGTTGATGAACAGCCCGTCGAAGCCGAAGTACTTCCGGATCTCGATCATCTTGTCGCCCACCGGGAAGGAGCCGTCCGGGTTCTGCACCAGGAAGGCGTCGAAGTCGACCGGGCGCGGCCAGAACCAGCCGCCGATCGAACGGGCGCCGTTCTTGTGCGCGGCCTCGGTCCATCCCGGGTTCGGGATGTCGATGACGCCGTAGGGACGCCCCGGGGCGCGCTGCCCGTCGATCATCTCGATCGGCGCGGAGCCCTTGACCTGCCCGTGCCACGTGCCCCAGATGTCGATGTAGGGCCAGTACCGCTGCGTGTAGACCTGCGGCTCCAGGCCGATCGGCTGGTTGTGCCCCTCGTAGATGCTGCCCGCGTCGTCGATCGTCAGGGTCGACAGCTGCATGGCGGGGTCGAGATCGGGGTGCGCCTGCGTCGCCGCGAACGGGGCGATGCGCGCCGCCCGCGGGATGAGGCACCGCATGTGCGGTCCCCACGGCGTCGTCGCCGGGTCGAAGGCGAGCAGGTCGTCGGCCGCCCAGCCGAACGTGTACGGTCCGGGCGGTGTGCCCCCGGACGCCGGTACCGGAGCCGCGGGGGCGTCGGCCATCGGACGCCAGCCCGCCGTGCGGCTCGCTGCGGACGCGGTCGAGGCGGAGGCCCCGACCAGGAGCACTCCCAGTCCGACACCTCCCACGGTCAGGAATGTTCTGCGGCTGAGTTCGGCCATGAATGCACCCTCCAGGTTGCGCGTCGTTGCGATCAGGGCCCTCGCCGGTCGGCGATATATGGGCCCGCGGAGAGGCTATAGCGTTTTAGGGCATGTCTGATAATTGCTGGGTCCAGGCGATCATCGCGTGGATGAGGACGGCGGCGCGGTAGACGATCGCGTGTTTGTCGTAGCGAGTCGCGAGGCCGCGCCACTGCTTGGTGTGGCAGAAGCGGCGTTCGATGACGTTGCGGTTCTTGTAGTCGTCGGCATCGAGCCCGACGGGCCTGCCGCCGCGTGGGCCGCGACGTTTCCGGTGGCCCTGCTGGTCGCGGGGTTCGGGGATCACGGCCTTGATGCCGCGACCGCGCAGGTGCGAGCGGATCGCGCGGGACGAGTATGCCTTGTCGCCGCGGACCGCGTCCGGCCGAGTACGAGGCCGACCGATCGGACGGGCCACGCGCAGCTGCCCGAGAAGTGGGATCAGCATCGGCGAATCCCCGGCCTGCCCGGGCGTGATCACGGTGACCAGCGGCAGTCCGTTCCCGTCGACCAGCTGGTGGATCTTCGTCGACAACCCGCCGCGCGAGCGCCCGATCCCGTGATCACGCGGCTCGACGGCCAGATTCGTGTAATTCGACCCATCCCCCTGTGTCACGCGTCGTGTTCGTCGCGTGCTGATGCGCACGCGCGATCGTCGAGTCCACCGACACGGACCAGTCGACCAGGCCCTGCGCGTCGGCCTGCGCGATCAGCGTCGCCACGATCGTGTCCCACACACCTTCCGTCGCGAGCCGGTGATGCCACGTCCAGACCGTCTGCCACGGCCCGAACACCTCGGGCAGATCACGCCACGCGATCCCGCACCGGTACCGGTAGATGATCCCCTCGAGCATGGTCCGCGCATCCGAGAACGGCCGGCCCTTCCGGCCCGTCGGACGCGGCAGCATGCCCTCGATCAACGACCACTGAGCATCCGAGAGCAACTGGAAACGCGACACGCTTCAAGACTCCCAGGCCCACACCGATCAATTTGTCAGACACGCCCTAGTTCACAGGACAACCCGCCACGGCGAACCCGGGAGCCCGCCGATCAGCGCCCAGGCGAGGTCAGTTCTTGCCGAAGAGCTTCTGGATCTCGGCCAGATCGGCCTCGGTCGGCGCCTTCTGGCCGCCGAGCCCGAATCCCGTGCCCGTGGGCTGGCTCGTGGCGAGGCCGGCGTTCTCGGCTGCGCGCTTGGCCGGATTCCCGGAGCGGGAGCCGCCGCCCTTGCCCTTCTTGCCCCGCTTGGACGAGGCTCCGGGGCGCCCCATGCCGGGCACCGGACCCATGCCGGGGATGTTCGGAGTGCCGCCGCGGGCGACCGTCTTCATCATCTTCGCGGCCTGCTCGAAGCGCTGCACGAGCTGGTTCACGTCGGTCACGGTCATGCCGGAGCCGCGCGCGATCCGCAGGCGGCGCGAGCCGTTCAGCACCTTTGGGTTGCGCCGCTCCCCCGGTGTCATCGAGCGGATGATCGCCTCGGTGCGGTCGAGCTCGCGCTCGTCGAACTGCTCGAGCTGCTGCTTCATCTGGCCCATGCCCGGGAGCATCCCGAGCATCTTCTTCATCGAGCCCATCTTCTTGAGCTGCTGCATCTGCTCGAGGAAGTCCTCGAGCGTGAAGGTCTCGGTGGCCAGCTTCTCGGCGACCTTCAGCGCCTCGGCCTCGTCGAAGGCCTGCTGCGCCTGCTCGATGAGGGTGAGGATGTCGCCGAGGTCGAGGATCCGGCTCGCCATGCGGTCGGGGTGGAACGGCTCGAGGTCCTCGAGGCGCTCACCGGTCGAGGCGAACATGATCGGACGCCCGGTCACCGAGGCGACGGACAGCGCCGCGCCGCCGCGTGCGTCGCCGTCGAGCTTGGAGAGCACCACGCCGGTGAAGTCCACGCCCTCCTGGAACGCTATAGCGGTGTTGACCGCGTCCTGACCGATCATCGCGTCGATGACGAACAGCACCTCGTCCGGGTCGACCGCCGCGCGGATGTCCGCGGCCTGCTTCATGAGCTCGGCGTCGACGCCGAGCCGGCCGGCGGTGTCGATGATGACGATGTCGTGCTGCTGGCGGCGCGCGTGCTCGACGCCGTCGCGGGCGACGCGCACGGGATCGCCGACGCCGTTGCCCGGCTCCGGGGCGAAGATCGTCGCGCCGGCCTGCTCGGCGACGACCGTCAGCTGCGTCACGGCGTTGGGGCGCTGCAGGTCGGCGGCGACGAGGAGCGGAGTGTGCCCCTCGCCCTGGAGCTGCTTGGCCAGCTTTCCAGCGAAGGTCGTCTTGCCGGATCCCTGAAGGCCCGCGAGCATGATCACCGTCGGCGGGTTCTTCGCGAACTCGAGACGGCGCTGCTCGCCGCCGAGGATCGCGATGAGCTCCTCGTTGACGATCTGCACGACCTGCTGCGCCGGGTTCAGCGCCTTGTTGACCTCGTCGCCCAGGGCGCGCTCGCGCACCTTCGCCGTGAAGTCCTTGACCACGGGCAGCGCCACGTCGGCGTCCAGCAGCGCCCGCCGGATCTCGCGGACGGTGCCGTCGACATCGGATGCGGACAGCTTGCCCTTCGTGCGCAGATTGCGGAAGGTCTCGGTGAGCCGATCGGAGAGCGTGCCAAAAGTAGCCATGGTGCTGCAATTCTACGCGAGCCCGCCACGAGCACGTCGTAGGGCGCGGTCAGCCCCAGTGCAGATCGGCGATGCGCGGCAGAGCGTGCTGCAGCTGGGCGAGCGGCGAGCCGTGGCCGGCGCCTCCCTCGGCCCACACCCGGAGCGACGACAGCACGACGACGGCGTACGCGGCGCCGAGCACGTCGGCACGGATGCGCTCGACACCGGCGTTCCGGGCAGCCTCGGACAGCGCCGCGGCGAGTCGTCCCTGTCGCAGCGCGGACTCGCGCTGCAGCTCCTCCTCGAGACCCATCGCCCGGGTGTTGCCGAACGCCAGCGCCAGCGGATCCGGCTCGAGGCCGTCCAGGATCGCCGACAGCACAGCCTCCACCCGATCAGGATCGGCACCCGCGCCCGGCTGGGAGAGCGTCTCGACGGCGCGGTCGAGGCGCTCATCGAAGCCCGACCAGAGCACGTCGCTCTTGGAGGAGAAGTAGTTGAAGAAGCTCGAGCGGCTCACGCCCGCCCGCTGGGCGATGCCGGCGATCGAGGTGCGCTCGTAGCCCTGCTCGAGGAACAGCTCGCAGGCGGCCTCGGCGATCGTCTCGCGCGAGGAGACGCGGGGGCGGCCGACGCCGCGGGCGGAGGTGCTCACCACGCCACCGTATCGCGCGGTGCGCCCCTCGCTTCCCACCCCTATTATTGAACCGCATACAACAACTCGATCAGAAGGATCGGTCATGCTCGACATCCAGACGGTGGGGCTCGCCCCCGACTTCGTCCCGTACCTCGAAGGGTGGGACCTGCAGCGGCGGATCCACGCCGATGTCGTCGCGGGCGCCCGCCCCGACACGCTTCTGCTGCTCGAGCACGAGGCCGTGTACACGGCGGGGAAGCGCACCGAACCCCACGAGCGTCCGCAGGACGGCACCCCTGTGGTCGACGTCGACCGCGGCGGCAAGATCACCTGGCACGGACCGGGTCAGCTCGTCGGCTACCCGATCGTGCGCCTGCCCGAGCCCATGGACGTCGTGGCGCACGTGCGGCGCCTGGAGCGCCTGCTGATCGACGTGCTGCGGCCTCTCGGGGTCGACGGCTATCAGGTGGACGGACGCAGCGGGGTCTGGGTGCGCCGGCCGCTCAGCGAGGACAAGGTCGCCGCCATCGGCGTGCGCGTGCAGCAGGGCGTCACCATGCACGGCTTCGCGATCAACTGCGACAACACCCTCGCGGGCTTCCGCGGCATCATCCCGTGCGGGATCACCGACGCCGGCGTCACCACCGTGAGCGAGGTCGTCGGCCGCGAGCTCTCCCCCGCCGACCTCGTCGACGCGGTGAGCGCCGCCTTCACGGCCGAGTACGCGGCGGAGGTGGCCGCATGAGCGCCGCCCCCGAGGGACGCAAGCTCCTGCGTCTTGAGGTCCGCAACGCGGAGACGCCGATCGAGCGCAAGCCCGAGTGGATCAAGACCAAGGCCAAGATGGGCCCGGAGTACAAGGCGCTGCACTCGCTCGTCAAGGACGAGGGCCTGCACACCGTGTGCCAGGAGGCCGGCTGCCCGAACATCTTCGAGTGCTGGGAGGACAAGGAGGCGACGTTCCTCATCGGCGGCTCCCAGTGCACCCGGCGCTGCGACTTCTGCCAGATCGACACCGGCAAGCCTGACGCCTACGACACCGATGAGCCGCGCCGCGTCGCCGAGAGCGTGCAGCAGATGGGACTGCGCTACGCGACCGTGACGAGCGTCGCCCGCGACGACCTCCCCGACACGGGCGCGTGGCTCAACGCCGAGACCGTGCGCAAGATCCACGAGCTCAACCCCAACACGGGCGTCGAACTGCTCGCGAACGAGCACAACGCCGATCCGGCGTTCCTCGGCCAGATCTTCGACGCGCGCCCCGAGGTGTTCGCGCACAACGTCGAGACGGTCCCGCGCATCTTCAAGCGCATCCGACCCGCATT
This sequence comes from Microbacterium xylanilyticum, assembly GCF_054654695.1. Taxonomy (NCBI): domain Bacteria; kingdom Bacillati; phylum Actinomycetota; class Actinomycetes; order Micrococcales; family Microbacteriaceae; genus Microbacterium; species Microbacterium xylanilyticum. The sequence goes on from NZ_BAAIEN010000002.1 coordinate 2,215,351, forward strand.
CCGCTACGAGCGCTCGCTCAACGTCATCACCCAGGGGCACGAGGCGGGCCTGATCACCAAGTCGAACCTCATCCTCGGCATGGGCGAGGAGCCCGAAGAGGTGATCCAGGCCCTGCAGGACCTGCACGACGCCGGCTGCGACATCATCACGATCACGCAATACCTGCGGCCCACACCGCGGCACCTCCCCGTCTCGCGCTGGGTCAAGCCCGACGAGTTCGTCGCGTTCAAGCAGGAGGCCGAGCGGATCGGCTTCCTCGGCGTGCTCGCCGGCCCGCTGGTGCGCTCGTCCTATCGCGCCGGCCGGCTGTGGGCGCAGTCGATGATCTCCAAGGGCCGGGAGATCCCGCCGCATCTGGCGCACATCGCCGAGGGCGCCGACCTCGGCTTCGCACAGGCGGTCTGAGACCCGGATCGCCGGGCGGGAAGCAGGGGGGCCACTCCCGTCCGGCGGTTCGTCCTTCTGGCGTCCGATCCGTGGTCAGTCGGCGCTCATGACCGACAGCACGGAGCCGTCGGATCCGAAGTTCACCAGCAGCACGTCGTCGTCGCCGTCCGCGTCGAGCGCATACTCGAGCACGGCGAACGGCTCGCTGCCGCCGTGCTCGTCCACGAGCAGCGTCATGCTCATCAGGCGGAGCGATCGGATGATGTCGACCGCGGCATCGCCACTCACGTCGACGAGGTAGTCGGTCAGCTCGTCGCCGTACTCCTCCTGCTGCTGCAGGATGTACTCGGTGACCTCGCTGGTGCGATCATCGACCTCGGAGAGCATGCCGCGGCGGGCCTTGGCGTCGATCGCCTCGAGCCCGGAGACGAAGGCGGCGGCGATGTCGAGAGACTCCCGGGAGACGTCCTCCTGGTCGGGCGCGGTCAGGTCGACGGTGAGGGCATGGTCGCCGAACTCCACTGTCTCGGACCAGAAGATCGATCCGTCCGGTCCCGAGGACAGCAGTCCGAAGAAGTCGTGTTCGATCGCCATACGGCTATAAAACCAGCCTTGCGCGCGGCGCGGTAGTCCGCGCCTCGCGCGCCGGGAAACAGCGCGGATCAGGAGCCGACGAGAGCCTGCACGAACACGTGCGGAGTGAAGCCGGTGAGGTCGTCGATGCCCTCACCCTGGCCCAGGAGCTTCACCGGAATGCCGGTGCGCTCCTGCACGGCGAGCACGAATCCGCCCTTCGCGGAGCCGTCGAGCTTGGTGAGCACGAGGCCCGTGACGCCCGCGTGCTCGAGGAACGCCTCGGCCTGCAGCACCCCGTTCTGCCCCGTCGTCGCGTCGAGCACGAGCAGCACCTCGCTGATCGGCGCCTGCTTCTCGACGACGCGGCGGATCTTGGAGAGCTCGTCCATGAGCCCGCCCTTGGTGTGCAGGCGGCCGGCCGTGTCGATGATGACGATCTCGGTGCCGTTGTTCTTCGCGTACTCGACGGTCTGGAACGCGACGGACGCCGGGTCCTGGCCCTGCTGCTCCGGGCGGACGATCGCGGCGCCGGCGCGCTGCGCCCAGGTGCCCAGCTGCTCGACCGCGGCGGCGCGGAACGTGTCGGCCGCGCCGACCACGACCGACCGCTCGTAGCCGCGGAGGAACTTGGTGAACTTGCCGATCGTCGTCGTCTTCCCGACGCCGTTCACTCCGACGACGAGCACCACCGCAGGGCGCTCGGTGAGCTTGAGGGTGGTGTCGAACTTCGCGAAGTGCTCCTCGAGCGTCTCGCGGAGCATGCGCTGCAGGTCCTTCGGATCCGTCGTGCGGTACCGCTCCACCTTCGCGCGCAGCTCGTCGATCAGGCGCTCGGTGATGTCCGGGCCGAAGTCGGCGGTGATCAGGGCGGTCTCGAGGTCTTCCCAGGTGTCCTCGTCGATGGTGGGCTTGACGAACATGCCGCGCAGCGCGCGGCCGAGGGACCAGGACTTATCCGCCATGGCACCAGCCTACGTGGCCACGCCGTGCGCTTCCGGCGTGTTCGCCGAGGGCGGCAGGCTCAGACCGCAGCTGCGGCGGCGGCGCGGTCGCCGACACGCTGGCCGACGACCGCGGAGACGCCGTCCTGGCGCATCGAGACGCCGTAGAGCGCGTCGGCGATCTCCATGGTGCGCTTCTGGTGCGTGATCACGAGCAGCTGCGAGCTCGCGCTGAGCTGCTCGAACACCGTGAGCAGGCGTCCCAGGTTCGCGTCGTCGAGGGCCGCCTCGACCTCGTCCAGGATGTAGAACGGGCTGGGGCGCGCCTTGAAGATCGCCACGAGCAACGCGACGGCCGCGAGCGAGCGCTCGCCGCCCGAGAGCAGGGAGAGCCGCTCGATCTTCTTGCCGACCGGGCGCACCGCGACCTCGATGCCGGTGTTCAGCAGGTCGTCCGGGTTCGTGAGCGAGATGCTGCCCGCACCTCCCGGGAACAGCAGCGGGAACACCTCTCCGAAGGCCTGCCGGGTGTCCTCGAACGCCGACGCGAAGATCGTCTGCATCCGCTCATCCAGCTCGGCGATGATCGTCAGCAGATCCTGCCGCGTCTTGGTGAGGTCGGCGAGCTGCTCGGTGAGGAACGCATGCCGCTGCTCCAGCGCTGCGAACTCCTCGAGCGCGAGCGGGTTCACCCGGCCCAGCTGAGCCAGCTTGCGTTCGGCCTCCTGCAGCCGGCGCTGCTGGATCCGGCGATCGTAGGGGATCCCCGTCGGCGTCGGATCCTCATCGGATCCGGCCTCATCGGCGGCCTCCACGAGGTTCGCCGGCTCGGCCGTCAGCGACACGACATCGCGCGGCACCAGCTGGTCGGGTCCGTACTCGGCGATGAGGATGTCCTCGTCGAGCGCGAGTTCGGACTGCACGCGCTCGAGCAGGCTCGTCAGGTGGAGCTTCTTCTCGTGGATCTGCAGCTCGAGACCGTGCACGCTCTCGGTGAGTCCGGCGAGGCGCTCGCGGATCGACGCGTCCTGACGGCGCAGCGCGCTCAGCTCCTCGTTCTGCGCGGACCGCGCCGACTCCGCCGCGGCCAGCGCCAGACGCGCCTCCGCGACCGAGCGGTCGAGCGAATCCAGGATGCGCGGCAGCTCCGCAGCGACGCCGGACGCCGTCTCGCGCTGCGCCCGCCGGATGACGGCACGCCGGGCCGCCTCCGCCGCGGCCTCCTTCTCGCGCTCGCGCTGGCGCTCCAGCGAGGCGACCCGCGCCTGAGCCGCGCGCACGCGCTCGCGCATGGTCTCCACGCCCAGGCGCGCCTCGACCTCGGCCTCGCGCGCCGCCTCCAGGGCCTCGAGCAGACCATCGCGCGCAGACGCGTCGAGCACGGGGCGCGGGGCGGCCTCCGCCTCGGCCAGGGCCTGCTTGGCGGCGTCCGCGTTGGTCTCGGCGTCCGCGACGGCGGACTGCGCCTGGGCGAGCCCCGACTCCAGGCGCTCGCATTCGGCCACCGCCGACTCGTGCTGCACGGTGACGCGGTTGACCTGCTCGGTGTGCGCGGCCAGCGCGGCGTCGTGCTCGCGCAGCGTGCGCAGGGCGTCCCGGGACGCCCTGCGCACGGTCTCCAAGGCCTCCGTCGCGTCCTCTCGGGCCTCGCGCAGAGAGTCGACGACCACGCGCACCTCGCTGAGCCGGTCGACGGCGGCGTCGCGCTCGGCGATGAGTTCCAGCCTCGAACGCTCCCCGCCCGAGCCGGTGTGCAGGGTGTGGGCCGTGAGCACCTCGCCCGCGCGCGTGACGACGGTGAGCGGCACCCCGGCCGCGGCGACGGCGGCGGCGTGCGCGGAGCGGGCCGCGGTCAGGTCCTCCACGATCACCACGTGGGACAGGACGCCGAGGATCCCCGGGGGTGCCGTCACCACGTCGGTCGCCGGCGTCGCGCCAGGGATGCGTGCGTCGGCCACGGCCGATGCGGCGCCCTCCGCGATCACGATGTCGTACGCGCCGGCGGTGGCGTCGTCGGCCGCGAGGGCGAAGGCGGCCGCCGCGTCCTCGACGAGGACGCCTTCGGCGAGGGGGCCGAGCACGGCGGCGATCGCCGCCTCGTAGCCCGGGGTGACCTGCACCGCGTCGCCCACGAGCCCGAGCACCCCGGGCCGACCCGCCGCGACGATCTCCGCCGCCCCGCCGGTCACGGCGATGGCGCTGCCGAGCGCCGCGGCGCGGGCGGTCAGCGCCTCCGCCTCGCGCTCCGCAGCGTGCAGTCGCTCGCGCAGCTCACCGAGGGCCGTTTCCGCCGCGACGGCGCGGGCCTGCGCCCGCTCGTACGCCTCGGCGTGCTCCGCCGCGGTGCCCTCGGGCGCCTCGCCCTCCTCGATGCGCTCACGTGCCTCGGCAGCCTCGCGGCGGCGCTGGTGCGCGGCCTCGAGGGCGTTCTCCTGGCGCAGCACGGCGCCGCGCACCGCGGCCAGGGCGGACGCAGCGGCCTCGGACTGCCCGCGCAGGGTGGTCAGCCGCATGTCGTGGGCGGAGACCAGGGCGCTCTGCTCCGCGATGTCGACGTCGAGGGCGTCGAGCTCGGCCCGGGCGTTCGCGACCTCGCGCGTCGCCTCGTGCGCGGCATCCTGGGCCCGCCCGATGCCCGAGGAGATCTCCTCCACCTCGGCCTTGGCCTCGTCGATGGTCGCCTGCGTGACGGTGACCGCGGTGACCGCGGCGTCCTCGTCCTCGGATCCGAGGAGGGCGAGCCGCTGGTTGGCGAGCGTGAACAGGCCGCGCATCCGCTCCTGCACCTGCTCGAGCCCGAACGCGACGCGGCGCGCCTCATCGACGGCCGCCGAGTTCTGCAGCGCCTCGAGGCGCGTGATCTCGGCGCGGATGCGGTCGCCCTGCTCGCTCAGCACCACGCGCTCGGCGTGCCGTTCATGCTCGTTGCGGGTGTGATCCGCCAGCGCCGCGCGCAGCGTGACCACGTCGTCCGCGAAGATCCGGGCCTTCGCGTCGCGCACCACGGCGGCGATCGTCTGCGCCTCGCGCGCGATCTCCGCCTGCCGGCCCAGCGGCTTCAGCTGACGCCTGATCTCCCCCGCCAGATCGCTGAGGCGGGTGAGGTTCGTCTCCATCGCGTCGAGCTTGCGCAGGGTCTTCTCCTTGCGCCGCCGATGCTTGAGGATGCCCGCGGCCTCCTCGATGAACCCGCGCCGGTCCTCGGGAGAGGCCTGCAGCACCGTGTCCAGGCGCCCCTGCCCCACGATGACGTGCATCTCCCGCCCGAGTCCGGAGTCGCTCAGCAGCTCCTGGACGTCGAGCAGGCGGCAGCTCTCGCCATTGATCGCGTATTCGCTCGAGCCGTTGCGGAACAGCGTGCGGCTGATCGTGACCTCGGCGTACTCGATGGGCAGCGCGCCGTCGCTGTTGTCGATCGTGAGCTGCACCTCCGCGCGCCCGAGCGGTCCGCGCGTCGAGGTGCCCGCGAAGATGACGTCCTCCATCTTCCCGCCGCGAAGGGTCTTCGCGCCCTGCTCGCCCATGACCCAGGCGAGCGCGTCGACGACATTGGACTTTCCGGATCCGTTCGGGCCGACGATGCAGGTGACTCCGGGCTCGAAGGCGAACGTCGTCGGCTGCGCGAAGGACTTGAACCCCTTGAGGGTCAGGCTCTTCAGGTGCATGGGCACGCGCGAGGGTCGACGAGGATCACGGCATCTACGCTATCGTCCCTCCCGCCCGCAGGACGTCCGGAAACGCGCGAAGCCCTGGGTTTTCCTGGGAACGACGTCCGCGACGCGCCGAGATCCGAGCGGTGCGCCGACGGTGCCACCCTGCGCTCCGGACGCCGTCGCGGGTCCGCGGAACGCAGGGTGGTCGCCCTCCGTCGTGCATGACCAAGCTATACGGCTTGGTTTGAATCCGCACCCTCGAGGCGAGGGCCCGCCATTACGCTCTGAGATGCTCCGCATCCACCAGAGGAGGACAACATGTCGTACGTCGTCGACTTCGTGAACGTTGAGACCACCGGCCTCGAGTCCTCCCCCGTCGCCGATGCCCTCGCAGGCCTGCGGGCGAACGAGGCGCGCTACTTCCGGAACAAGTACGACCACGTGTTCACCGTCGACACGGCCCAGGAGAACCCGTCGGCCCTGGAGCGGGTGACCCGGATCCTCCGCGAGGAGCGCGGGATCACGATCTCCGGCAGGCCCCTCGAGCTCAGCGACTTCGAGGTCGACGGGATCCGCATGACCTACGTGTTCTACGAGTCGGGTCTCTCGATCAACGTCATGTACACGCTGGCAGAGGGCGGCAAGCGCGCCGTCGGCTTCAAGCTCTCCCAGGGCATGGATGTCCCCGAGGAATTGTCGGCGTTCAAGTTCGCACGGCAGCGCTCGAAGCTCGCCGGCGAGATCCGCGGGTCCTACTTCGTGATCAAGAGCGAGTACTGAGAGCTCGCACCGCCGCGCGCGGTGTCCGCGAAACGCCCGGGGTCCAGGGATTTCTGAGTGTCGGCTTGACGCTTCCTATGAGCCTGGGCTAGCGTGACAACTCCGAGCCGAGAAAGGAGGTTGCCGAGATGATGACCAACCGCATTGCATTCACCCCATTCCGTGGGATCGATGCGTCTCCGGCGACTTCCGTCGGCGTCTGCGCGCGTCTCGCCGCATAGCGGGCGCACTCTCCCTCGCCCCGGCCTGAGGCCGGCCTGACGCTTCGGCGTCCGCGATCCGATCCGCGCTCCCGCGACGATCGTCGATCGCCTGCCCGGTCCCGGACATCCCGTCCCGGATCCGTCTCCCCCACCCGTGACATGCCACGGCGCCCTACCGGGCGACCGCGTCGTGGAGCGAAACCGCCTTTCCGGCACGACCAACGAAAGCGAATCACCGTGAACACCGCATTGCACGCTTCGCCTCCCACCGAGTCGACGCACCGCGTTCCCTCCGAGCGCGACCTGTCCATCCAGCTCCCCCGCGAGGAGGAGCTCCGCAACCTGTCGCTGGCCCAGCGCGTGGCGCTGCGCGTCGCCCTGCACCTGATCGTGCGGACGCGCCCGCTCACGCGCACCCCGGCCCAGCAGGCTCGGCACGACGCCGACCGCCTCCGCGTGCTCGAGGAGTACGAGGCGAACCGCCTCGCCCAGACCGCGATGCGGCAGGTGCTCTGATGATCCAGGCACCCGCCCAGGACCGGGTCATCCCCCTGCCCTCCGGCGCCGCCCTGCGTCCGCTCGTGCTCCCCGCACGGGCGGACGCGGGGGCGCCGGGGGCGTTCCGCGACTACGCCGAGACCCGCAACCGCTGCCTGGCCGAGGCGTCCGGCCGCGCCGACGACGACTTCACGCCGGACGAGCTGCTGCCGCTCCTCACGTCCGATGAGCACACCCATCGCCGCCAATGGCGGATCACCGCGGCAGACGAGACGGTCGGCGTGGCGCTGCTGAACGTGCTGCACGACAGCGGCGGGACCACCGCCGTCAGCGCGATCAGCGTCGTGCGGGCCTGGCAGGGCAGAGGGCTGGCGACCGCGGTCGCCGCTCATCTCGAGAACCTGGCGCGCTCCGAGGGCGTGCGCACCCTGCAGGTGTGGACGGAGCACCTGCCCTCCGACGACGCGAGACTGAGCCCGCCCACCGGCTTCGGGACGGTTCCTCACGACCACACCGCACGCTTCCTGCTCGCGCAGGGGTGGACGCTGGAGCAGGTCGACCGGGTCAGCGAGTACCGCTGGGGCGACGAGGCGCGCCTGCAGGAACTGCGTGCACAGGCCGCAGCGGCCGCATCCGGGTACCGCGTGGTGCAGTGGCTGCTGCCGACGCCGGACGAACGGCTCGAAGGCTACGCCTGGATGAAGGCGCGCATGTCCACCGATGTGCCCGATGCGGGCATGGGCTCCCCCGAGGAGACCTGGGACGCCGACCGGGTGCGCGAGCACGACACCCGCTGGCTCGCCATGGGCAGCACGGTCCAGGTGACCGCGGCCGAGCACATCGCGACCGGTGAGCTGTGCGCCTACAACGAGCTCTCGCTCAAGGGCTCGCTCGACAGCGTCACGCATCAGAACGACACCTTCGTGCTCGCCGCGCACCGCGGTCACCGGCTCGGGCTGCTCGTGAAGACGGCGGGCCTGCTCGCCTGGCACGAGCGGTTCCCGCGATCGGCCCGCGTCGTGACCTACAACGCCGAGGAGAACCGTCCGATGCTGTCGATCAACGAGGAGATCGGCTTCGCACCGATCGCCTATGGCGGGGCGTGGAAGAAGGTGCTGAGCTCCTGAGTCGTCGTGCCCCTGGCTCTGCGAATCATCCCGGAGGATGACGGCGCGTCCGGATCCTCACTCCCGCGGCCGATGATGCCGGGTCTCGAGGCGCGCAGGCTGGAGGCATGAACTCACCCGTCCTGCACGCTCACGGTCTCGTCAAGTCGTTCGGATCCACCCGCGCCCTCGCCGGCATCGACCTGGAGGTCGCCCCCGGCGAGTCGGTCGCGATCATGGGCGCGTCCGGATCCGGGAAGACGACGCTGCTGCATGTGCTGGCGGGGATCACCCGACCCGATGCGGGCCGGGTGATCTTCACACCGGCCGTCGGCACGCCCGTCGAGGTGAGCGTGCTGGGCGAGGGCGCGCGCTCGCGGTTGCGCCGGGAGTCGTTCGGGTTCGTGTTCCAGCAGGGGCTGCTGATCCCCGAGCTCACCGCGATCGAGAACGTGGCCCTCGCGGCGATGATCACGGGCGTCTCCCGTGCGGAGGCGACCCAGCGCGCCGCCGGATGGCTGGCCGCTCTCGGCCTGCAGGGCATGGAGGACCGCCGCATCGGAGAGCTCTCCGGCGGACAGGCGCAGCGCGTGGCGATCGCCCGCGCCCAGATCACCGGTGCCGGCGTCGTCTTCGCGGACGAGCCCACCGGCGCACTCGATTCCACCACGTCTTCCGAGGTCATGGATGCGCTGCTCTGGTCGACCACCGGGCAGGGGCGCACGCTCGTCGTCGTGACGCACGACCCGCAGGTGGCCGCCCGCTGCTCCCGGACGATCGCCGTGCGCGACGGTCGGGTGCAGGGCGCGGGGGTGGCCGCGTGAACGCCGCCACCCTGCGGCTGCTGCTGCGTCCGACCCGCGCCTCCGCCGGCGTCGTGGTGATACCGGCCATCGCGTTCGCCGTCGTCTCGGCACTCGTGCTGACGGTGGTCGGCGGTGCGCAGGCGTTCTGGCGCTGGACCGACGAGTACGCCGGGATCTACCAGGTCCTCGCCGCCGTCGCCCTCGTCCTGCTCGTGCTGCCGCTGGCCGCGCTCGGCGGCGCCGCAGCGCGGCTCTCCGCGCGCCGGCGGGACGAACGGCTCTCCACGCTGCGGCTGCTGGGCGTCACCGCGTCCGGGGTGGGAACGGTCGCGGTCGTCGAGTCCACGCTGATCGCCGCGGCAGGGGTCGCCGGCGGCGTCGTGATCCACCTCGGCGTCGCCCCGCTCATCGGGCTCATCCCGTTCCGTGGCGCGCCGCTCGGGTCCACTGTGCTGCTCCCGCCCGCCGCGATCGCAGGGATCGCCGTGGCGACGGTGCTGCTCGCCGCGGTCAGCGCCGTGGTGGGGCTGCGACGTGTGGTGATCTCGCCGCTCGGGGTGCGCACCCGGACGACCCCGCCGGCGCCGCACTGGCTGCGCGCGGTCATCGCGGTCGCGACCATCGCACTGGGCTTCGTCGCGGGGCGGGTCGTGCCGGGCATCGGCGGGGCGATCGCGCTGACGACGGGCCTCGTCGCGATCTTCGGCGCAGGCCTGCTGGTGCTGAACCTTGTGGGGCCGTGGGTTCTGAGGCTCGGCGCGGGTCTGCAGCTGCGCCGTGCGAAGACCCCCAGCCGACTGCTCGCGGCGCGCATCGTGCAGGACGACCCGAAGGGCGCATGGCGCCAGGTGAGCGGTGTGGCGATGTCGAGCTTCATGGCGGTGTTCGCGGGCACCGGCGTCGCCCTGATGGATGTGCTGTCGGCGAGCGACCCAGGTGCGCAGGACCTGGCGCTGCTGACCGACAGGCGCACAGGGCTCCTCATCACCCTGGTGGGCTCGTTCCTCATGGTGGCGTGCTCGGTCGCCGTCACGCAGGCATCCGAGATCCTCGACCAGCGGCCGCTGCACCGGAGTCTGCACTGGCTCGGGGTGCCGGCCGGCACCGTGGATTCCGCCCGCCGCCTCGCCGTCATGTCGCCTCTGCTGATCGTGTCGCTCGGTTCCGCGCTCTGCGCCGCGGTGCTCATCCTGCCGCTGCTCGGCATCACCCTGCTCACCGCACCGCTGTCGCTCGTGACGATCGCCGCCGTGCTGGGAGCCGGCATCGCCCTCGTCTGGCTCGCGACGCGCCTGACGCGTCCGCTGCTGCTGCGAGCGTTCGCCGGCTGAGCGGTCGCGGAGTGAGGCCGCGGGTCGACGCCTCCGGCGGCGGCGCGAGTTCGCGTGACGGCTCAGATGCGCGCGGCGAGCGTGCGCTCCAGGTCGTCGCGCCCCGCCGGCGTCATGATCCCGCGCAGGAAGATCCGCAGCAGATCGTCGACGCGGTGCGACAGATCCGCGCGCTTCGCGAGGACGTGCGAGACCAGCTGGGTGCCGGTGAACGACGCGACCAGGACGCGCGCGGCATCCTCCGCAGCAACGTCCGGCAGGACAGCGCCCGCCTGCTGAGCCCGGGTGATGAGGGCGGTCATGACCGCGATCCACCCTGCGTAGGGGTCGGTCGGACCGTCCTCGAAGGCGAGCTCCATCGTGAGCCGGATCCCGCCGCGCACGAGCGGGTCGTCCACGAGCTGACCGGCGAGACCGTGGCACATCATGACGAGGCGCTCGAGCGGCCCGGCCCCGGTGCCGAGCGCCGCCTCCACGAGGCCGCTCGAGGCGCGGTGCTGCTCGGCGATGACCGCGTCGGCGATCTCCCGCTTCGTCGCGAACTGGAAGTACATCGCACCTCGGGACACCCCGGAGCGGCGCTCGATGGTCGAGAGGCTCGCGGCGGCATAGCCGACCTCGTCGAACAGCGCAGCGGCTCCGCGGAGGAGCTGCTCGCGCTTGGCGATGGCCCGCGCCTGCACCACGGGACGACCGTGCTCCGCAGCCAACGGCACCTGTGCGACCATGGCGCTCTCCTTCGCGGCTCGTCTGCCCGTGCTTCCCCCAGCCTACGTTGACGGACGGGGTCGCCTGCCTTGGAACCACGGGCGCACGCCTCAGCGCCTGCGCTGGCACCTCGGACAGTAGTGGCTGGACCGGTTCATGAACGAGACCCGCACGATGGGTCCCCCGCAGCGCGGGCACGGCAGCCCGGTGCGGCCGTACGCGTTCAGCGAGTGCGCGAAGTACCCGGCCTCGCCGTTCACGTTGACGTACTGCGCGTCGAAGCTGGTGCCGCCTTCTGCGAGGGCCTTCGCCAGCACGGCGCGCACCTCCGCGAGGAGGCGGTTCACCGCCACGGTCGACAGCGCCGACGCGGGCGTCTCGGGGTGGATCCGGGCGGCCCACAGCGACTCGTCGGCATAGATGTTGCCGACGCCGCTGATGAGCGTCTGATCCAGCAGCACCCGCTTGATCGCGCTCGACCGGGTGCGCAGCGCGTCGCGGAAGCGCCCGCCCTGGAAGGCGTCATCCATGGGGTCCCGCGCGATGTGCGCGACCTGCGACGGGAGGAAGGGCTGGCTGCTCCCCCAGCCCGCCGCCCGTCCGTCGGCCGTCGGCACCAGCCCGTCCACGGCGAGCGAACCGAAGGTGCGCTGGTCCGCGAACACCACGGCCAGCTCGCCGTGGTCGGGATGCTCGATGAAGATCCGGATCCGCTCGTGCCGCTCCGGCTCGGCGTCCGGCCGGCGCAGCAGCAGCTGACCGGACATGCCGAGGTGCCCGACGATCGCGGTCTGCGCATCGCCCCCGGCCGCGGCGAGCGGCATCCACAGGAACTTCCCTCGGCGCGCCACCGTCGTCACCGCGGATCCTTGGAGGCGCGCCACGAAGTCGGCGGCGCCCGCGGCGTGCCGGGTGAGGGCGCGCTCGTCGTGCACGTCGACCGCAACGATGCGCGCCCCGGTCATCGCCGGAGCGAGGCCGGCGCGGACGACCTCGACCTCGGGAAGCTCAGGCACGGTCGCTGAGTGCGTGCCAGGCCGCCAGCGCGGCGGCCATCTCGGCGGTCTTCTTGCTCGTGCCGGTGCCGGTCGTGGCGACCTCGCCCACGGTCACCGTCGCGGTGAAGCGCCGGTCGTGGTCGGGACCGGTCGACGCGACCAGGTAGACCGGCGCGCTGAGCCCGTGGCGGGCGGAGAGCTCCTGCAGGGCCGTCTTGGGATCCATGGCGGCGCCGTACCGCTCGGGGTCGGCGAGGAGCGGCTCGATGAGACGCAGCACGAGCGACGTGGCCGCCTCGGGACCCGCCGACAGATAGGTGGCGCCGAAGACGGCCTCCATGGTGTCGGCGAGGATCGAGTCCTTGTCGCGTCCGCCCGTGCGCTCCTCGCCGTTGCCGAGGAGGATGTGCGCGCCCAGGCCGATGCCGCGGGCGACCTCGGCGAGGGCCACGGTGGACACCACGCTCGCACGGCGCTTCGCCAGCGACCCCTCGTCGAGATCCGGGTGCGTCGTGTACAGCATGACGGTCACGGCCTGACCGAGCACGGAGTCGCCGAGGAACTCGAGGCGCTCGTTGTGCGGGATGCCGCCGTTCTCGTACGCGTACGAGCGATGTGTGAGCGCACGCTGAAGCAGCTCGGGGTCGATGTCGACTCCGAGCTGCTCAGAAAGTGGGTGCGTCCGTTCCCTGAACCCGCCAGCGGCCGGCGTGGGGACTTCTGCCATGATCGACGGATCGATCAGACGTCGGCGACCTTGCGGCCCTTGTACTCGAGGAACAGCTCGGTGCCCTGCGAGTCGGTGACGACCTTCGCCTGGTGCGGACGGCTGTACACGACCTTGCCGTTCTCGATGGTCTTGACGAGGGCGGGGGCCTCGGCCTTCCACTGCGCGCGACGCGAGCGGGTGTTGGAACGGGAGACCTTGCGCTTCGGGGGGTTACCGGCCATGGTTGCTTACCTTCTGTGTTCTGGGCGCGCAGCTATTCCGCTGCGTTTCCGTGGTCTTGGATCTGCTGCAGCGCAGCCCATCGAGAATCGACGGGCGCGACCTGCTCTTTCCCGGCGCTTCCGGTCAGCCGCTCGCCGGTCTCGGGGTCGAGACCAGGGCAATCCGGCTGACACACCGGCTGAAACGGGAGCGACAGTACGACCGCGTCCCTGACCAGAGTTTCAAGATCCACGTGGTCGTCTTGAACCTCGAAGTCGTTCGCTTCCTCTCCAGGGTACGCGAAAAGCTCCTGAAACTCGACTTCGACAGGCGCGTCGATCGGATTCAGGCATCGTCCGCACTCTCCGCGGTACGTGGAATCCACCTCGCCGGTGACGAGGATGCCCTCGTGCACGGACTCCAGGCGCACGTCGATGTCGAGCTCCTCGCCCTCCTCGACCGCGACGAGGCCCTCGCCCCAGCGCTCGGTCAGCGGGATCGTGAGATGGTGCTCGCGCATCTCGCCGGGTCGCCGAACGATGTCGCGCACGGGCAGCACGAACGGTCCATTGCGTCGAGTCTTCACGGATCCAGTCTACCGGGAGGACGCCGTAGAGGGCCGGGCGGGGCATCCGTCAGCGGGGCCGGCCCCTTCGAGATGCTCGGGAACCGGGCTCGGGCCCTTCGACGGGCTCAGGGACCGGAGTCAGATCCCGCGAGCGCCGGTGTCCAGGAAACGGGCCACGGCGGGCGGGACGAACGGCGACACATCGCCGCCGAGCGCCGCGACCTGACGGACGAGGGAGCTGGAGACGAGCGCGTGCGCCGGATCCGGCAGCAGGAACACGGTCTCGATGTCCGCCAGGTGCCGGTTCACGATGGCCATCGGCGACTCGTACGCCACGTCCACCTGCGAGCGGATGCCCTTGACCAGCACGCCGGCGTTCACGTCGCGGGCATAGTCGACGAGGAGGCCCATGCTCCAGGATCCGACGATGACGGATCCTGCCACGCCCGCCTCGGCGATCGACTCCTCGAGCAGCGCGAGACGCTGAGCCACCGGCAGCATGGCCTGCTTGTCAGGGTTGTGCACCACGAGCACGTGCAGCTCGTCGTACAGCGCCGCGGCGCGGCGGATGACGTCGAGGTGGCCGAGGGTCGGCGGGTCGAAGGAACCGGGGACGACGGCGATCCGAGCGCTCATACCCCCAAGCCTAACGGCGCCGATCCCTGTGCGAGCCGAGTGCGTCCCTGCGACGGGCTCCGGGGCCGGCAGCGCTCAGTTCTTTGCCAGCGCCGCGCGGTCCTCGATGCTCAGCCGCTGCGCCATGGCCTCGCGGAGGCCCTCGTGCCGCTCCAGCGCCGGGTCGGCCTCGATGATCTCCTCGGCGATCGACCGGGCCTGCGCGATGAGATCCGCGTCCTTGATGACGCGCAGCAGCTTCAGGGACGACTTCGCGCCCGACTGCCGGGCGCCCAGCACGTCGCCCTCGCCGCGCAGGTCGAGGTCGACCTCGGCCAGCACGAAGCCGTCGAGGGTCGCGGCGACGGCGTCGACCCGGTCCCGCGCGGGCGTGCCCTGCTCGGCCTCGGTGACCAGCAGGCACAGCCCGGGCACGCCGCCGCGGCCGATGCGGCCGCGCAGCTGGTGCAGCTGGGACACGCCGAAGCGGTCGGCCTCGAGCACGATCATGGTGGACGCGTTCGGCACGTCGACGCCGACCTCGATCACCGTCGTCGCGACGAGCAGGTCGATCTCACCGCGCGCGAAGGATTGCATGATGGCGTCCTTCTCGTCCGCGGCCATGCGCCCGTGCAGTCCCGCGACGCGCATCGTGCCGAGTTTCGGGTGCGTGGCGAGGGCGGCGAGCAGCTGCACCACGCCCCAGCGCGGGCCCCGGCTCTCCTCCTCCTCGTCGGCGAAGTGCTCCTGATCCGCCTCCTCCGCACCGCTCTCGGTGTCGATCGCCGCGCACACGGCGAACACCTGGCGCCCCTTCTCGATCTCCTCTGCGGCGCGCTCCCAGACCCGCGCGAACCAGCCGGGGTGATCGGAGAGCGGGGCGACGTACGTCTCGATGCCGGCGCGTCCGCTCGGCATCGTGCGGATCACCGAGGTGTCCAGGTCGCCGAACACGGTCATCGCCACGGTGCGCGGGATCGGCGTCGCGGTGAGCACGAGCGCGTGCGGGCTGGTGCCTTTGGCCCGCAGCGCCTCGCGCTGCTCCACGCCGAAACGGTGCTGCTCGTCGACGACGACGAGCCCGAGGTCGGCGAAGGTCGTCTTGTCGCTGAGCAGCGCGTGCGTGCCCACCACGATGAGCGCCTGTCCTGCGGCGACGCGAAGAGCGGCCTTGCGCCGCTCCGGCGCCGACATCTGGCCGGTGAGGAGAGTCGGCATCACCAGCGGGGCGAGCTGCGGGCCGAGCATCTTCGTGATGGATCGCAGGTGCTGAGCGGCGAGCACCTCGGTCGGCGCGATGAGCGCCGCCTGCCCGCCCGACTCCGCGACCTGCAGCATCGCACGCAGCGCCACGAGCGTCTTGCCGGATCCGACCTCGCCCTGCACCAGCCGGTTCATGGGCGCACCGCCGACGAGATCCGCCGCGATCGTCTCCCCCACGGTGCGCTGATCGGGGGTGAGCTCGAACGGCAGCGCCGCGTCGAAGCGCTCGAGCAGGCCGCCGGGCTTCGCCGGGCGCGCCGTCGCGTCGAGCATGCGCACGAGGTAGCGCTGCTGCATGAGCGCGGTCTGCAGGGTCAGCGCCTCGTGCATACGCAGGGTGCGGATGGCGGGCGGGATCTCGTCCTTGTTGCTGGGCCGGTGGATCCGCTCCAGGGCCGTGCGGGCGTCGAGCAGCCCCTCGCTGCGGCGGACGTCCTCCGGCACGGGGTCCGGGACGGGTCCGAGGCCGTCGAGCACCGTGCCGACCATCTTCTCGATCTGCCAGGTCGTGAGCGCCGCGGTGGCCGGGTAGATCGGCAGCGGCGTGGAGACGAGGACGTCGGCCTGGGTGCGCGCGCGCAGCTCGTCGTCGAACATCTCGTACTGGGGGTGCGCGAACTGGGTGACGCCGCGGTAGTCGCCCACTTTGCCGGTGAAGACGCCGCGCCGTCCGACCCGCAGCTCCTTCTCCCGCCACTCCAGCTGGCCGCGGTACTTGGCGAAGAACGTCAGCACCATCCGGCCGACGCCGTCGCCGATGTCGACGGTCATCATCGCGCCGCGGCGGTTCTTCATGTCGCGCACGTCGACCTTCATCACCTCGGCGACGATCGTGACCGTCTCCCCCTTCGGGAGGTCGAGGATCGGGGTGAGCTCGCCGCGGTTGGCGTACCGGCGCGGGTAGTGCGTGAGCAGATCGGCGACCGTGGTCATTCCGAACGCCTTCTGCAGCGTCTTCGCATTGCCGTCGCCGACCGCCACGGCGAGCGGCGAGTCGAGGCGGAGCGGCATGCTGAGAGTCTAAGGCGGGGCGAGGACACCGTTCCGCGGCCGGCACGCCTGTGCAGAGGGCGAGTCAGGCCTCCTGGAGGAACGCCAGCGCCGCCTCGCGGAACGCCTTCGCCCCCGGGGCGTTGAAATGGTGCCGGCCGGGGATCTCGAAGAACCGTCCCTGCGGCGTGGCCTCTGCGAGGCGCACGGAGCCGGCGATCACGGCGTCCTCGGACCCGGTCGCGAACAGCACCGGCTGCGACGGGGCGCTCGCGGGATCCGGATCCATCGACCCGGACTCCCGCATGCCCTGCGCGAGCGCGATCAGCGCCCGCGGGTCGTTGCCGGGCACCCGCTCGGTGAGGGCGATGTAGTTCTGGGTGACAGCGTCTGTGACGGGCGTGCCGTCATCGACGAAGCGGCGCACCTGGTCCAGGTCGAGCCGGCCGAGCGGGATCCCGTCCGGGACCCCACCGAGCACCGCCCGCGGGATCCGGTCGCCCAGGTCCTGGAGCACCTGCCAGCCCACCCGCGCACCGAGCGAGTAGCCCACGTAGAAGGCGTCGTCGACGAGGTAGGTGTCGAGCACCTGCTCGACGTCGGTGGCCAGGGTGCGCACGTTGTAGCCGCTCGCCTCGTGCGGCTTCTCGCTCGCCCCGTGCCCGCGCTGGTCGACGCCGAGCACGCCGTAGCCGGCCTGCTGCAGCATCCGGATCCATCCGGTGAGCACCCAGTTGTCGCGCGTGCTGGAGGCGAAGCCGTGCACGAGCAGCACGACGGGGCCGTCGAGGTGCCCCCACACGTAGGTGGCGAGGGCGACGCCCTCCCCCGCATCGATGAACTGCGGCTGCGGCATACGGGTCAGATCGGCGAGACTCTCGGGCACGGTTCCATCCTGCTCCTCTTTCGCGCGCGCACGGCGAATGAGTCGCGGCGCATAGGGTGAACGGGTGACGAGAATCATCGCAGGCTCGGCCGGCGGCACCCGCCTGGATGTCCCCGGTCAGGGCACGCGTCCCACGAGCGACCGGGTGCGCGAGTCGTTGTTCGGCGCGCTCGAGTCGATGGACGCGGTCGAGGGCTCGCGCGTGCTCGACCTGTACGCGGGGTCCGGAGCGCTCGGGCTCGAGGCGCTGAGCCGGGGCGCGCGGAGCGCCGTGCTCGTCGAGCGCGGACGCCCGGCCGCCGCGGTCATCCGCCGCAACGCCGCCGCGGTGCGGAAGGCGCTGCGCGCGGCGCCCGTCCCGGACGCGCCCGACCGCGAGGCGATCGTCGTCGAGAGCGCCGTGCTGACCTACCTCGGCCGGGCGTCCGGCCCCTTCGACCTCGTGTTCACCGACCCGCCGTACGACCTCTCGGATGCGGAGATGACCGCCGATCTTGTGGCGCTGGCGCCGCTGCTGTCCTCGGATGCCGTCGTGGTCATCGAGCGCGCGCGCCGCGCGAGCGCGCCGGACCTCGACGCGGCCGGGCTCGCGCTGATCCGCGACCGGGCCTACGGCGACACGGCGCTGTGGTGGGCGGAGCCGGCCCCGCGCTGAGCACGAACGCAGCCCGGCGCCGCGGTGGCCTGCGCCCCTCAGCCGGCGGCGTCCGCCCCCGCGTCGCGGTAGGGGTCCCAGCCGAGCGGACCGACCGGCTCGCCGTCGTACAGGACCGGAGCGCCGTCCACGGCAGGCACGACGGATCCGATGAGGCGGAAGCCCGGCGGCAGCACGCCGGCGGGGAACGTCGCCAGGAGGGCGTGGTCCTCTCCACCTGCCAGGGCCCTGCGAGGGTGCTCGCCGAGGGCGGTCTGCTCGAGCGCGATCGTGACGTGTGAGGCCTCCGCCATGCGTCCGGCGTCCAGGGCGAGGCCGTCGGACACGTCCATCATCGCGGTGGCGCCGGCGACGGCCGCGACCGGCCCCAGTCCGATCGGCGGCACGGGGCGCAGCTGGGCGGCGATCGCGTCGGCCTCCCCCTCGCCGAGCGCCGCCGGGTCGACGGGGACGGCCGTGCCTTCGGGATGGAAGCGGCCGAACAGGACGGACAGCCCGTGCGCGGCGTGCCCCATCTCGCCGGCGATCGCGACGTCGTCGCCGATCCGCGCTCCGCCGCGTGTCACGGCGGCACGGCCCTCCAGGTCGCCGAGGGCGGTGACCGCGATCATGAGCGTCGCCGAAACGGTCAGGTCGCCGCCGACGACCGCACAGCCGGGTGCCAGGGCCGCGCACGCGTCGCGGAATCCGTCGGCCAGCGAAGCGACGAACGACAACCGGCGGTCCTTCGGCACGGCGAGAGCGACGAGCAGCGCCGTGGGACGGGCGCCCATCGCCGCGATGTCGGCGAGGTTGACCGCCGCGGCCTTCCAGCCCAGGTCGTAGCCGTTCGACCACGCCGCGCGGAAGTCCGGTCCCTCGACCAGCGTGTCGGTGGTGGCGACGACCGATCCCGACGGGGCCGCGACCACCGCCGCGTCATCGCCGGGGCCCAGCAACGCGTCCCGGCCCGCGGGGGTGCGCGCGAGGATCGTCCGCAGCACCCGGCCCTCGCTCACCTCGCCGATCATCGGATCGTCGGATCCGAGTCCCTGCGCGGTCGGCTCGGATCCCGGAGCTGAAAGGTCCACCATGGTCTCAACGGTAGCCTGGAGGGATGCCCCGTCGTCTCGCCGTCGTCTCCGCCCTCGTGCTCGCGGCGGGACTGCTGGCGGGCTGCAGCTCCACGGTGCATCTCGATCCCGCCGACGACGCGAACGACCCGAAGTGCGCCGACGTCACCGTGCGCCTGAAGAACGTGCCGTCGATCGACGGGCACGACCGCCGCTGGACCGACGCCCAGGCGACCGCCGCCTGGGGAGATCCGTCGGTGGTGCTGCTCACCTGCGGTCTGCCCGAGGCGGAGCCGACCAGCCGGCTGCAGTGCATCTCGCTGCAGGGCATCGACTGGCTCGTCGACGACTCGAAGAGCCCGTACCTGACGCTCACCACGTACGGGCGCAAGCCCGCCGTCCAGCTGTTCATCAACAGCAAGCCAGATGAGCCGGACAAGGGCGTGAGCGCCAACGACGTCATCGGCAACAAGAGCCTGGCCGCGGCGATCGCCACGATCCCCGCGACGCACGCGTGCACCGAACGCCCCGGCGCGGATCCGACTCCCCCGCCGAGTCCGGCCGGCTGATCAGGCGCCGGTCGCCGTCGGGCGATACGCGGACGCCCGCTCGGGTTCGCCCGGGGCCTCATGCCGCGGCCGCTGCAACGCGATCTCGGCGATCGCGGGCACCAGGATCAGCGAGCCGAGCTGGAGCACCAGCCACGCGCCGTGGGGATCGGTGATGTCCGTGAAGAACGCCGCACCGATCGGCACCGCGATCAGGAAGATCAGCGAGGGGATGCCCGCCAGGAGCCGCACCCAACCTCGGCTGCGGGCCGAGAAGAGGAACCCTGCCCCGACGAACGCGCCCAGCAGCGGGATCGTCGACGGGTCCGCCGCCATCACGAACGGTGTCAGTGCGAGCAGCGCCGCTCCGCGGCGCTCGCCCGCCGCGCGGCGAGCGAACGCCCAGCCGAACAGCGCACCCATCACGGTTCCCGGGACCAGGATGAAGCCGAAGGTGGCGAACCAGTGGAAGGTGGAGGTGTCGCCGGCGAACTGCGCCATCATCCCGCGCATCGACGTCGCCCAGGCGAGGCCTGCGACGGCGCCGGCCGCGATGGCCGCCGTCGCGTGAGGTGTCCTGTTCATGTCCCCGTCCTCTCCGTTTCGCTGAACCCTGCGGTCAGTCGGGTCGGTTCCCCGACGAGCCGTCCATCCGGAACGGTGTCGTGACGCCGGCGTAGGCGACATGGGCGATCAGCCCGTCGACCGCGTGCGGCAGGTTGTGGCAATGATCCGCCCAGATCCCGGGGTTGTCCGCGAGGAAGGCGATCTCGTACGACTCACCCGGCTGGACGCCGATCGAGTCCGCCCACCACGGCGCCCCGGTCGCCGCGCGTCCGTTCCGGGACAGCACCACGACATGGTGCCCGTGCAGGTGCATGGGATGCACCTCCGAGCTGTCGTTGCGGATCCGCATCCGCACGACGTCTCCCTCCATCACGTCGAACACCGGCACGTCCGGGTACATCCGTCCGTTGATCGTCCAGAACCACCCGGGCCGCCCGTCGATGAAGCCCACGCTGCGGCCGATGACGTAGTCGCACGTCCGGTTGGCGCTCTGCGGATCGAACCCGAGCGGCGCCGGTCGGCCGTACCCGAGCAGGTCCAGGGTTTCGGCGGGTTGTGGCGCGGGGGCGGGGGCGGACGCCGGATCCCCCAGGACGATGCTTCGGGCGCCCCCGGTGTGCAGGCGCACCGCGCCGGTGCCCGGCACCGTCAGTTCCAGATCCGCGCGCCCTCCTGCCGGCACCACGAGCATGCGCCCCGTCACCTCGCCGGGCTCGTGGACATCCCGACCATCGACCGCGACCACCCGGAACGGCGCGGCCGACCACACCGACGCGGATCCATTGTCGGTGTTGATGACGCGCACCCGCACGGCGTCACCGGTCGACGCTCGCACCCGGAGATCCTCGGCCCTGCCGTTCAGGGTGTGCTGTCCGTCGTACAGGTGCAGCAGCGCGACCGTGCCTGTCGCCGGCTGCGGAGCCGCTCCCGGTGCGATCACGACCGCGCCGAGCAGGCCGCCGACGACCTGCTCGTGCGAGACCTGGTGCGAGTGGTACCAGTACGTGCCGGCGTGGTCTGCGACGAAGCGGTACGTGCAGCGCTCGCCCGGCCGCACGGCGTTCTGGGTGATCCCGGCGACGCCGTCCGCCGCGCAGGGCACCTCCATCCCGTGCCAGTGCAGCGTGGCGCCGTCCGCGACGTCGTCGTTCACGAGCTCGACCTCGACGAGCTGGCCCTGCCGCACCGCCAGTACCGGGCCCGGCGACGTGC
The DNA here is from genome assembly GCF_054654695.1 of Microbacterium xylanilyticum. NCBI lineage: Bacteria > Bacillati > Actinomycetota > Actinomycetes > Micrococcales > Microbacteriaceae > Microbacterium > Microbacterium xylanilyticum. Next base: position 2,236,626 of record NZ_BAAIEN010000002.1, read on the forward strand.
CGTTCAGCGTGTAGCCGTCCACCGCGCGCCCGCCCGGGATGGGGATCCGCCCTCGGCGGGCGACGAGCCGCACGCGCACGTCCGCCGCGCGCCGCGGATCTGCGGTGAGCTTCACGACGCTCACCCCGTCGTCGCCCATGCCGGGCATGGCATGGGCGCCCGCCGCGCGGACCGAGTGCTCACCGAGCAGGGTGCGGCTCCACAGCAGCGCACCCGTCCCGGTGACCGCAGCCGATGCGGCCCCGACGACCATGCCGCGCAGCACGCTGCGCCTGGACGGCATCCTGATGCTCGTTTCCCGCCGGCGCCCCCGCCGTCGCGGCCTGCGCCGCGTCCGGCGCGGTCGCCTGCCGCGGTGGGCGCCGCCGCGCCCGCAGCGCCGCCGCGATCGCGACGAGCAGGATGGCCAGCGCATTCATGCCGTGCAGGATCCCCAGGTAGGGCATGTCGAACATGGTGAACGCGAGCACGATCTGCAGCGCCACGAGCCCCACCACCAGCAGCGCCCACAGCTTCGGCCCTCCGCCTCGCACGAAGAGCGACGCGATGAGCAGCAGCAGCGCGAGCGCCGGCAGCACCATCATGCCGTTCATCGCATGCACCGCCTCGCCCGCGAGACCGACGTACGTCGTCGTCCCGTTCATGGAGCTCTCCACGAAGGCCTTGTCGATCACTCCCCCGGTGTCGACCATATGGTCCTCGCCGACCTTCGCGAAAGCGATCGCGGCGGCCTGCACGACGACGCCCGCGGCGACCAGCCACGCGAGGACCCGATACACCATGCGCATGGCTGCGCTCCTTTCCCCCGGCGGCGCGGGTGCGCCGCACTGAGATCAGAGTGCGCCTCGCACGACCCCGACGGCATCGGGGAAAACACGCAATGCCGAGCAGACGTACGCGCCCGTGGGATCAGCGTCCCGCGCGCAGCACCCAGCCGACGATCGCGGCCCGGTTCGGCGCCCCGAGCTTGTGCAGGATGCTGCGGACGTGCTGCTCCACGGTGCGCTCGGAGAGGAACAGGGTCGTCGCGATCTCGCGGTTGGTCCGGGCGTCCGCGATGAAGCGGGCGATCTCCGTCTCCCGCGGCGACAGCGGCGCCAGTGCCGCTGCGAACGGCGCCAGCAGGGTACGCGCCGCCGCCGCGTACCACGGCGCTCCCATGGACTCGGCGCGCACCAGCGCGTCCTGCGCGTGATCGCGGCTCTCGGCGGCGTCGCCGAGGAAGGCCTCGAGCCGGGCCAGGGCCAGCGCGACGGGTCCCCCATAGGGCGTCGTGGCGGGGCCGGCCACGTGCAGGTGCGCAGCGGGGAGCAGACCGTCCCGGAGTGTGCGCGCCCCCTCGGCGTCCTGGGCGGCGACCACCACCTCGACGAGACCCACCGGCGCGAGCAGCCACTCGCCCACGTCGCGCGGCTGGTCGGCGAGATGGCCGCGCAGCGACCGCCACACCGACACCGCCTCGTCCGTGCGACCGGCCTCGAGGAGCACCTTCGCCCACCAGGCGTGGGCGAAGTACGGCGCGCCGGCGATCCACTCCCGCACCTCGCGCTCGATCTCCTCGATGCCCTCGCCGGTCCGGGCCGCCAGGTGGTAGCGGAGCACGAGGTCGGCCGAAGGGCCGTCGCCGGTGGCGGCGCGCTCAGCCGCTTCAGCAGCCCGCTCCCGCAGCGCACGGGCGTCCGCGATCCGGTCCTCGAGCAGCGCCATGCACGTCTGGATGAGCAGCAGCCGCCAGTCCCAGAGGGGCGAACGCAGCCGCCCGATGATGGCCGTGAGCTCGGTGACCGCCTGGTTCACCTCCACCCGCAGCCCGAGATGCAGCAGATCGTCCAGGCGCCAGTGCCAGCCCCAGGCGAGGATCCAGTCCAGGCCGGAGGCGTGGCCGAGGTCGATGCAGTCCTCGGCCAGCACGAGACGGACGCCGAGGCCGTCGGCGCCGACGTTCTGCCGGTACCGCGTCTGCAATGCGGAGAAGCGGCGCCGTGCCTCGTCCTCGTCGATCGCGGCGACCGCGCGCGGCCGGACATGCCAGCCCGTGGAGAGACCGTCCAGCCGCGTGCGCACGGCCGTCCGCCACTCGGCGCGCTCGGGGGGCTCACCCGGGACAGGATCCGGCCCGAGCATGCTCAGGGATTCGAGGCACAGCGACTGCTCCTCGCCCGGGTGGGCCCAGATCGACGGGTCCACGAGTGCCGTGGCGGCGGCGGCGAGCAGCTCCGCGTCCCCCAGCTCCCGTGCTCGCGCAGCGGCCTCCCGGCGCGCCACGGCCGCACGCTCGAGGGATCCGTTCTGCTCCTCGGACCGGGCGCGCTGCAGGGCATCGCGTGCCGCCTCCGCGAGCACGCGGACGGTGGATCCGTCTTCCGCTGCTGCGACTCCCACGGTCTGCTCCCGGTCGGGGTCCCCGGCCTGCGTGGAAACACGCACACCGGACCTGAGCCATAGCCTAGCGTCAGCGGCGCAGACCGGCTTCGACGAGCTCGGTGATGAGGTCGCGATAGCTCAGTCCCGAGGCGATCCAGCACTTCGGGAACATCGAGATCGGGGTGAAACCGGGCATCGTGTTGAGCTCGTTGACGACGAGCGAGCCGTCGCCCGTGAGGAACATGTCCACGCGCGCCAGCCCCCGTCCGTCGACCGCCTCGAAGGCCCGGATCCCGGTGTCCTGGATCGCGGAGATCTCCGCGTCCGTCAGGTCGGCCGGGCACACCACGTCGACCCCGTCGCCGCCGAGGTACTTGCCCTCGAAGTCGTAGAAGCCGCGCGAGGTCAGCACGATCTCGCCAGGGACCGAGGCGCGCGGCGCGTCGGTCCCCTCGAGGATCGCGACCTCGATCTCGCGCCCGACGACGCCGGTCTCCACGAGCACCTTGTCGTCCTCGGCGAGGGCGATCCGCATCGCCTCGTCGAACTCCGCCCGATCCGCGACCTTCGAGACGCCGACGCTGGAGCCCGCACGAGCGGGCTTCACGAACAGCGGCAGTCCGAGCTCGGCGACCGCGGCGCGCACCCCCTCGGGGTCCTGCGCCCACTGCCGCGCGCGCACCGTGATCCACGGGGCCACGGCGATGCCGGCCGCCTGCAGCGCGACCTTCATGAAGTGCTTGTCCATGCACAGCGCGGAGTCCAGCACGCCGCCGCCGGCGTAGGGCACCTCGAGCGTGTCGAAGTACCCCTGCAGGGTGCCGTCCTCGCCGTGCGGGCCGTGCAGCAGCGGCAGCACCACGTCGATCGCGCCGAGGTCGTCCACCGCGCCGTCGGAGCGGGTCACCCGCAGCGTGCGGACGCCACCGGGCTCCGGCCACTGGATCCGGGTGCCGTTGTCGGTCACCTCGGGAAGGTGCGCCGCGTCGAGCGGGAACTTGTCGGGGTCGTCGTCCTCGAGGACGAAGGCGCCGTCGCGGGTGATGCCGACGGGGATGACGTCGTAGCGCTCCCGGTCAAGGGCGCGCAGCACCCCTCCCGCCGTGGCGGAGCTGATCGAATGCTCGCTGGAGCGCCCGCCGAAGAGCACCACCACCGTCTGCTTGTCCATTGCCCGTCCCTTCCCCCTGAGGGGTGTCGTCGTCGGTGGTCAGATGGGGGGCGATGTCGCGCGGATCCATGGCGCCGTCCAGCACCATCTTCACCTGCTCGACGATCGGCATCTCCACGCCGGCGGCGCGGGCCAGCTGCAGCACCGGGGCGACGGAGGCGAGTCCCTCGGCCGTCTGCTGCATCTGCTTGACCACGTCCTGAAAGCTGTATCCCTGGCCGAGCAGACGCCCGGCGGTGTTGTTGCGGCTGAGCGGCGACTGGCACGTCGCGATCAGGTCGCCGAGGCCCGCGAGCCCCTGCAGGGTCCCGGGCTGCGCGCCGTTCGCCACGGCGAAGTCCGTCATCTCGACGAGCCCGCGCGTGATGATCGACGCCTTGGTGTTCTCGCCGTAGCCGACGCCGTCGACGATGCCGATGGCGACGGCGATGAGGTTCTTCAGCACGCCGCCGAACTCCGTGCCGATCACGTCGGTGTTCACGAAGCTGCGGAAGTAGCGGTTGCGCGCCGTGCGCGCCACGATGTCGGCGGTCTCCTGGCTGTTGGACGCGATGACGGCGGCCGTCGGCTGCTCGCGCGCGATCTCGAGGGCCAGGTTGGGGCCGCTGGCGACCGCGATCCGGTCGGGATCGCAGCGGAGCTCCTGCTCGATCACCTGGCTCATCCGCAGGCCCGTGCTCTTCTCGACGCCCTTCATGAGGCTGACCACGGGGATGTCCGAGTCCTGCAGCAGCGGACGCAGGGCGGTGAGGTTCTCGCGCAGCGTCTGGCTGGGAACCGACAGGTACACCTGCTCGGCGCCGCGCACGGCCTCGGCCAGGTGGTGCGTGGCGGTCATGTTGCGCGGCAGGTTGATGCCGGAGAGGTACTGGGAATTGCGCTTGGCCTCGGCGATCTCGTGGGCGAGCTCCTGCCGGCGCGCCCACATGGTCACCTGCGCGCCGCCGTCGGCGAGGATCTTGCCGAACGTCGTGCCCCAGCTGCCCGCGCCGATCACCGTGACGCGCGGGCCGAGCGGGACCGATGCGGTGCGCGGATGCACGTTCCTAGGAGTCAAGGCGGCCCGTCTCCTTCTGGCCGTGCTCGGCGGGGTTCCAGCGCTCGGCGGGGGCCTTCTCGCCGCGGACCTCCTCGAGGAGGGCGGTCATCGCGGCCATGAGGCGGTCCGTCGCCTCCACCATCGCGGAGTGGGAGCCCTTCCGCGCCTTGAGATCGGACAGGTCCACCGGATCCCCGATGAGCACCTGGACCTTCTTGCGCGGCGGCCACAGGCTGAGGCCCTTCTGGTACCGGCCCATGATCTCCTGCGTGCCCCAGTGCACCATCGGGATGAGCGGGATGTCGCCGGCCAGCGCGAGCCGCACCGCGCCGGACTTGCCGCGCATGGGCCACAGGTCCGGGTCGCGCGTGAGGGTGCCCTCGGGGTAGACGATGACGCCGCGGCCGTGCTCGACGAGCTCCTTGGACTGGGCGAGCGTCTGCTTCGCGGCGGCGAGCGAGGCGGCGCGCGCGACCGGGATCATGCCCGTGCGGCGCAGCGCCCAGCCCAGCACGGGAACGCGGAAGAGGCTCTCCTTCGCCATGAAGCGGGGCGCCCGGCCCTGCTTCCACACGGCGACGGCGACGATCAGCGGATCGAACTCGGAGTAGTGGTTCGGCGCGAGCACGAACGCTCCATCGCGCGGCAGCGTGCGGGATCCGACGAACCGGATCCTCGCGGTGTACGACACGAACGGGACGACGAACACCGCCAACAGCCAGAACAGGCTCGGGCGGGTCTTCTCGGCCGACGCGCGCACGGCGGTCAGCCGATCACGTCGAAATCGGCACCGAGCGCGGTGAGCTTGTCGAGGAACTTCTCGTACCCGCGGCTGAGGATGTCGACGCCGGAGACCCGCGACTCGCCAGTCGCCGTGAGGGCCGCGATCACGTGGCTGTAGCCGCCGCGCAGGTCGGGCACCACGATGTCGGCGCCGTGCAGCGGCGTGGGTCCGGTGATCACGGCGGCCTGCTCCAGGTCGCGGCGGGGGACGCGACGAGGGCCGTCCTGCAGTCCGTGCGGGTGCACGACGATGTCGGCGCCCATCTTCACGAGCGCCTGGGTGAAGCCCATCCGGTTCTCGTACACGGTCTCGTGCACGACGGAACGGCCGTGCGCCTGGGTGAGGGCGACCACGAGCGGCTGCTGCCAGTCGGTCATAAACCCGGGGTGGACATCGGTCTCGACGATCACCGGCTTGAGCTCGCCGTCGCGGCGGAACAGGATCCCGTCCTCGTGCACGTCGAACCAGCCGCCGGCCTTGCGGAACACGTTGAGGAAGGTCAGCATCTCCTGCTGCTTCGCGCCGCCGACGAAGATCTCGCCGTCGGTCGCGAGCGCCGCGCAGGCCCAGGAGGCGGCCTCGTTGCGGTCGAAGATCGACCGGTGGTCGTACCCGCGCAGCGTCGGCACGCCCTCGATGAGGATGACGCGGTTCGGCTCGTAGGAGATGATCGCGCCCATCTTCTGCAGCACCGCGATGAGATCCATGATCTCGGGCTCGATGGCCGCGTTGCGCAGCTCGGTCGTGCCGTTCGCACGCACCGCCGTGAGCAGCACCTGCTCGGTCGCGCCCACGCTCGGGTACGGCAGGTGGATGTTGGCGCCCTTCAGGCCGTTCGGCGCGGAGAGGCGGATGCCGCTGGGCAGCTTCTCCACGATCGCGCCGAACTTGCGGAGGGCGTCGAGGTGGAAGTCGATGGGGCGGTCGCCGATGCGGCACCCGCCGAGGTCGGGGATGAAGGCCTGGCCCAGACGGTGCAGCAGCGGCCCGCAGAACAGGATCGGGATCCGGGACGAACCGGCGTGCGCGTCGATCTCCTCGAAGTGCGCCGACTCCACGTCGCTCGGGTCGAACACCAGGGCACCGGGCTCGTCGCCCTCGGTGACCCGCACGCCGTGCACCTCGAGCAGGGAGCGCACCACGGCGACGTCGGAGAGGTCCGGGACGTCGCGCAGCGTGCTCGCGGTCTCGCCCAGGAGGGTGGCGACCATCGCCTTGGTGGCGAGGTTCTTCGCCCCCTTGACGTCCACCCGGCCGTGCAGTGGACGTCCGCCGCGGATTGCCAGGACATCGCCCGAAGGCTTCGGAGCGAGCGTGGTGTCGTGCAGCGGTGTCGTCATTCAGGGCCTCTTCTTGTGGAACGGGCGCGGCCGGAGCCGTCGGGCGGGAGCCCTCGGCCCACGGCCGCGTCCGATTCAGCGAACAGGAAGCGTACGTGGCCGCCACGACTCGCGGCGGGCCTCGAACTGCGCGATCTTATCTTCGTTGCGCAGGGTGAGCCCGATGTCATCGAGCCCTTCGAGGAGCCGCCATCTAGTGTAATCGTCGATCCCGATGGAGGTCTGGAAGTCGCCGATCGTGGCGGTGCGCGCCTCGAGGTCGACCGTGATCTGGCGGCCGGGCTCCTCGTCGATCAGGGCCCAGATCCGCTCGATGTCGCTCTCGTCGACCGTTGCGGCGAGGAGGCCCTGCTTGCCGGAGTTGCCGCGGAAGATGTCCGCGAACCGCGGGCTCAGCACGACCTTGAACCCGTAGTCGCGCAGCGCCCAGACGGCGTGTTCGCGGCTGGATCCGGTGCCGAAGTCGGGCCCGGCGACGAGCACCGAGGCGCCCTGGAACGCGGGCTGGTTCAGCACGAACGCCGGGTCCTGCCGCCAGGCGTGGAACAGCGCGTCGTCGAAGCCGGTCTTGGTGACCCGCTTCAGGAACACCGCGGGGATGATCTGATCCGTGTCGACGTTGGAGCGCTTCAGGGGAGCCGCGACGCCGGTGTGGGTGGTGAACTTCTCCATCAGTTGCTCTCCTGCTCGTTCTCGGCGAGATCGCTCGGGCTGGACAGGGTGCCGCGCACGGCGGTCGCCGCGGCGACGAGCGGCGAGACCAGGTGCGTGCGACCGCCCTTGCCCTGCCGGCCCTCGAAGTTGCGGTTCGAGGTCGAGGCGCACCGCTCCCCGGGCGCCAGCTGGTCGGGGTTCATGCCCAGGCACATCGAGCACCCCGCGAAGCGCCACTCGGCGCCGAAGTCGGTGAAGACCTTGTCCAGGCCCTCCGCCTCGGCCTCCAGGCGCACCCGGGCGGACCCGGGGACGACCATGACGCGCACGCCGTCTGCCTTCTTCTTGCCCTTGATGACGGATGCGAAGGCGCGGAGATCCTCGATCCGGCTGTTGGTGCAGGAGCCCATGAAGACCGCGTCGACCTTCACCTCCTTGAGGGGCGTGCCCGGCTTCAGATCCATGTACTCCAGAGCCCGCTCGGCGGCGCTGCGCTCGTTCGGGTCGGCGATGTCGGCCGGATCCGGCACCGCGGACGACAGCGAGCTGCCCTGGCCCGGGTTGGTGCCCCAGGTGACGAACGGCTCCAGCTCGTCGGCGTCGATGAACACCTCGGCATCGAAGGTCGCGCCCTCGTCGGTGGGGAGGGTCTTCCAGTAGGCGACCGCGTCCTCCCAGTCCTGGCCCTGCGGCGCGTGCGGCTTGCCCTGCACGTACGCGAAGGTCGTCTCGTCGGGGGCGACCATGCCCGCACGGGCACCCGCCTCGATCGACATGTTGCAGATCGTCATGCGGCCCTCCATGGAGAGGGCGCGGATCGCGCTGCCGCGGTACTCGAGCACGTAGCCCTGACCGCCGCCGGTGCCGATCTTGGCGATCACCGCGAGGATGATGTCCTTCGCGGTCACGCCGGGCTTCAGCGTGCCCTCGACGTTGATCGCCATCGTCTTGAACGGCTTGAGCGGCAGCGTCTGGGTGGCCATGACGTGCTCGACCTCGCTCGTGCCGATGCCGAATGCCATCGCGCCGAATGCGCCGTGGGTGGAGGTGTGCGAGTCGCCGCAGACCACCGTGATGCCCGGCATCGTCAGGCCCAGCTGAGGGCCGACGACGTGCACGATGCCCTGCTCGGCGTCGCCCAGCGAGTGCAGCCGCACGCCGAACTCCTCCGCGTTGCGGCGCAGCGTCTCGATCTGGGTGCGGCTGGTGAGGTCGGCGATGGGCTTGTCGATCGCCAGCGTCGGGGTGTTGTGGTCCTCCGTGGCGATGGTCAGGTCGAGCCGGCGCAGCGGGCGGCCCTCGGCACGCAGGCCGTCGAACGCCTGTGGGCTGGTGACCTCGTGCACGAGGTGCAGGTCGATGTAGATGAGATCGGGCTCGCCGTTCTCGCCCTTCACCACGAGGTGGTCGTCCCAGACCTTCTCGGCCAGGGTGCGGGGTCGGGATGCGTCGTTCATGTGCTTCTCCAGAGGGTCAAGGGTGCGGCCCACGCGAGACACCGCGGCGAGAGAGGCCTAGATCGAGGTCTCGCCGCGGCCGCTAAGGAGAAGCACCGCCTGCATGCGCACGAGTTTACCTCCGGCCAGGGTGGGTGTTTCCCACCCACCCTCCTGCTCGTCGGACCCGGATTCAGGATCCCTCATGACGGCGCATTACCCCGGGTGCCGGCTCCGCCGCTGCATGGTGTCACGCTGAACGTCCACGATCCGCCGAGAGGTTGCCGCATGTCCGTCGAGACCGCCCGCTTCGCCACCAAGGCGGTGCACGCTGCAAGGATCCGCCCCTCCGCACCCTCACGCGCGACGCCGATCTACCTCACGGCCGGGTTCGAGTTCGACGACTTCGATCACGCCGCCGGCCACTTCGGCAGCGGAGACGGATACGGCTACAGCCGCACCGGCAACCCCACGGTTCGAGCCGTGGAACGCCAGCTCGCCGCACTCGAATCCGGTGCCGATGGGCTGCTGGTGGCCAGCGGGCAGGCCGCGGTGGCGACAGCGCTGCTCTCCGTGGCCGACGCGGGCGACCACATCGTCGCCTCCGAGCACATCTACGAAGGCAGCCGCGGACTCCTGCTCGACAACCTCGCACGGCTCGGGATCGAGACCACGTTCGTCGACGACATCGCGGATCCCGAGGCGTGGAGATCCGCGATCCGCCCCTCCACGAGGGCGCTTTTCGCGGAATCGATCGCCAACGCCCGCAACGACGTCCTCGACGTGTCGGCGGTCGCCGCGGTGGCGGATGCGGCGGCGATCCCGCTCATCGTCGACAACACACTGGCGACGCCGTTCCTGCTCCGCCCGCTCGAGCACGGCGCGTCGATCGTCGTGCACTCCGCGTCGAAGTTCCTCGCCGGCCACGGGTCGGTGCTCGGCGGCGTCATCGTCGACGACGGACGCTTCGACCCCGCCAGAACCGGACACAACGCGCCGCACCTGGTGCTGCCCGGTCGCGGCGGCACCGCCGCCGTCGCCGCACGGCACGGCGGGCTCGCGCGGATCGCGTACGCGAGGGAGGCCGTCGCTCCGCGGTTCGGCGCCTCGCCCTCACCGCTGAACGCGTTCCTGATCGGCCAGGGTGCGGAGACACTCGGGCTGCGCGTGGAGCGGCAGTCCCGCAACGCGCTCGCCGTGGCGCGCTGGCTCGCTGAGCACGACGCGGTGGAGAGCGTGGACTACGCCGGCCTGCCGTCGCACCCGGATCACGACACCGCGGTGCGCTACCTGCACGGCGGCTTCGGCTCGATCTTCACCGTCACGCTGCGCGGAGGGCTCGCGGCCGCCAAAGCGTTCGTGGAGGGGGTGCGGGTCTTCACGCACATGACCCACATCGGCGACGTGCGCTCTCTTGTGCTGCATCCCGGATCCACGAGCCACGTGCTGCGCACGGCCGAGGAGCGCGAGCGCCTCGGCATCCGCCCCGGCACGGTGCGCCTGTCGATCGGCATCGAGGACGTGGATGACCTCATCGAGGATCTCGCCCAGGTCCTGACGCCGGTGCGGGAGGCCGTCCGATGACCGCGCAGCAGCACTTCGGCTGGTTCCTCGCGCGCGGCTTCGGGCCGCAGGGCTGGGGCTATCCCTCGCTGGATTGGGACTACGACTGGACCCGCCCGGAGATCTATCAGGAAGCCGCCCGCACGCTCGAGCAGGCCGGGTTCGACCTGGTCATCATCGAGGACGCGCCCTCGCTCGGCTCGGCGGAGACCATCGATCTGCGGGTGCGCCACGCCTTCGGCGGCCCCAAGCACGATCCGCTCCTGCTCGCCCCGTATCTGTTCCAGGCGACGACGCACCTCGGCGTCGTGCCGACGGTCAATCCGGCGGCGTACCTTCCTTACACCGCGGCACGCCAGTTCGCCACGCTGCAGCACCTGAGCGGTCACCGGCTCGGCCTCAACGTCGTGACGGACACGGGCAGCGCGCGCCACTTCTCCGACGCCGCCCAGCTCGGGCACGACGAGGCGTACGACCGGGCCGAGGAATGGCTCGACGGGATCCGTTCGCTCTGGGGCAGCTGGGAGCCGGAGGCGCTCGTCGCCGACCGCAGCACCGGGGTGTACGCCGACGGGTCGCGGATGAGCCCGGTCCGCCACCGCGGCGAGTACTACGCCTTCGACGGCCGCTGAACGCCCTCCCGCTCCCGAACGGGGAGCCCGCCATCGTGTCCCCCGGCGGTTCGGGACGCGGTCTCGGCTTCGCCGGCGCGAACTCGGACGTGCAGCTCGCTCTCGCACCGCTCCATGAGGCATCCGTGCGCGCGTACCGTGCGAAGATCCACGACGCCGCTCTCGCAGTCGGCCGCCGCCCGTCCGACATCAAGATCCTCTTCGCCATCCAGCCGGTCATCACATCGTCGGCCGAGGAGGCGGACCGGATCGTCGCCGCCTCGGCGCATCCCGACGACGCGGCGCTGGTGCAGATCGCCCGCAAGCAGTCCAGCGACCTGGAGACCGACCTCACCGCCCTCGACCTGGACCAGCCGATCGACCTCTCGGGCTTCGGTCCGCACGTGTCGCGCGGGAGCATCCAGCGCCTGATCGGCGACCGCGGCGAGGACGCGCCGCTGCGCGCTCACCTCAGCGCTCTGGCGCGGGCCGGCCGCATCTCGGATCGTTCCGGCTTCGTCGGCACTGCGGAGGAGTTCGCGGACCTCGTCGAGGAGCTCGGCGACTGGGGCAACGACGGCGTCCTGTTGTGGGGCGACTTCCACCCGGTGACCCTGCACCGCACTCTGGACGAGCTGGTGCCGGTGCTGCGCCGTCGCGGGATCCTGCGCCGTGAATACGCCGACGGCGGGCTCCAGGCCAACCTGCGCGCTTTCTGAGTACCGGTTCTCCGCGCGTCTTGCGGACGCGCGGAGAACCGGTCACTCGGAGGCCACGGCCTGCCGCTCCTGGCGCTTCTCCCGGCCGGAGGCGATGAGGCTCGCACCGGTCGCGCCGAGCATCGCGACGACGATCACGGTGAGCGACAGCCAGATCGGCACGTCGGGGGCCCACTCGATGGGCTGGCCGCCGTTGATGAACGGAACCGTGTTCTCGTGCATCGCGTGCAACACGAGCTTGACGCCGATGAAGGCGAGGATCACGGCGATGCCGTAGTGCAGGTAGCGCAGCCGGTCGAGCAGGTTTCCCAGCAGGAAGTACAGCTGGCGCAGGCCCATCAGGGCGAAGATGTTCGCCGTGAACACGAGGAAGCTGTTCTGCGTGATGCTGAAGATCGCCGGGATCGAATCGATCGCGAACATCAGATCCGTGACGCCGATCGTGACGAACACGATGATCATCGGCGTCCAGACGCGCTTGCCGTCGACCAGGGTGCGCAGCTTCGGACCGTCGAAGGTGTCGCTGACCGGCACGATGCGGCGCACCAGGCGCACGGCGAAGCTCTCCTTCGCGGCGGTCTCGTCCTCCTGCTCCTTCTCCGGCATCGCCTGGCGGATGGCCGTCCAGATGAGGAACGCGCCGAAGAGGTAGAACACCGGTGCGAAGTTCTCGATGATCGTGACGCCGAGCAGAATGAAGATGCCGCGCAGCACCAGGGCGATGATGATGCCCACCATCAGCACCTCCTGCTGCAGCTTCCGCGGCACTGAGAACTGGGCCATGATCAGCACGAACACGAAGAGGTTGTCGATCGAGAGGCTGTACTCGAGCGCCCACCCGGTGAGGAACTCCCCCGCGTGCTGTCCGCCCGCGACCGCGAGCAGGAGCCCCGCGAACCCGAGGGCGAGCGCGACGTAGAACACCACCCAGAGGGTGGACTCCTTCGTGGAGGGGATGTGCGGGCGCCAGCGCACGATCAGCAGGTCGCCGATCAGGACCAGCAGCAGGACGACGAGGGAGACGGCTTCGAACCAGACGGGAACGTCCACGGGGGCCTTTCGGAAGGGGTCGGTCAAAGGCCGAAAGTCTCTTCCCCGCCGATGGCGGTCACGCTCCCGGAGGCCCGCCGGCGGGCCTCGTGATGACGATCGCGTGAAGTCGGAATACTCCCCTTCGCACGAGCCAGTCTACCGGATCCGGGGCGATCGCTCCTGCTCGCGCCCCGTCCGGCCAGACGTGAATCGCCCGCGAGGACGAGTGGATCGTCCTCCACAAGCGGATCCGCGATGCAAGATTCCACAGACTGGATTCGACAGCTGATCTGGGCATTCGAATGTCGGTGGCCCGGAGGAGAATCGGGCCATGACGACATTGGAAGCGATCGCAGCACAGATCCCGACCCTGGCAGGGCGGATCCGCGCGGGCGCGAGCGCTTCCGAGACAACCGCCGCGATCGTGTCATTGAACGACACGGACATCGTCGCGGTTCGTCGTGAGGCCGGCGAGATGAGGCGGCTCGTCGAGCAGATCGAGGGGCTCAGCGCCGGAGTGATCGCGTCACGGTCATCGCGAGCGGCCGGACATGCCGGGCTCGCACAGCGGTTCGCTGCGCTCCGTCCTCGGCGCGGTGGCCCGCGATTCGTCGATGCAGACGAGAACGCCCGGGCCGCCGATCTGGTCGCCGATCCCCGAACGAACGACCAGCTCTCCTACGACCTGCTGCTGGATCTGCTCCGCGCCGGTGCGTTCGCTGAACCGGAAGCTGTGTTCGGCACGCGGCAGGCCGGAGTGCGGCTGGTGCAGACGGTCGACGGGCAGGGCGTGCTCGCTCCCGTGGCGAGGACGGAGGACGGGCTGACAGCGCTGCCCGCGGCGGTGGCCGAACGGCGGATCTGCGAGGCCGGATCCGTGCCGGTGACGGTCGACTCGTGCGGGAATCCGCTCGACGTCGGGCGCGAATCCCGGCTGTTCACCCCGAGGCAGCGGATCGGCCTCGCGATCCGCGACGGCGGGTGTCGATGGAACGGCTGCGACCGGCCCGCTTCGTACTGCGAAGCGCATCACATCGATGAATGGGCCCGCGACGACGGGCGCACCGACATCGACCGCGGGATCCTGCTCTGCCGGTTCCATCACATGCAACTGCATCACGGCGGGTGGCGGATCACCCGGCACAGGACGGACGAGTTCGTGCTGCACGATCGAGGTGGTGGGCAGACCGTGCTGCACCCGCGGCTTCCACTCCGCTATGCCTGGGGTGACGTCGATCCGCCGCCGAAACGATTCCGCCCCGCCGCCTGAACGCGCCTCGTGGAGGCTGACGTCAGGCAGGGCGGGGTGCGCATCGTTTGGGATCGGGCGGCCCTGGGATCACACCTACGGCAGACGACCCGCCCGGGTCAGGCCTCGTCGAGGGCGTCGGGCGTGTCCACGGCGCCGCCGAAGCGCCGATCGCGCGACAGGTAGATCCCGATCGCGCGCCACAGCTCTTCACGGGAGAAGTCCGGCCACAGCGTGTCCAGGAACACCATCTCCGCATAGGCCGACTGCCAGAGCAGGAAGTTCGAGGTGCGCTGCTCCCCCGAACTGCGCAGGAACAGATCCACATCGGGCATATCCGGGATGTACAGGTGCCGGCGGATCAACTTCTCGGTGATCGCTCCCGGGCGCGTCCGTCCTGCCTTCACGTCCTCGGCGATCGCGCGCATCGCGTCGACGAGCTCGACCCGGCCGCCGTAGTTGATGCACATCGTCAGCGTGAGCGTGTCGTTGTCGCGGGTGAGCTGCTCGGCGTACTGCAGCTCCTTGATGACGGATCCCCACAGCCGCGGCTTGCGCCCGGCCCAGCGGATCCGCACGCCCCACTCGTTGAGCTGGTCGCGGCGGCGGTGCAGCACGTCGCGGTTGTACCCCATGAGGAAGCGCACCTCTTCGGGCGAGCGTGCCCAGTTCTCGGTGGAGAACGCGTAGACGCTGAGATGCTTGACGCCCGCCTGGATGGCGCCGGCGACGACGTCGAGCAGCACCTCCTCGCCCGCCTTGTGTCCCTCGATGCGGTTCAGACCGCGGCGATTCGCCCAGCGTCCGTTGCCGTCCATGACGATGGCGACGTGGTTCGGCACCGCGGGGAACGCCGGCGGCTGCGCGCCGGTCCAGTCGAGCGGACGGTAGGGCACCGCGTCCTTGTGGGTGTACGGCTTGGGGCTCAACGGTTTCCTTCCACGAGCGAGAGCGAGCGGATCCCCCGCTCGAGATGCCACTGGGCGTAGGCGGCGATGACGCCGGAGGCCGCGGCGGCGTCGCGATCAGGAGCCGAGTCGACGCGCTCCCAGTCCCCCGCGAGGAGAGCGCGGAGCACCTCGAACGCGGACGCGGGCAGGCGCGGGCTGCCGACCGGGGCGCAGTCGTCGCAGACGATGCCGCCCATCTGCGCGACGAAGACGGTGTGCGCGCCGGGCTTCGCGCAGCGGGCGCAGTCGGTGAACGACGGCGCCCAGCCGGACAGCGCCATCACGCGCAGCAGGTACGAGTCCAGGATGCTGCGCGCCGCGTGCTCGCCCCGGGCCAGCGCCCGCAGCCCGCCGACGAGCAGCAGGTACTGCTCGGGCGTGGCCTCGGCATCGTTGAGCCGGTCGGCGGTCTCCACCATCGCGTTGGCGGCCGTGTACCGGTCGTAGTGCAGCGCGATGTCGGCGCCGTAGGAGCCCAGCGACTCCGCCTGCTGCACGATGTCGAGCGAACGCCCCTGGTACAGCTGCACGTCCGCCACCATGAACGGCTCGAGGCGTGAACCGAACTTCGACGAGGTGCGGCGCACCCCCTTCGCCACGGCCCGGACCTTGCCGTGCGTGCGCGAGAGCATCGTGACGATCCGGTCCGCCTCGCCGAGCTTGTGGGTGCGCAGGATCACCGCTTCGTCTCGGTAGTTGGGCATTCCTCGATCATCCCACTCCCGAGGACAATGGAGCTGTGACCGAACCGACCTTCACCATCCCGTTGTGGGCCGATCTTCTGGGCGTGGGCCTGGGCGGCGTGCAGGGCGCCATGTTCGCCAGCGGCTTCCAGGGGCAGCGCCGGCTCGATTGGCTGGGCGTCGCGATCATCGGGATCATGATCGGCATGGGCGGCGGTCTCATCCGAGACATCCTGCTGGGCCTCTCCCCCGCTTCGCTGCAGAGCAACTGGTATCTGCTCACCGCCACCGGAGCCGCCCTGCTCGGCATGCTCCTCGCGGGGCTGTTCAACCGCCTGAACAAGGTGATCGTGTTCCTCGACGCCGTCGTGATCGGCATGTTCGGCGCGTTCGGCACCAGCAAGGCCATCGGCTTCGGCGTGCCGCCCGTGCCGGCGGTGTTCATCGGCGTCTGCGCCGCGGTCGGCGGCGGCGTGCTGCGCGACATGCTCATGGGCCTGCCGACGGCGATCATGCACGTCGGGTCCCTCTACGCCGTCGCCGCAGGCGCCGGCTGCACGTTCATCGCCGCCGCACACGCCTTCGGCGTGTCGATCACCCTCGCGGCCATCATCGGCATCGTGCTCACCACGATCATCCGCGTCCTCGCGGTCATGTTCGATGTCTCCTTGCCCGAGCAGCGCCGGCTCTACCGCCGCAAGGTGGCCGCCGAGACCGGGATCGTCCCCATCATCAAGCCTCAACCGCGTCCCTGAGGACGCCGTCGACGAGCTCCACGTCGTCTCCGCCGTCCCGCCTTCCTGTGCGCGGGAAATGCGGGAAGACACGGCTGCTCCCCGAGCACGGCGGTTCGGCCGGCATCGGGGAGCAGTCGCGGTCATGCGGACGGATGCGCCGCAGACGGGGGCTCCGCGCACAGGGTGGCGGCGCGGAGACGTTCAGGAGCGGGCGCTCAGGCCTCCACGAGCTCGGCCTGGCGCGCCCGGATGGACCGGTTCACGCAGGAGACGATCGCCTTGAGCGACGCCGTCGAGATGTCGCCGTCGATGCCGACGCCCCACAGCCGCTGGTCGCCGACCTGCAGCTCGACGTAGGCCGCCGCCTGGGCGTCGCCACCGGTTGACAGCGTGTGCTCGACGTAGTCGTAGAGCGAGATGTCGAAGCCGCGCGCACGCAGCACCTCGATGAACGCCGCGACCGGCCCGTTGCCCCGGCCCTGCGCCTCGACGCGCTCCTCGTCGTCGCGAAGCACGACATCGAGGGTGACCTCGCCGGACATGTCGCTGTTGGTGCGGGTGCCGAGCAGCTCGAATCGTCCCCACTTCGCGTCGGCGGCGGACGCGGGCAGGTACTCGTCGGTGAAGATCTCCCAGATCTGCTCGCTGGTGACCTCGCCGCCCTCCGCGTCGGTCTTCGCTTGCACGACGCCGGAGAACTCGATCTGCAGCTTGCGCGGCAGGTCGAGGGCGTGGTCGGTCTTCAGCAGGTAGGCGACGCCGCCCTTGCCGGACTGCGAGTTGACCCGGATGACCGCCTCGTAGGAGCGGCCCAGATCCTTCGGGTCGACGGGCAGGTACGGGACTCCCCACTCGATGTCGTCGACCGAGACGCCCTGCGCCTCGGCCTTCGCGGCCATCGCCTCGAAGCCCTTCTTGATCGCGTCCTGATGAGAGCCGCTGAACGCGGTGAACACCAGATCGCCGGCCCAGGGGCTGCGCTCGGGCACCGGCAGCTGGTTGCAGTACTCGACGGTGCGCTTGACCTGGTCGATGTCGCTGAAGTCGATCTGCGGGTCGATGCCCTGCGTGAACAGGTTGATGCCGAGCGCGACGAGATCGACGTTGCCGGTGCGCTCTCCGTTGCCGAACAGGCAGCCCTCGATGCGGTCGGCGCCGGCCATGTAGCCGAGCTCGGCGGCCGCGATCGCGGTGCCGCGGTCGTTGTGCGGGTGCAGCGACAGGATGACGTTCTCACGGTGGTTCAGGTGCCGGCTCATCCACTCGATCGAGTCGGCGTAGACGTTCGGCGTCGCCATCTCCACCGTGGCAGGCAGGTTGATGATCACCTTGCGGCCGGGGGTCGGCTCGAGCACCTCCAGCACCGCGTTGCACACCTCGACGGCGTACTCCAGTTCGGTGCCGGTGTAGCTCTCGGGCGAGTACTCGTAGTAGACCTCGGTGTCGGGGATCCGCTTCTCGAACTCGCGGCACAAGCGGGCGCCTTCCAGGGCGATCTGCTTCACGCCCTCGCGATCGGAGCGGAAGACCACCTCGCGCTGCAGGACGCTCGTCGAGTTGTAGAAGTGCACGATGGCCTGCTTCGCACCGGCGATCGCCTCGTAGGTGCGCTCGATGAGGTGCTCGCGGCACTGGGTCAGCACCTGGATCGTGACGTCGTCGGGGATCAGATCCTCGTCGATGAGCTGACGCACGAAGTCGAAGTCGGTCTGGCTGGCCGACGGGAAGCCGACCTCGATCTCCTTGTAGCCCATGCTGACCAGCAGCTCGAACATCACGCGCTTGCGCTCGGGGGACATCGGGTCGATGAGCGCCTGGTTGCCGTCGCGCAGGTCGACCGCGCACCAGCGCGGCGCCTCGGTGATCCGCTTCGACGGCCAGGTGCGGTCGGGCAGATCGACCTGGATCTGCTCGTGGAACGGCCGGTACTTGTGGACCGGCATCGTGGTGGGGCGCTGGTTGTTCTTCATGAGGGGTGCTCTTCTCGTCGCTTCAGGTGTGGGAGCGGGCCAACACGAACACCGCGACGAGTGGGGCCCTCAGATACGGGACTCGTCGCGGCAGCTAAGAAGGAGCAGACCGCCTGCGCGCATGTCGCCATGCTAGCACGGCGGCGCGACCGGACCGCGGATGCGTCATCCGGCCGAGGCAGCTCAGCAGAACCTGCGAGAATCGAGGGACGCGGATCCGCACGTCATCGAGCGAGGATCCGAGACGCCGACCTTCGAGGAGCACCTCTTGCAGTACATCTCCACCCGCGGCGGCGGGGAGCCGAAGACCTACAGCGAGGCCCTTCTGGAGGGGCTGGCCGTCGACGGCGGCCTGCTCGTGCCCGAGCGTCTGCCGCAGGTCGACGCGGCGACGCTCGAGTCATGGCGGGGTCTCGGCTATGCGGAGCTCGCCACCGAGGTGCTGGGGCAGTTCGCCACCGACATCCCGCGCGGCGACCTCGCAGCACTGTGCGCGGCGGCCTACTCCCCCGACGTCTTCTCGTCGGCGGTGCCGCTCACCCCGATCGGCGGCGGCATCACCCTCGTGGGCCTGTCGGAAGGCCCGACGCTCGCGTTCAAGGACATGGCGATGCAGTTCCTCGGACAGGCGCTCGAGTACGCCCTGGAGCGCACGGGCGGCGTGCTGAACATCGTCGGCGCCACGTCGGGCGACACCGGCTCGGCCGCCGAGCACGCCCTCCACGGCAAGGAGCGCATCAGCGTGTTCATGCTCTCCCCGCAGGGGCGGATGAGCGCGTTCCAGCGCGCGCAGATGTACTCGCTCCAGGACGCGAACGTGCACAACATCGCGGTCGACGGCGTCTTCGACGACTGCCAGAACCTGGTCAAGGATCTCGCCGGGGACCTCGAGTTCAAGCGCGCGCAGCATCTCGGCGCCGTCAACTCCATCAACCTCGCCCGCATCACGGCGCAGGTCGTCTACTACTTCTGGGCCTGGTTGCGCGCGACGGACGCCCTCGCCCCGGCCGAGCGGGACGGCTTCGAGGTCTCGTTCGCGGTGCCGTCGGGGAACTTCGGCAACATCCTCTCCGGCTTCTTCGCGCGCGGGATGGGTCTGCCGATCCGCCGCCTGGTGCTCGCCGCCAACGAGAACAACGTGCTCGATGAGTTCTTCCGCACAGGCGTGTACCGCCCGCGCAGTGCCGCGCAGACCCTCGCCACCTCGAGCCCCTCGATGGACATCTCGAAGGCGTCCAACCTCGAGCGGTTCATCTACGATCTCGTCGGGCGGGACCCGCAGCGCGTCGTCGCCGCCTGGGACCAGCTCACCCTGACCGGAGCCTTCGACTTCACCGCCGACCTTCCTCGCTTCGCGAGCGAGTTCGGGATCGTGAGCGGCACCAGCACCCACGCCGACCGCCTGGCCACGATCCGCGCCGTGCACGAGCGCAGCGGCACGATCATCGACCCGCACACGGCGGACGGGGTGAAGGTCGCCGAGGAGTTCCTCGAGGACGGCGTTCCGATGCTCGTGCTGGAGACCGCCAAGCCCGAGAAGTTCGGCGAGACGATCACCGAGGCTCTCGGAATCGAGCTGCCGCTGTCGGACGAGCTGAAGGCGCTGCTCGCCGCGCCGCAGCGCGTGACGGAGATCGCCAACGACGAGAGCGTGCTGCGCGAGATCATCGAGACGAGCGCGCTGCACTGATCGCGGAGTCCGGCTCCCCTCCCCACGCCGCGGAACGGCTAGCCTGACTGGCATGAGGGCTCGACCACGCGCACGTCTGCGGGCGCTGCTCTGCGCGGCCGCGCTCGCGTTCGCGCCGATGGCGTTCGCCCCACCGGCGCAGGCCGACGCTAACGCGTTCTCGTACCAGTCCTGGGACAGCCGCTTCGAGCTGAGCCGGGGAGCGGACGGCCGGGCCGACCTCGCCGTGACGGAGACGCTCGTCGCCGACTTCCCCGACTTCGATCAGAACCACGGCATCATCCGCGGCCTGCCGATGTACTACGACGGCGCGCCGCTGCAGCTGCACCTCGTCTCCATCACCGACGGATCCGGCAAAGCGCTGCCGTACGACGACGGCACCACCGAGGATGGCGTGCGGCAGATCAAGATCGGCGACGAGGACGTCTTCCAGCACGGGCCGACCACCTACGTCATCCGCTACACGATGCGCGATGTCGTGCACCGGCCCGTCGACCAGCCGATCGACGAGTGGTACTGGAACCTGCTGCCGCTCGACTCCTCCCAGTTCATCCAGCATTTCCGGGCGGAGATCGCGTTCGCCCCCGACGTGCGGGCCGCGATGACGGGGGCGCACGCGTGCTACACGGGCGAGGCCGGCGCGACCACCCGATGCGACCTCACCGGCGGACCGGACCACTTCTCCGTCGCGCAGGAGAACGTCGTCCCGGGCACCGGAGTGACGGTCGCGTTCGCGATGAAGAAGGGCACGTTCGCCCCGGCGCCGGCGCGCGTGCCGGATCCCCTCACAGACACCGTGCCGTATCCGGTGGCCGGCGGAGGCGCGGCGCTCGCCCTGTTCGGCACGATCTTCGGCGTCGCTGCGATGCGTGGGCGCGCGCGGCGCCGAGGGCGCGGCATCGTCGTCGCTCAGTACGACGTGCCGACCAGCCTGCCGCCGCTGCTGGCCGCCGTGATCGAGGGCAAGAAGGCGGTGTCCACCTCGGCGGAGATCGTGCATCTCGCCGTGCGCAAGGCGATCCGCATCGAAGAAGGCACCATCAAACCTGTGCTGCACCTCCAGGACGCCACGACCGTCCCGGATCCGCTCGACGCCCAGACGCTCAGCACGCTGTTCCCCTCAGGAGCGGTCGGCAGCAGCCGCGATCTGAGCGCGCCGGACGACGCGCTCGTGAAGAAGCTGCGCGCCCTTCCGGGGACGGCCGCCATCGCCTCGGTCCAGCGCGGTCTCCTCACCCGGCGCCGATCGGTCATCTCGGTCGTGTGCAGCGTGCTCGGCCTGGCGCTCGGCGTCGCCGGGATCGTGCTCGCCGTGCCCGGGATGGCGGTGGGCCGCCTGGCCGCGATCGGCGCCTTCGTGCTGGCGATCGTCTTCGCCGCGATCGCCGTGGTCGCGTTCATCGCGGCGCTGATCCCGTACGCGGTGCTGACCCCCGCGGGCGCCGAGGCCCGCGAGTACCTGCTGGGCGTGAAGGAGTACATCCGGCTGGCCGAGGCCGATCGGATCCGGATGCTGCAGTCCTACACGGGGGCGGAGCGGAGGAGGGACGGCACGGTCGACGTCATCGTGCTGTACGAGCACCTGCTCCCCTACGCGATGCTCTTCGGGATGGAACGCGAGTGGGGCGACGTCCTGACCGTGCACTACCAGGAGGCCGGGACCGGTCCGGACTGGTACACCGGGTTCGCCGCGGGCAACCTCTCGAGCTCGCTCTCCGGCGTGGGCAGCTCTCTCACCGGCACCTCCACGCCGAGCTCATCATCGTCCGGGTCGACCTTCAGCGGCTCCTCGGGCGGCGGATTCTCCGGCGGCGGGGGCGGCGGCGGATCCTCCGGCGGCTGGTGACGCGGACGCGCTACGGAAGGAGCGCGAGCTTGCCGCCGGGATGCTGTTCGGCGAGGAAGAGGGTCGCCTCGACCGCGTCGGCGAGCGGGTAGGTGCGCGCGACGGGCACCTCCAGCAGGCCCTCGTCCGCGAGGCGGGCGAGTTCGTCCCGGATGCCGTCGCGGAACGCCGCGCTGGCGGGCTGCGAGCCGGCGATGCTGAGGAACCCGTGCTCCGCGGCGCGCCCCGGCGCGGCGATCGTGACGATGCGCCCGAGGTCGCCGACGACCGCCAGCGAGACGTCCACGGCCTCGTCGGTGCCGACCGCGTCGAGCGCCGCACGGATCGGCACACCGAGCGCGCCCACGCGGTCCAGGAGACCGGGTCCGTAGGCGGTCGGGATCCCGCCGAAGCGCCGCACGCGCTCCGCACCGGCCTCGCTCGCGGTGCCGATGACCCGGACGCCGCGCAGCGCGGCCAGCTGCAGCACCATGACCCCGACCGCGCCGGATGCTCCGTGCAGCAGGATCGTGTCGCCGCTCTGCGCATGCACCCGCTCCAGCATCTCCGCGGCCGTGCTGCCTGCCAGGAGCAGGTTCGCCGCCGCGGCATGGGACAGCGGACCTGGCTTGCGGAACGCCATCTCCGCGGGGATCGTGAGGGCGCTCGCGTACCCGCCCTGCACGCGGAACGCGATCACCTCGTCGCCGACGCGGGCTTCGCCGGATCCGATCCGCGTCTCCGGCCCGATCGCCACGATCTCGCCCGACACCTCGTAGCCGATCGGCACGGGCAGGGCCGCGCCGGGACGGGGCGCCGCCACGTGCTTGCGGTCGGCGGGGTTCATCCCGGCGGCGCGGACGCGGACCGTGATCTCCCCCGGTCGCGGATCCGGCACCGTCGTCTCGACGAGTCGCCATTGCTCCGGCCCGCCCCAGGCCGGGGCGATCCAGTGCTGTGCGGCGAGCGGCACGTCAGAACCCCAGCCGGCCGAGCTGTTTCGGGTCGCGCTGCCATTCCTTGGCGACCTTCACGTGCAGGCCGAGGAACACGCGGGTGCCGAGCAGTTCCTCGATCCCGGCGCGGGCGCTGGCGCCGACCTCGCGGAGGCGCGCGCCCTTGCGTCCGATGATGATCGCCTTCTGGCTGTCGCGCTCCACGATGATCGACGCGTGCACGTCCGTCAGATCCGAGTCCTCGCGCGGCGCGATGTCATCGACGACGACCGCGATCGAGTGCGGGAGTTCGTCGCGCACGCCCTCGAGCGCCGCCTCGCGGATCATCTCGGCGATGCGGTCCTCCGTGGACTCGTCGGTGACGACGTCGTCCTCGTAGAGAGACGGCCCCTCCGGCATGAGCGCGAGCACCTCGTCGGCGAGCACGTCGAGCTGCACGCGGGTGAGCGCGGAGAGCGGGATGACCGCGGCCCAGTCCTCGCGCAGGGAGTCGACCTCCATGAGACGCTCGGTGATCTCGTCGCGGTCGGCGACGTCGACCTTCGTCACGATCGCTACCTTCTTCGCTCGCGGGTAGCCGTCGAGGGAGGCGGCGATGCGGCGATCGCCGGGACCGACCTTCTCGGTCGCCGGCACGCAGAACCCGATCACGTCCACGTCGCCGAGCACCTGCTCGACGAGGTCGTTGAGGCGCTCGCCCAGGAGCGTGCGGGGACGGTGGATCCCCGGGGTGTCCACGATCACGAGCTGCCCGTCCGACCGGTTCACGATGCCGCGGATCGCGCGCCGCGTGGTCTGCGGCTTCTCGCTCGTGATCGCGATCTTCTCGCCGACCAGGGCGTTGGTGAGGGTGGACTTGCCGACGTTCGGGCGCCCCACGAACGTCACGAAACCGCTGCGGTGCACGCCCTCGCTCTTCGCTTCGCGCTCATCGCTCATCGTGGTCCTCCTTGCTGAACCGCTCGGGCCCGTCCTGATCCTCCGCGAGCGGCTCCTCGGCCCGCTCCACGAAGACGTATTCGATGCCGCGCCCGCGACCGCGCGAGGCGCCGCCGGTGAGGAGGAGTCCGCGCACCACGGCGGTCGCGCCGGGCGTGGGGATGCGGCCGAGCTCCTTGCCCAGGAGTCCCCCGATCGAGTCGACGTCGTCGTCGGTGAGCTCCACGCCGAACAGCTCGCCGACATCCTCGAGACTCATCCGCCCGCTCACGCGGTAGTGACCCGGCTCGAGCTCGACGACCTCGGATCCAGGCCGGTCGTACTCGTCGGAGATCTCGCCGACGAGCTCCTCGATGAGATCCTCGAGCGTGACGAGCCCCGCGATCCCGCCGTGCTCGTCGATCACGATGCACACGTGCACGGAGTCCCGCTTCATCTGCTGCAGCAGCGTCTCCGCGCGCATGGATTCGGGGACGAACACCGCCGGCCGGGCGAGCCTGCGCACGGACGCGGTCCGCCAGCTGCGATCGTCCCGATAGGCGAACTGCACGAGGTCCTTGAGGTAGAGCACGCCCACGACGTCGTCGGCCTCGTCGTCCACGACCGGCACCCGCGAGATCCCGCGGGTCAGGAACAGATCCATCGCCTCGGAGGTCGTCGCGGTCGCGTCGACGGTGACCATGTCGGTGCGCGGCACCATGACGGCGCGCACGAACTGGTCGGTGAAATCGAACACCGAATGGATCAGCTCGCGATCGTCGGCCTCGATGAGGTCGTGCGACGCCGCCTCATCCACCATGCTCAGCAGCTGGGTCTCGGTGGCGAACGAGCTGCGCACGGCGCCGGGTGTGACCCGCCTGCCGAAGACGGCGAGGCCCTGCGCGATCGGACCGAGCAGCACCCGCACCGCGCGGATCGTCGGCGCGCACACGCGCAGCAGCGCCATCGCGTGCAGCCGGCCGAACGAGCGCGGACTGGCCCCCACGAGCACGAACGTGGTGCCGGTCATGATGACCACGGCCACGAGCATCGCCCACCAGATCTGGCCGCCGAACAGCAGCACGAGGGCGACGGTGACGAGCACGGCGGCGGCCGTCTCCACGAACACGCGCATGAACGCCACCGCGTTCGCATGCGGCTCGGGATCGGAAGCCATCCGCGCGAGGGCCGCCGCGTTGCGGCCCTCGGATCCCATCTCCTCGAGATCGGCACGCGAGGTGACCGACAGCGCCGCGTCGATCGCCGCCATCAGACCGCCGAAGGCGACGAGGAGGATGGCGGCGGCGAGCAGCAGGAACGGGGTCATCGACCGTGCGAGCGCTCGTCCGCCGCGAAGCCGGCGATGAGCTCCCGCTGCAGGCCGAACATCTCCTTCTCGTCCTCCGGCTCGGCGTGATCGAACCCGAGCAGGTGGAGCAGACCGTGGGTGGTGAGCAGGATCAGCTCGTCCATGAGCGTGTGCTTCGCCGCGGCGGCCTGCGTCTCCGCGACCTGCGGGCACAGCACGATGTCGCCGAGCAGCCCGGGGGGCGTGGGACGGTCCATGGTGCCGGGGCGGAGCTCGTCCATCGGGAAGCTCAGCACATCGGTCGGACCCGGCTCATCCATCCACTGCACGTGCAGCGCCTCCATGGCGCCCTCGTCGACGAGGACGATCGCCACGTCCGCGTCGGGACTGACGTTCAGCTCCGCGAGATTGCGCTCGGTGAGGCGCAGCAGCACCGTCTCGTCGATCGCGATGGCCGACTCGTTGTTGATCTCGATCACTTCAGGCCTCGTTTCGGCATGCGGTCTCGGGGGCCGGGGCGGAGCCCGGCGCGGCGCTCGGCGCGGTTGGCGAACTCTGCGGCCTGCTCCCGCTCGGCGCGCGCGGCCGTGCGCTGCTCGTCGTACTCGGTGTAGGCGTCCACGATGCGGCCGACCAGGGAATGACGGACCACGTCGTCGCTGGTGAGGCGCGAGAAGTGGATGTCGTCGATGTCCTTCAGCACCCGTGTGACCAGCCGCAGGCCCGAGGCGCCGGTGGGCAGGTCCACCTGGGTGATGTCGCCGGTGACGACCATCTTCGTGCCGAAGCCGAGACGGGTGAGGAACATCTTCATCTGCTCCGGCGTGGTGTTCTGCGCCTCGTCCAGCACGACGAAGGAGTCGTTGAGCGTGCGCCCGCGCATGTACGCCAGCGGCGCGACCTCGATCGTTCCGGTCGCCATGAGCTTCGGCACGATCTCCGGATCCATCATCTCGTTGAGCGCGTCGTAGAGCGGACGCAGATACGGGTCGATCTTGTCCGTCAGCGTGCCGGGCAGGAACCCGAGCCGCTCCCCCGCCTCGACGGCGGGGCGGGTCAGGATGATCCGCTCGACCTCCTTGCGCTGCAGGGCCTGCACGGCCTTCGCCATCGCGAGATAGGTCTTCCCGGTGCCGGCCGGACCGATCCCGAACACGATGGTGTTCTGGTCGATCGCGTCGACGTACTCCTTCTGGCCGAGGGTCTTCGGGCGGATGACCCGGCCGCGGGTCGACAGGATGGCCTCGCCGAGCACCTCGCTCGGGCGCACGCCCTCGCGCTCGAGCATGCGCGCGGACTGCGCCACGTCGCTGGGGTGCAGCGGATGCCCGGTGCGCGTCAGCTCGATGAGCTCGTCGACCAGCTTCTGCGCGGCACGGACCGCGGCGGGGGCGCCCGTCAGCGTGACCTCGTTGCCGCGCACCAGCACGTCGACCTCGGGGTGCTCCTTCTCGAGCATGCGCAGCAGGCGGTCCTGCGGGCCGAGCAGCTGCACCATGGCGATGCCGTCCACCTCGATCCGAGCCGTCATGGACTCGGTCGTTTCATCAGAAGCCAACGAGCTTGTTCTCCTCGAGATTGCCGAGCACATGGGCGTGCACGTGGAAGACGGACTGAGCGACGCTCGCGCCGTTGTTGAAGATGAGGCGGTACTCCCCGTTGGCGTGGTCGACGGCGATCTGCTTCGCCGCGGCGACCATCTTCGCCATCAGCCCGGGGTCCCCGGCGGCGAGCTCGGTGACATCGCGGTACCGCTCGGACTTGGGGATCACGAGAACGTGGAGCGGCGCCTGCGGGTTGATGTCGCGGATCGCGAAGACGTCTTCGGTCTCCAGCAGGATCTCGCCGGGGATCTCCCCGTTCAGGATTCGCGTGAAGATCGAGGGTTCGCTCATGCGATCAGTCTATCCGCGCGGTGCGAGGCGGCGGCGGACCTACCAGCGCCCCCGTGCCACGTTCAGCACCGCGATGGCGGCCGGCCCGGCCGTCGAGGTGCGCAGCACGGTGTCGCCGAGCAGCACGCGCTCGGCACCGGCTGCCGCCAGGCGCTCGAGCTCCTCGGGCGCGATGCCCCCCTCCGGCCCCACCACGAGCACGATGTCCCGCCTATCGGGCACGATCGTGGAGAGCCGCTCCGGCGCGGTCGGATCCAGGATCAGCACGCGCTGGGCTCCGGCACGGCGCACCAGATCGGCGGTGCTCTCCACTGCGGACACCTCGGGGATCCACGACCGATGCGCCTGCTTCGCGGCCTCCCGAACGATGGTCGCCCAGCGCTCCCGGCCCTTGGCCGCCTTGGCGCCCTCCCAGCGGGACACGCTGCGCGCCGCCTGCCACGGGACGATCTCGTCCACACCGAGTTCGCAGGCCGCCTGCACGGCGAGCTCGTCGCGGTCGCCCTTCGCCAGCGCCTGCACGAGCAGGATCCGCGGATCGGGGCGCGGGTCCTCGCGGCGCTCCAGGACGCGCACCTCGACCAGCGCCGGCGCGGCGGAGACGACCTCGCCCTCGAGCCAGACGCCGGCGCCGTCGCCCAGTGTGATGGGCTCGCCGAGGCGCACCCGGCGCACGACGGCCGCGTGCTTGGCCTCCGGCCCGGTGAGGGAGACCAGGGATCCGACGGGCGCCCCGGTCGCGTCCGGCGTCACGAAGTGCAGCGCCATGGGCGTCAGCCGCGGAACCGGTCGCGCAGCTTGGAGAACAGCCCCTGGTGGAACTCGGCCAGCTTCGGCGCGGGCGCCTTGGTGCGCTTGGCGAACTCCTCGATGAGCTGGCGCTGCTTGTGGTCGAGCTTCGTCGGGGTGAGCACCTGCACGCCGACGCGCAGGTCGCCCCGCTGGGTTCCGCGCAGGGGCGTGATGCCACGGCCCTTGATCGTCAGCACGTCGCCCGACTGCAGGCCCTGCCGGATCTCCAGCTCCACGGGGCCGTCCAGCGACTCGATGGTGGTCGTGGTGCCGAGGATCGCATCGCTCATCGCGACCTCGAGCGTGGCGAGCAGGTCGTCGCCGTCGCGGCTGAAGCGCGGGTGCGGGGCGACCGTCACCTCGACGTACAGATCGCCGTTCGGGCCGCCGGCGCGGCCGACCTCGCCGGATCCGGGCAGCTGCAGGCGCAGACCCGTCTCCACGCCGGACGGGATGTCCAGTCCGACGGTGCGACGCGAGCGCACCCGGCCCTGCCCGTTGCAGGTCTGGCACGGGAACGGGATGGTGGTGCCGAAGCCCTCGCAGGAACCGCAGGGGGCCGTCGTGATGACGTTGCCGAGCAGACTCCGCACCTGCTGCTGCACGTGACCGGATCCGCCACAGATGTCGCAGGTCACGGGCGACGTGCCCTCCGCGCAGCAGGATCCGTGGCAGGTCTCGCACAGCACGGCCGTGTCGACCTCGATGTCGCGATGCACACCGAACACGACGTCGGAGAGGTCGAGGGTGACCCGGACGAGCGCGTCCTGGCCGCGCTCCCGGCGCGAACGCGGACGCGCGGCCCGCGCACCTCCGCCGCCGAAGAATGTCTCGAAGATGTCGCTGAAGCCGCCGAACCCGCCGAAGCCGCCGTTGCCGTTCTGGTCGCCGCCCATGTCGTAGCGGCGCCGGGAGTCGGCGTCGCTGAGCACGTCGTAGGCGTGCGTCACGAGCTTGAACCGCTCCGCGGCCTCCTCACTGGGGTTCACGTCGGGGTGCAGCTCCCGTGCGAGCCGCCGGTACGCCTTCTTGATCTCGTCCTCACTGGCGTCGCGCGAGACGCCGAGGACCTCGTAGTGATCCGTCACCATCGCCTTTCCGGGCCGCCCTGCGGCGGCGTGTCTGGATCCGGCCGCTCAGCGACCGGTCTCGTCCTCCTCGAGCAGGCGCGACAGGTAGCGGGCCACGGCCCGCGCCGCCGCGAGGTTGCTCGGATAGTCCATGCGGGTCGGGCCCATGACGCCCACGCGGGCGGTGCCCCCGTGCGTCATGTAGTCGCTCGCCACGATCGAGGCCTCGTCCAGGCCGAACGCCGCGTTCTCGGTGCCGATGCTCGCCGCGAGCCCGTGCTCGTCGACGCGCATCTCGCTCATCAGCCGCAGCAGCGTCACCTGCTCCTCGATCGCCTCGAGGAGCGGGTGGATGCTGCCGCGGAAGTCGTGCTCGCGGCGCGCCAGGGTCGCCGCGCCCGCCATCACGAGGCGCTCCTGCCGGAACTCGGCGAGCTCCTCCGCCACCGCCCGCAGCAGCGCGGTCTGCGCCGCGCCGAGCCGGGGGCCGAGCGCCCCCTCGCTCGCCGCGGCGATGCGCTCGGCGCCGCGGCGCACGGAGTGGCCCGTGATGAGCGCGGTGATCGTGGCGCGCAGTGCCGCGATCTCGCCCTCGTCGAGCTCCACGGGCAGCGGCACGATCCGCTGCGACACCCCGCCCGCGTCGGTCACCAGCACGACGAGCAGCCGGTTGGGCGCGAGAGCGACGAGCTCGACGTGCGTGACGTGCGCCTGGGCGAACGACGGGTACTGCGCGAGCGCCACCTGCCCGGTGAGCCGGGTGAGCACCCGAACTGTGCGGACCATCAGATCGTCCAGGTCGGCCGCATCCGCGAGGAAGGTCGTGATGGCGCTGCGCTGGGCCGCGGTGAGCGGCCGCACCTGCGCCAGGTGGTCGACGAAGACGCGGTAGCCCTTGTCGGTGGGGACGCGACCGGAGGAGGTGTGCGGGGCCGCGATGAGCTCCTCGTCCTCGAGCTGCGCCATGTCGTTGCGGATCGTGGCGGCGGACACGCCGAAGGCATGCCGCTCGACGATCGACTTGCTCCCGACCGGCTCGTTCGTCTCGACGTAGTCCTCGACGATGGCGCGGAGCACCTGGAGCCCGCGTTCCGAGACCATCGCTCCTCCTCTTGGCTGGCACTCGTACCTGTTGAGTGCCAATCCTATCCTGCCCCGCCGAGAGCGGGCCGAGCAACGACACTCCCTGGTCCGGGGCTCAGTCCGTCAGGGCGCGCACCACAGCGTCGGCGAGCAGGCGGCCGCGCAGGGTGAGCACGAGCGAGCCGCGCAGCGCGCTCGCTGCATCGACGAGCCCGTCGGCGATGAGCCCGGCGACCCGCGTGCGCGCGTCCGGGACGAGGTCGGCGAGCGGGAGCCCCTCGGCCATCCGCGAGCGCAGCAGGATCCGCTCCAGCCCGGCGGCATCGGCGTCGGGGCGCTCCGTGCCGGCCGCCGGCGATTCCCCTGCGGCGAGCCGCTGCGCGTACGCCGCCGGGTGCTTCACGTTCCACCAGCGCAGCCCGGCGACGTGGCTGTGGGCGCCCGGGCCGAACCCCCACCAGTCCGTCCCCCGCCAGTACGCCATGTTGTGCCGGGACCGCTGATCCGCCCCGCCGCCGGCGTCCCCGCCGACTTCCGGTCGGCGTGCCCAGTTGCTCACCTCGTACCAGTCGTACCCCGCCTCCGCCAGCACGGTGTCCGCGAGCTCGTACATGTCGGCCTGCAGGTCGTCGTCCGGCGCCGGAACCTCGCCGCGGCGGATCTGCCGCGCGAGCTTGGTGCCGTCCTCGATGATCAGCGCGTACGCCGAGAGGTGATCGGGATCCAGTCCGACCGCGGTCTCCAGCGAGGTGCGCCAGTCGTCCAGCGATTCCCCGGGCGCGCCGTAGATGAGGTCGACGCTCACCGCGAGGCCGGCAGCACGTGCAGCGTCCACGGCCGTGCGCACGTTCTCCGGCCGGTGGGTGCGGTCCAGGGCTGCCAGCACGTGCGGCACGGCCGACTGCATCCCGATCGACATGCGGGTGACGCCGGCGTCGGCGAGCTCCCGCGCCACGGCCGGGGTGACGGTGTCGGGGTTGGCCTCCACGGTGACCTCGGCGCCGTCGACGATGCCGAACGCGTCGATCGCGGCGCCGAGCATGCGCGCCAGGTCGCCGGCCGGCAGCAGCGTCGGCGTGCCGCCGCCGAAGAACACGGTGCTCAGGGGGCGCAGGGGTCCGCGCTCCGCGAGGACGTCACGGGCGAGCGCGATCTCCTGGATGAGCGTGTCGGCGTACGCGTCCTGGCGCGCGCCGCGCAGCTCGGAGGCCGTGTACGTGTTGAAGTCGCAGTAGCCGCAGCGCACGCGGCAGAACGGCACGTGAAGGTAGGCGGAGAACGCCGCATCCGGATCGATCCGCAGATCGGCGGGCAGCCGCCCGTCCGCCGGCGCCGGATCCCCGAGCGGGAGCGGGCCGGCCATCAGGACCGCACTATCACACCGGTGTCGCGTACAGCGGCGAGATCGCGCGCAGATAGCGGGCGAAGAGCTCGCGGCGGCGGCGCTTCACGAGGAACGGGAAGCTCCGGTACAGGAAGCTGTTCGGGCGGTCGAAGGCGCGCACGGTGAACCACACCTCGTCGGCGTCGTTCCACTCGATGTCGAAGGACTCCTCGCCGCTGACCACGGATCCGGCGACCGTGCCGAGCACGAATCCGATCCGATGCGTCTGCTCGGTCACCGAGATCACCCGCAGCTCCGCGTCGGCGCGCATGCCGCCGACACGGCCGTGCACCTTCAGCGTCATCCCGGGGCCCGCCCACGGGGTGCCGTCCTCCGCATAACGCGGCTCGATCTCCAGGTGGCTCGGCGCGATCGGCTTGCCCTCCGCGTCGAAGCTGACGCCGGCATAGCCGGGGCTCGAAGCGGGGCGCACATCCGTGAGCTGCAGACCGGCCGCTCGCTGCGCCGTCCACGACAGCAGCGCGTCGCCGGCCGTGCGGAACCGCTCCTCGCCGCTGCCGAGCGGCCAGGACTCCTCCGCGGGGATGCTCTGCTCCGGCGGATACTGCATCAGGTCGGGCGCGTGGGTCGCCCCCACGGCGGCATAGTCCACCGTTCCTTCTCGGAATGTCCCGCGACGCATGACAACCACCCTACTTGCCGGCACCGGCGCCTCGCCCAGGTTCTCCCAAGGGTGGCGTGCTCCGCGTGCCGTCCGCTACTTCTTGTCCTTGCCCTCGACGTCGCCCGAGAGCGCGGCGATGAACGCCTCCTGAGGGACCTCGACGCGGCCGACCATCTTCATCCGCTTCTTGCCCTCCTTCTGCTTCTCGAGGAGCTTGCGCTTGCGGGTGATGTCGCCGCCGTAGCACTTGGCCAGCACGTCCTTGCGGATCGCGCGGATGGTCTCGCGGGCGATGATCCGGGCGCCGATCGCCGCCTGGATCGGCACCTCGAACTGCTGGCGAGGGATGAGCTTGCGCAGGCGCTCGGCCATCATCGTGCCGTAGGCGTAGGCCTTGTCACGGTGCACGATCGAACTGAACGCGTCGACCTTCTCCCCCTGCAGCAGGATGTCGACCTTGACCAGGTCGGCCTCCTGGGATCCGTTCGGCTCGTAGTCGAGCGAGGCGTAGCCCTGGGTCTTCGACTTGAGCTGGTCGAAGAAGTCGAAGACGATCTCGCCGAGCGGCATGTTGTAGCGCAGCTCGACACGCTCCTCGGAGAAGTACTCCATGCCCAGCAGCGAGCCGCGGCGGGACTGGCACAGCTCCATGACCGTGCCCACGTAGTCCTTCGGCAGCAGGATCGCGGCCTTCACCATGGGCTCGGAGACGGACCCGATCCGCCCGTCCGGGTACTCGCTGGGGTTCGTGACCGTGACGGTCTCGCCGGTGTCGCTGGTGACGACTTCGTAGATCACGCTGGGCGCGGTCGTGATGAGGTCGAGCCCGAACTCGCGCGAGAGGCGCTCGGTGATGATCTCCAGGTGCAGCAGGCCGAGGAAGCCGCAGCGGAAGCCGAAGCCGAGCGCGACCGAGGTCTCCGGCTCGTACTGCAGCGATGCGTCCGACAGCTTCAGCTTGTCCAGCGCCTCGCGGAGCTCGGCGTAGTCGCTGCCGTCGATCGGGTAGATGCCGCTGAAGACCATCGGCTTGGGATCCGTGTATCCGGCGAGCGCCTCGGCCGCGGGCTTGCGGGCGTTCGTGATGGTGTCGCCGACCTTCGACTGCCGCACGTCCTTCACGCCGGTGATGAGGTAGCCGACCTCCCCCACGCCCAGGCCCTTGGTCGGCACCGGCTCGGGGCTGGAGACGCCGATCTCGAGCAGCTCGTGGTTGGCGCCGGTGGACATCATCTGGATCCGCTCACGCGGCGACAGCTTGCCGTCCACCATGCGGACGTAGGTCACCACGCCGCGGTACGCGTCGTACACGGAGTCGAAGATCATCGCGCGGGCCGGCGCGTCGGCGTCGCCGACCGGGGCCGGGATCTCCTGCACGAGCCGGTCGAGGAGGGCCTCCACGCCGACGCCGGTCTTGCCGGACACCCGCAGCACGTCGTCGGGGCTGCCGCCGATGAGGTCCGCCAGCTCCTTGGCGTACTTCTCCGGCTCGGCCGCGGGGAGGTCGATCTTGTTCAGCACCGGGATGATCGTGAGGTCGTTCTCGAGCGCCAGGTACAGGTTCGCCAGCGTCTGGGCCTCGATGCCCTGGGCGGCGTCCACGAGCAGGATCGCACCCTCGCACGCCGCGAGCGACCGCGACACCTCGTAGGTGAAGTCGACGTGCCCGGGCGTGTCGATCATGTTCAGCGCGAACGTCTCCCCGCCGATCTGCCACGGCATCCGCACGGCCTGGCTCTTGATCGTGATCCCGCGCTCGCGCTCGATGTCCATGCGGTCGAGGTACTGCGCGCGCATGTCGCGGTCGGCCACCACGCCGGTGATCTGGAGCATCCGGTCGGCCAGCGTCGACTTGCCGTGGTCGATGTGGGCGATGATGCAGAAGTTGCGGATCTGCTGCGGCGGCGTGGCGGCCGGCTGCAGCGGAGTAAGGGCGCGAGGTGACATGGGGTCCTGAACGATGCGGGGTCCGGCGAGCGGATCGGGCTCTCCCGGCGCGAGCCGGGTATCCCGTCGATTCTACGGGAGCGCTCGACCCGCGCGGAGGCGGCTCGACCGGCGGGCGGGTGCGGACGGGGCCGCGCCCGATATACGGGTCAGCGCCCGGGCGGTGATAGTCTCGCGAAGTTGCCCCCGCTCGACACCGGGTCCCAGGGGTCACTGCACTCCGTCTCATGCGAGTCCACGAGCGGAGCGCCACATGACGGTCTCGCCGGCGGTGCTCGACACGGCACCGATCCAGCGCCGTAAGGCCGTCTGGAACGACGGGACGCCGATCGACTGGACCGCCTTCGAGACCACCTGGAAGGCCAACAACGGCTCCGACGAGGCCTACAAGGTCAGCTCGACGGACAACTGGAAGAACATCGAGTCGGTGACCAAGGGCGCCACCGACAAGGACGTCATCGTCACCTTCAAGGGCAAGTTCGCCTGGCCCGAGGCCGTCTTCTCCACGATCCTGAACCCGAAGGTCAACTCGGCCGACGCGTTCAAAACCGCCTACGTGGAGAACGCGCACCCCGAGTGGGGCGCCGGCCCGTACAAGCTCACCAAGTTCGACACGAAGTGCCAGAGCGCGACGCTCGAGCCCAACGAGAAGTGGTGGGGGGACAAGCCGCTGCTCGACAAGGTCACCTTCACGGGGCTGGACTCGACGGCACGCATCAACGCCTTCAAGAACGGCGAGATCGACGCCGCCGAGACGCCCAACAAGGACGCTCTCGCGCAGGTCGCCGGCATGAAGAACGTCGTCACCTACCGCGCGCAGCGCACCTCGAAGACGGTGCTGATCGTCGACTCGTCCAAGCCGCAGTTCAAGGACATCAAGGTGCGTCAGGCGTTCTTCATGGGCGCCAACATCGATGAGCTGAAGAAGGTCATCTGGAACGGCCTCGGCTACTCCGAGAACGCCGTGGGCTCGATGAACCTCTACAGCTTCCAGGACGGCTACGCCGACTCCTTCAAGGAGGCGGGCCTGAAGTTCGACGCCGCCGGCGCCAAGAAGCTCCTCGACGAGGCGGGCTGGAAGGAAGGCAAGGACGGCGTCCGCGAGAAGGACGGCGTCAAGCTCTCCGTCGTCTTCCCCAACCACAACGACTCGCCCACCACGATCGCGATGCTGAAGGCCCTGCAGCAGCAGGAGAAGGCCATCGGCATCGACATCAAGATCGAGCAGCGTCCGTCTTCCGACTTCTCGACCGACTTCACCACGAAGAACTGGGACGCGTTCTCGCTGCAGTTCACGGACGGCGACCCGTTCGGCCCGGCCTACTTCTGCCAGCTCTACTGCTCGGACAGCTCCCTGAACCTGTCCGGCACGAGCACGCCGGCGATCGACGAGAAGATCAAGAAGGACGTCGAGTCGCAGACGACCGCCGAGTCGTGGACCAAGGCCGCGATGAAGCTCGAGCCCGAGATCATCAAGGAGACCTGGGGCGTCATCCCGCTCTACAACGGTCCCTGGATCGTGACGGCCAAGAAGGGCCTGTCGAACCTCACCCCGGAGCCCTACGTGGGCCTCGACGGGTTCGGTGTGCAGCCCGTGGAGAACGTGGGCTGGGAGAAGTAAGCTCACGCGGTTCCCGAGCGGGGTCGGTGGTTCGCCACCGGCCCCGCTTTCGCGTGTGCGGACCGGCTTCCTAGACTCGAGGCATGACCGTCTCCGTGGTGTTCGTGCACGGGATCCGCACCTCGGCGACCATGTGGCGCGCGCAGCAGGAGTACCTGTCCGCACGAGGAACCTCCTCGGTGGCGGTGGATCTGCCGGGCCACGGCACGCGCAGGGACGAGCGGTTCACGCTCGCGGAGGCGATGCGCACGATCGACGATGCGGTGCGGAGCGCCGACGGCACGGTGCTGCTGGTGGGGCATTCGATGGGCGGCCTGCTCTGCACCGCGTACGCCGGCGCGGAGGAGCCGGCCCCGATCGCGGGCCTGATCGGCGCGTCGTGCACGGCGCTTCCCCGCGGCGCCGGACTCGCCGCCTATCGCGTGCTCGCGGGGGCGCTCAACGCGATGCCCGACCGCGGGTTGTGGCTGAGCCGGCGGGTGCTGGACATCACTCTGCCCGCCTCCACCCGCGACGACTTCGGAGCCGGCGGGTACGCGATGGCCGCACAGGACGAGGCCCTGCGCGCGCTGGCCGCGCTGGATCTGCTGTCCGCCGTGCCGCGCATCACGGTGCCGACGTGGTTCGTGAACGGACAGTTCGACCAGCTCCGCACGCACGAGACGCTCTACCGCCGGCTCGCTCCCGACGCGGAGTTCATCGTCGTGCCGCGGACCACCCACCTCGTCACCGCGATGCGGCCGCGCGTGTTCAACGCGGTGTTGGAACTGGCGCTCGCGACGCTGGAGCGGACGTCCTGACCACATAGGTCATCACTCCCCCGACCACGGACAGCACCGCCGCGGCGGTGAACAGCAGCCAGAATCCGCCGACGAGGGCCACCAGTCCGGCGCCCAGCAGCGGACCGAGCAGCTGGCCGAGCTGCGCCGACACGTTCACCAGCCCGAGGTCTCGGGCGTGGTCGTCCGGATCTGTGAGCAGATCGGTGGCGAAGGCGAGGCTCACCGCCATGTAGGCCCCGTAGCCGGCCCCCATGATCGCCGCCGCGATCGAGGTCATCACGAGGGACGGGCTGATCAGGATGACGACGCCGGAGACCGCCTGCACGACCGCGGACGCCGCGGTGAGCGCGCGACGCCGCCGCAGCGGGTTCCCGGCGGTGCGGTCCGACACCATGCCGGCGACGATCGACGCGATCACGACGAACACCGTGTAGATCACGATGAGCAGCAGCAGGTCGTCCTGCGCCTCCGCCGCCGGCACCCGGACGCCGTAGAGCAGGAAGAACAGCAGCAGCGACGTGCCGAAGGCGTTGCCGATGTTCACCACGAGACGGCTGACCAGCAGCCAGAGGAAGTCGCGGTCGCGCCAGGAGGCACGGTGGGCCGCCGTGCGCGGCGCGGGCAGGGCGAGCTCATGCGCCGGCGCATCCGGGAGCAGCACGGCGGTGCCGACGCCGACGACCGCGATGACCGCAGCGAGCAGCAGGTACGCGTCCCAGATGCCCAGGCCCAGCAGCACGACGGCGCCCACGCCGACGACGATCCCGACCGCCTGTGCGGAGCTCGCCGCCGCCGACGCGGAGCCGCGCTGGGTCGTCAGCTGATCGGCGATCATGGCCGTGAGCGCGGCCATCGCGACCGAGACGCCCACGGACACCACGATCCACGCGGCGCCCACGGCGACCGGACCGGTCGCGAGTCCCGTGAGCACCAGTCCCGCAGCCGCCACCAGGGAGCCGGCGATCGCCCACGGGCGCCGCCGGCCCCAGCGCGAGCGAGTGCGGTCGGACCAGCGTCCGGACACCGGGGCGGCGATGATGCCGACGAGCCCGCCGACGGAGAGCACGATGCCGGCCCAGACGACGCCCGCGATCCAATCCTGGCCCTGGCTGTTCGTGTCCAGCTGCAAGGGCAGCAGCAGCTGGATCGGAGTGAGCTGGACCGTCCAGATCGCCAGCCACGCGAGCGTGAACAGCGTCATCCAGACCGGGCCGACGCGCTTCGGCGCGCCGGCGACGGATCCTGCGGCTGCGGTCACGACCGTGCCTCTTCGATGAGTGCGCGATACCAGGAGTAGGAGGCCTTGGGAGTGCGCTGCCCCGTGGCCATGTCGACATGCACGAGTCCGAAGCGCTGCGTGTATCCCTCCGCCCATTCGAAGTTGTCCAGCAGCGACCACACCGTGTACGCGTCGATGCGCACCCCCGCGCGCATCGCATCGAGCACGGCGGCCAGGTGCCCGCGCAGGTACGCGATGCGATCGGCGTCGTCGACCGGACCGTCGACGTGGTCCGGCTCGGGGAAGGACGCGCCGTTCTCGGCGATCACCACGGGCGGCAGCGCATCGGCGTAGCGCGCCTTCGCGTCGACGAGGAAGGCGGTGAGCGCCTCGGGCACGATCGGCCACAGCGGACCGAAGCCGGTCACCGGCGCTCCCGGCGTGGGCACCACCTCGAACGGCACGGGTCCTTCCGCGGCGGCCACCGTCGTCGGGTTGTAGTAGTTGACGCCGTAGACGTCGCTCGGGGCGCCGATCAGCGCGAGGTCGCCGTCCTGCACCGGCAGGGTGACGCCCAGCGGTTCGAGGTCCGGATATCGGCCGAGCAGCACGGGATCCGCGAACAGCCGGTTGTGCAGCAGGTCGTACAGATACGCCGCCTGCAGATCGGCGTCCGACGTGGATGCGGGGAGCACCTGCGTGTGGTTGTTGACGATGCCGACCCGCGTCGCGCCGCGACCACGCAGGATCCGGAGGGCGTAGCCGTGGGCCAGGAGCTGGTGGTGCACTGTCGGCAGGGCGTCGAAGAGCAGCGCGCGTCCCGGCGCGAGCTCGCCGATCGCGTAGCCCTGCAGCGTCGTGGAGACGGGCTCGTTGATCGTGTACCACGACCGCACCCGGTCGCCGAGGGCGTCCGCCACCACCTCGACGTACTCCGCGAACCGCTCCGCCGTGCCACGGCTCAGCCAGCCGCCCATCGCCTCCAGACGGGACGGCAGATCCCAGTGGTACAGCGTGGGCGTCGGCGTTATGCCCGCGTCGAGGAGACGATCGACGAGGCGGTCGTAGTACGCGAGCCCCTGCGGGTTGGGCCGCCCCTCCGGAAGCACACGCACCCAGGAGAGCGAGAACCGGTACTGGTCGACGCCGAGATGCGCGAGCAGCGCGACGTCCTCAGCGGCGCGGTGGTAGCTGTCGGGGCCTGGATCCGCGGTCGCGCCGTCCCGCACGCGCCCCGGCACGTCGACGAAGTCGTCCCAGATGGACCGGGACCGGCCGTCCTCGTCCCTCGCCCCCTCGATCTGGAACGCCGCCGTCGCGGCGGAGAATCCCAGCCGGCGCAGCAGCGCACGATCCAGCGGGGCAGCGGGTACGGGCATGGACGGCTCCTTCGGGTCCTTCGCCAGCATGCACCATCGCGGCGCGCGGAGCTGCACACGACGCGCCACGGATCCGGGCGCTCCGGCCGCGATCCGCCGGTTCGGACTCCGGACGGATCCCTGATAAGATAGGTGATTGGCTTGCGTGCCAGGTCCCACCCTTGCACGCCGCCGGAGGCGCCCCTCTACCGCCAGGCCGGCACAACCATCCATCACTCGAACGAAGGTTTCCATCCGTGGCGAACATCAAGTCGCAGATCAAGCGCAACAAGACCAACGAGAAGGCGCACGAGCGCAACAAGGCTGTCAAGAGCGAGCTCAAGACCGCCGTCCGCAACACCCGCAAGGCGATCGCCGGTGGCGACAAGGCTGCCGCCGAGGCCGCCCTGAAGACGGCGTCGAAGAAGCTCGACAAGGCTGTCAGCAAGGGTGTCATCCACGCGAACCAGGCCGCGAACCGCAAGTCGTCGATCGCGAAGCAGGTCGCCGCTCTCTGAGCCGCAACTCTTCCGAAGGCCCGTCCCGTCTGGGGCGGGCCTTCGTCGTTCCCGGCCCGAGGCGGCGTCGTTCCCGCCCCGAGGCCGCGTCGTTCGCGAGGCGGGGTCGTTCGCGCCCGAGGCGGCGTCCTTGTCACCGGAACGGCGCAGCTCACGCGGCGGCGTCGGCGGATGCGCTCAGCGCGCCCCGGTGGGCGTCTCGCCGTAGGGAGCCCGCGTCGCGATCACGGTGATCATGCGCTCCAGCGCGAAGATGGGGTCGCGGGCGGCGCCCTTGACGTCGGCGTCTGCGCGCGCCGTGGCCTGGATGGCGAGACCGAGCGTGCGCTCGTTCCACCCGCTGAGATCGCGGCGGGCACGATCCACTTGCCAGTCCTTCATGCCGAGCCGAGCGGCGAGGGCCGCGTTCGATTCGCGGGATCCGGCGACGCGCGCCATCGACCGCAGCTTCATCGCGAACGCGGCCACCATCGGCACGGGATCCGCACCGGACGCGAGCGCATGCCGGAGCGCCACGAGCGCCTCGCCGAGGCGGCCGGCGATGGCCGTGTCGGCGACGACGAAGGCGGAGACCTCGACGCGGCCGCCGTAGTAGCGCTCGACGAGCTCCGGGATGACGTCGCCCTGCACGTCGGTGATGAGCTGCTGACATGCCGCGGCGAGCTCGGTGATGTCGTCGGAGAACGCCGAGACCAGGGCGCGCAGGGCCTGCGGGGCGATCCTCCGGCCCGCGGCGCGGAACTCCCCGGCCACGAAGTCGGCCTTCTCGTCGTCGCGCTTGATGGCCGGGCAGGCGATCTCGATCCCCCCGCCGGTGCCGGCGCGGACCGCGTCGAGCAGCTTCTTGCCGCGCACCGTAGCCCCCGTGTGCCGCAGCACGACGGTGGCCCCCTCCTGCGGGTGCTCGAGGTAGGCCACGGCCTCCGCGAGGAACGCGTCGGTGCAGCGCTCCACACCGGAGATGCGCAGCAGGCGCGGCTCACCGAACAGGGAGGGCGACGCGAGGCCGAGCAGGCTCCCCGACTCGTAGTCGTCCGCGCGCAGGTCGCTGACCTCGAGCGCCGGGTCCTCGGCGCGCAGATACGCGCGCACACCCGCGATCGCTCGTTCGGCGCAGATCTCCTCCGGCCCGGACACGAGCACGATCGGCGCCGGCCGGGGCTCGCGCCAGGACACCTGCGGGATGTTCGTCGCCTTCCCCCCGCGTCGTGCGGCGGAGGACGAGCGCGGTGCAGCCATGCTCCCAGCGTACCGGCGGGCACGGACCTTCACGGCGCTCTCGCCGTCGCCGAGGGAGCCGGTCCCGGCGTGTCGGCCGGCGCGGAGGGCGCCGGTCCCTGGGTCTCGGCCGGCGCCGGGCGCGCGGCCCAGATCCGCAGCCCGTCCTCGCCGAGCGACACCAGGATCGTCCCGCGCTGATCGGTGCGCAGGACGGGCACGCGCAGGGCCCGGAGCATGTCGAGGGTCACGGCGCGCGGATGCCCGTAGTCGTTGCCCGCGCCGACGGAGATCAGCGCGAGCGCAGGGTCCAGATCGGCGTAGAGCTGCGGATCCTGATCCGCACTGCCGTGATGGGCGACCTTCACGACCGTCAGGTGCCGTGGATGCGCGATCCGCCGCAGCATCCCCTGCGAGGCGGCGGACAGATCGGCGAGGAACAGCGAGCGCGGCACTCCCCCTCCGGCGACCTCGAGGATCACGCCGGCGTCGTTGCCCGGCGGGAACACCTTCTCGTCGCGGCGGGGCCAGAGCACCCGCCAGTCCGCCTCCCCCAGGCGGCCGGACATCCCGGCTGCCGCGATCGTGATGCGTGCTCCCCCGCGCGCGAGCCGGTCGAGCTGATGCTGGTGCGCGGCCGTGTCCACCGGCCCGTGCAGCACCACATCCGCGCGGCCCACCAGCACATCCGATGCACCGGCATGGTCGTGGTCGAAGTGCGTAAGCACGAGCACGTCCAGCCGCCCGATGCCGAGCTCGGCGAGGCAGCGCCGCAGCGGCTCCGGCTCTGGTCCGGTGTCGATCAGCAGGGTGCGGCCCGCGCTGCGCACCAGCACGGCGTCGCCCTGGCCGACGTCGCACATCGCGATCCCCCAGTCCGCTGGCCGCTGCAGGAGCGCCACGGGGCCGGTCACGATCCCCCACCCCGCGCCGGTGCCGAGCAGCACCGCGAGGAGCCCGCCGAGGATCGCGCGCCACGGACTCCGCAGCGGCGGGTGCGGCGCGATCGCCCAGAACACGGCCGCGCTGAGCAGCGCCACGACGAGCGCCGTGACGATCCCCGCCGGCGCCGCGATCGTCGCGAGCGGAAGCCCGGCGGTGACCACGGCCGTCTGCGCGATCCACGCGGAAGGCAGCCACGCGGCTGCCGCGAGCAGGTCGGCGAGCGGCGGGATCGGCATGGCGAGGCAGGCGAGCAACCCGAGCACCGTCGCGATCGGCGACGCGGGCTCCGCCAGCAGGTTCGCCACGACCGACACCAGGGACTGCTGTGCGGCGAAGAGCGCGATGATGGGCCCGCACGCGAGTTGGGCCGACAGCGGCACCGCGACGGCGAGCGCGACAGGGCCGGGCAGCCACCGGGCGAGTCCCGCGGCCAGCGGTGGCGCGAGCACGATGAGTCCCGCCGTCGCGGCGGCGGACAGCGCGAATCCGGGCGCCGCCGCGAGGTGCGGTTCCGCGAGCAGCAGCACCGTCACGGCGAGCAGCAGCACCGACAGTCCGGCACGCGGGCGCCCGAGCAGCAGCGCCGCCATCGCGACGCCGGCCATCGCCGCCGCCCGGATCACGCTCGGCTGCGGTGTCACCAGCACCACGAAGCCGGCCAGGGCGAGCACCGCGACCAGGATGCGCAGCACTCGGCCGCAGCCGCAGAGCGCGACGAGCCCGAAGGCGGCCGCCGCGACGAGCGCCAGGTTGCTGCCGCTCACCGCGGTCAGGTGCGAGAGGCCGCTCGCCTTCATGGCCGTGTCGAGCTCGTCGCCCACGGCGCGGACGTCGCCCACCGCCAGTCCGGGGAGCAGCTCGGACCCGGGTTCCGGGAGGCGCTGGGTGCGCGCGATGAACGCCGCGCGCACGTCCCCGGCGATCGCCTCGACCGGCCCGCCGCGGGACACGTGCGTCACCGGTCCCTGCGCGAACAGCACCACCGCGGCACGCTCGCCGGCGTCCGTGCCCTTCACCTGCGCGGCGAACCGGAGCACCGTTCCCGGACCGAGGGTGCCCGAGCGGTCGTCCGGCGGCACGCCGATCCGCACCGGCACGGCGAGGGCCTCCGGGTGGCGCCCCGGCCCCAGGCGGATGGCTTCGGCGTCTGCCCAGAGCCGCCCGTCCGCCCCGAGCGAGGGCAGCGAGCGCACACCGACCTCGGCGGTCACCACGTGGCCCGCGAGCGCTGCAGCGCGCTCGCGCGCCGGCTCCGCCCACGCCGCGGACAGCGCGATGCCCCCGGCGACCGCGAGGCACACGACCACCAGGGGCGCGGCCCGCGCGACGGCCGCCATCACCGCGCCACCCGGCGAGCGCGAGCCGGCGGACAGTCGGCCCGCGCCGCGTCCGCGAGACGCCGGCCCGCGAGCAGACACGCGCGCGCACACGCCCAGCACGAGAACCGCTCCGAGCGCTGCCGCCCCGACCGCCGGAGGGGCCGCCCACGGCGCGAAGCAGACGAGGAGCGCCACCGCCCACGCGGTGACCGCGACCGGCACCATCCGCACGTCGCGCAGCCGGCGGCGCGGCGCGGGCGCGTCGGATGTCGACGCCCGTCGGCCGCCCGCCACCCCTGCGTTCTGCGGAGCCGCCCTCATACCCGCACCTTGTCGCGGATCCCGGCCAGCATCTTCTCGCCGATGCCGGACACCCCGAGCAGATCGTCCACGCTGGTGAAGCGGCCGTTCGTCGTGCGCCACTCGATGATGCGCTGAGCGAGCGCCGGCCCGACCCGAGGCAGTTCTTCGAGCGTCGCCGCATCGGCGGTGTTGAGGTCGATGAGTGCCCCCGCCGCGCCCGCAGGAGCCGTTCCCGACCCTGCTGCGGGCCCCGCACCGGCTGCCGGCGCTGCGCCGACGGCGGGCACGGCGATCTGCTCCCCGTCCGTGACGGGCCGGGCGAGGTTCACCGCGGCCAGATCGGCCGAGGGCAGGGTTCCGCCCGCGGCCGCCAGTGCCTCCGCGACCCGTGCGCCGTCGTCCAGCACGTACAACCCGGGCTTGGCGACCTCGCCGAGCACATGCACGTAGACGCTCCCCGCCGAGATCCCCGAGACGCCGGCGCTCGGCTCAGGGCTCACCGGGATCTCCGCCGCCCCCGTCGAACGGCTCAGCAGCCCGATGCCGACCGTCACCGACACGGCGGCCAGCGCCACCACCACCGCAGCGCCCAGGCCGAGGCGCAGCCGCCGCGGTGCGCGCGCGACGACGGGCGCCGGGCTCTCGGACTCCGCCTGCTCGCTCACACGCCGACGCTAGGCGGCGCGGATGGCCGGATCCGGGTCGCCCCCGGAACCCGTGCGCAACGTCCTGACCCCGATCGATGTGGAGGCCGAGCCACCCACGACGGCCGCACGAGCGGGCTGCGCCGCACGGAGCCCTCACGCGCAGCTCGCAGTGCCCGCGCCGCACGCCGCCCCGCGCATGACGCCCCCGCGCACCGGATAGCCTGATCCCGATCCTCTCCCCCGACCGGAGCGACCATGCGCCTGCACGACTTCCTCCCGCCCGACACCGCTGCGGCCCGCGGCGCCCGCGATCTGGTCGCACAGTTCCATTCCCCGGCGCTGGCGCACCACGTGCAGCGCAGCTGGCTGTGGGCCGAGGCCTTCGCGCTGCTCGAGGGCCGCTCCGGCATCGACCACGAACTCCTCTACACCGGCGCGCTGCTGCACGACATCGGCTTGGTTCCGGCCTACGACAACCATGTGCTCGGATACGAGGAGGCCGGCGGCTTCGTCGGCGAGGCGCTGGCCGCGGGCGCCGGCTGGGCCGCCGCGCGGCGGCAGCGCCTCAATGACGTCATCGTGCGCCACAACTGGCCGTCCGTGGATCCGGCCCTGGACGTCGAGGGCTATCTGCTGGAGATCGCGACGGGACTCGACATCTCCGGGCGGCGCGACGAGGAGATCCCGCTCGCCTTCCGCCAGGAGGTGCTCGCCGCCTACCCTCGCCTCGATCTCGCCGACGAGTTCGGCGCCTGCGTGCAGGCGCAATCCGAGCGGAAGCCGCACAGCCACGCGCGGCGCCTCGTCGATGGCGGGCTGATCGGCAAGCTCGCGGCCAACCCCCTCGAGCGGCTCTGACGGTCCAGGCGGCGCTCGCCGCTCGACCGTGATCCGCTCGAGCAGCGTCACGCTCGTGCGGCGCCGACGCAGCAGGATCGCCGCAGTCAGCGTCCGAGCTCGGTCCGCAGCGCGTCGGCGTAGTGCGGGCCGATCCTGTCGTGCCCCGCAGGCGTGAGGTGCACGTTGTCGGCCTGCGGTGCCGCATAGTCGCT
The DNA here is from genome assembly GCF_054654695.1 of Microbacterium xylanilyticum. Classification (NCBI taxonomy): domain Bacteria; kingdom Bacillati; phylum Actinomycetota; class Actinomycetes; order Micrococcales; family Microbacteriaceae; genus Microbacterium; species Microbacterium xylanilyticum. The sequence goes on from NZ_BAAIEN010000002.1 coordinate 2,281,404, forward strand.
GACCCACCCGGCCACGGAGATCGCGTGGACGCCGAGCTGCCGAGCCCGTTCCGTCACCGCAGCGTCCATCGCCCGCCGAGCCGCGTGGGCGGCGTCGTCGCGGCTCATCACGCCGTCCACGACGATCGCCGCATGCGGATAGATCGCGCGCAGCAACCCGATCAGCTGCTCCTCGGCGGCTGCGACCTCGCCGGTGGAGCGCTGTTGCGCGGCATCGTTGCCGCCGAGCGTGACGATCACGACTCCGGGATCCCCGTCCGGCAGCAGGAGGCGGTTGCTCGCGACGCTCTCCGCGAACCCTGCTCCGAGTCCGCGGATCGGAGCCAGATATCCGGATCCGCCCAATCCGAGCTTCACGATGTTCGGGAACCCCGCGCCGCGGGCTCCCTGCTCGATCCACGAGTTGCCGTCGCATTGCGAGTCGCACAGGAGCACGGCCGTGGACGCGTCGACGGAAGCCTGCGGAACCGTGAGCAGACGCCCCTCCCGCAGGACGGTCTGTCCCTTCTGCCAGTCCTGATGCGCGCCACGGTCGTCAGTCCAGGAGTCCTTTGTCGGCCAGCCGAACCGGGATGGATCAGCCTTCCACACCGCGAAGTCGGCCGCGTCCATCCGGAACACCCCGGACCCCTCGTGCCACAGCAGCGCTCCGCCCGCGAAGCTCTGATAGCGCCCGCCGGCCACGTCGACCTTCTCCCCCGTCGGAAGCCCGAGGTCGCCACGGGCGCCGCCGAGCTCCTCGTAGCGCTTCTGGATGTCACCGGCCGTGGTGGCGAGGATCGTGCCGTCGTGGTCCGACCGGTACAGCGCACCGCCCTGGAAGGGCTGCGTCCAGCCGCCCTCGACCCGTGACGCCTCGGCGGTCGGCAGGCCGAGCGAGCCGTCGGCGCCGCCGCGCTCGCGATAGGCGGTGAGGAACGGCGACTGCACCGAGACCCCACCCGTACCGGCGGACCACCACACCTCGCCGCCGTCGAAGGCCTGCACCAGCCGGTCGCCGACCGCGCGCTGGGTGGTCTTCGGATAGCCGAGCGGCCCGGACGTCCCTCCCGCGCGGCGGTGCGCCGTCGCGATGTCCGAGATCGTGGGCACGGGATCGCCGTCCCGCAGGTAGACGACGCCGTTCACGAACTCCTGCACCCGCGTGCCCCGCCGGTCCGCGTGCTCGGCGTTCTTCGGGAAGCCGAGTCCCCCGCGTTCCTGGGAGTACCGCAGCCACGACCGCCAGAACGCGCCGCGCACGAGCGTCGTCTCGCCCCCGGTCGCGAAGATCCCGGCACGCTGGAATGCCTGCCAGGGCCGGTCGGCGGATCCGCTCTCCTCCGCGATCGGCAATCCGAACCGCGAGACTCCGCCCCGATCCCGGAACGCCTCGCCCACCGCGTCGTCGCGAACGATGTGCGCCGAGCCGTGCACGCCCGCGTAGATCGAGCCCCGGCGGTAGTCCTGCACGCAGACGCCGACCGCGCAGCTCTCGCGGTTCCACGCCGCGCCGAGCTCGTCGCTGTGCCTGTGCCACAGCGCGCCGATCGCGCTGCTGTCGCTGATCGGGCGCGGCAGCTGCCACGCGAGCAGCACGCCGGCGCCGGCCAGCACAGCGACCAGCGCCACCGTGCCGAGCAGGCGCCTCGTCACCCTGAGGGCGCGCGCTCCTTTCCCCCCGGAGCGCACGGACTCAGCCCTTGACGGCGAAGTTGACGATCTTCGGAGCGCGCACGATCACCCGCACGATCTCCTTGCCGTCCAGGGCGCGCTGCACCTTCTCGTCGGCACGGGCGAGCGCCTCCAGGTCGGCCTCGCCGATCTTGGCCGGGACCTCGAGGGTGGCGCGCACCTTGCCGTTGACCTGCACAGCGCAAGTCGCCGTGTCCTCGACCAGCAGGAGCGGATCCGCCTGACGCCAGGTGACGAGGCCGACGGAAGGCTCGTGCCCGAGGACCTCCCACATCTCCTCGGCCGTGTGCGGCGCGACGAGATCCAGCATGACGGCGACGGTCTCGGCCGCCTCGCGCACGGCAGGGTCGGAAGCGCCGGAGCCGCTGTCGATCGTCTTGCGGATCGCGTTCACCAGCTCCATCAGGCGCGCCACCAGCACGTTGAACTTGGTCTGCTCGACCAGCGCCGGCGCGTCCGCCAGCAGATGGTGCGTGATCCGGCGCAGGGCCGCGTCGCCGCCGTCGAAGACCACGTCGACCGGGCTCGCCACATCGTGCGCGACGCGCAGCGCGCGGGCCAGGAACTTCTGCGCTCCGGTGGTGGAGACGTCTTTCCAGTCCTTGTCGTCCTCGACCGGGCCGGCGAACGCCAGGGCGACGCGCAGCGCGTCGGCCCCGTAGGCGTCCAGCTCCTCCTGGAACAGCACCAGGTTGCCCTTGCTCTTGGACATCTTGGCGCCGTCGAGGATCACCATGCCCTGGTTGATCAGGCTGGAGAACGGCTCGGTGAAGTCGATCAGGCCCATGTCGAACAGCACCTTGGTGATGAACCGCGCGTACAGCAGGTGCAGGATCGCGTGCTCCACGCCGCCGATGTACGAGTCGATGGGCGCCCACCGGCGCGCCTCGGCGACGTCGAAGGCGACGGAGTCGCTGTTCGGGGACAGGAAGCGCAGGAAGTACCACGAGCTGTCCACGAAGGTGTCCATCGTGTCGGGGTCGCGCAGGGCCGGCTCTCCCGTGGCGGGGTCGACCGTGCGCACCCACGACTCGGCCGCACCCAGCGGGCTGGTCCCCTTCGGGGACAGGTCCAGGCCCTCGACGCTGGGCAGGCGCACCGGCAGCTGGTCCTCCGGCACCGGCACGATCTCGCCGTCCTGCGTGTGCAGCATCGGGATCGGCGTGCCCCAGAAGCGCTGCCGGGAGATCAGCCAGTCGCGCAGGCGGTAGTTCTTCGCCGCGCGGCCCTTGCCGGCCGCCTCCAGCTGCTCGATCGCGCGGGCGATCGCGTTGCGCTTGGACAGCCCGTTCAGCTCGCCCGAGTTGATCATGCGGCCGTCGCCGGTCAGGGCGATGCCGGTCTTCGCCGGGTGCTGGTCGTCCAGCGACTCCGCGGGCTCGATCGGCACGCCGTCCTCGTCCACCTCGATCACGGGCAGGGCGCCGGTGATCGGAGCGGTCGTGTCCACGACGACCTTCACCGGCAGGTCGAACGCTCGGGCGAAGTCGAGGTCGCGCTGATCGTGCGCGGGCACGGCCATGACGGCACCGTGGCCGTAGTCGGCCAGCACGTAGTCGGCGGCCCAGATCGGCAGGCGCTCGCCGTTGACGGGGTTGATCGCGTACCGGTCCAGGAACACGCCGGTCTTCGGGCGATCGGCCGACTGGCGGTCGATCTCGCTGGTCTTCTGCACCTGGGTCAGGTACTCCGCGAACCGCGTGCGGACGTCCTCGCTCGCCCCCGCGGCCAGTTCGGCCGCCAGGTCGGAGTCCGGCGCGACGACCATGAAGGTCGCGCCGTGCAGGGTGTCCGGACGGGTCGAGAACACCGTGACGACGCCCTCGCGGCCCTCGATCTCGAAGTCGACGTCGGCGCCGACAGAGCGGCCGATCCAGTTGCGCTGCATCTGCAGCACCTTGTGCGGCCAGAACCCCTCGAGCTGGTTCAGGTCGTCGAGCAGCCGGTCGGCATAGTCGGTGATCCGGAAGTACCACTGCGTCAGATTCTTCTTCACGACCTCGGCGCCGCAGCGCTCGCAGCGGCCGTCGACGACCTGCTCGTTCGCCAGCACGGTCTGGTCGTTCGGGCACCAGTTCACCGGGCTCTTCTTGCGATAGGCCAGCCCGCGCTCGTAGAGCTTCAGGAACAGCCACTGGTTCCAGCGGTAGTACTCCTCATCGGAGGTGTGCAGCTCGCGGCTCCAGTCGAACGAGACCCCGTAGGTCTTGAAGCTCGCCTTCTGCTGAGCGATGTTCTGGTAGGTCCACTCCCGGGGATCCGCCCCGCGGCGGATCGCGGCGTTCTCCGCGGGCAGGCCGAACGAGTCCCAGCCGATCGGGTTCAGCACGTTGTGCCCGCGGTGCCGCCAGAAGCGCGCGACGATGTCCGAGTACAGGTAGTTCTCGGCGTGTCCCATGTGCAGGTCGCCCGAGGGATACGGGAACATCGCCAGCACGTACTTGCGCGGCCGCACGTCCTCGCTGCCGCCGGCCTGGAACGTGTCGTTCTCCGCCCAGTAGGCCTGCCACTTGTCCTGAAGCAGCTCGTGCACCGACGGCGAGTCTTCATTCGACGGGGTGTGGGACGGGTTCTCAGACAACGCGACGACCATTCTCTGCAGCAGGGGAGAAGAACGCCCGGAAACAGGGCAACCTACAGATTATCCCAGGCCGTGGCGCACCCCGGGCCGGGCCGGGTGAGCATCCGGGCCGGGCATGGGAGACTGGAGTCCCTATGCCTTCCTCCTCGTCCGCGCCCGTGCGGATCCACTGGTTCGCCCGCCTGGAGCACCGCTTCCACGCCTGGCGCGAACGACGCGCCCGCCGGCGGGGCCGCAGCGCCACCGTCGTGCCGTTCCCCGGTTACGGCGGCCCCGGGTGGATCCGGGTCGTCGGACGGGTGCTGATCCTGCCCAAGAGCCGACGCGGCGGCAAGGACGCGAGCGTGCGCGGCTGGCGCAGCTTCGTCGGCATCCCGGTGAGCTTCGCGACGGTGACGATCACCGTCGCCGGGCGCACGCACGAGGTCGCGGCCGACCGCGGCGGCGTGATCGACTGCCGCATCGAGGCCGAGCTCGAGGCCGGCTGGCAGCAGGTGACGATGACCGTCGAGGGCCAGGATCCCACCCCCGCCCGCGTGTTCGTCGTCGCCGAGGACGTGCGCTTCGGCGTGGTGTCCGACGTCGACGACACCGTCATGGTGACCGCGCTGCCGCGCCCTCTGATCGCCGCGTGGAACTCGTTCGTCGTCGATGAGCACGCCCGCACGCCCGTGCCCGGCATGGCGGTGCTGCTGGAACGGCTCATGCGCGACCACCCTGGCTCGCCCATGATCTACCTCTCCACGGGTGCCTGGAACGTGGCGCCGACGCTGAACCGGTTCCTCTCGCGGCACCTGTTCCCCGCCGGATCCATGCTGCTCACCGACTGGGGACCGACCCACGAGCGCTGGTTCCGCAGCGGTCGCGAGCACAAGCTGCAGAACCTCGAGCGTCTCGCCGTGGAGTTCCCCCACGTGCGCTGGCTCCTGATCGGCGACGACGGGCAGCACGACGAGGCGATCTACGGCCAGTTCCTCATCGAGCACCCCGACAACGTCGCCGCGGTCGCGATCCGCCGCCTGCTCCCCGCCGAGGGCGTGCTCGCAGGACGCCGCGCCGCCGCCCGCGCCGACGGCGACCAGCCCGAGGCCGACGACCTCGCCCCCTGGGTGAGCGCTGAGGACGGCGCCGGCATCCTCGACGAGCTCATCGAGGTCGGCGTCGTCCGCGCCGAGCCATGAACCAGACCGGCGCGCCCATCCGCCCCGATGCGGTGGCGGGGCCTCCCTCTGCGCGCCTCGACCGCGCCGCATGGACGGCTCGCGCGGAAGCGCACGCCGCACGCGCGGACGCGCTGACCGCGGAGCACCGCGCTCGGCAGGCCCGCCGCGAGAAGCATCCGGTGCACGACTTCCTCTTCACGTATTACGGGTACAAGCCGGGTCAGCTGCGCCGCTGGCACCCCGGTGCGGGCATCGCCCTCGAGGACGCGCCGGAGCGGGCGGCATGGCGCTGGTACTCCCCCGCACCGGGTCGCGACGCGTACGCACCCGACGCGGCCGCGTACCAGGCGGACAAGCCCGAGCTCGCGCGGCTCGTGCACGCGATGCTCGCCCGCACCGCGGCGCGCCCCGGGCAGTTCGGCTGCTTCGGGCTGCACGAGTGGGCGATGGTGTACCGCACGCCGGAGCACCGTCACGAGGTGCCGCTGCGGCTCGGTCAGGCCGGCACGGACAACGTGGTCCAGCAGGGCGAGCTGCGCTGCACGCACATCGACGCGTTCCGGTTCTTCACCCCGGACGCGGTGCCGCGCAACCGCCTCGCGCCGACCCGCGAGAGCCAGCCGGAGCTGGAGCAGCCCGGGTGCCTGCACGCAGGGATGGACGTGTACAAGTGGGCGATGAAGCTCGGCCCGCTGGTGCCGGGCGAGCTGCTGCTGGACGCGTTCGAGCTCGCGCGCGACATCCGCGTCCTCGACATGGAGGCGGCGCCCTACGACCTGTCGGACTGGGGTGTCGAGCCGGTGCGGATCGAGACCGCGGAGGGCAAGGCCGAGTACGTGCGCCGGCAGCGCGGCTTCGCCGAGCGCGGGAACGCGCTGCGGTCCAGGATCCTCGACGCGTGGCTGGGGTCCGCGGTCTGACCCCCATCGGGATCCGAGCTGCGTTTCAGCGCCCGGCGAGCTGATCGGCGATCTGCAGGCGGAGCGCGACCACCCGCGATGCGGCCGCGACGAGGCGATCCCTCGGCAGCGCGCCGCCCTGCACGGCGGCGGCGAGACCGTCGGCGATCCGCCGTGCGGTGTCGGGGCCCGCGCCGTCGAGCGCGAGGACGAGATCGCTGCCGGCGGCGATCGACTGCACGGCGTCGGCGACCTCGTCCGCGTAGGCCGACTCGCCGGAGTCGATGAGCATGTCGAGGTCGTCGGTCACGATGACACCGCGGAAGCCCAGGTCGTCGCGCAGGATCCGGTGCCAGGTCGGCGAGAGGGATGCCGGTTGGGCGTCGACGGCGGTGTAGGCGAGGTGCCCCATCATCACCAGCGGCGCTCCGGCCCTGATCCCGGCCAGGAACGGCGGCGCCACCTGCGCACGCCAGGTCTCCAGATCCATCGCGGTCGCCGGGATCATGTGGTGCGAGTCCCCCTCGGCGGCGCCGTGGCCCGGGAAGTGCTTGAGGGTGCTACGCACTGCGGACGCCTCCCCGCGCACGGCCGCGTCGACGCGCTCCGCCGCCGCGGCCGGATCCGTACCGAACGAGCGGGAGTAGATGAAGGAGTCGGGCCCCTGCGCGATGTCGGCCACCACGCCGAAGTTGACGGTGACGCCCGCCTGGGCGAGCAGCGAACCGCGCGCCGCGAACGCCGCCTGCGCAGCGCTCGGCGGCTCGGACTTCAGCACGTCGGCGCCGGGCTCCGTGTCCCAGGGCAGGCGCGTCACATCGCCGCCCTCCTCGTCCGTGGCGATGAGCGGCGGCAGCTCGGGGTCGACGGTCAGGGCGGTCGTCACGCCGCGCAGGCCGTCCGCCGTGGGCGGTATGTTGCCGGCCATCAGGATGAATCCGCCGAACCCGCCGGTCATCATCGCGTGCAGCGCCGCGGGATCCGTGCCCGGGGCGTTGCCCATCACCACGCAGGCCGCCTGCTGCGCCACGTCCATCCGCTCGACGATCCGCCGGGTCCGCTCCGCGAGCGTCGGGGGCGCGCTCGCCGTGGCGGTCGGAGTCGGTGAGGCGCTGGACCGTGCGGAGGAAGCCGTCCCGCCCGTGGTTGCGGAGGGGGCGCACGCCGCGGCCACGAGGGCAGCGGCGAGCATCGCGGTGGCGGCGGCCGTGCGCCGGCCCGCCCGGCGCGCGTCGTGCCCACTGCTCGCCCGCGATCGCATGGGTTCCAGCCTAGATCGCCGCAGGTTCTACGATCTCTGTGATGTCCCCTTCCGAATCCGTCTCGCCGGACGTCGCGCTCGGCGATCTCGGCGCGCTGCTGCTCGACGCCGGCGTGTCGGTGACCGACGTGCGCGGCACCCTCGAACGCGCCCGCGACGCCGTCGTCCCCGGCACCGAGCTGGCGTTCGCCGTGCTGCCCGAGCACGTCTTCGTGAGCCGCCCCGGCGTGCCGCGGGCGACGACCATCGCGGCAGGCGGCGGGCCCGCGCTCACGTTCCGGCAGACAGCGCACGCCTCACGGCTCGCCCGGCGACTCGAGGCGGGACGCGTCACGCTCGACCAGGTGCCCGGGCACGTGGCGCACATCCGCGGCCTCGAGCGTCGGCACCCCGTGCTGCAGACGGGGCTCGGCGGAGCCCTGCTCTCCGCGGGGCTCGCGGTGCTGTTCCGGTGCCCGTGGTGGGCCGTCCTGCTCGCGATGCTCGTGGGCGCGCTCGTCGCGTCGATCGTGCTCATCACCGAGCGGATCCGTGCGGCGGCCGCCGTGGTGCCGTTCGTGGCGTCGCTGATCTCGACCCTCGTCGTCGGGGTGGTGGCCGATCGGCTCGACTTCGGTGCGGTGCCGCTGTTCGCCGTGTGCGCGCCGGTGGCGCTCCTGGTACCGGGAGCGCTCATCACGAACGCCCTGCTCGAGCTCACCGCGGCCGACATCGTCACGGGGGCGTCGCGGCTCGTCTACGGCCTCATCATGCTCACGTTCATGGCGGCGGGGATCTTCACCGGCGCCGCCGCGACCGGACTCCGCGTCGATCCGCACTCCGCCGCGCTCGTCGGTGAGACGTCGCTCGTCACCGGGCACGGCGGCTGGGAGGCGGTTCCGCCGCTCGCCTGGAGCTGGATCGGCGTCGTGGTGCTCGCGATCGGGATCGGGCTGAGCTTCGGATCCGGCTTCCGGCTCACGATCGCCACGGTGATCGTGATGATCTGCACCTATGCGGCGCTCATGCTGCTCAGTCCGTTCACCGGCAGCACCGTGGCGACCGGGGTCACGGCGGGTCTGCTCTTCCTCGCCGCCCGAGTGCTGGAGCGGATGACGCAGGCCCTGCCCGCGACGGTGTCGTTCCAGCCGGCGTTCCTGCTGCTGGTGCCCGGGACGGTCGGACTGGTCGCGCTCGCCTCCTTCGATGCGGCCGCGCTCGCTGCGGCGCCGATGATCTTCATCAGCCTGTGCATCGGCACGAAGGTCGGCGCGCTCCTCGCCGACCTGCTGCGGATCACCCGTCCGGTGGCGCCTTCGACCGCGACCGGGTCGATCCGCATCATCCGCTGAACGGATCGACGGAGCGCGGCCCTATCGGGCGTCCGCCGCGAGGCGTGCACGAGCGAGGTGCTGCCGCACGCCGCGGGCTGCGGTGCGTCCGGCGCGGTTCGCTCCGATCGTGCTGGCGGAAGGACCGTAGCCGACCAGCTGGATCCGCGGATCCTTCACCGCGGTGGTGCCGCGACCGCCGTGATCGAGCTGGATCCCGCCGCGCTCGCTGCGCAGGTGCAGCGGTGCCAGGTGCGCGATCGCGGGGCGGAACCCGGTGGCCCACAGGATCGCATCCACCCGCTCGAAGGAGCCGTCCGCCCAGCGCACGCCGTCGGGCTCGATGCGCTGGAACATCGGCCGCCGGGCGTCGTAGACGCCGAGCCGGGCGGCCTCCTGCTCCTGCGGCCGCAGCATGAGACCCGTCACGCTCACCACGCTCTGGGGCGCGAGCCCCTGCGCCACGCGCTGCTCCACGAGTGCCACCGCGGCCGCGCCCGCCTCGGGCGTGAAGTCGTCCGTGCGCCAGACGGGCGGTCGGCGGGTCGCCCACAGCACGTCCGTGATCGGGGCGAGCGCCCCCAGAAACTGCACGGCCGAGGCGCCGCCGCCGACGACGAGCACGCGCTTGCCGCGTAAGTGCTCCAGCCCGGGGTAATCGACGGTGTGGAACTGCTCGCCGAGGAACGTCTCCATGCCCGGGTAGTGCGGCAGGAACGGATGCGTCCAGGTGCCGGTGGCGTTGACAAGCGTGCGCGCGCGCCACGTTCCCTCCCCGGCGTGCACCACCAGGATCCCGTCGTCATCCGTCACGCGGTCCACGTGCACGGGACGCAGCACCGGGAGGTCGTGCGCCCTTTCGTAGGCGGAGAAATAGGCCGGCACGGCCCGGTTGGCCTGGGCCGTGGTGCGCGGAGGCGGCACCGAGCCGGGCAGCTCGGCGACGCCGTGCACGTCCTGCATGGTGAGCGCATCCCAGCGATGCCGCCAGGCGCCGCCCGGTGCGTCGTCCGCGTCCAGCACCACGTGCGGGATGCCGAGCCGGCGCAGGTGGTACGAGGTCGAGAGCCCCGCCTGGCCGGCGCCGATCACGATGCTGTCGAGGATGTCCACCGCCGGTGCAACGTCACGACGACGCGCGCTGTTCCCGTGGCGCGGCGTGGGCGCGCGCCGCGGGTCGGGGCGCTAGTGCGTCGCGACCAGGTCTCCGCTCGTCGGGACCGGATCCGGGTCCGGGAACGGTGCGTCGCAGGCGTACGACCGGCGATAGGCGCTCGGCGCGATGCCGACCTCGCGTGTGAAGTGGTGCCGGAAGAGGGTGGCGCTGCCGAAGCCGCAGGACGCCGCGATCTCCTCGATCGTCGCGTCTGTCGACTCCAGCGCCAGCCGCGCCTGCAGCACGCGCTGCGACGCGAGCCACTGCATCGGCGTGACGCCCGTCTCGGCCACGAACCGCCGTGCGAAAGTCCGGCTGGACATGTGCGCGCGCCGGGCGAGCGACGCCACCGAGTGCGGCTCGGCGAGGTGATCGTTCATGTGCGCGAGTACGTCGCCGAGGGCGTCGGAGGGCACCCGGGGCACCGGGCGCTCGATGTACTGCCGCTGCCCGCCGTCGCGCTGCGGCGGCACGACCATGTTCCGGGCGATGATGTTCGCCGTAGCGCTGCCCAGTTCCCGGCGCACGAGGTGCAGGCTCGCGTCGATGCCCGCGGCAGTCCCGGCGCTGGTGATGAGCTCGCCGTCGTCGATGAACAGCACATCGGGATCGACGCGCGCCGTCGGATAGCGCCGCTGCAGCTCCTCGGCGTAACGCCAGTGCGTCGTGCAGGCACGACCGTCGAGCAGGCCCGCCGCTCCGAGGATGAAGGCTCCGGAGCACGCGCTGAGCAGGATCGCACCGCGGTCGGATGCACGCCGGAGCGCATCGAGCAGCTCCGCCGGATACTCGTCCGCGGGCCGGACCCGCACTGCGGGAACCGCGATGAGGTCGGCGTCCTCCATCGCGTCGAAGCCGTGCTCGGGCACGACCTGCGCGCCCACCTGCGTGGTCACGGGCCGGCCGGGCTCGATGCCGCAGACGCGGAAGTCGAACGCCGGCACGTCGGAGTAGACGCTGCGATCCAGCCCGAACACCTCGGTCAGGAGTCCGAACTCGAACACGGCGAGGCCATCGATCACGGGAAGAGCGTAAGGAGTGCTGGAGTCGACCTCCAGCCCCGTGGCCGGCTGCATGGCGAGGCGGATTCCGGCCTGCACGAGCTCGTCCCTCGCGATCAGCTGTGCGAGGCCGTCGAAGAGACGGAGGATGCAGTCCAAGCCGGAGAGCGAACGCTCCTGAACGTCGGCGAGCACCTGCGCCATGCGCTCCTGCTGGGCGGCGAGGACCGCACGTGCCACGTCGTCCTTGTTCCCGAAGTGGAAGTACAGGGATCCCTGACTGATCCCGGCCTGTTCCGCGATGTCCCTCAGCCGCGCATCGGCGTAGGCCATCCGGGAGAACACCGCGCCCGCCGCCGTCAGCAGGGCTTGCTGGGTCTCCACGCCATTCGCTCGTTTCGCAGCCTTCGCTTCTCTCACGTCGTTCAGACCTTCCGGGGTCGGAGGCCGGCTGCTGGGCTGTCACGCTGAGGAGTTCCCGCACCGCCCGATCGGTGCGGGAACTCCCGGTGGCGCGGCAGCACCCCCTCTGCCGCTCAGCGCGGGCACGATCGCCGCGTCCCCCGGCGATCATTTCGTCGCCCACCGCCGCTCCGATCGTCCCGCGCGGCCTGTCAGCCGGCTCATGACGATCACTCCCATACTAAGTCAGCCGTCCAACTGAGTTTGACGACAGACCGCGACGCGTCACGGAGCGGCGCCGTACGCCGGACACGAGAAAACCCCCGTGATCGCTCGGATCACGGGGGTTTTTGGTGGACCTGAGGGGACTCGAACCCCTGACCCCCTGCATGCCATGCAGGTGCGCTACCAGCTGCGCCACAGGCCCGGACGGTCTCGCGGATGCCCAAAACCCCGGGATCCAGCCCTTCGGCTTCACTCCGGTGGTGGTGATAGCCAGCATACGCGACTGGGGTTCGAGCTATCTGGACGGTCCTGGAGAGATCTCGAGGTATCTGAACCGTCGAGTTTGTGTCTACATCTCAAGTCTCGGCCGCCCGGGGCACGGTCAGTATCCCCTGTCGCACGGGCTCGCGCCAGCCGGAGACCGCGTCGTCCATGGAACCGACGAAAGCTGGGCGCACACTGCGCGCTGCCAGTTCTGGAGCGCCGCCCCGAACTCTCTCCGACCCGGCGCGGAGGTTCTCGGCGCCGACGTGGACAGATGCTTAGTGCGGGCACTCAAGGGAGAGTTCCCCGCATCGCCGCCGCGCTCGCTGTCACTGCCATCGCCCTGCCGGGTGGCCCTCGTCGCATCCCTATCCGGGCAGTGAGCCAAGTGGGAAGCAGCCGGGCACCGCGTGCTTATGCATTCGAGGACCATCGCGACACAGGAGAATGCCGGACAAAGGGCCGGTGGCAGGACTCGGTGACGTGGGCGTGCCCTCCCGCGAGGGTCGACCGGTGATCGTCTCGCATCCGGGAGTCTGGATAGGTTTGAGTCATCGCGTGGGCCTCCTGCCTCCGCATCGACCCGGTGCACCGGTCGGACCAGGGCGCCGTGCGTCGTGACCTCGAGACGGCTGCTGTCGCTGCAGGGCTCGACCGCAGCTACGGCGTATCGCGGCGGGCATCTCTGCCCTGACGACGCGGCGCTGGTGGATGAGATCGGCAGCATCGTCCCGAGCCTGCTCGAGCGCAGCGTCTGGGATGCCGTCGACCCCGACAGCATCGCGCGGCGCAAGAGGATGCACGAGCCGCAACTGATCGGTGTCACTGCGTGGGCCGACGTGGCCCGGACATGGAGGCGGTGCCGGTGCGCTTGGCTCATGTGAACCCCGGCGCGCTGACGGAGCCATTGTGGTTCGGGATCTGGTGAGTGTCAGGTGGTTTCTACGAGTTACGGCTTGAAGATCGTCACGATTAGGGCAGCTGCGGCGATCAAGGCACCTGCGATCGCCGCCCACGCCGCCCACCAGCTGCCTCTCTTGGCGCTCTTCGAAACGGTCAGTGCTGCCTGGTCTGACTGGGATGCGGCCTTTGTGTGGTCCCGCTGAGACTGGAGCTGGTCGCGCAGAGTCTGGAGTTGATCACGCATGGTGGCCATTTGCGCGTGCTGCGCGGTTAGTTGCTCATCGGCCCGACTCAGCAGCGCATTGAGGAGTTCGATGGTGATGCCCGGAAGCTTCGCGGCGAGTTCCTCTGCGGTGAGGTCAGGTGCTTCGGCGGAGTCGAAGTCGATTCCGTCGATGACGAGATGCTCCGTCGGCTCCGGGAGCGAGTCGCGGAAAGCCTTCCAGTTCGGATAGTCGACAACCAGGTCGGTCACCCACGACTTGTCGATCCCGGGTGTCAAGGCCAGCCCGGCGAGCGCACCAGCGATCGACTCAGCAGCGGAGGAGCTCCAGTTGGCGACTACGTCGGTGAGCGGAGCAAAGGCCTGCGCAGCTACCACCACCGCCTTGTCATGAAGCGGGTGCGCTTGGTCATCGACTATCGCGTTCAGTCCCTCAAGACCCATGTCCAAGAGCTGTTCGATCTCTGGATCGTCGGACTTCGGGCGGCTACTTTCGAGCACGACCCATTCGCCGTTCACCTTCACATGAACATCCGGCGATTGGTCCGGTTCGGCTTCGCCTGGCGAAGTCTCCTGTGCTTCCGTTGGTGCCGCCTCTTCGGCATCCTCGCCGCTATCCGGCTCGTTGTTCATCGCGGCTCCCAGTCCTGCGGTGTCTCCGTCACAATCCAAGGAACCCCTTGCCCAGTTCGAGCAGCGAACCGGCAGCCAGGTCGGTCCCGACGCCAGCGGCGGCGGCGACCGCACCCGTGCGCACCCTGTCGAGGAAGCGCCTCACCTTTGGGGTGTCGACGCTCTCCTCCTCGATCAGGATCTGAGTAAACTCCTCGGCATCAGCGCCTGAGAGCCCCAGCGCCTCGGCCTCGCGACGGAGCGCCTCGGCATCGCCCATGTTCACCTTCGAGCGCTGCTCAATCTGTGAGCCGGTCGCGACGTTAGCGCCGTCGCCATAGATGTTGTTCGTGACGTTGTAGACGACCAACGCGAGCGCAGGCTCGGTGGCGACGGTCGGCCCACCGACCGAGCCGGCTGTCGGGTCGGCGCTCTGCAGATCGAGTGCGAACTCCAGCGCCTTCGACCGGATCACGTCGATCACTCCGCGCAGGCTCTGCGGGGTGATGATGTTGTGCGCCTGGTACAACCCGAAGAACTCCAGCGCGAAGATCTTCGAGTGCTCGTACTCGTGGACGGCGTATGCGGACCACTCGCGCGATAGGTTGCCCTCGGCCTCGGCGAGCGCCTGGATCTCCATCACGGGTTGCCGCATCTCAACCGTCCACCATGGTTCCAGTGACGGCAGTTTCACGCTCAAGTTGAACTGGCGCACCTCCCGCATCGGCCCTGTGAACACACCGTTGACCTCGGTTTCGCGTACGCGGTACGTCGGCAGGGGATCATCCGCCCTGTAGCCGGAGAGTTCGTTCCGAGCCCACTCGACGACCTCGGCCGTACCGAGGCGAGACGCGGCGACCTGAACTCTGCGGAGCAGGTCAGACGCGGCGACGTTCGAATCGACGCTGGCGTCGATGATGTCGTCGAGAACAGTCAAGGCACCTACGCTAGCGAAGCGCGGGAGCCGATATCGTGACCAAGTGAACCCCGCCATTCAGGCAGCACAGACAGCCGATGCATCGCGACGTGGACGCTCATCGTCGCGATAGCCGCGGCGATTGTCACGGGCTGGCAGGCCCTCACGATGTACCTAGAGCGACAGCACACCCGCACGGCGTCGCTGGTGATGCCTGTGGCCGGGCCGGGGAGCCGCGGACGATTAAGAAGAAGGTTGGATCCGCTGCTCACGGCGTTCAGGTGCTGGTGTGGGGTGTGCTTTCGCCCTCCGTGCCGTCCGCCTCTGCAAGCTCGAGCAGTCCTGGTGAGCGAGTAGACGTGGATCGCCCGTGCCTCAACCGCAATGGCGTCGCACAACGTGGCGCCACGGCATCGGATCCGCATGAGGGCAGTGCCCGATGGCGGGGTGTGGCGCGCGACGTCAGGTGAGGACGCGGCCCGGGCGGAGGTCACGGAGTCGACTTCTACCACCGGCTACCGCAGCCGAGTGATCACGGCCCGGACACCTGCGATGGCGAAAAGGGTGGAGGTGGCAATGATGGCGTACTTCACACCCGCGCTGTTCACGCCTCGCAGCGCGCGTTCGTTCGCGGCGCCGTTCTCGGCGGCGAAGGCGGCTTGCTTGTCGGCCGTCTTCAACGCCTCGTCGAGAAGGGCCTGTCGGCGCTCCTCGCTGAGGCCTTCCCGACTCAACTCGCCCTTGATGATTGAACGGGCGTCGGCGTACGCATCGTGTACGTGCTTGGACTCCGCGGTGCGGGCGTCAACATTCTTTTCGGCAAGCCTTTCTTGATACCCCAGCGCGTCGAGAAGGAAGGTCCGCAAACCAGGCACCGTTTCGATGAGCTTCCCGCGCAGCTCCTCAGACACCTCTGGCAGCTCGATCCCAAGCGCGTACAACTGCTCCTGCGTGAGGTTCTCGAGCGACTCGACCCCCAGCTTCTTCATGACTGCATCTGCGTCATCCAAGCTCGCCACATTTGCCCCCTCGCTTTTCGGCGTAACCGGCCCCACGCTACCGGCTAACACCGTGGCATCGCATAGACCTGTGCATCGGGTACCCCCCCCCCCCCCCCCCCGCCAGCGACAGGGCCGCCGCAACCTCGCCGATCTCCCGCCCCTTGGACCACGGCAACCCTGTCCCGCACCGGCAAGCTCCGCCACCCTGAGGAAGTTAGGCGCGAAACGAGCGATGCTCTGATGCCGCATCCCCTGGCCCTGAGCCGCACTCGCTGGTGCTCGAACGAGGATCTGAACTGGACCATCGGAGCGCCGATGAATGTGACGCTACTCGATCGCGATACGCTGACGAGCAGAGCCACCTTGGCCAAGTTCCACGCGGGGCCATTCGATCCAGTAATGCAAAGGGGCGCGATGAACTTCGGCTTGCTCGCGCGCGCGCGACGATCCTCCGAGGCAACAGATCGGGGTTTGCGCTTCGAACGACGATTGAACATGCCCCTGAGACTGACGAGGCGTGGATGAGCACGCTCAGCGAATCTGACATCTGTGACCGATTCATCACGCCCGCACTCAGAACCGCCGGCTGGGCGGAACACCAGTGGCGTCGAGAGTACGGTTTCACTGACGGCAAAGTGATCGTCCGAGGAAACCTCGTTGCTCGCGGCGGCCGCCGAAGAGTTGACTACTTGCTCTTCGGCCCCGGGAACACTCCGATCGCAATCGTCGAGGCCAAGGACGGCTCACACTCGGTCGGCGCGGGGATGCAGCAAGCACTCGCGTACGCCGACCAGCTCGGCGTACCGTTCGTCTTCAGTTCGAATGGCACCGGGTTCCTTTTCCACGATCGCTCCGGCACTAGTTCTCAGATGGAGCGGTTGCTCGAGCTCGACGAGTTCCCGAGTGAGCAAACGCTATGGAGCCGATACCTGCGATGGATCAATGTCGATGACGACAAACGCCAGCTCGTTTCCTCCACTAGCTACTCCGGTTCGATGGCCAAAGAACTGCGCTATTACCAGCAGCTGGCGGTGTCACGAACCATCGAGGCAGTTGCTCGCGGTGAACGACGGTTGCTTCTCGTCATGGCCACAGGAACGGGCAAGACGCTCACAGCGTTCAACATCATCTGGCGGCTTTGGAAGTCGGGGCAGGCAAAGCGGATCCTCTACCTCGCCGACCGCAACATCCTGATCGATCAAACGATTGTGAACGACTTCCGCCCGTTCGGGTCCGCAATGACGAAGCTCGACCGTAGTCTTGTGGACCCGGCGACAGGGCGCGTCGACACGTCCTACGAGATTTACCTTGCTCTCTATCAAGGCGTTGTCGGCGCGGAGAACCGCGAGCCGGTCTATGACAAGTTCGCACCGGACTTCTTTGACCTCATCGTGATCGACGAATGCCACCGGGGTAGCGCGGCGGAAGACTCGGCGTGGCGCGAGATACTGCAGTATTTTCAATCGGCAATCCAGCTCGGAATGACGGCGACTCCACGAGAGACAAAGTATGTCTCCAACATCGACTACTTCGGGGAACCGGTCTATACGTACTCTCTCCGACAGGGCATCGAGGACGGGTTTCTCGCACCGTATCGAGTAATCCGCGTCGACCTTGACTGGGATCTGCAGGGGTGGCGACCTGAAACTGACTCCGTTGACGACGCCGGGGCGGTCATCGAGGATCGCATATACAACCAGTCAGACTTCGATCGATCGATCGTGTTCCCGGAACGCGACGCGGCTGTGGCCCACCGGCTCTCCGCGTTCCAGCACGAGACGGATCCAATGGCGAAGACCATCGTGTTCTGCGAGAACATCGATCACGCCGAGAGAGCCCGACAAGCGCTTGTGAACGAGCCGCTGAACCGCGAGCTTGTCCTGCAGGATCGTCGCTACGTCATGAGGATCACCGGCGACAACGAGGAAGGCCGCGCCGAACTCGACAACTTCATCGACCCGAAGCAGCGCTATCCGGTGATCGCGACAACGTCGCGACTGCTGACGACCGGAGTGGATGCGCAAACCTGTCAAGTGATCGTGCTCGACCGCACAATCCGTTCTCTGACCGAGTTCAAGCAAATCATCGGACGAGGGACGCGCCTTCGCCCCGACTACGGGAAGTTTTACTTCACCATCATCGACTTCCGCAAAGACACCGAGCTATTCGCGGATCCCGAGTGGGACGGACCGCCGACCCAGGTACTCGAGGTCGATAGCGGCGGGCAAGTTCTCGAGGTCGAGGATCCTCAGTATGCCCTGGAGGACATCGAAACCATCATCCGGAGTGCGGGCGACGACTCCGACTCTGCGGGTGAGATCGAGGCAGGCGCCAAGAAGTTCGTCGTTAGTGGAGTGCCCTTCACGATCATCGCCGAGCGCATCCAGTACTACGACAAAGACGGCAAGCTCGTCACCGAATCGCTCAGGAGCTATACAAAGCGCGCGGTACTGAATGAGTTCGAGTCTTTGGAAGGGTTTCGCCGCCGTTGGAACGCAGCCGCGCGCAAGGAGGTGATCCTCGAGCTTCTTCTAGAGCGCGGCGTGATTCTGGAGGCGCTAGCGGACGCGGTCAATCGAGACCTGGATCCGTTCGATCTCATATGCCATGTCGCCTTTGACCAACCTGCGTTGACTCGACGCGAACGAGCCGAAGGCGTTCGGAAGCAGGACGTCTTCACCCAGTACGGCGAAGCCGCTCGTGAGGTTCTCGACGCGCTGCTCGACAAATACGCCGACCACGGGATTTCTTCGATCGAGGAGGTAGAGGTCCTAAAGGTCCGTCCACTCTCTGAGCTCGGCACACCCGTCGAGCTTGTGAGGCGATTCGGCGGTCGTCAGCGCTACAGCGAGGCTCTCTCGGGCCTCGAGAGTGCGCTCTATTCCGTCTCTTAACCAGCACATCAAGTTTCAGCCTCGCGGCTGTCCGAAAGGTATCCGGTTGTCACTTTCGACCACGGTCAAGGCACTGCAGGACGTCATGCGAAAGGACGCCGGCGTCGACGGCGATGCGCAGCGCATCGGCCAGCTGAGCTGGCTGTTGTTCTTCAAGATCTTCAGCGACCTCGAGATTGAGGCGGAACTCGAAGACGGCTCGTACGAGTCGCCCATTCCGCGAGAGCTCCAATGGGACGCGTGGGCAGACGAGGACGCGCTCGGCAAGAATGCCCCGACGGGCGATGCGTTGCTGGAGCTGATCAATCTTCACCTGTTCCCCGCGCTGAAGAACCTTGATCTCGCAGTGCTCACGCCCAAGCAGCGACTGCGGGGCAGCATTCTCCGCGGAGTGTTCGAGGACGCCTTCAACTATATGAAGTCGGGAACTCTTCTGCGGCAGGTCGTAAACCTGATCAATCACGACATCGACTTCAACCAGGTCGAGACTCGCCACCTATTCGGCGACATCTACGAGACAATACTTCGGGGTCTGCAGAGCGCGGGCACTGCCGGGGAGTTCTACACCCCGCGGCCGGTAACGCAATTCATGATCGAGATGATCGACCCGCGGCTGGGCGAGACAGTTCTCGACCCCGCGTGCGGCACCGGCGGATTCCTCACCGGTGCTTTCACGGCCTTGCGGAATCAGGCGCAGGTGCCCCAAGAACTCGCGCTCGCTAAGCGGAGCCTTCGAGGCGTCGAAAAGAAGGCCCTGCCTCATCTTCTCTGCGTGACGAACATGATGGTTCACGGGATGGAGGAGCCGAGCTTCATCAAACACGACAACACTCTCGCGCGGCCACTCCGCGATTACGGGCCAGCTGACCTGGTAGACATCATTGTCACCAATCCCCCGTTCGGTGGAATGGAAGAGGACGGCGTAGAGAACAACTTCCCGTCCGATATCCGGACGCGCGAAACCGCGGACCTCTTTTTGGTACTCGTAATGGAGCTGCTGAAGGAGAACGGCCGGGCCGCGATCGTTCTACCCGATGGAACTCTGTTCGGTGAGGGGACAAAGACGCGCATCAAGGAGCGACTGCTTTCGCAATGCAACCTCCACACCATCGTGCGCCTGCCGGCCGGCGTGTTCTCCCCGTATACGACCATCAAGACGAACATCCTATTCTTCGAGAAGGGGTCGCCTACAAAGGAAGTTTGGTACTACGAACACCAGTACCCCGAGGGTCAGAAGACCTACACCAAAACTCGGCCGTTGCGCTTCGAGGAGTTCGCCGGGGAGCGAGGGTGGTGGCGCGACCGCTCGGAGAGCGAGAACGCATGGCGCGTCTCAATCGATGACATCGTTGCCCGGAACTTCAATCTCGACTTCCCGAATCCGCGCAGAGCGTTGCAGGCCGACGCACCTGCCGCTGAACTTCTCCAATCGCGAGCCGTGGCGGAGGCGGCGCTGGTCGAAGCCAAGCAAGGTCTGCGAAGCGACCTAACTGGGGTGCTGGGCGCTCGTACGGCGACGCATGGAGTCCATCAGATGCTCCAGAACCTGGACCTGATGCTCTCCGTTCCGGAGGGAGCCTCCGTCATCCGGGACAACGCGCTTCGACTTGCGACGAGAGGTATGCTCACGGAGCAGCGCGCGGAGGACGGCGATCCACGCGAGTTGTTGGGCAATACTCTGTTGGCTGAAGGCAACGCTCCTGGTCATTGGGAACTACCGGCCTCGTGGATCTGGACGACGCTTTCCGACGTCGCGACCTTCCGCGCGGGTAGGACGCCCTCCACCAAAGACCCGGACATGTGGAGCGACGCTGAAGGACACCCATGGGTCTCAATTGCCGATATGCCTCCGGGCGGGGTCATCGCTCGAACCGCGAAGCGGATCACGGATCGTGCGGCCTCCGAAGTCTTCAAGACTCCACCTGTGTCCGCGGGATCACTCTTGATGAGCTTCAAGCTCACGATCGGTAAGGTCGCCACGCTCGGCATCCCCGCCTACCACAACGAAGCGATCGTTTCGATCAATCCGCATGACCCGGGGTGCACGGCGTACCTGGCCCGCGTTCTTCCTCTTGTCGCTCCAATGGGAACGTCGAAGGCCGCCATCAAGGGCAACACTCTCAACAAAGACTCGCTGTCTGCGATGCTGATCCCCTTGCCGCCGCTCGAGGAGCAGAAACGTATAGTCGCTGCGCTCACAAGCATCAACGCCCATTGCGACGTGGTAGACCGGCAGAACGAGGCCCTCTGGGCTGCAACCGTCGGCGCGTCTCGCGCTCTTGCGAACGAGGCTCTCGTTCTCTAAGCGTGCGTATGCTTTCAACCCTCACCATGCGCTCTGCGGCCGCGCGCGTGTCGAGGGTCGGCACACGCCGCAGCACCTGGACGAACCGTGGCGTCGATCCCCGGCATGAAGCAGATCGCACCCACGCGCGTGCAGTACTGAACAACCCAACTTCGTAGTAATTGCGTCTGCGCTTCCCGCTCAATCACCGTGCGGCCAGGGGGCGTGAGGAACGAATCGGTGACAAAACGGGCGTGAGGAACGAATCGGTGACAACTGATCGTTAGTGCCGGGAGGCGCTGGCGGGAAGGATGTCATCATGCCCGGTCCCTATCCCAGAGAGTTCCGCGAAGACGTTGTCGCGGTTGCTCGCAGCCGCGAGAGCGGCGTCACCATCAAGCAGGTTGCGACCGACTTCGGTATCAGCGAGGCGACGTTGCAGAACTGGCTCCGTCAGGCCGACGTCGAGGAAGGCAACCGTCCCGGTCAGACCGCCGCGGACGCTGCCGAGGCACGTGAACTGAAGAAGCGGATCCGCCTCCTCGAGCAGGAGAACGAGGTCCTCCGGCGAGCGGCGGCGTATCTGTCGCAGGCGAACCTGAGACTCGGTGGCTCCCCAAAATGACGTACCCGCTCGTATCTGAGCTCGCCGACGCGGGGATTCCCGTGACGGTGTCGTGCCGGGTCCTCAAGCTCGCAAGACAGCCCTACTACCGGTGGCGAAACGATCCCGTCAGGGACGCGGACATGCTCCGCGCGTATCGGATCAACGCGCTGCATGACGCGCATCACGACGACCCGACGTTCGGATACCGATACCTCGCCGACGAAGCCCGCCGGGCGGGATGGCGGATGAGCCGGCGCACGGCGTGGAAGCTGTGCTCGCAGGCCGGGATCCTCTCGTCCGCGCAGCGCCGGCGACGTGAGAAGGGCAAGAAGACCGGCCCGCCGGTGTTCGACGATCACGTGCAGCGGGTGTTCCGCGCCGATGCCCCGAACCGGCTGTGGCTCACGGACATCACGGAGCATCGGACGAGCGAAGGCAAGCTTTACTGCTGCGCGATCAAGGATGTGTTCTCCAACCGCATCGTCGGCTACTCGATCAGCGACCGGATGACCGCGAAGCTCGCCGTCGATGCCGTCCGCAACGCCGTCTCTCGTCGCGGTGAGGTCGCCGGGTGCATCCTGCACGCTGACCGGGGCAGCCAGTTCCGCAGCAGGGCGATGGCCCGCGAGCTGCGCCGTCATGACATGGTCGGATCGATGGGTCGCGTCGGCGCCGCCGGAGACAACGCCGCCATGGAGTCGTTCTGGTCGCTGCTGCAGACGAACGTCCTCAACCAGCAGCGGTGGGCCACCCGGCAGGAACTGCGCCTCGCGATCGTCGTCTGGATCGAGCGGAAGTATCACCGCCAACGAGCACAGGACACCCTCGGCGGGTTGACGCCGATCGACTTCGAAGCCAAGCTAACCGAGCCGCAATCTCTCGCGGCCTAAACCGAATCTGTCACCGATTCCTGCTTCACGCCCGTCCTGTCCACCCGCCGGCGACAGCGTGACACCACGCTAACCGGTGAAGGAGACAGCACACATGACCGATATCGAGACCGTCCGTTCCGGACACGTCGTGATCGGCGTGGACACGCACAAGCACATCCACGTCGCCGCAGTGATGGACTCCGTCGGCGGGATCCTCGCGACGCTGACCATCGCCACCGACACGGCCGGGTTCCGGCAGCTGCTGGAATGGGCGACGGGCTTCGGGAAGATCATCGCGTTCGGCATCGAGGGGACGGGTTCCTACGGAGCCGCTCTCGCCTCGTTCGTCCGCCGTCACGGGCACAAGGTGATCGAGGTCAGCCGGCCTGACCGGCGGCTGCGCCGGTTGAATGGGAAGTCCGACACCCTCGACGCGGAGAACGCCGCCCGGGCTGTGCTGGCCGGGTTCGCGACTGCGATCCCGAAGACCGCGGACGGCGTCGTCGAGATGATCCGACAGCTGAAAGTCGCGCACGATACCGCGGTCAAGGACCGCACCGGGGCAATGATCACGCTCAAGGCGATGCTCGTGCACGCCACCGATGACCTCCGTCGGGAGATGTCGAAGAAGACACAGAAGATGGTCGCCCGGCACTGCGCCGCGC
The DNA here is from genome assembly GCF_054654695.1 of Microbacterium xylanilyticum. NCBI lineage: Bacteria > Bacillati > Actinomycetota > Actinomycetes > Micrococcales > Microbacteriaceae > Microbacterium > Microbacterium xylanilyticum. The sequence goes on from NZ_BAAIEN010000002.1 coordinate 2,304,317, forward strand.
TCCGTCCTCGAGGGCTGGCGACACCCGAGGACGCGAACCGTCACGCGCTGCGCTCGATCGCGAAACGGTGGATCGCTTTGAACGACGAGATCAAGGAACTCGAGGCGCAGATCGAGCAGCTCGTGCTCCAGCGCGCCCCGCACCTGCTCGATGAGTTCGGCATCGGCGTCGACACTGCCGCGGAAATCCTGATCGTCGCCGGTGACAACCCGGAGCGGATCAGAAGCGAAGCCGCGTTCGCGAAGCTCGCCGGTATCAGTCCCATCCCGACCGGCTCCGGGATGACCAGCGGCAAGCACCGGATCAACCACGGCGGACACCGGCAGCTGAACGCCGCGATCTACCGGACTGTGATCGTCCGGATGCGGTTCCACGAGCCGACGATCGCCTACGTTGCCCGACGGACCGCCGAAGGCAAAAGCAAGCGAGACATCATCCGCTGCCTGAAGCGCTACGTGATCCGGGAGGTCTACCACCTCGTCAAGACCGACCCCAGAACCGGCGAAATCATGGGTTGACAACTATAGGTGTCAACGACGGCTGAAAACTGACCCCTTTTCGTCGGCGAAAGTTGACCCCCTGGGTCGTGTTTCTAGTGTTCCGCTGCCGTGGTGGCGGGCGGGGTCTTGAGGAGCTCGCGGCGGGCTCGGGTGCGGTAGGAGTCGCCGGCGAGGGTGAGGACCTCGGCGTGGTGGACGAGGCGGTCGATCATCGCGGACGCGACGATGTCGTCGCTGAAGATTTCGCCCCAACGGCCGAAGGGCATGTTGCTGGTGACGAGGATCGAGCCCTGTTCGTAGCGGGACGCGACGAGCTGGAAGAACAGGTTCGCCGCGTCGGCGTCGAAGGGCAGGTAGCCGACCTCGTCGATGATCAGCAGCCGGTAGCGGCGCAGTCGTTTCAGCTCCTGCTCGAGCCGCCCGCTCTGGTGCGCGGTCTGCAGGCGTGACACCCAGCCGGTGGCGGTGTCGAACAGCACCGGGTAGCCGGCGTGGGCGGCCTTGTGCCCCAGCGCGATCGCGAGGTGGGTCTTGCCGACCCCGGGAGGACCGAGGAGGATCACGTTCTCCGCTTTCGGGATCCAGGTCGTCGTCGCCAGGTGCGCGAGGACGTCGCGGCGCAGCGAGGGCTGGTGGTCGGCGTTGAAGTCCTCGAGGGTCTTCACTGCAGGGAAGTGCGCCCCGCCGATCCGCAACGCGGTGCCGTTGGCCTCTCGGTCGGCGACCTGGCGTTGCAGCACCGCGGTCAGATACTCCTCATGCGACCACCCCTCCGCCCGGGCGGTGGTCGCGAGCTGTTCCCAGACCCGCCCGATGGTCGGGGCCTTCAACGCGCGAGAGAGGTAGCCGAGCGTTGCGGCCGTGTCCGTCGCGGCGCCCATCAGAACACCTCCCCGGTGGCCGGGTCGAAACGGACCCCGAACAGGTCGTCGTAGTCGGACGTGTCGCGGAACATCACTCGCTCCCCAGGGCGGGCGAGGGTCTGCTGACGCTCGCGGTCTCGCTTCGCCGCGGAGAACGTCGCCCGCAGCCCTCTCGCGGTCTCGACATGGACGGGATCGGTGACGACAGCATGGTTCGCCCAGCAGCGCTCATGATCGGCGACGACCTGCCCCTCGCAGATCACGATCACCCGGGTCAGCGTCGCGGTGACATCGAGCAGCCGGCCGATCACCCGCGGATCAACGGAGTAGTCGTTCCCGTCGAGACGGACGTAATAGTCCCGTCCGAGCCTCACCCTCGTCTGCAGCCCCGTCGCCGGCGGGTGCGGGGGAAGGAGCGTCATCGCGGCGAGGTCCCGGTCCAGAACATCGACGGGACGTCCACCGAGGGAACGGACCGTGCGGGAGTTCGCGCGCGGCAACCAGTCCGCCAACTGCGCGTTGAAGTCCACCGGCGACGCGAACTGCCTGCCGGGCAGGAACGACGTCTCGAAGTAGCCGTTGTTCCGCTCGGTCATGCCCTTGAACTCCGGATCCCGAGGCGGCGCCAACACCACCCTCGTCGCGAGCGTCCCCGCGAACGCAGCCGCCGCCTGCGTGACCACGCCCTTCCCGCCGATCGCGGACTCCCGATCCCAGACCAGCGTCTTAGACACCGCCCCGACCTGCGCGATCAGCTGCCACATGCCCGCCAGCAGATCCCCCGCCTGACGCGAGGGAAGCATCACCGCCGACAGGAACTTCGAGAACGTCAGCGTCATCACCAGCACCGGCAGCATGCCCGCCTGCCCGAACCCGACCGGGATCCGCGGCTCCGGGAACCACAAATCCATCTGCGCGGCCTGCCCCGGCTCGTGAACGATCCGGTCCGCCGGATCGACACCCGCGTACTCGGGCCGGATCTGCCGGATCCGGTCCTTCAGGATCGTCAGCGAGTGCTCCCACCCGATCCGCTCCGCGATCACCGTCGCCGGCATCTTCGCATCCACAGCCAGCAGCTTGCGCACCTCGGGCTCGGCAGCGTCAACCAACGACTGCTTACCCGCCCGCTGATACTTCGGCGGCACATCCAACGCGAGCGCCGCCCGCACCGTGTTCCGTGCCACCCCGAGATGCCTCACGATCGCCTTGATCGGCATGCCCTCGGCCCTATGTAACCGGCGGATCTCCGCCCAATCTTCCAAACTGATCACCCTCCAAGAGTGGTCGGAGGGGGTCAAAATTCCCCGACGTCTGAGGGTCAGTATTCACGCGTCGTCGACAATAGGAGCATCAACGCCATGGCCGAAGCATTCAACTCGCTCTTCAAGGCCGAGCTGGTCCGCAACCGCGGCCCCTGGACAGGCATCAATGACCTCGAGATCGCTGTCGCCGAATACATCGACTGGTACAACCATCGGAGGCTCCATGGCGAGATCGGCTACCTCCCACCCGTCGAGGCCGAGACCAACTACTACGCGAACCTGCCCGCCCTCATAACGATGGAACGGGTATAACCGAGCCTCTACCAAACCCGGGGCTTGACAACTGGGTGCCCACACGGAACCCATGCGGCCCGCGTCCCTTGCTTCGGAGGTCGTAGATCGTCTGAACGGAAACCTTCAACTCGGCGGCAAGTTCGGCCAGCGAGACGAAGTTGCCGAGTCCCGACTCTGAGGTGCCGCCGCTGTCCATACACCGAAGGTGCGCGGGCGTCACCGCGTACCTTCCAGATAGGTCTAGGAGGCTCGAAAGCGTCCTGCGACTACTCGGCGAAGTGTCCAGTAAACGACTACCAAACATTCAAACTCCCTTATCTGAGAGTGAAGTTTCGGTGCTTTACCGGGAGTTTTGGTGGACCTGAGGGGACTCGAACCCCTGACCCCCTGCATGCCATGCAGGTGCGCTACCAGCTGCGCCACAGGCCCAGACGCTGTTCGCGGCCTCCCGCGACAACTCACTCAGCTTACAACACGGCCTCAGCCCGATGCGAATCGGGCCCTCGTTTCCGTGACGCCGGGCGTGTCCGCGGACCACTCGTCCGCGGCCCTCATTCGGCCTCCGCCTCGGCGCGCAGCGCGGTGAAGCCGTCACGGACCGCGGCGACGAGCTGACGCACCGCCGCTGACGGACGCCGGGCGGATCCTGCCGCCGGCACGGCGACGAGGACCGATCGCACGAACGCCGGATCGTCGATCGGTCGCAGCACGATCCCGGGGTGCGCTCCGACGGCGGCGAGGCGGGGCACCAGGCCGATCCCCATGCGCGCGCCGGTCATGGCCAGCATCACCTGGAAGTCGTCCGTGCGGATCGCGATCTCGAGCGTGTGACCGGCGGCGGCGAAAGTGTCGACCACGATGGTGTCCATGGAGTCCCCCGGCGCCGCGGCGAACATCCACCGCTCGTCGTGCAGCGTCAGCAGCGTGGGGACATCGATCGAGGTGCGCGATGCGAGCGGATGGCCCACCGGGAGCGTCAGAAGGAGCGGATCCCGATGCACCTCGATCGCCGCCACGGTGGAGCGGAACGAGAGTGCGTACCCGGGAACCGTGTAGACCAGCGCGGCATCGACCTCGCCGCGATTGCTGCGATCCACGAGCGACGGCACCTCCTCGAGCACCACGTCGAGCTCGATCCCCTGATCGTTGAGCCGCAGCACGACGGGCGGCAGCAGCTGCGCCGCCGAGGTGAAGGTGCCGAAGCGCAGCCGCGTCCGGCCGGTCTGCGTCAGCTCCCGAGCGTCGGTGATCGCGCGCTCGCTGAGGGTGAGGATCTCCTGCGCCCGCTCCAGCAGAAGCATCCCCACGGGTGTCAGCCGACTCCCCCGCGGGGAGCGCACCAGCACCTCGGCGCCGACCAGGCGCTCCAGATTCTTGAGGTGATAGTCGGCCGTGGGCTGCCCCCAGCCGAGCCGGCGCGCGGCCGCCGTGACGGATCCTTCGGCGTGGACCGCTCTGAGTGCCTCGAGCTGACGGAGATCGACCATGAGACACCAACCTCCTATGTTGATCCGGCTTCCCAAGAGCACTGAGTCACATACAGGATATGGGGGCCGAGCGAACTTCGGGGGATTCCTCGACGAACGCTGCAGCCTCACCATGGGGGAATGCACGCTTCCGAGTCCGTCCTCGTCGCGCCGTCGCCCGCGGCCGCGTCCGAGCCGGGCATCCCGCTCGGCGCCGACACCGACCGCCACCATGCGACGCCCTACGCCGACGCACTGGAGCGTCACGCGAGCCGCGCGCCGATCCAGCTGATGGTGCCGGGCCACAGCGGCAACGGCCGCGGCATCAGCGCTCGTCTCGCGGAGTACTTCGGCGAGCGTGTGCTGCAGCTCGACGTCCCGATGCTGCTCGACGACATCGACCTCGGCGAGAACTCGCCGCTGGCGCAGGCACTCGAGCTCGCCGCCGACGCCTGGGGCGCACGGCGCACCTGGTTCCTCGCCGGCGGCGCCTCGCAGGCCAACAGGATCGCGGCGCTCGCAGTGCGGGGCCTCGGCGCGAACATCCTGTCCCAGCGCAGTGCGCACTCGAGCTTCAGCGACGGGGTGCTCACCGCGGGGCTCACCCCGTCGTTCGTGCTGCCCTCGGTCGACACCCGCTACGGGATCGCCCACGGCGTCTCCCCCGCCGCCCTCGACGACGCGCTCACCACCACAGCCCAGCGCGGGCAGCCGGCGAGCGCCGTCTACATCGTCTCGCCGAGCTACTTCGGCTCGGTAGCGGACGTCGCCGGTCTTGCCGAGGTCGCGCACGCGCACGGCGCCCCGCTGATCGTGGACGGCGCCTGGGGCCCGCATTTCGGGTTCCACCCCGACCTGCCGGAATCCCCCACCCGACTGGGCGCCGACCTCGTCGTCTCGAGCACGCACAAGCTCGCGGGATCCCTCACCCAGTCGGCCATGCTTCATCTCGGCGACGGCCCCTACGCCGACCGTCTCGAACCGCTCATCGAACGCGCCGTCTCGACCACGTCATCGACGTCGTCCTCGGCGCTGCTCACGGCCTCGCTCGACATCGCGCGGCGCTCGCTGATGACGGGTGCCGACGAGATCGGCCGGTCGATCGCCGGAGCGAACGCCTTCCGCGCCGCGCTGCGCGCGGATCCGCGCTTCTCGATTCTCAGCGACGGATTCGGCGCGTTCGACGACATCGTCGCGACCGACCCGCTGCGGGTCCCCATCGACGTCTCGGCGACGGGCGTGAGCGGCCACTGGCTGCGTCAGCACCTCCTGGAGGTCGAGGGGATCTACTTCGAGATCTCGACCGCCACCGCGCTCGTCGCTCTGATCGGTGCCGGCAAGACACCCGACCTCGAGCACGTGCATCGCGCGCTGTCGACTGCGGTCGACTCCGAGGAGGCGCATGCCGAGCGCGCTCAGGCCGACGCTGCCGGCTTCCCCGCGCTGCCCCCCTCGGGCGCACTGCGCATGCTCCCCCGCGACGCCTACTTCGCGGGCACCGAACTCGTCCCCGCCGCGCAGGCGATCGGCCGCATCTCGGCCGACACCCTGGCCGCGTACCCTCCGGGGATCCCGAACGTCATCCCGGGCGAGGAGATCACGGCGCAGACCGTGGCCTTCCTTCAGGCGGTCGCCGCGTCTCCCAGCGGATACGTCCGCGGCGCGGTCGATCCCGATGTAGCGCGGTTCCGGGTGCCGAGAGAAGACTGAGCCCCGATCCTGCCGAACCCGGATAGCGCGCAGGATCACCCATCCAATCAAAGGAGACTGGAATGCCCACCATCGCCCAGCAGCTGCTGCGCCGGAAGCCGACCACGCCCGTCGGCGCCGACGAGGTGCACCTGAAACGCAGCATCGGACTTTTCTCGCTGACCATGATCGGCGTCGGCGGCACCCTCGGGACAGGAATCTTCTTCATCCTGTCGCAGGCCGTTCCCGTCGCCGGTCCTGCCGTGATCTGGTCGTTCGTGATCGGCGGCGTCGTCGCCGGCCTCACCGCCCTCTGCTACGCGGAGATGGCGGGCGCCGTCCCCGTCTCCGGCTCGACCTACTCCTACGCGTATGCGACGCTCGGCGAGGGCACCGCCATGGCGGTCGGCGCCTGTCTGCTGCTCGAGTACGGCGTCTCCACCGCGGCGGTCGCTGTCGGCTGGTCGCAGTACGTCAACCAGCTGCTGCTGAACCTGTTCGGCTGGCAGCTGCCCGTGCAGCTGTCCCAGGCACCGGAGCAGGGCGGCATCGTTAACGTGCCGGCGGTCATCGTCATCGTGCTGTGCGGCCTGCTGCTCATGCGCGGCGCCCGCGAGTCCACCCTCGTCAACAGCATCATGGTCGTGGTCAAGATCTCCGTCGTGCTGTTCTTCTGCGCGGTGGCGTTCACCGGATGGAATGCAGATCACTTCCACAACTTCGCCCCGGCGGGCTTCGCCGGCATCGTCGGCGGCGCCGGCATCATCTTCTTCTCGTTCGTCGGACTGGACGCCGTCTCGACCGCCGGCGACGAGGCGAAGAACCCGAAGCGCAACCTGCCGCTGGCGATCATCTTCGCCCTCGGCATCATCATCACCCTCTACGTGCTCACCTGCCTCGCGGCGCTCGGCGCCCAGGCCCCGGAGAAGTTCGAGAACCAGGACGCGGGCCTGGCGGCGATCCTGCAGAACATCATCGGATCCAGCTGGCCGGGCACGGTCGTCGCGATCGGGGCGATCATCTCGATCTTCTCGGTCACCCTGGTCTGCCTGTACGGCCAGACCCGGATCCTGTTCGCGATGTCCCGTGACGGGATGATCCCGCCGGTCTTCGCCAAGGTCGACCCGCGCACGCTGTCCCCGGTGAACAACACCGTCATCGTGATGATCGCGACGAGCATCCTCGCCGCCGTGGTGCCGATCAACTTCCTCGCCGAGATGACCAGCATCGGCACACTCGTGGCCTTCCTCGTGGTGTCGATCGGTGTGATCATCCTGCGCGTCCGCGAACCCGAGCTGGAGCGCGGCTTCCGCCTCCCGCTGGGCTGGACGATCCCGATCCTGTCGATCATCGGCTGCATCGCGATCATCACGCAGCTGCGCGTCATCACGATCGTGGTGTTCCTCATCTGGGCCGCCGTGTTCCTGGTCTTCTACTGGTTCTACGGGCGCAAGCACTCGGCCCTGGCGGTCGGCCACCCGGTCGTCGCCGCGGCGGATCTGCCGTACACGAGCGCGGTCGCCCAGCCCAGCACCGATGCGGTGCGCCAGGCCGCAGCCGCGCGGCGGACGGAGGGCGACCGATGAGCCTGCTCGTCGGCCTGAACCCCGCGAGCCGTTCAGCGTCGGTGCTGCACCTTGCGGCGATGCTCGCACGCTCCGCAGACACCGACCTGATCGTCACGACCGTGATCCCGGAGACCTGGCCGCGGACGGTCGGCCGAGACGACGCGGAGTGGCACGCCTTCACCCGCGACGCCGCCAACACGGTGCTCGATCACGCCGCCGCGGTCCTCGGCGACACGGTGCCCGCGCAGTTCGTGGTGCACGAGGCGCCGTCCGCGCGGCGCGGGCTGCTGGAACTCGCCGAGCAGTACGACGTCGGCATGATCGTGATCGGGTCGTCGTCGGCCGCGCCGCTCGGCCGGATCGCGCTGGGCTCGGAGAGCGACGCGCTGCTGCACGCCTCCGCGGTGCCGGTCGCCATCGCACCGCGCGGTTTCCGCACCCGCGGCGATGCCCGCGTCGGGCGGGTCACCGCCGCCTACCGCGGCACGGACTCCTCCGCCGACCTCGTGTTCGGCGCGGCGACCGTGGCGGCGTCGGTCGGCGCCGCGCTGCGCATCGCGTCGTTCGCCGTCGTGCCGAACGTCTCGGGCGCTGCCGGCGCAGGCCTCGACGCCGAGCGCAGCATCGCCGAGCAGTGGGCCGACGACATCCACGTGCACGCCACCCAGCTCCTCTCCGAGATCTCCACCCTGCCGCACGCGCCCCAGCTCGCCGGCACGGTGATCGGGGTCGGCGACACGTGGGAGTCGGCCGTCGATGACGTGGAGTGGGATGCGGACGAGGTGCTGGTCGTCGGATCCAGCAGTCTCGGCCCTGTCGCCCGCGTCTTCCTCGGCTCGAACGCGACGAAGGTCGTACGTCACTCCCCGGTGCCGGTCGTCATCGTCCCGCGCCGTGCCCTGGACGCCGGCTGACGCCGCACTCCCCTGACGTGATCGCATCATCTGCGGTCGCCCTGACGCCAAGGACGCAGAACATGTCGCACCCCATCCTCGAACTCCTCCCTGCCGGCACCTCGGTCGACGACGACGGCACCCTCCGCATCGCCGGGTGCCGGGTCGACGACCTGGCGCACGAGTTCGGCACGCCGGCGATCATCGTCGACGAGTCTGCGCTGCGGGCGCGCGCTCGGGAGTACCGCACGGCGCTGACGTCGCGCCGCCCGAACGCGCGGGTGGTCTTCGCGACCAAGGCGTTCCCCGCCACGGCCGTGCAGCGCGTGATGGTCGAGGAGGGCGTCGGCCTGGACGTCGCGGGCGGCGGGGAGATCCTCGGCGCCCTGCGGGCGGGCGTCGATCCGGCGCTGATGGTGGTGCACGGCAACGCCAAGACGACGGAGGAGCTGCGGATCGCCGTCGACGCGGGCGTGGGTCTCGTCGTCGTCGACAACTCGGACGACGTCGACCGACTCGAGCGCCTCGTCCCCGCCGGCAGCCGGCAGGACGTGCTGGTGCGCGTGATCCCCGAGGTGGAGTCGTCGACGCACCCGCACGTGCAGACCGGGCAGGTCGGCTCCAAGTTCGGGCTGACGGCGCCGGCGGCGGCGCGGCTGATCGAGCGGATCCAGGCGAGCCCGCGACTGCGCATGCGCGGCGTGCACGCACACGTCGGGTCGCAGATCATGGATCCGTCCGAACTCGCCGCCGCCGTCGCGCCGCTCGCCGCGCTCGGCACGTTCGACGTGTACGACCTGGGCGGCGGCCTCGGCGCCCGCTACACGTACGACGAGCATCCAGCGTCGGTGGACGAGTACGTCGAGGCCCTGCTCGCGGCCGTGGACGCCCACCTCCCCGCCGACGCGGAGATCATCATCGAGCCGGGGCGCAGCATGGTCAACGGGTCCGCGGTGACGCTCTACAGCGTGACCACGGTCAAGCGCGACGCACGGACGTTCGTCGCCGTCGACGGCGGCATGGGCGACAACCTCGAAGTGGCGCTGTTCGAGCAGCGCTACGAGGCCGCGCTCGCCGGGCGCCTGCACGAGAAAGCCGTGGAGGACGTCGTCGTGGTCGGGCGGCACTGCGAATCGGGCGATGTGCTCATCGACCCGCTCCGGGTGCCCGAGGTGCACGTCGACGACCTGCTCGTGGTCGCGGCGACGGGCGCCTACACGCACACCATGGCCAACAACTACAACGGCTACCGGCGCCCTCCGGTGGTGTTCGCGCGCGACGGACAGGCCCGTGCTGTCATCCGCCGCGAGACCTGGGACGACCTCTTCGCCCGGGACCTCTGAGCCGGGCGGGCACGGAGGTCCGGCGCGCTCACCGCGCGTCCGGCCCTCCGTGCTGTGCGCCGTTCAGGCGGCCGTCGGCGCCACCGTGACCTGGATGCTCTTCATGAGCGGCTGGTCGCTCTGCGCGCTGAAGTCCTTGCGGCCGAGGAGCACGTTCAGCTCGGGCATGTAGCCGGCGGCGCTGCCACGGGGAAGGTCGTACGCGATCGCCCGGAACGCGTGCACGGAGCGCTGGGATCCGTCCTTCGACGTCGACACGATGTCGACGAGGCCGCCATCGGCGATGCCCCGGTCACGCATGTCGTCGACGTGCATGAAGATCAGCTCGCGCAGGTTCTTCACGCCGCGGTAGCGGTCGTTGTTCGAGTAGATGGTGGTGTTCCACTGGTCGTGGGAACGCATCGTCTGCAGCACCAGGGTGTCCGCCGAGGCGGGGATCACATCGGGCAGCACCGCCAGGGAGAACTCCGCCTTGCCCGACGGAGTGCGGAACACACGTTCGCGCGCCGGCTGCGGGATCCGGAAGCCGTGCCGGTTGCGGATGAGCTGGTTGAACCCCTCGAATCCGGGCAGCACCTGCGCCATCACGTCGCGGATCCGGTCGTAGTCGGCCACGTAGTCGTCCCACGGCGTCCGCGACTCGGGAAGCGTGGCCTTCGCGATGCCCGCGATGATCGCCGGCTCCGACTTCAGGTACGCCGAGGCGGGGCGCTTGCGGCCGGTGGAGAGGTGCACCATGCTCATCGCGTCCTCGACCGTGACGCCCTGCGGACCCGAGGCCTGCTGATCGCGCTCGGTGCGGCCCAGGCACGGCAGGATCAGCGCCTTCTCGCCGTGCACCAGGTGGCTGCGGTTGAGCTTCGTGCTCACCTGCACGGTCAGCCGGCACCGGCGCAGGCCCTCCGCCGTGTAGACCGTGTCGGGTGCGGCGAGGACGAAGTTGCCGCCCATGCCGACGAACACCTTCACGGATCCGTCGTGCATGCCCTCGACGGTGCCGACGGTGTCCAGGCCGCCGTGCCGCGGCGGGTCGATGCGGCAGACCTCGGCCAGACGGTCGGTCCAGGCCGGCGGCCGGTGATCGATGCCGCAGGTGCGGTTACCCTGCACGTTGCTGTGGCCGCGCACCGGAGACGGGCCGGCGCCCTCGCGCCCGATGTTGCCGCGCAGGAGCAGCAGGTTGACGATCTCGCGGATCGTGTCGACGCCGTGCTCGTGCTGGCTGACACCGAGGCACCAGCTGATCACGGTCCGCTCCGACGCGAGATAGACCGCGGCGGCCGCGCGGATCTGCTCCTCGGACAGCCCGGCCTGGGTCACCAGCTCGTCCCAGGGGGTCACCTCGACGATCGCGCGGTACTCCTCGAACGCGTTCGTGTACTCGGCGAGGAACGCGTGGTCGAGCACGGCGGGATCGGTCTGCGCCGCCTCGAACACGACCTTCGCCATGCCGCGGATCAGAGCGAAGTCTCCGCCGGGACGCACCTGGAGGTTCATCGTGCTCGTGTCGGTGCTCTTGAACAGCGCCATGTCCACGAACTCGTGCGGGACGATGGTGCGGGTCGCTCCCGCCTCGATGAGCGGGTTCACGTGCACCACCTGCGCTCCGCGGCGCACCGCCTCGGCGAGCGCGGTCAGCATGCGGGGCGCGTTCGAGGCGGCGTTCACGCCGAGGACGAAAAGTGCGTCGCACTTCTCCCAGTCCTCGAGGTCCACGGTGCCCTTGCCGGTCGCGATCGACGCGGTGAGAGCCCGTCCTGATGCCTCGTGGCACATGTTGGAGCAGTCGGGAAGGTTGTTCGTGCCGTACTCGCGCACCATCAGCTGGTACAGGAAGGTCGCCTCGTTGCTCAGGCGTCCCGACGTGTAGAACGCGGCCTCGTCGGGGCTGGCCAGCCCGCGCAGCTCCTCGCCGACGAGCGCGAACGCGTCGTCCCAGCTGATCGGCACGTACCTGTCCGTGGCGGGGTCGTAGCTCATCGGCTCGGTGAGCCGGCCCTGGTCCTCGAGGTCGAAGTCGGTCCAGCTCGCGAGCTCCGTCACGGTGTGCTCGGCGAAGAACCGGCGGTCGACGCGCTTGTGCGTCATCTCCCACGTGACGTGCTTGATGCCGTTCTCGCAGATGTCCAGCAGCAGATTGCCGCGGTCATCGGGCCACGCGCACCCCGGGCAGTCGTAGCCGGTGCGGCCGTGGTTCATGGTGACCATGGCCTGGGATCCGGCGATCGGCTCGCGCTCGCGCACCAGCACGCGTCCCACGGACATCGCCGCGCCCCACCCGGCGGCCGGGTGGCGGTACGGGGTACGAGACCACTCCCCCTTCGCCACCGGACCGTAGCCGCCCTGGCGCGGCTGCGCCGGCAGCAGCCCGAAGGCGACGCCTCCGACCGGCGTCTCCTTCGCGACCGGATCCTGCGCCCCGGTGCCCTGTGCCCGTTCGCTCACCGCTGCACCTGTCCTTCCCTGTCCTTCGCATCGACCGGCTCGCCCTCGATCCGGATCCTCCGCGCGTGCGCGTACACGTTCATCGACCGCCCGCGACTGAACCCGATCAGGGTCAGACCGGCCCGATCCGCCAGCTCGACAGCGAGCGAGGACGGCGCCGAGACGGCGGCCAGCACCGGGATCCCCGCCATGGTCGCCTTCTGCACCAGTTCGAAGCTCGCGCGTCCCGATACCTGCAGCACCACGTCGCGCAAGGGCAGACGCCCTTGCTGCAGAGCCCAGCCGACGACCTTGTCGACCGCGTTGTGCCGGCCCACGTCCTCGCGCAGCACGAGCAGCTCGCCGGTGCGCGCGTCGAAAAGCGCGGCGGCGTGCAGTCCGCCGGTCTTGTCGAACACCGCCTGCTCGGCGCGCAGGCGGTCGGGCAGCGCCGCGAGCCAGTCGGCTTCGACCACCGTGTCGTCGTCGCCCACATCGAACCGGGAGCTCGTCTCCACGGCGTCGATGCTCGCCTTGCCGCAGACGCCGCAGGAGCTCGTCGTGTAGAAGCGGCGGGCTTCGTCGCCGGTCGGAACGCGGGCTCCCGGTGCGAGCGTCGCATCCAGCACGTTGTAGGTGTTCTCGGCACCGCCCGTGCCGGGGCCGCCGCAATGGATGGCGGAGCGGAACTCCGACGGATCCGCGATCACCCCCTCCGACACCAGGAAGCCGATGGCGAGCTCGACGTCATGACCGGGCGTGCGCATGGTGACTGCGAGCGGAGCCCCGCCGATGCGGATCTCCAGCGGCTCCTCCACCGCGAGCGTGTCGATCCGGCGGGTGCCGCTGCCAGCGGCGTCTTCCAGCATGATCCTGGTCACCGGTCGCCGCGTCGTGATGCGTCCCACGGCTCGACCCTACTCGCGTATCGGCCCTACCGCGTACGCCCCGGCACGGCAACCCCCTGGGCCGGGACCGGCTCCGGACGTAGCGTTCCGTCGGGCAGGAGGGAACTGCAGAGAAGGAGGTGGCTCATGTCCCAGCCGCAGGAGAACGCGCAGCCCGGCGCACCCGATGAGGAGATCCCGCTTCCCGGGCATCCGAGCCAGGCCGAGGGCGAGGATCCAGACCACCCGGACACCGGAAGGGATCCGGTCCTGCCCGGGCACCCGAGCCAGGCGGAGGGCGAGGACGACGAGCGCGCCGACGTCGGCGAGGGCCGCGGCGCGTCCTGAGGAGGTACGCATGCGGATCGGATTCCATGCCTCGCACGAGCAGCACTCCCCGGGAGAGCTCCTGGGGGTGATCGCGCGCGCCGAGGAGGCGGGCTTCGACGCGGCGATGTGCTCCGACCACTTCGCACCCTGGGGTGCCCGGCAGGGCCACTCCGGACATGCTTGGACGTGGCTCGGTGCGGCACTCGCGTCGACGGCGTTCCCGATCGGCGTGGTGACCTCGCCCGCGGGCCGCTACCACCCTGCGGTGCTCGCCCAGGCGATCGCCACAGCCGCCGAGATGTTCCCCGGCCGGTTCTGGGCCGCCCTGGGCAGCGGAGAGGCGCTGAACGAGCACATCATCGCCAAGCCCTGGCCGCCCAAGGAGGAGCGCGACCGGCGGCTGCACGCGAGCGCCGCGCTCATGCAGGATCTGCTGCGCGGGAAGCTGGTCTCTGCCGCCGGCACCGTCCAGATGCACCAGGCGCGGATCTGGAGCCTGCCGAAGGTGCCACCGCCGCTGTTCGCCGCCGCCGTGTCCCCGCACACCGCGACCGAGACGACGTCGTGGGCGGACGGCAGGATCACGGTCGCTCCGCAGAGCGACGAGCCGAGCCGGGTCAAGACCGCCTATCGGGAGGCCGGAGGCCGGGGACCCGCGTACCTGCAGGTCCACCTGTGCCTGGAGGACGACGACGAGGCGGCGATGGCCGCGGCGCGCGATCAGTGGTGGCACGCCAGCGTCCCCGCCGACCGCGTCTGGGACCTCACCCTGCCGGACCAGTTCGACGAGTTCGGGCCGCCCGACGACGCCCAGCTGCGTCGTTCCGTCCTCGTCTCCGGCTCCGCCGAGCAGCTCGCCGCGGCCGTCCGCCGGCTCGGTGGGGGCTTCGACGGCGTCTTCCTGCATCACGTCGGGAAGGACCAGCACCGCTTCCTCGAGCGCGCCGAGAAGGAGCTGCTCCCCGCTCTGCGGGAGGCGGCATGAGGGCGGCGGATCTGAGCGACCTGTGGTGGCGTACGGCGGTCATCTACTGCCTGGACGCGGAGACGTTCCAGGACTCCGGCGGCGACGGGGTCGGCGACTTCCAGGGGCTCAGCGAGCGCGTGGAGTACCTCGCCGAGCTGGGGTGACCTGCATCTGGCTGATGCCGTTCCAGCCGACGCCGAACCGCGACGACGGCTACGACGTGACGGACCCGTTCGGCATCGATCCGCGGCTGGGTACGGCCGGCGACTTCGTCGAGTTCCTGCGGACCGCCCACGACCGCGGGATCCGCGTGATCACGGATCTGGTGATCAACCACACCTCGGTCGAGCATCGCTGGTTCCGCGAAGCGCGGTCATCCCTGGACAACCCGTTCCGCGACTACTACATCTGGTCGGATCAGCCCTCGCCGGATCCGGGGTCCGTCTTCCCGGGCGAAGAGGACGGCACGTGGACCTGGGACGAGCAGAGCGGCCAGTTCTACCAGCATTCGTTCTACCGTCACCAGCCCGACCTCAACCTCGCCAATGCGGACGTCCGCGGCGAGATCGCCCGCATCGTCGGCTACTGGCTGGCGCTGGGCATCGACGGGTTCCGCATCGACGCGGTGCCGTTCCTCACGCAGACGCCGGGCGCCGCCGACGAGGAGCACCCGCACGCCTTCCTGCGCGAGCTGCGGCGCTTCATCGGGCGCCGCCGCGGGGGCGTGGTCCTGCTCGGCGAGGTGGGCCTCGACCACGACGGTCAGCTGCCATACTTCGGCGCACCCGGCACCGAGCTCGACCTCCAGTTCGACTTCAGCACGATGAGCGCCGCGATGGCCGCCCTGGCCACCCAGACCGCGGCACCGCTCGCCCGGGCGCTGACGCACCGTCCGGCGGTGGACGCCAGCCAGGGGTGGTGCACGTTCCTGCGCAACCACGACGAGCTGAATCTCGAGCTCTGCACCCCCGAGGAGCGCGAGAGCGTCTTCGCCGCGTTCGCGCCGGATGAGCGCACACGCGTGTACGGACGCGGCGTCGTCCGCCGGCTCGCGCCCATGCTGGGCGGGGACTTGCGCCGCCTCCGGCTCGCGTACGGGGTGCTGTTCTCGCTCCCCGGTGCTCCCATGCTGTACTACGGCGAGGAGATCGGCATGGGCGAAGCCGCGCCCACCGGACAGCGCCTCGATGTGCGCACACCGATGCAGTGGCACGACGGCCGCACGGCCGGGTTCTCCCCCGCCGCCGACAGGCTGGTGCGCACGCTCCCGGAGGGGGAGTACGGTCCAGATCGGGTCAACGTCCGTTCCCAGCGGAACGACCCCGACTCGCTGCACGGCTGGATCCGGCACCTCATCAGCCGATATCGGGCCACCCCGGAGATCGTGTGGGGACGCACGGTGGTCCTGGACGCCGGCGATCCGGGGATCCTCGCGCACGCCGCGGTCGGCGAGAGCGACCTGTTCCTCGCGCTGCACAACCTCGCGGACGAGTCCGCGCGGGCCCGGATCGAGTGGGATGAGCTGCGGGGATGGGCGCCGCTGCGCGACCTGCTCGCCTCCGGTCCTGACGACATCGACGTGTCGTCAGGGCGCCTCGATGTCGACCTCGAAGGCTACGAGGGCCGCTGGCTGCGTGCCGGAAGTGCCGCGGAGGAGGCGCGCTGAGCTCGCCGTGTGTGCGGCGACCGGCTCAGTCCTGCTCGGTCGAGCCGCGCAGCGGGGCGGGCTCGGCGATCGGCACGACCGGGCAGTCCTTCCAGAGCCGCTCCAGGCCGTAGTAGGTGCGCTCCTCCTCGTGGAAGACGTGCACGATCAGGTCGCCGAAGTCCAGCAGCACCCACCGAGCCTCGCTGCGCCCCTCGCGCCGGACGCGCTTGTACCCGGCCTCGATCATCTTGTCCTCGACCTCGTCGGCGATCGCGGCGACGTTGCGCTCGCTGTTCCCCGTGACGAGCAGGAAGATGTCGACGAGCGGAAGCGGCTCCGAGACGTTCAGCGCCAGCAGGTCCTCCCCGCCCTTGGAACGGGCCGCGTCGGCGGCGATCTGCAGCATGTCTTCGGCGGAGGGCGACTGCATCAAGAGAACGCTCCAGTGGTGATGGCGACGATGAGCGCGCCGACGAGGGCGACGGCGAGGGCGCCGGCGGTGATGGTGAGCGCGAGCATGAGCTTGTTGCCCTTCTCGGGCTCCGGCGGACGGATGACCTCGCCCGCCGGCTTGATGGTGCCGATGGCGGCGCTGGCCGCGATCGGGGTGGGCGAGGACGCCGGAGCGAGCTCGCCGTCGACCAGCACGGCGTCGACCTCCTTGCCGTCGGCCACGCCGTCGGCGTGACCCCGGGAGCCGAGACCTGCGGGCAGCTCGTAGCTGCCGGTGATGAGGATCTCGCCGGTCGAGGCGACAGGGCCGGACAGGGAGGGCCCTGTCGGAGCGTTCTGGAAGATGAGGGCGTTCGGAGCGGCGTAGTGGGATCCGTTGGTGTCCACGATGAGCGCATCGAACGAGTCGATCGCGGGAGACGTCGGCTGCTCGGCGAGCACGCGCGCCCCGAAAGCCGGGTTGACGGAGGATCCGGTGGCGTCGGGCGCGGGGGCGACGTCGGCATCCGGATTCTTCCCGGCCGCATCGGATTCGGCGACGAGCGCGGACCACAGGGTGGGCTGCTCGGGCTCCGGCTCGGGCTCCGGGGTGGCGGCGACCACCGGTGCCGCCTCGACCGGGGCGGGCGCGGGGGCTGCGGGGCGGGCGGGCGCGGGGACGGCAGCGGCCGACTCGCCGGTCTCCGCGGCGGGAGTGGCGTGCCAGGTGCGGCCGGTCTCCTCCTCGGCGCGCATGACCGCGGAGGCCGAGACCGGGGCGACGCCCTGCTCGGCGTCGTCGACACCGTCCTGCTCCTCGGCGGAGCGCGACGGCGCCGGCGCGACGGCGGCGGGCTCATAGGACCGCCGCCGGCTCGGGTAGACCGGACGCGGGACGTCGGTGATCATCTCGTTCGTCGCGGGAGCTGTCTCGGGCTCCGGCTGCGCGGGAGCGGCTTCGGGCGCCTGCTGCGCGGGAGCGGCCTGGGGCGCGGGGGCCGGAACCGGCGCCGCCGGCCGCTCCGGGATGACCGACGGCGGCACCACAGGCGCGACGGGAGCAGCCGCGTCGTGCACGGGAACGGATCCGGTGCGGATCCGCTCCTGCTCGCGGAGCTGGCGGCGGGTGAGCGGTTCCTCGGCGTCGTGGCCGGGCTCGGCGACCGGCTCGGGTGCGACCGGTTCGGGCGCGACCGGCTCGGGTGCGACGGGAGCGTGAGCCGCGTCCGGCCCGGGGACGGGCTGGGCGTTCGCGGCGTCCTGAAGACGGGCGGCCTCGGCCTCCTCCGGAGTGACGATCGGGGTCGATCCGGTGAGGCGCGCCTCTCGCAGTTGCTTGCGAGTCAGCTGGCTGCCGCCAGCTGACAGATCAGCAACGCGCTGGGGCTGATCCGATGTGCTCATGACGTGCTCCGATAAAGATGATGCTTCGCGATGTACTGGACCACTCCATCCGGCACGAGGTACCAGACGGGATCTCCCTCGCGGACGCGGGCTCGGCAGTCGGTCGACGAGATCGCGAGCGCGGGGACCTCCAGCTGGCTGACGTCGTCAGTGGGCAGACCGTCCGTGCTCAGCACGTGACCGGGCCGGGAGACTGCGACGAAATGGGCCAGGTCCCACAGTTCATCATGATCCCTCCAGCTGAGAATCTGCGCCACGGCGTCCGCGCCCGTGATGAAGAAGAATTCCGCATCCGGCCGCTGGGCCTTCAGATCCCGAAGGGTGTCGATGGTGTAGGTCGGTCCCTCGCGGTCGATGTCCACACGGCTGACCGTGAACGACGGGTTCGACGCCGTGGCGATCACCGTCATCAGGTAGCGGTGCTCGCTGGGCGAGACCCCGCTCTTCTGCCACGGCTGTCCCGTCGGCACGAAGATCACCTCGTCCAGGCCGAACGAGTGCGCGACCTCGCTGGCGGCCACCAGGTGACCGTGATGGATGGGGTCGAACGTCCCGCCCATCACGCCGATGCGCGGCGCCGGAGTGGTCGTCATCGGCTCAGCTCAGTGACCGTGGCCGGCCCCGTGTCCTTCGTGACCGTGCTCCGCCGCCCATGCCTCCGCCTTGGCGGAGTGGCGGTTGGCGACGTTGCGGTAGGAGAACGCGACCAGGCCGAGCAGCGTGAACACGCCGGCAGCGATGAAGAAGAACGGGAGCGTCTCCAGCGTCACGTTGCCGTTCTGCTCAGTGTTCTCTGCGGCGGCCTGCACGAGCTGTGCGACGAGGTTCATCGATTCTCCAGAGTGATCAGGGTGGATCTCAGCTCCCCAGTCTAGCCCTCAGCCGCGCGTCTGCCCCGCGCCTCGCGCGAGCCACTTCGTGCTGGTCAGCTCCGCCAGACCCATCGGACCCCGCGCGTGCAGCTTCTGCGTCGAGATGCCCACCTCGGCGCCGAAGCCGAACTCGCCGCCGTCGGTGAAGCGCGTCGATGCGTTCGCCATCACCACGGCCGAGTCGACCTCTGCCAGGAACCGCTCGATGGCGAGCGCGTCGGTGCTGATGATCGACTCGGTGTGGCCGGTGCTGTACTGCCGGATGTGCGCGAGCGCCGCGTCCAGATCGTCCACGACGCGCATCGAGAGATCCAGGCTCAGGTGCTCGAGGGCCCAGTCCTCGTCGGTCGCGGGGACGGCCGACGGCACCAGTCGCTGCACGTCGGCGTCGCCGTGGATGGTGACGCCCTGCTCGATGAGCGCAGCCGCGACGGGGGGCACGACGCGATCGGCGGCGCCGCGCAGCACGAGCACGGTCTCCACCGCGTTGCACACGCTCGGCCGCTGCACCTTGGCGTTCACGACGATGTCGCGCGCCCACTCGAGCGGCGCCGACTCGTCGAGCACGATGTGCACGACGCCCGCGCCGGTCTCGATCACGGGGACGGTGGATTCCGTGACGACCGTCTCGATGAGCCCGGCGCTGCCGCGCGGCACGAGCACATCGATGAGCCCTCGACCGTGCATCATCGCGGTGGCGCCCGCGCGCCCGAAGTCGTCGACGGTCTGGATCGCCTCGGGGGTGACACCGGTCGACGCGAGGGCGTCGCGCATGACCTGCACCAGCACGGTGTTGCTCTCCCGGGCGGCGCTGCCGCCGCGCAGCACGGCCGCGTTGCCCGAGCGGAGGGCGAGCGCTGCGATGTCGACGGTGACGTTGGGGCGCGCCTCGTAGATCGCGCCGACCACGCCGAACGGCACCCGCACCTGCTCGAGGGCGACGCCGTTGGGCATGCGGTGCCCGCCGACCACGCGACCGACCGGATCCGGCAGCGCGGCCACGTCGCGGACGGCGGCCGCGAGCGCCTGGATCCGCTTCTCGTCGAGGCGCAGCCGGTCCAGCAGCGCCTCGCCGATCCCCTCCTCGGCGCCGCGGGCCAGATCACGGGCGTTGGCGGCGATGATGTCTCCGGACGCGGCAGCGAGGGCGGCGGCGATCGCCTCGAGGGCCGCCGCCTTGGCGTCGCTCGTCAGCCGCGCGGTCTCTCGGGCCGCCTCCTTGGCGGCACGCATCCGCGCCTCCGGGGAGTCCGCTGCGGCAGAGGCGTCGGCGGGCACGGCGAAGTCGGCGATCACGGTGGACATGCGGTCAGTGTACCCACGCGGCGCACAGGCGGGATCCGGATGACGGATTCAGACGGTGGGCTCGAACCAGGTCCCGACCTCGGCACCGTCGAGCGCCTCGGCGACCAGGTCCGCGCTCGTCACGAGCACGCCGATGCCGCTCTCTGCGGCGAGGCGCGCTGCCGACACCTTGGTGGCCGCTCCCCCGGTGCCCACGCCGTTCACCACGGTCGCGCCGAACTCCAGGCCGGACAGATCCGCCCCGGCGGCGACGACGTCGAGCGGCTCGGCGGCGGGGTCGGACGGCGGACGGGTGTACAGCGATTCGACGTCGCTGAGCAGCACCAGGGCATCGGCGCCGATGAGCTGGGCCACGAGGGCGCCGAGCCGGTCGTTGTCGCCGAACCGGATCTCCTGCGTGGCCACGGTGTCGTTCTCATTGACGATCGGCAGCACGCGCAGTCCCAGCAGCCGCTCCATGGCGCGACGGGCGTTGCTGCGCGAGGTGGGGTGCTCCAGATCGCCCGTGGTCAGCAGCACCTGGCCGGCCACGATGCCGTGCGGCCGCAGCGCCTCCTGGTAGCGGTAGATGAGCAGGTTCTGGCCCACCGCGGCCGCAGCCTGCTGCGTGGCGAGGTCGGTCGGGCGCGCGTCCAGCTGCAGGAACGGGATGCCGGTGGCGATCGCTCCCGAGGAGACCAGGACGATCTCGGCGCCGCGGGCGTGCGCCGCGGCCAGCGCTTCGACCAGCACCGGGATGCGCCAGGCGGCGTCGCCGCTGATCGACGAGGAACCCACCTTGACGACGATGCGCGCGGCCCCGGGCAGGTCCGCGCGGGTGAGCGCCGTCACAGCGCCTCCTCGCCGGAGTCCTCGCCGTCGACGTCGTCCGCCCCGGCACGGCTGGCGAGACGCTGCTCCTCGAGCTCCGCGCGGGCCGCGGCCTTCGCGTCCATCCGCTCGTGGTACTGCTCGCGGCGCTCGCTGGTCGTGCGCCGGGTGTTCGGGTCGAAGCGCGAGTCGAGGCCGCGCGGCGCGGTGATCAGCTCGGCCGCGGAGCTCAGCTGCGGCTCCCAGTCGAACACGATGCTCTCGCCGGGGCCGATCACGACGGTGGATCCGCGCACGGCACCGAGGCGGAACAGCTCGTCCTCGACGCCCAGCTTCTCCAGGCGGTCGGCGAGGTAGCCCACGGCCTCCTCGTTCTGGAAGTCGGTCTGCTGCACCCAGCGCACCGGCTTGTCGCCCAGGATCCGGTAGACGTTCCCGTAGCTGCCGCCCTCGACGCGGATCTCGAAGTCGCGCTGCGCGCCCTTCGGCCGGATGACGACGCGCTCCTTGGGCGCCTGCGCCGCCGCGGCGAGCTCGGCACGGTGCGCGTCGACGATCTCGCCGAGCGCGAAGGTCAGCGGGCGCAGGCCCTCGTGCGAGACCGTGGAGATCTCGAACACCCGGAAGCCGCGCTCCTCCAGCTCCGGCCGCACGAAGTCGGCGAGTTCGCGCGCCTCGGGCACGTCGATCTTGTTCAGGGCGATCAGCTGCGGGCGCTCCAGCAGCGGGACCTGCCCCTCGGGCACCTCGTAGGCGGCCAGCTCGGCGAGGATCACGTCGAGGTCGCTGATCGGATCGCGGCCGGGCTCCAGGGTCGCGCAGTCCAGCACGTGCAGCAGCGCGGAGCACCGTTCCACGTGCCGGAGGAACTGCAGGCCGAGCCCTCGGCCCTCGCTCGCGCCCTCGATGAGTCCCGGCACGTCCGCGACGGTATAGCGCGAATCGCCGGCCTGGACGACGCCGAGGTTCGGATGCAGCGTGGTGAACGGGTAGTCCGCGATCTTCGGGCGGGCCGCGGAGATCGCCGCGATCAGGCTCGACTTGCCGGCCGACGGGTAGCCGACGAGCGCGACGTCGGCGACCGTCTTGAGCTCGAGCACGACGTCGCCCTCGAAGCCCGGGGTGCCCAGCAGCGCGAAACCGGGCGCCTTGCGCTTGGGGGTCGCGAGTGCGGCGTTGCCGAGGCCGCCCTGACCGCCGGCCGCGACCACGTAGCGCTCCCCCGGCGTGACCAGGTCGGCGAGGATCTCGCCGTCGGTCGTCTTCACCACGGTGCCGACCGGCACCGGCAGCTCGAGGTCCTCGCCGTCGTAGCCGGAGCGGTGGTCGCCCATGCCGAAGCCGCCGTTCTGCGAGGTGCGGTGCGGCGAGTGGTGGTACGAGAGCAGGGTCCCGGTCTGCGGGTCGGCGACGAGCACGATGTCGCCGCCGTCGCCGCCGTTGCCGCCGTCCGGGCCGCCGAGAGGCTTGAACTTCTCCCGGTGCACGGAGACGCAGCCGTTGCCGCCCTTGCCCGCGCGCAGGTGCAGCGTCACCCTGTCGACGAACGTGACCATGCGGGGATCCTCCTGGGGATTGCGGAACAGTGGTTTTGCGGAGATCGTGCCGGGATATGGAAACGGGGCGAGCCGAAGCCCGCCCCGTTTCCGAAGCCTGCCCAGCCGGTGGCTGAGGCGCCTGTGCCTTACTCGGCAGCTGCGACGATGTTGACGACCTTGCGGCCGCCCTTCGCGCCGAACTCGACCGCGCCGGCGGCGAGGGCGAACAGCGTGTCGTCGCCGCCACGGCCGACGTTGACGCCGGGGTGGAAGTGCGTGCCGCGCTGACGGACCAGGATCTCGCCGGCGCTGACGGTCTGGCCGCCGAAGCGCTTCACGCCGAGTCGCTGTGCGTTGGAGTCACGACCGTTGCGGGTCGAGCTCGCACCCTTTTTGTGTGCCATTTCTCAGCTCCTCTTCGTGCTTACTTGATGCCGGTGATCTTGACGCGCGTGAGGTCCTGACGGTGGCCCTGGCGCTTCTTGTAGCCGGTCTTGTTCTTGTACTTCTGGATGACGATCTTCGGGCCGCGGAGGTGGCTGACGACCTCGGCCGTCACCTTGACCTTCGCGAGCTTGTCGGCGTCGGTGGTGATCTTGTCACCGTCGACGAGGAGCACCGCGGAGAGCTCGACCTTGTCGCCCTGGGCCGCCTTCAGACGGTCGAGCTGAACGATCGTGCCGACCTCGACCTTCTCCTGGCGTCCACCGGCG
This sequence comes from Microbacterium xylanilyticum, assembly GCF_054654695.1. Taxonomy (NCBI): domain Bacteria; kingdom Bacillati; phylum Actinomycetota; class Actinomycetes; order Micrococcales; family Microbacteriaceae; genus Microbacterium; species Microbacterium xylanilyticum. The sequence continues at coordinate 2,327,525 of NZ_BAAIEN010000002.1, forward strand.
CGCACTACTGCGTAAACCACTTCATACCTGTTTCGTTGGGGAGCGGGATCGCTCCGTAATCTCACGGGAAGATTGTGCTTGCATCGCGCCACAGCAGAGGGATCCGCAGTGGCGGGCGCGAGTTGCATGAACCCGCGGCGGCCGAGTGGGGCGTCCGGCGCGGTGCACCAAGGAGCTACTTTACCGGAAGCTCGGCCCCCTCGCAAAGCGAGCACGACCGTGTCGGTATCCTCCTCCGCTGCCGGCGGAATGCCGCCCGCCGCCGGAGCCGCGTCCTAGGATCGCCGCATGGCGATACTCGTGGACGACCCCATCTGGCCGGCGCACGGCCGGCTCTGGGCGCACCTGGTCAGCGACTCCGACGTGGCGGAACTGCATGCGTTCGCCGCGGCCCACGGGATCCCGTCGCGCGCGTTCGACCTGGACCACTACGACGTGCCGGCCGATGCCCTGGACCGGCTGGTCGCAGGGGGCGCGGAGCACGTGGGCGGCAAGGAGCTGACGCGCCGCCTCATCGCCTCGGGGCTGCGCATCCGCGCCCGCGACCGCACCGGCGGGCACGACGCCACCAGGGTCGCACGATGACCTCGAGCCGCCTCGAGGCGTTCAGCGACGGCGTCCTCGCGATCATCATCACCGTCATGGTGCTCGGCCTCGCGGTGCCCAAGGGCGACACCTGGACCGACCTGGTGCACACCTCGGGCCTCGGCCTGCTCACGTATCTGCTGAGCTTCGTCTACGTCGGGATCTACTGGAGCAACCACCACCACCTCTTCCAGCTCCGCCCCGCGGTGGACGGCGTCGTGCTGTGGGCGAACCTGCACCTGCTCCTGTGGCTCTCGCTGTACCCGTTCACCACGGCGTGGATCACGGAGTCGCACGTCGCTCAGGTGCCCACGATCGTGTACGGCCTGAATCTGCTCGGCGCGGCCCTCGCCTACACGATCCTGCAGCGCACGATCGCGCGCGGACCCGACGGCGCGAGAATCCGGGAGGCGTTCGGGCACGACCTGAAGGGCATCGTCTCGCGCCTGTTGTATCTGACCGGTCTCGGGCTGTCGTTCGTGGTGCCGTGGCTCGCGCTGGTCCCCTACGTGATCGTCGCCGTGATCTGGCTCGTGCCGGACCGCCGCGTGGAGCGCTATCTGCGGGCGCACGCCGACGTCGCTGCGTCCGAAGACGAGGAGGGCCCGACGCCGTAGCGCCGGGCCCTCCTCGGACGGTGTGCGGGCGTCAGCCCTGCTCGCCCTGCGAGGTGGGCTCGGTCGTGTGCACGACGGCGGTGCCGGCGGAGAGCGCGGCGGTCGTCACGCGGCGCCGGTTGCGTCCCTGACCGGGCGCCTTGGGCTCGGGCAGCGCGTCCAGAACGGAGTCGAGCAGCTGCTCGGCCTCGGTCCGCGGCGCCTTGGTGCGATCGGAGCCGCGCTTCTTGCGCTGCTTCTTGGGGCGGTCGACGACCGGCGCCTCCACCACGGCCTCCGCAGGGACGTCCGCCGGTGCAGGGGTCTCACCGGCGACGCGGGTCGACGCGGCGATCTGCGCGAGCGCGGACTTCGCCCCCTCGGGGATGCCGTGCGTGACGCCGTTCCCCGGGGCAGCGGCCGGAGCGGATGACCCGCCGTTGCCGCCGTTGCCGTTCCCGCCGCGGCGACGGCTGGAGCCTTGCTGCGGGGCGGCGGCTCGATGCTTGACCACCGGATCGTGATGCACGATCACGCCGCGGCCGGCGCACACCTCGCAGGGCTCGCTGAAGGTCTCCAGCAGGCCGAGGCCCAGCTTCTTGCGCGTCATCTGCACGAGGCCCAGCGAGGTGACCTCCGCGACCTGGTGCTTGGTCCGGTCGCGGCTCAGGCACTCCACGAGGCGTCGCAGCACGAGATCCCGGTTGGACTCGAGCACCATGTCGATGAAGTCGACGACGATGATGCCGCCGATGTCGCGCAGGCGCAGCTGACGGACGATCTCCTCTGCGGCCTCGAGGTTGTTCTTGGTGACGGTCTCCTCGAGGTTGCCGCCCGAGCCGACGAACTTGCCGGTGTTGACGTCGACGACCGTCATCGCCTCGGTCCGGTCGATCACGAGGGATCCGCCCGACGGCAGCCAGACCTTGCGGTCCAGGGCCTTCTCGATCTGCTCGGTGACGCGGTACACGTCGAACGGATCGCGCTCGTCCTCGTACGCCTCGACCCGGTCGAGCAGGTCGGGGGCGACGCTCTCCAGGTAGGACCGGATGGTGCGGCCGGCGTCGGCGCCCTGGATCCGCATCCGGGTGAAGTCCTCGTTGAACACGTCGCGGACGATCTTCACGAGCAGATCCGGCTCGGCGTGCAGCAGCGCGGGGGCCTGCTGCGTCTCGACCTGCTTCTGGATGTAGCTCCACTGCGCGGTGAGGCGCTGCACGTCGTTGGTGAGCTGCTCCTCGGTCGCGCCCTCGGCCGCGGTGCGCACGATGACGCCGCTCGATTCGGGGAGCACCTCCTTGAGGATGCGCTTCAGGCGCGCGCGCTCGGTGTCGGGGAGCTTGCGCGAGATGCCGTTCATCGACCCGTTCGGCACGTACACGAGGTAGCGGCCGGGAAGCGAGATCTGGCTCGTCAGGCGGGCGCCCTTGTGACCCACCGGGTCCTTCGTGACCTGCACGAGGACGCGGTCGCCGGGCTTGAGGGCGAGCTCGATGCGGCGCGGCTGGTTGCCGGTCTCGACGCCGTCCCAGTCGACCTCGCCGGAGTACAGCACGGCGTTGCGGCCGCGCCCGATGTCGACGAACGCCGCCTCCATGCTCGGCAGCACGTTCTGCACGCGACCGAGGTACACGTTGCCGATGAGCGACGCGTCCTGGTTGCGGGCGACGTAGTGCTCGACGAGCACGTTGTCCTCGAGCACGGCGATCTGGGTGCGGCCGTTCTTGGAGCGCACGATCATCTCGCGGTCGACGGCCTCGCGGCGGGCGAGGAACTCGGCCTCGGTGACCACCGGCCGACGACGGCCGGCATCGCGGCCGTCACGGCGGCGCTGCTTCTTGGCCTCGAGGCGGGTGGATCCCTTGATCGCCTTGGGCTCGGTGATGTACTCGACCACGCGCTGGCGCTGGCGCGGCTCGGAACCCTCGCCGCGCCCGCGGGTGCGGCGGTTTTCGTCGCCCTCGCGGCTCTCCCGCGTCCGCGCCGGCAGCGGGACGATCGTCGGCGCGTAGAAGTGCAGCTGGGTGGACACCCGCGACACGAACACCTCGGGCAGCAGGCCCAGGCTCACGGCAGTGACGGGCTCCGGCTCGGCGGGCGTCTCCGGGGTCTCGGCCGGCTCGGCGGGGGTCTCCGCGACGGCCTCGGCCTCTTCCGAGGGCTCAGCGACCGGCTCGACGGGCGTCTCCGGCGCCTCGACCGAGTCGGCGTCCGGCTCTGCGGGAGCCTCGGTCGCTTCGACAGGCTCGGCGACGGCGGAGTCCGTCTCGTGCGTGGGCTCCTCGGCCGCGATCTGCTCCGCGGAGTCCGGCGCTACCGGCGCTTCCGCAGGCGGAGCGGCCGGCGCGTCGAAGTCGAGGGTAGGGGCGTTGTCATTGTTCTCGTCGGCCATCTCTGGCGTACTCCCTGCACGACGGCCGGGCCGTCGTGAATTCTCTCGTGCGGTGCGCTCGGCGCCGCGAACTCAATCGGTCTGCGATCGGCGTGTGCTCTGATCGCTGAGGGCTGGAGCCCTCGAAGTCTGTATCCGTCGTCCGCCGCCGTGGCGATCCGACCCGTCCATTATCGCATCATCCGCGGCGGATCCCGGTCGTGACGCGATCCGATGCGCACGCATGCATTCCGCACAGAAGGACGACTGCGATAATCGCGGCATGTCTGCACAGCGCACCCTCCTGGACCATCGCCCCGTCGGCTACGCCGTGTGGCTCATCGTGGCGAGCGTCGTCGGATGGTGGGCCGCTTTCCAGCTCACCCTCGACAAGTTCGAGGTGCTGGAGCACCCCAAGGCCGCTCTCGGCTGCGACATCAGCGCCTTCGTGCAGTGCGGTGCGAACCTGGCGTCCTGGCAGGGATCGGTGTTCGGCTTCCCGAACCCGATCATCGGACTCACCGGATGGATGGCCCCGCTCGTGATGGGTGTCGCGATCCTCGCAGGGGCTCGCTTCCCGCGCTGGTTCTGGGCGCTGTTCGGCCTGGGCATCACCGGCGCGTTCGTGTTCATCTGCTGGCTGATCGGGCAGAGCTTCTTCGCTCTGCACACGCTGTGCCCGTGGTGCGCGCTCACCTACGTGGTCGTGATCCCGACCTTCTTCGCGACCATGCTCCAGCTCTTCGCCAACGGCACCTTCCCCATCAGCCGCACCGCCCAGCAGCGCGCCCAGGGACTGGGCATCTGGGTGCCGCTCGCGTCGATCCTGGCGTTCGCCGTGATCGTGCTCCTCGCGCAGGCCGGGGGCGTCGACCTCATCGGCGAGGTGATCCGGCTCGTCCGCGGCTGAGAGCCGCCCAGACAGGAAACGCCCTGTCGGACCCTTCGACAAGCTCAGGGACCGGCAGGGCGTTTCTTCGAGGATCGGACTCAGCCGAACCAGATGCCGAGCTCGCGGGCCGCGGACTCGGGCGAGTCGGAGCCGTGCACGAGGTTCTGCTGCACCTTCAGGCCCCAGTCTCGCCCGAAGTCGCCGCGGATCGTTCCGGGCGCGGCGGTGGTCGGGTCGGTGGTGCCGGCCAGCGAGCGGAAGCCCTCGATGACGCGGTTGCCGGCGAGGCGGATCGCGACCGACGGGCCGGAGAGCATGAACTCGAGCAGCGGCTCGTAGAACGGCTTGCCCTCGTGCTCGGCGTAGTGCGCGGCGAGGAGGTCGCGGTCCGGCTCGACGAGGCGGATGTCGACGAGCGCGTACCCCTTGGCCTCGATGCGGGCCAGGATCGCGCCGGTGAGGCCGCGCGCGACGCCGTCGGGCTTGACCAGGACGAGGGTCTCTTCGGTGGACATGTCAGTCACTCTCTGTCGGATGAGCGGGGTCGGAGGAGTGCGCGGCCGCGGCGCGCGCAGCGCGGTCGGCACGGCCGCCGACGATCATCGCGTAGGTCCACATGCCGCCGAAGACGATCGCGACCAGTCCGATCGCGGGCACCAGGAAGGCGGACAGCAGGACGATGACCTGCAGGATCCATCCCATCACGATTCCGGTGCGGCTGCCCATCAGTCCGGCGGCGACGAGCATCGCCACGGCGACGACGCCGCCGCCCACGATCCCCCACCACGGTGCGATGTCGGGTCCGAGTGCCTTCAGCCCGAACACGGTGAGCCCCGCGAGCCCGACGACGATCGCCTCGAACGCGAGCACGATGGATCCGAGTTTCTGCGCGAGTCCACGAGGGGCCCGCGCGCGGCGGGGCCGTGGACGGCTGCTCTCGGCCGCGGTCACGCGCGCCATCCGCTCTTCCAGTCCTCCTCGGCGGCGAGGGCGATCGCCTCTCCGGCGAGGACCACGGATCCGGCGATGATCACCGCGCGACGGTCGGCCGACGCCGCCCATTCCCGTGCCGCGTCCGCGGCGTCGGCGAGGGCGGGGTGGACGGTGACCCGGCCGCCCGCCGCCTCGACGAGGTCGGCGAGCGTGTCCGGATCGCTGGCGCGATCGGAGTCGGGTGCGGTGGCGAACACGTGCTCGACGGACGGCAGCAGGGTCGCGACGATGCCCGCCGCGTCCTTGTCGCCGAGGACGCCGAGGACGAGACCCCACTCGTCGAAGTCGAAGCTGTCCTTCAAGGCCGCCGCGAGGGCCCTGGCTCCGTGCGGGTTGTGCGCCGCATCCACGACGACGGTCGGCGCGATTCCGAGCAGCTGCAGCCGCCCGGGCGAGGTCGCCCCCTGGAGTCCCTCGGCGAGCACGTCGCCGACGATCGCGCGCCCGGCGCCGCCGATGAGCGACTCCACCGCCGCGATCGCGAGCGCCGCGTTGAAGCCCTGATGCTCGCCGTACAGCGGCAGGTACTCCTCGACGTACTCGCCGGCGAGGCCGCGCACGGTCACCTGCTGGCCGCCCACGGCGAGGCGCTGCTCCACGAGGGCGAAGTCCTGCCCCTCGAACGCGATGGTCGCACCGTGCTCCGCGGCGACCCGGCGCAGCACCGCTTCCGCCTCCGGCGTCTGGCGGGAGGACACCGCGGCCGCGCCGTCCTTGATGATGCCGGCCTTGACCTCCGCGATCTTCTCGATCGTGTCGCCCAGGCGATCCGCGTGGTCGAGATCGATCGGGGTGAACACCGCCACGTCGCCGTCGGCGGTGTTCGTGGAGTCCCAGGATCCGCCCATGCCGACCTCGAGCACGAGGACGTCGACCGGGGCGTCCGCGCAGGCCACGAACGCGAGCACGGTGAGCAGCTCGAAGAAGGTCAGCGGGGCGTCGCCCGCGGCATCGAGCTCGGCGTCGACGATCCCCGCGAACGGCTCGATCTCGTCCCATGCATCGGCGACCGCCGCGTCGGCGATCGGCTCGCCGTCGATCATGATCCGCTCGGTGAAGCGCTCCAGGTGCGGGCTCGTGAACAGGCCCGTGCGCAGACCGTGCGCGCGCAGCAGGCTCTCGATCATGCGCGCGGTCGACGTCTTGCCGTTCGTGCCCGTGAGGTGCACGACGCGGTACGTCTTCTGCGGATCGTCCATGAGCTCGAGCAGGCGCGCCGTGCGCTCCTTGCGGGGCTGGACCCACCGCTCCCCCGCCCGCTCCAGCAGGGCGGAGTACACGGCGTCAGCGCGTTCCCGGTCATCCGTCATGCTGCATCTCCGATCCGGCTCACTGCGACGGCGAATCCGCCGCGGTTGGCGTAGGTTCCCGCGGCGATGTCCGCCACGAACTCCGCCGCGGCGAACTCCGTCCCCGCGTCGAGGACGTCTGCCTCGACGGCGAGCGTCTCCTCCGCGACGCCGGCCACCTCGAACGCGCTGCGGACCTCCGCCGCGTCCTCCGCGTCGTCGAAGCGCAGCTGCAGGCGGATCCGGTCGCTCACGTCGAAGCCGGCGTTCTTGCGGGTGTCCTGGACGGCGCGAATGACGTCGCGCGCCAGGCCCTCGGCCTCGAGCTCGGGCGTCGTGGCGGTGTCGAGGAGCACGAACCCGCCGGAGGGCACCACGGCAAGCGCCTCGCCCTCGGGCCGGCCCGAGGTCTCCAGGGCGAGCTCGTACTCGTGCGGCTCCAGGGCGATGCCGTCGGCGGTCACCACCCCGTCCTCCTCAGTCCAGAAGCCGTCCTTGGCGGCGCGGATCACGCGCTGCACGTCCTTGCCGAGGCGGGGGCCCGCGGCGCGCGCGTTGACGCTCAGGCGGTGGCTGATGCCGTACTCCGCGGCGGTGCCCTCGCCCTGTGCGACGAGCTCGACGCTCTTCACGTTCAGTTCGTCACGGAGGATGTCCTCGAAGGGTGCGAGCGCCTCAGCCTGCGGCGACACGACGGTGAAGCGGGCGAGCGGCAGGCGCACGCGCAGCTTCTCCTTCTTGCGCAGCGCGTTGCCGACGCTGGAGAGCTCGCGCACCGCGTCCATCGCGTCCCGCACGTCGTCCGCGCGCGGGAACAGCTCCGCGTCCGGCCAGTCGGTCAGGTGCACGCTGCGCCCGCCGGTGAGGCCCTGCCACACGCGCTCGCCGATCAGCGGCACGAGCGGCGCCGCCACGCGGCACAGCGTCTCGAGCACCGTGTAGAGGGTGTCGAACGCCTCCGTCGTCGCCGGGTCGGAGGGGTCGACGCCCACCCAGAACCGGTCGCGGGAGCGGCGGATGTACCAGTTCGTGAGCACCTCGGCGAAGTCGCGCAGGCGTGCCGCGGCCGTGGTCGAGTCGAGGCCCTCCAGGTCCTCCTGCACGCCGCGGACGAGGTCGCCCGTGCGCGCCAGGATGTACCGGTCCAGCACATCGGTGGAATCGGTGCGCCAGCGCGCCTCGTACCCGGAGCCCGTCGAAGGGCCGCCCGCCGCGTTCGCATAGGTGGCGAAGAAGTACCACGAGTTCCACAACGGCAGGATGAACTCGCGCACGCCGGCGCGGATCCCCTCCTCGGTGACGGACAGATTGCCGCCGCGCAGCACCGAGCTCGACATCAGGAACCAGCGCATGGCGTCGGATCCGTCACGGTCGAACACCTCGGACACGTCCGGATAGTTGCGCAGCGACTTCGACATCTTGTAGCCGTCTGATCCGAGCACGATGCCGTGGCAGCTCACGCCGGTGAAGGCGGGCCGGTCGAACAGCGCGGTCGACAGCACATGCATGAGGTAGAACCACCCGCGGGTCTGCCCGATGTACTCGACGATGAAATCGGCCGGCGAGTGCGAGTCGAACCACTCCTGGTTCTCGAACGGGTAGTGCACCTGCGCGAACGGCATGGATCCGGAGTCGAACCACACGTCGAAGACGTCCTCGATGCGCCGCATCGTGCTCTTGCCGGTCGGATCGTCGGGGTTCGGCCGGGTCAGCTCATCGATGTACGGGCGGTGCAGGTCGACCTCGCCCTCGGCGTTGCGGGGCAGACGGCCGAAGTCGCGCTCCAGCTCCTCCAGGGAGCCGTAGGCGTCGACGCGCGGGTGCTCGGGGTCGTCGCTCTTCCAGATCGGGATCGGGGATCCCCAGTACCGGTTGCGGCTGATCGACCAGTCGCGGGCGCCCTCGAGCCACTTGCCGAACTGGCCGTGCTTGACGTTCTCGGGCACCCAGGTGATCTGCTCGTTGTTCGCGAGCATCTCGTCCTTGAAGTCTGTGACGCGCACGAACCAGCTGGAGACGGCCTTGTAGATGAGGGGGTTCCGGCAGCGCCAGCAGTGCGGGTAGGAGTGCAGGTAGCTCTGCAGGCGCAGCAGCCGGCCGTTCCCGCGGAGCAGGCGCACGAGCGGCGTGTTGGCGTCCATCCACAGCTCGCCGGCGACGTCGGTCACCTGCGGCAGGAAGCGCCCGCCCTCATCGAGGGAGAGGATGGTCGGGATGCCCGCCGCGCCGGCGACGCGCTGGTCGTCCTCACCGTAGGCGGGTGCCTGGTGCACGATGCCGGTGCCGTCGCTGGTGGTGACGTAGTCGTCGACGAGGATCTGCCAGGCGTTCTCGGTGCCCCAGGTCTCGACGTCGGCGTAGTAGTCGAACAGGCGCGCGTAGGTCACGCCGCTCAGCTCGGCGCCGGTCACCGTCGCCGACACCGCGGCGATCGCGTCGTCGGCGCTGTCGTAGCCGAGATCCTTGGCGTAGCCGCCGAGGAGGTCCTTCGCGAGCAGGAAGCGGTCGCCCTGCGCGCCCTCCGACGTTCCGTTCGGTCCGACGGGGACGACGGCGTAGACGATCTCCGGGCCCACGGCGAGCGCGAGGTTGGTGGGCAGGGTCCATGGGGTCGTGGTCCAGGCGAGCGCGCGCACGCCGTCGAGCCCCAGGCCGGCCGCCTTCTCCCCGGTGAGCGGGAAGCTCACCGTGACGGAGGGATCCTGACGCTCCTTGTAGACGTCGTCGTCCATGCGCAGCTCATGCGCCGACAGCGGGGTCTCATCGCGCCAGCAGTACGGCAGCACGCGGTAGCCCTCATACGCGAGGCCCTTGTCGTACAGGGTCTTGAACGCCCAGAGCACGCTCTCCATGTAACTGAGGTCGAGCGTCTTGTAGCCGCGCTCGAAGTCGACCCAGCGCGCCTGGCGGGTGACGTAGTCCTGCCACTCGTGCGTGTAGGTGAGCACGGACTCGCGCGCCTTCGCGTTGAAGACGTCGATGCCCATCTGCTCGATCTCGTCTTTCTCGGTGATGCCGAGCTGCTTCATCGCCTCGAGTTCGGCGGGCAGGCCGTGCGTGTCCCACCCGAACACGCGGTCGACCTTCTTGCCGAGCATCGTCTGGAAGCGCGGAAACAGGTCCTTCGCGTAGCCGGTGAGCAGGTGACCGTAGTGCGGCAGCCCGTTCGCGAACGGCGGGCCGTCGTAGAACACCCACTCCTCGGCGCCGTCGCGCTGCGCGATGGACGCGCGGAAAGTGTCGTCGGCTTCCCAGAACGCGAGCACCTCGCGCTCGATTTCGGGGAAGCGCGGGCTCGGGGTGACGGCGTCGGCGGCCGGGCCGAAGGAGGATCCGGTCGCTGAGCTCGTCGAAGCGGAGGTGCGCGGGTAGGTCATCGTGTCTCGCAGTGTCGGTGATGGATGCTGCTCGCCGGGACGATCCTGTGCTGGTTCAAGCGAAGGGACCGCGGTACCACCCTGCGTTGCGTTCCGGTCCCTGTGCTTCGACAGGCTCAGCAACCGCTGGACCGGAACACCACTCTCACTGCGGCTGTGACGGGCCTGCCCCGCTCGGTTCTACTGACCCCGGCCGTGGACCGGAGCGTTCTTCCGAGAGCTCCCCGGTGATGGCCGGATCTGTGCTCGTGCCATCCAGTCTAGCGCCGCCTCGGCGGCGGTCGGAGCCCGCACGGCGCATAGGCTGACAGCATGGCCCGCAGCACCGATCGCCCTCAGCCGCCGCGGGTATCTCCGCCCGATCTGCCGGCGCTCGACGACGCCAGCGGGCGCCGTCACGGCGACCACATCGCCCTGCGGATGCCGCTCGCCGAGGACCTCGCGCACGCGCAGTTCGAGCAGTGCTCGCTGTCCGGCGCCGTGGACCGTGCCGATCTCACCGGCGCGACGCTGCTCGACGTCGAGATCGTGGACGCGCGCACCCCCGAGCTGTCCCTCAAGGACGCGACGATCCGCAGGCTGCGCATCGCCGGCGGCCGCATCGGCACCCTGGATCTGTCCGGCGCGCATGTCGCGGAACTGATCCTGGAGCACGCCCGGATCGACTACCTCTCCCTGGCGGCTGCGAAGATCCAGGACTCGCTCATCGCGGACTGCACCCTCGCCACCGTGGATCTGCCGGCGGCGACGGTCACCCGGGTGCGCTTCGAGCGCAGCAGCGCCGACGAGCTCGACACACGCGGCATGCGCGCCGACTCCCTCGACCTCCGCGGTCTGGACGCCCTGGCGTTCCTGGATGTGACTTCGCTGCGCGGCGCCACTCTCACCGAGCGCCAGATCGAGCTGCTCGCCCCGGTCCTCGCGCGCGCCGCCGGGATCGATGTGCAGGACTGAACCGTCCCGCGGCGCATCCTGGCGATGATCGACGCGCTCGGTCTTTGGGTTCGGGCGCCGTGTCGGGGGCTGTGCTCAGGCGTCCGGTGCTAGGGCATGTCTGATAATTGCTGGGTCCAGGCGATCATCGCGTGGATGAGGACGGCGGCGCGGTAGACGATCGCGTGTTTGTCGTAGCGAGTCGCGAGGCCGCGCCACTGCTTGGTGTGGCAGAAGCGGCGTTCGATGACGTTGCGGTTCTTGTAGTCGTCGGCATCGAGCCCGACGGGCCTGCCGCCGCGTGGGCCGCGACGTTTCCGGTGGCCCTGCTGGTCGCGGGGTTCGGGGATCACGGCCTTGATGCCGCGACCGCGCAGGTGCGAGCGGATCGCGCGGGACGAGTATGCCTTGTCGCCGCGGACCGCGTCCGGCCGAGTACGAGGCCGACCGATCGGACGGGCCACGCGCAGCTGCCCGAGAAGTGGGATCAGCATCGGCGAATCCCCGGCCTGCCCGGGCGTGATCACGGTGACCAGCGGCAGTCCGTTCCCGTCGACCAGCTGGTGGATCTTCGTCGACAACCCGCCGCGCGAGCGCCCGATCCCGTGATCACGCGGCTCGACGGCCAGATTCGTGTAATTCGACCCATCCCCCTGTGTCACGCGTCGTGTTCGTCGCGTGCTGATGCGCACGCGCGATCGTCGAGTCCACCGACACGGACCAGTCGACCAGGCCCTGCGCGTCGGCCTGCGCGATCAGCGTCGCCACGATCGTGTCCCACACACCTTCCGTCGCGAGCCGGTGATGCCACGTCCAGACCGTCTGCCACGGCCCGAACACCTCGGGCAGATCACGCCACGCGATCCCGCACCGGTACCGGTAGATGATCCCCTCGAGCATGGTCCGCGCATCCGAGAACGGCCGGCCCTTCCGGCCCGTCGGACGCGGCAGCATGCCCTCGATCAACGACCACTGAGCATCCGAGAGCAACTGGAAACGCGACACGCTTCAAGACTCCCAGGCCCACACCGATCAATTTGTCAGACACGCCCTAGGGCGTGTTGATCAAGAGGTTCCGCTCCTCGGTGGGTGAGTCTTGAACGGTGACGCGACAGGAGATCTCTGACGAGGTGTGGGCCGTGATGGAGCCGTTGATGCCGACGGTGACCGGTCGGTCGCGGCCGTGGACGGATCACCGGCTCGCTATCGAGGGGATGGCGTGGAAGTACCGGACCGGTGCGCCGTGGCGTGACGTTCCGGAACGGTTCGGGAAGTGGAACTCGATCTACAAGCGGTTCAACCGGTGGGCCGGGGACGGCACCTGGCAGAAGCTGCTCACCGAGGTGCAGAAGCAGGCCGACGCCGCTGGGGAAATCGATTGGGTCGTCTCGATCGACTCCACGATCGCGCGCGTGCATCAGCACGGCGCGACCCTCGCCCGGGACACAGGGGGCTGTGCCGAATCACAAGAATCCGTGGTCCGAGCCGCCTGATCACGGGATCGGACGCTCCCGCGGCGGGCTGACGACCAAACTGCACCTGGTCTGCGACGGCCGCGGCCGGCCGCTGAGCATGATGATCACCGCCGGGAACATCAACGACACCACGATGATGAGCGCGGTGCTGGAGAACATCCGCGTTCCCCGCGACGGGAAGGGCCGCCCCCGCACCCTCCCCGACCGGGTGCTCGCCGACAAGGGGTACCCCTCAAGGGCGAACCGCGCCTGGCTCCGCGACCGGAGGATCGCGGCGACCATCCCCGAGCGGGACGACCAGATCGCGCACCGCCGCAAGAAGCCGGGCCGGCCGATCGCTTTCGGCGACAAGCAGAAGGAACGCTACAAGGGACGCAACGTCGTAGAACGCTGCTTCAACCGTCTCAAGCAGTGGCGCGGCATCGCGATGCGCTCGGACAAACTCGCCCGCAACTACCGAGCCGCCGTCAGCCTCGCCGCGGCGCTGATCTGGATCAAGACCGATCTCCGCTGAGCGCTTCGCGCTCCTGCAGCGTGCGCTCAAGCTGTCCCACCGTCGGCGCACCCGCAAAGCCGCGCTCGGTCAGATAGACCCTGCACGCCAAGTCGGCAGTGTTCCCCTGGGACGGGAACAAGTCCTGACCGTCCAGAAGAATCGTGGGCGAGCCCGCGAAACCAGAGCTCACCGCCTCAGCCTCGGTGCGGATCAACACGAACTCCACCGGAACATCGCCCCGTCCGATCGAGTCGAGCACCAGCCGTACTCGATCGCCCGCCTCCTGCCAATTCGGGCAATCCTCGATATGCAGCACCTGGATCTTCACACGCCCATTCTCCCGCGCAACTCGCGGCGGCTGGCCACCCCGCACCTTCTTGATCAACACGCCCTAGAAGCCGGATATCTCAGGGTCGGGTGGTGGATCCGGTTCGTGGAGAGTGAAGGTCACGGGCGGGGGTGGCTGGTCGATGTAGTTCGCCCCGGTGGGGCTGGTCCATTCCAGGACCCCCGCGCCGAGCTGCTTCACCTTCCACGCGGTCTGGTGCTTCAGGACGTGGTGTCTCCGGCAGAGTCCGCCGAGGTTGCCTTCCTCGGTCGGACCGCCGTACGCGGCGTCGATCGTGTGGTCGAGGTCCTGGGTGATGGGCGGCAGGCCGCAGGTGATGAACCGGCACCGTGCGTCGCGAGCGTGCAGGAGCCGGCGGAGGTCCGCATTGGGCCGGTAGTGGTCGACGGCGAGGATCGCCCCGGTGACCGGGTGGGTGAGCACGCGTTCCCACGCGGTGGCGCCGCCGGCGAGGAGGCGGGCGGTGTCCGTGTCGATGGGTTGCCCGCCGGCGAGTTCGGCGGGCTGTTCGGTGCGGACCCCGAACGGCGACCACAAGCCGGCGTGCTCGTCAGGTTACTCGATACGGCTTCCGAACGCTGACCGGGGACCCGCGCACGCCGTGCCGGTATCGGGCGCCATCGCCGTGAACGCGGGGACCGTGACCTCGACCCGCGCCTGGATCGCCGCGAGCAGCCCGGCCGTCGTGTCATGCCCGGACGGGGTGCCGGTGAGGAGGGTGTCGGCGCAGAGGTCGGCGCGCAGCTGGTCGAGGGTGCGTTCGTCGTCCGGGTCGCCGAGCTCGTCCGGGTCCGGGGTGGTTCCCGAGGCCGCGTCCTTCGCGGCTTTCGCGTTCGCGGTCTTGATCAGGCGGGCTTGCTGGGTGAGCCGGTCGAAGATCCCGTCGATCACCGCCGCCGAGTGGATGAGCCCCAGCGCCTTCTGCCCGTCGGGGAGTTCCTCCCGCCACACGCTCCGCTTCTCCTGCGCCTCCCGATGCCGCTCAGTGAGGCTGCGCGGCGTCAACCGTTCGGCGATGCGTTCCACGATCCGCTTCGCCCGATGCGGCGTCTCACCCACACACGCGGCGACAGCGCCCCGTTCGAACTCGGCCCGCACCTCGTCGTCCAAACGGGCCGCGGTGTCTTGGATGAGACGCACGTGGGCGGCGTTGATCCGCGCGTCGCTGAACGCCCGCATCGTGATCGGGTACCGGGTCATCAGCTCCGCCGCGCGTGCCATGCGCCCCTGCACGACGCGATCCGACATGTGCAGCACCGCCGCCAGCTCGGCAGCGACACTGCGCACGGCCAGATCCACCGCCTCACCCCGCACCGCAGAAGTGCCGCCGGCCGCAGCGAGGTCCTCAGCAAGCCGCTGCGCGACGGCGAGGTGCGCGTCCCGCACCGCCTGCAGCCGGATGATCGACGCCTCCGTCGCCGCCAACCCCGACGTCACCATGGCCAGCACGGCGACCGGATCCACCGGGTCCACCCCGGGATCCTCCACGATGCCGAGCGTGTTCGTCATGCCCTTAGTCAACCCGGGGCCGCCGACATTCCGGGGCCGAAAACGACCTGATCGGATAGAGAAAAGGTCACAACAAGATCACAAGATCCTACGGGGTAGACGCAGCGCCCTTCGTCTCGCCTCCGGCTCGCTCAGGGACCGGAGTAGACCCCTGTTCGACAACCTCAGAAGCCAGCCGTCGGTCGCTGAGCCTGTCGAAGCGTCTGACCATCCAGGCCCTTCGACAAGCTCAGGGACGCGTGACCCGCCGAGGGTCGTACGCATGACCGCTCAGTGTCCGGACGCGGCGACCAGCTCCCGCGTGAACGGGTGCTGCGGGTCCCCGAGCACGGCCGCGGTCGGTCCCTGCTCGACGATCGCGCCGTCCTGCATCACGAGCACATCGTCGGCCACCGCCGCGACGACGGCGAGATCATGCGAGACCAGCACCATGGTGAGTCCGCGGTCGCGCTGCAGCCGGTCCATGAGCTCCAGGATCCGCATCCGCACGGTGGTGTCGAGGGCGGAGACCGGTTCGTCGAGCACCAGCACCTCAGGGTCTGCCGCGAGCGCGCGGGCGATCGCCGCCCGCTGGCGCTGTCCGCCGGACAGCGCGGCCGGGCGCCGCGCGGCGAGCGCCGGGTCTAGATCCACCTCGCGCAGCAGCGCCGCTGCTCGTTCCCGGCGCTCGGCGCGGGAAACGCCGCCGGCCGCGAGCGCCTCCCGCAGCGAGCGGCCGATCGTCCAGCGCGGGTCGAAGGCGCCGAGCGGGTTCTGGTGCACCAGCTGGATCCGGGGCCGCACGCCGCGGTCCCAGGAGACGGTCCCCCCGTCCGCCCGCTCGACCCCCAGCAAGATCCGCGCGAGCGTGGTCTTCCCGGATCCGGACTCCCCCACAACACCCAGGGTGCGCCCTCGTCTCAGCACG
Organism: Microbacterium xylanilyticum; assembly: GCF_054654695.1. Taxonomy (NCBI): domain Bacteria; kingdom Bacillati; phylum Actinomycetota; class Actinomycetes; order Micrococcales; family Microbacteriaceae; genus Microbacterium; species Microbacterium xylanilyticum. Next base: position 2,343,297 of record NZ_BAAIEN010000002.1, read on the forward strand.
AACGACACGTCGCGCAGCGCCGGCCGGTCGAAGCTCTTGGCCACGCTGGTCACCGTGGCCAGCGCGGGGCGATCGCCGTCGCTCACAACCCGGGGCTCGGGCACGGATGCGCGCACCAGCTCGCGCGTGTAGTCGTCCTGCGGCGCGGTGAGCACCTCGGTCGCCGAGCCCTGCTCCACGACGCGGCCGTCCCGCAGCACGACGACCCGGTCAGCGATCCGGCGCACGGCGGCCATGTCATGGCTCACCAGCACGATCGCGGTGCCGGCGTCCGCGATCCGGCGCAGCAGCGCGAGCACGCGGGCCTGAACCGTGGCGTCGAGCGCCGTGGTGGGCTCGTCGGCGATGAGCACCGCGGGGCGGCCCGCGAGCGCGCTCGCGATCAGGGCGCGCTGGCGCAGGCCCCCGGAGAGCTCGTGCGGACGCTGCCGCGCGCGCCGCTGCGGATCCGGCATCGCGACATCGGCGAGCAGCTCCTGCACGCGCGCGCCGCGCTCGGCCCGCGTGAGCGACTCGTGGATCTCCAGGGGCTCGGCGACCTCGGCGCCGATCCGGCGCAGCGGATCCAGCGACACCAGCGCGTCCTGCGAGACGAGAGCGACCCGCGCCCCCCGCAGCGCCAGCCACGCGCCTTCGGACAGCGCACGCGCGTCGACGCCGTCCACCTCGAGCGCCCCGGCGGACACGGACGCGCCGGCCGGGCTGAGCCCGAGCAACGCCCGGACGGTGAGTGACTTGCCCGCACCCGACTCTCCCACGAGCGCAAGGCACTCCCCCGGCGCCACGGCGAGCGATACCCCGTCGACGAGGGCGCGACCTCCGATCGTGACGCGCAGATCCTCCACCCGCAGGGCGGCCCCGACCGCACGCATCGAGCCGCTCATGCGCGCCTCCCTTCGGCCCGGGCGCGCAGCGTGCGGCCCAGGAACGTCGCCGCGAGCACGGTGAGCGTGATCGCAGCCCCGGGGAACACGGCGATCCACCACGCCTGCCCCAGAACGTTGCGACCGCCGGCGAGCATGAGGCCCCACTCCGGCGTCGGCTCGGCGGGCCCGAGGCCGAGGAAGCTGAGCCCCGCCGCGGCGAGGATGCTGGATCCGAGACCGATCGTCGCGAGCACGCTGAGCGAGCCCAGCACCCCGGGCAGGACATGCCGCCGGAACGCCGTGAACGCGCCGACGCCGAGGATCCGCGCCGCCTCGACGTGCTCCGCCCGGCGCAGCACCTGCGTCTGGGCGCGCGCGAGCCGAACGTACACCGGGATCGCCGCGAGCGTGACGCCGATCGCGACGTTCGCCGTCCCGGGTCCCAGCATCGCCACCACCACGAGCGCCAGCAGGAATTCGGGGAACGCCATGAGCACGTCGTTGGCGCGCATGAGCGCCGCGTCCACGGGCCGCGGCGCGAGGCCCGCCAGCGACCCCACGAGCAGCCCTGCGATGAGAGCGAGGGCTGTCGCCTGGACGCCGATGCCGAGCGACCGCCCGGCGCCGTGCACCACCCGTGCGTACACGTCGCGGCCGCTCTGATCGGTGCCGAAGGGGTGCCCGGGGCCGGGAGGGAGGAGCGCGTCGCGGACGTGGGTCTGCACGGGGTCCGCGGGGGCGAGCAGGCCGGGCACCACGGCGGCCAGCACGACCGTCGCCAGCACGAGCAGCGCGAGCGCGAGCAGGATCCGGCGAAGGGCCGTCATGCGGCGTCCTCCGGCCGCGCCGGCGCCGGGGCGGCTGTCCGCCCGCCCGTGACCTGCAGGCGCGGATCCAGGAGCGGTGCGGCGAGCTCCACGAGCGTGTTCACGACGACGAAGACGAGGGCGCTGAACAGGATGATCCCCGTCACGACGGGCAGATCGCGGCCGGTGATCGCCGCAAGAGTGACCCGACCCAGCCCGGGCCGAGCGAAGACGGTCTCCACGAGCACGGCCCCGCCCAGCAGGGACCCGACGAGGTAGGCGCTCAGCGTGAGCGCTCCGATCGCACCGTGCCGGAGCGTGTGTCGCAGGGTGAGCCGCGCGTGGTCGGCCCCGCGGGCGCGTACGGTCAGAGCCCACGGCTGACGCTCGGCCGCCTCGACGCCGTCGCGGAGCACTTGGCCGAGCAGCGCGGCGACGGGCAGTGCGAGGGTCACCGCCGGCAGCACCAGGCCCGCGCCCGTGCGGGTCCCGGCGACGGGGAACCACCCCAGCCCGAACGCGAACACCGTGAGCAGCAGCAGCCCGATCCAGAACACCGGCGAGGACAGCACGATCAGCTCGCCCGTCGCGAGGATCCCCCGCGCGAGCGGCCGGCGGGCGAGCAGCATCCCGGCGAGCGCGAGCAGCACCGCGATCGACAGGGCCAGTGCGGTCAGCTGCAGCGTCGCGCCCAGCTGACGCCCGATCACCTCGCTCACCGGCATCCGCAGCTGATACGAAGTGCCGAGGTCGCCGTGCAGCAGATCGCCCATCATCGAGAGGTACTGCTGCCACAGCGGGCGGTCGAGACCGAGGTCCTCTCGGATCCGGTCCTTCACCGCCTCGCTCACCTGCGCCTGAGGGCCGAGCATCACGCTCACCGGGTCGCCGGGCAGCACCCGGAAGGCCAGGAACGACAGGGTCGCGGCACCCCACAGCACCAGCACGATCGACAGCGCGATGCCGCCGAGCCGGCGCAGCAGGGGCCGCATGGGACTACTTGACGCCGGTGCCGAAGAACAGCGGACGGCCGTAGATGTCGAAGCTCAGCTCGGCCACCTTGTCCCCCACCGCGGTGATCGCCGAGGTGACGTAGAGCGGCACGATCACGTCCTGCTCGGCGTTCCATTCCTGGATCTGCGCGTAGACCTTCGCCCGTGCCGCGGCATCGGTGGTCGCGATGCCGTCCTTGAGGAGCTGGTCGAGCTTCGGATCGCTGACCGACGAGGCGTTCTGGAAGCCGTCCGTGGCGAGGTGGCTGCGCAGCAGGTCCGGATCCACCCCCGAGAAGTCCCAGTCGGTGATGTCGAACTTCTTCGGGCCGTACTTCTCGTTGTAGGCGCCCGGCTCGAGCGTCTCGCGCGTGATCTCGAACCCGACGGCCTTGAGGTCGGACTGGACGGCGTTCGCCAGCGCGGCGTGGTCGTCGGAGACCGGCGTCCACGCGATCCAGTTCGCGGTGAGGCGCTTGCCGTCCTTGGTGCGGATGCCGTCGGCGCCGCGCTGCGTCCAGCCGGCCTCGTCGAGCAGCTTGTTCGCGAGGTCCTTGTCGAAGGGCCAGCGCTTCTCCAGGCTCTTGTCGTAGCCGGGCGTGGTGGGGCCGAGGATGCTCCACGCGCGCGGGAACTGGCCGAAGAAGATCTTGTCCACGGCTGCATCGACGTCGATCGCGCGGGTGAACGCCTCGCGCACCTTCCGGTCGGCGAACACTCCGTTGCGCTCGTTCAGGAAGAGCGAGTACGGCAGGCCGGGCACCTCGGCCGACTTCACGGTCGCCTTGCCCTTGAGCCCCGCCACCAGGTTCGGGGGGAGCTGGGAGGCGAGATCGATCTCCCCCGACGCCACGGATCCGCTCCGCACCGACGCCTCGGGCAGGATCTGCACGCGGAGCGTCTTGAACGCCGGCGCCTTCATTCCCTCCGGCGCCCAGGCGTACTTCGTGTTGCGCGTGTAGACGATCTCCTGATCCGGCGTGTAGGACGAGATCTCGAACGGCCCCGTACCCACCGTGACGCCCTTGCCGCCGGCGGCAAGATCCGCCGCGTGCTCCTTGAGCACCTTGGGCGCGTAGAAGCCGAGCTGGGCGGTGCTCGCGGCCTGCAGGAACGGCGCGTACGGCTGCGCGAACGTGACCTTCACGGTCGTCGGATCGACGACCTCGGTGCCCTTGTACAGCTCGCCGCCGAGCATGCTCGCCGCCTGCGCGGACTTGGTCGCGGGATCGGCGATGCGGTCGAAGTTCGCCTTGACCGCCGCGGCGTCGAACTTCTCGCCGTCGGTGAAGGTGACGTCGTCGCGCAGGTGGAACGTGTACGCGGTCCCGTCCTCGGAGACCTCCCACTTCTTCGCGAGCCACGGCACGAAGGATCCGTCGGGCTTCTGGAAGACGAGCGAGTCGAGCACGGCGCGCTGCACCATCGCGGTGATGTCGAGCTGGCTGGTCTGCGGGTCCATCTTCCCCGCCGACAGGAGGCTGCCGTCGACGCCCCAGACGAGCTCGCCGCTCGCGTCACCGGAACCGGACGAGCCCGAGCAGGCCGTGAGCGCGAGCGCGGCGGCCGCGGCGAGCGCGGCGAGGGGAAGGATTCGGCGCCGGAGCGGAGCAGGCATGGGGGTTCCTCGGGAGTGCTGTGTGCAGGACAATCCAGGCTATCGGTTTGTGGACGCGGTGGATCTTTCACCCCTCAGGGCGGCATGGGGTCATCCCCCGTGGGCAGTTTCTGGTTTTATGTTGTTTCTTGTTGGATTGTGTGGGAAAGTAGCTCAACGCCCGAAGCGGGCGAACCGAGAACGGCAAGGGAGCCCGATGTACGCAGCGGAGCGGCAGCAGCGCATCCACGAACGCGCGCAGCGGGACGGGCGCGTCGATGTGGCGGGCCTCGCAGAACTCCTGGACGTGACCACCGAGACGGTCCGCCGCGACCTCGCGGTCCTGGAGCAGCAGGGACTCGTCCGCCGCGTGCACGGCGGCGCACTGCCCGCCGAGCGGTCCGTGCCGGAGCTCACCCTCACCGCCCGCATCGGCCAGTACGCGGACGCGAAGCTGCAGATCGCGACCCGCGCCCTGCAGGAGCTGCCCGACGGCGGCACGATCCTCCTCGACTCCGGATCCACCACCCTCGCGATCGCCGAGCTCATCCCCGCCGACGCGCAGCTCACCGTGGTGACGAACAACGCGATCATCGCCGGAGCCCTCGCCGGGCAGGGCAACATCACGCTGCTGCTGATCGGCGGGCGCGTGCGGACCGTCACCGGTGCCGCAGTCGGGCCGTGGGCCATCGGCGCCCTCTCCGAGCTCGCCGTCGACGTCGCGTTCCTCGGCACGAACGGCTTCGACGCCGACCACGGCCTGTCGACCCCCGATCAGGACGAGGCCGCCGTGAAGCGCGCGATGCTCGACGCGGCGCGGACCCGGATCCTCGTCGCCGATTCCAGCAAGCTCGGCGCGGTGCACCTTCAGCGCTTCGCCCGCGCCGACGACGTGCACACCATCATCACGGACGCCGCGGCGGACCCCGACGCCGTGGAGGCGCTGCGCGCCGCAGGACCGAAGGTCGTGATCGCATGATCGTCACGCTCACCCCCAACCCGAGCATCGACCGCGCCGTCACGATCGATGCGCTCTCCCGCGGCGCGGTGCAGCGTGCCACCTCCAGTCGCGTGGATCCGGGCGGGAAGGGGCTCAACGTCTCCCGCGCGATCGCCGCGATGGGCGGGGACACCCTGGCGGTGCTGCCCTCGGGCGGGCTCGAAGGCGGGATGCTCGAGGCCCTCTGCCGCGCAGCCGCCGTGCCCGTGGTCGTCGTGCCGATCCGGGGCAGCGTGCGCATGAACATCAGCGTGCTCGAACCCGACGGCACCACGACGAAGATCAACGAGCCAGGACCCCTGCTCGACGCCGCCGAAGTCGACGCGCTCATCGAGCAGGCGCTGGCGAACGTGCCGGCCGGCGCCTGGCTCTCCGGTGGCGGCAGTCTTCCCCTCGGAGCGCCGACGGACTTCTACGGCCGGCTCGTGCGCGGGGCCCGAGAGCGCGGAGTCCGGGTCGCCGTCGACACGTCCGGCGCTCCCCTCGCCCCTGCCGTCGACGCGAAGCCGGCGCTCATCAAGCCGAACCGCGAAGAGCTCGGTGAACTGGTCGGCCGCGACCTGCCCACCATGGGGGCCGTGCTCGACGCGGCTCAGGCTCTCCAGCGCGGCGGCGTCGGCATGGTCGCGGTGAGCCTCGGTCGCGACGGCGCGGTGCTCGTCACCGCCGAGGGGGCCTGGCACGCGAACGCCGTCGCCTCCGAGGTCGTATCCACCGTCGCCGCGGGCGACTGCATGCTCGCCGGGTTCCTGTCCGCGCTCAGCGCGGACCGCCCCGCCGCGGAGGCGCTCGCCGAGGGCGTGCGCTGGGGAACCGCCGCCGTCGCCCTGCCCGGCAGCCAGGTGCCCGCGCCGGCCGACCTTCGAGACATCCACGTGGCGGTCGCATCCGCCCCCGACCGCGAACTCGCCCTCGCGGACTGACCCTCCCCCCGGAAAGGAATTCCTCATGGCACTGATCAACGAAGAACAGGTCGTGCTCGACCTCACCGGCAGCGACCGGCACGAGGCGACCGCTACCCTCGCCGCGCGGCTCGTCGCCAGCGGCCGCTGCACCGACCTCGACCGATTCCTGGCCGACGTCCGCGAGCGCGAATCCAAGATGGCGACCGGACTTCCCGGCGGCATCGGCATCCCGCACGCCCGCAGCGCCGCCATCACGGAGCCGTCCCTGGTCTTCGGCCGCACGCGCGACGGGATCGACTGGGGCGCCAAGGACGGCCCGGCCCGGCTGGTCTTCCTCATCGCCGCGCCGGAGGCCGGCGGGGAGGCCCACATGCAGATGCTGCCGAAGCTGGCCCGCGCGCTGATGCGCTCGGAGTTCCGAGACGCGCTGCTCGCCGCGACGACCGAGGCCGAGGTGGTCGCCATCGTCGGCGAGCACGTGCAGCTCGACGAGGCGGCCCCCTCCGCCGCCGCTTCCGCCACCGCTTCCGCCGAGGCGGATGCCCCGTCCGACGCGTCGGCCGCGGCCACGCCGTCCGGCACCGCCGAATCGGCAGCCGCGGCCGCGCGCCCGCTCAAGCTCGTCGGCGTCACCTCCTGCCCCACCGGCATCGCGCACACCTACATGGCCGCCGAAGCGCTGGAGCGGGCAGCGAAGGCGGCCGGCCACTCCATCAAGGTGGAGACCCAGGGCTCAGCCGGATCCACCCCGCTCACCCCGGCCGAGATCGCGGAGGCCGACGCGGTCGTGTTCGCGCACGACCTGGCGGTGAAGGACGTCGGCCGCTTCGCCGGCAAGCCCACCGTCGACGTGCCGGTGAAGAAGGCGATCTCCGACAGCCCGGAGCTCATCGAACGCGCCGAGGCTCTGGCCGCCGAATGGGCGGCCGACCCGAGCAAGGCCGCCGCCGCAGCCGCGGCCGGCCCTGCGGGAGGCCTCACCACGAAGGTGGAAGCCGACGCCAAGGTCGGCACGAAGATCCGCCAGTGGCTGATGACGGGCGTGTCGTACATGATCCCGTTCGTCGCCGCGGGCGGAATCCTGATCGCACTGTCGTTCATGGTCGCGCAGATCGCGGTCGGCGAGTCCGGCGCGCTCAAGGTCGTGAAGTACAACCTCACCGCCCCGGACGCCACCAACATCGCCCAGCACTTCGATCCGCTGAGCCTGATGTCGTGGGGCGGCCTGCTGTTCGTGATGGGCGCCGCCTCGTTCGGATTCCTCGTCCCGATCCTCTCCGGCTTCATCGCCTTCGCCATCGCGGACCGCCCCGGACTCGTCCCGGGAATCGTCGCCGGGGCGATCGCCGCCACCATGAACGCGGGCTTCCTCGGGGGACTCGTCACCGGCTTCCTCGCCGGCTTCGTCGCCCGCTGGATCTCGCGCTGGCGGGTGCACAAGGGCGTCCGCGGAGTGATGCCGGTCGTCGTGATCCCCCTGCTGTCGACACTGATCACGGCGGGCCTGTTCATCACGATCCTCGGCCGGCCGATCGTCTGGCTCATGACGCAGCTCAACGGCTGGCTGAACGGGATGACCGGCGCGGGCGCGCTCGTGCTCGGCATCGTCCTCGGCGCGATGATGGGCTTCGACCTCGGCGGTCCCGTCAACAAGACGGCGTACGCGTTCGCCACGACCGGCCTGGCCGCCGCCGGCGCCGCGACCGACGCCCCGCAGCTCAAGATCATGGCCGCGGTCATGGCCGCCGGCATGGTCGCCCCGCTCGCGATGGCGCTCTCCACCGCCGTGCGGCCCAAGCTCTTCACCGAGCCGGAGCGGGAGAACGGCAAAGCGGCGTGGCTGCTCGGGCTGTCCTTCATCTCGGAGGGCGCGATCCCGTTCGCCGCCGCCGACCCGATCCGGGTGATCGCGTCGTCCGTCATCGGATCCGCCGTGACCGGCGGCCTGTCCATGGTGTTCGGCGTCACCCTGCGCGCGCCGCACGGCGGCATCTGGGTGCTCCCGCTGATCGGCGCTCCCCTGCTGTTCCTGCTGGCGCTGATCGCCGGCGTCGTGGTGATGGCGCTCATCATCACCGTGCTGAAGACTGTGTCGCAGAACAAGCGCGTCGAGCAGATCGAGGCGTCGGCCGCCGAGTCCGTCGCTGTCTGAACCACCATCCATTCGAAGGAGAACATCATGGCCACTCGCACCGTCACCATCGCCTCGTCCGTCGGCCTGCACGCCCGTCCCGCCTCGCTGTTCGTCGAGGCGGCCGCGGACTCCGGGCTCGATGTGGAGATCGGCCGCCCCGGTGAGGACGCCGTCGACGCGACCAGCATCCTCGGTGTCATCGCCCTGGGAGCGAAGCACGGCGAGGAGGTCGTCCTGACCGCCGACGGCCCCGACGCGGATGCCGTGCTCGACCGGCTCGTGACGCTGCTGTCCACCGACCTGGACGCGCAGTGAGATGACGACCGCAGCACCCGGCGAGGTCCGACAGGGGATCGGCGTCAGCCCGGGAACGGCGTACGGGCCGGTGGTGCAGGTGGCACCGCCGGTCCGCCCGCCGCAGAACGAGCCGGCTGCCGCCGACGCCGAGCAGGCCGCGGCGGACGTCGCGCAGGCGTTCGCCGATGTCGCGGCGGCCCTCGACGCCAAGGCGGAGCACGTCGTGGACACCGCGCAGGCGATCCTCAAGGCGACCGCGATGATGGCGCGCGACAAGTCCCTGCTCAAGGCGGCCCAGGCCGGCGTGCGCTCCGGTGTCGGGCCCGCGACCGCGATCGCCGCGGCGGTCGAGCAGTTCGTCGTGCAGTTCGAAGCGCTCGGCGGCTACTTCGCCGAGCGGGTCGCCGACCTCCGCGACGTCGGCTCCCGCGCCGTCGCCGCCGTGCTCGGCGTGCCGGCGCCCGGCGTCCCCGACTTCACCGAGCCCAGCATCGTCGTGGCCGAGGACCTGGCGCCCGCCGAGACCGCCACGCTGGACCGCGCGCTCGTCGCCGGCATCGTCACCAGGGCGGGCGGGCGCACGAGCCACACCGCGATCCTCGCCGCGCAGATGGGGATCCCCGCCGTGGTGCAGCTCGCCGGCGCCACCGAGATCGCGCCCGGCACGTTCATCGCGGTCGACGGCGACACCGGCGAGGTCGTCGTCGCGCCGGATCCGGCTCTCGTCGCCGAGCAGCGCGTCCGCCGAGAGCGGCGGGCGGCAGCCCTGGCGGAGTCGTCCGGTCCGGGGCGCACCAAGGACGGCCTCGCGATCGCTCTGCTCGCCAATATCGGCGGCGTCGAGGACGCCGTGCTCGCGGGCGCGCAGGACCTCGAGGGCGTGGGCCTGTTCCGCACCGAGTTCGTCTTCCTCTCCTCCGAGACCGCGCCCACTGTGGCGGAGCAGACCGAGATCTACCGGCGCGTGTTCGAGCCGTTCGGCGGGCGCCGCGTGGTCGTGCGCACGCTCGACGCCGGGGCGGACAAGCCGCTGAAGTTCGCCGACCTCGGCCCTGAGGAGAACCCCGCGCTGGGTCGGCGTGGTCTGCGCCTGTCGGCCGAGCGGCCGGAGCTGCTCGACGCCCAGCTGGAGGCGCTCGCGGCCGCCGCGAAGCAGACCGGCGCCGACGTCCGCGTGATGGCGCCCATGGTGGCGACCGTCGAGGAGGCCGCGTGGTTCGCGCGGCGCGTGTACGAGAACGGCCTGCCCAAGGCCGGCGTGATGATCGAGATCCCGGCGGCCGCCCTGCGCGCGGCGCACGTGCTCGGCGCCGTCGACTTCGGCAGCCTCGGCACCAACGACCTCGCCCAGTACACGATGGCGGCGGACCGGATGCAGGGCGAGCTCGCGGATCTCCTCGACCCCTGGCAGCCGGCCGTGCTCGACGTGATCGCCGCAGCGGCCGACGGAGCCCGCGCCGCAGGCAAGCCGATCGGCGTCTGCGGCGAATCCGCGGGCGACCCGCTCCTGGCGCTCGTGCTCGTGGGGCTCGGCGTCACGAGTCTGTCGATGGCGCCCGGCAAGGTGCCCGCCGTCCGGGTGGCGCTCGCCGCGCACACCCAGCTCGACTGCCAGCGGCTCGCCGCCGCCGCACGAGAGGCGGCCACGGCGGTCCAGGCCCGCGACGCGGTCCGCGCGGCCGCGTCCCCCGAGCTGCTCGCCATCCTCTGACGAGCGTCAGCGGGGCTCCGAGGAGTCGAAGGGGCCGGAGACCGATCTCCGGCCCCTTTCCGTGTCCGACGGCAGCGGCACCGGCACTTCCTCCGCGCGGGCCACGCCGCGCCGCGCGGGTAGACTCGGACCACGACCCACACTCAGGCACGCTCACACGGTGCCGCACACATCGCACGAGGAGATCCATGTCGTCGTTGAACGCCATTCCCGACAAGCCCGCACTGGAAGGCCTCGAAGCGAAGTGGGGTGAGCGCTGGTCCGCCGACGGCACCTTCCTGTTCGACCGGATCCGCGCGGCGCAGACGGGTCGGGACGGCGTCTACTCGATCGACACCCCGCCTCCCACGGCGAGCGGCAGCCTGCACATCGGCCACGTGTTCAGCTACACCCACACCGATATCAAGGCGCGGTTCGAGCGGATGCGCGGCAAGAACGTGTTCTACCCGATGGGATGGGACGACAACGGCCTTCCCACGGAGCGCCGGGTGCAGAACTACTACGGTGTGCGCTGCGATCCGTCGCTCCCCTACGACCCCGATTTCACGCCGCCGTTCGAGGGCGGCGACAACAAGTCGTCCCGGGCCGCCGACCAGCAGCCGATCAGCCGCCGCAACTTCATCGAGCTCTGCGAGAAGCTCACCGTGGAGGACGAGAAGCAGTTCGAAGCGCTGTTCCGCCAGCTCGGGCTGAGCGTCGACTGGACCCAGACCTACCGCACCATCTCCGACGACTCGATCCGGCAGAGCCAGCTGGCGTTCCTGCGCAACCTCGAGCGCGGCGAGGCCTACCAGTCGCTCGCGCCGACGCTGTGGGACGTGGACTTCCGCTCCGCGATCGCCCAGGCCGAGCTCGAGGACCGCGACCAGCAGGCCTCGTACCACACCATCGACTTCCCGTTCGCGGACGGATCCGGTCACATCACCATCGAGACCACGCGGCCCGAGCTGCTGCCCGCGTGCGTGGCGATCGTCACCCACCCCGAAGGCCCGCACAAGCACCTCATCGGCACGAAGGTGCGCACGCCGTTCTTCGGCGCCGACATCGAGATCCACGGACACCACCTCGCGCAGCCCGACAAGGGCACCGGCGCCGCGATGGTCTGCACCTTCGGCGACGTGACCGACATCGTCTGGTGGCGCGAGCTGCGCACGACCGACGGCCGCGACCTGCCGAACATGACCACGATCGGCCTCGACGGCCGCTTCCTGCCGGACGCTCCGGCCTCCGTGGCGCATGCGGATGCCGCCGCCTGGTACGTGGAGAACATGGCGGGCAAGACGGTCTTCTCCGCCCGCAAGGCACTGGTGGAGAAGCTGCAGGAGACCGGGGCGATGACCGCCGTCGGCAAGCCGTTCAACCACGCTGTGAAGTTCTTCGAGAAGGGCGACCGCCCGCTCGAGATCGTGTCCACCCGCCAGTGGTACATCCGCAACGGCGCCCGCGACACCGCGCTGCGCGACCAGCTGCTCGCGAACGGCGCGGAGCTGAACTGGCATCCCGAGTTCATGCGCGTCCGCTACGAGAACTGGGTCGGCGGCCTCACCGGCGACTGGCTGGTCTCGCGGCAGCGCTTCTTCGGCGTGCCGATCCCGCTCTGGTACGCCCTCGACGAGAACGGCGAGCGCGACTACGACCGCGTGCTCATCCCCGACCTCGCGAGCCTGCCGATCGATCCGACCACCGATGTGCCGCCCGGCTACACCGCCGAGCAGCGCGGCGTGCCTGGGGGCTTCGACGCCGAGGCCGACATCCTGGACACCTGGGCGACCTCCTCGCTCACCCCGCAGCTCGCCGGCGGCTGGGAGCGCGATCAGGAGCTCTGGGACCTGGTCTCGCCGATGGATCTGCGCCCGCAGGGTCAGGACATCATCCGCACCTGGCTGTTCTCCACCATGCTGCGCTCGACCCTCGAGGACGGGCGCACCCCGTGGCGCAACGCCGCCATCAGCGGTTTCATCGTCGACCCCGACCGCAAGAAGATGTCGAAGTCGAAGGGCAACGTGGTCACCCCCGCCGACATCCTCGACGCGCACGGATCCGACGCCGTGCGGTACTGGTCCGCGTCCAGCCGTCTCGGCGCCGACGCGGCCTTCGACCCGCAGAACCCCACGCAGGTGAAGATCGGGCGGCGCCTCGCGATCAAGATCCTCAACGCGGCCAAGTTCGTGCTGTCGTTCCCGGTGCCCGAGGGCGCCGAGATCACCCACGCCCTGGACGCGTCGATGCTCGCGACGCTCGACCAGGTGATCCGCGACGCGACCGCGGCGTTCGAGAACTACGACCAGGCCCGGGCGCTCGAGATCACCGAGGCGTTCTTCTGGACGTTCTGCGACGACTACCTCGAGCTCGTCAAGGAGCGCGCCTACGACCGGACGAACGTGGGCCAGGCGTCCGCCGCGCTCGCCCTGCGCCTCGCCCTCTCCGCGCTGCTGCGCCTCCTCGCCCCGATCGTGTCGTTCGCGACCGAGGAGGCGTGGAGCTGGTTCGAGGAGGGCTCGGTGCACACCGCGGCCTGGCCCGAGCCGCTCGGGCCGCAGCCGGGCTCGACAGAGGCCGGCGACCCCGCGATCCTGGCGACCGCGAGCAAGGCGCTGATCGGCATCCGCCGCGCGAAGACCGAGGCCAAGGCGTCGCAGAAGACTCCGGTGTCCTCGGCCACGATCGCCGCGCCCGTCGCCGACATCGCCGCCCTCCAGGCCGCGGCCGACGACCTGCGCGCGGTGGGCCGCATCGCCGAGCTCGCGTTCGTCGAGGCGGACGACCTCGCCGTCACGGCGATCGAGCTGGCTCCGATCGAGGGGGCGTGATGCAGCTCGGGACGCGGTGGGCCGCGGGCTCCGAGCCGCCCGCCTCGGTCCCGGCGGCGTTGCGCCCGGCGATCGCCGAGGCGGAGGCGCTCAGCGTGGCCGGCGGCACGCTGAGCCTGCAGACCGGGGCGCTGAACCTGCTCCGCGGCACCTGGACGCTCACCTGGCTGGAGGGCCGGCCCATCGCCGAGCTCGACACCGGCTGGGAGGTGCTGCGCACCGCGTCCGGCGAGGTGGTCGTCCGCCCGTTCGAGGACTGATCGCCGGACGACCGCTCCGGACGCGCCGTCAGCGCGAGCGCGAGCCGATCATCTGCAGGGCGTGCTCGAGCAGGAACGGGTCGGCCTTGCGCGACTGCTGCTCCCGCAGCAGATCGAGCGCGAGCACCCGGCGCTCGGCGCGGCGCTCGATGCGCTCGCGGACGCGGGCGGTGATCGCGTCCGCGATGCGGAGACCGGTGCGCTCGATGAACGTGGGCGCGGCGACGTGCAGGGTTGCGGCGGTCATGACAGCTCCTCGGTCTCGGTGGTGAGACGGGTCGCGGCGCCCCCGGGGCGGCCGTCGGGAAGATCGAACAGGTCGGCACGGACGGTGACGCGCCGCACTCCGGGGCCGGACTGGCCGCGGTAGCGCTGCACGGCTGACTCGACCACGGCGTCGATCTGCCGTGCGAGCTCCTGCAGCTGGTCGGCGGTCATGTCGAGCATCGTCGTCACGTGATGCGCCGCGTCGCGCCACTCCTGCGGCACCTCCGACTGCGGGCGGTGCAGGTGGTCCATGAGGCGCTGGTGCCGGTTGCGGAAGAACTCGTCCTCGACGATCTGCGCGGCCGCCCGGCCGGAGGGCGTCATCTCGTCGCTGGGCCCGGAGAACGACATCCGCCCGCGGGGACGCTCCCACCAGCGCTCGCGCGCCGTGCCCCGCCCTTCGACCTCGCGGATCAGATCGCGGGCCGCGAGGGCGCGCAGGTGGTAACTGGTCGCGCCCGAGCTCTCCCCGATCAGTGCGGCGAGAGAGCTCGCCGTCTGGGGTCCGCGCTCGGCGAGCAGATCCAGGATCCGCACGCGCAGCGGATGCGCGAGCGCCTTCAGCGCGCTCGCGTCGAGCGTGCGCGTCTCATCCGTCGGCGCACCCTCGGCGGTGGTCTCGTTCTCGGTCATGATGCAAAGATACCTTTGCAAGAATCTCTTTGCAAGAGTTTCTTTGCACGGTGGTCACCAGACCCGTACCCGCATGCCGAAGCCCCTCCGATCGCGGCGCCGCGAGGCGGGATCGGAGGGGCGCCGTACGTCGACGATCAGGCGGCAGCCGAGCGCGCCGCCACGAACGCCACGACGCACCGCTCCACCTGCTCGGAGGTGTGCGCGGCCGACAGCTGCACGCGGATGCGCGCCAGACCGCGCGGGACCACGGGGAAGCTGAACGCCGTCACGTAGACGCCCTGCTTCTGCATCTCCGCGGCGATGCGCGCCGTCAGCGCCGCGTCGCCGAACATCACGGGCACGATCGGGTGCTCGCCGGGGAGCAGCTCGAACCCCTCCTCCGTCATCCGGCGGCGGAACAGGGCGGCGTTGGACTGCAGCTGAGCGCGGAGGGATCCGGATCCCTCGACGAGATCCAGCGCCTGCAGCGTGCCCGCCACGATCGACGGGGCGAGCGTGTTCGAGAAGAGGTACGGGCGGGCGCGCTGGCGCAGCAGGGCGACGATGTCGCGGTGCCCCGCGACGTAGCCGCCGCTCGCGCCGCCCAGCGCCTTGCCGAACGTCCCGGTGTAGATGTCGACGCGCCCCTCGACGCCGCACAGCTCGGGCGTGCCGCGACCGTGCTCGCCGATGAAGCCGACCGCGTGCGAGTCGTCCACGAACACGAGCGCGTCATAGCGCTCGGCGAGATCGCAGATGTCGGCGAGCGGCGCGATGTACCCGTCCATCGAGAACACGCCATCGGTGACGATCACCCGGAACCGCGCGTCGGCGGCGGCCGCGAGCTGCTCCTCCAGGTCCGCCATGTCACGGTTGCGGTAGCGCAGGCGGCGCGCCTTCGAGAGGCGGATACCGTCGATGATCGACGCGTGGTTGAGCTCGTCCGAGATGATCGCGTCCTCGGCGGTGAACAGGGTCTCGAAGACCCCGCCGTTCGCGTCGAAGCACGACGAGAACAGGATCGCGTCGTCGGTGCCGAGGAAGCCCGCCAGGCGCCGCTCCAGCTCGAGGTGCTGCTCCTGCGTGCCGCAGATGAAGCGCACGCTCGCGAGGCCGTAGCCCCAGTCGTCGAGCGCCCCCTTCGCCGCGGCGACGAGGCGCTCGTCATCGGCGAGGCCGAGGTAGTTGTTCGCGCAGAAGTTGAGCACCTCGGCGCCGTCGGCGATGATCTCCGCCCGCTGCGGCCCGCGGATCCCCCGCTCGTGCTTGGTGAGGCCCGCCTCGTCGATCCCGGCGAGCTCCGCCGCCAGGTGCTGCTGGAATGCTCCGTACATCGTGTCTCCTACAGTTCGGTCCAGTCGAGGATGATCTTGCCCGTGCCCGCCGCGGCCGCGGCGGCGAAGCCCTTCTCCCAGTCGCGGGCGGGCAGCACCTCCGCGATGATGCGGGTGATCGCGTCGCGCAGCACCGGGCTCGTCTGTAGCATCGCGCCCATCGCGTTCCAGGTCTCGAACATCTCGCGGCCGTAGATGCCCTTGACCGTGAGCATATGGGTTACGATCTTGCCCCAGTCGACGCTGAACGGGCCGGTCGGCAGTCCGAGCATCGCGATCCGCCCACCGTGGTTCATGTTGTCGATCATCGCGGGCAGCGCGCTCGGCGCCCCGCTCATCTCGAAGCCGATGTCGAAGCCCTCGCGCATGCCGAGGGCACGCTGCGCGTCTCGGATGTCCTCCCGCGAGACGTCGACGACCGCGTCGGCGCCCATCTGACGGGCCAGATCGAGGCGAGGCGCGCTCACATCGGTCGCGGCGATGAAGCGTGCGCCCACGTGCCGGGCGATCGCGATCGCCATGAGCCCGATCGGGCCGCAGCCCGTGACCAGCACGTCCTCGCCGACGAGCGGGAAGGCCAGCGCGGTGTGGACGGCGTTGCCGAGCGGATCGAAGATCGCCCCCAGCTCGGGCGTCACGTCGGCGTGATGCACCCACACGTTCGTCGCGGGCAGCGTGAGGTACTCGGCGTATGCGCCGTCGCGCTGCACGCCGAGGCCGATCGTGCGGATGCACATCTGGCGACGGCCGGCACGGCAGTTGCGGCACATGCCGCACACGATGTGCCCCTCGCCCGAGACCCGGTCCCCGACCGCGACGTCGTGCACGAGAGGTCCGACCTCGACCACCTCGCCGTAGAACTCGTGACCGGGGATCAGCGGGGCCTTCACCGCGGACGCCGCCCAGTCGTCCCAGCGCTGGATGTGCAGGTCGGTGCCGCAGATGCCGGTGCGCAGCACGCGGATGACCACCTCGTCGGGTCCGGCCACGGGGTCCGGCCGGTCGACGAGCTCGAGGCCCGCGTGCGGGCCGTCCTTGTAGAGAGCCTTCATGCTTCGATCCCACCGCGAACGACCCTGTAGATCAATGCCCAGTACCTGGAGAGATCATTAAGCATCGCTACATGCTTGAATGGTCATATGCAGTTGCAGCAGCTCCAGATCCTGCGCGAGCTGGGCGCTCTCGGCAGCGTGACCGCCGTCGCCGACGCCCTGCGCGTGACGCCGTCGGCGGTGTCGCAGCAGCTCGCCGCCCTGCAACGCGGCGTCCGCGCGCCGCTGACGAGGAAGCAGGGCCGCACGCTCGTGCTGACCCCCGCGGGCGAGGCGCTCGCGGAGGCGGGCGCTGCCGCGCTCGACGCCATGGCGGCGGCCCGGTCCGCTGTCGACGAGTTCGAGGCGGCCGAGGGCGGCGTCGTCACGATCAGCGGGTTCCTGAGCGCCGCCCAGGCCCTGTTCGGGCCGCTCCTGCGCGAGCTCGGATCCGGTCCCGACGTCCCTGCGATCCGCTTCACCGACGAGGACGTGGCGCAGAGCGACTTCCCCGCGCTCACGGCGCGCTACGACCTCGTCCTGGCGCACCGCATGGAGCACAGTCCGCCGTGGCCGAAGACCGGGATCCGCGTGCTCACCCTCGCCGCCGAGCCCCTGGACGTCGCCCTCTCCCCCGAGCACCCGCTCGCGCAGCGCGCGTCGCTGCGCCCCGCGGACGTCGCGGGAGAGCGCTGGGTGACCAGCCGTGCCGGCTACTCCCCTGACGACGTACTGCGCACGATCTCCGCGATCACGAACCGGCCGGCGGAGATCGTGCACCGCATCAACGACTACGGCGTCGCCGCCTCGGTGATCGCGACCGGCGACGTGATCGGCGTGCTCCCCCGCTACACGTCGCCGGGCACCGACGCGGTGGTGCGGCGTCCACTGCAGTACGTCAGCACCAATCGGATGATCGACCTCCTCGCCCGCCCGGAGAATCTGCGGCGCCGTTCGGTGCGGCTCGCCGCTGACGCGCTCGGCCGGGTGATGGCGCGGCTCGCCCGCTGAAGCGGGCGAGCACTCCACCGGGGCCGTCTCCTAGGCTCGGAGAATGACGGTCGAGACGAATCCGCTGCTCACGCCCTCCGCGCTGCCCTATGCCGTGCCCGACTACGGGCGCATCCGCGCGGAGCACTACCGGCCCGCCTTTCGGCAGGGCGTCGAGGAGCAGCTGGCGGAGATCCGACGGATCACCATGGCGCGCTCGATGCCGACGTTCGAGAACACGATGGAGGCGCTCGAGCGCAGCGGCGAACTGCTCGACCGCGTGGCGCACGCGTTCTACACCGTGAGTTCCGCGGATGCGACGGCCGAGATCCAGACCATCGACGAGGAGCTCGCGCCGCTGATGGCCGCGCACCACGACGCGATCCTGCTGAACGCGGCGCTGTACTGGCGGGTCTCGCAACTGCAGGCGCAGCTCGAGGATCTGCCGCTGGAGCCCGAGCAGCGCCGGCTCGTCGAGCGCTGGCACCGGGAGATGACCCTCGCCGGCGCTGCCCTCGACGATGAGGCCAAGGTCCGGCTCACCGATCTGAATCAGCGCCTGTCCTCGCTCAGCGCGACGTTCGAGAAGAACCTCCTCGCCGACACGAACGAGCTCGCGGTCGTGTTCGACGCGCCAGAGGAGCTGGACGGCCTCAGCGCCGGCGAGCTCTCCGCCGCGGCGCGCGCCGCCGAGGAGCGGAGTCTGGAGCGCGGCTATCTGATCGCGCTGCCGCTGTTCACCGGGCACCCGGCCCTGTCCGTGCTGACGAACCGGGAGAGCCGGCGCCGGATCATGGAGGCGTCGCGGTCGCGCGGGTCGCGCGGAGGGGAGCATGACAATCGCGGCGTCCTGAGCGAGATCGTCGCGCTCCGCGCCGAGCGCGCCGCACTGCTGGGCTATCCGACGCACGCCGCGGCCGTGACGGCGGACGAGACGGCCGGCACCCCCGCGGCCGTGGAGCGCATGCTGCGCGACCTCGCGGTGCCCGCGGCGCGCAACGCCGAGGCGGAGCGCACGGCGCTGCAACAGCTCATCGACGAGACGGAGGACGAGCCGTTCCCGCTCGAGGCGCATGACTGGGCCTATTACACGGAGAAGCTGCGCGCGGCGCGGTACGACATCGACACCGCGGCCCTGCGAGCCTGGTTCGAGGCGGAGCGGGTCCTGCAGGACGGCGTGTTCGCCGCAGCCGGCCGACTGTACGGCCTCTCGTTCACGGAACGGGCCGATCTTCCCGTGTACCACCCGGGAGCCCGGACGTTCGAGGTGTTCCAGGAAGACGGCACGCCGCTCGGCCTCTACGTCCTCGACCTCTACACGCGCGACAGCAAGCGCGGCGGAGCCTGGATGAACGAGATCGTGAGCCAGTCCGCCCTGCGCAGCACGCTGCCGGTCGTCGCGAACAACCTGAACATCGCGCGTCCGGCCGACGGGGAGCCCACGCTGCTCACCCTCGACGAGGTCAACACGCTGTTCCACGAGTTCGGGCACGCCCTGCACGGCCTCTTCTCGGACGTGACGTATCCGCACTTCTCGGGCACCGAGGTGTTCCGCGACTTCGTCGAGTTCCCGAGCCAGGTCAACGAGATGTGGATGCTCTGGCCCGAGATCGTGAGCGCCTACGCCCGCCACCACGAGACGGGCGAGCCTCTCAGCGACGACGTGATCGCACGCCTGCAGGCCACGGAGACGTTCAACCAGGGATTCGCGACGAGCGAGTACCTCGCCGCCGCATGGCTCGATCAGGCACTGCACGCCCTGCGCGCAGGCGCCGCGGTCGACGACGTCGCCGCCTTCGAGGCGGCGGCGCTCGCCGACATCGGGCTCGCCGAGCCGGCGGTGCCCCCGCGGTACTCGTCCGCGTACTTCGCGCACATCTTCGCCGGCGGCTACAGCGCGGGGTACTACTCCTACATCTGGAGCGAGGTGCTCGACGCCGACACGGTCGAGTGGTTCCGTGAGAACGGCGGGCTCACGCGGGCGAACGGCGAGCGGTTCCGGCGCCGTCTGCTGGCGGTCGGGGGTTCCCGGGATCCGCTCGAGGCCTACCGCGACTTCCGCGGTCGCGACGCCGAGATCGGCCCGCTGCTGAAGCGGCGCGGACTGGACGGCTGAGACGTCGGGGGCGGACGGCCAGGTGCGCCGCCCCCGACGAGGCCGAGCTGCTCAGGCGCTCTTGCGCTTGCGGGCCAGGACCAGCGTGGGCGGAGCGCCCTCGTCGACGGCCGCGCGGGTCACGACGACCTTCTGCACGTCCTCCGTCGAGGGGATCTCGAACATGATCGGTCCGAGCACGTCCTCCAGGATCGCGCGGAGACCACGGGCACCCGTCTTGCGCTCGACGGCCAGGTCGGCGATCGACTGCAGGGCGTCGTCCTCGAACTCCAGCTCCACGCCGTCGAGCTGGAACATGCGCTGGTACTGCTTGACCAGGGCGTTGCGCGGGCCGGTGAGGATGTCGATGAGGGCGGCCTGGTCGAGCGGGGTGACCGAGGCGACGACGGGAAGACGACCGATGAACTCCGGGATCAGGCCGAACTTGTGCAGGTCCTCCGGCAGCACCTCGCTGAACAGATCCAGATCCTTGCCCTTGTCGTGCAGCGGGGCGCCGAAGCCGACGCCGTGCTTGCCGACGCGCGAGGAGATGATGTCCTCGAGTCCCGCGAACGCGCCCGCCACGATGAAGAGCACGTTCGTCGTGTCGATCTGCAGGAACTCCTGGTGCGGATGCTTGCGCCCGCCCTGCGGCGGGACCGAGGCGACGGTGCCCTCGAGGATCTTCAGCAGCGCCTGCTGCACGCCCTCTCCCGAGACGTCGCGGGTGATCGAGGGGTTCTCGGCCTTGCGGGCGATCTTGTCGACCTCGTCGATGTAGATGATGCCCGTCTCCGCGCGCTTGACGTCGTAGTCCGCCGCCTGGATCAGCTTGAGGAGGATGTTCTCCACGTCCTCGCCGACGTAGCCCGCCTCGGTGAGCGCCGTCGCGTCGGCGACCGCGAACGGCACGTTGAGGCGCTTGGCCAGCGTCTGCGCGAGATAGGTCTTGCCGCAGCCCGTCGGACCGATCATCAGGATGTTGCTCTTGGCGATCTCGATCTCGTCGGCCTTCTGCTCGGCCGGCTGCAGCGTTCCGCGCGCACGCACGCGCTTGTAGTGGTTGTAGACCGCGACCGAGAGCGCGCGCTTGGCCTGATCCTGCCCGACCACGTACTCCTCGAGGAAGGAGAAGATCTCACGGGGCTTGGGGAGGTCGAACTCGGCAACCTCGCCGTTCGCCGACTCCGCCATGCGCTCTTCGATGATCTCGTTGCAGAGTTCGACGCACTCATCGCAGATGTAGACGCCCGGCCCGGCGATGAGCTGCTGCACCTGCTTCTGGCTCTTGCCGCAGAACGAGCACTTGAACAGGTCGGCGCTCTCACCGATGCGTGCCATGTGCGTCCTCCTTCGAGACGGGGTCTGCGGTCGCCGCAGAGCGTGCGATCACGACGTGGTTCACCGTGCGGCGGAGCCGCGCTTCGAGCCTAACCGCTGCACCCGACATCGGGCCGTATCGCCACGGATCGCCCCGCATCGGGGCTTCGCGGCCGGCGAACACGCCTCCGCTCAGCTGATGAACCGGAATCCGCCCCAGCCGTTGCCGATCTGCTGCACCGTGCCGACGCTCCCGGATCCTGTTCCGCGATACAGCCACAGGGTCTGGTCGCTCCCGTTCCGGCCGATGATGTCGGCGTTGCCGTCTCCGTCGTAGTCCCCGCCGCCCGTGATCGTCGAGAAGATGTTCCATCCCCAGCCGATCTTGCGAGCCGCCGTGAAGCCCGACCCGGTGCCGAGGTACGCCCAGAGGTCTCCATTCGCGTCCCGGGCGATCAGGTCGCCCCGCCCGTCGTTGTTGAAGTCCCCCGCGACGAGCGACGTCATGCCCCACCATCCGTAGCCGATCTGGACGCGCACGCCGAAGCGGCCGTTCCCCAGCCCGGGGTAGGCGTACAGCGACCCATCGGGGCCGCGGGCCACGAGGTCGGCGATGCCGTCGCCCGTGAAGTCGACTCCGCCCGTGAGGAGGCTGTAGTCGGAAGTCCATCCCGCGCCGACCTGGACCCCGGTGAACTGCCCTGAGTCGTTCCCCGCGTAGTAGTACAGACTCCCGTCGGCACGGAACTGGAGCAGGTCTCCCGCACCGTCGCCGTTGTAGTCGCCGTGGACGATCGCCGTGGTCGTGCCCCAGCCGTATCCGAGGGCATACGCCATCAGGCTCGTCGAGCCGACCGCACCGTAGCTCAGGTACTCGACGAGATAGCCGTCGTCGCGCACGCCGAGCAGATCCGACTTCATGTCGCCGTTGAGGTCGAAGGCCGCGTTGGGCGCCTGCGATCCGACGCTGCCGCGGTACTCGAAGTGATTGTGATCGCAGGAGTCGTCGAACTGCACCCATCCGGCGGGGAGGTAGGTGCTGGCACGGCACTGAGCCTGGCCGAGACCCGCCGGCGCGGGCAGGGCCGTGAACATGGAGTTGATGAGCGCGTAGTCCTGCGGTGTGGCGCCGGTGGAGGGAACGCCGTTGACGCGGGAGATGTCGATCGCATGGCCGCCCCCGGAACGCCAGTGATAGCTGCCGGTGCCGTAGGCGCTGAGCTCGCCCGTGCAGAACCTGTTGAGAGAAGCGACGTAGAGGGTGAACTTCCGGTCGACGACGACGGTCTTCAGCGCCTGCAGGATCACGGGGTCGATGACGCAGTCGCGCACCTGACCCGCGATCACATGGGAGGTCACCGCACCGTCCGCGTACCCGCGGATCTGCGCCATGGGCTCGGGGCTGCCGGTCAGCAGCCCGCTGCCGACGATCTGCTGCGCCAGCGTCTGCGACGCGGGCGGCGGCATGGTGGCCGCGACGGCGTTCTTCGGCACCAGGGTCGCCGCGACCACCAGTGCGACGGCGAACGCCGCCAGCGTCAGTCGCCGCCATGAGTTCCGATGCACGAGTCGCTCCACGCATTCAATATATTGTCCGCCGTGCCCGCGCCCGGACGCCCCGCGGGCGTCGCCCGGGTCGCGAAAGGGCTCGCCCTGCGCAAGGCAGGACGAGCCCTCGTGCTCTTCGACCGGGCGAGGAGCGTTCGCTCAGACCATGCTCTTGGGGTGCCAGACGGTCTTCACCTCGGTGAAGGCCGCGATCCGCTGCGGGGAGGCGATGACCTCGCCCGGCGTGAGCACGCGCTTGAGCGTGTCGGCCGCCGTGATCTGCAGGTCGACCCAGTCGATCCCGCCGGCGCCGGACAGATCCAGCGCGTTCACGTCGGCGTGCGCGGCGAGCCACGGCACCAGCTCCGCCGGAGAACCGGTCAGCACGTTGACGACACCCCCCGGCAGATCGCTCGTGGCGAGCACCTCGGCCAGGCTGATCGCCGACAGCGGGTGGTCCTCGCTGGCCACCACGACCACCGCGTTGCCGGAGACGAGCGCCGGCGCGACGACCGAGACCAGGCCCAGCAGAGCCGAATCCTGCGGCGCCACGATCGCCACGACGCCCGTGGGCTCCGGCGCGGAGATGTTGAAGTAGGCACCCGCGACGGGGTTCAGGTTGCCCGCGACCTGCGCGTACTTGTCGCACCAGCCCGCGTACCACACCCACAGATCGATGGCCTCATCGACCTGTGCGCCCGCCGCTGCCGCGGACACGCCCTGCTGCGCGACGATCTCGTCGACGAACTGGGCTCGGCGGCCCTCGAGCACCTCGGCCACGCGGTACAGCACCTGACCGCGGTTGTAGGCGGTCGCCTTGGCCCACCCGGTCTGCGCGGCGCGCGCGGCCTTGACCGCATCGCGGGCGTCCTTGCGGGACGCCTTCGCGGCGTTGGCGAGGAACGCCCCCTTGGGGGTCGTGACCTCGTAGGTGCGACCGGACTCGCTGCGCGGGAACGCGCCGCCGATCGAAAGCTTGTAGGTCTTGGGAACGGTCAATCGCGCGCTCATGCCGCGCCTCCCTTCTTCGGTGCGGTGACGTCGCCCTTGGTCTCGCTCCGCGCGCTCAGCGCCCGGGGTGCGGAACCGGCCGGACGCAGATAGGCGGCGAGACCCTGCTTGCCGCCCTCGCGGCCATAGCCGGACTCCTTGTATCCGCCGAACGGGCTCGACGGGTCGAACCGGTTGAACGTGTTGGCCCACACCACGCCGGCGCGGAGCTGATCCGCGACCGCCAGGATCCGGGATCCCTTGTCGCTCCAGATGCCGGCGGACAGGCCGTATGGTGTGTTGTTCGCCTTCGCGATCGCCTCTGCGGGGGTGCGGAAGGTCAGCACGGACAGGACCGGGCCGAACACCTCCTCGCGGGCGATCCGGTGCGACGCCTCGACGCCGGTGAAGATCGTCGGCGCGAACCAGAAGCCCTTTTCCGGGATGACGCAGTCGGCGGTCCAGCGCTCGGCGCCCTCGTCCTCGCCGATCCGGCTGAGCTCGCGGATGCGGGCCAGCTGCTCGGCGGAGTTGATCGCCCCGATGTCGGTGTTCTTGTCGAGCGGATCTCCGAGGCGCAGGGTCGACAGACGCGTCTTCAGCCGGTCGATGACCTCGTCGTGGATCGACTCCTGCACGAGCAGGCGGCTCCCCGCGCAGCACACGTGGCCCTGGTTGAAGAAGATGCCGTTGACGATGCCCTCGATGGCCTGGTCGATCGGCGCGTCGTCGAACACGATGTTCGCGGCCTTGCCGCCGAGCTCCAGCGTCAGCGCCTTGCCGGTGCCGGCTGTGGCGCGGGCGATCTCGCGCCCCACGGCGGTGGAGCCGGTGAACGCCACCTTGTCGACATCGGGGTGACGGACGACCGCCGCACCCGTAGCGCCGGCTCCGGTGACGATGTTCACGACGCCCGCCGGCAGGTCGGCCTGCTGCAGGATCTCAGCGAAGATCAGGGCGGTGAGGGGGGTCGTCTCGGCGGGCTTCAGCACCACCGTGTTGCCGGCGGCGAGCGCCGGGGCGACCTTCCACGCCAGCATCAGCAGCGGGAAGTTCCACGGGATGACCTGCCCCGCCACACCGTGCGGACGCGGATCCGGGCCGGCGCCGGCGTAGTCGAGCTTGTCCGCCCACCCCGCGTAGTAGAAGAACCACGAGGCGACGAGCGGCACGTCGACGTCGCGCGACTCCTTGATCGGCTTGCCGTTGTCGAGGCTCTCCGCCACGGCGAGCTCGCGGGCGCGCTCCTGCACCAGGCGTGCGATCCGGAACAGGTACTTGCCGCGATCGCGGCCGCTCATCTTGGACCACACCTTGGTGTAGGCGCGGCGGGCCGCAGCGACGGCGAGGTCGACGTCCTCATCTGAGGCGTGCGCGATCGTGGCGATGCGCGACTCGTCCGCGGGCGAGATGGTGGCGAACGATGCACCGCGTCCCTCGACGAACTCGCCGTCGATGAAAAGCCCGTACTCGTCCTTCAGGTTGAGGATGCTCCGCGACTCGGGCGCGGGCGCGTATTCCAGGAATCCCATGCGTGGTCCTCCGTCAGTCGATGGTGACGTAGTCGGGGCCGGAGTAGTGGCCGGTGGTCAGCTTCTGCCGCTGCAGCAGCACGTCGTTCAGGAGGCTCGACGCGCCGAAGCGGAACAGGTGCGGCTGCAGCCACTCCTCCCCCACGGTCTCGGCGACGTGCACGAGGTACTTCACGGCGTCCTTCGAGGAGCGGATGCCGCCGGCCGGCTTCACGCCGACCTTCTCGCCCGTGAGCCGGTGCCAGTCGCGCACGACCTCGAGCATGAGCAGCGTGACCGGCAGCGTGGCCGCCGGAGCGACCTTGCCGGTGGAGGTCTTGATGAAGTCGCCGCCCGCGAGGATGCCGAGCCACGACGCGCGCTTGATGTTGTCGTAGGTGTTCAGCTCGCCCGTCTCGAGGATGACCTTGAGCGAGGCGGAGGTGCCGTCCTCCCGGCGGCAGGCCTCCTTCACCGCGACGATCTGGTCGAACACCTGCCCGTAGCGCCCGGCGAGGAACGCGCCGCGATCGATCACCATGTCGATCTCGTCGGCTCCGGCCTCGACCGCATCGCGGGTGTCGGCGAGCTTGACCGCGAGCGAGGCGCGGCCGCTCGGGAAGGCGGTCGCGACCGCCGCGACGGAGATGCCGCCGTCGTCGGGATCCCCGTGACGGGCCCCGAGCGCCTCGACGGCGTAGGGCACCATGTCACCATACACGCACACCGCCGCCACCGACGGGCAGGACGGATCCGACGCGTCCGGCAGCTTCGCCTTCGAGACGAGGGAGCGCACCTTGCCCGGGGTGTCGGCCCCCTCCAGCGTGGTGAGGTCGATCAGGCGCACGATCGTGTCGAGCGCCCAGGCCTTGGACGTGGTCTTGATCGAGCGCGTGCCGAGGGCTGCGGAGCGCTGCTCGAGTCCCACAGCGTCCACGCCGGGCAGGCCGTGCAAGAAGCGGCGCAGCGTGAGGTCGTCGGGCTCGCCGCCGAGCACCTCCAGTGCGGAGCGCCGCGCGAGGTCGGTCGTGGTCGAAGTTCCGGTCACTTGTCCAGCTCCAGGAGAGTCAGGGCGGTCGCCTCGTCGGTGACCACCATCGTGCACAGTTTCGCGGTCACGACGGTGCGGGCGATGTCGTGCTTCGCCT
The DNA here is from genome assembly GCF_054654695.1 of Microbacterium xylanilyticum. NCBI lineage: Bacteria > Bacillati > Actinomycetota > Actinomycetes > Micrococcales > Microbacteriaceae > Microbacterium > Microbacterium xylanilyticum. Next base: position 2,369,524 of record NZ_BAAIEN010000002.1, read on the forward strand.
CTCCCGCCGTGACGAAGACGGTCGTGCGCGCCTCGCGCAGCCGTTCGAGGCTCAGTCCGACGGTCCGGGCGTCGAGCTCGGGGTCGACGATGTTGCCGTCGGCGTCGATGTAGCGACCCAGCACATCCCCCACCGCGCCGCGGCGGGCGAGCTCGTCGATGTCCCGCACGGTCAGGTATCCGTTCTCGACATGAGCGGATCCGGCGTCGCAGACACCTGCGGTGAACAGGTAGGCGTCGGCCTGCGCGGCCTGATCGAGCACGCCGGCGACGGTGCGGTCGCGCTCGATCGCCTGCTTGGTCTCCAGGCGCTCCAGGATGGCGGGACTCGGCAGCAGCGCGACGTGCCCGGAGGCACGCTGCGCGATCGTCGCCGCGAGGGATGCGGCACCGCCGGGCCGGCGGTTCACGCTCACGCCGCCGTTCATCTGCACGACCGTGACGCCGCGAGCCCATCCCTCGGCCATGCGTTCCGCGATCGCGGTGAGCGTGCGCCCCCAGCTGACCGCGAGGGTCTTCGGCACGGGGCGGAGTGCGGCCAGGTGGTCGGCGGCGCCCTGCGCCACGCGACCGAGCGTCTCGGCATCGCTGGAGCCGTTCGGCACCACGACGGCATCGGCGAGACCGAAGCGCTCGCGCAACTCCCGCTCGATGCCGAGCTTGCGCGCCCGTGGGTGGACGATCTCGATGCGCACGATCCCGTCGGCCCGGGCGTGCTGGAGCAGACGCCCGACCTTCCAGCGCGAGATGCCGAGGAGCCCGCCGATCTCGTCCTGCGTCTTGTCCTCGTCGTAGTAGAGCTCCGCGACGCGGACGGCCAGCAGCTCGTCGTCATCGATGGCGGAACGGGGCATGCTCCGAGGATACCCTCCGCCACACGCACGCGCACAGATCTGCTCATATGAGCAACGGGCTCCGCTCACCCGCGCAACCGGAGCGGAATGCGGAAGGGGCGGCCCGGATCGGAATCCGGACCGCCCTCGTCGGCAGCTCAGCGCGTCAGCTCAGCGCCTGGCGCTTGCGGCTGGACAGCACCTGGTCGACGATGCCGTACTCCTTCGCCTCCTCGGCCGACAGGATCTTGTCGCGATCGATGTCGCGGTTGACCTGCTCCGCCGACTTGCCGGTGTGCTTGGCCATGGTCTCCTCGAGCCAGGTGCGCATGCGGAGGATCTCCGCCGCCTGGATCTCGATGTCCGAGGCCTGGCCGTGACCGGCCTCGCCCATCGCGGGCTGGTGCATCAGGACGCGCGCGTTCGGCAGCGCGAGGCGCTTGCCGGGCGCGCCGGCCGCGAGCAGCACGGATGCGGCGGAAGCGGCCTGGCCGAGCACCACGGTCTGGATCTGCGGCGCGACGTACTGCATCGTGTCGTAGATCGCCGTCATGGCCGTGAACGAGCCACCGGGCGAGTTGATGTACATCGTGATGTCGCGCTCGGAGTCCTGACTCTCCAGGACGAGGAGCTGGGCCATCACGTCGTCGGCGGACGCGTCGTCCACCTGCACGCCGAGGAAGATCACGCGATCCTCGAACAGCTTGTTGTAGGGATCCTGGCGCTTGAAGCCGTAGGCCGTGCGCTCCTCGAACTGAGGAAGGACGTAGCGGCTCGAGGGCAGGTTGCCGGCGGAGCGGAACGTGGGTGTGTACATGGGTGTCCTCTCCAGCCTTACTTGTCCGAGCCGTCGGCGCCGGTGCCGCCACCGCCGTGCACGTCGCTGGCGTGCTCGCGCATGTGGTCGACGAAGCCGTACTCCAGTGCCTCCTGCGCCGAGAACCAGCGGTCCCGGTCGCCGTCCGCGTTGATCTGCTCCACGGTCTTGCCGGTCTGCGCCGCGGTGATCTCGGCGAGGCGCTTCTTCATGTCCAGGATGAGCTGCGCCTGCGTCTGGATGTCGCTCGCGGTGCCGCCGAAGCCGCCGTGCGGCTGGTGCAGCAGCACCCGGGCGTTGGGCGTGATGTAGCGCTTGCCCTTGGTGCCGCTGGTCAGCAGCAGCTGGCCCATCGAGGCGGCCATGCCGATCCCGACGGTGACGATGTCGTTCGGCACGAACTGCATCGTGTCGTAGATCGCCATGCCGGCCGTGATGGATCCACCGGGCGAGTTGATGTAGAGGTAGATGTCCTTCTCGGGGTCCTCGGCGGCGAGAAGGAGGATCTTGGCACAGATCTCGTTGGCGTTCTCGTCCCGCACCTCGGATCCCAGCCAGATGATGCGATCCTTGAGCAGCCTGTCGAAGACGCTCGTCGCGACCAGGGGTTCAGCCATTTCCGCTCCTGTTTCCGTGTTCGGTGATTCGAATCTACCGGCGACAACGCACGCGCCCGGCCGTGTTCGCCGTCGGCATATCAGGCGCCGCCGCGACCGCAGCCAGGGATGCGAAAGGGGGCGAGCACGCGCGGCGCTCGCCCCCTTCAGGATCCTCGGATCCGATGCTTACTCGGCGTCCGCAGCCTTCTTGGCCGGAGCCTTGCGCGCCGCCGGCTTCTTGGCGGCCGGCTTCTCCTCAGCCGGAGCCTCAGCCGCGTCCTCGGCCTTCGCCGCTGCCTTCTTGGCCGGGGCCTTCTTGGCGGGGGCCTTCTTCGCCGGAGCAGCCTCCGCCGGAGCCTCCTCCGCCTCGCCGGCCTCATCCTCGACGGCCACGAAGCCGGTCAGATCGACGGGCTTGCCGTTCGAGTCCACGACGGTGACCTTGCCCAGTGCGACCGCGAGGGCCTTGTTGCGGGCGACCTCGCCGACGAGCACAGGCAGCTGGTTGGCCGACTGCAGCGCCTCGACGAACTCCTGCGGAGCCATGCCGTACTGCGCCGCGGACTGGATCAGGTACTGGCTGAGCTCATCCTGCGACACCTGGACGTTCGCGTCCTCGGCGATCGCGTCGAGCAGCACCTGGGTCTGGAACTGCTTGGTGCTGGCCTCGGTGACCTCGGCGCGGTGCTCGTCGTCCTCCAGGCGCCCCTCGCCCTCGAGGTGGTTGTGCACCTCGTCCTCGATGAGCTGCGGCGGGACGGGGATGTCGATCTGCTCGAGCAGAGTCTCGATGAGCTTGTCGCGCGCGGCGGAGGCCTGCGTGAACACGCCCTGCTGCGAGACGGACTCGCGGAGGCTGTCGCGCAGCTCGCCGATGGTGTCGAACTCGCTGGCGATCTGAGCGAAGTCGTCGTCCGCCTCCGGGAGCTCGCGCTCCTTCACGGTCTTGACGGTCACCGAGACCTCGGCCTCCTCGCCGGCGTGGTCGCCGCCGACGAGCTTCGAGCGGAACGTGGTGTCCTCACCGGCGGTCAGCGACTCGATCGCGTCGTCGATGCCCTCGAGCAGCTCGCCCGAGCCGACCTCGTAGGACACGCCCTCGGCACGGTCGATCTCGGCGCCGTCGATGGCGGCGACCAGGTCGAGCTCGACGAAGTCGCCGGCCTTGACCGGGCGGTCGACGGGGACGAGCGTGCCGAAGCGGGCGCGGAGACGGTCGAGCTCGGCGTCGAGAGCGGCGTCGTCGGCCTCGACGGCGTCGACGGTCAGCGTGATGCCGTCGAGCGAGGGCACCTCGATCTCGGGACGGACGTCGACCTCGACCTCGACCTTGAGGTCGCCGGAGAAGTCCTTCTCGTTGGGCCACTCGACGACCTCGGCCGACGGACGGCCGACGATGCGGAGGTTGTGCTCGAGGGTCGCCTCGCGGAAGAAGCCGTCCAGGCCCTCGTTGACGGCGTGCTCGATGACGGCGCCACGGCCGACACGCTGGTCGATGATCGGCGCGGGCACCTTGCCCTTCCGGAAGCCGGGGATCTGCACGTCCTGCGCGATGTGCTCGTACGCGTGCGCGATGCTGGGCTTGAGGTCTTCGGGGGTGACCGTGATGTGCAGCTTGACCCGAGTCGGGGCAAGCTTCTCGACGGTGCTGTTCGCCATGCTGGTGTGTTCTCCTTGTGAATGTCCCGCGCGGTGGAGCGCGGTGTGAGGCTTTGGGGGCTCGCTCGACCCCTTCGGGTCGAGCGTCGCACGGGGCGCATCTCCACACGCTTCTCCACACGTCGCATGCGCGACGCGTGAAGCCTCGGCGCTGGAGCCTCGCCTGTCGACCTCGTGCAGTGACGCGAACGATCCTGCGGATCGTTCTCGTCACTGCAGTCGGGGCGACAGGATTTGAACCTGCGACCTCCCGCTCCCAAAGCGGGCGCTCTACCAAGCTGAGCTACGCCCCGGGGTAGGAACCCGCGCGCGCGGGAACGGCCTTGAAGAGTCTAACGGAACCGAGCACCCCCGACAGTCAGGTATGCTCGTGGATGCACCGGGACGTTCCGTCACGGTCGGCCTCGCTCGGCAAGGGCCCGGGGGTGTAGCTCAATGGTAGAGTCTCAGTCTTCCAAACTGATTGCGCGGGTTCGATTCCCGTCACCCCCTCCAGCACTTCCCCCGCTCCCGGCGTAGAGTTCGCTCCGTCGAGAGGAGCACGCATGGAGATCACGCCGGAGCGCGTCACGGCGCTCGCACCGGACGAGGTGTTCGTCTTCGGGTCGAACGCCGCGGGACATCACGGAGGCGGGGCGGCCTTCATCGCGCACCGCGACTTCGGCGCGGCGTGGGGCGAGGGCCACGGTCACCACGGCCGCACCTACGCCATCGACACGATGAGCGGCCTCGACGTCCTGGCCGCGGAGGCGCGGACCTTCACGGACTATGCCGCCGACCACCCCGGACTGCGGTTCCTGCTCACCCCGGTCGGGTGCGGGATCGCCGGATACCGGCCCGAGCAGGTCGCTCCCCTGTTCAAGGGCCTGCCGGAGAACGTCACCGTTCCGCGCAGCTTCGTCCCCTACCTCTGAACGACGCCGCCCTCATGCCCGCGTCGAGGCCGGTCCGTGAGAGCATGTCGCCGGGGCGGATCTGCCGCTCCCCTGGCGCCGGGCGCCGGCACGACCGACGGGACCGCGATGGACGAGCCGCAGACTGCGGCGGGCGAAGAGACCCCGCCCCCGACGCTGCCGGCCGGGCGGACGCGGCGGCGCGCCCTCCCCTGGGTGCTCTCGGCAGCAGCGGCCGTCCTCGTGCTCGCCGGCCTGGCAGCCCTTCAGCTGACCGCGTGGCAGCGCTTCGATCAGGCGAGCGCGGATCTGCGCCACACCCTCGAAAGGCAGGACGACGCGTCGCGCGATCTGCAGGCCGCGCTCACCGGCGCGAGCAGCGTCGGCGACGCCGCGACCGCGGTGCTCACCGTGCCCGACGACGGGCTGCTGCCTGCAGATGCCAGGGCGGCGGTCAGCGCTGCCGGAGACAAGGCCGCACGGCAGGCGAAGGCGGCCACCGCGCTCCTCCCCGGCGCGCATCCGCACATCGGCGGGCCGGAGTTCTGGTTCTGGGACGTGAACGCCGAGACAGCCCGGCTCGAGCGGCTCGACGCTCGCGCTCGCACCAGCACCAGGACGCTCACCGACGCGGAGGGCCCCCTCCGCGCAAGCACGGACGCTCTGCGCACTGCGGCATCGGCGGCGGTCAGCACGGCGGCCGACCGGGCGGCATCCGCCGAGGGCGCCAACGTCCCGGCCGACAACGAGGCGGTCCTCGACGTCCGGGCCGCGGTCGATCAGGTCAGGCAGCGCGCGTCCCCGTTCCAGCCCCGGGTATCCGCAGACTACGCGGCGCTCGCGCAGGCAGTCCAGAAGCTGCAGCAGTCGCACGCGGCCACTCTTGCCGCCGAGTCCGGCCCCCTGCAGCAGTCCCGGCTCGACCTCGAGGCCTTCGCGCGCTCGCTCGCGCCGGGGATCCTGATGGACTTCGAATGGTCGGACCTCGTGAACGGGAAGGGCGAGTCCAACGGCTACCTCTCCGGTGAGACGTCCTGGTGGTACGACCGCGGCGGCTACGCCACGATCCGGCTCTCGAACTCGATCGCCCAGGACTGGCCGAGCGAGGCAGCGCACGCGATCGTGGCGCACGAGGTGGGGCACGCGATCACGATCCGCTGCCGCACGATGTACGACTCGACGGACGCGACCACGGCCGAGGCGTGGGCCACGGCCTGGGCGATCAGCATGGGCTACACGGACGACGCCAACGGCACCTCCGCCTACGGCACTCCCCCGGATTCGCTGGTCCAGACCGCTGCCGGCTGCCGCTGACCCGCAGACGCGGCGCCATCCGGCCCGCACCGACCAGAGCGCCGCATCGAACGGTCCGGACATGACGAGAGCCCCTGCGTGCGCAGGGGCTCTCGTGGATGCGGAACGGCTCAGGCCTGGCCTCGACGCTCCCGCAGCTGGGCGAGGGCGTCGCCGAGCAGCTGCTCGGCCTCCTCGTCGGTGCGACGCTCCTTCACGTACGCGAGGTGCGTCTTGTAGGGCTCCGCCTTCGCGATCTCCGGCGGGTTGTTCTTGTCCCGTCCGGCCGGCAGGCCGGAGTGCGGGTGGTCGATGATGTCCGGGATCTCCTCCTCGGGCAGACCCGCCGCGAAGTACCGCACGGTCTCGTTCCCGAGCCCGTCCCAGTACGAGACCGCGATGCGGTCGGCGTGGTAGCCGTGGTCCTGCTCGCCCATCGGGCCGGACCCGACCCTCGTCCCTCGGATCGCGTTGCCGCCGGTAGCCATCAGATCGCCTCGAACTTCGTGATGAGGCCGAGTCCGACGATCGCGACGAACCAGACCAGGGCCAGGACCACCGTGAACCGGTTCAGGTTGCGCTCGGCGAGTCCGCTGGATCCGACGGCCGACGACATGCCGCCGCCGAACATGTCAGACAGGCCTCCGCCACGCCCCTTGTGGAGCAGGATCAGGAGGGTCAGCAGGACACTGGTGATGCCCAGCAGCACCTGCAGGATGAACTGGAGAATATCCACGGATCGGCCTTTCGCTCGGGCCCGCACGGGCGTGCGGGATCCCGGGTAACGGTCAATTATACGTCGAGACGTCCCCGCCCCTTCGGGCGGGGACGCGTGTCACACCCCGACGTGCTTCTGGTAGCGCACGATCGCGGCGAACTCGTCGACCACGAGGCTCGCGCCGCCGACCAGGGCACCGTCCACATCGGGCTCGCGCATGAACCCGGCGATGTTCGCCGACTTCACCGATCCGCCGTAGAGGATCCGGGTGCGTGCAGCCGCCTCGTCGCCGAGGGCCTTCGCGATCACGCCGCGCAGCACCGCGCAGACGTCCTGCGCCTGCTGCGGCGTGGCCGCCTGGCCGGAGCCGATGGCCCAGACCGGCTCGTACGCGACGACGATGTCCGCCTTCGCGTCCAGCCCCTGCAGCGCGACCTCGAGCTGACCGGCCGGCACGGCGCTGGCGCCGTGCTTCTCCAGGTCCTCGGCGGTCTCGCCGACGCAGATCACCGGCACCAGGCCGTGCTTGATCGCGGCCTTCGTCTTCGCCGCGACGATCTCATCGCTCTCCGAGTGGTACTCGCGACGCTCGGAGTGCCCGATGATGACGTACTTCGCGTCGAGCTTGGCGAGGAACGCGCCCGAGATCTCCCCGGTGTACGCACCCGCGTCGTGCTGCGACAGGTCCTGGGCGCCGAAGGCGAACGGGATCTTGTCGGCGTCGATGAGGGTCTGCACGCTGCGCAGATCGGTGAACGGCGGGAAGACCGCCACCTCGACCGTGCCGTCCTCATGCTTGGCGTCCTTGAGCGTCCAATGCAGCTTCTGCACGAACGCGACCGCCTGCAGGTGGTCGAGGTTCATCTTCCAGTTGCCCGCGATCAGCGGGGTCCGGCTCCTGTTCGGCGTAGCCGACGATCCGGAACCAACACCTACTGCCATCCGAGGACCTCCAGTCCGGGGAGCTTCTTGCCTTCCAGGAACTCGAGGCTCGCGCCTCCGCCCGTCGAGATGTGGCCGAACTGGTCGTCCGCGAAGCCGAGCTGGCGCACGGCCGCGGCGGAGTCGCCACCCCCGACGACGCTCAGCCCATCGGTCTGGGTCAGCGCCTCGGCCACGGCACGGGTTCCGGCGGCGAAGGCCGGGAACTCGAACACGCCCATGGGGCCGTTCCAGAACACCGTCTTGGATCCGCGGATCGCCTCGGCGAAGCGCGCTGCCGTCTCCGGGCCGATGTCCAGGCCGATGCCCGCCGCACCGAACGCGGTGTCCTCGATCGCGTCGGCCGCCGTCGTCTCGTGCGCCGCGTCCGCGGAGAAGGAGGCGGCGACCACGACATCCGTGGGGAGCACGAGCTCGACGCCGCGCTCCTGCGCCTCCGCGATGTAGCCCCGCACGGTGTCCAGCTGGTCCTCCTCGAGCAGGCTTGAGGCGACCGGGTGCCCCTGTGCCTTGAGGAAGGTGAACAGCATGCCGCCGCCGATCAGCAGGCGATCGACGCGCGGCAGCAGGTGCGAGATCACGCCCAGCTTGTCGGAGACCTTGGATCCGCCGAGCACGACCGTGTACGGACGCTCCGGGTTCTCCGTGAGCCGGTCCAGCACATCCAGCTCGGCCTCGATGAGGAGCCCGGCCGCGGACGGCAGGATCTGGGCGAGCTCGTAGACGCTGGCCTGCTTGCGGTGCACGACGCCGAAGCCGTCGGACACCATGGCATCGCCCAATGCGGCGAGCAGCTCCGCGAACGCGCGGCGCTCGGCGTCGTCCTTCGCGGTCTCGCCCGGGTTGAAGCGGAGGTTCTCCAATACGAGGACGCCGCCCGGCTGCAGGTCGGCGACCGCCTCCTGCGCCGAGGCGCCGACGGTGTCGGTCGCGAACGCCACGGGCTGCCCGAGCAGCTCGCCGAGACGGGTCGCGACCGGCGCCAGGCTGTACTGCGGGTCCGGCGCCCCGTCGGGGCGGCCGAGGTGGGAGCACACGATCACGCGCGCCCCCTGATCGATGAGTGCTTTGAGGGTCGGCACCGACGCGCGAACGCGGCCATCGTCCGTGATGACCCCGTCCCGAAGGGGGACGTTGAGGTCACAACGGACGATGACGCGCGTTCCGTCGAGCGAACCGACCGATTCCGTCAGGGAATCGAGGGTGCGCAGAGTCATGGGTACGAGCTTAGAGGCGCTCGGCCACGTACTCGGTGAGGTCGACCAGACGGTTCGAGTAGCCCCACTCGTTGTCGTACCAGCTGGACACCTTGACGAGGTTGCCCGAGACGTTGGTGAGGGTCGAGTCGAAGATCGACGAGAACGGGTTGCCCTGGATGTCGCTCGAGACGATCTCGTCGTCGTTGTACTGCAGGTAGCCGTTCAGGCGGCCCTCGGCGGCGGCCTTCGCGTACGCCGCGTTGACCTCGTCGACCGTGAGGTCGTCGCGGTCGGTGATGAGGGTGAGGTCGACGATCGAGCCCGTGGGCACCGGGACGCGGTACGACGAGCCGCTGAGCTTGCCGTTCAGCTCCGGCAGGACCAGGCCGATGGCCTTGGCGGCACCGGTCGAGGCCGGAACGATGTTGATCGCGGCGGCGCGGGCGCGACGCAGATCCTTGTGCGGGCCGTCCTGCAGGTTCTGGTCGGCGGTGTAGGCGTGCGCGGTCATCATGAAGCCGCGGACGATGCCGAACTCGTCGTTGAACACCTTGGCCAGCGGCGCCAGGCAGTTCGTGGTGCAGGAGGCGTTGGAGATGATGTGGTCCGTCTCCGGGTTGTAGGTCTCCTCGTTGACGCCCATGACGATGGTGGCGTCGTCACCGGTGGCGGGAGCGGAGATCAGCACCTTCTTGGCGCCGGCCTCGATGTGCTTGCGCGCCAGGTCGGCGTTGGTGAAGAAGCCGGTCGACTCGATGACGATGTCGACACCCAGCTCGCCCCAGGGCAGGTTCGCGGGATCGCGCTCGGCGAAGGCCTTGATGTGGTGGCCGTCGACGGTGATGCTCTCCTCGTCGTAGCTCACGTCCGCGTTGAGCACGCCGCCCACGGAGTCGTACTTCAGCAGATGCGCGAGAGTCTTGTTGTCGGTGAGGTCGTTGACCGCGACGATCTCGAGGTCCGCGCCCTGCTCCAGCGCTGCGCGGAAGTAATTGCGTCCGATGCGGCCGAAGCCGTTGATACCGATCTTGACAGACACGAAAGTCTCCTGGTTCTTACTCAAGGAAGTGCGTGATTCTTGCAGATAACGCGGACAACGGCGTCCTGATGGGTTTTTCGCCCATCAGGACGCCCATCTTTTACGACAGTACCAGCAGTCCGTCCGTCTTTTCGCGCGCTGCAGCGAAGCGCTGAGCCACGTTCTCCCAGTTGGCGATGTTCCACGCGGCCTTGACGTAGTCGGCCTTCACGTTCAGGTAGTCCAGGTAGAAGGCGTGCTCCCACATGTCCAGCTGGAACAGCGGCACGGTGCCCTGCGCGGTGTTGCCCTGCTGGTCGAAGAGCTGCTGGATGATCAGGCGGGCGCCGATCGGGTCCCAGCTCAGCACCGACCAGCCCGACCCCTGGATGCCCAGGGCGTTGGCGGTGAAGTGCGCCTGGAACTTCTCGAAGGAGCCGAAGAACTCGTCGATGGCCGCCTTCAGCTCGCCCTCGGGCTGGCCGCCGCCGTTCGGCGACAGGTTGGTCCAGAAGATCGAGTGGTTCACGTGGCCGCCGAGGTTGAACGCGAGGTCCTTCTCGAGCTTGTTCACGTTGGCGAGGTTGCCGGATTCACGGGCCTCGGCGAGCGCCTCGAGCGCCGCGTTCGCTCCGGCGACGTAGGTGGCATGGTGCTTGTCATGGTGCAGCTCCATGATCTTGCCGCTGATGTGCGGCTCGAGCGCCGCGTAGTCGTAGGGAAGGTCGGGCAGCGTGTAGATCGCCATGTCGATGTCATCCAATCCGCGCCGCGCTCGCGGCGCTTGCCGGTCCCCCGAGGCTCGGTGGTGCACACGGGGCGGACGTCATTCATCCTAGTGACGGCAACGCGCGGATCGTCTGGATCCTTCCGGATATGACGGCTTCGCGGGCCCCGCCCCGGCGTGTTTCCACGTGCTGGAACGAAAGCCCGCGAAGGAGGGGGTCAGACGTCGAGACCGGCGGGAACGGCCGCCTCGGTGCCGGGGATGCCCTCCGCCTGGGCGCGCTTGTCCGCCATCGCGAGCAGACGGCGGATCCGGCCGGCCACGGCGTCCTTGGTGAGGGGCGGGTCGGCGTGGTGACCGAGCTCGTCGAGGCTCGCATCGCGGTGCGCGAGGCGGAGCGCACCCGCGGTGCGCAGGTGCTCGGGGACGTCGTCGCCGAGGATCTCCAGCGCCCGCTCGACGCGCGCGCAGGCGGCGACCGCGGCCTGCGCGGAGCGGCGCAGGTTGGCGTCGTCGAAGTTGACCAGACGGTTCACGCCCGCTCGCACCTCGCGGCGCTGGCGCATCTCCTCCCAGGCGGCGGCCGTCTTCGTCGCACCCATGAGGCTGAGCACGGTGCGGATGCCCTCGGGCTCGCGGATCACCACGCGGGGCATGCCGCGCACCTCGCGGGCCTTCGCGGCGATGCCGATCCGGTGCGCTGCGCCGACGAGGGCCATGGCGGTCTCGGACGACGGGCACGCCACCTCGAGCACGGCCGAGCGGCCCGGCTCGCTCAGCGATCCGGCGGCGAGGAAAGCACCGCGCCAGAGGCCGGCGAGCTCCTCACGGGACCCGGTGGTGAGACGGTTCGGCAGGCCGCGCACGGGGCGACGGCGCTGGTCGAGCAGACCGGTCTGACGGGCGAGGGTCTCCCCCGCGGCGATCACGCGGACCGCGTACTTGGCGCCGTCGTGGCTGGACGCACCCTGGATCGGGGCGATCTCCGGGCGGACGCCGAACAGTTCCGCGAGATCGCGCGCCACCCGGCGCGCGAGGAGCTCCGCGTCGACCTCGGCCTCGACCGCGATGCGGTTGGCGATCTGGTGCAGCCCCCCGGCGAACCTCAGCACCGCCGTCACCTCCGCGACGCGCACCGAGGGCGGTGCGTTCCGGATGCTGACGAGCTCGGCCTTGACGTCGGTGGTGAGTGCCACGGGTCTCCTTCTCACGGGCGGCGCCGGATCTCGGCGCAAGGGATCAGCTTACCCGGCCGATGCGCGGTGCACCCGCCGGGGAGCGTCTCACTCGCGGCCGAGGTCGCGGTGCCGCACGGTCACGGCGACACCGGGGATCTGCCCGAGACGCGCCGCGAGTTCCTCCACCATCGCGACGGAGCGGTGCTTGCCGCCGGTGCAGCCGATCGCGACGGTGGAGTGGCTCTTGTTCTCGCGCTGGTATCCCTCCAGCACGGGCCGGAGCGCCGTGGTGTACGCGTCCAGGAACTCCTGCGCGCCCTCCCTGGTGAGCACGTAGTCGCGCACCTCCGCGTCCAGGCCGGTGGATCCGCGCAGCTCGTCGATCCAGAACGGATTGGGCAGGAAGCGCATGTCCGCCACGAGATCGGCGTCCGAGGGCAGCCCGTATTTGAACCCGAAGCTCATCACGGTGACCTTGTGCCGCGCCGCGCCCTCCTCGGCGAACACCTCGTTGACCTTCGTGGCGAGCTGGTGCACGTTGAAGCCCGACGTGTCGATGACGATGTCGGCCGCTTCGCGCAGCGGTGCGACCCTGGTGCGCTCGGTGCGGATGCCGTCGAGCAGGGTGCCGTCACCCTGCAGCGGGTGCGGGCGCCGCACCGACTCGAAGCGGCGCACGAGCACGTCGTCTGAGGCGTCGAGGAACACGACCTGCACGGATCCATGCTCGCGCAGCGCTCGTGCCACACCGGGGAAGCCATCGAACAGGTCGCGACCGCGCACGTCGACGACCGCGGCCACCTTCGGCAGCGCGGCCCCGCCGAGATTGGCGAGATCGAGCAGCGGCCGGAGCATCTGCGGGGGCAGGTTGTCCACGACGTACCAGCCCAGATCCTCGAGCGCGTTCGCGACGGTCGAGCGACCCGCGCCCGACATCCCGGTGACGATCAGGAACTCACCCTGGTCGGCGCTCATGTCTGCTCTCCTCCTCGCTCGCGTCCAGCCTAGCCAGAAGGAGGGGATGCCGAAGCACCGGAATCGGATCCGGCGACCACCGCGACCGGCGCCGGCGCGGACTCCCCTGCCGCACCGGCGAGATGGACCCGGATGGCCTCGGCGAGCGCGGGGCCGATCCCCTGCACCTCCTGGATCTCCTCGGCAGTGGCGCGCCGCAGCGCGGCCACGGATCCGAAGTGCCGCAGCAGCGCCTTGATGCGCGCCGCGCCGAGTCCCGGCACCTCGCCCAGGACCGAGGCGATGTCGCGCTTGCGCCGCTTGCGCTGGTGCGTGATCGCGAACCGATGCGCCTCGTCGCGCAGTCGTTGCACAAGGTACAGCGCCTCGCTCGTCCGCGGCAGGATGACCGGGTACTCCTCACCCGGGAGCCACAGTTCCTCGAGCCGCTTCGCGATGCCGCACAGGGCGATGTCCGCGCGTCCCGCGTCGCGGAGGGCGCGTGCCGCCGCCTCGACCTGGGGCTTGCCGCCGTCGACGATCAGCAGCTGCGGCGGGTACGCGAAGCGCGGCCTGCGCCGCTCGGTCACGACCAGCTCCTCGCCGTCCTCGCCGAGCAGCGGCTCCTCCTCCGCCTCCGGAGCATCGATGTGCGCCAGGCGCCGGCGCAGCACCTGGTACATCGAGTCCGTGTCGTCGGTGGTCTCGGCGATGTTGAAGGAGCGGTACTGATCCTTGCGCGGCAGGCCGTCCTCGAAGACCACCATCGAGGCGACCACGTTCGTGCCGCCCAGGTGCGAGATGTCGTAGCACTCGATCCGCAGCGGGGCCTCGTCGAGGCCGAGCGCGTCCTGAAGGTCGGTGAGCGCCTGCGTGCGCGTGGTGTAGTCGCTCGACCGCCGCGTCTTGTGCCGGATGAGCGCCTGCTGGGCGTTCAGCGTGGCGGTGCGCATGAGCTCGGCCCGCTGCCCGCGCTGGGCGACCGCGATCTCGACCTTCTTGCCGCGGCGATCCCGCAGCCACTGCTCCAGTTCGGCGGAGTCCTCGGGCAGGGAGGGCACGAGCACGCGGCGCGGCACCTGGTCGCCGCTCGCCTCGCCGTACACACGCTGCAGGATCTGGTCGACCAGGTCTGCGCCGGAGATGTCGATCTCCTTGTCGAGGGTGGAGGCCCGGACGCCCCGCACCCGCCCGCCCCGGATCACGAAGTGCTGGATCGCCGCCGAGAGCTCGTCCTCGGCGATGCCGAACAGATCCGCGTCCTCGTCCTGCGGCAGCACCAGGGCGCTGCGGCCCAGCACCGCGTCGATCGACGCCAGCCGGTCGCGGTACTTCGCGGCGCTCTCGTAGTCCATCGCCGCCGAGGCCTCGCGCATCCGGCGGGTCAGCTCGCGCGTGAACCGCTCGTCGCCGCCCTCCATGAACGCGATGAAGTCGTCGACCATGGCACGGTGCTCAGCGATCGTCACCGTCATCGAGCAGGGTCCGCCGCACTTGCCGATCTGGCCGGGGAAGCACGGTCGTCCGGTCGCCATCGCCTTGCGGTAGCTCGCGTCGCTGCACGTGCGGATCGGGAACACCTTGATCATCTGATCGATCGTGTCGTGGACGGTCCACACCTTGGGGTACGGGCCGAAGTACTTCGCACCGGGGATCCGCCGGTTGCGGGTGACGATCACCCGCGGGGCCTCGTCGGCGAGCGTGATCGCCATGAACGGGTACGACTTGTCGTCCTTGTAGCGCACGTTGAACGGCGGATCGAACTCCTTGATCCACATGTACTCGAGTTGGAGCGAGTCAACATCGGTCGGCACCACGGTCCACTCCACGGACGCCGCCGTCGTCACCATCCGACGGGTGCGCTCGTGCAGCGTGCGCAGCGGGGCGAAGTAGTTCGAGAGCCGCTGCCGCAGGTTCTTCGCCTTGCCGACGTAGAGCACCCGGCCCTGCGCATCGCGGAACCGGTACACCCCGGGGTCGGTGGGGATCTCCCCCGGCCTCGGCTTGTACGGAAGTTCTTCGGCCATCAACCCGCCTTGCGCTCGAGCACCCGCCGCGCGCCAGGTCGCGCCCCCGCGGGAGCGGTTCCCAGGATCTCCGCCAGGAACGCCCCGGTGTGGCTGTCGGCATTGCGCGCGACCTGCTCGGGGGTGCCGGTGGCGATGATCTGGCCTCCGCCGGATCCACCCTCGGGACCGAGGTCGATCACCCAGTCGGCGGACTTGATGACGTCGAGGTTGTGCTCGATCACGATCACGGTGTTGCCCTTGTCGACGAGCCCGTTCAGCACTTCGAGGAGCTTGCGGACGTCCTCGAAGTGCAGGCCGGTGGTCGGCTCGTCGAGCACGTAGATGGAACGGCCGTTGCTGCGGCGCTGAAGCTCCGTGGCGAGCTTGACGCGCTGCGCCTCACCGCCGGACAGGGTGGTCGCCGACTGTCCGAGCCGGACGTAGCCGAGCCCGACGTCGACGAGCGTCTTCATGTAGCGGTGGATCGCCTGGATCGGCTCGAAGAACTCCGCAGCCTCCTCGATCGGCATCTCCAGCACCTCGGCGATGTTCTTGCCCTTGTAGTGCACCGCGAGGGTGTCGCGGTTGTAGCGCTTGCCGTGGCAGACCTCGCAGTCCACGTACACGTCAGGCAGGAAGTTCATCTCGATCTTGATCGTGCCGTCTCCGGAGCACGCCTCGCAGCGTCCGCCCTTGACGTTGAAGCTGAAGCGCCCGGGCTGGTAGCCGCGGACCTTCGCCTCGGGGGTCTCGCTGAACAGCGTGCGGATCCGGTCGAACACGCCCGTGTAGGTCGCCGGGTTCGAGCGCGGCGTGCGGCCGATCGGCGCCTGGTCGACGTGCACGACCTTGTCGAGGTTGTCCAGTCCGGTGACCCTCGTGTGCTTGCCGGGAACGGTGCGTGCGCCGTTGAGCCGCTGCGCGAGCACCCGGTACAGGATGTCGTTCACGAGCGAGGACTTGCCGGATCCGCTCACACCGGTGACGGCGGTGAGGACCCCGAGCGGGAACTCGGCGGTGACGTTGCGGAGGTTGTTCTCCTTCGCCCCGACGACGCTGAGCATGCGCTTGCGGTCGATCCGCCGGCGCTTCTTCGGCGTGACGATCTCGCGACGGCCGGCGAGATAGTCGCCCGTCATCGACCCCTTCTCACGCAGCAGGGCGTCATAGGGACCGGAGTGCACGACGAGGCCGCCGTTGACGCCGGCGCCGGGGCCGATGTCGACCACCCAGTCCGCCGCCTCGATGGTCTCCTCGTCGTGCTCGACGACGATCAGGGTGTTGCCGAGGTCGCGCAGCGTGAGCAGCGTCTCGATGAGGCGGCGGTTGTCGCGCTGGTGGAGGCCGATCGAGGGCTCGTCGAGCACGTACAGCACGCCGGTGAGCCCGGATCCGATCTGGGTCGCGAGGCGGATGCGCTGCGCCTCGCCGCCGGAGAGCGAGCCGGCGGAGCGGCTGAGGTTCAGGTAGGACAGGCCGACCTGCAGCAGGAAGTCGAGGCGCAGCCGGATCTCGCGGAGCACCTGCGCCGCGATCTTGGCCTCGCGCGGGCTGAGCTCGAGGCGCTGCATGAAGTCCTGCGCCTGCGCGAGGCTCAGGTGCGAGACCTCGGCGATCGAATGCCCGTGCACGCGCACCGCGAGCACCTCGGGCTTCAGGCGGTCGCCGTTGCACATGGGGCACGGCACCTCGCGCAGGTACTCGCCCCAGCGGCTGCGCTGGGTGTCGCTCTCGGCCTGCTGGTACTGGCGCTCGATGTAGGGCACGACGCCCTCGAAGCCGGACGAGTACCGCATCTCGCGGCCGTGCCGGTTCTTCCACTTGACCGTGACCTTGTAGTTCTCCCCGTGCAGCACCGCCTGCTTCACGTCGGAGTGCAGGTCCTGCCACGGGGTGTCGAGAGAGAAGTCGAGGTCTGCTGCAAGCCCCTCGAGCAGGCGCTCGTAGTACTGGAACAGCCCCTTGCCCTGGGTGGTCCACGGGATGATCGCACCCTCGCGGATCGACAGCGTCTCATCGCCCAGCATGAGATCGACGTCCACCGACATCCGGGTGCCGAGACCGGAGCAGGCGGGACACGCGCCGAACGGCGCGTTGAACGAGAAGGTGCGCGGCTCGATCTCGGTGAGCGTGATGGGATGCCCGTTGGGGCACGCCAGCTTCTCCGAGAACGACTGCCAGGCGTCGTCCCCTTCCTCGTCCACGAAGTTCACCTGCACGACGCCGCCGGCGAGGCCCAGCGCGGTCTCGACGGAGTCGGTGACGCGACCGAGGATGTCGGGCGCCGCCACGAGGCGGTCCACCACCACGCCGATGTCGTGCTTGTAGCTCTTCTTCAGCACCGGCGGCTCGGCGAGCTGGATCAGCTCGCCGTCCACGATCGCGCGCGCATAGCCCTTCGCGCCGAGTTCGCGGAAGAGGTCGACGAACTCGCCCTTCTTCTGCGTGACGACCGGTGCGACGATCTGATACCGAGTGCGCTCGGGCAGCTCCATGAGCTGATCCGCGATCTGCTGCACCGTCTGACGCTGGATCCGCTCTCCGCACTGCGGGCAGTGCGGGACGCCGATGCGCGCCCAGAGCAGGCGCATGTAGTCGTAGATCTCGGTGATCGTGCCCACGGTGGAGCGCGGGTTGCGGTTCGTCGACTTCTGGTCGATCGAGACCGCGGGACTCAGCCCCTCGATGAAATCGACGTCCGGACGGTCGACCTGCCCGAGGAACTGACGTGCGTAGGCGCTCAGCGATTCGACGTAGCGGCGCTGGCCCTCGGCGAAGATCGTGTCGAACGCGAGGCTGGACTTGCCGGAACCGGAGAGCCCGGTGAAGACGACGAGGGAGTCGCGCGGGATCTCGAGGTCGACGTTGCGGAGGTTGTGGACACGAGCGCCTCGGACGCTGAGTCTTCCGGGGCTGGTTACGGGTACGATCGGCACCCGTCAAGTCTAGAAGCGGCCTCGGACATTGGCTCCGGACGCCGGCTCCGCATCGCTCTCCTCACGCTCGCCGGCGGCGTACATCGCCGGGGTCAGAGGTCGACGGCGCCGGCGAACCGGGTCAGGGAGTCCCGGACGGCTTCCACCTCCGGCACGCTCATGCCGAGGTGCGCCATCACCTGCCGGGGCACGTCGAGCGCCGCCTCGCGCAGATCGGCGCCCTTCGCGGTCAGCGCGATGTCCAGCCGGCGCTCGTCTGCGGCGCTGCGGCGCCGCTCGATCAGCCCGTCCCCCTCGAGCCGCTTCACCAGGGGCGACGCGGTCGCCGGCTCCATGGCCAGTGCGGCGGCGAGGTCGCCGAGCGAGCGCGGCGACTGCTCCCACAGCGCCAGCATGGCGAGGTACTGCGGATGGGTGAGCCCGAGCGGTTCGAGGATCGGGCGATAGACGGCCACGACGTTGCGCGCGGCCGTCACCAGTGCGAAGCACAGCTGCTTGTCCAAGCGGAGCAGGTCGTCGGCGGAGGTCTCACTCACATGCCGATGTTATCAATGCCCTAATCGTTAGTACACTAAGAATCATGGTGAACGCATCCGCAGAGCGCCGCTCGCTCCGTCAGCGCATCCGCGAGGCAGGCGGACTCTACGCCTGGATCAACACGAACCTCATCCGGTTCGCGGGTCCCGCGTCCGTCGGCCCGTACGAGTCGACGCCCCCGCCGTCCGCGGCCGAGCGGGCCCGGCGCGGGTGTCCGCTCTGCGGTGCCCCGATGACGGCGCACGAGATCGACCGCAGCGGCCCGAAGCCGCTCGTGCACTGCCCTTGAGGGCTCGCGCTCGTGGCACGCACGCGGCGCGTCCGGCACGCTCCAGACCGCGCCCGGCGGGAACGGTGCGGTCAGACGGCGTCCGCGTCCTCCCGGGCGATGTCGATCCACTCCATCAGGACCGCATCATCGGCGACCGCGTCGGCGGCGACGTCGAGCCAGTTGTCGCTCATCGTCCGCGCGCCCATCACCGCGCGGGACACGCCAGGCTCCGTGAGCAGCGCCGCGGCACGCTCCGCCGCGACCCGCACGAGCAGCGTTCCGCCCTTGCGCGCGCCGACCAGGATCCGCCCGTCACTGAGGAATGCCCGGCTGCCGAACATGGCGCGCTCCTCGATCTCGCCCTCGCCGCCGAGCAGCGCACGGATCCGATCCGCCAGCTCGACCACGGATGCGTCCGCCATGTCCTCTCCCGCTTCCTCGGCCGCAGCTCGGACGGCACGCCTCAGGCGTGTCCGGCGCGCTCCATCGCCCGCAGTTCCTTCTTCAGGTCCTGCACCTCATCCCGCAGTCTGGCCGCCAGCTCGAACTTCAGCTCCCCGGCCGCCGCGAGCATCTGCGCCGACAGGTCCGCGATCGTCTCCTCGAGCTGGACGGCGCCCTCCGCGGCGATGCCCTCACGGCGGAGGTTCGGCGTCGGCGACTTGCCGCGCCCCGACCTCGTGCGCTTGGCCAGCAGCTCCGCGGTGTCGGCGCCCTCGCGCGCGAGCACATCGGTGATGTCCGCGATCCGCTTGCGCAGCGGCTGCGGATCGATCCCGTTCGCAGTGTTGTACGCGATCTGCTTCTCGCGGCGACGCTCAGTCTCCTCGATCGCCTTCGCCATCGAGTCGGTGACCGTGTCGGCGTACATGTGCACCTGACCCGAGACGTTGCGCGCCGCGCGCCCGATCGTCTGGATGAGGGAGGTGCCGCTGCGCAGGAAGCCCTCCTTGTCGGCGTCGAGGATCGCGACCAGCGAGACCTCCGGAAGGTCCAGACCCTCGCGGAGCAGGTTGATGCCCACGAGGACGTCGTACACACCGGCGCGGAGCTCCGTCAGCAGTTCGACGCGGCGCAGCGTGTCGACGTCCGAGTGCAGATAGCGCACCTTGACGCCGTGCTCCCCGAGGAAGTCGGTGAGCTCTTCTGCCATCTTCTTCGTGAGCGTGGTGACCAGCACGCGCTCGTCGCGGGCCCCGCGGATCCGGATCTCCTCGAGCAGGTCGTCGATCTGGCCCTTCGACGGCTTCACGACGATCTCGGGATCCACCAGGCCCGTCGGGCGGATGATCTGCTCGACGACCCCGTCCGCGATGCCCATCTCGTACTTGCCCGGGGTGGCGGAGAGGTAGACGGTCTGACCGATCCGCTTGGTGAACTCGTCCCAGCGGAGCGGACGGTTGTCGAGAGCGCTCGGCAGCCGGAAGCCGTGATCGACGAGCGTGCGCTTGCGGGAGGCGTCGCCCTCGTACATGGCGCCGATCTGCGGCACCGTCACGTGCGACTCGTCGATGACCAGCAGGAAGTCGTCGGGGAAGAAGTCCAGCAGCGTGTGCGGCGGCTCGCCGGCCTGGCGGCCGTCCATGTGCCGCGAGTAGTTCTCGATGCCCGAGCAGAATCCGAGCTGCTGCAGCATCTCGAGGTCGAACGTGGTGCGCATCCGCAGCCGCTGCGCCTCGAGCAGCTTGCCCTGGCGCTCGAGCTCGGCGAGCCGCTCCGCGAGCTCCTCCTCGATCTGGCCGATCGCCCGCTGCACGACATCGGTGCCGGCGACGTAGTGCGAGGCGGGGAAGATCGGGACGGAGTCGAGCTTCGCGATCACCTCGCCGGTGAGCGGATGCAGCGAGTACAGCGCCTCGATCTCGTCCCCGAACAACTCGATGCGGATCGCGTGCTCCTCGTACACGGGGATGATCTCGATGGTGTCGCCGCGCACCCGGAAATTGCCGCGCGAGAAGTCGACGTCGTTGCGGTTGTACTGCATGGCGATGAACTGCCGGATGAGTGCGTCGCGGTCGTACCGCTCCCCCACCTGCAGCGCCACCATCGCACGCAGGTACTCCTCGGGCGCGCCGAGGCCGTAGATGCAGGACACCGTCGAGACCACCACGACGTCACGACGGCTGAGCAGCGAGTTCGTCGTGGAATGGCGCAGGCGCTCGACCTCGGCGTTGACCGAGGAGTCCTTCTCGATGAAGGTGTCCGTCTGCGGCACGTAGGCCTCGGGCTGGTAGTAGTCGTAGTACGAGACGAAGTATTCGACCGCGTTGTTCGGCAGGAGCTCGCGGAACTCGTTCGCGAGCTGGGCGGCGAGCGTCTTGTTGTGGGCGAGCACGAGCGTGGGCCGCTGCACCTGCTCGATGAGCCAGGCGGTGGTGGCCGACTTTCCGGTTCCCGTGGCGCCGAGCAGCACCACGTCGGTCTCGCCCGCGTTGATGCGGGCGGCGAGCTCCGCGATCGCCTGCGGCTGGTCGCCCGCGGGCGCGTACTCCGAGACGACCTCGAACGGCCGGACCGAACGTGTGGGTTGCATGGTTACCAGCGTAGGCGGGGGTACGGACATCGGGCTCGGATCCGGCCGCGGTGCGGACAGCGGGGTCCGCCTCCGCCCCCGCGCCCTACAGTGGTGCCGTGATCGAGTTCGTGATCGGATCCAGCCTCGCGGCCGCCGCAGGTCTGAACGCATGGATCCCGCTGTTCCTGCTCGGCCTGGCCGCCCGGCTGCTTCCGGCCGTCGCCCTCCCCACGGGCTGGACCTGGCTGAGCAGCGACCTCGCGCTCTGGGTCATCGGCATCCTGCTGGTGCTGGAGATCGTCGCCGACAAGATCGCCGCTCTCGATTCGCTGAATGACATCGTGCACAGCGTGGTGCGGCCGGCCGCCGGCGGCATCGCGTTCGGCGCGGGCGCGAGCGCGAGGACAGTCGCGGTCGACGATCCGGGAACGTTCTTCTCGACGCACGCCTGGATCCCGATCGCGGCGGGGATCCTGATCGCGCTGGCGGTTCACGTCGTCAAGGCGACCGGCCGGGTCGCCGCGAACACGGCCACCGCCGGAATGGCAGCGCCTGCCCTCAGCACCGCCGAGGACGTGGCCTCGTTCGTGCTCGCCGCGACGGCGATCGTGGTGCCCCTCGTCGCTGCGGCTCTCCTGCTCGGACTGGTCGTCGCCGTGGTCTCGATGGTGCGTCGGCGCGCCCGACGCCGGCGGGCGGCATCCCCCGTGGACTAGGCCCTCGCAGTCCAGACGTACGGCGTGGTCGTGGTGGCCCGCAGCATGCCGGCGCGCTCCAGGATCGGCCGGGAGAACTCGGTCGAGTCGGAGTGCAGATAGCGCAGCCCCCGGGCCAGCGCGGCCTGAGCACGCCGTGCCGTGAGAGCGCGATAGACGCCGCGCCCTCGCCATTCCGGAACGGTCGCACCACCCCAGATCCCCGCGAACTCCGTGCCGGCGACGGGCTCCAGGCGCCCTGCGCTGATCACGCGGCCTTCTGCCTCAGCCACCCACAGGAGCACGTCGTCGCCCGCCGCCACCCGCGCGATCGTGCGCTCCGCTCTGGCGTCGCCGTCGTCGTGTCCGAACACCGCGGCCTGCATGCGCTTCATCGCCCGGATGTCCTGCGCCTCGCGGATCTCACGCAGCGCGACGCCGTCCGGCAGCGGCACGTCCGACGCCAGGAGCGCGGCGTCGCCGAGCATCACGGACTCCCTCTCCTCCGGCTCGAACCCGGCGTCCCGCAGCGCGGGCTCGAGACCCGGTGCGATGTCGTGCCCGCGGGTCTTCCACTCCGCCGTGCGCACGTCCGGGATCGCCGCGAAATGCGCCCGCACCTGACTCACGAGCGAGCGGATCCGCCGCCCTCCCAGACCGGCGAGATCACGGTAGCTCGCGAAGCCCGCACCGCCGGGGAACACGCCCACCGCCACCGGGCCGATCTCGCGCACGTCCCGCGCACCCCGCAGCTCGGCCGCCCCGCGCAGCTGTGCGTCGTACGCGGCCAGCAGGTCCGTCACCGGGCTCCCCGGACCGCAGGCGCCGCCAGAGGTCGTCGGTCTGCCGGAGGGTCTCGTCGAGGCTTCCGGAGGTGTCGATGACCACGTCGGCGATGGCGCGGCGCTGCTCATCCGGCACCTGAGAGGCGATGCGCTTGCGCGCCTCCTCCCGGTCGAGGCCGCGCTCCCGCACCAGCCGCTCCTCCCGGACCGCGACGGGCGCATCCGCCACCACGATGAGATCCCAGGGGTCGTCCACGCGCGCCTCCACCAGCAGGGGGACGTCGTAGACGACCACGGCCGTCGGGTCCGCGTCGAGCGCTGCCACGAAGCGACGCTGGGACTCGGCCTTGACCGCAGGGTGCACGATCGCGTTCAGGCGGCCGAGCGCCTCCGGATCGCCGAACACCCTCGCGGCGAGTGCGGCGCGATCCAGCTCCCCGTCGGGGCGGAGCACGTCGGTACCGAACTCCGCGGCGATGCGGTCGAGCACGGGCGAGCCGGCCACCTGCACGTCCCGCACGATCCTGTCCGCGTCGATGATGACGGCGCCGTGCTCGGCGAGCCGGGCGGCGACCGTGGACTTGCCCGACGCGATTCCGCCGGTGAGTGCGATGAGGGGCATGGTGTCAGTCTTGCACGCACTCCGAAGGTGCTCCGCGCCGACCCGGCGCGGCTCCCGGCCTCAGGCCCGGGACGGATCCGCTCCGCGCAGCGCGATCCCGGCGGCCAGCGCAGCCAGGGCGCACATCCCGATCACGATCAGGGCGAACCAGGTCCAGCCCCAGGCGCCGAACACCACCCCCAGCGCCCACCCGAACAGGCTGGAGCCGGCGTAGTACGCGAAGTAGTAGAGCGAGGAGGCCTGGGCCCGACTCTCCGGCTCGCACGCGACCGGCGTCCACCCCGATGCCACAGCATGCGCCCCGAAGAAGCCCGCCGTGAACAGCAGCAGGCCGGCGAGCACGGCGATGGTGCTCGCCGTCAGCAGGAGCAGCGCGCCCCCGGCCATCACGGCGATCGCCGACAGCAGCACCGGATACCGCCCCGCGCGGGAGGCGAGCACCCCTGCCCACGGCGACGACGCCGTGCCCGCGAGATAGGCGAGGAACAGCAGCGTCACGAGCCACGCCGGCAGCGCGAACGGCGGTGCGGCGAGGTGGAAGCCCAGGTAGTTGTAGACCGCGACGAAGGCGCCCATCAGCAGGAACGCCTGCGCGTAGAGCGCGAGCTGGCGAGGCGAGCGCAGCAACCGCAGCAGGCGTGCCGGGACCCCGGCGCCGTTGCTGCCCCGAGTGCGCAGCGGCACGAATCCCCGCGACCGCGGTGCGAGCCAGAGGAACAGCGCCGCTGCCACGGCGCAGAGCGCGGTCGCCGTCCACACGCCGGCCCGCCACCCCGCACCCTCCGCCACGAGCCCGGCCACGATCCGGCCGGCGAGCCCGCCGACCGTGGTCCCGGCGATGTAGCTGCCGGCTGCCGCGGCGGCGTGGCGCGGCCCCACCTCCTCGGCGAGGTACGCCAGAGCCACGGCGGGGACCGCGCCGAGCGCGACGCCCTCCGCACCGCGGAGCGCGAGCAGGGGCACGATGCGGCCGGCGAACGGCGCGAGCAGCCCCAGCGCGGTCGCCGCGATCACCCCCACGGCCATCGCCGGCACCCGTCCGATGCGGTCGGCGACGACCGACCAGCCGATGACCGAGGCGGCGAGGCCCAGCGTCGCGGCGGAGACGCTCAGCGCCGCCGTCGCCGGCGAGACCGCCAGGTCACGGGCCAGCGGCGGCAGCACGGCCTGCGGCGCGTACAGCTGCGCGAACGTGGCGACCCCGGCGAAGAACAGGCCGAGGATGAGTCGCCGGTACTCCGCGGAACCGGGCACGTGGCCGGTGAAGCTCACGGGGCCGGGGTCCGAGCGCGCCTGCCTGGACGGGGACGCGGGCGGAGCGGATCCATGTCTCCCATCCTCACACGTCCGCAGCCCCTGCCCGCGCGGGAGGACGGCGCAGACGCGGAACGGGCCGCCACCCTGCCCGAAGGCGAGGTGACGGCCCGTTCTGTCAAGCGCTGCTTACGCGTTGCCGCCCGAGAGCTTCTCGCGCAGAGCGGCGAGAGCCTCGTCGTCGGCCAGCGTGCCGGCACCGGCGGAGTCGCTCGAGAACGACTGCGCACCCGCGAAGTCGTCGCCTGCGGCGGCCTCGGCCTCGGCGGCCTTGAGCACCTGAGCCTTGTGCGCCTCCCAGCGAGCCTGGGCAGCGGCGTACTCCTGCTCCCAAGCCTCGCGCTGGGCGTCGAAGCCTTCCTTCCACGCACCGGTCTCGGCGTCGAAGCCCTCCGGGTACTTGTACTCGCCGTTCTCGTCGTACTCGGCGAGCATGCCGTACAGAGCCGGGTCGAACTCGGTGCCGTACGGGTCGACCGACTCGTTGGCCTGCTTCAGCGAGAGCGAGATGCGGCGACGCTCGAGGTCGATGTCGATGACCTTGACGAACACCTCTTCGCCCACCGAGACGACCTGCTCGGCCAGCTCGACGTGCTTGCTCGACAGCTCGGAGATGTGCACGAGGCCCTCGATGCCGTCCGCGACGCGGACGAACGCGCCGAACGGAACGAGCTTGGTGACCTTGCCCGGGGTGACCTGGCCGATGGCGTGGGTGCGGGCGAAGACCTGCCACGGGTCCTCCTGCGTCGCCTTCAGCGACAGGGAGACGCGCTCGCGGTCGAGGTCGACTTCGAGGATCTCGACGGTGACCTCCTGGCCCACCTCGACGACCTCGGAGGCGTGCTCGATGTGCTTCCAGGACAGCTCGGAGACGTGCACGAGGCCGTCCACGCCGCCGAGGTCGACGAACGCACCGAAGTTGACGATCGAGGACACGACGCCCTTGCGGACCTGGCCCTTGTGCAGGTTGTTGAGGAACGTGGTGCGCGACTCGGACTGCGTCTGCTCGAGCAGGGCGCGGCGCGAGAGGACCACGTTGTTGCGGTTCTTGTCGAGCTCGAGGATCTTGGCCTCGAGCTCCTGGCCGAGGTACGGCGTGAGGTCGCGGACGCGGCGCAGCTCGATGAGCGAGGCCGGCAGGAAGCCGCGGAGGCCGATGTCGACGATGAGTCCACCCTTGACGACCTCGATGACCTGACCGGTGACGACGCCGTCGTTCTCCTTGATCTTCTCCACGTCGCCCCAGGCGCGCTCGTACTGGGCGCGCTTCTTGGACAGGATCAGACGGCCTTCCTTGTCCTCCTTCTGGAGAACGAGGGCCTCGACCTGGTCGCCGACGGAGACGACCTCGTTGGGGTCGACGTCGTGCTTGATGCTCAGCTCGCGCGAGGGGATGACGCCCTCGGTCTTGTAGCCGACGTCGAGCAGCACCTCGTCGCGGTCGATCTTGACGATCGTGCCCTCGATGATGTCGCCGTCGTTGAAGAACTTCAGGGTCTTCTCGACCGCAGCCAGGAAGTCCTCGGCAGATCCGATGTCGTTGATCGCGACCTGCTTGGTGGCCGGGGCGGCCGTTGCGGTAGTCATGTAGTGGGTTGTCCTTGTTGATGGATACTCGGGCCGCGACGCGCGCTCCTCGCGGAGCACAGGATCGCATCGCGGCGAAATGGATGTGTGTTGTTCGTCACGCACGCGCGAGGAAGCCCCCACGGGTGACACTTCATGCTATCAGGTCGCCGAGAGCGCCGGAAACCGCATCTGCACGGCGATCCGGACGCTCCCGATGCGGGCAGCACCTTCACTGCAACATCGGCGCCCCGACCGATGTTCCCGGTCGCGGACGCCGCCCTGGGGACCGGCTCGCCTGCTGCACCGCCCTCGCCTGGCAGACTGAGCGCATGACCGACGCCGCGCCGAAGCTGCTCCTGCTCGACACCGCCAGCCTGTACTTCCGCGCTTTCTACGGAGTGCCCGACACGGTGAAGGCCCCGGACGGCACCTCCGTGAACGCGGCCCGCGGCCTGCTCGACATGATCGCGAAGCTCGTCGGCGCGTACCGCCCGACCCATCTCGTGGCGTGCTGGGACGACGACTGGCGCCCGCAG
Organism: Microbacterium xylanilyticum; assembly: GCF_054654695.1. Taxonomy (NCBI): domain Bacteria; kingdom Bacillati; phylum Actinomycetota; class Actinomycetes; order Micrococcales; family Microbacteriaceae; genus Microbacterium; species Microbacterium xylanilyticum. The sequence goes on from NZ_BAAIEN010000002.1 coordinate 2,396,142, forward strand.
TGGCGCGTCGACCTCATCCCGAGCTACAAGGCGCATCGGGTCGTCGAGGTCGTGCCGGGCGGGGCGGACATCGAGGAGGTCCCGGATCCGCTCGAGACGCAGATCCCGATCATCCGCGAGGCGCTCGGCGCGCTGCGGATCCCGATCATCGGCGTCGCCGAGCACGAGGCCGACGATGTGATCGGCACGCTCGCCACCATCGCCGAGATGCCGGTCGACATCGTCACGGGCGACCGCGACCTCTTCCAGCTCGTCGACGACAGCCATAGCGTCCGCGTCATCTACACGGCGCGCGGGATGAGCAACCTCGAGACCGTCACCGACGAGACCGTCGTCGCGAAGTACGGCGTGCTGCCGAGCCAGTACGCCGACTTCGCGACCATGCGCGGCGATGCGTCGGACGGGCTGCCGGGCGTCGCCGGCGTCGGCGAGAAGACAGCCGCGAATCTCCTCGCGGTGCACGGCGACCTGCCGGCGATCCGCACGGCCGCCGCGACCGCGGCGGGCATGTCGGCGGGCGTCGCGAACAAGATCCTCGCGGCGGGCGACTACCTCGATGTGGCACCCACGGTGGTGCGGGTCGCGACGGGCCTGCCCATCGCCGTCCCCGAGCAGCGCCTGCGCCCTCTCGACGCCGCGGAGACGGCCGCGGCCGTGGCCGTCTCCGAGCGCTGGAATCTCGGCACCTCCATGGCCCGGGCGCTCGAGGTGCTGAACCGCACGGCCTGAGCACTCCCGGCGGCTCCGCCCGTCGAGCGCGCCGATCCGGCATGCCGGCAGCGGCTCAACCGGCCCAGCGCAGCAGCCTCTCCAGCCCCCAGGTCGTGACGATCCGCTCGGCCGGCACCCCGGCGCGCTCCGCGCGCAGCGCCCCGTGGTCCAGCAGCGACAGCTGTCCTGGTGCGTGCGCGTCCGAGTCGATCGAGAAGAGGCAGCCCGCCTCGAGCGCGACCGCGATGAGCTCGTCGGGCGGATCCTGACGCTCCGGTCGGGAGTTGATCTCGACGGCGACCCCGTGCTCGGCGCAGGCATCGAACACCGCGCGCGCGTCGAACCTCGACGGAGGCCGTGTTCCCCGCTTCCCCTGGACCAGCCGTCCGGTCACGTGACCGAGCACGCTCACCCGCGGATCCGAGACGGCCCTGATCATGCGCTTCGTCATCGGCCCCGGCTCCATGCTCAGCTTCGAATGCACGGAGGCGACCACGACGTCGAGCTCCGCGAGCAGTTCGTCCTCCTGATCGAGGCGCCCGTCCTCGAGGATGTCCACCTCGATCCCCGCGAGCAGAGTCAGCCCGTCGCCGCCGAGCGCGCGCACCTCCGGGATCTGGGTGCGCAGCCGCTCCGGGCTCAGCCCGCGCGCGACCCGGAGTCGCGGCGAGTGGTCGGTGATGGCGAGGTACTCGTGCCCCAGGGCGCGCGCCGCATCCGCCATCGCCGCGATCGGGGTCGTCCCGTCCGACCACTCCGTGTGGGCATGCAGATCGCCGCGCAGGCGCGAGCGCAGCTCCGAGACGATCTCCGGCTCGACCTCGCCGCGCAGCTCGACGAGGTACGACGGCGTCTCGCCCGCGAGCGCCTGCCGGATCACCTCGAACGTCGACGCGCCGATGCCCTTCGCCTGCTGGATCCGCCCCAGATCCTTCCGGGCATCCTCCGGAAGGCCCTCGTACGCGGCCGCCGCCGTGCGGAACGCCTTGGCCCGATACCTCGACGCGCGTTCGCGCTCGAGCAGTCGCGCGATCTCGAGCAGCGCCTCCCGCGGGTCCATGCCGGCCTCCGACCTCAGCTCGCGGCGAGCTCCCGGGAGGCGGCCACCCAGGCGTCCAGCTTCCCCAGGGCGCTCCCGTCGTCCACGGCGGCCTCGGCGCGTGCGAGCGCGTCACGCAGGCGCTGCACGATGGGCACCTGAGCCTGTGCCGCGTCGTGCGACAGCTCGTAGGCGACGATGCCCGCCGCCGCGTTGAGCAGCACGATGTCGCGCACCGCTCCCCGCTCGCCCTCCAGTGTGCGACGCAGCACGCCGGCGTTGTGCTCGGGCGACCCGCCGATGAGGTCGCCGAGGTCCGCGAGCGGGATGCCGAGGTCGCGCGGATCCAGATCGTGCTCGTGGATGTCACCGCGGGTGACCTCCCAGATGCGACTGTGACCGGTGGTGGTCAGCTCGTCGAGGCCGTCGTCCCCGCGGAACACGAGCGCCGTGGCGCCACGCGTGCGGAACACGCCCGTGATGAGGGGCACCCGATCGAGCTGAGCGACGCCGACCGCGTTCGCCTCGGCGCGCGCGGGGTTGCAGAGGGGGCCGAGCATGTTGAACACCGTCGGCACGCCGAGCTCGCCGCGGACCGCGGCCGCGTTCTTGAACCCGGGGTGGAACGCGCCGGCCCAGGCGAACGTGATGCCGGTGCGGTCGAGGATCTCCGCGACGGCCTGCGGATCCAGCGTGAGCTGCAGCCCGAGGGCTCCGAGCACGTCCGAGGAGCCCGAGGAGGAGCTCGCCGCGCGGTTGCCGTGCTTGACGACGGGGATCCCGGTCGCGCCGATGATGATCGCGGCGGTCGTCGACACGTTCACCGTGCCGACTCGGTCGCCGCCGGTGCCGACGATGTCGAGCACGTCCGCGGAGACGGGCAGCGGCACCGCGGCTTCGAGGATCGCATCGCGGAATCCGACGACCTCGTCGATGGTCTCGCCCTTCGCACGGAGGCCGACGAGGAACCCGGCCAGCTGGGCATCGGTCGCCTGCCCGCGCATCACCTGACGCATCGCCCACGTGGACTCGTAGACGCTCAGATCGCGTCCGGCGAGCAGGGTGGAGAGGACATCGGGCCAGGTCAGAGCTTCCGCCATGCCAGCGATCCTATCGATGTGATGCAGTCGTGACCGCCGCGACCGGATGCCGCCGCTCCCGCGCAACCCCGCGGCTCTCAGGGGATTCGCGGCGGGTTCCGAGGTCGCACCGAGCCTGGCACGGACTGAACCGCCGCGGCCGGTGCGACAATCGCCGCCGCGGATCGGCCATAATGGACGGGTGACGACCTCAGCGACGTATGCCCCGGCGGCGAGAACGATCAAGCGCCCCAACCCGGTGGCTGTGGGAACCATTGTCTGGCTCGGCAGTGAGGTGATGTTCTTCGCGGGACTCTTCGCGATCTACTTCACCCTGCGCAGCACATCTCCGGAGCTCTGGGCCTCGCGCACCGAGCACCTGAACGTGCCGTTCGCCGCGATCAACACCCTGGTCCTGGTGGCGTCCTCGTTCACCTGCCAGATGGGCGTGTTCGCCGCGGAGCGCATGCAGCCGTACACCGCGGTGAACGACAAGGGCCGCAAGCGCTGGGGCATGGTCCCGTGGTTCTGGCTGACGTTCGCCATGGGCGCGTTCTTCGTGTCCGGCCAGGTGTGGGAGTACTCGCAGCTCGTCGCCGAGGGCATGCCGATCTCGGCCGACTCGTACGCGTCGGCGTTCTACATCACCACCGGCTTCCACGCCCTGCACGTCACCGGCGGTCTGGTCGCGTTCCTGCTGACCCTCGGCCGCGCCTTCGCCGTCAAGAACTTCACGCACAAGGAGGCGACGACCGCGATCGTGGTGTCCTACTACTGGCACTTCGTCGACGTCGTCTGGATCGTGCTGTTCTTCGTCATCTATTTCCTCAAGTAAGAAAGCGGAGCGGATTCCCGACATGGCACGTGAGAAGAAGCGCCGTACCGGCCGTCGCAGCCCCCTGGCCGCGGCCGCACTGATCGGCGCAGGCCTGATGATCACCGGCGGTGTGTACGCGGGTGCGAGCGCGGCGTTCGCCGCCACCCAGCCGGCGTCCGTCACCGCCGAGGTCTCGACCGAGGACGGCCAGAAGCTGTTCCAGGCGAACTGCGCGACATGCCACGGCATGAACCTGCAGGGCACCTCGACCGGCCCGAGCCTCTACGGCGTCGGCGAGCTGGCCGTGGAGTTCCAGATGTCCACGGGACGCATGCCGCTGCAGATGCAGGGACCGCAGGCCCCCCAGAAGCACCCGCAGTTCACCGAGGAGCAGATCAAGAACGTCGCCGCCTGGGTGCAGTCCGTGGCCCCCGGCCCGACCTACCCCGAGGAGAAGATCCTCGATGGCAAGGGCGACGTGGCGCACGGCGCCGAGCTATTCCGGATCAACTGCGCGATGTGCCACAACGTGGCCGGCGCCGGTGGCGCCCTGACCGAGGGCAAGTACGCCCCCGGTCTGATGAAGACCAGCGCCCTGCACATGTACGCGGCCATGGTCACCGGTCCTCAGAACATGCCGGTCTTCGGCAACATGAACCTGACGCCCGAGGACAAGCGCGACATCATCTCCGCGCTGCTCTTCCAGCAGAAGGCGACTCAGGTGGGCGGCATGGATCTCGGATCCCTCGGCCCTGTCTCGGAGGGCCTGTTCATCTGGATCTTCGGCATCGGCGCACTCGTCGCCATCACCGTGTGGATCACGGCGAAGTCCAACTGACGCCGGCATATCGAAGAACGTACGAGGAGAACCATGGCACACGACGACCCGCACGCTCTTGACCGGACCTATCAGGCACCGGCCGGGCTGAGCGTCGACGTCAGCGACCCCGCGCAGAACCCGGGGCTGCCCCCGCACCGCGAGCGCATCACCGACCAGGATCCGAAGGCCATGAAGGCCGCCGTCCGCACGGTCTACACGCTCTTCTACCTCTCCCTCGCGGGCAGCATCTGGGCGGTCGCCGCCTACATGCTCTTCCCGATCGAGAGCGGCTCGCTCGTCGATGTGCGGTACAACAACCTGTTCATCGGCCTCGGCATCGCCCTCGCCCTGCTCGCCCTCGGTCTCGGTGCGATCCACTGGTCGAAGGCCATCATGGCCGACCACGAGCACGTCGAGTACCGCCACCCCACCCGGGGCCGCGACTCGACCCGCGAGGCCGCCATCAAGGCCTTCGCCGACGCGAACGAGGAGTCCGGATTCGGTCGTCGTGTGATGATCCGCAACTCCCTGATCGCCGCCGTCGTGGCCTCCGTGGTCCCCGGACTCGCTCTGTTCCGCGGGCTCGCCCCGCAGGACACCCCCGAGGACCCCATCGCGGGCCAGCCGGTCAAGCTGCTCCAGCACACCATGTGGAAGAAGGGCATGCGCCTGGCGCACGACCCCGACGGCACCCCGATCCGCGCGGCGGACATCACGATCGGCTCGGCCGTCCACGTGATCCCGGAGGAGCTCAGCAAGCTCGGCCACGAGGAGGGCTACCTCGAGCAGAAGGCCAAGGCCATCGTCCTGCTCATGCGCCTGCTCCCCGAGCAGCTCATCGAGAGCGAGGAGCGCAAGAGCTGGTCGTACGACGGCATCGTCGCGTACTCCAAGGTCTGCACCCACGTCGGCTGCCCGGTCGCGCTCTACGAGCAGCAGACCCATCACCTGCTCTGCCCGTGCCACCAGTCGCAGTTCGACGTCACGGAGCACGCCAAGGTCATCTTCGGCCCGGCCGCGCGCCCGCTGCCGCAGCTGCCGATCACGGTCGACGATGAGGGCTACCTCATCGCGCAGAGCGATTTCCACGAACCCGTCGGTCCGAGCTTCTGGGAGCGTCATTGAGCACCGCAACTGTTACCGAGCCGAAGTCCTCGGAGAAGCCCTCGGAGGCGCCCCTGGGCGGCCGATTCGTCGGCGGCCTCTCCAACTACATCGATGAGCGGACGAGCCTGTCCGGCTTCGTCAAGGAGCTCGGCCGGAAGATCTTCCCGGATCACTGGTCGTTCATGCTCGGCGAGATCGCGCTGTGGAGCTTCGTCGTCGTGCTCCTGTCCGGCACGTTCCTGACGTTCTTCTTCCAGGCCTCGATGGTGCCGACGCACTATACCGGCGCCTACCCCCCGATGCGCGGCGTCGAGATGTCCGCGGCCCTCGACTCCACGCTGCGGATCTCCTTCGACATCCGCGGTGGGCTGCTCGTCCGCCAGATCCACCACTGGGCTGCGCTGACGTTCGTGGCCGGCATCGGCGTGCACATGCTCCGCGTGTTCTTCACCGGTGCGTTCCGCAAGCCGCGCGAGCTCAACTGGGTCATCGGATTCGTCCTCTTCGTCCTGGCGATGGCCGAGGGATTCACGGGTTACTCGCTCCCCGACGACCTGCTCTCGGGCAACGGTCTGCGCATCATCGACGGCATGATCAAGGGCCTCCCCCTGATCGGCACCTGGACCTCGTTCATGCTCTTCGGCGGCGAGTTCCCGGGTGACCAGATCGTGGGACGTCTGTACACGCTGCACATCCTCATCCTCCCGCTGCTCGTCATCGGCCTGGTCGTGCTGCACCTGATGCTCATGGTCATCAACAAGCACACGCAGTTCGCCGGCCCCGGTCGCGAGGAGGACAACGTCGTCGGCTACCCGATGATGCCGATCTACATGTCGAAGATGGGCGGCTTCCTGTTCATCACGTTCGGCGTGGTGGTCCTGATCGCCTCGCTGTTCCAGATCAACCCGATCTGGAACTACGGACCGTACGACCCCTCCCCCGTGTCGGCGGGCACCCAGCCCGACTGGTACATCGGCTTCGCCGACGGCGCGCTGCGTCTGGCTCCGTCGAACCTCGACGTCGTGTTCCTCGACCACACCTGGTCGTTCGGGATCATCATCCCCGTGCTGGTCCTGGGCCTGTTCATCGTGCTCGTGGCGGTGTACCCGTTCATCGAGGCCTGGATCACCGGCGACAAGCGCGAGCACCACATCGCTCAGCGTCCGCGGACCTCGGCGACCCGCACCGCGATCGGCGTCGCCGGCGTGATCTTCTACGCCACGCTCTGGGCAGCGGCGTCGTCCGACCTCATCGCGACGCACTTCTCGCTCACGATGGAGGGTGTCATCCACACGCTTCAGGTGACGCTCTTCCTCGGCCCGGTGCTCGGCTACTTCGTCACGAAGCGGATCTGCATCGCCCTGCAGAAGAAGGACCGCGAGATCGTCCTGCACGGCTACGAGTCGGGCCGGATCGTCCGCCTCCCGGGTGGCGAGTACATCGAGGTGCACAAGCCGGTCGATGTGTACGACCGCTGGAAGCTCGTCGACACCGAGGTGTACGAGCCGCTGGTGGTGCGTCCCAACGCCAAGGGCCGTATCCCGTGGACGGAGAACCTGCGCTCTTCGCTGTCGCGCTGGTTCTTCGAGGATCGCCTCTCCCCGCTCACTCAGGCCGAGATCGCCGCCGCCGATGCACACCAGCGTCACGTGCTGCATGACACGGACGAGGCCGCGCACGAGGAGATCGTCGCCTCGCACACGCGCGCGGGCGTGAGCGAGGACCAGATCGCCCCGGCCGACACCTCCCACGTCAGCGAGACCCCGAACACGCCGAGCTCCGCGCTCGCGCCGGAGTCGCTGTCGAAGAAGGGCGAGTAGCGCGGAGCACTCCCCCGAATACGATCGAAGGCCCCGTCACACGACGGGGCCTTCGTCGTACCCCCTCGCGTTGCGGGGTAGCCTGGCATCATGATCTCCGCAGCCGAACACTTCGCCGCCAAGCTCGCCTTCGAGACCGACGCCAGCGATGTGCACGCCGCGCGCAAGGCCGGTGAGCGGATCGCCGTCGTCGACGTCCGCAGCGACGAGGCCTGGGCGCAGGGCCGTGTCGTCGACGCGATCCACATGCACTACAGCGAGATCGCCACACGCGCGCCGCAGGAGATCCCCCTGGACACACCGGTCGTCGTGTACTGCTGGAGCCCCGGCTGCAACGCCGGCGACAAGGGCGCCCTCGAGTTCGCCAAGCTGGGCTACGACGTGCGCCTCATGATCGGCGGCTTCGAGTACTGGGCGCGCGAGGGCTATCCCGTCGAGGACGCCGACGGCGTGCACCGGCGGCCGGTCGATCCCCTCACCGGGGTTCCGCGCATCCGCACCCGCGCCTGACACCGCGGCTGTCTCACGCGGAGGTGTCGGTCGAGGAGAAGGGACTCCTGCGACCGGTGCGATGACCTGTCACCGGATCGAGCCAGTCGCCGGTCCCGGTCATCCGATGCCAGCGCTTGTGGAATGCGAGGTCGGTTCCCTCGGCCTCCACGACGGCCGCGCCGCACAGGTCGCAGATGCGCAGGATCACCGCGTCACCATCCGCTGTCGTGATCGAGACGGCCCCCTCCGGGAATAACACGCCCATCGTTCTCCTCCTCGCGCGGGGGCCGACCGTGCACACGGTCCGCACCTGAGAAGACTGCCCTCAGAGTAGCGCTATGCGGAGCGCGCGACGCGCCCACCCGCCGAGACCGGCAGAGCGGAACGTCGGGAAGATCGAAAGAAGGCCCTGGAGCAGCGCTCCAGGGCCTTCTTTCGCGGAACTCCGCTCAGCGGGCGAAGTGGCCGCGGTAGTACTCGTAGACCCAGCCGACGATCGCAACCACGAAGATGGCCAGCGCGATCGGGAAGAGGAACACTCCCACCGCCAGGGCGATCATGCCCACGGCAGCAGCTCCGGCCAGCACGATGGGCCACCAGGACCACGGGCTGAACTCGCCCAGCTCGGGGTCGCCGTCATCGATGTCGCTCGTGAGGATGTCCTCCGGAAGCGTCCCGCCCTGGGCCTTGTGCGTGCGGTCGAGGTAGAACGCGATCATCGCAGCCATGAAGGCCGCGAAGAACAGGGCGACGGTGCCGACCCACTCGATCGCGTTCACGGGCGGCTCGCCGGCGTGAGCGACGAGGTTCCAGGTCGTGTACGTCACGCCCATGAGGACGAAGAAGCCGGTCAGGATCCACCAGATGACGATGTTGTCGCGCATGGGTCAGTGGGCCTTTCCATCGACGGTCACGGCAATCGGGTGCTCCGCGGCCTCCGGGTGGTTGAGGTCGAATGCCGGGCGCTCGCTGCGGATCCGCGGGATCGACGTGAAGTTGTGCCGCGGCGGCGGGCACGACGTCGCCCACTCGAGAGAGGCTCCGTATCCCCACGGGTCGTTCACGGTCACCTTCGGCGCCTTGCGAGCGGTCAGCCACACGTTCAGGAAGAAGGGCAGCATCGAGGCGCCGAGGATGATGGCACCGATCGTGGACACCTGGTTCTCCCAGGTCCAGTTGTCGTAGGCCGAGTAGTCGGCGTAACGACGCGGCATGCCGTCGACGCCCAGCCAGTGCTGGATGAGGAACGTCATGTGGAAGCCGATGAACAGCATCCAGAAGTGCACGTAGCCGAGGCGCTCGTTGAGCATCCGTCCGGTCCACTTCGGCCACCAGAAGTAGAAGCCTGCGAACATCGCGAAGACGACGGTGCCGAACACGACGTAGTGGAAGTGCGCCACGACGAAGTACGAGTCGGACAGGAAGAAGTCCAGCGGCGGGGAGGCCAGGATGACACCGGTCAGACCGCCGAAGACGAACGAGACGAGGAAGCCGAGCGCGAACACCATGGGCGTCTCGAACGTCACCGAACCGCGCCACAGGGTTCCGATCCAGTTGAAGATCTTCACACCGGTGGGAACGGCGATGAGCATCGTCATGAGCGCGAAGAACGGCAGCAGCACACCGCCGGTGACGTACATGTGGTGCGCCCACACGGCCACGGACAGGGCCGCGATCGCGATCGTCGCGTAGACGAGGGTCTTGTACCCGAAGATCGGCTTGCGGCTGAACACCGGGAAGATCTCCGACACGATGCCGAAGAACGGCAGCGCGATGATGTACACCTCGGGGTGACCGAAGAACCAGAACAGGTGCTGCCAGAGGAGCACGCCGCCGTTGGCCGGGTCGTAGATGTGCGCGCCGAGCACGCGGTCCGCAGCTGCGGCCAGCATGGCCGCCGCGAGCACCGGGAAGGCCATCAGGATCAGCAGGCTCGTGATGAGCGTGTTCCACGAGAAGATCGGCATGCGCCACATGGTCATGCCGGGCGCGCGCATGGTGATGACGGTGGTGATGAAGTTCACCGCACCGAGGATCGTGCCGAAACCGGACATGCCGAGGCCGAGCATCCAGAGATTGCCGCCCGCACCCGGGGTGAAGGAGGCACTCGCGAGCGGCTGGTACGCGAACCAGCCGAACGAGGCCGCACCCTGCGGGGTGAGGAAGCCGGCGACCGCGATGGTGGATCCGAACAGGAAGAGCCAGAAGGCGAAGGCGTTCAGACGCGGGAACGCGACGTCCGGAGCACCGATCTGCAGCGGCAGCACCGCGTTCGCGAAGCCCGCGAAGAGCGGCGTCGCGAACATCAGCAGCATGATCGTGCCGTGCATCGTGAACAGCTGGTTGTACTGCTCCTTCGTCGGGATGATCTGCATGCCCGGCGAGAACAGCTCGGCGCGGATGATGAGGGCCATCACACCGCCGAGGAGGAAGAACAGCACCGAGGCGATCAGGTACATGTACCCGATCGTCTTGTGGTCGGTGGAGGTGATCCACTTGACGACGATGTTGCCCTTCTGCTCGACGCGGGTCGAGCTGAGTAGCGCCGCCTGGCGCGGAGGGATCGTCGTCGGACGCGCGCCGACCTCAGACGTGTCGGGAAGAGTGCTCGTCATTCTGCTTACTTCGCTTCCGAGTCGGTCGTGGGCTTCCCGGTGCCGGGGAAGTTGGTGAGGCGGTCATAGGCGTCCGTGATGTCGCCCGTGTTGCCCTCGTCCTTCAGCTTGGTCAGGTAGGCCTGGTACTCGGCGTCGCTGACGACCTTCACGTTGAAGAGCATCATCGAGTGGTACTCGCCGCAGAGCTCGGCGCACTTGCCCTGATAGGTGCCCTCGCGGGTCGGCGTGAAGGACCAGGAGTTGTCCTTGCCGATGTACATGTCCTTCTTGTAGAGGAAGTCGATGATCCAGAAGGAGTGGATCACGTCACGCGATTGCAGCGTGATGTGCACCTTCTTGTTCACCGGCAGGTACAGCGTCGGAAGGGCGGACTGGTCGACGTTGCCGGCCTTGTCGGGCTGAGCCTGGACGCCCATGGTCCACACGGCGTCCGAGTTGTCCTTCTCGGTGCCGTCGTACTGGAAGTCCCAGGCCCACTGCTTGCCGATCGCGGTGATCGACACATCGGGCTTGTCGTACTGGGTCTCGATGATCGTCTGGTCGCGCGCCGTGAAGGCGAACATCCCGAAGATGAGGATCAGCGGCACGATCGTGTAGAAGATCTCGATCGGCATGTTGTAGCGCAGCTGCACCGGAAGGCCGGTCTGGCCCTTGCGGCGGCGGTACGCGATCGCGGCCCAGCCCATGAGGCCCCAGGTGATGAGGCCGACGGCGAGGAGGACGATCCAGGAGTTGACCCAGAGGGACGTGACACGCTCGGTCTGGTTCGTCGCGTGCGAGCCGTCATCGAAGCCGGGCAGGAAACCGCGCTCCATGAGCGGGGTACATCCCGAGAGGGCCACGGCTGCCGCGACTCCCAAGGGGAGTGCGGCCCAACGAAGGCGGCGTTTCGAGGGCACGATGCACCTTTCAGATCACGGACGTGGGCTACCTCAGTCTAGGGCAACCTCACACCCGATTCACGCCATCCACGCAGGTTGGGCGTGGATCGCGCAGGGGTGGGAGAGAGTGATTCCGCGGGTCAGTGGAAGCTGTCGCCGCAGGCGCAGGAGCCCTGCGCGTTGGGGTTGTCGATGGTGAATCCCTGCTCCGAGATGGTGTCCTTGAAGTCGATCGAGGCGCCGTCGAGATACGGCACGCTCATGTTGTCGACGATCACTTCGACACCGTCGAAATCGACGGTGGCGTCGCCTTCGAGATAGCGCTCGTCGAAGTAGAGCTGGTAGATCAGGCCGGAGCAGCCGCCGGGCTGCACGGCGACGCGCAGGCGGAGGTCGTCGCGGCCCTCCTGCTCCAGCAGGCTCTTCACCTTGGCCGCAGCGGCGTCGGTGAGCTTCACACCGTGCGCGGTGGTGGTCTCGGGGGTAAGGGTGATGTCGCTCATGTCGCTCCTTGGATCGGCCGTGCGTCGGCACGGTTTCCGTCCCTCGATTCTACCGCCGCGGACACGGGTGGCATCGAGTCAGAGCGTGATCTCGTTCATCCGCGTCAGCAGCAGCGCCTCCGTCGCCACCGCGTGCCGGAACGTCTCCAGGTGCAGCGACTCGTTCGGGCTGTGCGCGCGCGCGTGCGGGTCCTCGACGCCGGTGACCAGGATCTCTGCGCCCGGGAAGCGCTCGACGAGATCGGCGATGAACGGGATGGATCCCCCGACGCCGAGGTCGACCGGCTCCTTGCCGTAGCCGTCCGCCATCGCCCCGCGCGCCAGGCCCACGGCCCAGCCGGTGGTGTCGACGAGGAAGGGGTTGCCGAGGTCCAGGTCGGAGAAGGCGAGTTCGGCGCCGAACGGCGCGTGCGCCCGCAGGTGCGCTTCGAGCGCCGCGTAGGCATCCTCGGCGCTCTGCCCCGGAGCGATGCGGCAGCTGAGCACGACCGTGGTCTCCGGGGCGAGCGTGTTGGACGCAGCCGCGACCGGGGTCGCGTCGATGCCGATCACGGTCACGGACGGCTTGTTCCAGATGCGGCTGAGGATGGTGCCGTCGCCGATCGGCGAGACGCCGGGGAGCAGTCCGGTCTCCTCCCGCAGCGTGGCCTCGCTGTACTGCGGGTTCTCCGCGTCGCGCACCGCGAGCCCCTCGACCGCGACGGAGCCGTTCTCGTCCCAGAGCGTGTCGAGCAGGCGGATCGTGGCGAGCATGGCGTCGGGAACCGCTCCCCCGAACATGCCCGAGTGCGAGGCGTGGTCGAGGGTGCGCACGGTCAGCGTGAACCGCACGGCGCCGCGCAGGGAGACGGTGAGCCCCGGCGTGGCGGAGTCCCAGTTGCCCGAGTCGGCGACGACGATCGCGTCGGCGCGGAGGGCGTCCTCGTTGTCGGTGAGGAACTGGGCGAAGGAGCGCGAGCCGTACTCCTCCTCCCCCTCGATGAACATCGCGATACCCAGATCCAGGTCGTCGCCGAGCGCCTCCGCGACCGCGCGGATGGACGCGATGTGCGCCATGATGCCGGCCTTGTCGTCGGCGGCGCCGCGCCCGTAGAGCCGGCCATCGCGCACCGTCGGCTCGAACGGCGGCGTCTCCCACAGCTCCTCGGATCCCGGAGGCTGCACGTCGTGGTGCGCGTAGAGCAGGATCGTCGGCTTGCCGTTGCGGGCCGCGCGGCGCGCGAGCACGGCGGGCTGGCCCACTTCGTCGGTGCCCGGGATCGCGGAGCGGAGCACGCGCACGCTGTCGAACACGCCCGTGCCCTCGGCGAGCTCGGCGACCGCGGCCGCGCTGCGCACCAGCTGGGTCTGATCGAACGCCGGCCAGGCGATGCCGGGGATGCGGACGAGGTCTCCGAGGTCGCTCAGCGCGGCCGGGATCCCGGTGGAGACGGCGGCGGCGACGGCGGCTTCGACGTCACCGGGTGCGGTGACCGAGGAGGAGGGAGAAGTCATGCAGGTAATCTTAGAGAACACCCGTTTTCGCCTTCCCCGACACCCAGGAGCCTTCGTGCCCAGCACTCCCACCCCCGCACCCGACGACGCCTCCGCAGAGGCGACGAGTGGCAAGGGACGCCGCACCCCGACGCGCGCGGAGCAGGAAGCCGCTCGGCGTCGTCCGCTGGTGCCGGACACCAAGGAGGCCAAGGCACAGGCGCGCGCCGAGCTGCGGCAGCGTCAGGAGCGCCAGCGCATCGGCATGGCGAACGGCGAGGAGAAGTACCTGCCGGTCCGCGATCGCGGCCCGCAGCGCCGCTGGGTGCGCGACTACGTCGACGCCGGCTGGCACGTCAGCGAGTGGATCATGGCCCTCATGGTCGTCGTGATCATCGTGTCCCTGATCCCGAACACCCTCGTGGCCTACTGGGCGTTCATCGGCCTGTGGGGCTTCATCGCGATCGCCATCATCGACATGGTCTTCCTCGGGATCCGGGTGAACCGCCGGATCGCCGAGAAGTTCGGCAAGGACAAGCGCGAGCGCGGCCTGGCGTGGTACGCCGCCATGCGCTCCCTGCAGATGCGCTTCATGCGCCTGCCGAAGCCGCAGGTCAAGCGCGGCGAGTACCCGGCCTGATCCCGGATCCTCCGACCGACGAGAAGATCCCGGCGCGCACGAGGCGCCCGGGATCTTCCTTCGTCTGGGCGGCGCTCCGCGCCCGCGATTCAGCGCGCGTGAAGGCCCGCGCGGATCTGCCGCGCCCACAGCGGTCCGCGGTACAGGAACGCCGTGTAGCCCTGCACCAGCGTGGCGCCGGCCTCGAGGCGCTCCCGCACCTCGGCGCCCGTCTCGACACCGCCGACCGAGATGACGCAGAAGTCGGCCGGGACTGCGGCGCGCACGAGGCGCAGCACGGCGAGCGAGCGCTCCTTGAGCGGCGCGCCGGAGAGCCCGCCCTCCCCTGCCGCGGCCACCTTCGCGGGATCCGTGATCAGGCCGTCGCGCGAGATCGTGGTGTTGGTGGCGATCAGTCCGTCGAGCCCCTCGGCGACCGCCAGCTCGGCGATCGCGGTGACCTCGTCGTCGGGCAGGTCGGGGGCGATCTTGACCAGCAGCGGCGTGGCGCCGGCGGCGGCCTTCACGGCCCGCAGCAGCGGCGCGAGCGTCTCCACGGCCTGCAGTCCGCGCAGCCCGGGCGTGTTCGGCGAAGACACGTTGATCGCCAGGTAGTCGGCGAGCGACGCGAGCCGCACCGCCGAAGCGACGTAGTCGGCGGTCGCGTCCTCGACGGCCACCACCCGGCTCTTGCCGATGTTGACGCCGATCACCGCCGCGGGGCGACGACGACGCAGCTTCCAGAGGCGCTTCTCGGCAGCCTCGGCACCGGCGTTGTTGAACCCCATGCGGTTGATGACGGCGCGATCGGGGATGAGCCGGAACAGGCGGGGCTTCGGGTTGCCCGGCTGCGGGATCGCGGTGATGGTGCCCACCTCAACGTGCCCGAAGCCCAGGGCGGACAGGCCGCGCACGCCGACCGCGTTCTTGTCGAAGCCGGCCGCGATGCCGAACGGCGTCGGGAAGGTGAGGCCGAGCGCCTTCACCTCGTCGCCCGGCGAGGGACGCGTCAGCGCCCGCGCGATCCAGGAGAACGGAGGCACGCCGAGGATGCGCACCACGACCATGCCGGCGTGGTGTGCGAACTCCGGGTCGAAGCGCGCGAGGACGAGGCGGAAGAGCAGCGCATACATCCCTGCCAGGGTACCGGTCGACAGCCGTGGCTCCGGACCGCGCTTCGCCGCTCGGACCCGGTCAGAGCTCGGTCTGCTCCGCCGCGGCGTGGTGGTCGGCGCGGAGCTCGGCGATCGATGCCTCGAAGTCCTCCAGGGAGTCGAACGCCTGGTAGACGCTGGCGAAGCGGAGGTAGGCGACCTCGTCCAGATCCCGCAGCGGGCCCAGGATCGCCAGGCCGATCTCGTTCGTGTCGAGCTGCGAGACGCCGGTCTGGCGCACCGCCTCCTCGACCCGCTGGGCGAGGATCGCCAGATCCGCCTCGGTGACCGGTCGTCCCTGGCACGCCTTGCGCACGCCGGCGATCACCTTCTCGCGGCTGAACGGCTCCATCACACCGCTTCGCTTGATCACGTTCAGGCTCGCGGTCTCGGTGGTGGTGAACCGCCCGCCGCACTCCGGGCACTGGCGACGTCGGCGGATCGACAGCCCGTCATCGCTCGTGCGGGAGTCGATGACGCGGGAGTCCGGATGACGGCAGAACGGGCAGTGCATTGCAGAAAGCCTACGCCCCGGTGGCCGCAGCGGGCTCCGCCACCGATGCGAAGCGCGCCTCGATCGCCTCGCCGTGTGCGGGGAGGGCCTCGGACTCTGCCAGCGCGACGATGCTGCGCCGCACCTCCGCGAGAGCGGCACGGTCGTACTCGACGACCTGCTGGGGGCGCAGGAACGTGTACGCGCCGAGACCCGGCGCGTAGCGCGCCTGACCTCCGGTGGGCAAGACGTGATTGCTCCCGGCGAGGTAGTCGCCGAGGCTCACCGGGCTGTCCTCGCCGACGAAGACGGCGCCCGCGCTCGTGAACAGGTCGGCTGCCTCCGCGGCGTCCTGCAGGTGCAGTTCGAGGTGCTCCGGCGCGTAGGCGTTGCTGAACGCGACGGCTGCCGCGCGGTCCTCGACGAGCACCACCGCCGACTGGGGGCCGGCGAGGGCCGCCTGCACACGCTCGCGGTGGCGCGTCGTCTCGGCGCGCGCGGCGACTCGCTCGAGCACGGCCTCCGCAAGCGCTGCGGAATCGGTGACGAGCACGGCCGAGGCCTGCTCGTCGTGCTCGGCCTGGCTGATGAGGTCGGCGGCGACGAGCTCCGGATCCGCGGTGTCGTCCGCGACGACGAGGATCTCGGTCGCGCCCGCCTCGGAGTCGGTGCCGACGACGCCCGCGACCGCGCGCTTCGCAGAGGCGACGAAGTTGTTGCCGGGGCCCGTGACGACGTCGACGGGCTCGAGGCCGAGCGAATCGACGCCCCAGGCGAAGGCGCCGATCGCGCCTGCACCGCCCATCGCGTACACCTCGTCCACGCCGAGCAGGGCCGCTGCGGCCAGGATCGTCGGGTGCACGCGGTCGCCCTCCTGCTGCTGCGGCGGCGAGGCCAGAGCGATGCTGCCGACTCCGGCGACCTGGGCGGGCACGACGTTCATGATGACACTCGAGGGGTAGACCGCTTTGCCACCGGGAATATAGACGCCCGCGCGTCCGACCGGCTGCCACCGCTGCCGGATGCGCGCACCCGGACCGATCTCGGTGACGGCTGGCGCGGGAACCTGCGCCTCGGACGCGCGGCGCACGCGCGCGATGGCCTTCTCGATCGCTTCGCGGATCGCCGGGTCCAGGTTCGCGAGCGCCTCGTCGAGGTGTTCCCGCGGGACGCGGATCGCGTGCCCGGTGACGCGGTCGAAGCGCTCCGCCTGCTCGCGCAGAGCCTCCTCGCCACGGACGCGGACGTCCTCGACGATCGCGGTCGCGGTCGCCAGCGCCTCGGCGCGCGCGGCCGTGGCACGGGGCGCCGCGGCCAGCATCTCGGCGGTGGAGAGGGAGCGTCCCCTCAGGTCGATCGTCTGCATGCGTCCTCAGCCTCGGGTCATGTTGTCGGTGTCGTGCAGGTAGCCGACGCGGCCGTCGTCGTGCCGCACGACGAAGGCTCCGCCGCGATCCTCGAGAACAAGGATCCACGCATCGGGCCCGATCGTGAAAATCTCATCGCCTCGCGCGTCATGAACGGGGCGGACGTCAGGCGCCAGCGCCCAGAACGGCTGCGCCTGGCCGGAAGGCGGTGCGGCCGCATCGCCACCCTCGACGACGTCGACGGCGTGCGTGGCGACGTCGTCCGTCGGTGACGGCAGGAGCAGGTCGCCGAGCACCTCGGTCATGGTGTCCGACAGGTCGCGGGGCGTGGAGGGCGCATCGCCGGACGGGGCGGCCTCGTCCTGCGCCGCGCGGTCGGCGACGGTGTCGTCGTCCTCCGACGGGCCGGCGGACTCGATCGTCGGCACGGACCCCGACGACGTGGCGCTGCGCCGGGCCTCGGCGCGGGTGGTCGGCTCGTCCTCGGAGGACGCCTGCGGAACGGCCTCCGCCGCGACGTCGGGGATCGCGATGGTGGGGGCATCCGCCGCCGGCGGCGCCTCGGACGCGGCCGAGCCGGCCGGCGAGTCGGAAGCCGGCTCGGCGGCCCTGCTGAGCGTGCCGACGACCGTCGCGCCGGAGCCGTCGGAACTCTCGCCCGCCGCAAGGAACGACTCGCGGTGGTGGTCGGGCACGTATCCGGCAGCACCCGGGACCGCCGCACCCGTCGCGCCACCGGAGAGGTGCGCGTCCGCAGCGACCTCGTTCTCGTGCAGCAGCCCGGGGTCGACGTCGTCCTCGTTCTGCGGGTCGGAGACGCTCCCCCGCGCGCGCACCGGGCGAGGGCGGGTGAATACGGGACGCACGGGGTTCGCGTTGCGGTGCGCCAGAGTCTCGGTGCGGCCCTCGAAGTCGTCCCGGATCCCGGGAACGAGCGCCGCGAACACCGTGGCCACGACCAGGCCCAGCAGGCAGAGGATCTCCAGCCACAGCGGCCAGGTGGCGAGCGCGCTGCGGCGCAGCACGGCGACGAAGTCGAGCTGCTGCCACAGCAGCACCGTCCAGCTGACCAGGGCGACGCTGAAGGCTACGGACGCGAACTGATCGATGCCGAGAGACCCCACCCGACGGATGCCGTCCGGCGACAGGCGGCGCAGCACCACGAGGAACACGGCGGCCGTGGGCACGCCGATCGTCAGGATCCAGGCGCCGTTCATGGCCCACACCGTCGCCGAGCCGTCGCGGACGATCGCGGCGCTGGGCACGAACGACACCACGAACGCGACCAGCCACAGCCCGACGATGATCAGCTCGCGCAGCGTGAAGCCGAAGTAGCCCTCCTGGGGCGCGGCCGCCGGAAGGGAGTCGTCCTGTGCCGTCTCATCGGCGCTGGCCTCGGGGGTCGATGTCGGGCTCTCTTCGCCCTGCATCATCGCAGCGAAGGGGACGTCGCCGGTCATCAGTGCTTCCTTTCGTCGTGCGGCCGTCTGAGGGTCGGCCGTCGAACGGGACCCGATACTACCCGGCGGGATTGCACACCTCCTGAGCGGACTCCGTACGGGGAAGCGCCCCCCGACAGCCCGGGCGGGTCGGACTCAGCCCAGGCACTGCGGGCCGAGCAGCGACTTCAGGTCGCCGAACAGATCCGCGGTGACGGTCACCGGAAGCGGCACCTCGAACACCTTCGCACGGCCGCCCCGATGCATCTTCAGCATGACCTCGGTCTCGCCCGCATGGCGGCGCAGCACGTCCGCCAGATCCTCGATCACACGCTCG
This sequence comes from Microbacterium xylanilyticum, assembly GCF_054654695.1. Classification (NCBI taxonomy): domain Bacteria; kingdom Bacillati; phylum Actinomycetota; class Actinomycetes; order Micrococcales; family Microbacteriaceae; genus Microbacterium; species Microbacterium xylanilyticum. Next base: position 2,414,911 of record NZ_BAAIEN010000002.1, read on the forward strand.
GTGGCGCGCTGCTCCGGCACCAGCAGGGACAGCGGTCCCGCCGCGTCGAACGCCCCCACATCGGGCGTGAACGCCGACTGCGCATGCAGGTTCATGCCGTCATCGCGCCGCGAGATCCGTCCGCGCACAGCGAGGATCGCGTCCTGCTGCAGCATGCTCTGGAACTCCAGATACGTCTTGCCCATGAACATGATCGTGATCTCGCCGTGGAAGTCCTCGACCGTGATCATGCCGTAGGGGTTGCCGCTGGCCTTGGCGACGCGATGCTGCACGCTGGTCACGAGGCCCGCGACCGTGACCTGGTCGCCGTCCTGCAGGTCCTCCGACTCGAGCAGGTTGTTGATCGCGATCGACGCATGCTTGGCCAACGGCACCTCGAGGCCGGCCAGAGGATGATCCGACACGTACAGGCCGAGCATGTCGCGTTCGAAGGCGAGCTTGTCCTTCTTCGTCCACTCGGGCCGGTTCGGCACCTTCGGCGGCGCGACCTCCTCCACCTCGTCGTAGAGGCTGTCGAAGTCGAATCCGATCGCCCCCTGCGCCTCGTTGCGTTTCTGGTCGACCGCGGCCTCGACAGCGTCCTCGTGGATCTCGACGAGCGCACGGCGCGTGTCGCCCATCGAGTCGAAGGCGCCGGCCTTGATCAGCGATTCGACGGTGCGCTTGTTCGCGACGTGCAGCGGCACCTTCTTGAGGAAGTCGTGGAAGGAGGTGAAGTTCTCCTTCTGCCGCGCCTGCACGATGCCCTCGACGACGTTGGATCCCACGTTGCGCACAGCGCCGAGGCCGAAGCGGATGTCCTCCCCGACGGCCGCGAAGAAGTTGATCGACTCGCGCACGTCGGGCGGGAGCACCTTGATGCCCATGCGACGGCACTCGTTGAGATACAGCGCCATCTTGTCCTTGGAGTCGCCGACGCTGGTCAGCAGCGCCGCCATGTACTCGGCGGGATAATGCGCCTTGAGGTAGGCCGTCCAGTACGAGATCACGCCGTAAGCCGCGGAGTGGGCTTTGTTGAAGGCGTAGTCGGAGAACGGCAGCAGGATCTCCCACAGCGCGTTCACGGCGCCGTCGGAGTAGCCGTTCGCGTGCATGCCCGCCTGGAAGCCCTCGAACTGCTTGTCCAGCTCGGACTTCTTCTTCTTGCCCATCGCACGGCGGAGGATGTCTGCCTGACCGAGCGAGAAGCCGGCCACGCGCTGGGCGATCGCCATGACCTGCTCCTGGTAGATGATGAGGCCGTAGCTCTCCTCCAGGATGTCCTTGAGCGACTCCTCGAACTCGGGATGGATCGGTGTGATCTCCTGCAGGCCGTTCTTGCGCAGCGCGTAGTTCGTGTGCGAGTTCGCACCCATGGGGCCGGGGCGGTACAGCGCGATGAGCGCCGAGATGTCGCCGAAGTTGTCCGGCTTCATGAGCCGCATGAGCGCCCGCATCGGGCCGCCGTCGAGCTGGAACACCCCCAGAGAGTCGCCGCGCGCGAGCAGATCGTACGAGGCGCGGTCGTCGAGGGCCAGGTCCTCGAGGACGAGCTCCTCGCCCCGGTTCATCCGGATGTTGGCGAGCGCGTCGGAGATGATCGTGAGGTTGCGCAGCCCCAGGAAGTCCATCTTGATGAGGCCGAGCGACTCGCACGAGGGGTAGTCGAACTGCGTGACGATCTGGCCGTCCTGCTCGCGCTTCATGATCGGGATGATGTCGATCAGGGGATGCGAGGACATGATCACGCCTGCTGCATGCACGCCCCACTGGCGCTTCAGGTTCTCCAGCCCGAGCGCGGTGTCGAAGACCGTCTTCGCCTCCGGATCCGACTCGATCACGGCGCGGAACTCGCTGGCCTCCTTGTACCGCGGGTGCTCCGGGTTGAACATGCCGTCCAGCGGCATGTCCTTGCCCATCACCGCGGGCGGCATGGCCTTGGTGAGCTTCTCCCCCATGCTGAACGGGAAGCCGAGCACGCGCCCGGCGTCCTTCAGCGCCTGCTTGGCCTTGATGGTGCCGTAGGTGACGATCTGGGCGACGCGCTCGTCGCCGTACTTCTCGGTGACGTACTGGATCACCTCGCCACGGCGGCGGTCGTCGAAGTCGACGTCGAAGTCGGGCATCGAGACACGGTCCGGGTTGAGGAAGCGCTCGAAGATGAGGCCGTGCTCGAGCGGATCGAGGTCGGTGATCCTCATCGCGTAGGCCGCCATGGATCCGGCGCCGGAGCCACGGCCGGGGCCGACGCGCACGCCGTTGTCCTTGGCCCAGTTGATGAAGTCCGCGACGACGAGGAAGTAGCCGGGGAAGCCCATGGACGAGATGACCTCGACCTCGTAGTCCGCCTGCTTGCGCACCGCGTCCGGGATCCCGTTCGGGTACCGGAAGTGCAGGCCCTTCTCGACCTCCTTGATGAACCAGCTCTCCTCGGTCTCCCCCGGCGGCACGGGGAATCGCGGCATGAAGTTCGCGCTCGTGTTGAACGACACGTCGCAGCGCTCCGCGATGAGCAGCGTGTTGTCGCACGCCTCCGGGTTGTCGCGGAAGATCTGGCGCATCTCCGCCGCCGACTTCACGTAGTAGCCGTCGCCGTCGAACTTGAACCGGTTCGGGTCGGCCAGAGTGGACCCCGACTGGACGCAGAGCAGCGCCTCATGGCTCTTCGCGTCGTGCTGATGCGTGTAGTGCAGGTCGTTCGTGCCGACGAGCGGGATGCCGAGGTCCTTCGCGATCCGCAGCAGGTCTCCGGTGACCCGCCGCTCGATCTCCAGTCCGTGGTCCATGATCTCGGCGAAGTAGTTCTCCTTGCCGAAGATGTCCTGGAACTCGGCGGCCGCCGCCCGCGCCGCGTCGTACTGTCCGAGGCGCAGCCGGGTCTGGATCTCGCCGGACGGGCAGCCGGTCGTCGCGATCAGGCCCTTGGAGTACTTCTGCAGGATCTCCCGGTCCATGCGGGGCTTGAAGTAGTACCCCTCGAGACTCGAGATCGACGAGAGGCGGAACAGGTTGTGCATGCCCTCGGTCGTCTCGGAGAGCAGTGTCATGTGCGTGTACGCACCGGATCCCGACACGTCGTCGCTGCGCTGCTCCGGCGTTCCCCACTGCACGCGGGACTTGTCACTGCGGTGCGTTCCGGGGGTGACGTACGCCTCGATGCCGATGATGGGCTTGACGCCCGCGGCCTGCGCCGCCTTGTAGAACTCGAAGGCCGCGAACGTGTTGCCGTGGTCGGTGACGGCGACCGCGGGCATGCCCTGCGCGACGGCCTCCTGCACGAGCGGCTGGATGCGCGCAGCCCCGTCCAGCATCGAGTACTCGCTGTGCACGTGCAGGTGGACGAAGGAGTCTGATGCCATGCCTCGAGTCTACTTTTCGGGGTGGGACATCGAGGCCTCCTGTGCACTCACAGATAGCCTGGATCCATGAGCACCCCCGACTTCGTCGTCGCCCTGCGCGAGCACATCGGCCACGCACCACTGAACCTCGTCGGCGTGACTGCGATCGTCTTCCGCGACGAGAAGGTCCTGCTCGGCAAGCGGGCCGACAACGGCGCCTGGCAGGCGATCTCGGGCATCGTCGAGCCCGGCGAGGAGCCGGCGGACACCGCCGTGCGGGAGAGTCTCGAAGAGGCCGGCGTGACTGTGAAGGTCGAGCGCCTCGCGCTGGTGCAGCAGCTCCCCCGCATCACCTACGCCAACGGCGACCAGGTCGACTATCTCGACCTGGTGTTCCGCTGCGCGTGGGTCTCGGGCGAGCCGCACCCGGCCGACGGGGAGCTGACCGAGATCGGCTTCTACGATCTGGCCGCGATGGGCGATGTCGACGACGACCACGTGCGCAGGATCGCCCTGGCCGTAGCCGAGGACGATCCCGCGCACTTCCGCGGCGGTCGGCCGCCGAAGAGCTGACCTCTACTCAGCCCGAAGTTTCACTGAGTCGGGAAGCGCGTCGACGACGGTGGTTGCGACCCGTTTGATGCGGTCGGGCAGGTCACCTGCCACGCTCGGGCCGGCCTCGCTGTCCGTGAACTGCGTGATGTATCCCTGTTCCGTGTCGATGACCAGGGACTCCGGTCTGTCATGCACCGTGTCGAGGTAGGACAGAGTCACCCGCGCACCTTCGGTGCTTTCGACCTCGAAGCCGGGGATCAACGCGATCGCACGGAAGAAGGCGGCACGGAGATCCGGCGGCATCAGGTTCACTGATGCTGGGTCCTCGAGGCTCGCGACCAGCCAGGCGTCCGCTTCCTTCCCTGCCATTCCCGAGCGCCCGCGCAGCCAGTCGAGAAGAGCCGCCGGGTCGCGTGGCATCTCTGCGTAGAACGGACGATAGTGGTCCCACGTCCGATCCGCCTCAGGGGGCGCACCGTCCTTCCCCCTGGGAAGCCCCGCGGGCACGGTCCAGACTTCTCCGCTCACCCAAAACGGCTCCTGGTGAGATTGCACCCAGTCCTGGGCTGCTTTCTCCCCCTGCGAGCCGAACGTTCGCCCGATGCTCTGCGGTTCGATGACGTGATACCAGTCCCCGGCCCGATCAGCAGGTACGTACAGGACCCGAGGTTCGCGGACTTCGAACGCCGCGTCAGCATCCCGACGCCATGCATTGAAGGCGAGCTCGCGGGAACTCGTTCCTTGATCCGACGGGGTCTTCCAGTACTGCATGGACTCTCCCGTCTCTTCGATCTTCAGATACTGACCTGGCTTGAGCGTCGTGTCGATCGCGTTGATCGTCACATCGGCCGCCTTGTTCAGCATCTCCGCTGCGGATGCGTTGGGCGCAGCGGGCGGAGTCAGGACCGAACCCACCACGATCGCCGTCGCCGCGGCGCCCACGACGAGTCCTCCGATGCCGATCCCGGCCCAGCGCCGGCGGCGCGTGCGCACCGGATCCTGCGCCCGACGGTCCTGCGCGATCTTGCGGATCAGAGCGGTCCGCGCGGTCCGGATCGTGTCCTCCTCGAGGTGCGCCTCGGCGGCGCCGAGCTCACGCACCTGTTCCATAAGCGGCATCGTTCTCCTCCTTCGCTATCCAGGTCAGCCGGGTCGCGGAGTGCGATCCCGGCGGTGCGAGCTTGCGACAGACCCGGTTGAGCCGGGAGCGCACGGTTCCCACCGGCACGCCCAGCGCCTCGGCGATCTGCTCGTAGGTCAGATCGGCCCAGGCGTACAGCAGCAGCGCGTCGCGATCGCGGGCGTGCAGTGCCTCGATGCGAGGCACCAGCGCACGCACCGCGGCGTCCGCATCGAGGGGGTCGTCCGCGGTTGCATGAGCGTGATTCGCGTGTTCCGCGGAACCGGCCGAAGCCTGGAACGAGCGCCACTGACGAGCCTCAGCGGCGCGATGGCTCTTCACCACCCGGGTCGCGATGCCGAGCAGCCACGGCAGCGCCGAGTCCACGCTCGGGTCGAAGGACGACCGCCGCTGGAACGCGATGAGGAACGTCTCACTCAGGGCATCATCGACGGCGTCTGCGCCCACTCGCCGCCGGATGTACCCGCCGACGGGTCGGACATGCCGCTCGAAGATCTCCGAGAACGCCTCGGGTCGCTCGAGCGATCGCCTGATGATGTCGCTGTCTGTGCTCACAACAGGTATTGCCTGTGCCTGCGGATCCGGTTCACACTTCCTCGGATTGCAGATCCCGCCGCATCAGCACGCGGGGGAAGCCGTTGATCACGGATCCGGTGTCGGCGGCCTTCGTGAAACCGGCCGCCTCGAACAGGGCGCGGGTGCCGACGTACGCCATGGTCAGGTCCACCTTCGCGCCGCGGTTGTCGACCGGATACGCCTCGATGGCGGGAGCGCCGTACTCGCGGGCGAAGGCGACCGCACCGTCGATGAGCGTGTGGGTGATGCCCTGCTTGCGATACCCCGGCCGCACGCGCAGGCACCACAGCGACCACACATCCAGGTCATCGACCTCCGGGATCAGCCGGTTGCGCGCGAAGGACGTGTCCCGCCGCGGGTGCACGGCGGCCCAGCCGACCGGCTCGTCGTCGAGGTACGCGATCACCCCGGGAGGCGGATCCTCGGCGCAGAGGCCGCGGACGCGCTCCGCCCGAGCCTCCCCGCGCAGCGCTTGGCTCTCCTTGCTCGGGATGCGGTAGCTCAGGCAGAAGCACGACTGCGACGTCGGGTTCTTCGGCCCCACGAGAGTGGCGACATCCTCGAAGACCGTCGCCGGCCGCACTTCGATGCTCATGCACCCAGTCTGCCCCGAGGGACGGACATCACGGTTCGACGATGCGCTGATCGGTGTTCGTGTAGCTGATCGAGTCGGCCACCGTTCCGACGAGCCCCATCGTGACGCGGAGGAGCCCCGGCGCGACGTCGTCGAGCGGCGGCGGCGTGTCGGTGCCGAGCGTGAGGGAGCGGCCGTCCTGCGTGGTGGCGGTGATCGAGCCGAGATAGACGCTCACGTGCCCCTTCAGCGTCATCGTGTCGGCGTTCGTCACCAGCCCCGCCTTGTCCGGCGGGCGCACGGTGAGCGAGAAGCCGCTGATCGTGATCGAATCGGCGGAGATCTTCAGGGTGCGCACCGTGCCGCCGTCGACCGTGGGCACATCGACGATCGCGATGCCGCTCAGCCCCGTGAACGACAGCCCCTGGGAACCCATCGACGCGGGCGTCCTGGTGAAGATCGGAGCGCCGTCATCCTTCGCGGCCACCACGGGGGTCGGTGCCGGCGTCGGCGAGCCAGGGGCCGCGGGCGTCGTCGCACCCGGCGACGATGGCGCGCCCGGCACGGCCGGAAGCCCCGGCGTGATGCTCCCGGGGGCGCCCGGCACCGAGGTGGAGGTGGGCGTGGGCGTCGGCGTGGGACTCGGGGAAGGGCACCACAGCAGCGGGATGCACAGGGCTGCCGGCCGCGACGTCGGCTGCAGCAGCGCCCAGTGTCATCGGAGTGAGCAGCGCGAGGACCGCGAGCGCCACCGCACCTGCGCGGCGCGATCCGATCACGACACGCCCTCCTCTGCCACGGAGTCCGCTTCACGGGCGCGCGGCCCCGTCCAGGCCACGACGAGCACCGCCCCGGTGCCGGCGAGCAGCATCCCGACGATGAATCCGCCGAGGTTCACTCCGATCAGCGAATAGATCGCCATGACGAGCGCCAGGATCCCGTAGAACACGTGATGCGCGGGCATCAGGACCGCGAGGATCCCGAGCAGCAGCAGGGCGATCGGGATGATCGTCGCCTGCAGGCCCTCGATCCCGAGCTGCACGTGCAGGTGCCCGATGTCGAGCTGACCCGAGAAGAACATCTCCACGCCCCCGAGCGCGACCAGGAGGCCGCCCACGAACGGGCGCTGCCGGCGCCAATGGCGGAAGCCCCGCGTCCTCGACTCCGGCGCAGGCGCCTCTCCGGACTGCTCGGCGAGGACGGACGGTTCGGCCGCGGGTCGGACGGGCCGCATCGCGCCGTTCCCGGCGTCCCTACGCCCGCGTCGCGCGGATCCGCGCTCGTCCGTCTCGTCGGTCATCGCAGCGTCGTTCCTCAGAAGCATCCCTGCGAACCGTCCGTCAGCTCCAGCGTCATGCCCGTGAGCGTGAACACCGAGGCCTGAGTGCTCCAGGCCGTCTGCTGCAGGTTCTTGATGGAGACCGTGTCGGCGTCCTGAGCGAAGTCGCCAGCGGTGCCCTTCGCCTCGGTGTTGACCGTCGACGCGTCGACGCCGATGCGGATCGCGCCGAACGAGGCGTCGCCCTTCAGGCCGGTCATGCCGATCTGCAGATCGCTCGCGGACGCGGGGTTGCCGTTGCCGCCGGCCTTGATGAGAACGCCGACCTTGCCGAGCGGGGTGTCGGTGATGACGGACTGGCACAGATCCGCCAGCGTCGCGCTCTTGATGTTCGCGATCGCGACCGTGTGCTCCTTGCCCTCCGTGTCCTTCGCGACACCCGCGTACTGCGAGAACCCGGAGCCCTCCAGCTGTGACGCGCTGATCTGGAACTGGCTCCCCGACACCGCGAACGACACTGGGACGGCGCCCTGGGCGACGCCGCCCATGAGTGCGGCGGCCACGACCCCCGCGGGGATCGCGACGAGCGCGATGCGGCCCGCGTGCGATGCGCCGAGCTTGCGGACACGGTCGGTCTTCGGGAACTTCATCGATCCTCCTCCAGTGCGCCGGCTGCTGTGGCGGCGCTCACCTGTTCGAGTATATTGCTCATTGACTCCGAGTCAACACGGCACGCCCGCCTGCGCCGCGCCGCTAGGCTCGGAGGCATGCCCGAGGAGCGACGTGCCCGCCTGACACCTGATGAGCGCCGCGCGCAGCTGATCGCGACCGGCGTCAACTTCCTCGCGGACCATTCGCTCGACGAGCTGACGATGGACGTGCTGGCGCAGCGCGCCGGCGTCTCCCGCCCGCTGCTGTTCCACTACTTCGACACGCGCCGGGGGATGCAGCTCGCCGTCGTCACCATGGCGCGGGACAGTCTGCTGCGCGCCTCCGAGCCGCGCGAGGATCTCGAGCCCCGGGAGCGGATCCGCGACACGCTGCTGCGCATCACGGAGTTCGTGAGCCAGCACCAGGGGACCTTCCACTCCCTCGTCCGCGGCGTCGCGAGCGGCGACCCCGCGGCGCGCCGCGTCGTCGACGAATCGCGAGACTTGAACGCCCAGCGGCTGATCGACGCGTTCACCGAGCTCGGCACCCCCGACACGCCGGCGCTGCGGGTCGCGATGCGGGCGTGGGTCTCGTTCACCGAGGAGACCCTGATCAGCCTCGTCATCGACCGGGACGAGGATCCGGAGCGCGTCGTGCGATTCCTCGAGGCGACTCTGGACGGCGTGGTCGCCGCAACCGCCGAACTGCCTCTCTGAGCGACACGCCGCTCCTGACCGTCCCGTCCGGAGGCTCCGGTCAGGCCTCCCCGCGCAGAACGTCGAGCGCGTGCTGGAAGTCGGCCGGGTACGGCGACTCGGTCTGGACCCACTCGCCCGTGATGGGGTGCGCGAATCCCAGCCGGTGCGCGTGCAGCCACTGCCGCGTGAGACCGAGCCGTGCGGAGAGCGTCGGGTCGGCGCCGTAGAGCGGGTCCCCGACGCAGGGGTGACGATGAGCGGCCATGTGCACGCGGATCTGGTGCGTGCGTCCCGTCTCCAGATGGATCTCCAGCAGCGAAGCGCCGGGGAACGCCTCGAGAGTCTCGTAGTGGGTGACCGACGGCTTGCCGTCAGGGATCACCGCGAACTTCCAGGGATGGTTCGGGTGGCGCCCGATCGGCGCGTCGATCGTTCCGGCGAGCGGATCCGGATGACCTTGCACGACGGCGTGGTACACCTTGTCGACGGTGCGCTCCTTGAAGGCGCGCTTGAGCGCGGAGTACGCGGCCTCGGTCTTGGCGACCACCATCAGCCCGCTCGTCCCGACGTCGAGCCGGTGCACGACGCCCTGACGCTCGGGAGCGCCGCTCGTCGCGATGCGGAAACCCGCTGCGGCGAGAGCGCCGACGACCGTGGGTCCCTCCCATCCGAGCGACGGGTGCGCGGCGACGCCCGTGGGCTTGTCGACGACGACGATGTCGTCGTCGTCGTACACGATGCCGAGCTCGGGGACCGCGATCGGCTCGATGCGCGGCTCCTGCTTGGGCGTCCACTCGACGTCGAGCCAGCCACCGGCGCGCAGCCGGTCGGATTTGCCGAGAGTGACGCCGTCGAGCGTCACTCCCCCGGCCTCGGCGACCTCGGCTGCGAACGTCCGCGAGAAGCCCAGCATCTTGGCCAGGGCCGCGTCGACACGGACGCCGTCCAGTCCGTCCGGGACCGGAAGAGCCCGGGACTCCACTGTCAGTTCCCCGTCTCGGTGGGGTGCGGCTGGGCGGACTCCGGGGCGTCGGAGGCGTCCGTCCCTTCGGTCGGCTCGTGCTCCCCGTCCGGCTTGGCGTGGTCGCGCTCACGGGATCCGTCGAGGCGGAGCCCCGAGATGATCAGCAGCGCGATGGAGATCATCCCCGTGACGATGAAGATGTCCGCAACGTTGAAGATGGCCGGCAGCATCCACGGCATGGAGATCATGTCGACGACGTGTCCGACGGGGAAGCCGGGCTCGCGGAAGACGCGATCCGAGAGGTTCCCGAGCACCCCGCCCAGGAGCGCACCGAGCACGACCGCCCACAGGCGGGAACGGACGGAGAACGACTTCCAGACGATCACGCAGGCGACGACGGCCAGCGCGATCGTGAAGATCCAGGTGTAGCCCGCGCCGATCGAGAACGCCGCTCCGGAATTGCGGATGGAGAACAGCTGCAGGAAGTCCCCGAGGACGGGGACCACCTTCTGCTCCGGAAGGCGCGTGATGGTGAGGTACTTCACAAACTGGTCGGCGGCCAGCACGAGCACTGCGAGGATCGCAATGATCGCGCCGGCCGCCGAACCAGGAAGCGGTTGACGCCGGGCCAACGGGGCTCCTTACTGCGCGGAGGCGTCCCCGGCGGGGCCGCCCTTCTCGTCGAGGTCGCGGAGCTGACCCTCGATGTAGCTGCGCAGCTGGGTGCGGTAGGAGCGCTCGAAGTCGTGGAGCTCGGCGATCTTGCTCTCGAGCACGTTGCGCTCGCGCTCAAGGCGCGCGGTCTCCTCGCGCGACTTCTGCTCGGCCTCGGCGACGATCTTCGAAGCCTGAGCCTTGGCATCGGCGATGAGCTGGTCGCGCTGCGACTTGCCCTCGGCGACGTGCTCGTCGTGAAGGCGCTGCGCGAGCTTGATGATGCCTGCGGTCGCGGCAGCGGGAGCCCCGCCCTCTGCTGCCGGCGCAGCAGCTGCGGGAGCCTCGGCGACCGGAGCCGCCGCCTTCTCCCCCGACTCGTAGGCGGCCAGCTTGGCCTTCAGCTCGGCGTTCTCGTCGAGCGCCTTGCGCCACTCGAGCACGACCTCGTCGAGGAAGTCGTCGACCTCGTCCGGGTCGAAGCCGTCCTTGAATCGGACGTGCTGGAACTGCTTGGTGACGACGTCATCCGGGGTCAGTGCCATTGGTGGCTCCTCTTTCGATGAGTTCTCGGTGGCCGGTGGACACGAGGCGCCCGCCTCGCAGCCGGCACCTTCTGAAAAGCATAGCCGTCTGAAACCTGCGCCGCGAAGGCGGACCGGCTCAGGCGCATGCGGTGGAGGGTCAGAGGAAGGATCGCGTGATCGACAGCAGGATCAGCACCACGATCATCGTGAGCGTGAGACCCATGTCGAACGCGACGGGTCCGATCCTCAGCGGAGGAATGAGGCGTCGGAACATCCTGACCGGTGGATCCGTGATGGTGTAGACGATCTCGGCCGCGATCAGGCCGGCGCCGCGCGGGCGCCAGGATCGGTTGAAGACCGGGATCCATTCCAGGATCACGCGCACGAACAGCGTGAGCAGGTACAGCAGCAGCAGGATGTTGAGGATCGCTGCGATCACGGAGATCGCGGGCGCCACCACCACGTGTCAGGAGTGCGCGAGCGCGGGCTCGTCGCCCCCGGCGATACCACCCTGGCCCGAGACCGCGATGCTCTCCGGCGACAGCAGGAAGACCTTGCTGGTCACGCGCTCGATCCGGCCGTAGAGGCCGAGGGAGAGCCCGCTCGCGAAGTCGATCAGACGACGGGCGTCGGCGTCGCTCATCTGCGAGAGGTTGATGATCACGGGGATGCCGTCGCGGAAGCTCTCTGCGATGACCTGCGCGTCACGGTACTGCTTCGGGTGCACCGTGAGGATCTCGTTCACCGCACCCGCGGAGGGCTGGCGCACCGCGGTGGGGCGACGGAGCGGCGTCACCGGCGCGGCCTTGACCTCCTCGCGCTCGCGACGGACCTCCTCGCGACGGGCGGGCTCGTGCTCCTGGCGCGCGCCGTGCGAGGCGGGAACGTCCTCGTAGACCTCTTCCTCATCGGCGAGGCCGAGGTACACCATGGTCTTCTTCAGCGGGTTCCCCATCGTGTCCTCCGAACGTGTAGGGGTGGTTCTGATTCGAGGCTAACCCTCGGCGGGTCGCGGCCCTGTGATTGCAGTGCCGATGCGAAGGTGTGTCGCGCCGGCAGCGATGGCCTCCACGAAATCCCCGGTCATCCCGGCGGAGATCCAGTCGGCATCGGGGGCGATCGCCCGCAGCCGGGAGGCGTAGTCATGCACGCGCGCGAAGGCCGCAGCCGGCTCCTCGCCCAACGGCGCGACCGCCATCACTCCGCGCAGGCGCAGCGTGGGCAGTGCCAGAACGTGCTCGGCGAGACGCTCGAGCTCACCCGGAGCCACGCCGCCCCGGCCGGGGTCGTCGGTGAGGTTGACCTGCAGCAGCACGTCGAGGGGGCCGTCGCCGGCGGCGCGGTCGAACGCATCGGCGATGCGGGCACGGTCGACCGAATGCACGACCTGCGCCGCCCGGCGGATCTGCGCGGCTTTGTTCGTCTGCGCCTGCCCGATGAAGTGCCAGCGCAGTTCCTCGGATCCCGGCACCTGAGCCTCTCGAAGGAGACTCGACTTGGCCGAGAGCTCCTGCTGGCGGTTCTCGCCGACGTCCCGGACGCCGAGATCGTACAGCTCCTGGACCAGCGACGCGGGATGGAACTTGGTCACGACGATGCGGGTGATGTCGCCCGGGTCGCGTCCGGCGCGCCGCGCGGCGTCCGCGATCGCTGCATCGATCGCGGACAGCCGCTCGGCGACGCTCAGCTCACGCTGAGCGTTCACTCTGAGCCCGTCGAAGGGTCACTTGAGGAACTCGGGGATGTCGAGGTCGCTCTCGTCGAAGGCAGGCTCGATGCTCGTGTGCACCGGAGGGATCGACGGCACGGTCACCGGGGCGGTCTCGCGCGGCGCCTCATCGGCGGCCGTCTCCTCGGCCTCCTCGGTCGCGGTCTTCTCCGCAGCCGCCGGAGCGGAGGTGCGCGAGAAGATCTGCGGGTCCAGGCGCAGCGTCGGCTCACCGCTGTCGAAGCCCGCCGCGATCACGGTCACGCGGACCTCGTCGCCGAGCGTGTCGTCGATGACCGTTCCGAAGATGATGTTCGCCTCGGGGTGCGCGGCCTCCTTCACGAGGTCGGCCGCGTCGTGGATCTCGAAGATGCCGAGGTTCGATCCGCCCTGGATCGACAGCAGCACGCCGTGCGCGCCCTCGATCGACGCCTCAAGGAGGGGCGATTCGACGGCCAGCTCCGCAGCCTTGATCGCACGATCCGCACCGCGTGCGGATCCGATGCCCATGAGCGCGGATCCCGCGCCCTGCATGACCGACTTGACGTCGTTGAAGTCGAGGTTGATGAGACCGGGAGTGGTGATCAGGTCGGTGATGCCCTGCACACCGGCGAGGAGGACCTGGTCGGCGGTCGCGAACGCCTCGATCATGGAGATGCCGCGGTCGCTGATCTCGAGGAGGCGGTCATTGGGCACCACGATGAGGGTGTCGACCTCTTCCTTCAGCTTCGCCACACCGGCGTCCGCCTGGCTCTGACGGCGGCGCCCCTCGAAGGAGAACGGCTTGGTCACGACGCCGATGGTCAGCGCTCCGATCGACTTGGCGATCCGCGCCACGATGGGGGCGCCGCCCGTTCCGGTGCCACCGCCCTCGCCCGCGGTCACGAACACCATGTCCGCGCCGGTCAGCGCCTGCTCGATCTCCTCCGCGTGGTCCTCGGCGGCACGACGGCCGACCTCGGGATCCGCTCCGGCACCGAGGCCGCGGGTCAGGTCGCGGCCGACGTCGAGCTTGACGTCGGCGTCGCTCATGAGCAGCGCCTGCGCATCGGTGTTGATGGCGATGAACTCGACGCCTCGCAGGCCGAGCTCGATCATGCGGTTGACAGCGTTGACGCCACCACCGCCGACACCGACGACCTTGATCACGGCGAGGTAGTTCTGGTTCTGGCTCATCCCGTCCTCCGATGTATTTCGAGCCTCGAGCCGAGGGCAACCTTAAACCTCAAGCAGAAGGTTAAAGTATTTCCCGGTATTGCTTTCTCTGGATCGAAGGTAAGCGGCGCAGGGCGCGCAGACACCAAGCGACACGCGACTCCGCGCGATCGTTTCGGATATTCGTGCTCAGCCGACGACGCCGACGCCCGGAGAGGAGACGTCGTAGCTCGACGCCCCGGGCTTCGCCTTCATCAGGGCCTGCAGCGCCAGGGTCTTCTCGGCCGACTGGTCAGCGCTCCCCCAGACGATCTTCGCGCCGCCGGTCAGCTGCAGCACGATGTCGTCCGGGGTGGATGCAGCCGCGCTGTCGACCTGCGCCCTGAGCTCCGCCGGGAGCGTGCGCAGCGCGGTGCCGACGGCGGAGAACGCGGCCGTGCCGGTGCCGCCGCCGGTCTCGATCAGGGCGTAGCCCGCCGGTCGGTCCTCCGAAGTGGACAGCACGACGCCCGCCGCGTCGACGACGGTGAAGCGCCCGTCGCTCTGCTGCAGGACCCCGACCGGCGTGCGCTCCACGATCCGCACCACCAGGTCGTGCGGCGGATGCGCCTCGAGCCGGTAGGTCTCGATGAGCGGGAACCGCACGAGCGCCGCCTTGACCGCGCTCGAGTCGACCAGCGCGAGCGGACGGCCGAGCTGCCCGGCCAGAGCCTTCTGGACCTCCGCCGGCTTGAGCGCGCCCGTGGCGCCCTCGACGGTGATCGTCTGCACGGCGAACAGCGGGCTGTAAGCGGCGCCGACACTGCCGCCGACGACGAGCAGCGCGACCGCGGCACCGACGATCCAGCCGATCCGACGGCGGCGGGACCGCTGCGTGAAGCGCCGGATCTCGCTGCGCAGGGCCCGGCGGCGCGCGCGTGGCCCGCCACAGGTCCAGAGCGGTCAGCGACCCTTCGGCCGGCGCTCCGGCGCCTTCGTCGTCCTCGGCCGACGCCACGCGCGTCGCGCTCGGCCCCGTATCGCGGCCGAGCGGGACCGGTCCTGCGCCCTCGTGCCGGCTGGCCTCCTCGGCCGTCCCCGCAGCGCCCTGCCCGTCGACCGCCGGCATCGCTCCGCGGCCGGAGCGCTCCGGCTCGGTGACGCGGAGGTCGTCGCGCGCGGGAGGCGGCGCGGAGACGGGGATCGCGGACGGCCGGCGCACGATCAGCCCTCGGCGGTGGCGCGCAGCGCGTCCAGCACCTGCGGGATGATCTGGTAGACGTTGCCGCAGCCGAGCGTGATCACGTAGTCGCCGTCGCGCGCCACCGTCGCCGTGTAGTCGGCGGCCTGCTGCCAGTCCGCGACGTAGTGCACGTTGCGCGGGTCGGCGAATGCGCCGCTGACCAGCTCGCCGGTGACCCCGGGCACGGGATCCTCGCGGGCGCCGTAGACGTCGAGCATCACGGTGTGGTCGGCGTAGGTCTCCAGCACCTCGGCGAACTCGCGGTACATGTGCTGGGTGCGCGAGTAGGTGTGCGGCTGCTGGATCGCGATGATGCGTCCGTCGCCGACGATCGTGCGCATGGCCTCGAGCGCGGCGCGCACCTCGGTCGGATGGTGCGAGTAGTCGTCGTAGACGCTCACGCCGCGCTCCACCCCGTGCAGCTCGAGGCGGCGCACCGTGCCCGCGAAGCCCTGCACCGCATGAGCGGCGTCGGCCAGCGGGTAGCCGAGCGTGGTGAGCACGGCGACGGCGCCCGCGGCGTTGATCGCGTTGTGCACGCCGGGCACCCTCAGCTGCATGCGCGCGGACTCGCCGCGCATGGTCAGGGTCGCGGCGACGGGTCCGTCCGTCGCCACGTCGGTGATCCGCAGATCGGCGTCCTCCGCGAACCCGAAGGAGATCACGTTCGGGTGGGTGATCCCGGCCCGGACGCGCAGGGCGCCGGGGTCGTCGCTGGAGATGACGACGGCGTCGCGGGCACCGTTCGCGAAGGTGACGAACGCGTCGTGGAAGGCCTCGTCGGATCCGTAGTGGTCCAGATGATCGGGGTCCACGTTCGTGATCAGCGCGACCGAGGTGTCGTACAGCAGGAACGTGCCGTCGGACTCGTCGGCCTCGATGACGAACAGGTCGTCGGCGCCGGAGGAGCTGGAGGTGCCGAGCTGCTCGATCACGCCGCCGTTGACGAAGTTGGGATCGGCCCCGAGCTCGCGCAGCGCGATGACGATCATGCCGGTCGAGCTGGTCTTGCCATGCGCCCCCGCGACGGAGACGAGGCGACGTCCGCCGATCAGCCAGTGCAGCGCCTGGGAGCGGTGGATCACGTGCAGGCCGCGCTCCTTCGCGAGCACGAACTCCGGATTCTCGGGCCAGATGGCGCCCGTGTGCACGACGGTGTCGGCATCGCCCAGGTGCGCCGCGTCGTGTCCGACATGGACGTCGGCGCCGAGGGCGGCGAGGGCCCGCAGGTTCGCGCTGTCGGCGCGGTCGCTGCCGGAGACGCGGATGCCCCGGTCGAGGAACATGCGGGCGAGACCCGACATGCCGGAGCCGCCGATGCCGATGAAATGCGCGGCGGTGATGTCTTCGGGGATCGGCAGGGAGAGGTCGGGTCTGATCATGGCTCTTTCGTCCTTACGGGCTGAATCATCCTAAGTCGGGGAGGGCCGGACACGGCCCTGGCTCGCCGCCTCGGCGGCCTCCGCGGCCGGCGGAGCGGCGCTCAGCGCGACAGTGCGCGGTCGGCGAGGGCGATGAGATCCTCGGTCCCGGTGCGGGAGCCGACGTGCTCCGCAGCCTCGCGCATGGCGGCGCGTCGCGGGGCGTCCTGCAGCAGCGGCACGATCTCGCTGCGGACGCTGTCCGGGGTGAGCCGGGCGTCGTCGATGAGGAGCGCCGCGCCGGCGTCGACGGCCGCTGCGGCGTTGAGGCGCTGCTCGCCGTTGCCGACCGCGTAGGGCACGTAGACCGCCGGGATGCCGAGGGCGCTGATCTCGCTGACGGTGGCCGAGCCGGAGCGGCACAGCACGAGATCCGCCAGGGCGAACGCCATGTCCATGCGGTCCAGGTAGCGGCGCAGCGCATACCCCGGGACGCCGGGATCGGACATGTCCGAGCGATCGCCGGTCGCATGCAGGAGCTGCCACCCCGCATCGAGGATGTCCTGCCAGGATCCGGCGATCGCCTCGTTCAGCCGCTGCGCGCCCAGGGAGCCGCCGAACACGAGCAGCACGGGACGCGACGGGTCCAGCCCGAACTCCGCGGCCGCCTCCGCGCGCATCCGCGCCCGGTCCAGGTCGACGATCTCGCGGCGCAGCGGCATCCCGACGACCTCCGCACCACGCAGCGGCGTGCCCGGGAAGGCGACGCCCACCCCGGCCGCAGAGCGGGCGCCCAGCACGTTGGCCATGCCCGGGCGGGCGTTGGCCTCGTGCACGACGAACGGCACGCCCTCCCGGCGTGCAGCGACGTACGCGGGGGCCGAGGCGTACCCGCCGAAGCCGATGACCTCGTCGACGCCGTGCTCGCGGATGTAGGCGCGCACCCGCTTCACGGCGCGGGCGAAGCGCACGGGGAACGCGAGGGCGGCGCCGTTCGGGCGTCGAGGGAACGGCACCTTGTCGACGATGAGCAGCTCATAGCCGCGCTGCGGGACGAGCCGCGACTCCAGGCCCTCCCGGGTGCCGAGCACCAGCACGCCGGTCTCGGGATCGCGGGCGCGCAGGCCGTCGGCGACGGCGAGCAGCGGATTGACGTGACCGGCGGTCCCGCCGCCGGCCAGAAGGTACGTGGTCACTTCAGGAGCGTACCGGACCGGCCTGGACGGAGCTCGGCGCGGGCGCCGGCAGCGTGCGCGCGAACGACAGCAGCACACCGCAGGCCAGCAGCACCGACAGCAGCGAGGTGCCGCCCTGGGACATGAATGGCAGCGGCACGCCCAGAACCGGGAAGACGCGGAGGACGACGCCGATGTTGATGAGCGCCTGGGAGAGGATCCACACCACGATGCCGCCGGAGGTGACCCGCACGAAGAGGTCGTCGGTCCTGCGGATCATGCGGAACACCGCCACGGCGAACAGCACGAACAGGGCGAGCACGAGCGCGCAGCCGATCAGCCCCAGCTCCTCCCCCACGATCGCGAAGATGTAGTCGTTGGATGCGGCCGGCAGCCAGCCGTACTTCTCCCGCGAGTTGCCGAGGCCGAGACCGAAGATGCCGCCGTTGGCCATGCCCCAGATCGCATGCACCTGCTGGTAGCACGTGGTGAGGTAGCAGCTGGTGTCGTTGGAATCGTCGAACACTCCGAGGATCAGGGCGCGCCGCCGCTCGTCGGCGAAAGCGAACCCGAGCACCGCGACCAGCGAGATCAGCAGCGGGAGGATGAAGATCCGCAGCCGCACCCCGGAGAAGAACAGCGCGCCGAGGATGACGAGGAACAGGATCATCGACGTGCCCAGGTCCTTGCCGCCGAGCACCGCGGCGATGGCGAGGAAGCCGACCGGGATAAGGGGGATGAACACGTGCTTCCATCGCCCCAGCAGCTCCTGCTTGCGCCACAGGATGAACCCGGCCCACACCGCGAGGGCGAGCTTGATGAACTCGGAGGGCTGGACGACCTGTCCCGCGATCCGCAGCCAGTTCGTGTTGCCGTCGTTCTCATACCCGAGGGGCGTGTAGACGAGCATCTGCAGGCCCACGGCGCCTATGAGGACGAGCCACGCGGTGCGCTTCCAGAACATGACGGGGAAACGGCTCATCAGGAACATGAGGGGGATCCCGATCGCCGCGACGAGAGCCTGGGTCATCACGATCGCGAAGGGGTCCTGCCCGCCCTCCACCGCGTTCGCGCTGGACGCCGACAGGATCATCACGAGTCCGAACACCGTCAGCAGCAGCGACGTCGACGCGATCAGGGCGAACTCGGTGGACACGGGCCGGAAGACCCGGCCGAGCCTCACCCGGGCGGCGAGCCCGTCGACGCGCGGCTCAGGCGCCGGCGTCGGGCGTGCTCCCACCTGTGTCACCGGCATTCCCCTGTTCGATCCACTGCCGCACCGCCTCGGCGAAGCGGTGACCGCGATCCGCGTAGCTGGCGAACTGATCGAAGGACGCCGCCGCGGGAGCGAGGAGCACGGTGTCCCCGTCCTGCGCGATGCCTGCCGCCAGTTCGACCACGCGGGTCATGACCTCTTCAGTGTCGCCGGGGACGACCTCCACCACCTGCACCGCGGGCGCGTGTCGTGCGAACGCCTCGAGCAGGTGGCTCCGGTCGGCGCCGATCACGAGCGCCGCACGGGCCGTCGCGCCGGCGCCCGCCACGAGCTCGGACAGGTCCACGCCCTTCAGGTCCCCGCCGACGATCCAGATCGCGCCGGGGAACGCCCGCAGGGACGACTGCGCCGCGTGCGGGTTGGTGGCCTTCGAGTCGTCGACCCAGGTGATGCCGTCAGCACGGGCGACGACCTGGATGCGGTGCGCGTCCAGCCGGAAGCCGTCGAGCGCGCGGGCGATGGACGCGGGCTCGACGCCGAGCGATCGCGACAGCGCCGCCGCGGCGAGGATGTTCTGCACGATGTGCGGCGCGTCCAGGCCGTGCGCGGCGAGGTCGGCCACGGTCGTGAGCTCGAGCGCGCTGTGGCGACGGTCGTCGAGGAAGGCGCGGTCGGCGAGGATCCCCTCGACGATCCCGAGATCGCTCGGACCGGGGACGCCGAGTCCGAAACCGATCGCCCGGGCGCCCTCGATCACGTCGGCATCCTCGACCATGCGCTGGGTCGCAGCATCGGCCTTGTTGTAGACGCAGGCGACGCGGGTGTTGCGGTACACCAGGGCCTTCGCCTGGCGGTACGCCTCTGCGCTGCCGTGCCAGACGAGGTGGTCGTCGGCGAGGTTGAGGCAGGTCGCGGCCCACGGCACCGGCTGCGCCGCGGGGTCGGTGAGCCCCAGGTACCAGAGCTGATGGCTGGAGAGCTCGACCACGAGCACGTCGAAGCCGCCCTGGTCGCGCACCGCATCGAGCACCGGCACGCCGATGTTGCCGCACGGCGCGGCCCGCAGCCCTCCGGCGACGAGCATGGTGGCGGTCAGCTGCGTGGTGGTGGTCTTGCCGTTGGTGCCGGTGATGAACACCCATTCCGCGGCGGTGCCGTCGGCGCGGAGCACCTTGTCGCGCACGCGCCAGGCGAGCTCCACGTCGCCCCAGAGCGGGATAGACTGCGCCCGGGTCCATGCGATCACCGGATGGGCCGGCGAGAAGCCGGGCGAGGCGATGACCACCTCGGGCGCGAACTCCTGCAGTCGCGCCGGCACGGATCCGAGATCCCCGATCCACAGCTGGGCGCCGATCAGCGGCACGAGCCGCTCGTACTCCTCGGTCGCGCTCTCGGAGAGGACCAGCACGTCGGCGCCGAGCTCGGCGAGGGTGTCGGCCACGGAGAAGCCGGTCACCGACAGTCCGAGCACAGCGACCCGCAGGCCCCGCCAGTCGGCGTGCCAGCTGGTCAGGGAATCGAGATCACGCGTCATGAGCTGGTCAGCCTCAGCCACTCGACGTAGAACAGTCCGAACGCCGAGACCGAGAGCAGGCCGGCGATGATCCACATCCGCACCACGATCGTCGCCTCGGGCCAGCCGCGCATCTCCAGGTGGTGGTGGAACGGGCTCTGCAGGAACAGCCGCTTGCCGCGGGTGAGCTTGAAGTAGGTCAGCTGCACGATCACGGATCCGGACGCGATGATGAACACGCCCGCGAGCAGCACCAGCAGCAGCTCGGTGCGGGTGAGGATCGCGAGCGCCGTGATCACGCCGCCGATCGACATGGATCCGACATCGCCCATGAAGACCTTGGCCTTGGGCGCGTTCCACCAGAGGAACCCGATGAGCGCTCCCACGAACGACGCCGAGATGACGGCGAGATCGAACGGGTGCGCCACGCTGTAGCAGCCGGCGAGCGACGAAGGCGACAGCGACTCGGCGGCGCAGGACTGCTTGAACTGCCAGAACGAGATGAGGCTGTACGCGCCGATGACGAACACCGCGCACCCGGCGGCGAGGCCGTCGAGGCCGTCGGTGAGGTTCACGCTGTTCGACGTCGCGATGCCGATCACCGAGATCCAGAGCAGGTACAGCAGCCAGCCGACGATCGGGCCGAGCGCGAACAGGGAAAGCACCGGGATGTCCCGGAAGAGCGAGATGAATCCGCTCGCCGGGGTGTTGCCCGTGGAACTGCGCACCAGGAGGGCGACCACGCCGAACGGCACCATGACCAGCACCTGTCCGAGGATCTTGCGCCAGCCGGAGAGACCGGCGCTCTGCTGCTGGCGCAGCTTCATGTGGTCGTCGATGAACCCGACGACGCCGAAGCCGACCATCAGCCAGATCACGAGCAGGCCGGACGCCGTCGGGTAGCTGCCCCCGGTGAAGGTGCCGATGCCGTAGCCGATGATCGTGCCGAGGATGAAGATGACGCCGCCCATGGTGGGGGTGCCGCGCTTGGCCTGGTGGCTCGGGTTGGCGATGGACTCCGGCGTGCGGATGACCTGTCCCCAGCCCCATTTCCGGAACAGCCGGAGGAACACCGGCGTGAGCAGGAGAGTGAACGCGAGGGAGATCGCGGCGGCGGTCAGCAGAGATCTCACGAGAACGATTCTCCCAGACGATCTCCGAGGAACCGGAGCCCGGCGGAATTGGACGACTTCACGAGCACCCGGTCGCCGGGACGCAGCTCCGTCTTCAGGTACTCGAAGGCGGCGTCGGCGTCGGGCAGATGCACGGCCTCCCCGTCCCAGGAGCCCTCACCCACGGCGGCGAGGTACAGACGGCGCGCCTCGGCGCCCACGACGACGATGCGCTGGATGTTGAGGCGCACCGCGAGCAGACCGATGCGGTCGTGCTCGTCGCCGGCCGTCTCGCCGAGCTCGCTCATGGCGCCCAGCACGGCGACCGTGCGCTCCCCGGGACCGGTGATCTGCGCCAGGGTGCGCAGGGCGGCGGCCATCGAGTCGGGGCTCGCGTTGTACGCGTCGTTGATGATGCGCACGTCGGCGCCGCCCATGGGCTGCATGCGCCACCGCTCGGCGAGCTGCACGGTCTCCAGGCGGGCGATCGCCTCGGCCGGCGCGACGCCCAGGGCGCGCGTCGCGGCGATGGCGGCAATGGCGTTGTTCACGTGGTGAGCGCCGAGCACCTGCAGCCGCAGCGGCAGCGCCTGACCGTCCACGTGCACGATGCACGAGGTGCCCGACGCGGTGACGTCGATGCCGGCGGCGCGGACCTCGGCTGCGGGTCCCTGCCCGAACCCGACGATCCGCAGGCCCCGCTGCTCGGCGAGGGGCGCCATGCCCGCGACGCGCGCGTCGTCGAGGTTCAGCACCGCCGTGCCGCCGGGGGCCGCGGCCTCGACGAGCTCCGCCTTGGCCCGGGCCGTCTCCTCGATGCCGCCGAATCCGCCGGCGTGGGCGAGGCCGACCATGAGCTCGATCACGACATCGGGGTGCACGAGACCGGCGAGGCGCGCGATCTCGCCCGGGGCGCTCGCGCCGAACTCGCACACCAGGAAGCGCGTGCCGTCGGTGATGCGCAGCATGGTGAGCGGCGCGCCCACCTCGTTGTTGTAGGACGCGATCGGGGCGATGGTCTCGCCCTCGTCCTGGAGGATCCGCGCGAGGAAGTTCTTCGTCGTCGTCTTGCCGTTGGATCCGGTCACGCCGACGATCCTGAGGTCTCCTGCGGCGCGCACACGCGCGACGACGGCCCGGGCGAGCTCGGCGATCGCGTCGATCACGTCGGCGACGACGATCTGGGAGATCTCCTCGTCGACGGGGTGCTCGACGATCGCGAGGACGGCGCCGTTCTCCATCGCGGCGCCGACGAATCGGTGCCCGTCGGTGTGCTCTCCGGGCTTGGCGACGAAGATGCCGCCGGCGGACATCTGCCGCGAGTCGGTGTCGACGACACCGGAGACGATCGATGCGGGATCGTGACCTGTCGCGAGGCGCAGGTCACCTCCGACGATCTCGGCGATCTCCGCGAGGGACAGAGCGATCATGGGGAAGGGTCCTCCCAGGCGGTGCCGCCCGGTCTCAGCCGATGGCGGTCATTGTGCGTACTTGGGCAGCAGCGGTTCCATGGGGGTGGTGGAGGGCTGCACGCGATAGGTCTTCAACACCTGCGTCATGGCCTTCTGGAAGGCCGGCGCGGTGGCCGCAGACGACGTTACCCTAGTCGGCTCGTCGAGGGTGACCGCGACGACGTACTTCGGGGCCTCCGCCGGGGCGTAGCCCATCATGCTGGTGAAGTAGATCCCCTCCTTGTACGCGCCCGTCTGCGGGTCCGGTTTCTCCGCCGTGCCCGTCTTGATGGCGACGCGGTAGCCCGGGATCTTGATCTGCGCGGCCACGGGGTCGTCCTGCACCGCCACGTTCTCGAGCATGCGGCTGAGCTCGGCGTCGACGCTCTCGCTGAGCACCCGCTGCGGCTTGGCCGCGGGGGGCGTCGTCACCTTGCCGTCGCCCGAGGTGCAGGACTCGACCAGCGAGAGCGGCACCTTCACGCCGCCGTTGGCGATGGTCTGATAGACGCTGGCCATCTGCGGCGCCGTGACCGTGTAGTACTGGCCGAAGGTCGTCGTGTAGTGCGACTGCGGGTCCCAGTCCGTGACCGGATGGATGATGCCGGACGCCTCGCCGGGGAAGTCGATCGCCGTCTTGCTGCCGAGACCGAACTTCACGAACTCGTCGTAGCGCTGCTGATCGCTGACCATGTCGCCGAACTTCGACAGCGCGACGTTCGACGAGTCGATGAGCGCGCCCGCGAGCGTGTAGTCGTAGGCGGGGTGCTCGAAGGCGTCGTTGATGACGGCGCCGTTCGGGAAGTCCTCGTGGCTGGACGCGGTCACCGTGGTCGAGGGGGTGACGCCGGCCTGCTCCATGACGGCGGCGGCGGTAAGCGCCTTTCCGGTCGAGCCCGGCTCGAAGCTCGTGCTGAAGATGCGCGAGCCGCGATCGGCCGGGTCCGAGGCGCCGGGGTCGTTGGGGTCGACACTCGGGTACTCCGCCGCGGCACGGATCTTGCCCGTGCCGACCTCGACGACCGTGACGGTGCCTGCCTTGGCTCCCTGGGCCTTGACCTCCTCGGAGATCATCTGCTGCAGGTACCACTGCAACTCGGTGTTGATCGTGAGCTTCACGGTGCCGCCGTCGACGGCGGGTGTCTCGCTCTGGCTGCCCGGGATGACGACGCCGTCCTTGCCGACGAGGTAGCTCTCCTTGCCCTTGGTGGCGCTCAGGCACTGGTTCTGCGCCTCTTCGAGGCCCTCCTTGTCGCCATTGCCGGCGATGAAGCCGATGAGGTTGCCGGCGACGGCGCCGTTCGGGTACACCCGAACGGACCGCGGCAACGGCCAGAGGTAGGCCAGGTCGAGCGCGCGGAGCTTGAGGAACTGGTCGGTGCTGAGCCCGCGCTTCAGCATCACGTACTGCGATTCCGGATTCGCCTTCAGCGCATCCGCGACCTCCTTGCGCACCGCATCGCCGCTCTCGCCGATGATGGCCGCGATCTTGTCAGAGGCCTCCGCCCACGGCAGCTTCGGCTTGGTCTTCGCCTCCTGCAGCTGCGTCATCGTGTACGGATCCATCTGCAGGTCGTAGACGAGCTGGCTCTCGGCGAGCACGGTGCCGTTGGCGTCGACGATCTTCCCCCGGGCCCCGTCGATCTCCCGCGTGCTTCCGAGGCTCCACTTCACCGACTGCTGGACGGTGGCGGATGCGCTGAGCACCTGCACGTCGACGAGGCGCACCAGGAAGCCGCACATCACGGCGAGGATCACGGCGAGGGCGAGGACGGTCCGCCGACGCGGCGTCCGGCTGGCTCGGGACTTCATCGGATCTCCGTCCGGGACTCGCGGTCGGTCATCGTGTCGGTGTCGTGCGTCGGATGCTCATGTCAGCGGATGGTCGGCGTCGGCAGGCCCTCGGCCGTGGGCGGGGCGACCGTCTGCGCAGGAGTCTGATCCTGTCCCTTCGGTTCTACGCCCCCGCCGCCGGCGGCGTGCGCGGTGGCAGGCGGTGTGTCGCGAATGAGCGCGTTCGGGACGCCGTCGGCTCCGGCGGGGTTCACCGTGGACGCCCACGGCGCGGATCCCTGCGCGCCGATCACGCTTCCGTCGCTGAGGCGCAGGTAGCTCGCGCTGCCGCCCACCACGAGGCCGAGCTTCGAGGCCGCGGTGGCGAGCGCCTGCGGCGAGCTGATGCCGTCGAGATCCTGCGCCGCTGCCTGCGCCTGCCAGGTCAGCTGCTTGTTCTGCTGAGTGAGCTTGGCGACGACGAAGGAGTCCTGGGTGGTCGCGATCGTGAGCGCGATCTGCGCACCTGCGATGAGGGCGGCGCCCGCCAGGGCGACCACGGCGTACATCATCCGCGGACGGCGACGACGTGCCGGCCGTTCCACCGCGCGCAGGTGACGGGAGGGCAGCGCCTCCTCAATGCGGGGCTGCTGCAGGGCGTTCTGTGCCAGGCTCATCGCGCGGCGCTCCTCTGATCGTCTCTCACACGTTCGGCGGCCCGCAGGCGCACCGGGATGGCGCGCGGGTTGGCGGCGCGCTCGGCCTCGTCGGCCAGTTCGGCGCCCTTGGTCAGCGTCCGGAAGCGCGGCGCATGCTCCGGCAGCTCCACCGGAAGCCCGGCCGGCGCGGTGGAGGCGGAAGCCGCCGCGAACGCCTGCTTGACGAGCCGGTCCTCGAGCGACTGGTAGGACATCACGACGATGCGACCGCCGAGCGTGAGCGCCCCCATCGCGGCGGGGATGGCATCGGCGAGCACGTTCAGCTCGCGATTCACCTCGATCCGCAGCGCCTGGAACACCCGCTTGGCCGGGTGACCGGCCCGCTGCACGGCGGCCGGCGTCGCCTCCTGCAGCACCTCCACCAGCCGGCCGGAGCGCTCGAGCGGCGCCTGCGCCCTGGCCTGCACGATCGCACGGGCGTAGCGGCCCGCGAGCTTCTCCTCGCCGTAGCGCTCGAAGATGCGGCGCAGCTGGCCCTCGCTGTACGTCGCGAGGACCTCGGCGGCGGTGACCCCGCTCGACTGGTCCATGCGCATGTCCAGCGGGGCGTCCTTGGCGTACGCGAAGCCGCGCTCCGCCTCGTCCAGCTGCAGCGACGAGACCCCGAGGTCGAACAGGATCCCGGATGCTCCCTTGGCGTGCTCGCCGATCGCGTCGTAGACGGTGTGCACGAGCGTCACCCGGTCGCCGAAGCGGGAGAGCCGCTCCCCCGCGATCCGCAGGGCGTCGGTGTCGCGGTCGAGTCCGACGAGGCGGATGTTCGGCAGGCGCTCGAGGAACGCCTCGGCGTGCCCGCCCATGCCGAGCGTGGCGTCGACGAGGATCGCGCCGTCGTGCTGCAAGGCGGGCGCGAGCAGCTCGACGCAGCGATCGAGCATCACCGGGGTGTGGATGCGACGGATGTCCATGGCTCCTTCGGCCCTGCGGTCCCTGGCCCTGATCCCCATCCGCTCGACCCGGCACCGGGGAAGGTGCGCCGGGGCGGGAGCGGCTGGGAGTCACAGCCAGGGCCCGTTCAGAACAGGCCGGGGATCACCTCCTCCTCGAGCTCGGCGAAGGCGTCTTCGTGTCCTTCGGCGTACGCGTTCCACGCCGCCGCGTCCCAGATCTCGGCGTGCGCGCCGACACCCGTGACGATGAGCTCCTTGCCCAGACCGGCGTAGGCGCGCAGATGAGCGGGGATGGTGATGCGGTTCTGGCTGTCCGGCATCTCGGCGCTCGCGCCGGACAGGAACATCCGCAGGAAGGCCCGAGCCTCCTTGTTCGCCAGGGGCGCCTGACGGATGCGCTCGTGCACGCTCTCGAACTCGGAGGTGCTGAACACGTAGAGGCAGCGGTCCTGGCCGCGGGTGACCACGACGCCGCCGGCGAGATCCTCGCGGAACTTGGCGGGGAGGATCACACGGCCCTTGTCGTCGAGCTTGGGGGAATGCGTGCCGAGCAACATGCGCCTCTCCCCCTTTCGCCGCCGTTTCCTCCACTTTACTCCACTTCCCTCCATTTCGATACACATTTGTGCTCCGAGGAGAGGTTTCGCGGGCATGAAGAAGGCCCCGGTCCCGCGGAAATCCGGGGAACAGGGGCCAGTGGAGGAAGGTGGAGGGCGGTGTGGGGGAAAAGGGAGTCCCGGGGAGGCCGAAGCGTCCGGACCAGACCGAGGGCCCGGTCGCCGAAGCGTCCCGGGCCCTCAGAAGGTCATGCCGAGGAGGTCAGCGCTCCTCGTGGCGGCGGTCCCAGCGATCGTTCATGCGATCCATGAACGACGGAGACGGCTCTTTCGAACTCGTCCGGCTCGCCGTCTCGCGGTCTCCTCCGCGCCGCACGGGCGTGAGCGCGAGCATCAGTCCGCCGAGCATCGCCGCGAACGCGACGACGCCGATGATGATCCCGCCGATGTTGCCGACCACGACGCCCACGATCAGGCCGCCGACGCCGGCCAGCAGCAGCACGGCTCCGTAGATGAGATTGCGATAGCTGAGCGCGCGGTCTCCGGCGTGCGCGGAAACGACATCGGCGTCGTTCTGCATGAGATGGCGTTCCATCTCGTCGAGCAGGCGCTGCTCCTGTTCGGAGAGTGGCATTTCGTCCCCCTCGGGTGGTCTTGTCACAAGTCTACGCGCGTGAGGATGCGTCGGGGTAGGGATTCCGCTGGGAGTTGCGCATCATGTCGCCCGGGAGACGCCCGCGCCCGCGCCATGCCGCTCGGTAGGCTGATCGCGTGGCATCCTCCTCCGCTGTGATCGATCAGGTCTCCGCCCGACTCGAGGCGTTCGTCCTCCGGATGCGCCAGGAGATCGCTGACTACGGACCTGATGCGGCGGCCTTCGTCTCCTCCGCCGAGGAGACCCTGCGCGGCGGCAAGCGGCTGCGTGCCCGGTTCTGCCACGCCGGATGGGCGTCCGTCGCGGGACTCGGCGGTGCCGACGCGGAGCCCGCTGCGCTGTGGGATGCGTGCGCCGCGCTCGAGGTGTTCCAGTCCGCCGCGCTCGTGCACGACGATCTGATCGACAACTCCGACACGCGTCGCGGCCGCCCCTCCGCGCATCGCGCTCTCGAGGCGTCCCACGTCGAGCAGGGCTGGAGCGGCAGCGCGGTCGACTTCGGCCGTGCGGCAGCCGTCCTCCTCGGCGACCTCCTCGTGGCGTGGAGCGACGATCTGCTCGAGGCGGGGATCGCGGCGAGTCCCCACGCCGACGCGGTGCGCACCGAGTACGCGCGGATGCGGCGGGATGTGACGATCGGGCAGTTCCTCGACATCGCCGAGGAGTCCGCGTGGAGCGTGAATGACGACGACGGCCACGCCGAGCGCGCACTGCGGGTGGTGTCCCTCAAGGCCGCGCGGTACAGCGTCGAGCAGCCTCTGTTGATCGGGGCGGCGATCGCCGGTGCCGACGAAGCACAGCAGGCCGCCTTGCGCGCGTTCGGCCACCCCCTCGGCATGGCCTTCCAGCTGCGCGATGACCTGCTCGGCGTCTTCGGCGATGAGCGCATCACCGGCAAGCCCGCCGGAGACGATCTGCGCGAGGGCAAGCGCACGCTGCTCATCGCCTGGACGCGCCAGGCGCTGGCTCCGCAGGGACGGCGCGTCGTCGACGAGCTGCTGGGCGACCCGCTGCTCACGGCGGACCAGATCGCGAGCCTGCAGGCGATCATCGTCGAGTCGGGCGCCCTGCACCGCATGGAGGAGCTCATCACCGAGTACGCCGCAGCCGGGGAAGCAGCCCTCCAGGGCGCGCCCCTCGACGCCGGAGCACTCGACCTCCTGCGCGGGCTCGCCCACGACGCGACGCAGCGCACCGCCTGACCGGCGGCAGCTCCGGTGCCGGATCAGGCGAGAGTGCGCGCGATGCGCCGAACCTCGCTCTTGTAACCGTCGCGCAGAGCGGCGATCGGCGAGCGGCCGATCGACTCCTCGTCGGCGAGCAGCCAGTCGATGACCTCGTCATCGCTGAATCCGGCGTCCTTGAGGACGATGATCGTGCCGCGCAGCGATCCGAGCGGATGGCCGTCCTTGAGGAAGAGCGCGGGGACGGCGAGGGCGCCATTGCGCCGGGATCCGACCAGGTGCTGCTCGTCGAAGAGTCGATGCACACGGCCGAGCGGCTCTCCGAGGATCTCGACGAGGTCGGGGAGGGTCAGCCATTCGACGTCGGGGGTCGGGGTTTCGGTTTCAGACACCCTGCAATGTTCTCATCCCCGTCACATGCGGACGCGGTCGTGCGCCCGCTGCGCACGCATTCACTTCTGTCACATTGATCACTCCTGTTGACTTGAGCGCACTTCCGTGCCAGCGTCGAAGGGCCGACGCGCACTGCTGCACACCGGCGTAGACGTCTGAATCGGGGGATCCATGACGACCGCAACCACCGCGCGCCGGGCGCTCGGCGTCGCCGCGCGCCGGGCGCTCGGCGTCGCCGCACCGACCGCACTGCTGACCGCTGTGGCGAGTGCGCTCGTCGCGACGCCCGCGCAGGCGCACACGCCCGCGCACAGCGCGCTGCCGCCGCTCACCGCACTGCCGACGGGCGCGGCACTGGCGGCGCTCGTCGCGAGAAGCGTCCCGGCCGAGGTCGCGCCGCCCACCGAGTACACGGTGCAAGCCGGGGACACCCTCTGGGACATCGCCCGGGCGCACGGCACGACCGTCGCCGCCCTCTACGCCGCGAACGGCCTGGGCGCGGACTCGATCATCCACCCGGGGCAGGTGCTCTCTCTCGGCGGAACCGCTCCCTCCCCGGCGCCGGCGGAGGCTGCAGCACCCGCTGCAGACACCGCAGCCGGCGGGTACGAGGTGGTCGCCGGCGACACCCTCTGGTCGATCGCGCAGCAGCACGGCCTGACCCTGGCCCAGCTCTTCGCGGCGAACGGCCTGTCCCCCGACTCGATCATCTACCCGGGCCAGACGCTGCGCTTCTCAGCACCGCCACCGCCTCCGGCACCGGCACCCGCCGCCGCGGCTGCCCCGGTCGTCGACACCTACACCGCCCCGCAGGTCGTGCTCACGGACGAGCAGGCCGGGAACGCGCGACTGATCATCCGGATCGGGCGCGAACTCGGCGTGCCGGATCACGGGATCGCGATCGCCCTGGCGACGGCCATGGTCGAGTCCGGACTCACCAACGCGCCGGCCGGGGACCGCGATTCGATCGGGCTCTTCCAGCAGCGCCCGAGCACCGGCTGGGGCACGCCCGCGCAGATCGCCGACCCGTCCTACGCCGCCCGGGCGTTCTTCGCCGGCACTGCACACACCAACGGGCTGCTGGACATCCGCGGCTGGCAGGGCATGGGCTTCGGCGACGCCGCGCAGGAGGTGCAGATCTCGGCCTTCCCCGCTCGCTACGCGCTGTGGCAGCCGCAGGCCGAGGCCTGGCTCGCAGCCCTGGGCTGAGCGGGCCTCCACGGCCGACGAGCCCACGACGGCGCAGCACGAGCCGGATGCGGACGACGGATACGGGCGCCCACGCGAGCCGTTGCCCGGGCTCTCAGCCAGATCTCCCTAGACTCTTGTCGTGACGACCAGCCAACAAGCCGACCCCCTGATCGGGCGGCTCGTCGACGGTCGCTACCGTGTCCGCGCTCGCATCGCACGGGGCGGCATGGCCACCGTCTACGTCGCGACCGACCTGCGTCTGGAGCGTCGGATCGCGCTGAAGGTCATGCACGGGCACCTCAGCGACGACACGGTGTTCCAGAGCCGCTTCATCCAGGAGGCACGGGCGGCCGCACGCCTCGCCGATCCGCATGTCGTGAACGTGTTCGACCAGGGCCAGGACGGCGAGCTGGCGTATCTCGTCATGGAGTATCTCCCCGGGATCACGCTGCGCGAGCTGATGCGGGAACAGCGCCGACTGACGATCCCGCAGACGATCACGATCATGGACGCCGTGCTGTCGGGGCTCGCCGCGGCGCATCGCGCCGGCATCGTGCACCGGGACGTCAAGCCCGAGAACGTGCTGCTGGCGGAGGACGGCCGGATCAAGATCGGCGATTTCGGTCTCGCCCGTGCGACCACCGCGAACACCGCATCCGGGGCGCAGCTGATGGGCACCATCGCCTATCTGGCGCCCGAGCTCGTCACCCGGGGCACGGCGGACGCCCGCAGCGACATCTACGCGCTCGGCATCATGCTCTACGAGATGCTGACCGGCGAGCAGCCGTACAAGGGCGAGCAGCCGATGCAGATCGCGTTCCAGCACGCCACCGATTCGGTGCCGCGTCCGAGCGTGCGCAACCCCGCCGTGCCGGAGCAGCTCGACGAGCTCGTGCTGTGGGCGACCGAGAAGACCCCGGACGAGCGCCCGAACGACGCTCAGGAGATGCTCGACCGGCTGCGTGCGATCGAGCGCGAGCTGGGCGTCTCCCCCGCCCCCGCCACGACGACGGCCAAGACGGTGGCGCTGCCCCTGCGCGACACCGCGGATCAGACGATGGTGCTGCCGGGCGGCACCGCCCCGACTGCGCCCACGACGGTCGCCGAGGCGCCGCTGGACAACGCGACGCTGCTGCGCCGCCGCACCGCGCAGCGTCGTTCCCGCGGCGCGCTGCTGCTCGTGCTCGTGCTGCTGCTGGCCGTGCTGGCCGGAGGTGCGGGCTGGTGGTTCGGATCCGGTCCGGGATCCAAGCTGTCGGTGCCCGACGTCGCGGGCAAGACCTGGGACGTCGCCTCCGCGATCATCACGAAGGACGGGATGACCCCGGTGCAGGGCAGCGAGAATTCGCTGAACGTGCCGGCGGGTCAGGCCATCCGGACAGATCCCGCCGAGGGCACCCGCGTCGACAAGAAGGCCAAGGTCACCGTGATGATCTCGGCCGGTCCTGCCAAGCATGACCTCCCCAAGCTCGACGAGCTGACCGAGGATCAGGCGAAGAAGGCGCTGCAGCCGTTCCACCTGAACCTCGAGAAGTCCGTGGAGCTGTTCTCGCGTGCCGACCGCGGCATCGTGATCAACGCCGAGGTCACCCCGCGCTCGGGCGCGGCCGGATACGAGTGCGGCGAGGGCTGCAGCATCTTCGAGGGCGACAAGATCCGCCTCCTCGTCTCCCTCGGCCCTGTGCCCGACGTGTCCGGCATGACGGTCGACGACGCCACCGGCAAGCTCACCGCGGTGGGGCTCAAGGTCAATCCGCAGTCCAACGAGGAGTTCAGCGACTCCGTGCCGAAGGATCGCGTGATCGGCTACGCCGACCGCGACGGCGGCGGCAACTGGCGCCCCGGCGACACCATCACGCTGACGGTCTCCAAGGGTCAGGAGATGATCGACATCCCCGACGTCAAGGACATGACCGTCCGCGACGCCGTGGCCGCCCTCCAGGCCAAGGGGTTCGACGTCAACGCGGGCATCGACGACAACCCGCTGCCGCTCGGCGGCGGCTACTGGGACATCTACCACGTGAAGAGCTACAAGCCGAAGGGCAGCGCGCCTAAGGGCTCGACCATCACCCTCACGCCGGGCCTCTGAGCTCCGCCGCGCCGGCCGACGCCGGAGACGACGGAGGCCCGGAACCGCACGTCGCGGGCCCGGGCCTCCGGAGAAGGCGGTGCGTCAGCGCTTCTCGAGCTCCTCGGCCACGAGGAAGGCCAGCTCGAGCGACTGCATGTGGTTCAGGCGCGGGTCGCACAGCGACTCGTACCGGGTCGCCAGCGCGGCCTCGTCGATCTGCTCGGATCCCCCGAGGCACTCCGTGACGTCGTCTCCGGTGAGCTCGACGTGGATGCCGCCGGGGAACGTGCCCACCGCACGGTGCGCCTCGAAGAAGCCGCGCACCTCCTCGACCACGTCGTCGAACCGACGCGTCTTGTATCCGGTGGGGGTCGTGATGCCGTTGCCGTGCATGGGGTCGGTCACCCACAGCGGCTGGGCTCCGGAGTCCTTCACGGCCTGCAGCAGCGGCGGCAGCGCCTCGCGGATCTTGCCGGCGCCCATGCGCGTGATGAAGGTCAGGCGCCCCGGCTCGCGGTTCGGGTCGAGCTTGTCGATCAGCGCCAGCGCGGTGTCCAGGCTGGTCGTGGGGCCGAGCTTGACGCCGATGGGATTGCGGATCTTGGCGAAGTAGTCGACGTGCGCGCCGTCGAGCTCGCGCGTGCGCTCGCCGATCCAGAGGAAATGCGCCGACGTGTTGTACGGCGTGAGCGTGCGGGAGTCGATGCGCGTCATCGGGCGCTCGTAGTCCATGAGCAGGCCCTCGTGCCCGGTGAAGAACTCCACGCGCCGCAGCTCGTCGAAGTCGGCGCCGGCGGCCTCCATGAACTTGATCGCGCGGTCGATCTCGGCGGCCATGCGCTCGTAGCGCTGGTTCGCGGGGTTCTGCGCGAAGCCCTTGTTCCAGGAGTGCACCTCACGGAGGTCGGCGAAACCGCCCTGGGTGAATGCGCGGATGAGGTTCAGCGTCGAGGCGGCCGTGTGGTAGCCCTGCAGCAGCCGCGAGGGGTTCGCCTCACGGGAGCCCTCGGTGAAGTCGTAGCCGTTCACGATGTCGCCGCGGTATGCGGGCAGGGTGACCTCGCCGCGCGTCTCCGTGTCGCTCGAGCGGGGCTTGGCGAACTGACCCGCCATGCGCCCCATCTTCACGACGGGCATCGACGCACCGTAGGTGAGCACGACGGCCATCTGCAGCACGGTCTTGATCCGGTTGCGGATCTGGTCGGCGGTGGCGCCTGCGAAGGTCTCGGCGCAGTCGCCGCCCTGCAGCAGGAACGCCTTGCCGCTCGCGGCCCGGGCGAGGCGCTCGCGGAGGATGTCCACCTCACCGGCGAACACGAGGGGCGGGAGTGCCGCGATCTGCGCGGAGACCTCGGCGACGCGCTCGGCGTCGGGCCACTGCGGCTGCTGCTTGATCGGGAGGGCACGCCACGAGTCGAGATCGAGAGGCTGAGGCATCCCCCCATCCTAGGGTGCCGCGGAGGGTGCCGATCTCTCTGTGAAGCGTGCGCGGCTCGCTCAGGAAGCCTGTGCGGCGAGGCGCTCCTTGACCGTCGACGCGTACACGTCCTCGTAGTGCTGCTCCCCCAGCCGCTGGATGGCGATCATGATCTCGTCGGTCACGGATCGGAGGATGTAGCGGTCGTTCTCCATCCCGGCGTAGCGGGAGAAGTCCAGGGGCTCTCCGATGACCATCCCCACGCGCATGACGCGCGGGATCCGCTGGCCCGTGGGCATCGCGATGTCGGTGTCGACCATCACCACCGGGATCACCGGGACCTTGGCCTCCAGCGCCATCCGCGCGATGCCCGTGCGACCCCGGTAGAGCTTGCCGTCGGGACTGCGGGTGCCCTCGGGGTAGATGCCGAGCAGGTCGCCGCGCCCGAGCACCTGCAGTCCGGTGTTCAGCGAGGCCTCCGACGCCTTGCCGCCCGAGCGGTCGATGGGCAGCTGGCCGGTGCCCTTCATGAACATCCGGGTGGCCCAGCCCTTGAGGCCCTTGCCCGTGAAGTAGTCGCTCTTGGCCAGGAACGACATCCGGCGATCCAGCATGAGGGGCAGGAAGATCGAGTCCGAGAAGGACAGATGGTTGCTCGCCATGATGGCCGCGCCGGTGGCGGGCACGTGCTGGCGGCCCACGATCCATGGGCGGAAGATCGCCTTCACCAAGGGCCCGATGGCGATGTACTTCATGAACCAGTAGATCATCGCCCGCAGTCTATCCCTCCGTCGCGGCGAGGACGAGAACCCTCTCGAGCTGTGCGACGCAGTTTCATGAATCATGCGACTGAATCTCACGCTCATGCCCTCCTCCCCAGGCGCGGCGTGGCATAGACTCCTGAGAAGCACGTACCCGTCCGGCCCCGAAGGAGTTGCCGTGGTCCAGTTCGAAGTCCCCGCGATCGTGAAAGCCGCGCCCGAGGACAACATCACCGACCTCCTGGAGCAGCGGGTGCTGAAGACCCCCGATCTCGTGCTGTTCTCCGTGCCGGACGGCGGCGGCTGGCGCGACATCACGGCGAGCGAGTTCCGCACGCAGGTGACGGCGCTCGCCAAGGGGTTCGTCGCGGCAGGCATCCAGCCCGGGGAGAAGGTGGGCTTCCTCGCCCGCACCACGTACGAGTGGACGCTCGTCGATTTCGCCCTGTTCTACGCCGGCGCGGTGATGGTGCCCATCTACGAGACCAGCTCGCCGTCGCAGATCCAGTGGATCCTGGAGGACTCGGGCGCGATCGCGCTCATGGTCGA
This sequence comes from Microbacterium xylanilyticum, assembly GCF_054654695.1. Lineage (NCBI taxonomy): Bacteria > Bacillati > Actinomycetota > Actinomycetes > Micrococcales > Microbacteriaceae > Microbacterium > Microbacterium xylanilyticum. The sequence goes on from NZ_BAAIEN010000002.1 coordinate 2,449,920, forward strand.
GTCGCCCGAGCACTTCACGCGCTTCGACGAGGTGCGCGGCGATCTGCCGCTCATCCGCGAGGTCTGGCAGATGCACCTGGGAGCGATCGACCAGCTCACCGCGCAGGGCGCCGAGGTGCCTGACGAGGAGATCGAGCACCGGCGGAACATCGCGAACGGCGCGGACATCGCCACGCTCATCTACACCTCCGGCTCGACCGGCCGGCCGAAGGGCTGCGTGCTCACGCACAGCAACTTCGTGGAGCTCGCCCGCAACGCCGCGAAGTCGCTCGACGACGTGGTGTCGGTCCCGGGCGCATCGACCGTGCTGTTCATCACCACGGCGCACGTGTTCGCGCGGTTCATCTCGATCCTCACCATCCACGCCGGTGTGCGCACCGGGCACCAGCCCGACACGAAGCAGCTGCTCCCCGCGCTCGGCTCCTTCAAGCCCACCTTCCTGCTCGCCGTGCCGCGCGTGTTCGAGAAGGTGTACAACTCCGCCGAGCAGAAGGCCGAGGCGGGCGGCAAGGGCAAGATCTTCCGCGCCGCCGCCGCGACCGCGATCGAGCACTCCCGTCTCCTCGAGGAGGGCGCCAGGATCCCGCTCGGCATGCGGATCAAGTTCGCACTGTTCGACAAGCTCGTCTACGCGAAGCTGCGCGAGGCCATGGGCGGCAACGTGCGCTACGCGATCTCCGGATCCGCGCCGCTCGGCGCCCGCCTGGGCCACTTCTTCCACAGCCTCGGGATCACCATCCTGGAGGGCTACGGCCTCACCGAGACCACCGCCCCGGCGACCGTGAACACCGCGCGCATGTCGAAGATCGGCACGGTCGGGCCCGCGCTTCCCGGTGTCGGGATCCGCCTCGCGGATGACGGCGAGATCGAGGTGCGCGGCATCAACGTGTTCAAGGAGTACTGGAACAACCCCGAGGCGACCGCGGCCGCGTTCGACGACGGGTGGTTCCGCACCGGAGACCTCGGCTCCTTCGACGACGACGGCTTCCTCACGATCACCGGTCGCAAGAAGGAGATCATCGTCACCGCGGGCGGCAAGAACGTCTCGCCGGCGGCGCTGGAGGATCCGATCCGCGCCAACCCGATCGTCGGGCAGGTGGTCGTCGTCGGCGACCAGAAGCCGTTCATCGCCGCTCTCGTCACCCTGGATCCGGAGATGCTGCCGGCGTGGCTCGCGAACAACGGGCTCCCGGCCGACATGTCGCTGAAGGACGCGGCGACGAACGATGCCGTGCGCGCCGAGGTGCAGCGCGCGATCGACATCGCGAACACCCGGGTGTCGCGTGCCGAGTCCATCCGGAAGTTCACGATCCTTCCGACGGAGTGGACCGAGGCCGGCGGACACCTCACCCCGAAGATGTCGATCAAGCGCAACGTCATCCTGAAGGACTTCGCGCCGCAGATCGCCGAGATCTACAACGAGACCACGGCCACCACGACCGTCCCGATGGGCTGAGCCACCGCGACGGGAGAAGGCCCGCGGATCCGGATCGGATCCTCGGGCCTTCTTCTCAGAACCAGGAGCTCTCGCGCACCTCGCGCATGGCGGTCTTGCGCGTCTCAGGGTCGAGCCGGGACAGGTAGACCCGGCCGTCGAGATGGTCGGTCTCGTGCTGCAGCGCCTGTGCGAGCAGCCCCTCCCCCTCGAGCACCACCGGCTCCCCGTCGAGGTCGATGCCCTCCACACGGGCCCACGGGTGGCGAAGAGCGTCGTGCCAGAGCCCGGGCACCGAGAGGCAGCCCTCACCCGTCGGCACGGGCTCGCCGCGCACCTCGGTGAGAACCGGGTTGAGCACGTAGCCGATGTCGCCGTCGATGTTGTAGCTGAACGCCCGCAGCGCCACGCCGATCTGCGGCGCGGCCACGCCGGCCCGCCCGGGCAGTTCCACGGTGTCGACGAGGTCGGCGACGAGGGCGCGCACGCCGTCGTCGATGGTCTCGATCTCGGCGCACACCGTGCGCAGCACCGGGTCGCCGAACAGTCGGATCTCGCGGACCGTCATCAGGCGGCCTGCGCCCTCAGGCCCTCGACCACGACGGCCGCCAGCTCCCGCGCGGCCTGCCGGGTCTCCGGCTGGAGCGCGGAGAAGGAGATCGCGCTGCCCGCGGCGATGCTCGCGTCGTAAGGGATGCGCAGCACATGCGCGACCCTCGTGCGGAAGTGCGCCTCGAGCTCGCTCAGCCGCACCATCGGCGCCCCCGGCGTGGACTGGTTGAGCACCACGACGGCCTCGCGCACCTTGTCCGCGTACCCATTCGTCTCCAGCCACGTGAGCGTCTCGGACGCAAGCCGCGCCTCGTCGACGCTGAGACCGGCGACGACGACGAGCGTGTCGGCGCGATCCAGTGTCGCTCCCATGACCGCGTGCACGATGCCGGTGCCCGTGTCGGTGAGCACGAGCGAGTAGTAGTGCGCGGCGACGGACGCGACCTGGTCGTAGTCCTCGTCGTTGAACGCTTCGGATACGCGCGGATCGGTGTCCGAGGCGAGCACGTCGAGGCGCGTGGCGTCACGCGACACCACCGCGGAGATGTCGTGGTAGCCGGTGACCTGATCGTGGATGCGCACGAGATCGCGCACGGTCTTGCTGTTGGTGCGGGCGATGCGGTCGGCGAGCGTGCCGCGATCCGGGTTGGCGTCCACGGCGATCACCCGGTCCTCACGCGCGTCGGCCAGGGCCATGCCGAGCAGCGCCGTCACGGTGGTCTTGCCGACGCCGCCCTTGCGGCTCAGCACCGGCACGAAGCGGGCGCTGCCCGGCAGAGGCGCCGCGATGCGCGCGCTCAGGGCCTTGCGCTGCTGCGCGCGCTTGCCGTCGCCGAGGTTGATGCGGCGTCCGGAGATCGTGTAGAGCAGGTGGCTCCACAGCCCTTCCGGCTCGGGCGCGGTGAGTCGGGACGCGTCCAGCAGCCGGTCGGCCGTGAGCAGATCGGCGCTCTCGCGTTCCCGGTCGGCCAGCTGGTCCAGCCGGCGCGAGGCCAGCTCGGGCTCAGGAGCGCGGACGTGGTCGTCGGTCATGGTCTCCTCCTCCAGCGGGACGACGGATGCGATCTGCGCCGCCGACGCGGGCACGGGGTGCGGCTCGACCGCACGCAGCACGACGGCCTCGCGCGGGGCTTCCGCGGTGTCACGCGTCACCGCCTCAGCGAGGGTGACCGCCGCGGTGTCGCGCGGAGCGGCGTGAGCGCTCTCGTCGTGCACGGGCCGGGCGTCGGCATCGCTCCACTCGGCATCCGTCCCTTCCTCCTCGGCATCCGGAAGGTCGCCGGACGCCGGCTCGTCGGCGGCCTCCTGCGCGGCCGCGGGCTCCCGCTCGACGACGGCCTCCCGCTCGCCCTCGTGCTCGGGCCCGGGCTCGACGACCGGCTGCGGCTCGCGGGCGGCCTCCTGCTCGTCCAGGGACTCCTGCTCCACGGCGGGCTCGGGCTCGTCGACAGGCTCCTGCTCGGCGACGGGCTCCTGCTCGGCGATGGGCTCCTGCTCGTCCACGGTGCCCGGCTCGACAGGCTCAGCGTGCTCGTCCGCGCCGTCGGCCGACGCATCGGTGCGCGCGGCGTCCTCATCGTCGCCCTCGTTCTCGACGAGCTCGGCGACGACCGTCTCCTCCGCGGCGGCCGCGGGGATCTCGATGACGATGTCCGCGATCCCTGGCCCCTCGTGGATCCGGCCGATGCCGTCGCCGTCCGGAACGAACGCGGCCGGGTCGGCCTCGAGAACGAGATCCGTGAACGCCTCGCCATCGGTGACGTCGTCGTCCACGAGATCGTCCTCGTCGGCGACGGGAAGCGCGACGGGCACCTGCGCGGTGGCGTCGCCGAGAAGGCCGAGGTCGGCCGTGCTGATGGTGCCGGTGCTGTCGAGGACCCCGAGCGATTCCTCGGCATCCTCGCTCTGCGTGTTTCTGCGGTCTGTGTTCATGATGATCTGCTTCTCCCCCGCGACGCGTTCTGAGGAGCGCATCGCCCGCACAAGATTAGTGCACGCGCGTGCGGGCGGACCGGACACGGGATCCGGGCGGACGGCTCGTCCCGCCGTCCGCCCGGATGGTCACGTCGTCTGCGTCGGGCGGATGACGACGAGCAGATCCCCGGCGTCGACCTGCTGCGTCGCACTGATCGCGAAGCGTTCGACGACGCCGTCGACCGGTGCCGTGATCGCCGCCTCCATCTTCATCGCCTCGATCGAGGCGACGGGCTCGCCGGCGCGCACCGTGTCGCCGATCTCGACCTTGAGCGTGACCACCCCGGAGAACGGCGCGGCGACCTGACCCGGCTTGGACGTGTCGGCCTTCTCCACCTCACGCGCGTCCACCGCGATCGAGCGGTCTCGGACGAACACGGGTCGCAGCTGACCATTCAGGGTGGTCATGACCGTGCGGATGCCCTTCTCGTCGGCCTCTCCGATCGCTTCGAGGCCGACGTAGAGCTGGACACCCGGATCGATCTCCGCGACGTGCTCCTCGCCGGGCACGAGACCGTACAGGTAGTCGGGCGTGCCGAGTGCGGACAGATCGCCGAACGCCGCGCGGGTGCGCTCGAACTCCGCGGCCGGCCCGGGGAACAGCAGGTGGTTGAGCGTGCGGCGGCGCTCGAGGCTCTCCCCGTCGAGCGCCTGCTGCTCCTCCGCCGAGATCGGGACGACATCGATCGAGACGGTGCGTCCGGCCAGGGCCTTGGTGCGGAAGGGCTCGGGCCACCCTCCGGGCAGGTCGCCCAGCTCACCGGCCATGAAGCCGATCACCGAATCGGGGACGTCGTAGTTCTGCGGGTTCTGCTCGAAATCGGCGGGATCCGCTCCTGCCGCCACCAGCGCCAGGGCGAGGTCGCCGACCACCTTCGACGACGGGGTCACCTTCGGGATCCGGCCCAGGATCCGATCGGCGGCGGCGTACATGTCCTCGATGCGCTCGAAGTCGTCGGCCATGCCGAGTGCGATCGCCTGCTGCCGGAGGTTCGAGAGCTGCCCGCCGGGGATCTCGTGGTGGTACACCCGCCCGGTGGGGGCGGTCAGCCCGGACTCGAAGGGGCGGTACAGCTGGCGCACGCCCTCCCAGTAGGGCTCCAGGTCGGTGACCGCCTGCAGGTCCAGCCCGGTGTCGCGCTCGGTGTGCGCGAGCGCGGCCACGAGCGCGGACAGCGACGGCTGGCTGGTCGTGCCCGACATCGGGGCCGCGGCCGCGTCGACCGCGTCGGCGCCGGCCGCGCTGGCGGCCAGCAGGGTCGCGAGCTGCCCGCCCGCGGTGTCGTGCGTGTGCACGTGGACGGGCTGGTCGAACCGCTCGCGCAGCGCGCCCACGAGGCGTGCCGCCGCGGCCGGCCGGAGCAGACCGGCCATGTCCTTGATCGCGATGATGTGCGCGCCGGACTCCACGATCTGCTCCGCGAGACGCAGGTAGTAGTCCAGCGTGTACAGGTCCTCGGCGGGATCCAGCAGGTCGCCGGTGTAGCAGAGCGCGACCTCGGCGACGGCCGTCCCGGTCTCCAGGACCGCGTCGATCGCGGGGCGCATCTGCGACACGTCGTTGAGCGCGTCGAAGATGCGGAAGATGTCCACGCCCGTGGTCGCGGCCTCGCGCACGAACGCGTTCGTCACCTCGACCGGCCGCGGGGTGTACCCGACCGTGTTGCGTCCGCGCAGCAGCATCTGCAGCGGAATGTTCGGGATCGCCTTGCGGAGCGCCTCGAGTCGCTCCCACGGGTCCTCGGCGAGGAAGCGGAGCGCGACATCGTAGGTCGCCCCGCCCCAGGCCTCGATCGAGAGCAGCTGCGGCGTCATGCGCGCCACGTGCGGGCCCACGCGCACCAGGTCGCGCGTGCGCACGCGGGTCGCGAGCAGGGACTGATGCGCGTCGCGGAAGGTCGTCTCGGTCACCGCGAGCGCGGTCTGCTCGCGCAGCGCCCGAGCGAAGCCCGCCGGCCCGAGCTGGAGCAGCCGATCCCGGGCGCCGGCCGGCGGCTCGGCGCTCAGGTCGATCTTGGGCAGCTTGCTCCCGGGCGACGGCGACAGCGGCTTGTCGCCGTACGGGCGGTTCACGGTGACATCGCCGAGCCAGTTCAACAGCCGGGTCGCGCGGTCCCGCGACGGGTTGCTCGTGAGCAGCTGCGGCCGCTCCTCGATGAACAGGGTGGACAGGTCGCCCGCGACGAACGCCGGGTCGTCCAGCACGGCGCGCAGGAACGGGATGTTCGTGGCGACGCCGCGGATGCGGAACTCCGCCAGCGCGCGCTTGGCGCGTGCCACCGCGGCGGGGAAGTCGCGCCCGCGGCAGGTCAGCTTGGCGAGCATGGAATCGAAGTGCGGGCTGATCTGGGATCCGGCCGCCGTGGTGCCTCCATCGAGGCGGATGCCCGCGCCGCCCGGCGAGCGGTAGGTGGTGATCCGTCCGGTGTCGGGACGGAAGCCCTGCGCCGGGTCCTCGGTCGTGATGCGGCACTGCAGCGCGGCACCGCGCAGCTGGATGTCGTCCTGCTCCAGGCCGAGCTCGGCGAGCGTCTCGCCCGCGGCGATCCGGATCTGCGACTGCACGAGGTCGACGTCGGTCACCTCCTCGGTGACGGTGTGCTCGACCTGGATCCGCGGGTTCATCTCGATGAAGACGACCTCGCCGGCGCGTTCGCCCTCCGTCTCCAGCAGGAACTCGACCGTGCCCGCATTCTCGTACCCGATGGAGCGGGCGAAGGCGACCGCATAGCCGTGCAGGGCCGTCCGGATCGCGTCGTCGAGGTTCGGTGCCGGGGCGATCTCCACCACCTTCTGGTGGCGGCGCTGCACCGAGCAGTCCCGCTCGTACAGGTGCACCGTGTCGCCGGTGGCGTCGGCGAGCACCTGCACCTCGATGTGGCGCGGGCGCTGCACGGCCTGCTCGAGGAAGACCCGCGGGTCGCCGAAGGCGCTCCCCGCCTCCCGCATCGCCTCGGCCAGCGCCGGGGCGAGATCGCCGATCGCCTCCACGCGCCGCATGCCGCGGCCGCCGCCGCCGGCGACCGCCTTGACGAAGATCGGGAATCCGATGTCCGCGGCCTGCGCGACCAGCGCATCGACGTCGTCGGAGGCGTCGGTCGAGCGCAGCACCGGAACGCCCGCCGCCACGGCGTGCTGCTTGGCGGTCACCTTGTTCCCGGCCATCTCCAGCACGTGCGCCGGCGGGCCGATGAACGCGATCCCGTTCTCCGCGGCGCGGGCGGCGAGCTCCGGGTTCTCGGAGAGGAAGCCGTAGCCCGGGTAGATCGCGTCGGCGCCGCTCTCCTTCGCCACGCGGATGATCTCGTCCACGTCGAGGTAGGCCCGCACCGGGTGGCCGACCTCGCCGATCTGATAGGACTCGTCGGCTTTCTGGCGATGGAGGGATCCGCGATCCTCCCAGGGGAAGACGGCGACGGTCTTCGCTCCCACTTCGAACGCCGCTCGGAACGCGCGAATGGCGATCTCACCGCGGTTGGCCACAAGGATCTTCTGAAACATGGGCACCTCGAACACTGTTCTGCGCGGCGACGCGCATCGGGGGGCTGAGTGTGTCCTCAGCCTAGAGGAAGGTAACGTGGTCTTCGTGCACGTACTCAGCGTCAGTTCCCTCAAGGGCGGTGTCGGCAAGACGACCGTGACCCTCGGCCTCGCCTCTGCGGCGTTCGCCCGTGGTGTCCGGACCCTCGTGGTCGACCTCGACCCGCAGTCCGACGTCTCGACCGGCATGGACATCCAGGTCGCCGGGCGGCTCAACATCGCCGATGTCCTGGCCAACCCCAAGGAGAAGGTGGTCCGCCAGGCCATCACCTCCTCCGGCTGGGCGAAGGTGCACCCCGGGACCATCGACGTGCTCATCGGCAGCCCGTCCGCGATCAACTTCGACGGTCCGCATCCGAGCGTGCGCGACGTCTGGAAGCTCGAGGAGGCGCTCGCCGCCGTCGAGGCCGACTACGACCTCGTGCTCATCGACTGCGCCCCCTCGCTGAACGCGCTCACCCGCACGGCCTGGGCGGCGAGCGACCGCGTCATGGTCGTCACCGAGCCGGGGCTGTTCTCCGTCGCCGCCGCCGACCGCGCCCTGCGCGCGATCGAGGAGATCCGCCGGGGCCTCTCCCCCCGCCTCCAGCCGCTCGGCATCGTCGTCAACCGGGTGCGCCCGCAGTCCATCGAGCACCAGTTCCGCATCAAGGAGCTGCGCGACATGTTCGGCCCGCTGGTGCTGAGCCCGCAGCTGCCCGAGCGCACCTCGCTGCAGCAGGCGCAGGGCGCCGCGAAGCCGCTGCACATCTGGCCCGGCGACTCCGCCCAGGAGCTCGCGGCCGACTTCGACACCCTGCTGGACCGGGTGATCCGGACCGGGCGCATCGCGCTGCCCGACGACAGCCGCGTCTGAGACCGGCGCAGAGCCTCACGCCCACGTGCACGGAAAGAGCCGGCCCCCTCGGGGACCGGCTCTTCTTCGTCGTGAGCCGCTCAGGCGGAGCGGCGGGCGCGCCGCGCGGCGAGGTCGTCCATCGGCTCGGGGACCAGCGCGTCGAACTCGACGAGCGTCGCCTCCACCTCGTGGAACACCTTGCCCACGGCGATGCCGAAGACGCCCTGGCCGCGGCTGAGCAGGTCGATGACCTCGTCGTTCGAGGTGCACAGATAGACCGAGGCGCCGTCGCTCATCAGCGTGGTTCCGGCGAGGTCGCGGATCCCTGCGGCGCGGAGCTGGTCGACCGCAGTGCGGATCTGCTGCAGCGAGATGCCGGTGTTCAGCAGCTCCTTGACGAGCTTGAGCACGAGGATGTCACGGAAGCCGTAGAGGCGCTGGGATCCGGATCCGCTCGCCCCGCGCACGGTCGGGACGACCAGCTCCGTGCGGGCCCAGTAGTCCAGCTGGCGGTAGGTGATGCCGGCAGCGCGGGCGGCCACCGCACCGCGGTAACCCACCTCGTCGTCCATGGCCGGGAGGCCGTCGGTGAAGAGGAGATCGTCTCCGAACGACGGCCCGTCGCCACGTTCCTCGGCGCTCATGGCATCCTCCTCATCCTGAAGGCACGGAATCCTTCAACCACAACCTGAAAGTCGATGACTCCACGCTAGAACAGCGGGGCACCGCCGACAATGACATCCGGCCGCCGCCGAGGGTGTGTCGCAATCAGTTCGTTACGACAGCAGCCGACCGATGGCGTCCTTCACCAGAATCATGCGCACCTCATCCAGCCGCGCGGCCAGTTCCGGAGCCATCTCGCTGGCCCGCGCCCGCGACGGCGTATCGGTGCGCCGCAGCAGCGCGGACAGCGCGGACTGCACGAGGGCGACGTCGCGCTCGGCACTCTTCCGCAGCGGCCGCAGGTGGCGCGGGCCGATGCCGTGCCCGTCCAGGGCGACCAGGGCGCGCAGCAGGGCGACCGCGGACTCAGGATACGCCTCGGCGGCCGGGAGCATGCCGCTCGACACGGCGTCGCCGAGCAGGGCGTGCGTGGCCCCCGCGGCGCTGACGAGCTCGTCGCGGCGGTATCGGCGCGGACCGTGCACGATCGACGCCGGGAGCTCGGGCGCGCCGCCGGACGCCTCGAGCGCGTCGAGGTGCTCGCGGATCACCTTGAGCGGGAGGTACTGGTCGCGCTGCAGCGTGAGCGCGATGCGGATCCGCTCGAGATCGGCGGCGGAGAACTTGCGATATCCGGATGCCGTGCGCACCGGATTCACGATCCCCTTCTCCTCGAGGAAGCGGAGCTTCGAGGCCCGCACGTCGGGGAACTCCGGCGTCAGGCGCGCGAGCACCTGGCCGATGCTCAGCAGCCCGGTCGGGGCGGCGCGCTCGGCGGCTGTCGCCGCCATCAGCCGTTCGCCTGCGCGAGATCCACGGGCGAGGCGAAGAAGTTCAGCCGGAACTTCCCGACCCGCACCTCGTATCCGTTGCGCAGCTCGCTGCGGTCGACGCGCTCGCCGTTGACGTAGGTGCCGTTCAGCGAGCGCTGATCGATGATCTCGAACGCGGTGCCCGTGCGGATGACCTCGGCATGACGACGGGAGACGGTCACGTCGTCGAAGAAGATGTCGGCTTCCGGGTGCCGCCCGACCGTGGTGACGGCGGTGTCCAGCAGATAGCGGGCACCGGCGAGCGCGCCGGAGCGGACCAGCAGCAGCGCCGAGCCCGAAGGGAGTGCGGCGATGGCGGCCTGCTCGACCTGCGTCAGCTCGGCGCCGAACGGGACGAAGGACAGATCGGAGTCGTGTCCGAACGTCTGCGTGGTGTCATGCGCGGGCTCTCCGCCGCGTCGGACGGCGCCTTCGGGAACGTCGTTCTCAGTCACTGTGCACCCCGCCTCTGGCGTTCCAGCCTATCGGAAGGCCGCCGCCACCGGGAGCCGGATCCGGGCCTGCGGACGCCCGCCCGGGGCGGCGCCGCCGAACGGTAGGCTGAGGGTATGCCACATTACGATGTCGTCATCCTCGGCGCGGGCCCTGGCGGCTACGTCGCCGCCGTCCGCAGCGCTCAGCTCGGCCTGTCCACCGCGATCATCGAGGAGAAGTACTGGGGCGGTGTCTGCCTGAACGTGGGCTGCATCCCCTCCAAGTCCCTCCTGAAGAACGCCGAGATCGCGCACACCTTCACTCACAAGGCCGAGTTCTTCGGCATCTCGGGTGACGTGTCCTTCGACTTCGGCGCGGCGTTCGACCGCAGCCGCAAGGTGGCGGACACCCACGTCAAGGGTATCCACTTCCTGATGAAGAAGAACAAGGTCACCGAGTACGAGGGTCGCGGCACCTTCACCGGCCCGAAGGCCATCTCGGTCGCCAAGGCCGACGGCTCGACGGAAGAGGTCACCTTCGACAACGCGATCATCGCGACCGGCTCGACCGTGCGTCTGCTGCCGGGCGTGCAGCTCAGCGACAACGTCGTGACCTACGAGGAGCAGATCCTCACCCGTGAGCTGCCCGACTCGATCGTCATCGTCGGCGCCGGCGCGATCGGCATGGAGTTCGCCTACGTGCTGTCGAACTACGGCGTGAAGGTCACCATCATCGAGTTCCTCGACCGCGCACTCCCCAATGAGGACGTCGACGTGTCGAAGGAGATCCAGAAGCAGTACAAGAAGTACGGCATCGACATCCTCACCTCCACCAAGGTCGAGACGATCGTCGACAACGGCTCGTCGGTCACCGTGACCTACACCGGCCAGGACGGTCAGCAGACCTCGATCGAGGCCGGCAAGGTGCTCATGTCGGTCGGCTTCGCGCCGAACGTCAACGGCTTCGGTCTCGAGAACACCGGCGTGAAGCTCACCGAGCGCGGCGCCATCGACATCGACGACCACATGCGCACGAACGTCGAGGGCATCTACGCGATCGGCGATGTGACCGCCAAGCTGCAGCTCGCGCACGTCGCCGAGGCTCAGGCCGTCGTCGCCGCCGAGACCATCGGCAAGGCCGAGACGCAGACGCTGGGCGACTACCGGATGATGCCGCGTGCGACGTTCTGCCAGCCGCAGGTCGCCAGCTTCGGTCTCACCGAGGAGCAGGCCAAGGCCGAGGGTCGCGAGATCAAGGTCGCGAAGTTCCCGTTCAGCGCGAACGGCAAGGCGAACGGTCTGGGCGAGCCGATCGGCTTCGTCAAGCTCATCGCCGACGCCGAGCACCTCGAGCTCATCGGCGGCCACCTGATCGGCCCCGACGTGTCGGAGCTGCTGCCCGAGCTCACCCTCGCGCAGAAGTGGGACCTCACCGCTCTCGAGGCGGCCCGCAACGTGCACACCCACCCGACGCTGTCCGAGGCGCTCCAGGAGGCCTTCCACGGCCTCGCGGGCCACATGATCAACCTCTGATCGGATCCGGTCGGACGAGGGCCGGTCACGCATCACGCGTGGCCGGCCCTCGTCGTCTGCGCTCAGAGTCCGCGCATCGTGACCAGGCCGGCGGCCCAGGGACGCAGCGGCGCGGTGCCGAGCGCGCGGATGAGGCTCTCCCGCGCGAGCGCCGCCGGCACCGGCGCCGGCGCGCCCATCGCCATGTAGAACGCGCTGCGCCGCTGCGCGGCACGAGCCGCACGCAGGGTCGCGCGCGCATAGTCGCCGAGGTCCGCGTCCCGGCGCGCGAGGGCCGCGCGCAGCGCCGTCGCCAGGCGGCCGGCATCCATCCAGCCGAGGTTCATGCCCTGGCCGCCGATCGGGCTGATCTCGTGCGCGGCATCGCCGAGCAGCGCGATCCTGCCCCGCACCGGGGTGCGGGCGAGGTGCTGCGCCGCGAGGAACGACACGGGCACGACGTCGGATTCGAGCGCCGGATCCGTCCCCGTGCGCGCGCGGATCGCGGCGCCGAATCCGTCCGCCGTGGTGAGGTCCTCCCCCTCGGCGGCGCGCACGACCCAGCGCCGGAGACCTCCGGGCAACGGGAACGACTCGACCAGTCCGCCCGGACCGCAGTGCAGCAGCGCCCTGGACCCGGCCGTGGGATCCGGCACGTCCGCCATCGCATACCGGGCCCTGCCGGCGCGGCGCCGCCACCCCAGCCCGAGCTCGGCGCGCAGCCCGCTGCGCACGCCGTCCGCGAGCACCGCGAAGGCGACCCTGAGCTCGCGTCGCCGGGCGCCGACGTCGACCCGCAGGCGCACGAAACCGCCCTCGTCGCGCACCCCGCGCACGGTGCAGCCCGCCCGCAGGGCCGCCGGCGACACCTCCTCGAGCCGCCGCAGCAGCAGGGCGTGCGTGCGCTGCTGCGGCAGCACCAGCACCGGCCGCTCGGAGGGGAACGCGAGCGAGGCGAGCACCTTCCCCCGGCTGAGCACGTCGCCGCCGGCGAGCGCCAGCGCCCCGGCGCGGACTGCGGATCCGATCCCGGCACGGTCGAGCACGGCGAGGCCCGGCGGATGGATCCCGATCGCCCTGCTGCGCAGATCCTCCCCCTCCCGCTGCTCGCAGACCACGACGTCGACGCCGTCCTGGACGAGCAGGCAGGCCAGCAGCAGCCCCACGGGCCCTGCTCCGACGATGACGACCTCGTGGTCGAGCACCGGGTCAGGAGACGCCATCGTCCTGTTCCCAGCGCAGCTCCAGTCGGGACGGGAGGCCGCCTCGGACCACCCAGCCCGGCGGCGCGATCGCCACGAGCTCGGCGACAGTGTAGGAGCGGCGGATGCTCGTCAGCCCATCCTCGCGGATGAAGGATCCGGAGAGCAGCGTGCCCGCGAACGGCCACGTCCCCACCGCGAACGCCGCGTACCCGAACCGGCTGCGGGCGATGTCGCGATGCGCGACGAGGCCGTGCGGGGCGACCAGTCCGCGTGTGGTCGCGAGCATCTCCGCGAGGCTCTCGTCGTCCAGGTGGTGCAGCACATGGTTCGACAGCACGACGTCGAACCTCTCGCCGCGCTCCACCAGGTCCGCCGCCGGGGCGCAGCGGTACCCGACGCCGGCGCCGCCGTCGTGCGCGCCGGCCCACGCCACCGCGCGCGGGTCGATGTCGAGCGCCGTGATCTCCGCGTCGAGCCGGTCCCGGCGCAGGCGCGCGGCGAGCGCCCGGCACAGGTCGCCGCCGCCCGCGCCGACGTCGAGGATGCGCAGGGGCGCTGCGCCCGCGGACCGGCGGCGCAGGGCACGCGGTCGCACATCCGCACGGTAGAGCGCCCCCGGGCGCGAGACGACCGCGTTGATCGCGCCGAAGCGCCGGTAGGTGCGCTCCAGCATCTGCGGATCCGCGTCGGGGTCGTCCATGAGCTCGCGGACGTCCGCGGCGCGCGCGGAGAGGTCAGTGCGCATCGCTCTCTGCGCCGACCACGGTCATCAGCGCGCTCTCCGCGGTCAGCCCGGGACCGAACGCCATCGCGGAGACCCGGTCGCCGTCGCGCGCGCCCTCCTCCTCGAGGATGCGCTGCAGCACGAACAGCACCGTGGCGCTGGACATGTTGCCGTTGCGCCGCAGCGTCTCCCGCGCGGGGTGCAGCTGCGCGTCGCTGAGCCCCAGCCGCTCCTGCACCCGGTCGAGGATGCTGCGCCCTCCGGGATGGATCGCCCAGTGCCGCACCCGCTCGCCGATCGCGCCGTCGTGGTACGGCGTGCTGAGCTCCCCCGCGTACAGCGGGCGCAGCGCCTCGACGATCGTCTCGCCGATGATCTGCGGGACGCCGGTGGACAGGATCATCTCGAAGCCGCGGTCGCCGATCGTCCACGCCATGTCCTTCTCCCCCTCGGGGGCGATCGCGGTGTGGAAGCGGTCCAGCCGCAGGCCGGGCGTCGCTGACGGGCGTGCCGTGACGATGCCTGCGGCCGCCCCGTCGGCGAAGAGCGAGGAGGCGACGATGACGTCCGGGTCGTCCGAGGAGCGCAGGTGCAGCGTGCACAGCTCGACGCTCACGACCAGCACGACGGCATCCGGATCCGCGGCGCAGAACTGGCTCGCCGCGCGCAGCGCCGGCATCGAGGCGTAGCACCCCATGAAGCCGAGGTGATAGCGCTGCACCGCGTCGGAGAGGCCCAGGGCGCGCACGATCTCGTACTCCGGACCCGGGGCGTGGAAGCCGGTGCAGGACACCGTGATCACGTGGGTGACGTCGCCCGGGCCGATCTCGGGGTCGGCCTCGAGGGCTGCGCGCGCGGCGGCGACGAACAGCCGGCGCGCCTCGCGCACGTAGATCTCGTTGCGGACACCCGTGGCGGGCGACAGCAGCGTGCCGCTGGACCGGTCGAAGAAGACGGGCTCCGCGCCCGTGTCGGCGAGAGTGAGCTCGTCGAGCACGGTGCGCCGGGTGTCGATGCCGGATCCGTCGAAGGATGCGGTCACGATGCGCCGCGCGAGCCGGGACAGCTCCGGCTGCGCCGCGAACACGTCGCGCACCTCGTTCTGGTGCAGGACCGTGTCCGGCACGACCGTCTGCAGGGACCTCAGCACCGCGGGGCTGCTCATGGTGCCCACTCAAGCACGCGCCCGTCACTGCAGGAAGGGTCTTGCGAATCCTCATCCGCCTCTGGCAGGCCCGCCGGATCCTGCTCAGAACCCGAGCGCGCGCCCCAGCTTCGAGCCCGACGGCGACGGACGCCCTCCTGCGGCGGCCACCGCCCGCTCCACCGCCTGGAAGAACGCGCTCCGGCCGGCCCCGTCCGAGGGCGCGGCAGGGCCGAGCTCCATCTCCCATTCGCGCCACGCTCGCTGCACGCCCTGACGCAGATCGGTCGCCCGGACACGGTCGTCGACGAACTCGGCGACCACACCGCCGGGCCCGGTGAGCAGATACGCCGTGCGGTCGTTCTCGATGCGCGCGAGCGGCAGCAGCGGCTGCATCGTCCACTGCGCGACGACCTCGGCGACCTGCGGCGGCATCTCCTCCGACGGCCCCAGCGGCCAGCCCAGCTCGACTCGCCCGTCGCCTGTGCGAGGGCCCTTCACGTGCCAGCCCTCGTCCGGCCCGCCGGTGCGGCGCCGCAGCGCCACGCCGGCACGGGCGAGGTCTCCGGCCGCGGTGTCGAAGTAGCGCGCGTCCAGAGCGCGGGCCTCACCGGCGGTCACCGCCTCGACGCCGGGGATCGCGTCCCACGAGGGCAGCGGCGTGCTGTCGTCGACGTCGTACTTGCGCTCGATCTCGAGGGTGCGCGACGGCTCAGACATCCGCGGGGTTGAGGTCGTCTTGGGAGCCCTGGTACCAGTAGTCGGTCTGGGTGGGGCCGTCGTGCTCACCCGTGTGGGTCGGCTCGCCGCGCTTGTTGTACACGAGCAGCGTCTCGCTGTAGGGGATCGCGATCTCGTCGTCCGCCGATCCGATGGGGATGATCTGCCCGTCCAGCGGGCCGCCGTGAAGCCGTGCGAGTGCCATGGGATCACCCTAATCCCCCGGGGTCGCCCCGTGCGCGGTCACGCCGCGGCGACCCCGAGCGCGCCGCCGACGATCATCCACGGTCCGAACGCGATGTGGGTCGAGCCCGTGGCGCGGCGCAGCAGGATGAGCCCGAGCGCGTATCCGGCGCCGAGCACGAACGCGGCCGCCGCGCCGACGACGAGCGCCTGCCACCCGTGCCAGCCGAGCACAGCTCCGATGAGGGCGGCGAGCTTCACATCGCCGCCGCCCATGCCGCCGCGGCTCACGGCGCGCAGCAGTGCGTAGAAGCCGCCGAGCAGCAGCATGCCCCACAGCGCGCCGAGCATCCGCGAGCCCATCTCCGCGAACAGCGCGCCGGCGAGCGCGAGCAGCAGCGCACCCGCGAGCGTCGGCAGCACGATCCGGTCGGGAAGCCGGTGCGTGCCGATGTCGACGACGATGAGCCAGGCGCCGATCCCGAGCAGCGCGACGTGCGCCAGCACGACGACGAGGCCTGCGGGATCCATGCAGGCCACCCTCCCAGATCCGCCGGGCGGGCGTGGCGAGCCTGTGGATAAAGGGGCGCAGCGTCGACGGCCGTGGTGCCGGAGCCGCCGCCGTCAAGGGGCTCGGGCGTCCGGCCTCCCCGCGGTACCGTCGCGACGAGGGGGTCAGCATGCCTGCAGAGCACACCCGCGCGGAGGGGCGACGGGATCCGCACCGCACCGGTCGCGTGCGCGTGGGCGTGTCGGGCTGGCGCTACGCGCGCTGGCGCGGCGACTTCTATCCGAAGGGTCTGCCGCAGCGGCGGGAGCTGGCGTACATCGCGGAGCGCTTCTCCACTCTCGAGCTGAACGGGACCTTCTACTCGCTGCAGCGGCCGTCCAGCTTCCGCAGCTGGGCCGAGAGCGTGCCGGAGGACTTCGTCTTCGCGGTCAAGGGCTCGCGCTACGTCACGCACATGCTGCGGCTGCGCGACGCGGACACCGCGCTGGCCAACTTCTTCGGATCCGGGGTGCTCGCCCTCGGCGCCCGTCTCGGACCGATCCTGTGGCAGCTCCCCGAGCGCCTCTCCTTCGACCGCGCCCTGCTGGCCTCCTTCCTGGTGGCGCTGCCGCGCTCGACCGGTGAAGCGCTCGCCCTCGCGCGGCGCCACGATGATCGCCTGTCCGGCAGGGAGTGGCTCGCCATCGACGCCGACGCACCCCTGCGGCACGCGATCGAGCCGCGCTCCGCGTCCTTCGCCGCGCCAGAGAGCATCGCGCTGCTCCGGGAGCACGGGATCGCGCTCGTCGTCGCGGACACCGCCGGCCGGTGGCCGCGGTTCCACGATCTCACCGCCGATTTCGTCTACGTCCGCCTGCACGGCGCGGAGGAGCTCTACCGCAGCGGCTACGGTCCGGCCGAGCTGCGGGGCTGGGCCGACGACATCCGCGGCTGGGCGGACGGCACGGCCGACGGCCGACCTCGCGATGTGTACGCGTACTTCGACAACGACGCCCTCGGGCACGCGCCGCACGACGCCGAGTCGCTGGCCGTCCTGGTCGGCGATGTCCCCGTCCGGCGCTGAGGGACAGCACTCGACGGATCCCGTCGTCGGCGCCGACGGATCCCGGCCCGCCGTCAGCAGGCGACGGATTCCGACGACCGCCGATCTCGCCGGCTTCCACCGCCGCGGAGGGATCAGGCCACGACGTCGTGCGCCCGGCGCAGATCGTCCGCGAGGCCGCGCCGGCCGCGCGCCCGGTCCTCCGCCTCGCGCAGCCGCAGCAGGCTGGACGGATGCACCGTCACGAGCACGGGAGAGGCCGAAGGGCCGGCGGATTCCTGGATGCGCCCCCGCTCCTCGCCGATCCTCACGGTCCGGTTCAGCAGCGCGCGGGCGCCGGTGGCGCCCAGGGCGACGATCACCCCGGGCCGCACCGCGGCGATCTCCGCCTCCAGCCAGGGGCGGCAGGCGACGACGTGCGCGACGGCGGGCTTCTCGTGGATCCGCCGCTTGCCCCGGCGCTCGAAGCGGAAGTGCTTGACCGCGTTCGTGAGATACACCTCGTCCTCGGCGATCCCGGCCTCGTCGAGCACCTCGGTGAGCAGCCGCCCCGCGGGCCCGACGAACGGCTCGCCGCTCAGGTCCTCACGGTCCCCCGGCTGCTCGCCGACGAGCATCATCGGGGCTGAGGCCGCTCCGCGCGAGAACACGACCTGGGTGGCGTCACGCCACAGCTCGCAGCCGTGACAGCCCGTCGCCGCTGTGCGCAGATCGTCGATCCCGCCATCGGACGGGACCCAGGGGCGCGCATCCTCGGTCTCCGGCATGATGCGCTCAGGCGGAGCGGAGCAGGATCCGCCCGTCCTCGACCTTCGCCTCCCAGCGCGGCTGCGGCACGCTCGCGGGTCCACGGCGCACCGCGCCGTCCTCGACGCGGAACCTGCTGCCGTGCCACGGACAGGTGATGCACCCGTCCGCCCCCAGCTCGCCCTCGTCCAGCGGTCCACCGGCATGCGTGCAGACCGCGGAGATCGCGTGCAGCCGGGAGCTGATGCGCATGAGCAGCACCGGGACGTCGTCCACCACCACCCGCGTCCGCGCGCCCTCGGCGAGGTCGGCGTCGGCGCCGACGTCGGTCCAGCGCCGCACCGTCGGCTGGAAGGCGGTGTGGTTGACACCGGTGCCGCGCACGAGCGACAGGTGACCGCCCAGATAGGACGAGGTGAGCGTGAGCCCGAGCCCCAGCAGGCTGAGCGTCGTGCCCGCTCCGTGGTGCCCGCGGCGCCGCACGAACCAGGACGTGATCTGCAGAGCGGAGGCGGTCGCGTTCGCGGCCGCGTGGATGAGTCCCACCCGCTTGGCCGGCCCGTACATCGCCGACCAGTCGGAGGCGCCCGCAGCGGCCGTCGGTGCCGACGCGAGGATACCGAGGCCGACGAGGCGGCGCGAGGCGGCCGGATCCGCACCGGTGAGGTCGAGCACGGTGGCTGCGCCCCACGCGCCGATCGGCAGGTCGGTGAGCATCGGATGCGCTTGGTGGCCGAGCCAGGATCCGGAGAGCGCGTTCTTCACGGCCGGGGACCGGGTCGCGGCGTCGACCCACCCGCTGAGCTTCTCCGCCGCAGGATCGAGCCCTCTGGTCTTCCCGATCTTCCGGATCAGGGACTGCATCGCCGAAGTCACTCGCATGGGATCCCTCCTCCGCACCGTGTCGCCGGAACCTCCTGTCTACCCGCGAGGTCGACGAGGGTCAACGGCTTGACACACGGCCCCGCAGGAGGCAGTCGCCCCGCGCCGCGTCGGTCAGAGATCGAGGATCTCGAGCTCCACGACGATGGTGTCGCCCTCGCCGAAACCCTCGGCCTCGCGCACCGCCCGCTTCAGCGGCAGGACGTAGGCGCTGCCGTTGTAGAAGATCGACGTGCGCCAGCGGGTCAGGCCGATCCGCGCCTGCACGCGCAGCGAGGAGAAGCCGCGCGGCGGCGCCGGCAGCTCGTGGATCTCGGCAGACAGCTCCTCCGGCACGGAGGCGAAGAACCAGGAATCGGTGCGTGCGGCCCACCGCCACACGTCGCTGTCGAACTCGATCCGCATGGGTTCACCGTAACCCGCACCCCGGGATCCGCGTCGATTCGGCCATGTCGGATGTACGGATTATCGTCATCCTTGCCGTTGCAGTATTCGAAGAGATATTCGAGAATGGAGTGCATGGGGATGACTCTCGGTTCCATGATCGCCCCCGCCGCCGACACCGACGACCGGGTCGCGGATGTGCTGCGCCTGCGTCGGGAGATCACCCGGATGCAGCGCCGGCGCAGCGATCTGCCGCTGATCCCGGTGCCCTCAGCGCTCGAGCCGATCCTCCCCGAGGGCGGACTGCAGGTCGGGACCGCGTACTCCCTCTCCCCCTCCCCCGGGCTCATCGGCGCGCTGCTCGCCGGCGCCTCCCGCACCGGCGCCTGGTGCGCCGCCGTCGGCATGCCCACCCTGGGCGTGGAGGCGCTGGCCGGGCACGGCGTCGAGCTGGACCGGCTCCTCCTCGTCCCCGCGCCGGGCGCCCGCTGGCTCGCTGTCGTCTCGGCGCTGAGCGAGGTGGTCCCGCTCATCGCGGTCCGCCCCTCGTCCGCCGCCCGGGAGGCGGAGCTGAGCCGGCTGCACGCCCGGCTGCGCGATCGCGGCTGCACGCTGCTCGTGGTCTCCCCCGCGGCCTGGCCGCAGAGCGAGGGGTCGATCCGCGTGCACGACCCGCACTGGCAGGGGCTCGGCGACGGCTGGGGCGCGCTGGAGGAGTGCGAGGTGACGGTCACCGCGCACACCCGGCGCTCCCCCGTGCCGCAGAGCGTGCGCGTGCGGCTGCCGGGAGCCCACGGCACGATCGAGCCGGTCTCCCCGGCCGCGCCCCGGCTCGTCCCGCTCCCCGCGGTGCGCGAGGATCAGCGCCCGTCCGCGCCGTCCGAGGCCCGCCGGCGCGCCGAGGCGCGCGAGCTCCTGGCGGTGGCCGGATGAGCGCCCCGGTGCGGGAGCCGGTGCGGGTGATCGTGCTGTGGTTCCCCGACTGGCCGCTGCACGCGGCACTGGGCGCCGAGGCTGCGGCGCCCGCGGCGATCCTGCACGCCAACCGCGTCGTCGCCTGCAGCGCGGCGGCGCGCGCACAGGGGGTGCGGATCGGGCAGCGTCGCCGCGAGGCGCAGGGACTGGTGCCGAGCCTGCGGATCGTGCCCGCGGATCCGGCACGGGACGAACGCGCGTTCCTCCCCGTGCTGCGGCTGATCGAGGCGCAGGCCCCCGGCGTGCAGCTGCTCCGCCCCGGGCTCGCCCTGCTCCGCGCCCGCGGGGTCGCCCGCTTCCACGGCGGCGAGGAGGAGGCGGCCCGCGCCCTGCACGCCCTGCTCGCGGCGTCGGGGCACCCCGATGTGCGGATCGGGATCGCGGACGGCCCGTTCACCGCGGAGCTCGCCGCACGCGGGGCGGATCCGGTGCTCGTGGTCGGCGCGGGGGCGTCCGCGGCGTTCCTCGCTCCGCTGCCCGTGCAGGCGCTGCAGGATCCGGAGGTGACGGGGCTGCTGCTCCGCCTCGGCGTGCGCACCCTGGGTGAGCTCTCCGCCCTGGGTGCGGCACGGCTGCGGGAGCGCTTCGGCGAGCACGGGGCGCGCCTGCACGCGCTCGCGGCGGGAGCGGATTCCCGGCCCGTCGTGCCGCGACCGCCGAATCCGGAGCTCGCCGCAGAGGTCGAGTTCGAGACGCCTCTGAGCCAGTCCGACCAGATCGCCTTCGCCGTGCGGCAGAGCGCGGACGCCGTGATCCTCGCGCTCGCCAAGGCCTCGCTGGTGTGCACGGAGGTGCGGATCGACCTCACGGACGATGACGACGGGGTGACCTCGCGGACCTGGCTGCATCCGACCTGCTTCGAGGCCACCGACCTCGTCGACCGGGTGCGCTGGCAGCTGGAGTCGCTGGCCTCCGCCGCAGCCGGCGACGACGACGAGGCGCACCGCTTCCGCGGCATCGTCCGGGTGCGGATCGCCCCGGTCGCCGTCGACGACGCCGCCCACCATCAGCCGGGCCTGTTCGGCTCCGGCACCGACGAACGGCTGCACCACGCCGTCTCCCGGGTGCAGACCCTGCTCGGGCACGAGGGCGTGGTCACCGCGGTCGTCGCCGGAGGGCGCCTCATCGCCGACCGGCAGCAGCTCACCCCCTGGGGCGAGCGGGCGGTTCCGGCGCGTCCTGCCGACCAGCCCTGGCCGGGGCAGCTGCCGGAGCCGCTGCCCGCGGAGGTGTTCACCCCGCCCCGGCCGATCGCGGTGACCGCGGCCGACGGCACCCCGGTCACCGTCGACGCACGCGGACTGCTCAGCGCGGCGCCGGCGGCGGTGGACTCCTGCGCGGTGCGGTCCTGGGCGGGGCCGTGGCCGGTGCGGGACCGGCGCGGGGATCCGGCCGGCGCGCTCCGCGGCGAGCGCCTGCAGCTCGTCGACGAGCAGGACAGGGCGTGGCTCGTGCTGCATGTCGACGACCGCAGTGACGGGGCCGATGCCGGCGCCACCCCCAACGGGCGCTGGCTGGCCGAAGGGAGGTATCACTGATGGGCTTCCACAACCCCGACATGTCCTGGTCGGCCCTGGAGCGCACCCTCAGCGGAAAGGAGCCGCTGCATCAGCAGATCGCCGTGGACGCCCCGTCCCGGATGCACAAGCGCCCGCCGATCCGGCTGGGCCGGATCCCGCGCCCTGCCGACGCCGTGCCCTACGCCGAGCTGCACGCGCACTCCTCGTACTCCTTCCTCGACGGGGCGTCCTCCCCCGAGCACCTCATCGCCGAAGCGCAGCGGCTGGGGCTCACCGCCCTCGCGATCACCGACCACGACGGCTTCTACGGCGCCGCGGCCTTCGCCGAGGCCGCGGAATCCCTCCTGGCCGCTGACAAGGACGTCGAGCCCGACAAGCACGCCGAGACCGGCGGAGCAGCCGCAGAGGGGGCCGACACCCGCGGAACCGGCACCGGCGCGGCGGACGCGGAGCCCCCCGGTCCGCCGCTGCAGACGGTGTTCGGCGCGGAGCTGTCGCTTCCCGGTCCCGACCAGGACGACCCGGGCCCTCGCCGAAGCCGGCGACCGCCCCCGGAGCGCCGCGGCCTGCCGGATCCGCTCGGCGAGCACCTGCTCGTGCTCGCCCGCGGTGAGGAGGGCTATCACCGCCTGTCGGCCGCGATCACCGAGGCGCAGCTGCGCGGCGGCGAGAAGGGGCGACCGTTCTACGACATCGAGTCCCTCGCGAACCGTGCCGAGGGGCACTGGACCATCCTCACCGGCTGCCGCAAGGGTGCCGTCCGCTCCGCCCTGGAGCGGGAGGGGCCCGAGGGTGCGGAGCGGGCGCTGCGCACCCTCGTCGACCTGTTCGGCGCGGACCGGGTCGCCGTGGAGCTCATCGACCACGGCGATCCTCTGGACACCCGCCGCAACGACGTCCTCGCCGAGCTCGCCGCCCGGTGCCGTCTGCCCGTGGTCGCCACGAACAACGTGCACTACGCCACGCCCGACCGGGCCGAGCTCGCCGAAGCGATCGCCGCGGTGCGCGCCACCCGCAGCATGCGCGAGCTCGAGGGCTGGCTGCCGGCGCACGGCTCGGCGCACCTGCGCTCCGGCGCGGAGATGACGGCGCGCTTCGCCCGTTACCCGGGGGCGATCGCGCACGGCCTGGAGATCGCCGAGGCATGCGCCTTCCCGCTGCGGCACGCCAAGCCGGCTCTGCCCACGATGGCTGTGCCCGCCGGCGAGACCCCGATGAGCCATCTGCGCGCGCTGGTCTGGGCGGCGGTGCCCTCGGTCTATCCGGAGGGCACTCCCGAGCAGCTCAGCGCCGAGGGCCGTGCCCGCATCGCCCGCGAGCTGGACGTGATCGAGGAGAAGGACTTCCCCGGCTACTTCCTCATCGTGCACGGGATCGTCAAGGAGGCGAAGGACCGCGGGATCCTCTGCCAGGGCCGCGGTTCCGCCGCCGCGAGCGTGGTCTGCTACCTGCTCGGCATCACCGCGGTGGATCCGATCCGGTACGGGCTGCCCTTCGAGCGCTTCCTCGCCACCACCCGCACCGAGGAGCCCGACATCGACGTCGACTTCGACTCGGGCCGGCGCGAGGAGATCATCCAGTGGGTGTACGACACCTACGGCCGGGAGAACGCGGCGCAGGTCGCGAACGTCATCCAGTACCGCCCGAAGAACGCGGTGCGCGACATGGCCAGGGCGCTCGGGCACTCCCCCGGTCAGCAGGACGCCTGGTCCCGTCAGGTGGAGCGCTGGGGGCTGGATCTCAGCCCCGTCCCCGACCACGACATCCCGGAGCAGGTGGTCGCCTACGCCGACGAGCTGCTGCGCGCACCCCGCCATCTGGGGATCCACTCCGGCGGCATGGTGCTCACCCGGCGGCCGGTCGGCGAGGTCGTGCCCGTGGAGCACGCCCGCATGGACAAGCGCACCGTCATCCAGTGGGACAAGGATGCGGCGGCATGGATGGGGCTGGTGAAGTTCGACCTGCTCGGGCTCGGGATGCTCTCCGCGCTACGGCACTGCTTCGACCTCGTCCGCGAGGCCACCGGCGAAGAGTGGACGCTGGACTCCCTGCCGAAGGAGGAGCCGGCGGTCTACGACATGCTCTGCCGCGGCGACACGATCGGGGTGTTCCAGGTCGAGTCCCGCGCCCAGATGGGGCTGCTCCCCCGCCTGCAGCCGCGGGAGTTCTACGAGCTCGCGATCCAGATCGCCCTCATCCGCCCCGGCCCCATCCAAGGCGGCGCGGTGCATCCGTTCGTGCGCCGCAAGCTCGGCCAGGAGACGGTCACCTACGCTCACCCGAAGCTGAAGCCGGTGCTCGAGCGCACCCTGGGCATCCCGGTGTTCCAGGAGCAGCTCATCCAGATGGCGACCACCCTCGGCGACTGCACCGCCGACGAGGCCGACACGCTGCGCCGTGCGATGGGATCCAAACGGGGCCTGGAGAAGATCGACCGGATCCGCGACAGCCTCTACGCCGGCATGCGCCGGCACGGACTGGACGAGGAGACCGCCGACCGCATCTACGCGCAGATCCAGGCGTTCTCCGACTTCGGCTTCGCGGAGTCGCACTCCCTCTCCTTCGCGCTGCTCGTGTACGCGAGCTCCTGGCTCAAGCTGCACTACCCCGCGGCGTTCCTCGCCGGCCTGCTGCGCTCCCAGCCCATGGGCTTCTACTCCGCCGCGACCCTCACCGGCGACGCCCGGCGGCACGGAGTCGAAGTGAAGCGTCCCGACATCCGGCTGTCGGGCGCGACCGAGACCCTGGAGCCGGTGGATCCCGCCGTGACCGGGCTCACCGGCCTGGACGCCTGTGCGCATCAGCTTCCGGCACGGCCCGCGGGTGTACAGCCGGATCCGTTCGATCCGAAGGCTCCGGACGAGACCCTGGCGCACCGGCGGGACGGCCGCTTCGCCGTGCGCCTGGGTCTCGCGGGCGTCACCGGCATCGGCGAGAAGACGGCGGAGCGGATCGTGGCCGAGCGCGACGCCCGGGGGCCGTACCGCGACCTGAACGACCTCGTGCGGCGGACGGATCTCACCGCGGCCCAGGTGGAGTCCCTCGCCACTGCCGGGGCCTTCGACTCCCTCGGACTGCAGCGGCGCGAGGCGATCTGGCTGGCCGGATCCGCTGCGGAGGACCGCGCCCGCTACCTGCCGGACACGGTCGTCGCCGTGCAGCCGCCGCTGTTCGGCGATCAGACCAGCTACGAGCTCCTCACCGCCGACCTCTGGGCCACCGGGGTGTCCACCGACGACCATCCGCTCGCGCATTTCCGGCCGGAGCTGGATGCGCGGGGCGTGCTCACCTCCTCCGCGCTGCGCACCCACGAGAACGGCCGCCGGGTGGAGACGGCGGGCCTGGTGACGCACCGGCAGCGTCCGTCCACGGCGGGCGGAGTCACCTTCCTCAACCTGGAGGACGAGCACGGACTGGTGAACGTCATCTGCACCCAGGGGGTGTGGCTGCGCTATCGCCGGATCGCGCGGGAGTCACCCGCGCTGATCGTGCGCGGCATCCTGGAGCGCTCTCCCGAAGGGGTCACCAATCTGCTCGCCGACGCGTTCGAGGCGCTGCAGGTGGGCGTGCCGCACCACTCCCGGGACTTCCAATGACGGCGGATCCGGCCCACCCGGGGAATCCGCGCGCGTCCGCGCTCACCAGAAGCGCGGCGCCTCCTCCTGAGGCGGACGGTCCGTGCCGCCCCAGATCGCGGCCTGCGCCTTGGCCGCGGCCGCCGCCTCCTCGGCGCCCTCGAGTGCGACGGCCGACCCCCGCAGGTCGACCGCCCCGCCGGGGACCGCATCGAGCGCGAGCTCGGTGACCACGCCCCCCTCGGTCGCGAGCACCGTGCACGCCTCCACGCGGCCGCGCCAGGGCAGGGCGCCGAGCTCGGGCAGCACCGAGCCGGGCACCCGGTAGACGACGCCCGTGGTCAGATCGCGGATCCGCACGGCGCCGGCGTCCTCGTCGACCACCACGACGCGCCCCACGCCGAGCGGCGCGGGCAACGGCAGGATCAGGGTCACGGCCATGGCTCCACCTTCGTTCAGAACGGCCCTGCGGGCAAGCGTCGCCGGCGACCGCGCTCAGCCCTGCGCGGCCTCGGCACTGGACGGGGCGAGGCTGGCGTAATGCCGGTCGACGTAGAGCAGCGGCGCGCCGGGGGTGCCCTCGATGACGTCGAGCACGTCGAGCAGCACGAGTGACGACGGACCGACGCGGTGCGTCTCCCGGATCGTGCCGCGCACCGCGACCCGGGCGGAGGGCAGGAACGGCTCTCCCGTGGGGAGGGTGCGGAACCCCTGCTCAGGCGTGAAGCGCGGCTGACCGGAGCGGGCGAACGCGTCCGCGATCGGCTCCTGCCCCGCCACGAGGAAGTGCACCAGTGCGCTGGGCGCGGCGAGGATCCCACCCGCGCTGCCGGTGGCACGGGTGACCGAGAAGACGAGCACGGCGGGGTCGGCGCTCACCGAGGCGACGCTCGAGAGCGTGAGACCGACGGGGCCGTCGGGGGCGACCCCCGTCACCAGCGCCACGCCTGCGGGGTGGTGACGGAACGCCCCTTTGAACTTCTCGGTGACGTCCTCTTCCAGGCCGGAACTGCTCATCCTGCTTCTCTCTGTCGTTGCCACGGGCGCAGCGTTCGCGCTCACCCTCCACGCTATGCCTGTTCCGGGGTCCTCGGCTCCGCTCCCGTCTCACTCGGTCATCGGCCGCGCAGCCTCGTGGCAGGCTGAGCCCATGGATGCTTTCGACGACGACGCGGTGATCCGCGAGCACGGCATGCCCTACAAGCTCGTCTACATCGCCGCCGTCCTGCTGCACACGCCTCTCCTCACACTCGGCGGCATCCTCGCGGGGATCAACATCTTCGTGCAGGCCGCCTGGCTGCTGCTGGCCTGGATGGGATCGGCGGCGCTCGGGATCTTCCTCTTCGGACTCGCCAAGGTCATGGACCACGACGACCTGCGCGGACTGCCCGGATCCGAAAGGGCCTTGATGTGGGGCGTGTTCGCCATGGTCGTGGGAGCGGCGATGGGCGTCGGTGCGGTCGTGTTGTTCGAGCTCGGTCGCCCGAGCGGGGCGTGAGGTCTCCCGAGAACCGATGAGCCGGCCATGTCGGCACCCCGTGCATCATGAGGTCTACCTCAGCGACGCCCGCCGAGTGGCCCCCGAGAAGCGCCGCACGATCCTCCGGCAGCCCGTCGTGCACGCCTGATCCGCCACGAGGCGGAACGGGCGCGACGCGCTGCACCGCCTCTCCCCTTCCCTCACGACCCGCGGTACCGTGACGAAGGGGGAGCCCAGCGAAGGGCGGTACGAGATGAGCACGAACAGCACCGGCCCCCGGGGGATCTTCCGCCGGAAGCCGATCGAGCAGATCGAGGACGAGAACGAGGGCGGGGGCCTCACGCGGGCCCTGGGCCTGTGGCAGCTGACGGCGATCGGCGTCGGCGGCATCATCGGCGCCGGCATCTTCACGCTGGCCGGCGAGGTCGCGCATCAGACGGCGGGCCCTGCCGTGCTGATCTCGTTCCTCATCGCGGGCGTCGCGAGCGCGGCGGCGGCGCTGTCCTACGCCGAGTTCGCCGGGATGATCCCGAAGGCCGGATCCGCCTACACGTACGGCTACGCCGTGCTCGGCGAGTTCGCCGGCTGGTTCATCGGCTGGGATCTGCTGCTGGAGTACACCGCCATCGTCGCCGTGGTGGCGATCGGCATCTCGGGCTACATCGGGTTCCTGGTCACCCAGCTCGGCGTGCAGCTGCCGCAGTGGATGCTGGGGGCCGCGGGAACGGGGCCGGGCCGCGTGATCGACGTCTTCGCGGTGCTGCTCTGCCTTCTCACCGCCTTCGTGCTGACGCGCGGCATCCGCAGCGCCGCCCGCTTCGAGTTCGTCGCGGTCGGCATCAAGGTGCTGATCGTGGTGCTGATCATCGTGCTCGGCGTGTTCCACATCGACGCCGCGAACTACCACCCCTACTTCCCGTTCGGATTCGGCGGCGTGATGACGGGCGCCGCGACCGTCTTCTTCGCGGTGTTCGGCTACGACGCGATGAGCACGGCCGCCGAGGAGTCCAAGGATGCGCGCCGGCACATGCCGAAGGCGATCCTGCTCTCGCTCGCCATCGCGATGGTGCTGTACGTGCTCGCGACCCTGGTGCTGACCGGCATGCAGAACTATCGCGACATCGATCCGAAGAGCGGCTTCGCGAACGCCTTCGCGGCAGCGGGCCTCGGCGGAGCCGCGAACATCATCGCCGTCGGTGCGATCGTCGGCATCATCACCGTGCTGCTGACCTTCATGCTCGGCGTCACCCGGGTGTGGTTCTCGATGAGCCGCGACGGGCTGCTGCCGGCGTGGTTCGCCAAGACCAGCCCGCGCCACCACGTGCCGACGCGGGTCACCTGGATCGTCGGGATCGCCTCGGCCATCCTGGCCGGCGTCGTGCCGATCTCGACGGTCGCCGAACTCACCAACATCGGGATCCTGCTCGCGTTCGTGGTCGTCTGCGCATCGGTGATCGTGCTCCGCTACCGGCACCCCGAGATCCCACGGCGGTTCCGCCTGCCGCTCATGCCCGTGGTCCCGGCGATCGGCGTCATCGCGTCCCTGTGGCTGATCTCGTACCTGCACTGGGAGACCTGGGTCCGCTTCGCCGTGTGGTTCCTGATCGGCCTGGTCGTCTACTTCGCATATTCGAAGCGGCACTCGCTCCTCGCTCCCGACAGCCCCCGGCACCGGAACGACGCGCCCTAGCATCCGCATCCGCGTCTGGCCAGCCCCTGGTGATCGCGCCCGCGGCCGGGGAGCTTCGTGCTGCGGCCATCACCGGCCGCTCCCCGGACGAAAGGACAGATGATGCCCCAGCTCGATGACAAGCGCGTGGCCTTCCTCGCGACGGACGGGTTCGAGGACAGTGAGCTCGTGAGCCCCTGGGAGGCGGTGACCTCGGCGGGTGCGACCGCGACGATGGTCGCTCCTCGCGGCACGGAGATCACGGGCAAGCACGGCCATGTGCAGCCGGTCGACCGGAACGCCGCCGACGCCTCCGCCGACGACTTCGACGCCCTGGTGCTTCCGGGCGGCGTCGTCAACGCGGACGACCTCCGCCTCGATGAGGCCTCGATCGCGTTCGCCCGCTCGTTCTTCGAGCAGCACAAGCCCGTCGGGGTGATCTGCCACGGACCCTGGATCCTGATCGAAGCGGGCGTCGTGGACGGGAGGAGGCTGACGAGCTATCCCAGCCTGGCCACCGATCTCCGCAACGCCGGAGCCGGCTGGGTCGACGAGGAGGTCGTGGTGGACCAGGGACTGGTCTCCAGCCGCACTCCGGACGATCTCCCCGCCTTCGACGCCAAGATCGTGGAGGAGTTCGGCGAGGGCCCGCACAAGGGGCAGACGACCTGATCGGAGCCGCCGGACGCGCGTCGGGAACATCGCGGAGCGCGGTACGTTGATCTCGTCGAGCCAGATCGACTCGCACGAGAGGAACAGCATGCGCCCCTACCTGGACAAGGCGATCCCCGACGCGTGGAAGGCCGCGTCCGCGTACTCCGACGTGGTCGCCAAGGCGACGGCGGAGCTCGGTCTGACGACGGCCGAGGCCGAGTTCATCAAGGTGCGGGCATCGCAGCTCAACGCGTGCGCGTTCTGCCTCGACCTGCACGCGCGGGAGTCCCGAGCGGCGGGCATCACCCAGCAGAAGCTCGACGTGCTGCCGGCCTGGCGGGAGTCCTCCCTGTTCTCGGAGCGGGAGAAGGCGGTGCTCGCGATCGCCGAGGCCGCGACGCGGATGCCGCTCAGCGAGGACGGGGAAGCCGACCTCGCCGCTGCGCGCAGCGTGCTCGGCGACGAGATCTTCGCGGCCGCGGAATGGGTCGCCCTGACGATCAACATGTTCAACCGGGTGTCGATCCTGAGCGATCATCCGGTGCGCCCCCGCGACGCCGAAGGCAGCCTCGTCCGCTGATCGCGCGACGCCGGAGGACGGCATCGGGCCCGCCGGATATCCGACGGGCCCGATGCCTGGACGATGCGGTTACGAGGCCGCGACCTCGTCCCGGCGCGGCAGCACCCAGCCTGCCCGCGGGAAGTGGCAGGTGTAGCCGTCCGGGTAGCGCACCAGGTAGTCCTGGTGCTCGGGCTCGGCCTCCCAGAACGGGCCGGCCGGCTCGATCGTGGTGACCGCTTTGCCGGGCCACAGGCCCGAGGCGTCCACGTCGGCGATCGTGTCGCGCGCGACCTGCTCCTGCTCGGGGCTGAGCGGGAAGATCGCGGAGCGGTAGCTGGTGCCGATGTCGTTGCCCTGGCGGTTGAGCGTGGACGGGTCGTGGATCTGGAAGAAGAACGCGAGGATGTCGCGGTACGTCGTCTTCGACGGGTCGAAGACGATCTCGACGGCCTCGGCGTGCCCGGGGTGGTTCCGGTAGGTGGCGTGGTCGTTGCTGCCGCCCGTGTAGCCGACGCGGGTGCTGAGCACGCCGGGCTGGCGGCGGATCAGATCCTCGACGCCCCAGAAGCAGCCGCCCGCGAGGACGGCGGTCTCAGCGCCGGGGACCTGGGTGATGGATCCGGTGTCGGCGGGTCCGCTGGTCATGATGCGTTCTCCTCTGTGGTCTGGGGCGTGGCGGTCTCGAACAGTCCACGGTACGCGCCGTAGCCCTGCTCCTCGAGTTCGGAAGCCGGCACGAAGCGCAGTGCCGCCGAGTTCATGCAGTATCTCAGGCCTCCGGCGTCGCGCGGACCGTCGTCGAACACGTGCCCGAGGTGGCTTCCGGCGCCGGCCGAGATCGCCTCGGTCCGCACCATGCCGAACGTGCGGTCGGTCTTCGTCGTGACGGCATCCGGATCGATCGGCCGCGTGAAGCTGGGCCACCCGGTGCCGCTGTCGAACTTGTCCGTCGACGAGAACAGCGGCTGGCCCGAGACCACGTCGACGTAGATGCCGGGAGCGTGGTTGTTCCAGTACTCGTTGTGGAACGGCGGCTCGGTGCCGCCCTCCTGCGTCACCCGGTACTGGTGCTCGGTCAGGGCGCTCAGCGCCTCGTCCGTGCGTCGGTAGTCGGTGGGGTTCACCGTGATGCTCCTCCTCTGGCGCCGCTGGCTGCGGCGTCATCAGGAAGAACGAGCGGGCGCCCGGATTTGGTCCCGCGAAGCTGTGCGCCGACTGTGAGTTTGGGCGACGGCATGTCTCGAGGATCTGCCGTGTCTCACGGCCGCGGACGACCCGGCTGTGTCCTCCGGCGCGGGGCCGCTGCGAGCGTTCGCCCATCGACGGGGATGCGCGTCTTCAGCGTCGCCGGGTGACGGGTCCGGAACCTCCCGGCTGCCGCGGCCCCCAATGCGGCGGGGCCCCTTCGCTCGGATTCCGCGGCGCGTACGTCCGCCACGCCGAGACGTAGCGGTAGCCCGCGTACCAGACCGCCGCTGCCACGATTCCGAGCCCCACCAGCACGCCGACGACGACGGCGAGCGCGACCGATGCACCGAACGCGGCGCAGAAACCCCCTGCGAACATCCCGGTCACCGTCGCGTTCACGAGGATGCTCAGCATCGCCGACGACGCCAGCACCTGTTCGGCGGCGCCGCGATGCCGGAAGAACGAGTAGGTCACGCGCATCCCGAGCTCGTCGTCGTGCGTCGAGGCGAGGAAGTACACGGCCGCGTCGGGATCCAGATCCGCATAGCCGCCGCGGATCCGGTTCATCGCCGTGACGTACATGAAGTCCTCCTCGGAGACGGCGAGCACGCGCATCAGGGTCAGCAGGCCGACCGCGGCGAGAAAGCCGAGGATGCCCAGCGCGGCCGGAGGGAACCAGTCCGCGAAGTGGGACGCCTGCCCGAGGAGTCCGATCGTCACGAGTCCGGCGGAGACCAGGGTGAGGTGGATCGTGATGCGGGTGAGGACCTCGCTCTGCGCGGTGCTGCGCGCGGCGAGCAGACCCCAGTGCTCCGTCGCGAGGATCTGCAGCCGGCGCGCGAGAACCGCGTCGGCGGTGCCGTCGTCGGCATCCGTCGCCATGATCCATGGTCCCACCGCGCCGGCGACGGCGGAAGGTGCGTCCGCACTCGCGGCGCGGTCAGGCGTCGCCCGTCCCGCTGCCGGAGTCGCAACGGGCGAGCGCGATCCGCACGAAGGGCAGGTCGGCGCGCGGAATCACGACCGTCGCCACGACCTCGGGCGACAGCTGCACGCCGATCGCGTAGACGAGCGGATCCGTGTCGATCTCGGCGGCGTCGACGAACTCGCCGTCGACCTCGATCCGTGCGTGCGGGTTCACCGCGCTCGGCCGGACGCGCCAGGGCTCGTCTGTGCTCGGAGGTCCGCTCGGCGGCCCAGTCGGCATGCCGAGCTCGGTGCGGAAGCGGTTCATCAGGATGTGGTTCACGTGCTGCACGAGCTGCTGCGGAAGCGTCGTGTACTCCGACGGCTCGCCGGCCCAGGTCGTGCGCACCGCCTCCCAGAGCATCGGGTATCGCATCCGCTCGGCTGCCTCGACGATCCACCGCGGCCGCGGCCACGGCGGCTTGCGATCGAGTTCGGCGCGCGTGGCCTCGTCGAGTTCGGCGAGGTTGACCGGGTCGTCAAGGTCCTCGGGGTTGCGCCACAGCGTGTAGTTGACGGCGACCGTGATCTGCCACGCCCCGCCCATGTACCCGAGGCTGTCGAGGTCCTCGATCGTCGGCTGCGGCGCCAGGCCATACACCGGGAACGGCAGCGCGCGCACCCGCTCAGCCATCTCCACGCGCGGGTCCGGCGCATCCGGCGAGAGCCGTCCGGAGATCCACATGCCCCGAGCCTGGCGGATCCGCTCCGCCGAGACAAGACCCCCGGGCGGCGTTCTCAGAGGAAGGCACGCACAAGGCGCGGCACTCGATAGCCGGAATATGCGCCGAGATGCACAGCTTGGAGCCCGCCGACCTTCTCGATGGGGAGCACGTAGAAGTCGAGATCGCCGTCGACGACGAAGAAATCGTCGATCTCGTCGAGACCGTATGTTCGTCGCCTACGCCCGGTCGTCGAGAGATACACTTTCCAGCTGTTCCCGACGCGGACCGTCGTCGTCTTCACCTGGACACGCCTGAAGCCTTCGTCCCCTCGGACAGCCAAGTCGTATCTCGCGGGCTCAAGGGGCCAGCTCACTTCCTTGCCGCAGAGCGTGAACCACGCGGCCGCAAGAAGCGGCCCGGAACGACTCAGGTTCGCGAGGTCGGGAACCAGTTCACGATTCGGGCCGAAGGGCTCGGGCATCCCATCCAGGTGAGATACGTCGATTCCCAGCCGGGCAGCATGTGCCCGCAAGCTGGGCGCATCGCCCAGCAGCGTCCCTTGACCGAGTTCCGCCACGACATCGTCCCAGCTGGCCGCACGCGCAAGAGCCACGCGGAACTCGTCTTCGCCCCAGCCGCGTTGACGGTCGAAATGCTCGTAGCCGATGCCGATGCGGTCGGCACGTGCACGCACAGACCGAATGGCAGCCGCGGAGGTGGCGCGGAGCCCGAGGTGGCGCAGAGCGCCTCGCCAAGACACGGAGGCCTCGATCGCGTCACGCAACTGCTGGTCCGTGTAGTTGAAAGGCCGCGCCATGGCCTGACCGTAGTGCCCACTTCGGACATTGGAGCCCGGGGTGAGATCCGCCGCGCCCGGCGGTGAGCGCGTTCGCACTGGCTCCGCGAGTCAGCTAGGATTGGGGAGTTGCCCGCGCTCCGGTGCGGCCAACGGGCTGTGGCGCAGCTTGGTAGCGCACCTGACTGGGGGTCAGGGGGTCGCAGGTTCAAATCCTGTCAGCCCGACCAAGAAAGGCCCGGTAGATCTGAGAATCTGCCGGGCCTTCTGCATACCGCCAGGACGCCGAGGACCCGATCTGGTGAGCCGGACAGACCCCGACGGCACCCCAGTGACCTCCTGAGTGTTCGCGCGGTCGCACCAACCGCTCTCGTCGGCGCGGATGTCGGCGACCGCGCATAGGGTCGAGACCATGACCACCATCACCACGAAGGCAGCGACGCCCACCGAGTGGGAGGACGTGCAGCGAGCGCTCACCGGAGGCGGCGACGGAGCGTCGTGTCAGTGCGTCTGGCCGGTGCTGCGCAACAAGGACTGGAACTCCACGACGAAGGACGAGCGGGTCGGGATCCTGCGCGACGAGATCACGACCGGGCCCCCGCCGGGCATCGTCGCGTACGTGGACGGCGAGGCAGCGGGGTGGATCCGCATCGGCCCGCGTCCCGCCCAGAAGCGGCTCGGCTACACGCGCAACATCGTGGCCGCCACGCACGAGCCGCTCGACGACCTCGGCGTGTGGGCCGTCACCTGCTTCTCCGTGCGCCGTGAGCACCGGGGGCAGGGGCTCAACGCGGCGCTGCTGGCGGCCGCCGTCGATTACGCTCGCGAGTCCGGGGCCCGCGTCATCGAGGGCTACCCGGTCGACACCTCAGCCGTCACCGTGTCGTCGAACGACCTGTTCCACGGGGCGTTGTCGACGTTCGTGAACGCCGGGTTCTCCGTCGTCGGCGAGCTGCGGTCCGGACGCCCGCTCGTGGCTCTGGAGCTCGCTGCCTGACGGGTGGGACGGCCGGGTACATCCGCCTCCTACGATGGAGGGATGCAGAGCCGCAGCCGATACCGCGCCCTGTGGCCGTTCGTCCCGTACGTCCTGATCTCGCTGATCCACGTGATCTCGAACGCAGTGCACAGTCCCCTGACCACGCCCACCAAGGCGCTGCTCATGCCCTTGCTCGCGCTGCCCCTGGCTCTGGGGTGGAAGACCCTCGCACCGCGAGGGGCGGCGGTGCTGCTCGCCGCCGCCCTCTTCTTCTCCTGGCTCGGCGATGAGGCGGGCCTGTTCTTCCCATTCGCCCCCGAACTGCCCCTGATGCTCGGCTTCTTCGGCCTGGCGCACGTCGCCTACATCCTGCTGTTCCTGCGCCGGCTTCGCGTGCGCCGCCTGCCCCTGTGGACCATCGTCTACGCGCTCTGGTGGCTGCTGATGATGATGGTGCTCGGGCCGCACACCGGATCCCTGATCCTCGCGGTCGGCGCTTACGGCATCGTGCTCGCCGGCACCGCCGCCACCTCTGCCCGCTGCCGGGCGGCGATCGCCTGGGGAGGCGCCTTCTTCCTCGCCAGCGACTCGATCCTCGCGTTCCGCCTGTTCCTCCCTGACGCCATGCCCGACTGGACGAGCCCGGCCGTGATGGTCACCTACACGATCGGCCAGGGTCTGATCGTCGCCGGAGCCCTACGCGCCCTCCACCGCGACGATGCCTCCGTGCCCGCGGCGGTCGCCGATTCCCGGAGGTCGCTCGCATGAACGAGCCCTGGGCGAGCGGCCCCGTCCGCGTCGACAGCTGGCTGTGGGCGGTGCGCGTGTTCAAGACGCGCTCCGCGGCGACCACCGCCTGCCGCGCAGGGCACGTGCGGATCAACGGCGAACGGGTGAAGGCGGCGCAGACGGTGAAGATCGGCGACGAGCTGCGGATCCGGATCAGCGGCTTCGACCGGATCCTCGTGGTGAGACACACTCTGGTGAAGCGGGTCGGCGCGCCGCTCGCCGCCCTCGCCGCCGAGGACCGCACTCCGCCCCGCGAGCCGGTGGCCGCGGCCGGTGTGCGCGACCGCGGCGCAGGCCGCCCGACCAAGCGCGAGCGCCGCGACATCGACCGCCTCCGCGGCCGCGATCATGCCTGAGATCCGCTCAGATCACTGTCCACAGGCCTTCCCTTCTTCGTAGTTATGTTCTAAACTGAGAGCATGACCAGCTTCACCCGACCGCCGCTCGCAGACCGCGAGGTGCTGCTGGACGCGTGGGTGGCGAAGCGTGCCGAGATCGCGCGCCTGGAGGCGGAAGCAGTGGACCTGCTCGCTACCAGGGTGGCGCTCTTCGATCAGGATGTCGCGGCGCACCCGGTCCATCGCGACATGGCCCGACGGTCGATGGTCGCCGAGTACACAGCCGCGGGTCGTGCCGGATCCGGCAGCGTGGAGAACGCCTTCGCGGATGCCGAGGCGCTGACCACGTACTTCCCCGGGCTGCACGATGCGCTCCGCCGGGGTGCGATCTCGGTGCAGCACGTGCGCGCGATCATCTCCGCTGCGGATCCCGTCCGAGACGCCGTACGCAACCGGCGAATCGGCGAAGAGTCGTTCGCGATGTACGAGCAGGCGTGCATCGCCGTGGCAGAGCAGGACTCCCCCACCCGCACCCGCGTCGCCGCTCGCCAGATCTCGGCCGTGATCGCCGGCGAGTCGCTGAAGGAACGGCATCGTCGTGCCGTCGACGAGCGCTGCGTGACCATCCGGTCGCTGGATGAGGGCATGGCGCTGCTCACCGCGGTCCTGCCCGAGGTCTACGCGGTCGCGATCAAGGATCGCCTGCGCCGCCTCGCGAAGGCGATCGCCCATGCCTCGCGCACGGCCGCTCAGGACGCCGGCGAAGCAGCCTCGTGCGCGGCCTCTGCATCGGCGTCGGCATCGCCGTCCGCTGCCGGCGCCGTCGATCCGGCTGCCCATGCGAGTCCGCCACGCGCTGCTGCGAACAGCGTGATCCCCGAGGGCGCTGATCTCGACGACTGGCCGGAGGCCGCGGATCTGTTCCCCGACGACCCTCGGCTGGACGCCTACGACCTCATCATGGCGAGCGACACGTACGCCATGGATCCGGAGCTCGATCGCTCGCGGGACCACGATGACGCGGACGAGGATGGGTCTGAGACCGAGGAGGTCGCCGCGGACGGTCGCACCCGGGCGCAGATCGAGGCGGACGCCCTGGTCGACCTCCTCCTCGCCGCGCGTCTCTCCGACGTCCTGGGCTCCGGACTGGACAACATTCAGGCCACCGTCCAGGTCACGGTCGCTGCGACGACCCTCGCGGGCGACGACGACCGTCTGACCGAATTCGACGGACACGGACCGCTGGACCCAAGCATCGCCCGGGATCTCGCTGGGAGGGCAGGCGGCTGGAACAGGCTCTTCCTCGACTCCGCCGGCATGGTCACGAAGGTCGACCGCTACACGCCGACCGGCGCGATGAAGCGGTTCCTCCGGGCAAGGGATCAGCGCTGCCGCTTCCCCGGCTGCCACACGCCCGCGCATCGATGCGAGATCGACCACAACGTCGACTACGCCAAGGGCGGCCTGACCGAACTCACCAACCTGGCCGACTTCTGCCCCGGGCACCATCCGCTCAAGCATCCCGACCTCGACGACATCCTGCGCTGGACCGCGCATCAGCTCGCCGGTGGCATCGTGCGCTGGGTCAGCCCGCTCGGCCGCACCTACGACGACCATCCCCCGCGCCGGATCATGTTCGTCTGACCGTACCGGGGAGCAGTCTGCCCCGAGGCCGGCATCCCCGGCAGGCGGGCGCGTTGCGGAGGAAGCTCCGGCCCGTCGACCGAACGGCTCGCTCGCCCGAATGGTTCGCACGCTCGAGTGGCGCCGGCCCGTACGGTCCGGCGCCCGAACCGCTCCGCTCGCCCGAGCGCGTCGCTCAGACTGTGGTCCGCGCGTCCTCGTCGAGCTGGTCCAGCAGCCAGCGCACCGGCCGGACTTCGGCGGAACGCCCGTCCCCGGACAGCGCCTCGATCCGCTCGGTCAGACCGCGATCGCTCGTGACGACGAACACGCGGTCTCCGGCGGCGACGTGCTCCGCCGCCACCGCGACGATCGTGTCGTCGCCGGCCGCCGGCGCACGCACGATCTCCACGGCGCATGCGACGTCGGGGGTCTCCCCCGGATCGGCGACCGCGCGGGCGGCGCCCTCCGCGACCAGCGCCACGCGGGGATGCCAGCGAGTGGAGTCGAGCGCGACCCGCTCGGCCTCCACGCCCCGCCGCGCCCAGTCCTCAAGACGGTCGCGCAGGCGCCCGGTCGCGCCTGCCCTGTCCTTCCACCAGCCATCCGGCACGGATCCGACCACATTCGCGGCGTCCACGACCACGACCGGCCGCACGTCCAGCAGCGCCCGCAGCTCCGGCCAGGCCGCCGCGAAGCCCGGATGCAGCGGACGGGCGTCCACCTCGTCGACCGGCACCCACTCCAGCGCGAGGCTTTCGGGGTCGCTGATCACCGGGTCGAACGGCACCACGACGTCGGCCACGACCGTGGCGTAGCTCCAGATCCCGAGATCCAGCACGCTCTCGAACCGCGCGCGCACGGCCCCGTCGGGGACGCCGGCCTCCTCCTGCGCCTCGCGGATCGCGCCCTCCCGAGCAGACTCTCCGGCATGCCGTGCGCCTCCCGGCAGCGCCCACGTGTCGCCGTGATGCGACCACGCCACCCGGTGCTGCAGCAGCACCCCGCGCGCAGGGTCGAACGCCAGCAGCCCGGCCGCCCCGTACCGCCCCCAATAGCGCTCGCCCGTCGGCGACACCACCCACGCGTCGCCCGAATCGAGCGGCCCGTGCGGACGCCGGGGTTCGCCGGGAGCAGGGGGAACGATCGTCACCCGTCCAGCCTTTCACACGCGACCGTGGCACGGCCCTGTGCGACGGAAGGTTGCAGGCACCGGATGACGGAGCGCGAGCGCAACCCCTTGCAAGAATGGTCTGCATGACGGACGAAGGACCCGACGGCTACGAACTCGACGCCTATGAACTCGACGACGATCCGGCCCGGATCCAGACCGACGCGGTGTGGGACTGGCTGTCCACCGAGGCGTACTGGGCGCGCTGGCGCTCCCGTGCCGATGTGGAGGCGCAGATCGCCGGGGCGTGGCGCGTCGTCGGCGCCTACCGCAGGGACACCGGGGAGCAGGTGGGCTTCGCCCGCGCGATCTCCGACGGCATCGCCTTCGCGTACCTCGCCGACGTCTACGTGCTCGCCGAGCACCGCGGCCACGGCCTCGGCAAGCGCCTCGTCCGGCTCATGATCGACGAGGGCCCGGGCGCGGACATGCGGTGGACGCTCTTCACGAGCGACGCGCACGGCCTGTACCGCCAGTTCGGGTTCACCGAGCCCGACCGCACCGCGATGGTGCGCGCGGCCCGCACCGCCTGAGCAGCGCGGGTCGGCGCCGGCTCAGCGCTGCCGGCGCTCGCGCACCCGCATGTTGATCACGATCGGCGTGCCCTCGAAGTCGTACAGCTCGCGCAGGCGCCGCTGGATGAACCGGCGGTAGCCAGGATCCAGGAATCCTGTCGTGAACAGCACGAATGTCGGCGGGCGCGTCGACGCCTGCGTCCCGAACAGGATCCTCGGCTGCTTGCCGCCCCGCAGCGGATGCGGGTGGGCGGCGACGAGCTCGGTGAGGAAGGCGTTGAACTTGCCGGTCGGGATGCGGCGGTCCCAGTTCTCCAGCGCGGTCTCCAGCGCGGGGACGAGCTTGTCCAGGTGCCGCCCCGTCTTGGCCGAGATGTTCACGCGCGGCGCCCAGGCCACGTGCGCGAGATCCTGCTCGATCTCCCGCTCCAGGTACCGGCGGCGGTCCTGGTTCTCCATATCGTCGTCGGACAGGCGATCCCACTTGTTGAACGCGAGCACGAGCGCCCGGCCCGACTCCAGCACCAGGTCGATGATGTTGAGGTCCTGCACGCTGATCGGCTGGCTGACGTCGAGCACGACCACCGCGACCTCGGCCTTCTCCAGCGCGGCCGAGGTGCGCAGCGAGGCGTAGAAGTCCGCCCCCTGCTGCAGGTGCACGCGGCGGCGGATGCCGGCGGTGTCGACGAAGCGCCACATCCGGCCGCCGAGCTCGACGATCTCGTCCACCGGGTCGCGGGTGGTGCCGGCGAGGTCGTTGACGACCACGCGCTCCTCCCCCGCCGCCTTGTTCAGCAGTGAGGACTTGCCCACGTTCGGGCGGCCCAGGATCGCGACGCGGCGCGGGCCGCCGATCTCGGCCTTGGCCACGGCGGACACCTCGGGAAGCTTCTCCATGATGGCGTCGAGGAGGTCGGCGACACCGCGGCCGTGGATCGCGGACACGGGATACGGCTCGCCGAGACCGAGGTTCCACAGCGCGGCGGCCTCCGGCTCCTGCCGGGCGTCGTCGATCTTGTTGGCGACGAGGAACACCGGCTTGCCGCTCTTGCGCAGCAGCTTGACGACGTGCTCGTCGGTCGAGGTGGCGCCGACCATGGCGTCGACGACGAAGAGCACCACGTCGCTGAGGTCGATGGCGACCTCGGCCTGTGCGGCGACGGAGCGGTCGATGCCCTTCGCGTCCGGCTCCCAGCCGCCGGTGTCGACCAGCGTGAAGCGCCGGTCCATCCACTCGGCCTTGTACGTGACGCGGTCGCGGGTGACGCCGGGGGTGTCCTCCACGACCGCCTCGCGGCGGCCCAGGATCCGGTTCACGAGCGCCGACTTGCCGACGTTCGGCCGCCCCACGATCGCGACCACGGGCAACGCCGGAAGGTACTCGATCCCGTCCTCGCCGGAGACGAGGCCCGCGAGCAGTTCGGCGTCCTCGTCATCCAGCTCGTAGTCCTCGAGGCCCGCGCGCAGGGTCGCGGCGCGCGCCTCGACGAGCTCCTCGTCCATCGCCTCCAGCTTCTCGGCGAGGCGGTCGTCGCCGGCACCTGTGGAGGGGTCGTACTCGTCATCAGCCATGGTCGGCTCCTCGCTGCGCCTCGGGCGCAAGTCGCTCGATCACCGCGATCACGGCGTCGATGGTCTGGTCGAAGTCGAGGTCGGTCGAATCCACGACCTCCACTCCTTCTGCGGCGGTGAGGAAGTCCACCACCGCGCTGTCCTTGGCGTCGCGGCTGTGCAGCGCCGCCGCCACCGCTCCCGCATCCTCGGCGCCCAACTCCGCGGCCCGACGGGCGGCTCGCACCTCGGGCGCCGCCGTGAGCAGGATCCGCACCGGCGCATCCGGGGCGACGACGGTCGTGATGTCGCGCCCCTCCACCACCACCGCGGGGTACGCCGACTCGCGCACGATGCGACGGAACGCGTCGTTCACCTGCACGCGGACGGCGGGCACGCGCGCCACGCCGCTCACCGCGCCGGACACCCGCGGCTCGCGGATCGCCGCGGTGACGTCGACGTCGCCGACGTGCACCACGCGGTCGTCGGGATCGAGGCCCTGACGGAACGGGAAGTCGGCGGCGGCGGCGAGCACGGCGGCCTCGTCGGCGGTGTCGTCGCCGCGGTCCAGGACGTGCCACGCCAGTGCGCGGTAGGCGGCGCCCGTGTCGAGGAAGCCATAGCCGAGGCGGCGGGCCACGGCCTTGGACACGCTGGACTTGCCGGATCCGGCGGGGCCGTCCACCGCGACGACGAAGGGCACGGTGTCCGAAGTCGTAGGGTCAGTCATCGGGCATGCTCGCAATCCGCCATCCTCTGGCCTCCAGCCCCTCCACGGCACCGCGCAGGGCGGCCGGCACGACGCTGATCTCGGCGAGGCCGAACTGCGCGCCGGGAGAGTGCTCCAGACGCAGGTCCTCGACGTTCACCTCGAGCTCGCCGAGCTCGCCGAAGAGGCGCCCGAGCTGGCCCGCGGTGTCGTCGATCATGACCACGAACGACTCGAACCGGCGGTTCTGGCCGTGCTTTCCCGGCAGCCGCTCGACGCCCTCGTTGCCGTGCCGGATGGCCTCCGCGACCGTGCGCCGTGATCCGGCGCGCTCGGGGTCGCGCAGGGCGTCGGCCACCTCGGCCAGGTCCGCGGCGAGCGCGTCGAGCACCGAGACCACGGGGGCGGCGTTCGCGCCGAGGATCTGCACCCACAGTTCGGGGGCGGAGGCGGCGATGCGGGTGGTGTCGCGCACGCCCTGTCCGGCGAGGCGGAGGGATCCGTCGTCCGCGTCGGCGAGGCGCGCGGCGAGCAGGCTCGCGACCACCTGCGGCACGTGCGAGGTGAGCGCGACCGCACGATCGTGCTCCTCCGGGGTCATCTCGAGCGGCATGGCCTCGAGGTCGAGCGCGAGTCCCTCGACGAGCGCGAGATCCGCGGGCCGGGTCTCCTCGTCGCGGCAGACCACCCAGGGCCGACCGATGAAGATGTCGGCGCGCGCGGAGATGGCTCCGCCGCGCTCGCGCCCGGCCAGCGGATGGGATCCGATGTAGCGCGTCAGATCGACGCCGCGCTCGCGGAGCGCCCGCAGCGGCTCGAGCTTGACGCTTGCGACGTCCGTGACCACGGCCTCCGGGAACCGCGAGAGCTCGGCTTCGATGACGTCGGCGGTCACATCCGGCGGCACGGCGACGACCACGAGCACGGGGGCGTCGTCGTCACGTGCCGCGCGGCCCGCGCCGTAGTCGATCGCGAGGCGCAGCTGCGCGGGAGACGTGTCGGCAAGGGCCACGTCGATCCCCTTCGCGGTGAGGGCGTGCCCGATGCTCGCGCCGAGAAGCCCCGCGCCGACGATCCGGACGGTCCCGGACAGTCTCGCGGCGCGCTCGATCGGCGTCCTGCTCGTGTCGCTCACTCGTTCTCCTGCACGTCTGAACGCGCCTGCTCGGTCCCTGAGGCTCTCGAAGGGTCCGAAGCGCCGCCCGTGGGGGATTCCTGGCGCGACAGGGTCAGAAGCGCGCCGAGTTCGATTTTAGTCAGTTCGCGGCTCTTCCCCGCCGGGAGCGTTCCCAGGTGCAGGGGGCCGAACTGGCGGCGCACGAGCTCCGTGACCGGGTGGCCCACCGCAGCGAGCATCCGGCGCACGATCCGGTTGCGCCCGGAGTGCAGCGTGAGCTCGACGAGGCTGGATCCCGCCGAGGAATCCAGCAGGCGCGCCTTGTCGGCCGCGATCGGACCGTCCTCGAGGTCGATGCCGCGGGTGAGCTTCGCGATGGTCTGCGGGGTCACCCGACCGGAGACCTTGGCGATGTAGACCTTCGTCACCCCGAAGGACGGATGCGCGAGCACGTGCGCGAGGTCGCCGTCGTTGGTGAGGATGAGCAGCCCGCTGGTGTCGGCGTCCAGGCGCCCCACGTTGTAGAGGCGCTCCTCGTACTGCTGCGTGAACCGGCGCAGATCCGGTCGTCCCTTCTCGTCGTTCATGGACGAGACGACGCCGGTGGGCTTGTTCAGCATGACGTAGCGCTTGCCGGTGTCCAGCTGGACGGCGGTGCCGTCCACGTCGACGAGGTCGGTCGACGGATCGATCCGGGTGCCGAGCTCGGTGACGACGGACCCGTTGACGCGGATCCGCCCCTCCACGATGTACTGCTCGATCACGCGTCGAGAGGCGACACCGGCGTTCGCGAGCACCTTCTGCAGGCGCACGCCCTCAGGTTCGGTCGACATCATGCCCTTTCACTGAATCCTTCCGAGCCGTCGTCGAGCAGCGGCGAGATCGGCGGCAACTCGTCGAGCGAGTTGATGCCGAGGTTCTGCAGCAGCAGGTCGGTGGTGCCGTAGTTGATCGCGCCGGTCTCCGCGTCCTGGAAGAGCTCGGTGATGAGTCCCCGCCCCACCAGGGTGCGCACCACCGAGTCGACGTTCACGGCGCGGATCGAGGCGACCTGGCTGCGCGTCACCGGCTGCTTGTACGCGATCACGGCGAGGGTCTCCAACGCAGCCTGCGACAGCCGTGCCGGCGCCTGGCCGCCCACGAAGTCGGCCACCAGGTCGTCGTACTCCTCGCGTACGTAGAGTCGCCAGCCTCCGCCGACCTCGCGCAGCTCGAAGCCGCGCCGCGGTCCCTTCCCGCGCCCGTCGTACTCGTCGACGAGCGAGGCGATCGCCTGCCGCACCGCCGGCACCGGCGCGCCCACGGCGGCCGCGAGGGAGACCAGGCTGTGCGGCTCCTCGATGATGAGCAGGATCGCCTCGAGCTTCTCGGTGAGCGGCAGCTCGGCGTCGGTCGCCGAGTCCGTCGAAGCGCCCGGCACGGCATCGGTGATGTCATCGGTCATAGTCGGCTCCCAACGTCGCCAGCATCTCGTCGGACCAGTGCTCCGCCGACCAGCGCAGGGTCAGCTCGCCGAGCGGCTCCAGCTGTTCGAACGACAGCGCCGCATGCCGGTACAGCTCCAGCACGGACAGGAAGCGCGCCACCACGATCCCGGGCTCCGTGGCACCCGCCACGAGCTCGCGGAACGTCACCGATTCGGCCGTGCGCAGCAGCGTGACCACGATCGCCGCCTGCTCCCGGATGCTCACGAGCGGCGCATGCAGGTGGTCCAGACCGACCGTGGGGATCTCCTTCGGCGCGAACGCCAGGAGCGCGAGGGTGGCGAAGTCGTCGGCGCTGAGGGTCCACACGAGCTCCGGGGTGCGGGCGCGGTGCTTCTCATCGAGGCGCACGGCCCGCGGGTGCCGCCGATCCTCGTACTGCAGGCTGCGCGCGAACCAGGCCGAGACCTCCTTGAACGCGCGGTACTGCAGCAGCCGCGCGAACAGCAGGTCCCGCGCCTCGAGCAGAGCCACGGATTCGGCGTCGACGAGCTCGCCCTGCGGCAGCAGGCCCGCCACCTTCATGTCCAGCAGCGTCGCGGCCACGACGAGGAACTCGCTGGTCTCGTCGAGATCCTCGTCCGGCCCGAGCTCGCGCAGGTAGGCGATGAACTCGTCCGTCACCTTGCTCAGTGACACCTCGGTGATGTCCATCTCGTGCTTCGAGATGAGGCTCAGCAGCAGGTCGAACGGTCCGTCGAAGTTCGACAGGAAGACGCGGAAGCCGCTCTCGGGCTCGGCGTCCGGTGCCGCCCCTTCGACGGGCTCAGGGACCGACGGGTCCTCGTCAGGCGACGGCGCCACGCGCGACCAGCTCCCGGGCCAGTCGCAGGTACGCCTGTGCGGCGGGATGCTCCGGCGCGAACTCGGTGATCGGAACGCCCGACACCGAGGCGTCGGGGAACTTCACGGTGCGCCCGATCACGGTCTCCAGCACGTCGTCG
The DNA here is from genome assembly GCF_054654695.1 of Microbacterium xylanilyticum. Taxonomy (NCBI): domain Bacteria; kingdom Bacillati; phylum Actinomycetota; class Actinomycetes; order Micrococcales; family Microbacteriaceae; genus Microbacterium; species Microbacterium xylanilyticum. Next base: position 2,494,492 of record NZ_BAAIEN010000002.1, read on the forward strand.
CCGAACGCCTCGACGACCCGCTCCAGCACCTCTCGCGAGTGCAGCGTGCGGGCGTCGTACATCGTGGCGAGGAGGCCGTCGAGCGTGATCGACGGGTTGAGCCGGTCGCGCACCTTGTCGATGGTCTCGATGAGCAGCGCCACACCGCGCAGCGCGAAGAACTCGCACTCCAGCGGGATCAGCACGCCGTGCGCGGCGGTGAGCGCGTTCACGGTGAGCAGGCCGAGCGACGGCTGACAGTCGATGAGGATGACGTCGTACTCCCCCGCCACCTGGCGCAGCACGCGGGAGAGGATCGTCTCCCGCGCGACCTCGTTCACGAGGTGGACCTCGGCCGCGGAGAGGTCGATGTTCGCCGGGATCAGGTCCAGGCCGTCCACGCCGGTGTGCACGATCGCGTCATGCGCGTCGCGCTTGGTGTCCAGCAGCAGGTCGTACACCGTGGGGATGTCGTGCGTGGGGATCCCGAGACCGGCCGACAGCGCGCCCTGCGGATCGAAGTCGACCGCGAGCACCTTGCGCCCGTACTCGGCGAGAGCCGCCGCGAGATTGATCGAGGTCGTCGTCTTCCCGACGCCGCCCTTCTGGTTGCACAGCGCGATGATGCGCGCGGGGCCGTGCGCCTTCAGCGGAGCGGGGATGGGGAATCCCTGGTAGGGACGGCCGGTGGGCCCGATCGGGGTGTCGTCCTTCGTCTTCTTCGCCACGTCTCTCCTGCTCGGTCGTGCTCGATCGAGTCTAGCCGCGACCCCCGTTCCGCAAGCGCTCCCGCGCCGCGGCGACCAGACCCTCGAACAGAGCGGGATCGTCGTCGGTCTCCGGATGCCACTGCACGCCGACCGCGAACCGATCGCCGTCCTGCTCCATCGCCTGCAGCACCCCGTCCGCGTCGTGCGCGACCGCGCGGTAGCCGGGGTGTTCCGCGACCGCCTGGTGGTGGTGCACGGGGACGGTGAGCTCGGGCGCCACCAGGTCCGCGATCCGCCCGGCGGCATCGACGCCGACCTGCGCCTCGCCGTAGGACGTGGGCCCGCCGGCGTGCCGGTCGTGTCCGACGACATCGGGCAGGTGCTGCACGAGGGAGCCGCCGGCCGCGACGGCCATGAGCTGCATGCCCCGGCAGATGCCCAGCAGCGGCAGCCGGACCCGCTCGGCCTCGGCGAGCAGCGCCAGCTCCCAGGCGTCGCGGTCGTCGTACCAGCGCACCACGGCCGGATCCGGCTCCTGCCCGTAGCGGGCGGGGTTCACGTCCGCCCCGCCCGCCACGAGGATGCCGTCCAGCCGCGCGAGCACGTCGGTCGCCGCGCCCGACACGGCCACAGGCGGCAGCAGCACGGGGATGCCGCCGGCCCGCTCGATCGAGCGCGCGTAGTCGCTCGGCAGCAGATCTGCCTCGACCTGCCGCCAGGTGCCCCAGTCGGCCGCCTGGCGGTAGGTCGTGATCCCGATGACGGGGCGGAGCCCGATGGCGGCGGGCTCAGTCAAAGTCCGAGTCCAGCGGGGTCACGTAGGCGTTGGACAGGCCGCCGTCGACGAGGAAGTCCATCGCGGTGATGAAGCTGGACTCGTCGCTGCCGAGGAACGCGACCGCGTTCGCGATCTCCTCCGGCTCGGCGAAGCGTCCCATCGGCACATGAACGAGCCGGCGCGCGGCGCGCTCCGGATCCTTCGCGAAGAGCTCCTGCAGCAGCGGCGTGTTCACCGGGCCGGGGCACAGCGCGTTCACGCGGATCCCCTTGCGGGCGAACTGGACGCCGAGCTCGCGGGTCATCGCGAGCACACCGCCCTTCGACGCGGTGTAGGAGATCTGCGAGGTCGCCGCGCCCATGATCGCGACGAAGGACGCCGTGTTGATGATGGAGCCGCTGCCCTGTTCCAGCATGTACGGCAGCACCGCCTTGCAGCAGTAGTAGACGCTGGTGAGGTTGACGTCCTGCACGAGGTTCCACGCCTCGATCCCCGTCTTCAGGATCGAGTCGTCCGAGGCCGGCGAGATGCCCGCGTTGTTGAAGGCGATGTCGATGCGGCCGTAGGTGTCGTGCGCGACCTTGAAGAGGTTCTCGACCTCGGCCTGGTTCGTGACGTTCACCTTCACGAACGTGCCGCCGAGGTCCTCCGCGAGGCGGGGCCCGTTGGCCTCGTCGAGGTCGCCGATCACGACCTTCGCGCCCTCCGCGACGAACTTCTTCGCCGTCGCCAGTCCGATGCCGCTGCAGCCGCCGGTGATGACGCCGACCTTGCCTTCGAGCTTTCCCATTCCTGTGTGTGCCTTTCGCTGTGTGGAGGAGATCAGTAGCTAGTGGAGATGAACAGGTGCTGTTCTGCACCCTGCTTCACCTCGGAGTGTTCGTTCAGTAGGTCGTGGAGATGAAGACGTTCTTCACCTCGGAGAAGGAATCCGGTGCATCCGGGCCGAGCTCGCGTCCGAGACCCGACTGCTTGAACCCGCCGAACGGGGTCCAGTACCGCACCGAGGAGTGCGAGTTGATCGAGAGGTTGCCGCTCTCCACGCCGCGGGCCACGCGCAGCGCGCGGCCGATGTCGCGGCTGAAGATGGATCCGCTCAATCCGTACGCGGTGTCGTTGGCCTTGGCGATCGCGTCGGCCTCGTCGCGGAACGGCATCACCGCGAGCACCGGGCCGAACAGCTCCTGCGACCACACAGGATCGGCGGCGTCACGCGGGAGCACGACCGCGGGCGCGAGCCAGAAGCCGCCGTCCCAGTCCGCCCCGTCGGCGCTCTGCCCGCGGAACGCGATGTCGGCGCCGTCCAGGTGCGCGGCGACCGAGTCGCGCTGCTTCGCCGAGACGAGCGGCCCCATCTCCGCGTCCTCGGCGTTCGGGTCCTTGACGCGGAACGCCTCGACCGCGGGCTGCAGCAGCTCCAGGAACCGCTCGTACACGGTGTCCTGCACCAGGATCCGGGAACGGGCGCAGCAGTCCTGCCCGGCGTTGTCGAGCCCTCCCCCGGGCGCGGCCGCGGCGGCCGCCTCCAGGTCCGCATCGTCGAACACGATGTTGGCGTTCTTGCCGCCCAGCTCGAGGGTGACCCGCTTGATCTGGTCGGCGCAGCCGCGCATGATGCCCTTGCCGACGTCCGTGGATCCGGTGAAGCACACCTTGCGCACGAGCGGGTTCGTCACGAAGCGATCCCCGACGACGCTGCCCTTGCCGGTGATGACCGTGAACACGCCCTCGGGCAGCCCCGCCTCGAGCGCGAGCTCGCCCAGGCGCATCGCGGTGAGCGGCGTGAGCTCGGCGGGCTTGAGCACCACCGTGTTGCCCGCGGCGAGCGCAGGGGCGAACCCCCAGCCGGCGATCGGCATCGGGAAGTTCCACGGCACGATGATGCCGACCACGCCGAGCGGCTCGTGGAAGGTCACGTCCACGCCGCCGGGAACCGGGATCTGCTTGCCGAAGTGCCGCTCCGGGCTCGCGCTGTAGTAGTTCAGCACGTCGCGGACGTTGCCGGCCTCCCAGCGCGCGTTGCCGATCGTGTGGCCGGCGTTCGCCACCTCGAGGGCCGCGAGCTCGTCGATGTGGGCCTCCACGACGCTCGCGAAGGCGCGCAGCAGCCGCGCCCGCTCCCCCGGCGCGATGGCCCGCCAGGCCGGGTACGCGCGGTGCGCGCGCTCGATCGCCGCGTCGGTCTCGCCGAGGTCGGCGAGGCCCACATCCGCCACCGGCCGGCCCGTCGCCGGATTGAGAACCGTGAAGGCGCCGCCGGCGCCGAATCGGGAAGAAGGGATCCTCATGCCCACAGCCTTTCGAAGTCTCCGATGAACCGGTTCACAGCCGCTCGAAGCCGCGGCGCAGCTCCCAGTCGGTGACCGCCGCATCGAAGGCCGCGATCTCCACGTCGGCGTAGTTCACGTAGTGCCGCACGACATCCTCCCCGAACACCTCGTTCGCGATCGCCGACTGCGCGAGCGCCTCGCGCGCCTCGTGCATGGTCGACGGCACGGTCGGCGCCCCGGACTCGTACGCATTGCCCTTCGTCTCCGGCTCGAGCGCCAGCTCATGCTCGATGCCGTACAGGCCGCCGGCGAGCATCGCGGCGAGGCCCAGGTACGGGTTCATGTCGCCGCCGGGCAGGCGGTTCTCCATGCGTGCGCCCGCGCCCCGGCCGACCAGGCGCACCGAGCTCGTGCGGTTGTCGATGCCCCAGGCGATCGCGGTGGGCGCGAAGGATCCTTTCACGAAGCGCTTGTACGAGTTGATGTTCGGCGCGTAGAAGAGCGTGAAGTCGCGCATGGTCGCCAGGACCCCGGCGATGAAGTGGTCGTACAGGGCGGATCGGGCGCCGCGCTCCGCGTCCCAGAACACGAGGGCGTCGTCGTCGATGCCGCGCAGTGACATGTGCACGTGGCAGGAGTTGCCCTCGCGCTGGTTGGGCTTCGCCATGAACGTGATCGCCTGCCCGTGCTGGCGGGCGATGTCCTTCGATGCGGTCTTGTAGTAGGCGTGGTTGTCCGCCGTGGTGATCACCTCGTCGTAGAGGAACGCGATCTCGTGCTGGCCGAAGTTGCACTCGCCCTTGGCCGACTCGACGTTCAGGCCGGACGCGTACATCGTGTTGCGGATCTCGCGCAGCAGCGGCTCGACGAGCGTGGAACCCAGGATCGAGTAGTCGACGTTGTAGCGGTTCGCGGGCTCCAGGTCGCGATAGCCGCTGTCCCACGCGCGATCGTAGGGAGTGTTGAAGATCACGAACTCGAGCTCGGTGCCCGCGAGGGCCTTCCACCCGTGCGCGGCGGCGCGCCGGGTCTGGGCGCGCAGGATCTCCCGCGGCGAAACCCGCACCGGGTCGCCGTTCGTGCCGGCGAGGTCGCACTGGATCATCACCGTGCCGGGGCGGTGCGGCATGAGGCGGATGGTCGCGAGGTCGAGCTCGAACTCCATGTCGCCGTAGCCGTCGGCCCACGACGCGTGCGCGTAGCCGTCGACGGTGTTCATGTCGACGTCGACCGCGAGGAGGTAGTTGCATCCCTCGGTGCCGTGCCCGAGCACGGAGTCGAGGAAGAACCGGGCGTGCAGGAGCTTGCCCTGCAGGCGCCCCTGCATGTCGGTGAACGCGAGGATCACGGTGTCGACGGATCCGTCCAGGATGCGCCCGCGCAGCTGCTCGACGGTGAGCATGCGGTCGTTGCGGGCGGGGGTGTTCAGATCGGAGGAGGTCATAGCGGCGGTGTCCTTTACTTCAGAAGGCCCTTGAGGAGTGCGGCGGTGGCATCGCAGTGCGCGGTCATGATGTCGCGCGCCCGGGCGGCGTCGCCGTCCAGGATCGCGGCGACGATCTCGCGGTGCTCCGCCTCGGCGTGGTCGATGTTGGTCTTGAGGAAGGGGATCTCGGCGAGCAGCTGGTGGATCCGCACCTGCACCTCGCTGCAGCTGCGGGAGAGCTCGTCGGATCCGCAGACGGTCGCGATCGCGAGGTGCAGCCGGGCGTCCGCCTGCCGGTAGTCGGCGGGCGTCTCGGCCGCCGCGAGGTCGGCGAGGCTGTCGGCGAGCAGCGTGCGCTGCCCCTCGTCGAGCGGCGTCAGCGCCGCCCGGTACGCGGCACCGGGCTCGATGACGGAGCGGAACACGATCACGTCGTCGATCTCGGCGCGGCGCGGCGGCGTCTGATCCGCCGGCCACTGCTCCGCGGCCGGCTGGACGACGGTGCCACCTCCGCGCCCCCGGGTCGTGGCGACGAGCCCGGCGGCGCGGAGAGCGCTGATGGCCTCCCTCAGGGTGGCGCGGGAGACGTTGAGCTTCTCAGCGAGCTCGCGCTCGCCCGGCAGCTTCGTCCCCACCCGGAAGATCCCGAGCCGGATGGCCGATCCGAGCTGCTCCACGCAGCTCTCGAAGGCCATGTGCCCGCGGACCGGGTGCAGTGCCGCGTCCACCAGAGGAGAGTCCATCGCATCCGTCATGCGCTCACTATTCCTCAAGCAGCTTGTCGGGAGCCATCGTGAGGTGCTCGGCCTCGGCGCTCGAGGCCATGAAGTCGCGCTTGCCGTACGCGAACCACAGGGCCGCCGCCAGGAGCGCGACCACGACGACCGCGATCGGGGCGTAGTTGAACGTGTCGATCGTGACGGGGTTCACCGGCGGCAACACGAAGAGGACGATGATGATGACCACCCACACGACGGCGATCCAGCCGACCACCGCGCTCCACCGCCCGAGGTTCCACGGTCCCGGCACGAAGTTCCGGTCCAGGCGGCGCAGGAACACCGGCGTGACGTACGCGATGTACAGGCCGATGACCGCGATCGAGGTGACCGCGAGGTACGCGGTCAGGTTCCACATCGCCGGGACCGTCAGCACGATCGACAGCGCGACGCAGAGCCAGATCGAGTTCGTCGGCGTCCCGGTCCGCGGGTTCACCTTCGCCCACACGCGCGAGCCCGGGATCGCGTTGTCGCGCGAGAACGCGTAGCTCATGCGCGAGTTCGCCGTCACCGAGGCCATGCCGCAGAAGAACTGCGCACCGCAGACGATGAACAGCAGGAACTTCGCCATGGTCGGGTTGTTCAGCGCATCGAGGAAGATCTGCGCCGGGGGAAGGCCGGTCGCGCTGCCGAGCAGCTTGTCGATGCCCTTGTCCGAGGAGTCCTGGATCGCCGCGGTGATCGAGTAGAGCAGGATCCAGCCGCCGATGATCGAGATCACGACGCTCATCACGATGCCCTTCGGCGCGGCGATCGAGGCGTTCTTGGTCTCCTCCGCGACGTGCGCCGAGGCGTCGTAGCCGGTGTAGGTGTACTGGGCCATCAGCAGACCCATGAGGAACACGTACGGCGCGAACGACCAGCCGGTGCCGTTGTAGAAGCCGGTGAAGGTCCAGCCGACGGACTGGTGCTGCGTGGGCAGGATCCACAGCGCGGCGACGATGATCAGCACGCCGACGATGTGCCACCAGGCCGACACGTTGGACAGGATGCTGACGAGATTGACGCCGAACGTGTTGAGCAGGCCGTGGACCACGATCAGGACGACGAACAGCCCGAAGGTGTTGAAGGGGTTGACCTCCACGCCCCAGACGAGGTTGGCGAACGCCATCATCGTGGTCGCGGCGCCGAAGTCGATCGCCGCGGTGACGGCGACCTCGCCGAGGAAGTTGAACCAGCCGACGGTCCACGCCCACTGGCGCTTGTTCCGCTTCGCGAGGCGGCCGGCCCAGAAGTAGAGCCCGCCGGCCGTCGGATACTTCGAGCACACCTCGGCCATCGCGAGCGCGACCATGAGCACGAAGACGCCGACCAGGGGCCAGCCGATGTTGATGGCGGAGGGTCCGCCGGACTTGAGGGCGATCGCGTACGAGGTGATGCATCCCGCGAGGATCGAGATGATCGAGAAGGAGACGGCGAAGTTGCTGAACCCCGACATCCCCCGGTGCAGTTCCTGCTTGTAGCCCAGGGCGGCCAGGGCTGCGGCGTCGTCGTCGATCGGGTGTGAGTCGGGCGCCTTTGTCGATTCGCTCATGGAGTGCTGCCTGCTTTCAGTGGAGGGAGCGTGTGCAGCGATTCTGGCGACTCGGATCCGCGACTGTCAATGGTCTGACTTCAAACCATTAGGAAAAGTCACACGCCGGAAACATACGCGGTCTCAGCGCGCGCGGGGATGCGCGGTCACGTAGACGTCGCGGAGCGTGTCCACCGAGACGTGCGTGTAGATCTGCGTGGTCGCCACGGAGGCGTGGCCGAGCAGCTCCTGCACCACGCGCACGTCCGCGCCGCCCTGCAGCAGGTGCGTGGCGAAGGAGTGCCGCAGCGTGTGCGGGGAGATCTCGGCCGTGATCTGGGCGTGCTCCGCCGCCGCGCGGATGATGAGCCATGCGCTCTGCCTGCTGAGCGGCGCTCCCCTGGCCCCGAGGAACAGCTTCGCGGACGCGCGGCCCTTGGCGGCGAGCGCCGGACGCACGCGTGTGAGGTAGGCGTCGACGGCGGCGCGCGCGTAGGAGCCGACGGGAACGATGCGCTCCTTGGATCCTTTCCCGCGCAGGCGCAGCACGTCGCCGTGCGCCAGGTCGTCGACGTCGAGGGAGACCGCCTCCGAGACGCGGGCTCCGGTGGCGTAGAGCAGCTCGAGCAGGGCGCGGTCGCGGATCCCGATCGGCTCGTCCGCCGAGGGGGCGGCGAGGAGCCGCTCGACCTGGTCGATCGTGAGCGCCTTCGGCAGGCGCCGGGGCTGCTTGGGCGGACGCAGCCGGGCGCTCGGATCCGCCTCGGCGATGCCCTCGCGGGCGAGGAAGCGGTGCCAGCCCCGCACCGAGGACTGCAGTCGCGCCAGGCTCGACGCCGCGGGCGGCGGTTCGGCGCTCGCCCGCTCCGCGGCGAAGGCGGCGACGACCTCCGGCGTGATCGCGGCGGTGTCCGCGATGCCCTGCTCGTCGAGCCACGCGACGTAGCCGCCGAGGTCGCGGCGGTAGGCGGCGAGGGTGTGCTCGGCGAGCCCGCGCTCGATCGTGACATGCCGCAGGTACGCGTCGAGCGCGCGGTCGAGCTGCACCTCAGGCCTGCCGCACGTCAGGCCCCGGCGCTCCGCCGCCCCGACGCCAGGCGGCGCTCCGCCGCGAGGATGCCGACGGCGAGGATGCCGTTGCGCAGCCGCCCGTCCAGCACCGCGTCGGCGGCTTCGGCGAGCGGGAGCCAGGCGAGGCGGATGTCCGCCTCTTCCTCGGTGCGCGCGAAGACCTCCTCCGCCGGCGCCAGACCGGTCGCGAGGTAGATGTGGATGAGCTCGGAGTTGCTGCCCGGCGTCGTGTACATCGACACGAGCGGCTCCCAGCCGGAGGCGGTGAGGTCCGCCTCCTCCGCGAGCTCGCGTCGCGCCGCCGCCATCGGATCCTCGCCGACGACGTCGAGGAGCCCCGCGGGCAGCTCCCAGTCGCGCTCCCGGATCGGGTGCCGGTACTGCTGGATCAGCAGCACCCGCCCGTGCTCGTCCATCGCGACGACCGCGACGGCACCGGTGTGATCGATGTACTGCCGCACCATCTCGCCGTCGCCGTAGCGGACGCGATCCTCGAGGACGCTCCACACCGCCCCGCGGTACACCTCGCGACTGTCGAGCACCTCGGGCTCGAACGGCTCGTCGGACAGGGCGGCGGCGGAGCCCGCCGAGCCCGTCGAAGGGTCGGTCACGTCAGTCCTCGTCGTCGAACAGCTCGCTGGAGCGGTGGCGCTCGATGGCGGCGCCCACGAGCCCGCGGAAGAGCGGGTGCGGCTCGGTCGGCCGCGAGCGCAGCTCGGGGTGCGCCTGCGTGGCGATGTAGAACGGGTGCACGTCGCGCGGCAGCTCCACGTACTCGACGAGGTCGAGCTCCGGGTTGAGGCCCGAGAACGACAGCCCGGCGTCGGCGAGGCGGCCGCGATAGGCGTTGTTCACCTCGTAGCGGTGGCGGTGCCGCTCGGAGGCCTCGGACGCGCCGTACAGCTCCGCAGCGAGCGAGCCCTCGGCGAGCGCGGCCTGGTACAGCCCGAGGCGCATGGTGCCGCCGAGGTCGCCGCCGTCGAGAATCTCGACCTGCTCGGCCATGGTCGCGATGACCGGCTCCGCGGTGTCGGGGTCGAACTCGCTGGAGGAGGCGCCCTCGATGCCGGCGACGTTGCGCGCGTACTCGATGACCATGCACTGCAGGCCCAGGCACAGGCCGAGCGCGGGTATCCCCTGCTCGCGGGCGAAGCGCAGCGCGCCGAGCTTGCCCTCGATGCCGCGGATGCCGAAGCCGCCGGGCACGCAGATGCCGTCGACGTCGGCGAGCGCCTTGGCAGCGCCCTCGGGCGTCTCGCAGGAGTCGGACGGGATCCAGCGGATCTTCACCGCGACCTCGTGCGCGAAACCGCCGGCCTTGAGCGCCTCGGTGACCGAGAGGTACGCGTCGGGCAGGTCGATGTACTTGCCGACGAGGCCGATCGTGACCTCGTGCTTCGGGTTGTGCACGGCCTGCAGCACCTTCTGCCACCGCGACCAGTCCACGTCGGCCGCCTTGGTGAGGCCGAGAGCGTCCACGATGTAGTCGTCCAGGCCCTGGTCGTGCAGCATCGTCGGGATGTCGTAGATGCTGGGCACGTCGACCGCGTTCACGACCGCGTCCTCGTCGACGTCGCACATGAGCGCGATCTTGCGCTTGTTGGAGTCGGTGACGGGCCGGTCGCTGCGCAGCACGAGCGCATCCGGCTGGATGCCGATCGAGCGGAGCGCGGCGACGGAGTGCTGGGTCGGCTTGGTCTTCTGCTCGCCGGATGCGCCCATGAACGGCACGAGCGAGACGTGCACGAAGAACACGTTCTTGCGGCCGAGCTCGTGACGGATCTGGCGCGCGGACTCGATGAACGGCTGCGACTCGATGTCGCCGACGGTGCCGCCGATCTCGGTGATGATCACGTCGGGCTTCGGCGTCTCGTCGGCCTGCAGGCGCATGCGGCGCTTGATCTCGTCGGTGATGTGCGGGATGACCTGCACGGTGTCGCCGAGGTACTCCCCGCGGCGCTCCTTGGCGATGACCTGCGAGTAGATCTGCCCGGTCGTGACGTTCGCCGCCTGGCTCAGCTCGATGTCGAGGAAGCGCTCGTAGTGGCCGATGTCGAGGTCGGTCTCCGCACCGTCGTCGGTGACGAACACCTCACCGTGCTGGAACGGGTTCATCGTGCCGGGATCCACGTTCAGATAGGGATCCAGCTTCTGCATGACCACGCGCAGTCCGCGGGCGGTGAGCAGGTTGCCGAGGCTGGCCGCCGTCAGACCCTTGCCCAAAGAGGAAACGACACCGCCCGTCACGAAGATGTGCTTGGTGGTGTCGTTGTCTGCCCGCGCGGCTGAAGTCTGCATCACGGGCTTTTATCCTATCAGCCGGATCAGCGGTCGTCACCGCTCGACACGGCGCGCGCCGCGGCGAGGCGCTCCTCCAGCTCCGCCGGGCGCGGCGGGTTCGCACCCGCGCGGGACACCGTGATCGCCCCCGAGGCGAGCGCCGTGTCCAGCGCTGCGAGGACGTTCCCCGACGGGATCGGCGCCCCCTCGACGAGGAGCCGGTCGGTGCCGTCGCGGAGCAGGCCGAACAGCAGACCCGACATGAACGCGTCGCCGGCGCCGATCGTGTCGACGACGTCCACGGGCAGGGCAGGGCGCTCGTACCGCTCGCCGTCGACGAGCGCGACGGCGCCCTGCGCGCCGCGGGTGATCGCCACGAAGCGGGTGCCGCCCGCGGCGAACTCGTCGAGGACCTCGTCCAGGCTCGCGCCGGACCGCAGCCATGCGGCGTCCTCGTCGCTGAGCTTGACGACGTGCGACGCTGCCGCCAGCTCGAACACCCGCTTCCGCGCGGCGTCGGCGGGGCCGATGACGTCGGCGCGGATGTTCGGATCGAACGAGCGCAGCGTCTCCGCAGGAGCGTGGCGGTAGGCCGCGAGCAGCGCGCTCGACCCGGGCTCCCGCAGTGCGCCGATGGATCCGGCATGCACAAGAGCGAGGTCGTGCAGCTCGGGCACCGCGATCTCGCCGGCCAGCGCGAAGGTGTACTCCGCGCTGCCGTCCTCGGCCAGCGCCGCCGTCGCGGTCCACGACGGGCCGTCGACGAGCGTGTGCGCTCCGATCCCGACGCGGTCCGCCGCGAGATGCGCGCGGATCGTGTTGCCGTGCGCGTCGTCGCCGATCCGGGCGTGCAGCACGGGAGGCCGGCCCAGTCGCGCGAGCCCCACGGCCACGTTCATCGGCGACCCGCCCGCGTGGGCCGAGCCGCCGACCACGATGTCGACGAGCGCCTCGCCGATCACGGCGATCCGCGATGCGTTCATGCCTGTACCTCCGTCCGGGCAGCGTCCGCGACGGGTGCGACGGTGAGCTGATCCACTCGTACGCTACCGCCCACGGCGTGCAGAGCGAGAGACGATGACGTGCGGGCGGGGATCCGATCCGTGAGCACGGCCGCGCCGTCCTCGCAGAAGACCTCCACCGACCCGTGGTCCAGCCACAGGTCCGCGTCCACCACGCCGCTGCCGTCGAGCGGGAGCCGCTCCACGCTGCCGAAGGCCGCCGGCAGCTGAACCGCGCCGCCGCGGCGATCCAGGGTCAGCTCGGCGGCGGTGCAGCGGAGCACGGCGGCGGGAGCCTCGTCATCGCCGATGCGCAGCTCGGCGACCGCGCCGTCCCCGAGGCGCATCCGCACCCGCATGCGTCCGGCGCGGGGCGCGTGCAGCTCCAGGGGCGCGCCGGGACGGATCTCGACAGGGCCGGCCTCGAGCTCGTCCACCGCGTCGCCCACCACGGCGACCGGCGTCTGCACGAGCCGGATTCGGCCGTCCCTCCGGGCCAGGGAGAGCCGGCGCGGCAGCGTCATCGCGCCGCGCTGCGTCCCGTCCTCTCCCTCCGCCGGCATGTCGGCCGCGTAGTCCCAGTTGCTCATCCAGGCGATGAGGATCCGCTGGTCGTCGGCGAGACCGGAGAACGTCACGCCGGCGTAGCAGTCCCGTCCGTAGTCGATCCAGTCGAACGCCTCGAGCTCGGCCCGGCTCTGCGGTTCCCCCTCCGGCGCCGGCACGGCCGGCGCCGGATCGTCGGGGGTGAACCGCTCGCCGTCGAAGGATCCGATCACGTACTGCGTGCCGGATCCGCCGGCGATCCCGCCGGGGTTGAGGCTGATCAGCAGCACCCAGCGCATATCGCCCGGGTCGCCGTCAACGGCGAGCGGGAACAGATCGGGGCACTCCCACACACCGCCGACCGCGCCGCGCGGTCCGTAGTCGGAGAGGTACGTCCACTCGATCAGGTCGTCGGAGCGGTACAGCACCACGCGCCGTTCGACGGCCTCGACCGCCACCATCACCCAGTGCTCCCCCGCCTCACCGCGATAGCGGAACACCTTCGGATCCCGGAAGTCCGCGGAGGCGCGGTCGAGCACCGGGTTCCCCGGATACGGGGTCCAGGTCGCGCCGCCGTCGGTGCTGGACGCGATGCCCTGCGCCTGCCAGGGCCGCACGCGGGATGCGAGCGTGTAGATCGCGACGAGGGGCGCGACGCCGTCGACGCCCAGGCCGCTCGTGTCGTGCGCGTCGTGCACGGCGGATCCGGAGAAGATCTCGTCCTCGTCGGTGTAGCGCAGCGCCACCGGGTGCTCCTGCCAGTGCACGAGGTCGGGGCTGGTCGCGTGCCCCCAGCTCATGAAGCCGTGGGTCGAGCCTTCCGGGTTGTACTGGTAGAAGAGGTGATAGCTGCCGTCGTGGAAGACGAGTCCGTTCGGGTCGTTCATCCAGTTGCGCGCGGGCCGGAAGTGCATGAGCGGCCTGGTCATGTGCGGGGGCTCCTTCGAAGAGGGTTCGACGAGATCGGCGAGCACGGCGGGGATCATGACCGCGTGCGGATGTCGAGGCTGACGAGCTCGGCGACGCCGCCGTTGACGGCGAATCCGATCCGCTCCCCCGCACGGCGATAGAGCCGGGTGCTCAGGGCGACGCGCCGATCGACGACCGCCACGACGATGTCCCCCTCGACGGCGATCTCGATGCGGTGCCGGCCCGCCGGGAGCGGGCACGGCCGCTCGAACACGAAGGGGACGTCTCCCGAGATCTGCCACTGCTCGCCGCCGGTGAGCGTGCGCGGCCACCGGTCGAACACCACGCGGGACCGCCGCGGCTCGAGGCGGATCATCCCCGCCTCGTCCCCGTCCGCGGTGGCGCGCAGCAGCAGGGAGACCTCCTCGACATCGGCGGCGAGCTCGATCTCCGCTGCGAGCAGGAACGCGTCGGGGAGGTCGGCCGTCCCGACGACCTGGACGAACCGGTCGATCGCGTTCTGGCGAAGGGGCAGCTGCGGCAGACCCGAGGCGATCGGCTCGGTGAACGACGCGATGAACTCGTCCGGGAACCGGAACGCCAGCGTGCCGTCCGCGCGCTGCTCGGCCTCGAGCACCGACATGGTGCCGGCCCACTGCCAGGCCCCGTCGTCGGTGTCGCCCTCGCGCGTGGCGATCCAGCCGACGAAGAACCGCCGCCCGTCCCGCTCCACGGTCTTGGCCGCGTAGAAGGCGCGCGAGTCCACCGTGTCGTCCTCCGGCACGATCCACGGCCCCTCGAGCGAGCGCGCCATGCGGTAGCGGGTGCAGAACGCGTCCGAGAACTCGGAGTAGACGAGGTACCACCAGTCGCCCCAGCGGAACACGTCCGGGCACTCGTGCGCGATGTAGCGCCGGGGATCCCAGAACGGCTCGACAGGCGTCCAGGCGATGAGGTCCGTCGAGGTGAGCTGGGCGACCGTGCCGCGACGCCGGTCCGGTCCCTCGGCGTGCCGCGCGGCGACGAGCATTCGCCAGATGTCGCCGTCCCGGAACACGAACGGATCCCGCCAGTCGCCGGGCTCGAAGCCTTCCGGCGCACCGAACGTGAGCTCGGGGTGCTTGACCCAGTCGCGCAGGCCATCGGCGCTGGTCGCGTGCGCCACGAGCTGCAGCGGGCGCCCGTCCGGCCCGAGACGCGCGGGGTTCTGCGCGGTCGAGAACAGGTGCGCCGTGCCCGCCTCGTCGACGACGACGGAGCCCGTGTACACGTTGAAGTCCTCCGCGTCGGGTCCTCCGCTGGGCACCGCGAGCCCGCGATCCTCGAAGTGCACGAGGTCGCGCGTCGTGACGAGGTGCCAGGGCATGCCGGTGCGCGGCACGACCCGGTCGTCGAACAGGTACCAGAGGTGGAGCACCCCGTCCCGCTCGAACGGGATCGCGTCGCCCACCCAGCCGCCCTCTGGCTGGAAGAACAGGGGTTCGATCATCGGGTCGGATCCTTCGTGGTCACCGTGGACAGGTCGCGCATCAGCGGGAGGACCCCCATCAGCGGGAGGACCCCGCGGTGACGCCCGCGATGAAGTAGCGCTGCGCGAAGATGAACAGCAGCACGCTCGGGATCATCGACAGCACGACGCCGGCCAGCACGACCGAGATCGAGCCCGTGCCCAGGTTCCCCTGCAGCCCGACGAGACCGAGCGGAAGGGTGAAGGTGCTCTGATCCTGCAGGAAGATCAGCGGCCGGTAGAACTCCGCCCAGAACCCGGAGAAGTTCAGGATCGCGAGCGTCGAGATCGCCGGTGCGGCCATCCGCGCGTACACGTGGAAGAACACGCCGAACTGCGTCGCGCCGTCGATGCGCGCGGCCTCGCCGAGCTCCCTCGGCATCTGCATGAAGTACTGCCGCATGAGGAACGTGCCGAACGCGCTGCCCAGCGCCGGGATGATCAGGGATCCGAGCCCGTCCTGAAGCCCCAGCGACTTCACGATGAGGAACACCGGGATGATGATCGTCTGCAGCGGCACCATCATGGTCGCGAGGAACGCGCTGAAGATGACGTTCTTGCCGGGGAACGACACCATCGCGAACGCGTACCCGCTCAGAGTGCAGGTGATCGTCTGCCCGACCACGATCAGCAGGGTCACGATCGTGCTGTTCAGGAAGAACTGCCCGATCGGGATCTGGTCGAACACGGCGGCGTAGTTGCTGAAGTCCGCGTTGAACGGGATCCACTGCGGCGGGTTGTTGAACGCCTGCGACGGGGATCGCAGCGACGTCGTCACCGTCCACAGCAGCGGGCCGAGCGCGAACACGGCGGCCACGAACAGGGCGACCAGGCCCGCCACCTTTCCGACGGTCCAGGCCCGCGCGCCCGCACGGCGCTGACGGGAGGGCCTGCTGCGGCCCGTCACGATCAAAGAGGTCGTGCTCATTGGTAGAACACCAGCTTCCGTGAGGCGAGGAACTGGATCCCGGTGATCGCCAGGATCAGCAGGAGGAGGATGATCGCGATCGCCGACGAGTATCCGAACTGCAGGTTCTGGAACCCGGTCTGGTACATCGAGATGGTCGCGGTGGTGGTGGCCGTGCCCGGCCCGCCCTTCGTCATGATGAACGGCTGGTCGAACAGTTGCATCGCGTTGATGAACGCGATCACCGCGGCGAACAGGATCGTCGGGCTGATCAGCGGGATCTTGATGCGGAACAGCGTGCGCAGGGGACCTGCGCCGTCGATCGACGACGCCTCGAGCACGTCCGTGGGCACCGCCATGAGCGCCGACACGAAGAGCACGAAGGTGAAGCCGACCTGCTGCCAGACCACGATCAGCACGATCGTCGCCTGCGCCCCGAAAGGGCTGGTCAACCAGGGCACGCCCGACATCCCGAGCAGCCCGAGGTAGTAGTTGATCGCCCCGAACTTCGCGTCGAACAGGTACCCCATGAAGATCGCGACAGCAGCCGTCGAAGCGAGCAGCGGGAGGTAGAACGCCGTCCGGAAGAACGTCCGGCCGAAGTTCGAGGTCCGCTGGTTGACCAGCACGGCCAGGAACAGGCCGAGCGAGAGCTGCAGTGCGACGATCGCGATCGCCATGACGATGGTGACGCCGAACGACTGCAGCACGGGGCCGTCGGTGAAGAAGCGCTGATAGTTCGCAAGGCCGGCCCAGGTGGGCGGTGAGATGACGTCCCAGTCGAAGAACGACAGTCCGAGAGAAGCCAGGATGGGGATGAATGTGAACACGGTCACGAACAGCATGGACAGCGCGATCATCGCGTAGCCGAACATCCCCTCCCGCCGGGCCGTCCGCCGCGCACCGGGGCGGCGGACGGGCCGGGGAGGCTTCACCTCGCGCGACGACACACGCAGAACTGCGTGCGGAGTGGAGGTGGGCGCGGACATCAGCTGCCCTTCGCCACCTTCTCAAGGTCGCTCTGCATGGCGTCGAGGGCGGCCTTGGCGTTGCCGGAGGAGATCGCCTCGGTGGTGCGCTGGTTGAGCGACGTCGCCAGGGCGTTGTAGTACGACGGGGCCGAGATCGGCACGGATCCGTCGAGCTGGTCGTAGAAGACCTGCCAGTTCTTCGGACCGGTGGTCGCGTAGCGCTCCGCCGTCATCAGGGACTTGCGGCCCGAGGTGGTGATGTTGCCCGGGAACATGATGTCGAAGCTCTCCGCCTCGATCATCATCTTGATGACCTCCCAGGCGGCGTCCTTCTTCTTGGACGACTGGAAGATCGAGTATCCGCCCGTGCCGAACAGCGACTTGTTGCTCTTCCAGGTCGGGAAGGCCTGCACGTCGAAGCTGCCGTCCTTCATGCCCGCGTTGTGCAGGCCGCCGGCCCAGAACCCGCCGCCGATCGTCATGCCGATGCGACCGGAGGAGAACAGGCCCTGGAGGGTGCCGCCGCCGCCCACGTCCGGCGAGGGCGAGTAGCCGGCCTTCTGCAGGTCGATCACATACTGCAGCGCTTCGATCGCGGCATCTGAGTTCGCCGTAGGGGCTCCCCATTTCCAGCCGCCCTTGCGCCCCTCGATGCTCTTGTCGCCGGCCTCATAGGCCTTGTTCCAGAGCCAGTCGCCGCCGCCGTACTTGCCCTCCTCGATGAGGTTGCCGTTGTTGGCGTAGAGGAACGAGGTCCAGCTGCCCCAGAGGCGCACCACCCAGTC
The DNA here is from genome assembly GCF_054654695.1 of Microbacterium xylanilyticum. Lineage (NCBI taxonomy): Bacteria > Bacillati > Actinomycetota > Actinomycetes > Micrococcales > Microbacteriaceae > Microbacterium > Microbacterium xylanilyticum. The sequence goes on from NZ_BAAIEN010000002.1 coordinate 2,511,921, forward strand.
GAACGGCAGGATGTCGCCGCCGACCTTCGAGATCTTCTCCGCCGTGGAGTGGAAGTCGTCGATGGTCCAGCCCGCTGCCGGTGCCGGAGCGCCGGCCTTCTGCAGCACGTCATTGTTGAAGAACATGCTGCCGGCGTTGAAGCTGTCGGGCATGTTGTAGAGGTGGCCGTCCACCATCATGGCCTCGATCAGCGCGGGGTGGATGTCGTTGAAGTAACTGGACTTCAGCGTGGACATGTCCTTGGTGACGTACTCGTCCAGCGGGACGATGAGCTTCTTGCCCACCATCAGCTGGAGGCCCTCGGTCGCGACGCTCACGATGTCGGGCGCCTGACCGGAGGCGATGAGGGTGAGGACCTTGGCGAGGAAGTCGTTCCAGTCCTTGCCGTTGATCGCGCTGACCTTGATGTCCAGGCCCTTGTCGATCTTCTTGACCTTGGGCTGGAGCGCGTTCTGCAGCGTGGTGGCGGACTTCTGGTCGCCGAAGTACAGCATGTTCAGGGTGCCGGTGGTGCCGCCGTCCCCGCCGGAACCGCTGGGCGCGCAGCCGGTCAGGCTCGCCCCCGCCCCGAGCAGGGCCGCGCTGGCGAGGCCGTAGCCTCCGAGCCGCAGCAGGTCACGTCGTCCCATGACGGGTCCGAATTCACGTGCCATCAACTTCTCCTCTCTGAGAGTGAATCGGCCTGCGCGTTCTCGCGCAGCGGGTGGTGAACCGATTTATCCGACGGTAACACCCACCAGCACGGCCATGCAAGCCATGTTGATAAATTAATTCACCAAAATGAGCGGATCCGCTAGATTGGGAGGATCCGAAGAGAGGGGGTCCGACGATGTCGACGGCACCGAGACCGACGCTTGCAGACGTCGCGCGGCTTTCCGGACTGTCCAAGACGGCCGTCAGCCTCATCCTCAACGACCGTCCGTCCCGTCTGTCGGAGGACGCGGTCGAGCGCGTCCGCACTGCGGCGGCGCAGCTCGGGTACAAGCCGAACCCCGCCGCGCAGAGTCTGCGCTCGGGAAAGACGCGCACGATCGGCTTCATCTCGGATCAGGTCACCATCACGCGCTTCGCATCGGCGATGGTGCGCGGCACGCTGCGCGCTGCGAAGGAACTGGATCACACGGTGCTCATCGCCGAGACCGGCGACGACCCCACGCAGCTCGCGGCCGCGTTCGATGAGCTCATCGATCGCCGCGTCGACGGAGTCATCGTCGGGCTGATGGCCGCGCGCATGGTCGACGTCCCCGCGGCTCCCCGCGGGACCCCCGTCGTGATCGTGAACGGACGCACGCCGGACGATCTGCCCAGCGTGCTTCCCGACGAATACACCGCGGGCCACGCCATGGCGTCGGTGCTGCTGGACGCCGGCCACACGCGCGTCGCCTTCATCGGCGACATCCCCCACGTCGCCGGCGACCCGCGCCGGTCGGTCACGATCGCACGGCGCCTCGCCGGCATCCGCGATGCCTTCGCCGAGCGCGGCATCGCCGGTCCGGCCGAGGTCGTCGTCGAGGACTGGACCACCTCGATCGGCTTCGCGCACACCCTGCAGATGCTGGATGCGCACCCCGACCTGACCGGCATCATCGCGGCCACCGACGGCGTCGCGTTCGGCATCTACCAGGCGCTCAACGAGCGCGGTCTGCGCATCCCTGCCGACATCTCCATCGTGTCCTTCGACGACGAGGATCTCGCCTCCCTGGTGCGCCCGGGCCTGACCACAGCACGCCTGCCCTACGAGCAGATGGCGCGCGTCGGCGTGGAGATGCTGCTCGGCGAGCGCGACCTCGCCCATGAGCTGCTGCCGATGCCGCTGATCCGGCGGGATTCCGTGCGCAACCTGCGCTGACGCTCCTCCGCGGCGAACATCCGCCGGGAACGGTTCAGTCCTCGCGGAGGGCGAGCAGTTCGCGGGCGTGCTCGAGCGCCGCCCCGGAGTCGGTCAGCCCGGACAGCAGCCGCGCCATCTCCGCCTCGCGGTCCTCGCCGTCCAGCCGGCGCACGCTCGAGGCGGTGACCTGGCCGTCGCTCTGCTTCACGACGCTGAGGTGGTTGTTCGCGAACGCGGCCACCTGGGCGAGGTGGGTGACGGCGATCACCTGCGACGTGCGCGCCAGGCGAGCCAGACGACGGCCCACCTCGATCGCGGCGGCACCGCCGATACCGGCGTCGACCTCGTCGAACACGAAGGTCGGGACGGGATCCGTGCCGGCGATCACGACCTCGATCGCGAGCATCACGCGGGACAGCTCGCCTCCGGATGCGCCCTTCGCGACCGGGCGGGGCTCGGCGCCGGAGTGCGGTGCGAGGAGGATGGCGACGTCGTCGCGTCCGTTCGCGCTCTCCGCGCCCTCGGTGACGGCGACCACGAGCCGCGCGTCGGGCATGGCGAGGGCGTGCAACTCCTCTGTGACGGCGGCGCCGAGCCGGCCGGCCGCCTCCGTGCGCGTCGCGGTGAGTGCGGCGGCTGCCTCGTCCAGGGCGGCGCGTGCGGCATCTCGTTCGATCGTGAGCCGCTCGATGTGGTCGGAGTCGTCGTCGAGCTCGGCGAGGCGGGCGGATCCGGTGTTCCAGAGCTCGAGTGCCGCGTCGAGGCTGCCGTGTGCGCGCACCAGCGCGGCGAGGGCCGCGCGGCGTTCCTCGACCGCGGCGAGCTCGTGCGGGCCCGACTCGTCGAGGTCGGCGAGGTAGCCGCTCAGCTGTGCGGCGATGTCCGTCGCGCGGTAGCCGATCTCGGCGATGCTCTCGGCCATCGCGGCGAGGGCGGGGTCGGTCGCACGCTCCAGCGCGCGGCGGGCCTCCGCCGCGAGCGTGGATACGTCGTTGCCGCCTTCCTCGTCGGAGAGCGCCGAGCGCGCGATCGCCGCGGCCTGGCGCAGCTCCTCGGCGTTGGCGAGACGCTCGGCGCGCTCGGCGAGCGCCTCGTCCTCGCCCGGCTGCGGATCCGTCGCCTCGATCAGCGCGAGAGCTTGGCGCAGGTCCTCGGCCTCGGCCTGGCGGCGCTCCCGGTTCCCGGCGATCTCGTCGAGCTGAGCGGACAGGCCGCGCCAGCGCTCCCACGCCCGCTCGTATTCGCTCCTGACGACGGCGATGGCGGATCCGCCGAAGCGATCCAGCGCGTCGCGCTGGGCGGCCGCGGACCGCAACCGCAGCTGCTCCGACTGCCCGTGCACGACCACGAGCTCGTCGGCGAGGTCGGCCAGCACGCCGGCCGGCGCGGCACGGCCGCCGACGCTCGCACGGCTGCGCCCCTCCGCGGTGAGCGTGCGGGAGATGTAGAGCTCGCCGCGGGCGTCGTCGTACGGCTCGAGCTCGCCCCCGGCGTCGGCGACCGTGTCGGCCACGGATCCGCTGCTCGGGACGATCCATACGCCGGCGACCGAGGCCTGCGCGGCGCCGGCGCGCACCGCACCGGAATCGGCGCGGGCGCCGAGCAGCAGCCCGAGCCCCGTGACGACCATCGTCTTGCCCGCGCCGGTCTCCCCCGTGATGGCGGTGAAACCCGGTCCGATCGGCAGCACGGCCTCGGCGATGACGCCGAGATCCCGCAGGCGCATCTCCTCGATCATGCGTCGGCTCCTCGCCAGCCCGAGACCGGGAGGTGGAACTTGCGCACCAGCCGATCCGTGAAGACGCTCGGATGCAGACGTGCAAGGCGCACCGGACGCGAGGAGCGGCGCACGACCACCCGAGCGCCCCGCGGCAGCTCGTGGGAGCGCCGACCGTCGCACCAGAGGATCGCGTTCCCGTCGTTGCGATCCAGCAGCTCGATCGCCACCGGCGCGCCCGGTGCGACGACGAGCGGCCGAGCGAACAGCGCGTGAGCCGAGAGCGGCACCACGGCGATGGCCTCGACGCCGGGCCAGATGACCGGTCCCCCCGCGGAGAAGTTGTAGGCGGTCGCACCGGTCGGGGTGGACACCACCATGCCGTCGCAGCCGAAGCTGGTGAGGGGCCGTCCATCGATCTCGACGACCACCTCGATCATGCGCTCGCGGCTGGCCTTCTCCACGGTGGCCTCGTTCAGCGCCCAGGTGCTGTAGACGACGGCGCCGGCGGCGTCCTTCACACGTACCGCGAGCGCCATCCGCTCCTCGACGGAGTAATCGCGATCGATGACGCGGGCGACGGCGGCGTCCATGTCGTCGCGCTCGATCTCGGCCAGGAAGCCGACATGCCCCATGTTGATGCCGAGGATGGGCGCGGTGCCCTCACGGACGAGTTCCGCGGCGCGCAGGATGGTGCCGTCACCCCCGAGCACGATGGCCAGCTCGATGTCGTCGACGGAGACCCCGTCCTCGTGCGAGCGATCCGCCAGCACGTCGACGTCGGCGAACAGCGCATCGGCCGCGGCGAGCTCGGCGCGGTCCTCCGCTGCCATGACCGGCGTCGCTCCGGCGGCGCGCAGGGCGGTGACGACGCGGTGAGCCGCGTGCACGGTGTCATTGCGGCGCGCATGTGCGACGACGAGGATCCTGCGCTCGTTCATCGGCCTCCTGCCATCTGGTCGATCGTGCTCAACCATTCTGTCGGATTGCTCCCCCGCCCGCGGGCGAGGTGCACAAGGTACTCCGCGTTGCCGTGCGTGCCGAGGATCGGCGACGGCAGAAGGCCGAGCACGCCGAAATCCAGATCCCACGCGCCCCACAGCACGCGCGCGACGGCGTCGGCGCGGATCGTCGGGTTGGTGACCAGGCCGCCCCGCACGGCGGTGCGGCCGACCTCGAACTGCGGCTTGATGAGCAGGACGACGTCGGCGTGCGCTGCGGCGGTGGCAGCGATGGCGGGGAGCACGAGGCTGAGCGAGATGAAGGAGAGATCGCCCACGACGAGGCCGGGTCGCTGCTGCTCCCCCGTCGCGTCTGCCAGGATCCGCGCGTCCATGTGCCGGACGTTGAAGCCCTCCACGACGACGACGCCGGGGTCCGCGCGGACGGACGCGGCGAGCTGATCATGCCCCACATCGACGGCGAGCACGCGCCGCGCGCCCCGCTCGCGCAGGACCTGGGTGAACCCGCCGGTGGACGCCCCCATGTCGAGCGCGAGCACGCCGTCGACGGCGATGTCGAACCCGTCCAGGGCGGCGATGAGCTTGTGCGCGCCCCGGCTGACGTAGTGGTCGGCGCCTGCCACGTCGAGCACGTCATCCTCGTCGACCTTGGTCGAGGCCTTCGCCACGGGTCTGCCGTTGACCGTCACCAGCCCGCCGTCGATCAGCGCTGCTGCGTGGGTGCGCGATCGGGCCAGGCCGCGTTCCGCGAGGGCCGCATCGAGACGGGACGTCATCCGCGGTCCGCGGCGGTTCTCGGGGCGCTCTCCAGGCGCCGGGCGAGATCGTCGTGCAGCGCCTGGTACGCGGCGGCGCGGGAGTCCAGGGGCTGCCCTTCGATGAGGCGCAACCGGCTCCAGAGCCCGTCCGCCGGGTCCGGTTCGGTGTTCTCGCTCACCCCTCCAGCCTACGGGGGGATCGCGGTGATCCGCTGGATTACGGGCGGTGGAACGGATCCGCGTACAGCCGCTCGGGCACGCGGAAGCCGAAGATCTGCCGCCCGGTGCGCCAGATCGCCTCCGCGCCGGCGCGCACGAGATCGATGGGGCGATCGCCCTCGCGGAGGATCGTGACGTCCACGCCGTCCACGCGCACGACGGCGTCGCGGACGGTCACCGTGTCCCCGGAGGCCTTGGGCTGGGGATACGGCTCGTGCAGCTCGCGCAGGTCTCCGAGGATGTAGGTCGGCCGCTGTCCCTCCGCTGCGGCGAGCACGTGCTTCGGGCGGTCGATCCCGGTCAGCACGAGCGCCGATTCGATGCCCGCCCGCGACGCGCCGGCGATGTCGGTGTCGAGCCGGTCGCCGATGAAGAGCGGATGCTTCGCGCCGAACCGCGCGACCGCCTCCTCGAAGATCGGCGTCTCGGGCTTGCCGGCGACGGTCGCGAGGCGGCCGATCGCCGTGTGCACGGCGGACACGAGAGTGCCGTTGCCCGGAGCGACGCCGCGGGACTGCGGAATCGTCCAGTCCGTATTGGTCGCGATCCAGGGAATGCCACCCTCGTCCTCGGGGACCTTCAGGGCGAACGCCGCCTCGGCGAGATCGGACCAGCCGACTTCGGGCGCGAACCCTTGCACCACGGCGGCTGGGGAATCGTCGGCGCTGCGGGTCACTTCGAAGCCGGCCTTGCGCACCTCGTGCACGAGGCCTTCACCGCCGACGACGAGGATCGTGGATCCCGCCGGGATGAGGCCGCTGACGAGACGCATCGCCGCCTGCGGGCTGGTGACCACCTCGTCCGGCGCGACCGTGAGGCCGAGTTCGCCGAGGTGCGCGGCCACGGAAGCATCCGTGCGCGACGCGTTGTTCGTGATGTAGCCGAGGCGGCGGGTGGCCTCGACCTTCTTCAGGCTCTCGACGGCGTGCGGGATCGCCCCGGCCCCGGCGTACACGACCCCGTCGAGGTCCGCGAGGACGACGTCGACGTCGGACAGCGGCGTACGGCGGTCGCGGGAGAACAGGCTCACTCGGCCTGCTCCGCATCCTCCGGCTGCTCGGATGCGACCTGCTGCGCGGCCGCGGCCTCCGGCGCCGTGTCCCCGTCAGGCGCGGACTCCTCCTCATCGGGGAGATCCTCGTAGGCGTCCTCGATGATGACCTCGTCATCGTCGCCGTGTCCCAGCGCGGCAGACGCGACCTCCGCGCGCTCACGCCAGAAGGCGGCCTCGTCGGCGCGGCCGAGGTCTTCGAGCACCGCCGCGCGCGCGTCGAAGAGCGCGGGGCTCCATTCGAACGCCAGGTCGGGGTTGAGCTCCGGGATCTCGAGTTCGCCGAGCGCCAGCTCCAGTTCGCCGCGGTCGAGACGCGCGCCGGACATCGCGATCGCCAGGGCGACGCGGGTCGCGGTCGGCAGGGCGGCGCGGTCGACCGACCGTCCCTCCTCGAGGGCACGCTCCGGGCGTCCCATCCCCCGCTCGCTGTCGACGATCAGCGCGATCTGGTCGTCGCGACCGGAGATGCGGCGGTACGTGCGCAGCTCGCGCAGCGCCAGGGCGAAGTCGCCCATCGCGTATGCCGTGATCGCGACGGACTCGCGGACCACGGCCACACGGCCGGCACGGCGCGAGGCGGCCAGCGCATGCAGGTGCGCCCGCTCCGGATCCTCGTCGATGAGCTGCGCCGCCATGGCGAGGTGGCGCGCCACCTGTTCGGCGTTCTCCTTGCTCAGGGTCTTCAGCTCATTGCGCGCCGACGGGTGCAGATCGCGCGCCGTGATCTCATCCGGAAGCTCCGGGTCACGGGGCCGATCGCTCGCCCACATGTCCCGGCGGGGCCGGTCGTCCCTGTCCCGGAACGGACGGTCGCCATCACGGCGCGGACGGTCGCCATCACGGCGCGGGCGGTCGCCATCACGGCGCGGGCGGTCGCCATCACGGCGCGGGCGATCGTCCCGGGCCGGGAACGGCCTGTCGCCATCGCGGCGAGGACGGCCATCGTTGCTGCGGAACGGGCGGTCCCCATCCCGGCGCGGACGGTCATCGTTGCCGCGGAACGGGCGGTCGCCATCCCGACGCCGACGGTCGTCATTGGTGCGGAAGGGACGGTCCCCATCCCGACGCGGACGGTCACCATCCCGGCGAGGCCGATCGTCGTTGCTGCGGTAGGGGCGATCGCCATCCCGACGCGGACGGTCACCATCCCGGCGAGGCCGATCGTCGTTGCTGCGGTAGGGGCGATCGCCATCGCGACGTGGACGATCGTCACCACTGCGGAACGGGCGGTCATTACCGCCGCCGAACGCACGGTCGCCCTCACGTCGAGGACGCGCGTCACCATCTCGGCGGGGACGGTCATCGCGTGAAGCATCACGGCGGAACGGACGCCCGGAACGGTCGCCATCGGCATAGCGACGAGGACGCCCCGCGCCGTCATCCTTGCGGTCGCGCGAGGGCTTGCCGTCATCGGCCATGTCGTGACTCCTTTCGTTCGAGCATGTTAACGCAGAAAGGCCACCCTGCGTTGGGTGGCCTTTCTGTTAAAGGAAGTCCGGCGGTGTCCTACTCTCCCACAGGGTCCCCCCTGCAGTACCATCGGCGCTGTGAGGCTTAGCTTCCGGGTTCGGAATGTGACCGGGCGTTTCCCTCACGCTATGGCCGCCGAAACACTATTGACGTGTCTCAAACAAACACAAGCATGTGTGTTGTTGTTTGGTTTTCGACCGTACGTCGAGAACCACAAAGTGGACGCAAGCACCAGGAACGGTGTGTTATCAAGTCATCGGCTTATTAGTACCAGTCAGCTGCACGTGTTGCCACGCTTCCACATCTGGCCTATCAACCCAGTAGTCTGGCTGGGAGCCTCTCGCCCCGAGGGGCATGGAAGTCTCATCTTGAGGCCGGCTTCCCGCTTAGATGCTTTCAGCGGTTATCCATCCCGAACGTAGCTAACCAGCGGTGCTCCTGGCGGAACAACTGGCACACCAGAGGTTCGTCCAACCCGGTCCTCTCGTACTAGGGTCAGATCCTCTCAAACTTCCTACGCGCGCAGCGGATAGGGACCGAACTGTCTCACGACGTTCTAAACCCAGCTCGCGTACCGCTTTAATGGGCGAACAGCCCAACCCTTGGGACCTACTCCAGCCCCAGGATGCGACGAGCCGACATCGAGGTGCCAAACCATGCCGTCGATATGGACTCTTGGGCAAGATCAGCCTGTTATCCCCGAGGTACCTTTTATCCGTTGAGCGACAGCGCTTCCACAAGCCACTGCCGGATCACTAGTCCCGACTTTCGTCCCTGCTCGACCTGTCAGTCTCACAGTCAAGCTCCCTTGTGCACTTACACTCGACACCTGATTGCCAACCAGGTTGAGGGAACCTTTGGGCGCCTCCGTTACTTTTTGGGAGGCAACCGCCCCAGTTAAACTACCCACCAGGCACTGTCCCTGAACCGGATCACGGTTCGAAGTTAGATATCCAGAGTGACCAGAGTGGTATTTCAACAATGACTCCACGGTAACTGGCGTCACCGCTTCAAAGTCTCCCACCTATCCTACACAAGCCACACCGAACACCAATACCAAGCTGTAGTAAAGGTCACGGGGTCTTTCCGTCCTGCTGCGCGTAACGAGCATCTTTACTCGTAATGCAATTTCGCCGAGTTCGCGGTTGAGACAGTTGGGAAGTCGTTACGCCATTCGTGCAGGTCGGAACTTACCCGACAAGGAATTTCGCTACCTTAGGATGGTTATAGTTACCACCGCCGTTTACTGGGGCTTAAATTCTGAGCTTCGCCGAAGCTAACCCGTCCTCTTAACCTTCCAGCACCGGGCAGGCGTCAGTCCGTATACATCGTCTTGCGACTTGGCACGGACCTGTGTTTTTAGTAAACAGTCGCTACCCACTAGTCTCTGCGGCCACCACACCCTTTCGGAGTAAATCCTAATAAGCGGGTGGCCCCCCTTCTCCCGAAGTTACGGGGGCATTTTGCCGAGTTCCTTAACCACGATTCTCTCGATCTCCTTGGTATTCTCTACCTGACCACCTGAGTCGGTTTGGGGTACGGGCGGCTAGAACCTCGCGTCGATGCTTTTCTCGGCAGCATAGGATCACCCACTTTTCATCCGCATCGTGTCTCAGCCTTGATGAGAGACGGATTTGCCTATCTCTCGGCCTACGCACTTGCACCAGGACAACCATCGCCTGGCTTGGGCTACCTTCCTGCGTCACACCTGTTAATACGCTCACTCCACCAGATGGGGTCGCATGCCGCCACACGATCGTCCCCGAAGGGATCCCCGTGTCTTGGGATGCTTAGCACTCCTGATTTCATGTGGGCGGTTCTTCGCCGGTACGGGAATATCAACCCGTTGTCCATCGACTACGCCTGTCGGCCTCGCCTTAGGTCCCGACTTACCCAGGGAAGATTAGCTTGACCCTGGAACCCTTGGTCTTCCGGAGGACGTGTTTCTCACACGTCTTTCGCTACTCATGCCTGCATTCTCACTCGTGTAGCGTCCACGGCTGGATCACTCCGCCGCTTCACTCGCCACACGACGCTCTCCTACCCATCAACACGGCTGGACCACGAAGGCCTACCATTAATGTCAATGCCACAACTTCGGTGGCGTGCTTGAGCCCCGTTACATTGTCGGCGCGGAATCACTTGACCAGTGAGCTATTACGCACTCTTTCAAGGGTGGCTGCTTCTAAGCCAACCTCCTGGTTGTCACAGCAACTCCACATCCTTTCCCACTTAGCACGCGCTTAGGGACCTTAGTTGGTGGTCTGGGTTGTTTCCCTCTCGACTATGAAGCTTATCCCCCACAGTCTCACTGCTGCGCTCTCACTTACCGGCATTCGGAGTTTGGCTGACGTCAGTAACCTTGTAGGGCCCATCGGCCATCCAGTAGCTCTACCTCCGGCAAGAAACACGCAACGCTGCACCTAAATGCATTTCGGAGAGAACCAGCTATCACGAAGTTTGATTGGCCTTTCACCCCTATCCACAGCTCATCCCCTCAGTTTTCAACCTAAGTGGGTTCGGCCCTCCACGACGTCTTACCGTCGCTTCAGCCTGGCCATGGATAGATCACTTCGCTTCGGGTCTAGGACACGCGACTGAATCGCCCTATTCAGACTCGCTTTCGCTACGGCTGCCCCACACGGGTTAACCTCGCCACGTATCACTAACTCGCAGGCTCATTCTTCAAAAGGCACGCTGTCACCCCTGCTAAGGAGGCTCCAACGGTTTGTAAGCAAACGGTTTCAGGTACTATTTCACTCCCCTCCCGGGGTACTTTTCACCTTTCCCTCACGGTACTTGTCCGCTATCGGTCATCTGGGAGTATTTAGGCTTATCAGGTGGTCCTGACAGATTCACACGGGATTTCTCGGGCCCCGTGCTACTTGGGATACTCTCCACGCCAAGACCTGGCATTTCGGCTACGGGGTTGGCACCCTCTATGACCCGCCTTTCAATGCGGTTCGCCTATACCAGCTTGTCACGCTCGTCACTCGGCAGAATGACACGGAAAGTCCCACAACCCCGGGCATGCAACGCCTGCCGGCTATCACACACACCCGGTTTAGCCTCATCCGCTTTCGCTCGCCACTACTCACGGAATCACATGTTGTTTTCTCTTCCTGTGGGTACTGAGATGTTTCACTTCCCCACGTTCCCTCTACCCGCCCTATATATTCAGGCGGGAGTCACTAGGTCGGCACGCCGCCCAGCGGGGTTTCCCCATTCGGACACCCTCGGATCAAAACTCGCTTATCAGTTCCCCGAGGCTTATCGCAGATTGCTACGTCCTTCTTCGGCTCCAGATGCCAAGGCATCCACCGTTTGCTCTTAAAGACTTGAAATCACATGAGCCGACCCCGACAGGAAAATCGGGGCCGTATCTATCGTTTCGAAACAATCCCGAAGGATCATCTCTTTAAGATGCTCGCGTCCACTGTGTAGTTCTCAAAGTACGGGCGGTCCCCCACCCCCACACCAACCGGCGTGAGGCATGAAGGCCAGAAGTACCGCATGTGTTCCCACACCCGGTCCCTCAGGACCCAACAGCGTGCAGGCCCCCGCATCGCCGACCCCACCGTTCCCACTGCCGAAGCAGCGTACTAAGCAAGACCATTGACTCGAGAGCCATGTCAAATGTTCCACCCATGAGCTAACCAGCAGCACACATTCGGTGCTGATCTGGCGCCTGGAAGACCGAAGCCTCCAGATGCTCCTTAGAAAGGAGGTGATCCAGCCGCACCTTCCGGTACGGCTACCTTGTTACGACTTAGTCCTAATTACCGATCCCACCTTCGACGGCTCCCTCCACAAGGGTTAGGCCACCGGCTTCAGGTGTTACCGACTTTCATGACTTGACGGGCGGTGTGTACAAGACCCGGGAACGTATTCACCGCAGCGTTGCTGATCTGCGATTACTAGCGACTCCGACTTCATGAGGTCGAGTTGCAGACCTCAATCCGAACTGGGACCGGCTTTTTGGGATTCGCTCCACCTCACGGTATTGCAGCCCTTTGTACCGGCCATTGTAGCATGCGTGAAGCCCAAGACATAAGGGGCATGATGATTTGACGTCATCCCCACCTTCCTCCGAGTTGACCCCGGCAGTATCCCATGAGTTCCCACCATTACGTGCTGGCAACATAGAACGAGGGTTGCGCTCGTTGCGGGACTTAACCCAACATCTCACGACACGAGCTGACGACAACCATGCACCACCTGTTCACCAGTGTCCAAAGAGTCCCGTATTTCTACGGTGTTCTGGTGTATGTCAAGCCTTGGTAAGGTTCTTCGCGTTGCATCGAATTAATCCGCATGCTCCGCCGCTTGTGCGGGTCCCCGTCAATTCCTTTGAGTTTTAGCCTTGCGGCCGTACTCCCCAGGCGGGGAACTTAATGCGTTAGCTGCGTCACGGAATCCGTGGAAAGGACCCCACAACTAGTTCCCAACGTTTACGGGGTGGACTACCAGGGTATCTAAGCCTGTTTGCTCCCCACCCTTTCGCTCCTCAGCGTCAGTTACGGCCCAGAGATCTGCCTTCGCCATCGGTGTTCCTCCTGATATCTGCGCATTCCACCGCTACACCAGGAATTCCAATCTCCCCTACCGCACTCTAGTCTGCCCGTACCCACTGCAGGCCCGAGGTTGAGCCTCGGGATTTCACAGCAGACGCGACAAACCGCCTACGAGCTCTTTACGCCCAATAATTCCGGATAACGCTTGCACCCTACGTATTACCGCGGCTGCTGGCACGTAGTTAGCCGGTGCTTTTTCTGCAGGTACCGTCACTTTCGCTTCTTCCCTGCTAAAAGAGGTTTACAACCCGAAGGCCGTCATCCCTCACGCGGCGTTGCTGCATCAGGCTTCCGCCCATTGTGCAATATTCCCCACTGCTGCCTCCCGTAGGAGTCTGGGCCGTGTCTCAGTCCCAGTGTGGCCGGTCACCCTCTCAGGCCGGCTACCCGTCGACGCCTTGGTGAGCCATTACCTCACCAACAAGCTGATAGGCCGCGAGCCCATCCCCCACCAAAAAATCTTTCCAGTTGGTAACCATGCGGCTCCAACTCGTATCCAGTATTAGACGCCGTTTCCAGCGCTTATCCCAGAGTGAGGGGCAGGTTGCTCACGTGTTACTCACCCGTTCGCCACTAATCCCCCAAAGCAAGCTTCGGGTTCATCGTTCGACTTGCATGTGTTAAGCACGCCGCCAGCGTTCATCCTGAGCCAGGATCAAACTCTCCGTAAAAAAGAAATGCATGCACACCGGGGAAAAACCGGCACGCAGCGAGTTTGAAACTGACCAAAGAGATGACATCATTGCTGACTTCATCCGAATGCCAACCCCCGAAAGGATTGGTCTTTGATCCAAAGGAATTTCTCAACCAGCCCTAAGACTGGACGAGGAATAAATTGGCATTTGACAAGTGCACGCTGTTGAGTTCTCAAGGATCGGATGCTCCTACAGCTCCGCCTCGCGGCATCACAAATAGGGCTTGATCTCACTCCCGCTCGCTGCGCCTTGCGGCGAACCTGAGCCCGGGAGTTACCCATCGTAGCTGAAGTTCTTCCACTTGGGAAGTTCTTGATCGAGATGGGGTTTGTTCGCCGCTTGGGGAGTCAGGCCTTCCGGCCCTTCGCTCTACCGCTTGGGGCGAACAGGTAATAACTTACGCGGATCCCCGGGTCCCGGCAAATCGGGGCCGCATCCCGGGCGTGTCGCGCGGCCCGTGATCGGGCCGCCTTCGGACGAAACGCCTGGTGAACGCGGAATCCCCCTCCGCGGCGACAGCCGGGAGGGGGATTCGGGGCGCTGAGAGGCATCCAGGGGACGCATCGATCACAGCCCGAGGGCGTGCACCGCGGCCTGCGCACGAGCGACCAGTTCGGTGCGCTGCTCCGCGACGCGCACCGGCGCCGTGCCGCCGATGCCGTCACGACTCGCGACCGATCCCTCGATCGTGAGCACCTCGCGCACGGCCGGCGTCAGGTGCTCGGACACCTCAGCGAGAAGAGCGTCGTCGGCGTCCTCGAGACCGATGCCCCGCTGCTCGCATGCGCGGACCAGGGATCCGGAGATCTCGTGCGCCTCGCGGAACGGCACGCGGTTCTTCACCAGCCACTCGGCGACGTCGGTCGCGAGGGAGAAGCCCTGCGGCGCGAGCTCGGCCATCCGCTCCGTGTCGAAGCGCAGCGTCGCGACCATTCCCGTGAACGCCGGAAGCACGAGCTCCAGGGTCCGGACGGAGTCGAACACCGGCTCCTTGTCCTCCTGCAGATCCCGGTTGTAGGCGAGCGGCAGGCCCTTGAGCGTCGCCAGGAGACCCGAGAGGTTGCCGATGAGGCGCCCGGACTTGCCGCGTGCGAGTTCGGCGATGTCGGGATTCTTCTTCTGCGGCATGATGCTCGAGCCGGTCGAGTAGCCGTCGTCGAGCGTGACGAAGCCGAACTCCCGGGTGTTCCAGAGGATGATCTCCTCGGACAGGCGGGACAGGTTCACGCCGATCGTCGCGGCGATGAACGCGAACTCGGCGACGACGTCGCGAGACGCGGTCCCGTCGAGCGAGTTCTCCGCCGGGCGGTCGAGGCCGAGCTCGCGGGCGACGAGAGCGGGATCGAGTCCCAGGGTGGATCCGGCCAGCGCTCCCCCGCCGTACGGCGAGACGCCGGCGCGGGCGCGCCAGTCGACCAGGCGCTCGAGGTCCCGCACGAGCGGCCACGCGTGCGCCTGCAGGTGGTGCGCGAGCAGCACCGGCTGCGCGTGCTGCAGGTGCGTGCGCCCCGGCAGGATCGCACTCTCGTGCGCCTGAGCCTGCGCGACGAGCGCGTCGATGAGACCGAGCACCTCGCGGGCGATGACCCGAGCGTGGTCGATCAGGTACATCCGCACGAGCGTCGCGATCTGATCGTTGCGGCTCCGGCCCGCACGGAGCCGTCCGCCCAGATCTGGGCCGACCTCCGCGATCAGGGCGGCTTCGAGTGCGCCGTGCACGTCCTCGTCCCCCGGCTCCGGGAGCAGCGTGCCGTCGGCGATGCGGGCGGCGAGAGCGTCGAGACCGGCGTGCATGCGCACGGCCTCGTCGGCCTCCAGGTACCCGGCGGCCTCGAGGGCCGTGGCGTGCGCATGCGATCCCGCGATGTCGTACGGGGCGAGGATCCAGTCGAAGTGGGTCGAGCGGCTGAGCTCGGCGAGCTCCGGACTGGGTCCGCCGGCGAAGCGGCCGCCCCAGAGCGCGCCCTGGTTCGTGCCGTGCGCGCTCACTTCGCTCCCTCGCTCGACGACTTGCCGATGAGCCACACGAGCAGCGCCTTCTGGGCGTGCAGGCGGTTCTCCGCCTCGTCCCAGACGACGCTCTGCGGGCCGTCGATGACCTCGGAGTCGACCTCGTAGCCGCGATCGGCCGGCAGGCAGTGGATGAAGATCGCCTCCGGATCCGCGAGCGCCATGGTCGCGGCGGTCACCTTGTAGCCGCCGAGATCGCGCAGGCGCTGGGCCTTCTCCTCCTCCTTGCCCATCGACACCCAGGTGTCGGTGACGATCACGTCGGCCCCGCGTGCGGCCTCGTCCGGATCCGTGAGGAGCGTCAGCGAGCCTCCGGTCTCGGCGGCGCGCCGATGCACGTCGGCGACGACGTCGGCGCGCGGCGCGTAGGCCTCGGGCGACGCCACCCGCACGTGCATGCCCGCGGTGACGCCGGCCAGCACGTAGGAGTGCGCCATGTTGCTGCGCCCGTCGCCGAAGAACGAGAGCGTGAGGCCCTGCAGGTCGCCCTTGTGCTCGCGGATCGTGAGCAGATCGGCGAGCAGCTGGCAGGGGTGGAAGTCGTCGGACAGCGCGTTGATGACCGGCACGCGCGTGCCCGCGGCCATCTCCTCCAGGCCCTGCTGCGCGTAGGTGCGCCACACGATGGCGGCGACCTGGCGCTCCAGCACCCGGGCGGTGTCGGCCGGTGTCTCCTTGCCGCCGAGCTGGCTGTTCGCCGTCGAGATGATCAGCGGGGATCCGCCCAGATCCGCGATCCCGACCGCGAACGAGACGCGGGTGCGGGTCGAGGACTTGTCGAAGATCACCGCGACGGTCTGCGGGCCCGCGAGGGTCTTGTCGGCCCAGCGGTCCTTCTTGAGCTCGAGCGCGAGATCGAGGATCTCGGTCTGCTCGGCGGTGGTCAGATCGTCGTCGCGCAGCAGGTGGCGGGTCATGCCGTGGTCTCCGTGAGAGCGGTGGCCGCGACCTCGGCGAGGGCGGCGGTGAACAGGTCGGTGAACTCGGCGATCTCGGCATCGCCGATGGTGAGCGCGGGCGCGATGCGCACCGAGGACGGGTTGGCGGCGTTCACGATGAGGCCGAGGCGCTGCGCCGCGGCGACCACGTCGCCCGCGACCGGGGCGGCGAGGGCGACGCCGATGAGCAGTCCGCGTCCGCGCACGCCGGTGACCAGCGGGGAGCCGATCCCCTCGATCGCCGCGCGCACCTGAGCGCCGCGCTCGCGCGCGTTCTGCACGAGACCCGCGTGCTCGATCTCCTCGAGCACGGCGTTGCTCACGGCGGTGGCGAGCGGGTTGCCGCCGAACGTGGAGCCGTGCGAGCCCGGCTGCAGCAGCGCCGCCGCCTCGCCGAACGCGACGAGCGCGCCGATCGGGAAGCCGCCGCCGATGCCCTTGGCCAGGGTGATCGCGTCGGGCAGGATCCCGTCGTGCTGGAACGCGAACCAGTCGCCGGTGCGGCCGGCGCCGGTCTGGATCTCGTCCACGATGAGCAGCGCACCGTGCTTCGTGGTGAGCTCCCGGGCCGCACGGAGGTAGCCCTCCGGCAGCTCGAGCACGCCGGCCTCGCCCTGGATGGGCTCGACGAACAGGGCCGCGACGCGGTCGTCCATCGCCGCCTCGAGCGCCTCGATGGTCGCAGGGATGTGCTCCACGCCGCCGGGCAGCGGCTGGAACGGGTCGCGCATCGACGCCTTCGCGGTCAGCGCCAGTGCGCCGATCGTGCGGCCGTGGAACGCGTTGTCGAGCGACAGGATCCGCGGGCGCTCGGTTCCGCCGTGCAGGCGGGCGAGCTTGAACGCGGCCTCGTTGGCCTCGGTGCCGGAGTTGCCGAAGAAGACCCGGCCCGGCTCGCCCGTGCCGGCGAGGCGCTTCAGGCGCGCAGCCAGCTCCAGCTGGGGCGGGGTGGCGAAGTAGTTCGAGACGTGCGCGAGCGTGCCGGCCTGGCGGGTCACGGCCTCGACGAACACCGGGTGAGCATGACCGAGCGCGGTGACGGCGATGCCCGCGAGGAAGTCGAGGTAGCGTCGCCCCTCGCCGTCCCACAGGTGCGATCCCTCGCCGCGGACGAGCAGCTCGAAGCGCGGGCCCGCGTTCAAGATCAGGTCGCGGTCGGCGCTCAGCTGCCAGGTCTGCGCAGCCGCTGACGTGTCGTGGGGCGACGTCATCCCGCCACCACCTCCGTTCCGATTCCCTTGCTGGTGAAAAGTTCGACGAGCACCGAGTGCGGCACCCGTCCGTCGATGATGGCTGCCGCGTGCACGCCCGATTCCACGGCCTCCAGGCACGCGGTCATCTTCGGGATCATGCCCGACTCGAGGGATGGCAGCAGCTGCCGCAGCTCGCCGGTGGTGAGGTGCGAGACGAGCGAGTCGCGGTTCGGCCAGTCGGCGTACAGGCCCGCGACGTCGGTGAGGATCACGAGCTTGACCGCGCCCAGCGCCGTCGCCAGCGCCGCGGCCGCGGCGTCCGCGTTCACGTTGAGCGACTGGCCGGGGTGGTCGAGGTCCGGCGCGATGCTCGACACGACGGGGATCCGGCCCGCGGCGAGGTGATCGAGCACGGGGGTCGGGTCGACCTGGACCACATCGCCGACGCGCCCCAGATCCACCTCCTCGCCGTCGACGACGATGCCGCGGCGGCGGCCGCCGAACAGGCCCGCGTCCTCGCCGCTGAGCCCGGTGGCGATCGGTCCGTGGCTGTTGATCTTCGCGACGAGCTGCGGGTTGATGTGCCCGGTGAGCACCATCCGCACCACGCTGATCGCCTCGGTGGAGGTGACGCGGTAGCCGCCCTTGAACTCGCTCGGGATCGCGAGGCGGTCGAGCATGTTCGAGATCTGCGGACCGCCGCCGTGCACGACGACGGGCTGGACGCCGACATAGCGCAGGTAGGCGATGTCCTGCGCGAAGGCCTCCTGCAGCTCGTCCGAGATCATGGCGTTGCCGCCGTACTTCACGACGACGATCTGGTCACGGAACTTCTTCAGCCAGGGCAGGGATTCGATGAGGGTCTGCGCCTTGAGCGCAGCCTCCTCCGGGGCGGTGTCCTGAAGGTCGCTCATGAGGAATAGGCGCTGTTCTCGTGCACGTAGTCGTGGGTCAGGTCGTTGGTGCGGATCGTGGCCGTGGCGTCGCCGACCTTGAGATCGATCAGCACGTGGGTGGCGCGGGGGGTCAGGTCGACCTCCTCGCGGGGACGGTCGGGGCCGCCGGCGGTGCACACGCGGACGCCGTTCATCCACACGTCGACGTCGTACGGGTCGAACGCGGCCTGGGTGGTGCCGATCGCGGCGAGCACGCGGCCCCAGTTCGGGTCGTTCCCGAAGACAGCCGCCTTGAACAGGTTGTTGCGTGCGACGGAGCGGCCGACCTCGACGGCGTCCTGATCGCTCTGCGCGTGCACCACCTCGATCGAGATGGCGTGGCTGGCGCCCTCGGCGTCGTCCTGGAGCTGGCGGGCCAGGTCGTCGCAGACCTCGCGCAGCGCGGCGGCGAACGTGTCGGGATCCGGGCGGATCCCGCTCGCGCCGTTGGCCAGCAGCGTGACCTGGTCGTTCGTCGACATGCAGCCGTCGGAGTCGAGCCGATCGAAGGTCGTGCCGGTCGCCCCCTTCAGCAGGGCGTGCGCCTCCGGGGCGTCGAGGTCGGCGTCGGTCGTGAGCACGACCAGCATCGTCGCCAGCCCTGGTGCGAGCATGCCCGCGCCCTTGGCCATGCCGCCGATCGTCCAGCCGTCGCGGCTGACGACCGCCGTCTTGGCGACCGTGTCGGTGGTCATGATCGCCTCGGCCGCGGACTGGCCGCCGTCGGCGCTCAGCTGCGCCACACCGGCCTCCACCCCCGCGAGCACCTTGCTGCGGAAGACCTCGTCGCCGCTGCCGATGAGCCCGGTCGAGCAGATCACCACGTCGCCGGCGCTGACACCGAGCAGCTCGGCCGCGCGCTCCGCCGTGAGGTGGCTGGTCTGGAAGCCGAACGCGCCGGTGAAGCAGTTCGCTCCGCCGGAGTTCAGCACGACGGCCTCGACGAAGCCGTCCTTGACGACCTCCTGCGACCAGATGATCGGGTTCGCCTTGGCCCGGTTGCTGGTGAACACCGCGGTGCCCACCTTGCGCGGACCGCGGTTCACCACCACGGCGACGTCGGGCTTTCCGGTGGACTTGAGGCCCGCGGCGACGCCGGCCGCTTCGAATCCCTGGGGTGCGGTCACGCTCATGGGGCGACTCCGTTGATGCTGAGCGCCGTGGTCTCGGCGAGACCGAGCGCGATGTTCATGGACTGGATGGCCGCTCCCGCGGTGCCCTTTACGAGGTTGTCGACGGCGGTCACCACGACGACGCGGTTCGCGGCGCGGTCGATCGCGAGTCCCATCAGGGCGGTGTTGGCGCCGAGCACGTCGGCGGTGCGCGGCACGGATCCCTCCGGCAGCAGCTGCACGAAGGTCTCGTCGCCGTACGCGCTCTCCCACGCCTGCCGGATCTGCGCGTCGCTGACGCCCGGCGCGATCGGCGCGGTCGAGGTGGCGAGGATGCCGCGCGCCATCGGCACGATGACCGGGGTGAAGGAGATCCGGATCCCGTCCGCCTCCACGGTCCCTGAGCTTGCCGAAGGGCCCGACGCGGCCGCGAGGGCCTGTCGGATCTCCGGGATGTGCCGATGCGTGCCGCCCACGGCGTACGGGTTGGCGGATCCGAGGATCTCGCTGCCCAGCAGGTGCGGCTTGAGGCTCTTGCCCGCGCCCGAGGGCCCGACGGCGAGCACCGTCACGATGTCGGACGGGTCGATCACGCCGGCCGCGACACCGGGGGCGAGGCTCAGGCTCACCGTCGACGCGTTGCAGCCGGGGGCTGCGATGCGGGTGGCGCCGCGGAGGCTCTCGCGCTGCTTGGCGCCGTCCACGAGAAGCTCCGGCACCCCGTAGGCCCACGGCGCGTGGAACGCGCCGCCGTAGAAGGCGTCCCACGCGGCCTGCGAGGTGAGCCGGTGGTCGGCACCGGCGTCGATGACGAGCGGGACGTCGCCGAGCGCGTCGGTGTACTGACCGGACTGCCCGTGCGGGAGGGCGAGGAAGACGATGTCGTGACCGGCGAGGATCTCGGGGGTCGTCTCCTGCAGGGTGAGGTGCGCCAGGGAGCGCAGATGAGGCTGGTGCTCGGAGAGCTTCTGTCCGGCGTTCGAGTGCGCGGTGACGGTGCGGATCTCGATGTCGGGATGGTTCGCGAGCAGGCGAAGGATCTCGCCGCCCGCATAACCGGATGCGCCGGAGACGGCGACGGAATACGTCATGCTTCCACCTTAACGGTCGGGTCTGCCGGTGACGCGCTTGAAGACGGCGCGCGGCAGGAGTGCGATGCGGGGCCGGAGGCGGCGACACCGGCACTCGACCGCGTGCGACGCGGGAGCGCGGGGTCGCCTAGAGTCGGCGGTCGCCCGAACGGCGTCGACGCACCACGACAGCACCCTGGCGGGTGGTCGCGAGCGGAGCCGTAAGCATGCCGCGACGATATCGCGGGGTGGCGTCCTCGGCCAAATCGAGGGCCGGGCCGGCCCCTGAGCGAGCCGAAGCCGAGACGAAGGGCGCGGGGGTCCTTCGTCTCGCTGCGCTCGCTCAGGGGCCAGAGGGGCGCGCTCGCTCAGAGGGCGGCGGCGAAGAAAGCCCGCTCGTGCTCCGCGGAGCGCATGAAGGCGACGCGCATCCGCTCCCTCGTCGACGGATCCGTCCCCGCAGCGTGGGCGGAGACGACGCGGAGCGCCTCCTCGGCGGCCGCGGCGAAGCCGGGATCGGCGTACTCCTCGATCCACCGCGCGAACGGATGCGACGGATCCCCGCCGGCGGCCGCGTGCAGCCGCGCGCCCACGTCGGCGTAGATCCAGTAGCACGGCAGCAGCGCCGCGATGAGCACCCCGTAGTCGCCGTCGAACGCCGCGCCGCGCAGGTGGTCGAGGTAGGCGACGGTGGCCGGTGCCGGGTCCGGCGACGCGGCCGTCGCGCTCGTCGCGAGCCGATGCTCGTGCAGTTGCAGCTCGACGACGATGCACTGCTGCGCGGAACGCGCCCAGAACGCCTGCTCGGCGGCCGTCGGCGCGAGCCGCGACGCCTCGGCGAGGGTCCGTGCGTACTCGTGCAGGTAGAGCGCGTCCTGCGCCAGGTACCACCGGAAGGCGTCCTCGGACAGCGAGCCGTCGGCGAGCCGGCGCAGGAACGGCAGCTCGTCGATCGCCCGCCGCACCGGGGCGATCGCCTCCCACCAGTCGCGGACGACGGCCTCCGGCTCGGGCGCCGTGCGGAGCCCGCCGCGGGCCCACATCCCGGCGAAGTGGTGCACCGGGCCCTGGCCGGAGCCGACCTGCAGTGCGTCGCCGGCGGCGATCGACTCCCGCAGCCATGCCCGGGCCTCGGCGACGGCGTCGTGCCAGCTCTCATCCGCGGCGCGGCGCGTGGCCAGGGCGGCGGACAGCGAGCACCCCGTGCCGTGGGTGGCGGTGGTCGGGATGCGCGCGCCGGGGAAGCTGCGCACGACGCCGGATCCATCGACGAGCGCGTCCGGCGCCTCCTCGCCGCCGAGATGCCCGCCCTTGGCGAGCACGAGCGCCCCGGTCGCCGCGGAGAGCCGCTGCGCCTGGTCGAGCGCACCGTGCCAGTCCGTCGCCGTGGGCTCGCCGAGGAGCGCGGCGAGCTCCGGAAGGTTCGGAGTGAGCAGATCGGCGAGCGGGAGCAGCGCCCGCAGCGCCTGCTCCGCGTCGGCGTCCAGCAGGCGGTCCCCACTCGTCGCGACCATGACGGGATCGAGAACGACGGTGGGCGGGCGGTGCGCGCGCAGCCAGGAGCCGACCTCGGCGATCACCTCCGCGCCGGCGAGCATCCCGATCTTGACCGCGTCCACGCGCACATCCGCGGTGATCGCGTCCAGCTGGGCGCGCAGGAACTCCGTCGGCGGCACGTGCACGCCGGTGACGCCGCGGGTGTTCTGCGCGGTCAGGGCCGTGATCGCGGCCATGCCGTAGCCGCCGTTCGCGGCGATGGCCTTGAGATCGGCCTGGATCCCGGCGCCGCCGGAGGGGTCGCTGCCGGCGATCGAGAGCACCCGCGGCACCCCGCCCGCGCCCCAGGCGCGCAGGAAGGTGCGCGCCGCGGCCTGCGGGTCCGGCGCCGCGCACAATGCGGACACCACGGCGACGCCCGCGGCGCCGGCGGCGCGGAGCGCGGCCGCGTCCTCGGCGGAGATCCCGCCGATCGCGACGCACGGCAGCGGGCTCTGCGCCGCGAACGCCGCGAACCCGGACACGCCCAGCGGTGCGGGGTGGTCGGCCTTGGTGGTGGTCGGGCGGATCACGCCCACGCCGAGGTAGTCCACGGTGCCGGGCGGGAGCGCACGCACGGCGTCGAGGTGCTCCGGGCGGTTCGCGGTGAGGCCCACGATCGCGTCGGGGCCGAGCAGCGCCCGCGCCACCAGGGGCGAGGCGTCGGACTGACCGAGGTGGACGCCGTCGACGCGGGCGCCGCGGCGGCGCGCCTCGACGACCGCATCCAGCCGGTCGTCGACCACCAGGAGCGCCCGTCCGGCGATGACCGCGGACAGCTCCACGAGCTGCGCCACGGTGGACGCATCGTCGGCGTCCTTGTCGCGCAGCTGCACCATCCGGACGCCGCCGGACACCGCAGCATCCACGACCGCCGCGACACCCCGCGGACCGCTCAGCCGCGCATCCGTGACGAGGTACAGGGCGAGGTCGTCCGTCGTCAGCCGCGGCCGTCCGGCAGACGTGCGGGAGGGCGTGACGCCGCTGTCGACGGAGACCACGTCGGCGAGCGTCATGCCACGGCCTCCGCAGCCGAGACGGGATGCGACGGAACCGGGTCCGCTCCGACGGGGCCCTCCGGGACGGGACGCACGGTGACGCGGGCGCGCGCGGCGATGCGACCCGGCTCGAGCGCGGCGAGCGCATCGAGCAGCTCTACCGCGAAGGATCCGGGACCCGCGGCCCGCGCTGCCGCGTCCTCCGCGGCGAGCGTGTAGACGAGGGTCGCTGCGGCGGACGCGACCAGCGGGCGGTCGCCCGTGCGGCGGGCGGCGCCGAGGAATGCCGCGATCACGGCACCCAGCGCGCACCCTCCTCCCGTGACGCGGGTGAGCAGCGCATCGCCGTGGGCGACGCGGATCTCGGTGCCGGCGTCGACGAGGAGGTCCACAGGACCGGAGACCGCGACCGCTCCCCCGGTCGTCCGGGCGAGCTCCCGGGCTGCGCCGGCCGCCTCCTCCGTGCCGTCCAGCGCATCGACCCCGCGGCCTCCCGCCGAGCGGCCCGCGAGGGCGAGGATCTCCGAGGCGTTGCCGCGGATGACGGTCGGACGCAGCGCGAGCAGGTCCTGCGCCAGCGCGGTGCGCACGGGCAGAGCCCCGACGGCGACGGGGTCGAGCACCCACGGCGTGCCCGCCGTGCGCGCTCCCCCGACGGCTTCGAGGCTCGCCGCGCGCTGCTCTGGCGTGGGCGTGCCGAGGTTCACCAGGAGCCCCGAGGCGATGCCCGCGAACATGCCGGCCTCGCCGGTGATGTCCACCATGGCGGGCGCCGCGCCGAGCGCGAGCAGGACGTTCGCGGTGAAGCCCGTCACCACCGCGTTCGTGATGCACTGCACGAGCGGCGGTGTGGCGCGCAGCTCCTCGAGAAGCTCCGCAGCGGACTCCGCCACGGATTCGGACGACGATTCCAGACGCGCGTTCATCGCGACATCCCTTCGCTAGTACGACCTAGATCAGGTTCGACGGGTGTGATCTCAGCCGCGGATGCGGCACCCCGTGTCACTGCCGGCCAGTCTAACCAGGAGGGCGACCGCGCCGCCCGGCCCGCGGCCGGGCTCAGTCGAGCGAGGACCGCCGCATGGGCGGACGGCCGCGGAGCACGCCGGACCAGAGCGCGGCGGCCGCCCAGCACGCGATCAGCACGGCGGTGAGGATCACACCGAGCGCGTTCAGGTCCAGGTCGGCGACGGCTCGCGCGAGGCCCTGCTGCGGCAGGCTGCGCACCGCGACGCCCGCGAGCTCGGCGACACCGATCACGAGCGCCACGACGATCGACACCCCCGTGACCAGCACGTCGTAGCGCCGCCCGGCGCTCTCGCGCCCCGCCCCGGACTCCGTGGAGCGCCAGGAGTACGCGCCGCGACATCGCGCCCTGCGCGGAGTCCAGCAGCGACATGCCCGCGGCGAACAGCGCCGCCAGGAGCAGGATCGCCCACCACGGCGTGGCGCGCGAAGCGGCGGTGCCGGCGAGAGCGAGCAGGCCGATCTCCGTGGCCGTGTCGAAGCCCAGCCCGAACAGCAGCCCCACCACGTACATCCGCGACGGCCGGTCGATCGCATCGCCGAGCCGGCCCAAGAGCACCCACGCCGGTCCGCCGTGCCGATGCCCGCCCCTCGCCCGGCGACGATGGCGCAGCGCGAGGAGGTTCGCCACAGCGATGGCGAGAAGGAAGACGCCCGACACGACCGGCCCGATGACGCCCGTCCAGACCTGCAGCGGCGAATCCGGATCCTCCAGGCTCGTCGTGAGCGCGCCCGCCCCCAGCGCCAGCAGCACGCACAGCACCGAGACGACCGTCGCGTGACCGAGGGAGAACCACAGTCCGACGCCCTGTGCCGGGCGGTTCCGCGCCAGCAGCTGCCGCGTCGTGTTGTCGATCGCGGCGATGTGGTCGGCGTCGAAGGCGTGCCTGAGCCCGAGCAGGTACGCGGTGACGCCCAGCCCGGCGATGAGCGGCGACGGCGCGGACAGCAGCAGCCCGCCCCATCCGAGCAGGTGCAGCGCGCCCACGATGTACACGGCGGCGCTACGTCTCACGGAGCAGCTCCTCCCGCAGCGCGCCCCAACCGGGGGCGAGATCGCCGAGATGCGCGGCGTCCACGATCGCCCGGACGACGATCCCCCCGCGCTCGGGGTGGAGGACGGCCGTCCCGCCCGTGCGCCACGCGCTCTCGTCGCCCTCGGGGTCGCGGCCGATGAGCACCACGCTGTCCAGCACGCGATCGGATCCGAGGACACCGGGGATCGGCTCCGCGCCCGCCAGGTCCAGCTGCTCGATCAGGGCGGGGCTGCCGTCGATCGCGATCCGCGTGCGCGCTCGGATGGCGCCGCCGTGCTCCCCCGCCCGCCCCAGGACGAGCGTCTCGCGCAGCAGCAGCGCGGCCCCCTCACCGAGTTCCGCTTCCGTGCTGCGGTCGACATCGGCGCCGTCCGCGACGACGAACGGCAGACCGTGCCAGGTGCAGATCCCGCGGGCGCCGACCTCGATGCGCGATGACCACGAAGCGCGTTCGCCGTGGCCGTCGTAGGCGACGGTGCCGCCGATGTCCTCCAGCTCGAGCGTGCAGCCCGCGCCGACCGAGATCCGCAGATCGATGGCATCGCCGCCGAGCAGGAGCGCCCCTGCCGCGATCAGCCCGACGCGGGCGTATCGCGGCCGCCGTTCCAAGATGCGCGCGGCGATCGCGCCGGAGCGCAGCACCACGCGCGCGCGATCGGCGCCCGCCGCGACCTGGACGACCGTGGTCGATGGGCCGGCGGGATCCGTCACCGCGATTCCGCGTGCGCGTGGACGTGCTCGGCGCCGCCGTCGTCGTGGCTGTGCACGTAGCCGCCGGCCTCGCTGTCGTCCGCGTGGAAGTGCGGTGCCATCGGACCCGGATCCTGCGGCTGGTGCGCGCCGGAGCGATGGGCGGCGAGCATCTCCAGGATCCAGCTCTTCAGACGAGCCACGGAGTCCGGGTCGGTGCGCGAGAGGGCGAGCACCTCCCGCCCGTCCCGGGCATTCGAGGCGTCCTGCACCATCTGCGCCACATCGACGCCGACGTAGGGGGCGAGATCGGTCTTGTTCACCACGAGCAGGTCGGCGCGCGCGATCCCCGGTCCGCCCTTGCGCGCGACGTCGCCGCCCCCGGCGACGTCGAGCACGAAGATCTGCGCGTCCACGAGCGCCGGCGAGAAGGTCGCCGTCAGGTTGTCGCCACCGGACTCGATGATCACGACGTCGAGGGGGGCGAAGTCGCGCTCGACGTCCTCGACCGCGAGCAGGTTCGCGGTCACGTCGTCGCGGATCGCCGTGTGCGGGCAGGCACCCGTCTCCACGGCGCGGATCCGATCCGGATCCAGCACGCCGGCGGAGCGGAGGAAGCGGGCGTCCTCGTCGGTGTAGATGTCGTTTGTGATCACGCCGAGCGCGATCTCGCCGGCGAGGGCACGGCAGGCCGTCGCGATGAGCGTCGACTTGCCGACGCCGACGGGACCGGCGATGCCGAGGCGGAGGGCGCGGGGAGAGGGGGAATCAGGCACGGAACAACCTCCGGTTCATGAGGGCATGGGCTTCGGCCCACCCCTCGGCGTGAGGGGCGCTGCCGGCGGGGATGCCGGCGGGATCGGTCAGTGCGGCGATCTCGTCGACGAGCTCGCCGACGGCGGCGCACGCGGCGAGGACCCAGCCGACGGGCACGGCCGGATCAGCGGGGGCGAGTTTCAGCAGGGCGGCGGCGGCGGTCTGCGCGTCCTCGTAGACGATGACGCGGACCAGGTCGGCGGGATCCATGTCCGTCACGGCGGCGATCGCGCCGATGACGACCGGCCGCGGCGGCGCCGCCAGCGCGGCGCAGGCCCGCACCGCCTCGGCGTCGGGCCACAGCCGGTCGGCCAGACGGAGGACGCCGCGCCCGAGAAGCCGAGACGCCTCGCGCTGCGCGCCGCTCGGCGTGCGCGCCGCCCAGTGGGCGACGACGTCGTCGAGCGCCGCCGGCGACGGCGCTGCGCGCAGCCGGTGCCGCGCGACGACCGCGGTGCCGGCTTCGACGAGGCTCGTGGTCCGCGCGCGCCCGACCAGGTACGCCGGCACGTCGGCCGCCGGCATGCCCGCCAGGAGCGCGGGCTCGAGACCGGCCGAGTGCGCGTGCCCGCCGGACGGCAGTCGGCCGTCGGCGAGCAGCATCGCCACGGTCAGCGACGCGGGCGGCGTCGAGGTGAGTGCCGGAGCGGTCATGGTCAGAACATCGTGTACAGCTGGGCGAGCGGCAGCCGATCCGCAGGGGCCGGGATCACGTTCTCGCCGTCGATCGAGATCGCGAACGTGTCGGGGCGGATGTCGATGCGCGGCAGGGCGTCGTTGTTCTTCAGGTCGGTCTTCGTGACGGCTCGCGTGCTGCGCACGGCCGCGAGTCGGCGGCGCAGGCCGAGCCGCTCCGCGAGGCCGTCGGCGAGCGCGGCGGGTGAGACGAACGTCAGCGACAGGTCGGCGCCGATCGCATCGAGGAACGCCGGGCGCATCAGCACCGGCTGCGGCGTGGGGATCGACGCGTTCGGGTCGCCGAGCGCGCCCCAGACCAGTCCGCCGCCCTTGATCACGACCTCCGGGCGCACGCCGAAGAACCGCGGATCCCAGAGCACCAGGTCGGCGAGCTTGCCGGGCTCGACGGATCCGACCTCATGATCGATCCCGTGGCCGATCGCCGGGTTGATCGTGTACTTGGCGACGTACCGCCTGGCGCGCTCGTTGTCGGCCGGCAGGTCCTCGCTGAGCCGGCCGCGACGGTGCTTCATGACGTGCGCGACCTGCCAGGTGCGGGTGATCACCTCGCCGATCCGGCCCATCGCCTGGGCGTCGGAGGAGGTCACCGACAGCGCGCCCATGTCGTGCAGGATGTCCTCGGCGGCGATCGTGGTGGCCCGGATCCGGGACTCCGCGAAAGCCAGATCCTCGGGCACGGCCGGGTTGAGGTGGTGGCAGACCATCAGCATGTCGAGATGCTCGGCCACGGTGTTCACGGTGTGCGGCAGCGTGGGGTTCGTCGAGCCGGGGATGACGTTGGGCAGCGACGCGATCGCGAGGATGTCCGGGGCGTGGCCGCCGCCCGCGCCCTCGACGTGGAACGCGTGGATGCCGCGCCCGCCGATCGCGTCGACGGTCGACTGCACGTAGCCGGTCTCGTTGAGCGAGTCGGAGTGCAGCGCCACCTGCAGGCCCCACTCCTCCGCGGCCGTCAGCGCCGCATCGATCGCTGCCGGCGTCGCACCCCAGTCCTCGTGGATCTTGTAGCCGGCGGCCCCGGCGAGCGCCTGCTCGCGCAGTGCGTCCTGCGAGATCGTGCTGCCCTTGCCGAGCAGCAGCACGTTGACCGGGAAGCGGTCCAGCGCACGATGCATCGCCTCGAGGTGCCAGGCACCGGGGGTCACGGTTGTCGCCTTGGAGCCCTCGGAGGGGCCGGTGCCGCCGCCGACGATCGTGGTGATCCCCGCCGCCAGCGCTTCGTGGATCTGCGACGGCGAGAGCAGGTGCACGTGCGAATCGATCCCGCCGGCGGTGAGGATCCGGCCCTCACCGGAGATCACGTCGGTGGACGGACCGATCACCAGTTGCGGGTGCACGCCGTCGGCGATGTCCGGGTTGCCCGCGCGTCCCAGGGCGACGATCCGGCCGTCGCGCAGCCCGACGTCGGCGCGCACGACGCCCCACCAGTCGAGCACGATCGCGTTCGTGATCACGGTGTCCAGCGCGCCCTCGGCCCTGGTCGCGGCCGACTGCGCCATGGACTCGCGGATCGACTTGCCGCCGCCGAACACGGCCTCCTCGCCGCCGGCGGTGAGGTCCCGCTCGATCTCGATCCACAGATCCGTATCGCCGAGGCGCACCTGATCGCCGGCGGTGGGACCGTAGATCGACGCGTAGCGCTCCCTGTCCAGACGCATCAGGCGCCCCTTCCCGTCTCGGCGACGAGCGCGCCGCGCTCGGTGTTGCCGCGCTGCAGCCCCGGCACCCGGCGCGCTCCGGCGATCGAGACGACGGGCAGCTCGCGGGAGGCCCCGGGCTCGAACCGCTGCGACGTGCCGGACGGAATGTCCAGCCGGAAGCCGTAGGCCGCCGCGCGGTCGAAGGAGAGCGCTGTGTTGACGTCGGGGAGGTGCACGTGCGAGCCGACCTGGATCGGACGGTCGCCGGTGTTCAGGAACACCAGGGTCCGCGTCTGGTCGGCGGTGTCGCGCGCATTGAGCTCGATGGATCCCGGGCGGATCCGGTACGCCCCCGGCGCCTCGTCCTGCGCGGCCTGCGTGTCCAGCCCGACCTCGGCCCCGCTCGCCGGCGCCTCCTGGATCGGATGGTGCACCGTCACGAGCTTGCGTCCGTCCGGGAACGTGGCCTCGACCTGCACGTCGTGCAGCATCGCGGCGACCCCGGGCAGCACGTCGTCGACGGTCAGGACCTCGCGCCCCTGCTGCATGAGGTCCTCGACGAGGGCGCCCTCACGCGCCCGCTCGATCACCCACGTGCTGAGCAGTGCCACCGTCTCCGGGTGGTTCAGGCGGACCCCGCGCGCGTGGCGGTCTCTCGCCACCATGCCCGCGACGGCCAGCAGGAGCTTCTCGGTCTCGGCCGGACTCACGTGCATGCAGCGCCTCCGATGTCAGGGAACATCGAGACTCTAAGCCCCCCGGGGTGTCCGATCGAGGTCGAATGTGTTTCGGCCGCGTTACGGATCCCTGGGGGTGCTGCGATCAGTCGCGGATGTGCGCCCCGAACCTCTCGGTCGCCACGGCGACACCGGCGAGCTTCGCCTCGCTCGCCTCGGCGGCGGTGAGGGTGCGGTCGTCGGCCCGGAAGCGGAGCGCGAAGGTGAGGCTCTTGGATCCGGCGGGCACGCCGTCGCCACGGTAGTCGTCGACGAGCCGGACGGATTCCAGCAGCGCACCGGCGCCCTCGGCCAGGGCGGCGCGGACGTCGGCCGCGGCCACGCCCGCGTCGAGCACGAGCGACACGTCCTGGGTGGCGGCGGGATAGGTCGACAGCGACGCCGCGACCACACGCTGCCCGGACAGGCCGAGGACGCCGTCGAGGTCGAGCTCGAGGACGACCGCACGGCCCGGCAGGTCCGCGTCGGCGGAGACCTGCGGGTGCAGCTCTCCGACGTAGCCGACCTCGGTCGCTGAGCCTGTCGAGGCGTCGCGCACCTGCAGCACGCCGGTGCGACCCGGGTGCAGCGCGGCGCGGGTGCCCTGCACCACGTCGATCTCCACGCCCGCGGCGTCGGCGATCACGCGCACCGCGTCGAGCGCCTCGCTGAGGCCGTACTCCTCGGCCGCGCGGCCCGGCTGGCGGGGCGTGACGTGACCGGTGAACAGCGCCGCCACGTGGCGGGCCTGCGGCGGGATGGACGCGTTCAGCGCGGCGAGCGTCTCGTCCGACGGACGGATCCCGAGCGGCGGGACCTCGTCGGTGCCGTAGACGACGCCCGGCTCGGGCAGGAACACCACGCCGGTCTCGAAGATCGCGAGATCCACCAGCCCGCGCGCGATGTTGCGGTGCGCGATCTGGAGCAGGCCCGGGATCAGCGAGCGGCGCAGGTACGGAGCCTGCCCGTCGAGCGGGTTCGCCAGGCGCACGCCCGGCAGGCTCTCCCCGGAGGCGGAGCCGTGCAGGTCGTTCTGGTCCTGCGTGGTGAACGGGAACGACGGGGTCTCCACGAGACCCGCCGCCGCGAGCGCGTTCGCGACGCGCCGGCGCCCCTGCTGCAGCTCGGTGAGGCCGCGACCGGAGGGCGGGGTGGGCAGCACGGACGGGATGCGGTCCAGCCCGTGGATGCGGGCGACCTCCTCGGCCAGGGTCCACTTGTCGCTGAGGTCGGGCCGCCAGCTCGGACGGATCACGTTCCAGCCGCCGTCCACGGCGGTGACCTCGGCGCCGATGGTCTCGAGCGCACTCGTGACCTCGTCGTCGGTGTAGTCGACGCCGATGAGGCCCTGCACGAAGCCGGCGGGGAGGTCGATCCCCTCGAGGAGCACCTCG
Source organism: Microbacterium xylanilyticum (assembly GCF_054654695.1). Taxonomy (NCBI): domain Bacteria; kingdom Bacillati; phylum Actinomycetota; class Actinomycetes; order Micrococcales; family Microbacteriaceae; genus Microbacterium; species Microbacterium xylanilyticum. Next base: position 2,543,012 of record NZ_BAAIEN010000002.1, read on the forward strand.
GCGTAGAGCGCGCCGCCCTCGTCGGTGAGCGTGCCGCCGGCGAGCTCCACCATCAGGTCGGCGACGCGGCGCGCCGCGGCGAACGGGATGAGCGGATCCACGCCGCGCTCGAAGCGCTTGGACGCCTCGCTGGGCAGCTTGTGCCGGCGGGCGGTGCGCGCGATCGTGATCGGGTCGAACGTCGCCGCCTCGATGAGTACGTTGCGCGTGGTGCCGCTCATCTCGGTGGTGCCGCCGCCCATGACGCCGGCGAGACCGATCGGACCGGAGCCGTCGGTGATGAGCAGGTCCTCGGGGTCGAGCGTGCGCTTCTGTCCGTCGAGGGTGACCATGGTCTCCCCCGGGACGGCGCGACGCACCACGATGCCGCCGTCGAGCTTGTCGAGGTCGTAGCCGTGGATCGGGTTGCCGAGTTCGAGCATCACGTAGTTGGTGATGTCGATGAGGATGCCGAGCGAGCGCATACCCGCGAGCGTGAGGCGCGCGACCATCCACGGCGGCGTCGGGCGGGACGGGTCCACGCCGCGCACCACGCGCGTGACGAACTCGCTCGCGCCCACCGCGCCGCGGATGGGGGCCGCGTCCTCGACGACGGCGGTGAAGCCGGTGCCGGGCTGCAGCTCGGCGAAGTCGCGCTCGGCCGGGTCGCGGAAGGCCGCACCCGTCGCGTGCGCGTACTCGCGGGCGACGCCGCGGATCGAGAACGCGTAGCCGCGGTCGGGCGTGACGTTGATGTCGACCGCGACGTCGTCGAGGCCGAGGAGCGCGATCGCGTCGGCGCCGACGGGAGCGTCGATGCCGAGGTCGGACAGGATCAGGATCCCGTTGTGCTCGTCGCCCAGGCCCAGCTCGCGGGCCGAGGCGATCATGCCGTCCGAGACGTGTCCGTAGGTCTTCCGCGCGGCGATCGGGAACGGCCCCGGCAGCACGGCGCCGGGCAGGGTCACGACGACCTTGTCCCCCACCGCGAAGTTGTGCGCACCGCAGACGATGCCGCGGACGCCGCCGTTCGCCTCGCCGACGTCGACCTGGCACCAGCGGATGGTCTTGCCGTTGGACTGCGGCTCCTCCTCGAAGGAGAGCACCTGCCCCACCACGACCGGCCCCGCGATGTCGAAGCCGATGAGCTCCTCCTCCTCGAAGCCGACCGCGACGAGCGCCGCGAAGACGTCGTCCGGCGTCACCGCATCGGCGACATCCACGTACTCACGCAGCCACGAAAGCGGGACGCGCATCACACCACCATCCCGAACTGCTCGCTGAAACGGACATCGCCCTCGGCCATGTCGCGCATGTCCTGCACGTCGCTGCGGAACATGAGCGCGCGCTCGACGCCCATGCCGAATGCGAAGCCGCTGTACACGTCGGGGTCGATCCCGGCCGCGCGCAGCACGTTCGGGTTGACCATGCCGCAGCCGCCCCACTCGATCCAGCGCGCACCGCCCTTGAAGGTCGGGTGCCAGAGGTCGAGTTCGGCGGACGGCTCCGTGAAGGGGAAGTAGTTCGTGCGGAAGCGGGTCTTCGCCTCCGGGCCGAAGAGCTGGCGCGCGACGTGGTCGAGCGTGCCCTTGAGGTGCGCCATCGAGATGCCCTTGTCGACGACGAGGCCCTCGAACTGGGTGAACACCGGCAGATGCGTGGCGTCGAACTCGTCGGTGCGGTACACGCGTCCCGGGCACAGCACGTAGATCGGCACCTCGCGGTCGAGCATCGAGCGCACCTGCACCGGGCTGGTGTGCGTGCGCATGACCAGGTGGCGCGAGGCCGGATCCACGTAGAACGTGTCCTGCTCCTGGCGCGCCGGGTGGTCGACGTCGAAGTTCAGCGCGTCGAAGTTGAACCACTCGTGCTCGAGCTCCGGGCCCTCCGCGATCTCCCAGCCCATGCCGACGAACACGTCGCTGATCTGCTCCTGCAGCAGGGTGAGCGGGTGCCGCGCGCCGACCGGGGTGCGCGAGGCGACCGCGGTGATGTCGACTCGCTCCGCCTCGAGTCGCGCGGCGGTCTCCGCCTCGGCGAGCTCCGCCTCCTTCGCGGCGAGCGCCTGGGTGACGCGACCGCGTCCCTGGCCGATGAGCTTGCCGAACGCGGCCTTGTGCTCGGGCGCGACCTGGCGCATGGACGCGTTCAGGACCGCGAGCGGCGATCCCTCGGCCACGTGCGCGGCGCGCGCGGCCTTGAGCTGGGCGGTGTCGGCCGCGGAGCCGATCGCGGCGAGCGCGGCCGCGACGGCGGATTCCACCGCCTCGGGCGTGATCTCGGGAGAAGTCTGTGCGTTGTCGGACACGAGAATCGAGTCTACCGGCGCGCTCAGCCCCCTCTGAGCGCGCCGGTAGACTCGGGAGGCAGCCCGGAGTCAGACGCTCGGGCCGGTGCTGGTGCCGTCGAACTTGCCGGCACCGCGCTGCATCGCGATCACCTCTGTCACCGTGCTGCCCTCGTGGATCCGCGGATCTCCCCCGCCCTGGTCCGGCGTGTAGCCCTTGAGCTTCGGCGAGCGGCGGGTGCGCACCTCGAGCCACTTCGCGACCCCGGAGAGGATCAGGCACATCGAGATGTAGATGACGGCGACGATGAGCCCCGCCTGCAGCAGCGGCCGGCCGGGCTGCGAGCTGAGGTACTTCGCGTAGTAGATGAGCTCGGGGTACGTGATGATGAACCCGAGGGCGGTGTCCTTGAGCGTCACCACGAGCTGGGCGACGATGACCGGCAGCATCGCCCGGATCGCCTGCGGGAGCAGGATGAACGCCATCACACCCGACTTGCGCAGGCCGATCGCGTAGCCCGCCTCCTTCTGCCCCTTCGGCAGCGCCTCGACGCCGGCGCGCAGCGCCTCGGCGAGCACCGAGCCGTTGTAGAGCACGAGACCGATCACGACCGCGGCATACGCCGACATGCGGAACGTGGATCCGGGGATCGAGTTCACCCCGTAGAAGAAGATCATCATCATGACCAGCACGGGGACCGCACGCAGCAGCTCGATCACCACGGTGACCGGCACGCGCACCCAGGCGTGGTCGGAGAGCCGCCCGATCGCCAGCACGAAGCCGAGCACGATGCTTCCCACGCCTGCGGCGAGGAAGGCGCTGACGGTGGCCCACAGCGCCTGCGCCATCCCCTGCCACACGAGCGTGTAGGTGAAGAGGTTCCAGCGGGAGGCGTCGAACTGCCCCGTCACCGCGAAGCGGTAGACGATGAAGCCGACGATCGCGAGGACGAGCAGCACCGTGGCCACGCCGAGGACCCGGTTGCGCAGCACGGCCCTCGGACCGGGCACGTCGTAGAGAACGGATGCGCCGCTCATCGGACGATCCTCCACTTCTTCTCGAAGTGCCGCTGCACGAGGCTCAGCAGCGTCACCAGGATCACGAACACGACGGCCACCCAGAGCAGGATCTCCATCACGGTGCCGGGGCGGTTCGCCGAGTCGGCGACCGTGGCGCGGAGGGCGGCGAGCTCCGCGATGGAGAAGCCGGCGGCCACCGTGGTGTTCTTCAGCAGCGCGATGAACACGCTCATCATCGGCGGCACCACGGAGCGGAACGCCTGCGGCATGACCACGAGGGTCATCACCTGGCCGAACGTGAGGCCGATCGCGCGGGCGGCCTCGGCCTGCCCCACCGGGACCGTGTTGATGCCCGCGCGCAGCACCTCCGCCACGTAGGTGGCGGTGTAGATGCCGAGCGCGAGGATGCCCAGCGGCATGAACGGGATCTCCGGGAGATCGAGCTTCGGGTATCCGAAGACGAAGAAGAAGAACACCAGCGTGAGCGGGGTGTTGCGCACCAGGTTCACGTACACCGTGCCCACGGCGCGGGCGATCGGCACGGGCGACACGCGCATCGCTCCGACGATGGTGCCGAGCACCAGGGCCAGCGCGCCGCCGCCGAGGAACAGCAGGACCGTGTTGAGCGTCGCCTGCCCCCACAGGTCGAGGTTGCCCAGGAGTGCGTCCACGCGATCTCTCTTTCGGGTTCGGGTCGGGACGTCCGTGGACGTCGGGAGGGAGGACGCGGCCGGCGGGATCAGTCCCGCCGGCCGCCCTGGATCACTTCTCGACCGCGGGCTGATCGACCTTCATGCCGCTCGCGCCCAGGTTCTTCTCGAAGATCGCCTTCCAGGTGTCCCCTCCGTCGGTGAACATCTTGTCGATGAACGTCTGCAGTGCCGTGTCGCCCTTGGCCAGGCCCACGCCGTACTTCTCCGTGGTGAACGGCTGGCCGACGACCTTGAGCTCGTCCGGATCCTGCGAGGCGTAGCCGATCAGGATCGCCTGGTCCGTGGTGACCGCGTCGACCTGCTTGTTGATGAGCTGCTCCACGCATGCGGAGTACAGGTCGAGGCCGACCGTCTTGGTGTCGGGGAAGTTCGCCTGGATGTTCTGCAGCGGGGTGGATCCGGTCGCCGAGCAGACGGTCTTGCCCTTGAGGTCCTTCTCGCTCTTGATGGTGTCGTCGCTCTTGCGGACGAGCAGGCCCTGGCCGGTGACGAAGTAGGGGCCAGCGAAGTCGATCACGGCCTTGCGCTTGTCGGTGATCGAGTAGGTGCCGACGTAGTAGTCGACGTCGCCGTTCACGATCGCCTGCTCGCGGTTGGCGGACGGGATCGCCTTGAACTCGATCTTGTCCTCGCTGTAGCCGAGCGAGGCGGCGATCCAGCGCGCGATGTCGATGTCGAAGCCGCTGCGCTTGCCCGTGGTCGCGTCCTTGTAGCCGAGGCCCGGCTGGTCCTCCTTGACGCCGACCGTGATCTTGCCGTTCTTGGTGATGCGGTCGAAGGTGGGGCTGCCCTCCAGCTTGACGTCCTTGGCGACCTCGAAGAGGGGCTTGTTGCTCGTCGGGGTGACGCCTTCCCCGGTCGCACCGGGGCTGGTGGGGCTGCCGCTGTTGCAGCCGGTGAGGGCGATCAGGGCGACGGCGGCGATGCCGATGCCGGTGAGGATCCGTGACTTGCGCATGTGCTTCTCCTTCAGTGCAGGTGCTGTGGTGCGGGGATCAGGTCAGTGGGTGAGGAGCTTGGACAGGAAGTCCTTCGCGCGATCCGACTTCGGGTTGGTGAAGAACTCTTCGGGCTCGGCCTCCTCGAGGATCCTTCCGTCGGCCATGAACACGACGCGGTTCGCCGCCTTGCGGGCGAAGCCCATCTCATGCGTGACGACGATCATCGTCATGCCGCTGGCCGCGAGCTCGACCATCACGTCGAGGACCTCGTTGATCATCTCCGGGTCCAGGGCGCTGGTCGGCTCGTCGAAGAGCATCACCTTGGGGTGCATCGCCAGGGCGCGCGCGATCGCCACGCGCTGCTGCTGGCCGCCGGAGAGCTGCGCCGGGAGCTTCGAGGCCTGCTTGGCGACGCCGACGCGCTCGAGCAGCTGCATGGCCTCCTTCTCAGCGTCCGCCTTCTTCAGGCCGCGCACCTTGATCGGCCCGAGCGTGACGTTCTCGAGGATCGTGAGGTGCGCGAACAGGTTGAAGGACTGGAACACCATGCCCACGTCCGCGCGCAGCTGGGCCAGGCCCTTGCCCTCCGCGGGGAGCTCCTTGCCGTCGATCGTGATCGAGCCGCTGGTGATGGTCTCCAGGCGGTTGATCGTACGGCAGAGGGTCGACTTGCCGGATCCGGACGGGCCGATGATCACGACCACCTCGCCCTTGTGCACGGTGAGGTCGATGTCGGTCAGGGCCTGGAAGTCGCCGTAGTGCTTCTGCACGTGGTCCACGACGACCAGCGGGGCGCCGACGGAGGCGGGGCGGGATTCGGGCATGTCGGATCTCCGTGAGGACGGGCGGTGCGGATGACACCGCGGGGTGCCGATGACGTTATTGGCTCCGCGCCGCCGGGACCAGCGCGCTTGAGGAATCCTTGAGGGTTTCGTCGCCACCGTTTCCCGCCTGTTTCCGGCATGCGACGGCGGCGTTCCGCCGACGGTGCGCGCGCGTCAGCCGTGGGTCTCGCGGTAGTACCGCACCGCGCCCGTGTGCAGGGCGATCGGGTCGGTGAAGATCGCCTGCCGACGGTCCAGCAGGGCGGCTGCCGGAGCACCGCGCGCGATCGCCGCGCGCTCATCGAACAGCACCGCCGTGGCATCGTGGATGAGCCCTTCCGGGGCGTCGGCGCGCGTGACCAGGTAGTTGGGCACGGTCATGGTGACCGTGGAGGTGTCGATGCCGTAGGCGCCGATCGGGAAGTCCGCCTGCCGGTAGGCGCCGGCGTGGGCCGCGTTGACCGCGTCGACGACGCCCGGCGGGATCGACAGCAGCCGGATCGGCGTGTCCGCGGCGAGCGTGGCGATGCCCGGCGTCGGCAGGCCGCCCACCCAGAAGAAGCCGTCGATCTCCCCCCGGCGCAGGGCCCCGATCGAGGCCTCCAGTCCCAGCTCGGGGTTGCGGATCGACGCGGCGTCCACGTCGGCAGCCCCGAGGACGCGCCGCGCGACGAGATCCACGCCGGATCCGCGCGCGCCGAGCGAGACCGCGCGCCCGGCGAGATCCCGGAGGTCCCGCACGTCGGATCCCGCCCGGACCACGATGTGCACGTACTCGTCGTACAGCCGCGCGACGGCGACGATCGGGATGGGTTCGTGGAAGGCGCCGGTCCCCGCGACGGCGTCCGCCACGGCGTCGCCCTGGGCGAACCCGAGCACGGCCGTGCCGTCGCCGATGCGCTCGAGGTTGTCGACGGACCCGTTGGTGCGCTGCGCCGTGAACCTCGCGCCGAGCCGAGTGCGCAGCACCTGCGCGAACCGCTGCCCGTATGCGTAGTACACGCCGGTCGCTCCCCCGCCGGCGATCGCCTGCGGTCTGTCCGCCCAGCCGCGATCGGCGGGCGCGCACGCAGCGAGGCCGAACGCGCTCAGCAGGCACAGCAGCAGCGCCAACAGCCGCACCATCCCGCTGCGCACCGGCCGGGCGCCGCGGATCCGGGCCCTCATCGCGCCTCCGCCGCGGGGAGCTCGAGCACGACGCGGAGGCCGCCGCCGTCGGCCGCCTCGAGCCGCACGCACGCGTCGACGGTGGCGAGGAGGTCGGTGGCGATCGCCAGCCCGAGGCCCGAGCCCGGGACGGCGCGGGTGCGGTCGCTGCGCCAGTACCGGTCGGCGGCGTGTGCGAGCTCCTCTTCGGAGAGACCCGGCCCGTGGTCCCGCACGGTCAGCTCGCACCGGTTCGCGGTGCGTGAGACGGTCACATCGATCCGGGTGCCCGCGGGCGAGAACTTGACCGCGTTGTCGATCACCGCGTCCAGCGCGCTCTCGGCGATGGTCTCGTCCGTGGCCGAGAGCACCTGGCCGTCGAGGCCGGCGCCGTCGACGTGCAGCGCCAGGGCGACGTCGTTCGCCGCGGCCGCGTCGCGCCAGGCCGCGACCCGGCGCTCGGCGAGCGCCACGAGATCGACCGGTGCGCGGGACGGCGCCGGATCCTCGCCGCGCGCGAAGGAGAGCAGCGTGTCCAGGATCCGGGTCATCCGCCGCCCTTCCTCCCTGGTCGCCTCGACCTCGGGATCCCAGCTGCGATCCAGGCCGGTGGCGAGCGACTCGACGCGCAGCAGCAGAGCGCTCAGCGGGTTGCGCAGTTCGTGCGAGGCGTTCAGCGCGAACTCCTGCTGGCGCGACACCACCCGCTCGATCTCCTCCGCCATCCGGTTGAAGAGAAGGATCATGCGGTGCAGCTCCGGCGGGCCGGTGTCGTCGGCGATCCGCGCCTCCATGTCGCCGCGTTCGATGGCCTCCATCGCCTCGTCGACGCGGTGCACGGGCCGCAGCACCCAGCCGGCCAGGCGCACGACCACGAGGAGGCCGATGCCGATCGCCAGCACGCTGACCGCCCCGAGGAGGATCCATTGCCGCACGATCTCGGCGCGGGGCGCATCGACGCTCGCCGACATGACGACGGCGCCGATCACGTCGCCGCCGTCGAAGATCGGCTCCACGAGCGACTGCTCGGCGAACTGCCAGGGCAGCAGCACGGGTTCGGGCAGGTCGCTGCGGCGGCCGGAGAGCGCCAGCTGCACCTTGTCGGCGGTGTCCTGATCCCACACCTCGGCGTCCGCGCCCCGGGGCGACCACGGCCGGCCGGAGCGGTCCACCACGACCACCTGCGTGCCGTACAGCTCGTGGTAGCGGCGGAGCTCGCCGTCCAGCACCTCGGCGCTCCCCGACAGCAGCGCCTGGCGCGCACTGGTCACGAAGGTGCCGATGTCGCCGACCTGCTGCGTGTAGAACGACTGCTGCACGCTGCGCGAGGCCGCCCAGCCGTATGCGCCGCCGAGCAGCAGCAGCACCGCGGCGAGCGGCACCAGGAAGACGATGAAGAGGCGCTGGCGCACGGCTCAGAGTCCCGTCAAGCGGTATCCGACGCCGCGCACCGTCTCGATGAGCGCGGGGCGCCCGATCTTGCGGCGGATGGAGGCGACGTGCACCTCCAGCGAGCGCGCGAAGCTCTGCCAGTCGGTGTTCCACACCTCGCGGATGAGCCGCTCCCGCGGCACCGCCACGCCGGGATACCGCGCCAGAACCGCGACGATGTCGAACTCCTTGCGGGTCAGCTCCACGGGCTCGCCGTCGACGAGCACGCGCCGCGCGACGAGGTCGATGCGCACCCCGTCGATGTCGATCCCGACGGGGCCGACCTCGCCCGGGATCGCCTGGGCGCGGCGTGTCACCGCCTCGATCCGGGCGAGCAGCTCCTGCACGTCGTAGGGCTTCACCAGGAAGTCGTCGGCCCCGGCGCGCAGTCCCCGGATGCGCTCGTGCACCTGGCTGCGGGCGGTGGCGATGAGGATCGGGACTCCGCTGATAGCGCGGATCCGCCGGCACAGCTCGATCCCGTCGATGTCCGGAAGACCGAGATCCAGGATCACCGCCTCGGTGTCGCTGCCCAGCATCTCCAGCGCGGCGCGTCCGTCGCCGGCCCGCTCGACCGCGTACCCGGCGCGCCCGAGGAACCCGGAGAGGGCGTCGGCCACGCGTTCGTCGTCTTCGACGATGAGGATCTTCATACCGGCCGCGGGTCTCCTGCCCTAGGCGCGCTGCGCGAACGCGCTCTCGTACAGGCACACGCTGGCCGCGGTCGCCAGGTTCAGCGACTCGGCCCGACCGAAGATGGGCAGCCGCAGCGCCCGGTCCGCGAGGCCCAGCGACTCGTCCTCGAGCCCCCGCGCCTCGTTGCCGAACAGCCAGGCGGTGGGCTGGGCGAGCACGCCCTCCGCCCGCGCCGCCAGCAGGTCGTCGCCCTTCACGTCGGCGGCGACCACCTGCAGTCCCGCCTCGTGGGCGCGCGTGACGACGTCGGCGAGGTCGCCGCCGACCGACACGGGAAGGTGGAACAGGGATCCGGTGGTCGAGCGCACGACCTTCGGGTTGTACAGGTCGACGGTGCGGCCGGTGAGCACGACCGCGTCGGCGCCGGTGGCGTCGGCCGCCCGGATGATGGTGCCGAGGTTGCCCGGATCGCGCACCTCCTCGCAGATCGCGACGAGCCGCGGCGACGCGGCGAAGATGTCGCGCACCGAGGTCGGCGTCTGCCGGGCGACGGCCACGACCCCCTGCGGAGTGACCGTGTCGGCCATCGCCGCGAGCACGAACTCGGTGACGTACTCCAGGTGCACATCGGCGTCGGCGGCGGCGTGGCGCAGGTCGCTGTGCTTGTCCCAGGCGGTGGGCGTCGCGAAGAGCTCGACGATCGCGTCGGGCCGGTAGGACAGCGCCTCGCGGACGGCCTGCGGTCCCTCGAGGAGGAACAGGCCGGTCTCGGTGCGGGCACTGCGCTTGGTGAGCTTGGCGACGGCGCGCACGCGCGGGGATCGGGGGTTCTCCAGCACGCTCACAGTCTAGGGAACGCGAAGGGGCGCCGTCCGCAAGGACGACGCCCCTTCAGAACCCTCGACGGGCTCGGGAACCTGCTTAAGCAGCCGACTTGGGCGCGTTGACGTCCGCCGGCAGAGCCTTGCGGGCCGTCTCGACCAGCGCGGCGAAGGTCGCCGGCTCGTTCACCGCGAGCTCGGCGAGCATGCGGCGGTCGACCTGGACGCCGGCGAGACCGAGGCCCTGGATGAAGCGGTTGTACGTGATGCCGTTCTGGCGGGCAGCGGCGTTGATGCGCTGGATCCACAGACGACGGAAGTCGCCCTTGCGCTTGCGACGGTCGCGGTACGCGTAGACGAGGGAGTGGGTGACCTGCTCCTTCGCCTTGCGGTACAGACGCGAGCGCTGGCCACGGTAACCCGAGGCGCGCTCGAGGATGACGCGGCGCTTCTTCTGAGCGTTGACGGCGCGCTTGACTCTAGCCATTTTCGTGTGTTCCTATCGTGCGTTCGGCGCGTCAGCGACCGAGGAGCTTCTTGGCGACCTTGGTGTCTGCCTTCGACAGCACCTGGTCCTCGTTGAGACGGCGGGTGCGACGGCTCGACTTCAGCTCGAGGTTGTGGCGCATCCCGGCCTGCTGCTTCTTCAGCTTGCCGCTGCCGGTGATCTTGAAGCGCTTCTTGGCACCCGAGTGGGTCTTCTGCTTCGGCATCTTCTCTTCCTTCGTATGGCGCCCAGCTGGGCGACAGGGTTCTGCCCGCATGCTGCGGGAGGTCTGTGTGGGCTTCGGGATCCGGGGATCACTCAGCCGGTTCGGCCGGCGCGCTCGGCGCGGCGGGCGCCTTCGCGTCTCGTGCAGCCTGCTTGTTCGCCGCACGCACCGCGTTCTGCTCGGCCTTCGCCTCGGACTTGTTCTTGAGCGGGGCGATCACCATGACCATGTTGCGTCCGTCGATGGTGGGGTTCGACTCCACCGTGCCGAACTCCGCGACATCCTCGGCGAACTTGCGGAGGAGCCGCACGCCCTGCTCGGGACGGGACTGCTCGCGGCCGCGGAACAGGATCATGGCCTTCACCTTGTCGCCGGACTTGAGGAAGCCCTCGGCGCGCTTGAGCTTGGTCGTGTAGTCGTGCGCCTCGATCTTCAGACGGAAGCGCACCTCCTTCAGGACGGTGTTCGCCTGGTTGCGGCGAGCTTCCTTCGCCTTCTGCGCGGCCTCGTACTTGAACTTGCCGTAGTCCATGATCTTGACCACGGGAGGCTTCGAGTTCGGGGCGACCTCGACGAGATCGAGGTCGGCTTCCTGCGCAAGACGCAGCGCCGCCTCGATGCGGACGACGCCGATCTGCTCACCCGCGGGACCGACGAGGCGGACCTCGGGGACGCGGATGCGCTCATTGGTGCGGGGATCGCTGATGCGGACTCCTTAGACGATGGTTTCGGCCACCATGATCCGGACGGATCACGGGCGAAATCGGAATCGTCCCACCCGCCGACACTCAGACGTCGGCGGCACCCTGACCGTCGCACGGCTCACGCTGCATGACGGCTACCGATGTGAATCGGCGGAGTGCTGGACCCGGTAGCCTTGAGCGGCAAGCGCGGGTGGGAAGTGAATCCTCTTTCGTGCCGGGACATAAGCCCCGGAGCCCGCAAGAGTCTATCAGAAGGCAAGACCTTCGGAAAGCCGGCACAGTGAGCACTCCCGCGCCCGACGGCCACGAGCACGTCTCTCCCACGTCCCCCGACGTCTCCGACGTCGCAGCAGGCATCGACGCCTCCGGCGCCGCCCGCGACATCGCCGACGTCGCCGCGGTCGAGGTGATCACGACCGCGGCGGTGCACCTGCTCAGCGCCGCCGCCGTCAAAGTGGGCCTCGCGGACGACCCGGAGACGCAGAAGGACCTGGACGAGGCGCGCAAGCTCATCAACGCCCTCGCCGGCCTCATCACCGCCGCCGCGCCCGAGATCAGCGACATGCACGCGCGATCCCTGCGCGACGGCCTGCGGTCGGTGCAGCTGGCGTTCCGCGAGGCGTCCGTCATCCCCGACCCGATCGGCCAGGGGCCGGGCGAGAAGTGGACCGGCCCGGTCAACTGACCGCAGGCTCCACAGCGGAGCGCGCCCGGAGGCAGCGCATCAGCGGCGGCGCGGACACGGGTGCGCGACGGTCATCGTCCTCGATCGGGACCCGGCTCAGACCGGAAGCGCCCTGGCCGCCGCGGACAGCGTCCGGGCGACCTCCTCCGCATCGGTCGCCCAGTTGCTCACGGAGAACCTCAGCACCGCCCGGTCGCGCCACCGGGACGAGGAGGCGTACGCCTCCCCCGCCTGACGCAGCGCGCGCGCCCACGCATCGGTCGCCTCATCCGTGTCCAGTGCGGCGCACACCTGAGTGAACACGACGTCGTTGAGCACCTCCACCCCGGGCAGCCGGGCGAGTCCGGCCGCGAGATCGGAAGCGCTCCCGGCCAGCCGCTCGACGAGGGCGGCGGTGCCCGCACGCCCCATCGTCCGCAGCGCGGCCCAGGTGGGGACGCCTCGGGCACGGCGGGAGAGCTCGGGTACGCGGTCGTGCGGATCGTCGTGCCCGCCGCTCGCCACCGCCGCCAGATAGGCCGCCGTCATCCCCATCGAGGCGCGCAGCGACGCAGCGTCCGCGACGACGGCGACGCCGCAGTCGTACGGCACGCTGAGCGTCTTGTGCGCGTCGGTCCCCCACGAGTCGGCCTCCGCCAGTCCCTCGACCAGGTGCCGCGTGCGCGGCGACGCCGCCGCCCACAGCCCGAAGGCGCCGTCGACATGCACCCAGGCGCCGGCGTGGTGCGCGATCCCGATCGCCTCGGCGAAGGGGTCGAACGCGCCTGAGTGCAGGTTCCCGGCCTGCAGCACGACGATGGCCGGTCCGGTCCCGGCGACGAGCGCTTCGCGGAGGGCGTCCGGCACGATGCGTCCCTGCTCGTCCGCGGCGACGACCCGCGGGGCTCCGAGGCCCGCCATCCGGGCGGCGTGATCGACCGTGTCGTGCCGCTCCGCACCGACGAGCAGCCGGATCCGCGGGGCTCCGGCCAGGCCGTCGACCGCGCAATGCCAGCCGACCCGGGCGAGGACCGCATCGCGTGCGGCGACCAGGCAGGTGAAGTTCGCCATGGTGGCGCCGGTGACGAATCCGACATCCGCGGTCGACGGCAGACCGAGGAGTTCCAGGATCCATTCGCCCGCGAGCTCCTCGGCGGCGACCACACCCGGTGTGGCGGCGCGCATCGCCGTGTTCTGGTCCCACGTCGAGACGAGCCAGTCCGCGCCGAGCGCCGCCGGCTGCGCGCCGCCGATCACCCAGCCGAAGAACCGCGGGCTGCCCATCGCCATGACGCCCGGCTCGACGCAGTCGGCGAGCCGGGCCAGCACCTCGGACGCGGGCTCGCCCGCCTCGGGGATCGTCCGTCCCAGCGCGTCCTTGACCGCATCCGCATCCGCGCGGGGCGTGATCGGACGCTCTTCGAGTCCGCGCCACCAGGCGAGCGCGCGCTCGTGTGCGAGGGTCAGCGCCGCCTCGTCCGGGCCCTTCGACAGCTGCGCCATCGCCCCTGCCTCTCCGCCGCCGTTCCGCGGGTGCTGAGACGCCACGCTACTCCGCCGCGCACCGATCCGCGAGGGCCCGCTCCCGCGTCCCGATCCGCTTCGGCGGCGGGTCAGGCGCTGGCGCGCAGGCGCACCGTGAGCGAGTCGACCAGCACGGCGATGCGGTCGTCCGCCGCCCAGCGCTGGGCCAGACGCGCCAGCACGGCGTCCAGCGTCTCGCGGTCCATGCCCTCGACGAGTTCGAGGGTGACGACCAGCTCGGGGCCGCGCAGCCGCGCGTCCGGGTCACCCGCGGAGACCGCCACGTCGATGACGGCGAGCTCGCTGCCGACGCTCTCCTGAAGGCCCGCGTAGACCTCGGGCGAGAGGAAGCTGGGCTCCCAGCGCTGGCCCTGCGCGACGGCCCACACGGCAGGACGGCGCAGCACGAACTCGGTCGCGGACCCGGGATCCAGCACGATGAGCTCGGCATCGCCGGCGGAGGCCGACAGAGCGACCCGCGCCGCCTCGACGGGGATGGGACGGGCCACGGGATCCCAGGCCCGCATGGTGTCCACGCTCGTGAACGCGGGCTGCACGGTGCGCCCGTCGGGTGCGGCCACCGTCACCAGCGAGAGCTCCTGGGTCTTGTCCACGGCGAGCCCGGACGGGGCGACGCCCTCCTCGCCCTTCTCGGCGACGAGCGGCACGAGCACGCGCGCCGCGCGGAACGCGTCGACCACCTCGACCTGGGAACCCTGCCCCGCGCGGAAGCGCGTCAGCGCATCCCACAGCGCCGGGTCTGCGGATCCGTCGTCGCCGGCGCGGGTGTTCTCCTGGAACGAGCGCCCCGCCCAGGGGACGCCGGCGGAGTCCGCGGTGTTGGCGGGTCCGCCGTGATCGCAGGCCTCGGGCGAGTGGTCAGGATCCGGCGACATCCAGCGCCTCGGCCAGGGTGAACGCGCCCGCGTACAGCGCCTTGCCGACGATCGCACCCTCGACGCCGAGCGGCACGAGCTCGCGCAGCGCGGCGATGTCGTCGAGGCTGGCGATGCCGCCCGACGCGACCACCGGCTTCGGCGTGCGCGCCGTGATCTCGCGGAGCAGGTCGAGGTTCGGTCCCTTGAGGGTGCCGTCCTTGGTGACATCGGTGACCACATAGCGGCTGCACCCGGCGTCCTCGAGGCGGTCCAGCACCGTCCACAGGTCGCCGCCCTCCTTGGTCCAGCCGCGGGCGGCGAGGGTCGTCCCCCGCACGTCCAGCCCCACCGCGACGGCGTCGCCGTAGCGGGCGATGACGTCGGCGGCCCACTCGGGGTTCTCCAGCGCGGCGGTGCCGAGGTTGATCCGGGCGGCGCCCGACTCCATCGCCGCCTCGAGGCTGGCGTCGTCCCGGATCCCGCCGGAGAGCTCGACGTTGACGCTGCGGAACTGCTTGATGACGCGCCGCAGGATGGGCGCGTTGCTGCCGCGGCCGAAGGCCGCGTCGAGGTCGACGAGGTGGATCCACTCGGCGCCCTGGTCCACCCACTCGGCGGCGGCGTCGATCGGGTCGCCGTAGCTGGTCTCGCTGCCGGCCTCGCCCTGGGTCAGGCGCACGGCCTGTCCGCCGGCCACGTCGACAGCCGGGAGCAGGGTGAGGGAGGGGGACTGCGCGAACTCGTTCATGTCGTCCTTCGGGTCACGGGGCGCCGGCCCGCTGCGGGCGCGGCACGAGAGAAGAGAGTAGTCCGGGCGCCGGCGGGGCACCAATCCCCCGCCGACGCTCGGCACGGGCGTTTCAGAGCGTGGAGATCCAGTTGCGCAGCAGCTGGATGCCGGCGTCCCCGGACTTCTCCGGATGGAACTGGGTGGCCGAGAGCGGGCCGTTCTCTACCGCGGCGAGGAAGCGGGAGCCGTGCTCGGCCCAGGTGAGCTTCGGCTGCGGGAACGGCGGGATGACGTCGAGTTCCCACGACTGCGCCGCGAACGAGTGCACGAAGTAGAACCGCTCCTGCTCGATGCCGCGGAACAGCACGCTGCCCTGGTCGGGCTCCACGGTGTTCCACCCCATGTGCGGCAGCACAGGGGCGTCCAGCTCGGTGACGATGCCCGGCCACTCGCCGAGACCGTCGACCTCGGCACCACGCTCCACGCCGCCGGCGAACAGCACCTGCATGCCGACGCAGATGCCGAGCACGGGACGGCCGCCGGCCAGGCGGCGCTCGATGATCTCGTCGCCGCCGTGCGCGGCGAGGGCCTCGCGGACGGCGGCGAACGCGCCCACGCCGGGCACCACGAGACCGTCCGCCTCGAGCGCGGCGGTGCGGTCTCCGGTGAGCTCCGCGTCGGCGCCCGCACGGATCAGCGCCTTAACCGCGGAGTGGACGTTGCCGGAGCCGTAGTCGAAGACGGCGACGGTGGGGCGGCGCCCCTCGGCGGGCGCGGTCACAGCGCCCCCTTGGTCGACGGCACCCCGACCACCAGCGGGTCGAGCGCCTTCGCCTGGCGGAACGCGCGGGCGAACGCCTTGAACTCGGCCTCGGCGATGTGGTGCGGGTCGCGGCCGCTGATCACCCGCACGTGCATCGTGAGCGCGGCGTTGTACGCGATCGCCTCGAACACGTGCCGCACCAGGGACCCGGTGAAGTGGCCGCCGATGAGGTGGTGCTCGTAGCCGGCCGGCTCCCCCTCGTGCACGAGATACGGGCGCCCCGAGATGTCGACGACGGCCTGCACGAGCGCCTCGTCCAGCGGCACCAGGGCGTCGCCGTACCGGGAGATGCCGCTCTTGTCGCCGAGCGCCTCGCGGATCGCCTGGCCCAGCACGATCGCGACGTCCTCCACGGTGTGGTGGGCGTCGATGTGGGTGTCCCCGGAGGCGCGGACGGTGAGGTCGGTCAGCGAGTGCTTCGCGAACGCCGTGAGGAGGTGGTCGAAGAACGGCACCGAGGTGTCGATGTGGCTCTGACCGGTCCCGTCGAGGTTCAGCTCGAGCTCGATCGTCGACTCGGACGTCGAGCGGGTGCGGCGGGAGGTGCGAGCGGTCATGAGGGCGATCCTATCGAGGCGAGCGCGTCCAGGAACGCGGTGGTCTCCGCTTCCGTGCCGGCCGTGACACGGAGGTGGTTCGGGATCCCGACGTCGCGGATCAGCACGCCCTTGTCGTAGAGGGCGCGCCAGGTGGCTGCCGGGTCGGCGACCCCGCCGAACAGCACGAAGTTCGACCAGGAGCGGTGCGGCGTGTAGCCGAGAGCCTCGAGCGTGGCGGTGATGCGGTCCCGCTGCGCCACGATCTCGTCGACCATCGCGAGCATCATCGGCGCGTTGCGCAGCGCCGCGAGGGCCGCGGCCTGCGTGAGCGCGCTGAGGTGGTACGGCAGGCGCACCAGGCGGAGCGCGTCGATGAACGCGGGATCCGCCGCGAGATAGCCGACCCGCGCCCCGGCGAAGGCGAACGCCTTGCTCATCGTGCGGGACACGGCGAGCCGCGGGCGCCCGTCGAGCAGGGTGAGCGCCGACGGGGAGTCCTTCGGCGCGAACTCCTGGTAAGCCTCATCGACGATGACGATCCCCCGCGCGGCCTCGTACACCGCTTCGATCACCTCGAGCGGAAGCGGTGTGCCGGTGGGGTTGTTCGGCGCGCACAAAAGGATCACGTCGGGGTCGTGCTGTCGCACCTGGGCGACGGCCTCCTCGACGGTGATCTCGTAATCCGGGTGCCGGGTGCCCGCGATCCAGGTCGCGCCGGTCCCCTGTGCGAGCAGCGGGTACATCGAGTAGGTCGGGGCGAACCCGAAGACGGTCCGCTCGGGTCCGGCGAACGCCTGCAGGATGTGCTGCAGCACCTCGTTGGAGCCGTTGCCCGCCCAGATGTTCGCCGCCTGGAGGTCGTGGCCGAGATACTCGGCGAACGCCGTGCGCAGCTCCGTGAACTCCCGGTCCGGGTAGCGGTTCACGTCGCGCAGTGCGACGGCGACCTCGTCGAGGATGTCGCTCGCCACCTGCTCGGGCACCGGATGGGTGTTCTCGTTCACATTGAGCGCCACCGGCAGCGGCGCCTG
This sequence comes from Microbacterium xylanilyticum, assembly GCF_054654695.1. NCBI lineage: Bacteria > Bacillati > Actinomycetota > Actinomycetes > Micrococcales > Microbacteriaceae > Microbacterium > Microbacterium xylanilyticum. The sequence continues at coordinate 2,560,416 of NZ_BAAIEN010000002.1, forward strand.
CGGGGCTCCGTACGGGCGCAGCCCGCGGAGGTCGTCGCGAAGGGGTAAGTCATCGAGCGAGACAGTCACCCTGCCATGCTAGGCGGCGCGGCTGTGAGGCCCGGCACAGATGTCGGCGGTTGCTGAGCTCCGTCGAAGCACGGATCAGCGCCCGGTGGCGCCGTACTGCGCCGGGATCGCGAGGTGCTGGCCGACCTCGATGACGCCGCCGTCGATCAGGTTGAGCTTCGAGATCTCGGCGACGACGTCGCGCGGGTCGTCGTTCGGCGCGACCTCGCCCGCGATCGACCACAGCGTGTCGCCGGGCTGCACGGTGACGGTCGAGAAGGTGCCGGCGGCCGTGTGCTGCGCCGAGGCGAGGGCCGTGCCGCCGCTGAGCGCCGCGAAGGCGATCGCGCCCGCCACCGGCAGCGCGACCAGCGCCGCCAGCACGCGCCGTCCGCGTGCGGTGATCCGCAGGCGCGTGGCGGGGACCGGTCCGGCGAAGGTGATGCTGCTCATGGTGCTTCTCCTCTGTGTGGTGCGGGTCCGCCTCTCCCCGGATCCCGGTCCTCTGTGTGAGGATCCGGGGTTCCGGGCCTCTGGAGAGGCGAACCTACGTTCCGAAACTACTTTCGAGTTCGAACATCTGTCAAGCATTCTTCGAAATTGGCTTCGCCGACTTCGCCGACACGCTCGAACAGATCTACCGATTCCGACCCGATCTCGGATACGGTTTCGATACCGAGACCCCATCACGGACCACCGACATTCGAACCGCCGCCCGCAGTTCGGGCGGATCGACCGGATCCGAGACGGCACGACGCACACGAAGGAGATGGCATGAGCGACGGCGCGACCCCCGGCTCCGAGGCCCCGCGGACGCGGCGCCGCAAGAGCCTCAGTGCGAAGCAGATGGCGATCCTCGAGGTCATCCAGACCTCGATCGCCCGGCACGGCTACCCGCCGAGCATGCGCGAGATCGGCGACGCCGTCGGCCTGAAGTCGCTGAGCAGCGTGACGCACCAGCTCGGACAGCTGGAGCTGAGCGGCTACCTGCGCCGCGACCCGGGCAAGACGCGCGCCATGGAGGTGCTGATCGACCTGCCCGGCATGTCCGCGGAGAACCCGGCCGATGCCGCGCCCGCCGTCGGCGATGCGGCGCTGGTCCCGCTGGTCGGCCGCATCGCCGCCGGAGTGCCGATCACGGCCGAGCAGCAGGTCGAGGAGATCTTCCCGCTGCCGCGTCAGCTGGTGGGCAAGGGCGACCTGTTCATGCTCAAGGTCTCCGGCGAGTCGATGATCGACGCGGCCATCTGCGACGGCGACTGGGTGGTCGTGCGCTCGCAGGGCACGGCGGAGAACGGCGAGATCGTCGCCGCGATGCTCGACGGCGAGGCGACCGTGAAGACGTTCCGCCGTCGCGACGGCCACGTCTGGCTGCTCCCCCGCAACAGCGCCTTCGAGCCCATCCTCGGCGACGACGCCACGGTGCTCGGCAAGGTCGTCGCGGTCCTGCGCGCGGTCTGAGCGCGCCTACGCGCGGCCGGGGCGCGACACGGTGAGGACGACACCGTCGGCGATCGCGTAGGGGCTCGCGGTGATCAGCGCGCCGAGGGACCGCTTCATCCGGGAGATCTCGGCGCGCACCGTGACCTGGTGGGCTCCGTCGCCGTAGACGACCCGGCTGAGCCGTTCCGCCGACGCCCCGGCACGGCCGTGTTCGGCGATCGCCGCCAGCAGCGCAGCCGGGCGCGCGCCGAGGGCGGTCCGCCAGGACGACTGCGCCGAGCACACCTCCAGCACGGCCTGCGGCGCCGTGAGGTCCAGGGTCGCGCGGACGGTCGCGGAGCCGCCGCGGGGCCGCACGATCCACCCTCCGTGCACCGGCTCCGGCACGCACAGGCCGAGTCCGGGCAGAGCGATCGCGCGGTCGGCCCGCGGCGCGTCGATCCGGGGCCCGACGCTCACCCCGCGCTGCACGGCGACCCAGCCATGGTCGTCGACCACGAGCACGGGCTCGTTCGCCGCGGCCAGCAGCGGCTGCACCGCGGTGCGCAGCCGCTCCAGGTGCTCGCCGTGCCGGCGCCACAGGCGTGCCTCCGCCAGGGACGCCGAAGCGCTCACGAGGGCCCGGATCGCGGGATGCAGGGTCAGCGCAGGGCCGCTCACGTCGACGACGCCGAGCAGGCGGCCGTCGATCGGGTCGTGGATCGGCGCTGCCGAGCAGTACCACGGCACCTGCGCGTTCTCGAAGTGCTCGGCCGAGAACAGCTGCACGGGAGCCGCCTCGGCCAGCGCCGTGCCGATGGCGTTCGTCCCCACGGCGTCCTCGGTCCACACCGCGCCCTCGGTGAAGCCCAGCGCGTCCGCCTGGTGCTTCACCCGTGCCGAACCGCTGCGCCAGAGCACGACGCCATCGGCGTCCGTGACGACCACGAGGTACGAGGAGGCATCCGCCGCCGCCAGCAGCGGGGCGCGGAGATCGTCCAGCACGAGCGCGAGCCGAGAGTCCCGCCGGCGCGCCTCGACCTCGGCCGGCCCGAGCGGGTCGCGCCGGCCCCGTCCTTCCGGGTCGACGCCGAACTCGAGCGCACGCCGCCATGAGCGCGCCACCAGCTCCCGCGGGCGCTCCGGCGGGGCCGCACCCGACAGCACCGCGTCGTGCACGCGCACGAGACTGCGCGCCAGGTCGGCCAGGTCGGGCGTCGTCGCCATGGCCGGGAGCGTAGCGCGCCGAACGCTGCGTCCGGTTGCAACATCGTGCAACGCTTCACCACCGGGTTCCGGCGGGCGTGTGCTGTCACCATGACTCAGCTCGATGAACGGCCCGCAGTGTCGCCGGCCGCCCCTGCCCTCACGGATGCGGATCCCGCCACAGCCTGGTTCGCCGCCTTCGAGGAGGCGCTCGCCGCGCGTGACATCGCCGCGGCCGCCGACCTCTTCGCGACGACCAGCTTCTGGCGGGATCTGGTGTCCTTCACCTGGAACATCACGACCACCGAGAACCGCGACGGCGTCACGGAGCTCCTCACCGCGACGCTGGATCGCACGGACCCCCATGACTTCCGCCTGACGGAGCCCGCGGAGACGGCGGACGGCGTCACCACCGCGTGGTTCGAGTTCTCCACCGCGGTCGGACGGGGCCGCGGCCTGGTGCGCCTCATCGACCAGGACGGTCCCAAGGCGTGGACGCTGCTCACCACCCTCTTCGAGCTGACCGGGCACGAGGAGCCGCTGCGCGAGCGCCGCCCGATGGGGGCCGAGCACGGCGCCCGGCGGGATCGCGTCACCTGGCTGGAGCGGCGCCAGGCGGAGGAGGCGTCCCTCGGCGGCGACACCCAGCCCTACGTGCTCGTGATCGGCGGCGGGCAGGGCGGCATCGCGCTCGGCGCCCGGCTGCGTCAGCTCGGCGTCCCGGCGCTCGTCGTGGACAAGCACCCGCGTCCGGGCGATCAGTGGCGGGGCCGGTACAAGTCGCTGTGCCTGCACGACCCGGTCTGGTACGACCACCTGCCCTACATCAAGTTCCCCGAGAACTGGCCGGTCTTCGCCCCCAAGGACAAGGTGGGCGACTGGCTGGAGGCGTACGTGAAGACGATGGAGGTGCCGTACTGGTCGAAGACCGTCGCGACCCGTGCCGCCTTCGACGAGGCGACCGGCACCTGGACCGTGGAGGTGGAGCGCGACGGGCAGCCGCTCACGCTCCACCCCACCCAGCTCGTGCTCGCCACCGGCATGTCGGGCAAGCCGAACATCCCCCGCTTCGAGGGCCAGGACGTGTTCCGCGGCGAGCAGCAGCACTCCTCGCAGCATCCCGGACCCGACGCCTACGCGGGCAAGCGCTGCGTGATCATCGGCAGCAACAACTCCGCGTTCGACATCTGCGGCGCCCTGTGGGAGCACGGCGCCGACGTCACCATGGTGCAGCGCTCCTCCACGCACATCGTGAAGAGCGACACGCTCATGGACATCGGCCTCGGCGATCTGTACTCGGAGCGTGCACTCGCCGCGGGGGTGACGACCGAGAAGGCCGACCTCATCTTCGCCTCGCTCCCCTACCGCATCATGCACGAGTTCCAGATCCCGCTCTACGAGCGCATGAAGGAGCGCGACCGCGACTTCTACGACCGCCTCGAGGCGGCGGGCTTCGACCTCGACTGGGGGGACGACGGATCCGGTCTGTTCATGAAGTACCTGCGCCGCGGGTCCGGCTACTACATCGACGTGGGCGCCGCCGAGCTCGTCGCGGACGGCGAGGTCAAGCTCGCCAAGGGCGACGTCGACCACCTCACCGAGGACGCGGTGGTCCTGAAGGACGGCACGGTGCTGCCCGCCGACCTGGTCGTGTACGCGACCGGCTACGGATCCATGAACGGCTGGGCGGCGGATCTGATCAGCCAGGAGGTCGCGGACCGCGTCGGCAAGTGCTGGGGTCTCGGATCCGACACGACCAAGGATCCCGGCCCGTGGGAGGGCGAGCAGCGCAACATGTGGAAGCCGACGCAGCAGCCCAACCTGTGGTTCCACGGCGGCAACCTGCACCAGTCGCGGCACTACTCGCTGTATCTGGCGCTGCAGCTCAAGGCGCGTCAGGTGGGTCTGGACACGCCTGTGCACGCCCTGCAGCAGGTGCACCACCGGGGCTGACGCCCGTACGACGAGAGACGCCCTCCCGGATCCGGGAGGGCGTCTCTCGTGCCTTTCGACGGGCTCGGGGAACGGTCAGACCGCGACCGACACGTCCTCGCGGACGCGGCGGGTGGCCTCGACGATGTTGCGCAGCGAGGCGTTGGTCTCCTCGTAGCCGCGGGTCTTCAGACCGCAGTCGGGGTTGACCCAGAGCTGACGCGTGGGGATCTCCTCGACCGCACGGCGCAGGAGCGCCTCGACCTCGGCGACATCGGGCACTCGCGGCGAGTGGATGTCGTAGACGCCGGGGCCGATGCCGTGGTCGAAGCCGGCGGCGGCGATGTCGGTGACGACCTCCATGCGGCTGCGCGCGGCCTCGATCGAGGTCACGTCGGCGTCCAGCGCCCGGATCGCGTCGATGACGACGCCGAACTCCGAGTAGCAGAGGTGGGTGTGCACCTGGGTGGCGGTCTCGGCCCCGGCGGTGGACAGGCGGAACGAGGCGACGGACCAGTCCAGGTACGCCGGCTGGTCGGCCTTCTTCAGCGGGAGCAGCTCGCGCAGCGCGGGCTCGTCCACCTGGATGACGCCGATGCCCGCGGCCTCGAGATCGGCGATCTCGTCGCGCAGCGCCAGCGCCACCTGGTTCGCGGTCTCCGCCAGCGGCTGGTCGTCGCGCACGAACGACCAGGCGAGGATCGTGACCGGGCCGGTCAGCATGCCCTTCATCGGCTTCGCGGTGAGAGACTGCGCGTACTGCGACCAGGCGACCGTGATCGGCGCCGGGCGGGAGACGTCGCCCCACAGGATGGACGGACGCGTGGCGCGGGATCCGTAGGACTGCACCCAGCCGTTCTCGGTGACGTCGAAGCCGTCGAGGTTCTCGGCGAAGTACTGCACCATGTCGTTGCGCTCGGGCTCGCCGTGCACCAGGACGTCGAGGCCCAGCTCCTCCTGCAGCGCGACCACGCGGCCGATCTCGTCGCGGAGGAACCCGTCGTACTCGTCCGCCGTGATCTCGCCCTTCGTGAACTGCGCGCGGGCGCGGCGGATCTCGCCGGTCTGCGGGAAGGACCCGATCGTCGTGAGCGGCAGCGCCGGCAGGTCCAGCGCGATGGACTGGGCCGCCACGCGGGCGTCGTAGTCGCCGCGCTGGAAGTCGGCATCGGTGAGCGCCGCGGTGCGCGCGCGCACGGCGTCGACGCGCACGCCGGGTGCGCTCAGGCGATCGGCGAGGGCGGCGGACGCGGCGTCGAGCTCGGCGGCGATGGCGGCGCGCCCCTCGGCGAGGCCGCGAGCCAGGGTGGTGACCTGGGCGACCTTCTGGTCGGCGAACGCGAGCCAGCTCACCAGGCGGGCGTCGAGCTTCGACTCGTCCTCGACGTCGTGCGGCACGTGCTGCAGCGAGGTCGAGGTCGCGGCGGACACGCCGGCGGCGCCGAGGCCGCGCAGCGCCTCGAGGGTGTCGAAGGCTGCGGACAGGTCGCCGCGCCAGATGTTGTGGCCGTCGATCACGCCGCCCACGAGCACCTTGTCGTCGAGTCCCGGCACCGCGGCGGGCACCGTGCCGCGGACGAGGTCGAGGCCGATCGCCTCGATCGGAGCGGCCGCGAGCACGGCGAGATTGGCGTCGAGCGCCGCGTAGGGGGCGGCGACGAAGATCGCGGGACGCTCGGCCAGACCGCCGAGGACCGCGTAGGCGCGCGCGGCGGCGTCGCCCAGCTCGGCGACCGACGCCGGGAGGGACTCGCTCACGAGCGCGGGCTCGTCCAGCTGCACCCACTCGGCTCCCGCGGCCTTCAGCGCGCCGAGCAGCTCGGTGTACACCGGGAGGAGGTCGTCCAGGCGGGACAGCGGGTCGAAGCCCTCCGGCGCCTCGTCGGCGGCCTTCGCGAGAGCGAGGAAGGTGACCGGGCCGACGATCACGGGGCGGGTGCGGAAGCCGGCCTCGGCCGCCTCCTGCACCTGACGCACGATGCGGTCGCTGGACAGCGAGAACGCGGTGTCCGGACCGATCTCGGGAACGAGGTAGTGGTAGTTCGTGTCGAACCACTTGGTCATCTCGAGCGGCGCGCGCTCGCCCTCGCCGCGCGCGATCGTGAAGTACGCGGGCAGGCCGATCGTGCCGTCCTCGCCGCGGAGGTCCTCGAACCGGGCCGGGATCGCGCCCACCGTGACGGCCGCGTCGAGCACCTGGTCGTAGTAGGAGAACGACTCGGGGATGGCGGAGTCGTCGCGGCCGAGCCCCTGCGCGGCGAGACGCTCGCGCGTGGTCGCACGCAGCTCGGCGGCAGTGCGCTCGAGCTCCGCCTCATCGATCCGGCCGGCCCAGAACGCCTCGACGGCCTTCTTGAGCTCGCGGCGACGGCCGATGCGGGGGTAGCCCAGGATGGTGCCCTCGGGGAATGCGGTCATGACGGTCCTCTCTGACGGAAGGGGGAAGATGCGGCTCAACGCCGGACGGTGGGCACCGCCGGCTGCCGGTCGGTGCGCGCGGAGGCGGAGGAGGCCGTGGCGAGCACTCCGGCCTCCTCGAGCACGTCGAGCACGGTGCGGTGCTGGTTGAACGCGTACAGGTGCACGCCGGGTGCGCCGCCGTCGACGAGCTCGCGCACCAGCGCTGCAGCGTGGGCGACGCCGATCTCGGTGCGTCCCTCCGCCGTAGGCTCGACCTCGAGGGCGATGGACAGCTCGGCGGGCAGCTCCTCGCCGCTGAGCTCCAGCACGCGGCGCAGACGCGCAGGCGAGGTGATCGGCATGATGCCGGGCAAGATCGGGATCGTCACCCCGGCACGGCGCGCCCGCTCGACGAACGCGAAGTAGTCGTCCGGGTGGAAGAACAGCTGGGTGATCGCGAGGGTCGCCCCGGCCGCCTGCTTGGCCAGCAGCGCGTCGATGTCCTGGTTGCGGTACGTCGAGCGCGGATGCCCGTTCGGGTACGCGGCGACGGCGATGTTCACCTTGCGGCGCGGCGTCACCTGCACCGCCCCCGGGACGCCCGGAATCGGTCGCTCCTGATAGGGCGCGCGCTCGGCCTGTGCCCGGTCGATGAGCTGCACCAGCTGCGCCGAGCTCTCCAGATCCCCGAGGAACGGCTCGGTCTCCCCCAGCGGCGGGTCCCCGCGCAGGGCGAGGAAGCTCAGGATCCCGGCGTCGAGGAACTCCCGGATCAGCCGGGACGCGCCCGCGTAGGTGCTGCCGACGCACGTGAGGTGCGCCAGCGGTTCGACCGCGGTGTGCTCGCGGATGTAGCGCAGCACCTCCAGCGACCGGCCGCCGACGGATCCGCCGGCTCCGTAGGTCACGGAGATGAACCGCGGGGACACGGAGGCGAGCTGCTGGATCGTCTCGTGCAGCGCCTCGACGGGTGCGGGCGTGCGCGGCGGGTACAGCTCGAAGGAGATCGGCACGCGCGGCGCGACAGCCCCGTGCGGGGCGAACGGCGGCACGTCGAAGGACATCTCTCTCCTGCATCGGGGGCGGTCCCCCCACGCTAGGCGGCACCGGCAGGCGGCGCATTCTCTGTTTCACCATGTGTCGGCACGCGCTCTTCTAGGCTCGAAGCATGAGCGCTGCATACGGTTCCTGGCCCTCGCCGCTGTCCGCCGCCGACCTGGCCACCGCCGGCATCCGGATCGACGGCGCCCGCTACGCCGCGGACGGGATCCACTGGAGCGAGTCGGTGCCGCATGAGCGCGGCCGCATGCGCGTGCTCCGGCTCGACCCGGAGGACGGCGTGCAGGAGGTGCTGCCCGCGCCGTGGAGCGCACGCTCCCGGGTGCACGAGTACGGCGGCGGTGCGTGGACGGTCGCGGACGACGGCACGCTCTTCTTCGTCGACGGCGAGGATCAGCGCGTCCGCCGGTGGGATCGGGGCGCCGACGCGCCCGTGCCGCTCACCGCACCCGGCCCGCAGTACGGCGGGCTCCGCCTGCAGCAGGGGCGGCTGTTCGCGGTGCGGGAGGATCTGCGCCCGGATCCGCACGAGCGGGCCATCGTGGAGATCCCGGTCGACGGCGCCGCGGCGGAGGACGACGGAGCCATCCGCGCGGTCTACAGCGGTTCCGGATTCTTCGCGCACCCGTCGCTCTCACCCGACGGTGCGCGACTCGCGTTCGTCCACTGGTCTGAGAGTCGCATGCCGTGGGACAACGCGACGGGCGTCATCGCCGACCTCGACGGAGGGCATCGCCTCATCCCGTCCCGGGCAGCGCTGCAGCCGGAGTGGCTCTCCGACGACGAGGTGCTGTTCGCGGACGACGGGACCGGCCGCTGGAACCTGCACCGCGCGCGCCTGGACCATCGTCCCGCTCCCTCGGACCAGATCCGCCCGGCGATCCGCGACGAGTTCGCGGTGGCCGACGCCGACACCGGCGGCGGGCTCTGGGTGCTCGGCCAGCGCTGGTTCCGGATCCTCGACGACGGCCGGATCCTCGCCGTCCGCACGAACGGCTCGGACTCCCTCGCGCTGCTGGATCGCGACGGCACGGTGATCCGGGAGCTCGAGGTGCCCTTCGACGCGGATCTCAGCCTGGAGGACTCCCGGGGATCCCGGGTCCTGATCACGGGTCAGGGACGACGCGTCACCCCCGGCCTCTGGGAGCTGGACATCGATGCGGGCACCGCGCGGGCGATCCGCGGCGGGGATCCGGTGGATCCGGCCTGGGTGCGAGGCGCGCGCCCGGTGACGTTCGACGGCCCGCACGGCCCCGTGCACGCGTTCGACCACGCGCCGGCGAACCCCGACGTCACCCCCGACGCGGGCGCCCTGCCGCCGTACATCGTGCAGGTGCACGGCGGGCCCACGGCGCACGCGGCGGGCGCGCAGGCGGGCTGGATCACCTACTTCACCAGCCGCGGCATCGGCGTGCTCGAGGTGAACTACGGCGGATCGACCGGCTACGGCCGCGCCTACCGGAAGCGCCTGGACGGCGCGTGGGGCGTCGTCGACGTGGACGACGTGCTCGCCGCGGCGCAGGGCCTCGCCGACGCCGGCCTCGCCGACCCCCGCCGCATCGCGATCCGCGGCGGCTCGGCCGGCGGCTGGACGGTGCTCTCCGCGCTCGTGCGCGGCGGAGTGTTCGCCGCGGGCATCGACCGGTACGGCGTCGCGGATCTGCGCCTGCTCGCGGCAGAGACCCACGACTTCGAGCGCCACTACCTCGACGGTCTCGTGGGGCCGCTGCCCGAGGCCGAGCAGACCTACATCGATCGCTCGCCGCTCACCCACGCCGATCGCATCGACGTGCCCGTGCTCATCCTGCAGGGCGCGGACGACGCCGTCGTCCCGCCCTCGCAGTCCGAGGCGATCCGCGATGCGCTCGCCGCGCGCGGGGTGCGGCACGACTACCTGCTGTTCCCCGGTGAGGGCCACGGGTTCCGGCAGGCGGAGACGATCATCGCGGCCGCGGAGGCGGAGCTGCGCTTCCTCGGCGAGGTGTTCGGGTTCGAGCCGACGCCCTAGCCGCCCACCGGGGAGTCACTCCCCGAGGCGGTTGCGGGTGCGCATGGCGCGCTCCGCCTCGCGGGAGTCCTGGCGCTCGCGCAGGGCCTGCCGCTTGTCGTACTCGCGCTTGCCCTTGGCCAGCGCGATCTCGACCTTGGCGCGTCCGTCGGAGAAGTACAGCTTGAGCGGGATCAGCGTGTAGCCGCCGGCGGAGACCGCGTGCGAGAGCTTCGCGATCTCCTCCTTGTGCAGCAGGAGCTTGCGGATCCGCTTGGCCGAGTGGTTCGTCCAGTGCCCCTGGGAGTACTCCGGGATGTGCACGGCGTCGAGGAAGGCTTCGCCGCCCTTGATGTACGCGTATCCGTCGGTCAGATTCGCGCGCCCCTGGCGCAGCGACTTCACCTCGGTGCCCGTGAGCACGAGTCCCGCCTCGTACGACTTGTCGAGGTTGTAGTCGTGACGTGCGCGACGATTGGTCGCGACGACCTTCTCCCCGCGTTCCCTGGGCATGGCGATCTCCTGATTCTGCGCCGTGCGGGCGCACGGCAGCCTGTCAGCCTATCAGGCGCGCAGCCAGCGGCGGATCGCGAACCCGGCGCTGAGCGCGGCGAGCACCACTCCGATGCCGATGAGCACGGGTACGACGAGCAGCGCGTCGTCGAGGCCCACCCACGTCGTGATGAACCCCACTCGCTTGGTCAGGTACTCCTGCACGCCGAAGTGCACGCCGAGCAGCACGGCGGCGCTGGCGAGCACGGATCCGATCACCGCCGCGAACACGCCCTCGAGCACGAACGGCGTCTGGATGAAGCGGTTCGAGGCGCCGACCAGGCGCATGATCCCGATCTCGCGCCGCCGCGCGTAGGCGGAGAGGCGGATCGTGGTGCCGATCAGCAGCACCGCGGCGACGAGCATGAGCACGGCGATTCCGACCGCGATGTAGGTGGCGACGGTGAGCGCGTTGAAGAGCGGATCCAGGTATTCGAGCTGGTCCTTCACCTCGTCCACGCCCTTGACGTCGTGGAACGCCTCGGCGATGACGGCCGACTGCGTCTGATCCTTGAGGTTGACCTTGAAGACGGCGTTGACCTGGTCGGGCGTGAGCACCCCCGCGTAGTCCTTGCCGACGAGCTTCAGCGTCTCCTGATACGCCTGGTCCGCGGTCTGGAAGGTGCTCTTGCTGATCAGCGGCTTGAGCGTCGCGCCGTCGAGCTCGGCCTGCACGGCCTTGATCTGGTCATCTGTGGCGACGCCGCCGACGCAGCCCGGCGAGGTGGACACCGAGGAGCACATGTAGATCGCGACCTGCGCGCGGTCCTGCCAGTAGGCGCGCATCGTGCCGATCTGCGCCTGCATGAGGATGGCGGCGCCCACGAACGTGAGCGACACGAACGTCACCAGCACGACGGAGATGACCATGGAGGCGTTGCGGCGCAGGCCGGTCAGCGCCTCGCCGAGGATGAGTCCGAACCTCATGACGTCGGCCCCACTTCGTCGTCGTCGCGTTCTGCCAGCCCCAGCCGGTCGGCCACTCCGAGCTCGGCCACATCGATCGCGGGCACGGTGATCGGATGCGTCGTCGGAGGCGCGTCGTCGGCGGGCTTCATCGTCGGCGGCGCCGGGGTCCGCGGCTCCTCGACGGGCGCAGGCGGGGCGACCGGCTCGGCGATCGCCGCCTCGGTCGCGCGATGCACTTCGCGCACGGTCTGCAGCGCCGCGGTGGCGGCGGCGCCGCGGATGGCCTCGGGCTCGAGGCGAGGGACGTTCGACGTGTCGCCGTAGCCGCCGCCGACCTCGTCGCGCACCATCTCGCCGTCGCGCAGCTCGATCACCCGGCGCTGCATCTGGTCGACGAACGCGGCTTCGTGCGTGGCCATGACCACGGTGGTCCCGCCGGCGTTGATGCGCGCCAGCAGCTGCATGATGTCGACAGAGGTTCCCGGGTCGAGGTTTCCGGTCGGCTCGTCGGCGAGCACGATCTGCGAGCGGTTCACGATGGCCCGGGCGATCGCAACTCGCTGCTGCTCGCCGCCGGAGAGCTCGTGCGGGAGGCGCTTCTCCTTGCCGCTGAGCCCGACGAGCGCCAGCGCCTCGGGCACCGCCTGCTGGATGAACCCGCGCGAGGCGCCGGTGACCTGCAGGGTGAAGGCGACGTTCTGATAGAGGGTCTTCGAGGGCAGCAGCCGGAAGTCCTGGAAGACGGATCCGATGCTGCGGCGGAAGTAGGGGACCTTGCGGTTCGCGATGGACTTCAGGTCGCGCCCGAGCACGGCGACGCGGCCCGAGGTGGGCGACTCCTCCCGGAGGATGAGCTGGAGGCAGGAGCTCTTCCCGGATCCCGACGCGCCGACGAGGAAGACGAACTCGCCTCGCTGCACCTCGAAATCGACCCCGGAGAGCGCGGGACGCTCGGTGCCGCGATAGCGCTTGGTGACGTTCTCGAATCGGATCATGGCGTGTCGAGCCTAAGCGGGCACCGCCCGCTGCGGGCGAGCGACACCCCACCGCGGCGGGTTCCCGACTATGAGGTCGCTGGGACGGCTCTCAGAGCCGGACGAAGATCGGCGGGCCGGAGCTCGCCCAGGGAGCGTGGTGCTCGACGTAGCGTCCCCAGTCAGGCGAGTCGATGATCCCTCCGGCGCCGTCCCAGATGCCGATGTGCCGCCCGGGCCACCACACGAGATCCCCGGCTCTGGCCTCGTCGGCGGAGATCACGGTGCCGAGCGCGGCCTGGTTGTCCGCGCCCCGCGGCAGGCTGATGCCGAAGTGGCCGAACACGTACTGGGTCAGACCGTCGCAGCCGAAGGAGTCGCTCGGGTCGTTGCCCCAGCCGTAGGGCACCACGCCGACGAAGGTCTCCGCGTATGCGACGACGGCCTCCCCCGAGTAAGACTGCGGGCCGGCGGCCGCCCCGGCGGACGCAGCGGCGGGCGCCGGATCCGCCACCGGCGCAGGGGCCGGAGGCGTGTACACGTCGAATGCTGCGCGGGCGGTGACCGGCTCCTGCGCAGCGGATGCGACCGTGTAGCTCTGCGGGTCCACCACGAGAGACACCGCACGGCGGGGAGCCGCTGCGTCCACGGACGGGAAGGCGAACGCCGCCGTCGCCGCGAGAGGCACGATCAGGGCCGCGATGGCGCAGCCTGCCGCCGTCTTCCGTGTCACAGTCATCGGGAATCTCCGTGCCACAGTCATCGGGAGACCACCTTACGGGCAATCCCGTCCGACGTCACTGGGAAGCCCCTGAGCGGGTGCGAGCCGGAGCTCGCTCAGTCGTCGTCGTCCTTGCGCTTGCGCCAGCGGATCCCGGCCGAGATGAAACCGTCGAGATCGCCGTCGAAGACGGTCGACGGGTTGCCGGACTCGTAGCCGGTGCGCAGGTCCTTGACGAGCTGCTGGCCGTACAGGAAGTAGGAGCGCATCTGGTCGCCCCAGCTCGCGGTGATGTTCCCCGCGAGCTCCTTCTTCTTGGCGGCCTCCTCCTCCTTCTGCAGCAGCAGGAGGCGGGTCTGCAGCACGCGCATGGCGGCGGCGCGGTTCTGGATCTGAGACTTCTCGTTCTGCATCGAGACGACGATGCCGGTCGGGAGGTGCGTGATGCGCACGGCTGAGTCGGTCGTGTTGACCGACTGGCCGCCGGGGCCGGAGGAGCGGAAGACGTCGACGCGGATGTCGCCCTCGGGGATGTCGACCTCGGTCGCCTCCTCCATGAGCGGGATGACCTCGACCGCGGCGAAGGACGTCTGGCGCTTGTCGGCCGAGCCGAACGGGCTGATCCGGGCGAGGCGATGGGTGCCGGCCTCGACCGAGAGCGTGCCGAACGCGTACGGCGCGTCGACCTCGAACGTCGTGGACTTGATGCCCGCGCCCTCGGCGTAGGACGTGTCCATGACCTTCACGGGATACTTGTGGCGCTCGGCCCAGCGCAGGTACATGCGCAGCAGCATCTCGGCGAAGTCGGTGGCGTCGTCTCCGCCCGCACCCGAGCGGATCGTGACGATCGCGGCGCGCTCGTCGTACTCGCCGTCGAGCAGGGTCTGCACCTCGAGCTGGTTGATGGTCTCGGTGAGCGACGCGAGCTCGGCGCGCGCCTCGGCAGCGGAGTCCTCGTCCTCCATCTCGTTGGCGAGCTCGATGAGCACCTCGAGATCGTCGAGACGCTGCTCCACCTCGGTGACGCGCTTGAGCTCGGCCTGGCGATGACTGAGGGCGCTGGTCACCTTCTGCGCCTTCTCCGGGTCGTCCCAGAGATCCGGCGCGCCGGCCTCCTCGCTGAGGCGTTCGATGTCGGCACGGAGAGAGGTGACGTCGACGACCTCGCGGATGTCGCCGAAGGTCTGACGGAGGGCCGCGATTTCGGCGGAGAGATCAAGTTCGAGCATGGCGCTACCAGCGTATCGCGCGGGCGCGCCGTGGCGAACCGCACGGACGCCGCGTCCGGCCGTGTGGGATCCCGGAACTTCTGCCCAACCTCTCGCCTTATTCGAATCTTTGTACTATACTGGACGCATGGAACCCACCGACGAGCAGACCCCGCGGCACGCGTCCGCAGCGGAGATCGTCGGCCACGTGCTGGGCGATCTCGCGCGCAACGACAATGAGGCGAACCGGCAGGCAGCCCTGCGCTCCGAGCGGATCCTCGAGGTGATCGAGCTCGCCCGCCGGAACCCGGATGTCTACACGCACGATGCGGATCCCAAGGTCGCGGAGCGCGCCGCGGTGCTCGACATCGCGCTGCGGCTGCAGCTGTCCGAAGACCACGTGCGCAGCATGCAGGCGACCGCCGAGTTCGTGAAGTCGCTGATGCCTGCCCTGTGGGAGCGCGCCTCCGAAGGGTTCGCCTCCCCTGCCGCCGTGCTGGATGTCGTGTCGCGGGTGCGGGTGCTGCAGGCGCCCGACGGCGCGCCGGATGAGGTTCGCGAGGCGGCCCGCAGGGCCATCGCCGCGGCTGACGAGGCTGCGTCCGGATGGGTGTTGACGTGCCCGCCCTCGCTACTGCGGCGCAAGGTGCGCGCCCTGGTCGACCGGCTGCTCGGCGATCGGACCACGCAGCGTCACACCCGGGCGATGGAGCACCGGGGCGTGTCGTTCACTGATGCGGGGGACGGCATGTCGTGGCTGACCGTCTACGGCCCGACCGCCGAGCTGCACGCCGCGTACCGGCGCCTGTCGGCGACCGCGAAGCATCTGCAGAAGACCGAGCGCCATGGTCGCACCCGCGACCAGATCCGCGCCGATCTCGCCATCGCCTGGCTGACCGGTGCAGGCACCGCGACCGCTGTGAAGACGAAGGTGTTCGTGACGATTCCGGCGCAGCTGCTGGCCGGTGTGCCGGTACCCCCGGAGCAGGCGGAGATCGTCGGGGTCGGGCCGATCGACCCGCTCACGGCGCGGCAGATGTTCCTCGACGCGGAATCCTTCCACCGGGTCATCACGGATCCGATCAAGGGCGTCATCGTCGACATGGATCGGCGCACCTACCGTCCGACCAGGGCGCAGCGGGACTGGCTCATCCTCCAATACGGCACTTGCTCCCGGGACGGCTGCAGCAGGCTCGCGATCGACGCCGACTTCGACCACGACCGGCCCTGGGCCGACGGTGGCACGACCGACCTGCGTCAGTTGCGCCCGCTCTGCCCACGCGATCATCGGACGCGACATCGCACCCGGGTGAGATACCGCACGAGACCCGAGGAACGCACGGTCGAAGTCGTCACGCCGACCGGATTCCGCAGTTCGGCACCCGCACCCGCACCGTTCTGATCGGATCACCCAGGTTGCGCATAGCCACGACATGCCCCCGGACTAGCGTGGAGCCGTGATGGTTCGAGCGTCGGCGGTGCTGTGGAAGTTCGGTCCGATGGTGTACCTGCCCACGCTGCTGTTCTCGCTCGGCGAGGGCGCCGTGGTGCCGCTGATCCCGGTGATCGCGGCCGGCCGTGGGGCGACGCTCGCCTCAGCCGGCCTCATCGCCTCCGCACTGGTCGTGGGCCAGCTGTGCGGCAACATCCCTGCGGGCTGGCTCGTCTCCCGGGTCGGCGAGCGGCACACCATGGTGATCGCGGGTGCGCTCTCGCTGGTCGGAGTGGCGGCGGGGGCGCTCGCCCCGAGCCTCGTGGTGTTCACGATCGCCGTGTTTGTGGTCGGCATGTCGGCGGCGGCGTTCGGGCTCGCCCGGCACGCGTTCATGACGACGCGTGTGCCCCTCGAATTCCGCGCCCGTGCGCTGTCGCTGCTCGGCGGGTCCTTCCGCGCGGGCATGTTCGTGGGGCCGTTCCTCGCGGCGGCGCTGCTCGGGCTGTTCCACACCGAGAACGCCGCGCTGTGGTTCTTCGCGGTGTGCCTGGTCGCGCTGGTCGTGCTCGTATTGTTCGGGCCGGATCCGGAGGCACAGGCCGCCGCCGCGGACCGTGAGCCCGCGGAGCCCGAGGACACCGGCGAGGCGGTGAGCGGCTCGATCCCCACGGTCGAGCGCGCGGGCGTCTTCCGCACCATGTGGCGCAACCGCGGGGTGCTCTCGCGCCTGGGGCTCGCCGCGGCGAGCCTGTCGGCCGTGCGCTCGGCGCGGCAGGTGGTGCTGCCGCTGTGGGGCGTGTCGATCGGACTGGACGCCTCGTCGATCGCGCTCGTGGTGGGTGTGTCCGGGGCGATCGACTTCGCCCTGTTCTACGCGAGCGGCCAGGTGATGGACCGGTTCGGCCGGCTGTGGGCGGCCCTGCCCGCGATGGTGCTCATGGGCCTGGGCTTCCTCACGCTGTCGCTCACGCACGACGCCGACACGAAGGTGCTGTGGTTCGGCATGATCGCCGCGGTGCTCGGCGTCGGCAACGGGCTGTCCAGCGGCATCCTGCTGACGCTCGGTGCGGACGTCGCGCCGCAGTCGGAACCGGCGGCGTTCCTCGGATCCTGGCGCACGCTGACCGATGCGGGCGGGGCCGTCGCTCCCCTGCTCTTCTCCGGCATCGCAGCTCTGAGCTCGCTCGCGATCGGCGCGGCGATCATGGGAGCGATCGGGATCCTGGGCGCGATCGGGTTCCTGCGCTTCATCCCGCGGTTCGTGCCACGGCGCTAGCGGTCGTCGCTCCCCGCCGCAAGGGCGGTCTCTGCTGCGCGGCGCCTTCGCTAGCGTGAGTGCGAGGAGGTATCCGATGGCACCCAGGAGGAACCCGTGGCGGATCCGCGCCGGCGCGGCGAGCGCACGCGAGCAGATCCACGCGCTGGACGCGGCGGTGTTCTCGGCGGTCGCATCGACGCCGAGCCCGATTCTGGACCGGTGGATGCCGAGGCTGACCAACGCGGCGGACCACTCCGTGCTCTGGCTCGTGATCGCCGGAGGGATGTACCTCACCGGCCGCAGCCGCGCCCGCCGCGGCGCCCTGCGCGGCGTGGTCACGCTGGGCGCGACCAGCCTCATCGCGAACCAGCTCGCCAAGCGCCTGCACCACCGGCAGCGGCCGATCCGCGACCTCATCCCGCTGCTCCGGCTCTCCCGCCGCGCACCGCTGTCCTCCTCCTTCCCGAGCGGGCACTCCGCGAGTGCGGCGGCCTTCGCGGCGGGCGTCTCCGCGGAGATGCCCGCAGCCGCGGTGCCGCTGGGCGTGCTGGCGGGGCTCGTCGGCTTCTCCCGGGTCGCCACCGGCGCGCACTATCCCTCCGACGTCGCGGCCGGCTTCGTCCTCGGCGGCACGGTGGCGGCGATCGGCCGGCGGCTCGTGCCGCCCGTCCCGCCGCCGGCAGCACCCGCGCCGCGCGAGTTGGACGAGCTGCCGCCGCGTCCACGTGGCGAGGGCGTGGTGCTCGTCGTCAACCCGGCCGCGCACAGCGGTCGCGGTGCGGCGCTCACCCGGAGCCTGCGCCGAGCCCTGCCCCGGATGAGGATCCTCGAGCTGCAGGGGTCGGACGACGTGCAGGCCGCGATGCGACGCGCCGCGGCCGGGGCCGAGGTGCTCGCGGTCGCCGGCGGCGACGGCACCATCGCGGCCGCCGCGGAGGCGGCCATCGACCGCGGCATCCCTCTGGCCGTGTTCCCGGCCGGAACGTTCAACCACTTCGCCCGCGCCATCGGCGCCGATCGCACGAGCCGCACCGTGCGGGCGATCCGGCGCGGCAGCGCGACGACGGTGGATGTCGCCTACCTGAACGACAGGATCTTCCTCAACACCGCCAGCGTCGGCGCCTACACCGATTTCGTGCGCATCCGTGAGCGCCTGGAGAAGCGCATCGGCAAGCCGCTCGCGGCGCTCGTCGCCGGCTGGCGGACCATGCGGAAGGATCGCGCCATCACGGTGACGGTCGACGGCAGGACCCGCGAGTCGAGCCTGCTCTTCATCGGGAACGGCCAATACCAGCCGCACGGCTTCGCGCCGAGCGTGCGCGAAGACCTGCAGGACGGTCTCCTGGATCTGCGGATCCTGGACGTGTCGACACGGTGGTCGCGCTTCGTCGTGCTGCTGGCGACGCTCACGGGGCAGCTGGCCCGCGTGAAGCAGTATCACGAGGTGTCGGCGCCGGAGCTCGAGATCGCCCTCCCTCAGGGCTCGGAGCGCGTCACCCGCGACGGCGAGGTCGGCGAGGCGAGCGACCTGCTGCGGATCCGCGCCGTCCGACGGGCGCTGACCGTCTACCGGATGCCCCACGGCGACTGACGCGCATCGCGGACGCCGGGGCGGGCCCTGTCAGCATCGGCGTGCCGCGAGCACGGGCGCGGGCGATGTCACTCCAGTGCGGTGCGGCTCGTGCCGATCGACTGGATCGTCACCATCGGCGGCAGGAGTTCGCTGAGCAGCGGAGGCGTCCACGTCGTCCGCACGGTCACCCGGGCGGAGAGACCATCCGGGCTGCCTGCGGACACCAGTTCCGTGCCGTCGGCGAGCACGCCGATCACTGCGGTCGCCTGCTCGGCGATCGCGGCATCCTCCAGTTCCGCGCGGATCGCCGCACCGTCGACCTGCAGCCGGAAGCCGTCCGCGCCGGCGAGCGCCGCCGCGTCGGCCACGGAGTCGAGGCGCTTCTGCGCGATGTACAGATCGGTCGCGCAGACGCACACGTAGATGAGGGCGATCGCGAGCACGAGGTAGCCGAGGATCAGCGGCATCGTGCTTCCCCGGTCGTCGCGGAACAGGGCCGCGCCGGCCCTGCGTAGCCCGCCCCCGAGCCCGGGCCCGGACTCCGGCCGGTGCACGCCGGCGGCGCTCATCCGCCCGTCCACGTGCGCGAGACCTTGTACGCCGACGCCGCCTGCACGGGGACCGTCCCGATCCGGTCCAGGCCGAACACAGGTGGGACGAACGGCAGCGCGACCTTCGCCGTGACGGTGACGACGACCGTCGCCCCCGCGGAGGGGCACGCGGCGCCCGCCGGCGCGCACTGAATGTCGACGTCGACGGATCCCGCATCCATGCCGTACTCCTCGATCGCCGATCTCACCGCCGCATCGGCGCGGGCCGAAGCCTCCGCGCCGTCCGAGGCGGCGCTCATCATGCGGGCCGCGTGCCGGGCCGCGGACTCCGCGCCGAGCAGCTGCCCCTGGATCGCCCCGAGCGCGAGCACGAGGTACACCAGCGGCACGAGCAGGATCACGCCGAGCCCGATGAACTCCAGGGCCGCGGATCCGTCCTCGCTGCCGGGGACGCGCGGGTGAGCCGATGTCGGACCGTCTGGCGCACCGGCCGGCGCGCCCCGCGCATCAGTCCGCTTCGGTGAACGACTCCACGGGAGCACGGCCGGTCACCTCCAACCCCGAGGGCACCCCGAGCAGACCGATGAGCGGGAGCGTGGTGCGCACCGTCACCTCCATCGTGGGCACGCCCAGCGCCGCCGTCTCGCGCACGCTGACGTCGCGCGCGTACTCCGCACCGATGGCACGACCGATGACGAGGGCGGTGCGCTGCACGCCCTCACCCGGGTCGGTATCGGCGAGCGCTGCGACGTGCGCGCCCTCGACGGCGGCGTCGTGCACCACGTTGCGCACGTACACGGCGAGCGCGAACTGCAGCACGGCCAGGGTGAGCGCGGTCAGCAGCGCACCGACGAGCACGAACTCGACCGGGCTGGATCCCCGGTCGTCGCCGAGCACGTCGACACCTCGCCGTCCGACGCTCATGGTGCGGTCAGAGTCCGCTCACGCGTGCGATGGCCTGCTCGAACAGGTTCGTGAGCGCAGGACCGGCCACGGCCCAGATCAGGACGACGAGCGCAGTTGTATCGCTGTGAGGGTATTATTTCGTCATGGCTCGACGCTCAACTCGCCCTCTCTCCCTCGACCTCGGCGCGGAGACGTGCGTGATCTACCTCCGCATCTCGCAGGACCGCACCGGCGAAGGCCTCGGCGTCGAGCGCCAGGAGCGCGAGTGCCGCACCCTCGCGCGGAAGCTCGGCCTCGAGGTCGCGCGGGTCTACGTCGACAACGACGTCTCCGCCACCAGCGGTCGCGTGCGCCCCGAGTTCGAGGCGATGCTCCGCGACCACCCCGAGTCGATCGTGGCGTGGCACCAGGACCGCCTGCTCCGGCTCACCTCCGACCTCGAGCGCGTGATCGACCTCGGCGTCGACGTGCACTTCGTTGCGTCGTCCCGCGGTGGCCTGGACCTCGCCACCCCGGCCGGTCGCGCGGTGGCTCGCACCGTGGCGGCGTGGTCGCAGTACGAGACGGAGCAGAAGGCCGCGCGTCAGCAGTCGGCGAACCGCCAGCGCGCCGAATCCGGGCACTGGCACTTCTCGCGCCGCCCCTACGGCTATGAGCGCCGCGACGGTCGCGTGGTGGTCGTCGAGGCCGAGGCCGAGATCGTGCGCGAGGGCTATCGCCGCTACATCGCGGGCGAGACGTATTACGCGATCGCGAACGACTGGAACGAGCGCGGCGTGCCGACGATCGGCACCGGTGGCATCCCCGCCGAGCGCACCGCCTGGTCTATGACGCGGGTTCGCTCGCTGCTGCGCAACGAGCGCTACGCCGGGATCGTGACCTACGCGGGCGAGCGGCTCGAGGCCGAGCCGCAATGGACGCCGCTGATCGACGAGCGGACGTGGGGCGACTACCTCGCCACCCGCGACGGCCGCGCGAAGCCTCACGGGTGGTCGAACGCGACCAAGCACCTGCTCTCCGGGCTGCTCGTCTGCGACGTCTGCGGCGAGCGCCTGCTGGCGCGCCCCGAGTACCGGAAGAACGCGGACGGCTCGCGTCGCACGCAGATGAGCTATCAGTGCGTGGCGGGCTGGTGCGTCTCGGTGCTGGCGCGCGACGTGGAGCCTGCCGTCGAGGCCGTCGTGCTCGAGCGGCTGCGCGACAAGCGGGTGCTCAAGGCGCTGCGCACCGCGCCGGACACGGAGCCGGTGCTGACCGAGCTGGCCGACCTCCGCTCGCGGCGCGAGGCGATCGTCGACCTGATCGCAGACGGCCACCTGGCGCGTCGGGAAGCGCGGGAGCGGCTGGATGCCCTTGCCGAGCGGATTGAGGCGCTCAGCGCGCGCCTGGCGGCGATGCGGCGGCACTCCCCGCTCACCGACCTCGCGCTCAGCCGCGCCATGCCGAAGCGGTGGCGGTCGCTGCCGGTGCTCGAGCGTCGCCGCGTGATCGACGAGCTGGGCCTGCAGGTGACCGTGGCGAAGGCCAAGCGCGGCCGCCGCCCGCTCGACGCCGAGGGCAACCCGGTGCCCGACCTCTCGCGGCTGCAGGTCGCCTGGCGCGACGCCGAAATGGACTAGCGGCTGGTCAGCGGCGATATCGACGTCACCTAATATATGACCTGATCAGAGGCCATTTCCGACTTGCGATCAGGGCGTAGTAGCGGCTAGGCTGTAACTTGTCAGCAGCACCGCCCCGCATCGCCACTGAGAAGGTCGCCACCGTCCTCCTCCAGCGGGTTCCCGTAGGAACCGTTTGGAAGAGAAATGGACGCCCGACCCCGCGTTGTCACGGGCCGCTACGGTGCAGCGGTCCGCCGGTATGGACCGGACTCCCCGGAAGCGACGGACCTTCGTCGCGACCTCGCTGCCGCCAAAATCTCGGCGGCGATCGACTCGGCTCTGGCCGCCTCTGGCGCGCCGCTGAAGGCTGAGCACGCGGCGCAGCTCGCCGCCCGCCTGAAGGCCGGTGCGCGATGATCGCCTCGGCCGCTGCTGCGCTCGAGCAGTTCGTCGCCTCGGCGACCTCTGCTGCTCCCCCGCTTACCGATGCGCAGGCCGAGCGCATCGCCGCGATCCTCCGCCACTCGACTCCGGCGGCGGTGAGCTGATGCGCGCGAACGAAACCGCCCCGGTTGTGGCGACCAGGGCGGTTCAGGAAAGTCGTTGCGACGCGACCGGTTCCCATCCTCTCACGGGGTGCGGACATGCGGTCCTGGCGCGCTATCTCTCCGAGTTCGCCGACGCCCGCCGCGCGCTGCGTGGCCAGCTCGTCTGCGTCCGGTTCACCGGGTCCGCGCTCGACGCTGGCCTATGCGACGTCACGGGTCGCGTGAAGGCCACCGACCGCACCGGCCTGCTGCTCGTCGTGCCCGGTCACGCGGTGCTCGACGGCTCCGAGGTCGTCTCGCTGGTGCCGTGGTCCTCGATCGAGCGCGTCGTCGTCGGCTGGTCCGAGGACGTGCTGCCGGGCGAGGTGGCGTCATGAGCAAGAAGCGGGATGCCGCGCCCGCTGCGGCTGCGCCCGAGGAGAGCTACGCCACCGAGGCGCAGCGGCTCGGCGCTCACGTCTGGCCGCCGCCCGGCGCGCCCTACGAGACGGCACGGCTGCTCGTGCACCGGTCGCTGCCGTGGCTGGAGGGCTACGCCTTCGGCGAGGGGTCGTGGTGGCGCGAAGGTGTCACCGGCGAGGCCGAGCAGGTGCCCGCCGACGAGCTGCGTCGCGGCCTGTACGAGACGCTGGGCCTCGGCGTCTTCCGCGATCGCGAGGTGGCGGGCGACGACGAGCCGGGCGCGTTCAAGCAGTGGAATCCGACCCGCTCGCGCGTCTCCGACGTCGAGGACGCGCTGCGCTCCCTGCTGCCTCGCGTGCCTGGCGACCTGCCCGCCGTCACGTCGCTGCGGGATCTGCTCGAGCAGGACGACGACGCCGAGGTGGCGTGGCGGATCGAGGGACTGCTCGCCGCGGGTGCTCGCGCGCTGCTGGCCGCACCGCACAAGGCGGGCAAGTCGACGATCGTCGGGAACCTGCTGCGGTCGCTGGCCGACGGGGCCGCGTTCCTCGGTCGCTTCGAGGTGCGCCGGGCGAAGCGCATCGTGCTCGTCGACGACGAGCTGGACCCGCGGACGCTGCGGGCGTGGCTGAGCGACCACGGCATCGACAAGGCGAAGCGTATCGAGGTCGTCTCGCTGCGCGGCCGCGTCTCGTCGTTCGACATTCTGACCGCCGAGGGCCGCCGCCGCTGGGCCGCGCACATCGGGCGCTGCGACGTCGTGGTCGTCGACTGCATCCGCCCGATCCTCGACGCGCTCGGCCTCGACGAGAACCGCGACGGCGGCCGCTTCACCGTCGCGCTCGACGAGCTGCTGGCGCTGATCGGTCCCGAGGAGGGCGTCTCGCCCGAGTGCGTGGCCGTGCACCACACCGGCCACGGCGGCGAGCGCTCGCGCGGCGACTCCCGCTTCCTCGACTGGCCGGATGCCACCTGGCGGATCGCCCGCGAGGACGCCAACGACCCGGCCTCGGATCGGTTCTTCTCGGCGTTCGGCCGCGACGTCGCCGTGCCGGAGGGTCGCCTCGAGTTCGATCCCGCCACCCGCGCGCTCGTGCTCGGCGAGGGCAACCGCCGCGAGGGGAAGCTCTATCGCGACATGGCTGCGGTCGCGCCGGGCGTCGTCGAGTTCGTCGCCAGCCACCCCGGCGCGTCCGGTGCCGAGATCGAGCGTGGTGTCGACGGCTCTCGTGACGTGGTGCGGCTCGCTCTCAAGGCGCTGTGGCAGGACGGCACCGTCGTGAAGGAGCAGCGCACCGGTCGCGGCGGTGGTTATGGCTACCGGATCGGCGACCTTAAGCCTGACGAGGCGGCTGAGTTCGTAACCTCGCGAACCTCGCGGAACCTCGCCGCCGCGAACTTCCCGAACCTCGCGAACCTCGCCTATAGGGCGAGTCGCGGCGAGGTTCGGTTCGGGGATGGTGCTGAAACCGTGCCGGGCCGCGAGGTTCCGGCTAAGGCGAAGAAATCGAAGGCCTTTAGCGAAGGAGGAAATCGTGGTTAGTCGACTGCCCGGCGTCTCGGTGCGCCGGATCGAGGAAGGGCTGCGTCAGGAGCCGAGCGCTCCGGCTGCTCCGCCCGGTGGCTGGGTCGAGGCTCAGCCGGTGCCGGTCGAGGTCGTGCACGCTCGCGTCGCCGCTGCGGCGGTGCTGCCTGCGTCGCTCGCGGTGGCGTGCACCGCTCATGCCGCAGCCGTCGGCGTGCCGTGCTTCGGCTCGGTCGGCGGCCGTGGCTCGGGTGCCTGCGGCGAGCGCGTGCGGCGTCGGTCGTCGGCGGTGGCGTCGTGAACGGCGAGGGGCTGCCGCTGTCGACGTCGGATCGCGGCCGCGCACGGAGGATCGCCCTCGCCGTCGCTTGCCCGCGCTGCGGCGCTGATCCGTTCAGCGCATGCGATCTGGATGACGGCGTCGATGAGGTGCTCGAGGTGCATCCCGAGCGCAGCGCGTTCGCTCTCGCCCACCATGTTGCCGCCGACAACCGCCAGCGGCGCGAGGGTGCTGCAGCTCGTCGAGCGCGTCAGGCCGAGGCGAAGCTGGCGCGGGCGCGTAAAGCGCTGCTGGCGGTCGCGGATGCTCTCGGAGATGCATCATGAGCCGCCGCTCGGGCCTCGTCGGCTTCGTCGACGCCCGCGCCGATCGCCTCGCCGTCGAGCAGGCGTCATCGGCCCGCCGCGCTGCGATCGCCGAGCGTGAGGCGGCGGCTGAGGCGCGGGCGGCTGCGACAGCCGCCCAGCGTCGCGCACCGCGGCCGAAACCGCCTCGGCAGGTACCACCGGCCGCCGCGCCCGTTTCAGGCGCGCACAGCGCCGCACAGCGCTCCACCGCTCCGACGCCTCGCGTCGTCGTGAACGGCGTGCCCATCACCGACCCGCACGCGATCGCTCTGCTGTCCCGCTTCTGAAGGAGTTCTCTCATGTCCGTTCCCACCTCCGCGGCCGTCCCGGTCGCCGTCCAGCTTTCCGGCTCGCTGCTGCCCTGCGGGGTCTGCGGTGTCGCCGTCGAGGGTCCGCATCTGCAGCGCGACGTCGTCGAGCTGACGATCTCCGCCGTCGACGATCCGCGTCTCGGCGTGCGCGAGCTGACGCCGCAGCGCTCGCTGGCCGTCACCCGCTGCGCTTTGTGCCGTGGCCGCCTCGAGCGTGCCCGTGCTGCCGTCGACGCGTTCGGGGCGTTCGCCTCGCGCCTCGGCTCCCGGTCCCTCGTCGTCGACCGGCTCGAGGCGGTGCTCGCCGTCGAGGGCGTCATTGGGACTGCCGTGCGTCTCGCTTCGCCGCGGGATCTCTCCGCCGCGCTCGAGCACCTGAACGTCGCCGGTGCGGCCGCGCTGTGGTCGACCCGCTTCGCGCCTGTGCAGGCGTCCGACGCCCGTCTCGGCGTCGCGAACGCCGCGCCCTTCGCCCACGTCGGCGACGAGCTGCGCCAGGCGGCGCGCGACGCCCTGGCGGCTCTACTGCGGTCGCGCCTGGCCGCACCGGCCGCGGTGCCGCTCGGCCCGCCCGCCGACTCGGCGCGCCGCGGCTGCCTGCTCTGCGGTGTCGCGGCCGCCGACGCCTGGGAGGCGCTCTCGGCGTCGACGCGCGCGCTCGGTGGCCGCCCCTCGGCGGGGGCGGTGGAGGGCGACGTCTGCGGGCGCTGCAGCGACGTGCTCGCCGACGTCGGCTCCGTGGGTCAGACGGCAATGCGCCGCGCGCTGCTGCAGCACCTCGGGATGACGCGCACCTTCGCTCTCGACGCGATCGACATGCGGGTGATCGGCTGGGGCGCTCTGCCGGACGGCACGCCGCCGAACGCGGAGCCGTGGGCGCACGTCGACGCCGATGCGCTGCGGCGCGACCTCGCCGACGTGCAGGAGCGCGGCTACGTGAACGCGGGTGCACGATGAGCGCCCGGCTGGCGTGGACGGCGCTGCTGGACCGCGCCGAGGCGGCGGGCGAAGACTTCGCGGCTCCGGAGTCGCCGTTCCTGGATCGTGTCTGGGCTGACGTGGTGCTCGCGCTCGTGCCCGGCTCGGGCCTCTCGCCGATGAGCTACTGCTCGCACACGCGGCTCGCTCGGGAGTTCGACGAATTCGACGGCGTCGTGATCTTCGCCGCCCAGCGCCTCGCCTCATGCGCGGCGTGCGCTCGCTCGATCCGCAACGAGATCGAGGCGGGTCGGAAGCGCACCTGCCTGCGCTGCGACGTCGCTCGGGCGGACGGGATGCACTCCGCCGAGCTGCTCACGGCGGCCGGTGCAGTCGTGGCGATCCAGCTCTGCAGCGGATGCGCCTCGGCCGAGGGGCTGTCATGAGCGCGGCAGACGTGGCGATGCTGCTCGCGGTGCGCTCGATCGCGCCGCCGTCGGTCGCTGACGTGCGGGCGGACTTCGCCCGGCTCGGGGATGCGCCCAGCGAGGCAGCGCTGGACCGCTTCGGCACGGCGCTGATCGTCGCGTGGGTCACCGGCACGCCGGGGCGGGGTCGCGCATGGCGGCCAGAGATCGCTGCGCCTCGGGAGGAGTGGCGGCGCTGGTTCGCCGCGACCGGGTATCTGCAGGTCGGTCTGCGCCTGCCTCGGCTCCGGCCCCGCTCGCCGATCGTGCTCTACCGCGCGGCGACGCCCGGCCACGAGCGCGGCATGGCCTGGACGCCGGATCGATCGTGGGCCGAGATGTTCCAGGCGATCCACGCCGCCGACGGGCTGCGCTCGGCGATCTGGACGGTGCGCGCTGAGCCGGAGTGGGTGCTGGCGAAGGCGGAGCACCCCGGCGGCAACATCGAGTACGTGCTCGACCTTCCCGAGGACGCGGCGGTGGTCGAGCTGCGGCCGGGCGCGGTGCCGGGCATGTCGACGTGGGGTCGCTCCGGGGCGGGGCTGCTCATCCACGATCGCGGCCGCGTGCTGCTGCAGCGGCGCTCGAGTTGGGTCCAGGCGGGCGGCACCTGGTCGATCCCCGCCGGGGCGGTGGAGCGTGGCGAGACGAGCCTCGAGGCGGCCCTGCGCGAGGTCGCCGAGGAGTGCGGCATCGGCCGGGGTGATCTCAAGGTGGCGAAGGTGCGGCACCGGGCCGAACCGGTCGACGGGTGGCGGTTCACCACGCACGTCGCGAAGCTGCGCAAGCGCGCCCGCGGCGTCGGTGCGCCGGGTACGACCTGGGAGTCGTCGGGCCACGAGTGGGTGCCTGTCGCCGAGGTGGCGAAGCGGGCGCTGCATCCCGGCTTCGCGGCGTCGTGGCCGGAGGTGTGCGACCTGCTGCCGGATCGGCCGGTGCGCGTGCTGTTCGTCTGCGCGGGCAACATCTGCCGGTCGCCCACCGCGGAGCTGCTGCTGCGCGACATGGCTGCGCAGGCGGGCGTGGCGGTGGAGGTCGCCTCGGGCGGGGTCGCCGTCGAGGCCGGGAGTGCGATGGATGCCGGGTCGCTCGCCGAGGCGGCTCGGCACGGGCTGGACGGCTCCGAGCACCGCGCCCGTCACGTCTCGCTCCGCGAGATCGGCCGCGCCGACCTGATCGTGGTGCTGGACCGCGAGGTCGGCGAGGTGGTGCGGCGGATCGTGGCGACCGTGGATGCGTCCGCGCAGGTGCGCGTGGCGCATGTCCCGAATCCCTGGCGCGGCTCGGCTGCGCTCTACCAGGACGCGCACCGGCGGATCGCCGGTGTCTGCGCCGACGTGCTCGACGTCGTGTGCTCTCTCGAAAGGAGCCGATGATGGGCAACCACCCCGTAGAAGCCACCGACCCCATGGACGGTGGTCGTCGCCGCTGCACGGCGCACGCTCGCTCGACCGGGGAGCGCTGCGGCAACCGGCCGATCCCCGGCGGCACCGTCTGCCGCTTCCACGGCGGTGGCGCTCCGAGCGTGAAGCGGAAGGCGGCGCTGCGCCTCGCGTCTCTCGTCGAGCCTGCGATCGGGACGCTCGCACGCGTGATGGTCCAGGGCCAGAGCGAGGCCGTGCGCGTACGCGCCGCCAACTCGATTCTCGACCGCGCCGGGATCACCCGCGCCCAGCCGTCTCTCGAGGAGAGCCGCGCGCTGCTGCTGGAGCAGCTTCTCGCCTTCCGCGCGACCGGTGGCAAGCTGGCCGCGCCCGCTCCGCTCGACGTGCTGGACGCCGAGGTCGTCGACGACGACGAGCACTGACCGCCACCGTGCCGGGGTGGCGCATCCTCGGCACGGTGGCTCTATCCGCCTCTGATCGCCGGGCCGTCAAACGGCGGCGGTAACGGTCCCTGCTCGACGGGTTCGAAGCGGCGGCACTCCGGGCACGTCCAGCCGCCCGCCTCGCCGCGCATCACGACGCCGCACTCCGGGCATCGCGGCTCGGTGCTCCCGAAATCGTCGACGTAGGTCATGCTCGCGCCTCTCTCAAACCGCGCGCCCGCACGTAGGGTCGAGGCGGCGGTGGCGACTCCCCGCTGCTGGCGCGGCATCGCGGGCTAATTACTCTCATATCGTTACCGCGGGTAGTCCTGCCGTCATCAACGTGATCAGCACCCAGCCGGGCACGTCGCCGCGTTCGGGATCGTCGGAGACGAACGATGACGGTTCGAGGCGGGTGAGGTGAGCCGATGCGCGATCTGCAGACATGGGGATTCCTTTCGTGGATGCGGGGTCCGTGAGACGTCAGCCGATTCCGAGCCTCAGGATGAACACGCCGGGGAAGACGGCGAACAGAACCGACAGCGGGAGGATGAGGAAGACGAGCGGGAGGAGCATCAGGATCTCCTTCCGGCCGGCCTGCTCGATCAGGCTGCGCTTCGTCTCCTCGCGCGCGTCGGACGCCTGCGCCTGCAGCACCGCGGCCAGCGGCGCGCCGCGCTCGAGAGCCGCGATGATCTGATCGACCGCGCGCGTCAGCGGCGGGATCTGCAGCCGGTGGGCGCAGTCTCCGAGCGCGTCCGCGAGCGAGGATCCGGTGTTCACCGCGAGCGTCACCGCGCGCAGCTCGCCGCTGAGCTCACCGGATCCTGCGGCGCCCACCCGGCGCAGCGCGTCGGGCAGCCCTTCGCCCGCGGACAGGCACAGCGCGAGGAACTCCAGCACCGTCGGCAGCTCCTCGGTGAGCCGGCCGACCCGCGCCTTGGCCCGGGCGCTCAGCAGGACGTCGCAGGTGACGCCGGCGATGACCGCCGTCAGCACGGGCAACAGCACGGCGGGCGCGGAGAGGCGGCCCGCGAGGACGAGCGCGACCGTCGTGGCGGCACCTGCTCCGAGACCGACCAGCACCCAGACGAGCTGGCGGCTGCGGAACGCGCCGGGACCGCCGGGCAGTCCCGCCTGGGTCATCCGCAGCGCGACGCCGGCGTCGCCTCCGCCGAAGAGCCCGAGCGCGCCCTTGATCCGCGCCGCCCAGGAACCCCCGGCCGGCATCCGCCACGGCAGCCGCGCCGTCGGATCGGCGAGGTCCGCCACGTCGCGCAGGTGCGGCGCGATCCGGGAGCTGAGGTCGGCCCAGCGCCAGCGCGGGAAGGCGGCCAGCACGAGGAGGACTCCGGCGGCGAGCGCCCCGCCGAGCAGCACGGCGACGGCGAGGTCGGACAGCGCGCTCACCGGAACCACCTCCGCGGCTCGGGCAGCCGGCCGATGCGCAGCATGATCCGGAATGCGACGAAGGACACCGCCGCCCCGCCGAGGATCAGGGCGACGCCCTCGGGACTGGTGTACGCCTCCGCTCCCTCCGGTCGCAGCAGGAGCAGCACCAGGATGACCCACGGCGCGATCGCTCCCAGCACGGCGGCGCCGCGGATCCACGACTGCCGTGCCTCGACCTCGGAGCGCAGCGCCGCCTCGGCCCGCACCGAGCTCGACAGCGCCCGCAGCACGGTGCTCAGCTCCGTGCCGCCGACCTCTCGCGCCATCCGCAGCGTCTCCACGATGCGATCGCCGACCGGATCCGCGAGCGCCTCCTTGAGCTTCACGGCCGCAGCGTCGAACCGTCCCGTGGCGTGCAGGTCGCGGGCGAACGCCGCGAAGGCCGGTCGCAGCGGCGCAGGGGCGGCTTCCTCCAGGGCCGCGACCGCGTCCGGCAACGGCATGCCGACCCGGATCGACGCGATGAGCAGGTCGCACACATCGGGCCACAGCCCCCGCCGAAGCCGCAGCAGACGCTGCCGCCGCGAGCGCAGGAACACCACGGGCGCGGCGGCTCCCGCCACCGCCAGGACGAGCGCGAACGCCGCGGTACCGGTGATGAGCCACGCCACCGCCCCGGTGACGAGGCCGCCGGCGACGACCGCGACGACGAGCACGCGCGCATCGGCGCGGAACCCCGCCTCGCGCAGCAGACGGGTCGCCACACCGGGACGGGGCGCACGGACCGGGCGAGTACCGGCCGGCCACAACCACGGCGACGCCGCCAGCACGACGCCCGCGGCGAGCAGTGCGCCCAGCAGCAGGGTCATGAGATCCCCTCCCCCGGATTCGAGTCGGCGTACAGCACGCGGTGGTGGATCCGTCCGTCGGCGTCGGCCTTGGTGGGTGCGATCACCTCGGCGACCCGGCGGGTGCCGTCCGCGTCGCGGCGGCAGTGCACGACGAGATCGACGGAACCGGCGAGCGCGGGCGCGATGAACGCGCGATCGATGTTGCGGCCGGCGAGCAGCGGCAGCATGCTGAGCTTCTCCAGCGCCTCCGCCGCCGAGTTCGCGTGCACCGTCGCCGCTCCGGGAACACCGGTGTTCAGGGCGAGCACCAGGTCGAGCGCCTCGGCATCGCGCACCTCGCCCACCACGAGCCGGTCGGGCCGCATCCGCAGTGCCTCCTTCACGAGCCGTCGCAGCGTGATCTCCCCGGTGCCCTCCAGGCTGGCCTGGCGCCCCTGCAGCGCGACGAGGTCGGGCGCCTGCACCCCCAGCTCGAACGTCTCCTCGACCGTGATCACGCGCTGATCCGCGCACTCGGCGACGAGCGCCGCCAGCAGCGTGGTCTTGCCCGCGTGCGTGGGTCCGGACACGATCACGCTTCGGCCCGCGCGCATCGCGTCGGCCAGCGTCGCCGCGACGCGCGGCGGCACCATGCCCTGCCCCACGAGCGACTCCAGGCTCCGGTACCGTGGCAGGAACTTCCTGATGTTCACGGCCCAGGATCCCCGCACCACATCCGCGATCGCGACGTGCAGGCGGGAGCCGTCGGGCAGGGACGCGTCCACGAACGGCTGACCGAGATCGACGCGGCGTCCGGTGGCGTGCAGCATGCGCTCGACGACATCGCGCAGCTGCGCCTCGGTCAGGCTGATCGGCACGCGCTCGCTGCGCCCCTCCCGCGCCACGAACACGTGCGACGGGCCGTTCAGCCAGATCTCCTCGATCGTGTCGTCATCGAGCAGCGGCTGCAGCGGACCGTACCCGGCGACGCCGGCGAGGATGTCGCGCACGCAGGCGGCTTCGTCATCGATCGTCGCGGTGCCTCGGGCGAGCGCCTGATCGTTGTGCCGGCGCACCTCGAACTGAGCGATCCGGCGCGCCTCATCCGGGTGCATGGACGGATCGGTCCGCTCGGCGCGCAGTCGCGCGCGCACCCTCTCGGTGACGGCGGCGGTACTGAGGCTCACACTCGCATCGTCGCAGGATCCGCGATCCGGCTCCGGAAGTTATCCACACCCGGGCGGCAAGCGACGGGCTGACCGACCGTCCAGACGACTGCGGAGGACCGTCAGCCGACGCGGGCGACGTCGTGCAGCGCGTCGACCATCGGCAGCAGCTCGGGCTGCTGCGCGGCGTCCGCGAGCACGCGCTCCAGGGTCTCGTCGTGCACCGGGCGGGCTCGCTCGTACAGCTCCTGCCCGCTCGGCGTGAGCTCGGTGTAGATCCCGCGCCGGTCGTCGACGCAGAGGATCCGGGTGAGCAGTCCGCGGTCCTCGAGGCGGTTCACGAGGCGGGTGGTCGCGCTCGGGCTGAGGGCAGCGGCGCGGGCGAGCTGCTGCATGCGCATGTGCCAGCCGTCCTGTCGGCTCAGCGCCTCCAGCACGGTGTACTCGACGACCGAGAGTCCCGCCTCCGCGGACAGGGCCCGCTCCAGCTCCGCCTCGATCATGGCGTGCAGCGCGGCCATCGTGCGCCATCCGCGCGCGCGGATCTCGACGGCGTCATCGGCGATGCCCATGGATCCTCCAAAGTAGTTGCTTGCGCTTTCTATTTGCGCGTGCAAGTATTGTGATCACCGACGCAAAATCCCGCGTCTGCAACTATCTCACTGTACCAGGAGTTCCCCCATGCCTCTCGGCCTGATCGCCCTCGCCCTCGGCGCCTTCGGAATCGGCCTCACCGAGTTCGTCATCATGGGCCTGCTGCCCGAGGTGGCCGCCGACTTCGGTGTCACCGAGGCCGCCGCCGGCTGGCTCATCTCCGGCTACGCGCTGAGCGTCGTCGTCGGCGCGCTGTTCCTCACCGCCGCCACCACGCGCCTGCCGCGCAAGCCCGTGCTGCTCGGCCTCATCGTCCTCTTCGTCATCGGCAACGCGCTCACCGCACTCGCTCCCGGCTACGGTCTCGCGATGGTGGGCCGGATCATCGCCGCCCTCACGCACGGGGCGTTCTTCGGGATCGGATCCGTCCTCGCCGCCTCGCTCGTGCCCGCCGCCAAGAAGGCCGGAGCGATCGCGATCATGTTCACGGGCCTGACCGCCGCGAACGTGCTCGGCGTGCCCTTCGGCACCTTCCTCGGCCAGCAGCTCGGCTGGCGCGCCACGTTCTGGGCCATCGCGCTCATCGGCGTGCTGGCGTTCGTCGGCATCGCGCTGCTCGTGCCGGCGACGCACGACATCGCGTCCACCCGCCTGCGCGACGAGCTCGGCGCCTTCCGCTCCGGTCAGGTGTGGCTGTCGCTCATCGTGACCGTGCTCGCATACGGCGGCATGTTCGGCGCGTTCACCTACATCGCCTACACGCTCACCGAGGTCAGCGGCTTCGCGTCTGGCATGGTGCCCTGGCTGCTCGTGTTGTTCGGCGTCGGCCTGTTCCTCGGCAACTGGGCCGGCGGCAAGGCGGCCGACCGCTCGATCGATGCGACCCTGATCGTCTTCATCGCCGCGCTCGTCGTCGTGCTGACCGGATTCGCGCTCCTCGCTTCCAGCGGCCCCGCGACCGTCGTCGCGCTCTTCTTCATGGGCGGGTTCGGATTCGGCACGGTGCCCGGACTGCAGTCGCGGATCATGGGCTACGCGTCGTCCGCCCCGACGCTCGCGTCGGGTGCGAACATCGGCGCCTTCAACGTCGGCAACGCCTTCGGAGCCTGGGCCGGAGGCGTCGGCATCGCCGCGGGCCTCGGCTACACCTCCCCCATCTGGATCGGCGCCGGCATCACGGCGCTGGCGCTGGTCGTCATGATCGCCGCCACGGCCGCGGCGCGCGGAGCGCACGATCGCACCGGCACCGCCACGGTGCGCACGCTCACCGCGAGCACGCCCGTCATCGCGGACTGAACCACGACGCCCTCTCCCCACCCCCACAGAAGGACGAACGACATGACCGTTCCCACCCTCACGCTGAACAACGGCGTCTCCATGCCCCAGCTCGGCTTCGGCGTCTTCCAGCTCCCGGACGACGAGACCACGGCTGCCGTCGCGACGGCGCTGGAGACCGGGTACCGCAGCATCGACACCGCCGCGATCTACGGCAACGAGCGCGGCGTCGGTCGCGCGATCGCCGAGTCCGGCATCGCCCGGGACGAGCTCTTCGTGACCTCGAAGGCGTGGAACGCCGAGCAGGGCTACGACGCCGCGCTGCGCGCCTACGACGCGAGTCTGGAGAAGCTGGGGCTGGACGCCCTCGACCTCTACCTCATCCACTGGCCCGAGCTCGGCGACGGTGATTACGCCGGCACGTGGCGCGGTCTCGAAGCCCTCTACGAGCAGGGCCGCGTGCGCGCGATCGGCGTCTCGAACTTCGAGCCCGTGCACCTCGCGCGGATCCGCGAGACCGGATCCGTCGTTCCTGCGGTCAACCAGGTCGAGCTGCACCCCGCCTTCCAGAACCGCGCGGTGATCGCCGCTGACACCGCGGCGGGCGTGGTGACGGAGGCATGGAGCCCGCTCGCACAGGGCGCGGTGCTGCAGGATCCGGCGATCACGTCGATCGCCGCCCGGCACGGCCGCACCCAGGCCCAGGTGGTGCTGCGCTGGCACCTGCAGCAGGGCCGCATCGTCATCCCCAAGTCCGTCACGCCGAGCCGCATCGCGGAGAACTTCGACGTGTTCGGCTTCGACCTCGACACGACGGAGCTGGCCGCGATCGACGCCCTCGACCGCGACGGCCGCACCGGCCCGCACCCGCACGAGTTCCACGGCTGAGCGTGGCGGGGCAGGGCGGATCCGGCCTCACTAGACTGGATCCGCCCGCGGGAGTGGTGAAATTGGCAGACACGCAGGATTTAGGTTCCTGTGCCTCCGGGCGTGTGGGTTCAAGTCCCACCTTCCGCACGAAAGCGTTCTGGGGGCGGCCGCATGGCCGTCCCCAGAACGCTTCTTGGTTCGAAGAGGGGCTTCCTTGAACCCCAGGGACCCACCGGCCAGAGGCTCCGCGCGTCGCTTCTCCCAGCCGCGCGTGACCGGCCCGCTCTAGACTTCAGGGAAGCCGGCATCTCGGCCCTCTCCCGCGACGACCCACGGACGGACCCACCTGTGCACCACGCCGCCCTCATCCCCTGGCTCGACCCGAACGTCATCATCCACGGCGCCGGCCCCTGGGCCCTGGCCGTGGTGCTGTTCATCATCTTCGCCGAGACGGGTCTGCTCGTCGGGTTCCTCCTGCCCGGCGACACCCTGCTGATCATCTCGGGTCTGCTCACGCACACCGTGGACGTCTTCGGTGTGAACATCTGGGTCGTGTGCGCGCTCATCTCCCTCGCCGCGTTCCTCGGCGGCGAAGTGGGCTACCTCATCGGACACAAGGGCGGCCCCGCGGTGTTCGAGCGCAAGGAGTCCGGCCTGTTCAGCCGCAAGAACGTGGAGCGCACGAACCAGTTCTTCGAGCGCTTCGGCGGCCTGACCGTGATCCTCGCGCGCTTCGTGCCGGTCGTGCGCACGTTCGCACCGGTCGCCGCCGGCGTCGGGCACATGCCGTGGCGCCGCTACAGCCTGTACAACCTGATCGGCGCGGTGCTGTGGGGCTTCGGGATGACGATGCTCGGCTACGTGATCGCCTACATCCCGTGGATCCGGGATCTGGTCACGAAGTACATCGACGTGATCCTGCTGGGCGTCGTGGCGCTGACCCTGGCGGTCACCGCCTGGCACTACTTCAATGAGCGCCGCAAGGCGAAGAAGGAGACCGCCGCCGGGATCCCGGCCGTCGACCCCGAGGTCTGAGCCGGTCTCAGCCCGCGTCGCCGGTCTCAGCCCGCGTCGCGCTTGGAGCCGCCGCCCTCGTCGCTCGCCGCGGCGCGGGCGGCGCGCGACTTCTCGACGCTGGCCCGCAGCGCCTCCATGAGATCGATGACCTCGCCGCCCTTCTCGGCGGGCGCGAACGTCTCCTCGGTCTCGAAGGCCTCGCCCTTCTCGATCTTGGCGTCGATGAGGGTGCGCAGCTCCGCCTGGTACTCGTCGACGAACGCGTTCGGGTCGAAGTCCGCCGAGAAGCCCTCGACCAGCGACGCGGACAGCTCGAGCTCCTTGTCCGACACCGTGACGTCCTCGTGCAGCGAGGGGAAGTCGGCCTCGCGCACCTCGTCCGCCCACAGCAGGGTCTGCAGCACGAGCACGTCGCCGCGCACCCGCAGCGCGGCGAGCCGGGTCTTCTGGCGCAGGGTGAACCGCACGATCGCCGTGCGATCGGTGGCTTCCAGGGTCTTGCGCAGCAGCACGTACGCCTTCGGCGACTTCGAGTCCGGCTCGAGGTAGTAGGCCTTGTCGAGGGTGAGCAGGTCGACCTGGTCCGACGGAACGAACTCGACGACGTCGATCTCACGGCTGCGCTCGGCGGGGAGCGACTCCAGGTCCTCCTTCGTCAGCACCACCGTCTGCGACTCGTCCTGATACGCCCGGTCGATGTCGGAGTACGCGATGGTCTGACCGCAGATCTCGCACACCCGCTTGTACCGGATCCGCCCCCCGTCGGCGTCGTGCACCTGATGCAGCGGGACGTCGTGGTCCTCCGTCGCGGAGTACACCTTCACCGGCACGTTGACCAGCCCGAAGGTGAGCGAGCCCTTCCAGATCGACCTCATGGCACCAGTACACACCACCGGCGCACGCGACGTATACCGTCTTGCGCATTAGTGTGACCCCATGGCAGACGCCCCGCAGTTCGTGCGCATCGGAGAGCGGCGGCTGCGCGTGACGAACCTCGACAAGGTCGTGTACCCCGAGACGGGCACCACGAAGGGCGAGGTGATCGATTACTACGCGCGGATCGCGCCGCTGCTGCTGCCCGTGCTCGCGGGTCGCCCCGTGACGCGCAAGCGCTGGGTCGAGGGCGTGGGCACCGCGGCGGATCCCGAGGGGTCCTTCTTCGCGAAGCAGCTCGAGCCGGGAGCACCGTCGTGGATCCCCCGCCAGGAGATCCCGCACTCGGGCGGCGCCAAGGACTACCCGCTCGTGGACGAGGTCGCGACGCTCGTGTGGATGGCGCAGGTCGCCGCGATCGAGCTGCACATCCCGCAGTGGCGCTTCGCCGCCGACGGCGGACGCGGCAACCCGGACCGGC
Organism: Microbacterium xylanilyticum; assembly: GCF_054654695.1. Lineage (NCBI taxonomy): Bacteria > Bacillati > Actinomycetota > Actinomycetes > Micrococcales > Microbacteriaceae > Microbacterium > Microbacterium xylanilyticum. Next base: position 2,597,261 of record NZ_BAAIEN010000002.1, read on the forward strand.
TCGTGCTCGATCTGGATCCCGGCCCCGGCGTGCCCCTCTCGCAGTGCGCCGAGGTGGCGCGGCTGGCGCGCGGCATCCTGACCGGCATGGGCCTGGATCCGGTTCCGGTGACGAGCGGGAGCAAGGGGATTCACCTCTACGCGCGTCTGAAGGGCGAGAGCACGAGCGATGAGATCTCGGCGCTGGCGCACGCCCTCGCCCGCGCGATCGAGGCCGACCACCCCGACCTCGCGACGAGCGTCATGACGAAGACCCTCCGCGCCGGGAAGGTGTTCCTCGACTGGAGCCAGAACAACGGCAAGAAGACCACCATCGCGCCGTACTCCCTGCGCGGACGCCCCCAACCCTGGGTCGCCGCTCCCCGCACCTGGGAGGAGCTGGAGGATCCGGAGCTGCGCCACCTGCGCTTCGACGAGGTGCTCGAGCGGGCCGAGCGCGGGATGGATCCGTTCGCGGCGATCTCCGCGGGCGAGGCTCCCCCGGCGCCCGATGCCGACGCACCGCGCCCCGTGGTGCGGGCCGCGGAGCACGCGCCGGCGACGGACTCCCCGACGCCGCACCGGCCGCGCGCACCACGCAGTTCACTGGCCCGCGCCGCTGCACCCCGCACCGGGACGGCGGATCCGGCCCGCGCCTCAGACGCCGGCGATTCCGCCGTGCCGTCGTACTCCCCGATGCTCGCGGAGCACGGCACGCCGGGCACCGCCCGCGCGCTGGGCTGGGCCGAGATCAAGTGGGACGGGATCCGCGCGATCGGCATCTGGTCGCACGGCCGGTTCCGGCTGAACGCGCGCAGCGGCACCGACATCACCGACCGCTATCCGGAACTCACCGCCGACGGCGCCCCCGGCTTCCCCGTGGACGAGGCCGTCGTCGACGGGGAGATCGTGGCGTTCGACGCAGCGGGACGCCCGAGCTTCCACCGGCTGCAGGACCGGATCCACCTCACCCGCGCGCGGGAGATCGAGCGCGAGGTCATCCGCAACCCGGTGCGTTATCACCTGTTCGACCTGCTGCACCTGGAGGGCCACGACCTCACCGCGCTGCCGCTGCGCGACCGCCGCGAGCTGCTCGAGCAGATCACGGCCGATCTGCCAGAGGCGGTCGTGGTCCCTCCCGCATTCGACGACGTGGACGCGGCGCTGGCGACGAGCGCTGCGCTCGACCTCGAGGGCGTCGTGGTCAAGGATCCGGCGTCGTCCTACTCCCCGGGACGGCGCTCCCCGCACTGGCTCAAGATCAAGCTCACCCGCGCCCAGGAGGTCGTGATCGTCGGCATCAGGCCCGGCAAGGGCGACCGCACCGGGCGCATCGGATCCCTGCTGCTCGCGATCCCCGAGCCGTCCCTGCCGTCGGGGCTGCGCTACGTGGGCCGGGTCGGCACCGGGTTCACCGAGCGCACGCTGCAGGACCTCGGCGCCCGGCTCGAGCCCCTGCGGACGCCCCGGCCCGCCGTGGACGGCGTCCCGGTCGCCGACGCCTCCGACGCGCTGTGGGTGCGTCCGGAGCTGGTCGGCGAGGTGGAGTTCGCGAACTGGACCGACGACGGGGTGCTGCGCCACGCGCGCTGGCGCGGCCTGCGCCCGGACAAGACGCCCGCCGAGGTCGTGGTCGAGGCCTGACGCGCGGGGAACCTGGACGGGCCTCAGGCGTGCACGGCCTCGCAGTCGCCGACGCCGCCGGATCCGGTCCTGTCGGCCTCGATCTGGAACGTCGAGTGCTCCACATCGAAGTGCTCGGCGAGGCAGGCCTGCATCTGCGCGAGGAGCGCCTGCGCTCCCCCGCCGGCCAGCACGGCCGCCCGCACCGAGACATGTGCGGTGAAGACCGGGGCGCCCCGCGTGAGCTGCCACACGTGCACGTCGTGCACGCCGGTGACTCCCGGGTACTCGAGCAGGTGCTGGCGGATCTCTCCTACGGCCGTGCCCTTCGGTGCGGATTCCGCGAGCACGGAGAACACCTCGCGCAGCAGCGCGACCGCCCTCGGGATGATCATCGCCGCGATCACCAGGGAGGCGATCGCGTCGGCCGGCATCCATCCCGTCGTGATGATGACGACGGCCGCGACGATCACCAGGGCGGATCCGATCAGATCCCCCATGACCTCCAGGTACGCCCCGCGCACATTGATGCTCTCCCGCTGCGCAGCGCTGAGCAGCCACATCGAGACCGCGTTGGCGACGAGGCCCACCGCGGCGACGATGAGCATGAGCGCCCCGGCGACCTCCGCCTGGTCGGGGTGCAGGAGACGACCGATGCCCTCGAACGCGACCCAGCCGGACAGCAGGATGAGGATGATGGCGTTGATGAGCGCGCCGAACACCTCCGCGCGCTGGTAGCCGAACGTGCGCCGGTCGTCGGCGGGCCGCGCGGCGACCGCGCTCGCGATGAGCGCGATGACCAGCGCGGACGCGTCGGTGAACATGTGCGCCGCGTCGGCGAGCAGGGCGAGGGATCCGCTGAGGATCGCACCGACCACCTGTACGAGCATCACGACGCAGGTGAGCGTCAGCGAGATCGCGAGCAGGCGGCGGTGGCCTGCGGAGCGGATCCCGGTGGCGGGCGCGTGGTCGTGCATGTCTCCAGAGTAGAGCCGGGATCCCCCGGTCGGAGCCTGTTTCGCCTAGTCGGGAATGGGGATGATTCTCAGTTGCGCCAGCGGCTCAGAGCTCGGCGAGCAGCGGCACGAGCGCGACGAAGGCGCGGGCCCGGTGCGACTGCGCCTGCTTCTCCTCGGCGGTGAACTCGCCCACCGTGCGCTCCGGCCCGTTCTGCCCGTCGGGGATGAACACGGGGTCGTAGCCGAAGCCGCCGTCGCCGGACGCCGCGTGTGCGAGACGCCCCGGCCAGTCGCCGCGCACCGTCCATTCGCGCCCGTCCGGGGTCACCAGGGCGATGACGCTGACGTAGTGCGCGGCGCGATGCGGATCCGCGATGTCGCGGAGCTGATCCAGCAGCAGCTCGCGGTTCGCGACGTCGTCCTTGTGCTGCCCGGCCCAGTAGGCGGAGAACACGCCGGGCGAGCCGCCGAGGACGTCGACCGCGATGCCGGAGTCGTCGGCGAGCGCGGGCAGTCCGGAGTGCGCCGCGGCCGCACGGGCCTTGAGCAGCGCGTTCTGCTCGAACGTCACGCCGTCCTCGACGGGTTCCGGGCCGTCGTAGCCGACGACCTCGAGGTCCGGCCGGGTGGCCGCCACGATCTGGCCGAACTCGGCCACCTTGTGCGCGTTGTGCGTGGCGAGGACGATCCTCATCACTCGGTCCCTGAGCCCGCCGAAGGGGCGAGTGCGGCGAGCTGGTGGTCGCGCAGGTCGGCGCAGCCGTTCACGCCGAGGTCGAGGAGTGCGTCGAGCTCGCGCTTGTCGAAGGGCGCGCCCTCTGCGGTGCCCTGCACCTCGACGAACAGCCCTCGACCGGTGACCACCACGTTCATGTCGGTCTCGGCGCGCACGTCCTCGACGTATGCCAGGTCGAGCATGGGCTCGCCGTCGATGATCCCGACCGAGACGGCCGCGACGGAGTCGAGCAGCACCTGGGCCTTCTGCGCGATGAACTTCTTCTTCCGGCCCCACTCGATGGCGTCGGCGAGCGCGACGTAGGCGCCGGTGATGGCGGCCGTGCGCGTGCCGCCGTCGGCCTGCAGCACGTCGCAGTCGATCACGATCGTGTTCTCGCCGAGCGCCTTGGTGTCGACCACCGCACGCAGTGCCCGCCCGATGAGCCGCGAGATCTCGTGGGTGCGGCCGCCGATGCGCCCCTTCACGCTCTCCCGGTCGTTGCGCTCGTTGGTGGCGCGCGGCAGCATCGCGTACTCCGCCGTCACCCAGCCCTTGCCCTTGCCCGTCAGCCAGCGCGGCACGCCATTCGTGAACGACGCGGTGCAGAGCACCTTCGTGTTGCCGAAGCTGATCAGCGCGGAGCCCTCTGCCTGGGCGCTCCAACCGCGCTCGATCGTGATCGGGCGGAGCTGATCGACGGTGCGGCCGTCCTTGCGCACGGTCGGGGCGGCGGTGGGCTCGGTCATGGGATCTCCTTGAGGTGGGGAAGGTCGATGACGCCGGTCTGCACGAGCCGGACGCCCCGCACCTCCTGGCCCATCAGGCGGTTGGCGAGGGCGGTGAAGTCGTCGGCGGAGGCGCCCGTGGCCTCGTACACGTAGCGCGGCTGCGCGTCGGCGGGCGCGAGCAGATCGCCCCGCACCAGCTGGCGGTACACGTCGCCGGCGGTCTCGTCGTCACTGGACACGAGGGAGACGCCCTCCCCCATCACGTAGCCGATCGCGCCGCGCAGGAACGGGTAATGGGTGCAGCCCAGCACGAGCGTGTCGACCTCGGCCTCCCGCAGCGGCGCCAGGTACTCCTCGGCGGTGCGGAGCACCTCGGGAGTGTCGGTGATGCCGGCCTCGACGAACTCGACGAACCGGGGGCACGCGGCGGTGAACACCCGCAGGTTCTCGTTCACCTCGAGCATGTCCTGGTACGCCCGGGATCCGATGGTGCCGACAGTGCCGATGACGCCGATGCGGCCGTTGCGCGTGGTCGAGATCGCGCGGCGCACAGCGGGGCCGATCACCTCGACCACGGGCACGTCGTAGCGCTCGCGGGCGTCGCGCAGCATCGCCGAGGAGGCCGTGTTGCACGCGATCACGAGCATCTTCACGCCCTGATCGACGAGCGTGTCGAGCACCTCGAGCGCGTAGCGGCGCACGTCGGCGATGGGCTTCGGCCCGTACGGCGAGTGCGCGGTGTCACCGATGTAGACGAAGGACTCCCGCGGCAGCTGCGCCCGGATCGCCCGGGCGACGGTGAGACCGCCGACCCCGGAGTCGAAGATCCCGATCGGCGCGTCGTTCATGATGCTCCAGCCTAGTCGGCCGACGCGCCCGCGCGCTCCGGAGCGGCTCCGCCCGTATGCTGATCGCCATGACCGCGTCCAGCGCCCTGAAGACCGATCGATACGAGCTCACGATGCTGGAGGCCGCGCTGCGCGACGGCACCGCGGCACGGCGCAGCGTGTTCGAGTTGTTCTCCCGGCGTCTGTCCGGCGGGCGTCGGTTCGGCGTGGTCGCCGGCACCGGGCGGCTGCTGTCGCTGCTGCGGGATTTCCGCTTCGGCGACGAGGAGCTGCGCTATCTCCGCGATGAGAAGGTGGTCGACGCGGCGACCGTCCGCTACCTCGAGGACTACCGGTTCACCGGGACCATCCGCGGCTACCGGGAGGGCGAGCTCTACTTCCCCGGGTCTCCCGTGCTCACCGTGGAGGGCACGTTCGGCGACGCCGTGATCCTGGAGACACTGGCGCTCAGCGTGCTCAACCACGACTCCGCGGTCGCCACGGCTGCGTCCCGCATGAGCATCGCGGCGGGTGAGCGGCCGCTCGCGGAGATGGGCTCGCGCCGCGCCGCCGAGGACTCCGCGGTCGCCGCGGCGCGCGCCGCGTTCATCGCCGGCTTCGGCGCCACGAGCAACCTCGAGGCGGGGCGCACCTGGGGGATCCCCACGATGGGCACGGCCGCGCACTCCTGGACGCTGCTGCACGACAGCGAGGAGGACGCGTTCCGCGCGCAGATCGATGCGCTCGGAGCCGGCACCACGCTCCTCGTCGACACCTACGACATCCGCCGCGGCGTCGAGACCGCGATCCGCGTCGCGGGCACCGGACTGGGCGGGGTGCGCATCGACTCCGGCGACCTGCCCATCATGGCCGCCGAGGTGCGGGCCCAGCTCGACGAGCTCGGCGCGACGGGAACGAGGATCACGGTGACCAGCGACCTCGACGAGTACGCGATCGCCGCCCTCGCTGCCTCCCCCGTGGATGCGTACGGCGTGGGCACCTCGGTCGTGACCGGATCCGGCTACCCCACGGCCGGCATGGTCTACAAGCTCGTGGCGCGGCAGGGTTCCGACGGCGGCTGGGTCGCGGTCGCGAAGGCCTCGGCGGACAAGGGCTCCAAGGGCGGTCGCAAGGCGGCGTTCCGGATCCTCGCGGACGGCGTGGCGCAGTCGGAGCGCGTGCTGGTCGCCGACGGCTTCGAGGAGCTCGGGGTGCAGGAGCACCCGGACGGCCGCCCCCTGCAGGTGACCCTGGTGGAGAACGGCGAGATCGACACCGCCTACGAGGGTGCAGCCGGCACGCTGGCCGCGCGAGAGCACCACCACCGCGTGCGCGAGGAGCTGCCGGTGCGCGCCCTCGCGCTCAGCAAATCGGATCCGGCGATCCCGACCCTCTTTGAAGATGTCCGTTAGGGCCGACCGGTTCCTGAGCGCCCTTCGTCTCGCTGCGCTCGCTCAGGATCCGGAGCGCAGCGACGAGTCGAAGGACGTCGACGTCTCCTGATGCCCGTCAGCGGGCCATCGACTCGTAGATCTCCTTGCACGTGGGGCAGACCGGGAACTTCTCCGGGTCGCGTCCCGGCGTCCACTTCTTGCCGCACAGCGCTCGGACGGGCTTGCCGGTGAGGGCCGACTCGAGGATCTTCTCCTTCTTCACATAGTGGGAGAACCGCTCGTGGTCTCCCGGCTCCTGGAGCTCCTCGTTGAGGAGCTGCTCGAGTTCGCGATCGAGGGTGGCGACGCCACCCTGATCCGGGGCATCCAGCGGGGTACTCATGACCGCGAGTCTAATCGCGCGCGGCCGCTCCGGCGCCGTACGGGACGGACCGCTCAGACCGTCTCCACGAACTCCATGAGCGCAGCGCCGCGGCGATCGAACACCCGGCCGCCGGCGTACACGCCCGCCACGAGGACCGCGCACCCGACGAGGACGCCCGTCCACAGCGCGGGCGCGGTCGAGGCGTCCGGGTCCACCAGGGGCGGCCACGCCAGCAGCATCGCCGGAAGGCTCAGCACGACCGCGCCGATGAGGGCGCTCGCCTGCCCGAGTGCGCCGCCGCGCGAGCGCTGCGGCTGCTGGAACGGGCTGTCCCCCGGTCGGGAGACCCCGTACGGGGCGACGGCGGACGTGACGCTCGACAGGCCGAGTCCGGACAGCAGCAGGCTGGCGACCACCCCGATGAACACCGGAAGCAGCGACCAGCGCCCGATCACCGCGAGTGTGACCGAGAGCGCCACCGCGAGGGTGGGGATGGCGATGAGCGCGACCGGGACGAGCCGGCCGAGCCGGTCCGGGAGTCCGCGCAGCCCGCTGGCGACATGGATCCAGAAGGCCGTCGAGTCGTAGGCGACGTCGTTGTGCGGCAGCCATCCGAAGAACAGCGCCATCACCGCGACGGGCAGCGCCGCCGCGATCGAGAGCGGCACCCCGGCGATCAGCAGAGGCACGACAGTGAGCACCCCGGCGATGGGCACGACGACGAGGTTGGTGATGTAGCGGCGGTCCCGCAGCCAGTACACGAGGCTCCGCGCAGCCACCGCGCCGAACGGGCTCGCGGGAAGCAGCGCGAACCAGCCCAGCCCCGGACGCTCGCGCACCGCGGCGGGCCGCTCACGGGTGGTCAGCGCGCGGCGCGCGAGCGCGAGCCAGCCGATCACCACGACCGCAGTGGTGAGCATCGCGATGATCACGGCGACCCAGGCAGCGCCCTGTTGGCCGCCGGCGACGAGGAACGGGAAGGCTGCGGACGCGCCGAGCGGCGTCATCCCGAGCACGCCGGCCATGGAGTGCAGACCCGGCGGCACGGCGCCGGCCCAGCCGAGCGACGCGATGAACACGCCCACCGGCACGGCGATGACGATCACCGCGAGCGCGAACAGCGAGGTGAGCTCGCGCGAGCGCCGCTCCGGAAGCAGGCGCGCGCTCAGCGCCATCCCGACCCGCGCCGCCAGCACCGCGGTGACGAGCGTCAGCAACCCGGAGAGCACGGCGACAGCCCACGGGGCGCCGAACGAGATCGCGACGCCCACCACGGCGACCTCCACGAGCAGCAGCGCGAGGCTCGGCACGCTGACGAACGCGGCGAGCGCGAGGATCGCGGGAAGCCGCCGCTCGTCGACGCCGAAAACCGCGAACCGGCGCGGATCCAGCTGATCCACCGCGCCGGCGAGGATGGGCGCGACGAAGAAGCCCAGCACCACGGCGGAGCTGCCCAGCACGATGACCGCGTGCGCCGCGGCCTCGGAGGTGTGGGACAGGCTGCGGATCGCGAGGAACGCGACGGTCGTGGCGACGGCGGTGAGCAGCAGCGCCACCGCCGTCCGCGTCACCCGGCTGCGGTCACCCCGGAGGGCGCCGAGCGCCAGCATCAGCCTCAGTCGGAGAACGTGTGCAACCACTCCAGCCCCTCCACCTCGGAGCCCGAGCCCGACAGCTCCACGAACCGCTGCTCCAGGGTCTGTCCCGCGCGCACCTCGTCGACGGTGCCCTCGGCGAGCACCTCGCCGCCGACGATGATCGCGATCCGCTCGCACACCTGCTCGATCAGATCCATGCCGTGGCTGGACAGGATCACCGTCCCGCCGTGCGCGACGTAGGCGCGCAGGATGTCGAGGATGACCCCCGACGACACCGGGTCGACCGATTCGAACGGCTCGTCGAGCACGAGCACGCGCGGAGAGTGGATCATGGCGCCGGCGAGCATGATCTTCTTGGTCATGCCCGCCGAGTAGTCCGACACGACGCGGCTCAGCGCGCCGGCGAGGTCGAACGCCCTGGCCAGGTCGGCGACGCGCTTCTCCACCACGTCGGCGGGAAGGCCGCGCAGCAGCCCGTAGTAGTGCAGCAGCTGCCGACCGGTCAGCCGGTCGAAGGTGCGCAGGCGGTCCGGAAGCACGCCGAGCGCCCTCTTCGCCGCAGCGGGATCAGCGCTCTGGTCGATGCCGCTGATCCGCACGGTGCCGGCGTCGGCCCGCAGGAGCCCCGCGATGATCGACAGTGTCGTGGTCTTGCCCGCACCGTTGGGGCCGACGATGCCGTAGAACGATCCGGCGGGCACGGTGAGGTCGATCCCGCCGACGGCGACGGTGTCGCCGAAGCGCTTGACCAGTCCGCGCACGACGAGCGCTTGGCCCTCGGTCGGGAGGGGTGCGGGCGGCTCCTTCGGCGCCTCCTGCTCCGCCGGCTCCGGTGCGGACGGCTCCGGTGCGGCCGGTTCCGGCGCTGCCGGCTCCTGGGCGGACTGCTCCGGCGCGGCGGGCTCCTGGGCGGCGGGCTCCGGCGCTGCCGAGCCCCGCGAGGCGGGCTCCGCAGAGTCGCGCTCCGGAGCACCCGGCGCGTCCGTCTCCGGCGTGCTCGGCGCGGATTCCGTCGTCAGCGCGGCCGCCCCAGGATCGCTGTCCACAGGAGCATCATCCCGCGTGACCGCCACCTCTGGCGAGAGGCTCTGCGCAGACTCCTCCGCCGGAGGCGCCTGGGCGGCCCCGCTCAGTGCGATCTCGATCGGCTCCGACGGCTTCACGACCTCCGTCGCAGCGGGTGCGGCGGCGTCCGCGACGGTCGCCGGCGCCGTGCGCGGCGCGCGCTTCGCTGCAGTCGAGGCCTTCTTCGCGGTGGCACCGGGGCTGCCGGCGCGCTTCGCCGCAGCGCTCTTGGCCGCCGTGCTCTTCGCAGCTGTGCTCTTCGCGCCCGTGGACTTGGCAGCCGTGGTCGTCGCGGCCGCGGTCCTGGCGGCCGTCGGCTTCGCGCCGGCCTGTCGTTTCGGCGTCGCAGTGGAACCCTCGTCCGCGACGTCCCCCGGCGTCGCGGTGGGGGCAGGAGCCGTGCGCTTCGCAGCGGGCGCCTTCTTCGCGGCGCCGCGCGGCGCACGCGTGGTGTCCGGGGCGGCCGCCTTGACGGCCGCAACCTTGGCCGCCGCCTCCTTCGCGCTCTCCGCTGCTGCCGCGGCCTTGGCGGCAGCAGCCTTCTCGGTCGCCGCCTTCGCCGCCGCCGTGCGCGCGGCGCTGGTGCGGGCCGCCGCCCGCTTCGCCGCGGCGGAGCGCGCCGCGGCGGCCTGGCTCTCGGCCTTCACGCGGGCCGTCTGCGCGGCGGTGCTGCGAGCGCTGCCGGAGGCGGTGCGGCGTGGCTTCGCAGGAGGCGAGGAATCCTTGGGCGCGCGGGGGTCATGGGATGCTCCGGTCATGCCTTTCACGGTAGCAACCGGTGCTGCGAAGACCCGGCGGGCGACCGGAGATGACGCATTCCCGCGCACAGGATGTCGCCCATGGCGAAGCTGGGAAACCACCGAGCAGTCGATAACGGAATGGCATCGCGCCCGTCCTCCACATGCTGCGCTCAGGGCGCATCGATAGCATGAGTCGTGGCACGAAGAAGTGTCCCATCGGTGACAAGACCGTGAACACACGTGACAGGAGCAGTTCTGTGACTCTTCAGACCATCATTCTCGCTGCGGGCATGGGCTCGCGCCTCGGGCGCTCCCTCCCGAAGCCGCTGACTGAGCTCAACGACGGACGCTCCATCATGCAGCAGCAGCACGACAACATCCACGCGGCCTTCGGCGACGATGTCCGCATCACGACGATCGTCGGCTACCGCGCGGAGACGATCATCGAGGCGTTCCCCGACGTGAACTACGTGCACAACGAGCGCTACGACCAGACCAACACCTCGAAGAGCCTGCTGCGCGGCCTCGCCGCCACCGGGCGCAGCGGCGTGCTCTGGATGAACGGCGACGTCGTGTTCGACCCGCGCATCCTCGGCCGCGCGATCGCGCTCATCGAGCGCGACCAGTCCTTCGTGACCGTCAACACCGCCAAGGTGAGCGACGAGGAGGTCAAGTACACCGTCGACGCCGAGGGGTACATCAAGGAGCTCTCCAAGACGGTCAAGGGCGGCATCGGAGAGGCCGTCGGGATCAACTACATCTCCTCGCGCGACAAGCAGGCGTTCATGCGCCAGCTGCAGCGCGTCGACGACCAGGACTACTTCGAGCGCGGCCTGGAGCTCGCGATCGTCGAGAACGGCCTGCTGCTCGAGCCGATGGACATCTCCGACCTGTACGCGGTCGAGGTCGACTTCGCCGAGGACCTGGAGCGGGCGAACCTGTTCGTCTGATCGCCCCCGATCCCGGAGAGCCCGTGCCCTGTGCACGGGCTCTCCGCGTCTGCGGGGATCTTGCAGGCAGCGCCGACGTAGGCTCGGGTCATGGGGAGAAGAGAACGCAGCAGCCACGAGCGGACCGCGCACCGGATCCACTCGCTTCCCGACGACGCGCCGTGGGCCGGTGGCCTGCCGCCCGCCGGATCCTCCGAGCATCCGATGCACATCCGCGGGCTCGACCGCGTGCTCGCCGTGCAGCGTCCGCTCGTGCTCGCGCACATCCGCAGCATCCGGCTGCGACATCCGGACGCCACACCAGCGCAGATCATCACGCTGCTGGAGCGGCGCTACCTGGCCGCGGTGACCACCGGCGGTGCCGCGGTCGGCGCGACGGCCGTGATCCCGGGGATCGGCACCGGAGTCACCCTCGCGCTCTCGGGCGTCGAGACGGCGGGCTTCGTCGAGGCGACGGCACTGTTCGCCCAGTCGATCGCCGAGGTGCACGGCATCACGGTCGAGAACCCCGACCGCGCCAGGGCGCTCGTGATGACCCTCATGCTCGGCAAGGAGGGGGTGGACCTCATCCGTCAGCTCGCCGGCCAGGCCGCGGGCACGGGTGCGGGACGCTCCGCCTACTGGGGCGAACTGGTGACGAAGTCCCTCCCTCGCGCGGCCGTGGGGCCGCTCGCCGACCGGCTCAAGAGCCTGCTGATCAAGCAGTTCGCCGGCGTGGGCGGTGCCTCCTTCGTCGGCAAGGCTCTGCCCTTCGGCGTCGGAGCGGTGATCGGCGGCGCGGGCAACCATGTGCTCGGCCGCCGCGTGCTGAGCAGCTCGCGCCGCGCGTTCGGGGTTCCGCCGCAGGTGCTGCCCGCCGAGCTCGAGCCGCAGGAGGGCGCCGAGCGCATCGAGCGCCGGCTCGCCCGGGGCGCGCAGCTCGCCGGCGCGGCAGTGGCCGGTGCCGCCGGCACCGCAGCACGCGGTGCGGGCGCAGCCGGCCGGCGCGCCGTGGAGGCCGCGCGCCGCAGACCTGCGCCCGTGTCGGCACCGGAGGCTCCCGGGCCCGGTCTTCACCCGTCGCCGCCTTCCGATCAGGAGCTCTGACCAGTCCGCACAGCCGGGTCGGTCGAGAAGTTCCGCACCGCTGCCATGGGATCGGGCAGCCGCCGCGTCGGATCGTCGGGGGCCGTTCCTAGCCTGACCGGCATGACCCGCTCCCCTGATCCGCCGTCGCCGCGGCTCCCCGACGCCTCCTACCCCGTGCCGTGGATCATCGATCGCCGAGACCGCACCCATCCCGTCGTCACCAACGCCGGCGGCGGCGTCGATTTCGTGCGCGCGTTCGCCCGCACCTCGGCGGAACCGGGGCGCACCCTGCTCTGGGGCCGGGTGCGCCCGGGCGAGCAGATGGAGATCTGCCTGTGCGACACCGACGTCGACGATGTCGTGGTCACCCTGGCGTGGTTCCGCCCCGACGACGGCCTGGAGTACGTGTGGCGCTTCGTCGTGTGAGCCCGACCCGCGCCCCGGAAGTCCGCGCGGGCCCGCGGGCGGCCGACGCGCCCGGATCCGTCTCCCGCTGGTCTCGCAGGCCGGACGTGCGAGGATCGACGGGTGAACCGTTCCGGCCCGTCCGCACCCGACGCGGGCACTCCGCTGTCCGGCGCAGGCGTGTCGTTCGTGATGCCCGTGCTGAACGAGCGCGCCTACCTGGAGCACGCGGTGGAGTCGGTGCTGGCGCAGGACGTGGACGGCCCCACCGAGCTGGTCCTCGCCCTCGGCCCCTCCTCCGACGGCACCACCGCGCTCGCGGAGCGCCTGGCCGTCGCCGAGCCCCGCTTGCGGATCGTGCACAACCCGGCGGCCGACATCCCGGTCGGCCTCAATGCGGCGATCCGGGCGAGCAGCCACCCCACGATCATCCGCGTCGACGCGCACTCCGAGCTCTCCCCCGGATACGCGAAGCGTGCGATCGAGACCCTCGAGCGCACCGGCGCGGCGAACGTCGGCGGCGTCATGCGCGCCGACGGCCGAACCCCGTTCCAGGCCGCGGTCGCGCGGGCGTACAACTCGCCCGTCGGCCTCGGCGGCGGCAGCTACCACGGAAGCACGCGCGAGGGCCGCGCGGAGTCCGCCTATCTGGGCGTCATGCGCCGGGCCGTGCTCGACGAGGTGGGGCTGTTCGACGAGTCGATCCGCCGCGGCGAGGACTGGGAGCTGAACCTGCGGATCCGCCAGGCCGGGTACACGGTGTGGTTCGATCCGCAGCTGGCCGTGACCTACTGGCCGCGGGAGAGCTGGATCCGGCTCGCCCGGCAGTTCCGCTCGACCGGCGCGTGGCGCGGCGAGCTGGTGCGCCGCTACGGCCGCAGCAACGGCCTGCGCTTCTTCGCACCGCCCGCGCTGCTGGTGATCCTCGTCCTCGCCGTCCTCGTCGGCATCCTGCAGCTGACCGGAGTGCTCTCCGGCATCGCAGGACTGCTCGCCTCCGTGGTGTACCTGCCGCTGATCGCGTACGCGCTGCTCGTGATCGCGATGGCGCTCGCCCCCGGCCGCCCGACGGATCCGCCGCGCAGTCCCCGTGAGCGCATCTGGACCCTGGCCGTGCTGCCGACCATGCACCTCGCCTGGGGCCTGGGCTTCCTCATGGGCGTGCTGCGCGGCGCGCACGACACCGTCGACACGTCGCGTCTCGGGACGCGGAACACGCCGCTCCCCTGAACCGCCTGCGCCGGCCCTGCGGCAGGCGCAGGGACCCGGGCGCTCAGACGTCGAGCCAGCCCAGGTCCAGGATCCGGTCGACGACGCGCGCCGATGCGGAACCGTCGTCCCGCCCGTTGAACTGCGCCTGCCAGGAGACGTACTTCGGCGCATGCTCGGCGAGCGCCGACACATCCGAGAGGGCCGCCACGAGCTCCTCCTGCGTGCGCACCAGCGGCCCGGGCGCGCGGGCGGCGAGGTCGAAGTAGAAGCCGCGCAGCTTGCCGCGATAGTGCTCGAGATCCGGCACCAGGAAGTACATCGGCTTGCCCGTGGCGCTGAAGTCGAACATCACCGAGGAGTAGTCGGTGACGAGGGCGTCGGCGGCGAGCAGCAGCTCCGCGGTGTCGGGGTAGCCGGTGACGTCGATGACGCGGGATCCGGCGTGATCGCGCCCGGGACGGATCGTGCGGGAGTGACCACGCACGAGCACCACCGCGTCGGCCGCGTCGGCGAGCGCCCGGGGATCCACGAAGTCGACGATCTCGGAACGGTCGTCGCGCCAGGTCGGGGCGTACAGGAGCACCCGGGCAGCCGGATCGATGCCGAGCGCCGCGCGGATCCGCGCCGGGTCGCCCGTCGTCAGCACGTCGTTGCGCGGGTAGCCCTCCACCCACACGGGCCGGCGCAGGAAGGCGTACGCCTTGCGCAGCACGCGCTCGGCGTACGGGTTCTGCGCGAGCAGCACATCCCAGCGCCGCGACTCCCGGATGACCGCGAGCCAGCGCCGGGGGTGCAGACCGGGACGATGCAGGGCGAGGCGCTTGAGCGGCGTGCCGTGCCAGGTCTGCAGGACGCGCTGCCCGGGCTTGCGGTCGAAACGTCGGCGCAGCCAGTCGTTCACGATGAGCAGGCGCGCGTCGGCGCGGGCCCGCCACCACTCCGGAGATCCCTCGACCACCGGGATGGCGCCGTCGGGCACCGCGACGGAGAGGTCGACGACGCTCCAGTACCGGGTGACACCGGGGGCGCGCACGGCGAGCTCCCGGTCGATCGCGCCGGGATTGCAGCCGCTCGACTGCCCGTAGAACGACTCGAAGAACACGGCGTTCTCGTGGGCGCCCGGCAGCGCCGCATAGCGCCCCTCGAGCGCGAGGCGGCCTTCGGCGGTCTCGTACGCCGGGTCGACCGGCGGATCGATGCGCACGTCTCCCCCGGTCGAGCCGACGCGGAGTCCGGCCAGCATCACGGTCGCGATGGCGGGGACGGCGGCCGCGCGGCCGTCGAGGAGGAGTGCGTAGTCGCCGGACGGCAGCGGCAGTTCCGCCCCGCCCCAGCGCGAGGCGCGCAGCGGCAGCTCGGCGCGCCAGGTGCCGTCCTCACCCGCGACGACGTCGGACGCCGCGGCCACCGCACGGCGTCCGGTCAGTTCGACCTCGCCGGGCGTGGATCCGTCCCCCTCGATCAGCAGCGTCTGCTGCTCCTCGTCGACGCGGACGGTCGTGACGCGGCTCGTCATGGGGTTCCCTTCGATGCGGGGGCCGGCTGCTCCGAGGCGGGCGCCGGTGCGGTGGTGCGCGGTGCGTCGCCGGTGCGGGCGAGGATCGCGGCGAGCACCCGGGCGGTGTTGCGTCCGTCGCGGTGCGCGTGCATGCGGGCGCTGAGGGCGCGGGAGAGCTCGGCGCGGCGGGCGTGCTCCGACTCGTCGGCGAGCACCGCCTCCAGCTGCGCGGCGGCGGCCGTCCAGTCGGAGGCGGGGTCGTCGCCGGCCACCTCCGCGTACGCGCCGTAGAAGCCGCGCGAGCTCGCGTACTCCTCGGGGTCCGGCGCGAGATACACGACGGGCATCGACAGCAGCCCCACGTCGTACGCGAGCGACGAGTAGTCGGTGACGAGGACGTCGACGGCCGGCAGCACCGGAGTGATGTCCGCGACCACGGCGGAGCCGATCGAGCGCACCCGGTCGGTCGGCACGGGCGGCCGGTACTCCCCCTCGCCGAGGGGGTGCGAGCGCACGAGCAGCACGCTGTCGGTGCGCTCGAGCACCTCGAGGATGCGCGCCCACTCGTCGTCCGTGGGGACAGCCGGATCGGGCGCGCCATCGCGCCAGGTGGGCGCGTAGAGCACCACCCGGGCGCCCTCCGGGACCGGACCGACCGCGGCGTCGCGGCGCGCGACCGCGTCGGCGCGACGCGTGACCGGATCTCCGGCGGAGAGCACGTCGACGCGCGGCTCGCCGGTCACCAGCACCTGCTGCACACCGAGCCCGAACGCCGATTCCAGGCGTCCGCGGGAGCGGTCGGAGGCGGCCGGGAGCAGGCCGATGCGCTGCGTCTGGCCGCGGTAGAGCAGGCCGAGCAGCCGCTGCAGCGGCGTGAAGCGGGGAAGGAAGGCGCTCTGCACGGTGGCCGGGGAGTCGAGCCCGATGCGCTTGAGCGGTATGCCGTGCCAGAGCTGGACGAGGAAGGCCCCCGACGTCGCGTAGCGGTTGACGTCGCCGAAGCCGTGCGTGACGACGATCACGCCCGCCCGGGCCGTGGCCCACCACCCGTGCAGCCCGTTCTTCGGGGTCGCGGGGATGCCGAGCTCAGCGGCATCGCGCTCCTCGCGCTCGGAGCCGGTCAGCCAGAGCGGCTCCAGCCCGGCCGCGGCGGCCGCGCGCCACAGCGCGAGCGCGCCGTCGCCGATGCCGGCGCCGCAGCCGATCACCCAGCTGCGGCCGCGCGGGACGATGAGAGTCCCCAGACGGCCGAGCAGGTACAGCGGGATCCTCAGCAGCTTGCCGGCGTTGCCCGCACGGAAGGAGAAGGACGCCACCCCGCGAGCCTATCGCGCCTGTCGGCGCAGCCGACCGAGCCGATCCCGAAGGGATCCAGAGAAGGAAGGACGCCACCCGCGACGGAGTCGCGAAGGTGGCGTCCTTCCTGAGGCGAGGTTCAGGCGCAGCCGGTCACTGGGCGAGCGTGCCGAGGGTGACCTTGATGTCCTGGCTCTTGCCGTCGCGGACGATGGTCAGCGTGGCGGAGCTGCCGCCCGCGACCGAGCGGACCTGCGCCGTGAGATCGCTGGCATCCGTGATCGGGTTGCCGTTGAAGCCGGTCACCACGTCGCCGGCCCGGATGCCGGCGCTGGCCGCCGCCCCGCCGCTGGTGACGGAGGCGATCGCGGCGCCGACGACCGTGGCGCCCTTCTGCCCGCTGGCGTCCTGCACGGTCGCCCCGAGCAGGCCGTGCGTGGCCTTGCCGTCGGAGATGATGTCGTTCGCGATGCGCTTGGCGATGTTCGACGGGATGGCGAAGCCGACGCCGATGTTGCCGGACTGCCCCGACGAGGAGGACGAGGATCCGGCGCTCGCGATCGCGACGTTCACGCCGATGAGCTTGCCGTCGCTGTCGACCAGCGCGCCGCCCGAGTTGCCGGGGTTGATGGCCGCGTCGGTCTGGATCACCGAGATCGAGATCGTGGACGCCGCGCCCTGCGAGCCGGATCCGCGACCCGGGATGTCGAACTGGAAAGGCTGCTGCGAGCCGTCCTGGTTCGGCTTCTGCTGCTGGTCGCCGTTGCCGGGCGCGGGAGCCGCCGACGACTGGATCTGGATGCTGCGGTTGAGCGCACTGACGATACCCGTGGTCACCGAGTTGGACAGGCCCAGCGGAGCGCCGACCGCGACCGTCATCGATCCCACGTTGAGCTTGGACGAGTCGGCGAACTCCATGGGGGTCAGGTCCGAGCCGTCCTTGACCTTGATGACAGCCATGTCGTACGTCGCGTCGATCCCGACCACGGTGGCGTCGCGGATGCGACCGTCCGAGGTGGTCACGCGGATCGCCGGGTCGGAGACCTCGCCGTCGAGGGTCACCACGTGCGCGTTGGTGAGGATGTGACCTTCCTTGTCCAGCACGATGCCGGATCCGGAGCCGGCGGCGCTGGAGCCGGAGACCTCGATCGTGACGACCGAGGGCACGGCCTTCGCGGCGATCGCGGTGGCCTCCGAGACGGACTCGGGGTTGTTCACCGTGACCGTGCTGGGGCCCGCCGCCGTCTTGGACGACGAGGGGCTGGAGGCCGTCAGGGAGCCGTAGCCCACCGCGCCGCCGACGCCGGCGATGCCGCCGACCAGGGCTGCGGCGATGATGATGGCGGCGATCTTGCCGCCGCCGACGCCGGACTTCACCTTCGGCTCGGCGGTCGACGCGGGCGCCGCAGCCGCCCCGAAGGCGGCACCGGGATGCGCTCCCGGCTGTCCCGGCTGCGTCTGGCCCTGCGGGGCGTAGGAGCCGGTGGGCGGGAGGGGGGTCGTGGGGGCCGTCGCGCCGGCCGCTGCGGCATTGTCTGCGGGGGTGGACGAGAACGCCGGGGGCACGGAGTGTCCGGCGTCGGGGTGAGGCGTCTGCTCGTTCATGTCTGCTCCTTCGAACCTTGCCCTTACAGCCTGACGACCGTTTCTGTGTTTTTCTTATGCCCGTTGGGAGATTCCGCTATGGCGTTACCCTGGGCGCCATGGGAATCGTTCCTGGCGCGTGGCGCCGCACCGCGGCCGGCGCCGGCCTGCTCTCCGCCTCCGGGGAGGTCGCCCCTACCATCTTCGCCGAGATCTCGGCGCTCGCGGCCCGCACCGGGGCGATCAACCTCGGGCAGGGCTTCCCGGACGAGGACGGTCCGGCGGAGGTCCTCGAGGCCGCCCGGGCTGCGATCGTCGACGGCGCGAACCAGTACCCGCCGGGTCGCGGCGTGCCCGACCTGCTGCACGCGGTCGCCGAGCATCAGCACCGCTTCTACGGCTTCGACCTGGATCCCGACCGCGAGATCCTGGTGACCGCGGGCGCCACCGAGGCGATCGCGGCGGCGCTGCTCGCCCTCGTCGACGGCCCGGATGACGAGATCGTCGTGTTCGAGCCCTACTACGACTCCTACGCCGCCATCGCCGCGCTGACCGGGGCGACCCTGCGCACCGTCCCGCTGCGCCTTCCGGGGTTCCAGCCGGATCCGGACGAGCTGGCGCGCGCGGTGACGGATCGCTGCCGGGTGATCCTCGTGAACGACCCGCACAATCCCACGGGCGCCGTGCTGAGCGACGAGCTGCGCGCCGAGATCGTGCGCCTCGCCCACCAGCACGACGCGATCATCGTCACCGACGAGGTGTACGAGCATCTTTCCTTCACCGCGCCGCATGTGCCGATCGCGACGCTGCCGGGCGCCGCCGAGCGGACCCTGACGATCTCCTCCGCGGGCAAGACGTTCTCCGTCACCGGCTGGAAGATCGGGTGGATCCACGGTCCCGCCGAGCTCATCACCGCCGTGCTCAGCGTGAAGCAGTTCCTCACCTACGTCAACGGAGGGCCGTTCCAGCCGGCGGTCGCGGCGGGGCTGCGCCTGCCCGACGCGTTCTTCGTGGATGCCGCGGAGCGACTGCGCGCCAAGCACGATCTGCTCGCCGAGGGGCTCACCACGGCCGGATTCGAGGTGCATCGCCCCGACGGCGGCTACTTCACGGTCGCGGACGCCACGGCGATCGGCGGTTCCGACGCGGATGCGTTCTGCCGCGCGCTGCCGGGGCGGATCGGCGTGGCGGCGATCCCGCTCACCGCGTTCGTGCGGC
Organism: Microbacterium xylanilyticum; assembly: GCF_054654695.1. NCBI lineage: Bacteria > Bacillati > Actinomycetota > Actinomycetes > Micrococcales > Microbacteriaceae > Microbacterium > Microbacterium xylanilyticum. Next base: position 2,616,486 of record NZ_BAAIEN010000002.1, read on the forward strand.
CGGAGCACCGCGACGCCTACGCAGGCCTGGTGCGCTTCGCCGCCTGCAAGCGTCCCGAGGTGATCGCCGAGGCGGCGGAGCGCCTGGCCGGGCTTCGCCGCGGCCGCTGAGGCGGCGGAACGCGGCCCGTCCCCGGCGGGGGTCGATGCGGTCAGCGCGGCACGACGCGGTAACGGCGCAGCCGCAGCACCGGGTTGACCTCGCGCACGCGCGCCACGGCACCGGCGTCGAGCTCGGCGACGGCGATCCCCTCCCCCGTGCCGACGCCGGCGACGACCACGCCCTGCGGATCGACCACCGCGGAGTGGCCGACGCCCACCGGGGCGGGATGATCGGCCGCGATCACGTAGCTCGTGCTCTCGATCGCGCGCGCGGCGAGCAGGGTCGTCCAGTGGTGCTCCTTGAGCGGACCGCGCACCCACTCCGCCGGGACGACGAGCGCGTCCGCGCCGGCGTCGACGAGGGTGCGCGCGACCTCCGGGAACCGCAGGTCGTAGCAGGTCATCAGCCCGAACCTCAGTCCGTCGACGACGAACGTGGCAGCGTCCCCGACCTCGCCCGGCTCGATCCAGGTCGACTCGGTCTGCCCGAACGCGTCGTACAGATGCTGTTTCCGGTAGACCGCCAGGATCCCCGAGGCGCCGACGGCGACGACGCCGTTGCGGATGCGTCCGCCGTCCGCGCGCTCCACGAGCCCGGCGACGATGACCGCGTCGTGCTCTGCGGCGAGACGGCTCAGCTCCGCGGTGAAGACATCGTCCAGCTGCTCCGCGTTCGCGGCGAGGGTTTCATCCAGGGGATCCACGAAGTAGCTCGAGTACTCGGGCAGCACGACCAGCCGCGCGCCCCGCTCCGCCGCACGTGCGACGAGTTCGCCGATGCGTCCGCGGTTCGCCGCGCGATCCGCGACGGGAGCGAACTGGCAGACGGCGACGAGGACGGATCCGGCGGTCATGGGTCCATCATCGCGCACTCCCACGCCGCCGACACCGCATGCGCGCCGGTCACCGCTCGGGCTCTGCCGCGAGGTCCTCCGTGGCCGGGCCCTCGATCCGCGCACCGTCCGGGCGGAATCGCGAACCGTGCAGCGGGCAGTCCCACGTGCGCTCCGCGTCGTTCCACGTCACGATCCCGCCGAGGTGGGTGCACACGGCGGAGACGCCGCGGCACGTGCCGTCGACGCGGGAGACCGCGACCGGGCCCGTGCTCACCCGGCGGATCGTCCCCTGGCCTTCCGCCGGCTCCTCGGGCCGGGCGGTCTCCGCGCGCACCCAGCCTTTGACGTCCTCGCGCACCACCCCGGCGTTGAACCGTGCGCCCGCGCCGAGCGTCGCGGGATGGGTCACCCGGTGGTGGAGCGTGTCCGCCCAGGGCAGCCGACCGCCGAGGATCTCCGCGGAGAGGCTGAGCGCCGCGGCCACCGCGTTCGTCATGCCCCACTTCCCGTAGCCGTGGCGACGAAGATCCGGTCATGACCGCGCGGCAGGGATCCCACGAACGGGACCCTGTTCACCGAGCGGTAGTCCTGGGCCGACCAGCCGTGCGTCCGCTCCGCGCCGGGGAAGGCCTCGCGCGTCCAGACGTCCAGCTCGTCGAGGCGCTCCTTCGCGGAGGCCGCCCTGCCCACGATGTGCCCGTTGCCTCCGACGAGCAGGAGGGGGCGCCCGCCGGCCTCCGCGGTGCGCAGCGAGCGGTGGGGCGCGTCGATCGACAGGTACATGCCGCGCGGGACCTCGTCCCCGGGAACCCGGTAGGCGGCCGCGTAGGAGCGCAGCGGCACCAGCTTCGCGAAGTACAGGCCGCGATCGAGGATCGGGGTCCCGGTCGCGAGCACGACGTGGTCGGCCGTCATCGTCCCGCGGGCGGTGACGATGGTGGCCGGCGACTCGTCGTCCACGCCGCGCATCGGGGTGCGCTCCACGATCCGGGCTCCGCGCGCCCGCAGCTCCTCGGCGAGGGCGAACACGACGGCGATCGGGTCGAGCTGGGCCTGATCTGCGAGGCGCAGGGCGCCGTGCGTGGGGAACGGCAGCCCCGGTTCGTCGATCCGCTCCACGTCCAGACCTGCGGCGCGCGCGACCTCGAGCTCGCGGTCCAGGTCCGCGGCGCCCTCGAACGTGCGTGCGTACGTGAACGCGTCACGGCGCTGCACGGGCACGTCGCACTCGGCGAGGTAGCGCAGCATCCACGCCTGCCCCTCGCGGTTGGCCGTCACGTACGCCTCGACCACGCGTGCCGAGAAGTGCCGTCGGATGCTGGAGAGCACTCCCCCTGGAGCAGGCTGAGCTTGGCGGTGCTGCGGCCCGTGGTCAGCGCTCCGACATGGTGCGCCTCGAGCACCGTCACGCTCATGCCCGCACGGGCGAGCAGAAGTGCGGTGACGAGGCCGGTGAGGCCCCCTCCCACCACCACGGAATCGGCGTGCGCGCCCGAGTCCCACGGGTCGAGGGTCGGGAACGTGCGCCCGTCGATCCAGAGAGAGTCCATGAGCGCCCCGGCCTTCCCTCCCCCGTCGACGAGGGACATCGGGAACGCTACGTGCGCGCGGACCGCCCGGACACGGCATTGACTTCGCCCGCCGCGCCAACTAGCGGTGCGGCAGAGGATGCCGTCGGCTCGACCACGCCGGCGAGCGTTCCGTATCGCTGCATGCGCTGCCAGCGCAGTCGTCTTCCGGCGATCGCCGTGAACACCGACTGGATGACGACGAGGTACATGAGCTGCCGATAGACCACCTGCTGCAGGGGCAGCGTCCAGAGCGGGCCCAGGCGCTCGCCGTCCAGGCGGAAGGCGTACGCGGCCACCAGGCTCTGCACGACGAGGAAGAACAGCCAGAGCCCGAGCACGCGGATCGGGTCGAGGAACAGGACGCCGTAGACGGCGAACACGTCCACGACCGGTGCGAGCAGCGGCAGCAGCACCTGGAGCAGCAGCAGATAGGTGAGCCCGCGGCGCCCCAGTCGGCCTGCCGGTCCGGTTTGGAACACCGCCCTCCGGTGCTTCCACATGGCCTGCATCGTGCCGTAGCACCAGCGATAGCGCTGCCGCCAGAGCGCCCCCAGGCTCGCCGGGACCTCGGTCCAGGCGCGGGCGTCCTCGCGATAGACGACCCGCCATCCGGCACGCAGGATCGACATCGTCAGATCCGTGTCCTCCGCGAGGGTGTCGTCGCTGACGCCGCCGACGCCGGCGAGCGCGGAGCGGCGGAACGCGCCGATCGCGCCGGGGACGGTCGGCATGCACTCGGCCAGGTCGAACAGCCGGCGGTCGAGGTTGAACCCCACCACGTACTCGATGTGCTGCCATCGGCCGAGGATGCCGGAGCGGTTCACCACCTTGGTGTTGCCGGAGATGGCGCCGACGGCCGGATCCGCGAACGGCTGCACGAGCCGGGTCACGGTGTCCGGCTCGAACACGGTGTCGCCGTCGACCATGACGATGAGCTCGTGCGAGGCCGCGGCGATGCCGGTGTTGAGGGCAGCCGGCTTGCCGCCGTTCGCCTGCCGGATCACCCGCACTCCGGGCAGAGCCAGGCGCTCCACGATGTCGGCGGTGCCGTCCGAGGAGCCGTCGTCCACGACGATCACCTCGACCGGGTGCGTGGACGCCGCGATCGAACGGACCGCGGCCTCGATGCCCGCGGACTCGTTGTACGCGGGCACGATCACCGTCACCGGATCGGTCACGGCGAGCAGGTCCGCACCGCGCCGCCGCGGTCTCGTGGCACGTGCCGCGTGGCCACGGCTGAGCCGGACGTGGCGCGCGGCGACGATCACCACCAGCACGGAGCGCAGCACCACGAGGATGCCGCTGATCAGCAGCGCGACCTCCACCGCGAGCACGACCCCGTCGCTGAGCCGCACCGCGCCCGCGGTCACCGCGGAGGTCGCTCGCTCGGCGAAGGTCGCCGGCCGTGTGCTGCCGGAGAGCCCGAAGGCGTCGCTCACGGTGGTGACCCGGAAGCCGCGTGCCGAGAGCTCGGACAGGAGCCGTTCGAGCGCGGCGACCGTCTCGCTGCGATCGCCTCCGCCGTCGTGCATGAGCAGCACCTGCCCGCCATCGCCCCGCGGCGCGGCATTGTGCACGATCTGCTCCACGCCCGGCCGCCGCCAGTCCTCGCTGTCCTGGGTGCTCAGGACCGTGACGAACCCGTCGGCTCCCGCGGCCTGGATGGCGCCCCAGCCCGCGTCGTCCACGGCGGCATTGGTCGAGCTGTAGGGCGGCCGCAGAAGCGCGGCGGTGCGGCCTGTCGCATCGATCAGGGCCTGCTCGCCCAGGGTGATCTCCAGCTGCCGCCTCCAGTCGGGCGCGGTTCCCAGATCCACATGGGTGAAGGTGTGCACGCCCACCTCGTTGCCGGCCCCGACGATCGCGCGGACCAGGTCCGGATGCGCGATCGCCTCCTGACCGACCTCGAAGAACGTGGCGTGAGCGCCGTGCTTCTCCAGGACCTTGAGGATCTCGGGCGTCCAGCGGGGATCGGGGCCGTCGTCGAACGTGAGCGCCACGGTCCGGGCCGGCGGGGCCGAGGTGCGCACCTGGCCGTCACTGCGCGCGGCGACGACCGGGCCGCCGTCGCGCACGGCCTGCGGCACGGAGCGGGCATCGCCACGCGACACCGCACCATCCGCGGCAGAGCCGCCGAGATGCTGCACGTACCCCTGCGCCACGAGCACTGCGACGAGGAAGACGACCAGGGCCGAGAGCGCGACCCAGTGCGCCGTGGGGCGCACGACGGGACGGCGGGTCATGGATGCGGCGGCGGTGTTCCGTGCGGGGTCGTGCGCCCAGGGGCGTTGGCGCTGTTGCCCGGTCCCGTCACGGGTGCCGGCGTCGGTGCAGGCGCCGTGCCGGATGCGGACGTCCCCGAGACCGGGGCCGGCTGCACCACGGCCGGGGTGCCGGCCGTGGTGGCCGAGGTCGTGTCGGTCGCCGGCTCGGCGGGCGCCGGGGCCGGTGCCGGCGTCCCCGGGCGGGCGCCCGGAGCCGGGGACGGCGCAGCTGTGCGCGCCGTCGCGGGCGCACCGGCGGCCACCACGGGCGGCAGCAGGGGCGCGCGCAGCTCCGGCGTGGTGGCGACCGCGACGACGACGGCGCCGACCGCGGCGGTCACGGCGAGGACGAGCACGGTCACCGCGCCGCGGGCGCGCTTGGCACGGCGACCGCTCGGGTCGACGAACACGGCGCTCGGGGCGTCGGCGCTCCGGCGCAGGGCACGCCGGGTCAGCGGTTCATCGGGGGTCACGGAGACCAGGATAATGCGGTTCGCTGAGAGCCCTCTCGGCGCGCTCTGCGTCCGCGATCCCGAGATTTTCCGCGACGCCGCGGGCGGCGAGGAGGACAATGGAGGCACGGCCCGCGGCACGTCACCGGAGCCGGAGGAGGCGGTCCCCATGACCCCGCTCATCATCCTCAGCATCGTGGTGGTCCTCGCGATCATCGCGTTCTTCCTGTCGGCGCGGATCGTGCGGCAGTACGAGCGCGGCGTGGTGCTGCGCTTCGGCCGCCTGCACAACGTGCGCGAGCCGGGGATCCGGTTCATCTTCCCGATCGTCGACGTGCTCATCCCCGTCTCGCTGCGGATCGTGACGATGCCGATCCAGTCCCAGGGCATCATCACCAAGGACAACGTGACCGTGGGCGTCTCGGCCGTCGCCTATTACCGGATCCAGGACCCGGTGAAGTCGGTCATCGCGATCGAGAACGTGCGCGCGGCGATCGACCAGATTGCGCAGACGACCCTGCGCCGGGTCGTGGGCCAGCACCATCTCGACGAGATCCTGTCCGACACGGCCGCACTGAACGCGAACATCCGGGAGATCCTCGACGTCATCACGGTCGACTGGGGCGTGGAGGTGACTCTCGTCGAGCTGAAGGACATCCTGCTTCCGGACACCATGAAGCGCGCGATGGCGAAGCAGGCCGAGGCGGAGCGCGAGAAGAGGGCGAAGATCATCGCCGCGGAGGGCGAGGCGCTCGCCGCGGCCCAGCTGGGCTCGGCGTCCGACACGATGATGTCGCACCCCCTCGCGCTGCAGCTGCGCACCCTGCAGACGCTCGTGGAGATCGGCGTCGACAAGAACACGCTCGTCATCGCCCCGGCACCGCTCGTCAGCTCGATCGGCGACGTCGTCAACCTGATCGACCGGGAGGCGGCGGTCGCACAGATGCGCGCGCATTGAGCATGGGAGGCGGCGGGCGGGCCGCGCCGCCCAGGGCGAATCAGGACGGCCGCCGTGCGCCGCGTGGCCCCGTGATGCCGTCCGGTGGATGATCGATCCGACGATCACCCGACCGACAGGCGATGCATGAACGCACACACCCCCTCCGCCCAGCCCGGCGCCGCGCGACTCCTGCGCCCGTGGCACTTCATCCTCGCGTTCGGCATCGTGAGCCTCCTCGCCGACATGGTCTATGAAGGCGCGCGCAGCATCATCGGCCCCTACCTCGCCACGCTGGGCGCGTCGGCGACGGTCGTCGGCATCGTCGCCGGTGCCGGGGAGTTCATCGGCTACGGGCTGCGCGTCGTCACCGGCTACGCGGTGGTGCGCACGCGTCACTACTGGACCTGGACGATCCTCGGCTACGCCCTCACCGTCCTCAGCGTGCCGCTCATCGGGGTCACCGGGGTGCTCGCCCCCGCGCTCCTGCTCTACGGCACCGAACGCCTCGGCAAGGCGGTGCGCTCTCCCGCGAAGGACACGCTGCTCTCGTACGCCTCGGCGCGCACCGGGCGCGGCAGCGCGTTCGGCGTGCATCAGGCGCTCGACCAGACCGGCGCCGTGCTCGGCCCGCTGCTGCTGGCTGCGGTTCTGGGCTGGCGGGACGGCGACTACGCCCTCGCCTTCGGCGTGCTCATCGTGCCGGGGATCCTCGTGCTCGGGGTGCTGTTCTGGCTCCGCCACCGGGTGCCGGATCCGCTCGTCTACGAGGAGCCGGCCGCGCTGCAGGCGGGACCCCCGGTGGGGACCGCGGACGGTGGCGCGAGCGCTGCCGCGGATCCCGCCGGCGAGACCGACCCGGCTCCGACGCCCGCACCGGCGGACCGGCGACTCCCCGGGCGGTTCTGGCTGTATGCGGCGGCGATCGCCGTGCTCTCGGCGGGGGTCGCATCCTTCCCGCTGCTCGCCTTCCATGCGCAGACCCGGTCACTGCTCAGCGACGCCCAGATCCCGATCCTGTTCGCCGTCGCGATGCTGGTGGACGGCGCAAGCGGACTCGTGATGGGGCGCGCCTACGACCGCTTCGGCCCGCGAACGCTGCTGCTCGTCCCCGTCGCCGCGGGCGCCTCGGTGATCGCGTTCTCCGAGAGCGCCGCGCTCATCTGGATCGGCGTCGCGATCTGGGGCGTCGTGAACGGGATCCTCGACTCCACCGTCAAGGCGGTGGTCACCGAGCTGGTGCCCGCCGCCGCCCGGGCCATCGCCTTCGGATGGCTCGCGTTCGTTCGCGGCGTGGGGCTCCTCGTCGCCGGCGGAGTCCTGGGCGCCGCCTACGATCTGGGCACGCCCGTCATCGTCACCGCGGTGCTGATCGCCAATGCACTCGCACTCGCCGGGCTGATCACCGTGCTGCGCCTGATGCGCTCCTGACCCGCCCGACTCGCATCAAGACCCCCTGCGGGCGCCGCAGGGGGTCTTGTCGTGTCGAAAGAACCTATTCGGCAGTCTTTCGATACAGATAGGCTCGCCCCATTCGAAACAACCTGTATCGATGACGTTTCGTCGCAGACCCGAGGACGTGTCTGCAGAACCGAGGATCTGTGACAAGACGTCGACCGGGCCTTTCAGAGAGCTTTCGGGTCTGAGCCGGGCCCGGTCACTCCCATCCCCAGTTCCCCAGAACTCCAGATCCATAAGGAGACGGAATCCCCATGAAGTCATCGAAGCCCGGCAAGCGCGTCTGGATCGCGCTCTCGGCGCTGTCTGCCAGCGCGGCTCTCGCCGTCGCGGTCGCAGCGCCTGCCTCGGCCGGCGTCCCCAGCGCCGTCATCACCGGCAAGTCCGCCCCCAGCGGAATCAAGGTGTCCCTGTTCGCGACCAACACCGATGCGCAGAACGTCCCCGCGTCCGCCGGTGCGAACTCGTTCCACTCCAGCATCCATGACCTCGCCATCGCCGACGGCAAGGTGTTCGCCGGCTACGGCGATTACAACGCCAACACCGGACCGGTGAACCTGAACTCGTACTCGATCGCGACGGGCGCGGAGAAGCACGAGATCACCGGCATCCCCGGAGAGGAGATCGGCAAGCTGAAGCTCCTGGACGGCGCCGTGTATGCGCCGAACATCGACCCCCGCGTCAGCTGGACGTCCCCGGCGAACTACGGCCGCTACGACCCCGCCACGCACGCAGGCAGCTACATCGCCAACACGCCCTTCATCCACGTGTTCGACGTCGCCAAGCTCGGCAGCGAGCTCTTCATGGCCGGCTCCATCGTCAACCCGGACAAGACCGTGTACGGACCGACGAACACCCTGGCCGCGATCAAGAAGTCCGTCGACGGCGGTGCGACCTGGACGATCGACCGCACGGCGGCGGACGACCCCGTGGTCCTGTCGACCTACCCCGGCGACGGCGAGTACGCGCGCTACTACTGGCTCGCCGTGTCCGGCGGGAAGCTGTACACCCGTGCCAGCACGATGAGCTCGACGGGCGACCCGTCGCTCGCCTTCACCTACCCGGGGACGGACGGCGTGCAGCACACGGCGTACAACACCCCCGGACTGGACGTCTACACACCCGGCAGCGGCTGGAGCGCGATCGACGCGGGTCCGACGATCGCCACCCTGCCCCACCCGTACCACGCCGACGCGGTCGGCTCGAAGATCATCTTCGCGATGAGCAGCTTCCGCGGCGTCACGGGATCGGTGACGGTGAACGGCCAGACCACAGCAGTCCCGGTCTTCGACACCTCGACGAACACCTACGGCTCGCTGAACGCACCCGGCGTGTATTCGGTCCTCGACACCTATCAGGACGGCACGACCAGCTACATCCTCGCCAACAGTCCGGTCGCGCCGAGCATCTACTCGTCGACCGACGGCAGCACCTGGACGAAGCTCGCCGATGTGATCATGCCTGCCTACTACGACGCCAAGAGCATCGCGGTCTCCAACGGCATCGCCTACATCGGCTCATCGAAGGCGAACATCTACAAGCTGACCCTGCCGGGCAGCAGCACCTCGACCGGCGGCAAACGCTGAAGGTCTGACGGCGGGCACGCCCGCGTGACAGCATCCCCGCCTCGAGCACACGTCGGGGCGGGGATGCCTCGCTCAACGCCGACCGCGCGGCTCCGCCGGTCGGGTCTGCCTCGTCAGGCCGTGCGCCCGGTCGTACGCCTCGATGATGCCCTTGGGGATCTGGCCGAATTCGGGCACGGCTCCGCCGTAGTGCTCCTTGGCCCACTCGCGGATCTGCACCCGCTCGGCCGCAGTGGTGATGGGAACCTGGCGTCGACCGACGCCGTCGTCGAGTCCGAAGCGCTCGGACTCCCGCCCCGCCTCCAGGTAGGGAGCCAACGTCGCCTCGAACTCCTTCTGCTCTTCCGCGGTCAGATCGATGTCGTACCAGGCACCACCCCAGCCGAACGTGACCGTGTCGGCATCGGGCTTGCCGCTGAGGTCGGATTCGATGATGCTTCGCTTCGCCATGCTATAGAAGCTATCCGACGCGGCAACAGACGGCGAAAGATTTGTGAAGGTCGACAGAAAGATCTGTCGAATAGCGGTATTTCGCCGCTCATCGTGCACGGAGGAGCACATGACGAAGGCCCCCTGATCGGGATTTCTCCTGATCAGGGGGCCTTCTCTTGTTGCGGGGACAGGATTTGAACCTGCGACCTCCGGGTTATGAGCCCGGCGAGCTACCGAACTGCTCCACCCCGCGGCACAAGAAATGAGCTTAGCACGGGATTCGGCAGAGCGCCAATCGGGGCAGGATCGGCGCTACTTCGTGGCGCTGCCGCTCCCTTCGAGCGCGATCAGCCGGTTGACGGCGTCGGTCAGCTTCTTGTCCTGCACCGCGAACTCCGAGAGGTCCCCCGCCTTCAGCGCCGCGTCGCGCGCGAGCATCGCGGCCTTCGCATCGGCCAGTGCAGCCTGGAACGCCGCGTCGCCGGTCGGCGGCGTCGTGCCGCCGCCCCCCGGAGTCGGGGTGGGCGTCGGATTCACGTTGTTGTCGCCGCCGGCCGCACCGGAGTTGCCTCCGAAGAGCTGGTCGAGCGCTTCGGTGAGCGTGTCGGCGAACGCGATCTTGTCACCGAACGCGACGAGGATCTTCTGCAGGCGCGGCACCTGCGTGCCGCCCGAGGACTGCACGAAGACGGGCTGCACGTACAGGAACCCGCCGCCGACCGGCAGCGTCAGCAGGTTGCCGTGGGTGACCTTGGACTGCCCCTGCTTCAGCAGGTTGAGCTGCTGTCCGACCGTCGGATCCGAGTCGAACGAGTTCTGCACCTGACCGGGACCGGGCACGGTCGTGTCCGCGTCGATCTCCAGCATGCGCAGCTTGCCGTACGAGTCGGACTTCTTGCCCGCCGTCGAGCCCGCATCCGCATCCACCGCCAGGTACCCGAACAGCACGTTGCGGCTGTTGGATCCCTGCGAGGCGGGGATGAACGTGGTGTACATCGAGAACTGCGACTGGTCCTGACCGGGCATCTTCATGCTCAGGTAGTACGGCGGCTGCAGCTCCGGGTTGGCGGACCCGCTCTGCGGGTCGTTCGGGGTCTCCCAGAGGTTGTCCTGGCGGGCGAACGACGCGGCGTCGTTCACGTGATAGGTGCCGAGCATCGCGCGCTGCACCTTGAACAGGTCGGTCGGATAGCGCACGTGACTCATCAGCTGCGACGACATGTCGCTGATCGGCTTGAGCGTGCCCGGGTAGATCTTCTGCCACGTCTTCAGCACCGGATCCGACGGATCCCAGGCGTAGAGGGTGACCTTGCCGTCGTAGGCGTCCACGGTCGCCTTCACCGAGTTGCGGATGTAGTTGATGTCATCCGTGACGAACCCGGGCTGGGTGTTCACCGAGTCGCTGATCGCCTTCGGCAGGTTCACCGTCGTCGAGTACGGGTAGTTCGAGCTCGTGGTGTAGCCGTCCACGATCCACACGATCCGTCCGTCGACGATGCTCGGGTAGGGGTCGCTGTCGAGGGTCAGGTACGGCGCGGCCTTCTGCACGCGATCCGCCGGGTCGCGGTCGTACAGGATCTGGGAGTCCTGGTTCACGCTGTCGGAGAAGAGGATCTGCTCGGACTGGAACTTCAGCGCGTACAGCAGCTTCGTGAAGAAGTTGCCGATGCGCGGGCCGCCGTCGCCCGTGAAGGTCGTCTTGGTCTGGTTCTCGCTCGAGTCCTTGCCGCGCGGGTAGTCGATCTCGACCGGCGCGGTGCCCTTGGGGGCGCCCACGATCGAGTAGGCCGGCGAGTTCTCGCCGAAGTACACGCGTGGCTCGAACTTCTTGCTGTCGGTCAGGGTGCCGGACGTCGGGATGCCCCGCTCGAGGAACACCGGCTCGCCGTCGTCGGTGCGCTGGTTGCCCGCCGCGGCGACGAGACCGTAGCCGTGCGTGTACACGAGCGTGCTGTTGTTCCAGGTCTGGCTGGGGATGCGGCTCGTGTCGATCTCGCGGACGGCGACCAGCGCGTCCTGGTTCTTGCCGTCGATCTTGTATCGGTCGACGTCGAGCTTCTGCGGGAACTTGTAGTAGCTGCGGTACTGCTCGAGCTGCTGGAAGGTCGGGCCGATGACGTTCGGATCCATGATCCGGATCGAGGCCGTGGTGTCGGCGTCGCTGCGCAGCTGGCCCGACTCGGCCGTGGTCTGGGCCTTGAACGGCGTCGTGTCGACGGCGTCGATGCCGTAGGCCGCCTTCGTCGCCTTGAGGTTGCGCTCGTAGTACTGCGCCTGCAGCTGGTTCTGGTTCGGCTTCACCTGGAAGGTGTTCACCGCCCAGGGATAGCCGATGCCGAGCACGAGCGCGGCGACGATGAGCAGCGCCGTCGCCGCGAGCGGGAAGCGCCAGTGGCCGATCACTGCGGTGACGAAGAACAGCACGGCCACGAGCGCCGCGATGATCGCGAGGATGGACAGACCGGGGATGGTGGCGTTCACGCCGGTGAATGCCGCACCCGTGATCTTGTCCTCGGTCGCGGTGAGGGTCTTGTACCGGTCCACCCACAGGCTCGCCGCCTGGACGAGGAGGTACACGCCGGCGATCACGGCCAGCTGCACGCGCGCGGCCTTGGAGATACGGAGCTCGCCCTGCCCCACGCGCACCGAGCCGTAGAGGTACAGCACGAGCGCCGACACCAGCAGGCTCAGGATCAGCACGGCCGAGACGAATCCGAGCAGCGCCTCGTAGAACGGCAGGTCGAACAGATAGAACCCGGTGTCGAGGTGGAACTGCGCGTCGGTCTTGCCGGTGGCGGTGCCGTTGGCCCACTGCCACACGGTCTCCCACTGCCCGGCCGCGGCGAAGCCCGCGAACAGGCCGAAGAACACCGGCATCCCCCACATGGCGAGGCGGCGCAGGGGCTCGACGACCTCCTGGTAGCGGTCGAGCTGCGAGCTCAGCCGCACATAGACGGGACGCAGACGGTAGGCGAGCTGGATGGCGACGAACATCGGCACCGCCATGCCGAGGAAGCCGACCACGAACATCGTGGCCGTGGCGATCCATCGCGTGGTCAGCACCTGGGCGAAGTTCAGCTGGTCATACCAGAGGAAGTCGGTGTACATCGTCGCGAACACGAAGAACGCGGCGATGAGCACAGCGAGGATCACCACCGTCGCGAGGACGATGCGTCGGGCGGGTCGGGGCGCGGCCGGTGCGGGTGAGGTCACGGTCCCATCCTAGGTCGGCGGAATCTCGGGATCCTGAGGCGCGGGAGCCTCGGCTTCGCCCGTCGCGAACGCGGCCTTCGCGCTACTGCTTCTTGAGGTCGGCGGCGGTGCACGTGGGCAGCCTGGCCACGTCTCCCCCGTCGGCGATGACCTTCAGCGCGTCCAGCGACTGCTCCAGGCTGTCGGTGCGGACCACGGTGAGCCCCGCGGGGACGTGCCCGTACACCTCGTCGCAGTTCGATCCGGGCGCCAGGAAGTACGTCGCCCCGGCGGAGCGCGCCCCGTACAGCTTCTGCCGGATGCCGCCGATCGGCCCGACCGTGCCGTCGGCGGTGATCGTGCCGGTGCCGGCCACCTGCTTGCCGCCGTTGAGCGCCCCGGGCGTCAAGGTGTCGATGATCCCCAGCGCGAACATCATGCCGGCGCTCGGCCCGCCCACGTTGTCGAGCTGCAGCTTCACGTCGACCGGGAAGGTGTACTTCTGCTGCAGGGTGATGCCGAGCAGCCACCGGCTCGCGCCGTCGATCGTCTGCCGGCGCGGGGTGACCGAGACGTCCTGGCGCTGCCCGCCGCGCTCGATCGTGAGGGTCACCGGCGCTCCCTGGGAGTCCTGGATCTCCGCGCGCAGGGCGTCCGAATCGGCCGGGTTGCTGCCGTTCAGAGCGATGACCGTGTCCCCCTTCTGCAGGATGCCGTGCGCCGCGCCGTCGTCCGTGACCGAGGCCACCTGGATCGTGACCGGGACGGTGTGGCCGAGTTCGCGCAGTGCTGCGGCGGTCGCCTCCTGCTGCGAATCGACCATCATCAGCTGGTTCGCCTGGTCCCGCTGCGTCGTGCTCACGCCCTGCGGGAACACGGCGTCCACCGGCACCACGGCCTTGGACGGATCGAACCAGGCGAGCACGATCTGCATCCACGACGGCGGCGTCTCGCGGTTGCCGACGACCTGCACGGTGGTCAGGTCGAGCGCGCCCCTGGTCGGGTGCGTCTCGGCGCCGGTGACGGAGATCAGCGGAACGCTCTCGCCCTTCGCGTCCTTCACCTCGCCGAGCGTGTTGAACACGGGCCCCGGCTGCTCGATCACGTACGGCAGCGGCAGGAACGTGAGCACGAGCAGGGCCGCGAGCGAGGCGATGAACGCGATGAGACCGATCCGGGTGCCGCGGCCGGAGCGGGTGCTCGTCATGTGTCTCCCAGGGGTGCTCGATGCTCGTTCGCGAGCGGCGTACAGCGGAGCGGCCGGGTTCGGAGCACTCGCACTGGTCGTGTGACTAGCGTAGTCAGCACGGGCTTTACACGTGCTGAGAGGGCTTCCGATGGCTGAGAACGACCCGAACTCCGAGGACTTCCTGCAGTTCCTGCGCCGCATGCTCGGCGGATCCGCCGAGGACTTCGACCTGAGCGCGCTGCAGGGCATGGAGGGGCTCAACCTCGATCCCGCGATGATGCAGCAGATCATGCAGCAGATGCAGCACGCGATGAGCGGCGACCCCTGGGAGACCGCCCTGCGCCAGGCGCTGCACATCGCGAACCGCGACGGTCTCGGCATCGACTCCGGGGCGCGGTCCTCGATCGCCGACGCCTTCGCCCTCGCGGATCTGTGGGTCGGCGAGGCGACCACGATCTCCGAGCTCGGATCCGCTCCGCGCGCCCTCACCCGCGGCGAGTGGGTCGAGCAGACGCTCCCGGTGTGGAAGGAGGTCGCCACGCCGGTCTCCACCAGCATCGCCGACGCCCTCACGAGCGCGCTCGAGGGTCAGGTGCCCGAGGAGATGCAGGGCGCGGTGCAGGGTGCCGGCCGGCTCATGCGCGGCATCGGCGGCTCGGTCTTCGCGATGCAGTTCGGCCAGGTGCTCGGGAACCTGTCGCTCGAGGTGGTCTCCGGCGGCGACGTCGGGATCCCCGTGCTGCCGCCGGGCACTGCGGCCGTCGTCCCGCAGAACCTGGCCGCGTTCGGCGAGGGCCTGGAGATCCCCGAGGACCAGATCGCGCTCTACCTCGCGGCGCGGGAGATCGCGTACGCGAGGCTCTACCGGCACGCGCGGTGGCTGCACCTGCACGTGATGACGCAGATCACCGAGTTCGCGAAGGGCGTCACGGTCGACGTCGCGAAGCTGGAGGACGTCGCGGGGCGCCTCGACCCGTCGAACCCGGAGGAGCTGCGCGCGGCGATCGAGGGCGGCGCCCTCCTGCCGGAACTCTCCGACGTGCAGCGCGAGGCCCTCGAGCGCCTGGAGAGCCTCATCGCGACGATCGACGGGTGGGTCGACGTGGTCACCACGCAGGCGACCTCCCGGCTGCCCGACAGCGTGCGCATCGCGGAGGCCGCGCGACGGCGCCGCGCCGCGGGCGGACCCGCGGAGGACGCCCTCGGCGCCCTCGTCGGACTCAAGCTCCGTCCCCGCCGGCTGCGCGAGGCCGCTGCGATGTGGCGCGCCGTCACCGACGCGGTCGGCATCGAGGCGCGCGATGCGCTCTGGGACTACCCCGACCTGATGCCCGAAGCCTCGGACATCGACGACCCCGCGGCCCTGGTGGCCCGCCTGCAGGCGCGCGCCCGCGGCGAGGAGCCGGCACCGGACGAGATGGACGAGGCGCTGGAGCGGCTGCTGCGCGGCGAGGACTTCGGTGAGCCCGGCGCCGGTGCGGACGGGCCGGACTCCGGCGGCGGCCGACCGGACTCGGGTTCGGACGAGTCGGCCCCGGGCGCGGACGAGCCGGGATCGGGCACCGACCGGCCGGATCCGGGTCCGGATGGATCCGGCGAGAAGCCGGTCTGACCGAGTTCTCCACCGATTCGGGATCCGTGTCCGACGACGACGGCGGACGGGTCATGATCGGGGCATGCCCACGATCCGGCTCGACCCCGCCCATCCCGTGCTCTGGCGCGACGCCGACACGGTGCAGCTCGGCGCGGACGCCGCTCTGACCCTCCCCGTCGACGGCCCGTGGATCCCGCGTCTGCTGCACGAGCTGGCGCGCGGGATCGACGAGCGCGCGTTCGAGGTCGTCGCGCACAGCGCCGGCGCGCCGCTTCCCGACGCACGGCGGCTCCGCGCGCTGCTCGGCCCCGTGCTGCGCGACGACGTGCCCCGCCTCGCGGTGGCGCTCGCGGCGGCACCTGCGGTGGGCGCGCGCACGCTGCTGCGGCTGGAGGAGGCGCTCGCCGACGCCGGCGTCGACTTCACCGACTCTCCCGGCGCGGTGAGCCTGCTCGTGCGCCACGGCGCGGTGCCGGCGCGTGAGGCCGCGCACCTCCTCGCCGAGGACCGGCCGCACCTCGCCCTCTCCTTCGACGCCGGCGGAGCCACGATCGGACCCCTGGTCGTGCCCGGGCGCACGCCGTGCCTGTCCTGCCGCGACTCGCACGACCGCGATCGGGACCCGGCCTGGGCGGCCCTGCACGTGCAGCTGCTGGAGCGGGATCCCGGCCGGGTGCCGCTCGGCGTCATCGCCTCCGCCGCGGACGCCGTGGCGGATCTGCTCGCCGGACAGGAGGAGGCCGAGCGGGGCGGGTCCGGCCGGCGGATCAGGATCCGTCGCGACGGCGTCCGATCATCTCAGACGGCCGGATTTCACGCAGACTGCCTCTGCCGATCTCCGCAAGGAAGCGCGACGGCCGTCGCCCTGCCCGATCGACATCGCGGGACCAGGTCAGGGTCAGCGCTCGCGCGGCCCGCGTGAGGCCGACGTAGGCGAGGCGGCGCTCCTCGTCGATCGCCTCGAACCCGGTCGCGTACGAGATGGGCAGCAGCCCCTCCGAGCAGCCCACGAGGTACACCTCGGGCCACTCCAGGCCCTTCGCCGCGTGCAGGGTGGACAGCGTCACCGTGCGCAGCACCGGGTCGTGCTGGTCCTTGGCGCGCGCGAACAGATCGTCGGCGAACGCGCGCATCGTGGTGCCGGCCGGGGCGTCCTCCGCGAGGCGCAGCACGGCGCGGCGCGCCTCCCAGGCATCGCGCAGCGCGCCGCCCGCCTCGGGCGGATCGTCGCTGAAGCCGAGACCGCGCAGCACGTCGCGCACCGCGGCCAGGAAGGAATGCTGCTGCGGCGCCACCGCCGCCGCGCGCAGCGCCTGCACCGCCTGGCGCACCTCGGGCAGGTCGAAGAAGCGCTTGCCACCCAGAACCGTCGCCGCCACGCCCGCCGCGGCGAGCGCCTGCAGCAGGATCGCTGACTGGGAGTGCGCGCGGTACAGCACCGCGATATCCTCCGGCGGCACGCCGGCCGCGATGCGCGCGGCGATCGCGGCCGCCACGCCGCGGGCCTCCTCCGCGTCGTCGTCGAACGCCACCACGACGGCGGCGTCCGCCACCTCGGATGCGGCCGTCTGCCGCTCCGGCGCGGGGACGAGCTCGAGCGCGCCCGGGCGCCCCTTCATGAGCGCGTTGGCGACATCGAGCACGCTGCCCGCGGATCGGTAGTTGGTCTCGAGCCGCACGACCGTGGCGTCGGCGTGGCGTCGGGCGAAGTCGAGCAGGTAGTTCTGATCGGCGCCGGCGAACGAGTAGATGGTCTGCGACGCGTCACCCACGACGCACAGATCCCCGCGGTCGCCGAGCCACAACTCGAGAAGGCGCTGCTGCAGCGGGGACACGTCCTGATACTCGTCGACCGTGAAGTGCCGGTACTGCTCGTGCACCGCCGCGGCGACGCGCGGCTCCGCCTCCAGCATGCCGGCGCAGGCGAGCAGCACGTCCTCGAAGTCGAGCTGGTGACGGTCGTCCTTGAGGGTCTCGTACGCGCGCGACAGATCGGCGACCTGCTCTGCGTCGAACCGCCCGATCGAGCGGCCGCGCGCGGCGACCTCGTCGATGGAGAGCATCGAGACCTTGCGCCATTCGATCGCCGAGGCCAGATCCCGCAGGGTCGCCGTGTCGGGGCGCAGCCGCAGCATGTCCGCGGCCTGCGCCAGCAGGCGCACCTTGTTGTCCACGATCGCCGGCGCCGGCGCCCCGGCCAGCTGCGGCCAGAAGAAGCCGAGCTGGGCGAGCGCCGCGGCATGGAACGTCCGTGCGGCGACGCCCTGCACGCCGAGCGCACGCAGCCGTCCGCGGAGCTCCCCCGCGGCCTTCGCGGTGAAGGTCACCGCCATCACGCGCGCCGGCGAGTACGCGCCGGTCTCCACCCCGTGCGCGATGCGGTGCGTGATCACCCGCGTCTTACCGGTGCCCGCGCCCGCCAGCACCGCGACCGGTCCGCGCAGCACGGACGCGGCCTCCCGCTGGCGTTCGTCGAGGCCGTCGAGCGCACTCACCGCCGATACCAGTCGGCGATGAGACGGTGCGCGATCGACGCCGCGCCGGGAAGCCCGACGGGACCGGATCCGGCGAGTGCCGATCCGATCTCGTCCCGCGTCAGCCAGCGCACATCGATGATCTCGTCGCCGTCGCCGCGGGCCGTCCGCTCGTCGATCGCGGTGGCGTGGAATCCCACCATGAGCGATCGCGGGAACGGCCACGGCTGCGAGGAGAAGTAGCGCACGTCGCGCACGCGGACCCCGGACTCCTCGAACAGCTCCCGGTGCACCGTGGTCTCCAGCGACTCCCCCGCCTCCACGAATCCGGCGAAGCAGGAGTAGAAGCGCCCCTTCCACTGCGCGTTCGCGCCGAGCAGCAGCCGCTCGCCATCCGCGCTCTGCACGGCGACGATGACCGCGGGGTCGGTGCGCGGGAAGTGCTCGCGACCGCAGGAGGGGCAGTGCCGCGACCATCCGCTCTGACGCAACTCCGCCGCGTGCCCGCAGGTCGGGCAGAACCCGGCGTCGCGCAACCATCCGGCCAGGGCGATCGCGGCGACCACGAGCTCGCCGTCGCCGGCGTCGACCACGGGGAGCGCCTCGCGCAAGTCGCTCCACTGCGCCGCCCAGGAGCCGTCGGCATCGGTGTCGTCATCCGGATCCTGCAGCGCGAGCAGGAGCCCGGATCCGTCGGGGCGTCGCCCCAGCAGCGCCCACTCCCGGGTGCGCGCCAGCACGGGATCGCCCGCGGGGACGAGGATGAGGCCGTCGTCGCCGAGCGGCACGCGGCGCTCGCGGACGACCAGCACGCCGGTGCGCGGATCGGCGCGGAGCCGCGGGATCGCATCGGGGTCGTCGCGCCATTCGCCGGCCCTGTCGAGGGATGCGCCCTCCGGCACGACCCCGTCGAGCACGGCCGTGTCGAGCACGGCGACGTCATCGGCGAGTGGTTCGGGAACGGTCTCCGGCACGGTCTCGACTCCCCTTCTCGCAGGCGTGGCGGGCCCTGTGCGGACGAGGCTCGACCTACCCTGGTGACATGGCTCGCTCACCCTTCACTCTAGCCGCGGCGGTCACGGCGGCGGTGCCCGGAGCCGATGTCGTCGGCGCCCGCGCCCTGTCATCGGACGGCGACGCCCGCTTCGACTCGGCCGTGGCCACCCTCGCCGACGGCACGGAGGTCGCGATCCGCGCCTCGAGCGACGACGACACCGCGGCCGAGCTCGCGAAGGAGAGCCTGGCGCTGCGCGCGCTGACCCCCGGGGCCCGCTCGATGCTGCGCTTCGACGCGCCGCAGCACCTCGGGGACGGCCGCGTGGGCGACGCCCGAGCCCTGGTCACCACGCTGCTGCCGGGCTTCCAGATCGACGCCGCCGACATCCCGCCCGGACCCGGCGCGGCGGTCGCGATCGGTAAGGCGATCGCCGGGGTGCACGCGCTGCCCGCCTCCGTGGTGCGCGGAGCCGGGCTCGCCGAGCGGACTCCGGCGGAAGCGCGCGACGACGTGCGCGTGCTCATCGATCGCGCGGCGGCGACCGGACGCGTGTCGGCGCGGCTCACCGTGCGCTGGCGTGAGGCCGTGGAGGCGGACGAGCTGTGGCGCTTCGAGTCGGCGGTCACGCTCGGCGGCGCTCACGCGGAGTCGTTCCTGTTCGCCGACGACGACGAGCGCGGCCCCCGGGTGACCGGCGTGCTGGGCTGGCACGGGCTGTCGATCGGCGACCCCGCCGTCGACCTTGCATGGCTCACGATGGCGGCGGAGGCCCGCGACGACGTGCTGGACGCCTACGCCTCCGCCACGCTGCGCGCTCCCGACGCCGGCCTGGGGATCCGCGCCCGCCTGCTCGCCGAGCTCGAGCTCGCGCGGTGGCTGCTGCACGGCCACGACACCCACCGCTCCGACATCGTCGACGACGCGGCCCAGCTGCTGGACGCGCTGGCCGACGGCATCCACGACGACCTCGCACCGCGCGCGAGTGCCGGAGCGGGCGTGGATGAGGCGATGTCCGCGCTGGAGCGGGTGCCGGCGACCGGCGCGAACCGCGTCGACACCTCCATGCGGACCGACACCTACGACGCCAGCGAGTTCGCGGGCATCGCCATGGACGACACGTCCGCGTTCGGCCCGCGAGGCGGGACCGCGCAGACCGCGTCGACGGCCGACGCGCCCGGCGAGGACGCGCCGGCGCAGGACCCTGGCACCGGGGACGACGCGCCGCACGCGCAGGACCTCACCGCGACCGGAGCCCTCGAGGACCTGGATCCGAACGCCACGCAGGACCTCAGCGACCTGCGCGACCCCGCGGCGCCGGACGACGGGAAGCCGGGAACCGGTGCCGAGGACGACGACCGCCCGGCGCGCCCGGGCACGCTGCTGCCGAGCGAGGGCGGGATCGCGGGCTCAGAGGCCGACGTCGCCGATGCTCACCGCGCGGCGCGGGCCGCGTTCCAGCGCTGGACCAGCGCCTCCTCCGAGTAGACGGTTTCGCCCCGCAGCACGAGATCGTCGGCGACGTAGAACAGCGCCACGTCGATCTCGTCGAGCGGCACCCCGTACCGGCGGTGGTAGGCGAGCCGGTACAGCGCGAGCTGCAGCATGCGCTCCTCGCGCTCGGCCGCGCTCGCCGGCGGGCGGCCGGTCTTCCAGTCCACGATCTCGATCCGGCCGCCGCGATCCTCGCGACGGTACACGGCGTCCAGCTTGCAGATGACGATGCGCGCGGGCTCGCCCTCCCCGACCGGCAGGGCGAAGTCGATCTCGGTCTCCACGGCGATCGGCTTGAGCGGGGCCCACTCGCTGCGCTCGAAGATCTCCCGCAGGCGCGCGAGGTCCTCGGCGTCGGCGCGCGCGATCTCATCCGCCGCCGAGCCGTCGCCGGCGGAAACCGCCGCGCCGGGGCCCTCCGGCACGGCGAGGTCGTCATCGCGGTCCCAGAGCGCATCGTCGAGCGAGGTGCCCACACCGACGGATCCGGAGCGGTGCTCCACCCAGGCGTGGAACAGCGTGCCCAGGCGCGTCTGCCGGTAGGGGCGCTCCGGCATCGGCCGGGTGAGCGTGCGGATCGTGCCGCGGTAGTCGGCGACGTAGTCCTTGAACCGCGACGCGGGCACGCGCGTGGGGGCGTCGGCGACCGTCCCGCGCTGCCGGGCCGCACGCTCGGCGAGCAGGCGCGCGAGTTCCTCGGTGGGCTCGGCGGGCCGCGGATCCGCCATCGCGCGCCGCACCTCGTCGGCCGCCGCCGCCACCCGGGCACGGCGCCCGCCGAGCGGATCCATCGGCCACACGCTCGTGCGCGCCGTGCCCTCGTAGGGGTTGTCCTCGCTCGCCGGCGCGGGCACCGGGTCGAGCCCGAGCTCGTCGATCGCCTCGAGTAGGTAGGGACTGGGCTTGCGCATGTTCTTCTGCCCCGACCAGTGCGAACCGGTCAGCAGCAGGTCGGTGCGGGCGCGGGTCACCGCGACGTAGGCGAGGCGGCGCTCCTCGGCGCGCTGGTACTCGCGATACTCGTCCTTGAACCGCCGCAGCGCGCCACCGTGCGGATACGCCTTCGTGATGCCCGCCGCCAGCGAGTCCAGGGCGGCCTTCTCGCGCTTGCGCGGGTCCTCTCCTGCCGCGTCCTTCGCCGCCTCCGGATCCCAGCGGAACCGCGGCAGGGCGTCGCTGTCCCCGCGCAGCGCGAAGGGCACCACGCCGAACCCGAACCAGCCCTGGGCGTCGGCGATCCGGCCCGGCAGCTCGTCCTCGACGAGCCGCACCACGGCGACCGCGTCCCACTCCAGCCCCTTCGAACCGTGGATCGTGAGCAGCTGCACCACGCCGGGCTCGGGCGGCTCGGTGCGCGGCATCAGCTCGTCCGTCATCTCCGCCTTGTCGAGCCACGCCAGCAGGCTGGAGATCGTGCCTCGGTCGTCCGCGGTGAGGAACGCGCGCACCTCGTCGCCGAATGCGCGCAGCTGCGTCGCGGCGACGCGGGCGGGGCCGCGGGTCTCGTTCACCGCGAGCTCGATGTCCAGACGCAGCTCGGTCTCGATCGTGCGGATGAGCTCGAGGATCGGCTGTCCGGCAGCGCGCCGCAGCCGCTCCAGCATCTCCCCCGCTTCGCGCAGGCGCGCCCGACCGGTGGGGCTGATGCCCGCGAGCAGCCGGTAATCGTCCCGCGCGGTCCGGATGAAGTCGACCGCGTCGACGATCGAGACCGCCTCATCGGCTCCGCGGGAGGAGCGCAGGCGCTGCTTCAGCTCGTCGGTGAGCGGGGCGAGCGCCCCGTCCCGCACGGCGAGCTCACGGGCGAGGTCGTACAGGGCGGCCATGTCGGCCACGCCGACCGCGAACCGCGGCCCGACCAGCAGCCGGATCAGCGCCGACCCGGCGGTGGGGTCGTGGATCACCCGCAGGGCGGACACCACGTCCACCACCTCGGGGGTCGCGAGCAATCCGCCGAGGCCCAGGATCCGATGCGGGATCCCCCGGGCGGCGAGCGCCCCGGCGAACGTCTGCATGTGCCGCTTGGACCGGAACAGAATCGCGCCGGTGTGCGGGCGCCCCGCCGTCTGCTCGTCGTGCGCCGCACGGCGTTCCGCGAACCACGCGGCGACCTCCGCGGCCTCGTCGTCGACGGTCTCGGCGTAGCGCACCTGCACCGATCCCCGCCCCGATCCCGGCCGCGGCTCGAGCGCGGGCACGTCCAGCCCGGGCCGCTGCAGCGGCTGCAGCACCCGGTTCGCGACGTCGAGGATGCGCTCGTCGTTGCGCCAGCTCGTCATCAGGCTGTAGGTGCGCGCCGTCTGCTCCTCGGCGAACGTGCGCCCGAACGCGTAGAGGTTGTCGGCGCTGGCGCCGCGCCAGCCGTAGATGGACTGATGCGGATCCCCCACCGCCATCACGGCGCCGTCGCGGAACAGCGCGGCGAGGAACCGGGTCTGGATCACGGAGGTGTCCTGGTACTCGTCGAGCAGCACGACCCGGTGCTGGGCGCGCAGCTCTGCGCGGACCTCGGGCGACGCCTGCACGATGTCGAAGGCACCGCCGACCTGGTCCGCGAAGTCGAGCACGCCACGGCGCGACTTCTCGGCGATGTACTCGCGCACGAGGTCCGCGAGGATCGGCATCGCGCGGAGGTTCTCCACCGCCTTCGCCACGTCGGCGTTGCCGCGGTAGGGCTCGAACTCGTCGGCCTGCCGCACCGCGATGCGCACCATCGCATCGAGGTCGACGCGGTGGTCCAGCACGTCGCCGGCGAGCCGCTGCACGGCGTCGATCACGCCGTTCACCGAGCGGTCGACCTCCTCCAGCCCCGGGATCTCCGCCCGCAGCACCACGGCACGGGCGACGAGCCAGGACGCCGACTGGCTGAGCATGGCGGCGTCCGGATCGCGGCCGATGTGGGCGGCGTGCTCGCGCACGATGCCGTCCGCGAACGCGTTGTACGTCGACACCCGCGGGCGGATGATCAGGTCCGCGGCGTCTCGCGGAGCCGTCGGATCCCAGCCCGTCCCGTACCGCTCTGCGAGGCCGTCCAGCACCTCGCGCTGCACCGCCGCCCGCTGCGCGGCGGATCCTGCCGTGCCGATCCGCTCCAGGGCGCCGCTGCGCACGATCTCCGGCAGGTGCGGCAGCAGGCCGCGCCGGCCGTACTCGTCGATGCGGTCGAGGCGGAGCGAGATCCGCTCGGCGAGCTCCCCGGCGGCCTTGCGGGTGAAGGTGAGGCCGAGGATCTCGTCGCGCTCGACGAAGCCGTTGGCGACGAGCCAGACGACGCGTCCGGACATGGTCTCGGTCTTGCCGCTGCCAGCACCGGCGACCACGAGGGCCGGCCCTGGCGGCGCCTCGATGACGCGCTGCTGCGCCTCGGTCGGGGTGGGCAGGCCGAGGGACGTTGCGATGTCGGTCGCGGCGATCCCGTGGCCGCCCACCCAGGCGCCCCCGCTCGCGACGTCCGCCGGAGCCACGTCGGTCGTGACGCTCATGCGCTCACCGCCGGGATGGAGTGGATCCGGCAAGGGCTGATCCGCACCTGGGTGTCGGCGCAGTGCGCCTCCACCTGGGCGGTGAAGCTCGAGGCGGCCATGCCGCGCCCCGCCTCGGCCACCCGTTCCAGGAACGCGGCGCGCGCCTCGTCGCCCAGGCGGTGCTGGTGCGCCACGCGGTAGGGGCTCTGCCCGATCGTCTGCGCGACGAGCACGAGCCGGGCCCCGGCGAGCGCCGCGGGGTCCGCGCCGGGCACCTGCCCCTGCTCGACGGCGAGCTGATAGGCGGCCAGCTGCGCGTGCTCCACCACCTTCGCCTCGGTCTCGGGCTCGTACTTGCCCGTCTTCAGGTCGACCACGACCACGCGCTCCCCCTCCGCGGCGGCCGTCATCGCGTTCCAGGTGCGGCCCCGCGCGGCCTCGTGCTCCCCGGAGCCGGCCGGGTACGCCTCGACCCGGTCGATGTATCCGCTCACGACCGCCTGCCGCGCGGGATTCTCCGGGTCGATCGGATGCGCCGCGGGCTCCGGCCCGAGATCGACGGCGAACCGGAAGCCGCCCTCCGCGGCGACCACGCGTCCGCCCTGCCGGCGCACCTCGGCGAGGTAGCCGTGCAGGCGCTGCAGGTACAGATCCGCACGGCGCCGCTCCTTGGCGTCGATCCACGGGGTCTCGAAGTCGAGCTCGCCCCAGCGCTCGTCGAGGATGCGGCGCATCTCCTCGAGGTCGCCGTCGGGCACGAGCTCCATCGCGGCGTGCACGATCGTGCCGATGCCCGCCGAGGGCGGCGCGACCGTGTCGCCGCCGAGCGCGGCGACCGCCCAGTTCACCCCGCACTCCTCGAACGCCTCCAGGCGCGACGGCGACACCGGCACGGATCCGGTCTCGAGGTCGCGCAGAGGGCGGTCGTCGGAGGGAGGGCGCACGCCGAACCAGCCGTCCGGATCCGCCCCGGGCACCTCGGCCTCGGCGAGCAGGTGCAGCTGCCCGGCGGCCTCCGCCCGCGCCGCGGGATCCGCCGACGTGGTCAGCACCCGGCGGTGCCGGGCCACCAGGCCGCGCAGGGTGAGCGGATGCGCGTGACGCTCGTCGACGGGCAGCGGATCCGGCAGGAACCCGAAGAACGCGCTGGGGCCCTGGTCGTCGTCGTCCACGGCCGTGACCAGCAGCCGGTGACGCGCACGCGAGATCGCCCGCACGAACAGGCGCAGCTCGTCGTGCAGCGCGGCGCGGCGCCGGTCGAGCGTGGAGTGCACGTGCTCGGGCTCGCCGGATCGCGCCGCAGCCACCGCCTCGCCGAGGCGCCAGGTCTCCAGCAGGCCGCCGCGGAGGCGCACGTTCGGCCAGACGCCGTCCTGCACGCCCGCGATCACGACGGCGTCGAACTCCGTGCCGAGCGCGGTCGCCGGCGTCATCAGGGTGACGGTGCCCGGCCGCTCCGGGGCGGACAGCGAATCCTCGGGGACCTCGCTGTCGAGGATGTCATGGATGAACGCCTCCGGCCCCTTCTCCGGCGCGCGCTCGACCGAGCGCTTGGCCGCGTCGAAGAGCGCCACCAGGGCGTCCAGCGCGCGGGCGGTCTCCGTCCCGGTCGCCCTGGCACCACCCGGTCCTGATGCCTCGGCGATCTCCTGCCAGGCGACGGCGAGACGGCGTCCGTCCGGGGCGCGCGAGGCGTCCCACACCCGCCAGAGCAGCTCGTGGATGGTCTCGCCTCGCAGCCACGCCTCGCGCACCTCGCGGAGCATGGTGCCGAACCGGTCGGCGGTGCGGGCCTCGGCGGTGTCGACCCGGGCGAGCTGCGCCGGCTCGGCGATGCCGTCCCGCAGCAGCAGCCGGGCGGGAGCCGATCCGCCGGCTTCCAGTTCGAGGTGGCGCAGCCGGGCGCGCAGCCGGCGCAGGCCCACCCCGTCGAGCCCGCCGAACGGCGTGCGCAGCGCGTCGGCGAGCAGCTGCGGATCCCGTTCCGCCGGCTCGGTGAGCGCGAGCCGCACGATGCCCACGATGTCGCGCACCACGGGCTCGCTGCCGAGCGGGCGCTGCACGCCGGCGGCTCGCGTGGGCACCTCCCGGGCCGCCAGCTCCGCCTCGAGCGCGGCGACCTGCCGGGTGTCGTGCGCGATCACGGCCATGCGCTCCCACGGGACGCCGTGCAGGAGGTGCCATTCCCGGAGAGTGCGCGCGATGACGTCGTGCTCCTCATGCGGCGACGGGGCCACGAACGCCTGCACGGCATCCGGATCCGCCGGAGCGTCGAGCTCCGGCGCGCGCCGGTGCTCGACCCGGCCCGAGGCGCCGATGGTCTGCACCACGGTGCGGGTGAGCGCGGTCAGCGGCGGATCCTGGCGGTGCGGCTCGTCCAGCACGTGCACGTCGCCGAGCAGCCGCACCACGTCGGCGAACAGCTCGGGGCCCGCGCCGCGGAACGCGCCGGACGAGATGTCCGGATCCCCGAACGCCAGCACCGCGATGCCGCGGGCGCGGAGCGCGGCGACCAGGGCCACGCCGCCCGCGGTCAGCTCCTGCGCGTCGTCGATGAGCACCACGGCCAGCCGGCTGAGCGCCCCGAGCATCTCCGGCTCGGCGGTGCGCAGGATCGTCGCGGCCTCGGCGAGCAGGTCGGCGGCGTCGCGGTGCGCCGAGCGGGCGCGGTCCAGCACCCGCCGGTACGACCGGGCGAAGGATCCCACCGCCCGCCACGC
The DNA here is from genome assembly GCF_054654695.1 of Microbacterium xylanilyticum. Classification (NCBI taxonomy): domain Bacteria; kingdom Bacillati; phylum Actinomycetota; class Actinomycetes; order Micrococcales; family Microbacteriaceae; genus Microbacterium; species Microbacterium xylanilyticum. Next base: position 2,643,244 of record NZ_BAAIEN010000002.1, read on the forward strand.
CGGACGCTCCGACGCCTCAAGTTCACCGGGGGTCACGCCGAGCTCGGTGCATTCGGCGAGGAAGGCGCGCAGCTCCGACCGGAACGCCCGCGACGAGCGCACGGTGGAGCCGAGGTGCTCCGGCCAGCGGCTGGGCATCCCCTCGCGCTCGTCCTCGGCGTCGCCGTCGAGCAGGTCGGCGATGATCCGGTCCTGGTCGGCGCCGGTCAGCAGCGCCGGCGGCTCGAGTCCGGCGTGCACCATCGTGCCGCGGACGAGCTGGAACGCGAATGAGCCGATCGAGCGCGCGAGGGGGCCCGGTGTGGCGACGCGGACGCGCACGCCGATCTGGTCGCGCAGGGCGGTGGCGGCCTGACGGCTGGGCGTGAGCGCGAGCAGCTGCTCGGGCGCGAGCCCGCCCCCGAGCAGGGCGGCGGTGCGCTCCACGAGCGTGTGCGTCTTGCCGGTGCCCGGGCCGCCGATCACCGTGCCGACGGCAGTGACCGGTGCGTCGATCACGGCCGCCTGCGCAGGGGTCGGGGCGGGGGCGTCGAGCATGCTTCCACGCTATCGGCCGCGGCGGACATCGGTCCCGGCGCCGAGGCACGTCGCCGCGCTGGCCGCTGCGAATCGCCCTCGGCGAACACCGCCCCACGTGCGATCCCGGCCCGCCGGGCCCGCGATAGAGTGACCGGACACCCCGCTTTCGCAGAGCATGACTTTCAAGGAGCATTCCGTGGAGATCCGCATCGGCATCATCAACACCGGCCGCGAGCTCAGCTTCGAGACGTCGGCGTCCGCCGACGAGGTGCGGACGCAGATCGCCGGCGCCCTGGATCAGGGTGCGAGCCACGTGTCCCTCTCCGACACCAAGGGCAACTCCTACATCGTTCCGACCGCGAACCTCGGCTACGTCGAGCTCGGGACCGAGGAGTCCCGTCGCGTCGGCTTCGTGGCCTGACACCAGAGGCCGCGGCATGTACATCCTGCTCGCGCTCATCGCCGCCTGCGCACTGGGGGTGATCGTGCACTTCGCGCTCCCGCATCGCCCGGTGCGCGGCGTCGCCCTCGTCCCCGCGATCGCGACCGCGGTCGCCGCTGCCGCCTACACGCTCGGGCAGTGGGCGGGTCTCGCGGAGTCCAGCGTCTGGCTCTGGCTGATCGCCCTCGGCGGAGCGGTCGTCATCTCGGCCGCGGCGGGCGTGGTCGTCACCCGTGTGCGGGTGCGCCAGGACTCCGCGCGCCGCGCCGCCCTCGGCATCTGAGCCGGAAAAGCCGTTCGGTTAGGAGGCGAGGCCCATCGCGTCCATGCGCCGGGCGTGCGCGGCCATGAGCTCGGTGAACACCGGCTCGAGCTTGTCGTCCTCCGCCCCCGGCAGGTGCGGACGCAGCGCCGCGCGCGCCACCAGGATCGTGTCGCCGACGAGACGCCGTCCCCACATCGACAGCAGGGAGCGCCACTGCTCGTCGCTCGCGATCGTGGCGGCGATGATCCCGATGATCTCGCCGCGGTCGTCGGCCTCGGACAGGATCTTCGCGACCTTCGCGCCGGTCTCGCCGTAGCTGGAGGCCAGCGCGACGTAGAAGTCGTCGAGCATGCCGGCGGTGAGGTACACCGCGAGCATCGTCTCGGCGACGCGCGGCCCCAGGGTCTTGCGGCGGAAGGCGTCCAGCTGCTCGCGGAACGGCAGCATCACCTCGGTCGGGTCGTCGCCGTGCGCGGTGATGAGGTCGACGATCCCGCGATGCTTGGCGAGCGCGGCGCCCGCGGCGCGGGAGAGGATCTCCTTCTCCGACAGATCGCTCGTCGCGCGGATGAGCCGGGTCAGCGTCTCGAAGTAGCCCAGCTGGAGATAGGCGGCCTGGCCGAGGAAGGTGTTGAGCTCCGGTGCGAGCTCGGCGAAGTCCACGCGCGTCGCATCGCCCGCTTCGCCCCGGGAGCGCAGCACGAGGGTGCGTCGGGGCGACTTGTCGCGCTGCCAGAACCACCTCACCACGCGGCCAGCCTAGTGGAGCGGCGGGATCCGGACCGGGATCCGAGATCGGCGCTCCGGCGGATCCGGGTCGCTCGGGTAGGCTGGATCCCGCTCCGGCGACGGATCGGAGCCCCGCGCCTGTGCATACGGATTCGGCGTGGACCCCATCAACCAGGCGGCGCCGCGCTCGCAAGGCCCGCCGGACAGGCAATCAAAGACTGTGACTTCCTTCGCCGATCTCGGCATCGATCAGGACATCGTGGACGCGCTCGCGGCCAAGGGCATCGTGGACGCGTTCCCCATCCAGGAGCAGACCATCCCGCTGGGCCTTCCCGGCCAGGACATCATCGGCCAGGCGAAGACGGGCACCGGCAAGACCTTCGGCTTCGGCATCCCGGTCGTACAGCGCCTCGGCCTCGACCCGGAGCCGGGTGTCAAGGCGCTCATCGTGGTGCCGACGCGCGAGCTGGCGGTGCAGGTCTACGAGGACATCGACCTGCTCACCTCTGGACGCTCGACGAGCGTCGTGGCGATCTACGGCGGCAAGGCATACGAGGGCCAGATCGAGCAGCTCAAGGCGGGCGCGCAGATCGTGGTCGGCACCCCCGGACGCCTCATCGACCTCGCCAACCAGCGTCTGCTCGATCTCTCGCACGCCACCGAGGTGGTGCTCGACGAGGCCGACAAGATGCTCGACCTCGGCTTCCTCGCCGACATCGAGAAGATCTTCCAGAAGGTGCCGGCGGTGCGGCACACCCAGCTGTTCTCGGCGACCATGCCGGGCCCGATCGTCGCCCTCGCCCGGCGGTTCATGTCGAACCCGATCCACATCCGCGCGAACGACCCCGACGAGGGCCTCACCCAGGCGAACATCCGCCACCTCGTCTACCGCGCGCACTCGCTCGACAAGGACGAGGTCATCGCGCGCATCCTGCAGGCCGAAGGCCGCGGCAAGACCGTCATCTTCACGCGCACCAAGCGCGCCGCCCAGCGCCTCGTCGACGAGCTCAGCGACCGCGGCTTCAACGTCGGCGGCGTGCACGGCGACATGGGCCAGGATCAGCGCGAGCGCTCGATGGCCGCGTTCAAGGCCGGCAAGAAGGACGTTCTCGTCGCGACCGACGTCGCCGCCCGCGGCATCGACGTGGACGACGTCACCCACGTGATCAACCACACCATCCCGGACGAAGACAAGACGTACCTGCACCGCGCCGGCCGCACCGGCCGCGCCGGGCGCACCGGCATCGCGGTCACGTTCGTGGACTGGGAGGACCTGCACAAGTGGGCCCTGATCAACCGCGCCCTCGAGTTCGGCCAGCCGGAGCCGATCGAGACCTACTCGTCCAGCCCGCACCTGTACGAGGATCTCAACATCCCCGCCGGCACGAAGGGCCGCCTCGTCACCGCGCCCGTGTCGGAGAAGCCGGCGCGCAAGCAGCGCGAGCCGCAGCGGGCCACCGAGGCCGCCGCCGAGGGCACGAGCGAGGGCACCACCCGCCGTCGCCGGCGTCGCCGTCGGGCCGCGGAGGGCGTGGGATCCACGTTCGCCGAGGGCGCCGAGGGTCGGGCATCCAAGGACGCGCCGGCCGGTGACGCCGACCGCGGCGCCGAGGGCTCCGGCACGCACGACGGCCAGGGCCCCGAGCACCACGACGGCAAGCCCGCCCCGCAGCGTCGGCGCCGTCGTCGCCGCCCGTCCGGCGGTGCCGCCGCGGGCAGCGCCCCGCAGACCGGGGCCTGAGCGCGCTCCCGGCCACGCCGAGACCCCACTGAGCACCGAGACCCCCACGCAGAGAGCGATCTGCGTGGGGGTTTCGGCGACTGGAGGGGGTCTCGGCACCGAGCGCCGGGCGCCGGGCGCCGGGCGCCGGGCGTCGAGCGCGGGGCGCCCGACCGCTGCGGCTCAGCCGACCGGGTACACCGGGGCTGAGCCCGACCCGCGGTCGATGATGCGCTGCAGCATCGCCGGGGTGGTGGTGTTCTCCCCCGGCACGTTGGGCTTGCCCGCGCCGTGGTAGTCGCTGGATCCGGTGATGATGAGGTCGTGCTCGGCCGCGATCCGGTGCAGCCAGGCCCGCCCCTCCGGCGTGTTCTCGCGATGGTCGATCTCCAGGCCGCCGAGGCCCGCGTCGATGAGGCGTCGCAGCGTGGTGTCGGACATCCGCTCCCGGCCCGCGGGGTGCGCGATCACGGCCACCCCGCCGGCCGCGGTGATCAGTTCGATCGCGGTGAGCGGGTCCGGTGCGTAGTGCCCCTCGTAGTAGCCCTCGCGCGGATGCAGGATCCCGTCGAACGCCTCTCCCCGATCGCGCACGATCCCCCGTGCCACCAGAGCGTCCGCGATGTGCGGGCGCCCCACCGTGGCATCCGGGTCGGTCTGCGCCAGCACGTCCTCCCAGCGCAGCGGGTAGTCGCGGGCGATGTTCCGCGCGATCCGCTCCGCCCGGCCGATCCTGTCGTCGCGGATCCGTGCGGTCTCCGCCACGAGATCCGGATCCTCCGGGTCGAACAGGTACGCGAGCACGTGCACGCTGCGCCAGCCGTCCTTCGAGGACAGCTCCATCCCGGGGATGAAGGTCATCCCGTGTTCCGCCGCGGCCCCCGCGGTCTCGGCCCAGCCGGCCGTGGTGTCGTGATCGGTGAGCGCGATCGTGCCCAGTCCGTGCTCCGCGGCGCGGCCCACGAGGACGGCGGGGTCCTCGGTGCCGTCGGAGCGGTTCGAATGCAGATGCAGATCGATCGGGCCTGCGAACAGGGCGGGTCGCGGCGTGGGATCGGCATCGGTCATCCTCCGAGCGTAGCGATCCTGCCGACGTCCGGCCGTCGCCGTCGTGCGCGATGCTGCAGCGGATGCGCACGGCGGATCCGGCGGTGCGGACCAGACGGCTCACAGATCGGCTCGCCTAGGCTCGAGGACGATGCTTCGACTGATCGGGATCCTGCTCACCGTCCTCTTCGCGATCGCTACCGCGATCGTGACCTGGCCGCAGTTCTTCCACCTCGAGCGGACCTTCCCGCTCACGCAGGTCGTCGCCTCCCGGGCCGTGCTCGTGCTCGCGTTCGCCGGGATCCTCGTACTCGCCCTGCTGCTGATGCTGGCCCGGCCGCTGCGCGGCTTCGCCGCCTCGATCGCGATCGTCGCCCTGCTCGGCGGCGGCGCCTCGGCGGCCGTGCTCGCCCTGCGCGGGATCGACACCGCAGACGCCCTGCCGGAGAAGACCGCGTCGAGCGTGCGGGTGCTCGCCTGGAACACGGCCGGAGAGGCCGTCTCCGCCGACGAGATCGCGCGGACCGTCGTCGCACAGCAGGCGGACATCGTCGCACTGCCGGAGACCACCGAGACGGTGGGCGAGGACATCGCCCTGAAGCTGCGCGACGCCGGGCATCCGATGTGGGTGCACCACGTGCAGTACCGGCCCGAGGTGACCCAGGGCCCCGACTCCTGGCAGACGACCGTGCTCATCTCGCCCGCCCTCGGCGACTACTCCGTGATCCCGTCGTCCGCGGACGGGACGAGCAATACGTCCTCCGTGCCCAGCGCGGTGGTCATGCCGGTGAGCGGCGACGGGCCGATCGTCGTCGCCGTGCACACCGTCGCCCCGCGCCAGGACGAGATGGACGGCTGGACGCAGGATCTGCGCTGGGTCGCCGACCAGTGCCCCGCCGGGAAGAACGTCATCCTCGCCGGCGACTTCAACGCCACGCTCGACCACGTGGCGGCGCTGGGCACCGCCGGCGGAGATCTCGGCGCCTGCCGCGACGCCGCGTCGCGCACGGGGTCCGGCGCCGTCGGCACGTGGCCGACGTCCGTGCCCGCGCTCCTCGGTGCGCCGATCGACCACGTCATGGCGACCGAGCAGTGGCGACCCTCGGGTGCCGCCGTGCTGCCGGCGGATCCCGAGGGAAGCGATCATCGTGCCCTCATCGCGCAGCTGGAGCGCGTGGCTCGGTAGTTCCCACGCGGACGCAGGCGCGGGCGCGGGCGCTGGCACGGGCGGGCGCGAGGGAGCGCCGCTCAACAGCGGGCGCCCCGCCTCAGCTGCGAGCGCAGGCTCAGCGGCGAGCGCGCAGGCGCGCCACCAGCACCGCGATCCCGCGCCAGCCGACGAGGAACACGAGCAGCGTGACCGTGGCGACGACGATGAAGGCGACCGCGGTCGTACCGCCGCTGACGACGCGCAGGACCATTCCCAGGGCGACCGTGACCACGACGAGGAGCGCCCCGGTGCGCAGCGGTGCGGTCGGCGCCTTCCACGCCCGCAGCAGCGCCCAGCCCGCAACGAGCCCCACGAGGAACGGCCACGCCGTCTCCAGCACGCCGAGGGCGCCCAGGGAGTGCTCGTGGCTCGCCCGCCCGATCGCAGCGAAGATCACCACGAGCAGCGCGTCGATGCCCAGCGGCCACGGCCAGGAGAGGACACGGCGGCGGACGGATGCGGAATCGGTCATGCCTCCACGCTAGACGCCGAACCTGGGGTGCCGCGTCACGCCTGCCCCTACCCTGAGAGCGGCCTATCAGCAACCGTTGAAATGGCTGGGAACGCCCGCTAGAAACGATGGCAGGGCCATCCGCCCGCGCCGGTCGCCGAACCGGCATCCACCCCCACGAGAGGACCCTCATGATGAGGACGTCGAAATCCCCGCGCCCGTTCCGCACCATCGCCTGCACCGTCGCAGCGATGGGCCTGGTGCTGGCGGGATCGGTCAGCGCCACCGCAGCGACGAACGAACCCTCCACGCCGGTGCCGATCACTCCGCCGGACGGCACCGTGATGAGCTACGTCGTCAACACCGGTCAGGCGAACCCCGGTCAGACCCGCAAGGCCGAGAAGGCCGTGGCCGACGCCGGCGGCGTCGTCGTGCAGAGCTGGCCCGAGATCGGCGTCGTGATCGCGCAATCCGACCGGGCCGCGTTCCGCGACACCGTGAAGGCCAAGGGCCGCAATGTCGTGGCATCGGTCGGCGCGACCCGAACGGTCGAGGTGAAGGACAAGGTCACCGGTCCGCAGGCGCCCTGGGGCCCCGGCTCCTCGGGCTGGAACCACGGCAAGAATAAGCCCGTGAACGGCGACGAGCCCACCGAGCCGGTGCCCGCGACCGGATCCGACGCGCTCGAGGGCCAGCAGTGGGACATGACGATGATCCAGGCGGATCAGGCGCACCAGGTCACCGACGGCAGCCGCAACGTGCTCGTCGGCGTGCTCGACTCGGGCATCGACCCGACCCACCCTGATCTGCAGGCGAACATCGACGTCGCCGACTCGGTGAACTGCACGGCAGGCGGCCGTCCGGACCAGAGCGAGGGCGGCTGGTACCCGACCACCTCCGATCACGGCACCCACGTGGCCGGCACGATCGCCGGCGTGCGCAACGGCGTCGGCGTGGTCGGCGTCGCCCCGAACGTGCGGCTGGCCTCGGTCAAGGTCGTGAACGACGACGGCTTCATCTACCCGGAGTACGCGGTCTGCGGCTTCATGTGGGCAGCGCAGCGCGGGATGGACGTGACCAACAACAGCTACTACGTCGATCCGTTCGAGTTCTGGTGCGACGATCAGCCCGATCAGGCCGCGGTCCGCGAGGCGGTCGCCCGCGCCGTGAACTGGTCGTCCGAGAAGGGCGTGGTGAGCGCGGCCGCGGCCGGCAACTCGCACCTCGATCTGACGGTGAACACCGAGGACCTGGGCAGCCCGGACGACGCGGCGACCCCGACCCCGCGCACGATCAACGCCGGCTGCAAGGACATCCCGGCGCAGGTCCCCGGAGTCGTGACGGTCTCTTCGATCCGCCAGACCGGCGACCTGTCCTACTTCTCCAATCGCGGTCTCGGCGAGATCGACGTCGCGGCCCCCGGATCCCGGATCCTGTCCACGATCCCGGGCGGCAAGTACGGGCTCAAGAGCGGCACCTCGATGGCGTCCCCGCACGTCGCCGGCGTGCTCGCGCTGATGAAGTCGGCGCACCCCGAGCTGACACCGGCCCAACTGGTGCAGAAGCTCGAGGACGATGCGACCCCGACGCCGTGCTCGGCGCCGCAGGTCGTGCCGGGCATCCCGGCGCCCGCGTGCGTCGGCACGCCGGAGCTGAACAGCTACTACGGCCACGGCATCGTGAACGCGCTCAAGGCCGTGCAGTGAGCTGACGTGGCGCCGGAGGGGCCCGGTCCGCCGATCCCGGCGGGCCGGGCCCCTCCCCGTGCGAGAGCGGATCCGGGCTTCATCGCGCGGTGAGAGGATGGATCCATGACCTCCGAGCACGACACGATCGAGCAGCAGGGCGACGCCGCCACCGCGACCCCCTCGACCTCCGCCAACCGCCGCCAGCCCTTCCCGCAGGGTTTCCTCGACACGATCTCCACCGGCTGGGCCGAGCGCCCGGAGACCCTTCCCGCGCCGCGCGCACAGGCCGCCTATGCCGCCGCCCGCCGGGCCGCGGTGTCCGCGGCGTTCCCCGGCAAGCGCCTGGTGATCCCCGCCGGATCCCTCAAGCAGCGCAGCAACGACACGGACTACCCGTTCCGCGCGCACTCGGCGTTCGCGCACCTCACCGGCTGGGCCGCCGACGCCGAGCCCGACTCGCTGCTCGTCTTCGAGCCCACGGCCGACGGCCACGACGTCACGCTGTACTTCCGCGAGCGCGCCGACCGCACCACGAGCGAGTTCTACTCCGACGCGACGATCGGCGAGTTCTGGATCGGACCCCGCCCGGCGCTCGCCGGCGTCGCCGCCGACCTCGGGCTCGCCACGGCGCACCTCGACGACTTCGCCGCCGGCGACCACGACCTCGTCGTCGACCAGGACGCCGACCTCACCCGGTTCGTCTCCGAGCTGCGCCTGGTCAAGGACGACTTCGAGATCGCCGAGATGCGCCGCGCCGTGGAGATCACCGCGAACGGATTCGACGACATCATCCGCGACCTGCCCCGTGCGATCGCGCACCCCCGCGGCGAGCGCATCGTCGAGGGCGTGTTCCACCAGCGTGCCCGCAGCGACGGCAACTGGGAGGGCTACGACACCATCGCCGCGTCCGGCCCGCACGCCTGCTACCTGCACTGGACCCGCAACGACGGCGCGGTGCTGCCGGGGGATCTCATCCTCATCGATGCGGGCGCGGAGGCCGACAGCCTGTACACCGCCGACATCACGCGCACCCTGCCGGTGAGCGGCACGTTCACCGACGTGCAGCGCCGCATCTACGACACGGTCGTGGAGGCCGCCGACGCCGCCTTCGCCGCGGCGAAGATCGGCGTGCCGTTCCGCGAGGTGCACGCGGCGGCGATGGACGTGATCGCCCGCCGCACCGCCGAGTGGGGTCTGCTCCCCGTCACCGCGGAGGAGGCGCTGGACGCAGACAACGGCGGGCAGCACCGCCGCTACATGGTGCACGGCACCAGCCACCACCTCGGCATCGACGTGCACGACTGCGCCCAGGCGCGCCGCGAGATGTACTACGACGGACTGATCCGGGAGGGCATGGTGTTCACCATCGAGCCCGGCCTGTACTTCCAGATCGACGACGTCACGGTGCCCGAGGAGTACCGCGGCATCGGCGTGCGCATCGAGGACGACATCCTCATGACGGCGGACGGCCCGGTGAACCTTTCGGCGGGGATCCCGCGCACCTCGGCCGAGGTCGAGGCCTGGATCGCTCGCGTGCAGGGCTCCGCGTCCTGACCGTCCGGCGCTCTGAAGGGGGCGCCGAAGACACGCTCAGGTGAACACGCGAGGTCAGGCGAACACGCGAGATCAGGCGGATCCGGATCCGGACTGCTTGTTCTCGCGTGAGCGCCTGTTCTCGCGTCGATCCACGACGCCCTCAACCGGCGCGCTCGCGGTCAGCCTGCGACGTGCTCGCGGAGCGCCGCGGCCATCTGCTGGACCGCCTGCTCGATGATCGGGCGCGGGGTGGCGAGGATGAAGCGCAAGAAGCCCTCCCCCGCCGCACCGCAGGCGATCCCGTCCGTCATGGCGACGCCGGCGCTTTCGCGGAAGAACTCGGCGGGCGATCCGTCGATGCCGAGGTCGCGCGCGTCCATCCAGGCGATGTACGTCCCCTCCGGGGCGCGGTAGCCCATCGCCGGGATGTGCTCGGAGAGGAGCTCGCCGAGCAGCCGGCGGTTCCCGTCGAGGTAGTCGAGGGTCTCGGCGAGCCACTCGCGCCCGTCGTCGAACGCCGCGGTCGTGGCGACGACGCCGAGGTTCGCGGTACCGTGCTCCGCCCAGGCGACTTCGGGGCGCGCCCACGTCTGCGCATCGGCGTCGTTCGTCAGGATCACCTGGGCGGCCTTGAGCCCGGGCAGGTTCCACGCCTTGGACGCGCTGGCCGCGGTGATCGTGTGCGCCGCGGTCGCGGGGCTGATGCTCGCATAGGGCACGTGTCGGTGCGGCGCGAACACCAGGGGCGCGTGGATCTCGTCCGAGAACACCCGCGCGCCGTGCCGTTCGACCACGGCGGCCACCGCCTCGAGTTCGGCGCGCTCGAACACGCGGCCGAGCGGGTTGTACGGGTTGCACAGGATCAGCAGATCGCCGCCGTCGGCGAGCGCGCGGTCGATGCCGCCCAGGTCGTAGACGTGGCGGCCGTCCTCGACGAGCATCGGCACCTCGATGATCTCGCGGTCGTGCATGGCCGGGATGGTCAGGAACGGCATGTACGCCGGCGTCGGCAGCACGATCTTCGAGCCGGGGGCGGTGAAGAAGTCGATCGTGGCGCGCAGCGCGGTCAGCACGTCCGGCACCGGGCGGATCCGCTCCGCGGCCACGTCCCAGCCGTAGCGGTCCCGCTGCCAGCGCGCCACGGCCTCCGCCATGCGCTCGCGCACCGCGGTCGGCAGGTAGCCGGTCAGGCCCCGGTCGACCGCCTCCTTCACCGCGTCGGCGACCGCGGGCGCAGGCGGGAAGTCCATCTCGGCGACGAATGCGCCGATCGCCTCGGGGAACACCGACCACTTCACGCTGCCGGCCACCCGCAGCCGGTCGATCCCGATCGCGTCCAGCTCCTCCGCGGTGCTCATGCGCCTGCTCCTGCCTCTCGCTCCCTCACGAACTCGCTCACGACCGGCGCCAGCGCCGCTCCGACGGCCGCCGGCGAGCGCTTGAGCCCCTTCACCTCGAACGAGTGGCCGGCGCCCTCGATCCATGCGATGGTCGCGTGCCGGCACGACGCGACGGCCTCCTCGAGCTGCGCGAGCGGCTGGATGAACGGGTCGTTCGTGCCCTCCACGAACAGCTGATGCTGCCGCACCGCGGGCAGGTGCTCGACGCGGGGCTTGTCCGGCCGGCCCGGCGGGTGCAGCGGGTAGCCGAGGTAGGCGAGCCCTTCGACGTCGAGCCCCGGCTCCTCCGCCGCGGCCATCGACGCCATCCGCCCGCCGTAGGACTTGCCGCAGGCGTACACGGATCCGCTCCCGCGCTCCCGTGCCGCGGCGACCACCGCCCGCCAGGTCAGCATGGCATGCGCGGCCGGGCCGGGCATCCGGCGCCCGGCCTCGAGGTACGGGAAGGTGAAGCGCAGCGTCCGCAGCCCGGCGTCCTGCAGCGCCGCAGCGAACCCGAGCAGGAACGGGTGGTCCATGCCGGCGCCGGCGCCGTGCGCGATGACGACGGTCGGAGCGCGGTCCGACGACGACCCGGCGGACGGGACGCCGTAAGCGGCGGACACCTCGACGGATCCAGCGGGCAGCGGCACCGGAACCCGGAACCGCTCCTCGACCGCGCCGGTCATCGGGACGAGCCGTCGCCCGCCGGGTGCTCGCCGTCGGCCGGCTTCTCGCCCTCGGCGGGGTCGGCCGGAGCTTCCAGAGTCGGCTCGTCCGCGCCGCGGGCGTCCGGGGCCGCTGCGGGCGCCGCCTCCTCCGCGGGAACGGCAGGCGGCGTCGTCTCCTCGACGGGCACCTGCGCCGCGGGCGGCATCGGCGGCATCGGCGGACGCTCCGGGATCACGCGCTCGCCATAGCGCGGCGGCTCCTCGATGCGCTCGCCGTAGCGAGGGGGCTCAGCGGCGGCGGAAGCCGGGCGCGGGATCGGGGTCACCGAACGGCCGAGCACCTGGCGCGCCTTGCCGACCGACGCCGGGAGGACCGTCACGTCGTAGTGGTCGGCCCGCAGCTGCATCACGCTCGCGTAATCACGGCGGCGGCGCACGATCGAGTACGTGATGAGGCTGAGGATCATGCCGATCGCGACGCCCACGAACAGGATCCCGATGAAGGCCTGCATGGGGACGGCGGGGTTGCCCAGCACGAAGATCGCCGACAGGAACAGGCCGATGAGCAGGCCGTTGACAGCGCCGGAGCGTGCTGCGTTCGCGTAGCCCAGCCGCCCGGTGACGCGCTCGACCGTCTGCACGCCGACGCCGACGATCGCGATCGCGCGTGCGGGGATCTCCCCCGAGATCAGCTGCGAGACGAGCTTCTGCGCAGCCTCGTACTCGGTCACCGTGGCGACCGTCTCCCCGATCTCGCCCGCGGGACCCGACGCGTTCAGCATGCTCATCCGACCATTGTCCCACGCGGGCGCTCCGAGTCCGCAGGATGCCGTCACCCGCCCCGGATCCGCAGGCGCAGGACAGTACGCTGGAACCATGAGCACACAGCGGGTTTTCGTCGCGCGCCTGGCCGGGTGCGCCGTGTTCGACCCCGCCGGCGACCGGATCGGCAGAGTCCGAGATGTCGTCGTCGTGTACCGAAGTAGCGCGGCCCCGCGGGTGATCGGGCTGGTGTGCGAGATCCCCGGCCGCCGGCAGGTGTTCCTCTCCATCGGACGCGTCGGCTCGATCAGCACGGGGCAGGTCATCACCTCCGGACTGATGAACGTGCGCCGGTTCAAGCCGCGCAACGGAGAGGTGCGCATCATGGCCGAGCTGATCGGCCGCCGCGTCGACTTCGCCGATGCCTCGGGCACGGCGGTCATCGAGGACGTCGCGATCGAGCCGAACCGGCTCGGCGAATGGTCGGTGAACCAGCTCTTCCTGCGCAAGCCGAAGACCAGCGCCTCCCCGTTCGCCAAGGGCCCCACCACGTTCGCGACCTGGAACGAGGTGCGCGAGCACCACGGGCCGGGCGAGGCCCAGTCCGCCGAGCAGCTCGTCGCGACCTACGCGGAGATGCACCCCGCCGACCTCGCGAACACCCTGCTCGACCTGCCGCAGCAGCGCCGCATCGAGGTCGCCGAGGAGCTGCCCGACGAGCGCCTCGCCGACGCCCTCGAGGAGATGCCCGAGGACGACCAGATGGACATCCTGGACCGGCTCGGCGACGAGCGCGCGGCGGACATCCTCGACCAGATGGAGCCGGACGACGCGGCCGACCTCCTCGCGCAGCTGCCCCAGGGCCGGCTGGAGCACCTCCTCGAGCTCATGGAGCCGGAGGAGGCGGAGGACGTGCGCATGCTGCTGCGCTACAGCCCCGACACCGCCGGCGGCCTGATGACCCCTGAGCCGATCATCCTGTCCGCCGACGCCACGGTGGCCGAGGCGCTGGCGCTGATCCGCCGGCACGAGCTGCACCCTGCCCTCGCCGCGGCCGTGTTCATCACGCTCCCGCCGTTCGAGACGCCCACCGGACGCCTGCTCGGGGTCGTGCACTTCCAGCGCATGCTGCGCTATCCGCCGCACGAGCGACTCGGCGCGATCGTCGACGACACCCTCGAACCGGTGCCGGTGACGGCGTCCGCGGCGGAGGTGGCGCGCATGCTCGCCAGCTACGACCTCGTGTCGCTGCCGGTCGTGGATCAGGCGCACCGCCTGGTCGGGGCGATCAGCGTCGACGACGTGCTCGACTACCTGCTGCCGGACGACTGGCGCTCGCACGACGCGGATGAGCAGCCCGCTCGCGCGCAGGGAGCGGCAGGATGATGGCGCGCACGCGCCGTCAGGGTCTGGACGCACCGCGCGGGCGCAGCGGCATGCTCGGCCGCGGCGGTGCCCAGCAGTCGAGCGACCGGTTCGGGCGCTTCTCCGAGGCCTTCGCACGCGCGATGGGCACCTCCGGCTTCCTCATCGGGATGAGCGTGTTCGTCGCGGTGTGGCTGTGGTGGAACATCGCGATGCCGAAGGAGCTGCAGTTCGACCCCGCCGCGACGAACTTCACCCTGCTCACGCTGATCCTGTCGCTGCAGGCGTCCTACGCCGCTCCCCTGATCCTGCTCGCGCAGAACCGGCAGGACGACCGCGACCGGGTGCAGATCGAGCAGGACCGCCAGCGTGCGGAGCGCAACCTCGCCGACACCGAGTACCTGGCGCGCGAGATCGTCGCATTGCGGATGGCGCTCGAGGAGCGGTCGTCGCAGAGCGTCACCCGTGAGGTGCTGCGCGCCGAGCTCAAGGCGATGCTGGCGGAGCTGCGCGACGAGGATCCGGCGGAGCAGACCCCGTGACGGAAGCGCTCGCCGATGCGGTCCGTCGTGCCGTCGGCGCCGTGACCGATCCGGAGCTGCGTCGTCCGCTCGCGGACCTCGACATGCTCCGCGACATCACGGTGACCGACGGCGTCGCGCACGTCGGCATCGCCCTGACCATCGTGGGCTGCCCGGCCGCGACCCGGATCGAGGCGGACGTCCACGCGGCCGCGGCGTCGGTGCCCGGCATCGACGCGGTCGAGGTCGCCGTCGGCGTCATGACCCCGGAGGAGCGGCGCGCGCTCACCGAGCGGCTGCGCGACGGCCGGGCGCCGCGGCAGATGCCGTTCGGCCCGGACGCGCTCACGCGCGTGATCGCGGTCACCAGCGGCAAGGGCGGCGTCGGCAAGTCGTCGCTGACGGCCAACCTCGCGGTGGCGCTCGCCGCACGCGGCCGCCGGGTCGGGCTGATCGACGCCGACGTGCACGGCTTCTCCATCCCCGGGCTGCTCGGCATCGCGCCCGGGACCCAGCCCACCCGCATCGACGACCTGATGCTGCCTCCGGTCGCGCACGACGTGAAGGCGGTCTCGATCGGGATGTTCCTGCGCGAGGGCGAGTCGGTCGTGGCCTGGCGAGGGCCCATGCTGCACCGCACCGTGCAGCAGTTCCTCACCGACGTGTTCTTCGGCGACCTCGATCTGCTCCTCATCGACATGCCGCCCGGCACCGGCGACATCGCGATCACCCTGGGCCAGCTGCTCCCGCATGCCGAGGTGCTCGTGGTGACCACTCCGCAGGAGGCGGCCGCCGAGGTCGCGATCCGCAGCGGCCTGGTGGCGCGGCAGACCGGGCAGCGCGTGATCGGCGTCGTGGAGAACATGGCCGCGCTCACCCTGCCCGACGGCACCTCGCTCGACCTGTTCGGTGCGGGCGGCGGGCAGGCGGTGGCCGATGCGCTGTCGCAGGGGGCGGATCCGGTTCCGCTGATCGCCTCGGTGCCGCTGAGCCCGGCGCTGCGCACGGGCGGGGACGCCGGCGTTCCCGTGGTGCTGGTCGATCCGGCCGACCCCGCGGCGCGCGCGATCCTGGCCGTCGCCGACGCGGTGGATCAGGCCGGGCGCGGGCTCTCCGGACGCCGGCTGCCGTTCAGCCCACGCTAGAGCCGTGGAACGGTCCGCGCGTCCTTCGGCGCAGGACCGTCAGGTGGCTTCGCTGTCGTACGGCGGCAGCTCTTCGGCGGAGAGGACCTTCGGCGCCCGGGACGCGGGCGCGGCCGGCTCGGCGCCTGCCGATGCCGCGTTCATGGCGGTGGCGGTCGCCAGCAGGGCGGCCGCCGAGCCGGTGGCGGGAGCGGCGGCGGGCCCCGGCTCCGCAGGCGGCGTCGGGGCGGCCGGGCGGGGCGCGACGGGGGTGTCGTCCAGCAGGGCGTCGCGGATGATGCGGCGCGGGTCGTACTGGCGCGGGTCGAGCTTGCGCCAGTCCAGCTCATCGATCTCCGGACCGACCTCTTCGCGCATGCGCTCCTTCGCGCCGCGCAGATAGTCGCCGGCCTTCTTGACCATACGCGCGAACGACTCCGCGTACCGCGGGAGCCGCTCGGGACCCACGATCAGCGCCGCGATCACGCCGATCACGAGCAGCTTCTCGATGGTGATGCCGAAGAACATGTCACAAGGGTACCGCCGCGCCTGGCCGCATCGCGCACGGTCTGCACCTACGCTGGGAACGCATGCGGCGCATCCATCGGGCCGCCAGGGAGTCGAAGTGAGCGAGCAGGACGCGAACGCGCGGTACGTCCGCGAAGCCATCATCGAACCGGACGAGATCGCCCGTGCCCGGGCACACGCGATCGAGCTCGGCGCGCAGCCGATCAGCGCTGCCGTGGGCGCGCAGATCGCGGTGCTCACCGCCGCCACCGGAGCCCGCTCGATCGTCGAGATCGGCACCGGCGCCGGCGTCTCCGGGCTGTGGCTGCTGCGCGGCGCGCCGAAGGCCGTGCTCACCTCCATCGACAACGAGCCGGAGCACCTCGCCGCGGCGCGCGCCGCCTTCCAGGACGCACGGATCGCCCCCACCCGGGCGCGCTTCATCGCCGGCCGGGCCGCCGACGTCCTGCCGCGCATGAACGAGGCCGCTTATGACATCGTGCTGGTCGATGCGGATCCGGAGAACGTCATCGAGTACGTCGAGCACGGCCTGCGCCTGGTCCGCGCGGGCGGGTCGGTGCTGGTGCCCCGTGTGCTCGCCGGCGGACGCGTGGCGGATCCGGTGCAGCGCGACGACGTGACGGTCGCGTACCGCTCGCTCATCCAGGAGACCCAGCAGTCCCCCGCGGTGCTGGCGGCGCTGAGCACCGTGGGCGAGGGCCTGCTGCAGCTGACCAGCGTCGCGGAGAGCTGACGCGCGGCCACCGGACGGATGCACGAGAAGAGGGACCGCCGAGATCGGCGGTCCCTCTTCTGATTCGTGGAATCGTGCGAGTCGTCAGGCGGCTGATACGACGCTGCTGAGCACGTCGTGAAGCTCCTTCGCCTCGGCGTCGTTGACGGAGACGACCAGACGCCCGCCGCCCTCGAGCGGGACGCGCACGATGATCAGCCGGCCCTCCTTCACGGCCTCCATCGGTCCGTCGCCGGTCCTCGGCTTCATCGCTGCCATCGCGGTGCTCCCTTTCCTCGGTGGTCTACAGCTTCCATATTAGTGGGTGCCCGGACACCGCTTACCGCGCCGGCATCGGTCAGGGCACGCGCCAGAACGTGTCGGCGTAGCCGTACACGTTCGCGATCCATACCCATTGCAGCCAGAGGCACAGCACCAGCACCGCCCCGCGCAGCCACCACGAACGGTGCCAGCCGACCGCACCCCACAGCGGCGCGAGCGGGAACAGCAGCCGCAGCGTGCTCGATTGCGGGAAGAACACCGCAAGCAGATACAGCACGTAGCCGGCCGCATAGAGACGGATCTCGGGGCCCAGCCGACGCACGCCGGGGCCCGCGATGAGCGCCGCCGCGAACAGTACGACGAGCAGGCCGAGCACGGCCAGGCCGACCCATCCGGGCAGCCCGAGGAGCTTCGCCCAGTACGGCATCGCCGACAGCCAGCCCTCGAACGGCGCGAACGACGGCTTCCCCGTCTGCGGCATCCAGAAGCCGCGCCAGCTGAGCTCGGTCTCCAGATACGCATTCGGCACGCCGGTCGCGATCCCCGCGATCACCTGCCAGGCGAACCCCACCACCACCGCGAGCGCGCCGAGTCCGAGGTAGTGGGCGATCTCGCGCCCTGACAGCGGATCCGTTCCGCGCCGCAGCCAGCGCAGCACGAGCATGAGTCCGAGCATGAGCGCGAAGGCCAGCACTCCGGGCCGGGTGAAGCCCATGAGCACGATGAGCGGATAGAGCCGCACGTAGCGGCGACGCATCAGCCCGTCGAGGGCGAGGAGCAGGAACAGCATGTTCAGCACCTCGGCGTAGCCGACCTGGAACAGGGCGCCGAGGGGGCCTGCCGCGAAGAACACCACGGTCCAGACGGCCGCCATCCGCCCGATCCTGCCCCGCATCATCCGGAACAGCACGAGGCAGGAGAGGTAGCCCGCCACGAGCGAGACGATCGCGGCGCCGATCGGCCATCCGCCCGCGCCGAACGGCAGCCCGACCACCTGGGACACCCACGCGTACAGCGGCAGGAACGCCCATGAGTTCTGGGTGACGTGCCCGTCCGGGCCGAGCGGCAGCGTGGTCGGATAGCCGTACACCGCGATGTACCAGTACCACTGCGCATCCCAGCCGCTCATGAACGAGACGATCGTCGCGTGGGGCCCGAACCGGGATCCGGGAGCGCCGGAGAGCTGGGTCGCGATCAGCAGCAGGACCGTGGTGATCAGCCGCGCGGCCAGGTAGATCCCGAGGATGCCGGCCCAGGCGGGGGTGCGGGCGTAGAGCCGTGCCGCCCGGCGCGGCAGGGCGGCGCGCTCAGACACCGCGGAGCCAGGAGCGCAGCCCCTGCTCGGTGGCCGTGATCTGCGCGACCGGGACCCTCTCCTCGTCATGATGCGCGAGATGCGGATCCCCCGGTCCGTAGTTGACGGCGGGGATGCCGAGCGCGGAGAAGCGCGCCACATCGGTCCAGCCGTACTTCGGCTTCGGCGTCGCGCCGACGGCCGCGACGAACTGCTGCGCGATGGGGGCGTCCAGCCCCGGGCGCGCCCCCTCCGCGACGTCGGTGATCTCCACCGCGAAGCCGGCGAACACGTTGCGCACGTGCGCCTCGGCGTCGGCGGCGGACTTGCTCGGCGCGAACCGGTAGTTCACCTCGATCTCGCACAGGTCGGGGATGACGTTGCCGGCGATGCCGCCGCTGATCCGCACGGCGTTGAGCCCTTCGCGGTACACCAGCCCGTCGACCGCGATCTCCCGCGGCCGGTACTCGGCCAGGCGGGCGAGGATCGGCGCCGCGCGGTGGATCGCGTTCTCGCCGATCCACGCACGCGCGGAGTGCGCCCGGACGCCCGTGGTGCGCACCACGGCCCGCAGCGTGCCGTTGCATCCGCCCTCCACCTCGCCGTTGGACGGCTCGCCGAGGATCGCGAAGTCGGCCTGGAACAGATCGGGGCGGCCCTCGGCGAGGAGCTTCAGCCCGTTGCGCGCGGCCTCGACCTCCTCGTTGTCGTACCACATCCAGGTGATGTCCACCGCGGGCTCCGTGAGCTCGGCGGCGAGCTTGAGCTGCACCGCCACCCCTGCCTTCATGTCGACCGTCCCGCGGCCCCAGATCATCGGCTCGCCGTCGATCTCGACGTCGCGCGTCGGCACGTTGCCGTTGATGGGAACGGTGTCGATGTGCCCCGCGATCGCGACGCGCTGCGCCCGCCCGAGGTTCGTGCGGGCGACGATCGTGTTGCCTTCGCGGATCACCTCGAGGTGCCCCAGGTCGCAGATCGCCTCCTCGATCAGGTCGGCGAGGTGCGCCTCGGATCCCGATTCGCTGGGGATGTCGCAGATCGCGCGGGTGATGTCCGCCGCGGAGGCGGTGAGATCGAGCGGCATGCCTCCCACCCTAGCGCCGCGTCATGAAGGCGAAGCTGGACGGCGGGTTTCGGTAGCGTGGACGCATGACCGACGCGCGCACGATCCACGGCTCCGGACTGACCACCATCGCCGGAGACGGCACCGTCCTGGACGCCTGGTTCGCCGAGATCGGCACCGGCGCGCCGTCGGCCGGCGACCTCGCCGCCTCCGCCGCCGCCTTCGAGGCGCTGGCCGGCCCCGACGAGCGCCGCAACGTCACGGTCGAGGCCGTGCAGCTGACGATCGACTTGGACGAGGCGCCGGCATCCACCGCGGACGCCTACCTGCGCCTGCACGCGCTCTCGCACCTGCTGGTGCGCCCGAACGAGCTGAACCTCGACGGCATCTTCGCGCACCTGCCGAACGTCGCCTGGACGAACGCGGGCCCGATGCTGCCCGCCGACGCCGCCCGCCTGCGCGCGCAGCTGCAGCGCGCCGGGATCCAGATCTCGGGCGTGGACAAGTTCCCCCGGCTCACCGACTACGTCCTGCCCCAGGGCGTCCGCATCGCCGACGCCTCGCGCGTGCGCCTGGGCGCGCACCTCGCCCCCGGCACCACCGTCATGCATGAGGGCTTCGTGAACTTCAACGCGGGCACGCTCGGCGCCTCGATGGTCGAGGGCCGGATCTCGCAGGGCGTCGTGGTCGGAGACGGATCCGACATCGGCGGCGGCTCCTCGATCATGGGCACGCTGTCCGGCGGCGGCACGCACCGCGTCTCCATCGGCGCACGCACCCTGCTCGGCGCGAACGCCGGCATCGGCATCTCGCTCGGCGACGACTGCATCGTCGAGGCCGGCCTGTACGTCACCGCCGGCACGAAGATCGTGCTCGCCGACGCCGCGCCGACGGCCGACGGCGGACGACCGGTCGTCAAGGGCGCCGAGCTCAGCGGCGAGAACGGGATCCTGTTCCGCCGCAACTCGCTGTCGGGCGCGGTCGAGGCGGTCCGCCGCGCCGGCGTCGGGGTGACCCTGAACGAGGCGCTGCACGCCTGAGCCGTCAGGCGCGGAGCGACCCGATCGCGAGTGACAGTACGCGGCGGCGCTGCTCCTCGTCGTCGTACGCGACCGCGCTCACGCCCGCGATGAGCTTGACGACGTCAGCGATCGCGACGTCCTTCTTGACAGCACCGGCCGCCTGAGCGCGGGCCAGCAGGGGCTCGCCCGCGCCGAGCATCACGCCGCGGCATTCCGCGAACACCGATGACTCGCGGTTGAGCCCGTCCAGCAGCACGTGCTTCGTGCCCACGTACTCGACGAACCGGCTCAGCCACGCCTCCAGCGCCGCCCAGGGCTCGAGGTCCGCCACCTCGTCGGCGGCATCGGCGAGCGCGGCGACCTCGCGCAGGTACAGCGTCTCGATGAGGTCGTCCCGCGTCGGGAAGTTGCGGTACAGCGTGCCGATGCCGACGCCGGCGCGACGGGCGATGTCCTCCAGGGATGCCCCGGATCCGTCCTCGGCGAACGCCTCCCGGCCCGCGGCGACGAGGGCGTCGAAGTTCCGCGCCGCGTCGGCGCGCCGCGGACGCCGCTCCTCCAGCGTGGTCGTCGCCCGGTTCTGACCGCCCATCGTGCCGTCCTTCCAGAAAAGTCTCGGGAACCTCTTGCGAAGCGGAGGCACCCTCCGTTAATCTCAATCCGGAGGCACCCTCCGTTCGGAGGTCTCCTCCCACTTTACCCCTCTTCTCCAGGCTCCGGAAGGGAACTCATGTCCCGCTCATCCACCTCGATCCTGGTCGCCATCGCCGTGGCGGTCTCCTCCATCGCACTTCTGCAGAACCTCGTCATCCCGCTCGTCCCCCTGGTGCAGGCCGAGTTCGGCGTCACCGCCGACGCGGCCAGCTGGACGATGACCGCCTGGCTCATCGCCGCGGCGGTCGCCACCCCGACCCTCGGCCGCGTCGGCGACCTGCGCGGCCGCCGCACCACCTTCCTGGCGACCCTCGGCGTCACCGCAGCCGGCGACGTGCTCGCCGCGGTCGCCCCGTCCCTCGAGGTGCTCATCGCCGCCCGCGTGCTGCAGGGCATCGGCGGCGCCCTGTTCCCGCTGGCCTACGGGCTGCTCCGCGACGCCCTCCCCCGCGAGCGCGTGACCGGGGCCATCGGCATCGTGAGCGCCGTCATCGGCATCGGCGGCGCCGCGGGGACCGTGCTCGCCGGCCCGCTCGCCGACCTCGTGGGCTGGCGCGGCACGTTCGCGGTGCCGTTCCTCGTCGCCGCGCTCGGCGCCTTCCTCACCCTCACCGCGGTCCGCGACACCGGGGTGCGCGCGCCGGGACGCGTCAACACGCGCTCCTCCGTGCTGCTGTCGCTGTGGCTGGTGGCCCTGCTCGTGCCGCTCAGCACCGGCGCACGCTGGGGCTGGATCTCACCCGCCGTGCTCGGGCTCTTCGGGGTCGCCGCCCTCGCCTTCGCGGCCTGGATCGTCTCGGAGCTGCGCTCTGCGGAGCCTCTCGTCGACCTGCGCCTGCTCGCCTCTCCGGCGATCTGGCCGGTGAACGCCGCCTCGCTGCTCATCGGCGCCGGGGTGTTCGCGTTCTGGGGCTACCTGCCGCAGTTCCTCGAGCTCGCCTCCGCGGCGGGCGGCACCGGACTCTCCGTCCGCGATGCCGGGCTCATGCTGGTTCCCATGCTCATCGGCATGAGCGGGATCGGCTTCGCGACCGGCGCCCTGAACCGCGTGCTCTCCCTGCGCACGCTGCTCGTGATCGGCGCGGGCCTGATGGCCGTGTCCGGAGCCGCCGCCGCGCTCGCGCACTCCGCACCGTGGCAGCTCGCCCTCGCCGGCGCAGGGTTCGGCATCGGCTGCGGGCTCGCCTACGCAGCCTCGGCAGGCATCGTCGTGCAGAGCGTGCCGGCGCAGGTCACGGGCGTCGCGACGGGCGTGAACGCGAACCTGCGCACGATCGGATCCGCGATCGGCTCTGCCGCGACCGGCGCGATCGTGTTCGGCTCCTCCGCGCACGGCACGGCCTCCGGCTTCGCCGCCGCGTGGGCGCTCGTCGCCGTCAGCACGCTGCTGGCCGGCGTGATCGTGTGGGCCGTGCGCACGCGCACCGCGCCGGCGACCACGACGTCGACCGCCGTACCGGTGCTCGCCGACGCGGCCTGAACGGCGGGATCCGGGATCCGGGATAGGATGGACGGGACGTCGGATCATCCGGCTTCTCGTCGCCTTCCCGGATCCTCCCATTCCCCCTCGGAACGGGCAGAGTTCTTCTCCACGGCAGCGGAGCACCGCTCCCCCTCGTGATCCGGTTCTCGAGCGGCGACCTTTCGCGTCACGCAGACGCCCGTATGCGACCGGCACACCCGGTCCAGGAGATATCCATGCCTTCCTTCCTCGATCTCGGCGTGCCCGCGCCTCTTGCCGCGGTGCTCGCCGGCGACGGCAAGACCGAAGCCTTCCCGATCCAGCAGGGCACCCTGCCCGACTCGCTCGCCGGCCGTGACCTGCTCGGTCGCGGCCGCACGGGCAGCGGCAAGACCCTCGCGTTCTCGATCCCGCTCGTCGCGCGCCTCACCGGTGCGACGTCGCGGCCGCAGCACCCGCGCGGCCTCGTGCTCGCGCCGACGCGCGAGCTCGCCACGCAGATCGCGGCGACCATCGCGCCCCTCGCCAAGGCCGCGGGGCTGCGCGTCACGACCGTGTTCGGCGGCGTCAGCCAGCGCCCCCAGGAGGAGGCGCTGCGCCGCGGCGTCGACATCGTGGTGGCCTGCCCCGGCCGCCTCGAGGACCTCATGAAGCAGGGCGTGGTGCGCCTCGACGAGGTGCGCATCACGGTACTCGACGAGGCCGACCACATGGCCGATCTGGGCTTCCTGCCCGGGGTCACCCGCATCCTCACCGCCACCCCGCAGGGCGGGCAGCGCCTGCTGTTCAGCGCGACGCTGGACAACGGCATCGACGTCCTGGCCCGCCGCTTCCTCTCGAACGCGGTCAGCCACGAGGTCGACGAGGCCAGCGTCCCCGTGGGCGAGATGACGCACCGTGTGCTCGAGGTCGCCGACGCCGACGCGAAGAAGACGCTCGTCAACACCCTCGCCTCCGGCATCGGACGACGGATCCTGTTCACGCGCACCAAGCACCAGGCGAAGAAGCTCGCCAAGGTGCTGACCACGGCCGGGATCCCCGCCGTGGACCTGCACGGCAACCTCGGCCAGAACGCCCGCGAGCGCAACCTCGCCGCGTTCTCGGCGGATCCGGCCGACGGCGGCGTGCGCGTGCTGGTCGCCACCGACGTGGCCGCGCGCGGCGTGCACGTGGACGACGTGGACCTGGTCGTGCACGTCGACCCGCCCGCTGAGCACAAGGCGTATCTGCACCGCTCCGGCCGCACGGCACGTGCGGGCGCCGCTGGCACCGTCGTCACCGTGCTGCTGCCGGAGCAGCGGCGCGACGTGAAGGACCTGCTCCGCAAGGCGCAGATCAGCGCGGGCATCGAGCAGGTGTCCCCCGCCTCCCCCGCCGTCATGGAGCTCGTCGGCGAGAAGGCGGCGTACGTCAAGCCGGCGCCCAAGCCCGTGCAGCAGCAGCCGGCCAAGAAGAAGCCGGCCGGGAACGCCGGCGCCCCGCGTCAGAACCAGCCGCGCCAGGGACAGAGCGCCCAGCGCCGGGCGAACGCCTCCGGAGACGTCGCCGCTCCCGCACCCGCTCGGCGGCGCCGGCGCCGGTCGTCGCGCCCCCAGGGCACCCCGACCGCGCGCTGACGAGCGCCGCAGAACACCGCAACGGCCGCGAGACCTTCCCGTCTCGCGGCCGTTGTGCGCTGTCGTGCACGCTGCGGTGTGCGCTGTCTCGTGCGCACCGCGGGCTCACGCAGGCCTCGAATATCCCTTCACACCGGTGTCGAGGAACACGCAGGCGGTGTCCCCGACGGTCCACGCATCGTGGCCGGGGCTGAGGTCGACCACGTCGCCGGGACCCATCTCCAGCTCCGTGCCGTCGTCGAACCGCACGGTCATCCGCCCCTCGAGGCAGATCCCGGTGTGGTGCGTCTGGCACGACTCCGTGCCCGCGATCGGCTTGACGTCGTTCGACCAGCGCCAGCCGGGTTCGAACACGCCCCGCCCCATCGTGAAGTCGCCCAGGGTGACGACGTCCATGTGACCGTGGTCGTGGAAGGGGCGCCGCTCGTGCGGCGTCTCGATGTTGTGCTTGTCAGACATGAGAACCTCCCGCGGGTGATCGGGTGGACGGCACCGGCGGCGCTCACCCGGGACGCTCATGATGCCGCGCCGGACGCGGCCGAGCGCGCCCGCGCCGCCTGGACATGATCGTCGTGTGCGGATTCGGGGTCATGGCGCCAGCCACGTCCTGCACCGCCTTGCGGCGTCGTCAGATCGACCTCGACCGTCCCTGCCGCCCCCAGTCACCTGTGTCCTACACCCGGCGCCGAACGACGTCAAGAGGCGGCGGAGGCGCGGCGTGGAGCGCGCCGGATGCGCCAGGATCCGCGCGTCACCGGGCCGGGTTCAGTTCCGGCGGAACTCGCGCTCCGGCGAGCCCGTGTAGAGCTGCTGCGGACGGCCGATCTTCGTCTGCGGATCGAGGTTGAGCTCGCGCCACTGCGCCAGCCACCCGGGCAGACGGCCGATCGCGAACAGCACGGTGAACATCCGCGTGGGGAAGCCCATCGCCTTGTAGATCACGCCGGTGTAGAAGTCGACGTTCGGGTAGAGCCGGCGCTCCCGGAAGTAGTCGTCGGCGAGCGCGATCTCCTCGAGCTCCTTGGCCAGGTCGAGCAGCGGGTCGGTGACGCCGAGCTCGGCGAGCACCTGGTCCGCGGCGGCCTTGACGAGCTTGGCGCGCGGGTCGTAGTTCTTGTAGACCCGGTGCCCGAAGCCCATGAGCTTCACGCCGTCTTCCTTGTTCTTCACGCGCTCCACGAAGCGCTGCATGCTCTGACCCGAGTCGCGGATCTGCCCGAGCATCGTGAGCACGGCCTCGTTCGCGCCGCCGTGCAGCGGGCCGGAGAGCGCCTGGATGCCCGCGGAGATGGAGGCGAACTGGTTCGCGCCGGTGGAGCCGACCAGGCGCACGGTGGACGTGGACGCGTTCTGCTCGTGGTCCTCGTGCAGGATGAGCAGCAGCTCGAGCGCCTTGGACATGACCGGGTTGATCTCGTACGGCTCGCTGTGCACGCCGAAGTTGAGCTTGAGGAAGTTGTCCACGAAGCTCAGCGAGTTGTCCGGGTACAGGAACGCCTGGCCGATGCTCTTCTTGTGCGCGTAGGCCGCGATGACCGGGAGCTTGGCGAGCATCCGGATCGTGTTCAGCTCGACGTGCTCGCGGTTGTGCGGATCGGACTCGTTCTCGTAATAGGTCGAGAGCGCCGCGACCGCGGAGGAGAGCACCGCCATCGGGTGCGCGTTGTCGGGCAGCGCCTGGAAGAAGTGCTTGAGATCCTCGTGCAGCAGCGTGTGGCGGCGGATCTTCTCGTCGAACTCGGCCAGCTCGGCGGGCGTGGGAAGCTCGCCGTAGATGAGCAGCCAGGCGACCTCGAGGTAGCTGCAGGCGTTCGCGATCTGCTCGATCGGATACCCGCGGTAGCGCAGGATCCCCTGGTCTCCGTCGATGAACGTGATCGCCGACTTCGTCGACGCCGTGTTCACGAACCCGTAGTCCAGCCCGGTGTGGCCGGTCTGCCGGGTGAGGGTGGAGAAGTCGATGCTGGCGTGCCCGTCCGTGCCGTGCAGGACCGGGAACTCCGCGGTCGTCTCGCCTACTGTCAGCGTCGCCTTCGTAGGCCGCTCGCCCGCTGCGCTCACGCAGACCTCCTCATGCGTCTGTCGATTGGGGGATGTGCGATCGGTGCCGGTGGGCGCGGATCGCGACGCTGCTACAGCCTATCCCCCGTCCGGACCTACTGTGAAAACGACCAAGACTGCGGCGCGAACGGGTGCGGAACCCTACGAAACGCTGGCACGGAGACGGCCGGCAGCCGCCTGGATGCGCTCCAGCGGCGCCGTGAGCGACAGACGCACGTGCTCAGCCGAGTGGTCGCCGTAGAACGGTCCGGGGCCGGCCAGGATGCCGAGGTCGGCGAGCCGTCCCATCGACTCCCAGGCGTCGCGCCCCTCGGTCGCCCACAGGTAAAGGCCCGCCTCGGAGCCGTCGAGGCGGAAGCCCGCCTCGACGAGCGCGGGGCGCAGCACCTCCCGGCGGCGGCGGTACAGCTCCTTCTGCGCGGCCACGTGCTCGTCGTCGCGCAGCGCCACCTCCATCGCGTGCTGGACGGGGGCGGGCGGCATCAGTCCGAGGTGCTTGCGAGCGGTGAGGATCTCCCCGACGATGCGAGCGCACCCGGCGACGAACGCGGCGCGGTAGCCGGCGAGATTCGACTGCTTGCTCAGCGAGTAGACGCTCAGCAGGTTCGCACGAGTGCCGCCGGTGACGCGCGGATCCAGCACGCTGGGCACACGTTCCGTGGCCCACGGCCCGTCCCACCCGAGCTCGGCGTAGCACTCGTCGCTCGCCAGGGTCGCGCCGAGCTCGCGCGCACGACGCACGGCCGCAGCCAGCTCGTCGACCGTCCAGGTGCGTCCGTCCGGGTTGCCCGGGGTGTTGATCCAGATGAGCTTCGCGCCCTCCGGCCAGCGCGCCGGGTCGTCCTCGCTGACCACGGTCGCGCCGGCGACCTGGGCACCGACGGCGTACGTCGGATAGGCGACCCGGGGCTGCACCACGATGTCGCCGGGGCCGAGCCCGAGCAGCGTCGGCAGCAGCGCGACGAGCTCCTTCGAGCCGATCGTCGGCATCACGTTGTCCACGCGCAGGTCGGGCACTCCGCGGCGCCGCGCGTACCACTCGACGATCGCCTCCCGCAGCGCCGGAGTGCCGACCGTCTGCGGGTAGGAGTGCGCGTCGGTCGCCTCGGAGAGCGCGCGGCGGATGATCTCAGGCGTGGGATCCACCGGGGATCCGATCGCGAGGTCCACGATGCCGTCCGGGTGGGCGGCGGCGCGCTCGCGGAACGGGGTGACCGCGTCCCAGGGGTAGTCGGAGAGGTCGCGGACGGACATGCCGTTATTCGCCCTGCGGCGGCAGCGCGGCGATGATCGCGTGGTCGTGGTGGATCACGCCCACCTTGGCGGCACCACCGGGGGATCCGATCTCGTCGAAGAACTCGACATTGGCCTTGTAGTAGTCGGCCCACTCCTCGGGGAGATCGTCCTCGTAGTAGATCGCCTCGACCGGGCAGACCGGCTCGCAGGCACCGCAGTCCACGCACTCGTCCGGGTGGATGTACAAGGAACGCTCACCCTCGTAGATGCAGTCCACAGGGCACTCGTCGACGCAGGCGCGGTCCTTCACGTCGACACAGGGAAGAGCGATCACGTAGGTCACGGATCCAGTCTACGACCCGTCGGCGGAGCCCTCTCGCGCGTGCGGTTCTTGCGCGGCGCCGGCCGCCTGCTGCTGCGCCGCACGGGCCGCCTGCTCCTGCTGGATCCGGCGGATACGGCCGAAATCGGGCCAGGCGGCCACGAGCAGCACCATTCCGGCGACGGTCCAGGTCCAGACCACGCCCAGCACATCGTTCGGCACGATCACCGATCCACCCGGGCCGCGCCCGGAGATCACGATCATCCCGGCCAGCATGCCCAGCCCCGTGATCAGCGCGCCCCAGCGATCATGCAGCAGCAGACGCACGGCGAGCAGCATCCCGCCGCAGGCGACGACGCCGAGGGCGAGACCGGCCCAGCCCGCACCCCAGAGGGAGGAGGCGTGCGTGACCGTGGTGGCCAGGCCGAAGACGGCGCCCACGATGAACAGCGCCACCCACGAGAGCGCCCGGTTGAGCCATGATCCACGCACGTCTCGAGCTTACGCGGCCCATCCCAGGAGCCGGAGGAGAGCGGCGACGACGGCCGCGGCGACGACGACGACGAGGAACGACTGCCGCAGCCACAGCAACCCCGCCGCCACCAGGACCGCGGGCACCCGGGCGTCCACGACGATGTGCTGCCCGGAGGCGAGGCTCTGCACCGCCACGAGCGCGGCGAGCAGGGCGACCGTGAGCAGGTCGGTGATGCGCGCAGGACGGGGAGCCTCCAGCACCGAGGCCGGCACCAGATAGCCGGCGCCCTTGAGCGCGAGACAGCCGATCGCCGCGAGCAGCACGGCGTTCCACAGCGTCATGCCGGCACCTCCCCCGTGGGCGCGTCCTTCCGCCCCAGCCAGTTGAACCAGCCGACGACGATCGCGACGAGCGCCGCGACGAGCACCGGCAGCCCCGGGATCAGCACGGGAGTGAGCACGGTGGCGACGGCCGCGGCGGCGATCCCCACGGCGATCGCCTGGCGCCGGCGCAGCCGCGGCCACAGCAGGGCGAGGAACGCCGCCGCCGCAGCGGCGTCGAGCCCGTAGGTCTTCGGGTCCCCGAGCACGTCGCCGAGCAGCGCTCCGAGCAGGGTCGTCAGGTTCCAGCCGGCGTAGATGCCGAGGCCAGTCACCCAGAAGCCGACGGTGCGCGCCCGCGGCGACGTCTGCGCGAGCGAGACCGCGGTCGACTCGTCGATCGTGAACGGCGCGGCCGCCGCACGCCGCAGCGCACCACGGCCGATCACCGGCGACATCCGCATCCCGTATGCCACGTTGCGCACGCCGAGCAGCAACGCCGATGCGATCGCGGCCGGCGCGGCGGCGAGGCCGCCCGCGCCGATGACGCCGACGAAGGCGAACTGGGATCCGCCGGTGAACATGAGCAGGCTCAGCACGCAGGTCTGCCAGACGTCGAAGCCGCTGGCCACGGCGAGTGCGCCGAAGGAGATCCCGTAGGCGCTCGTCGCGAGCGCGACGCCGAGTGCCTCCTTGCGGGCGGTGCGGACCTCCGCGGTGGCGTCGTCCTCGCCGATCGTTCGCCCCTCTGAACGCATGACGATCATTCTGAACACGAGATAAGTGTTTGTCAAGGCGAACGATCGTTTGGGATACTGGCCGCATGGACGATCTCCGCGAGCGCATCTCCCGGTCCCTGCGGCGCGAGCGGGAGGCTGCCGGGATCTCGGTCTCCGAGCTCGCACGCCGCGCCGGCGTGTCCAAGGCGACCGTGTCCCAGCTGGAGAGCGGATCCACCGGTCCGAGCGTGGAGACGCTGTGGGCGATCGCGGACGCGCTGGGGCTGCCCTTCGCGGCGTTCGTCGAGGAGCGCACCACAGCGCCGACCCTGATCCGCGCCGGTGAGCACGCCGGCGTCCCGTCCGCCGCCGCGCCCTACGTGGCGACGCTGGTCGCCGCCTGCCCCCCGGGGGCGCGCCGGGACATCTACATCATCCAGGCGGAACCCGGGGAGCCGCGCCGCTCGCAGCCGCACCACGTCGGCACCACCGAGCACGTCGTGCTCATCGGCGGCCGCGCGCTGGTCGGCCCGGCGGACGAGGCCGTGGAGCTGCGCCCCGGCGACTACCTCTCCTACCCCGGCGACGCCGGGCACGTCTTCGAGGCGCTGGAGGCCGGCACCTCCGCGGTGCTCATCTCCGAGCTGCGCTGACCCGCGCCGCTCAGCGCCGAGACCCCCACGCAGCGCCGAGACCCCCACGCAGATCCGCGGATCCGTGGGGGTCTCGGCGGCAGGTGGGGGTCTCGAGGAAGAGGAGTGCGCGGGTTACGCGTTCGCGTCCTGACGCTTCAGACGCGAGGCCTCGCGGCCGCGGACGGTCGCGTCCAGGATCACCTTGCGGATGCGCACCTTCTCGGGCGTGACCTCGACGCATTCGTCGTCGCGGGCGAACTCGAGGCTCTCCTCGAGCGTCAGCACGCGCGGCGGCGTCATGGATTCGAAGTTGTCCGCCGTGGAGGAGCGCATGTTGGTGAGCTTCTTCTCCTTGGTGATGTTCACGTCCATGTCGTCGGCACGCGAGTTCTCGCCGATGACCATGCCCTCGTAGACCTCTTCGGTGGGCTGCACGAAGAACGACATGCGCTCCTGCAGGGCGATCATCGCGAACGGCGTGACGACACCCGCGCGGTCGGCCACGATGGAGCCGTTCTGGCGGGTCGTGATCTGACCGGCCCACGGCTCGTAACCGTGCGAGATCGCGTTCGCGATGCCGGTGCCGCGCGTCGTGGTGAGGAACTCGCTGCGGAAGCCGATGAGGCCGCGGGACGGGACGATGAACTCCATGCGCACCCAGCCGGTGCCGTGGTTGGTCATGTTCTCCATGCGGCCCTTGCGGTTCGCGAGGAGCTGGGTGATCGCGCCGAGGTACTCCTCCGGCGTGTCGATCGTGAGGTGCTCGAACGGCTCGTACGTCTTGCCGTCGATCTTCTTCGTTACCACCTGGGGCTTGCCGACGGTGAGCTCGAAGCCCTCGCGGCGCATGTTCTCGACCAGGATCGCGAGCGCGAGCTCGCCGCGGCCCTGCACCTCCCAGGCGTCCGGACGGCCGATGTCGACGACCTTGATCGAGACGTTGCCGATGAGCTCGCGGTCGAGGCGGTCCTTCACCATGCGCGCGGTGAGCTTGTGCCCCTTGACCTTGCCCATGAGCGGCGAGGTGTTGGTGCCGATGGTCATCGAGATGGCCGGGTCGTCGACCGTGATGGCGGGCAGCGGACGCACGTCCTCCGGATCCGCGATCGTCTCGCCGATCGTGATGTTCTCGATCCCGGCGATGGCGACGATGTCGCCCGGGCCGGCCGACTCCGCCGGGAAGCGCTCGAGCGCCTTCGTCTTGAGCAGCTCGGTGATGCGCGCGTTGCTGGTGGATCCGTCGCCGCGCACCCACGCCACGGTCTGGCCCTTCTTCAGGGTGCCGTTGAAGACGCGCAGGAGCGCGAGTCGACCCAGGAACGGCGAGGAGTCGAGGTTGGTGACCCAGGCCTGCAGCGGAGCCTCGTCGTCGTACGCCGGGGCCGGCACGTGCTCGAGGATGGCCTCGAACAGCGGCTCGAGGTCGTCGTTGTCGGGCAGCGCGCCGTTGTCCGGGCGGGTGCGCGAGGCGGCGCCGGCGCGGCCGGAGGCGTACACCACCGGGACGTCGAGCAGCGCGTCCACGTCGAGGTCGGGCACGTCGTCCACAAGGTCGGAGGCGAGGCCCAGCAGCAGGTCGTGGGCCTCCTCCTCGACCTCGGCGATGCGCGCGTCGGGGCGGTCGGTCTTGTTCACCAGCAGGATGACCGGCAGCTTCGCCTCGAGCGCCTTGCGCAGCACGAAGCGGGTCTGCGGGAGCGGGCCCTCGGACGCGTCCACGAGCAGCACGACGCCGTCGACCATGGACAGACCGCGCTCCACCTCGCCGCCGAAGTCCGCGTGGCCCGGGGTGTCGATCACGTTGATCGTGATCGGAGTGTCGGTGTGCTTGCCGTTGTACGTGATCGCCGTGTTCTTGGCGAGGATCGTGATGCCCTTCTCACGCTCCAGGTCGTTGGAGTCCATGGCGCGCTCCTCGACGTGCGCGTGCTCGCCGAAGGATCCGGTCTGGCGGAGCATGGCGTCGACGAGCGTGGTCTTGCCATGGTCGACGTGCGCGACGATGGCGACGTTGCGGAGATCGGAACGGAGGGCGTGCGCCATGAAGGAATCCAATGCAGATGGGGTTTCGCCCGGGATTCCGGACTCTTCAGGATACAACACCGCACCTGGACGGCCTCTGCGCGACGGATCCATACGGCTCCGCCGTACGCTCGACGCATGAGGATCGCTCTGCCCCCGCCCCCGCCGGATGCGCCGTCGCGGAGGCGGCTCCGGTGGGAGATCGCGATCGTGCTCGCACTCGGGCTGGGGCAGTCCGCGGTGTACTCCGTGGTGCAACTCGTCGACCGCTTCTCACGCTCGACGCCGCTGGCGCAGCAGACCGCGACGCTCAATCCCGCGCTCTCCGACCGGCAGGTGTTCGACCTGGTCTACCAGCTGCTCGGGATCGGCTTCTCCGTGGTTCCGGTGCTGCTGGTGTGCTTCCTGCTGTGGCTGCCGACGCGGCCGCACCTGGGCGCACTCGGCCTGGACGGGCGCCGCGTCGGCCGCGACGCCGGGTGGGGCGCCGTTCTGGTGCTCGCCATCGGCGTCCCCGGGCTGGGGCTCTACATCGCGGGCCGGCTGACCGGCCTCTTCGTGGCCGTGGATCCGGGTGCGCAGAGCGCGTACTGGTGGACGATCCCCGTGCTCCTGCTCTCGGCTGCGCGCGCCGCCACTGAGGAGGAGTTCGTCGTGCTCGGCTACCTGTTCGCTCGGCTGCGACAGCTCGGTTGGGGGCCGTGGACCATCGTGCTGGCGACGTCCGCGCTGCGGGCGACGTACCACCTCTACCAGGGCCCGGGGGCGTTCATCGGCAACCTCGGGATGGGGCTGCTGTTCGGCGCCCTGTTCCTGCGCTCCGGGCGGCTGCTGCCGTTCCTCGTGGCGCACTTCCTCATCGACGCCGCAGCGTTCGTCGGCTACCCGTGGGCGGCGACCACGTGGCCCGCGCTCTTCGGCCTCCCCGCGCACTGAGGCGCGCGGACCCGGCGGTATCCCGGATCCCGGATCCCGGATCCCGCCTCAGATCCGCGAGACTGCAACCACGCGACGAGACTGTAACAGCCTGCGGCAGTCTCGTCCCTCAGTTGCAGTCTCGCGGGCCATAGCCGGTGGTGATCGTGCGCCCTCAACAATGAGGCTTGGCGGTGAGATGTGAACGGTTCTCGTAGGGATCGGCCCGGGGGTTCGCGGGCCGGCCGACCATGGACGCATGCGCACGAGAGAACCCCTGACGCTGCAGCCCTCGCCGATCGCGCTGATCCGTGCATCCGGGGCGACGAACGGCCCTCGGCTGCACAACGCGCACCGGCGCGGCGAGCTCACTCGGATCGTGCCCGGCGTCTACGCCGCGACGGCGAACTGGACGAGGCTCAAGCGAGGCCAGCAGTATCTCGCGAAAGTGCACGCGGCCAGCGCTCGCTTCCCGGATCATGTCGTGTGCGGCCACTCAGCCGCGGCTCTGTACGGTATCAGCCTGTCCCGCCCCTCGGATCCCGTGCATCTGCTGGGTTCCACCGGGACCGCGCGAGTCTCGGGTCCGGTGAGGTTCGTCGTGTCGCGCGACGAGCGCGACGTTCGCCACGTGGACGGGATCCTGGTCACCTCGGTCCCGGACACCATCGTCGACGCTGTGCGTGACAGCACTCCGGGGATCGGGCTCGCCTATGCGGACATGCTACTGAGGGCACAGTCCCGAATCTCGACTGACCGCCTGCGCGCGATCAACGAGGCACGCCTGTCGTCTCGCTTTCGTGCCCGGGCACGCTGGGCGCTGGAACGCGCGACCGGCATCCCGGAGAGCCCACTCGAATCGATCAGTCTGGCCGTCATGGAGTTCGGTGGTTTCGAACTGCCCGAGTTGCAGGTCGTGTTCCTGGACGAAGGCGAGGAGGATCGCGTGGACTTCTTCTGGCGCAGCTGCGGCGTGATCGGCGAATCCGACGGCGACGTGAAGTACTCCGGAGAGTTCGGGGATCCGCAGGCCATCATCCGAGCGGAGAAGCTCCGGCAACGGCGGCTGCGCCGGCGAGTGACCAACGACCTGCGGTGGGGTTGGCCAGAGGTGCGTACGCCCGACTTGCTCACAACGATGCTTCTCCGGGCGGGGATCCCTCGCGTCAAGCCCTCCGACGCGGGCATGCTTGCCGCGTTGCGCCTTGCTCTGCGTTGAGCGACGGATACCCCGGATATCTCCCAGCTCCGCGGAGCCCGCGGGAGATCCGAGACTGCAATCACACGACGAGACTGCAACAGCGTGCTGCAGTCTCGTCGCTCAGTTGCAGTCTCGCGGTCAACGAGGGCGGGGCCGGGCGACCCACGCCCCGCCGGCCCCGCCGCGCATTGAGGCGCCGCCGCGCGCGCGGATCAGCGGGTGACCGCGACGGCGATGGTCGCCCAGACGACGATCACGAGCAGGGCACCGAGCGCCGGCCAGTCCCAGCTGCGCCGGATC
Source organism: Microbacterium xylanilyticum (assembly GCF_054654695.1). NCBI lineage: Bacteria > Bacillati > Actinomycetota > Actinomycetes > Micrococcales > Microbacteriaceae > Microbacterium > Microbacterium xylanilyticum. The sequence continues at coordinate 2,677,515 of NZ_BAAIEN010000002.1, forward strand.
GGCGCGTCCGCGCCCTCCCCGGCCGGACCGGCCGGGCGCTCCACGGCGTTCTCCCACAGGGCGCGGACGTCCGTGAGCGCCTGCAGGCTCTGCGGGACCGTGATCTCGCCGGAGCGCTTCATGCGCGGCGACTGGATCCGGCCGGGGCCGCCCCAGCACGCCAGCGTGCGGCCGTCGTCCAGCGTGAAGTCCAGCTGCCAGCGCAGGTCGAGCTCCGTGACCCGGCGCCAGCCGAACCGGGTGCGCCGAAGGAGGTTCTGCACCTTCGCGCCCTCCTCGTCGACGTGCACCATCGACGCGACGCTGACCACGTAGATGAGCCACAGCACGAGCAGCACCCACGGGGCGAACAGGAGCATGAGACCCCAGCTGCCGCGCACCACGGCGTCGCCGAGCAGGAACACCGCCAGTGCCGCGCAGACCACGAGAACGGCGATGCCCGTGGGGGCGCGGTAGGTCCGCGCCCCCACGGGCATCTGATCCATCGAGCTCACGCGCTGCGACCACCCAGGGTGATCGAGACGCCCGGGATGGCCTGGAGCAGTCGCTCCGTGTACTCCTGCTGCGGGTTGGCGAAGATCTCGTCCACGGTGCCCTGCTCGACCAGCTTGCCCTTCTCCATCACGCAGACCAGGTCGGCCGCGACGCGCACGACCGCGAGGTCGTGCGTGATGAACAGGTACGTGAGGTCGAGCTCGCTCTGCAGCTCGGCGAGCAGCTTCAGGATCTGATCCTGCACCAGCACGTCGAGCGCCGAGACCGCCTCGTCCAGGACGACGATGTCGGGCTTGAGCGCCAGGGCGCGCGCGATGGCGACGCGCTGACGCTGTCCGCCGGACAGCTCGTTCGGGTACCGGGTGGCGAGCTCGCGCGGGAGCGAGACCTGGTCCAGCAGCTCGAGCACGCGCTCTCGCCGCGAGGCGGTGTCCCCCACGCCGTGGATTTCCAGCGGCTCCGAGATCGTGTTGCCGATGTTGCGCAGCGGGTCCATGGAACCGTAGGGATCCTGGAACACCGGCTGCATGCGGCGACGCAGGGCGAGCGTCTCGCGGTTCGAGAGGCCCGCGGTGTCGACGCCGTCGATCTTGATCGAGCCGCTCGTCACGTCCTCGAGCTTGAGCACCATCTTCGCGACGGTCGACTTGCCCGAGCCGGACTCGCCGACCAGCGCCAGCGTCTTGCCCTTGGGGATGTCGAACGACACGTTGTCGACCGCGCGGAACGGGACGCTGCGGAACTGGCCCTGGCGGATCTTGTAGTCCTTGGTCAGGTCGCGCACGGAGACCGTCGGCGGCATGCCGGCGATGTCGTCGCTGGTCTCGATGCCCTGCCGCTCGTGGACGGCCTGGATCCGCTGCGACGCGATGCTGGGAGCCGCGGCGACCAGCTTCTTCGTGTACGGGTGCAGCGGGTTCTCCAGGATCTCCCGGCTGGGACCTGCCTCGACGATCTCGCCGTTCTGCATGACGATGATCTTCTCGGCGCGCTCCGCCGCGAGACCCAGGTCGTGCGTGATCAGGAGCACCGAGGTGCCCTTCTCGCGCGTCAGCGAGGCGAGGTGATCCAGGATCACGCGCTGCACCGTCACGTCCAGCGCCGAGGTGGGCTCGTCCGCGATGAGCAGCTTCGGGTCGGCCGCGAGGCCGATTCCGATCAGCGCGCGCTGGCGCATGCCCCCGGAGAACTGGTGCGGGTACTGGTGCAGACGCTTGGCGGCGTCGGCGAGACCGGCCTGCTGCAGCACCTCGATGGTCCGCGCCTCGACCTCCTTGCGGCCCTGAGCGAGTCCGTTGGCGCGGATCGCCTCCTTGACCTGGAAGCCGATCGACCACACCGGGTTGAGGTTGGACATCGGATCCTGCGGCACGTAGCCGATCTCCCGGCCGCGGATCTTCTCCATCTGGCCCTCGGTGAGCCCGGTCAGCTCCTGACCGTCGAGCGTGATGCTGCCTGCGGTCACGTGGCCGGTGCCGGGCAGCAGGTTGACGATCGCCGACGCGGTCGTCGATTTGCCGGATCCGGATTCGCCCACGATGGCCAGGGTCTCGCCTCGGTACAGGTCGAGGTCGACCCCGTGCAGCACCTCACGGGAGCCCTTCTGGGTGTCGAAGGCGACCTTCAGGTCGCGGATGCGCAGCAGCGGCATGTCAGCGGTGGTGCTCATCGGCGCGCCCTCGCTCTCGGGTCGAGGGCGTCTCGCACGAGCTCGCCCAGCATGATGAACGCGAGCACCGTGACGGTCAGCGCGATCGACGGATAGATGAGCGCCATCGGCGCGACGCGCAGGGACTGCTGCGCCTGGCTGATGTCGTTGCCCCAGCTCATGGTGCCGCTTCCGAGGCCGACCCCGAGGAACGACAGGGTCGCTTCGGCGACGATCGCGGCGGCGAGGCTCAGCGTCGTGACGACGAGCAGCGGGGCGATCGCGTTCGGGATGACGTGCGACAGCAGCGTGCCGAACCGCGACTTCCCGAGCGCGCGGGACGCCATCACGAAGTCCGCCTGACGCACCCGCAGCACTTCGGCGCGCACGACGCGAGCCGTGGAGGCCCACGCGAACCCGCCGATCGCGAACGCGAGGGTGAACACGTTGCGGAACTGCGCGAACACGCTCATCACCACGACCGCGGCGAGGATGTAGGGGATCGAGAAGAAGATGTCACCGATGCGGGAGAGCAGCGAGTCCAGCCAGCCGCCGTAGAAGCCGGCCAGGGCGCCCATCACCAGTCCGATGACGGATCCGATCAGGGTTGCGAGCAGGCCGACCGACAGCGAGGTGCGCGCACCCCAGACGGTGCGCGCGTAGATGTCGCAGCCCTGGAAGGTGAAGCCCAGCGGGTGACCGGCGGTCGGACCGCCGTTGGAGTTGGACAGCTGGCAGTTGCTGTTCGGCGGGGTCTGCGTGAACAGCGTGGGCCACACGGCCATGAGCACGATGATCAGCACGATCACGAGCGAGATCCAGAACATCGGACGACGGCGGATGTCCGCCCAGGCGTCGCGCCAGAGGTTGGACGGCTTCTCCGCGATCTTGATCGCGTCGACCGCGATCGTGCCCTCGGGGATGGGAGCGACGTAATGCGTCGCGCTGGTGTCAGACATAGCGGATCCTCGGGTCGAGCAGGCCGTACAGCAGGTCGACCACCAGGTTGACCAGCACGTAGATGATCACGAACACCGTCACGAAGGAGACGATCGTCGGGCCTTCGTGCTGCAGCGTCGCGTGGAACAGCGTGTTGCCGACGCCGGGCACGTTGAAGATGCCCTCGGTGACGGTCGCGCCGACGAGCAGGACGCCGAAGTTGGTCGCGGAGTTGGTGATCACGGGGATCAGCGAGTTGCGGAGCACGTGCACCGGGATGACGCGCCGTCGCGGCAGTCCCTTGCTGTAGGCGGTGCGCACCCAGTCCTGGTTGAGAGTGTCGATCACGGATCCGCGCATCAGGCGCATGCTCGTGGCGTACAGGCTCACGCCCAGCACGATGGCGGGCAGCCAGAGGTCCCCCCAGTCGTTGTCCCCGCCGACCGTCGGGCTGAACCACTGCAGCTTGACCGCGAGGAAGTACTGGGCGAGGAACGCGATTACGAAGATCGGAAGCGAGATGAAGATCAGCGACAGGACGAGCATCGAGTTGTCGAAGATCTTGCCCTTGCGCAGGGCCGAGAACGTGCCGATGATGATCGCGAGCACGAACTCGATGCCGATCGCCATCACCGCGAGACGTCCTGTGACCGGCAGCGTCGCCGCCAGGACGTCGTTGACCGAGCGACCGGAGAACGTGGTGCCCATGTCGCCCCGGAAGATGCCGGTGAGGTAGTACCAGTACTGCACGATGAACGGCTGGTCCAGGTGGTACTGGGCCGTCAGCGCTGCGAGCAGCTGCTTGCTGGGCTGCTTGTCGCCGAAGAGCGCGGCGATGGGATCGCCAGGCATGGCGAAGACCAGGAAATAGATGAGCAGTGTGGCCCCGAGGAACACCGGGATCACCTGCAAGAGGCGTTTGAGGATGTAGCCGACCATCCGCCCCTCCTTTCAGATGAGGAGGCGCCTCGGGAGCCCGCACGATCCGTGCAGGTGCGACGCCTCACTGAGAATCGTGTCACGTGTTCGACGCGCACGACACTTTGGGTTGGCACTGTTTTGACAGCGCGCGAGGCGGTGACGTGATCGTCACCGCCTCGCGGGTGTGATCCCTCGGGCCGGTCAGCCCTTGGTGATCTCGTAGTACAGCGGAACCGAGTTCCACCCGAACTGGACGTTGTTCACGCCCTTGGCGAAGCCGCCGTTGACGTTCGAGTACCACAGCGGGATGGCGGGCAGGTCCTTGAAGAGGATCTCCTGTGCCTGCTCGTAGTCCTTCGTGGCGTCCGCCTGGCTGGTCGCCGAGGCGCCCTTCGCGACGAGCTTGTCGAACTCGGGGTTCGAGTAGTCGCTGTCGTTCGACGAGGCCTTGGTGCCGTAGAGCGGCTGCAGGAAGTTGTACTGCGCCGGGTAGTCGGCCTGCCAGCCGGTGCGGAAGGCGGTCTTGATCGTGCGGGCGTTCACGTCCTTGCGGAGCGTGGCGAAGTCCACGTACGGGTTGCCGGAGGCGTCGATGCCGAGGTTGTTCTTCAGCTGGTTCGCCACAGCGTCGACCCAGGCCTGGTGGCCGCCGTCCGAGTTGTACGCGATCTGGAACGAGCCGCTCCACGGCGAGATCTTGTCGGCCTCAGCCCACAGCTCCTTCGCCTTCTTCGCGTCGAACTTCAGCACATCCGAGCCCTTGATCGAGTCGGACCAGCCCGCGATGACCGGCGAGGTGAAGTCCTTAGCCGGGGTGCGGGTGTTGTTGAAGATCGTCTTGGTGATCGCGGCGCGGTCGATGGCCATCGAGATGGCCTCCTTGCGCAGCTTGCCCTCGTCACCGGTGAAGTGCTCGGCGTTGCCCGGGATCGTGAACGACTGGAAGATCGCGGCCGGCTGGTTGACGGCGCGGTCGCCCAGGTCGGACTCGAACGTCTGCTGCGCGGACGACGGGATCTGGTCGATCACGTCGATCTTGTTGCGCTTCACGTTGTGTCCTCCTGTGGACCGTTGACAGCAAACTGCACACTCATCATCGAGTGTGTAGGGATAATCGAGCGTAACCGCCGCGATGCCGATCGGGCGAATCTCCGACGTTAACCGTTATTCACTGGTGACCTGACACCGGGTCTCAGATCCGCTGGAACGCCGGAGCGCCCCGGGAGAGCTCCCCCGGGGCGCCTCATCGGCTGCGGATCCTGCCGTGCCTACAGCGCGAACGCCTCCACCGGCGGGCAGGCGCACACGAGGTTGCGGTCGCCGTACGCGTTGTCGATCCGGCGCACCGGCGGCCAGTACTTGCCCGCGATGAGGGCGCGCACCGGATAGGCCGCCTTCTCGCGGGTGTAGGCGTGCTGCCACTCCCCCTCGATGAGCGACGCGGCGGTGTGCGGGGCGTGCACGAGCGGGTTGTCGTCGGCCGGCCAGACGCCGGCGGCCACCTCGTCGGCCTCCGCCTTGATCTGGATCATGGCCTCCACGAAGCGCTCCAGCTCACCGAGGTCCTCCGACTCCGTCGGCTCCACCATGAGCGTGCCCGCGACCGGGAACGACATGGTGGGCGCGTGGAAGCCGTAGTCGATGAGGCGCTTGGCGACATCGTCGACCGTGATGCCGGTCGCCTCCTTGAGCGGGCGCAGGTCGAGGATGCACTCGTGAGCGACCCGGCCCTGCTCGCCGGTGTACAGCACCGGGTAGTGCTCGCCGAGGCGCGCCGCGACGTAGTTCGCCGCCAGGACGGCGGCTGCCGTGGCGTCGCGCAGGCCGTCCGCGCCCATCATCCGGACGTACGCCCAGGAGATCGGCAGGACGCCGGCGGATCCGTAGGGGGCGGCCGAGACCGGTCCGCCCTCGAACACGTACCCGCCCGCGTGCGCGGCACGCTGCGCCTGCGGGTGCCCGGGCAGGTACGGCGCGAGGTGCGCCTTCGCCGCCACCGGGCCGACGCCGGGGCCGCCGCCGCCGTGCGGGATGGCGAACGTCTTGTGCAGGTTGAGGTGCGAGACGTCGCCACCGAGATCGCCGAACCGGGAGTAGCCGAGCAGGGCGTTCAGGTTCGCGCCGTCGATGTACACCTGGCCGCCGGCGGCGTGCACGGCCGCCGTGATGTCGAGCACGTCGTGCTCGTACACCCCGTGCGTCGACGGGTAGGTGATCATGAGCGCCGCGATCTCGTCGGCGTGCTGAGCGATCTTCGCCCGCAGGTCGTCGAGGTCGACGTTGCCCAGCTCGTCCGTGGCCACCACGACCACCTTCATGCCCGCGAGCACCGCGCTGGCGGCGTTGGTGCCGTGCGCGGACGACGGGATCAGGCACACCGTGCGGTGGTCGTCGCCGTTGGCGAGGTGGTAGCCGCGGATCGCGAGCAGGCCCGCGAGCTCGCCCTGCGATCCGGCGTTCGGCTGCAGCGACACCGCGTCGTAGCCGGTCACATCGGCGAGCCACGCCTCGAGCTGGTCGATCAGCTCGAGGGATCCCTGCACGTCGGCCTCGGGGGCGAACGGGTGCAGCTGCGCGAACTCGGGCCAGGTGATCGCCGCCATCTCGGTCGCCGCGTTGAGCTTCATCGTGCAGGATCCGAGCGGGATCATGCCGCGGTCGAGCGCGTAGTCGCGGTCGGCGAGGCTCTTCAGGTACCGCATCATGGCGGTCTCAGAGCGGTGCGCGTGGAACACGGGGTGCGTGAGGAACTCGTCCTGACGGGCGAGGGCCGCGGGCACGCTCGTGACCGGGATGTAGGCGAAGGAGCCCTCCCCCGCGCCGAACACCGTGGCCACGGCGAGGATGTCCTCGTACGTCGTGGTCTCGTCGGTCGCGATGCTGACGGTGTCCGCATCGACCGGGTTCAGCAGGATCCCGGCGGCGTGCGCGTCGGCCACGATCGCGTCGGCGCGCCCCGGCACCCGAACCGTGATGGTGTCGAAGTAGTCCGCGTGCACGATCTCGGCACCGGCCTTCTCGAGCTGCGTGGCCAGGAAGCGCGCCTTCGAGGCGACGCCCGTGGCGATCTCCCTCAGGCCTTCCGGCCCGTGGTAGACCGCGTACATCGACGCCATCACGGCGAGCAGCACCTGGGCGGTGCAGATGTTCGACGTGGCCTTCTCGCGGCGGATGTGCTGCTCGCGCGTCTGCAGCGCGAGGCGGTAGGCCGGGTGGCCGTCCGCGTCCTGCGAGACGCCGACCAGGCGGCCCGGCAGCTGCCGCTCCAGCCCGCTGCGCACCGCCATGTAGCCCGCGTGCGGACCGCCGAAGCCCATCGGCACGCCGAAACGCTGCGTGGTGCCCACGGCGACGTCGGCGCCGAGCGAGCCCGGCGAGGCGATGAGGGTGAGCGCGAGCAGGTCGGCGGCGACGACCGCGAGGCCGCCGGCGAGGTGCGCGGCGTCGATGACCGCGGACGGATCCCAGATCCGCCCGGACGCACCCGGGTACTGCACGAACACGCCGAACAGCTCCTCGGGAAGGGTCTCACCGCCGGCGAGGTCGCGCTCGAGCAGCTCGATGCCGACGGCGTCGGCCCGCGTCGCGAGCAGCGCCTTGGTCTGCGGCAGCGCATCCGCGTCGACCACGAAGACGTTCGATCCGGACTTGGATCCGCGGCGCGCGAGCAGCATGCCCTCGGCCACCGCGGAGGACTCGTCGAGCATGGACGCGTTGGCGGTGTCCAGGCCGGTCAGCTCCGAGACCATGGTCTGGAAGTTGATCAGCGCCTCGAGCCGGCCCTGCGAGATCTCCGGCTGGTACGGGGTGTAGGCGGTGTACCAGGACGGGTTCTCCAGCACGTTGCGCTGGATCACGCTCGGGGTGATGGTGCCGTAGTAGCCCAGGCCGATCATCGGCCGGTTCACGGTGTTGCGGTCGGCCAGAGCGCGCAGCTCGGCGAGGGCCTCGGCTTCGCTCGCCGCGGCCGGCAGCACGCTGACGCGGTCGGCGGCGGAGCGGATCGACGCGGGGACGGCCTCGCGCATCAGTGCGTCGACGGGACGCTCGTCGGCAGCGGAGGCGATGCCGATCGCGTCGAGCATCGTGCGCTGGGCGTCGGCGGTGGTGCCGATGTGGCGGTCGAGGAACGCAGTCACTCTCACTTCTCCGTGTGCGCGACGTAGGCGTCGCGGTCGAGGAGGCCGTCCGTGGCGCCCTCGCCGACCTCGACCCGGATGAGCCAGCCGTCTTCGAACGGCGAGGAGTTCAGCAGAGCCGGGTCGTCGACCACGGCGTCGTTGACCGCGGTGACCGTGCCGTCGACGGGAGCGTAGAGCTCGGAGACCGACTTGGTCGACTCGGCCTCGCCGAAGACGTCGCCGCGGCTCAGCGTGGTGCCGACGGCGGGCAGCTCGACGAAGACGATGTCGCCGAGGGCGTCAGCGGCGAAGTCGGTGATCCCGACGGTGGCGGTGGCGCCGTCCACGGCGACCCACTCGTGCTCTTCGCTGTAACGCAGGGTGTTCAGATCGGTCATTTCTTCCTCCGGTAGAAAGGCAGGGCGGTGACGGTGGCGGGGATCTTCGTGCCGCGCACGTCGAGGAACAGGGGGACGGAGCCGTCGGCGACGGCGGGGTCGACGAAAGCCATGGCGATGGGGTGGCCGAGCGTGGGGCTGAGGGCGCCGCTGGTGATCTCGCCGACCGCCGCACCGTCCTCGGTGACGACCGGGTAGCCGGCACGACCGGCCCGGCGCCCCTCTGCGGTGAGCCCGACGAGCACGCGCGCACCCTCGGCGGGGGTCACGCCGTCCTTGCCGACGAAGCTCTCCTTGTCGGCGACCACGACCCGGCCGAGGCCCGCCTGCGCGGGCCTGGTCTCGAGGTTCAGCTCGTGGCCGTACAGCGGCATGCCCGCCTCGAGGCGCAGCGTGTCGCGGGCGGCCAGGCCGGCGGGAACCAGCCCGTGTGCGGCACCGGCGGCGAGGACCTCGTCCCACAGCGCCGTTGCGTCGGCGGCGTCGACGAGGAGCTCGAAGCCGTCCTCGCCGGTGTAGCCGGTGCGGGCGAGCAGCAGCGGCTTGCCTCGGTAGCTCGCCGAGGCCCACGCGTAGTACTTCTGCTCCGCCCAGGGGATGGAGACGTCAGCGATGCCGGCGGTCGCCGCGAGGATCGCCTCGGCGTTCGGCCCCTGCACGGCGATGAGCGCGTACGAGTCGGAGACGTCGATGACCGCGACGTCGCGGCCGGCGATCCGTGCCTGCAGCGCCTCGCGGACCGCATCCCGGTTGCCGGCGTTGCTGATGATGAGGAAGTCGTCTTCGCCGAGGCGGTAGACGATCACGTCGTCGATGATGCCGCCGTCCTCGGCGAGCAGCAGGGAGTACTTCGCCTTGCCGACCGGCAGCGCGGACAGGCGGCCGGCGAGCGCGTAGTCGAGGTAGTCAGCCGCGCCCACGCCCTTGATCGTGAACTCGGCCATGTGCGAGATGTCGAAGATGCCCGCGGCCTGACGCACTGCGTGGTGCTCGGCCAGGTCGGACGTGTAGCGGACCGGCATCTGCCAGCCGCCGAAGTCGGTGAACGAAGCCCCGAGCGCCTCGTGGCGCTCTCGGAGGGGCGTGTAGCGGGCGTCTGTCATGGAGCTCTCCCGTGCGGATCGGTGAGGATCCGTGCGGCGCGCGGATCCGAGAACTCCCCCTCTGTCATGAGCCTGAGAGCTTCGCCTGCGCGCGTGCGCGAGGGCTTTCACCGTCGGCGGATCCCGAGTCGTCTCACTCGGAATCGCTTTTCAGAGCGGCCGGATCTGCGCGGTGCGGTTACCTGAGAGATTGGCGGGGAGGCTTGCTCCTTCGGTGTCCGGCTGCGATCACCGGACTCTCCCGCGCGGACCATGCGGCCACGTGTTCAGTTTTCCTGCGCCATCCTACCGTGCGCGGCCCTCTTCGCGCGGCCGTGTTCCCGGGCGTACGCGGCGGGAACACCAGGGTCACCAGCACGACCGAGATGATCATGAGCAGGAACCAGCTGGACACCTTCGACAGCGACACCGGCTGCCAGCCGCCGACCTGATCCGGGTACAGCCAGGCACCGCTCGCGGTGCCGATGTTCTCGGCCAGCCAGATGAACACCGCGACCCCGGCGAACGGCAGCAGCAGCGGGATCCGCAGCGTGCGCCGCCACACCCGCGCGTGCATGACGGTGGGCAGCCAGAGCGCGACCACGAGGGCCGTGAGCACCCAGCGCGCGTCCCAGATCCAGTGGTGCGTGAAGAAGTTCGCATAGATCATCACGGCGAGTACGACGGTGGCCCAGCGCGGCGGATAGCGCAGGAAGGTCAGGTCGAACAGGCGGTGCACGCGCACCATGTACGAGCCGACCGCGGCGTACATGAAGCCGCTGAACAGCGGGACGGCCCCGATCCTCAGGAAGCCGTCCGCTTCGTAGGCCCAGGATCCGATGTCCGTCTTGAACAGCTCCATCGCCGTCCCCGTCACGTGGAACAGCATGATCACCCAGAGCTCGCGGCCGGACTCCAGGCGCGTGGCGAGCATCACCACCTGGATGAGGACCGCGATCAGCGTGAGCAGATCGTTGCGGGTGAGGGCGAGATCGCCCGGGTAGAGGGTGCGCACGAGCACGATCGCCACCAGCAGCGCCGCACCGAACGCGCACGCCCAGGCCTGCTTGGCGAGGAAGACCGCGGCCTCCACGCGAAGGCCCCGCACCCCGGTGGAGGGAGCGCTCGCGAGGATCCGGCGAGCGCGCGCGTCGACCCGCGCTTCGAGCCGCGTCGGCTGCTGCATGGCCCGACGCTAGCGGCCGCCGCTGCCGCCCGGCTGGGAGTGCGCCGTAATGAGGTGGAGTTCGTGTCACCATGACTATAAGATGACGATCGGAGGTTAGAGTCAGCATGACCAGAAGCACCATCCCCGAGGACGGGATCCGCGTCGCGGTGTCGACCGTGATCCTGACCCTGCGCCGCGACGGCGGCCAGGCGCCTCGGCTCGCGCTGCCTCTCGTGCGCCGCACCCGCGACCCGCACGAAGGCGCCTGGGCCCTGCCCGGCGGCTGGCTCGATGCACAGGAGAGCCTGGCGGTGGCAGCGGCACGCACCCTCGCCGAGACCACGGGCCTGGCGCCGAGCTATCTGGAGCAGCTGTACGCCTTCGGCGCGGTGGACCGCTCGCCGAGCCGCGTGATCTCGGTGGTCTACTGGGCGCTCGTGCGCGAGGAGGAGGCCACCCGCGCGGTCGGCTCCGACCCCGAGAACGTGGCCTGGTTCGATGCGCAGGATCTGCCCCCGCTCGCCTTCGACCACGCGGACATCATCGAGTACGCGCTGTGGCGACTGCGCAACAAGGCCGGCTACAGCCGCGTCGCCCAGGGCTTCCTCCCGCCGGAGTTCACCCTGGCCGACCTGCGCGAGGCGTACGAGACCATCCTCGGCCGCCGGCTCGATCCCGCGAACTTCCGCCGGCAGGTGGACGCGACACGGACCCTCATCCCCACCAACGCGTTCCGGACGGGCAGCCATCGGCCCGCCCGGCTCTACCGCGACGCCGGCGACGCCGAACTCGCGGAGCGCGGGCCGCTCTCCCCCGAGGAGATCAGCACCGCGGACCCGACCCGATCCCTCCCCCACCCGACCCTCACCGAGACGAGCCCGTCATGACCCTCATCGATCCCTCCGTCGACCATGCGCTGCGCCTGATCGTCACCGGCGCCTCCACGGAGTCCACCTGCACGACGGACCTCGCTGCAGGTCCGTGGAACTTCGACGCGATCCCCGGCTACGGACCGGGTTCCTCCATGGGAGACGTGATCCCGACCGGCGCCCCGCGTCAGGGCGAGCTGCCCGCGGCATATCGCGAGGCCGACGAGGCGGAGCTGCACGAGCGGATCCGCGCCGCCAAGGCGGCCCTCGGCGAGCGCGTCGTCGTACTCGGCCACTTCTACCAGCGTGAGGAGGTCGTGCAGCACGCGGACTACGTGGGCGACTCGTTCCAGCTCGCGACGGCCGCGAAGGAGCATCCGGATGCAGAGGCCATCGTGTTCTGCGGCGTGCACTTCATGGCGGAGACCGCGGATCTGCTCTCCGGCGCCGACCAGGCCGTGATCCTGCCGAACCTCGCGGCCGGCTGCTCGATGGCGGACATGGCCGACATCGACCAGGTCGAGGAGTGCTGGGAGCAGCTCGCCGAAGTGTACGGGCCGCTCGACGTGGCGGATGAGGACGGCCTCGTCCCGGTGGTCCCGGTGACGTACATGAACTCGTCCGCCGCGATCAAGGGTTTCGTGGGCCGGCACGGCGGGATCGTGTGCACCTCGTCGAATGCGCGCACGGTGCTCGAGTGGGCGTTCGCCCGCGGTCGGCGGGTGCTCTTCTTCCCCGACCAGCACCTGGGGCGCAACACCGCCAAGGCGATGGGCGTGCCCCTGGAGCAGATGCCGATGTGGAACCCGCGCCGCCCGCTGGGCGGCTCCTCCGCCACGGAGCTGCAGGAGGCACGCGTCGTCCTGTGGCACGGGTTCTGCTCGGTGCACCGCCGCTTCACGGTCGCCCAGATCGAGCAGGCCCGCGCAGAGCACCCCGGCGTGCGCGTGATCGTGCACCCGGAGTGCCCGATGGAGGTCGTGGACGCGGCCGACGCCGCCGGATCCACCGACTACATCCGCAAGGCCATCGCCGCCGCCACGGAGCCCACGACCTTCGCCGTCGGCACCGAGATCAACCTCGTCCGCCGGCTCGCCGCGCAGTACCCGCAGCACGAGATCTTCTGCCTGGATCCGGTGGTCTGCCCGTGCTCGACGATGTACCGGATCCACCCGGGTTACCTGGCCTGGGTGCTCGAGGAGCTCGTCGCGGGCCGCACCCCGAACCGCATCACGGTGCCGGCCGACGTCGCGGACCCCGCACGGATCGCCCTGGAGCGGATGCTCGCCGCGAAGCCCCCGGTGGCGGTCCCCGAGCCCGTCGAAGGGGCCTGATGAGCGCCCGCGGCGGGCTCAGCGTGCTGGTGATCGGCGGCGGGATCGCCGGTCTCACGGCTGCGCTGCATGCCCACGAGGCCGGCCACCGCGTCGAGGTGGCCGTCAAGGACGCGCTCGGCGACGGCGCGACCGCGCTCGCCCAGGGCGGGATCGCGGGCGCGTACGGGGCGGGCGACTCCCCCGCCGCGCATGCCGAGGACACCCTCACCGCGGGCGCGGGCCTCTCCGACCCCGCCGCCGTGGAGGTGCTCGTCGGCGACGCGGCCGGGCGCATCGCCGAGCTCGTCGCGCGCGGCGTGCCCTTCGACCGCAACGCGGCAGGGGAGCTGCGGCTCGGGCTCGAGGCGGCGCACTCGGCGGCGCGCATCGCGCACGCAGGCGGCGACGCCACCGGGGCTGCGATCTCCGCGGCCCTGTGCACGCGCGTGCGGGAGGCAGGGATCCCCGTCCGCGAGCACGCGGTGCTCGTCGACCTCGTGGTCTCGGGCCGAGCCGTGCGCGGCGCACGGATCCTCGTGGGCGGGCGCATCGACGAGGTCCCGGCAGACGCGGTGATCCTCGCGACGGGCGGCGCCGGGCAGCTGTTCCAGCACACGACCGCTCCCGCGGTCTGCACAGGCGACGGGATCGCCGCGGTGCTGCGCGCCGGAGCCGCCGTCGCGGATCTGGAGTTCGTGCAGTTCCACCCGACGATCCTGGCCTCGGATGGGCCGGCGTTCCTGATCTCCGAGGCCGTGCGCGGTGAGGGCGCGATCCTCATCGACGACGAGGGCCGCCGGTTCGCGTTCGACGCGCACCCGGACGGCGAGCTCGCGCCGCGCGACGTCGTGGCCCGGGCCATCGTGCGCCGCGCCGCCGCGCAGGGCGGGCCGGTGCGCCTGGATGCCACAGCGCTCGGCGCCGGCCGGCTGGCCGCGCGCTTCCCGACGATCGACCGGGTGACCCGCGAGCGCGGCTTCGACTGGGCGCGCGAGCCGATCCCGGTGACCCCGGCTGCGCACTACCTCATGGGCGGCGTCGTCACCGACACCGCAGGGCGCACCACCCTGCCCGGCCTGTTCGCCGTCGGCGAGTGCGCTCGCACCGGTGTGCACGGCGCGAACCGCCTGGCGTCGAACTCGCTGCTCGAGGGCGCCGTGTTCGGTGCCAGGGCCGCCGCAGCGCTCGGGAAGCCCTGGCCGACCCTTGACGGGCAGATCCTGCAGTCGGTCCCTGAGCCTCACCCGGTCCCTGAGCTGGTCGAAGGGGCTTCGCCGCATCACTTCGACAAGCTCAGTGACCGGAGGACCCCCGGTCCGTTCTCCCGTCCCGCGCTGCAGGAGCTCATGTGGGACCACGTCGGCCCGCTGCGCACGGCCGAAGGGCTCACCGAGGCCCTCACCACGATCCGCGGGTGGCACGCCTCCGCCGCACCGACGAGGACCGGCGTGGAAGACCGCAACCTGCTGCTCATCGCGGAGGCGATGACCGCGGCCGCCCTCGCCCGACCGGTCTCGGTCGGCGCCCACCACCTCGAACCCTCCCCTGCCCTGATCGGAGCCCGATGATCACCCCCGCCGTCCTGAACCGCGTCGTCGGCGCCGCCCTCGAGGAGGACGCCCCCTGGGGCGACCTGACCAGCACCGCGCTGCTGCCCGCCGATGCCGCGGCGACCGCCGATCTCGTCGCGCGGGAGCCGGGCGTGCTGGCCGGCGGCGACGTGTTCGCGACGGCTTTCCGGCTCACGGATCCGGCGACCGTCGTCGACCTGCACTTCGCCGACGGCGACGCCTTCGAGGCCGGCGACGTGCTCGCGACCGTCACAGGGGCCGCGCGGAGCGTGCTGACCGCCGAGCGGGTGGCGCTGAACTTCACCCAGCGCCTCAGCGGCATCGCGACGCTCACCGCCGCGTACGTCGCCGCGGTCGACGGCGCGGGGCCGGACGGGAAGCAGGTGCGGATCGCCGACACCCGCAAGACCACTCCGGGGCTGCGCGCCTTCGAAAGGCACGCTGTGGTCGCCGGCGGCGGGCGCAACCACCGTTTCTCGCTCTCGGACGCCGTGATGGCCAAGGACAACCACCTCGCCGTCCTGACGCGCGGGGACCGCGACGTCGCGACGGCGCTGCGTGAGGCCATCGCGACGCTGCCGCACACCGCGCACGTCGTGGTGGAGGTCGACCGGCTCGACCAGATCCCCGCGGTCCTGGAGGGCGGAGCAGACACGGTGCTCCTGGACAACTTCTCCCTGGACGACCTGCGCACGGGCGTCGCCCTCATCGGTGGCCGTGCCACCGCGGAGGCGTCGGGCGGGGTGAACCTCGACACCGTGCGCGCTATCGCCGGCACCGGGGTCGACGTCATCTCGGTGGGGGCCCTCACGCACTCCGCACGTGCCCTCGACCTCGGGCTCGACGTCCGGATCGACGGGCCATGACCGCTCCCCTGTACCTCGACCACGCAGCGACCTCGCCCTTGCGCGGAGAGGTGCTCGAGGCGATGGCGCCGTTCCTCACCCGGGACTTCGGCAACCCGTCCAGCCACCACACGGTCGGCGAATCCGCGGCCGCCGCGCTGGAGGATGCCCGGGCCCGCGTCGCGCGCGTGCTCGGCATGCGCACCGGAGACATCGTGTTCACCGCCGGCGGCACCGAGGCGAACAACCTCGCCGTCAAGGGGATCGTGCTCGCGGCGCTCGCGGGGGCCGCGCGGCCGGGCGCCGCGACGGTGGACGGGCGGCCGTCTGAGACCGACCATGCGCGGACGCACATCATCACGACCCCGATCGAGCACGAGTCGATCCTCGAATCGGTGCACTACCTCGAGCGCTTCCACGGCGTCGCCTCGACGTTCATCGACGTGGACGGCGCCGGGCGGGTGGATCCCGCCGCGGTGGCCGCCGCGATCCGCCCCGGCACGGCCCTGATCTCGGTCGGGCACGCCAACAACGAGATCGGCACGATCCAGGACGTCGCGGGGATCGTCGCCGCCGCGGCGCCGGCGCGCGTGCCCGCGCACATCGACGCCGTGCAGTCCGCGGGGTGGCTCCCCCTGGCCGGCCTCGGCGCCGACGCGATCACGATCGCCGGGCACAAGCTCGGCGCCCCCAAGGGCATCGGCGCCCTCGCCGTGCGCGGGCGGGTGCCCCTCGAGCCGCTCGTGCACGGCGGCGGGCAGGAACGCGGTCGGCGGTCCGGCACCGAGAACGTCGCCGGCGCCGTGGCGCTGGCGACCGCGCTGGAGCTCGCCGAGACAGAGCGCGAGGAGGTCGCCGCCCGGGTCGGCGCCGAATCCGCGCGCTTCATCGCCGGGGTGCTGGCCGCGGTGCCGTCCGCGCGGCTCACCGGCGACCCGGTGCGACGGCTGCCGGGCACGGCGAGCTTCGTGTTCCCCGAGGTCTCCGGCGAGTCCGTGCTGCTGGAGCTGGAGCGCCGCGGGGTCGTCTCGTCCAGCGGATCGGCGTGCGCCGCCGGCAGCGACGAGCCCTCGCACGTGCTTCTCGCCTGCGGCCTCCCGCCCGCGATCGCCCAGACCTCCGTGCGGTTCACGCTCGGTCGCGCGGGGCTCGCGGGCGACACTCCGGAGCGGCTGGCGGCCCTCGTCGCCGACGCGGTGGCGGCGGTGCGCGCGTAGCGGAGACGACGCCATGGCGGCGGTGCGCGCGTAGCGGAGCACTTCTCCTGCCGTCGGAAATCGGCGGAGGGACCGCGTGTCGCGACAGGATCCGCCCGGATCCGCTCCCGACGCGCCGACATCCCTCGGGGCTTTCCGACACGGGCCCCCGCCCTCGTACCCGTCCTCCGCTCCTAGACTGGCGAGGTGCCCGCCCCGCTCGTGACCGTGATCGTGCCCGGTCGCGACATCGCCGCCTTCGCCCCCGCCGCCCTCGACTCGCTGCGCGCGCAGACGCTGCCCTCCTGGCGGGCGATCCTCGTCGACGACGGATCCGTCGACGACACCGGGCGGATCTTCGACGCCGCGGCGAGCGCGGATCCTCGCTTCACGGTCCTGCGGCACACTGAGGCCCGCGGTCTCGGCGGTGCCCGCAACGCCGCGCTCGAGCTCGTCGACACCGAGTATCTCGGCTTCCTCGACGGCGACGACGAACTCACACCGACGGCACTGGAGCGGATGACCGGAACGATCGCGGCGACGGGCAGCGACTTCGTGGCGGGCGCCTACGTGCGCTCCCGCTGGGACGGCCACCGCTACGTGCCCGGGCGGGTGCAGCCATGGGTCGCGGCGGCGACGGATCCCGAGCGACTCGGCACCACGATCTTCGCGCACCCGGCCGCTTCCGCGAACATCGTGGCCTGGTCGAAGCTGAGCCGCACGGCGTTCTGGGCGGGGCTGCGCTTCCCCGAGGAGGTCGCGTACGAGGACCAGATCGTGGCACAGCGGATGTACACGACCGCGCGCGCCTTCGACGTGATCCCCGACGTGGTCGTGCAGTGGCGGCTCCGCGCCGACGGCTCGTCGATCACCCAGGGCAAGGACCGCCTGCCGGTGCTGCGCGACTACCTGGCCGCGCTGCGTGGCGGGATCGCCGTGCTGCACGAGGCGGGCGCGCACGCCGCGGTGACCGCTAGGCTCGAGCTCATCCTCGCGATGGACCTGCCGCCGCTCCAGGAGATCGCCGGCACCCACCCCGACCCCGCCTATCCTGCGGCGGTCCGGGCGTTCCTGGACGATCTCGAGGCACTCCCCGAGTTCGCGGACGCCCGTGTCGATCCCGCACTCGCCGCCGCGCTGCGCTGGTAGCCGGGCCCAGCTCCGCATGCCGGCGCGGGCGTGCGCGCGTCTCTCAGACTCAGGACCACCATGAACGCCTATCTCTCCGAACTCTTCTCGCTCGATGGCCGCACCGCCGTCGTCACCGGCGGAAGCTCCGGCATCGGCCGCGGCATCGCGACCGCACTCGCCCGCGCCGGAGCCGCGACCGTGATCGTCGCCCGCGGCGCCGATCGCATCGACGAGACGGTGCGCGAGCTCACCGATGCCGGGTGCCGAGCCGCCGGCGTCGTCGGCGACCTCGGCACCCGTGACGGGATCCGTGCGGCCGCGGAGGCCGCGACCGAGCCGTTCGGCGAGCCCGACATCCTCGTGAACTCGGCGGGCATCAACATCCGGCCCGCTTTCGGCGACATCACCGAGGACGACTGGGACGCCACGATGACGGTGAACGCCCTGGCGCCGTTCCTGCTCGGCCAGCGGTACGCGCCCGGGATGGCCGAGCGCGGCTACGGCCGGCTCATCCACATCAGCTCGCAGCAGGCGCACCGCGCCTTCGTCGGCAGCGGGATCTACGGTGTCTCGAAGGGCGCGGTCGAATCGCTCATGCGCTCCGAGGCGGAGGCCTGGGGCGGCACCGGGGTCACCAGCAACACGCTCGTGCCCGGGTTCGTGCTCACCCCGCTCAACGCGCGCCTGCAGGAGGATCCGGCGCGCATCGCCGCGCTCGCCGCACGGACGATGGTCGGCCGCAACGGCCTGCCCTCCGACTTCGCGGGTGCAGCGGTGTTCCTCGCCGGCGCGGGATCCGCGTACGTCACCGGGCATTCCCTCTTCGTCGACGGCGGGATGAGCGCGCACTGAGCGCTCCCCCCGGGTCCGGAACTCCGTCGGGGGCCGCCTGTTCGCGGTGCCCCGGCGGAACCCGCCGAACCTCAGGCGGAGCGGACGTCCGTGTCGATCCGCGCCGCGGCGACCTGCTGCGCGGCCAGATCGGCGTACAGCCCGCCCTGGGCGAGCAGCTCCGCGTGGGTGCCCGACTCGACGATCCGCCCCTCCTGGACGACGTGGATGACGTCCGCGCCGATCACGGTGGACAGCCGATGCGCGATCGTGAGCGTGGTGCGGCCCTTCGCCGCCTCGTCCAGCGCTTCCTGCACGACCCGCTCCGAGACCGTGTCCAGCGCCGAGGTCGCCTCGTCCAGCAGCAGCACCGGCGGATCCTTCAGCAGCACCCGCGCGATCGCGATCCGCTGCTTCTCCCCGCCGGACAGGCGATAGCCGCGCTCGCCCACCACCGTGTCGTAGCCGTTCTCGAACCCCGCGATCACATGGTGGATGTTCGCCGCCGTGCACGCCGCGACGAGCTCCTCATCCGTGGCGTCGGGCTTGGCGTACAGCAGGTTCTCCCGGATCGTCGCGTGGAACAGGTACGTCTCCTGCGACACGATGCCGATCTCGTCGATGATCGACTCCTGGGTGAGCGTGCGCACATCGGCGCCGTCGAACAGCACCTGCCCCCCGGTCGCCTCGTACAGGCGCGGCGCGAGGTACAGGATCGTCGTCTTGCCCGCGCCCGACGGCCCCACGAACGCGACGTGCTGCCCCGGCTCCGCCGTGAACGAGATCCCCTGCAGGGTGTCGCGGGCCGCCGGAGACGCATCCGGGTAGCGGAAGCGCACGTCGCGGAACTCGAGCTGACCGCGCGGCCCGGGAGCGGCGGTCGCCGGCAGGGCGTCCGGCGCGTCCTGGATCTGGGGCACGAGGTCGAGGTACTCGAAGATGCGGGCGAACAGGGCGCGGGAGGTCTGCACCTCGAGCGCGACGCGCATGAGCCCGATGAGCGGCATGAGCAGCCGCGCCTGCACGGTCGTGAACGCGACGATGGCGCCCGCCGTGATGGATCCGGTTCCGCCCGCGACGAGGAACCCCGCGACCAGGTAGATGATCGCCGGCACGCTGGACATGAGCACCGACACCACGGCGAAGAAGCCCTGCCCGCTCATCGCCTGACGCACCTGCAGCCGGATCTGGGTGCGGTTCTGCGCCTGGTAGCGGGCCGACTCGGAGCGCTGGCGGTTGAAGGACTTGGAGAGCAGGATCCCCGACACGCTCAGGGTCTCCTGCGTGATCGCGGTCAGCTCCGAGAGCGACTCCTGAGTCTGGCCGGCGATGCGTGCGCGCACCTGCCCGACGCGGCGCTGCACGAGAACCAGGATCGGCATGACGCACACGGCGATGATGGTCAGCCGCCAGTCCAGCAGAATCATCGCGACGAGCGAGGCGATCACCGTCACGGTGTTGCCCAGGATGCTCGTCACAGTGCTGGTGAGCACGCCGGAGACGCCGCCGACGTCGTTCTGCAGCCGGGACTGGATGACGCCCGTCTTGGTGCGGGTGAAGAAGCCCAGCTCCATGGCCTGCAGGTGCTCGAACAGGCGCACGCGGAGATCCCCGGTGACGCTGTTGCCGACCGTGGAGGTCAGCCACGTCTGCACCACGCCGAGCCCGGAGGACAGCAGGTAGAGCCCGATCATCGCGACCACGAGCAGGACGAGCAGATCCAGTCGCGGCGCGCTCCGGCCGTGCGGGAACAAGGCGTCGTCGAACACGCGCTGCACGAGCAGCGGCGGGATGACGCCGAGCGCGGCGCCGAGGATCACGAGCAGGCCGGTCACCAGGATCCGACCCTGATAGGGACGGAACAGGGCGACGACGCGCCGCCCGAGGTCGGGGATGCGCGGGGCCTCCGCGTTCTGCCGGCGCTGGGCCGCCTCGTCGACCGGTCGTGCACCGCGCATGCCGCCCATCCTCACCATCATGCTCATGAGCTCACCCCTGCCCGCCGCGGGCCGCCTGCACCCTCGGCACCTCGCAAGCGTATGTCCCCGCGCCGATGCCCCGGCTGTGGCACCCGTGCCGTCCGCTCACGGCGCAACGCCCTGCGAGCGGGTCCAGCGCTGCCGAGAGCAGCGCCGAGCCCCTGCCGGGAATGGAATGTTCGACCCTGTGGTTACGCTGAGAGTCGCCGGCTTCGCTGCCGCGTCCCATCCCCCTTTTTCGCCCCCGCAGAGCCGGAGGAACACATGTCCGCCATCGAAGCCGGATCCGTGCCGACCAGCGCCGGATCCTCCCTCATCCCCCGTCGAGACATGGCCGTCATCTGGGTCCTGCTCGCGGCGGCGTTCGTCGCCATCCTCAACGAGACGACGATGAGCATGGCGATCCCGCACCTCATCGACGATCTTCACATCGACCCGCTCGCGGCGCAGTGGGTGACGAGCGCGTTCATGCTCACCATGGCCGTCGTGATCCCCACCACCGGCTTCCTGCTGCGCCGGTTCTCGACGCGACAGATGTTCCTCGGTGCGCTCACGCTGTTCTCCGCGGGCACGCTCATCGCCGCGGTCGCGATCGGGTTCCCGATGCTGCTGCTCGCCCGCGTGGTGCAGGCCTCGGGAACCGCGATCATGATGCCGCTGCTCATGACCACGCTGATGAACCTGGTCCCGGCGCAGAGCCGGGGACGGATGATGGGACGCGTGAGCACCGTCATCTCGCTCGCTCCTGCGATCGGGCCGACGCTCTCGGGCTTCCTCCTCGACCACTTCAGCTGGCGTGCGATCTTCGTGGTCGTGCTGCCCATCGCCCTGGTCGCGATGTTCATCGGGTGGCGCTGGCTGACGAACGTGGGCGAGCGCACCGACGCACCTCTCGACGTGTTCTCCGTGGTGCTGAGTGCTTTCGGCTTCGGCGGGCTCGTGTTCGGCCTCAGCCAGACCGGCGCCCTTGCCGGCGGCGGTGCATCGCCGGCGCCGCTCGTGATCTCGCTGGTCGTCGGCGCGCTGGGCCTGCTGGCGTTCCTGTGGCGCCAGGTGGTGCTGCAGCGCAAGGACGACGCGCTGCTCGACCTCCGGGTGTTCACCTCGCGCGACTTCACCCTCTCCATGCTGCAGATGTTCCTGCTGTCGCTCGCGTTCTTCGGCACGATCACGGTCATCCCGCTCTTCCTGCAGAAGGCGCTGGGCCTGGAGAGCACCGAGGCAGGGCTCGTGGTGCTGCCGGGCGCCCTCGCGATGGGCCTGCTGGGCCCCGTCATCGGTCGCATCTACGACGCCCGCGGCACCAAGATCCTGCTCATCCCCGGATCCATCCTCGCCGCCGCGACGCTGTGGTTCTACACGACGCTCGCCCCCACGACGCCCGTCTGGATCGTGCTGATCGCGCAAACCCTCCTGTCGGTGGGGCTGGCGCTGTCGTTCACGCCGCTGTTCACGGCCTCCCTCGCCTCGCTGTCGCCGAAGTTCTACTCCTACGGCAGCGCGGTCATCGGCACCGTGCAGCAGGTGGCCGGAGCGGCGGGCATCGCCGTGATGATGGCCGTCTTCACCCTCATCGTGAACGGGCAGGGCGGAACCACGGTGCCGACGGCGGTCGCCGCCGGTTCCCGGGCGACGTTCATCATCGGCGCCGTCATCGCGACCGTGACCATCGTCGGCGCGTTCATCATCCGCAAGCCGGAGGACCAGCCGCACGGCGAGTTCGCTCCCGAGGAGAGCGCCGCACCCGCCGCGCACTGACCGCAAGCACTCCCGGCGCGGGATCAATCCTTCGCGCCGGGGAGGCGGCAGGCGCCGTCGATGCACAGGCCGACGTCGAGCGCGTCGAGGCCGGGAAGCAGAGTCAGACCCCGGGCGCTTCCGAGCGCCGGACGCTCGGCGTCCGCGGGGGTCTGCTGCTCGGATCCGGCTGCGGTGGTCATCCTTCGATGGTACGCCCGCCGGCGCGGACCGGCGTCGGAGCCGACGACCCCGCCCAGGTGGGAAGAACCTCCGAATCGAGCCGAAACGCCGCAGCGCGGTTGAGAGCGCGGCCCGGACGAGGAATCGTGGCCCGGACATGCCGTGACCGCGGTATGACCGAAACCGGAAGGAGTGCCTCGTGCTCACCTTGACCGACAACGCCACCGCGCTGGTCACCACGCTCGTCCGTCGTCGCACCGACACGGAGGGCGCGGGCTTGCGCATCCACACGGCCGACGCACCGGCGCAGACGGGCGAACCCCGTCTGGCCGCCGACGTGGTCGTCGCGCCGGAGCCGGACGATCAGATCCTGGATCTGCCCGGCGCCCCGGTCTTCCTGGAAGGGGAGGCCGCCATCGTCCTGGACGACAAAGTCCTGGATGCGAACGTGAACGAGGAGGGCGCCGTGTCCTTCTCCCTTCTGCCGCAGGCCGTCTGACGGTCCGCGCCGGGCTCGGGTGGTCGGCTCCGCGCCGTCCGCTCGAGCCCTTTTCCTGCCCGGGCCAGGCTCGCGCGAGCGGCGCTGCGGTCACGCCGGTGCGGTCACGCCGGTGCGGTCACGCCGTGGCGGTCAGCCCAGGCCGGTGACGAGGTTGATGATCGTGCCGAGGATCAGCGCGCCGAACACGTAGGCGATCGTGGTCTGCGCGATCACGAGCCGGCGGATCGCATTGCGGGTGACGTTCGTGTCGGCGACCTGATAGGTCATCCCCAGGCCGACCGAGAAGTACACGAAATCGGTGTACTGCGGATCCTCGGGCTGGTTGAACATGATCCCGCGGGATCCGTCGTAGTACAGCTTGGCGTACCGCAGCATGTAGTCGGTCTGGATGAGCGCCCAGGAGGCCGCGACGCTGAGCACCGCGATACCGGCGAGCGCGAACTGCGTCCACCCCGCCGCGTGCCGCGCCTCCAGCACCACCACCAGCACCGCCGCGATGCTCACGAAGCTGCCGGTCACGGCGATCAGCCGGGCGATCCTGCGCCCCGGGTCCTCCTCGGTGGCGTGGGTGCGGGTCTGCTCGGCGTCCATGCGCCACGTGACGAGCAGGATCCACACCGTGCTGACGAGCGCCAGCGCGCCCCAGGCGGCGAGCAGGGCCGAGCAGCGGCGTGACGAAGTATCCGACCACGATGCCGACCAGGATCGCGACGGGCGTGCGCACGCGCCAGCCATGGCTCAGAGGAAGCGAACTCACCTCCGCATGCTATCCCGGGCGCCGCCTCACGCCGGGGAGGGTCCGGGCTGGCAGTGCGGGCACAGCTGCGCCGAGGCGCCGCCGAACACACGATCGACGATCGTGGTTCCGCACACCGGGCACGCCTCTCCGCCACGGCCGTGCACGGCCATCGCCGCGACCTTGGCCTGCTTCAGCTGGTCCGGCGGCAGGCCACGCCGATCCGCGGCGGCACCGCGCAGCACGTCGACCGTCGCCTCGAACAGCCGCTGCCGCTCGTCGGCGTCGAGCACCGCGGCGTGCACGGCAGGGGCGATCCTGGCGCGGTGCAGGATCTCGTCGGAGTAGGCATTGCCGATGCCCGCGAGCGAGGTCTGCTCCTGCAGCAGTGCTTTGATCTGCTTGCGGCGAGTGCCCAGCGCCCGCTCGAACGCGTCGCGGGTGAAGCCGTCGGCCAGCGGATCCGGCCCCAGCCCGGCGATACCGGAGAGGTCGGCGGGAGCGTCAACGACGGACGTGGTGACGGCGAGGAAGTCCCCCGTGTCGACGATCTGCATCGCCGCACCGTCGTCCAGCCCGATCCGGGCGACCTCCGGCACCGCTTCCTCGCTCGGCGGATCCTCCGGCGCGTGCCAGCGGATCCATCCGTTGCGCCCGAACCCGAGCATCAGCCATCCCGCCGTGGTGTCGAACCCGACGTGCTTGCCGAAGCGCTGCAGACCCGCGATGCGTGCACCGATCAACGAACCCGGCGGCCGGCCACGCGTCTTCACGATGCGGAACTCCGCGACATCGATCTCCGCGATCTCGCGTCCGACCACCCGATCGTCGAGGAACTCGACGAGCGCCTGCACCTCCGGCGACTCAGGCATGAGCCCATCCTCGCACCGGGCGCGGACATCGGCTCAGCGGGTTCAGACCAGTGCGACCTCGTCGTGGCGTGCGATGGCGAACACCTGCCCCGGGTAGCGGAGCCCGGCGAAATACATGTTCGTGTGCGCGACGATCTGCGCGCCGGTGATCGTCACGCCGTCCGCCGTGGCGTCCGTGGTCGTGTGCGCGTCTCGCACGAGCGTCACGTCGTACCCCTCCGCCGCGGCGCGCTGCGTCGTGGTGCGGACGCAGAAGTCGGGCTGCGCCCCGGCGACGACCAGCCGCGTCGCACCGAGGTCGTCGAGCACGGCGCGGAGGTCCGTCTCGGCGAACGCGTCGCGGTAGCTCTTGCGGACGAGCGGCTCACCCTCGACGCGCTCGAGAGGCGCGGCGAGTTCCCAGTCGGCGGTGCCGACTCCGACCGGGTCGTGATGCACCCAGACCACCGGAACGCCCTCGCGGCGGGCCCGCCGCACGAGCGCGTCGGTCCGCGACAGCACGCCCTCCTCATCGAAGCAACCGGGCAGCACACCCGCCTGCATGTCGATCACGAGCAGGACCGTGCGGGCGTCCGCCTCTGCGGCTTCCGTGGGCATCAGTCCCAGGCCAGGTAGTCCTCGATGGCGAACGCGGTGTCGACCGGATCGCTCACCGGGAACAGGTGCCCGCCGCCCTCGATGGTCACGACGCTGGTCCGCTCCGGAGCGGCTTTGCGCAGCTTCTCGCCGTTCGCCGGCGGCATCACGTCGTCCTCGGATCCCTGGATGATCAGGACCGGCACCGACGGAGCGAGCGGCACGTCGACGTCCTCGACGCCGAGCAGCAGCACGCCGAGCGCGCGATCCGTGCGCTTGGCCGACAGCGCGCGGGCGACCGTGCCGCCGACGCCGTGGCCGCCGATCCAGGTCGCACCGATGCCGACGTGGTCCATCACGTCGCTCGCGTCCTGCACACGCTCCTCGAGGGTGGCCTCGTCATCCGCGCGGCTGCCGATCCGCAGCACGCGGATCCCCTCGCCGGCGAGGATGTGCGCGACAGACCCGAGCGCGCCGCCCTCCAGACCGCGTCCGGGAATCAGCACCAGAACCGGACCGTCGCCCTCCGACATCTCGTCGACGTAGGGGATTGCGCGGCCATCGGGTTCGAAGATGCTGTGGTTCTCGGTAGTCACCGAGCCATCGTATCGAGTGTCACCACCCTCGCCGCTGGCGACGCCATCGTGCACACGGCTGCACGGATCCCGAGCGCACCCCGCCGCAGGAGGAGGCGTCGTCCGCCCGCACGAGCTCATAGGCGTTCAGGAAGATCTCGCAATCGCAGCAGCAGGCTCCCTGCTGGCTCAGACGACGCAGCAGCGCGGTCGCTCGCGGCGCGCGGACCTCCCGATAGTGCTCGGTGAACCGGTGCGTGCCGTTGCACCCGTGCGCGGTCAGCTGGCGGTCGACGAAGCAGACCAGGCACTCGCCGTCCCCGGGCGCGAACAGCTCCTCGCTCAGCGCACGCACGATCTGCTCCGCCTCGATCTCGATCTGTGAGGTGCTCATGCGCGCACACTGCCACTGGCCACGGACAATCCAGCGTGGGCCCGGGTATCGTGGCGACCATGCTGGTCGTGGGATCCGTCGTCATCCGCGTCGATGATCTGGAGCGGCAGAAGGCGTTCTGGACGGCCGCGCTGGACTACGTCGTCCGCGAGCCGCACGACGATGAGTTCGTGGTGCTGCAGTCGCGCGATGGGCGAGGGCCGAACGTGTCCCTCGACATGATGCCGAGCGAGCGGATCCTTCCGCCGCGCATCCATCTCGACCTCTACGCCGAGGACCAAGCGGCGGAGGTCGCCCGGCTCTCCGGCCTCGGCGCCCGCGAAGTGCACTGGTCGGGCAGGCCGGCGGATGCGGACTACGTGATCATGGAGGACCCGGAGGGCAACCGCTTCTGCGTCATCGATGCCGCGGGACGGACCGGTTTCGCACCGTCGTGAGGCGCGCCGCGCCCGCCGACGTCGACGCGACGCGAGCACGCCGGTGGTCCGGCTCAGCCGATGTGATCGTCCGCGTCGGGCTCGGCGCGCAGCAGATCGGCGATCTCCTCCTCCGGGCGCGGAGCGATGTTCTCATCCGCCTCGAGCTCGGGGATGCTCGGTTCCCCGGGCTCTGGAACGTGTGCGGATTCGGGCCGTGCACCGGTGTCGGTCATGAGTGCGCCTCCTCGGGAAGACACCGTCAGGGTACGCCCGAGCGCAATGGGCCGGCACGCGGATCAGTCGAGCAGCGGCCGCTTCAGCCCCACGTGCGCCGTGCGGTAGCCGAGCCCGGTGTAGAAGGCGCGCGCCCGATCCCGGGCTTCGTCGGTCGTCACCTGGGCGAGGGTCGCCCCGCGGGACCGGCCGAAGTCATGGGCCCACTCCAGCATCGCCGTGCCGAGGCCCTGCGAACGCTCGGCGGGCGCGACCCGCAGACCCTCGATCTGCAGCCGCGTGGATCCGCCGCGCGAAAGGCCGGGGATGACGGTCAGCTGCACGGTGGCCACGATGCGCCCCGCGTCATCGCGCACCACTCCGAGGAAGTTCGAGCGGTCGCGCATGACCGCGCTGTACGCGGACTCGTATCGGCCGAGTTCGACGTCCTCGCGCTCCGCGCCGAAGGGGTCGTCGGCGAGCAGCGCCGCGATCGCCTCGATGTCCGCTCGCTCCGCCCGCTCCATCCGGTACGTGCGGCCCGCCACGTGGAGCAGCCCCCTCACCGACGTCTTCGCCTCCGCCTGCAGCCGCGCCACGAGCAGGTCGAGCCATCGGCCGACATTGTCCCGAGCCTCCGCCGTGTCCGGATACCGGCACCGCAGGTGCAGACCGGACTCGTCGAGGATGAACCAGAGCATGACCCCGTCGGTGTCGATCGCCGCGCCGACGTACTGCGCGTCGAGCCCGACGGAGTCGATCCGCACCGGCAGCCGGCGCAGATCCAGCCAGGAGATCGCGAACATCCCCGGCGCGATCGGCATCCCGCCCCAGGGCGCGAGCACATCGGCCAGCGGCCACGACCCGAGCTGCACGGCCTCCTTGACCGCCGCGGCCGCTTCACGCGGCTCGGCGACCGACGACTCGAGAACGGAGTTGGTGATGAACCAGCCCACGGAATCGTGCCAGGTGTCCTCGTAGCGGCTGTGCACCGGGAAGATCGCCCGCAACGGCGTGCCCGCGAGTTCTCGCGTGACCGCCGTCATGGCGACGACGGCGAGCGCCAGCGTCGACACTCCGCTGTCCCGTGCCTGCGCGGCGAACGCCACGCTGTCGTCCGGATCCAGCACATCGCGCACCTCGACCCTTTCGCGCTGCGCCTCGGGTGCGCCCAGCGGCAACGGGAACCGGGGCATCACCCCGCCGCTGTCGCGGATGATGTCGGCCCACCGTCGCCGCACCTCGTCCGGCGCCGGGTCGCGTTCGAGCAGCGACCGGGTGTGGTCCACGAACGCGGCGACCGGCGCCGACCAGGGCTCCCGGCCGTCGCGCGCCGCGTCCAGCGCCGTCATGAGGTCGCGGGCGAGGACGAGCATCGACCACATGTCCACATGTGCATGGTCGGAGCCGATCACGACCATGGTCTCGGTCGCGTTCTCGAGGACGCACAGCCGGTACGACGGACTGCGGTACGGAGAGCACGCCGCGTCGAGCACGTCCCGCACAGCGTCGTTGACGGCCTGCCCCGGAAGGATGTCGTGCTCGAGCCAGGATCCCGGACCGATCGCGATCTCATGCAGCCGGGGTCGACCGTCCTCGCCCGGAGCGAACGCGGTGCGCAGGGTGCCGTGACGTCCGATGACCGCGAGCCACGCGTCCGCGAGTTCCTCCTTCGTCGCCCGATGCGGCAGGCGGAACGAGATCGCCATCCACGATCCCGGCCTGTCTCCGAGGCCGACGTGGATCCCCTGGTCGAAGGAGACCGGCAGGCGCGCGCCGAGCTTGGAGGCGCTGACGTCGTACTCCCAGAGCCGGCCGAACGGGAGGCGCAACTGCGTGACGTGGGTCAGACGCATGGGAGTACCCTAGCGTCCCGCTAGCCTGGCATCAGCGTCGCGCCCGCGGATCCGGCACGCGCGACCCGGGAGCGGAAGGAGACCGATGCCCACCTTCGAGGTCACCGGCGCGGAGCTCGCCGTCGCGCTCAGCGATGAGGGCGGACACCCCGTCGTGCAGCTGCACGGCCTGACCTCGAGCCGGGCGAGGGATCGCGTCCTGAACCTGGACCTCGGTCGAGGTCTGAGCGGAACGCGCCTGCTGCGGTACGACGCCCGCGGTCACGGCAGGTCGACCGGGCGCAAGGTCGCGGAGGACTACACCTGGCCCAATCTCGCCGACGACCTGCTGCGGCTGCTCGATCACTGGTTTCCGGGCGAGCGGGTGCACGGCGTCGGGCCATCCATGGGCGCGGCGACGCTGCTGCATGCCGCGGCCCGCGAACCCGACCGGTTCGCCGGCCTCACGCTCACGGTGCCGCCCACCGCGTGGGAGACCCGCGCCGCGCAGGCGCAGAACTACCGGAACGACGCGGCCCTCGTCGAATCCGAGGGCGTCGACGCCCTGGTCGCCGCCCATCGCGGCGGAACGCCCCCGCCCGCGACCGTGGGCGCGCCCGAGACCGTGCCCGACGTCGCCGATGCGCTGCTGCCGTCGCTGCTGCGCGGTGCCGCGATGAGCGACCTTCCCGCCCACGACGTGATCAGCCGGATCGACGTCCCGACCACGATCCTGGCGTGGATCGAGGATCCGGGACACCCGCTCGCGACGGCGCAGACGCTGGCGTCCCTGCTGCCCCGCGCCACCCTGTCGGTGGCGAGCGACCCCGTCGACGTGGACACCTGGCCGCAGGTGCTCAAGCATGACGTCGCCCGACATGGTTGAGCCCTACTGGGTCCTTCTCACCCAGTCCCCGATCAGCGCGCGCAGCAGCTCCGGCTTCTCGTGCGGCAGCGCGTGCCCCGTGTCGTCGAGCACGGCCACCGTGGCCCGGAACCAGCGATCCGCGAGGTCCAGAGCGGCCGCATAGCCGACCGTCGCGTCGAGTCGGCCCGCCACGATCAAGGCGGGTCTGTCGAACGGCGCTCCCGGTGCGAGTTCCCAGCGCGCGGCGATCCGCTCCATGGCGGCCTCGTCGGCGAGCTCCGCCCCCGGGACGACGAACTCCTGATACCGCTTGAGCGTCTCCGGCGTCTGCACGACGAAGTACTCCCGGAACGTCTCGTCGCCGAGGTCCCCCGACCCGGCGACAACGCGGTGCTCCGGCACGTCTCGGATATCGGGCAGGAGCGGGCAGATCAGCGCGAGCCCGGCCACACGCTCCGGGTGTCGCGCGGCCACCCCGAGGGCGAAGTGCGCCCCGGCCGAATGCGCCACCAGGAGGTACGGCTGGTCGCGAGCGACCCGCTCGGCGAAGTCGAGCAGCACCCCGACGACGTCGTCGGCGCTGTCGATGCCTTCGGCGGCGGTGCGCCCCATCCCGGGCAGGTCGGGGTAGATCCGCCGGATCCCCTCCGTCCCCGCGAACGCCGGTTCGAAGCACGCCTCCGCCTCGCGGTGGTCGACCCCGGCTCCGTGCAGGATCAGCGCAGGGCGACCGCTCCCGTGCTCGACGAAGTGCACGATGGTGCTGCCCGCGGGTACGTCCACGACTCCACGGTAGGCCGTCGGCCGCGGTCGGGCCATGGCACACTGAGGCAGGTGCAGGTGAGGAACGCGCTGCGCACCGGGATGGGCGCCCGGGCTGCCGCCGCGATGCGCGCCCTGAACGCCCGGCACCCGTGGAGCCACAACGACGCGTTCCATTCCTGGATGGTCGCGCGACTGCCTGCGGGACGCGGCGAAGCGCTCGATATCGGGTGCGGTCGAGGCGAGCTCCTCGCTCGGTTGGCGCAGCACTTCGACCACGTCCATGGCATCGACATCGACGCCGGCATGCGCGAGGCGAGCGCCGCCCGGTGCGCGGGCCTCGCGAACGTCACCGTGGACGCCACCCCGTTGGAACAGGTTTCCGAGGGCAAAAACGTGGTCACGATGATCGCCGTGCTGCATCACCTCGACCTCATGCCGGCGCTCCGCCAGGTCGACAGGATCCTGAAGCCCGGCGGACGCTTCCTGTGCGTCGGGCTGGCCCGGCCCGACTCCGCAGCGGATCAGCTGTGGGATGTGGCCTCGATGCTCACCAACCCGATCATCGGCTTCGTGAAGCACCCCTGGGTGGCGCAACAAGCAGACGCGGCTCCGCCCTTCCCCGTCAAGGATCCGGAGTACACGCTCGCCCAGATCCGGGACGCGGTGCGGCAGACCATGCCCGGCGCGGTGATCCGCCGCCGACTGGGCTTCCGCCACACGATCGAGTGGACGAAGCCCGCGGTTGCCTGAGGATGATCAGACGTTGAAGCGGAACTCCACCGGGTTACGTCAAAGTTAGGCATTATGGTTTCATGAGCAGACTACGACGCGCCGTACACACGGGGCAGGACGTGTTCACCGCCGACAGAGCCGTGGCCGCAGGAAGAAGCGACTAACCTGCACTGCCGTCCAGCGGCAGAGATTTCAGATGGCTCGCTAGCCCAGACATGTCCGGGTAGATGTAGGACCGCCTGTAGCCGAAGCGCGATTCCATAACGTCGCGAATCTCATGCTTCGCCTTCGCGGTGATTCGGAAGCTGAACGTCGGCGCGAAGTTCCGAGCGTTGTATTGCGGCTTTGCGGTCGGTCTGAACATCTTCGCGTATATGGACGCGGAAGCGAGCAGGTCGTTACGTCGCCAGTACGAACTTCCCTCAATCTTGAAGTACGGAGCGATTTTGGATGACGTGATCGGCACACCGTCAAGGATGAATGCCGCGTTCTGCGCGGAGATTCTCGGATCGTACGCCGGGGGCACCCACACTCGACGCCTGGCTCCGGTTCCCCAGTCGAATAGTTGGCGATCAGCGTTTGTCCGCATTGCGTGCCAGTAAGGGTCACGCGCCGCACCGAGTTCGTCCAACCACAACCTCGAGTCAGGCGGCGGCTGCTTGCCTTCCCGCGTGACCGGCATTGTGGCGAGCGCAAACAGGCGAGCGTCATCATCCTCGGTGTTCGCGTCGAACTCGACGGCGAACCATGCGCCGATATACGGATTTTTCGTGACGTCGATCAGGCGTGTCGGTCCGCCGAAGTGCTGCACTCGCGCAAACGTCTCCAACGCAGAAAGGTTGTCGAACCGCCAGTCGTTGCGCGCGATACGGAGAACTTCCGTTTCGGCGGTAACCATCTGGTCCTCGTCCGGATAGGGCTGCGGTTGCGCTGGCCGCTGTGCGGGCGGCACAACGCCGTTTACCTGCATTAGGTGTCGGTAAAGGTGGCTATGCAGCCCCCACTCGGCGTTCCGTACCCCGCGCCACACAAGCGGAAGATCAGGCGTCTTGGAGATCAGTTTGGTTATCGCCGCATGCAGATCATCAAAAGATTCAATGACCTCCTCAGTCCCCGCAAAGTAGCTGGCAGCCGAAATCATCGCGTCCGAGTAGACCCCTTGGGGCGGGCCTGGCTCTTCAAAGTCGCTCGCGCGGGTCAGCGCCGGTGCTTGATCAAGCTGACGCGCGAGGCCCGCGATGACCTCGGGCGAAGGAAGGCTCGACCTGTAGGCCTCGAGTCCTAGAGCAAACGCCGCAGCATCCTTGGCTACTTGTTCCCGGATCGACCTGATCGCGGGCGCGAGCGTGGCGGCCATCTGTTCCCGCATCCCGCGCGTGGCTTCGGCGCCCAGAAGGATCGACTTGATGATCGCACCGTACTGGTCTGTGCCAGCGGCGGTGGGGTTAGCAGGTCCAGGGCCGGTCCCATCGGCGCTGGGCCCTCCGGTCTCATCGTCGGGCTGGGCCTGCGAGGATGCCTCTGCCGGCGTGTCGTCCTCGGGGTCGTCCTTGGTCACAGCTGAGGTTATCGCGCCGCTTGCTCGAAGGGTCCCTATCAGGCCATAAAAGCTTCAACAATCGGTTGATTTACCGACTGAAAGGAGCGCTTCTTGGGAACCGAAAGCCCCGGCGACAAACCACAACGGGCGTCTCTCTGCGACCGCTGGCAGGACGAGTACACCTGGACGACAGCCGAGGGCGGCAAGCGCACTCCCCGGCAGACGGCAGCAGACGCGAGCTTCCACGAGGTAGAGGAGGACGAGCAATGACGACCATGATCGGCTACCTGCGGGTCAGCACCGAGGAGCAGGCCAACAGCGGCCTGGGATTGGAGGCCCAGCGCGAGACCATCCAGCGCTACGCAGACGCCCAGGGCTGGGACATCGTTTGGTACGAGGATGCAGGCCTTAGCGCTAAGTCGCTCGACCGGCCCCAACTACGGGACTGCTGCACGGATAGGTGACAGGTTATAGTCACGCCGCCAGTGCGACGGTCGTGTTCATGATGGTCTCGAACTCGATGGGCGTCAAACGGCCCAGGCGTGCCTGGCGTCGGCGACGGTGGTAGGTCCGTTCGATCCAGGTCACCATCGCGATGCGGAGTTGCTCGCGGGTGGTCCAGGTTCGGCGGTTGAGGACGTTCTTCTGCAGCAGCGCGAAGAACGATTCCATAGCTGCGTTGTCTCCGCTGGACCCTACTCTGCCCATGCTCCCGACCATGCGATGCCGGCTGAGGGCGCGGAGCATCTTCCGGCTTCGGAACTGAGATCCCCTGTCGGAATGCACGATGCATCCGGCGACGTCGCCGCGCATCGCAACAGCGTTCTCGAGGGCTTGGACGGCCAGACGGGACTTCATCCGGGAGTCGATCGAGTACCCGACGATCCGTCCCGAGTAGACGTCCTTGATGGCGCAGAGGTAGAGCTTGCCCTCCGCGGTCCGGTGTTCCGTGATGTCGGTCAGCCACAGTTCGTTCGGCGCCTCCGCTGTGAACACGTGCCGCACACGCCCGTCCTCGTCGACGACCGCGCACAGGTCGTCGTGGACGGGAGGGCCGGGTCGGCGGCCCTTGCCGCGCTTGGGCTTGCCGAACGCGCTGAACCAGCCGTTACTCGACGCGATCCGCCACGCCGTCCGATCCGACATCGCCTCTCCGTTGTCGCGGGCCTCGTCGGCGAGGAGGCGGTGCCCGAACTCGGGGTCGTCCTGGTGCGCGTCGAATAGCGCGTTCGCGCGATACGCCTCCACCACCTCACTATCGGTGATGGGGTTCGCCAGCCAGCGGTAGTAGGGCTGGCGGGAGAGCTTCAATACCCGGCACGTCACCGTCACAGGAATCCCTGCGGCGGCGAGCTCCGTCACGAGCGGGTAGAACCTTTTCCCGGCAGGTTCGCCTGCGACAGATACGCCGCCGCACGCCGCAGGACCTCGTTCTCCTGTTCGAGGAGCCGGTTTCGCTTCCGCAATTCGCGGATCTCGGCCGCCTCGGTTCGGGACTGGCCGGGCTTGGCTCCCTCGTCGATGTCGGCGCGACGCATCCACTTCTGCAACGTCATGGGGTGAACACCGAAGTCTTTCGCGATCTGCTCGATCGTCACACCGGGCTCACGATTTCGCGCGACGCGCACGACATCGTCACGGAACTCAGTGGGGTAGGGCTTCGGCACAGCAACATCCTTCCAGGCCAACCCCTCGGGCAAGCCAGATCAGATGTCACCTATTCGTGCAGCAGTCCCTACAGGCCGCGCTCGACCGACTCAACGTCAGCCCGAAGCGCCGCGACGTTGACGGCATCGTGGTTGCCAAGCTCGACCGCCTGAGCCGTAGCGTCGTTGACTTCGCAGGCGTGCTGGAGCTTGCCCGCGCGCGCAAGTGGGCACTCGTCGCTATCGACCTCGGCGTGGACACCTCCAGCCCCACGGGCGAGCTGGTCGCCAACGTGATGATGTCGGTCGCGCAGTGGGAGCGCCGCGTAATTGGCGAGCGCACATCTGCCGCGATGCAGGCGGCGAAGCGAGCCGGTCGTCACATGGGCCGGATGTCGACGCTCCCCGAAGCCACGGCGGCACGCCTGTTACAGCTTCGAGCGACGAACACTCTAGGGGCAACTGCTGCCGCGCTCAACGCTGAAGGTCTCACCACGGCTACCGGAGTCCTGTGGACCGAAAACGCGGTCTGCAAGGTCCAGAGACGTCTTACATCCCGTTGGCGGGGCGAAGTAGCGGTTCACTGATCAAGTCGCGACCGGGCCGCAGGCGGTACGGATGCGGCCGTGCCTCCCAGCCACTGGGTCTCTTCTAGTTAGGGTGATAGTTGGATC
This sequence comes from Microbacterium xylanilyticum, assembly GCF_054654695.1. NCBI lineage: Bacteria > Bacillati > Actinomycetota > Actinomycetes > Micrococcales > Microbacteriaceae > Microbacterium > Microbacterium xylanilyticum. The sequence continues at coordinate 2,712,292 of NZ_BAAIEN010000002.1, forward strand.
TGGCTCCTCGTGCGCTGCGCGAGACGCTGGATCGATACAGGCGGATGACGACCAAGGACAGCATATTGACCTCCGAAGACCTCATCGCGGACGCGCTTGCGGACGGCCATATCAGCTTCCGGGAAGTCCGGGGCATCACCCGGATCGTTTACCATCCCTCAGGCCACACTGAAAGGTGGTCTGACCCTGAGGAAAAGGTCCGGGCCGGGCTGTTTGCAGAGCTGATCTACCGCTACGAGTACGCCCCTGAGCGGATCGGTTTCGAGGTCGTCGTCCCACGACGGACTGCCAGCGACAAGGCCGACCTAGTGGTGTATCGAGATGATGAACAGAAGGACCCGTTCATCGTTATCGAGTGCAAACCCGGCGGTGTCACTGACAAGGTCTTCGACCAGGCCGTCGAGCAGGCGTGTGGTAATCGCTCCAATCTTGGCGCACCTTACGCCGCAGCCGTCGCCGGCCTCACGCGCCGCATCCTCGACTTCACATCAGCCAAGGTTCTCGAGCGCAATCGAAACCGGATTGCCGATCTTCCGAAGCGTTACGGCAAAGCGCCCGATTGGAGATACCTGCGGGGGGTCGCCGGTTCTGATATCGCGCCCGTTAGCCGTGACGCACTGCGGACAGTCATCGGTAAGTGTCATCAGACCCTTTGGGAGGGCGGCAAGCGCAGCCCCATCGAGGCGTTTGACGAGTTCTGCAAGATTGTGTTCATCAAAGTGCAGGACGAGAAGCGCCACGCCAAGGTCGGCGAGCCGTACAGTTTCCAGCGCAAGACGGACGAGACGAACGACCAACTTAGATCACGTCTCGTGGCGCTGTACGCGAGCGAGCAGCGTCGTGACCCTGAGGTGTTCGAGGATTCGCTCAAGGTCGCCGCTGCGCCGCTGGCGACTCTGGTTGAGCACATCGAAGCGATCAGCCTGAGTAAGACCGACCTGGACACCAAAGGTATGGCGTTCGAAGCCTTCATGGGCGGGTTCTTCAAGGGTGACTTTGGTCAGTACTTCACCCCGCGAGACCTCATCAACTTTTGCGTCGAAGCGCTCGAGCCTGGCACTGACGACCGCGTGCTGGACCCGGCGTGCGGCTCGGGTGGCTTCCTTCTGCACGCTCTGGACCTCGTGCGGACTCAGGCCAACGACATGTACCCGGATCACAACGTGGACCCGGAGCAGTTCAACGCGCACTACCGCATGTGGCATGACTTTGCGCAGAACAACCTCTTCGGCATCGAGATCAACGAACAGCTTGCGCGCGTCGCCAAGATGAACATGATCATCCATGACGACGGCCACACGAACGTCGTCGGTCACGACGCGCTTGACTTCATGCGAAAGCTGAGCGCCGAACGCAAGGGTCTGACCGCGGGTTCATTTGACGTCGTTCTCTCGAATCCGCCGTTCGGGGCCACGGTGAAGTCGAGCGAGAAAGGCGATGACTTCCTCGACCAGTACGACCTGCGCGCCGCCGTTGGGGCACCACGGCGGTCGATCTCATCGAAGAAGAACCCTGCGCGCGGCGACGTCAAGACGGAGATCCTCTTCCTTGAACGGATCCACCAGTTCTTGAAGCCCGGCTCCGGTCGAGCGGCAATCATTCTTCCCGAAGGCATCCTCAATAACGGTTCGCTGAAGCCTGTACGAGAGTGGATGCTCAAGCACTTCCAAGTTATGGCGGTCGTGAGTCTGCCGGAGCATGCTTTCAGTCACTACAACGCGAATGTGAAGACCAGCATCATCTTCGTGAGACGGCTGGGAGAGGATGAGAGTGCGGCCTCGTTGTCGGATGCCGCGGTCCTGATGGCGTCCGTGCAATCTGTTGGATACGACGCAGCAGGCCGAACTCTCTACGACGTCGAGATTGACGAGGCATCGTCGAGTGAGCGCACTGAGACTCGGAGGACTGACCTCTTGTCGACGCGCGTCCATCTCGTTGCACGCGCCACTGTAGGCGGCAAGGCTCAATGGGAAGAGCAGGGGCGGCGGGTCCTACCGGACTCTGGACTGTTGGCCGTGTGGCGTTACTTTCAACGAGCGGTGGCGCTGCACAGCGACGAACTGCTGCCCGCGGGCACGGACCCCGAGACGACCTACATTGCCCGGCACGGGGACCTTTCTGTTCGGATGGACGTCCAGTACAACCATCCACAGCACCTTGCCATGATCGATGACTTGATTCGTCGCGGCGCGACGACGCTCGACAAGCTGGTCAACTTTTCCGACGAGCGGTGGAACCCTAAGAAGGCGGACGGCGACAGCTTCCGCTATATCGAGATCGGCGGAGTCGATCGGCGCTGGGGGCGAGCGCGAGCATCGGTGAAGGCCGTGGCCGACGCTCCGTCCCGCGCGCGGATGCTGGTACGCGATGGAGACCTATTGGTCAGCCTCACGCGTCCAGATCGCGGTGCCATTGTGCTCCTGGACAGCACCTTCGACGGCGCTGTAGCGACTACGGGCTTTAGTGTCCTGCGGGATGTAGATGAGACCCAGGTACACCCGGAGTACCTCTGGTACGCGTTGCGTAGCGAAGCGAGTCGCCGCCAGATGTACTACCGCCAGAGCGGAGGGAATTATCCCGCCATTACGGAAGACGAGCTCGGGCGAATTCTCATCGTGCTCCCCTCACTGGAGGAACAGGGGCGCGTTCTGGAGGGACGTCGGGTCCAGGTAGAACAAATCGAGCAGCTTCTTGATCAAGTGGCTGTGCTTGAGGCGGAGCTGTTTCAGGGTCTCAACGCTGAAGTGACTGCTCTCTCGGAGGACGGCGAGCTCGAAGTTGATAGCGCGGGCGTCGCTGGCGTGTGACAGACAAGTAATGGCCAGCTCAGGTTTCGCGGGGAAACCCGCCTGGGGTTGTCCGGGTGCGTAGTCGAGTTCGCCTACGCAGACCGCCCGGGTAGAGATGCATGAAGGGGGCCCTTCAGGCAACGCCGCGGCTCAACGGATTGCACTGTGGTGAAAGTCGAACCTTGGGTGTCCAAACGGCGGGGCACTCTACAAGCGGTCGATCCGCGTGTCCTCATCGCGATCTGCCCACGCATCGCCTGTGTTCGTGCGGGCGTGAGGAACGAATCGGTGACAACTGATCGTTAGTGCTGGGAGGCGCTGGCGGGAAGGATGTCATCATGCCCGGTCCCTATCCCAGAGAGTTCCGCGAAGACGTTGTCGCGGTTGCTCGCAGCCGCGAGAGCGGCGTCACCATCAAGCAGGTTGCGACCGACTTCGGTATCAGCGAGGCGACGTTGCAGAACTGGCTCCGTCAGGCCGACGTCGAGGAAGGCAACCGTCCTGGTCAGACCGCCGCGGACGCTGCCGAGGCACGTGAACTGAAGAAGCGGATCCGCCTCCTCGAGCAGGAGAACGAGGTCCTCCGGCGAGCGGCGGCGTATCTGTCGCAGGCGAACCTGAGACTCGGTGGCTCCCCAAAATGACGTACCCGCTCGTATCTGAGCTCGCCGACGCGGGGATTCCCGTGACGGTGTCGTGCCGGGTCCTCAAGCTCGCAAGACAGCCCTACTACCGGTGGCGAAACGATCCCGTCAGGGACGCGGACATGCTCCGCGCGTATCGGATCAACGCGCTGCATGACGCGCATCACGACGACCCGACGTTCGGATACTGATACCTCGCCGACGAAGCCCGCCGGGCGGGATGGCGGATGAGCCGGCGCACGGCGTGGAAGCTGTGCTCGCAGGCCGGGATCCTCTCGTCCGCGCAGCGCCGGCGACGTGGGAAGGGCAAGAAGACCGGCCCGCCGGTGTTCGACGATCACGTGCAGCGGGTGTTCCGCGCCGATGCCCCGAACCGGCTGTGGCTCACGGACATCACGGAGCATCGGACGAGCGAAGGCAAGCTTTACTGCTGCGCGATCAAGGATGTGTTCTCCAACCGCATCGTCGGCTACTCGATCAGCGACCGGATGACCGCGAAGCTCGCCGTCGATGCCGTCCGCAACGCCGTCTCTCGTCGCGGTGAGGTCGCCGGGTGCATCCTGCACGCTGACCGGGGCAGCCAGTTCCGCAGCAGGGCGATGGCCCGCGAGCTGCGCCGTCATGACATGGTCGGATCGATGGGTCGCGTCGGCGCCGCCGGAGACAACGCCGCCATGGAGTCGTTCTGGTCGCTGCTGCAGACGAACGTCCTCAACCAGCAGCGGTGGGCCACCCGGCAGGAACTGCGCCTCGCGATCGTCGTCTGGATCGAGCGGAAGTATCACCGCCAACGAGCACAGGACACCCTCGGCGGGTTGACGCCGATCGACTTCGAAGCCAAGCTAACCGAGCCGCAATCTCTCGCGGCCTAAACCGAATCTGTCACCGATTCCTGCTTCACGCCCAAATGCCTAACTGTGACGGAACTCCACGACGTCGCCGTCCTGCATGACGTAGTCCTTGCCCTCGAGGCGCGCCTTGCCCTTGGCGCGCGCCTCAACGACGGATCCGGTCGCGACCAGATCGTCGAACGAGATGACCTCGGCCTTGATGAAGCCCTTCTCGAAGTCGGTGTGGATCACGCCGGCGGCCTGCGGGGCCTTCCAGCCCTTGCCGATCGTCCAGGCGCGGGCCTCCTTCGGGCCGGCCGTGAGGTAGGTCTGCAGGCCCAGCGTGTCGAAGCCGATGCGGGCGAGCTGGTCGAGGCCCGACTCGTCCTGACCGGTGGAGGCGAGCAGCTCCGCCGCGTCCTCCGGATCCAGGTCGATGAGCTCGGACTCGATCTTCGCGTCCAGGAAGATCGCCTGCGCGGGCGCGACGAGCGCTGCGAGCTCGGCCTTGCGGTCGGGATCCGTGAGCACCGACTCGTCGACGTTGAAGACGAAGATGACCGGCTTGGCGGTGAGCAGGCCGAGCTCCTTGATGGGAGCGAGGTCGATGCCGCTCGTGGAGAGCAGCTGGCCGCGCTCGAGGGCGTCCTTGGCCGCGTTCGCCGTCTCCAGCACCGAGGCGTCGGTCTTGCGGCCGCGCACCTCCTTCTCGATGCGCACGATCGCCTTCTCCAGCGTCTGCAGGTCGGCGAGCATGAGCTCGGCGTTGATCGTCTCGAGGTCGTTCTTCGGGTCGATGGCGCCGTCGACGTGCACGACGTCGTCGTCCGCGAAGCCGCGCACCACCTGCGCGATCGCGTCCGCCTCGCGGATGTTCGCGAGGAACTGGTTGCCCAGCCCCTCGCCCTCGCTCGCACCGCGGACGATGCCGGCGATGTCGACGAACGACACCGTGGCCGGCAGGATCCGCTCGCTGCCGAAGATCTCGGCGAGCTTGTTCAGCCGCGCGTCCGGCAGGTTCACCACGCCGACGTTCGGCTCGATGGTCGCGAACGGGTAGTTCGCCGCGAGCACGTTGTTCTTGGTCAGCGCGTTGAAGAGGGTGGACTTGCCAACATTGGGCAGGCCGACGATTCCGATGGTGAGAGCCACGGGGTACGAGTCTACCGGGGCGCGTACCCGCTCAGGATCCGGGGATGCGGCAACGGTCCGGCCACCGGCCGTCCACCTCCCGTTCACGCGGCGCCGGGACGCTGAGCGGCGGCGCGCGCCTTCGCGCGCCGCGACCCGTCACCAGGAGGAATCGTGCCCGCCCCTGCTCTCCGCCGCGTCCGCGCCGGACTCGCCGCCGTCGCCCTCGGCGCGCTCGTCGCCGGCATCGCCGCGCCGCCGGCGTCCGCCCTCGGAACCGAATCCGACAACCGCTACAGCAGCAAGCAGCCGTACATCGCTCCGACCGCGGACGACATCGCGGCGTACCAGCCGGCACCCTCCGGGTACCGGCCCCTGGCCACCGAGTCGGTGGCACGGCACGGGTCCCGCGGACTCGCCGGCTACAAGTACGACGCGCTGCTGCGGCGCATGGCGGAGACCGCTCAGGTGGAGGGCGGCTTCCGCTCCCCCGAGATCGGTGCAGCGCTGCTCGCGAACATCGACGCCCTGACCGCCGCGAACGTGGAGAACGGGTACGGCATGCTCACCGGCCAGGGCGCCGCGCAGCACCAGGGCATCGGCGCGCGGGCGTATCAGCGCAACGCCGGGCTCTTCGCCGCAGCCGCCGCGCACAAGGACCGCATCGTCGCGGAGACCTCGGGCGAGGCTCGCGCCACCGAATCCGGCGAGAACTTCCTCCGCGGATTCTCGGACGCGGCGAGCGGGTCGCGCACCCCATCCGCGGACGTGCCGCTCGAGTCCCGACCCGACCTGCTCTACTTCCACAAGGTGGAGAACCCCGACGGCACCGAGAAGGCCGCGGGCTCACCCGAGCGCCTCCGCGCCCAGGCGTACGAGGACTACATCGCGGCGCAGACGGCCGACGGCGGCACGATCGCGGCTGCCATGGACTACATCGAGTCGCTGCCCGCCTCGGTGACGAGCGCGGAAGACGTGCTCTCTGGGATCTTCACGCCCGCGTTCATCGCGGCGATCGGCACGGACGCCGCGCACCGCTGGTACAACACGGCGAACGGCACGAAGGGCGGCCCGCGCGCGTGCGCGCCCGGCGCCGATCCCGTCGCGGATCCGGACGCGTGCGGCGACCCGATGAAGTCGATCAAGACCCCGGTCGACGCCGCGATGACGCTGTACAACCTGTACATCATCGCCGCGGATATGGAGGAGGAGAACATGCCCCCGCACGCCTTCGACTTCTCGCCGTACTTCGCGGGCCGGGAGGCGGACGCGCAGTGGTTCGCCACGCTGCTGGACGCCGAGGACTTCTACGAGAAGGGGCCGAGCCTCGCCGGCCACGACGAGACCTACCGCGTGGCGCAGCCGCTGCTGGACGACTTCTTCTCGGTGATCGACGCGCGCGCTGCCGGCGGCGACGTCGCCGCCACCTTCCGCTTCGCGCACGCCGAGACGATCATGCCGTTCGCCGCGCTGCTGCACCTGCCCGGGTCCACGGTCCAGGCCCCGGACGTGGCCGCCCCGGCGTCGCCGGCCGACGTGTACGACACGGCGACGAACCCGTGGCGGGGATCGCTCGTCTCGCCGATGGCGGCGAACGTGCAGTGGGACGCCGTGCAGCGCCCGGGCGTCGATCCGTCCACGAGGAAGCGGTGGACGCCGCTCGTGCGCATGCTGGTCGACGAGCGCGAGGTGCCGTTCCGCGACGGCTGCAGCCCGGTCGCTCCCGGATCCCACTGGGTCAAGCTGACGGAGCTGAAGCGCTGCCTGTCCGGGATCGCGACGACGGAGAGCCCGCTGCTGGGCGGCCCCGGCCGGCGCTGAGCCGCGCGACTGACCCCGGGCCGCCGACGCCCGGGGTCAGTCGCGGGTCGCCCGATAGGCCGCGGTGACGTACGGCATGGTCAGCGTGCCGCCGTCGGCGAGTCCGAGCTCGTCGAACAGCTCGTCCATGCCGCGGGCGACACGCGCGCGCTCCTCGTCCGAGGCCGTGATGAGATAGCTGCGCGAGCTCGCCATGGCATGCAGCTCGGCGCGGGTCATCTCCCTGGTCCATTCCCAGCGGCGCTCCTCGAGCGGCCCGAACGGTGCCGCCACACGCACCGCATTGCTCGCGACCATCTCCTCCGCAGGGCTCCCGTGCATGACCGTCGAGAGCCGGCGCACCCAGTCGGTGCGCTCATCGCGCACGTTCCAGATCAGCCCGAGCACCCCGCCGGGACGCACCACACGGCCGATCTCCGCCGACGCCGCCACCGGATCCACCCAGTGCCACGCCTGCCCGAGCACGGCCGCATCGGCGCTGGCGTCGGCGAGCGGCAGCGCCTCCGCCGTGCCCGCGACCGTTTCGACCCCGGGCGTCTTCTCGCGCAGGACCGCGAGCATCTGCGGATCCGGATCCACGGCCGTCACGACGGTTCCGAGCGCCCGCACGGCCCGGGTGAGCTTGCCCGTCCCGGCGCCGATGTCGACGATCGCGGCGCCCTCCGGCACTACCTCGAGCATCCACCGCACCGCCTCGGCCGGGTACTCCGGCCTGCCCTTCTCGTAGCTGCCCGTCTCGGATCCGAAGCTCGTCGCACGTTCCACCATGGCTCGAGACTACGCCCGCCGATCTCGGCCTCCGCGGCGCGCCTGCCCGGCCATCGGGCGCCGTCGGCGGAGGGTGGAGGCGTGGCTCTGGACTTCACCGCGATCGACTTCGAGACGGCGAACTCCTCCCCTGCTTCCGCGTGCTCGGTGGGCCTGGTCCGCGTCCGGGACGGCGTCGTCGTCGCGCAGACCGGATGGCTGATCCGTCCGCCTGCCGGGCACGACCAGTTCCAGGAGTGGAACGTGCGGATCCACGGCATCCAGGCGCACGAGGTCGCCGACGCCGACGACTGGAGCGCGCAGCTCGACCGGCTCTGCGCGTTCGCCGGGGCGGACGTGCTCGTGGCGCACAACGCCGGGTTCGACCTCAACGTCATCCGCCGCGCCTGCGAGGCCACGGGCGACGACTGCCCGCCGTACCGCTCGCTGTGCAGCCTGGCAGTGGCGCGCAAGGTCTACGACCTCGAGTCCTACAAGCTGCCGGTCGCCGCGGCGGCCGCCGGGTTCGGCGAGTTCCCGCACCACGACGCACTCGCCGACGCCCGCGCCTGCGCGCAGATCGTGATCGACGCGGCGCGGCGCACCGGATCCGGCACCGTGCAGCAGCTCGCGGAGCGGGTCGGCGTGGCCGTCGGCGGGCCGCTCGCCCCGGCGGCGCCGGCGAAGGTGCCCGCCGCCGCCTGAGGCCGCCCGACGGCGCGTCCCCCGGCGATGTCGGAGGCCCCGCCCATCATGGACGCATGGACGCGTTCGCACTGCTCATCACCGCTGTCGCCGCGGCCGCCGGCCTCGCCGTCGGCTGGTACCTGGGTCGCAGCCGGGGCGCGGCAGACCTCGCCCGCGCCGACGCCGAGCTCGCCGTGGTGCGCGAGGAGCGCGACCGCCAGCACGATCTGTACCGTGACGCGGTCGAGCACGCGCGGCTGCAGCAGCACGACGCGGCGGAGCGGGCGCGACAGGAGAACGCGGTGCTCACCGCCCTCGCCCCGGTGCGCGAGAGCCTTCACCGCATGCAGCAGACGGTGACCGTGCTGGAGCGGGAGCGGCATGCGCAGTTCGGCCAGCTCAGCGAGCAGCTGCGCCGCGCCGAGGAGAGCGGCGAGGCGCTGCGCTCCACCACGGAGTCGCTGGCCGGGGCCCTTCGCTCCACCTCCGCGCGCGGGGTATGGGGAGAGACCCAGCTGCGCCGCGTGGTGGAGGCGGCGGGTCTCACCCGGCACGTCGACTTCGACCTGCAGACCACGATCCGGTCCGACGCCGGTCAGGGCCGCCCCGACATGGTCATCCGTCTCGCCGGCGGCGCCTCGATCGCGGTCGACGCGAAGGCCCCGCTGGACGCCTTCCTCGCCGCCGGCGCCCTCGGCACCGAGGATCCGCAGCGCCGCACGCTGATGCAGCAGCACGTCAAGGCGGTCCGCGCGCACGTCGACGCGCTCGCCAAGCGGGCGTACTGGTCGGGGCTCGAGACCAGCCCCGAGTTCGTGATCTGCTTCCTGCCCAGTGAGTCGCTGCTGTCGACGGCCCTCGACGAGGATCCGGCCCTGCTCGACTACGCCTTCACGAAGCGGGTGGCACTGGCCACCCCGGTGAACCTGTGGGCCGTGCTGAAGACCGTCGCCTACACCTGGAAGCAGCAGGAGCTGTCGGCCGAGGCTGCCGTGCTGCTCGACCTCGGCACGCAGCTGTACGAGCGGCTCGGCGTGCTCGCCGGCCATGCCGACGACCTGCGCCGCGCGCTGGAGCGCACCGTCGACAGCTACAACCGCTTCGCCGGTTCGCTCGAGGGTCGGGTGCTCGTGACAGCCCGGAAGTTCCCCGGCGTGGACGCCGAGGCACTGGCGGCACCGACGCTCGTGACGGGCGCGACGCGCAGGTTCACGGCGGAGGAGCTGACGGTGCCCGTCGTCGATGCGACGGACGGCATTCAGGCGGACGTCGGCGAGTTGCGCGCGCGGCTGGCCACGCCCGGCGACGCAGCAGCCGGCGACGCGGCGGAGGAGGTCAGGCGCTCCCCGGAACCCCGCTGAGGAGGAAGACGACGGTCGCGGAGAAGAGGACGAAGGCGCCGATCATCCACCAGGCGCTGATCTCGTGGCCCTCTTCGCGGCGCACGCGGAAGAGCACGTCGGGGCGGCGGGACGCCTCCATCTCGACGACCTTCACCGTGCCGGTGTCGGTCACGGTCTCATGGCGATAGATGTTCTCCGCAGCCATCCTCATCACCTTCCTGCTCCGCATTCCGCGTCGCGCCGAATGCGCCGTGCACGCCGAAGGCGCCTCCACCATTGTGCCAGGTGGTGGATGAATCAGACGGAATGCGATCAGGTCGTTATCCCCGGCGCCGGCGGCCGAGCTCGTCGGGCCGCCGCAGGGTCACGCTCGCGTCAGAGCCACTTCGAGACGAGGTGCTCCGACGCGATGCGGCGCAGCGTGCCGGACGCGCTGCGCAGCACCACGCTCTCGGTGTAGAGGTAGTCGCCCTCGCGGCGGACGCCGGCGACGAGCTGCCCGTCGGTCACGCCCGTCGCGACGAAGATGGTGTTGTTGCCGCGCACCAGGTCGTCGGCCTCGTAGACCTTGTCCATGTCGAGACCGGCGTCGATCCCGCGCTGGCGCTCGTCGTCGTCCCGCGGCCACAGGCGTCCCTGGATGTGCCCGCCGAGCGCCTTGATCGCGCACGCGGTGACGATGCCCTCGGGGCTGCCGCCGATGCCGATGCACATGTCGGTGCGCGCACCGTGACGGGCGGCGTTGATGCCGCCGGCCACGTCGCCGTCGCTCATCAGGCGCGTGCCGGCGCCGGCCTCGCGGATCTCCTGGATGAGCTTCTCGTGGCGGGGGCGGTTCAGCACGGAGACGACGATCTCCTGGACGGGCTTGCCGAGCGCCCCGGCCAGCCGCTTGATGTTCTCCGCGACGGGGAGCCGGATGTCGACGACCCCGACACCGGCGGGGCCGGTGACGAGCTTGTCCATGTAGAAGACGCTCGACGCGTCGAGCATGGTGCCGCGGTCGGACACTGCGATCACGGAGACCGCGTTCTGCCGGCCGTCGGCGGTGAGCGTGGTGCCGTCGATCGGGTCGACGGCGATGTCGTACTGCTGCGCCCACTCGACACCGCTGCCGACGTGCTCGCCGTTGAAGAGCATCGGGGCGTTGTCCTTCTCCCCCTCGCCGATCACCACGCGTCCGTCGAAGTCGACCGTGCCGAGGAAAGCGCGCATGGCATCGACCGCGGCGCCGTCGGCCGCCTCCTTCGCGCCGCGCCCGATGAACGGGACGGCGCGGATCGCCGCCGCCTCCGTCGCACGGACTAGCTCGAGCGCGAGGTTGCGGTCAGGGCTGAGGGGGCTGAGATCGGCTGTGAGGCTCACCATGGCACTCAGCGTAGGGGCCGCGCGGTTACGGATCCGCAGATTTCTGGGCTCAGATCATGAAAGATCGCGGCTTCTTTACCGAGCGGAAGATCCGCCGTCGCGGGCGGGAAGTCATCCGCTCTGAATCGCGGATCCTACGGCGCTAGAGTGGCACCGACCCCCGTCATCCAGCACAGGAGAAGCCATGCCCGTTGCCACCCCGGAGCAGTACGCCGAGATGCTCGACCGCGCGAAGGCAGGCGGATTCGCCTACCCCGCGTTCAACGTCTCCAGCTCGCAGACGATCCACGCCGTGCTGCAGGGTCTCACCGAGGCCGGCTCCGACGGCATCATCCAGGTCACCACGGGCGGCGCCGACTACTTCGCCGGTCAGACGGTCAAGGCGCGTGCGACGGGCGCCCTCGCCTTCGCCAAGTTCGCCACCGAGATCGCCAAGTCCTACCCGGTCACGGTCGCGCTGCACACCGACCACTGCCCGAAGGACGCCCTGGCCGGTTTCGTCGAGCCGCTCATCGCCGCCTCCGAGGAGGAGGTCAAGGCCGGCCGCAACCCCATCTTCCAGTCGCACATGTGGGACGGCTCGGCCGTGCCGCTGACGGAGAACATCGAGATCGCGAAGGACCTCCTCCCCCGCATGAAGGCGATCAACGCGATCCTCGAGGTCGAGATCGGCGTCGTCGGCGGCGAGGAGGACGGCGTCAAGCACGAGGGCTCGAACGAGGCGCTCTACACGACCTTCGCCGACGTGGACCAGGCGGTGCAGGCGCTGGGCCTCGGCGACCAGGGCCGCTACATCGCCGCACTCACCTTCGGCAACGTGCACGGCGTGTACAAGCCGGGCAACGTCAAGCTGCGCCCGGAGCTGCTCGGCGAGATCCAGGAGCAGGTCGCCGCCAAGTACGGCACCGGCCCGAAGCCGCTCGACCTCGTCTTCCACGGCGGATCCGGATCCACCGACGAGGAGATCGCGCTCGCGGTCGCGAACGGCGTCGTGAAGATGAACATCGACACCGACACGCAGTACGCGTTCACGCGCGCGATCGCCGGCTACATGTTCAGCAACTACGACGGCGTGCTCAAGGTCGACGGCGAGGTCGGGAACAAGAAGCTCTACGACCCCCGCGCGTGGGGCAAGGTCGCCGAGACCGCCATGGCCCAGCGCGTCATCGAGTCGACGCGCCAGCTCGGCTCGTACGGTCAGTCGAAGAGCTGATCGCAGCACAGCCGCATCCAGGAGCGCCGTCGGGATCCGTCCCGGCGGCGCTCCCGCCGTCTGGGGGGCAGCCGCGGATCCGGCTGCCGGGCCCGTCCTGGACCCGTCCGATCCTCTGCGCGCGGTCCGGTTCAGCCCGTGGACGATCCGCCGCGGATGTCGTGACTGAGGACGACGGCGCCCGTTGCGGTGCGGATCTCGACCGCGCGGATGTCGCCCAGTGCCGTCGCGGTGCCTGCGGAGAGCTTCGCGGTGAGGCCAGGCTGGACCTTCCACGTGGACAGGTCCGACGTGGTGCCGTCCCGCTGCACCACAGTGAGCACGTACGTCCATCCGGAATCGGGGGCGTCCGCGCCGTACAGGCACGCCATGTCGATCTGCGTGCCCCAGGCCACGGGAGTCAGCGACACCGTGGCGCTGACCGGCACGGACGCGGCGCCCTCCAGGACCACCGACACGGCGGGCCGCGGTGCGATCGCGACCACGGTGACGGGCACGGCGATCGCCAGGGCGGCCGCGATGCCGACGCCGGCCCACAGCGCGCGGCGGCGACGCCGGCGCCGTGCGTGCGCGATCGACAGCAGCTTCGGGGCGGCCGGATCGGGTACGGCGGACCCGATCCGGCCCGCGTCCTCGGCGCTGAGCCGCGAAAGCAGACCGACCGTCGGGGTGAGCTCGGCCACGGCGGCGCGGCAGTCGGCGCACTCCGCGAGGTGCGCCTCGAAGCGCGCGCGGTCGGCCGCGGACAGGGCGCCCATGGCGAAGGCGGCATCCCAGGTCGCGAACGGGTCCGGATCGACGCTCACCGGATCACCCCTCTCTCCTGCAGGGCGAGCCGCAGAGCCCGCAGTCCATAGTGCATCCGAGACTTCACCGTGCCGGAGGGGATCCCCAGCTCCTGCGCGATCTCGTCGACGCTGCGCCCGCCGTAGTAGCCGGCGACGATGACGGCCCGGTGCTGGGCGCTGAGCTCGGCGAGCGCATCCTCGATGAGGATCGCATCGAACAGCCGGTCCGTGGCGTCCCCGGCGATGCGCTCCGGCACCTCGGCGACCGGATGCTCGTGGCGCCGGCGGGCGCTGCGCGCCTCATCGATGACGAGGTGCCGGGCGACGGTGAACATCCAGGCGCGGGTCGTCGCCGCCTCCTGCTCCAGGATCCGCGGCGTGCGCCACGCTCGCAGGAGGGTCTCCTGCACGATGTCGTCCGCGGACGAGCTGCTGCCGGTGAGCCGAATGACGTACCGGCGGATGGGACCGGCGTGCACGTCGTAGAGCGCGGCCAGCCGCTCGTCGTCGTCGTCCATCGAACCTCCTCATCGGGGAAAACGAGATCCGCGGCCCGAAGGTTCATCACGCTGCGCGGATCCGCCGCTCCCGCGGATGCGACGAACCGGCGCTCCCGCGTCGTTCCCCCAGTATGACGGCGCTCCCGCCCTCCGATCCGCGGCGATCACGATGATCGCCCCGCATGCCGGCACCGGATCATCCGCTCGGGCATCCCCGAAGTAGCCGATCGGCTGATGTGGCGGGTGAGGGCCGGTTCGTAGCGTGGAGGACATGAACATCACTTTCTCCCGCAAGCTGATCGCCGCGTCGACCATCGCCCTGGCCGCCGTGGCCGTCGTCCCCACGACCGCCGCCGCCGCGGCCCCGGCCGCCGTGACCGCACCCTTCGCCGCGGAGGCGCTGACCCCGTTCCAGACCCTGGCGTCCACCCCCTGGAAGACCACGAGCGCCCTCGACGCGCACGGCGACCGCGTCGCCCTCGACGACCCGGCCGTGAAGAACTTCGTCGGCTGGGCGTACTTCAAGGCCGACGGCACCTTCACGATGTACAACCTCGACGACAGCCCGAAGATGCACGGCGACTGGGACGTGCCCGCCGACGGCGCCACCCGCTGGATCGCCGCCAAGGACGCGAACGGAAACGTGCTGTTCCAGCGCGTCGTCCCGATCGTGGAGCTGAACAAGAACGTCTTCACGTACCGCGTGTTCCCGAACGCGGCCGACACGAGCGTCTACTACGACATCGTGCACACGAAGACCAACCACGTCGAGCCCGGCACCGACGGCCGCGGCCCCGGCGCGAACGGCAGCAGCGCGACCGGCAACGGCGACTACCACTTCAACAACGGCAACGCCCGCTGATCCACGGATCGAAAGAGCCCGGCTCCTCCAGGAGCCGGCCTCTTCGCGTCGACGGACTACTTCTTGAGCTGCCCGTTCAGGAACGACACCACGGCGGGATCCGAGAAGAACGGCACCATCATGCAGAACGACGAGAGCATGACGAACACGACGCCGCCGAGCACCGGCACCCACCAGGTGAGCCTGCCCCGGCGCAGCCGCTGCACGGTCCACGCGGCCGTCACGAGCCAGCCCGCGATCAGGATCGCCCCCGCGACGATGCCCCAGACCCTCGCCTGCTCGTAGTTCGAGAAGGTCCCGGAGATCCCCAGCGCCTGCAGCATCGTCGCCATGATCGCAGACGGGTTCAGGAACTGGAAGATCGAGGTGATCACGTTCCACAGGCCGTAGGCCAGCAGCGCGATCGACGCGATCCGGTCGACCGGGTGCGCCGGCCGGCTCTCCGCGGGCGCCGCGGTGACCGCGGGCTCCGCGCTCGGCACCGGAGCGGGCACAACCGGCGACGGGAGGGGGCGCCCGGCGCGCCGGCTCTGCTCCTCCGGGGTCGCGTACTCGCCGAACTGCGGGCGGGGCGGGGAGGAATCGGCGGGGTGCGGACGAGGATCGGACACGCGCCCCATGGTACCGGCGGGGCCTCGGAGCGTCGTGGGAGCACGGCTCGCGAGGCCCCGCCGGGGTTCACGGGGCGGGATCCGAGTCCGTCATTCGATCCGGGCGATCACGCTGCCCTGCGCGACCTCGGTCTCCTCGGGGACCACGATGCGCAGGATCCCCGATGACTCGGCGTGGATCTCCATGTCGACCTTGTCCATCGCAACCTCGGCGATGAGGTCGTCGGCCTGGACCTGCTCCCCCTCGGATGCGAACCAGGTGACGATCACCCCCGTCGCACCGGCCTCGGCGGACATCTCCGGGAAGGTCACCTCGGTCATGACGCCATCGCCTCGCGGACGGCCGCCTCGATGCGGGCGGGCGTGGGCAGCACCGCGCACTCGAGCGCGCTCGCGTACGGGATCGGCACGTCGGGCACCGCAACGCGGGAGACGTGCTTCAGTGCGGCCGGATCGCGCTCCACGACCGAGGCGATGACCTCGCCGCTGACCCCGAAGGACTGGTAGTCCTCGTCGACGACGATCAGCCGGCCCGTCTTGGACACCGAGGCGAGGATCGCATCGCGATCCAGCGGCACGAGGCTGCGCAGGTCGATGACCTCGACGCCGATGCCCTCCGCGGCGAGCTTCTCCGCCACGTCGAGGCTGTGGTGCACCGAGAGCGACAGTGTGACGATCGTCACGTCGCTGCCCTCCCGCGCCACCCGCGCCTTGCCGATCGGAACCTCGTACGCCTCCTCGGGCACGGCGCCGATCGAGCGCGGGTTCTTCTTCATCCAGCCGAGCCCCATGACGCCCTTGTGGAACAGGTACACGACCGGGTCGTCCGAGCGGATCGCGGCGGTCATGAGCCCCTTCGCGTCGTACGGGTTGGACGGGACGACGACCTTCATGCCGGGAAGATGCGCGAACGTGCCCCACAGGTTCTGCGAGTGCTGGGATCCGTCGGAGTAGCCGCCGCCCGTCGCGCTCATCAGCACCATGGGCACCTTCACGTTGCCACCGGACTCGAAGTGGATCTTCGCCATGTGGTTGTAGATCTGGTCCATGCAGACGCCGAAGAAGTCGACGAACATGAGCTCGACGACCGGCCGCATGCCCTCGACTGCCGCACCGATGCCGAGCCCGATGAACGCCGTCTCGGAGATCGGCGTGTCCAGCACGCGGGTGGGGCCGAACTCGTCGAGCAGTCCCGTCGTCGCGGAGAAGATGCCGCCGTAGGCGCCGACGTCCTCCCCCATCACGAAGACGCCGTCGTCGGTGCGCATCTGCTGGGCGATGGCCTCGGAGACCGCCTTCGCCGTGGACAGCTTGCGCCGCCCCGGCTCCGGCTCGACGGGCAGGGTCGCGGGCAGATCGATGGTGGTGCTCATGAGCGTGCTCCTTCGGCGAAGACGTAGGCGAGGGCGTCGGCGGGGTCGGGGATGGGAGAGGCCTTGGCGTAGGCGATCGCGTCCTCGACGCGGTCGACCGCGGCCGCCGCGATCGCCGCCGCGTCGGCCTCGGTGAGCGCGCCGTCGGCGAGCAGCGCGTCGCGGTACGTCGGGATGGGATCCCGTCCCGGCACGCCCTCGAGGTCGCTGCGGTACCCCTGCGCGTCCCCTTCGAAGTGGCCCCACAGCCGCAGCGTGTGCACCTCGATGAGGCTCGGCCCGTCGCCGGCGCGCGCCCGGCCGACGGCCTCGCCGACCGCCTGCCACACGCCCTCGACGGAGTTGTCCTCGACGCGCACGCCGGGCATGCCGTACGCGGCGGCGCGGTCGGCGTTGGAGGCGACCGACGTCGACGCGGCACGCGGCACGGAGATGCCCCAGTCGTTGTCCTCGACGACGAAGACGACGGGGAGCTTCCACAGGGCGGCGAGGTTGAGCGACTCGTGGAAGGCCCCCTGGTTCGCCGCGCCCTCACCGGTGACCGCCACGGCGACGCGATCGGATCCGGCGCGCTGGAACGCGAACGCCTGGCCGAGTGCGGGCGGCAGGCCCTCGGCGATGATGCCGGAGCAGGAGAAGTGCGTGGCGGGGTCGAAGAGGTGCATGTGCCCGCCGCGGCCGCGGCCGAGGCCGGTCTCGCGTCCGAAGATCTCCGCCGTCATCGCGCGCAGGTCGATGCCGTGCGCGATCGCGACGTGGTGCGGGCGGTGCGTGGCGGTGAGCGCGTCGTCGGCGCTGAGGTGCGCGCCGATGCCGGCGGCCACGGGCTCCTGCCCCGCCGACAGGTGCATCTCGCCGGGCACCAGGCCCGCGCCGATGTCGAAGCCGGGCGACTTGTCCGCGTGGTACTCGCGCAGGATCGCCTCCTCGTAGGTGCGGATCAGGACCATCGTGCGATACAGCGCGACGCGTTCCGGATCCGTGAGCGTGGATCGATCGACCATGATCTCCTCCTCGGGTCGGGACCTCGTCGTCGAGGCCCCAGGGGTCTTGGATCACACGGTAGGCAGCGCGCCGCGGGCGCGGCAGTGCCGCGTTTTCACATGCTGAAGGCGTTTCAGATGGTGAAATCGCCCGGGGTCGTGAACGGCGGCGGTCGGGACTGTCGTCGTCGCCGATCAGACCTGGAACTGGCCGAAGCGGTCCGCGCCGAGCTGCAGCGAGAGGCGGCCCGCGATCACGCCGAGCCGGCGGGCGAGGTCGTCGATCTGCACGTCGCGGCGGTCCGTCGGCACGGAGACCGCGAGCGAGGCCGTCACCCCCGGCGCGCTGACAGGCACGGCCACGCAGGTGTGCCCGATGGCGTACTCCTCGCGCTCCAGCGTCCAGTCCCGCGGATGCTCGAGCTGCGTGAGCAGGGCGCGCCGGTCGCTGATGGTGTGCGGCGTGAGCTCGCCCAGCGGATGGCGGGCCAGGTAGTCGAGGCGCTGCTCGCGCGGCAGCTCGGTGAGGATCTGCTTGCCCAGGGCGGTGGCGTGCGCACTGTCCTGCAGGCCCACCCACAGCTCCACGCGGGGGCTGCGCCGCGCGTCCACGATGTCGATGAGGTGCACCTCGCCGTCGCTGTACCGGGAGAGGTACGCGGTGACGCCGAGCTGATCGGTCGCCTCGTTCAGGGCGGCCCTGACGCGGGCGAGGAACACGCCGCGCCCGTCGCGCTCCGCGCTGAAGCCGGGGAACCGCGGACCCAGCACGAGTCCGTCGGGCTCCGTCTGCAGGTAGCCCTCGTGCACCAGCGTGCGCACGAGGTTGTACGTCGTGCCGAGGGTCAGCCCGGAGGCGGCGGCGAGGCTCTTGGCGGGCACCGGGCGCGCCGAGTTCGCGACGACGTCGACCAGCGACAGGGCGCGCTGGACCGAGCCGATCAGCGTCTGCTCGCGTTGCATGGTGCCGCCTTCGTCCACCCGTTCCCGGTCAGGATACCGCGGCGGCGGCCCTGCTCAGCGCGAGGTGCGCCCGCCCAGAGCGCGCTCGTCGCGCTGCCCGGAGACGTCCTGGCGCAGCTCCTTCGGCAGCGAGAACATCAGGTCCTCCTCGGCCGTGCGCACCTCCTCGACATCGCCGTAGCCGGCCTCGGCGAGCGCGGCCAGCACCTCCTGCACCAGCACCTCCGGCACGGAGGCGCCGCTGGTCACGCCCACCGTGGCCACGCCGTCGAGCCACTCCTGGCGCACCTCGTCGGCGTAGTCCACGCGGTAGGCGGCCTTGGCGCCGTACTCGCGCGCGACCTCGACCAGGCGCACGCTGTTGGACGAGTTCGCGGATCCGACCACGATCACCAGATCCGCCTCGGCCGCGACCTTCTTGATCGCGACCTGACGGTTCTGCGTGGCGTAGCAGATGTCGTCGGAGGGCGGATCCTGCAGCTCGGGGAACCGCGTGCGCAGCCGGTTCACGGTCTCCATGGTCTCGTCGACGGACAGCGTGGTCTGCGACAGCCAGACGACCTTGCTCGGGTCGCGCACCTCGACCGTGTCGGCCTCGGCCGGGGAGTTCACCACGGTGACGTGGTCCGGCGCCTCGCCGGCGGTGCCCTCGACCTCCTCATGCCCGTCGTGGCCGATGAGCAGGATCTCGTAGTCGTCGCGGGCGAAGCGCACGGCCTCGCGGTGCACCTTCGTCACCAGCGGGCAGGTGGCGTCGATCGCGTGCAGATGGCGGTCCTCCGCCGCGGAGACCACCATCGGGGAGACGCCGTGCGCACTGAACACCACGTGCGAGCCCTCGGGGATCTCGTCCACCTCGTCGACGAAGATCGCGCCCTGCGCCTCGAGCTCGGTCACCACGTGGATGTTGTGCACGATCTGCTTGCGCACGTACACGGGGGCGCCGTAGCGCTGCAGCGCCTTCTCCACGGCGACCACGGCACGGTCGACCCCGGCGCAGTATCCGCGCGGAGCCGCGAGCAGCACGCGCTTGGCGCCGTCGACCGGACGGTCCTGCAGGGGCTCGCGCACGCCCTCGGGACGGCGACGGGGGATCTGCGGCACGGGCAGCGCGACGGGTGAGCTCACGTCCTCGATTCTATCGGCGCCCTCCTGGCAGGAGGCCGGGATGGCCCTGCTCCGTCCGCCCGGGCCGCACCGCGTCGGGGGCCCGAGTTATCCTGAACCCGCCCTCTCCCCTCCCCGCCCAGGGGGCGGCTGCGCGGTTGCGCGCGGCCCGACCGACAGGATGCGATGACCGTCTTCCACGCAGTCGCCGGCGAGACCCCGCCCGCCGATGCCGTCTCCCCGCGCGACTCCACCGCGGATGCGCCGACCTCGATCGCCCGGCTGAACGCCACCATCCGCGACTTCGTCGCCCAGTGGGGCACGGTGTGGGTCGAGGGCGAGATCACCAGCTGGAATCTGCGCGCCGGCAACGTCTTCGCCCGGCTCAAGGACAGCCGCTCCGACGCGCAGATCTCGATCCGGATCTGGTCGAGCGTGCGCGCGCGGATCCCGGCCGACCTGGCCGTCGGCGACCACGTCGTCGCCGCGGTCAAGGCCGACTACTTCGTCAAGGCGGGCGACTTCAGCTTCACGGTCTCGGCCATGAAGCACGTCGGACTCGGCGATCAGCTCGAACGGCTCGAGCGGCTGCGCGTGCAGCTGCGCCAGGAGGGCCTGTTCGACGCCTCCCGCAAGAAGCCGCTGCCGTTCCTTCCGCACGTGATCGGGCTCATCACCGGGGAGAACTCCGACGCCGAGAAGGACGTGCACCGCAACGCCGAGCTGCGCTGGCCGCAGGTGCGCTTCCGCACCGTGCACGCCGCCGTGCAGGGCGACCGGTGCGTGCCCGAGACGCTCGCCGCGCTCAAGCGGCTGGACGCGGATCCCGACGTCGACGTGATCATCATCGCCCGCGGCGGCGGGGATCCGCAGACCCTGCTGGGCTTCAGCGACGAGCGCCTCGTGCGGGCCGTCGCCGCCGCGGCCACCCCGGTGGTGAGCGCGATCGGGCACGAGAACGACCACCCGCTGCTGGACGACGTCGCCGATCTGCGCGCCTCCACCCCCACCGACGCCGCCAAGCGCGTGGTGCCGGACGTGGGCGAGCAGCGCGCGCTCGTCGCGCAGCTGCGGGCGAGGGCCACCACCCGGGTGTCGCAGCGGATCGCGCACGACATCGCACAGCTCGAGCAGCTGCGCTCGCGGCCGGTGCTGCGCGACCCGGATCCGCTCATCGAACGCCGCGCCCAGGAGGTGTGGCTGCTCGCGGCCCGCTCCCGCGATGCGCTCGGTCGCACGGTCGACGCCGCCGCCCGCCGCACCGCGGAGCTGCGCGCCTCGCTGCGCGCGCTCTCCCCCGCTGCGACCCTCGCCCGCGGCTACGCCATCGCGCACCGCGACGACGGTCGGATCGTGCGCGATGCCGCCGACGCCCCGGCCGGCACCGTGCTGACGGTGACGGTCGACCGCGGGTCGCTGCGCGCGCTGTCCGAGGGCGAGATCGCGGAGTCGCCCGACCCCGGCGCGACCGGTGCGGGCCCGGTCGCACCGGGCGGGGCGCCGGATGAGCGCCGGTAGGATGGTGGCGTGACTGTGTCGAACGAGCCGTCCGCCTCCGCAGGGACCTCTGCGCCGACCGTCGCCGATCCCGCGTCGCTGAGCTTCGAGCAGGCCAGGGACGAACTGGTGCGCGTCGTCGCCGAGCTCGAGCAGGGCGCGCCGACGCTGGAGCAGTCGCTCACCCTGTGGGAGCGCGGGGAAGCCCTCGCCGCGCGCTGCGAGGAGTGGCTCCTCGGCGCCAAGCGCCGTCTCGACTCCGCCCGCTCGCGCGTCGAGGGCGAAGAGGGCGAGCGATGAGCCGCACACCGAAACAGCCGCCCGTGGTCGCCGAGCTGGGACGTCCGGAGACTCCCCAGGAGACCGCGGACCGCAAGGCGGCCTCCTCCGCCGCCTACCGGTCCAGCCAGACCTTCCGCGGGCTCATCGCCGCTCTCATCGCGACCGTCGGCGTGGTCCTGCTCATCGTGCTCATCGTGCCCCGGGGCGACTTCACGGGCGCCAACGCGGTCGACCTCCCTGCGGCGGCGAAGAACGCGGAGAACACTCTGAACCGCCCCGTCCTCCTGCCGAAGCCGCCGAACAACTGGCGCGTCAACAAGGCCGTGCTCATCGACGGCAAGCCCGTCGTGTGGGACATCACGGTGGCGCCACAGGCCGACGACGCCCGCGGCTACGCCCACATCGCGCAGGCGTTCGACGCCGACGCTGGCTGGGCCCTCACGCCCCTGCGCGGCACGGCGCCGGAGGGCGTCGTGAAGATCGGCGCGCGCACGTGGGACGAGTACGTCTTCCCCCACCCCGACCAGTCGGCGAACATCGACTACGCCCTCGGCACCCAGATCGGCAAGGACTACGTCCTCGTCTACGGCGCCCTCGGCAAGGCCGGCACCGCCGAGCTGGTCGCGAAGATAAGCCCCCAGATCGATGACCTGAAAGGCGGACGATGACCGACACCACCACCCTGACCCCTGACGAGGCCTGGCGGCTCATGGTCGAAGGGAACCGGCGCTTCGTCGCCGGAACGCCCGAGCACCCGAACCAGGACGTCGGGAAGCGCCACGAGCTGGTCGACGGGCAGGCGCCGATGGCCACCCTGTTCGGCTGCTCCGACTCGCGCCTGGCCGCCGAGATCATCTTCGACAAGGGCCTCGGCGACCTGTTCGTGGTGCGCAACGCCGGGCAGGTCATCGGCGAGTCGATCGTGGCCAGCCTGGAATACGCCGTCGCCGTGCTCGGCGTGCCGCTCATCGTCGTCCTCGCGCACGACAGCTGCGGCGCGGTGCGCGCGGCCATCGACGGCACCGCGATCGACGCGGCCCCGCTCCCCCCGCACATCTGGAAGCTCGTCGCCCCGATCGTCCCGGCGGCGCGCAAGGTGCTGGCCGAGCAGGGCGGATCCACCGTGGCCGACATCGATCCCGAGCTCGTCGGCCAGGAGCACCTGCGCAACACCGTGCGCGACCTGCTGCAGTCCTCGGAGCTGATCGCCCAGGCTGTGGCGGACGGCCGTCTCGGCATCGTCGGCGCCAACTACCGCCTGAACGAGGGCACGGCCGTGCCCGTCGTCACCGCGGGTCTGAGCGACGCCCCCTGAACATCCCCCCACATCATCCCGTCACATCTGGAGGAACAGCAGTGACCGACATCGAATACCGCGTCGAGCACGACACCATGGGCGAGGTGCGCGTGCCCGTGAACGCGCTCTACGGGGCGCAGACCCAGCGCGCGGTGGAGAACTTCCCGATCTCCGGCAAGGGCCTGGAGTCCGCGCAGATCGCCGCGCTGGCCCGGATCAAGAAGGCCGCCGCCCTCGCCAACAAGGAGCTCGGCACGCTCGACGGCGCCATCGCCGACGCGATCGCCCAGGCCGCCGACGAGGTCGCAGCGGGCAAGCACGACGGCGAGTTCCCGGTGGACACGTACCAGACCGGATCCGGCACGTCGTCGAACATGAACATGAACGAGGTGCTCGCGACCCTCGCGACGCGGATCCTCGGGGCGACGGTGCACCCGAACGACCACGTGAACGCCTCGCAGTCGTCGAACGACGTGTTCCCGACCTCGGTGCACATCGCCGTGACCCAGGCGCTCATCGACACGCTGATCCCCGCGCTCGACCACCTCGCCGTCGCCCTCGAGGCGAAGGCCGAGCTGTGGAAGGACGCCGTGAAGTCCGGCCGCACCCACCTCATGGACGCCACCCCGGTCACCCTCGGCCAGGAGTTCGGCGGCTACGCCCGCCAGATCCGCCTCGGCATCGAGCGCGTGCAGGCCGCCCTCCCCCGCGTCGCCGAGGTTCCGCTCGGCGGCACCGCTGTCGGCACCGGCATCAACACGCCGCTCGGCTTCCCGCAGAAGGTCATCGCGCTGCTCGCGGCGGAGACCGAGCTGCCGATCACCGAGGCCAAGGACCACTTCGAGGCCCAGGCGAACCGCGACGGCCTCGTCGAGGCGTCCGGCGCGCTGCGCACCATCGCAGTCTCGCTGACCAAGATCAACAACGACCTGCGCTGGATGGGCTCGGGCCCGAACACCGGTCTCGGGGAGCTGCACATCCCCGACCTGCAGCCGGGCTCCTCGATCATGCCGGGCAAGGTCAACCCGGTCGTCCCCGAGGCCGTGCTCATGGTGTGCGCCCGTGTGATCGGCAACGACGCGACCGTCGCCTGGGCCGGCGCCTCCGGCTCGTTCGAGCTGAACGTGGCGATCCCGGTCATGGGCACTGCGCTGCTCGAGTCGATCCGGCTGCTCTCCAACGCCGTCCGCGTGCTCGCCGACAAGACCGTCGACGGCCTCCAGGCCAACCTCGAGCGCGCCGCCGCGTTCGCCGGCATGAGCCCGTCGATCGTGACGCCGCTGAACAAGGTCATCGGCTACGAGGCCGCCGCCAAGATCGCCAAGCACTCCGTCGCCAAGGGCATCACGGTCCGCGACGCCGTGATCGACCTCGGCTACGTGGAGCGCGGCGAGATCACCCTCGAGGACCTCGACGCCAAGCTCGACCTGCTGTCGATGACGCACGCCGGCTGATCCCCCACTCGCACGGATGCCGCGTCCCCTCCGGGGCGCGGCATCCGTCGTTTCGCGGCGCGTTCACGTCTGTGCCGTGCCGGGCGTGCGACGCCTGCACGACCTCGCGACGCCTGCACGACCAATCGGCCGGATCCATCGCCCATCCGCAGCACGATCGTGCGAGCGCCGCGGTCGCTCGTCCTGCACAATGAGGGCGCGCGGCGTCCACGACACCGATTTCGAGTGAACCCCTCGCTCTGGTGCGCGGGGTCTCCAGAGTGGTTGGCATGTTGGATCCGGCCATCACTCTCGCTCGACTCGGCGGCGTCGCCCGCGGCGACCATCTCCGCCCGTTCGGTTTCACCCGGAGTGCGCTCGCACGAGCCGTCGCGGCGGGGCGGATACGACGTGTACGCGCCGGAGTATTCGCCGCCCCCGGCGCGCGTCTCGATGTTCTGGAAGCCGCCATGCACGGCGGCTCGCTGACCTGCGGTACCGCATTGGTCACGCGCGGCGTCTGGGTGCTTCACAAGGATCTCCCTCCGCACGTGTGGGTGGGCCGGAACGGTCGGGTGCATCGGCACGCAGGATGTCGATGCGTCAGCCACTTCTTCGACGGAGACACTCGCTTCGGCGTCGTCGATGTGGAGAGCGCGCTGGTCCACCTCCACCGGTGTGACGGGGACGAGGCGTTCTTCGCCTCCTTCGAGTCCGCCTGGCGGAAGGGCCTGCTGAGCTCCGCCGGGCGACATCGGATCCGAGAAGCACTGCCCCGCACCGCACGCTGGCTGGTCGACCTCGCGCGCCATGACGCGGACAGCGGACTCGAGTCGCTTCTGCGGCTGCGATTGCACCTGCTGGGGATCCGCTTGGATTGCCAGGTGAGCGTCCCTGGCGTCGGCAACGTCGACTTCGTCGCCGGCGGCTGGCTCATCATCGAGGTCGACGGCAAGGAGAACCACGACGGATCCGTGCAACGCCACAAGGATCTGCGACGAGATGCAGCCGCGTCGGCGCGCGGATACGAGACCCTGCGCTTCGACTACGCCCAAGTCGTGCACGATTGGCCGTCCGTGCAGGCGGCGATCCTGGCCGCCCTCGCGCGCATCAATGCCTAGACGCCGCGACACCTGCACGACGATGCGACGCCTGCACGGCCCGCGTCGCGGATCCGTCGTGCATCCGTCGCGGGATCGTGCAGGCGTCGCGCCCGTCGCGTCGCGCGGGCCGGCGCCCAGGCGTCAGCTGAGCTCTCCGCCCTCCAGCAGCTCGGTGACGAGGGCGGCGATCGCGGAACGCTCGGAGCGCTGCAGCGTCACGTGCCCGAAGAGGTTGTGGCCCTTCAGGGTCTCGATGACGCTCGCGATGCCGTCGTGGCGGCCGACGCGCAGGTTGTCCCGCTGGCCGACGTCGTGCGTGAGGACGACCCTGGAGTTCTGGCCCATCCGGCTCAGCACCGTCAGCAGCACGTTGCGCTCCAGCGACTGCGCCTCGTCCACGATCACGAACGCGTCGTGCAGCGAGCGACCGCGGATGTGGGTGAGCGGCAGCACCTCGAGCATTCCGCGCTCGACGACCTCGTCCATGACGTTGCCGGAGACCACGGATCCGAGCGTGTCGAACACCGCCTGCCCCCACGGGCTCATCTTCTCGTCCTTGTCGCCCGGCAGGTACCCGAGCTCCTGGCCGCCGACGGCGAACAGCGGGCGGAACACGATGATCTTCTTCTGCTGCTGGCGCTCCAGCACCGCCTCCAGGCCCGCGCACAGGGCGAGCGCCGACTTGCCGGTGCCCGCGCGGCCGCCGAGCGAGACGATGCCGACGTCGGGATCCAGGAGCAGGTCGATCGCGATGCGCTGCTCGGCCGAGCGTCCGTGCAGGCCGAACACCTCGCGGTCGCCGCGGACCAGCGAGTACTCCCCGTCGCCGGTCACGCGGCCGAGGGCCGAGCCCCGCTCCGAGTGGATGATGAGACCGGTGTTCACGGGGAGGCCGATCGCCTCCTCGCTCGTGCCGACCTCGCTCTCGTACAGGTCGCTCATCTCGTCGCCGGAGAGCGAGATCGAGCTGATCCCGGTCCAGCCGGAGTCCACGGCCTGCTCGGCGAGGTACTCCTCGGCGTTGATGCCCAGCGAGGCCGCCTTGACCCGCATCGGGAGGTCCTTGGAGACGACGGTGACGTCCTGACCGTCGCCCGCGAGGTGCATGGCGACCGCGAGGATCCGGCTGTCGTTGTCGCCGAGACGGATGCCGCTGGGCAGCACCGAGAGGTCGGTGTTGTTCAGCTCGACCCTCAGCGTGCCGCCGTCGCCGATCGGGACCGGGAAGTCGAGCCGGCCGTGCTCGATGCGCAACTCGTCGAGGTGGCGCAGCGCGCGCCGGGCGAAGTATCCGAGTTCGGGATCGTGACGTTTGCCCTCCAGTTCGCCGATCACGACGACCGGCAGGACGATGGAGTGCTCGGCGAAGCGGAAGAACGCCTGCGGATCCGACAGCAGCACGGACGTGTCGAGCACGTACGTCTTCAGATCCTGGTCGGGCGTTGCACCTCCTCGAGGTCCTGCCGTTTCACTGGCGGCGCTGGTGCGGGTGCTGCTCTTCAGTGCGGTGCGTGCGGCCACAACCCTCTCCCGACCCGGGAATTCTCCCGGTGCTAGGCGAGTCGACCAGGGCCACGAGTCGCGATCCTTGAGGCCGACTCGATCGGACGCCGTGTCCGATGCCATGAACGTAAGACCCCCCGCCGACATCGCGCAGGAGGGACACGCCCTCTGTTCGGTTAAGTCCGTGTTAACTGTTCGCGACGTCGGCGAGCGCGTCGTCGAGAAGGTCGAGGGTGTCCGCCGACGTGCCCGCGTGCGGTGAGACGCGCACGGCCCCGTCGCGCACGGTGACGGCGACGCCTGCGGCCGCGAGCGCTGCAGCGAGCCGCTCCGGATCCCGCGGCGCCAGCACCACGATCCCGGCGCGCCGCACGGTCTCCCGCGGCGAGGTCACCGGGATCCGATGCCGGTCGGCGATGTCCAGCACCGCGTCGACGCGCGCGGCCAGCACCGCGGCGACGTCCGCGACGCCCACCGCGCGGAGCTCCGCGGCCGCCGCGGCGAGCCGTGCGGAGGCGAGCGGATCCGCCGCGCTGACGGCGTACGCCTGCGCCGACGCCGCCGGCTCGGGCAGCGCGTCGGCGGGCAGACCTGCGGCGGCCGTCGCGATCCGCCCGCTCAGCACGGGGCGGATCGCCTCGCGGGCACGCGCGGTGAAACGCGCGAAGCCGGTGCCCCGGCCCGCGCGCAGCCACTTGTAGCCGTGCCCCACGACGACGTCGGCGACCGCCCAGTCCTCGTCCACCACGCCGAACGACTGCACGGCGTCGACGATCAGCAGCCGCTCGGGGCCGAGCGTCTCACGCAGGGCCCCCAGGTCGGCACGGTAGCCGGAGCGGAAGTCCACCTGGCTGACGACGAGCGCGCTGACCGCCGGATCCAGTGCCGCGGCGACGGCGTCCGGCGTCACCCGGGTGCCCGCCGGTGAGATCCACCGCGGCGCGAGCCGCCCCGCCGAGGCGGACGCGGCGCGGTCGAGGGTGATCGTGACGCTGGGGAACTCCGCGGCGGAGGCGATGACCGTGCCGTCCAGCCCGGCGAGCGCCTGCTGCAGCGCATGCGTGGACGACGGGTGCAGGGTGACCTCATCCGCGTCCGCGTCGAGCAGGGCCGCCACGTCGCGCCGCGCCGCAGCGTCGTTCCCGGACGCCGCGGCGATGTCGTCCGCCCGTCCGGTCGCGAGCAACGCCGCCGTGTCGCGCAGGGCGGTCGTCGCCGCCGGGGACATCGGCCCGAACGCCGCCCAGTTCAGATACCCGGGGTCCTCGCCGAAGGCGGCCGTGTACTCGTCGATCGCACGCATCCCGCCAGTCTGACACGGGGCCGACGCCGCCCCTGAAGGCCACCAGCCGGTGAGTGGCCCTGCGGAGCGGCTCGCACGGCGGAGGAGGGAAGGCGCACGATGGTGCGCCGCCGACGACAACGCCGCGAGGCGCCCGCAGGGGGCCGTCAGCGCCCGAAGCGGCGGTCGCGGTCGGCGTAGTCGCGTATCGCGCGCAGGAAGTCGACCTGACGCAGATCCGGCCCCAGCGCCTCCACGAAGTAGAACTCGCTGTGCGCGCTCTGCCAGAGCAGGAAGTCGCTGAGGCGCTGCTCGCCGCTGGTGCGGATGACGAGATCGGGATCCGGCTGCCCGCCCGTGTAGAGGTGCTCGCCGATCATCTCCGGGGTGAGATGGGCGGCGAGGTCCTCCATCGTGCCGCCGGAGGCATCGTGCTGGGCGAGGATCGACCGCACCGCGTCGACGATCTCATTGCGTCCGCCGTAGCCGACGGCGAGGTTCACGTGCAGGCCGGTGTGGCTGCGGGTGCGCTCCTCGGCCTCGGCCAGCACCCGCGCGAGCTCGGGCGGGAGGATCTCGGCGCGGCCCACGTGCTTCACGCGCCAGTTGCCCTCGCGGGACAGCGCGTCGGCGAGCTCGCCGATGATCTCGATGAGGTCGGCGAGCTCGGCGGAGTCGCGCTTGCGCAGGTTGTCGGCCGAGAGCAGGTACAGCGACACCACGCCGACCCCGAGCTCGTCGCACCAGCCCAGGAACTCGCGCATCTTCGCCGCGCCCGCCCGGTGCCCGTGCGCCGGCGTCGCGTACCCGAGCTGCCGCGCCCACCGGCGGTTGCCGTCGATCATCATCGCGATGTGATGCGGCACCGACTGCGGATCCAGCCTCCGTCGCAGCCGTCGGGTGTACAGCCGATAGAGGGGGCCGTTCCCGGACTGATCGGACCGTGCGCTCACGTGAATACGCTACCGCGCGCACGACGTCCCACGATCAGCGCGTTCCCATGTCGCACACGGGGTATGTACGGCGTACGGCATGCGCCGCGGCCTAGAGTGCAAGCATGCGCAGAGCGACCCGAACCGCTGCACCGGAAGTGCCCCAGCTGCCTCTCCTGGAGGCCGCCGCCGTCGACGCGCAGATCGACATCAAGCCGACCTGGCGGGGCTGGATCCACGCCGGCACCTTCCCCGTCGCGATCGCGGCTGGGATCGTGCTCATCGTGCTCGCCCAGGGCGGGGTCGCGAAGTGGGCGGCGGCGGTGTTCATGGTGACCTCGATGCTGCTGTTCGGCAACTCGGCCCTGTACCACCGCTTCAACTGGAAGCCGAAGACCAAGGCGGTGCTCAAGCGCATCGACCACGCCAACATCCTGCTGCTGATCGCGGGCACGTACACCCCGCTCGCGACGCTGGCGCTGCCGCCGGCGAAGGGGATGCTGCTGCTGACGCTGGTGTGGTCGGGGGCGATCCTGGGGATCCTGTTCCGGGTGTTCTGGATCCACGCCCCGCGCTGGCTGTACGTCGCGCTCTACCTGCTGCTCGGCTGGGCGGCGGTCATGTACATCGTGGATCTGGTGAACGCCAACGTCGCGATGATGGTGCTGGTCTGCGTGGGCGGACTGCTCTACACCGGCGGTGCGATCGTCTATGCGCTGAAGAAGCCCAACCCGTGGCCGGGGAAGTTCGGTTTCCACGAGATCTTCCACGTGTGCACGGTGCTGGCGTTCCTCTGCCACTGGACCGCGTGCCTGCTCATCTCGCTGGCGCCCCTGCACCCGTCGCTGGGCTTCCCGGGCTGAGTCAGGCCTTCGGGCCGTCCTCGCCGGCGTCCGGCGCGGTCTCGCCGCGCGCTGCGGCCTCCTCGGCGTCGAGCTCGGCGCGCACCTCCTCGCGGTACCGCACCCGCCGGATGCGGCGCTGCATGTCCCAGATGAGCAGTGCGGCGAAGACGACGACCACCGCCACGATCACGAAGCCCACGGGACCCGGCGTGACCAGATTCGGGTCGACAGTCGGGGTGGGAGTGGGGGTCGCCGTCGCAGCAGCCAGGATCGTCTCGAGCATCGGATCGCCTTTCGTCTTCAGCCCTCCGGGCCGGCGGGCCCTTCAGGGTCGAGCCCGCCGTCGCCGTGGGCTTCCGGGGTCGTCCGGCCGGTCGGGCGCAGGGCCGCGCGCGGGATAACCTGGAACCACCAGCCTAACGATCGGATGCACCCCGCCGTGACGACCCCCGCCCAGCTCGACGAGCGCTACGGCCGCGGACGGCGCCGTCGTCTCCCGATGATCATCGTGATCGCCGTGGCCGCGGTCGTCGTCGGCGTGTTCGGGTGGTGGACCTGGCAGGGCTCGGCCGACACCGTCGACGTCACGGGAACCGGCTACCACCTCGTCGACGACCACAGCGTCACCGTGTCCTTCCAGATCTCCGCGCCGGTCAACCGGCCGGTGCACTGCATCGTGGAGGCCCAGGACGAGGAGTTCGGGATCGTGGGGTGGCGTCTGGTCTCCTACCCCGCCTCCGACACGCACATGCGCGCCTTCACCGAGCACGTCCCGATCGTCGCGCCCGCGACGACGGGTTTGGTGAACTCCTGCTGGGTGTCCTAGGCTCATCCTGTTGATCGACGCCCCGGCAGGTGCCGGGGCGTCTTGGCATATCCGGGATCTCCCGGATCCGATTCGCAAGGAGTTCACCGTGTCGAACGACGCACAGGTCCCCTTCCTCACGCAGGAGGCGTACGACCGTCTTGTCGCGGAGCTGGAGAACCTCTCCACGGTCGGCCGCGAGGAGATCGCCAAGCGCATCGAGGTCGCACGCGAGGAGGGCGACCTCAAGGAGAACGGCGGCTACCACGCCGCCAAGGACGAGCAGGGCAAGATCGAGGCGCGCATCCGCACCCTGGAGACGCTGCTGAAGACGGCGAAGGTCAGCGAAGCCCCGCCGAGCCGCGGCATCGTCGAGCCCGGCACGGTCGTCACCGCCACCGTCGCCGGCGGCGAGGAGGTCTTCCTCCTCGGCAGCCGCGAGATCGCCGGCGGCACCGACCTCGACGTCTACAGCGAGGCGAGCCCCCTCGGATCCGCCATCCAGGGTCTCAAGGTCGGCGACAAGACCTCGTACGAGGCGCCGAACGGCCGCTCCATCGAGGTCGAGATCCTGAAGGTGGAGACCTTCGTCGGCTGAGCCGCATCCCGCATGACGAACCCGCCGCGCCATCGAGGGCCGGCGGGTTCGTCGTCTGCGGTCAGTCCTGCACGACCACCGGCTCGAAGCCGGCCGCCCGCAGCGTGTCCAGCGTGAGCTGGGAGTGCTCCGGGCCGCGGGTCTCCACGCTGAGCTCGAGGATGACGTCGTTGATCTGCAGGCCGTGACCATGGCGGGTGTGCATCGCCTCGATCACGTTCGCGCCGGCGTGCGCGATGAGCTCGGACACCCGGGCCAGCTGGCCGGGGCGGTCGGGCAGCGGGATGCGCAGCGTCAGGTAGCGGCCCGAGGCGGCCAGACCGTGCGAGACCACGCGCTGCAGCAGCAGGGGGTCGATGTTGCCGCCGGAGAGCACGGCGAGCGTCCTGCCGGTCCCGCTCACCTTGCCCGCGAGGATCGCCGCGACCCCGACCGCACCCGCCGGTTCCACGACCACCTTCGACTGCTCCAGCAGCAGCAGCAGCGCCCGCGCGATGTCGTCGTCGCTCACGGTCACCACCTCGTCGACGAGCTCCTGGATCATCGCGAACGGCACGTCACCCGGCCGGGCGACGAGGATGCCGTCGGCGATCGTGGGCTGCGTGACGATCTCGACCGGATGCCCTGCGGCCAGCGACGGACCCATGGCGGCGGCGTTCTCCGCCTGCACGCCGATGATGCGCACCGTGCGACCCTGCTCCGCGGCGCGGGCCTTGACGGCCGCGGCGACGCCGGCGATGAGGCCGCCTCCGCCGATGCCGACGAGGATCGTCTCGACGTCGGGGACGTCCTCCATGAGCTCGAGGCCGAGCGTGGCCTGACCGGTGACGATGTCGCGATGGTCGAACGGCGGGATCAGCACCGCGCCGGTGCGCTCGGCGAACTCGGCGGCCAGGCGCAGCGACGTGGCGACCGTCTCCCCCTCGAGCACGACCTCGGCGCCGTAGCCGCGCGTCGCGAGGAGCTTCGGCACGGGCACGCCCATGGGCATGAAGATCGTCGCGGGGATGCCCAGCGCCTGCGCGGCCAGCGCGACGCCCTGGGCGTGGTTGCCGGCGGACGCGCCGACCACGCCGCGGGCGCGCTCCTCCGCCGTGAGCCGGGAGAGGCGGTGCACGGCGCCGCGGATCTTGAACGAACCGGTGCGCTGCAGGTTCTCCATCTTGAGCGTCACCGGGGAGCCGAGCACCCTGGTCAACGCCACCGACGGCAGCGTCGGGGTGCGCACGATGACGCCGTCCAGTCCGGCGGCGGCCTGCTCGATCTCGGCGAGCGTCGGGATCCCGGCGAAAGCGGGGGTGGTCTCATTCGTCATCGCTTGCGTCATCGCGCACTCCTTCTCCGCGCCCGCGGCACGGTCCGCCAGATGTAGTCGCCGTCGGGATCGGCGCCGGTGCGCCAGGCACCGGAGTTGATGGTCACGGCCGCCACGTTCACGAACGCCGCGAGCGGCACCGCGAACAGCGCACCGGGGATGCCCGCGATCAGCGCACCGCCGGCCACCACGAGCACGACGGCGAGCGGGTGCACCTTGACCGCCGACCCCATCAGGATCGGCTGCAGGATGTGTCCCTCGATCTGCTGCACGGCGAGCACCACGACGAGCATCCACAGGGCGATCCACGGGCCGTTGTAGACGAGCGCGAGGAACACCGCGAGGGTGCCGGTGACCACGGCGCCGACGATCGGGATGAAGGATCCGAGGAACACCAGCACGGCGACGGGGACGGCCAGCGGCACGCCGAGCAGGAAGGCGCCCAGGCCGATGCCGAGCGCGTCGATGAACGCCACCAGCATCTGCGTACGGGCGTAGTTGATCACGGTCGCCCAGCCGTTGCGCGCGGCGGCGTCGATCGCGCGGCGCGAGTCCCGAGGGAAGAGCTTCGCCGTCCACGCCCAGATGCCGCCGCCGTCGGCGAGCAGGCAGAGCAGGATGAACAGCGTCAGCACGGCGCCGGTCGCGACGTGCCCGAACGTCGAGCCGACGGCGATCGCCCCCGACTTGAGCAGCTCGCCCTGTTCGCTGAGGAACTTCGCGCCCTGGTCGAGCAGATCCGTGATCTGCGTTCGGGTGAGGTGCAGCGGTCCGTCGATGAGGAACTGCTGCAGCTGGTCCCAGGCGGCGACGGTGCGCGCCTGCACGCCGTGCCACTGCTGCGTGATCTGCCAGACCGCGAGCCACAGCAGGCCACCCACGATCGCGACGGTGCCGATCAGCGCCACGACGATCGCGAGCCAGCGCGGCCAGCGCGCCCGCAGCATCGCGCTGAACACGGGCCAGAGCAGGGCCGTGAGAAGGATGGCGATCATCAGCGGGATGACCAGGATCTTGAAGAGCATCACGAGCCAGATGACGACGCCGAGGGCGGCCGCGATCGCGAGGAAGCGCCAGGAGTACGCGGCGGCGATCTTCAGACCGGATGGCAGGGCGCGCTGCACGTCGTCGCGCACATCGACGCGCCCCGTTACGGTGCGCTGCCGGACGAGATCGCGCAGCCGGGGTGTGCTGTTCTCACTCATCGGCCCAGTCTACGGGCGCCGCACGGGCGCCCTGACGCGGGTGTCGGCCTGCGCCGGTCGCCCGGCGCCCGAGGGAGGCGATGTCGGCGGCGGTCGTTACGCTGGCCGACGTGACACGTTCTCCGGCCGCGCCCTCCCCCGTCGACACGTTGAGCGCCGGCGAGGCGCGGCGGATCGCGCTCGCGGCGCAGGGCTTCTCCCGCCGGCGCCCGGCATCACCGGGAGTGCGGCATCTGCACAGCGCGATGGCCCGCATGGGCGTGCTGCAGATCGACTCCGTGAACGTGTTCGCCCGGTCGCACTACCTGCCGCTGTTCTCCCGCCTGGGTGCGTACGACCCGGCGATGCTGGAGCGCGCCTTCCTGTCCCGTCCGAGCGCGTCGCGTTCCGGGCGCTACACCGAGTACCTCGCTCATGAGGCCACGTTCCTGCCGGTCGAGGACTGGCCGCTGTGGGGCTTCCGCCGCGACGCGTTCCGCGCCAAGCGGGGCGCGTTCTGGGGACAGAGCTCGTCGGCGCGCACGCTGGACTGGGTGCGCGCAGAGCTGCGCGATCGGGGCCCGTCCCGCCCCGCGGAGATCCGCGGCGACGCGCCCGGCGGCCGTGGCGGCTGGTGGGAGTGGGACGAGGTCAAGCACGCCCTGGAGTACCTGTGGCGGATCGGCGATGTGGCGATCGCGGGGCGCGACGGCTTCGAGCGCCGCTACGCCCTCGCCGAGGACGTGGTGCCGGTCGACGTGCTCGGACGCGACCTGGACCGCGCCACGGCGGTCGGCGAGCTCGTGCGCCGCGCCGCGCGGGCTCACGGCGTCGCGACGGCCGCCGACATCGCGGACTACTACCGCATCAAGGACCGGGCGCTGGTCCTCTCGGCGATCGAGGATCTGGTCGAGCGCGGCGAGCTGGAGCCGGTGCGGGTGCGCGGCTGGGAGCGCGGCGGCCGACCCGTGCCGGCCTGGCGCCATGCCGAGGCGGCCCTCCCCCGCCGCATCGACGCGACCGCGATCCTCACGCCCTTCGACCCGGTGGTGTGGTTCCGCGATCGGGCGCTGCGCGCGTTCGCGCTCGACTACCGCATCGAGATCTACACGCCGGCCGAGAAGCGGCGCTACGGCTACTACTCCCTGCCGGTGCTCGTCGGCGACCGCATCTCCGCACGCGTGGATCTGAAGGCCGACCGTGCGAGCGGGACGCTGCGCGTGCAGTCGGCGTGGTGGGAGCCGCAGGCGCGGCCCGCGGCCGATGTGGAGCGCATCGCCGCCGAGCTCCGCATCGCGGCCGCGTGGCAGGGCCTGGAGCAGGTCTCCGTGTCCGCCTGGGGCGACGCGTCCGGCGTGCTCGCCGCGGCGCTGGACGCACACCCGGAGCGCGTGCAGCGGCACGACGTGGGACGCACGGATCTGGTGCCGCTCGGGGTCGGTTCCTGAGCGAGCCGAAGGCGAGACGAAGGACGTGTCAGAACTGGACGCGGGGAGGCTCAGCGATCGCCGCGCCGTCCGCCGCTTCGAAGAACTCCCGCTCGGTGAAGCCGAGGTTGCGGGCGAACAGGTTGTTCGGGAACACCTTGATCTTGGTGTTCAACTCGCGCACGCCGCCGTTGTAGAACCGGCGGGAGGCCTGGATCTTGTCCTCGGTGTCGACCAGGGCCGACTGCAGCTGCAGGAAGTTCTGGCTCGCCTGCAGCTGCGGGTAGGCCTCCGCCACGGCGAACAGGCTCTTCAGTGCCTGCTGCAGGTGCCCTTCCGCCGCGCCCGCCTCGCCCGGTGTGGAGGCGGACAGCGTCTCCGCGCGGGCACGTGTGACGTTCTCGAACACGGCCTTCTCGTGGGCCGCATAGCCCTTCACCGTGTCGATGAGGTTCGGGATCAGATCCGCTCGTCGCTTGAGCTGCACGGTGATGTCGCTCCACGCCTCGTCGACGCGGACCCCCAACTGCACGAGCGAGTTGTACGTAGCCCACAGATAGATGCCGACGGCGACGATCAGAACGACGATCACTCCGACGACGACGAGGACTGGAACAAGAACATCCACGGACGACGACCCCCTAGCAGACGCGGTTTCGGCCCATCCTATCCCGGCATCCTCCGTGCGCGCCGGGCTGCCAGCGAACGGTCAGGCGCCGAGGACGCGCTCGAGATACCGGTTGCCGAAACGGCGTTCCGGGTCCATCCGATCCCGCAGTGCGACGAACTCCTCGAACCGCGGATAGCGCTCGCGGAGACGCTCCGCGTCGAGCGAGTGCAGCTTGCCCCAGTGCGGACGCCCGCCGTGCGCGAGGCAGATCGCCTCGACCGCATCGAAGTACTCGCGGGGGTCGTGCCGCCAGTACCGGTGCAGCGCGATGTACGCGGATGCGCGCTCGTGCGCCGTGGAGAGCCAGCGGTCGTCGGCGGCGGCGAAGCGCACCTCGATCGGGAACTCGATGCGCCATCCGCGCTTCGCGATGAGCGCCTGCACGGCGCGGAACACCGGCACGATCTGATCCTGCGGCAGGGCGTACTCCATCTCGCGGAAGCGCACGGTGCGGCTCTGCGTGAGCACGCGGTGCGACAGATCCGTGTATTCCCGGTCGCCCGTGAGCTTCACCGCCAGCCGGCTGAACGGCGGGGTGATCGCCGGCACGGCGACGCCCGCAGCGCACACCACGCGGTAGACGCCATTCGAGAGCAGGGTCTCGTCGATCCACTTCCCCACCTTCGGCAGCGGCCGTCGCACCGCCGACTCCGGCAGCCGCTCCGTCGTCTTGGTGAGGGCGACGTCCGTGTGCGGGAACCAGTAGAACTCGAAGTGGTCGGCCTCCGCGACGCGCTCGTGCACCGTCTCGAGCACCTCGTCCAGCGGCGCGGGCGCGTCCACGGCGTGCATGACGAACGCGGGCACGCACTGCAGTGTGACCTCGACCAGGATCCCCAGTGCGCCGAGTCCCAGCGCGATCGCCGGCAGCAGCTCCGCGTTCTCCGCCTCGTCGACCCGCAGGAACTCGCCGGCGGCGGTGATCAGCGTCGCCCCGACGACCTGCGCGGCGAGGCCGCGGAAGGCGGCACCGGTGCCGTGCGTGCCTGTGGAGATCGCGCCGGAGATGGACTGGCGGTCGATGTCGCCGAGGTTCTCCATCGCGAGTCCGAACGGGGCGAGCAGCGCGGGGATGCGGTGCAGGCGCGTGCCTGCGAGCAGAGTGACCCGGCCCCGCGCCTCGTCGACCGACACCAAGCCCTGCAGATCGTCGAGCTCGAGCAGCACGTCGGGTGCCACCGCCACGCCGGTGAAGCTGTGGCCGGCGCCGACCGCCTTGACCCGGAGCCCGTGCGCGGCAGCGGCCAGCACCGCGCGCTGCACACCCTCCGGAGAGCGCGGACGCTCTACGCGGAGCGGCCGAATGGAGGCCGAGCGGCCCCAGTTGTGCCAGGTCTCCCCCGGTCGTGTCACAGGAATGCCTTCCCTTCGCCGCGATACGTGGGCAGTTCGGCGACGACGCGGTCACCGTCGACGAGGTGGTAGCCGAGGATCCGCTCAGCCGGCTCGCCGCTCTTCGCGTGCCGCAGCCAGACGCGGTCCCCGACGCGGAGCGAGCGAGCGGCATCGCCGCGCAGCGGGGTCTGCACCTCGCCCGCGGCCTCGCGCGGCGCGGTCTGCAGGCCCTGCGGCCACACCGGACGCGGCTGCCGCGACGCGACGGCGGGCCCGGACGCGATCCAGCCGCCGCCCAGGATCGTCGCGATGTCGGGCGCCGGTCGGCGCACCACGTCGAACGCGAAGGCGCTGGCCGGGGCGGGGTGGAACGAGCGGTAGCCGTCGAACAGGTGCCCCGCGAGCAGGCCGCTGCCCGCCGTGATCTCGGTGAGGGCCGGATCGGATCCGGTGTACTCGAGCGATCCTGTGCCGCCGCCGGTGACGAACTCGAGCGGCGCGATCGCCTGCACGGCCTCGACGATGCGGGCGCGCCGCTCCCGCAGCTCCTGACGGGACTGCGCCTGCACCGTGCGGATCACGGTGTCGCCGCTGCCGGTGTCGTCGCCCTGACCAGCGATCTGCGCCTCGTACATCTGCAGGCCGACGAGCTGGAAGCCGTCCCGCTCGGCGGCGCGCCGCGCGAAGCGCGCCACCTCCTCGGGGGTGTGCAGCGGTGAGCGGAAGACGCCGATGTGGCCGATGCCCGGGGCGCGCCAGGACGCGTCGGCGTCGACCGCGATGCGCACCCGCGGGCGGCGGGCGGGAGCGGCGACCGCGTCGATGAGGTCGAGCTGCGACTCGTCGTCGACCACGAGCGTGATCCGTGCACAGGCGCGCTCGTCCGCGAGCAGGCGCTGCAGACCCGGCCGGTCGGCCGTCGGGTAGGCCAGGACGATGTCATCGTGGTCCTCCGCGAGCCAGAGGGCCTCCGCGAGGGTAAAGGCGAGCAGTCCGCGGTAGCCGGGCACCCGCAGGGCGGCGTCGATGACCTCGCGCACGCGCACGGACTTCGTCGCGATGCGGATCGGCAGTCCGCCGGTGCGGACCACCATGTCCATCGCGTTGAAGCGCAGTGCCTCGAGATCGATCACCGCGACCGGCGCGGGCAG
This sequence comes from Microbacterium xylanilyticum, assembly GCF_054654695.1. Lineage (NCBI taxonomy): Bacteria > Bacillati > Actinomycetota > Actinomycetes > Micrococcales > Microbacteriaceae > Microbacterium > Microbacterium xylanilyticum. The sequence continues at coordinate 2,750,711 of NZ_BAAIEN010000002.1, forward strand.
ATGCGCAGTGGCCTCGGTGAGCCGGGTCCACCACCGCGCCGGGTCATGCCAGGGCTGGGCGCGACGACGGGTGGGGGCGGCGACGCTGCCCTGATCGGCGATGAGCTCGAGCACGAGTCCACCCTATTGGCTCGGAGTCAACATCGCGCAGGGCGCCGCGCTCGCTAGGCTCGGAGCAGGCCCCCGTAGCCCAACGGCAGAGGCAGGCGACTTAAAATCGCTTCAGTCTGGGTTCGAATCCCAGCGGGGGCACCTTCGGCTGTGCCGCCGGAGGCGGTGCGGCCGAAGGTGGCCGTGCCGGGCGAGGACCCGGGCCGGGCCCATCCGGCCGAGGCTCTGCGCGCCGCGCAGCGGCGGGTGGAGAGCCGGATGGTGCGGTTCGAATCCCAGCGGGGGCACCCGGTCACGCGCCGGGGCGGCTGTCGAGCCACACCGCGTTCCAGTCCAGGATCCGCGGATCCGCGAGACCCTCCGTCACGAACGGGTCCGCGGCGACGAATCGCTCGGCCTCGCCCCGCGTCGAGAACACGCCGATGGACCCCACCTCCGGATCCGGCGTCGCGAACGGCCCGAGCGCGACGAGTCCGCCGCCCGCCTCGTGGAAGGCCCGGTAGTACGCCTGATGGCGGGGGAACACCTCGAGCACCTGCGCGCGGTCCACGCCGTCTCGCAGTCGGTACAGCACGACACAGTCCACAGACGGATGGTAGCGCCGCCCGAGCCGGTGCGCGCTCCGCCCCGCCACGACCGCAGCCGGATCAGTGCCGGAACCACGAGCCGAGCACGCGATCGGGCAGCGGTGACGTCAGAGCGTCGAGATACGCGACCTCCTCACGGATCGTGGCCAGCAGGGATTCCGCCAGATCCATCGTGACGCCGTTGCGGATCACGATGCGCTGCACCGTGATCTGCTCCAGATCTGCCGGCAGCGGGTAGGCGGGCACCAGCCACCCGCGCATGCGGAGACGATCGGACAGGTCGTAGAGAGTCCAGTTCGCGGTGTGCCCGTCGACGAGGCGCCAGGCGAACACGGGGATCGTGGATCCATCGCTGATGAGCTCGAACGGCTCGAGACCGCCGATGCCGTCGGCCAGGAAGCGCGCGACCGCGCGCGAGGTGCCCTGGACCTCGGCGTACCCCTCCCGCCCGAGTCGCAGGAACAGATAGAACTGCAGAAGGACCTGGGCTCCCGGGCGCGAGAAGTTCAAGGCGAGGGTCGGCATGTCGCCGCCCAGATAGCTGACCCGGAACACCATCGACTCTGGCAGAGCAGGGGCGTCGCGCCAGACGACCCAGCCCAGGCCGGGGTATACCAGCCCGTACTTGTGACCCGAGGTGTTGATCGACGCGACCCTTCCGACGCGGAAGTCCCATGCGAGATCCGGATCCAGGAACGGCGCCACCATTCCGCCTGACGCCGCATCCACGTGGATCGGCACATCATGTCCGCGGTCGGCCGCGATGCGGTCGAGCGCCTCGGCGATCTCGGCCACCGGTTCGTAGGCGCCCGTGTAGGTGACGCCGAGGATCGCGACCACGCCGATCGTGTTCTCGTCCACGTACCCGTCGAGCAGTGCGCCGTCCAGCGCCGGATGCTCGGCGCTCACCGGCACGAACCGCGGCTCCACCTCGAAGTAGTTGCAGAACTTCTCCCAGCACACCTGGACGGCGCTGGACATCACCAGATTGGGCCGCGATGCGTCGCCGCCCACGGCGTGCCTCTTCTCCTGCCAACGCCGCTTGAGCGCGATGCCCGCGAGCATGCACGCCTCGCTCGAGCCGATCGTGGACGTGGCCGGCGCCGCCGCCGGATCAGGCGCGTGCCAGAGGTCGGCGATCATGCGCTGGCAGTAGGTCTCGATCGCCGCGGTCTGCGGATATTCGTCCTTGTCGATCATGTTCTTGTCGACCGCTTCGGCGTAGAGCCGCTGCGCCTCGTCGTCCATCCACGTGGTGACGAAGGTGGCGAGGTTGAGACGCGCATTGCCGTCGAGCATGGTCTCGTCGCTGACCACGTGATAGGCGGTGAGCGGATCCATGCCGCGGTCCGGGATCCGATGCTTGTCCACGAAGGGACCCGAGCCGGGCCGGCGGTGCAGTGGGTTGACGTGGAGGCGTTCCTGCGACATGTCGGCTCCGGCGGGGTGCGATCTCGAGGTGTGCGCGTCACCCTAGCACCACGACCGATCCGTGCCATGAACGCGAGACGCCCCCGGATCCGCACTCCGACGAGTGGGATCCGGGGGCGTCTCAGCGAGCCTTACTTGGCCGCGGCCTCCGCGGGCTTCTTCGCGGCCGGGCGCTTCGCGGCGGGCTTGGCCTCCGCCGGCTTGGCGGCCGGAGCGGGAGCCGCGGGTGCGGCATCCGCGGCCGGACGCGGGCGGGCGGCGAACTCCTCGAACACCGCGCGCGGCGTCTGCAGCGCCTCAAGGCCGACGATGTCGCGGCCGAGCCACAGGTTGTTCCACCAGCCCCACAGGACGCGCCACTTGCGCTCCCAGGACGGCATCGCGAGGCCGTGGTAGCCGCGGTGGGCGACCCACGCCAGGAAGCCCTTGAGCGCGAGCTTGCCCGACTGGAACACGCCGTTGTAGAGGCCGAGGCCGGCCACGGCGCCCAGGTTCTTGTGGAAGTAGTCCTTCGGCTCCTCGCCGCGCAGCACTGCGACGAGGTTCTTGGCGAGACGCTTCGCCTGTCGCACGGCGTGCTGCGCGTTCGGCACGCACATGCCGCCCACGCCACCGCCGGAAAGGTCGGGGACGGCCGAGACGTCGCCGGCGGCCCAGGCGCCCTCGACGATCTCGTCGGCGGTGCCCACGCGCAGATCGGCGCGGGTCTGGATCCGGCCGCGCTCCTCGACCGGGAGGTCGCCGCCGCGCACGACGGTCGGGTTGGCCATGACGCCCGCAGTCCAGACGATGAGGTCGGACGGGATGACCTCGCCGGTGGAGAGCTCGACGTTGCCGTCGACCGCCGACTTCACCTGCGTGTCCAGGTGGACGTTGGCTCCGCGCTTGGCCAGATCCTTCAGAACCCACTCGCTGGTCGGCAGCGAGACCTCGGGCATGATCCGGCCCATCGCCTCGATCAGGTGGAAGTGCGTGTCGTCGAACGTCAGCTGCGGGTACTTCGCGATGAGCGCCGAGGCGAACGAGCGCAGCTCGGCGAAGGCCTCGATGCCGGCGAAGCCGCCACCCACCACGACCACCGTGAGCAGGCGGTCCCGCTCCGGGCCGGCGGGGATCGACGCGGCCTTGTCGAAGTTCGACAGCAGCTTGTCGCGCACGGCGACGGCCTCTTCGATGGTCTTGAGCCCGATCGCGTTGTCCGCGATGCCGGGGATCGGGAAGGTGCGCGAGACGGCGCCCGCGGTCACGACGATCTGGTCGTACGCGAACTCGTACGGCTCGCCGACGGCCGGGGTGATCGTGGCGACCTTCTCCGCGTGGTTGATGCCGGTCACCTTCGCGGTCACGACGTTCGTGCGCTTGAGGTGACGGCGGTGCGCGACGACCGCGTGCCGCGGCTCGATCGAGCCGGCGGCGACCTCGGGCAGGAACGGCTGGTAGGTCATGTAGGGCAGCGGGTCGACCATGGTGACCTCGGCCTCGCCCTTGCGGAGGTGCTTCTCGAGCTTCCACGCGGTGTAGAAACCGGCGTAGCCGCCGCCCACGATCAGGATCCTGGGCGCGACGGCGCTCTTTGCCACGGTGCTCTCAGTCACGGAGGCTTACTCCTCAGTCATCGGGATTTGGGCGTGCGTTGGGTGCGCGCCGAACGGATGCGCCGGGCAGCAGCGGTGACGCCAAGCGCTATCAGGATACCAGGCACCGTGAGCGCGACGAGCGGGAGGGTACCGTACAGCAGTGATTCGGCGCTGGGGATCAGCGGCGAAGCGGGCTTGGCCGGGGCGTCGGCCTTCGGCAGCGGCGGGATCGCGACCGGTGTCGACGTCGCGGGCGCGGGAGCGGGAGCCTCGGCACGGCGGTGCAGGCGGATCCAGTCCGACAGATCCCCGAGCGGGTTCTGGTCGACCGCGGGCAGCGCGGTGCTCACCGCCGCGGCGGCGTCGATCAGGCCGTAGCCGTACAGCGGATCCGGATGAGCGGTCGCCTGCGGCGCGCGCCGAGCGGTCTGGATGATCTGGTTGATCACGTTGTCGGCGTCCATGTCCGGATGCGCCGCGCGCACGAGAGCGACCACGCCCGCCACGATCGGGGCCGCGCCGCTGGTCCCGTTCCAGGTCTCGACCGTGCCGTTTGCGTCGATGCCGAGCAGGGACTCGCTGGGCGCGGAGACGGCGATCGAGATGCCCTGCGTCGAGGCGGCGCGGCTCGCGACGCCGCGCTGGTCCACGCCTCCGACGGCGAGGACGCCGGGGATCGTCGCGGGCGCCCCGACCATCGCCGTGCCGCTGCCGCGGTTGCCCGCGGCCACCACGACCACGACGTCGTGCTGGAAGGCGTACAGGAACGCGTCGTCCCAGCTGCGGTCCCAGTCCAGCGTGTTCGTGGTGAAGGAGAGGTTGATCACCTTCGCGCCGTGGTCGACCGCCCAGCGCATCGCGTCCGCCACCTGCTTCGCGAACGGGACGGGGGCGGTGGTGCCGAACCCCAGGGAGATCGAGAGCAGCTTCGCCTCGGGGGCTACCCCGATCATGCCCGTGCCGTCGGGGTTCGGCCGCCCGGCCGCGAGGGAGGCGACCCGGGATCCGTGATCGCTGTCGAGCGGTCCGAGCGGAGTGCGGCCGTCGTCGGATCCGATCCCCGAGACGTCGGTGCCGCCCACGACCGCGCCCTGGAACTGGCTGGGACCGTTCGCGATGCCCGTGTCGATGACGGCGATCGTCACCCCGGCGCCGCGCGTCGTCTTCCACGCGGCGTCGATGTGGGCGCCCTCGATCCAGTACTCGGCTGCACGCACCGGATCCGGAGTCGGCGTCGGCGTCGCCCCGAGCGCCAGGGGCGCGACGAGGGCGAGCGCGAGCAGCGCGACGGCGGTGCGGAGTCGCCGGGCGCGGGGCGTGCGGACGAGAGGCGCGGTCATCGGACTCGGATCACCGTCCCAGGGCGGCTCCGGGCTCGGCGCACTCGCAGCGCTCGGGTGACCAGCGCGCGCGGCGCAGCGCCTCATCGCCGATGGGGTTGACGCCCTCCCCCGCAGCCAGGGCGTGTCCGGCCAGCGCGTGCAGGCACTTCACGCGGGTGGGCATGCCTCCCGCCGAGACCCCGGCGATCTCCGGCACGTCGCCGTACTGGGCGCGGTCGGCGAGGTAGGCCTGATGCGCCGCCCGGTACGCGGAGGCGATGCTCTCGTCGTCGAGCAGCAGGGCGAGCTCCGGCATCACATGCTCGGCCTCGAGGGTCGACATCGCCGCCGCCGCGGCGGGGTGCGTGAGGTAGTAGAAGGTGGGGAACGGCGACCCGTCCGACAGACGCGGCAGGGTCGCCACGACCGTCGGGTTGCCGCAGACACAGCGCGCGGCGATGCCGACGACTCCGCGGGCCTCGCGGCCGAGCTGCGCGGAGACGACCGCGAGCTCGGCGTCGGTGGGCGGGGCGAAGGGGGGCGTGGTCACCCTTCCAGAGTACGGGGTCGAACCCGGCGCAGCCTCAGCGCGCGGCCGAGCCGGCTGCGGTCTTGGCGAGCCCGGCCTCGGTCACGCTGCGCAGCAGCTGGCCGGCCCAGTCCGAGGACTTCTCCTGCACGGTGTCGCTGATCTTCGCCTGCTCGACGGGCCGGGCAGCAGGATCGATGTCGTTGTCGATGAGGTAGACCACTTCGCCCGGCTTGACGTAGAACAGCCGCTGCCGGGCCTGCGCCGTGATGTACGCGGGGTCCTTCCACCGTTCCCGTTCCGCCGTGAGATCGTCGATCTGCTTCTGGGTCACGGTCACGGAATGCTCGAGCGCGGTGATCCGCTGCCTCTGGTCGAGGTAGGTGCCCAGCGTCGGCACGAGCACCCAGGCTCCGAGCACGACGAGAGACAGCATGATGACCATGAAGCCGCTCAATCGGATCCCGCCGACCCAGCCCCGCACGTCCACCGCACGGGCCGGCGCCGCGCGCCCGCCGCGCCCGGCCGACGAGAATCCCGCGTTCGCCCGCGCAGACGACGAAGGAGGAGTCCGCCGTTCGGTCATGACTCCTCCTCCGTCCGAAGCCCGTCGATCGGGCTCGTCAGCGGATACGCTGATCAGCCCTTGAAACGCGGGAAGGCGCTGCGACCGGCGAAGACCGCGGCGTCGCCCAGCTCCTCCTCGATGCGCAGAAGCTGATTGTACTTGGCCACGCGCTCGGACCGGGCGGGCGCGCCGCTCTTGATCTGGCCCGAGTTCACGGCGACGACGAGGTCGGCGATCGTGGTGTCCTCGGTCTCGCCGGAGCGGTGCGAGAGCATCGTGGTGTAGCCCGAGCGGTGCGCCAGGCTGATCGCGTCGAGGGTCTCGGAGAGGGTGCCGATCTGGTTCACCTTGACGAGCAGCGAGTTGGCGACGCCGAGGTCGATGCCCTTCTGCAGACGCTCCGGGTTGGTCACGAACAGGTCGTCGCCGACGAGCTGCACCTTGGTGCCGAGCGCCTCGGTGAGTGCCTTCCAGTTGTCCCAGTCGTCCTCGGCGAGCGCATCCTCGATCGTGACGATCGGGTAGTCGTTCACGAGGCCGATGTAGTAGTCGGTGAGCTCGGCTGCGGTCCAGTCCTTGTTCTCCAGGCGGTACACGCCCTCGTTGAAGAACTCCGTGGCGGCGACGTCGAGGCCCAGGGCGATGTCGCTGCCCGGGGTGAAGCCGGCCTTCTCGATCGCCTTGACGAGGAAGTCGAGTCCCTCGCGGTTGCTGGGCAGGTCGGGGGCGAAGCCGCCCTCGTCGCCGAGGCCGGTCGCGAAGCCCGCGGCCTTCAGCTCGCCCTTGAGCACGTGGTACACCTCGGTGCCCCAGCGCAGCGCGTCCGAGAACGTGTCGGCGCCGATCGGCGCGAGGAAGAACTCCTGCATGTCGATGCCGTTGTCGGCGTGCGATCCGCCGTTGATCACGTTGAACAGCGGAACCGGCAGCAGATGCGCGTTCGGGCCGCCCAAGTAGCGGAACAGCGGCAGATCGGCGGAGTCCGCGGCGGCCTTCGCGACAGCGAGGCTGACGCCGAGGATCGCGTTCGCGCCGACGCGGCTCTTGTTGTCGGTGCCGTCGACGTCGATGAGGATCTCGTCGATGATGCGCTGCTCGCTGGCCTCCACGCCCTCGACGGCCGGGCCCAGCTCGTCGATGACCGCCTCGACGGCCTTGAGCACGCCCTTGCCGCCGTAGCGGCTCTTGTCGCCGTCGCGCAGCTCGTACGCCTCGAAGGCGCCGGTGGACGCACCGGAGGGGACGGCGGCGCGCTGAACGATGCCGTCATCGAGGAGCACCTCCACCTCGACGGTCGGGTTGCCGCGCGAGTCGAGAATCTCGCGTGCGCCTACAGCCTCGATCAGTGCCACAGGGTGCTCCTTGTTGAAGAGGGAAGTGGGATGGTGGAGCGACGTCGATCCGCCGCCCAGTCTAGCCAGTGCGCGACTCCGGCCGCAGAGGATGAAGCGCAGCCTCCAGCACGAGCGAGGACTGATGGCTTCGGTGCACGTGCCCGATATCCTTTCCGCATGAGCCCGGGCGCCGCTGCCCCGCTGATCGCCGCACCGCCGCGCCGCGAGCGCGATCAGAGCGGACGGGTGCGCTCTGTCTCGGAGGTCGACGGGGCGGCGCCGCTGTGGTTCTCCGTGGGGGCGGAGCACGAGGATCTGCTCAGCGCACGCGCCGACCACGTGGCTGTGGCGCTGCTTCTGCCCGCGATGCGGTACGGCCGCGATCTGCATGTCGGCGGAACCGTCACCGACTCGCTGCTGCATCGGCTCAATCACGACCTGCAGTCGCTCGTGCGGGCGGTCCATCCGGACTATCGGGCCATCGCGGTGACCGCCGATGACGCAGTGCCCGCCGGGCCGCCGCCGCACGGGGTGATGACCGGGTTCTCCGGAGGCGTGGACAGCTTCGCGACGCTCATGGAGTACTTCCTCGCCACCGACATCCCGGAGGGACTCCGGGTCACCCACCTGGTGAACAACAATGTCGGAGCGCACGGGGACGGCGGTGACGCATTGTGGGAGGCCCGATGGCGGGCCCTCGCACCCGTGCCCGCCGAACTGGGACTTCCCTTCATCCGCGTCGACAGCAACCTCGACGCGCACTATCCGCAGATGGGCTTCATGGAGACGGTCACGCTGCGCAATGCAGCAGCCGCGCACCTTCTGGGCGGCGGGATGGGTCGCTCCTATCACGCGTCGGAGGGGACGTACCGGAACGTGCGCATGCCTCCCCCGGCCGGTGACATCGGGCTCGCCGGCGCGATGACCTTCCCGCTGCTGTCGACCCCCGCACTCGTCCTCGAGTCGACGGGCTCGGGTCGGTCCCGCATAGAGCGCACGCTGGCTCTGGTCGGCATGCCGTACGCGCAGTACCTCGATGTCTGCGTCGATGCGGATCCGCGGCGGCCGACGAACTGCTCGCGCTGCTGGAAGTGCATGCGCACAATGCTCACGCTCGACATCGCCGGCGAGCTGGACGCCTTCGTGCCCGCCGTGTTCCGGTGGGAGCCCTATCTCGAGCGCCGCTCGGACTACTACGTCGAGCTCCTGGCCTCGGAGGAGCCCAACGACATCGAGCTCGTCGGCTTCGGCGACGCGATGGGATGGCGCTGGGGCGCCTCGGCCCGCCCGCGTGCCGCGGCGCTGCGCGCCCTGCGCGCGGGCAGGGCGGCCGCCGGTGCGGCGCGGCGTCGTCTTCGCGGACGCCGGACGCGTTCGTCCTGAGCGGGCGCGCGCTCGCCGGGCGACGCAGGGCACGCGAAGGGGCCGCGCGCTCTGCGCGCGGCCCCTCTGATGCGCGTCTTACTTGTTGTAGGACTTCACGATGTCGAGCAGGTTCGGGACGTTGGCGTAGGCCTCGGCGGCGTTCTCCTTCGTCACGATGACCGGCGCGAGCAGGTACGCGGGGACGACCTTGACGCCGTTGTTGTACGACTTGGTGTCGTTGACGTCGGCCTTGTCACCCTTCTGCAGCTCCTGCACCATCTTGATCGCCTGAGCGACGAGCAGCGTGGTGTCCTTGTTGATCGTGGAGTACTGCACACCCTCCATGATCGACTTGACCGACTCGACCTCGGAGTCCTGGCCGGTGACGACCGGGACCGGCTTGCCGGCCTGCTGCGCCGACGTGATGATGGCGCGGGCCAGCGTGTCGTTCGGCGAGAGCACGCCGTCGAGCGTCGCGTTGCTGTAGTTCGCCGTCAGGATCGCGTCCATGCGGCGCTGCGCGTTCTCCGCCTTCCAGCCGTCGGTCGCGGTCTGGGTGATCTCGGTCTGGCCCGAGAGCACCTTCAGCGTGCCGTCCTTGATCTTCGGCTCGAGCACGTCCATCGCGCCCTTGAAGAAGACCGCCGAGTTCGCGTCGTCCGCCGAGCCGGAGAACAGCTCGATGTTGTACGGGGCCGGGTGGCCGGCGCGCTTGGCGAGACCGTCGAGCAGGGCCTGGCCCTGCAGCTGGCCGACCTTGAAGTTGTCGAACGCGACGTAGTAGTCGACGGCGTCGGTGTTCTCGATCAGGCGGTCGTAGGCGATGACGGTCGCGCCGGCGTCATGGGCGGCCTTCACCTGGGTGGACAGCTGCTTGCCGTCCTTCGCGCCGATGATGATGACCTTCGCACCACCCGTGACCATCGCCTGGATCTGGTTCTGCTGCTCGGCGACGGTGTTGCTGGCCGGTGCGTACTGCACGTCGGGCTTGAAGCCCGCCTTGGTCAGGCCGTCGGTGAACAGCTTGCCCGCCAGCACCCAGTTCTCGCTGGTCTTGTCGGGCAGCGCCACGCCGATCTTGGCGTCGGCCGCGAAGCCCTTCGCAGAGCCGCCGCTGGCCGCCGGGCTGCCGCCACGGTCGCCGGACGAGCAGCCGGTGAGCGCGAAGGCACCAGCGACGACGAGCGCAGTCGCCGAAAGGAGGATCTTCTTCATTGGGATCTCTTTCTGTGTTGGTGTGTGCATCTCAGGTGAATGCAGGATCGTGCCGCGCGAGCGACCCGGACCTCTCTTACTTGACCGCGTCGCGGACAGCTGTGGTGCTGGCCGGCGCGGACGTGGGGAACTGCTCCTCCTTGCGGGAGAACCGGCGGGTGATGAAGCCGGTCAGCGACGGCCGCCCCTGCTGCTTGTTCCAGACGTCGACCGCCACGGCGAGCAGGAGCACGAGTCCCTTGACCATCGCCACGACGTCGGCGCCGGCGCCGAGCAGCGCCATGCCGTTGTTGAGGAAGGCCATGACCAGACCACCGATGATGGATCCGATCACGGTGCCGATGCCGCCGGAGACGGCCGCGCCGCCGATGAACACCGATGCGATCGCGTCGAGCTCCCAGCCGTTGCCGTCCTGAGGGCCGGAGGCGGTGGCGCGGGCGACGTAGATCATCGCGGCGACCGAGGCCAGCACCGACATGTTCATCATCACGAAGAAGTCGGTCCAGCGGTCCTTCACGCCGCTCAGGCGCGCGGCCTGCCGGTTGCCGCCGACCGCGTAGAGGTGACGGCCGAACACGGTGTTGCGGGTGACGAACGTGTACACGATCACGAGGATCAGCAGCACGATGCCGGAGATCGGGAAGCTCGTGCCGACGCGGCCGGTCGCGAACTGGTAACCGGCGACGAGGATCAGAGCCGCGAGGATCACGACCTTGACAGCGCTCACCCACGCCGGGGCCGGCTCGGTGCCCGCCTTGCGCTGCGAGCGGCGCAGGTAGACCTCGAAACCGACGACCCACAGCGCGGCGAGCACGGCCAGCAGCATGGTCAGGAAGTTGAAGGGCAGCGCGATCGGCAGCTCGGGAAGGTAGCCGGCGCCGATGTACTGGAAGTCGGCCGGCACGGCGACGGACGTGGACTGTCCCACCCACTGGTTCGCACCGCGGAAGAAGAGCATGCCCGCCAGGGTCACGATGAACGCGGGAACTCCGACGAACGCGACCCAGAAGCCCTGCCATGCGCCCACCAGCACGCCGAGTCCGAGGCCGAGCAGGACCGCCGCCCACCAGGGGAAGTGCCAGTCCGCCATGGATTTGGCGACCACGATGCCGACGAACGCGGCGACGGATCCGACCGAGAGGTCGATGTGCCCCATGATGATGACCATCACCATGCCGATCGCCAGGATCAGGATGTACGAGTACTGGTTGACGACGTTGATGAGGTTGCCGGGCGACAGGGTCAGCCCGCCCGTCCAGATCTGGAAGATGATGATGATCACGACCAGGGATCCGAGGATGCCGAACTGGCGCAGGGTGGACTGACCGCCGCCCATCATCTTGGTGATGTCGCGGAAGTGGAAGCCGGTGTCGTCGGTCGACGTCGTCGTCGTGGTGCTCATGCGGATGCTTTCTGGGTCCGTGAAATCTGCATTGAGGTCAGGAGGCGCTGGGTCATCTTCATGCGGATGCTTTCTGTGTCAGGGAGGTCATGCTGCGCATGAGCGCCTCCGGGGTGGCTTCTGATGCGGGGAGGCAGTCGGTGACGCGTCCCTCGAAGACGGTGTAGATGCGGTCGGACATGCCGAGCAGCTCGGGCAGCTCGCTGGAGATCACGATCACGCCCTTGCCCTGGGCCGCGAGCTCGTTGATGATGCCGTAGATCTCGTACTTCGCTCCCACGTCGATGCCGCGGGTCGGCTCGTCCAGGATGAGCAGATCCGGATCCGTGAACATCCACTTCGCCAGGACGACCTTCTGCTGGTTGCCGCCGGAGAGGGTGCCGACGACCTGGTCGACGGTGGGCGTCTTGATGCGCAGCGACTTGCGGTAGCGCTCCGAGATCTGCGTCTCCTCGATGCTGTTGACGACGCCGCGCCGGGCGATCTTGGACAGCTTCGCCGACACGATCGAGCGCTTGATCGAGTCGAGCAGGTTGAGGCCGAGCACCTTGCGATCCTCGCTGACGTAGGCGAGGCCGTGCTTGATCGCGCTCTTCACGTCGGGGAGGGTGATCTCCTGGCCGTCCTTGATGATGGTGCCGGAGAGGAACTGCCCGTAGGAGCGCCCGAAGATGCTCATCGCGAACTCGGTGCGGCCCGCACCCATGAGGCCCGCGATGCCGACGACCTCGCCGCGGCGCACCTCGATGCTCGACCCCTTGACGACCATGCGCTCGGACACGCTCGGGTGGCGCACCCACCAGTCCTTGACCTCGAAGAACACGTCGCCGATCTCCGGGGTCCGGTCCGGGTAGCGGCTCTCCAGCGAACGGCCGACCATGCCGCGGATGATGCGGTCCTCGTTGATCTCGCCGCGGCTGACGTCGAGCGTCTCGACCGTGCGGCCGTCGCGGATGATCGTGATCTCGTCGGCGATCTGCTCGATCTCGTTGAGCTTGTGGCTGATGATGATCGACGTGATCCCCTTGGCCTTCAGACCCAGGATCAGATCGAGCAGGTGCTGCGAGTCGTTCTCGTTGAGGGCTGCCGTCGGCTCGTCGAGGATGAGGAGCTTGACGTCCTTGTTGAGCGCCTTGGCGATCTCGATGAGCTGCTGCTTGCCGACGCCGAGGTGCTTGATCGCGACGTCCGGGTCCTCCCGGAGGCCGACGCGGGCCAGCAGCTCGATCGTCCGCGCCTTCTGCGCGGCCCAGTCGATCGCGACGCCGTTGCGGATCTCGTTGCCGAGGAAGATGTTCTCGGTGATGGAGAGCTCGGGGATCAGCGCGAGCTCCTGATGGATGATCACGATGCCGGCGTGCTCGCTGGCCGCGATGTCCTTGAAGCGCTGCTCCTGCCCGTAGAGCAGGATCTCGCCGTCGTAGCTGCCGTACGGGTACACCCCGGACAGCACCTTCATCAGGGTCGACTTGCCGGCGCCGTTCTCGCCGCAGATGGCGTGCACTTCGCCGCTGCGAACGGTGATCGACACGTCGGAGAGGGCCTTCACGCCCGGGAACTCCTTCGTGATGCTGCGCATCTCGAGGATCGGTCCGGCCACAGTGGGCAGCGTCGTCGTCTCGCTCACGGATCTCCTTCGATACCAGGTCCGGTTGATGTGACGGTTTCAATGTTACCGTTCACATCGGGTTACATCGTGCCCGCGCGCTCCGGCCGTGTCAAGTGCCGGAGCCGATTTCGTGTCCTTACCGTGACGCGGCGGATTCGCGTCCGCAGAGCACGGGCACGACCGGTCCGAACTCGGGCACGGGCTCGCCGCGCAGCTGAGCCAGCAGGATCCGCACCGCGCGGCGGCCGAGTTCCGCGAAGTCCTGGTGCACGGTGGTCAACGGAGGAGCCACGTGCGCGGCGACCGGGATGTCGTCGAAGCCGACCACGCTCACGTCGATCGGGACCCGCAGGCCCGCGTCCCGGAAGCCGTGCATCAGGCCGATCGCCATGAGGTCGTTCGCCGCGAACACGGCGGTGAAGTCGCGCCGCCGGGCCAGCTCCTGGCCGGCGAACCAGCCGAAGTCGGCGGTCCAGTCACCGCGGATCGGCGGGATGGTGGGCAGGTCGGCGTCGCGCATCGCGTCGAGGTAGCCGCGCATCCGCGATTCGGCCTCGATCCAGTCCTGCGGGCCGGCAAGGTGCAGGATGTCACTGTGCCCGAGCCGGATGAGGTACTCGGTGATCATGCGCGCGCCCGCCAGCTGATCCGCGGAGTGGCTGAAGCCGTCGGAGCCCGAGGCGGTCTGCAGACTGACGAACGGCACGGACACCGCCATCCCGCGCAGCACGTTGAACACGCGCACCTGCGGGGCGAGCACGACGATGCCGTCGACCGACTCGCGCACCAGCTGCCGCACGGCCGCGCCGATCGCCTCGGGCGTCGTGTCTGGGAGGTTGAGGGTGCTCACGGAGTAGCCCTCGGCCCGCGCTGCGTCCTCGATCGCGGCGATGGAGGACGTCGGACCGAACTCCCCCGTCGTGGCGGAGAGGATGCCGAGGGTGTTGGACCTGCTCGTGGCGAGCGCGCGCGCGGCCACGTTCGGCCGGTAGTCCAGCACGCGGATCGCATCGAGGACGCGCTCCTTGGTCTCCGGCCGGATGCTGGGGTGATCGTTGAGCACCCGGGAGACGGTCTGGTGCGAGACGCCGGCCAGACGGGCCACGTCGCGGATGCTCGGCATCCGGGCACGCTCGGCGGAGGTCGACATGCAGAGCCTCCTCGATGTGCACGGTCACATGAATGCTACCCATTATGCGTCCGAGTCGGCGACGCGCGCTCGCGATCTCAGGATCCGGTGGACACGACGTGCGCGCCGCGCACCGGACCGTGCGCGCGCAGCGCCGTGCGTCCCTGATCGCGCAGGCGCTCGGCCAGGGCGTCCGCGCCCGCCGCGGTGCCGCAGAGGAACGCGACCGTCGGACCGGATCCCGACACGGTCCCGCCCACGACGTCCTCGGCGCGGCGCACGTGCTGGATCAACTCCTCCAGCTGCGGTCGCAGCCGGAACGAGCCCGCCTGCAGCTGGTTGTGCAGGCTCTTCCCCAGCGCGACCGCCTCGCCGGACAGCAGCGACTCGAAGAACGACGGCGGGACCTGCACGGGATCCTGGCGCCGATGCGCATGCCCGGCCGGGTCGCTCTCACGGTCCTCGGCGTTCACCAGGTCGAAGGCGCGGTACACGGCCGGCGTGGACAGACCCTCGTCATCGAGCACGAGCACCCACTCGTAGCGCCCCCGGGAGAGCGCGGGGGTGAGCACGTCGCCGCGCCCCGAACCGACGGCGGTGCCGCCCATCAGTGCGAACGGCACGTCGGCGCCCAGTCGCGCGGCGAGCTCGTGCAGCCGGACGTGGTCGAGGCCGGTCCGCCACAGCTCGTTGCACGCGAGGAGCGCGGCCGCCGCGTCGGCGGACCCGCCGCCCATGCCGCCGGCGACCGGCACGCTCTTGCGCACGTCGAGGTGCACTCCCCCCTCGTACCCGGTGGCCGCGGCGAGCGCCTTCGCCGCACGCATGGCGAGGTTGCGGTCGTCGAGCGGCACGGCGTCCGGAGCCGCCGCACCGGAGACGGCGATCGTGAAATCGTCCGCCGGGGTGGCCACGACGTCCTCGTACAGGGAGACGGCCTGGAACACCGTGGAAAGCGCGTGGTAGCCGTCCTCGTCGAGGTCGCCGACGCCGAGGAACAGGTTGATCTTGCCGGGAGCGCGCACGTGCACGCGCTGCACGGGCTCGTCGTCCGACTGCTCCTCCGCGATGCTCATCGGCTCACAGCTCCGACGAGACCGACCACAGGTTCACGTCGAGTCCGGCGCCCGTGATGCGGTCGATGCGCGCGAGCTCCTCGGCGGTGAGGGCGGGGGCGTCCAGCGCCGCGAGGTTCTCGTCGAGCTGGGCCGGCCGCGAGGCGCCGATGAGCGCAGACGCCACGACGCCGTCGCGGAGCACCCACTGCAGGGCGAGCTGGGCGAGGCTCTGGCCGCGCGCCCGGGCGAGGTCGTTGAGGGCGCGCAGGATGGTGAGACCCTCGTCGCTGAGCGGCTTGTCCGGCAGCGAACCGCGTTTCTGCGCGCGCTCCGCGGTGCCGTCGCCGAGGTACTTGTCGGTGAGCAGGCCCTGTGCCAGCGGCGTGAAGGCGATGGCGCCCATGCCCTCCTCGCGGAGCGTCTCGGTGAGCCCGTCCTCCACCCAGCGGTTCAGGATCGAGTACGACGGCTGGTGGATGACCAGCGGGGTGCCGAGCTCGCGCGCGATGTCGGCCGCGGCCTCGGTGCGCTCCGCGCTGTAGGAGGAGATGCCGACGTAGAGCGCCTTCCCCTGGCGGACCAGCGTGTCGAGCGCCCCGATCGTCTCCTCGATGGGCGTCTCCGGGTCCACGCGATGCGAGTAGAAGATGTCGACGTAGTCCAGGCCCATCCGCGTCAGCGACTGGTCCGCGCTGGCGAGGATGTACTTCCGGCTGCCGAGGTCGCCGTACGGCCCCGGCCACATGTCCCAGCCGGCCTTGGACGAGATGATGAGCTCGTCACGGTACGGCCGGAGATCCTCCGCGAAGATGCGCCCGAAGTTCTTCTCGGCGGAGCCGTACGGCGGGCCGTAGTTGTTGGCCAGATCGAAATGCGTGATGCCGCGGTCGAAGGCGTGCCGAAGCAGTGCGCGCTGACTGTCCAGCGGGATGTTGTCGCCGAAGTTCCACCACAGCCCGAGAGAGATCGCAGGCAGGTACAGGCCGGAGGATCCGACCTGCCGGAAATGCGCCCCTTCGTAGCGATCAGCCGCAGCCGCGTACGGGCGGTGGATGTCGAGGACGTCTGGGCGGAAGCGCGGCTCGGTCACGATCCCAGGGTAGCGGCGGACCGCCTCATCGCCGCCGCGTGCGCGGCGCGCGACGAGAATGGGCGAGCCGTCGAGCCGCCGACCACTCGCCGATATGCCGCAGACTCGCTAGGATGATCGGCCAACCGCGGACCGAGCCCGATCCGCGTCCGATCACGCTCGCCCCCAGTGCGGATCTCCACCCGAACAGCGCATTCGCCCGAGCGTGCGGCGACAGGATCTGTCATGCACTGGCCCCGGCGTACACCTCTCGTCCTCCTCGCGGCGGGCGTGCTGTGCGCGAGCATTCCGGCCGCGGCGTTGACGACCGCCGACCCGGCATGGTGGCTCTCCTGCTTCAGCCGGCTCGGCGCGATGCAGGACGGCTCGAGCGCTCTCTTCAACGGCGGGATGATCCTCGCGGGCGCCGTGATCGCCCTCACCGCCCTGCCCGTGCGGCGAGGCTCATGGCCGGTTCTGCCGCGGGATTCCCGGCGAGCCGGGCCGTGTCGGTGGTCGTGCCGCTGCTCATCGTCGGCCTCGGACTCAGCCTCGCCCTCGTCGGTGTGCTCCCGCTCTCCTTCAACGTGTTCGCGCACGAGCGCGCCGCCAACGGGGCACTCGCGTCGTCCGCCGGGCTGCTGCTCGTGCACCGCCTGCACCTGCGCGGCCTCTCCCGGACGCTGGATCGCCTGTCACTCGGGGCGATCGTCGTCCTGGCCGCGGGCATGATGGCGCTGCTGGCGGGGATCATCACGCTGACCGTCTTCGAGGGCCTCGCCTTCGGATCCGTGATCGCCTGGCTGCACACGCTCGAGATGCGCGTGAAGAGGCTCCGGAGCACCGCGCCGGCATCATTCTCAGCAAACTCTCAGCATTTGTCATTGTCCCCCATTTGGGGGACAAGGGTGTCCGGTGTTATTGTCAAGATCTCAGCTGAGGAAGTCGACCGGGCTCTGGGGACTCGGTCGACGTGAAGGTACCTCCAGTCGAAGTGAATGTGCCCTCTCGGGAACCCGAACCCGAGAGGGCACAACTTCGTCCACGGCCGGGTCGTCCCGGCCCGGCTCGGTCTCGCCGGCTCAGTCTCGCGCCGCGCTCCGCGCGATGCGGTGGTAGTCGTCCACCGTGAGGTCCTCGCCCCGCGCCGTCGGCGCGACGCCGGCCGCCTCGAGCACGGCGGATGCCTCCGCGGAGCTGCCGAAGACACCGGACAGCGCCTGGCGCAGCATCTTCCGGCGCTGGTTGAACGCGGCATCCACGATCTCGAAGGTGCGGATCCGCTCCTCCTCCGTGCCGCGGGGCTCGGGATCCCGATGGAAGCCGACCAGCAGGCTGTCTACGTTGGGCACGGGCCAGAACACCTGTCGCGAGACGGTGCCGCAGAGGCGCCACGGTCCGTACCACGCGGCCTTCACGCTGGGCGCTCCGTAGATCTTGGATCCGGGTTTCGCGGCAAGGCGCTCGGCGACCTCGGCCTGCACCATCACCACGCCGCGGGACAGATACGGGAACGTCTCGAGGAAATGCAGCAGCACGGGCACCGACACGTTGTACGGCAGGTTCGCGACGAGGACCGCCGGCTCCCCGGGCAGCGCCGTGACGCGGAGGGCGTCGGCGTCGACGACCGTCAGCGCCCCCTCCGGAACGCCGCGCTCGAGGGCCGTCTGCGGCAGACGCGCGGCCAGGCGGTGGTCGATCTCCACGGCCGTGACGCTCGCGCCGGTCTCCAGGATCGCGAGGGTGAGCGAGCCCAGTCCCGGCCCGACCTCGACGACGCGCTCCCCCGCCCGCACCTCGGCGGCCTGAACGATCTTGCGGACCGTGTTGGCGTCGACGACGAAGTTCTGGCCGAGCTTCTTCGTGGGCGTCACGTCGAGTTCGGCGGCGAGCCGGCGGATGTCGGCGGCGCCGAGCAGGGAGACGGTCATCTGACCATTCTCCCGCACCGCGACGACGCGCCCGATCGGCCGCGCACGGGCCGTTTCGGAGGCCGCCCCTAGGATCGATCGAGTGTCCAGACTCGGTGAGCTGATCGCGCCCTCCCGCATGGGCCGCGACTTCCGGTGGCTCGTCGCATCGTTCTGGACGAGCAACATCGGCGACGGCGTCGCGCTCGCCGCCGCGCCCCTGCTGATCGCCTCGATGACGAGCTCCCCCGTGCTGGTCGCCATGGGCGCGATGATGCAGTTCCTGCCGTGGCTGCTGTTCGGCCTGCACGCCGGCGCGATCGCCGACCGCTTCGACCGCCGCCGCCTGGTGATGCTGGGGAACGCGCTGCGCGGCCTCGTAGTGCTCGCGCTGTGCGTCTTCCTGCTCACGGGGCACGCGACCATCGCGCTCGTGCTCGTCGCGACGTTCCTGTACGGCACGGCGGAGGTGTTCGTGAACTCCGCGAGCAGCACCCTGCTGCCGATGATGGTGCGCTCGGAGGACCTCGGCCTCGGCAACGCCCGCCTGCAGTTCGGCTATCTCGTCGCGAACCAGCTCGGCGGGCCGCCGCTGGGCGCGTTCCTGTTCGCGCTCGGATCGTTCTGGCCGTTCCTCCTGCAGGTCCTCTGCGTGCTGCTCGCCGTGGTGCTGATCTCCCGGATCACCCGCACACCCGCTCCGGCGCGCGCCGCGGCGGAGATCGCGGCGGCCCCGCGCACGGCGGTGCACACCGACATCGCGGTCGGGATGCGCTGGCTGTGGCGCAACCCGCCGGTGCGCACGCTCGTGGTGGTCATCCTCGTGTTCAACGTGACCTGGGCCGCGCCGTGGAGCGTGCTCGTGCTGTACGCGACCGAGCACCTGCACATGGGGCCGGTCGGCTACGCGGCGCTGACGACGGCGTCCGCGGTGGGCGGGATCCTCGCGACGCTCTCGTTCGGCTGGCTGGAGCGGCACGTCTCGTTCGCGCTGCTGATGCGGATCTGCCTGTCGCTCGAGGTGCTCATGCACCTCACGATGGCGCTGATCACGGCCGGCTGGGCCGCGCTCGCGGTCCTCGTCGTGTTCGGCGCGTACGCCTTCGTGTGGGGAACGATCTCGACGACCGTGCGGCAGCGGCTCGTGCCGATGGAGCTCCAGGGCAGGATCGCGTCCGTGAACATGGTCGGCGTGTTCGGCGGCATGGTGATCGGGCAGGTGCTCGGCGGGCTGATCGCGCAGGTCTGGGGGCTCACCGCTCCCTGGTGGTTCGCCTTCGTCGGCGCCGGCATCACGCTGCTGCTGGTGTGGCGCTCGATCTCGCACATCACGGCGGCGCCGAGCGTCCTGGACGACACTCTCGAAGGGGACGCCCGCGACGAGGTTCAGGCGAACGAGCCGTAGACCTCGAGCGTGTTCGCGGCGATCTGCGCCCCGAGCTCATCGGCGTCGACGCCCAGCTCGGCAGCCATGAAGCGCAGGGTGAGCGGGATCAGGTACGGCGCATTCGGGCGTCCGCGCAGCGGCACGGGCGTGAGGAACGGGGCGTCCGTCTCGACCAGGATCCGCTCCCGCGGCGTCACCGCGAGCGCATCGCGCAGATTCTGCGCGTTCTTGAACGTGACGTTGCCGGCGAACGACAGGTAGTACCCCGCCTCGGCGCAGACCCGCGCCATCTCGGCGTCCCCGGAGAAGCAGTGGAAGACGGTGCGCTCCGGCGCGCCGACCCGCTGCAGGGTCGCCAGGACGTCGTCGTGCGCATCGCGGTCGTGGATCTGCATCGCGATGGCGTGCTTCTTCGCGAGCGCGATGTGCGCCTCGAAGGAGGCGTGCTGCGCGGCGCGCCCCGGCTCCTCGGTGCGGAAGTAGTCGAGGCCCGTCTCGCCGATCGCACGCGTCCGCGGGTGCGCGGCGAGCTCGTCGACCACGGCGATCGCCTCGTCGAGCCGCCCCGCGGCCGCGTACGTCGGCGCATCGTTGGGATGGATCGCGACAGCCGCCAGCACGCGCGGATCCGCCTCGGCCGCGGCCACCGCCCATCGCGAGGACTCGATGTCTCCCGACGCCTGCACGACGCCGAGGATCCCGACCGCCTCCGCGCGATCGAGCTGCTCGGTGAGCGTGAGCCCCTCGTCACCGTCCGCGATCTCGAGGTGGCAGTGGTTGTCGTACACCGGCACCGCGAGCGGATCCGGCAGCGGCGGGTAGCGCAGGTCCTTGCGGCCGTCCGTGGCGCGCTCGCGCACGTAGGTCTCCGGTATGGCGTCGCTCATGCGGATCGGATCAGGCCGTCGCCTCGATGCGCGGGAACAGCGGCGTGAGCGTCTGCACGGCGGTGCCGGCGGGCAGCTGACCCCAGCGACCGGCGTCGCGGATCGGCTGCGCCGCGAGCGCGCCCAGCGCGCCCTCCGCGCCGAGCGCGTCCCAGAGCTTCGCGGTGGCCTGCGGCATCACCGGCGACAGCAGCACGGCGAGGGCGCGCAGCCCCTCGGCGCAGGTGTACAGCACCGTGCCGAGGCGCTCCGTCTGCGCCTCGTCCTTCGCCAGCGACCACGGCTCGTTCTCGGTGATGTAGCCGTTGAGCGCGTCGACGATGGTCCAGACGTCGGCGATGGCCTCGTCGATGCGGAACCGCTCGACCGCCGCGTCGGCGCGGGCAGCGGCCTTCGCGACGACCTGCTGCACGGCGAGATCCTGCTCGGCGTACTCCCCCGCTGCCGGGACCACGCCACCGAAGTAGCGCTCGATCATCGCGATCGTCCGGGAGGCGAGGTTGCCGAAGCCGTTCGCGAGCTCGGCCTGGTAGCGGGCGGACAGGTCCTCCCAGGAGAAGGATCCGTCCTGCCCGAACGCGATCGCGGAGAGGAAGTAGAACCGGTACGCGTCGGATCCGAACACGTCGGTGATCTCGGTCGGCGCGATGCCGGTGAGCTTCGACTTCGACATCTTCTCGCCGCCGACGAGCAGCCAGCCGTGCGCGAACACGCCCTTGGGCACGTCGAGCCCCGCGGCCATGAGCATGGCCGGCCAGATCACCGCGTGGAAGCGCAGGATGTCCTTGCCCACCACGTGGTAGGCGGGCCAGCGACGCTCGAAGGTCGCCTCATCGGATCCGTAGCCGACCGCGGTGACGTAGTTGAGCAGCGCGTCGACCCACACGTAGATGACGTGCGAGGTGTCCCACGGCAGCGGGATTCCCCAGTCGAACGTGGAGCGCGAGATCGACAGGTCCTTCAGACCCTGCGAGACGAACGAGATGACCTCGTTGCGCGCGGAGTCGGGGCGCACGAAGTCGGGCTGGGTCTTGTACAGCTCGAGCAGGCGGTCCTGGAACTCGCTGAGCTTGAAGAAGTAGTTCTTCTCCTGCAGCAGCTCGAGGGGCTTGGAGTGGATCGCGCACACCTTGAGACCCTCGAACGGACCGGTGCCGTCGACGATCTCGGACTCGGGCTTGAACTCCTCGCAGCCCACGCAGTACAGCGCCTCGTACTCGCCGGCATAGATGTACCCCGCGTCGTAGAGCTTCTGGAAGAACACCTGCACGTTGGTCTCGTGCCGCTCCTGCGTGGTGCGGATGAAGTCGTCGTTCGCGACGTCGAGCGTGGTCAGCAGCGGGAACCAGCTCTCGCTGACGAGCTTGTCCACCCACTCCTGCGGGGTGACGCCGTTAGCTGCGGCCGCGCGCAGCATCTTCTGGCCGTGCTCGTCCGTGCCGGTCAGCATCCAGGTGTCATCGCCCGCCTGGCGGTGCCACCGTGCGAGGGTGTCCACCGCGACGCTGGTGTAGCCGTGACCGATGTGGGGCACGTCCGACGGGTAGTAGATCGGCGTGGTGATGTAGAAGGACTCGCCTGCGGGCATGCGTTCGATTCTAAGCGGGATGCGGGGGCCGGTTCGGACGATGACGACGGGCCGGCGCGGAGCCCCGCGACTCTGCATCACACGCGTACGGCCAGGTGCCATACTCCCGACTATGTCGACGAAAGTACGATCGGTCAGACATGCCGTTGCTCGCGTCGCTGCACTGTGCGCTCATCGAACGCAAGACCCCAGACACGCTCAATTGGAACGACTGCCAGGATGGCACCGGGAGCTGGTCCTTCACCGAAGCGGATTCGCTTCCGTTCGCCGAGGTCTTCATGTCGGTTGAGATCGACGGCGCGGACGATCCGGAGCACCCGCGCACACTGTCGATCTACCCGCGCTCAGGCGGGATCGATCTCTATTACGGCGACGTCGAGACCGACAGCCATCTGCACTTCGCTCTCTCGGAGCGCGCGTCCACGCCGGTCCCGCGCGTCATTCTCCGCCGCGATGTCGTCGGCGACTGGCGCTCGGAGACCGAGGGAGCGCTGCACCTCCGCGACGACGGCACCTTCACGATCGACAACGGATCGCCAGCGCTCCTGACCTTCCGAGACGACGCTCTCGAGCACACGGGGACTTGGAGTTTCTCAGATGAGGTGGTCCCGCTTGATCCGAAGACAGCCAGGATTCTCCTCACGTTCGACGGAACTTACTCCGACGAGGAGGTGACGGTCTCCTCGTGGCTGGGTCTTCAACTGGATGGCGACGGGTTGGTGCTCACTTTCCGAGACACCGATCGCTGGCGACTCCCGCCGAAGCCGTCCTCGCCGTAAGGTGCGCGCGGCACGCCTGTCGAATGGAGTCCACGGCGCGCGGCTCAGCGCGAATGCCACGCCCGGCTCGAACCGGCTATCACCTGCCCCGTTTCTTAGGCCTCTCGGACCGAGGCGCGCCTCTCTCGCAAGGCGGTGAGCGCGCCATGGGGACGCACGCTGCCGGCGGCGCCGCGCTCGCGCTCGCGGCGCTCTGATCCAACGACGCGGAGTCCCGCTGCTTCGAGCATCGGCGCCAGTGCCTCGACCGACCAGTAGTAGGCCGGGGCGACCACGTGCGCGAACTGCTCCCCCGGCTCGCCGTCGAAGAAGCCGATGAGGATCCGGCCGCCGGAAGCGAGCACTCGCGCGAGCTCGGCGAGGGCGACGGGGAGCTCGGCCGGCGGCAGGTGGATGAGCGAGTACCAGGCGAGGACTCCGCCGAAGGACGCATCGGGGAAGGGCAGATCGCGGATCGACGCGGCCTCGAACCGCAGACCCGGATGGCGATCCCGGGCGGCGCTCAGGAACTCCACGGAGACGTCGACGCCCACCACGTCGCGTCCGGCCTGTGCGAGGAAGGCCGTCCATAGCCCCGGCCCGCATCCGGCGTCGAGCAGCGCGCCGGGAGTTCCGTCCCGCCAGCTCTCGATGAGCGCGACGTCGGCCCGCTCCATCTGGTCGAGGCTCCCGATCAGCGCGATGTACTCCGCCGCGCGGGCATCGTATGCAGCACCGATTCCTGCATCGTCCACGCAGCGATCCTTCCACGGGGCAGTTCAGACGAACTGGACGCGCGGCATCGGGGTGTCGATGTAGACGCGGCCGGTCGGGCTGGTCCATTCCATGACACCGCCAGCTTTCTGTACCACGTTCCACCGCCAGCGGTCATCGTTGTCCGGGTGCTTCAGCACATGGTGCCCTTCGCAGAGACAGCTCAGATTGCTGAGATGAGTCGGGCCACCTTTGGCGTAGTCGAGGGTGTGATCGAGCTGGCATCGTCGCGCCGTAAGCCGGCACCCCGGGAACCGGCAGTGCTGGTCCCGGGCGCGCAGATGCTTCTTCATCCGCTCCGTCGGCGTGTAACTGTCGGTGTAGACGATCATCCCCACGGGATCCAGGAACAACCGCTCCCAATGCTCCGCACCGCCGGCGAGGGCCCGGACGATGTCGGGGTCGATCGGCCCGTGTCCATCGAGTTCGGCGAGCCGGTCGTCGATCCCGGCGAGCGTGGTCGCGGCGATCGTGACCTGCACAGTGCCCCGCACCGCGTCCAGCCCGTTCTCGATCAGACTGTCCGTCGCTGCCGCGAGCAGCAGATCCGTCACGATGTCCGCACGCGCCTGGTCCAACGTCCGCTCGTCGGGCAGCTGCTCCCCCGCGCCCGCGGCCATGGTCTCGAAGCCGGCGAGACGGCTCAGGTCATCGTCAGTCAGCTCGACGCCCTCCTGCGGCGCGAAGGGCCCGTCGAATCCGTTGCAGGCCGTCGCCGCACTGATGATCCGCGCCTGCTTTGCGAGCGCCGTCGCCCTGTCGAATGCGGCATGCGCCAGCACGCTCGGAATCAGCAACTGGAAGAGGCTCATCCCGTCCTCACGATCCTGCACGGTCACGGTGCGGTCCTCGCGCGCACGCCGATGCCGTTCCCCGACGGTCTCTGGCGCGACCACCGCGACGACGCTCTTCGCAAACGCCTCGGTGCGCGTCGCCGCCTCCGCCCGGGCGAACGGCACCACCCGCTCCTCATACGCCGCCAGCGCAGCGCCGTCGTGGATCCCGATCGGCGTCGCCGCGGTGACGATCACCGTCGCATGCCGCAGCGAGATGTCACCGGACCCGAGGGCGGATCGCGTCTGCGGGAAGCGATCGCGCAGCGCCCAACCGACGCCGAGCGCTCTGGAAGCCGCGGCGCGACTGATCCTCAGCCCTGCCGAGATCTCCGCGAACATCGACCGCTCCGCAGCCTCGAACGCCGGAGCACCCGGCGGAACCTCATCCAGCAGAAGCTGCACCCGCTCGCCGAGCAGATCCGCCTTCTCCGCCTCCAACGCCGCGATCTCCTGATCGATCCGCGCACACCGGTCGACGATCTCCCCACTGCGAGTGAGGTACGGATCAGTGATGACGGCCATAGTTCATTCTAGCTCATATAGACGAACTCCGAAAGAATTGGAGCGCCTATTTCTCGGAACTCTCTACGAACTTTCGATCCTCGAGGATCAACGCTTCCGTCCGGTTCCGCCCAGGCGAGACCTTCGCATTCTGTGCCATCGTGAACACGATCGGCCCCGCCAAGGAATACAGGATGTGAACAACGACGACGCAGTGATCGCGAGATCGGTGGACGATCCGACGACATTCGGCGAGATCTGGCACTCGGCGACCGGACGACAGCGGGGCCCGCGCCGGATCAGCGAGCGGCGAGCGCGGCCTGGTACAGGTCGCGGGATCCCAGGCCCGTCGCCGCGGCGACCTCGGCGCAGGCGTCCTTGAGGCGCACGCCCGAGGCGACGAGGGCCTGCACCTGGGCCAGGGCGTCCTCCGGTGAGACGGCGCGCGGCGCGGCGCCGGAGACGACCACCACGATCTCGCCCTTCACGCCGTCCGCCGCCCAGGCGGCGAGTTCGGCGGCGCCGCCGCGGCGCACCTCCTCGTAGAGCTTCGTCAGTTCGCGGCACACCGCCACGCGCCGGTCGTCGCCGAACGCCGCCGCCATGTCGCCCAGGGTCGCCGCGAGGCGGGACGGCGACTCGAAGAACACCATCGTGCGCGGCTCGACCGCGAGCGCGGCCAGCGCCGAGCGGCGCTCCCCGGGCTTGCGCGGCAGGAAGCCCTCGAACGTGAAGCGGTCGGTGGGCAGGCCCGACACGGCGAGTGCCGTGACGACGGCGCTGGGTCCCGGGATCGCCGTCACGGTCACGCCGCGTTCGGCGGCCGCGGCGACGAGCCCGTACCCGGGGTCGCTGACCGTCGGCATGCCGGCGTCGCTGAGCACCACGATGTCCTCGTCCGCCGCGAGCTCGGCGAGCTCCGCGGCCTTGGCCTTCTCGTTGTGGTCGTGCAGGGCGATCAGCCGGGGGCGGTTCTCGATGCCGAGGGCCTGCAGCAGCCGCTGCGTGGTGCGGGTGTCCTCCGCGGCGATGACGGTGGCGTTCTCCAGCACCTCCACGAGGCGGCGCGACGCGTCGCCCAGGTTGCCGATCGGAGTGGCCGCGAGGATGATCACCCGCCCCAGCATAGGCTGAGCGGGTGACCGCGCCTCTGCTGCCGGCCCTCGACGGCCGGCACGACGACCGCCCCACGGCCTGGGAGCGGCTGCGCGACGCCTGGCATGCCGACCCCGCACGTCTGCGGCTGATCTCCTGGCTCGCGCCGGCGCTGGTCACGCTGCTCGCCGCCGTGCTGCGCATCGCCGGTCTCGCGCACCCGCACACGATCGTGTTCGACGAGACCTACTACGTCAAGGACGCCTGGTCGCTGTGGGTGCACGGCTACGAGGCCACCTGGGGCCAGAGGGCCAACGACCTGTTCCCGAAGGGCGACACCAGCGCCCTGCAGACGGCCGGGGCGTTCGTGGTGCACCCGCCGCTCGGCAAGTGGCTGATCGCCCTGGGCATCGCCGCCTTCGGCCCCGGATCCACCTTCGGCTGGCGCATCGCCACGGCGCTCATCGGCACGCTCACCGTGCTCCTCGTGTACCTGCTCGCCAAGGCGCTGACCCGCTCGGTCGCCGCTGCCACGCTGGCCGGCCTGCTCCTGGCCGTGG
Organism: Microbacterium xylanilyticum; assembly: GCF_054654695.1. Taxonomy (NCBI): domain Bacteria; kingdom Bacillati; phylum Actinomycetota; class Actinomycetes; order Micrococcales; family Microbacteriaceae; genus Microbacterium; species Microbacterium xylanilyticum. Next base: position 2,777,313 of record NZ_BAAIEN010000002.1, read on the forward strand.
ACGGACTCGGCATCGTGCTCAGCCGGATCGGCCTGCTGGACGGGATCCTGACGTTCTTCGTCGTGCTGGGGGTCCTGTTCCTCGTCTACGACCGGCAGCGGGTGATGCCGCGCCTCGAAGACCGCACCTCGCACGAGCGCGGTGACGCGCCGACGCTCTGGGGCCGGGTGTTCTGGGGCCGTCCCTGGGTCGTGCTCGCCGGGCTCGCGCTCGGCGCCGCGACGAGCGTGAAGTGGTCGGGCGCCTACGTGCTGGCCGCCGCCGGCATCTACCTCGTGGTCACCGACGCCCTCGCCCGCCGCCGCGCAGGCGTCGCGCTGTGGCCGACCGACGCCGTGCTGCGCCAGGGGCCGGCGAGCTTCCTGCTGCTCGTGCCGGCCGCCGCTGCCGTCTACCTGGCCTCGTGGAGCGGCTGGTTCCTCACCGCCGGCGGCTACGACCGGCACGCGACCGGCAACGTGCTCACCTCCTGGTTCAAGTACCACTCCGACATCCTGGCGTTCCACGTCGGCCTGACCTCGTCGCATCCGTACGCGAGCCCGGCCTGGCAGTGGCCGCTGCTGATCCGCCCGACGGCGTTCTGGGTCGGCGGTCAGGACGCGCCGTGCTTCGGCACCGACCACTGCATCGGCACGATCACGTCGATCCCCAACCCGCTGATCTGGTACCTGGGCGTCGCGGCGTCGGTCTACCTCCTCGTGCGCTTCGTGCGCGGGCTCGTCCTCCGCTCCCCCATGCCGTGGAGCTACGCGATCCCGCTCGTGGGTCTCGCCGCGACGTACCTGCCGTGGCTGGCGTTCCCCGAGCGCACGATCTTCCAGTTCTACACGGTGGTGATGGCGCCGTTCCTGATCCTCGCCCTGGTGCTCGCGCTGCGGGACATCGCCGGGCCCCGGAGCGCGCCACGGCACCGGCGTCAGGCCGGTCAGCGCACCGTCATGGTGATCGTGGTGCTGATCCTGCTCGTGAGCGCGTTCTTCTACCCGCTCTGGATCGGCCTTCCCGTGCCGTGGTGGTTCTGGCAGGCCCACAACTGGATGATCACCTGGATCTGAACATGCGCATCCTCGACAGCATCGACGAGCCGCTCATCGCGCAGCTGCGCGCTCAGGAGGAGTTCTTCTGGCTCGATCTGGTCGCGCCCTCCCCCGGCGACGTGCAACGCCTCGGCACACTGCTCGGCTGGCATCCGCTCTCGATCGAGGACACCCAGCGGATGGGTCAGCGACCCAAACTCGACGTCTACGGCGACGAGGCGCTGCTCGTCCTGCAGGCCGCGGTCGAGATGCACCCCGAGGATGAGAACGACCATCCCCTCGAGGAGGTGCACTGCCACCTCAGCGGCGAGTTCATCGTGACGGTGCACGGGGAGCGCTTCCAGGATCTGCGTCAGGTGCGCGCCCTGCTGGAGCGCTCGACGGCACCCAAGACCGAGCGCTACTACGTCTACAAGATCATCGACGTGATCGTGGACAGCTACTTCCCCGTGCTCGCCGATCTCGACGAGGAGATCAACGACCTGGAGGACGCGATCGTCGCAGGCGGCGGCCGCAAGGAGCTGCAGCAGACCTTCGGGCTGAAGCGGCTGCTGCTGAAGCTGCGCCGCGCCGTCGTGCCGATGCGGGATCTGTTCGCGCGGCAGGCGGAGGTCATCACGGATCTGGCGGGGCTGGAGGCCGACAGCCACGACTACTTCCGCGACATCTACGACCACCTGATCCGGATCACCGACGAGCTCGACGGGTACCACGAGATGGTGTCGGGCTGCACCGACCTCTACCTGTCGACGGTCGCCAACCGCCAGGGCGAGACCTCGAAGCAGCTCGCCATCATCGCATCGATCTTCCTGCCGCTGAGCTTCCTCACCGGGTTCTTCGGCATGAACTTCGACTGGTCGATCGCCCACGTCCTCTCCGGTCCGTGGTCGTTCTTCCTGCTCGGGATCGGATCCATGGTGGTCTCGAGCGCGATCATGTGGTGGTGGTTCCGCCACAAGGGCTGGACCGGGAACGACGAGTAGACGCGCGTCGGCGCAGCCGCTGCGGGCCTCAGCCGCGCGCGGCGTGCTCGACGAGCGGCAGCATGCGGCCGCTCAGGTGGGTGCGCATCGCGATCGAGCTGGCGGTGCGCGCGACGCCCGGAACCAGCGCGATGCGGTCCAGCACCTCCTGCAGCTCCTCCGCGCTGTGCGCGACGAGGCGCAGCTGCATGTCGCTGGCCCCGGTGACCGTGTACATGTCCACGATCTCGGGGATCGCCGACGCCAGCGCGTCAGCCACGTCGTCGTGCCCGACCTTCTGGTCGATCTCGACCTGGCAGAAGGCGGTGAGCGCGAACCCGAAGCCGCGCGGATCGATGCGCGGCACGATGCCCTCGATCACGCCGTTCTCGTGCAGCCGCGCGAGGCGACTGGTGACGGTGCCGCGCGCCACGCCGAGCCGCCGCGCGCATTCCAGCACGGGCAGCTGCGGCGAGTCGGTGAGCAGCCGGATGAGCGCCGCGTCGAGGGCGTCGATGCGCATCGTCAGCCCCGGAACAGCTCGTCCTGGGGATCCTTGAGCACGCCCGGCCGGGAGATCCCCCGGGTGAGGCGGGCCACGATCAGCAGCACCGCGGTGAGCCCGATCGTGAGCAGCAGCTGGGTGCGCGCCCCGGCATCGAACATCGTGAGCACGATGATCGCGCCGAGCAGCACGAGCGTGACGATCGACAGCCAGGGGAAGCCCCACATGCGCATCGGCAGGGGCGTGCCGGCCGCGTCGGCGCGGCGACGCAGGATGAACTGCGCGAGCGCGGTCGCGCTCCACATGATCAGCAGCGTGGATCCGACCACGTTCAGCAGCGCCGGGAGCACCTGCTCGGGCCAGATCCAGTTCAGGATCACCGTTACGAAGCCGAAGGCGACCGAGCTCAGCACGGCGACCTGCGGCACACCGGCCGCGCTGGTGCGGGTGAGCGCGAGCGGCGCGAGGCCGCGCTCGCCCAGCGAGAAGGCCATGCGCGAAGCGCCGTAGATGTTGGCGTTCATGGCGGACAGCAGCGCGACGATGACGATGAGGTCCATGACCAGTCCCACGCCGGGGACCTTCAGGGTGTCCAGGACCGCCGAGAAGGGCCCTGCCAGCACCTCCTTCGCGTTCCACGGCAGCACGGCGACGATGACGAAGATGGATCCGACGTAGAACACCAGGATCCGCACCATGACCTGGCGCACGATCCGGCTGATGTTGCGCGACGGGTCGTCCGACTCCGCCGCCGCGATCGCGACCACCTCGGTGCCGCCGAACGCGAACACGACGATGAGCAGGGCGCCCGCGATCCCGGCGATCCCCGTGGGCGCGAAGCCGCCGTGGCCGACCAGGTTGCCGACGCCCGTGGCCGGCGTGCCCGGGATGAGGCCGACGATCGCGAGAACGCCCACGACGAGGAACGCGATGATCGCGGCCACCTTGATCGCGGCGAACCAGAACTCGAACCGCCCGTAGTTGCGCACGCCGAGCAGGTTCACCACCGTGAGCGCGAGCACGAAGAGCAGCACCCAGGCCCATTCCGGCAGGCCCGGGAAGCGGTGCGCGACGATGCCCGCAGCTCCCGTCGCCTCGGCGGCGATCACGACGACGAGCTGGATCCAGTACAGCCACCCGACCGCACTGCCGACGCTGCGTCCCATCGCCTTCTGCGCGTAGGAGCTGAACGCCCCCGAGGACGGGTTGGCGGCGACCATCTCCGCCAGCATCGCCATGACGAGCACCACGATGGTGCCGGCGACGAGGTAGGACACGATCACGGCGGGTCCGGCGATGCCGATCGCCTGTCCCGAGCCGACGAACAGGCCGGCGCCGATCGCGCCGCCGAGCCCCATCATCGAGATCTGCCTGCGGGTGAGTCCCGGGTGCAGGCCCTTCGTGGTGGTCGTGGTCAGGGGCACTTCGATGGTCATGCGGTCGCCTCCTCGCGAACGGCAGGGGTCGGGTGCACGGCGGCCAGGGCGGCGGCCACGCGGTCGATGTCCCCGGCGGAGCCCGCGGAGATCCGCACGCCCTCGCCCGGGAAGGTGCGGGCGACGACGCCGCCCGCGTGCAGGATCCGGTCCAGCTCGCCGGCGCGCTCGCCGGCGGGCACCCACACGAAGTTCGCCTGCGAGGGCACGGCGGGCCAGCCGGACTCCAGGAGCACGTCGCGCAGGCGGTCGCGCTGCGCGGTCACCTCGGCGATGCGGTCGGCCAGCTCGTCCTGGGCATCGAGCGAGGCGACGGCGGCGGCCTGGGCCAAGTCGGTGACGCCGAACGGCACGGCGACCTTGCGCTGAGCGTCGGCGACCGCCGCCGGGGCGATCGCGTAGCCGATCCGCAGTCCCGCGAGGCCGTACGCCTTGGAGAACGTGTGCAGCACGGCCACATGCGGGTAGCGGCGCAACAGCTCCAGGCCCGCGCCGCGCTCGGGATCGGTCGCGGAGGGCGCGTCGGCGAAGTACGGCGATCCGTCGAAGTGCACGTAGGCCTCGTCGATCACCACGAGCACGTCGCGGGGCACGGCCGCCACGAAGCGCTCGAGCTCCGCGGCTCCCACGACGGTGCCGGTGGGATTGTTCGGGTTGCACACGAAGACGAGCCGGGTGCGCTCGGTGATCGCGGCGAGCATCGCGTCGAGGTCGTGACGGTGCTCGTCGTCCAGCGGCACCATGACCGGGGTCGCGCCCGCGATCCGCACGAGCGACGGGTAGGCCTCGAAGGAGCGCCAGGCGAACATGACCTCGTCGCCCTCGCCCGCCACGGCGTGGATGAGCTGCGACGCCAGCTCGACGGATCCGGCGCCGACGGTGACGAGCGACGGATCGACGCCGTAGCGCTCGGCGAGGCGGCCGATGATCTCGGGCGCGGCCATCTGCGGGTAGCGGTGGATGGATCCGAGCCGGTCGGAGATCGCCGAGACCACGGACGGCAGCGGCGGGTGCGGCGACTCGTTCGAGGAGAGCTTCGACGCGCCCGCCGGCGCGGAGCGCCCCTGCTTGTAGGCGGGCACCGCGTCCAGCAGCGGGTTCGTCGGGGGCGTGGCCGTGGCCGGAGTGACGGGGAGGGTCATCGTCGGGGCGTCCTTGCTGCGGTGGGTTCGGGCCGGATCGACGTCGGACGGCGGGGCCGCAACGGCGACGTCGCCGGGGTGCGGCCACTGTATCCACCGTCGGGTCTGTTGGACAAACGGCTCAGCATTGACTGCGCAAGGCGCACAGTGTGTCGACCATTTGCGGGTCGAGCCTGATCACACTGTACAGCGACGGATGATTTCCGCGTCAGCGCGCTTGGGGGACGAGTGCGGGATCCGACACCGGCAGCCGGCACACGAAGCCGCGGCAGTCGTGCACCACGTCGGCGGTGGCGTCGCGCTCCTCGAACAGCGTGAAGCCGGCGGCGGCGAAGGCCCGCACCTGCGCCGGCGCGAACACGGCCACGACGTCGGCATCGGCGCGCCGAGCCGCCTCCGCGAGCGGGCCGCGGGCGTCGGCCGTCACGGCGACGATCTGACGCGGGGGCCGGATCAGGCCCGCCGCCACGCGCAGCAGGGCGCCGTACCCGAACGGGTGCTGCAGGGCGCGCGCCGCCCGGGCGCCGACGAGCGCGACGGCTCGCTCCCGGTGGTGCTCCCCGGCGCCGAGGCGCCAGGCGGTGAGCTCGGATGCGGCGAGCGCGGCGGCGCCGGACGGAAGGTCGCCGTCGCCGTCGTCGACCGCGCCGGGGATGGCGAACCCCGCGAGCACCGGATCGGCCTCTGCCGGGGTCCCGAGCACGTCCAGCGCGCGCGTCGCCCAGCCGACGTCGCCGGTCGCCAGCGCGAGGGCGAACAGCCCTTCCGCGAGGAGCCCGTGGTCGGCGTCCGTGGCGACGGCCGCCGACGCCGCCCCGTCGAGCGAGCTGCGCACCAGCCGCCCGTCCGAGTCGCGGTTGACGGTCAGGACGGTGTCGGCGGCCCGCACGGCGGCGGCGATCCACAGCGGTTCGCCGAGGGCATCCCCGGCGCGCGCGAGAGCGCCGATCGCGAGTCCGTTCCAGCCGGTGATGACCTTGCCGTCGACCGCCGGCGGCTGCAGCCCTTCCCGTGCCGACCGCGGGCGCCGGTAGTAGCCGCCCTCGCTGCGCGCCCCGTCGATCCACGACTCCGAGTCCTGCGCGGCGCCGAAGCCGCCTTCGGGGCGCTGCAGCACGGCGAGCAGGAACTGTGCGGCACCGTGGACGACGTCCTCCCGTCCGGCGTCGAGTGCGGCGTCGAGCAGCTGCGCGTTGTCGATGAGCATGCGCTCGTAGTGCGGCACCGACCAGTCCTGCTGGGTCGCGTACCGGAAGAAGCCGCCATCCTCGTCGCGCAGCTCGGAGCCGGCCATGGCGTCGAGCGCCCGTCCCACCACGTCGCCGCGGCCCATCGTCTGCAGGAAGCGCAGGGTCGTCGCGACAGGGAACTTCGGCGCGGTGCCGAAGCCGCCGTACCGGCGGTCCTCCCGCGCGGCGATCTCCTGCGCCGCCGCGGCGAGCGCGGTCTCGGCGGGCAGCGCGGTCGACGCGTCCGCCGCGGGCGCGGCGAGGGCCTCGGCGACCGCGCCGGCCAGCTCCTCGACCTCGGTGCGGCGTTCGGTCCACGCCTCACGGACGGCCGCGAGCATGGTGCGGAACGCGGGCAGCGGACCCCGCGGGACCGGCGGGAAGTAGGTGCCGGCGTGGAAGGCGCGACCGGTCGGCGTGGCGAACACCGTGAGCGGCCAGCCCAGGTCGCGCGTGAACGCGGAGGCCGCGGCGAGGTACGCGGCGTCCACCTCCGGGTGCTCCTCGCGATCGACCTTGACCGCCACGAAGCCGCGGTTCAGGTCGGCGGCGGTCGCGGGATCCTGGAACGACTCCCGTGCCATCACGTGGCACCAGTGGCACGTCGAGTACCCGATCGAGATGAGCACCGGCACGTCGCGGCGCTGCGCCTCGGCGAACGCCTCCGCTCCCCACGGGAACCAGTCCACCGGGTTGTCGGCGTGCGCACGCAGATACGGACTGCCGGTGCCGGCGAGGCGATTGCTCATAGGGTCACGCTACGCCGCACCGGCGGTCCGATGGCCCGCTGTCAGTTCACCTCGTCGGGGTGCGATGCGACGCGCCCGGATCCGTCGCCCGGGTCGAGGGCGGAGATCGCCGCGAACTCCACATCGGTGAGGGCGAAGTCGAACACGTCGAGGTTCTCGCGCAGGCGCTCGGCGCGCACCGACTTCGGGAACACGATGTTGCCCTTCTGCAGGTGCCAGCGCAGCACGACCTGCGCGGGGGTCTTGCCGTGCGCGGCAGCGGCGTCGGCGACGGCCGGGATGCCGAACAGGTCGTACTTGCCCTGGCCGAGCGGGCCCCACGCCTCGATCTTCACGTCGTTGTCGCGCGCCCAGGACGCGACGTCGCGCTGCTGGTAGGCAGGGTGCAGCTCGATCTGGTCGACCGCGGGGACGACGCCGGTCTCGGCGACGATGCGCTCGAGGTGCGGCACGAGGAAGTTGGACACGCCCGCGGAACGCGCAAGGCCCCGGTCGCGGATGGCGACGACCTTCTCCCAGGCGTGCACGTAGTTGTCCTTGGCCGGGGTCGGCCAGTGCACCAGGTACAGGTCGACGTGGTCGAGGCCGAGCCTGTCCAGGCTCTCCTGGATCGCCGCGTCCGGCTCGTCGCCGTCGTGACGGTCGTTCCAGAGCTTGGTCGTGATGAACAGCTCGTCTCGCGGGATGCCGCTCTTCGCGATCGCCGCGCCGACGCCCTCCTCGTTGCCGTAGATCGCCGCCGTGTCGATGTGGCGGTACCCGATCTCGAGGGCCTCGCTCACGGCGCGCTCGGTGTCGGCAGGATCCACCTTGAAGACTCCGTAGCCGAGCTGCGGGATCCGGTGGCCGTCGTTCAGGGTGATGAGGGGGATCGTGGTCATGGCTCCAGCCTAGGTTCCGTCCGCGGCGGCCCGGGCCGCAGGCGCACCGAGTGTCCCGCACCGCGCGGGCAGTGGGAGCGGGCTCAGTCGAGCGCCGCGACGGCCTGCTCGATGAGGCCCCAGAAGCGCTCGACATCCAGATCGATCGCGACCGTCGCATTGGCCGCGGCATCGAGCACGCCGAGGAGGTCCACGCTCGTGGCTCCGCGCGTGTAGGCCCCCTCCGTCTCGATGTCTAGGTGCGCGCGCACCGTCGTCGCGACCGCCGGATCGATGAGCATCGCGACGGTGATCGGATCGTGCAGCGGCCCGTCCGGCATGTGCTCGGCGATCTCGTAGCTCCGGCAGAAGAACTCGAGCAGTTCGACGCCGAAGACCGCGGTGCGCGTGCCGATCCGCCCGATCCGGTCCCGCACGTCGCGGGTGATCAGCGCCTGGTGCGAGATGTTCAGGCCCACCATCGTGAACTCGACGCCGCTGGCGAGCACCAGCGCGGCGGCCTCCGGATCCGTCCAGGCGTTGAACTCCGCGTACGGCGTCGCGTTGCCGCGGCCGGTGGATCCGCCCATCCAGACGACGCGCGCGATGCGCGGAACCAGGTCGGCATGGTCGCGCACGAGCATGCCGATGTTGGTCAGCGGGCCCGTGGCGACGATCGTCACCGGTTCCTGGGCCGCCTCGACCACGTCCCGGATCAGCGTCATCGCGTCGCGCTCGTCCAGGGGCACTGTCGGCTCCGGCAGGGCCGGGCCGCCCAGCGCGTTGGCCCCGTGGATCTGCTCCGCGGGGTGCAGCCTGCCGTGCAGCGGGCCCGCGGCGCCGGCCGCGATGGGGACGCCGTGGATCCCGGCGACCGTGCAGGCGACACGGGCGTTCGCCGTCGTGAACTCGAGCAGCCCGTTGCCGCCGACCGTGGTGATCGCACGCAGGTCGATCGCCGGGTTCGCCGCCGCGAGCCAGATGGCGAAGACGTCGTCGTGGCCGGGGTCGCAGTCGAGGATGACGGGGATGCTCATGGTGCCCCAGTATTCGCGCGGCGGGCTCGGCGCGAGGCGGGACGCGCCGCCCTTCCCGCGATAGGCTGGAGGGCTATGTCTGCGCCCGTGATCTCCTATCCGCCGGAACTCCCGGTCAGTGCCGCGCGCGACCAGATCGCCGCGGCCGTCCGCGACCACCAGGTCGTCGTCGTCGCGGGCGCGACCGGATCCGGCAAGACCACGCAGCTGCCGAAGATCCTGCTCGAGCTGGGCCGGGAGCGCATCGCGCACACCCAGCCGCGCCGCCTCGCGGCCCGCACGATCGCCGAGCGGGTGGCGGAGGAGCTGCGGGTGCCGCTGGGCGGCCTGGTCGGCTACAAGGTGCGCTTCACGGACCAGGTCTCGGACGAGACCCGGATCGCGCTGATGACCGACGGGATCCTGCTCAACGAGATCCACCGGGACCGGCTGCTGCGCCGCTACGACACGATCATCATCGACGAGGCGCACGAGCGCTCCCTCAACGTCGACTTCCTGCTCGGCTACCTGCACCGGATCCTGCCCGAGCGCCCGGATCTGAAGGTGATCATCACCTCCGCGACCATCGACCCGCACAGCTTCGCGAAGCACTTCGCGGATGCCGACGGCGAGCCCGCGCCGGTCATCGAGGTGTCGGGGCGCACGTATCCCGTCGAGATCCGGTATCGCCCGCTCGTGGACCCGGTCCCTGAGCCGGTCGAAGGGCGCGGGTCCGCGAAGTCCCTTCGACAGGCTCAGGGACCGAAGGGGCGCGACTCGGAGCCCGAGGACGAGGTCACCGCGATCGTGCGGGCGCTGCAGGAGCTGGATCGCGAGGAGCGCGGCGACGTGCTCGTGTTCCTGCCCGGTGAGGCCGAGATCCGCGACGCCGCCGACGCGATCCGCGGCGCCTACCGTTCGCAGACGGCGCCGGTCGAGGTGCTGCCGTTGTACGGCCGGCTATCGGCGGCCGAGCAGCACCGGGTGTTCGAGCCGTCGACCGTCGCGGGGCTGCGCCGGCGGGTGATCCTCGCGACGAACGTGGCCGAGACGAGCCTCACGGTGCCCGGCATCAAGTACGTGATCGACACCGGCACGGCTCGCATCTCGCGCTACAGCAGCCGCTCCAAGGTGCAGCAGCTGCCGATCGAGGCCGTCTCGCAGGCGTCTGCGAACCAGCGTTCCGGCCGCGCCGGCCGCACCAGCCCCGGCATCGCGATCCGGCTGTACGGCGAGGACGACTTCGACAAGCGCCCGGAGTTCACCGAGCCGGAGATCCTGCGCACCTCGCTCGCCGCGGTCGTGCTGCAGATGCTGAGCCTGGGCTTCGGCGACATCGCCGAGTTCCCGTTCCTCACTCCGCCGGAATCCCGCGACGTGCGCTCCGCATTCGACCTGCTCGTCGAGCTCGGCGCGGTGCAGGCGGGACGCGCCGCCTCGACGGGCTCCGGGTCCGAGGCCCCGCGGCTCACCCGGATCGGGCGCGACATCGCCCGCATGCCGATCGACCCGCGCTTCGCCCGCATGCTCGTCGAGGCCGTGCGCACCGAGGTGGTCGTCCCCGTGCTCGCGATCGTCGCCGGCCTGTCGATCCAGGACGTGCGCGAGCGTCCCTCCGCCGACGCACCTCAGGGCGTGCGCGACGAGGCGGAGCGGATGCACGCGCGCTTCGCGGATCCGACGAGCGACTTCCTCTCGATCCTGAACCTGTGGAACCACCTGCGCGAGCAGCAGCGTGAGCTCGGATCCAGCGCCTTCCGCCGGCTCTGCCGCGCCGAGCACCTGAACTACGTGCGGGTGAGGGAGTGGTTCGACGTGCACCGCCAGCTGCGCACGCTCGTGAAGACCGGCCGCGACGGCGACACCCGGACGGTCGACGCCGACGCCGTGCACCGCGCGCTGCTCGCGGGACTGCTCAGCCACATCGGCATCCTGGACGAGCGCAACCTCACCAAGGGCCCGCCGGGGAAGGGCGGGCAGAAGGACCCGAAGCGCCGCATCGCCGAGTACCGCGGCGCGCGCGGGATCCGGTTCTCGCTGTTCCCCGGCTCGGCGCTGCGCAAGAAGGCGCCGCGGGCCGTCATGGCGGCCGAGATCGTGGAGACCTCGCGCACCTTCGCCCGCACGGCCGCCGCGATCGACCCGGCCTGGGCGGAGGCCCTCGCCGGCGATCTCGCGAAACGGCAGATCTCGGAGCCGCACTGGTCGAAGGAGGCGGGCGCGGCCGTCGCCTTCGAGAAGGTGACCCTCTTCGGGGTGGAGATCGTGGCCCGCCGCCGCGTGCAGTTCGCCCGCATCGACCGGCCCGCCGCCCGCGAGCTCTTCCTGAGGCACGCGCTCGTGGAGGGCGAGTGGGATCCGGGCAGGATCGACAAGCGGGTCTCGGCGTTCTGGCGCAGCAACGCCGAGCTGCGCAGGCGCCTGGAGAAGCTCGAGGAGCGCGAGCGGCGCCGCGACATCCTCGTCGGCGACGAGGCGGTGTTCCGGTTCTACGACGAGCGGATCCCCGCCGAGGTCTTCGACGTGCGCTCCTTCGAGGCGTGGTGGCGCGAGGAGCTCGCCAGGACGCCGAAGCTGCTCGTGATGCGCGAGAGCGACCTGATCGAGGACGACGAGCGCGCCGACCAGCGCGACTTCCCCACGCGCTGGACGCAGGCCGACCAGGTGCTGGGCCTCGCCTACCGGTTCGAGCCGGGCGCCGCGGACGACGGCGTGAGCGTGGTGATCCCGCTCGCGCTGCTGCAGCAGGTGCAGGATGCGGGCTTCGACTGGCAGGTGCCGGGGCTGCGCGCCGAGCTCGTGACTGCGCTGCTGCGGGCGCTGCCGAAGGCGATCCGCCGCCACGTCGTCCCCGCCGCGGACTGGGCGGAGAAATTCGGCGCCGATCTGGCCGCCGACGGGCCCGAAGCGCACGCCGGCCTGCCCCCGCGGAGCCTGCGCGAGGCGCTCGCCCGGCTCATCCAGCCCCTGGCGAACCAGCCGATGTCCGCCGCGGACTTCGACATGGAGCGGGTCCCGGCGCACCTGCGGATGAACTTCCGCGCCGTGGACGAACGCGGCCGCGTGGCGGGGTCAGGGCGGGATCTGGCCGCGCTGCAGCGCGATCTCGCCGATCGGTCCCGGGACAGTGTGTCGCGATCGCTGAGCAGGGACACCCCCGCTCGCACGGGCAGCGCCAGGGTCGCGGGGTCCCTTCGACAGGCTCAGGGACCGGGGCCGGCCGCCCAGGGGACGCCCGCGCCCGCGGCGCGCGACGGCCTCACGACCTGGGACATCGGCGAGCTGCCGGAGGTGCTCGACACACGCGTCGCCGGCGGCGTGGTGCGCGGATACCCGGCACTGGTGGACCAGGGCAGGACGGTGTCCCTGCGCGTCGAGGCGACCGCCGATGCCGCCCGTGCCGCGACCCGCGACGGCTTGCTGCGCCTGGTGCTGCTGGGCATCCCCTCCCCCGCGTCCTACGTGCAGGACCACCTGACGAGCCCCGAGAGGCTCGCGCTCGCCGCTTCGCCGTACCCGAACGTCGCGGCGCTCATCGAGGATGCGCGCGCCGCAGTGGCGCGCGCCACGATCGACAGGCTGACGGACGGATCCGGGATCGTGCGCACCGAGGCCGACTTCGCCCGCGTCCGAGACGGGGTCTCCGCGATCGTCGTCGACGAGCTGTTCGCGCTGGTCTCGCTCGTGGCGAAGATCCTGACGAGGGCGCGCGAGGTCGAGCGCGCGATGAAGGGACAGAACTCCCTCGCCCTGCTCGGCACGCTGAACGACATCCGCGGCCAGCTGGCGGGCCTGCTCCCGAACGGCTTCATCTCCATCGCCGGCGCCGAGCGCCTCGCGCACTACCCGCGCTATCTGGACGGCATCCTCGAGCGCCTGCGCACCCTGGCCGACGCGCCGGGCAAGGACCGCACCCGGCTCACCGAGTACGAGCGGATGGCCCAGCAGTTCGCCGACGCCGGCGGCACCATCCCCCTGCCCGCCGATGCTGCGCCGCGGCTCGTGGAGGTGCGCTGGCTCCTCGAGGAGTACCGCGTGAGCCTGTTCGCGCAGCGCCTGGGCACCGCGCAGCCGGTGTCGCCGCAGCGCATCGTGAAGGCCCTCGCCGAGAAGTGACGCGAGCGGCCCGCCGCCCGCGTCCGGACACGTAGCCTGGATCCATGGCTCAGGCGATCGTGCAGACCGAACTCGGCGGACCGGAGGTCCTCACGCTCGTGGAGGTGCCGGATCCGGTGCCCGCGCCCGGCGAGGTCGTGGTGCGCATCGAGGCCGCCGGGGTGAACCCCATCGACGTGAAGCAGCGCAGCGGCTTCCGGCCGCTGCCGCCGATCACCGAGCCCCGGCACCTCGGCTTCGACGGCGCGGGCGTCGTGACCGCGGTCGGTGCGGACGTCGCAGACGTCGCCGCCGGCACCCGGGTGGCGATAAGGGACACCCGCGGCACGTATGCCACGGCCCTCGCCGTGCCGGCCGCTCACCTGACGGCCCTTCCCGATGCGGTCACCGCCGCGGAGGGCGCCGCGCTGGGGATCCCCGCCGGCACCGCCTATCAGTCGCTGCGGTCTCTGGGCGTCGGCGCCGGTGATCTGCTGCTCCTGCACGCGGGATCCGGGGCGGTCGGGCAGGCCGCGATCCAGTTCGCCGTGGCGTGGGGCGCCACCGTCATCGCGACCGGCGGTGAGGCGTCGCAGGAGCGGATGCGCGAGCTCGGCGCGATCCCCGTCGTGTACGGCGAGGGCCTCGAGCAGCGCATCCGGGAGGCCGCCGACGGCCACGAGATCACCGTGGCGCTCGACGGCGCCGGCACCGACGAGGCCGTCGCCGCTTCCCTCGCCCTCGTCGCCGACCGCGACCGGATCGCGACGATCGTGCGCGGCCCGGACGCGGCAGAGCTGGGCATCCGCGCGTTCAGCGGCGGCAGTCCCGTCCCGCTCACGGATCAGGAGCTCGCCTGGCGCGCCGAGGCCGTGCCCGTCGCGGTCGGGCTGATCGCGGAGGGGCGCTTCTCGATCGAGTTCGGCCCCGAGCTGCCGCTCGCGGAAGCCGCCGAGGCGCACCGCCTCATCGAGGCGCACGCCGCGCACGGCAAGATCGTGCTGCGCCCCTGACCGCCGCACGGCGCGCAACAGACGGAAACATCCCGACAGATCCGCGCCTTCGCGCCGGAGGATAGGTGGGTGACCGATGCCGCCGCCTCCGCCCCCGACACCCGTTTCGCGACGAAGCAGGTGCAGGCGGCGTACGTCCCGGGCACACCGCAGAACACCGCGGTGCCGCCGCTGTACCAGTCGGCCGCCTACCAGTTCGCGAACCTCGCGGAGGCGCGCGATCTGTTCGCGCTGCGCCGCGCGGGCAACATCTACAGCCGCAACGCCAGCCCCACCCAGCAGGTGCTCGAGGAGCGCGTGGCCGCGCTCGAGGGCGGCGTCTCCGCCGTCGCCGTCGCGAGCGGTCAGGCCGCGGTCGCGGTGACGGTCCTCGCGCTCGCCGGCCGCGGCGGCCATGTCGTCGCCGCCGACCGCCTGTACGGCGGCACGGTCGACCTGCTCCAGGACACGCTCGACGACTTCGGCATCGGGGTGACGTTCGTCGATCAGGACGACCCCGAGGCCTGGCGCTCCGCCGTCACCGACCGCACGCGGCTGTTCTTCGCGGAGTCCGTGGCGAACCCGCTGGCACAGGTGCTCGACGTGCGCACGGTCGCCGACATCGCGCATGCCGCGGGCGTGCCGCTCGTGATCGACAGCACCGTGACCACGCCGTACCTGCAGCGCCCCGGCGAGCACGGTGCCGACTTCGTCGTGCACTCGGCGACCAAGTACCTGAGCGGCCACGGCGGCTCCCTGGGCGGGGTGACGGTCGACCTGGGCTCCTTCGACTTCGGTGCGGATCCGGCCCGCTGGCCGCAGTTCACCGCGCAGCACGACCGGTTCGGACCGGTGTCGCTGTGGGAGCGGTTCGGCCAGGGCTTCGCCTTCGCGGTGCTCGTGAAGGCGAAGTACGTGCATGACCTGGGACCGTCGCTGTCGCCGTTCAACGCGCACCAGATCCTGCAGGGCATCGAGACCCTCGACCTGCGCGTCGCCCGGCAGAGCTCGTCCGCCCTCGCGATCGCCGAGGCCCTCGCCGCGAACCCGGCGATCGCCGCGGTCCACCACCCCGGCCTCGCGGGCAACCCGTGGCACGGGCGGGTCGCGCACTACCTTCCGCACGGCGCACCCGCGGTGTTCTCGATCGACCTCGCGTCCACAGGCGACGAGGACCGCGACCAGGAGCGCGTGGAGCGCTTCGTCGACGGCCTCCGCGTCGTGCGGCTCGTGGCGAACATCGGTGACGCCCGCTCGCTCGTCGCGCACCCCGCGTCGATGACGCACTCGCACCTGAACGCGGCGCAGCGCGCCGCCGCCGGCATCAGCGCGACCACCGTGCGCCTGTCGATCGGCATCGAGGATCCGGCCGACATCCTCGCCGACCTCGAGCAGGCGCTCGCCCTCGCCGTGGTCGAGCCGGAGCTCGCCACGGCCTGAGCGCTTCAGGTCGGTGCGTGTCCGGTCGGAGCGTGCGCGCCCGACGACCAGGATCCCCGCGAGTACGCTGATCCCGTGCCGATCCTGAACAAAGACATGACCCTGTGCATCTCGCTGTCCGCGCGCCCGAGCAACAACGGCACGCGGTTCCACAACCACCTCTACGAGGCACTGGGTCTGAACTGGATCTACAAGGCCTTCGCCCCCACCGACCTCGCCCAGGCGATCGCGGGCGTGCGCGGCCTCGGCATCCGCGGCTGCGCCGTCTCCATGCCGTACAAGGAGGACGTGATCGCCCTCGTGGACCGGATGGATCCGTCCGCCACCGCGATCGACTCCGTCAACACGATCGTGAACGACGACGGCGTGCTCACGGCCTACAACACCGACTACTCGGCGATCGCGCAGCTCATCGCGCGCAACGCCTTGGATCCGGCGTCGTCCGTGCTGCTGCGCGGATCCGGCGGGATGGCGAAGGCCACCGCGGCCGCCTTCCGCGACGCGGGCTTCACGCACGTCACGATCGTGGCGCGCAACGAGGAGGCGGGGCGCGCCCTCGCCGGCCTCTCCGGCTTCGATTGGGCCGCCGACCTGGGCGACCGCACCGCGGACATCCTCGTCAACGTCACCCCGATCGGCATGGCGGGCGGCGCCGAGGCCGACGCGCTGTCGTTCCCGGGAGCCGCGATCGAGGCCGCCTCCGTCGTGTTCGACGTCGTGGCGCTCCCCGCCGCGACCCCGCTCGTGCGCGCCGCCCGAGCAGCCGGCAAGACCGTGATCTCGGGTGCCGAGGTCGCGACCCTGCAGGCGCTCGAGCAGTTCGTGCTCTACACCGGCATCCGCCCCAGCGACGAGCAGGTCAGGGCCGCCGAGGAGTTCATGCGGGCGCAGTGACCGGAGCTCGCTCGGTCCCTGAGTGAGCCGAAGGCGAGACGAAGGGCCCGGTAGACTCGGACGGTCATGCCCTCCGTGTCGAACTACCCCGCTCCGCGCCTGGATTCCCGCCCCGTCGAGACGTTCCGCGCCACGCTCGGCGACCTCGCCGCGCACCTCGGTGCCCCGGCCCCGGAGCGCGCGGACGCGGCGTTCACCGGGGTGGCGCTGTCCACCGACCACGTGCGCGCGGGCGACCTGTTCCTCGGGATCCCGGGCGCGAACGCCCACGGCGCCCGGTTCGCCGCGAAGGCGGTCGAGGCCGGGGCGTCCGCGGTGCTCACCGACGCCGCGGGGGCAGCGCTCGTGCCCGACGGCGTTCCCGCGCTCGTGGTCGCGGACCCCCGCCGCGCAGCAGGTCCGGCGTCGGCGTTCCTCTACCGGGATCCCGTGGCGTCGATGACGTCGATCGGCATCACGGGCACGCAGGGCAAGACGACCACCGCGTTCTACGTCGCGGCGGCCGCGGGCATGTCGCAGTCCGGCACGATCGGATCCATCGGCACGACGGTCGGCGACGACTTCTTCCCGCCGGTGCTGACCACACCCGAAGCCCCCGAGCTGCAGGCGCTGTTCGCGGTGATGCGGGAGCAGAAGCTCAGCACGGTCGCGGTCGAGGCGTCCAGCCACGCGCTCACGCTGGGGCGTGTGGACGGGTTCGCGTTCGACGCGGGCATCTTCCTGAACCTCGGACACGACCACCGCGACTACCACCCCACGCAGGCGGACTACTTCGCCGCCAAGGCGCTGCTGCTGACCCCGGAGCACGCGAAGGTCGGCATCGTCGACATCGACTCGCACTGGGGGCGCGTGCTCGCCGCGCAGGCCACCGTGCCGGTGCTCACCACGTCGGCGAGCGGATCCGAGTCCGCCGACTGGCGCGCCGAGGACGTCGAGCTGCGCGCGCACGGATCCTCGTTCACCGTCCGCTCGCCCCGCGGGGAGCGCGTGCACTTCTCGACGCAGCTGACCGGCGCCTTCAACGTGAACAACATCCTCGCCGCCGTCGCCGCCCTCGTGGAGACGGGCCGCGACCTCGCCGATCTCGCACCGGGGATCGCCGCGCTGCCCAGCGTCGAGGGGCGCCTGCAGCGGTTCGACTTCGGCCAGCCGTTCACCGCGATCGTCGACTCCGCGCACAAGCCCGAGGCGATCAACGCCGCCCTGCGCGCCATCCGCACGACCACGCCCGAGGGCCGCCTCATCGCCGTCCTCGGCGCGAACGGGCACCGCGACGCCGCCAAGCGCCGGATGATGGGCCGTTTCGCGGCCATGTTCGCCGACGTGCTCGTGATCACCGACGACAACCCCTACGACGACGATCCCGCCGAGATCCGCGCCTCGCTCATCGACGGCGCGCGCTCCAGCGTCGTCGAGATCGTCGAGATCGCCGACCGTCGCGAGGCGATGGCGGCGGCGGTGCGCATGGCGCGTCCGGAGGACACCGTCGTCGTCCTCGGCAAGGGCCACGAGCGCTATCACGCCCTCGCCGACGGCGAGATCCCGTGGTACGACCCCGACGTTCTGCGCGAGGTCATCGAAGCTCTCTGACGGGCCGTCAGCGGTTCCGGATCCGGATCGGCACCGGATCCCGGATCCGTGGACGGAACATGTATCAGGGAGCCACTATCGCTCTCCTGCCCCGTGTGGAGACAATGGGCGCCATGACGGCCACGGATGACCGCACGCAGCCGCCCGAGGAGCGCGACGACGCCCCCGGAGCGGAACGGCCGCGCTGGGAGCGCGCGGCCGAGCTTTTCGTGCGCTGGCGCGACGGCGAGCCGCGCGCGATGGACGAGCTGGTGCGCCTGATGACACCGGTGCTGTGGCACGTCGCGCGGGCGTACGGGCTCGATCGTGCGCTCGCCGAGGACGTGGTGCAGTCGACGTGGCTGGCCCTCGTGCGGCGGAACGCGGCGATCGAGGAGCCCCTCGCGGTGTCCGGCTGGCTGACGCTGTGCGCCCGGCGCGAGGCCTGGCGCGTGGGGCGCCTCCAGCGCAGGTCGGATCCCACCGAGACGGACGACCTCGAGCCGCTCCTGCCGCGCGGGGAGTCGGCCGAGCACCAGGCGCAGCGCGGTTCGCAGGCCGGTGCGCTGTGGCTGGCGGTCGGGGCGCTGAACTCGCGCTGTCAGAGGCTGCTGCGTGTGGTCGCGTTCGACGAGCGGCCGGACTACGCGCGGATCGCACAGGATCTGGCGATGCCGGTCGGCTCGATCGGGCCGACCCGGCAGCGGTGCCTGGGCAAGCTCCGGGCGCTGCTGCAGAAGGACGGATGGGAGGAGGAGGACCATGACCGTTGACGAGACCGCGGCCGACGCGGCGCTGTTCGCTCGGCTGCGTGTGATGTGGGAGGCGGAGGACGGGATGCCCGCGGGGCTGGCGGACCGCATGGTCGCCGCCCTCGCGGTGGAGGACCTGGGCCGAGAGTACGCCCTGCTGACGCTCGTGGAGCATGAGGGGCTGGCGGCGGTGCGCGGTGAGGCCGATACCGCGACCCTGCAGTTCAGCGACGGGCGCACCGGGGTGGTGCTGCACGTCACGGCGACCGATGCGGACCTGCGTCGCGTGGACGGCTGGGTCGACGGAGACGCGCTGGCGATCCGTCTCGCGCAGGGCGACCGGATCTGGAACGCGGAGGTCGCCGGGCCGGGACGGTTCGCGTTCGACGGGGTGCCGGCGGGGCTGTCGGCGCTGCGGCTGATCATCCGGGGCGCAGACGGCGCGCCGAGCGAGTTCCGCACCCCGCAGTTCGAGGTGTGACGCAGGACACGGGATGCCGGACGACGGATCGAGCAGGAGGCGCAGATGGCACAGGACGGCGATGGCGGACGCGGCGGCGGCGGAAGCGGGCCGGAGCACCGCCCTCGACCGGGCTGGCGCGAGCGGGAGCGCGCCGCGCGGGTGCGAGCGGCGGTGCTGGACATGACCCTGCAGCCGGCCCGGGGGCCGCGTGCGCACACGACTGTCTACGAGCCTGACGTGCTGCTGGTGCGCCCCGAGTTCTTCGAGGTGGACAACACCGGCAGACGCGGCGATGAGCGCCTCGCCGAGCTCGCCCGGATGCTCGGCTGGGATGTCGCGCCGGAGCGACTGGAGGACGCGGGCCGTGAGTCCGCGCCCGGTGGATCCTCTGGCCGGGGACGCTCCGGAGTCGCGGACTCGACGCGACTGCGCATCTCGGTGTCGGCGGGTGCGGCGCGCGACGGACGCCCGCTGCACGCGCCGGACGCCTGGCGCCTGCTCGTGGCGGCCCGCGACGACGGCATCCAGGGTGTTGCGCTGAACCACGTGCTCGGGATCCACCCGTTCACCGGGAATCCCTTCACCGGAAACCCGTTCACCGGAAACCCGTTCACGGGAAACCCGTTCACCGGAAACCCGTTCACCGGCAATCCCTTCACCGGAAACCCCGCAGGTCTCGCGAGCTACGCGTTCCCCGGCCTGGGCGGGCGGACGCCCGCCGCCTGGACCGGTCCGGCACCGCTGCGCACCCCGCTCGCGCCGGGGACGCGCCGGCCGGTGGTCGCCGTACTCGACACCGGCTGCGGCGTGCACCCCTGGTTCGGCAACCGTCCCGGAGAGCACCCCGCCGACCCGGTGCTGATCGAGCGGACCAGCCTCGGCGGCGAGCCGCTCGGGCTCATCGATCCGACGACCGACCCCGAATCGCACCTGTCGCTGAGCGAGCCGCTGGACGGGCACCTGGATCCGGTCGCGGGGCACGGCACCTTCATCGCGGGGCTCATCCTGCAGGCGTGTCCGGAGGCGCAGATCCTGCCGGTCCGCGTCTCCGACGGCACCGGGACCATCGTCGAGAACGACCTGCTCGGTGCGCTCGGGCGCATCGTGGAGCTGCTCGAGCACGACGCGCTGCACCTCGACGTGATGAGCCTCTCCTTCGGGTTCTTCCACGAGTCCCCCGGCGCCGAGGAGACGCTGAGCGAGTTGTACGCGCTGCTGCGGCGGGTGCGCAAGGCCGGGTGCGTCGTGGTGTGCTCGGCCGGCAACGACGCGACGGACCGGCCGTCCTCGCCCGCCGCGCTGTTCGCGTGGGGACGGGAATCGGGCATCGACCCCGCAGACGAGCAGGATCTGGCTCCGCACGTCTCCGTCGGTGCACTGAACCCCTCCGGTCGCTCCGTGGCGCTCTTCTCGAACATCGGCCCGTGGGTGCGCACGTACGCCGTCGGGGTCTCGGTGCTGTCGACGCTCCCCACCGCGTTCGACGGCGGCACGCAGGCCGGCATGCGGCACGACCTCGAGCATCGGCGGCGCGAGACGCTCGACCTCGACGACTTCGCAGGAGGGTTCGCCGTCTGGAGCGGCACGTCGTTCGCCGCCCCGATCGTCGCCGGGCGGATCGCGCACGAGCTCGGCGCAGGAGCCCCGACCGCCCGTCCCGCGGAGACGATCGCCGACGCCGTGCACACCGTGCTCGATCGCTGCGCCCAGGAGGACCTGTCACACCGCTAGATCCCGTGCGGGAAGGCACTCCCGCCACGGGCCTCGAAGCGCCATGCTGTGAGGGTGACGCTGACGGCCGAGGAGCTGTACCGGCGCGGCCGCGCGCAGCTGAACGCCGGGCGCAACGCCGCGGCCCGGCGCGAACTGCTGCGTGCGCGGGCCCGCACCGAGGATCCGAACCTCCGCGCCCGGATCGCCGGGTCCCTCGCGGCGATCACCATCCGCCAGGGCGATCGCGCCTCCGCGGAGGCGATCTGCGTGGAGGCCCTCGCCCTGGCGGGGCTGTCGACGGCGACCGCCGCGATGCTCTATGGACAGCTCGGCCTCGTGGCGCTCGAGCGGGGAGACCTCGCGAAGGCGCTGGCGCTGCTGGACCGCGGGATCGCCGGCATCGGCGAGGAGGTGGAGCACCGGGGCCCGATGCTGCTCAACCGCAGCGTCGCACACATGCAGGCCGGCCGGCTCACCGCCGCGATCGCCGATCTCGATCGAGCGGTGCCGGACTACGCGGCGACCGGCGACGAGGTCTCCCGTGCCATGGCGGTGCACAACCGCGGTTACGCGGCGCTGCTCGCCGGTGACCTCGTCCCCGCCCTGGAGGGGATGGGCGAGGCCCGGGCGGTGCTCAGCACGGCCTCGGCGGTGAACGCCGCGATCTGCGACCGGGATCGCGCCGAGGTGCTGCGGGACGCCGGCCTCACCCGCGACGCGGAGCACACCCTGGAGCGGGTGATCCGGGTGTTCGGCGCGCATCGCATGCGGCAGGCGCGCGCCGAGGCCGAGTTCCAGCTCGCGCGATCGCTGCTGAGCCACACCCCCGAACGCGCAGCGCCGATCGCCGCGGCCGCGGCTCGGCGGTTCCGCGCGGTCGGCAGCGAGTCCTGGGCCGTGCGCGCCGAGGCGGTGCGGCTGCGCGCGCTGCTGACCGTGGAGGCCGACGGCCGCGCGACCTCCGTGCGAGCGCCGGCCGACGACGCGGTGGAGCGCGTCGAGGCGCAGCTGCGCGCGCACCGGATGCGCGCCGAGGCGGCGTCCCTGCAGCTGACATGGCAGCGCCACCACGCGCAGACCGGCGTGGACGTTCCTCCAGGGCGGTCCGCGATCCGGGTGCCGCGCGACGCGCCGCTGCAGGTGCGGCTCCTCGCGCAGGAGGTGCGCGCGGCGCGCGCCGCCGCCGCCGGTGACGACGCACGCGCGCGGCGGATCGCGGCGGCGGGACTCGACGAGCTCGCGGGCTGGCAGGCCTCGTTCGGCAGCCTCGACCTCGCCACGGCCCTCGTGATGCACGGCGCGGGCCTGCTCTACGCGGGGCTCGGCGCCGCGGTGCGGTCGGGCCGCCCCGAGGTCGTGTTCGACTGGTCGGAGCGCGCCCGCCACCTCAGCCAGCAGACCGTGCCGCTGCGCCCGCCCCCGGATCCCGGGCTCGCCGCCGATCTCGCCGAGCTGCGGATGCTGCGCTCCGAGGCGGTCTCCGGCGACTGGCTCGCCGGGCCCCGCGCGGCTGCGCTGAGCGCCCAGGTGCGTCAGCGCGAGTGGTCGTCGATCGGGCGCGCCGGGGGCAGACGGCGCATCACGCTCGCCGAACTGCAGGCCGGGCTGGATCCGGATACCGCGTTCGTCGCCTACGCGTACCAGCGGGAGGGCCTCGTCGCGGTCGCCGTCACCGCCGACGAGGCGCGGGTGGTCGACATCCCGCGCTGGCCCGCGGCGCGTCGCGCGATGGCGGGCCTGCGCGCCGACCTGGACGTCTCGGCGACCGTGCGCCGCGGCCCCATGGGCGACGTCGTGCGGCGCGCCCTCGACGAGCGTCTCGCGGCCCTCTCCGACGCGCTGCTCGCGCCCGTCCTGCCGATCGTCGGGGACCGCCGCCTGGCGCTCGCCACGGCCGCGATCCTCAACGGCGTGCCCTGGGGCATGCTCCCCGCGATGCGCGGACGCGTGTTCACCCTCGCCGACTCCGCGACGCAGTGGCGGGAGCCGCACGATGCCGCACCGTTCCGAGGCGCCGGATTCGCCGTCGGTCCGCGCGTGCCCCGCGGACCGGAGGAGGCCGCGCGGGGGGCGTCCGCGTGGCCGCGAGCACGGGTCCTCCAGGACGACGACGCCACCGTCGATGCCGTGACGGCGCTGACCGGGCAGGTGAGCGTGCTGCACATCGCGGCGCACGGCCGGCACGCCGACGGCAACCCCATGTTCTCCGGTCTGGAGCTCGCCGACGGCGCGCTGTTCGGCTACGACGTGGATCGCGTGACCCCGGTGCCGGACACCGTGGTGCTGTCGGCGTGCGAGGTCGGCCGCTCGTCGGTGCGGTGGGGGTGGGAGGCGATCGGGATGACGCGGGTGTGGCTGCACGCCGGCACCGGCACGGTGATCGCCACGCCCGTGATCGTCGCCGACGACGATGCCTGCGAGCTGCTCGGCGCGCTCCATTCCGGTCTCGCGGCGGGGCTGCCGCCGGCGCACGCGCTCGCCCTGGCCTCCGAGCGGACCGGCGTGGTCTCGTCGTTCCAGACGCACGGCCGCGGATTCTGAATCCGATGTATCAGGACGGACGCCGCCTGCTCTTGTTCCGCGGATCGACATGGTGCGGTCGGCGGAGGCCGGCCGCTGGGGCACCGTGGGTGTGGGGATGTGCGCAGTCGGGTTGACGCACAGCGATCCGTTTCCGGGGGTGCCGCCGAGGGGACCGGCGGCACCCCCACCTCTTTCCGCGCGCCCGCACCGATCCCTCCGCGCGCCTGTCCGGGTCCCTCGTCCGCTCGTGCGGATCCCTCGCCCGCGACGCGGGTCAGCTCTCCAGCGGATCCTCCTCGGCGGGCACCGGCCCGACCTCGACGGGACGCCGCGGAGTGTTCGACCACGCGCTCCAGGATCCGGGATACACCGTCACCTCGCGCCCGATGAGGGCTCCGGCGAGCGCGAGCTGCGCCGCGGTGACGCCGGATCCGCAGTACGCCGCGATCGGCACCTCCTCCCCGACGCCCACGGCCTCGAACGCCGCCTCGATCTCGGACGGGCTGCGGAAGCGGCCGTCGTCCGTGAGCACCTCCGTGATCGGCAGGTTGCGGGCGCCGGGGATGTGGCCGGCGACCGGATCGATCGGCTCGGTCTCCCCGCGGAAC
Organism: Microbacterium xylanilyticum; assembly: GCF_054654695.1. Classification (NCBI taxonomy): domain Bacteria; kingdom Bacillati; phylum Actinomycetota; class Actinomycetes; order Micrococcales; family Microbacteriaceae; genus Microbacterium; species Microbacterium xylanilyticum. The sequence goes on from NZ_BAAIEN010000002.1 coordinate 2,801,298, forward strand.
CTCTCGGGGGCACGGGCGTCCAGAAGCACCCCCGTCCACGCCGCGACCTCGTCCGTGTCCAGGACGTCCGCCGCGCCCGGGCGGCCGAGCACGACGTCGCCCGGCGGCGGCACGACCTCGCCCTCCTCGACCGCTCCCCCGGCGGCGCGCCAGGCGCTGAGACCGCCGTCCAGCACCCGCACATCGACGACCCCCGCGCGACGCAGGGCCCACCAGGCGCGCGAGGCCGGCAGCGAGCGCGTGTCGTCGTACACGACGACGGTCTGCCCTTGGCGGATCCCCCAACGCCGCGCCGCCTGCTCGAGCTCCTCGTCGGACGGGAGCGGGTGGCGACCGTCCGAGGGCGCTCCGTGGGCCGCGAGCTCGGCCTCCAGGTCGGCGAACACGGCGCCCGGCAGGTGTCCGGCGAGGTAGTTCTCGTGCCCGTCGCTGTGTCCGAGCCGGTAGCGCACGTCGAGGATCCGCGGCTCCGTCCCCTCGGCGAGGAGGGCGACCAGTTCCGCGACGGTGATGAGATCGGCCATGGCCCCCATCATGCCAATCCCGCGCGCCGCCGGGATCGCGCGCGGATCCACGGCGCGGATCGGATGCCCCTACGCTGGAGGCATGACCGGCCACACTCCACCAGCGCTGGGCTGGGGCATTCTCGCCACCGGCGGCATCGCCGCCGCCTTCGCCGCCGACCTGCGCACCGCGGGGCGCGACCTCGTCGCCGTCGGCTCCCGTTCGCAGGGGTCCGCCGACGCCTTCGCCACCCGCTTCGGCATCCCTCACGCTCACGGCTCCTATGAGGCTCTGGCCACGGATCCCGACGTCGACATCGTCTACGTCGCGACTCCGCATCCGATGCATCACGCCGCGGCCCGTCTCGCACTCGAGCACGGCAAGCACGTGCTCGTCGAGAAGGCATTCACGCTGAACCGCGCCGAGGCACAGGATCTCGCGGATCTGGGTCGTGAGAAGGGCCTGCTGGTCATGGAGGCGATGTGGACGCGCTACCTGCCGCACATGGCCCGCATCCGGGAGATCATCGCGGCCGGCACGCTGGGCGAGATCCGCGCCGTGTCCGCCGACCACACCCAGGCGCTGCCGATCGACCCGGCCCACCGCCTGAACGCGCTCGAGCTCGGCGGCGGCGCGCTTCTCGACCTCGGGATCTACCCGATCTCCTTCGTGCACGACCTGCTCGGCGCGCCCCTCACCGTGCAGGCCACGGGCCGCCTCGTCGAGACCGGTGCCGACGCCGAGGTCGCCACGATCATGACGCACTCAGGCGGCGCGATCTCCACCACGCTGTCGTCGTCGCGTGCGGCGGGTCCCAACACGGCCGTCGTGCTCGGCACGCTCGCGCGCATCGAGATCGACCGGGTCTGGTACTCCCCCACCACGTTCCGCGTCGTGGCAGCCGACGGCACGATCCTGGAGGAGTTCGACGGACGCACCACGTCCCATGAGCGCGGCGGCGGCCGCGGCATGCAGTACCAGGCCCTCGCCGCCGAACGCTACGTCGCGGACGGGACGCTCGACAGCGACCTCCTCCCGGTGGCGGAGTCCGTCGCGATCATGGGCCTGCTCGACGACATCCGCGCGCAGATCGGCGTCCGGTACCCGGACGAGACCGTCTGACCGACCGGGAGGAGAACCCATGGCCGAACCGCAGGACACCCGCGTCGCCGTCTACCTCGACTTCGACAACATCGTCATCTCCTGGTACGACCGCGTGCACGGACGCAACGCGTACAGCAAGGACCGGCAGCGGATCCAGGAGAACCCGGGCGACGCCGAGGTGGCGGAGCGGCTGCGCTCTGCGACGATCGACGTCGGCGCGATCATCGACTACGCCTCGTCGTTCGGCACCCTCGTGCTGACGCGCGCCTACGCCGACTGGTCGTCCCCGGTGAACGCCGAGTACCGCTCCCAGCTCGTGGCGAGGGCCGTGGACCTGGTGCAGCTGTTCCCCGCGGCGGCGTACGCGAAGAACGGCGCCGACATCCGGCTCGCGGTCGACGCGGTGGAGGACATGTTCCGCCTCCCCGATCTGACGCACGTGGTGATCGTCGCCGGCGACAGCGACTACGTGCCGCTCGCCCAGCGCTGCAAGCGCCTCGGCCGCTATGTGATCGGCGTGGGCGTCGCCGGCTCGACGGCGAAGTCGCTGGCGGCGGCGTGCGACGAGTTCGAGGCGTACGACTCGCTCCCGGGCGTCGAGCGTGCGACGACCGAGGCGGAGCCTGCTCAGAAGAAGCCTGCGACCAAACAGTCTCAAGGCGCGCGCAAGCAGTCCCGCGCGGCTGCGGAGAAGGACGAGCCCACGAGCACCACCGCCCAGGACCAGGCCACGGCGACCCTCGTACGTGCGCTGCGCCTCGGTCACGACAAGAGCGACGGCGACGAGTGGCTGCACAGCTCGGCCGTGAAGACCCAGATGCGGCGGATGGATCCGTCGTTCAGCGAGAAGGCCCTCGGCTATCGGTCTTTCAACGCCTTCCTCAAGTCTCGCGCCGACATCGCCGAGCTCGAGGAGTCCGGGCACGAGCGCCTGGTGCGCCTCATCGAGAGCTGAGACCGGTGCGCGGCGGATCGACCGATCCGCGCCGGACCATCCGGATCCGGCCCACGCTCCCCTGCGAGCTGCTCTCGCGTTCAGGTCGCGAAATCTGCTCTTCCGCCCTGTCCGGAAGCGCAGATTTCGCGACCTGGGCCATTTCGGCATGTCGCCCCTCGAAGTTGCCGCCGTCGGCAGGCGCTGAGCCGCGCACATCTCAAAAGATCACGGTTTCATAACGCGCTTTGCGTCAAGGCGTTTGACGTTCCTACCGTCAACATCAATCGATTGACGTCGTGGATCAAACGATTGATGTCCGCCCACTTCATTGCTGAGGATGCCGCCATGGTCACGCTGAAGGATCTCGCCGCCGCCGCCGGCGTCTCGCCGTCGGCAGTGTCGCTCGTCCTCAACGACCGGCATCTCGGCCGCGTGAACGAGCAGACGGCGCTGCGCATCAGAGAGGCCGCGGACCGGATGGGCTACGTCCCGAACGTGCTCGCCCGGAGCCTGCGAACGAAGCGGACGCAGACGATCGGCGTGCTGTCCGACGGCGTCGCCTCGGTCCCGTTCGCCGGACGGATGCTCGAGGGGGTGCAGACCGCGGCATGGGATGCCGGCTACCTCGCCATGATCATCGACACCACCCACCGCAGCGAGCTCGTCGCGCAGTCGGCCAAGTCCCTTCTGCAGCGCGACATCGAAGCCATGATCCTGGCCGTCGAATATCCCCGTCTCGTCGAGCTGCCTCCCGTGCCGCCGACCATCCCGCTGATCGTGATGGACGGACTGCCGGACGATCCCGACAAGGCCGACAGCGTCGTCCCGGACGAGGTCGGCGGCGCCTACGCCGCCGTCGCGCACCTCATCGAGGCCGGACACTCGCGCATCGCGTTCTGCAACGTCGGGGGCGACGTGTTCATCGCCTCCAAGCTGCGCCAGGACGGCTACGCCAACGCTCTCCGGGATCACGGCCTGGAGTTCGATCCGGATCTGGTCCTGACACTGGACGATCCGAGCACAGCCCACGCCTTCGACCTCCTCCGGGTGCTGCTGTCGCGCGACGATCACCCCTCCGCCGTGTTCTGCTTCTCGGACCAGATCGCCCTCGCCGCCTATCAGGCATGCACCGAGCTCGGTCTGCGGATCCCGGACGACCTCTCGGTGGTGGGGTTCGACGATCAGAGGTTCATCGCAGACGCCCTCCGCCCCGGTCTCACGACGGTGCGGCTACCGCACTTCGACATGGGACGGTGGGCCGCTCAGCGCGCCATCGACCGGATCCATGGCGACGCCGGAACCGGCACGACCGCCGTCGCCCTGCCGTGCCCGCTGATCACCCGCGCCTCGGTGGGCCCGCCGAAGCTCTGAACAGTCCCTCCTGATCGTCCGGTGCCGCCATCGACACCGGTACTCGGCGCGCGCTCGCGCGCCGAGCCCCACCCAGAAACCCTTCCGCACACCTGAAGGAGAAACACCCATGGCAACCCTCACGCGCACGATCCTGCGCGCCGCCGCCGGCATCGCCGCCGCGGCGATCGCCGCAACCTCACTCGCCGCCTGCAGCGGCAGCGGCGGCTCGACCGAGAGCGGGACCTTCACCATCCTGCAGTACGAGGACCCCAACACGGCTCAGGGGCAGGGCTGGCAGCTCGCCCTGCAGATCTTCAAGAAGAAGCATCCGAAGGTCAAGGTCGACTTCCAGACCACGAGCTTCGACGCGATGCGCCAGAACGCCAAGATCACCCTGACCGGGAACAAGGTCCCCGACGTGATCGAGTTCAACAAGGGGAACGCCGACGGAGGCCAGCTCGCCGGCCAGGGCCTGCTCGAGCCCCTCACCGATCAGGTCCACAAGCGCGGCTGGGACAAGAAGGTGACCGGCGGGATGCAGTCGTTCGCGAAGTACGACGACAAGGGGCTCGCCGGTTCCGGCGACTGGTACGGCATCCCGAACATCGGCGAGTACGTGATGTTCTACTACAACAAGGCCCTGTTCGCGAAGGCGGGCATCACGTCGGAGCCGAAGACGCTCGACGAGTTCGAAGCGGACATGGACAAGCTCCTCGCCGCGGGGATCACCCCCATCTCCAGCTCCGCGTCGACCAGCCAGGGCTTCAACCAGATGTGGGTCTGGTATTCGCTCGTCTCCGCTCAGGCGGACCGGAAGTCCATCGACGACTACATGTTCCTCCGCAAGCCGGTCGACTTCGCCAAGGCCCCCTGGAAGGACGGTGCGGAGAAGTTCCAGTCGTGGATCGACAAGGGCTACGTCGGCACCCAGTTGGGCGGCCTGAACTTCGAGCAGGCGACGGTGAACTTCCTGAGCGGCGAGAAGGCCATGTTGATCTGGAACCAGGGGACCTTCGAACGGATCCGCAAGGACGCCACGTTCGACTGGGGCTACTTCACGCTGCCCGGGGCCCACATGCAGATGGGCTCGAGCGGGCACCTCTGGGGCGTCCCGGCGAACGCGAAGAACAAGGAGCTGGCGTACGACTGGATCGACACGACCCTGAGCCCCGAAGTGCAGAACAAGATCGGCGAGCTCGGCGGACTCCCCCTCGCCGGTGATGCATCGACCATCAAGGATCCGATCACGAAGGCCTACACCGAGAGGTTCGACGAGCTCGTCGAGAACGACTCGCTGTCCTACTACCCGGACTACCCCGTGCCCGGCTTCCTCGACTTCATCCAGTCGAACATGCAGGCGATGTCGAACGGCAACCTGACCGCCGACGAGTTCACCGCGAAGCTGCAGAAGTTCTACGACGACGGGCGCAAGGCCGCGCTCGCCGGCTGACCGCCCGGGGGTCGACGGGTGCATCCATGACCCGCCGGCCCCCGCCGGGCGGTCCCTGAAGGGGAACCCATGACAACCACACTCACCGCACGACGCCGTCCGCTCGAACGGCGAGGGGCCTACTGGCTCTACCTGCTTCCGCTCGGCGCCGGCTTCCTCGCCGTCGTCGCGGCGCCGTTCGCCATGAACATCTACACGAGTCTGTTCGCCTGGAAGGGCGGTCAGGCGCGGATGCGCTGGGTCGGCATGCAGAACTACCTCGATCTGTTCTCGGACGCCTCGTTCTGGCATTCGTTCCAGAACACGCTCGCCATGATCGTCGCCATCACGGTGATCCCGACCGCCATCGGCGTGCTGCTGGCCGCCCTGCTCTTCGACTATCTCGGCCGGCGATTCGGCGACAGGGCCATCGCCGTGCTCCGTGCGACCTATTACGTCCCGCAGATCCTGCCGATCGCCGTCGCCGGATTCATCTGGTCGTGGATCCTGGACACGCAGAAGGGATCCATCAACCTCGCGCTCAAGGGCCTCGGGATCGCCGCCCCGCCGGACTGGCTGGGCGATCCGAGCATCGCGATCTACGCGGTCATGATGATGCTCATCTGGCTGCAGATCGGCTACCCCGTCGTGGTCTTCATGTCGGCGCTGCAGCGCGTCGACCCGGAGCTCTACGAGGCCGCTGAGCTCGACGGCGCGGGCTGGTGGCGCCGGTTCCAGGCGATCACGATCCCGCAGATCCGCCCCGAGATCTTCGTCGTCGTGCTCACCGCCACGATCGCCGCCCTCAAGGTCTTCGCCCCGATCCTCATCCTCACCGGCGGCGGCCCCGAGGAGTCCACGATCGTCCCGTCCTACTACGCCTACCGCAACTTCTTCGAGCTGTCGCGCGTGGGATACGGATCTGCGATCGCGACCGTCATGTCCGTCGTGATCTTCATCGTCGCCGCCGTCATGCTCACGTGGCAGTCGCGGGAAAGCCGGAAGGAGCACCGCTGATGCCCACCACCTCGCTCATCTCCCGGACGGCGTCCGCCAAGCCCCGGCGCTCGCCGATGAACGGGATCATGCTCGGCGTCGCGATCCTGGCCGCGATCGCGATGGCGTCGCCGTTCCTGCTGCTGGTCCTGAACGCCTTCAAGACGAGCGCCGACTACTCCGCGCACGGGCCGCTCGCCTGGCCGACGACCTTCACGTTCGACTCCTTCGACGCGTACCTCCGTCGCGTGGACTTCCCACTGGCGCTGTGGAACTCGGTGCTCAGTTCGGCCGTCATCGCCTTCGGCGGCACCGCTCTGGCCCTGCTCGCGTCGTACGCGATCGGGATCGGGAGGATCAGAGCGCACACCGCCGTCACCGCGATCCTCCTCATCGCGACGATGGTGCCGCACGAAGCCCTGATCTACCCGCTCTTCTACGGCGCGCAGGCGACGAAGACCCTGAACACCGTGTGGTCGATCATCATCGTCTTCACCGTGCTCTACGCCGCGTTCGGCACCTACATCCTGTCCAGCGTCATGTCCACGTTCCCGCGCGAGGTCCTGGAGGCGGCGGCGATCGATGGCGCCGGGCATTGGCGGATCCTGTGGCGGGTCGTCTTCCCTATCGTCCGCCCGACACTGTCAGTGCTCGTCGTCTTCATCTTCATCTGGTCCTGGAACGAGTTCTACATCCCGCTCATTCTGCTCGCGGATCCCTCCTCGCAGACCGTGCCGATCGCGCTGTCCACGCTGCGCGGACAGCACTCGATCGACATCACCGTCGTCAACGCCGGCTCGCTGCTGTCGCTGATCCCGACGCTGGTCTTCTTCCTGCTGTTCCAGCGCACGATCAGCCGCGGCGTCACCGCCGGCGCCGTCAAGTAACCCGTCAAGAGAAATGAGAGAACCCATGTCCACGCACTGGAGCAGCCTGCGCAACCGCGGCCGGATCCGGACCCGTGCCATCAACGCCGAGAACCCGACCGGCGCCGTCGGGGCGGCAGCAGCCGCGAGCTCCGACCTCGGCCCCGGACGCAAGGGCAGCGCCTGGTACGACCTTCCCCCCGGGGGCACCCTCACGCTCGCCGACATCGAGGGGAGCGGCGTCATCCGGCACATCTGGATCACCATCACGGACCGCACGGAGGCCGGGCCTTTCGTGCTCCGGGACGTGATCCTGCGCATGTACTGGGACGGCGCCGAGCACCCGCAGGTCGACGTTCCCCTCGGAGACTTCTTCTGCAACGGCTTCGGCCAGCGCGCCCTGGTCACCTCCGAGCCGATCGTCGTGGCACCGACCGGAGGCATGAACTCCTACTTCCCGATGCCGTTCCGCACCGGGGCGCGGATCGAGGTCGTGAGCGAGCACGCGGGCGACATCGGCGGAGTCTTCTTCCAGATCGACTACACCCTCGGCGACGACTTCGACTCGTGGCCCGGATACTTCCATGCGCAATGGCGGCGGAGCAACGGCACGACCTCCCTCGGCGAGGACCACGTGATCGTGGACGGCATCCGCGGCACCGGCACATACGTCGGCACCTACGTCGCCCTCGCCTCGCTGCAGCGCTTCTGGTGGGGTGAGGGCGAGGTCAAGTTCTTCATCGACGGCGACACCGAGCTGCCGACGCTCTGCAGCACCGGTCTCGAGGACTACGCCGGCGGCGCGTGGGGCTTCCAGAACGGCCTCCACCCGGTACCGGAGCCCTACCCGATCACGTTCTCCGCACCGTACTGCGGCTACCCGTTCGCGAGCGCGAAGGACGAGACACGGGCGTCGGACTTCTGGACGCCGATGCTGCCCATGCACGCGATGTACCGCTGGCATCTGCCGGACCCGGTCTTCTTCCAGTCCGACCTCCGCGTCACGCTCCAGCAGATCGGCACCTGGCAGCACGGGCTGTTCGAGCGGTGCGACGACATCTCCACCACCGCGTACTGGTACCAGTCGACCGTCGCCGAACGCTTCGCGGCCCTGCCGTCCGCAGCGGCGCGCACACCGCGCTGACGCCGTCGGTGCGGGCGAGGCCGGACCTCAGCGCCCCACGATCGCCCGCACCGCGCCGTCCAGCTCCGGGAACCGGAACACGTACCCGGCGTCCTCGAGCACCTGCGGAAGCACCCACCGGCTCTTCAGCACGAGCTCCGACTCCGTGCGCAGCACCGCCATCCCGGGTTCCAGCAGGAACCGCGGTGCAGGCAGGCCGAACGGGGCGTGCACGGCACGGCGCAGGGTGCGCATGAGCGCGATGTTCGTCACGGCGTGCGGCGACGCCATGTTCACCGGGCCCGCGATCTCGTCGTGGTCGCGGAGGAACCGCACCGCCTGCACGAAGTCCTGCTCGTGCATCCAGCTCAGCCGCTGGCGGCCCCGGGAGTGCTCGTAGTCGGGCCGATCGGGTTCGGTGGGGTGGGCGCCGATCCCCCGGTAGCGGCGGTGCGGGAACCACCAGCCGTCGTACTGCGGGCCGCCCAGCCCGAGCCGCGCGAGGCGCAGCAGCATGCTCATCACCGGGGCGCTGCGGCCGAACACGAGGGAGGTGCGCAGGGCGATCCTCCGCGTACCGGGCGTCTCCCCGGCGAAAAGGGCGGCTTCCCACTCGCGCGTGACGTCGGGCGAGAATCCTTTCTCCTCGAGGGGATCCGCCTCCGTGCGCGGCGTGTCCAGCGAGTAGCGGTAGGCGGTCGCGGAGCTGCCGTTCATCCACACGGCCGGCGGGCTCGCTGCCGCGGTGATCGCCCGGTGCAGCGCGGCCGTCGTGCGCACCCGCGAGCGCAGGATCTCCTCGCGGTTGCGGTCGGTGTAGCGGCAGTCGATGCGCCGCCCGGCGAGCCCGATCACCAGCTCCGCGCCGTCGACGAGCCGCAGGATGCCGGCGTCGTCGCCCCAGCGCGCGTCGGCGTCCGGCCCCCGCCCGATGGTGCGCACGTCGTAGCCGTCGACGCGGAGCGCGTCGCGCAGGGCGGTGCCGAGGTAGCCGCTGCCGCCGCCGATCACCGCGCGGCGCGGGTGGACGCCGGCGCTCATCCGGCGTCCTTCTCGCCCTGCTGCTTCTTGCGCTTCTCGATCTCCGCGCGCAGCCTCCACTCCTCGATCTCGCGGTCGAGGTCGGCGATCTGCTGCTCGGTGCTGCGCGTATCCACGGGTCGGGACGGCTCCGACGGGGGTGGGGGCCCCGGACGGCGCTCGCGCCGCTGCGGCAGCCGGATCCCCTCGCCGTCGTACTCCCGGCCGACGAGGAACCAGATCAGGGATCCGGCGAGCGGCAGGAGGATCACGAGGATGATCCAGAACACCTTCGGCAGATGCTTCACCTGGTCGTCCCGGCGCGTGATGATGTCGATGAGCGCGCCGATCATCAGTGCCAGCAGGAGGATCGAGAACACCACGCCCATGACGACAGCCTGCCAGACCGGAACGGATCCCGGGCCCGCCGCGCTACGGCAGGGTGTGCCCGGCTGCCCGGAACAGCTCGTACCACTCGGCGCGGCTGAGCTCGACGTCGGCCCCCGCAGCGGCCTCCTGCACGCGCGACGGGGTGGTCGTGCCGAGCACGACCTGCATCCCCGCCGGATGGCGGGTGATCCACGCGGTCGCGATGCCGATGGGGGTGACGCCGTGCGTCGCCGCGATCCGCTGGATCGCCTCGTTGAGCTCGGGGTAGGCCGGGTTGTCCAGGAAGACGCCGGTGAAGAAGCCCGCCTGGTACGGCGACCACGCCTGGATCGTGATGTCCTCGATCCTGCAGTACTCGACGATCCCGCCGCCGTCGCGCACGACGCTCTGGTCGAGACCCGCCATGTTCGCGGCGATCGGCTGCGCGATGATCGGGGCGTGCGTGATCGACAGCTGCAGCTGGTTCGCGACGATCGGCTGCGTCACCGCGGTCTTGAGCAGATCGATCTGACCGGGCGTGTGGTTTGACACCCCGAAGGAGCGCACCTTGCCCGAGGCGTGCAGCTCGTCGAACGCCCGCGCGACCTCCTCGGGTTCGACCAGCGCGTCCGGGCGGTGCAGCAGCAGCACGTCGATCCGGTCGGTGCGCAGCGCCTTCAGCGACCCCTCGACCTGACGCATGATGTGCTCATAGGAGAAGTCGAACATGCCCTGCGCCGGGACGATCCCGCACTTGGTCTGCAGGGTGATCTCGTCGCGCTCCGCCGCCGAGAGCCCGAGGGCGGCGCCGAACCGGTCCTCGCAGACGTGCATCGCGCCGCCGTAGATGTCGGCATGGTCGAAGAAGTCGATGCCGCTCGCGCGCGCGGCGTCGTACAGCTCGCGGATCTCCGCGTCCGAGCGGCCGTCGATCCGCATCATCCCGGCGACGACGGCGGGGGCGGATCCGGATCCGAATCGCACCTGCTTCATGATCTGCTCTCCTTCTGCGCAGTCCCCTGCGCGGTGCTCGGTGCGGTGTCCGCCGCGGTCTGCTCGGTCGCTCTCGTCGCGAACGCGCGGTAGTCGGCCGTGGCCAGGTCAGCGTATGCGTTGGCCCAGCTCACCAGCGTATCCGCGAGCTGCCCGCCCTTGCCCGCGTATCCGGAGATCTGCGCAGCCGCGGGGGCCTGTGCGTGCGCACGAGCCAGGGTGATGGCGCAGGCGACCGCGTACTCGCGGTATCCGTCGTCCTCGATCGTGTCGGTGTCGATCGAGCCCTTCATGTCGTGGAACTGGCGCACGTAGTAGTCGTCACGGGGACCCTTGATGTGTCCGAGGAACGGATCGGAGAACGCCTGCAGCACCCGCTGCATCGCGACGACCCTGGCGCCCTCGCCACCCTCGCCGATCCGCTGCTCCAGCTCATCCGGCTGGTCCACGCCGCCGTACTCCACGAGCACGCTCCGCCCTGCCTGCTTCACCTGCAGCAGCAGCGGCTCGGCGTCTGCCGTGCCGAGCACCGCCAGGTAGCAGCGCGTGCCCACGCTGCCCACGCCCACCACCCTCCGCGCCACATCGCGCACCCGGTACTGCCGCAGCAGCAGCCGGATGTCGACGTTCGCCGTCGCCGCGTATCTCTCGAAGGCCGCGTCGCTCACCTCGCGGATCTCGGGAGCAGCGTGCGTCATGATCGGAGGCTGCTCGACGAACCGGAGATGCCCGTCGTCGCCGCGCGCCGTGAGCTTGCGCGCCGCGCGCTCGCCGGTGCGCTTCTCGGCGGCGGCGATCGCCTTCTGCAGACCGCGCTGCGAGTCGACGTCGAGCCCGTCGCGGCCCGCTTCCGCATCGAAGTGCGCGAAGTAGCGCTGCAGCGGGTCCGCCGCCACGGCGGCGTTCAGCGCCCGCACGTAGGCGAGGACGCTCTGCCGCGCGGCATCGTCGGCGAGCTCGTGCCCGCGCGCCTCGCGCGCCCCGATCACGACGCTCGCGACGAGCCGCTTCAGATCCCACTCCCACGGCGCCCATGCCGCCTCGTCGAAGTCGTTCAGGTCGAACAGCAGGGTGCGCTGGGGAGAGGCGAAGAAGCCGAAGTTGCCGATGTGCGCGTCGCCGCACGAGGGAACGAGGATCCCCGTGTGCGGCGCGCGAGCGAGATCCGCCGCCATGATCGCGGCCGAGCCGCGGAAGAACGCGAACGGGTCCACCGCCATGCGCTCGGTGCGCAGCGGGACGAGATCCTGCAGGCGTGCGCTGTTCTGGCGCTCCAGGATCGCGAGCGGATCCCGCCCGGTCGTGGTCAGCGAGGCGAGTTCCGCGCGAGGCACACGCTGTCGTACGGCACGTCCCGCGGCGAGCCCCTGCGCCCTCGTGAGCATGGGCTCGCCGACGAGGCTGGTTTCAGTCATGGCCCATTGTCGCCCGAGCGTCGGCGCGGCGGAAACGACGCCGCGCCGATTCGTTCGTTGCCCTGCGCGGCGGATCAGCGGGATGATCTCCGATGCATCGGTGAACGGCTGTCGTCCCGGGGCGGCCACGACGAAAGGCATCGCAATGAGCGATCACAACCCCGGCCGGGCTCTCGATCCTGAGGATGCTCTCGAGAACGAACGGGAGCTCACCGGCGACCGCCTCATGGCGGTGGAGGACTTCTCCAGCGAGGACGCCGGCTACCACAAGGCCCTCAAACCCCGCCAGATCCAGATGATCGCGATCGGCGGCGCCATCGGCACCGGACTGTTCATGGGCGCCGGCGGACGCCTCGCCTCCAGCGGCCCCGCCCTCATCCTCGTCTACGCCGTCTGCGGCTTCTTCGCCTTCCTCATCCTCCGCGCCCTCGGCGAACTCGTCCTGCACCGCCCCTCCTCCGGATCCTTCGTCTCCTACGCCCGCGAGTTCTACGGCGAGAAGATGGCCTTCGTCAGCGGCTGGCTCTACTTCCTCAACTGGGCCATGACCTCCATCGTCGACGTCACCGCCGCCGCCCTCTACGTCAAGTTCTGGGCCCAATACTGGGAGCCGCTGCGCACGATCCCGCAATGGGCCATCGCGCTCATCGCCCTCGTCGTCGTCCTCTCCCTCAACCTCGTCAGCGTCAAGGTCTTCGGCGAGATGGAGTTCTGGTTCGCCATGATCAAGGTCGTGGCGCTCGTCGCGTTCCTGATCATCGGCACCGTCATCCTCATCATGCAGGGGTCCACCGATGTCGGCCCGACGGGTTTCTCGATCATCGCGGAGCACGGCGGGCTCCTCCCGATGGGGCTGTTCGCCCCGCTGATCGCGATCTCGGGCGTCGTGTTCGCCTACGCGTCGATCGAGCTCGTCGGCACGGCCGCCGGAGAGACCGCGGAGCCCGCCAAGGTGATGCCGCGCGCCATCAACACCGTGGTCATCCGCATCGCGATCTTCTACGTCGGCTCCATCCTGCTGCTGTCGCTGCTGCTGCCGTTCAGCACCTACAAGGCCGGCGAGTCCCCGTTCGTCACCTTCTTCTCGCACCTCGGCGGTGCGCAGACCGGGGCGGTGGCCGGGTCGGTGATGAACTTCGTGGTGCTCACCGCCGCACTCTCCAGCCTCAATGCCGGGCTTTACTCGACCGGCCGGATCCTGCGCTCGATGTCGGTGAACGGATCCGCTCCCCGCTTCACCGCCCGGATGAGCCACAACGGCGTCCCCTACGGAGGCATCCTGCTCACCTCGGTCATCACCCTCGCGGGCGTGGTGCTCAACGCCGTCGTGCCGTCGCAGGCGTTCGAGATCGTGCTCGAGGTCTCCGCACTGGGGATCATCGGGGGCTGGGCGACCATCACGCTGTGCCAGCTCCGCCTTCACGCCCTCGCGAAGCGGGGTGTCCTCGAGCGCCCGTCGTTCCGCATGTTCGGCGCGCCGTACACCGGCTACCTGACGCTCGCGTTCCTGCTGTTCGTGCTCGTGAGCATGGGCTTCACCGAGACCGGCCGCTGGGTGCTGCTCTCGCTCGTGGTGATCGTGCCCGCGCTGATCGTCGGCTGGTTCGCGGCCCGCAAGGGGATCCTCGCAGCCGCCCGGCAGCGTGAGGGCTATACCGGGATGCACCCGGTCCTGCCGCACCGCCAGGCGACCGAGGCGCTGCGCGACGAGGACTGACAGCCGCGCCATCGCCTCGTGCCGTCCCCGACCGCGCCGGACCGTCGCGATGTCGGTGGCCCGGCGCAGCGTCGAGAGGACGGCGGATCCGCCGCCACGGGTTCCCCACTCGAAGGAGCGTGCAGCTTGGACTGGAAGATCGAGCTCATCTTCGTGCCGGTCACGGACGTCGACCGCGCGAAGGAGTTCTACGAGAAGATCGGCTTCAACCCCGATCACGACCAGACGCCGTACGAAGGGCTGCGCTTCGTCCAGATGACGCCTCCCGGATCCGCCTGCTCGATCGCGTTCGGCACCAATCTCGGCATCGACCTCGAGCCGGGCAAGCAGAACACGATCCAGGTCGTGGTGCCGGACGCCGACGAGGCGCTGGCGCACCTGCGCGGGCTCGGCGTCGAGGCCGACGGCGTGCAGGAACTGGCCTGGGGGCGGTTCGTCACGTTCGCGGACCCCGATGGCAACCGCTGGACGCTGCAGCAGCTGCCGGATCGCAGCGGCCAGGCCTGAGCCGGTCGGGACGGACGGACGGGCGGACCTTCGGGCGCCCCGCCCGTCCGCCGGTTCCCGCGTCGCCGGTCATCATCTGCACAGCGCGTCCTCCGCGCGCTAGCGTGGGGGCATGACCTCCCCGATCGACCCCACCGCGACCTCCGCCTGGACCGAACTCACTGCTCTACGGGAGGCGTTCTCCCCCGATCTGCGCGGCTGGTTCGCCGCGGATCCCGCACGCGCGGAGAATCTCACCTTCGAGCTGGCCGATCTGCACGTCGACCTGTCGAAGAACCTGGTGACCACGGAGGTCCGCGAGGCCCTCGTACGTCTGGCCGAGCAGACCGGGGTCGCCGAGCGCTTCGCGGCCATGCTCTCCGGAGAGCACATCAACACGACGGAGGACCGCGCGGTGCTCCACACGGCGCTGCGCCGCCCCGCCGGCGCGTCGCCCGCGCTCGTCGTGGACGGGCAGGACGTCGATCACGACGTGCACGAGGTGCTCGACGCGATGAGCGCCTTCGCCGATCGGGTGCGCTCGGGCGGCTGGCTCGGGGTGACCGGCAAGAAGGTCACGCACGTGGTGAACATCGGCATCGGCGGATCCGATCTCGGCCCGGTCATGGTGTACGAGGCGCTCAAGCCGTACGCGGACGCGGGCATCCAGGCCCGGTTCGTCTCCAACATCGATCCCACGGACCTGGCGCAGAAGACCGCGGATCTGGATCCGGAGACGACCCTCTTCATCGTCGCGTCGAAGACGTTCACCACTCTCGAGACGCTGACCAACGCGCGCCTGGCGCGTGACTGGCTGTGGGAGCGGCTCGGGGCTGCCGGCGTCGACGTGTCCACCGACGAGGCGCGCACCGCCGCCGTCGCGCACCACTTCGTCGCCGTGTCCACGGCGCTGGACCGGGTTGCGGCCTTCGGCATCGACCCGGCGAACGCGTTCGGTTTCTGGGACTGGGTAGGCGGCCGCTACTCCGTCGACAGCGCGATCGGCCTGTCGCTCGCCATCGCCCTCGGCCCCGGCGTGTTCCGCGAGCTGCTGGCGGGCTTCCACGCCGTCGACGAGCACGTGCGCACAACCCCTCTGGAGCGCAACGTGCCGGTCCTGATGGGCCTGCTCAACGTCTGGTACGTCAACTTCTTCGGTGCGCAGTCGCACGCCGTGCTTCCGTACGCGCAGCAGCTCAGCCGGTTCCCGGCATACCTGCAGCAGCTCACGATGGAGTCCAACGGCAAGTCCGTGCGCTGGGACGGCTCCCCCGTCACCACCGACACCGGCGAGGTGTTCTGGGGCGAGCCCGGCACCAACGGGCAGCACGCGTTCTACCAGCTGATCCACCAGGGAACCCGCCTGATCCCGGCCGACTTCATCGCGTTCGTCAACCCCGCGTATCCGCTCACCGACGACGGCCGCGATGTGCATGCGCTGTTCCTGGCGAACTTCCTGGCGCAGACCAAGGCGCTCGCGTTCGGCAAGACCGCTGAGGAGGTCGAGGCCGAGGGCACCACCGGTGCGCTCGTCGCCGCCCGCACCTTCGCCGGCAACCGGCCCACCACGTCGATCTTCGCCCCCGCGCTGACCCCCGCCGTGCTGGGTCAGCTGATCGCGCTGTACGAGCACATCACCTTCACGCAGGGCACGATCTGGGGGATCAACTCCTTCGACCAGTGGGGCGTCGAGCTGGGCAAGCAGCTCGCACTGCAGATCGCTCCCGCCATCGAGGGCGATCAGGACGCCATCGCGGCGCAGGACGCCTCCACCCGCGCACTGCTCGCGTATTACCACCACGAGCGCGACTGAGGGGGCGGAAGCCCGCTGACGGGCGCCCGTGAGAAGGCGCCCGTCAGGTCTCAGAGTCCGTCAGCTCTCAGAGCAGGTCATCGTCGCGCACCGTGTCTGCACGGCGACCGCGGCGCACGAGCAGCAGGATCAGGCTGATCACGAAGACGACCGCGCCCGCGATCATCAGGATGTAGCCGACGAGGTGCAGGTCGATCCAGGAGACCTGGACGTTGAGTGCGAATTCGAGGATCGCGCCGATGACGAAGAGGACAACTCCCACTCCCATACCCATGACGTTCACGCCTCCATTCCGCGGCCGGGTGCCGTAGCCCGTCACGCTAGTTGCACGGCCGCGCCAGTGCAGGGGGCTTGACACGAGAGGCGGGCGCCTGCTTCGGGCGCACCGGTCGGTACCCCCTCGCCCCGCCGAAGGCAATCCCCTGCGGTCGCCGCGCCCTGACGCCTAGCGTTCGGTTCATGGACGCACAACTCACCGCACTGCTGATCAACTGCACGCTCAAGCCCGCGCCCGAGGCCTCCAGCAGCGAGGTGCTGGGCAGACAAGTACTCGACGCGCTCGCGGGCCGCGGCGTCGCTGTCGACGAGCTCCGCGCGGTCGATCACGACACCCGCCCGGGTGTGCAGGCAGACATGGGCGAGGGGGATGCGTGGCCCGGGATCCGTCAGCGCATCCTCGACGCGGACATCCTCGTGCTCGCCACGCCCACGTGGCTCGGACAGCCGTCCAGCGTCGCCCAGCGGGTGCTGGAACGCCTCGACGCCGAACTCGGAGAGACCGACGAGCTCGGCCGTCCCAGCCTTTTCGATCGCGTCGCTCTCGCCGTCGTGGTCGGCAACGAGGACGGCGCCCACCACATCGCCGCGATCCTCTTCCAGGCGCTGAACGACGCCGGCTTCACCGTCCCCGCGCAGGGATCCGTGTACTGGAACGGCGAAGCCATGCAGAAGACGGACTACAAGAACCTCGGGCAGGTGCCGTCGAAGGTCGCCGCAGCCACCGCGACAGCCGCGCAGAACGCCGCCGATCTGGCGGCGCTGCTCCACCGCACGGGCTACCCGGCCTGAGCACGAACTCGCGCCCGCGAGACGAAGGGGGCCCGGATCCGCACGATCGCGGATCCGGGCCCCTCTCATCGAACAGGACTCAGAAGTCCCAGTCCTCGTCCTCCGTGGCCTCGGCCTTGCCGATGACGTAGGAGGATCCGGATCCCGAGAAGAAGTCGTGGTTCTCGTCCGCGTTGGGCGAGAGCGCCGACAGGATCGCCGGGTTCACGTTCGTCACCGCGGACGGGAACATCGCCTCGTAGCCGAGGTTCATCAGCGCCTTGTTCGCGTTGTAGTGCAGGAAGCGCTTGACGTCCTCGGTGAGGCCGACCTCGTCGTACAGATCCTGCGTGTACTGCACCTCGTTGTCGTAGAGCTCGTACAGCAGCGAGAACGTGTAGTCCTTCAGCTCGTCCTTCTTGGCCTGGTCGAGCGTCTCCAGACCCCGCTGGTACTTGTACCCGATGTAGTACCCGTGCACGGCCTCATCGCGGATGATGAGGCGGATGAGGTCGGCGGTGTTGGTGAGCTTCGCCCGCGACGACCAGTGCATCGGCAGGTAGAACCCCGAGTAGAACAGGAAGCTCTCCAGCAGGGTCGAGGCGACCTTGCGCTTGAGCGGCTCGTCCCCGCGGTAGTAGTCCATGACGATCTGCGCCTTCTTCTGAAGGTTCGGGTTCTCCACGGACCAGCGGAACGCCTCGTCGATCTCCCTCGTCGAGCACAGCGTCGAGAAGATCGACGAGTAGCTCTTCGCATGCACCGACTCCATGAACGCGATGTTCGTGTAGACGGCCTCCTCGTGCGGGGTGATCGCATCCGGGATGAGCGACACCGCGCCGACGGTGCCCTGGATCGTGTCGAGGAGGGTCAGGCCGGTGAACACCCGCATGGTGAGCGTCTGCTCCTCGGGGGTGAGCGTGTTCCACGACTGGATGTCGTTGGACAGCGGCACCTTCTCGGGCAGCCAGAAGTTGTTCACCAGACGGTTCCAGACCTCGAGGTCCTTGTCGTCCTGGATCTTGTTCCAGTTGATCGCCTGCACGCGGTCGACCAGCTTGAGCGGTTGCGGGGTCATTCCTCTTCCTTCGTCCTGCTGTGGAGGTTGTTCACGTCATCGAGGCAGTGCGGACACGTGTCCTTGAACACGCCTTTGTTCGTGTGATAGCGAGTGTGCGCGCTACGTCGGCTCGACGGCATCGGCCGCCCCTTTCGCACGGCAGACATCTTCGCCCGGGTTTCCGGGCTCGCCGTCTTGCCGAAGTTCGGGTTGTTCTCGCCACGCCGCATCAGGGAGAGCTGCTCGCGCGCTTCTTCCGACATGGTGTGCCCGTAGCTGGGGTGATCGACGCCGAACTTGCCGAAGTTCGGATTGGCCGCACCGGAGTTCATGCCTTTTCGCGTGCGTGACCAGTACGCCTTCAGCTCCT
Source organism: Microbacterium xylanilyticum (assembly GCF_054654695.1). Taxonomy (NCBI): domain Bacteria; kingdom Bacillati; phylum Actinomycetota; class Actinomycetes; order Micrococcales; family Microbacteriaceae; genus Microbacterium; species Microbacterium xylanilyticum. Next base: position 2,819,900 of record NZ_BAAIEN010000002.1, read on the forward strand.
CACTGCGGTGCGTGCCCCAACTCGGATGATCCGGCCCGGTCGGAACGTGAGACCGCTTACGTCCTCGGGGTCGATCTCCCGCGGCCAACCGCTGTTTCTCCGTCCAGACATAGCCCCTGGGCCCGAGACCGCCGTCGGTGAGGTTCAAGAGGCGATGTCCTTGATTCTTGAGATCTGCGATCCATTGCTGTTCTGCAGTGCCGAGATTCTCAAGCTCTTCGCCCATGACCAGTTCCGCCGAACGGAAGTACACGTCTTCATCAGATTCCCAGAGGCGAAGCCAGTCGTAGAAGGGAGTCTTGCGACCGGACCGTGCCGCCTTCCAGTGCTGTGCCCTGCGTTCTCGAACGGTCTTGGTGGTGATGCCGACGTATCGGATCTCTTCGGAGTCGAAGGCAGACGCGAGATAGACGACGCCGACGAACGGCGACCAGTCCATTTCGCGTCTGCCCACGACTCACTCCTGGATCACAACGTGCAGGACACGCAGGTGTCGAGCTCGGTGCCTTCCAACGCCATCTGACGCAGGCGGATGTAGTAGATCGTCTTGATCCCCTTGCGCCAGGCGTAGATCTGCGCCTTGTTGATGTCGCGCGTGGTCGCGGTGTCCTTGAAGAACAGCGTGAGCGACAGGCCCTGGTCCACGTGCTGCGTGGCCGCGGCGTAGGTGTCGATGACCTTCTCGTAGCCGATCTCGTACGCGTCCTGGTAGTACTCCAGGTTGTCGTTCGTCATGAACGCCGCCGGGTAGTAGACGCGACCGAGCTTGCCCTCCTTGCGGATCTCGATCTTCGACGCGATCGGGTGGATCGAGCTCGTCGAGTTGTTGATGTACGAGATGGATCCGGTCGGCGGAACCGCCTGCAGGTTCTGGTTGTAGATGCCGTGCTTCTGGATGGACTCCTTCAGCTCGACCCAGTCGGCCTGCGTCGGGATGTGGTGACCGGCGAACAGCTCCTTGACCTTCTCGGTCGCGGGCGCCCACTCCTGCTCGATGTACTTGTCGAAGAACGCGCCGGACGCGTAGGTCGAGTCCTCGAAGCCGTCGAAGGCGGTCCCGCGCTCGATCGCGAGCTTGTTGGACGCCCGCAGCGCGTGGAACAGCACCGTGTAGAAGTAGATGTTCGTGAAGTCGATGCCCTCTTCGGATCCGTAGAAGACATGCTCACGGGCGAGGTAGCCGTGCAGGTTCATCTGGCCGAGGCCGATCGCGTGCGAGCGGTCGTTGCCGTCCTCGATCGAGCGCACCGAGGCGATGTGGCTCTGGTTGCTCACCGCGGTGAGGCCCCGGATCGCGGTCTCCACGGTCGCGCCGAGGTCGCCGCCGTCCATCGCCAGCGCGATGTTCATCGAGCCGAGGTTGCAGGAGATGTCCTTGCCGATCTGCGCGTACGAGAGGTCCTCGTTGTACGTGGTCGGGGTGTTCACCTGCAGGATCTCGCTGCAGAGGTTGGACATGTTGATCCGGCCCTTGATCGGGTTGGCCTTGTTCACCGTGTCCTCGAACATGATGTACGGGTAGCCCGACTCGAACTGGATCTCGGCGATCGTCTGGAAGAACTCGCGCGCGTTGATCTTGGTCTTCTTGATCCGCGGGTCGTCGACCATCTCGCGGTACTTCTCGGTCACCGAGATGTCGCCGAACGGGACGCCGTAGACGCGCTCCACGTCGTACGGGGAGAACAGGTACATGTCCTCGCCGTTCTTGGCGAGCTCGAACGTGATGTCCGGGACGACGACGCCGAGCGACAGCGTCTTGATGCGGATCTTCTCGTCGGCGTTCTCGCGCTTGGTGTCGAGGAACCGCATGATGTCGGGGTGGTGCGCGTTCAGGTACACCGCGCCGGCACCCTGACGGGCGCCGAGCTGGTTCGCGTAGCTGAAGCTGTCTTCGAGCAGCTTCATGACGGGGATGATGCCGGAGGACTGGTTCTCGATCTGCTTGATCGGAGCGCCGGACTCGCGGATGTTGCTCAGCAGGAGCGCCACGCCGCCACCGCGCTTGGAGAGCTGCAGGGCCGAGTTGATGCCGCGGGCGATCGACTCCATGTTGTCCTCGATGCGCAGCAGGAAGCAGCTGACGAGCTCGCCGCGCTGGGCCTTGCCCGCGTTGAGGAACGTCGGGGTGGCCGGCTGGAAGCGACCCGAGATGATCTCGTCGACGAGATTCACGGCGAGCTTCTCGTCGCCGTCGGCGAGCGCGAGGGCGGTCATCACGACGCGGTCCTCGAAGCGCTCGAGGTAGCGCTTGCCGTCGAAGGTCTTCAGCGTGTAGCTCGTGTAGTACTTGAACGCGCCGAGGAACGTCTCGAAGCGGAACTTCTTCGCGTAGGCGCGGTCGTTGAGCTTCTGGATGAACTCGAACGAGTACTTGTCCAGGACGGTGCCCTCGTAGTACTCCTTCTCCACGAGGTAGTCCAGGCGCTCCTTGAGCGAGTGGAAGAACACCGTGTTCTGGTTGACGTGCTGCAGGAAGTACTCGCGCGCGGCGCGCTTGTCGGCGTCGAACTGGATCTTCCCGTTCGCGTCGTACAGGTTCAGCATCGCGTTCAGGGCGTGGTAGTCCAGCCCCTCGTACGCCTGGTTGACCTTGTAGGCCGCTTCTTCCTTCACTGCGTCATGCTCTGCATGCTGGACTGCAATACCCACCATCGTTCCAATCCGTCGCTCACGCGATCGACGTCGTCCTGTGTGCCGTAGATCTCGAGCCGGTACAAGTGGGGCACGTGGCACTTGCGGCTGATGATGTCACCGGCGGCGCAGAACGCGTCGCCGAAGTTGGTGTTGCCTGCGGAGATCACTCCGCGGATGTGTCGCCGGTTGCGCTCGTCGTTGAGGAACCGGATGACCTGCTTGGGCACGGCGCCCTTCTCGACGCCCCGCCCCTGCCCCCCACCGTAGGTCGGTGTGACCAGCACGAACGGCTCGTCGATGACGAGCGGCTCGTCGGTGCTGTGCAGCGGGATCCGCCGCGCCGGAAGGCCGAGCTTCTCGATGAACCGGGCGGTGTTGCCCGAGATGCTCGAGAAGTAGACCAGCAGCGGCGCGGCGGTCGCGGTGGCGGCGTTCATGCGATCGCCCCCTTCGACAGGCTCAGGGACCGGAGCGTTACGCCAGGCGAGCGGCGAGCTCGTCGATCTTGTCGGGACGAAAGCCCGACCAGTGGTCCTCGTCGGTGACGACGACGGGAGCCTGCAGGTAGCCGAGCGACTTCACGTGCTCGAGCGCCGCGGCGTCCTCGGAGACGTCGTGCACCTCGTACTCGATGCCCTTCGCGTCGAGCGCGCGGTAGGTCGCGTTGCACTGCACGCAGGAGGGCTTGGTGTAGACGGTGATGGACATGTGTTGCGCCTCTTCTTTCCCCTCAGAACCCGGCTGTCGGGCAGGTGGCCCCGCCGGGAGTTCAATACTACATATAGGTGCGGACATTCGGGTCGACCACAAGGGCTAGTAGTTACAACTGTGTAGTTTTCCACCGTATTCCACCGCTTCGACACAGGTTCTCCACGCTTCTTTCCACAGCCCGCGCCGCCCGGAGCGGCCTCCGGATCCGCGATTTCATGCGGCTCGCGAACGCCCCGATCGGATCCATCCACAGATGCGATGCTCCCAGGGGCCTGCGACATTTCCCAGGCTGTGGAATTCGCCCTTCGGCGTGTCGTCGGCGTGTCGCGCGGACCACGTCGCCTCGGACGTGCGGCGCGTGGCGCAGACCCCGCGCGCACCCGCTCCTGCGGCAGCCGGACCGGTAACGTGGATCCGTGGCCGGATCGGGATACAAGGAGCTTCTGCGCGTACCGGGAGTCGGACGCATCATCGCCGCACAGCTGACGGCCCGGTTCCCCAACGGCATGGCCAGCCTCGCGATCCTTCTGCACGTGCAGCACGCCACGGGCTCCTACGGCGCCGCCGGTGTGGTGCTCGCCGCGTCGTCGATCGGCCAGGCCGTGGCCGGCCCCGTCACCAGCCGGTGGATGGGGCGGTGGGGAATGCGTCCGGTGCTCGCCCTCACTCTGTCGATCTGCGTGCTGGCGGTCCTGGGCCTCGCCTTCGGATCCGCGCTCCCACTCGCCGGGCTCGTGGTGCTGGGCATGATCTCCGGTCTCGCGACGCCGCCGATCCAGTCGGCCGCGCGGACCATCTATCCGAAGCTCGTGAACTCGTCGCAGCTGACGCCGCTGTTCTCGCTGGACGCCTCGCTGCAGGAGATCATCTGGATCGTCGCACCCGTGGTGATCACGATCGTGTCCACCCAGGTCGGCACCGTGCAGGGGCTCCTGCTCGTCGCCGCGGTGCTCGTCGGCGGAGGCGCCTGGTTCATCCTCTCCCCCGAGGTCGGCCGGGTGCGCATCCCCCGCAGCCGCCGAGGCTTCGGTGCGGTCGTGCTCAAGCCGCCCGTGATGCTGGCGACCGTCATCGGCTTCCTCCTCATCGGCGCCTGCGCGGCCGTGGAGGCCGGCGTCGTGAAGACCTTCGATCACGAGGGCCTCGAGGCCGGGCTGGTGCTCGCGGTGTTCTCCGTTGGGAGCCTCCTCGGGGGTCTCGCCTCGGGCCGGGTGCCGATGGGGCCGTGGGCCATGGCGCGCCGCCTCACCATCGTGACCATCGGCCTCGCCCTGACCATGGTGTCGCTGAACGTGTTCTGGCTCGGCGGGACTCTGCTGGCCGCCGGCATCGGCATCGCCCCGGCCCTCGCCGTGCTGTTCGCGGTCACCTCCGCGAGCGTGAAGTTCTCCGAGACGGCGGAGGCGTTCGGCTGGGCGGGCACCGGTCAGCTGATCGGTGCCGCGGCCGGATCCGCCATCGCGGGCTTCCTCATCGACAGCATGCACAGCCCGACCGGCGCCTACCTCGCCGCCACGTGCTTCGCCGCAGCCGCCCTCGTGGTGTCCGCGCTTTTCGTGCGCTCCCTCCCCGACCTGCGCGACCGCGACGCCGGGCCGATGCCGGACACCGAGGCCGTCCCGCTGCCCTGAAGCACGGTCAGCGCCGCGCCGCGTGAACCGCTTCCAGGATTTCGTGCACGCTCGACCACGGATATGAGCGCGCGTTCTGTCGCGCGTCCCGAATGGCATCACTCAGAGGCGCGACCGCAGCAGACGTGATTTTCGCCTGCTCGTCGGCCGGATCGTCCTTCCTGCGCACCATGACTCGGTCGCACGCTCCGACAGTTGGCTTCAGGCGATGCGATCGTTCGGGCGCCAGAACGAATCGGGAAACTCGCTGAGCGGCTGAGGGCGGTCCGTGCCGGTCAAGCCGTAAGGATCCAGCCCACCGAAGAGTTGGCGGAGATCCGCCTCGAGAACGCCCGCGAGCTTCAGCACCGTGACGAGGCGCGGATTGCCCAGGCCCTTCTCGATCTTGCGCAGGTTCGACACGTCGAGCTCGCACGCCGCAGCCAGCCCCTGGATCGTCAGCGACTGGTTCACACGGAGCTCGGCGAGCCGACGGCCGAGCTCGACGCGCGGATCCTCAGGAGTTTCGGGCACTCATCTTTGCTAATGCCCTCGCGTGCAAACCCGAAGGCTTGTTCCCGCTAGGTTAACGACGCGAGGTTATAACCCCTTGGTTGCCACCTCGCATTCGTTGCGATGCCGAACCGGGAGCGATGCTGCATGCCTGCTGAGGACCTTGCCCTCCACGTCAGATTCAGCCCGGAGCCCGACGAGACCACCTCCTTCGACGCGCTGCTCGAGCAGTTCCGGGCTCTCGCTGACTCGAAGCGGATGCAAGGCAATTACCTCGAAGAGCTCGTCCGGCACTACTTGCGCCTCGAGCCTCTGCGGGCCGATCAGCTCAGTAATGTCTGGCTCTGGAAGGACTGGCCCGGGCGAGAGGCTCGACCCGACACGGGGATCGATCTCGTCGCGGAGACCAAAGCAGGCGATCTTCTCGCCGTGCAGGTGAAGTTCTTCGCGTCGGCCCACCGAATGCAGAAGGCAGACCTCGACTCCTTCTTCGAAGCGGTCGGGCGTGAGCCCTTCGCCGGCGGCATCGTCGTGGACACCACGGACGGCGACTGGTCGACGAACGCCCAGGAGGCGCTGAAGAACCGCACCAAGCCGATCCAGCGCATCACGCTCGACGAGCTCCGCCACAGCCAGATCGACTGGTTGACGTACAACCTGCTCGATCCGCGCACGGCCCCGGCCACGCACGAGCGCAAGCAGCTCCGTCCTCACCAGCACGAGGCGGTCGGCGCGGTGATGCGCGCATTCGTCGAAGACCACGCTGAGCGCGGAACCATGGTCATGGCGTGCGGCACCGGCAAGACCTTCACGGCGCTCAAGGTCGCCGAACGCTGGACACGGGAGCGTGCCGGCGAGCGATCGCTCATCCTCTTCGCGGTGCCGTCGCTCGCCCTCCTGCAGCAATCGTTGGAGGAATGGTCTCGCGAACACGACCCGGATCTTCCGTTCCGGGCGTTCGCCGTCGGATCCGATACGAAGCTCGGGCGGGTCGCCAACGGAGACATGACCACCGTCGCGCTCGAGGACCTCGGGGCTCCCGCAACGACCGACGGTGCGGCCCTGCACCGACTCATCGGCGATGACGACCTCGACATCGGCATGACGGTCGTGTTCTCGACCTATCAGTCGATTCAGGCGGTGTCGGACGCCCAGCGTCTCGGTCTGCCGTCGTTCGACCTCGTGATCTGCGATGAGGCGCATCGGACCACCGGAGTGACGCTCGCCGAGGACGACGAGCCGAGCGAGTTCGTGAAGATCCACGACCCCGCGGTGATCGACGCAGAGCACCGCCTCTACATGACGGCGACGCCGCGCATCTTCAACGCCGAGGTCAAGAACAAGGCACGTGCGAGGGATGCAGAGCTCGTCTCGATGGACGACGTTTCGCGCTTCGGCGAAGTCGTCTACCGGATTGGGGTCGGGGAGGCCGTCGAGCGGAAGCTCCTGACCGACTACAAGGTGCTCGTCCTCGGCGTCAGCGAAGATCAGGTCGCGACGTCGTTCCAGCAGGACATGGCACGCGAGGGGCACGAGCTTCCGCTCAGCGACGTGGCCAAGCTCATCGGCTGCTGGAACGGGATGGCCAAGCGCCAGTCCGGACACCTCGCCGAAGGCTTCGGTGACGACACGGCGCCGATGCGGCGCGCCGTGGCGTTCGCCCGCGACATCAAGACGTCGAAGAAGATCCAGCAGGACTTCCCGCTGCTCGTGCAGTCGCATCTGCAGAACCTCGCCAATGACGATCCGACCGACGACCTCGGCGTCGAGTGCCGCCACGTCGACGGAACGATGAACGCCACCGAGCGCGGAGCGCTGCTCGACTGGTTGAAGGAAGACCCGGGCACTGGGTACCAGGGTGCTCCCGAGGCACGCATTCTCACGAACGCACGGTGCCTCAGCGAAGGCGTCGACGTCCCCAGCTTGGACGCGGTGCTGTTCCTGAACGCTCGCAAATCCCAGGTCGACGTGGTTCAGGCGGTGGGGCGTGTCATGCGCCGCGCCGAGGACAAGCGGGTGGGTTACATCATCCTCCCCATCGCGATTCCTGACGGGGTATCTGCCGAGGCAGCCCTCACTGACAACGAGCGCTACAAGGTCGTCTGGCAAGTTCTCCAGGCGCTGCGCTCGCACGATGAACGACTCGACGCGCAGATCAACCAGATGGCGATCACCGGCAAGGCGCCGGAGACAGTGCTCATCGAGCACATCGATCTGACGAAGAAGACATCGAAGTCCGACACCGGACACGGCATCGGAAGCGGTGACACCGGCGGAGACGACGACGGCCGGAGTCCCGCCGGCGCGTCCTCCGGAGCCTCCTCTGCGGCGATCCCCCTTTTCGCGGCCGATGACTGGAAGGACGCGGTCTACGCGAAGCTCGTCCGCAACGTCGGTGACCGCATGTACTGGGACGACTGGGCGAATGACATCTCGGAGATCGCCCAGAAGTACATCACGCTGATCCGGGCGCACCTGAGCGCACCGGGCAACGACCGTGGACCATTCGAGGGATTCCTGACTGCGCTCCGCGCAACGGTGAACCCGGAGATCGACGAGTCCGAAGCGATCGAGCTGCTGGCCCAGCATCTCGTGACCATGCCGATCTTCGAGGCGATGTTCCCCGATGAGAGCTTCTCGCAGGCGAACCCCGTCTCGAGCTCGATGCAGGTCGTGATCGATTCATTCGCCGAGAACGCGGCTTTCGCCCGTGAACGCGAGCCGCTTGAGGAGTTCTACTCGCGGATCACTGAAAGGATCCGCAAGCTGCCCGACTTCACCGCCAAGCAGCGGCTTCTGGTCACGCTGTACGACCGGTTCTTCACGAAGGCGTTCCCCAAACTCGCCGACCGCATGGGGATCGTCTTCACGCCCGTCGAGGTGGTGGACTACATCCTGCGGTCTGCGGACGACGCGCTGCGTGCCGCGTTCGGTCGCAGTCTCGGGGACCGCGACGTGAAGATCCTGGATCCGTTCACGGGCACCGGCACCTTCCTGACGCGGCTTCTGCAGCTCGGCATCATTCCGCCGGAGAATCTCGAGTACAAGTACCACAACGATCTCTTCGCCAACGAGATCGTGCTGCTCAGCTATTACATCGCGGCGGTCAACATCGAGAGCGTGTTCCGCGAGGTGACGGCGGCCGCCTCGGTCGCTGAGCGAGCGCCGCGGGACGAGGCGTCTGTTTCGCCGATTGAAGCGACCTTCCCCGGCATCAGCCTCACCGACACCTTCGCGATGGACGAACGCGACAATCAACTCGCCGGCGGGGTGTTCCCTGAGAACACCGAGCGCCTGGAACGGGAGCGCAACAGCCCGATCGACGTGATCGTGATGAATCCGCCGTATTCGGTGGGACAGCGCAGCGCGAACGACGACAACCAGAACGCGAAGTACGCGCTCGATGAGCGGATCCGCGAGACCTACGCCGCCAAGTCCACCGCGACGAACAAGAACGGGCTCTACGACTCCTACTACCGAGCGCTGCGTTGGGCGACGGATCGGATCAAGGAACGGGGCATCATCGCGTTCGTCTCCAACTCGGGTTTCGTCGACGGCAACACAGCCGATGGCGTGCGCCTTACGTGGAGCGACGAGTTCAGCGACATCTTCGTGTTCAATCTGCGTGGCAATCAACGAACGCAGGGAGAGGTGTCCCGCCGGGAAGGTGGCAAGGTCTTCGGATCCGGCAGCCGGACCGGCGTCGCCATCGTGATCCTGGTGAAGTCTCCAGATCATGACGGGCCCGCCAGGGTGCACTACGCCGACATCGGGGACTACCTGTCCCGCGAGGAGAAGCTCGAGCGTCTTCGCACGGAACGCTCGCTGCGCGGGACCGACTACATCGAGCTCGCTCCGAATGAGGCGGGCGACTGGATCAATCAGCGTGACGACCGCTTCTGGAGGTTTCAGCCAATCTCTGGTGACGGTGGCATCTTCGCGACGATGTCCAACGGGCTCAAGACGAATCGCGACGCATGGTGCTTCAGCTTCAGCCGGCCGAGGCTCGAGTCGCAAATGCGTCGGCTCATCGACAACTCGAACGCGGTGGCGATGAAGACAAACACGTTCGATCCGGAAGATCCGACGCAGGTGAATTGGAATCGAGCGCTCCGGCGAGACGCCGAGCGCGGAGTGACTCACGACTGGGACGACAAGGCGATCCGTCTCGCCGCATATCGCCCATTCACGCGCGAGTGGGTCTACTTCGACCGCGCAATGAACGACATGATCTACCGGCTTCCGAAGTTGTTCCCGACGACCAACCATCCGAACCATGCGATCGTGCTACCAGCCGGACTCTCCACCGCGCATTTCGCCCCACTGATGCATGATCTCCTGCCAGCTCTGACTCCTAATGGTGGAAATCAGCTCTACGCGCGTCATACCTGGGAGTCCATAACCGCCACAGATGGCGGCTTCAACTTCGCAGGTCTCGACGCCTCAGAGGAAGAAGTCACCGTAGACGGCTACCGCCAGGTTGACAACATCACTGATCTCACACTCCAGATCTACCGTCGTGTCTACGCGGATGACACGATCACGAAGGACGACATCTTCTACGGCGTCTATGGGCTCCTGCATCACCCCGAGTACCGGGAGCGCTACGAGGCCGACCTGAAGAAGATGCTCCCGCGCATCCCGCATGTGGCGAGCTTTCGCGAGTACGCCCTGATCGGCCGAGAACTCGCTGATCTGCACGTCAACTACGAGAACGCCCCTAGGTACGACCTCACCGAAGTGTGGGCGATCGATCCACCGGAGGACGAGTTCGAGCGCTACGCCATCGAGAAGATGTCCTGGACGAAGCGCTCCGAGCACACCGCGATCAAGGTGAACGCGCACCTCACTCTGACAGGCATTCCCGAGCAGGCCAACGCCTACACGATCGGTGGCCGCAGCCCCCTCGAGTGGATCTTGGATCGCTACCGCGTCAAGGTCGACAAGGCGTCCGGCATCATCAACGACCCCAACGCGTGGCTGCGGGAGCACGACGATCCGCGGTATGTCGTGAATCTGATCGCATCCCTCGTGACCCTGTCCCTGGAGACCCAGCGCCTGGTCGCTGAGCTCCCCGCTTTCGAGGTGATCGAATGACCGCCCTGTCCGACTACGAACACGAAGCCTGGCAGCGTCTTCAGGCCTTTCATGCTCGGCCCCTCACACGTGTAGGACAGGAGGCGGGTGAGAAGGTCGCCGACGGCGCCGCCTTCGTCGGTGAGAAGGCGAAGGGGTTCGTGGACAACCATCCGCGTGCTCAAGCCGCCATCGAGACCGCCCGGAAGGGCGGCGCAGCCGCGCGCAAAGGTGCCGCTGCGGTCGCCGAACTCGTCCCCGACGAGGCGACCGCGTGGGTCGGAGTCGCGCTTCAGTCGGCGCAGAAGACTGCAGCAAAGCTCTCGCGCGCGGGCCTCTCCCCGTCGCAGATGGTGAAGAGGCACCGCAAACGCGGGCACGACGTGCATCGTCTCTCCGATCTGCGCACGCTCGATCTCCAAGAGGTCGACGCCGTCCGCGGGCGCGGGCTGAGTTGGTACTACCCTGCCGCCGCGGCACTGTCGGGAATCGGGGCGGGCCTCGTGATCTCCGGGGGCGAACTCGTCGTGGTGGCGAGCGCGGGTGCCGGGGCCGCGCCCAGCGGTCTCGCTGTTGCCGGCGCGATCGCCGGAGACACCGCCCTCGTACTCGCGATCGGTTCTCGCGCGATCGGTGACATCGCACTTCGATACGGCTACGACCCGGAGGATCCCGCGGAGAAGGCATTCATGCTGACCGCCGTCAACCTCGGCACCGCGATGTCGACCTCAGCGAAGTCCGCCGCGCTGGCGGATATCTCGCGGCTGACGCAGGCGCTTGTCCGCGGGAAGAGCTGGGAAGTGCTCAACAAGCACGTCGTCGCGAATGTCGCGTCGAAGATCTGGCCGCGTCTCGGCACACGGCTGACAAAGCAGGGGCTCGGAAAGATCGTGCCGGCTGCGGGGATCCTTATCGCCGGCTCCATCAACTGGGCGACTCTCGAAAGCATCGTGGACGCCGCCGATCTCGCTTACCGCCGTCGATTCCTGCTGGACAAGTACCCGCATCTAGCAGCGGACGGGCCCGTCGAGCTCATCGTCGACGAGACCCCGACAGCCACCGACGACGAGCCGATCAGCGTGGTCGACGCGCTTCGAGACGAGGCAGGAGTGGGAGAGGAAGGCTGAGCTCTCCGCGCGAAGAGCATCTATGCATGCACTTCTGCATGCTAGCCTGGAGGCATGGTCGCGATCCAGGTGCGAGATGTTCCGAACGAGGTCCGCGAGGCGCTCGTCGCCGCCGCCCGCGAGCGCGGCGAGTCGCTGCAGACATACCTTCAGTCCGTGCTGGCACGGGAGGCGCGGATGGCCCGCAACCGTGCATTCCTCGACGTCTACGAGCCGATCCGACCGCCGCAGGAAGTCGACGTGCTCAATGTCATCACCACGGTGCGCGACGATCAGGACCGCAAGAACATCGCATGATCGTCCTCGATGCCTCTGCGATCGTCGAACTCATCACCGACGCGCGCGGCCTCGCGCAGGACGTCCGGCGGACGATCGACGATGACACCGATTGGGTGATTCCGGGCGACACGGTGGCCGAGGCCGCGAACGCTCTGCGCGGGATCGCCCGCGGAACGGGCGCGTCCACAGAGACCCACCGCGCATGGATCTCAGCTCTCGCGCAGTTCGAGTTCGACGAACGCTCCGTGACGCCGCTCCTGAACCGGATCCTCGAGCTCTCCGCGAACGCGAACGCCTACGACGCCGCCTACGTCGCCCTCGCGGAGACACTGGGGGCACCCGTCGTCACCACCGACGCGAAGATGGCCGCGATTCCCGGGCGGCGGACGCGTGTCTTCGTGGTCGCCTGATTCCTCACCCGGAGAACGGGTTGATCACCAAGAGCCCAGGCACATCGAAGTCCTTCTCGTTGCGGGTGATGACGGCCAGACCGTGATGGATGGCGGTCGCCGCGATCAGCGCGTCGCTCAGCTGTCGTCGATCGGGAACTTGGATCGTCGCGCAGACCCTGCCGATCTCCGGTGTGATCGGCAGGAGGCGCGTCTCGTAACTTTCACGGACGCTCATCAGCCAGTAACGGAGCTCCGACGCCTGCTTCGGGTCGCGGCGCTCCATGCTGAGCACTCCGACCTCGAGTTCGTAATCGGTGATGACACTCACGTGCCATTCGTCCGTGGGAACGGTGTTCAGCCAGCGCACCACGCCCCTGTCCGCGCGCGATCCGCGCCGAAGCTCGGATAGGAAGTTGGTGTCGACGAGGTAGCGCATCAGAACTCGACGGGCGGCCGGTCGGGCGTGTTCACGCGGATATCCGCGAGGATCCGGTCGAATTCGCCATCGTCGTGCGTGATGTCACCATCGGACGTCGCCAGGAGATCGAGCAGCGACTTCTTCGGTGCGCTCGGCGCCAACCGCTCGTACTCGCTGACGCTCAGCAGCACGTAGGCCGCTTCACCACGGCGCGTGACGAGCACGGGTTCATCGTCCGCGATGCGCTGCGCTTTCGCGACGGACTGGTTGAACTCGCGCGCGGTCATGGTGAACATCGTGCACCTCGCTTCCCCATGTAGTGAGGGTACTACACATCGATCAGCCGAAGGTCGTACTCACCCCAGCGAGCGAATCGACCTCGGAATCCGCAGGATCCGGGGATGCAGACCTTCGATTTCTGTTGTCATTCTCAGGTTTCAGTGACAAGATCGGTGCATGAGCGCCGATCTGCAACGAAAAGCACACGATCACCTCTGGATGCACTTCACCCGGCAGTCCACTATGGACCGCAGCGGGGTGCCGATCATCGTCCGGGGTGAGGGACACCACATCTGGGACGACGCCGGCAAGCAGTACATCGACGGCCTGTCCGGGCTGTTCGTGGTCAACGCCGGCCACGGCCGTGCGCGTCTCGCCGAGGCCGCGGCCAAGCAGGCTGAGCAGCTCGCCTTCTTCCCGCTGTGGTCGTACGCGCACCCCGCGGCGATCGAACTCGCCGACCGCCTCGCCGGGTACGCCCCGGGCGACCTGAACCGGGTGTTCTTCACGTCCGGCGGCGGCGAGGCCGTGGAGACCGCGTTCAAGCTCGCCAAGCACTATTGGAAGCTGCGCGGCATGCCGACCAAGCACAAGGTCCTGTCGCGCTCGATCGCCTACCACGGCACCACGCAGGGCGCCCTGGCGATCACCGGCATCCCCGCGATGAAGGCGATGTTCGAACCGGTGACCCCGGGCGGCTTCCGCGTGCCGAACACGAACATCTACCGTGCCGCCGAGATGGGCGCACCGACGGATCCCGAAGCGTTCGGGATCTGGGCCGCCGACCGGATCGAGGAGATGATCCAGTTCGAGGGTCCCGACACGGTCGCCGCCGTGTTCCTGGAGCCCGTGCAGAACTCGGGCGGCTGCTTCCCGCCGCCTCCCGGGTATTTCCGGCGGGTCCGCGAGATCTGCGACCGTTACGACGTGCTGCTCGTCTCGGACGAGGTGATCTGCGCCTTCGGCCGGATCGGGCACATGTTCGCGTGCGACGCCTACGGCTACGTTCCCGACATCATCACCTGCGCCAAGGGCATCACGAGCGGATACTCCCCCCTCGGCGCGGCGATCGTGAGCGATCGGATCTACGAACCGTTCGCGCACGGCGACCTGTCCTTCCCGCACGGCTACACCTTCGGCGGCCACCCGGTCTCCGCTGCGGTCGCGCTGGAGAACCTCGACATCTTCGAGGAGGAGAAGCTCAACGAGCGCGTGCGGGAGAACTCGCCGCTGTTCCGCGCCGAGCTGGAGAGCCTGCTCGATCTGTCGCTCGTGGGCGATGTGCGCGGCGACGGGTACTTCTTCGGCATCGAGCTGGTCAAGGACAAGGACACGCGCGAGACCTTCGACGATGACGAGTCGGAGCGTCTGCTGCGCGGCTTCCTCTCGGGCGCGCTGTTCGAGGCCGGCCTGTACTGCCGCGCCGACGACCGCGGCGACCCCGTCATCCAGTTCGCTCCGCCGCTCACGATCGGCCCGGCGGAGTTCCGCGAGATCACCGGGATCCTGCGCGGCGTGCTGACCGAGGCGGAGAACGTCCTGTAGCCGCTGGGGAGCGATGAAGAAGGCCGGACCCTGCGGGGTCCGGCCTTCTTCATGTCCGAGCGACGGCCCTGCGACTCAGCCGCCCGCCATGGTGCGGGCGATGTCGGCGGCGGAGTCGCCGGCCTTCTTCAGCACGAGCGCCACGAGCGCCAGAGCGGAGAGCGTGAGCACGAGCATGATCGTCGACACGGCGGCGATCTCCGGGCGGAGCCCGCTGCGCAGCGCGCTCAGCACGTACACCGGCCACGGCGTGGTACCCGACACCTGCACGAACGCCGACACGACGGTGTTGTCGAGGCCGAGCGTGAAGGAGAGCAGGAATCCCGCGAGCACGGCGGGCATCGCGAGAGGCAGGGTGACCTTGAAGAAAGTCGTGAGCGGCTTGGCGTAGAGATCCGCCGAGGCCTCCTCGAGCTTCGCATCGAGGCCGACCAGTCGCGCGCGCACGATGTACGACACGATCGCGATCGAGAACAGCGACTGCCCGATCACGAGGCGCACGGTGCCGTCGTTGAAGATCGACATCCCCAGATCCTGGCCGAGGAACACGACCCACGGCAGCAGCGCGACCGCATCCACGATCTCGGGCGTGACCGAGATGAGAAGCAGCAGCCCGAGGAACCACGGCACCCACCTGCCCGGGGTGCGCGCCATCGCGATGCCGGCGAGCGTGCCCAGCGCCGTCGCCAGCACGGCGGCGATCAGGCCCGTGCGCAGAGACACGAGCACCGCGTCGCGCACGGCGGGCTTGGTCACGATCGCCGCGAACGAATCGAAGCCGAAGTGATCCCACGAGATGAGCAGCCGGCCGACGTTGAACGAGTACACGATCACGACGGCGATGGGCAGGAAGAGGAAGACGAACACGAGCGTCGCCCACAGCGGCAGCAGCCAGCGGCTGACGTTCCGCGGGGCGCGGGCGCCCGCTGCGGATGCAGTGCGCGACGACGACGGGGTGGGATCCGCCTGCTCGGCGGGGCGTGCTGCGACGACGGTCATCGTGCCTCCTCCAGCGTCAGTCGGTAGGTGCGGCGCACCGGGATCGTGACGAGCCAGCCGAGCGCGGCCGCGACCCCGATCGACACCGCGATGGTGAGGATGAGCAGCACCGCCATCGCCGATCCCAGCGCCCAGTTCTGCGCGGTCTGGAACTGGCTGGCCACGATCTGGCCCACCATGTTGCCCTTGGCGCCGCCGAGCACCGTCGCGGTGATGTAGTCGCCCATGAGCGGGATGTACACGAGCAGCACGCCGGCGATGATGCCGGGCTGCGCGAGCGGCACGGTGACCCGGAAGAACGTCTTCCAGCTGCCCGCACCCAGATCCTTGCTGGCCTCGCGCAGCGGCCCGCTCACGCGGTCGAACGCGACGAACAGCGGCAGGATCATCAGCGGCAGGTAGTTGTAGACGACGCCGAGCAGCACCGCCCCGCGGGTGTTCAGGATCCCGAGCGGCCCCGGGATCACCCCGAGGAACTGCAGCGTGTGCGAAAGCCATCCCTCCGGGGCCAGGATGATCTGCCAGCCAATGGTGCGCACCAGGAAGTTGGTCCAGAACGGCACCATCACGAGCGCGAGGAACATCCCACGGCGGCTCGGCACGCATTTCACGGCGATCCAGTACGCGACCGGTGCGCCGATCAGCAGGCACAGCACGGTGCCGGCGACGCCCACCCAGAGCGTGTTCTGGAAGGTGGCGAAGAAGGTGGGCGAGAGCGCCTCGAGGTAGCGGTCGAACGACAGCCTGTCGTTCGCGTTGGTCGCGAAGATGCTCGGCTTGTAACCGAAGCTGTACCAGACCACGACCCCGATCGGTACGACGAAGAAGACGACGAGCCAGGCCCAGGCCGGCAGCGCCAGACCGGCGCGGATCCGCAGCCTACGCACCGGCCGCCGCCTTCGTCGCGTTCCAGATCGCCACGATGCGCTCCTGGGCCTTGGTGAACTTGCCCTCGTGCATCGTCGCGATCTGCTCCTCGGTGAAGAACACCATGTCGAGGTTCTCCAATCCGGCCTCCTCGGCCATCTTCTGCGCGCCGTCCACGCCGGTGTCGTACCCGATGTAGTCGATCTGGTCGACCTGCACCGCGGGCGAGATCATCTCGTTGATGAAGGCGTGCGCCGCCTCGGGGTGCGGGGCGCCCTTCGCGATCGCCCAGTTGTCCATCCAGATCTCGGTGGCGGGCGCGCCGAGCACCCACTGCCAGCGCTCCGGATCCTTCGAGGACGAGATGCCCGTGCGCGCGTCGCCATTGTAGATCTGCACGAGCGCCGCCGACGCCTGCGGGATGATCTGACCACCGGGCGCCGAGTCGAAGGTCGTGATGTGCGGCGCCAGCTGCTTCGTCATGAAGGCTTCGCACGCATCCAGATGCTTCGAATCCGTGGTGTTCCAGTCGATGCCATGCGACCAGAAGTAGATGCCGCACAGCGGTGCCGGGTCGTCGACGACCGAGGTCTTGCCCGAGGCCTCGTTCTGCGCGGCGTCGATGAAGTCGTTCCAAGTGCGCAGCTCGCGCTTGATCACGGTCTTGTCGTACGCGAAACCGGTGGTGCCCCACGCCTTGCAGATCGAGTACTCGTTCTTCGGGTCGAACGAGCGGTGGATGAAGTTCGGGTTCATCGTCGCGAAGTTCGGGATCAGGTCGAGGTTCAGCTTGTCCAGCAGGCCGTTCTCCGCCATGGGCAGGATGAACGGGCCCGTCGGGACGACGATGTCGTAACCGGACGTGCCCCGCGCGGCGACGAGCTTCGCGACGAGCTCCTCGTTCGAGTTGAACGCGTCGACGACGACCTTCGGCCCCTTCTTCTTCGTGAAGGCGGTCAGCAGATCCGGGTTGTCGTAGTCGCTCCAGGTGTAGATCGAGAGCTTGTCCTCGAGCGGGCCGCCGTGCGCTTCGGAAGCCGCCGACGCCTTCTGCGGGGCGCACGCCGTGAACAGCACCGCGCCGGAAGCCGCGAGCGCCGTCGCGAGGAACCCGCGCCGGCTCAGCTCGGAGCGGATCTTGCGCGCGGACGTCTCGTTCGCGAGCACGCGAACCGGCGGATCTGCCGGAGCGCCTGCGCGCGCCGTCACGCCGCCTCCTTGGGGAGCGAAATCACGTGCGTCGACGTCTCGGGGATCCCGTCGCCGGCGAAGATGCGCACGTCCGCGGGGCTCCAGACGCAGCGAACGGCGTCGCCGACCGCGACGGAAGGGGCACTCGGCGCGGGGATCCGCACGAGGAACGCCTGCTCCCGGCCCACGTCGACCGCGACCTGCAGGGTCTCCCCGAGGTGCGAGACGCCGAGGACCGTGCCGTCGATGCCCGGGCCGTCGACGGCTCCCGACCCGGTCGACGCGGGCGCGAGACGGACGAACTCCGGGCGGATCGCCGCCACGGCGGTCGCTCCGGGCAGGCGCGGCTCCCCACCCCAGCGGCCGTGCACGGTGCCGGCGAACGTGTCCACGGCGTCGTCGCCGAGCGCGGTGCCGTGCAGGAAGTTCTGCTGTCCGATGAACGACGCGACGTACGCCGAGGCCGGTTCGGCGTAGACCTCGGCGGGAGCGGCCAGCTGCTCGACGCGTCCGGCACGCATCACCGCGATCCGGTCGCTCATCGACAGCGCCTCCGCCTGGTCGTGCGTGACGAACACGAACGTGGTGCCCAGCCGGGACTGCAGCAGCTTCAGCTCCAGCTGCATCTCCTCGCGCAGCTGGCGGTCGAGCGCGGCGAGAGGCTCGTCCAGCAGCAGGACGGACGGGCGGTTGATGAGGGCGCGGGACAGCGCGATGCGCTGCTGCTGGCCGCCGCTGAGCTGGGTGGGCTTGCGGTCGGCGAAACGGCGCAGCTGCACCATGTCGAGCGCCTCGGCGACGCGCTCGCGCTGCTCGGCCTTCGGCACCCGGCGCTGCTGCAGCCCGTAGGCGACGTTCTCGGCGACGGTCATGTGCGGGAAGAGCGCATACGCCTGGAAGACCGTGTTCACCTCGCGCTTGTGCGGCGGCAGGCCGAGCACGCTGCGTCCGCTCAGCCGGATGTCCCCGGCGTCCGGATGCTCGAAGCCTGCGATCATGCGCAGGGTCGTGGTCTTGCCGCAGCCCGAGGGGCCCAGCAGGGACAGGAACTCCCCGGGGCGGATCGACAGCGACAGCCGATCGACGGCGGTGGCGTCGCCGTAGTACTTGGTGACGTCAGAGATCTCGACGCCGCCGAGGGCCGCGCCGGTCGTGCTCTGAGCAGGTACGGACACAGGACTGCTCATGGAACCTCCACATCGAGTCGTCGAATGCAGAGAGTCTGGCACAGGAACCGAGGACCGTACAGAGGAAACCGAAGGGCTATCGCAAATTCACGACGATATTCGTGGCCCAGATGTCATCACTCAACGAAAATGCGTGTTTCGCGCCTGTTTCGCGGAGGCTACTTCGCCTGGAAGTCGAACGCCTTCAGGAGCTCCTCGATGGCCTGCTCGCGCTGCGTGCCGCCCTCGTCGAACATGTGCGCGACATGCGTGCGCAGGTGGTTCTCGAGCAGCAGCTTGTTGAGGGACTCGAGGGAGCGCTGGATCGCCCGGGACTGCGTGATGATGTCCATGCAGTAGTCCTCGTTCTCGATCATCTTCGCGACGCCGCGGAGCTGGCCCTCGAGGATGCTGGTGCGATGCAGCGCGCGCTTCTTGATGTCTTCGATCACGAGGTCGAGGCTACCGGTCCCCGGATGGTGCGTCATCGGGCGGGATCCCGCCGCGGCGCACTGAACGCGCCGGGCGGGGTGGAAGGATGGGCGCATGGCACGCGCGCGTGAAGCACTGCTGTCCCCCGCGGATCTCGGGCGCCTGCATGCCCTGCGGCAGATGAAGGCCGTCGCGCTCGGCGCGCTCGGCGTGATGGCGGTGGCCTTCGTGGTCGCCTTCTGGCTGCAGGGCCGCTATCCCTGGCTGGAGTACGTGCGCGCCGCCGCCGAGGGCGGCATGGTCGGCGCCCTCGCCGACTGGTTCGCGGTGACGGCGCTGTTCCGACGTCCGCTCGGACTGCCCATCCCCCACACGGCGATCATCCCCAACCGCAAGGATGAGATCGGACGCACCCTGGGCGAGTTCGTGGAGACCAACTTCCTCTCCGCCGATGTGGTGCGCACCAAGCTCTCGGAGACGTCGATCGCCGCGCGGCTCGGGGCCTGGCTGCGCACGCCCGCGCATGCGGAGCGGATCTCGAGCGAGGGATCCACCATCGCCGCAGCCGTGCTGCGCGCCCTCAGCGACGACGACGTGCAGAGCGTCATCGCCGAGCTCGCCCGCGAGCACCTCGTGGAGCCCGAGTGGGGCACCCCGGCCGGCGCCTGGCTGGAGCGGATCGTGCGAGCCGATGCGCATCGCGGGGCGGTGGACCTCGCCGTCGACAGCATCGCGACGTGGATCGACGGCAACGCCGCTGCGTTCCACGGCCTGCTCTCGCGCCGCCTGCCCGGATGGGTGCCCCGGCTCGCGCACCGGTTCGTGGACGAGGCCGCCTACAACGAGGCCGTGCGCTTCGTGCGGGCCGTCCAGGCGGATCCGCGTCACCCCGCCCGGCTCGCACTGGACGGCTACCTGGCGCGGCTCGCCGAGAATCTGCAGCACGATCCGAGCACTCGCGCGCGACTGGAGAACGCCAAGGCGGCCGTCTTCGACAGCCCCCGCGTGGGAGCGCTTGCCGCCGAGGTGTGGAACGCGGCGAAGACGGGACTGCTGGCGGCACTCGCGGATCCGGACAGCGGCCTGCGCCGACGCGCCGCCGCTGCGATCGCCGAGCTCGGCGATCGCGTCGCGACCGAGGAGCCGCTGCAGCACCGTGTGGACGGCTGGGTCACCGACGCCGCCGTGTTCCTGGTGGACCGCTACCGCCACGACATCGCGTCGATCATCACCGACACCGTGGAGCGCTGGGATCCGGCCGAGACCACGGAGAAGATCGAGCTCATGGTCGGCCGCGACCTGCAGTACATCCGCCTCAACGGCACGGTCGTGGGTGCACTCGCCGGCCTCGCCATCTTCGCGGTCGCACACGCCGTGATCCCGGTGTAGCCGGGACCGTCCCGCCCGCGCGTCACCGGCACCTTGACCCCGAGTCTGGGATCCCGGACGGTTCACGATCGGTCGCGGCGGACCGGATCCGGTCACGTGGCACGCTGGTCAGCGGACGTCACTCGCGCCTCCGGGAAGGACCACATCATGGCACTGTCGCACGATCCCCTCTGGCCCCGTGGCGGCGACTGGCCGGCGTTCGAGGACTCCGCCGACGCCGTGCTCCTGGGTGTGCCCACATGGCGCACTTCCCTCTCCCCGACCGGCGCGCACGCGACCCCGGCCGCGATCCGCGAGGCGCTGCGGCGGTACAGCCCCACGCTGATGGGGCCGCCGGCGGTCGACCTGAACCAGGCGCTCCGCATCGCCGACGCGGGCGACGTGCACGAGCCCGACGGCGAGGAGGGCGTGGCCCGCGCGATCGCCCGGGTGGCGGAGCTCTCGGCGGGTTCGCGCCTCGTGGTGGCGATCGGCGGCGACAACTCCCTCACCTACCCGGTCGCCCTGGGCGCCGGCGCCACCGGGCTCATCACGATCGACGCGCACTTCGACCTGCGCGACGGCGTCTCCAACGGCTCCCCGGTGCGCCGCCTCGTCGAGGACGCGCCCGAGGGCACGGCGATCGACCCGCGCCGCATCGTGCAGATCGGCATCGCCGACTTCGCGAACTCCGTCGCGTACGCGCAGCGCGCCGCCGACTGGGGGATCCGCGTGATCACCCTCGACGAGGTGCGCCGCCGCGGCATCGCCGACGTCGTGGCGGAGGCGATCGAGGTCGCCGGGGCCGGGGATGCGTCGCGGGTGCACCTGGACATCGACGTGGACGCGTGCGACCGTGCGGCCACGCCGGGGTGCCCCGCGAGCGTGCCCGGCGGGCTCGCCGCCTGGGAGCTGCGTGCTCTCGTGCGCGGCATCGTCGCCGACCCCCGTGTGGTGAGCGCCGACATCGCCGAGGTGGACGCCACCGCCGACGACGAGGATGCGCGGACCGTGCGCCTCGCTGCCCTGTGCGTGCTCGAGCTGCTCGCCGCGCTCGCCGGACGGAGCTGACCCGGCGGCTCAGGCGAGGGACATCGCGGCCGATTCCGCAACCCTCTCGGCGATCGTCCTCGGAACGCCTATCGTGGCGACGCAAGGCCCCGGAAGGGCGACCGCGCACGCCGACGACGACGGAGCATGATGGCCGACACGAAGCAGGTTCTGCAGGTCACGGTCGTCGCCGAACGCCTTCCGGACGGGCACGAAGCGTTCGGGGTGGAGATCGCCTCGGATCCGCGGATGCCGGCCGAATGGGCGGCCGAGTTCCTCCACGAGGTCGCCAGCTCGATCGCGACCGATGGCTTGAGTACCGCCGAGGAGCCGCGCCCCTGAGTGCGCGACCGTGCGCGGCGGTGGGCAACAGGGAGCTCAGCGCGTGCTGAGCGCCTCCTCGATCGGCACCTGGCCCGCGTTGAAGCGGATCGTGCGCCCGATCGTCACCGGCTCCACGAGGGTCTGCGCGATCACGCGGGCGACGTCGGCGCGCGAGACGCTTCCGGAGGACTTCGCCTCCGCATCGATGCGGCCTGTCGGATCCTCGAGGGTCAGGCGGCTCGGCGCGAGGACGGTCCACTCCAGATCCGAGGCCCGCAGCACCTCGTCGGCGGCGGCCTTCGCCTCGGCGTAGGCGAAGAACGGGTCGGAGGGATCGATGCCGTGCTCGGGGGATGAGCCGAAGTACGACACCATGATGTACCGCGGCACGCCCGCGGCTGCGGCCGCCGCCATCGAGCGCACGGCCGCCTCGTAGTCGACGGCGCGGGTGCGCGCCGCGGACCCGCCGCCGGCGCCCGCCGACCAGACGACCGCATCGTGTCCGGCGATCACGGTCTTCATCTCCTGCTCGGAGGCGGACTCCACGTCGAACACCACCGGATCCGCGCCGGTGGCGCGCACGTCGTCGACCTGAGCGGCGTCGCGGATCACCGCGGTGACCTGATCGCCACGCGTGGTCAGGAGGGGTTCGAGGAGCAGCGCGACCTTGCCGTGGCCGCCGAAGATGAGGATCCGTGACATGCCTCCACGCTATGCCCGACAGCGGCGCGAAGGGCTCATGGATCCGGATCCGCGCTCAGCGGCGCCGACCACAGCGCCCGAGCCCGCGGCTCAGCGCACCACGAGGCGCGGCTCGATCAGCGCGTGCGCCGTACCGGCCTGCACCTCCCGCGGCGTCACCGCCTCACCCGTCGGGCCCATCAGCAGCTCCAGGGTCGCCACGGCGACGTCCTCCGGGCGCTGCTCCACGCTGGAGAACCCGAGAGCCTCCGCGGTCGGGGTGTTGTCGAAGCCGATGACGGGCACCCGGTGGGATCCCCCCGTCTGCGCGAGCAGGGCGCCGATCGCCAGCGAGTCGCTCGCGCACACCACGGCGTCGACCTCGTCGTGCGTCGACTCCACCGCGGCGCGCGCGGCGGCGACGTCCTCCTCGGCGCTCCACCGCGGCCCGGACACGCCGGCGGCGGCCATGGCCTCGCGCCAGCCGCGCTCACGATCGTCCCCCGTGCCGGACCCCGTGGGCCAGCCCAGGAACGCGACGCGGGAGCCGAAGCCCAGGGCGTGCGCGGTGGCGGCCCGGGTGCCCGCGGCGCCGTCCACATCGACCCAGAGGTGCTCCGGGGCAGCCAGGTCGTCCTCGCCCCAGGGCCGACCGAACGCGACGAACGGGAGGTGCGCATCGCCCAGCCACCGCGTGCGGGGGTCGCCGTGGAACGTGCCGGTGATGATCGCGGCGTCGATCTCGGACCCTTCCCAGAGCTCGGCGAGCCGTGCGATCTCGTCGTCGGCGGTGCGCGCGGCGTAGACCAGCATGCGCATGCCCCGTTCGCTGGCCCGTTCGGTCAGGGCGTGCACGAAGCGGTCCAGCACCACGCCGGACACACCGCCCACATACGGATCCAGATGGACCCCGATCGTGGAGCTGCGGCGCGTGCGCAGCTGACGTGCCGCGGCATGCCGCCGGTATCCCAGCTCGACGATCGCCTGCTGCACGCGCTCGCGCGTCGCCGGCTTCACGATCGACGGGGTGTTCAGCACGTTCGACACGGTCTGCCGAGAGACACCGGCGCGCAGCGCGACGTCCTCGACGGTCGGAGTCCTGACCATGTCTCTCCCCTCCGCAGCTCGCGTGGCCCGGGACCACCTTCCCACCTTGACACCTCGCACCTGTGCCGCCTAGCGTATTCGACACAGAGTTTGATCGTTCAAATTTACGGGACGAGCTCCTGTCGTCCACGCGAAGCACCGATCATCACGGATGCTCATCAAGGGAGAAGAGACATGACACGGCACAGCACGCGCGCCGCGATCGGGGCCGGGGCCCTCGTCCTGGCCGGCGCGATCACCCTCACCGGCTGCGGCTCCGGGTTCTCCGGCGGCGACGCCGGCAGCACCGGATCCTCGAAGCTCACCTCGTCCGACAAGCCGCTGAACATCCTCATCGGATCCTCCGGCGACGCCGAGACGAAGGCGGTGAACGACGCCGTCGCCGCCTGGTCCAAGACGTCCGGCGTGAAGGCTACGGTCACCGCGGCGAGCGACCTTAACCAGCAGCTGTCCCAGGGCTTCGCGTCCGGCTCCCCCGCGGACGTGTTCTACCAGTCCACGGACGCCCTCGCCGGTTATGCGTCGAACGGGTCCCTCCTCGCCTACGGTGACCTGCTCAAGAACAAGGACGACTTCTACCCGAGCCTGCTGAAGTCGTTCACGTACGACGGCAAGCTCTACTGCGCGCCGAAGGACTTCTCCACGCTGCAGCTCATCATCAACACGGACATGTGGAGCAAGGCCGGTCTCACCGATGCCGACGTCCCGAAGACCTGGGACGAGCTCGCCGCGGTGTCCAAGAAGCTCACCGCCGACGGCCACGTCGGGCTGGCGATGAGCGGCGAGTACGCGCGCGTGGGCGCGTTCATGGTCGCCGCAGGAGGCGGCCTGATGAACGCCGATTCCACCAAGGCGACCGCCGACGCCGAGGGCAACGTCAAGGCGCTCGACTACCTCAAGGGTCTGCTCAACGCGGGCTCGATGAAGTTCGCGGCGGATCTCGGATCCGGCTGGGGCGGCGAGGCGTTCGGCACGCAGAAGGCCGCGATGGTCGTCGAGGGCAACTGGATCACCGGGGCCATGACGCACGACTACCCGACGGTGAAGTACAAGGCAGTCGAGCTGCCTGCCGGCCCCGACGGCAAGAAGGGCACCCTGCAGTTCACCAACTGCTGGGGCATCTCGGCCGACAGCAAGAACCAGAAGGCGGCTCTCGATCTCGTGGAGCACCTGACCAGCGCCGACAGCCAGCTCGCGTTCTCCAAGGCGTTCGGCCCGATGCCGTCGATCAAGTCCGCCGCCGACGCGTGGAAGAAGGACAACGCCGCCCTCGTGCCGTTCCTGAGCGGCGCCGAGTACGCCCAGGGCGTTCCGACCGCCAAGGGCGCCAGCGACGTCGTGACGGACTTCAACGGCAAGCTCGGTTCTCTCGCGACAGGAGACCCGAAGGCGATCCTCGACGCCGCGCAGAAGAACCTGGAAGCCCTGACCAAGTAATCATGCCCTCCTCCACCGTGCGGTCTCATCGTCCCGCGTCCCACCAGGGGCTGCGGCGCGGTGAGACCGCATCGGGGTGGCTGTTCACCGCCCCGATGCTGATCCTGCTCGGCCTGTTCCTGGTCGTGCCCGTGCTCATGGCCCTCTGGGTGAGCGTGAGCGACTGGGGCGGTCGCGGCTCCCCCTTCTCCGGCGGCGTCTCGTTCGTCGGTCTGAAGAACTACGCCGCCCTCCTGCTCGGCGGCGGCCTCGCCGAGGCCGACTTCGGCATGAGCCTGAAGAACAACGCCTGGTATGTGCTCCTCGTGGTCCCCTGCCAGACGGCCCTGAGCCTGTTCCTCGCCATACTGGTGAACCGGCAGATCCTCAAGGGTCGCGGAATCTTCCGCACCGCGTTCTACTTTCCCTCGGTGACCAGCTCGGTCGCCATCACCGTGCTGTTCCTGTTCCTGTTCTCCACGACGGGCGCCGTCAACGCCGCGCTCGGGTGGCTCGGCATCAACGGTCCGAACTGGCTCAACGACCCCTCCGGGATCCTGCACTTCGGCGCGCGCTCCGGCCCCGCGGCCCTCACGCAGAACAGCTTCCTCGGCGTCTCGTACTGGGACTGGATCGGCGGCCCCAGTGTCGCCATGTGCGTCTACATCATCATGGCGATCTTCACGACGAGCGGCACCTTCATGCTGCTGTTCCTCGCCGCACTGCAGAACATCTCGGGCGAGGTGCAGGAGGCCGCGATGATGGACGGCGCGAACGGGTGGCAGCGCTTCTGGCGGATCACGCTGCCGCAGCTGCGCCCCACGCTGTTCACCGTGCTGACGCTCGGCCTCATCGGCTGCTGGCAGGTCTTCGATCAGATCTACACCGGTACGCGCGGCCAGCCCGCCAAGACGACGATCACCCCGGCGTACCAGTCGTATCAGGCGTCGTTCCTCAACCAGGAATGGGGCCAGGGCGCGGCCATCGCGTTCATCCTGTTCGTCATCATCATCGTGTTCACACTCCTCCAGCGCTGGGTGCTGCGCGAGCGGAAGGTCTCCCGGCGTCGCAACCGTCCGTATCTGGAGGCCGCCGAGCGCGCGACCGCCCGCGCCACAGCGGGCCTGGCCGGAGCCGGCCCCTCGGCGGCGCCGACGGAAGGAGCCCCGCGATGAGCGGTGCATCCCCGGCCTCATCCCTCCCGCGCCGTCGACGGTGGACCACGGCGCGCATCGCGTCGACCTCCGTGCTGCACGCGCTGCTTATCGCCCTCGCTCTCGTATACATCTACCCGTTCCTGATCCAGGTGGCCACGAGCTTCAAGACGGATCCGGACGCGGCGTCGAACCCGCTCTCGCTCGTTCCGCAGACGTTCACGACGGAGGCGTACGCGCAGCTGTTCCTGAACAGCGACTTCCCGACCTGGTTCAAGAACTCCGTGATCGTCACGATCGTCGTCACCGTGGGCCGCGTCTTCTTCAACTCGCTCGCCGGGTACGCGCTCGCCCGCCTTCGGTTCCGCGGGCGCACGGTGGTGTTCGCATGCCTCGTCGCCGTCATGAGCGTGCCGACGGTCGTGCTGCTCATCCCGAAGTTCCTCGTGATCAACACGCTCGGCATGTACGACTCGTACGCGGGCATGATCCTGCCCCTGCTCGTCGACGCCGCCGGCGTCTTCATCATGAAGAACTTCTTCGAGTCGATCCCCGCCTCGGTGGAGGAGCAGGCGCGCATCGACGGGGCCGGCACGTTCCGGGTGTTCTGGTCGGTCGTGCTGCCCATGGCGCGACCCGCGCTCATCACGATCGTGATCCTGTCGTTCCAGGGATCCTGGAACGAGCTGGCGCATTTCATCGTGTCGACCCAGTCCCCCGAGCTCACCACTCTCACCCGCGGCGTCGCGCAGCTCGCGAACGGCCAGCTCAGCCAGGCCGGCAGTATCCGATCAAGCTCGCGGCCGCGATCATCATGACGATCCCGGTGGCCGTGATGTTCTTCCTCTTCCAGAAGCGCATCATGAACTCCAGCGACGGGGCGGTGAAGGAGTGACCGCCGAGGTGCGCGCCGCCCCCGCCCTCGCGTGATCCGCACCACTTCCGCACACCCGCCCGCCCCTCACGAAGGAGCCCCATGACCGACACCCCGCTGCAGCCCCTCCTGAACGACGCCGTCATCGCGCTCCAGGCGCCGACCCAGGTGTGGTCGGACGAGACGGGAGACCTGGGATCCGCGCCGATCCACGGCGTGTACCACGGCGACGTGCGGCACGTGCGGGCGCTGACGGTCGAGGTCGAGGGCAGCGCGGTCGAGTCGATCGCATGCTCCTCCCCCGCGCCTCAGCGAACGGTGTTCACGGGGGTGCTGCGCGGGATCGACGACGATCAGCCCGACCCGAAGGTGCGCCTCCAGCGCGCCCGCACGGTGCGCGCCGGTGGCGTCGCGGAGCAGATCCGGATCTCCTCGCACCGCGAGGCGCCGCTGCCGGTCGCCGTCACCGTGCGGATCCTGCCGGACTTCGAGCCGCTGCAGCGGGTCAAGGCGGGTCTCGCCGACGCCGGCGCCTGGGGCTGGGACGGCGAGCGCGCCTCTTCAGGAAGCGCCTCCTTCGCACTGACGGCGCCCGAGGCCACGGTCGCCGTCGAGGAGGCCGCCCTCGTGGTGCGCTGGAGCGCGATGCTGCCGCCGCGTTCGACGGCGGGCTTCTCGTTCGAGCTGGCGCTCGAGGATCCGACGCTTGTGGTGACATCGCCGGCCACGGATGCCCAGCCCGCCGTCCCGGAGACGCAGGATCCCCGGCTGCGCCGCTGGCTGCACCGTGCCGCGGGCGACCTCTCCGCCCTGCGCCTCGCCCTGCCCGCACACCCCGACGACGCGTTCTACGCCGCCGGTGCGCCGTGGTTCTTCACCCTCTTCGGGCGGGACTCCATCTGGGCCGCGCGGCTCGCGCTCCGCCAAGACCCGGCGATCGCGGCGTCAACCCTGCGCGTGCTCGCGCGGCTGCAGGGCACGAAGAACGACCCCGCCACCGCTGAAGCGCCCGGGAAGATCCCGCACGAGCTGCGCAGCGGCGCGCTCTCCCTGCCGAACGAGGGCGTGCACCTCCCCCCGCTCTACTACGGCACGGTCGACGCCACGCCGCTGTGGGTGTGCCTGCTCGCGGACGCCCGGCACGCCGGCATGCCGGAGGCCGAGGTGCGGGAGCTGCTGCCGAACCTGCGCGCGGCGCTCGGCTGGATGATCGACCACGGCGACGCCAGCGGATCCGGCTTCATCGACTACGTCGACGAGACGGGGCACGGCCTGGCGAACCAGGGCTGGAAGGACTCGGGCGACTCGATCCAGTGGCGCGACGGGCGCCTGGCCGAGGGTCCCATCGCACTCAGCGAAGTGCAGGCCTACGCGTATGAGGCAGCCGTGCGCGGCGCCGACCTGCTCGATGCGCTCGGCGAGGGCGGCGGCGAGGCGCTGCGGGTCTGGGCGGCGGACCTCCGCGCGCGCTTCCGCGCGGCGTACTGGGTGACCACGCCCGAGGGCCGCTACCCGGCGATCGCGCTGGACGCGTCCGGCGCCGCCGTCGACACGCTCACGAGCAACATCGGCCACCTCATCGGCACCGGGATCCTGGATCCCGACGAG
This sequence comes from Microbacterium xylanilyticum, assembly GCF_054654695.1. Classification (NCBI taxonomy): domain Bacteria; kingdom Bacillati; phylum Actinomycetota; class Actinomycetes; order Micrococcales; family Microbacteriaceae; genus Microbacterium; species Microbacterium xylanilyticum. The sequence continues at coordinate 2,848,721 of NZ_BAAIEN010000002.1, forward strand.
GAGCGGATCTGCGCGGCGCTGCTGCTCGGCGACTCGATGTCGAGCGGATTCGGGATCCGCACGATGTCCGCGGGTGCGGCGGGCTTCTGGCCGCTCAGCTACCACGGCGGCAGCGTCTGGGCCCACGACACCGCGATCGCGGTGCACGGTCTGCTGCGCGCCGGACTGCGCGCCGAGGCCGCCGACATCGCGCACCAGCTCGTGGATGCCGCGGAGGGGTTCGGCTACCGGATGCCGGAGCTGCACGCGGGGGACGCCCGCGCGCTCGGCGTCGGCCCCGTGCCCTACCCGGCGTCGTGCCGCCCGCAGGCGTGGTCCGCCGCCGCGGCCGTGGTCTGCGCGGACGCCCTCGGCTGAGCGCGGCGGCGTGCGGGGGCGTCAGACCGCGCGCACGCCGTCCTTCCAGACGGCGTCCACGAGGGGCACGCCCGGGCGGTAGGCCAGGTGCACCCGGCTCGGCGCCTTCAGCAGCACGAGGTCGGCGCGCATGCCCGGAGCGATACGGCCGATGTCGTCGCGCCGCAGGGCGGCCGCGCCTCCGGCGGTCGCGGCGTGGATCGCCTCGGCGACGGTCATCCGCATGTCGCGCACGGCGACGGCGATGCAGAACGGCATCGACGAGGTGAAGCTCGAGCCGGGGTTCGTGTCGCAGGCGAGCGCCACGGTCACACCGGCGTCGATGAGCCGGCGGGCGTCGGGGTACGGCTGGCGCGTGGAGAACTCCACGCCCGGCAGCAGGGTGAGCACGGTGCCGGATCCGGCGAGCGCGGTCACGTCGTCGTCGGTGAGGTAGGTCCCGTGGTCGATGGAGGCGGCGCCGAGCTCGACCGCCAGCTGCACGCCCTCCCCCGGCCCGAGCTGGCTGGCGTGCACGCGGGGCTGGAGACCGCGGGCGATGCCGGCCTCGAGCACGCGGCGTGACTGGGGAACCGTGAAGGCGCCCGTCTCGCAGAACACGTCGATCCACTTCGCGTGCGGGGCGCAGGCGTCGAGCATTTCCCCCGTGACCAGGTCCACGTAGTCGTCGCCGCAGTCGGCGTACTCGGCGGGAACCACATGCGCGCCGAGGAACGTGACCTCGGGCGTGACCTCGGCGGCCAGGCGCACCAGGCGCTCTTCGGTCGCGACGTCGAGTCCGTAGCCGCTCTTGATCTCGACGGTCGTGGTGCCCTGGACGAGCATCTCGTCGAGGAAGCCGCGCAGCCGGGCGCGCAGCTCGTCGTCGGTCGCGGCCCGGGTGGCCGCCACGGTCGAGCGGATGCCGCCCGCGGCGTACTTCTGCCCCTGCATGCGGGCCTCGAACTCCGCGGCGCGGTCGCCGCCGAACACGAGGTGGCTGTGGCTGTCCACGAACCCGGGGATCACGGCGCGCCCCTGGGCGTCCACGATCTCATCGGCCTCGGGCGCGTCGGCCGCAGCACCGACCCAGGCGATCCGGTCGCCGTCGATGAGCACGGCGGCGTCGTGCCGCGTGCCGCAGAGATCGGCACCGGCTCCGAGCCCGCCGACGGGCGCAGGGACCGAAGCCGGGACGTTCGTGGTCAGCTCGCCGATGTTCGTGATCAGGGTCCGCATGGGTTCATCCTCCCGCTGTGGCGGGCCGGACGCTGCGATGACTCAGCGACCGGCCCTTGCGCAAAATGTCGCGTCCCGCTCTCTGCATCCGCATCCCCCGACGGGAAGCAGAGAGCGGGACGCCGGCTGTGTCCGCGCCCGGCTCAGAGGCCCATCGGGACCTTGAGGCCGCGCTCGCGGGCGATGTCCTTCGCGTGGTCGTAGCCCGCGTCGACGTGCCGCATGACGCCGGTGCCCGGGTCGTTGGTGAGGACGCGCTCGAGCTTCTCGGCGGCCAGGGCGGATCCGTCCGCCACGGTCACCTGACCGGCGTGGATGGAGCGGCCGATGCCGACGCCGCCGCCGTGGTGCAGCGACACCCAGCTCGCGCCCGAGGCCGTGTTCAGCAGGGCGTTGAGCAGCGGCCAGTCGGCGATCGCGTCGGAGCCGTCCTTCATGGCCTCGGTCTCCCGGTACGGGCTCGCGACCGAACCCGAGTCGAGGTGGTCGCGGCCGATCACGATCGGCGCGGACAGCTCGCCCGAAGCGACCATCTCGTTGAACTTCAGGCCCGCCAGGTGGCGCTCCTTGTAGCCGAGCCAGCAGATGCGGGCGGGCAGGCCCTCGAAGTGCACCTTCTCGCCGGCCTTCTCCAGCCAGCGGTGCAGCGCGGCGTCCTCCGGGAAGAGCTCCGCGATCGCGCGGTCGGTCTTGTAGATGTCCTCGGGGTCGCCCGAGAGCGCCGCCCAGCGGAACGGGCCGCGGCCCTCTTCGAACTGCGGGCGGATGTACGCCGGCACGAAGCCGGGGAACTCGAAGGCGCGGTCGAAGCCGCCGAGCTTGGCCTCGGCGCGGATCGAGTTGCCGTAGTCGAACACCGCGGCACCGGCGTCCTGGAACGCGACCATGGCGGCCACGTGCGCGGCCATGGCCTCGCGGGAGCGGCGGGTGAACTCCTCCGGGTCGCGCTCCACCTCGGTCTTCCAGTCCTCGACGGAGATGCCGATCGGCAGGTACGCGAGCGGGTCGTGCGCGCTGGTCTGGTCGGTGACGACGTCGATCACGATCTCGCCGGCCTGCTGGCGGCGGAACAGCTCGGGGAACACCTCGGCGGCGTTCCCGACGATGCCGACGGAGAGGGCCTCGCCGGCCTCCTTCGCGGCCACGGCATGGGCGACGGCCTCGTCGAGGTCGGTGTAGTAGACGTCGAGGTAGCCGTGGTCCACGCGGCGCGCGAGACGCGACTCGTCGACGTCGACGATCAGGCAGGCGCCCTCGTTCAGGGTGACGGCGAGCGGCTGCGCGCCGCCCATGCCGCCGGCGCCGCCGGTGAGCGAGAGCGTGCCCTTGAGCGAGTCCTTGCCGAGCGAGCGGGCGACCGCGGCGAACGTCTCGTAGGTGCCCTGCAGGATGCCCTGGGATCCGATGTAGATCCAGGATCCGGCCGTCATCTGGCCGTACATCATCAGGCCCTCGGCCTCGAGGCGGCGGAACTCGGGCCAGGTGGCCCAGTCGCCGACGAGGTTGGAGTTGGCGATGAGCACCCGCGGCGCCCACTCGTGCGTGCGGAACACGCCGACCGGCTTGCCCGACTGCACGAGCAGCGTCTCGTCGGGCTCGAGCTCGTCGAGCGTGCGGACGATCGCGTCGTACGCCTCCCAGCTGCGCGCGGCGCGGCCGGTGCCGCCGTAGACCACGAGGTCCTCGGGGTGCTCGGCGACCTCGGGGTCGAGGTTGTTCATCAGCATGCGCTTGGCCGCCTCGGCGCCCCAGCTCTTCGCGGTGCGCTCGTTGCCGCGGATGGCGCGGATGGAACGGGCCGGGTCCGACAGGGTCGGGCCCGCGGTCGTGGGGGTGGTGGTGTCAGTCATTCGCGTGCTCCTTCGCAATCGCAGCGATCTGGCCGGACTGCACGAGCGCGGTCACGGCCTCCATGTCGGGAGAGAGGAATCGGTCGGGGCCGGGGCCGCCGGCCACGGTGCGGACGAGGTCGCGGACCGCGCCGGTGGCGGGGCCGGCCTCGAGCGGCGCGCGCAGGTCGAGCGCGCGGGCGCCGGTGAGGATCTCGATCGCGAGCACGCGGCCGAGGCCGTCGATCGCGCGACGGAGCTTGCGGGCCGCGGCCCAGCCCATCGAGACGTGGTCCTCCTGCATCGCCGAGGACGGGATCGAGTCGACCGAGGCGGGCACCGCGAGCCGCTTGAGCTCGGAGACGATGCCGGCCGCGGCGTACTGCGCGATCATCAGGCCGGAGTCGACGCCGACCTCGTCCGCGAGGAACGGCGGCAGGCCGTGGTTGCGGGCCGGATCCAGAGCGCGGTCCGTGCGACGCTCGGCGACCGACGCCACATCCGCGACGGAGATCGCGAGGAAGTCGAGCACCGCGGCGACCGGCGCACCATGGAAGTTGCCGTTGGACTCGATGCGGCCGTCGCTGGTGACGACGGGGTTGTCCACGACGCTGGCGAGCTCGCGCTCGGCGATCGTGGTCGCATAGGCGGCGGTGTCGCGGGCGGCGCCGTGCACCTGCGGCGAGCAGCGCAGCGAGTAGGCGTCCTGCACCCGGCCGTCCTCCGGGCCCTTGTGGCTGGCGACCATCGGAGAGGATCCGAGGAACGCGCGCAGGTGCGAAGCGGAGACGGCCTGGCCGACCTGCGGACGCAGCGCCATCAGATCCGCGGCGAAGACCGCGTCGGTGCCGAGCTGCGACTCGATCGACATGGCCGCCGAGATGTCGGCCGTGATGAGCAGCTCCTCGAGGTCGTGCAGCGCGAGCACCAGCATGCCGAGCATGCCGTCGGTGCCGTTGATGAGGGCGAGGCCCTCCTTCTCCACGAGCTGCAGCGGCTCGATGCCCGCTGCGGCGAGCGCATCGGCGGCGGGCACCTTCTCGCCGTCGGCGTTGCGGACGTCGCCCTCGCCCATGCTGGCGAGCGCGATGTGAGCGAGCGGGGCGAGGTCGCCCGAGCAGCCGAGCGAGCCGTACTCGCGGACGATCGGGATGACGCCGGCGTTGAGCATGGCGGCGTAGGTCTCGACGACGACCGGGCGCACGCCGGTGTGGCCGGAGGCGAGGGTCTGCAGGCGCAGCAGCTGCAGGGCGCGGATGACCTCGGTCTCGACCTCGGCGCCGGTGCCGGCGGCGTGCGACCGGATCAGGCTCTGCTGCAGCTGGCGGCGGCGCTCGGGGGCGATGAACGTGGTGGCCAGCGCACCGAAGCCGGTGGAGACGCCGTAGTGCGGCTTGGGGTCGGCGGCCATGCTGTCGATGACGGCACGCGCGCCCGCGACGCGGTCCAGGGCACCGGCGTCGATGACGACGCGGGCGTGGTGGCGGGCGACGGCGACGACGTCCTCGGGGCGCAGCGGCGCCGCACCGATGGTGACGGGAGATGTGTGGGGCATGAGACGATTTCACACCCTCGCGCGGCCCGGAACGAGGGCGATCACGCATCGCCTGTCTGTGATACCAGACAATTGGCATACCGATGGAGGCGGGGCTCCATCGGGGCTCGGTGCGCTTCATCGCAGACCCCGCCAGGCTGTGAAGTGCACGCCGCGCCGCGCCTCATCGGAGACGCGCACGGCAACGACGGAGAAGACTCGGATGTGCGATCTGTCGGACCAGGTCGCGATTCCGTGCAGATCGCACATGGCGCGCCGTCAGGCGCGGAACTAGCGTGGGCGCAACCATTCCCCGCCCGAAGGAAACGACCATGGCCCCCATCGCCACGCATGACGACTTCGCCCTCTCCCGCGTGACCCCCGAAGCGCGAAAGCCCTGGTTCGGCATCGCCGTGCAGCGCTTCGGCCAGGTCTCGGCGCTCTCCCAGTTCCTGCTCGGCGCGACGCTGGGCTACGGCATGACCTTCGGCGAGGCGGCGCTCGCCTTCCTCCTCGGATCCCTGATCCTCGAGGTGATCATGTGCATCGTCGGTTTCATCGGCCAGCGCGAGGGCCTGAACACCGCCCTGCTCGCCCGCTGGACCGGCTTCGGCGAGATCGGCGCCTCGCTGGTCGGCCTCGCCATCGGCATCAGCCTCATCGGCTGGTTCGGGATCCAGTCCGCCATCTCGGCGCAGTCGCTTGACGCGCTCATGCCCGGCGTCCTGCCGACCTGGACGTGGAGCCTGCTGTTCGGCCTGGCCGTCACGGCGATCGTCGCCTTCGGCTTCCTCGGCATGCAGTGGCTCGCGAACATCACCGTGCCGCTGTTCCTCGTGCTCGTGGGCTGGTCGGTGGTCTCCGAGCTCAGCCGCCACGACCTGGGTGCGCTGCTGTCCAGCCCTGCTCCCGGACCGCACATCAGCGTCTGGGCGGGCACGGGGATCGTCGCCGGCGGCCTCATCGTGGGCGCCATCATCACGGGCGACATGACCCGCTTCAACCGCTCGCGCGCCGACGTCGTGAAGCAGACCGTGGTGGGCGTCACGCTCGGCGAGTTCGTGATCGGCCTGGCGGGCGTGCTCCTCGCGCACGCCGCCAAGTCGGGCGACATCGTCGCGATCGTGACCAGCTCGGTGGGGCTCATCGGTCTCATCATCGTCATCACCGGCACGCTGAAGATCAACGACTGGAACCTGTACTCCTCGACGCTGGGGCTGGTGAACTTCATCTCCACGACGTTCGGGAAGAACCTGCACCGCGTCACCACCACGATCGTCCTCGGCGTCGTCGGATCCGTGCTCGCCGCGGCCGGCATCCTCGGCCAGTTCACCCAGTTCCTCATCGTGCTGAGCGTCGCGTTCCCGCCGATCGCCGGCATCATGGTCGCCGAGTACTTCGTCGTCCGTCGCTGGCGTGGAGAGCTCGACGAGAGCCGCGAGCAGGGCGTGCTCCCGGCCGCCGCACCGCGGATCGTGCCCGCGACGATCGTGATCTGGTTGATCTCCTCCCTCGTCGGCTACTTCGTCACCTGGGGCATCCCGTCGCTCATCAGCCTGTTCCTCTCGATGGTCCTCTACATCGCCGCCGGCAAGCTCGGCCTGGTCCGCGGGATCGGCAGCGTGCCGACCCGTCAGGTCGACGTCCCCGCCGAGACGACCGCGACCTGACCCGCTTCCCGCGGGGCGCGGCTCCTCCTGGCGCCCCGCGGGAGACCACCACCGGATCGGATCCGGACGCAGCACACCCGCTCACGAAGCACACAGAAGGCGAGAACCATGCACATCGGCATCGACGTCGGCGGCACCAACACCGACGCCGTCCTCATGGACGGCACGCGCACCCTGGCCGGAGTCAAGCACTCCACGACGCCGGACGTGACCAGCGGGATCGTGCAGGCGATCGAGGACCTGCGCGCCCGGCACCCGTTCGACGGATCCGACATCGACGCCGTGATGATCGGCACCACGCACTTCATCAACGCGCTCGTGCAGGCCAGCCGGCTCGCCCCGACGGCCGCCCTGCGTCTCGGCCTGCCGGCCACCCGGGCGCTGCCGCCGCTGGTGGACTGGCCCGAGGTGCTCATCGAAGCGGCACAGGCTCGCAGCTACCTCGCCCACGGCGGCTACGAGTTCGACGGCCGCCCCATCTCCCCCCTCGACCCCGAGGAACTGCGCGCCGCGGCCGAGGACATGAAGGCGCACGGGATCCGCTCGGTCGCGATCTCCTCGGTGTTCAGCCCCGTCAACCACGACCTGGAGGTGTGTGCGGCCGAGATCGTCGGCGACGTGCTGGGCCCGGACGTCGCGATCTCGCTGTCCCACGAGATCGGCCGGATCGGGATCCTGGAGCGCGAGAACGCCACGATCATCAACGCGGCGCTGCGCGAGCTCGCGTCGGAGATCGTGGACGGACTGACCGCGGCGGTGCGCGCGCACGGCATCGAGGCGTCGATCTTCCTCAGCCAGAACGACGGCACGCTCATGGACGAGGATTACGTGCGCCGGTACCCGGTCGCCACGTTCGCCTCCGGGCCCACGAACTCCATGCGCGGAGCGGCCGCGACGAGCGGCCTGCAGGACTGCGCCGTGATCGATGTCGGCGGCACCACCGCCGACATCGGCCTGCTCGTCAACGGCTTCCCCCGCGAGACCGCGAACGAGGTGAAGGTCGCCGGGATCCGCACGAACTTCCGGATGCCCGACGTGCTCTCGCTCGGCATCGGCGGCGGCAGCATCGTCGACCCCGAGACCGCCGAGGTCGGGCCCGCGTCGGTCGGCTACCGCCTCACCACGGAGGCGCTCGTGTTCGGCGGATCCACGCTGACCGCGACCGACATCGCCGTCGCGGCGGGACGCGCCGAGGTCGGCGACCCGTCGAAGGTCGCGCACCTGGATCCCGCCTTCGTCTCCCGCGTGCTCGACCGCATCGCGGAGCGCGTGTCCGAGGCTGTGGACCGGATGCGCACCTCCCCGGACCCCATCGCCGTCGTGGCCGTGGGCGGCGGATCCATCCTGCTGCCGGACGAGCTGCCCATGTTCGGCACGGTGCACCGGCCGGAGAACTACGCCGTCGCGAACGCGATCGGCGCCTCGATCGCCCAGGTCGGCGGCGAGATCGACAAGGTCTACGCGATCGCCCCCGGCGAGCGCGAGCAGACCATCGCCGCGATCCGCGCCGAGGCCGTCGACAAGGCCATCGCCGCGGGCGCCAGACCGTCCACGGTGTCGATCATCGACTTCGACGAGGTGCCGATCCCGTACCTGCCCGGCAACGCCACGCGCATCCGCGCCAAGGCGGTCGGCGACCTGGACATGGGGGCCTGAGATGGGCTGGCGGATCGACATCCCGCAGGTCGAGGACCTCGCCCGCGGCGCCGCGCTGTTCGGCACGGGCGGCGGCGGCGACCCCTACATCGGGTCGCTCCTCGCCCGTCAGGCGCTCGCGGACGGCCCGGTCGACGTCCTCGACCTCGTCGAGGTCCCCGACGACGCTCACGTGCTGTTCGTCGCGATGATGGGGGCGCCGACCGTCATGGTCGAGAAGCTGCCCAGCCTGGACGAGGTCGTCGAGCCCGTGCGCGCGCTCGGGTCGCACCTGGGTCGCCCGGTGACGCACATCGCGTGCGCCGAGGTCGGCGGCGTCAACTCCACGATCCCCGTGGCCGCGGCCGCAGCCCTGGGCCTCCCCCTCATCGACGCGGACGGCATGGGCCGGGCCTTCCCCGAGCTGCAGATGGTGCTGCCCACGCTCATCGGCGTGACCGCCTCGCCGCTCGCACTCAGCGACGAGAAGGGCAACGTCGCGGTCCTGCAGACGGTCGACAACAGCTGGACCGAGCGGATCGCGCGCGTGGCGACCGTCGAGATGGGCTGCTCCACGATGATCGCGGGGTTCTCGATGACCGGTGCGCAGGCGCGCGCGGGCCTGGTGGGCGGCTCCCTGTCGCGGTGCATGACCGTGGGCCGCGCGATCGCCGACGCACGTGCGGACAAGAGCGACCCGGTGGCGGCCGCGGTGTCGCTGCTGCAGGGCCGCGAGCTCTTCGACGGCAAGGTCGTCGACGTGCAGCGCACGACGACGACCGGCTTCGCGCGCGGCCGGGCCCGCATCGAGGGCGAGGGCGGCTCCGCGCTCACCCTGCAGTTCCAGAACGAGCACCTCGTCGCCGAGGCCGACGGCCGCACCCTCGCCACGACCCCCGACCTCATCATGGTCGTGGAGGGCGAGACCGGCGAGCCCATCACCACGGAGGCCCTGCGCTACGGGCAGCGCGTGCGGGTGCTGGCCGCACCGGCCGACGAGCGCTGGCACTCGGCCGAGGCCCTCGCGATGGTCGGTCCCGGCTACTTCGGGTACGACCTGCCCGCGCACCGCTTCGACGGCACGGTATCGTCCGGAACCGCTGCCGGGGAGGGGGCGAAGTGAGCTGGCTCCTCACCGCGGCCGATCTCCCCGACCTCGCCCGCGGTGCCACGCTGCTGGGCACGGGCGGCGGCGGCGACCCGTACATCGGCAGCAAGCTCGTCGAGCGCGTGCTCGGCGACCGAGCCATCACGATCCTGGATCCGGATGAGCTCGCCGACGACCTGTTCGTGATCCCGACCGCGCAGATGGGCGCGCCGACCGTGATGGTGGAGAAGATCCCGGCCGGCACCGAGCCCACCCAGGCGCTGCGCGCTCTGGAGACGCACCTGGGCCGCGCGGCCGACGCGACCATGCCGATCGAGTGCGGCGGCATCAACTCGATGATCCCGCTCGTCGTCGCCGCCGAGACCGGCCTTCCCGTCGTGGACGCGGACGGCATGGGCCGTGCGTTCCCCGAGCTGTCCATGGAGACCTTCGCGGTCTACGGCGTGCACGGTTCGCCGCTGGCCCTCGCCGGAGAGCGCGGCGAGACCGTGATCATCGACACCGGCGACGACGACCGTCAGATGGAGTGGCTGGCGCGAGCCGTGACGATCCGTCTCGGCGGCGTCGGGCACATCGCCGAGTACGCCATGACCGGCGCGGACGTGCGGCGCACCGCCGTCCCCCGCACGATCTCGATGGCCCTCGCACTCGGTCGCGCCATCCGCGTGGCGCGCGAACAGCACCGCTCGCCCTTCGCGGCGATCGCCGACACCTTGTCCACGACGCTGTACCCGCACCTGCGCGAGCTGTGCGTCGGCAAGGTCGTCGATGTGGAGCGGCGCACGACCGAGGGCTTCGCGAAGGGTCGCGCGGTCATCGCTCCGCTGGACGGCGACGGGATGTTGGAGATCCGGTTCCAGAACGAGAACCTCACGGCTCATCGGGACGGAGAGCTCGTCGCGATCGTGCCGGATCTGATCTGCGTCGTGGACCACGAGACCGCCGAGCCGATCACGACGGAGGGCCTGCGCTACGGCCAGCGCGTGCGGGTGCTCGGCATCTCCACTCCGGACATGATGCGCACGCCCGCCGCGCTGGATGCGTTCGGGCCGGCCGCGTTCGGCCTCGAGGAGCAGTTCGTTCCCGTCGAACGGCTCGGATCCTGATTGCCGACCACGGCTCCTGAGCCTGTCGAAGGGCGCTCGGTCACCGATGTCCCTTCGACAGGCTCAGGGTCCGAACACCTTCGAACTAGTCTGGGACGATGGCGTGGCGACTGCGACCCGAGGACGTGACGGCGCTCGCGCGGGGGTGCGCGCTGCTCGGCTCCGGCGGCGGGGGCGCGACAACGATGGTGGAGCTCATGCTCGCCGACGACGGACGCGGTGAGCGTCTGCTGGAGTCCGTCGAGGACCTGGACCCGGCTACACCGTGTTTCGGGGCCGCGTTCGTCGGCTCGACGATCCTGCTCGGCGAGCGCATGCCGGATCTCGCCCCGTTCGCCCATCTCGTGGCCGCCGCGGAGCGGTGGCTGGGCCTGAGGATCCCCGCGGTGTGCTCGATCGAAGGCGGCGGCATGAACAGCCTCGTCCCGCTGCTGTTCGCGGGCGAGCGCACGATCGTCGATGCGGACTGCACGGGCCGCGCCGTGCCAGAGCTCGACCAGATGTCGCTGTTCGTGGACGGCGTTCCCGGCCTGGTCTTCACCTGCGACAGCGGCGCCGGCGGCGTCGCGCTCGTGGAGACCGACCGGGCTGTCGACGCGGAACGGATCATCCGCTCCGCCATCATCCAGGCGGGCGGCACAGGGGCCGCCGTGCTCGCCGGCTTCACCGTCGGCGATCTGCGCGAACACGCGCTGCCGGGGCACCAGCGCCGCGCACTCGGACTCGGCCGCGCCTTCCTGGACGCGCTCGGCGCGCCGATCCCGGCCCTGGCCGACGCGCTCGGCGCCCGCCTGCTCACCGAGGGGCGGATCGACCGGATCGCACCGTACGCCGGGGATCCGCATGTGCAGACGGTCGAGATCGGCGGCCCCGGCGGCTCGGTCGACCGGGTCGTCACCCGCTCGGAGACGCTCGCCGTGCTCCGGGACGGCCGGCTGCTCGCCTCCGCGCCGGCGATCATCGTCGTGCTGGATGCGGTGTCTCGCGAGATCCTCGAGGTCACCGATCTCGCGCCGGGGCGTCGCGTCGCCGTGCTGTCGCTGCCCGCGCCGGACTGGTGGGTGCAGCGCCCCGAGCGTCTCCGCCGCGTTCTGCCCTCGACGTACGGCCTGCGCGAGCTGGACGCCGCATGAGCGCCCGGCTGTCGCTCGCCGGTCTGCAGGCGCATCCCGACACCGGGGGCCTGCGCCGCGTCGCCGGGCCGGTGGCGGCCGCGTGGGACGACGTCGTCGTGGAGACCGCCGAGGGCGACCTGCTCCCCCGCAGCGCGCCGACGCTCGCGGTGCTGATGTCTGCGGCCCCGGAGACGCCGTGGCAGCAGGACGCGCTGCTGCGGCGCATCCACGAGCGCGGCTACCGGGGTGTGGCCATGCCGGGCGCTGCGGAGCTCGACCCGGGCGCGCAGCGGCTCGCCGCGCGGCTCGGCATCTGCGTGCTCGACGTGGAGAAGCCGATCCAGCTGGCCGAGGCGTGCTGGATGCTCGTGCAGGCGCAGGACGCCCTCACCCTGGCGCACGTGCGGAAGGTGGCCCGGTCGTTCGAATACACGGCGCGCGACCTGCCCGATCTGCTGCGGCAGGTCGCGGCGAACCTCGGATACGCCGTCGCGCTCGTGGACGAGACCGCGGTGATGCACCAGGCCGGCGGCGAGCTGGATCCTGAACTGGTGCGCTCGATCGACTTCCGCCCGTGGGTCGACTTCGCGCGGGCGGGCGGGCAGGCGGCCGCGTCCGTGCGGGTGGACAGTCCGAGCCGGCCGGGTCTGCGCCTGGTCGTGTTCGGCGACGGGCTCGGCGAGACCCAGCTCGCCTCGCTGTCCGTCGCCGCTGAGGTGGCGATGCCGGCGATCGCGGCGCGCATCCTCATCGACGAGGTCGCGGAGGTCAACGACGTATCCGCGTCCTCGGCGCTGCTGCGGGACTTCGTGGATGCGCGCGGGCGAGACGACGACGTCGAGCGACGCATGGCAGAGCGGGGCTGGCGCACGGGAGGGCACCATCTCGGCTTCCGGATGGCAGGACGCGGGCGCCTGGAGCCGCTGCGCCTGCTGCGGGCCGTGCGCGCGGGGCTCGCCGGGATCGGCGCAGAGGCGCACGTGACCACCGCGGGCCGAGGGGTGAGCGGGTGGCTGGCCTTCTCCGCGGCTCCGCCGCCGGCGGCCGTCGAACGCCACGTGCAGGGTCTGCGCGCGCTGCACGCCGAGCTCGCCCGGTCGTTCGCGGTGGCGACCGGGGTCGGGTCGCTGCAGCGCGGACCGCAGGGACTCGCGACGACGCTGGACGAGGCCGCGGACGCGGCGCGCATCGCAGCCTCCCGTTCGGCGACCGGCTGGTTCGTGCGCGTCGACAGCCTCGGCCTGGAGCAGCTGCTGCTGGCCTGGACCGGCAACGACACGTTCGTACCGGCGGCCGCCTCCCTGCTGGCGCCTCTGGAGGATGCCGGTCCCGACCTGCGGCGCACGCTCTCGGCCTACCTCGATCACGAGTCGAGCCTCGTCGCCACGGCGCAAGCCCTGAACCTGCACCGCAACACGGTCGCGCTGCGTATCCGCCGCGTGCAGGAGGCGCTCGGGCTGGATCTGTCGGATCCGGAGACACGCCTGGCCGTGCACCTCGCATGCCGCGCCGTGCGGGATCGCTGAGCGCGCCGCGGACGGGATCCCGAGGCTGCGCGCGGATCCGCTAGAGCGCGGCGATGAGCGCGGGAAGGTCCGTCATGCGGTCGAAGACCACGGTGCCGGTGCCGGCGAGCCGGGGTCCCACGCCCGAACCGGCATAGGCGAGCACCCGCATCCCGGCAGCCCGCGCCGCCTGCACGCCGAATGCGCTGTCCTCCACCACGACGCAGCGCTCGGGGGCGACGCCCATGCCCTCCGCGGCCCACAGGAACAGGTCCGGCGCGGGCTTGCCCCGTGCCACGTCCTCGGCGCTGAAGATGCGCCCCTCGAACCGGTCCAGGAGGCCGGTCAGCGAAAGCGACTCCCGGATCCGCGCATGACGGCTGTTCGACGCGACACAGCGCGGGAGCACGAGCGCGTCGAGAGACTCCTCGATACCCGGCACGGCGCGCAGTCGCGAGCGGAATGCCTCGGCGTACCAGTCGTGGTACGGCGCATCCCAGCCCGGCTCCAGGGCGCGACCGAGCAGGTCCGCGACGCCCGCCTCGTACACCTCCGAGGAGGCGCCCACGAATCGGTCGGCGATCTCCTCGAGGGTGACCTCGACGCCGAGGTCGGCCAGCACCCTGCGGCTGACCTCCACGGCGAGGGTCTCGCTGTCGACCAGGACGCCGTCGCAGTCGAAGACGACGAGCTCCGGCGCGCTCATGCGCGACGCCGCGTCATCTACTTGCCGATCCCCTCGGCCAGGCCTCGCACGAAGAAGCGCTGCGCGGCGAAGAAGAACACGATCATCGGGACCGAGGCCAGGGTCATCCCGGCGAAGATCATCGGGTAGTTCGTGGACAGCTTCGAGGCGAGGTTGGCGAGTCCGACGGGCAGGGTCATGGTGTCGCTGCTGCTGACGAAGATGAACGCGAACAGGTACTCGTTCCAGGCGAACAGGCACTGCAGGATCACCGCGGAGATCACGATCGGCATCGACATCGGCAGGGTCAGCCGCCAGAACTGCTGAGCACGGGAGCACCCGTCCAGCCGGGCCGCCTCGTCCACCTCGTGCGGCAGATCGATCATGTACGAGCGGATCAGGAACGTCGTGAACGGGATTCGGAACGCGGTGTACAGGATGATCAGACCGAGCAGCGAGTCGTAGATCCCGAGCGCCTGCAGCATCCGCAGCAGCGGGATCAGCGCCACGGTCGGCGCGAGCATCATGCCGCCCACGATGAGGAACAGGATGGTGCGGGAGAACGGCATCACGAGCTTGGTGAGGCCGAAGGCGGCCCACGCGCTGATGAGGGTCGTCGCGATGATCGACAGCACCGTGACGATCACGCTGTTGATCAGGTACCGCCCCACGCCGAGGTTCCACGCATCGGCGTAGTTGCTCCAGTTGAGCGTCGTGGGCAGACCGAACGGGTCGGAGAGGAACTGCTGGTTCACCTTGAGGCTGCTCAGCAGCATCCACCCCAGCGGCACCACCACGAGCAGGGCGATGACGACGAGCAGCCCCCACACGAGCAGGCGCAGGATGATGCCGGCGAACCGGAGCCTGGTCACCATTCGACTCTCCTTCGACGCGAGATCCACAGCTGCACGACGGCCAGCACGATCGTGATCACGAAGACGACCGTGGCGATCGCCGCGGCGTACCCGAACTCGTTGTTGATGAATCCCGCGTGGTAGAGCCAGGTGCCCAGCACCTGGCTGCTGTTGTTGGGGCCGCCGGCGGTCATGACCATGACCTCGTTGAAGACCTGGAACGCGCCGGTCACCGTGACGATGATGAGCAGGGTGCTCATCTCGCGCACCAGCGGCGTGGTGATGTACCAGATGCGCCGGATCGCGCCGAGGCCGTCGAGATCGGCGGCGTCGTAGAGCTCCCGCGGGATCCGCTGGATCGCGACGGAGTAGAGCAGCGTGGTGTATCCGAAGCTCTGCCACTGGCTCATCACGATGATGGCCCAGATCGCCGTCGACTCCTGGCCGAGCCACGCCTGCGCGAATCCGCCGAGCCCGACCACGCGCAGGAACTCGTTCAGCAGACCGGTCTCCGGCTGGTAGAGGAAGTAGAACAGCAGGCCGGCGACGGTCAGCGAGATCGCCGACGGGATGAAGTAGATCGCGCGGAGGATCCCGCCACGCTTGCGCACGAAGGTCTCCACGAGGGCCGCGAGGATCAGCACTCCCGCGACCTGGAAGACGAGCGAGACGACGGCGTAGGCGATGTTGTTGAACAGTGAACGCCAGAAGATCGGATCCTGCGCGGCGTGCGCGTAGTTGGCCCCGCCCACGAACTCGGGGATCGGCTTGAAGACCGACCACTGGAAGAAGCTGAGATAGATGTTCTCGACCAGCGGGTAGTACACGAAGCCGGCGACGAGCACGAGGCCGGGCACCACCCACAGGAGCGATCGCCAGCCGCCGATCGCCCGGAGGGGCGACCGGCGGCCGGCGGGGCCTCGCCGTCCGGTGCGACCGCGGGTGACGATCGCTTCGGTGACGGTGATGTGGCTCATGAGGAGGCCCGGCTCACTTCGATCCGGCGGCCTGCTGCACCGACTTCATCACGTCGGCAGGTGAGCTGCTGCCGCCCACCAGAGCCTCGCCGCCGGCGAGGTAGGCCTGCGCGACCTGCGGGGCGGCGACGGTGTCGAGCCAGATCGCCAGGCTCGACGCCTTGGCGAGGTCGCTCATCGCCTCGACCACCTGCGGCTGCGTTGTCGCCGCGTCCAGCGAGTCCTTGACCGGGCTCGGGTATCCGCTCATCAGGTCGGGCATCTTGGCGGCGCCCTCCTTCGAGACGACGAACTTGAGGAAGGCGACGGCCAGCGCGGGGTTCTTCGACTTCGGGTTGACCATCAGCAGATCGGGGGCGCCGACGAGCGCTCCGGTGTCGCCCTTCGCGTCGCTGGGCGGGGGCAGCTGGAACAGGCCGAACCCGTCCTTGTCCGCCTGGGTGTCCTTGAGGAGTCCGATCTCGAGCGACTCGAGGTACATCATCGCCGACTTGTCCGCGCCGAAGCCGACTTGCGCGTCGGTGTGGTCGATGCCGTTGGCCGATGTCCCGGTCACGGTGCACTGGTCCATGATCTGGGTGAACTGCTCGAGCGCCTTGGCGTATCCGGGATCGGTGTACGAGCCCTTGTCCGAGGAGTAGTCCTTCTGCAGCGTGGCGGCAGGCACGTTGTACGCGTTCAGCTGCGTCACGTAGTGCAGGGCCGGCCATCCGTTCTTGTTGCCGAAGTTGACCGGCGCGATGCCCTTCGCCTTGAGCGTCTTGCACACCGAGAGCAGGTCGTCGAACGTCTTCGGGACGCTGATGCCGTTGTCGGCGAAGATCTTCTTGTTGTAGAACATGAACTTCGCATCGAGGTCGATCGGGACCCCGTAGTTCTTGCCGTCGTAGGCGCCGGCGTCGACGGCCGAGGGTGCGAGGGAATCGTTCCAGGCCGTGCCCTTGCCGATCGCCGAGGTGAGGTCGAGGGCCAGGCCCGCATCGACGAACTGCTTCGCGTAGGAGCCGGGCCATGAGAAGTAGATGTCGGGGATGCTGTTCGACGAGGCCAGCACCTTGATCTTGTCCTTGTAGCCCTGATCGGACTCCTGCTGGACCTTCACGGTTACGCCGGGGTGCGCCTTCTCGAACTCCTTCGCCATCTCCGGGAAGTACTTCGACGTGCTCGGGTCGGAGAACTTGTTCACCATCGAGATCGTGCCGTGGTAGTCGACCTTGTCCAGGTCGACCGCGCCGGATCCGCCCCCGGTCGACGGCGCCGAGCAGCTGCTGAGCAGCAGCGCGGCGAATCCTGCGACCGCCAGGGACATGGTCTTTCGTGTCAGCCTCATGTTTCGCACTCACCTCTCTGTAACGTGCGCCGTCCAACGGACACCGGAAGTCTGACACGGAATTGAGACCGGTGTCAATCGACATTTCACTTCCCGGTGGCTGGGTCTCGTGCGGCAACGTCGGCGGGCATGGAGCCGCACTCCGCCCTGCTCTTACCTCGCGTCGCTATGGCGTGCTCCCGTGGAATTCCGCGGCTCTGCGCGCTCTTGACAGTATTCCTCTGATGACTCACACTGTTGTCCGACAAGTTGAATCTGAAAGGACCGCCGCATGCTGAACTTCGACCCCGAGCGTTTCGTCCGGATCCAGAGCGGCGCGCTCGCCCACGCGCGATCGCTGCAGCAGCTCATCGGGTCGCTCCTGGCCGACGGAGCACAGAACATCTTCTTCCTCGGCGCCGGGGGCGCGGGGCGGCTCATGGAGCCGGCTGCGCAGCTGATCTCGCGCCAGAGCGACTTCCCCGTCCACCTGGAGAACGCAGCAGAGCTCGTCGCCGTGGGCTCCGCGACGCTCGGCCCCCGTTCGATCGTGGTGATCCCGTCACTGTCGGGCACCACCCGCGAGGCGATCGCCGTGCTCGAGCACGCCCAGCAGCGCGGTGCGACCGTCATCGCGCTCACGGCGCATGAGGACTCCCCGGTGGCGCGGCAGGCCGACGTGGCGTTCACCGCTTTCGCCGAGGACGACACGTCCTCCGAGTCGTTCTACCTGCAGTCCCTCGTCATCGCGCTCGCGCTGCTGGACGCGCTCGACCAGGGCGGCCGCCTCGACGCGGTGCTCCCCGAGCTCGAGACGCTCCCGCACCTGCTCGTGGACGTCAAGGAGGCGTTCGAGCCCACCGCCGCCGCGATCGCCGCGGAGATCCAGCACGACGACTACCACATCGTCACCGGCGCCGGACCGGTCTGGACGGAGGCCTGGTACTACGGCACCTGCATCCTGGAGGAGATGCAGTGGATCCGCACCCGGCCGATCCACGCGTCGGACTTCTTCCACGGCACGCTCGAGCTCGTCGAGCCCGGCGTCAGCGTGCTGCTGTTCAAGGGCGAGGACGCCTCGCGGCCGCTCGCCGAGCGCGTGGAGCGCTGGGTGCCGACGGTCACCGATCGGCTCACCGTCATCGACACCGCCCGCTTCGCGCTGCCCGGTGTGTCCGCGGACGTGCGGGCGCTCATCCCGCACGTGCTGATCGCGACCGTGCTGGAGCGGGTCAGCGCGCATCTGGAGGTGCTGCGCGACCACCCGCTCACCACGCGCCGCTACTACCGGCGCATCGAGTACTGAGCGCGACGTGGCAGTGCGCATCCGCATCGCCGCCGTGGGCGACAACACCGTGGACCGCTTCCAGGGAGGCCCTGTGCTCGTGGGCGGCAACGCGCTGAACGTCGCCGTGCAGCTGAGCGCGCTGGGGGTCGAAGCGGGCTACTTCGGCGCGGTCGGCGCCGACCCCGACGGCGAGGCGATCACGCGCGCTCTGCGCGAGCGCGGCGTCGACGTCTCCGGCCTGATCGTCGCCGAAGGTGCGACCGCGGTCACAGAGATCGCGCACACCGCGGACGGCGACCGCGTCTTCGTGCGCGAAGACTTCGGAGTCACAGCGCACTATCGCCCCGCGGACGACGAGATCACGCGGCTCGCCGCGTACGACGCGGTGCACCTGGGCATGGTCCCGGACGCCGCCGACCTGGTGGACCGGCTGCGCGGCGCCCGCCCGGGCCTGGTGATCAGCCAGGACTGCGCGGTCTCCTCGGGGTACCGCGGGCTCGACGCGGCCTTCTGCTCGGCCGGGGAGGACGGCTCCGCGGCGGAGCGCGCGGCCGCGGAGGCGCTCGACGGCGGCGCCGCGCTCGCTGTGGTCACGCGCGGCGCCGCGGGGGCGCTCGCCGTCGACGCCACCGGCCGGCGGTGGCACTGCGCCGCCGTGCCGGTCGAGGTGGTCGACACCACCGGGGCCGGCGACAGCTTCATCGCCGGCTTCCTCGCCGCGCGGCTGGGCGGGGCCGCGGTCCCCGACGCCCTCGCTGCCGGGGCGAGGGCGGCCGCGCGCACCTGCGTCCACATCGGCGGGTTCCCGCAGTGAGGCGGCCGAGCGGAATGGGAGGATGAGGGGATGACCCCGCGTCCGACCGAGCCCACCGCGGGCTCCGCGACAGCCGCGCCGCCGGCGCCGGGCGAGGGCCGCGTCGCCACGGCCTCGCTGCGCGACGAGCTCGCCCGGATGATCTCCGACGAGAGCCTCTCCCCCGGCGACCGGCTGCCCACCGAGGCGCAGCTCGCGGAGCGCTTCGGCGTGGCGCGGTCGACGGTGCGCGAGGCCCTCAAGCGCCTCGAGGAGGACGGCCTCGTCGACGCCGTGCAGGGCAAGGGGCGATTCGTGTCCGCCCTCGCGGCGGCGGTCGTGGAGCGGCCCATCACGCGCTACGAGGGGGTGACCGAGATGCTGGCACGGCTCGGTCACGAGGTGACCACCTCGGTGTTCTCCGTCGGCGAGGTGCCTGCCGACGCCGAGCAGGCGCGCAGCCTCGACATCGCGCCGGGAACGCCGCTGATCCGGCTCGCTCGGCTCCGCTACGGCGACGGAGAGCCGCTCGTGTTCAGCATCGACCACATCGTGCGCGACGCACTGCCCGGGCCCCTGACGCACAGGGACTGGTCCGCCCCGCTCACCGAGGCGCTCGAGGCGAACGGGCACGGGATCCTGTCCTCCGTGGCACGGATCAGCGCTGTGGAGCTGCCGTTCGACCTGGCGCGCAGGCACCGCCTGACCGGGCTCGGGCCGTGGCTGCTGGTGACCGAGGTCTGCCTGACCCGCGCGGGACGGCGGGTGCTGCTCGCCGAGGACTACCACCGGGGCGCGCTGATCGGATTCAACGTCCGGCGTCAGCGCTGACAGCCCCCTCGCGCGGCGGCAGCACCGAGGCGCGCGAGATGAGGGCCGACGGGATGGTCTCGATCACGGCGTCGCCGTCGTCCCCCGCGATGCGCGCGAACGCGTGCCGGGCCGCCGCGCGGCCCAGCTCGAGCATGGGCTGGGCGATCATCGTCAGCGGGGGCTCGATCACGCTCGCCCACGAGCTGTCGTCGAAGCCGATCACCGAGACGTCCTCCCCATGACGCAGTCCAGCGGCGCGGATCGCACGGAGCGTGCCCACGACCGCGTCGGTCTCGGTGGTCAGCACCGCGGTCGGCGGGTCGGGCAGGGCGAGCATGTCGGCGACGGCGCCGACCGTGGCCTCCTCGTTGTGGTCGCATGTGCTCACCAGGAGCGGATCCAGCGCGATCCCCGCCTCCTCCAGGGCGTCGACGTAGCCCCGCAGGCGCTCGGTCTCGCTCCACAGCCAGTCCTCACTGGCGCTGAGCAGCCGCTTCCGATCCGGCAGCTCGCCGCGCAATGCCGGACCCCAGACGAACGCGATGCGGCGGTGCCCCAGCTCGGTGAAGCGCCGGACTGCGTCGCGCGCCGCCTCGCGGTTGTTGATCACGACCGCGTCGAGGTCGAGGCCGCGCACCTTGCGGTCGATGAGGACGACAGGGATCCGGCGGCTCATCGCCTCCAGGATGTGCGTGGTCTCGGTGGGCACGAGTGCGGCCGACGCGATGATGAGCGCGTCGACCTGCTTGTCGATGAGCACGCCGATCGCGGAGCGCTCTGTGGCGAGCTTCTCGTCGGTGCTCATCACGATGGCCGTGTAGTCGGTCGCCTCGCAGGCATCCGCGATGCCGCGCATCACGCCCGCGAAGAACGGGTTGCTGACGTCGGCCACGATGACGCCGATGGTCTGCGTGATGCCCGTGGTCATGCTGCGCGCGAGGCTGTTCGGCCGGTAACCGAGCTTCTCGGCGGCCGCGAGCACCCTGGCGCGCGCCGCGGGGCTCACCGCACCGTAGTTCCCGAGCGTCCGCGCCGCGGTCGCCTTGCCGACCCCCGCCTCGGCGGCGACCTCGGCGACCGTCGGCGAGGAGACGGACCTGGATCGATGGACGGGCATCGCACCTCCTTCTCGCGACGACATCGCCGTGGTCACGGCTCGCCGTCCCGCCAATCTAGCCGACGCCCGACGGCGTCAGCGCTGCGCCGAGGACGGATCGAACGACATCGGCGCACCGGGCGGCGTGGGCCGGCCATGGCCGAACGCGCCGTCGGTGAAGCACTGCTCCGCCGCGTAGGCGGATGCCTCCGCGAGCGCTGCGCCGACGGCCTCGGCGGACGGACGCTCGCCCTTCCGCCACCCGGCCGCATGCAGCGCGCAGACCAGCGCGCTGAGGAAGGCGTCGCCGCACCCCATGGTGTCGGCGACCGGTCGCGCGGGGTCGAGCGCAGCGGCATCCGCGCGGTGCAGGACCGCCCCGTCGAACAGGAGCGACCCCTCGGCACCCCGGGTGCCGACCGCCATCCGCGCGCCCCGCGCGACCACCGCGCGCAGCAGCTCCCCGGTATCGGATGCGGACAGGTCGGAGCACGACAGCAGCGCCAGGTCGAGATGCGGCGCGAGCGGATCCAGATACTCCGCCGAGCGGAACCGGTCCTCGCTGGAGAGGTCGTAGGTCAGCAGCGCCCCGGTGCCCGCCACGAGCGGAAGCTGGGTCTCGGTGGCCGAATACACCCCCGAGTGGACGACGTCGAACCCGGCGACGTACTCCAGGTCCTCCCGGTCGAGCACAATGGGCTCGCGCACGGTGACTCCGCCGTCATTGCCGCCCAGGAAGATCCGGTCCCCGCCGACGACCTCGACCAGCGCGATGCCCGTCTCGCCCTCGCGGACGATGCAGCGCGACAGGTCGAGGCCGATGCCGGCGAGCTCGGACCGGAGGAAGGCACCCGCCTCATCCGATCCGAACACGCCCAGGTAGGCGGCGTCGGCCCCGAGCTCATGGGCGAACACGGCGACGTTGACGCCGTTGCCACCGGGATAGTCGATCCGTCTGTCGACGAAGCGATCGATGACGTTGTCGCCGAGACCGAGGACCTTCACCACGATCCCCCTCAGTACTCGACGACGCGGTAGTAGCGGCGCACGTCGAGGCGGTGATTGCGGACGAGCTCGAGGTGAGTGCTCAGCCGGCTCGCCGCCGTGCCGATCACGAGCGGGGAGAGCAGCGAGCGGAACTTCGGGGAGATGCCCTCCAGCGGGTAGTCGGCGGTGTCGAACACGGTGACGTCGTCGGAGTAGAGCTCGACGAAGTTGCGCACCCGGTCCATCAGTGGACGGGTCGCGTCCTCGCCGAAGAACAGCAGGGTCGTGGTGTCCTTCTCGATGAGCTCGAGGGAGCCGTGGAAGAACTCGGCGGCGTGCACGCGCGTGGTGTGCAGCCACTGGCACTCCTCCAGCACGCACATCGAGTAGAGATAGGCGTAGCCCCACACGTTGCCGGATCCGACGACGAAGAGGTACTCGACGTCCTTGTGCTTGTTCGCGAACACCGACGCCTTGGAGTCGGACTTCTTGGCCACGTCGACGAGCAGGCCCGGCAGCAGCGCCAGCTGGTCGGCGAGCTCCTCGTAGTCGTCGAACTCGCCGCGTGCGCGCAGCAGACCGGTGATGAGCAGCAGCAGCTGGATGTCGTAGGAGTGCGCACTGGAGAGGAAGACGTGGTCCAGCGCCTTCGCGAAGGGGCTGTCCGCCTCGCCCGTGAAGCCGACCGTGGTGGCGCCCTTCGCCTTGGCCCAGTCGATCGCCTGGTTCACGTCGGGCGTCGAGCCGGTGGCCGAGACGAACACGGCCAGGGAGCCCTCGCCGAACGCGGTGTCGGGGGTCAGGAGGAACTCCTGCGCGACAGCGGCCGCACCGGGCAGCGTCGAGGTCGTCTGCAGGAGCTGGGCGTAGGGCATCATCTCGGCGTACGAGCCCCCCGCGCCGAGGAAGTACACGTTCTTCACGCCGTCGCCGATTCGGGCGACCAGCGCCTCGATCTCGGGACGCAGCGCCGCAGCGCTGGCGAGCTGGGCGGTGAATTCCTCTTCGTTGAACTTGAGCACGGCCTGATTTCCCTTCGTGGACGTTGAGACTGATACCGGTCTCACTGCGGTCATCCTGACACACCGCCGGATCGGCGGTCAAGAGGCGGTCGCGAATCCATCCCGCTCGGCGTCCCGCGGCGCAGAAACCGCGGAATGTCGCGCGGCTCGGACCATCGGTGACGGGCGTCGACCCCGGCCGGCCCGCGAAAGACAGCCTTCGCCCTCGACGAGAACCCTTGACCGAGGGTCCGGCCGGAGATTACGCTCGACTGCGTATGGGACCGGTATCACGTTGAATCGGCCCTGACAGCGCGGTCGCTCGGCGTCCGCAGGCACCGGAGGAGAGCCATGACCGATCCGCATCCCGCCCACGTCGTGATCCTGGGCGGTGGCATCTTCGGCACCTCGGCGGGAGTCCAGCTGGCGCGCCGCGGTGTGCGGGTGACCCTGGTGACGGAGGACCGCCTCGCCAGCGGCGCCTCCGGGCGTTCCCTGGCCTGGCTCAACGCGGCCTGGAACTGGCCGGCGCCGTACTACGCGATCCGCATGGCGGGCATCGACCGCTGGCGCACCTGGGCGGCGCAGCACGCCGATGCTCACCGCTATCTGCGGTTCACGGGCGGACTGATGTGGGCCGACGAGGAGGACGGCGAATCCCTCCGTGACCTCTTCGAGACGGAGCGCGCCCGCGGCTACGACGCGCAGTGGGTGGATCGCGACCGCATCGCGCAGGTCGAGCCGGGCGTGGATCCCGCCGCCGTGGCGGCAGAGGGCGCCATCTTCAACCCGGGCGAGGGCTGGGTCGACCTGCCGTCGGTCATCGCGCTGCTGGCCGAGGAGATCACCGCATGCGGCGGATCGATCGTGCAGGGCGCCGGGGCGACCCAGCCCGTGATCGAGGACGGGCGCGCGGTGGGCGCGCGCACGGCCGGCGGCGAGGTGGTGCACGGCGACGCCGTGCTGCTCGCCACGGGGCCCTCGGTGCCGGGACAGCTCGCCGCGCTCGGCGTCGACATCGGCACCTCGAGCCCGCCCGCCTTCGTCGCCTTCACGCACCCCGTGGACAGCCCGCTGACGGCGACGCTGAACACGCCGCATGTGGCGATCCGCCGCACCGTCGACGGGGGCCTGGCTATGGACTCGGGCTGGTCGGAGCGCTCGATCGAGGTCGGCGAGGACGGTGCGCTGCACATCGCGGAGGACGTGATCGCCCGGCTTCTCGACGAGGCGCGCCGCGTGCTGACCGGGCACCCGCAGCTGACGGTCGCCCGGGTCGGATCCGGCTACAAGCCCGTCCCCGCAGACGGCGAGCCGGTCTACGGGGCGATCCGCGAGGTGCCTGGTCTGTACGTGGCGTTCAGCCACAGCGGCGCCACCCAGGGACTGATCGCCGGAGAGCTCGTCGCCGAGGAGATCGCCACCGGGTTCGTGTCACCGCTGCTGACCGCGTTCCGCGCCGACCGCTTCTCCGGCCCCGCCCAAGGGTGACTCCGCACCCGTGCACGAGTGACGGCGCCCGCAGACGACGGACATCCGACATCCGGATCCGCGACGGGCGTGGGATCCTGGGTGCGTGACACCCGACCGCGACGCCGCTGTGAGGGCGCATGCGCGCCCCGCCGCGGTCGATGATCGGCCTCAAGTCCCAGCCGCGGATCACACGCTGCGGATCCTGCGCTTCCTCGCGCGCCGCGCGGGCCCGGTCGCCGCCTCGGCCCTGGCCCGCGAACTGGAGATCCCGCGATCGACGGTGTACCACCTGCTGGCCACGCTCGAGGCGCACGGCTTCGTCGTGCACCTGCCGCAGGAGCGCCGCTGGGGCCTCGGCACGAGCGCCTTCGAGCTCGCCGGCGGCTACGCCCGGCAGGAGCCGCTCGCCCGTCTCGGGCGTCCCCTGCTGGCGGCCCTCGCCGACAGGCTCGGCGAGAGCGCGCATCTCGCCGTGATGACGGGCCGCGACGTGCTCTACATCGTCGAGGAGCGCGCACTGCGCCGCCCCGCACTGATCACCGACGTCGGCGTACGGCTGCCCGCGCACCTCACCGCGACCGGCCGCGCCATGCTCGCCGCGCTCCCCCGCGAGCAGGTGCGCGCCCTGTACCCGGACGCCACCGCGTTCGCCCAGCGCACCGGCGGAGGGCCGACCCGGCCGCGCGAGCTGAACGAGCTGCTGCGCGAGGTTCGCCGCGACGGCGTCGCCCGGGAGGACGGCGAGATCACCGCCGGCTTCCGCTCGGTCGGGATCGCCGTGCGCGACCACGTGGACTGGCCCGTCGCGGCCGTCGCCATGACCTGGGCCGACGACGCACCCGTGGACGAGAGCGCGATCGTCGCGGCCGTGTCCGACACGGCGCGGCAGCTGCAGCGTCGGCTGGGGTACACCGCCCGCACCGGGCCCTGATCGCCGCGCCCGCTCGGCGCGCGCAAAGGAGAGCATCGCAGGATCGACCCGTGCAGACGTCGACCGATCATGCGCCGCTGCGCAGCGCGGCCCTCATCGCCGGTCTCGTGGGTCTGCTCGCCGGCGTCTGCGGATCCTGGATCCCGTCGTTCTGGGGAGACGAGGCGGCGAGCGTCATGTCCGCCTCCCGCACCTGGCCGGAGCTGTGGCGGATGCTGCAGACCGTCGACGGGGTGCACGGCGCGTACTATGCCTTCCTGCACGTGTGGATCGGCCTGTTCGGCGCGAGCGAGTTCTCCGTGCGGCTCCCCAGCGCGATCGCGGCCGGGTTCCTCGCCGCCGGCACCGCGGTCCTCGCCGGTCGGTTCTCCGGGCCTCGTCTCGCCCTCGGGGCCGGCCTCATCGCGGCACTGCTGCCGCGCACGGCGGTCATGGCGGCCGAGGCCCGCTCCTATGCGATCAGCACCGCGATCGCGGTCTGGCTGACCGCGCTGCTGCTGGCGCTGCTGGAGCGCCGGCGGACGTCGTGGCTGTGGGCCGCATACGCCTTCGGAATGGCCGCCGCGGTCTACGTCTTCCTGTACCTGGCGCTCCTGGTCGTCGTGCACGGCGTGTTCGTGCTCTGGATCCATCTCGAGCGGATGCGGATCTGGACTGCCTGGTCCGCCTTCGGGGTGCTGCTGGCGGTGCCGATCATGCTGCTGGCCGCCTCCGAGCGGAACCAGATCGGGTTCCTGTTCCACCGCGACTACATCACGCCCGAGAACGTGCTCGCCCTGCAGTGGTTCGATCCGGTGACCGCGTGGCCGTGCGGAGCGCTCATCGCGATCGGGGCGGTCGCGGCGTTCCGTGGACGCCGCGAAGACGCCGGCAGAGCACGGCTGGCGCTGCTCGCCGGCCTCTGGCTCGTGCTGCCGACCGTGTCGACCCTGATCGCGAGCGCGGTCCTCGCACCGATGTACACGGTGCGCTACCTGTCGTTCTGCACGCCGGCGGCCGCGGTGCTCGTCGCCCTCGGCGTGCAGGCGACGGCGGCGTGGGCGGCGAAGCGACTTCCGATGCACGCGTCCGTGCTGGGCGCGGTGCTGCTGACGGCCGTGCTCGCCGGGTTCCTGCCGAATCTCGTGGTGCAGCGCGGTCCGTACGCGAAAGACGACAGCGACTGGCGCCAGGCGGCCGCCTACCTGCAGACGCACGCCGCACCGGGCGATGCCGTGGTCTACGACGATCGTCCCAAGGATTCCGAGGAGCCGCGGCTGATCGCGGCGGTGTACCCCTCCGGCGTCGCAGGACTGCGGGATCCGGCTCTGGTCGCCTCGTTCCGGGCACGCCCGGGCCTGTGGGACGAGACGCGCCCCAACACCGAGCTCACCGCGGCCGACCTCGGCCCGACGGTCTGGGCCGTGGAACGGGGCCCCGCCGCCGATGTCTCGCCCGACGTGCGGCACCTCGAATCCCTCGGCTACCGGATCCGCTCGGCGCACCGGCTCAACGTGACGACCGTGCTGCGCATGACCCGCTGACGCCCCGGCGGCTCAGACCGGCACGTACATCACCACGGCCAGGCCCGGGGCGTCCGAGGGGACCAGGCTGTGGTGCTCGAACTCCAGCCGGCCGTCGTCGGGGTGCAGGAACACCCGGCGGCGCGAGGCGAAGCGCTCCACCGCGTGCTCCGCCCACTGGGTGCGGAAGTCGTCGCTCGCCCCGAGGAGCCGGTCGATGAGGGCGCGGTGCCGGTCCGATCCCAGCCGCACGCCCGACTCCGCCCGGAACTCGGCGAGGAAGCGGCGGCTCTCCTGGTCCCAGTCGGGGAGCATGCGGCGCAGCCGCGGATCCGTGTAGATCAGCCAGAGCAGGTTGCGCTCGGCGGGATCCACGGATCCGATCGGCGCGTACAGTCGGGCGTAGGGGGCGTTCCAGCCGACGATCGCCCAGTCGCTCGCCACCACGAACGCCGGGAAGCCCAGCGCGTCGACGAGCCGCTGCAGGTGCTCCGGGATCCGCTCCGCCTCCTCGGCGGCGGAATCCTCCTCGGGTCCGGCGAGCCGCACCACGTAGTCCGTCTCCGCAGGGCTCAGCTGCAGCACGCGGGCGACCGCACCCAGCACCTGCCGGGAGACGCCGATGTCGCGGCCCTGCTCGAGCCAGGTGAACCAGCTGGCGCTGACACCGGCGAGCGCGGCGACCTCCTCGCGGCTCAGGCCGATGTCGCCGCGCCGGGAGGCCCGCGGCAGACCGAGTGCGGAACGGCTCGCGGCACGCCGCCGGGAGGCGAGGAACTCCCCGAGCTGCTCGCGGCGCGGCGTACGTGGACGGATCATGCGAAAACAGTACTCCGAGTACTAGTACAAACCCTCCTCGCCCCGGGGCTCGGCAGAATCCCGCAGCGGGGCCACAATGGTCCCCATGGTCGCTTATCGCTCTCGCACGGTCACCCACGGACGCAACATGGCCGGCGCCCGCGCCCTCTTCCGCGCCGCCGGCGTGAACGGCGCCGATCTCGGTCGCAAGCCGATCATCGCCGTCGCCAACTCGTTCACCGAGTTCGTGCCCGGGCACACCCACCTCGCCCCCGTCGGCCGGATCGTCTCCGACGCGATCACCGAGGCCGGCGGCATCCCGCGCGAGTTCAACACGATCGCCGTCGACGACGGCATCGCCATGGGCCACGGCGGCATGCTCTACTCGCTCCCCTCGCGCGACCTCATCGCCGACTCCGTCGAGTACATGGTCAACGCGCACTGCGCCGACGCCCTGGTCTGCATCTCGAACTGCGACAAGATCACCCCCGGCATGCTCCTCGCCGCGCTCCGCCTGAACATCCCCACGGTGTTCGTCTCCGGCGGTCCGATGGAGGCCGGCCGCGCCACCCTCGTCGACGGCACCGTGCGCTCGCTCGACCTCGTCGACGCGATCAGCGACGCCGTGAACGAGAAGATCTCCGACGCCGACATCCTGCGCATCGAGGAGTCGGCCTGCCCGACCTGCGGCTCCTGCTCGGGCATGTTCACCGCGAACTCGATGAACTGCCTCACCGAGGCGATCGGCCTGTCGCTCCCCGGGAACGGCTCGGTGCTCGCCACCCACACCGCCCGCCGCGCGCTCTACGAGAAGGCCGGCGCGCTCGTCGTCGAGAACGCCAAGCGCTACTACGAGGGCGACGACGACAGCGTGCTCCCCAAGAGCATCGCGACCGAGGCCGCGTTCAGCAACGCGATGGCGCTGGACATCGCCATGGGCGGATCCACCAACACGATCCTGCACCTGCTCGCCGCCGCGCACGAGGCAGGCGTGGACTTCGGCCTCGCCGCGATCGACGCGATCTCGCGCCGCGTGCCGTGCCTCGCGAAGGTCGCCCCGAACTCCGCGGGCGGAAAGACGTACTACATGGAGGACGTGCACCGCGCGGGCGGCATCCCCGCCCTGCTCGGCGAGCTGCGCCGCGGCGGCCTGCTCGACGACAGTGTGCACACCGTGCACGCTGCCACGCTCGGCGAGTGGCTGGACGAGTGGGACATCCGTGGCGGATCCGCCTCGGCCGAGTCCGAGGACCTGTGGCACGCAGCCCCGGGCGGACGCCGCTCGTCCACCGCGTTCTCGCAGTCCGAGCGCTGGGCCTCGCTCGACACCGATGCCGAGACCGGCTGCATCCGCGACATCGCGCACGCGTACTCGAAGGACGGCGGCCTGGGCGTGCTGCACGGCAACATCGCCGAGAACGGCGCCGTCGTGAAGACCGCGGGCGTGGACGAGTCGATCTGGACGTTCTCCGGCCCCGCGGTGGTGTGCGAGTCGCAGGACGAGGCCGTCGAGAAGATCCTGAACAAGCAGGTGAAGGAGGGCGACGTCGTCGTCATCCGCTACGAGGGCCCCAAGGGCGGCCCCGGCATGCAGGAGATGCTCTACCCGACGTCGTTCCTGAAGGGCCGCGGGCTGGGCAAGGCCTGCGCGCTGATCACCGACGGCCGTTTCTCCGGCGGCACCTCGGGCCTGTCCATCGGCCACATCTCGCCCGAGGCGGCCGCCGGCGGCATGATCGCGCTCGTCGAGGATGGCGACATCATCTCGATCGACATCCCCACCCGAAAGCTCGAGCTCGAGGTGCCGTGGGAGGAGCTGGAGCGTCGCCGCGAGCAGCTCGAGGCCAATGGCGGCTACCGCCCGAAGAACCGCGTCCGCGAGGTCAGCCCCGCGCTGCGCGCGTACGCGCACTTCGCCCAGTCCGCCGACAAGGGCGCGATCCGCATCGTCCCGGAGCTCTGATCTCCCCACCGGTCGTTGAGCGACGACGCCGCAGGCGTTTCGTCACGCGGGGCCTCGCGCTGAGCGAGCGGAGCGAGTCGAAGCGTCGCTCAACGGCCGAGATCCAACCGATCGTTGAGCGAGGAAGAGCGCAGCGACGACCGAGACGAAAACGCGGCTTTCTACGGGAGGCCGCGTTTCGTCATCTTTCGACCGGACTATCCCGGCTCAGACGGCTTCTGCCACCAGCCGCGCGGCCAGCGTGCGCGCGAGCAGCACCCTGGCGGATCCGGATCCGGCGACGAGCGCCCGCATGCGCTCGGAGTAGCCGATGCAGTCGAGGAAGATCCACTCGACGCCCTGCGCGCGCAGCGCCTCCCCGGCCTGGACGAAGACCTCGTCCGAGGCGGTGTACGGATCCGCGACGGCGACCGCCGCATGCAGGCCGTGGTCGTCCCGCCAGCGCTCGACGATCGGGCCCGCCTGCTCGGGCTCGGGCACGATCACGCCGAGCCGCCCATCGCCGATGAGCGCGGCGGCGGCACCCCGCCCCAGCTGCTCGGCGGTGTACAGCGGCACGGCGGCCGTGAGCCCGGGCAGATGCCCCGTGCACAGCAGCAGCACGGCGCCGGCGCCGTCCGCGACGACGCGGTCGATCGCGGCCTGCACGAGGGGCAGCATGCGCTCCTCGCTGAGCACGGCCATGCCGCCGTCGCGGAGCCGGGACACGAGCACCTTCTCCCCCTCGGCCGGCGCCAGCGCGGCGATGCCCTCGTCGTCGAGCTCGTCCAGAGCGCCGCGCTCGACGAGCTCGACCCCCGCGAGCAGCGGGGCGATGTCGGGGGTGACGTCGACGCGCGGCGCCTGTCCGATCGTGACCAGCCCGAGCACGCTCATGCCTCGCCTGCGGTGTCGGCGCCGACCGGCGCCGCGAGGCCCGCCTCGATCACGGCCCGGCGCAGGGCCCGGTCCTCGTGCGCGTCCGGATCCGGAACCGGCACGGCGGCGAGCAGCGCCTTCGTGTAGGGATCCTTCGGAGCCGCGAGCACGTCGGCGCACATCCCCGCCTCGACCACCCGTCCCTTGTTCATCACGATCACGTCGTCGGCCATGAACTCGACCACGGCGATGTCGTGCGAGATGAACAGGTAGCTGAGACCGAGTTCGTCTTGCAGATCCTTCATGAGATTCAGCACCTGAGCCTGCACCGACACATCCAGCGCGGAGACCGGCTCGTCGCACACGACGAGCCGGGGCTTGAGCATGAGCGCACGGGCGATGCCGATGCGCTGACGCTGACCGCCGGAGAACTCGTGCGGGTAGCGATCGGCATGCGTGGCGTCGAGACCGACGAGCTCGAGCATCTCGCACACCCTGGTCCGCTGCTGCGCCGGCGTGAGTCGCTCGCGCAGCCGGAGCGGCTCGGCGAGCAGCCGGCCGACGGTCCATCGCGGATCCAGGGAAGCGTAGGTGTCCTGGAACACGATCTGCATGTGCGCCCGCTGCGCCCGCATCTGCGCCGGGCTCAGCCGGAGCAGGTCAACCCCGTCGTACGCGACGCTGCCCGAGGTGGGCTCGGTCAGGCGCAGAACGCAGCGACCGGTCGTGGACTTCCCGGATCCGGATTCGCCGACGATCGCGAGCGTCGACCCCTCGTGCAGGTCGAAGTCGACGCCGTCGACCGCGCGGAACACCTCACCCTGACGTCCACCGCGCTGCGAATACTCCTTGACCAGTCCACGGACGCTCAGCAGAGCGCTCATCCGAACACCTCCTCGGGCAGGGTGGGCAGGCGCCGCTCCCCCGCATTGCGCGCGGGCATCGACTCGAGCAGCGCCCGCGTGTACGGGTGCTGCGGCGCGTGGAAGATCTCGCGGACACCGCCGGTCTCCAGGATCCGGCCGTGCCTCATCACGGCGACCCGTTGACAGGCCTCGGCGACGACGCCGAGGTCGTGGGTGACGAGCAGCACAGCGGTGCCGTGGCTCTCCTGCAGCTGCAGGATGAGGTCGAGGATCTGCGCCTGGGTCGTGACGTCGAGCGCCGTGGTCGGCTCGTCGGCGATGAGCAGATCGGGCTCGCAGGACATCGCGATCGCGATCATCACCCGCTGGCGCATGCCGCCGGAGAGATGGTGCGGGTACGACGCCGCGACCTGTGCCGAGCGCTCAATGCCGACCATCTCCAGCAGCTCGATGGCGCGGTCTTCCGCAGCCTTCCGGCTCAGCCCGAGGTGCCGCCGCAGCGGCTCCCGGATCTGGAAGCCGACCGTGAACGCCGGGTTCAGCGCGGTCATCGGCTCCTGGAAGATCGTGCCGATCCGGTTGCCGCGGATCCGCCGTATGCCCTTCGCGCCAATCCTCGCCATGTCCTCGCCGTCGAACAGGATCCGCCCGCCGTCCATCCGCACCGCGCGAGTCGGCAGCAGCCGGATGATAGACATCGCCGTCAGGCTCTTGCCCGACCCGGACTCGCCGACCAGCCCCAGGGTCTCCCCGCGAGCGATCTCGAAGCCGATCCCGTCCACGGGGAAGGAGGTCCCGCGGCGAGCGTCCACCCGCACCCGGAGGTCCTCGACGCGAAGCAGCGCGGACATGTCAGGCCTCGACGTTCCCGAGCGTCTGCAGGTGACCGGCGCTGCCGTACAGCGACGTCAGCCGGGCGAACTGCTCCTCGTCGAAGAACGACAGGCTGCCGGCGCCGAAGTACTTCGCCGTCTCCACGGCGAAGCGGGCGGCGAGCTCGATGTCGACCTCGTGGCTCGCACCCGTCGCGCATCCGGCCACGGGGACCGCCGTCGTGATCGCGACACCCACGACCGGAGCGGTCGTGGCGACCGCCGGCTGCAGGATCGAGTTGAGGTGGTGCAGGTCGTTGCCGTAGGGGGTGATGTCCTGCGTGGCGAGCGGGAAGACCACGGCGGATCGCCCGGTCACCGTCTCGGCGACGCCCACGAGGTCCTCACTGGGCCGGAGGATGTACCCCTCCTTCACGGTCGGCGAGATCGCAATACCGCGGTGGTTGATGGTGCGGTTGCCCTTGGTGGTGTCGATGGACAGCACGGCCTCCATCGACTCCTCGACCTCGTGTCGGTTCATCGTGAGGATGTCGACCGGCGAGTCCATGAACGGCACCGGGTCGTGAGGCTGCGTGGGCGCCCATCCGGTGACGTGCGTGGTGACGACCACGTCGCCCGGGAGCACGTCTCCGCGACCCGCCATCTGCAGCAGCTTCGCGGCGGCGGCGAGCGCCGCGGCCGCGCCGTCCCCGTCGGAGACGTAGCCGATCAGTTCGGGACGTGCGCCGACGCCGCCGAGCCGCCCGATGATGCCCAGGGTGCGTGCGGATCCGCCCGTGGAGCGTCCCGCGGAGCCCGGCAGGAAGACGCGCACGAAGTCCGTGGCGCCCTTGTCCCCCTCGACCCGGTTCACGGTGATCTCCGCACCGGGAGCCTCGAAGGAGCGCAGGTGCGCGGCGAGCACCTCGCCGGAGGTGCCGGGCGAGTCGAGAAGGTCGACGACGGTCAGAACGTGGTTCAGCATGGGTTGGTCTCTCTCAGAGTGCGGGACGGTCGGCGTCGTCGCGCAGGCCCAAATAGCGCAGGGCCGTGATCGCGTACACCTTGGCGGCGAGCACCACGTCGCTGGCGAGGGCGCGCTCGTCGAAGCTGTGGATGGTCTTGAGGTCGGCGGGGCCGTACTGCAGCACCGGGATGCCGTGGCTGCGGAAGGTGCGCGCGTCCGAGGACGCCCACTGCAGCACGCCCTGGGCCTCGGGATCGGAGAGCTCGCGGAGCGCCCCGACCAGGGTCTCGACGATCGAATCCGTCGGGGCGGTCCAGTTCGGCTCGCTCATGAACCCGATGGGCTCGATCTCGGCGTCGATGCCCTCCTCGGCGAGGATCTCCTTCGCGCGCTGCAGCACCTGGGCGCGGCTGAGGCCGATCGGCACGCGCGTGTCGAACTCGATCACGCAGGTGTCGGCGACGACATTGGTCGAGGTGCCCCCGTGGATCGTGCCCACGTTGATCGTGACGTGCTCGAACACCTGGGCGACCTCGGGAGCGTAGCCTTCGCGCTGCACCGCGAAGCGCTGCGAGTCGGCGATGAGCTCCTTGAGCTCCTCGGGGGCGTCCGGCACCATGTCCCAGAGCCGCTGCAGAGCGAGGATCGCCTTCGCCCCGAGCAGGTTGGCACTCACGCCGTGCACGGGCTGCAGGCTGCCGTGGCCTGGGATGCCCCGCACGGTCAGCCGGAACCAGTTGCTGCCCTTCTGCCCGATCGTGGGGTGGTCGCGCTCGGCGGGCTCGGCGATCACGCCGCCGGTCGCGCCGTCCAGCACGCCCTGGCCGAGCAGCCAGTCGGCGCCGAGGCGCCCGCCGGTCTCCTCGTCGGGCACGGCCGCGAGCGAGATCCGGCCGCGCAGCGGCACGCCGAGACGGTGCAGCAGGCGGTACACGTGGATGAGGCCGGCCAGGCCCGCCTTCATGTCGCTGGCGCCGCGCCCGCGGAGCCAGCCGTCCACGACATCGCCCGCGGTGGGCGGGAAGGTCCACCGCGAGACGTCCCCGATGGGGACGACGTCGCTGTGACCGGCGAAGACCAGGTGGCGGTCCTCCCCCTTCTCGCCGCGATGCGCGACCACGCTGATGCGCCCCTGACCGGCATCGAAGAGCTCAGGATCCATGCCCTCATCGCGCAACAGCCCGGCGATCACGTCCGCGATCTCGGTGCAGTCCCCCGGCGGGTTCTCGCTCGGGGTCCGGATGAGCAGCCCGGCCAGGGCCAGCAGCTCGTCCTGCGACTCCTCGACAGCGGCGAGGAGCCGCTGCTCCCACTCGGCGATGACGGTCATGGATGCGTCTCTCTTTCTCACTGTGCTCTCGATGCCGGTCAGGGACGGCGGCTCAGGACTTCTTGCTGAGCTGGAAGAACCGGATCAGGCCGTCCGGGTACGAGGTGTACCCCTCGACGTCGCTGCGCTCGGCGACCGCGATGTTGTACTCGTACAGGTAGCCCCAGGGCGCGTCCTCGTCGATCTGGTCCTGCATCGTGGCGTACAGCGCGTTGCGCTTGGCGGCGTCGGGCTCGGTCGCGGCCTGCTGCCAGGCGCTGTCGACCTCCGGGTTGCTGTAGTTCATGTAGTTGCTCGACCCGGACGACGTCATCAGCAGGCCGAGGTGGTAGCCGGGGTCGTTCACGAACGAGGTCCAGCGGCTGATGTAGGACTGCACGTTCTTGCCGGCCAGCGCCTCCAGGAACTGGGCGCGCGCCATGTTGTGGATGTTCATGGTGACGCCGATCTTGGCGAGCTCGGCCTGGATCAGCACCGCGTCGTCGTTCCAGTCCGGGAAGCCGGATCCGAGCGTGAAGTCGAACGAGAAGCCGTTCGGGTAGCCGGCCTCAGCGAGCAGCTTCTTGGCCTTGTCGAGGTCGTGCTCAGCCTTGTATCCCTTGTCCGAGAAGCCAGGGGTCGAACTGGCGACCGCGGAGCGCATCGGGCTCGCCTGGCCCTGCATGACGTCGGAGACGAGCTTGTCGTAGGGGATGGCGTACGTGATCGCCTGACGCACCTTGGGGTTGTCGAATGGAGCGATCTTGTTGTTCATCGCGAAGAACAGGATCTTGTTGCTCGGACGGGAGTCGACGACGACCCCGCCCTTGCCGTTCAGGCCCTTCAGATCCTTCGGCGCGATCTCCAGCGCCAGGTCGACCGACCCCTTCTGGATCAGCTGCAGGCGGTTGGACGCGTCCCCGACGAACTTCATGTTCACGGTACCGACGGCGGGCTTCTCACCCCAGTAGGACGCGGAGGCGGTCAGCTTGGCGGCGCTGGCCGGGTCGTAACTGTCGATCTTGTAAGGACCGGATCCGGCTGTGTTGGTGGCGAGCCAAGTGGGCCCACCGTTCTTGTCGACCTGGTCCATGTCGATGATCGAGAACGAGTACATCGGGATGATCTGCAGGAACAGGTGGTTCGGCGCCGTGAGGGTGATCACGACCGTGCTGTCATCCTTCGCGGTGACGGTGGCGATCCCAGCCATCTTGTAGAGGAAGCTCGCCGACGCGGAGGCCTTGATGTGCTCGTAGCTGCGGACGACGTCCTGGGCCGTGAGCTTCTTGCCGTCCTGGAAGGTGACGTCCTTGCGCAGCGTGAAGGTGTACGTGGTGTTGGCGGCGTCCACGTCCCACTTCTCCGCGATCATCGGCTTGATCGTGGCCGTGTCGGACACCTGCTTGCCGTTCTCGGTCTTGGTGCCGTACGTGACCAGCTGGTCGTAGGCGGCGAGCACCAGGGTGTCGCTCGTGCCGTCGTTCGCCTCGGCCGGGTCGAGCGTCTTGCCGCCCTCCGAGTAGGCGATCGTGAGCGTCTGGTTCGCGGAGCCGGTGGCGGTGCCGCCCTTGTTCGCGTTGGCGTTCGCGACGCAGCCGGCCGTGCTGAGCGTCAGGCCGGTGGCGAGGGCGATCGCAGCGACCATCCTCATCTTCTTCATGTCTTGGGTTGCCTTTCGTTGTGCTGTGGTGCGCGTCGTCGCGCGGAGTGGTGCCACGGGGACCGACGGCCTTGTGGGCGCCGGGCGCCCGCTATCGAGCGGAGGTGCGGAGCCGGGGGTCGAGCGTGTCGCGGAGGCCGTCGCCGAGGAGGTTGAAGGCGAGGATGGACGATGCGATCGCGAGACCGGGGAAGAACGTCATCCACCATTCCCCGGAGATGATGTAGCCGCGTCCGTCCGAGATCATCACGCCCCACTCGGCGAGCGGAGGCTGGGCGCCGAGGCCGATGAAGCTCAGCGCCGCGGCGGTGAGGATCGCGTACCCCATGCCGAGCGCGGAGCGCACCATGATAGGCGCCATGCCGTTGGGCAGGACGTGGCGGAACAGGATGATCCCGTCGCCCAGCCCGATCGCCCGTGACGCCTCGACGAACTCGCGCTCGCGCAGGGCGACGGTCTGGCCGTACATGATCCGCGCGAACTCGGGGATGCCGACTACGCCCACGGCGATCATGGCGGACCCGAGTCCGGGCCCGAGCGCCACGGCGAGTGCCATGGCGAGCAGCAGCGACGGGAAGGCCAGCAGCATGTCCATGATCCGCATCAGGATCATCCCGGTGGCGCCACGCACGTAGCCGGCGATCGCGCCGATCGGCAGGCCGATGACGAGCGACACGGCGACCGCGATGAGTCCGGTCCACAGCGACACCCGGGCGCCGGCGAGAACGCGGGCGAAGATGTCGCGGCCGAAGTTGTCGGTGCCGAACAGGTGCGCGCCGCTCGGCGGGGACAGCAGCGGGCCGACCCCGGTCTGGTTCGGGTCGTACGGCGAGGCGAACAGGGCGATCAGGCCGCCCAGCGTCCAGAACAGGATGATTGCGATGCCGGCGACGGCGGACGGGTTGCGCAGCAGGAGCGAGAGCGTCCCCGTGGCGGTCCGGCTCGGGCGGAGTCGTGTCTCAAGCATTGCGCACCTTCGGGTCGAAGATCCCCTGGGACAGGTCGACGAGCAGGTTCACGACGAGATAGACGATCGCCGCGACCAGAGTCATCGCCTGCACCGGGGCGTAGTCGTTGGCCTTGATCGACTCCGTCACGTAGCCGCCGATGCCGGGCCAGCTGAAGATCGTCTCGGTGATCACCGCGCCACCGAGCAGCTGCCCGAGTTCGAGGCCGATGATCGTCACGATCGACGGCGCCGCGTTCTTCAGCGCGTGGCCGCCGATGACGCGCGCGGGACTCATCCCCTTCGCCTCAGCGGTGCGGATGTAGTCCTGCCCCATCACCTCGAGCATCGCGGAACGGGTCATGCGGGAGATGATCGCGACGCCGCCGACCGAGAGCACCACGGCGGGCCAGATCAGGTGGCTGAAGGCGCTCGCGAACGCCACGCTGTCACCCGTGAGCAGGCTGTCGATCAGATAGAGCCCGGTCACGTGGGTGGGCGGGTTGACGTCGTCCGCGATGCGGCCGATCGGTGCGGGCTCCCAGCCCAGCGTTCCGAAGAACAGCGAGATCACGAGCAGGCCGAGCCAGAACAGCGGCATCGAGACACCGAGCAGCGAGATCACCCGGGTGAGGTGGTCCACCAGGCGGCCGCGCTTCATGGCGCTGAGGATGCCCAGCGGTACGCCGACGACGACGCCGAGGAACAGCGCGGCGAGCGCGAGCTCGACGGTGGCGGGGAACCGCGTGGCGAAGTCCTGTGCGACCGGGTGGCCGGTGTGCCATGCGTAGCCGAGATCGCCGTGCAGGAGTCCGACGAGATAGTCGCCGAACTGCTGCCAGACAGGCTTGTCCAGCCCCATCTGCTCGCGCAGCTTGTCCACGACGCTCTGGTCGGCGTTCTCCCCGGCCAGCGAACGGGCGGGATCGCCCGGCAGGACGCGGGTGATGAGGAAGATGAGGACGACGACACCGAGCAGCGTGGGGATCATCGCGAGCACACGACGCAGGGCGGCGGACATGGCTCTCCTCACTTCGATGGGGGGTGGATCGCGCCGAGCGGCACTTAGCGACCACTATCAGCGATGTGAAATACTTGTGCAACTCAATCTCACTATTTGATCCGCGCGCGCATCGCGGGTCGAAAGGACCTGCCGATGGACAAGGGATCCAGCTCCCGCCCCCCTCTGCAGACGGTCGACCGCGCCCTCTCGGTGCTGCTGTCTTTCACCGGCCGACGCGCGGAATGGGGCGTACTCGAGCTCGCCGAGGAATTCGACCTGGACAAGTCGACCGCGCAGCGCCTGCTCGCGACTCTTGCGGGACGCGGCTTCTTGTCCGCCGACCCGCACACCCGCCGGTACCGCCTGGGCCCGGCGCTGTGGCGGATCGCGTCGACCTGGGAGCGCCAGGGCGGCATGGCAGCGCTCGTCGAGCCCGTGCTCGCGATGCTCGCGGAGGAGACCTCGCGCACCGCCGTGTTCGCGATCGCCGACGGCGCACACGTTCGCGCCGTCGCGGCGGTAGAGGGCGGCGGGGTACCGATGCGCAACCATCCCCTGGTGGGCGAACTGTATCCCGCGCATGCCGGCGCCACGTCGCGCGCCTACTTCGCCTTCCTGTCCGCCGGGCAGCGCCAGGCCCTGATGTACTCCCTGCCGCTGGCTCGTTTCAACGACCTCACGATCAACGACGCCACCCTCATCGAGCAGGCCATGTCGGAGGCGGCCGCCGCGGGCTGGGCGTACTCGGACGGCGAGTACGATCTCGACACCCGGGCCGTCGCCGCGCCGGTGTTCGTCGCGGGGCGGCCGATCGGCTCCGTGAGCATCGGCGAGCACAAGAGCGAACGCCTCGGCGACATCCGGGCACACAAGGACGCCGTGCTGCGCACCGCGCACGCGATCGGTCAGCTCCTCTCCCTCCGCGCACCCGGCCCCGCGCCGGCCACCGATCCCGCCCGCGAAAGGACCTCATGAACCTGCTCCTGATGTCGAACTCATCCAACGCCGGATCCGGCTACCTCGAACACGCCTGGGAGGCGGTGCTCGACGCCCTCGGCGGTGCGGCGCGGCTCGTCTTCGTGCCCTATGCGCTCGCCGACCTGGACGGCTACACGGCCAAGGCCCGCGAGGCGTTCGCGGCCCACGGCGTCGAAGTCGTGGGTGTGCACGAATCCGGCGACCCCGTGGCCGCCATTGGCGAGGCTGCGGCCGTCTTCGCGGGCGGAGGGAACACCTTCCGGCTGCTGAAGACCGTGCGTGAGGCCGGGCTGTTGGAGCCTCTGCGCGCCCATGCGTCCGCCGGACGGCCGTACCTCGGTGCGAGCGCCGGGACCAATCTCGCGGCGGCGACCATCCGCACCACCAACGACATGCCGATCGTGGAGCCGGGGGGCTTCGACGCGCTCGGCCTCGTGCCGTTCCAGATCAACGCGCACTATCTCGATGCCGATCCAGCATCCACCCACGCGGGTGAGACCCGCGCTCAGCGCCTGGCGGAGTTCCACGAGGAGAACACCACGCCGGTGCTGGCGCTTCGCGAGGGCGCCTGGCTGCGGGTGCAGGGCGGACGGCGCACGATCGGCGGCAGCGCCGTGACCCCCGGTAGAGGCCCGGCACTGCTGTTCCGCCGCGGTTCCGCTCCGGTCGAGGTCGACGGCGACGTCACGGATCTGATCGGCTAAGCGCGGCTCACCCTTCCGTCGAGGCGCGCACGTTCAGCGTGCCGTGGGCGGGCGCGGGCACCTCGATCGCGAGCTCGGGCTCGAGCTGCTGCAACAGCGCAGCGGCCGCCTGGCGACCGAGCGCCTGCGGCTGCAGGTCGACGGCGGTGATCGTGGGGGCGGCACGCAGACGCTCCGCGTCGGAGCCGCACACGACCCGCACGTCCTGCGGCACGCGGACGCCGCGCTCGACGAGACGGTCCACCAGGGCGCGGGCGTGGTCGCTCGTCATGCAGTACACGCCGTCCGGCGGCTCGGGCAGAGCCAGCAGCGCATCGACCACGCCCGCCACCATGGGCGGGTCGGCGCGCTCCGGCAGGTGCCGCACGATCTGCTCCGCGGCGGGGATCCGCTCGCGGTAGCGCTGCTCGGTCGCGGTGTTCCACTCGATCGGATCCGTGCCGACCACGAGGGCGATGCGTGTCGCACCCGCTGCGGCGAGGTGTTCGAGAACGCGGTCGGTGATCAGCGCGGTGGCGATGTCGACGACGTGCGGATCTTCCGGATCCGCCGTGTCGGCGCCCACGAGCGTGTACGGCATGCCGCCGGCACGGAGGGCGGCGATGAGCGGGTCGCCCTCGACCGGGTCGGTCACGATGATGCCGTCGCACGCCCACGCCGTGGTGGGTGCGTTCGGCACGGTCGGGTCCGCGACGAGCATGAGCGCGTACCCCTGCGCGAGGGAGGTCAGCGCCGCCGCCCCGGCGAACCGCGGGAAGTAGTCGACGTCATCGATCTCCTGCGGCTCCGCGCCCACCGCGGGGCGCAGCACCAGCCCGATCACGCCCAGGCGGCTCCGGCGCAGCCCGCTCGCCACGACATCGGGGTGGTAGCCGAGTGCGGTGGCCGCCGCGCGCACGCGCGCCTGCGTGGCCGGGTTCACGACGCCGTTGCCGGAGAACGTGTGCGACACGGTGGTCACGGAGACGCCCGCCCGGCGGGCCACGTCGCGGATCGTGGAACGCTGTCTTCGCATGCCTGGATGATAAATTCGGGATCCCGCTTGTCCAAATCGTTTTGGATCTTTAGCGTTGCGTGTCGAGCGCGAACAAGGACGTCGCGCACCCGACCTTCCGCCCTGGAGAACCCATGTCGCAGACGACGCCCCTGGGGACCGACGCATCCCCGGCCCTCACCCATCCCGTGCCCACCGACAGCGCCGTGCGCGTCGAGACGCACGGCATCGACTACATCCCGAGCAGCGAAAGGCACGGCCGCGCCCGCGATCTGTTCGCGGTGTGGGCCGCCCCCAACGTGAACTTCCTCGCCGTGGTCATCGGCGCGACGCTCGTTCTGCTCGGACTGAACCTGTGGCAGGCCCTGCTGGCGATCGTGATCGGCAACCTCTTCTCGATCATCACGGGGATCGTCGCCGGATCCGGTCCCGCCGCGGGCGCGCCCAGCGAGGTGATCACCCGCGCGATGTACGGCATCACGGGCAACCGGTTCAACGTGGCGATCGCCGGCTGGCTGATCAGCGTCTGCTACCTCGCGATCAACTGGGCCGCCGCCACGACGGTCGCCGTCGGGCTCCTCAGCCGGCTCGGCGTCCCCTCGAACGGCTGGACCATCGCGATCAGCGCGATCGTGATCGCCGCCGCCACCATGGTGATCAGCGTGTACGGGCACGGGATGATCATGCGCCTGTACCAGCCGCTCGCGATCCTGCTCGCCGTGATCTTCGCGGTGATGGCGGTGTTCGTCGTCAGCGGTGCGAAGTGGAGCTACACCCCGGCAGCTCCCCTGCACGGCCTGGATCTGGTGGCGATGATGGCCGCCGGCATCGCCCTCGTCGCCTCCGGCCCGCTGTCGTACACGAACAGCGCCGATTTCGCCCGCTACCTGCCCGCGAGCACCCGCGTGCGCGACGTCGCCCTGTGGACCACGCTCGGCATGATCATCCCCGGCGTGCTGGCCACCTTCGTCGGCGTGCTGGCCGCCGGCGCGGTGGACATGTCGGATCCGGAGGCGGGACTGGAGAAGTTCCTGCCGGGCTGGTTCGCGCCGATCTTCCTCATCTCGGTGATCGTCGGCACGATCGCCAACAACGCGATGACGGCCTACAGCTCCGGCCTCGCGCTCCAGGCCGTGGGGATCCGCCTGCCCCGCTCGCGCACGGTGCTGCTGGACGGCACAGTGGGCGTGCTGATGACCCTGTTCGCCCTGCTCGTGTGGAACTTCCTGGACAGCGTCTCCAGCGCGCTGCAGCTCGCGGTGACCATCCTCGCGCCGGTGATGGGCGTGTACCTCGCCGACATGCTGTGGCGGCGCAACCGCTACGACGGCCCGGCCCTCGACGACGAAAGCCGCGGCAGCCGCTTCTGGTTCACCGGAGGCGTGCACGTCCCCGGTGCGGTCGCGGTGCTGGTCGGGATCGACGCCTCGCTGCTGTGCAGCGCGACGCTGGTCTTCACCGGACCGATCGCCGCGGCCATCGGCGGCATCGATCTCTCGGTTCCGGTCGGCCTGATCGTGCCCTTCGTCCTCTACCTCGTGCTGGTGCGCCGTTCGCCCCGCTCGCAGGCCTCCCTCTGATCGCACGCAAAGGATCCCGTACATGACCTCGAACGACACCCGGACGACCCACTACCGCGGCGGCTCGATCTTCACCTCCGACACGCAGCCGTGGGCGCAGTCGCTCATCGTCGAGGACGGGCGGATCCGCTTCGTCGGAGACACGGCCGCCGCGGACGCCTTCGCCGTGGACGCGGTCGTGGAGCTGGACGGCGCGCTGGTGATCCCCGGCATCGTGGATGCGCACACGCATCTGATCGGCCTCGGCGAGTCGCTCGAGCAGGTGGATCTGCACGACGCGGTCGACCTCGCCGAGATCCAGGCGCGCGTGGCCGCGGCGGCCGCGGCCGATCCCTCCGCCCCGCGCATCCAGGGACGCAGCTGGCTGTTCTCGAGCCTCGGCGGCCGGGCCCCGCACCGCGAGATGATCGACGCCGTGGTCGCCGACCGGCCGGTGTACCTGCACGCGAACGACAACCACTCGGCCTGGGTCAACTCCGCGGCCCTCGCCGA
Organism: Microbacterium xylanilyticum; assembly: GCF_054654695.1. Taxonomy (NCBI): domain Bacteria; kingdom Bacillati; phylum Actinomycetota; class Actinomycetes; order Micrococcales; family Microbacteriaceae; genus Microbacterium; species Microbacterium xylanilyticum. The sequence goes on from NZ_BAAIEN010000002.1 coordinate 2,891,437, forward strand.
GCTGGGCATCGACGACGAGACCCCGGATCCGCTCGGCGGCACGATCCAGCGCGACGCCGACGGACACGCCACCGGGATGCTGCTGGAGAACGCGGTGTTCGCGTTCCTGCGCGAGCGGCTGGACGCTCTCACGAGCGACGCCGAGCGGGAGGCGCAGTTCGAGGCCGCGCTGCGCACCTACCTCGACGCCGGTGTCACCGCCGCCGTCGACATGGCGCTGTCGGAGCCCGACCTCCGCGCGATGCTCGCCGTCCAGGAGCGCCACGGCGGGACGCTTCCGATGCACGTCGCCGCACACTGGGCCGTGTACCGGACCGGGACCGCGGAGGGCGACGCCGGCGCAGTCGACCGCGCGATCGCGCTGCACCGGGAGCACTCCGGTCCGGGGCTGCGGGTCGCCGGCATCAAGCTCTTCGTGGACGGCGTGATCGACAGTTGCACGGCGGCCATGCGCACGCCGTTCGCGGACGGCTCCCAGCCGGAGGCGCTCTGGGACCTCCCCTCCCTCTCCGCCGTCGTCACCCGCGCCGACGCGGCCGGGCTGCAGATCGCGATGCACGCGATCGGCGACGCCGCGTCCGCGCTCGCGCTGGACGCGCTCGAGGCCGCGGTCGCCGCCAACGGCCCCCGCGCGGACCGCCGGCACCGCATCGAGCACCTCGAGACCGTGGACCACGCGACGCCGCTGCGCCTGGCCAGGCTCGGCGTGATCGCCTCCCTGCAGCCCGCGCACAGCGACCCGGCCATCCAGGACAACTGGCGTGCGGTGCTCGGCGACGACCGTGTCGAGCGCGGGTACCCCTGGGGCGAGTTCGTCGAGGCAGGCGCGACGCTCGCGCTCGGCACCGATGCGCCGACCGCGCCGTTCGATCCGCTGCCGAACCTGTTCATCGCCACGACCCGGCGGTCCGCGTTCGACCCCTCCTTGCCGGCGAACGTGCCGGGAAACGCGATGGCGATCGCCGACGCGGTGCGCCGGGCCACCCGCGACGCCGCCTTCGCCTCCGGCTGGGACGGCGAGCTCGGGGTGCTGCGCCCCGGCGCGTCCGCCGATTTCGTCGTGCTCGACGAGGATCCGTTCCGCGAAGGTCCCGAGGCGTTCCTCACGGCGCGGGTGCGCACCACGGTCGTCCGCGGCCGCGAGCACGGCGCCGCCCTCGTCTCTGCCCGCTGATCACCGGATCCCGGCGCCGCGGAACGCAGGACGGATGCAGCTCTGCAGGAAGGATCCCGCCAGGATCTCCTGCGAAGCGGCATCCGTCCTGCGTCCGAGCAAGTCGGATCCGAGCGCTCAGCGCTCGTAGAGCAGGATCACGCTGCCGGCACCGACGACGCGACGGGTCTCGTGATAGCCGAGGGCGCGCAGATCGCTGAGCCCCCAGGTGTCCTCGACGCCCTTGAAGCTCAGCTCGACCACCCACACCCGGTCGACGCCGTCGAAGCGTCCCATGCCCGCAGCCCGCGGGATCCCGTAGGTCTGGTCGTACCAGGTGTAGGACCGCTGGTACGGCGTCTTCAACAACAGATCGGTCACATCGCGGAACGAGGACGGATCCGTCGCCTTCGCCAGTCGGGTGCGCTGCGAGGGACGGGCCCCGTCGTCGAACACGATGCCGTCGCCGGGCTCGGCGTTCGCCCGGATGAACGCGGAGATGTCGTTCCAGTCGGACTGGTTCTTCGCGTACGGCGTGCGCTGCAGCACGGCGACCGGCACGGCGGCGATCACGACCACGGCGATCGCGATCCCGGCGAGCCAGGCGCTCCGTCGTGACGACTGCGCGCCGCCGGAGGACGTCGCGCCGCGGGATCGCCGTGGGATCCGGGCCAGGCCGCGCACCCCGAACGCCATCGCGATCGCGACGGCGGGTGCCGAGAACGTGCCGTACCGCGCGGTGTACACCGCCATGAACGGGGTGACGGCGAGCAGCAGCCCCATCGGCACGAGCATCCAGCTCAGTGCCACGATCTCGAGCCGGATCCCGGTCGCGAACCGCCCGCCGGTGCGCCGGATCCGCACGACCTCGCGCACGAGCACGACCCCGGCGACCAGGATGAGTGCCCAGGCGATGACCGTGAACCACCACTCCTGGAACCACATGTTCTTCAGCACGACCTCGGCCGTGACCGACTCCCGCACCGCGAGGAACGCGATCTGACGGCGCTGCAGGAACCCGAACCACGCCAGGGGCGAGCTGAGCACCAGGGCGACGCCGGTGCTGACCGCCCACGCCCGCCATCGCCGGCGCAGCTCCGGGGACAGCAGCACGATCACGAGCACCGCCGGGACCATGAGCGCGAAGTAGAGGAAGGTCCAGATCGCGACGGTGAGCACCGCGGCGTAGCCGACCCACCATCCGATCGCTCTCCCGGGCCGGAGGGCGAGCTCCGCAAGGATCACGATCAGCACGGCGGCGAGCGCGGCGCCGATCGCGTAGGACCGCGCCTCCTCCCCGGCGAAGATCAGCCGGGGCTCCAGCGCCGTGAAGACGCCCGCGACGACCGCGAACCGGATCCCTTCGAACCGCCCGCACAGCCACACGACGGCGGCGGTGCAGACGCCGATCGCGAGCGCCGAAGGGAACCGGATCGAGAACGCACTCGGCCCGAACACATCGATCCACGCGTGCAGCCCGAGGTAGTACAGCCCGTGCACCGCGTCGACGTAGCTCAGCATGTGCCAGAGCGAGGGCAGCGGGCGTGTCGCCGACATCAGGCTCGCGGCCTCGTCGCCCCAGAGCGAGGGGATCCAGGATCCGGTCGCGCTCGCGGCGACGGCGAAAAGGCCGAGCAGCCCGGCCCACAGGCCCAGACGCCGCGTATCCGCCGTCGCCCGGGTCCGGGCGGAGAAGGCCCGCTCCGAGGCGGTGCCGACAGCGGAGGAGGTCACGCCCCGAGGGTAGCGGGCCGCCCTTGGCCGCCGCTCCGAACTGGCTGTCAGAGGCCTCGCAGGTCGTCGACGCTTCCCCGGATGTTCTCCGAGCGTTCACTCGGACGTCGACGAATATCCTGGGACTGTGCCCCTCCCCTCCTCCGTGCGCCGTGTCCGTTCCGTCGCCCGCCGCCTCAAGCGCGCCGCCGAGGCCGAGCGCATCGCGTTCTGGCGCTCCCGTCCGGTGCGCCCGGACCAGGTGCTCTACGAGTCGTTCGCCGGCAACGGCATGCTCTGCAACCCCGAGGCGATCTTCCGCCACCTGCTGGCAGACCCGGCGTACGCGCACCTGACGCACGTCTGGGCGCTGGCCGACGACGACGCGATCGCCCGGTTCCGGCGGGAGTTCGCGGGCGACCGCCGGGTGTCGTTCGTGCGCCGCGGATCCGCCGCGTACCGTCAGGCTCTCGCCGTCAGCGGGTGGCTCGTCAACAACGCCACCTTCCCCACCTGGTTCGGCAAGCGCGAGGGCCAGGTGTATCTGAACACCTGGCACGGCACGCCGCTGAAGCTCATGGGCTTCGACATGCCGTCCGGCGCGGTGCAGTCCGCGAACACGCTGCGCAACTTCCTCATGTCGGACTACCTGCTGGCGGCGAACCCGTTCATGGCGGAGACCATGTACGAGGGCGCCTACCGGCTCACCAACGTCTACCCCGGAACCCTCATCGAGGAGGGATATCCGCGCATCGACCGGCAGCGGCTCGACGCCGCCGACGAGGCGGCCGTGCGGGCGGAGCTGGAGGGCAGCGGCGTCGTCCTCGGCGACAAGCCGATCGTGCTGTTCGCGCCGACCTGGCGTGGAAGCTCCTTCGACGACCCCGAGGACAACATCGACGAGCTCGCCGCGCAGCTCGCCGAGCTGCAGGCAGGCGTCGGCGACGACCACGTCGTGGTGCTGAAGACGCACCAGATCGTGCACGCGCGCGCGGCGTCGCGACCGGCGCTGGCGCGCTCGCTCGCCCCGAACACCATCCCCACCAACGTCCTGCTGGGTGCGGCGGCCGGACTCGTCACGGACTACTCCTCGATCTTCTTCGACTACCTCGCGACCGGCCGTCCGATCGCGTTCTTCACGCCGGACGCCGACCTCTACTCGTCCGGCCGGGGCACGTACATGTCGCTGGACACCCTGCCGGGTCCGGTCGACTCCGACGCCGCCGCCACCGGCCGGGCGCTCGCCGCGCTGCTGCACGGTGCTGAGCCGCATCCGCAGTACGCCTCCTGGGTGCAGCGGTTCACACCCTTCGAGGACGGCGGGGCGACCGCCCGCGTCGTCGACATCGTGTTCGGCGGCGCCCGGGACGGATACCGCGCCCGCCCCACCGCGCATGACGGCCGCAAGCGCCTGCTCGTGTACCTGGGCGGGATGAAGCCGAACGGCATCACCACGAGCGCGCTGAACCTGCTCGGCGCCATCGACCACAGCCGCTACGACGTGACCGCGCTGCTGCCGAAGCGGCGCGGGAGCACGGATCCGCTGGTGCAGGCGCGCATCCCCGCCGAGGTGCGTCAGGTGTTCCGCATCGGCGGCATGAACGGATCCAAGGCCGTGCACCTGCGCCGCCGCATCGACGACTGGCGCGGCTCCCCGCGCACCACCGGCAGCGAGCCGTGGCACGAGAACCTCTGGAACGCGGAGTGGATGCGCGTGTTCGGCGCGGCGCGTTTCGACTGGGTGGCCGACTTCAGCGGCTACGGCCCGATGTGGACCGCCCTGCTGCTGCACGCGCCCGCCGTGAGCGAGGGCGGACCGGATCCGGTGCGCGCGATCTGGATGCACAACGAGATGGCCGCCGACCGAGAGCGCACCGTGAACGGCAAGGCGAGCATGAAGCGCGGTCTCGGCGCCGTCTTCGCGATGTACTCGCAGTACGACCAGCTCGTCTCGGTCTCGCACCAGCTCACCGAACTGAACCGGGTGGAGCTCGCGGACTACGCCCCCGGAGACCGCTTCCGCACGGTGCGGAACTTCCCGGACGTCGAGCACGTAAAGAGCGGTGCGCGCCGGCCGCTCAGCGAGTTCTTCGCCGAATCGGACGCCCAGTGCGAGGCCGCGGACGAGGAGATCGCGCCGAGGCCCGCGTGGTACGAGGCGCTCGAAGCCGATGAGGACGCGCTGCGCTGGTTCGTCACCGTGGGACGGCTGAGCCCCGAGAAGAACCATGCGCGCCTGATCCGCTCGTTCCAGCAGGTGCACGCCGCGCATCCCGAGACCCGGCTGCTCATCGTGGGCGGCGGGCCGCTGCGCGCCGACCTGCAGCAGCAGATCGACGACGCCGGTCTCGCCGACGTCGCCTTCCTCACCGGCCCCCAGCAGAACCCCTACGCGCTGCTGGCCGCGTCGGACTGCTTCGTGCTGTCGAGCCTGTACGAGGGCCAGCCGATGGTCCTCATCGAAGCGGCGATCTGCAGCCTGCCGATCGTGTCCACCTCGTTCGGATCCGTGTACGGCGCGCTCCCGGACGGCGCGATCCGCATCGTGGAGCAGGACGACGACGCGCTCGCCGCGGGCATGAGCGCGTTCCTGGCCGGAGAGGTGCCGCCGGCCTCCCTGGACGTGGACGCGTACCGCGCCGAGGTGAAGGCCGAGTTCGAGGCGCTGCTCACCGACTGACCATTCTCCGGCTCTGCCGATGGGCCGGTCCCTGAGCCTGTCGAAGGGCCCGGCCGCCGCGCCGCCGAAAGGCCGACTCCGTGGCCATCAACCCCCGGATCCGCCTCTCGCGCGCCGGGTGCCGTGATGGCAGACTCGACAGCGCCGGGCGCACGACGATGCGCCCGGGAGCCGACCGAACGGGGAACCATGTCGCAGCCTGCACCTTCGCACCCTCTGGACTCGCTCACCGGCGCCGAGTTCTCCGCCACCGCCGCCGCGCTGACCCGGGAGCATGGCGTCGACGCCGGCTGGCGGTACGCCTCGATCATCCTCAAGGAGCCGCCCAAGGCCGAGGTCAAGGCGTGGCGCGACGGGGATCCGATCGTGCGGCGCTCACTCTCCGTGCTGTGGCGCAAGCAGACCAACGAGGTGTACGAGGCGATCGTGAACCTCACCGACGACGTCGTCGAATCGTGGACGCACGTGCCGGGCGTCACGCCGAACTTCACGATCGACGAGTACCACGACTGCGATCACGCGATGAAGGAGAACCCCGAGGTGCGCGCGGCGCTCGCCGCCCGCGGCATCGACGACGTCGACCTCGTGCTGTTCGACGTGTGGACGTACGGCGGCGCGGTGATCCCGGAGCAGTGGCGCGACCGGCGCCTGGGCTGGGTGGACCTGTGGAAGCGTGCGACGCCCGACGGGAACCCCTACGCGCACCCCGTGAGCGGGCTGAAGATCATCGTCGACATGAACACGATGGAGGTCCTCGAGATCGAGGATCACCACGACTACGGCTTCCCCGAGGTCTTCGGCGAGTACACGCCCGAACTGACCGGGATCCCGCAGCGAACCGACCTCAAGCCGCTCGAGATCGTGCAGCCCGAGGGCGTCTCGTTCGCGGTCGAGGGATCCCGGATCCAGTGGCAGAACTGGGACTTCCGACTCGGCTTCAACTACCGCGAGGGGCCGGTGATCTACCAGGTCGGCTTCGAGGACCAGGGCACCCGCCGCGAGGTCGCGTACCGGCTGTCGTTCGCCGAGATGATCGTGCCGTACCGCGACTCCAGCTTCGACCACTACCGTCGCACGGCATTCGACATCGGCGAGTGGGGCCTCGGCTACATGTGCACCTCGCTCGAGCTCGGCTGCGACTGCCTCGGCGAGATCACCTACCTCGACGCCGTGCTGCCCGACACCGCCGGCCAGCCGTGGACGATCACGAACGCGATCTGCCTGCACGAGGAGGACAACGCCGTGCTGTGGAAGCACGTCGACCCCGACGCGGGCACCGAGGTGCGCCGGCAGCGCCGGTTCGTCGTCTCGGTGCACGCCACCGTCGCGAACTACGAGTACCTCGTGTACTGGCGGTTCTACCAGGACGGCAACATCGAGTGCGAGGTGCGCGCGACCGGCATCATGGTCACCACACCCATGGCCGAGGGCGAGACCGGCACGGCCACCGGCACCACGATCGACACTCGCACGTACGCGCCGTTCCACCAGCACTTCCTCATCGCGCGCCTCGATCTCGACGTCGACGGCGACGGCAACACCGTGATCGAGTCGGACTCGATGCCGGCGCCGATCTCCGAGGCGAACCCGTTCGGACTCGATCTGCACACGCAGGCCACGGTGATCCGCTCAGAGGCCGAAGCCGGGCGCAGCTACGACTGGGAGCGCCAGCGCGGCTGGAAGGTGCAGAACCCGAACAAGCTCAACGCGTGGGGCGCGCCCGTGGCGTACAAGCTCGTGCCCTCGGCGTCGTTCCCGGCGATGTTCGTTGAATCCTCGCCCATCCTGAAGCGCAACCCGGTCATCGGCAAGACCGTGTGGGTGACCCGGCACCACGACGACCAGTTCTGGCCGGCCGGCGACTACCCGACCCAGGCCGTGGACGACCTGCACAACGGCATGACCGCCTGGATCTCGGACGACGAGAACCTCGTGAACGAGGACGTCGTGCTCTGGTACAACTTCGGGATCCACCACATCACCCGCACCGAGGACTGGCCGATCATGCCGGCCGACACGATCGCGTTCTGGCTCAAGCCGTTCGGGTTCTTCGACCGCAACCCCTCGCTCGACGCCCCGCGCACGGTGAAGGGCGCGGCGTGCGAGCCGGGCCACAGCGGGCACGGACACAGCCACGACGAGCACGAGCACGCGCACGGGCACGGCGGGCACGACCACGGCGCCGGACACGTGCACCCGCACGACGAGGGCCATCAGCACGACCACCACGGCTGACGAATGGCCCGGATCCGGCAGGCTGAGGGTTTGCCGGATCCGGCGCCGCACGCTCCGCGCGGGTTTACCATCGCGGTATGCGAGAGACCAGGGCGACGCTCAGCTGACCGTCCTGGAGCAGCGACCCGTGCCGCCCGGCCTCCGTGAAGGAGGTGCGCTCATGAAGACGCAGGAGCAGCCGCGGGGCACCACGACGCACGCAGCCTGGGGCGCGGGACACCCCCGCCTGCTGATCACGTCCGAGGTCGATCGTCTGGTGCACGAGATCACCGAGGACGAGACGCGGATCGGATCCGGCGCCGAATGCCAGATCCGTCTCGCCGGGCTCGCCGCAGTGCACGCCGTCATCCGGCACGACGGAGATGACGACTACGACCTGGAGATGATCGGCCCCGGGCAGACCAGCGCGAACATCGCCAAGGCCGCCGAGGAGGAGGGCCGGGCGGTCGAGACCCTGCACACCGGTGCGCGGTTCACCGCCGGCGACTGGCGGTTCGTGTTCGTGCGCGACGAGTTCGCCGACCACGGACGTCCGTTCGGCGGACGTCTCGGCGGCGAGGGCGCGCACCAGCGCCGCCAGCCGCCGCGACCGGACTACCGGGCCGAAGGGCACCTCGGCGCGATGCCCGCACCGGCCTCGCCGCCGCTGATCGAGCAGGACGGCGACCCGACCGTCGCCGACTAGGTCGCGGGCGCCGGCGGTGGGCCCCGGGCGCCCGGGCAGGACCGGGTGCGCTCAGGACTCGGACGGCTCCAGCGGCAGCTGCGGTCCGTGGTTCCACGCCAGGATCGCCGGCTGCTCGCGGGAGAAGCCGAGCACCGAGACGGATCCGGCGTCGAGCGTGATCGCGGCTCCGAAGCGCGGCGCCTGACGCAGGAAGACCGCGGTGAGGATCCGCAGGTAGTGCCCGTGGGCGATGAGGGCGACGTCGCCGTCCACCATCGCCGGCAGCACCCGGGTGAGCACCCGGGAGGCGCGCGCAGCGACCTCCTCGACGGTCTCCCCCGGCGTCTCGCCACGGATCACGCCGTGCGTGAACGCGCTCCAGTTGTAGCCGAGCTCCGCGCGGATCTCCTTCGTGGTGCGCCCCTCGTAGCCGCCGTAGTCCCATTCCACGAGCAGCGGATCGACCTCCGCGTCGAGACCGGCCAGCTGAGCCGTTCGGCGGGCGCGCTGCAGCGGCGACGACAGCGCGAGCCGGAAGTCGTAGCCGGTGACGAGGGCACCGGCCAGGCGCGCCAGCTCCTCGCCGCGCGGGGTGAGCGGGACGTCGGTGAGGCCGGTGTGCCGGCCGCTGCGCGACCACTCGGTCTCACCGTGCCGCAGCAGCACGAGCTTGCCCTGGGGGTTGTCGGGGGCGGGCCGGTCGGGCAGCGGATCAGGGCGCGTCGCGAGGTTCTGCACCCTGCAAAGGTACGCCCTCGCCCTGCCTCCGGTCCTCGACGACAGGCGTCCGGTCGGCGCCCGTCGACGCTGCTCAGCCCCGGAGCAGCACGAACAGGAGACAGAGCACGCCCACCAGCAGGGTGGCGGCGGTGAGCGCCGCGACCGGCCACCCGGAGCGCAGCACGGCCGGCTCCGTCGAAGTGAGGGCGCGATGCTGGCGGCGGTAGCGGCGGTGCGACCCCACCAGCACCACGAGGGCGAGGGCGAGCCCCGCGAGGCCGAGCACGAGCGCGGCGCCGCCGATCACAGAGGGCAGGATCCGCATGATCACCACGGATCCTCCGGCGAGCGCGAGGGCGGTGCGCCGCCATGCGAGGGCGGTGCGTTCGGGCTGCAGCCCGCGGTCGAAGACCCGCTCGGGCTCGCTCACGCCAGCAGCACTCCGAGCAGCACGAGCACCGCGGTCGCCACCACGACCAGCGCGAGCGGGATCGCCAGCCACGGCGGACCGAGCGGGGTCGACTCCCGCAGCGCGCGCTCGGTCCGCATCCAGCCGAACCACGCCTGCGCCGGCGTCAGCAGCCCCGCCACGATGAGCAGGATCGACGCCGCGTGCCGGTATCCGGGGGCCATGCCGAGCCCGAGCGCCTCGAGTGCGACACCGCCGGCGAGCAGGGCGAGCGATGTGCGGATCCATGCGAGGAACGTGCGCTCGTTCGCGAGCGTGAAGCGGGCGTCCGGCTCCTCGCCGCGGTCGTAGACGCGCCGGGGGAAGCGGCTGGGACTCATGCGTTCTCCGTTCGGAGCAGGACGGTGCGGAACCCGGCGTCGCCATGGGCGACCCGGGGGCGTTCGAGCTGCGCCCAGAACGACATCATCCGCAGGATCCATCCTCCCAGGCGCGCAGACCTCCGCACGGCGCGACGAGCGATGCCATGGGCCGCCTCATGCCGGTCGGTACTGGAGGGCGACGGCTCCGGACCGCAATTCCTGACGGTCGACGAGTTCCAGGCGGATCCGCTCGCGGAGCCCGTCGAGCAGTCGCGGCCCGTGGCCGGCCAGCACCGGCTGCACGAGGAAGCGGTACTCATCGATCAGCCCGCGCTCGGCGAGCGCCAGGGGCAGCGACACTCCGCCGACCCACAGCGCCTCCCCCGGCTCCTGCTTGAGCCGCAGCACCGCCTCGGTCGGGTCCTCCCGCAGCAGCTCGGCGTTCCAGTCGACCGCGTCGAGGGTGCGCGACACCACGTACTTCCTGGCTCCGTCGATGCGCTCCGCGAAGGGGCGCTCCCAGGGCGCCATCCGCTCGGGCCACGTCCCGGTGCGCGGCCGCCGCCACGCCGACTCCATCATCTGATAGGTCACGCGCCCGAAGATCAGCGCGTCCGCCCGCTCCATCTCCGCCGTCCAGAAGCGCATGGACTCCTCATCCGGCGCGATCCCCGCCTCGTGATGGCAGCAGCCGTCGAGCGTCACGTTGATCGAGTAGCGAAGCGTCCGCATCTCGTCGTCCCCCTCGAACAGGTCGTCGTCACCGTCACGCTACTCCGCCCCCACGGTGAGACGACGGAAGCCCCGAGCAGATGCTCGGGGCTTCCTGTTCCGGTGGACCCAAGGGGATTTGAACCCCTGACCTCCTCGATGCGAACGAGGCGCGCTACCAACTGCGCCATGGGCCCGTGAACTCGTTCAGCCTATCATGCCGAGCGCGAGGGGTCCGAGTCGGCGGACGCCGCCGCACACACCGGGCGTGTCGGGGACGCTCAGCCCGCGGCGCGCTGGGCGAGCAGGCGGCGCACGTGCGCCTCGATCTCGGCGTCGTCGACGTACCCCATCCGGGCGTACGGCGACTCCTGCGCCGGGCGCTCCTCGACGGGAGCCGGCAGCTCGACCGGCGCCGGCGGTGCGAGCTCCTCCGCGCGGCGCTGCAGCTCGGCGGCGCGCACGGCCTCGCGGGCGAGCGCCTGGGCATCGATCGTGGCACGGGCGGCGTGCGCCCTGGTCCCGTTGACGGAGACGAGCGGTTCGGGAAGACTGCGCGGCGTCCACGTGCGGGGCCCCTGATCGTGCAGCTCGGCCTCCTCGCGCACCGGCGCGGCGAGGACGGGCGCTGTGGCAGCCCGGGCGGAACGCCGTGCAGCGCGGCGCGCGACGGCGGCCATCCGCTGCAGCATGCCCAGCGCGAGCACGGCGATGGCCCCGCCGGTCCACAGCAGAACCGCGGATCCGCCGTCGACCAGCTGCCACACGCCGAGGCCGACGGCGGCGAGCGCGAGGACGAGGAGCACCGTGGCGGTGAGGCGGGTGCGGCGGCGGGCCCTGGCGCGGCGGAACGCCGGGTCGGCGCGCGTCGCCGCGAGCTGCTCGCGGAGGCGCTGCAGCTCGGCCTGCTCGCGCTCGGACTGCAGACGCTTGGCCAGCCTCTGCTGCGCGAGCGCCGTGCGGGCGTTCAACTCCAGCTGCACCTCGCGAGGGGCTTCGCTGGTCTCTGCCAGCACGCGCAGGGCGCGGTTGAGCCGCAGCGCGTTGCGCTCCGCGGCGTCGTAATGGTGCTGCCCCCGCCACGACGGCAGGAAGTACAGCAGCCAGAGCAGAGCCGCGACCAGGACGATCACGCCCCCGCTCAGCACCGGCCCGTTCATGCCCTCCACGGTATGCGAGCGCCCGCCCGCGACGCGGCCGACACGCGCATGCGCGCGCGGGATCCGCCGGATCCGGCCGTGCTGTCCGCTCCGGCGAGTAGGGTCGGCACGTGGCCTCGTTCACCCCTGTGCACCGGCTCGTCATCGCCGTCGCCGTGCTCGCCTCCTTCGTCACGTTCCTCGACGGCACCGTCGTCACGGTCGCGCTGCCCGCGATCAGCCGCGAGCTCGGCGGCGGCATCACGACCCAGCAGTGGGCGGTCGACGCCTACCTGATCACCCTGAGCGCGCTCATCCTGCTCGCCGGATCCGTCTCCGACACCTACGGGCGGGTGCTGGTGATGCGGATCGGGCTCATCGCGTTCGGCATCGCCTCCGTCGCCGTCGCCGCCGCGCCCACGCCTCTCGTGCTGATCATCGCGCGGGCGGCGCAGGGCGCAGCGGGCGCCCTGCTCGTGCCGAGCTCGCTGGCGCTGATCACGGCGGTGATGCGCGGAGAGGTGCAGTCCAGAGCGATCGGCGTGTGGACCGCCTTCACGACCGCCGCCCAGCTTGTCGGCCCCCTCCTCGGCGGCCTGTTCGTGGACCTGCTGTCCTGGCGATTCGTCTTCCTCATCAACGTGCTGCCGATCGGGGTCACCCTGGTGCTGCTGACGCGTCTGCGCCTCCCCGACGCCACGCGCACGGCGCACGTGGACTGGCTCAGCGGCGCCCTCTGCGCGGTCGGCCTCGGCGGAGGGGTGTACGCGCTCATCGAGCAGCCGCACCAGGGCTGGGGCTCCACCGCGATCCTCGTCACAGCGATCGGCGGCGCCGTGCTGCTGACGCTGCTCCTGCTGCGTCAGCGCCGACCGCATCCGCTCATGCCGCTGTCGCTGTTCCAGGTGCGCAACTTCGCCTGGGGCAACCTGTCCACGCTGTTCGTCTACGCGGCGCTGTCGTTGAACGGCTTCGTGATCGGCGTGTACCTGCAACAGGGCGCGGGCCTCAAGGCCACGGAGGCGGGGCTCGCCAGCCTGCCCGTCACCATCCTGATGATCCTGCTCAGCTCCCGCGCCGGGCGGCTGTCCGGGCGCCTCGGACCGCGTCTGTTCATGACGGCCGGTCCGTTGATGATGGCCGCCGGCGCGCTGCTGCTCCTGCTGGTCTCGGAGCACTTCGACTACTGGTGGCAGGTGCTTCCGGCGATGATCGTGCTCGGCGTGGGGCTGTCCCTGACCGTCGCCCCGCTCACGTCCGCCATCCTCGGCTCCATCGAGGAGGGCCGTTCCGGCATCGCCTCCGCCGTCAACAACGCGGTCGCCCGAGTAGCGGGACTGCTCGTGGTCGCGATGCTCTCCACGATCGTGGGCGGCACCCTGAACCTCGCGGGTTTCCACAGCGCCACCTGGGTCACCGCCGCGCTCTTCGCGCTCGGCGGGATCGTCGCCTGGATCGGCATCCGGCGCCCCGCGCCGGTGTCCGATGGGGACAGCGGATCCGATGCGGACGCGGGATCCGATTCCCGCACCGGATCCGATCCCGCGGCCGGATCCGGACCCGCCCGATCCGGGTCCTGAGCTCCGGCCGCGCCGTCGGCGACGCCGCGCGTCAGAGCGGCAGGTCGGTGTGCGGCAGATCGCTCGGCGGCACCGCGGCCCAGTCCGCGGGGACGCGGCCCTCCGCCCATCGGCTGAGGACTCCGCCGGGCACGTCCTCGCGCACCAGCGAGAACGCGAGGTGGTCGCGCCAGTCCCCGTCGATGTGGATGAACCGCCGCCGCACGCCCTCGTAGCGGAATCCCAGCTTCTGCACGACGCGAAGGCTCGGACGGTTCTCCGGGCGCAGGCAGATCTCGATGCGGTGCAGGCCCAGGTCGGTGAAGGCGAGATCGGTGGCCATCGCGACGGCCGCCGGGGTGATCCCGTGACCGGCGAAGCGCTCGCTCACCCAGTAGCCGATGGTCGCCGAGCACAGCGACCCCCTCATCACGCCCCAGATGTTGAGCTGCCCCGCGATCGCGCCGTCGTACTCCATGACGAACGGGTACCCCGTGCCGTCGCGGTACTGCTGCAACAGCCGGCGGATGCTCACGCGCATGTCGATGCCGGTCTGGACCCCGGGCAGTGTCGCCTCCCACGGCTGCAGCCAGCGCCGGTTGGTGACGAGCTCGTGCTGCAGCGCGCGGGCGTCCTTGGGCCGGATGAGCCGCAGCTCCACAGGTCCGTGCCGCATCGGTGCCGAGATGTCCACGAGCCGCTCAGATCCCTTCGGCGAACTCCTTGAGCCAGGCCCGCAGGTCCGGCCCGAGGTCGTCGCGGTCGGCAGCGAGCTGCACGATCGCCTTGATGTACTCCAGGCGATCGCCCGTGTCGTAACGTCGGCCCCGGAAGACCAGGCCGTGCACGCCAGGACCGTCCGGATCGGCGGCCAGCACCTGCAGCGCATCCGTGAGCTGGATCTCGCCGCCCTTGCCGGCGGGTGTGCGCTCCAGGATGTCGAAGATCGCGGCCGGCAGCACGTAGCGGCCGATGACGGCGAGGTTCGACGGCGCATCCTCGCGCGCGGGCTTCTCGACGAGCCCGGTCACTCGCCGCACGTCGTCGGCGGCGCCATCGGGAGTCCCGTCGACGGCGGCGGTGCCGTACAGGTGGATCTGCTCCGGATCCACCTCCATGAGCGCGATCACGGCCGCACCGCTGCGCTCGTGCTCGGCGATCATGGCCGTGAGCAGCGGATCGCGTTCGTCCATGAGGTCGTCGCCGAGCAGCACGGCGAACGAGCTGTCGCCCACGTGCGTGCGCGCGCGCAGCACGGCATGGCCGAGCCCCTTCGGCTCACCCTGGCGCAGATAGTGGATGTCCGCCATGTCGCTGGAGGCGACGACCCGGGCAAGCCGGTTGTGATCGCCCTTCTCGCTGAGCTTCCCCTCCAGCTCCGGCATCTGATCGAAATGGTTGGAGATCGCGTTCTTGTTGCGCCCGATGATGACCAGGATGTCCTGAATGCCCGCGGCCACCGCTTCCTCGACCACGTACTGGATCGCCGGCTTGTCCACGACGGGCAGCATCTCCTTCGGCATGGCCTTCGTCGCCGGGAGGAAGCGCGTGCCCAGACCGGCCGCGGGGATGACCGCCTTCATGCGTGCCTTCGTCATCTGCTCAGCTTAGGGCGCGCACCCGGCGTTGGGCCGGTTGCGACCACCGGACGACGCGGATCCGCACCCGCGATCGGCACAGACGGGCCCCGGTAGAATCGGGGCCATGCCGGGCGCGATCGACCATGCCAAACGCGCGCTGCGCGCCGATCTGCGCGAGCGCCGCGCCCTGCTCTCCGATGCGCAGCGCGCGGAGGCGGAGGCGGCCCTGACCGCCCGTCTGCACGACCTGGTCGCATCGACCGGCGCCCGCTCGATCTCCTGCTTCCTGTCCACGACGACGGAGCCAGGGACGCGCCGGTTCATCCGGGAAGCCGTCGCCCGCGGCGTCCGCGTGCTGCTGCCGATCACCCGTGAGGACGGCCTCCTCGACTGGGCGGTCGCCGGCACCGAGGACGAGATCGCGACGGGCCTGCACGGGCTGCCCGAGCCGACCGGTGAGATCCTGAATCCGATGGCGCTCGACGAGGTCGACCTGCTCCTCGTCCCGGCAGCGGCCGTGGACCGCACCGGCATGCGCATGGGCTGGGGCCGTGGCTACTTCGACCGCACGCTCGGCTCGATGCAGAAGTGCCCGCCCACCTATGCCGTGGTGTTCGACTCCGAGATCCTCGACGAGGTGCCGCGCGATGTGCACGACCAGCCCGTCACCGGCGCGGTCACGCCCCGGCGCACCGTCGTCTTCCCCCTGACCTGACCCGTCCGATCCGAGACCTGCGAGGCCCCATGCCCACCTACTCCTACGCCTGCACCGCCTGCGGCCACCGTTTCGACGCCGTGCAGTCCTTCTCCGACGCCGCCCTGACCGAGTGCCCGGAATGCCACGGACGCCTGCGCAAGGAGTACGGCTCCATCGGCGTCACATTCAACGGCTCGGGCTTCTATCGCACCGACTCCCGCGCGGGATCCGGCTCCGCCTCCACTTCGGGTGCATCATCGAAGGTGGAATCCACGGCGAGCGCCAAGCCGGCGCCCGCCTCCGCACCGGCCTCGGGATCCTGAGGCCGAACTTCAGGGGAGACAAAGAAATGATCAAGGGTTTCAAGGAATTCATCACACGCGGCAACGTCATCGACCTCGCTGTCGCAGTCGTCATCGGCGCGGCGTTCACCGCGATCATCAATACGATCGTCGAGAAGTTCATCAACCCCTTGATCGGAGCCCTCGTCCCGTCGGGTGACCTCGCCAAGTGGACGATCACGATCCCGGGCGTGTTCGCCGACGCGCACTTCGGCATCGGCGCCATCATCGCCGCGATCATCAACTTCGTCGCCGTGGCCCTGGTCGTCTACCTGTTCCTCGTCATGCCGATGAACAAGTTCAAGGAGCGCCAGGCCGCGAAGGCCGGCGTCCCCGAGGCACCCGAGGAGCTGCCCAGCGAGCAGGTGCTGCTCATCCAGATCCGCGACCTGCTCGAGAAGCAGCGCTCGGCCTGACCGGATCCAGACCGGACACCGACGCCCCGGCGCCCTCGTGGCGACCGGGGCGTCGTGCGTTCCGGCGCCGACAGCCGGTCAGTAGTGCGGCGGAACCTCGCGCCGCATCCGGTCGTCATTCGGACCGGAGCCCGCGCCGGAGCCCGCCGCACTGGTCGCCTCGCGGTCGCGCTCGTCCGGCTCGGCATGCGTGCCCGGAGCAGGCGTCAGCTTCGCGCGCCGGGATCCGCGCACCCGCACGATCCGCTGGCGCGATCCCTCGGCCGCGGTGCCGTCTCGCGGGTCCTCAGGCATCGTCGACGTCGAGCGGCTGCGTGTCGCCGTCCACGCGCGGCGCGTCCAGCGGCACCCCGAGCACCTCGCCGATGCGGCGTGCGACCCCCGCCGGGTCGCTGTACAGATCGAACGCGTGCACGCGGATGTAGTGCCAGCCCAGCCGCCGCAGCACCTGCGGACGCAGCCGCAGCGTCTCGCGGAGCGACTCCGGCCGCGACTCCGGGTCGGGCTCGATGACCACGGCCTTGCCCGCGTGCTGCGCGACCAGCGGCAGCAGGCCGCGGTAGTCGACGTCGACCGAGATGCCCAGTCGGCGCAGCTCCCGCGCGAGGGCGAGGGTGAGGCGGATCCGCCTGGTCCTCCGCGCGCTCCTCGCGCGCGTGACCGGCGAGGTCGCCGAGGATCGACATGAGCGTCGCCGCGCCGTGCTCGAGGCGCCCCTCGTCGAACGACGACGGGCGGATCGACGACACGATCACCATGGACCGACGCGCCCGGGTCATCCCGATCGCGAGCAGGCGGTCGCCGTCGGGCGAGGACAGGTCGCCGAAGTCGCTCAGCACGCGCCCGTGCTTGGTGACGCCGAAGCCGAGCGAGAAGATGACGCGGTCGCGGCTCTCCGCCGCCGCCTCCTCCAGCGTGAGGACGATGAAGGGCTCCTGCGTGTCCCTGCCGACGAACTCAGCCACGTCGCTGCGCCCGGCGAACGCCACGGACACCGCCGCGAACACCCGTTCGGCGTGCGTGCGGCTCGCGGTGACCACCATGAGCGACTCAGCCGGACGGTGCACGGCGTGCTCCACGACCAGCGTGACCACCCGGGCCACCTCGGCCTCGGGACTCTCCATCGCGCCCGTGTCCGGGTGCGGGATCCCGACGCCGCCCTCGACGTAGTCGACAGCCAGGGATCCGCGTCCGAGATACGAACCCGCCCACGGCAGCGACACGATCTCGCCGCCGTAGAACGCGTCGTTGATGAGCGAGGCGAGGTCCTCCCCGCCGGCACGGTAGCTGCGCGTGAGGGTGACGACCGGGAGCAGCTCGGAGAGCCGCTCGAACACCGAGACCTCGTCGAAGGGCTCCTCCGGCTCGTGCTCCTCGTCCGGGACCGTCGCGACCTGGAACGGCGTCGGCTTCTGCAGCACCGGGTCGCCGAACGCGACGATCTGGCGCGCACGCCGGATGGCCGGCGTCGCCTCGGCGAGGTTGATCGCGGCGGCGTCGACGAGGATCACGGTGTCGAACTCGACCGAGTCCGGCAGATCCGGGACCTGATACGGCGACGCGATCCACACCGGCGCGAGCACGCGCATCAGCGTGGGGGCGGCGGCCATCAGCTCCGCGACGGTGGTGCGCGGCTGCGTGAGCGCGTGCCGGAGGTTCTGCGCCTCCGTGGCCTCGTCGACGATGCCGATCTTCCACTGTCCGCTCAGCTGCCAGGCCAGCAGCGGGCCCGCGGCCCCGGCGTGCGCCTCGTCGACGAGGCGGAAGTCCCGCTCCAGCTGGTCGACGACCGCGGTGTTGGCGCCGAGCAGCGAGCGGTTCTGCCGCAGCGCCTGCTCGAGCAGCGACTGCCACCAGGCGTACTCCAGCTCGACGCCGACCCGGTCCTCCGACAGGTGCCGCGTCGACAGGTCGAGCAGCAGCGGCTCGAGCCCGAGCGAGGCGAGTTCGTCGCGGAGGCGGGCGCGCTCGATGAGGTTCTCGAAGACGTCGGACTTCGCCGCCAGGCCCGCCAGCGTGCGCAGCAGACGCGCGACCGGGAGCGTGGCGAGCGGCTCGCGCCGCCCCAGCGCCGCGTCGAGCTCGGCGAGCTGCGCATCCACCTCGCGCCAGGCCACCGAGGCGTCGGCCAGTCCCAGCGGCACCTCGGGCGCGACCCCGGCGTCGACGTAGCGCTGCCACTCGGTGCGCTGCGCCTGGATCCGCGAGAGGGCCTCGTGCATGTCGCCCACGTGGGCGCCCGGGCGCACGTACTCCTTGGCGAGCTGACGCAGGCGCCGCCGGTTCGCCCCGGTCATTGTCGGTGCATCGCGCCGGCTGCCGTGCGCCTTGATGAGCTCGCCGAGCGGACGCTCGAACACCGCAGGGGTGAACCGGTCCAGCGAGTCGCGGACACCGCGCAGCAGCCGCAGGTACTCGCCGAGCTCCGCGATCGTCGCGAACGGCCGCATCCGCGTCTGGGCGATGAGCTCATAGCCCTGCTCCAACAGGTCCGGCACCGTGCGGGCGTGCAGGTTCTCCGCGAGCGCGTGTACGCGGTGCGCCTCGTCGGTGGACGAGAAGACCACGCCGTACCAGGGCGAGTCGTCCGGGCCGAAGCGGAACTCCCCCAGCCGCGCCGCCTGCGCCAGCGCCTCCGCCGCGCGGGTCCGGTCCTCTGCCAGGTTCTGCAGCGCCTGGCGTCCCAGCCGGGCAGTCGTGGTCGGCGGCACCGGCAGCAGCGCCAGCCTGGTCAGCATGCGGGTGGCGTCGAGCACACTGGCGCCCAGCGCCGGATCCGGCTGCGTGAGCGCGCGGCGATAGTCGAGCAGCACGGTGCGCAGGCGCACCAGGGCGTCGTCGATCTCGGCGAGCTTCGGTGCGGCGGCCTTCTCGTTGCGCCCGATCGCGCGCACCAGATCCCGGCGCACCGACGCCGGCGACACCGCGAAGCCGTCCAGCCCGATGCCGCCGAGGCGATGACGCACGCCGTCGAGGGTGGAGCGGCGCGGCGAGACCACGAGCACGCGGCGGCCCGCGCGCACGAGCTCGCCGATCGCGTTGATCACCGTCTGCGTGCCCCCGGTGCCGGGCAGCGTGGAGACGGTCAGCGAGTGTCCTGCGGCGATCCGGGCGAGCACCTGCTCCTGCTCGTGGTCGGCGTCCAGCAGCAGGTTGTCCGAGGCGGGTGCACGGTCGTCCGGCCCCGCCGTCGAGGGCACCGGCCCCGGGGAGCTGACGCGCTCGCGGTCGGCTGCGTGGCCGGCGAGGGCGTTCAGCACCGGGTGGTCGAGGTCGTGGGCATCGCGCGCCATCACCGTCCCGACGTCCGCGAAGGTGGACACCACCATGCGCGGCTGCACCGAGAACGTGTCGATGGACTTCGTGGCCGCACGCAGCATGTCGATCGCCGGCTGCGGGGCGAACACGCCGTTCTGGTAGGCGAGGGCCGCGAGCCGGGCGTCGTCGATCGTGATCCCGAAGTGGTCGCGCGCGATGCGGACCAGCTCCGGGTTGAGGAAGAACTGGCCGTGCAGCTTCAGCTCGTAGTCGGCGTAGTGGCGGCGGATCGCCAGCGGGCGCAGCAGCATCGGGGCGGCGTAGTCCACACCGCCGATGCGCCAGGTGCACAGGCCCACCGCGAGATGCACGGCGTCGAGTCCGCGCACGGTGCGCAGCTCCGTGTTCTTCGCCGTGATGCGATCGGCGGCGAGGCGGGCGTTGCGCAGTCCCACCTCGTCGCGGAACAGATTCGACAGCAGCGTCGAGCGGCCGGTGATGAACTGCGGCAGGCTTCCGGGGTGCGCACGGGAGATGTCGATCCCCCCGGCTGCGACATCGCGGTACGCGGTCAGCGGCGAGGGTCCGCCCAGTTCGGCCGCCTCGGCCCTCAGCCGTGCCCGCTCGGTCGTCGCGACGTGCGCGACGCGCACCCCCGGCTCCGACACGTCGACGTCGCTGGGGGTCACGGACGTGTCCTCCGCACTCTTCCCATCACGTCGCCACACACGACAAAGACTAGGCGGGCCGACCGTGTGGAACCGTCAGATCCGCTGGGTTTTGCCGGATTCCTCCCCTTTCTTCCTCCACAGCGGGCGTTTTCCCGACGGAACCCACCCTTTGCGTCTCCGCCGCAGCGCCTGTCGGCGACGTACCCGAGGATGGGGACATGAGCTACCGCTACGACTTCGCCGACACCCCGTTCGGGGATGCCCTCCTCGTCTTCTCGGACGAGGGCCTGGTCGCCTTCGACCTCCCCGAGGGGATGCACCGCCGCTCACCCTGGGCGCTCGAGGCCGTCGCGCGGATGCTGCATGCGGTGCCCGAGCCGGATCCTGGCGCGGGCGCCGAGATCGACACGCTGCTGCGCGCCTACTTCGACGGCGAGCCGATCCGGTTCGATCGGGACGTGACGCTCGACTGGCGGCTCGCGAACGGCTTCAGTCGCGCCGCGCTGCAGGCCGTGTGCGAGATCCCGTGGGGTGAGACCGCGAGCTACGGCGAGGTCGCGGCGCTCGCCGGGAGTCCCGGGGCGGCGCGCGCGGTGGGCACCGCGTGCCGCACCACGCCGTTCTCGATCGTCGTGCCCGTGCACCGGGTGGTGCGCGCCGACGGCTCCCCGGGGCAGTACGGCGCGCATCCCGAGCGCAAGCGGTACCTGCTGGACCTGGAGGCCGACGCCGCCGCGCACCGTCCTCCCGTGGACGGCGTCCGCCCCGGCGTGTAGGCCGCCGGGGCGGACGCGGCTCAGTGCTCGATCGCCTTCTCCGCGCCGTAGCCGGTCAGCGACCGCACCTCCATCTCGGCGGCGAGGCGGCGATCCTCGGTGCCTCGGTCGAGCACGGATCCGAGCCAGCCCAGCAGGAAGCCGAGCGGGATCGACAGGATCCCCGGATTCTCCAGGGGCCAGATCGCGAAGTCCACGCCGGGCAGGAACGACGTCGGCTTCCCGGAGAAGACCGGCGACAGCACGATCAGGATGACCGCGGCCGCCAGGCCGCCGTACATGCTCCAGACGGCGCCACGGGTCGTGAAGCGCTTCCAGAACAGCGAGTACAGGATCGTCGGCAGGTTGGCGGACGCCGCGACGGCGAACGCGAGGGCGACGAGGAACGCGATGTTCTGCCCCTGCGCCCCGATGCCGCCGAGGATCGCCAGCACGCCGATGACGATCACGGTGCGGCGCGCGACGCGCACCTCCCCGTCGGGGTCGGCCACGCCGTCGCCGTTCCTGCCGCGCTTGACGACGTTCGCGTAGATGTCGTGCGCGAACGACGCGGCCGCCGTGATCGTGAGGCCGGCGACGACCGCGAGGATCGTCGCGAACGCCACCGCCGAGATGAAGCCCATCAGCACGGGTCCGCCGAGATGCAGTGCCAGCAGCGGCGCTGCCGAGTTCACCCCGCCCGGCGCCGTCGTGATCGCCTGCGGGCCCACCAGCGCGCCGGCGCCGTAGCCGAGCACGAGGGTGAGCAGGTAGAAGATGCCGATCAGCCAGATCGCCCAGACGACCGAGCGACGGGCCTCCTTCGCGGTGGGCACGGTGTAGAACCGCATCAGCACGTGCGGCAGGCCCGCCGTTCCCAGCACCAGCGCGAGGGCGAGCGAGATGAAGTCCCACGGGTTCGCGCCGTACTTCAGACCGGGGCCGAGGATCGCGTCCTTCGGGTCGGAGGTGGATGCGGCGACGGCGCTCTCCAGCAGCGTGTTCAGGCTGAAGCCGTTGAGTGCCAGCACCCAGACCGTCATCGCGACCGCCCCGGCGATCAGCAGGCCCGCCTTGACGATCTGCACCCAGGTCGTGCCCTTCATCCCGCCGATGAGCACGTACACGATCATGAGCACGCCGACGACGGCGATGATGATCGACTGCCCCAGCTTGTCGCTGATGCCGAGCAGGAGCGACACCAGACCGCCCGCCCCCGCCATCTGCGCCAGCAGGTAGAAGAAGCAGACGGCGAGCGTCGTCAGCGCCGCGGCCATCCGCACCGGACGCTGAGCGAGCCGGAACGACAGCACATCGGCCATCGTGAACTTCCCGGTGTTGCGCATGAGCTCGGCCACCAGCAGCAGCGCCACCAGCCAGGCGACCAGGAATCCGATCGAGTACAGGAAGCCGTCGTATCCGTTCACCGCGATCGCGCCGCAGATGCCGAGGAACGACGCCGCCGACAGATAGTCGCCCGCGATCGCGAACCCGTTCTGCGGCCCCGAGAAGCTGCGCCCGGCCGCGTAGTAGTCGGCGGCCGTCTTGTTGTTGCGGCTCGCTCTGATCACGATGAACAGCGTCACCGCGACGAATGCGAGGAACACCGAGATGTTCAGCACCGGGTTGCTCTGCTCGAGCGTGGCGCCGGCCGTGGAATGCACGCTCATGCGCCCGTCTCCGACTTCTCCAGCGTCTCGCGAATGCCCGCGGACTGCGGATCCAATCGGCGGTTCGCGAATGCGACATAACCCATCGTGATCGCGAACGTGGTCACGAACTGGCCGAGACCGAACAGCAGCCCGACCGTGATATCGCCCCATACGCGCTGTGCCATGAACGCCGGCGCGAATGCGGCGAGAAGGACGTAGAAGAAATACCACACTAGGAAGAGGGCGGCGAGCGGGAACACGAACGATCGGTGGTCCTTGCGCAGCCGCTGGAACGGCGCAGATTCCTGCACCTGCACATAGTCGATCGCGTGCATGCTGCGCGCGTCAGTGGACTCGGACACGGGGCCTCCTTGCCTCATATCGGTTTCCGCGGCGCGCGCCGATGCGCGCCGGGGTGATACCGTCGACGCTACGAAAGGCGGGGACGCGGACGTCACCCCCGGAAGTTGGTAGCCGGTGAACACCTTCGAGACACTCGGATCCGATGCGGATCTCGTCGCGCAGGCCGTGCGCGAGCTGATCCGCCGCACCCGATTCCCGGTGGCGTTCGGCGGGCTGCTGTCGCGCGGTGAGGTGCCGGTCACGTCGATCGTCGGCTCGCGCACCCGCAGCCTCGAGGGCCTGTGCGTGCAGCCGCAGCGGGGTCTCGGCGGGCGCGCGATGACCGAGCTGCGCCCGCGCATGACGCATGACTACGGCGCGTCCCGGCAGATCACGCACGACTACGACGGGTTCGTGCTCGGCGAGGGACTGCGCACCCTGCTGGCGATCCCGGTGGTCGTCGCGGGCCGTCCGCGCGGGGTCCTGTATGCCGGAGCGTGGGACGGGCCTCCGGCGGGCGGCGTCGCGACGGCACCCGCCATGCAGATCGCCGAGGAGCTCGCGAGCGAACTGCGCATCCGCGAAGAGGTGGAGCGCCGCCTGCGGACGGCGACCGCGCCCTCCCCCGCGCCGTCGCTGAGCCCCGCGCACCGCGAGGAGCTGCGGGAGAGCTTCGCGGAGCTGCGCTCCGTAGCCGCCCTCGTGGAGGATCAGGCGGTGCGCGCGCGTCTCGGCGACATCGAGCGCCGGCTGCTGGCGCTCTCCTCGCCGGCGACCGTGCCGAGCGCCTCGGACGTGCACCTGTCCCGCCGTGAGATCGACGTGCTCGCGTGCGCCGCGCTCGGTCTGACCAACGCTCAGGTCGCGGAGGAGCTGGGGCTGCGCGAATCCACGGTGAAGGCGTACCTCGGCACCGCGATGGCCAAGCTCGATGCGCCGACCCGGCACGCGGCCGTGGCACGCGCCCGGCGCGACGGACTCATCCCCTGATCGCCGAACGGGAGCACGGCTCTGCCCTGCTCCTGCTCAGGCGCGCCCGGTATCCTCGGAACAGCGCGCTCGCGCACCCGGACGAGGCGGGCCAGTACCCGGACAGCGAAAAGACCGGCTCTCAGGAGGCCCGCCATGGCGTGGATCGTGCTCATCATCTCGGGAATGTGCGAAGCCGTGTGGGCGACCGCGCTCGGCAAGTCGGAAGGCTTCACCCGGCTCTGGCCCAGCGTCGTGTTCGTCGTCGGTCTCGCCGCGTCCATGTTCGGGCTCGGGTGGGCGATGCGCGACATCCCGACGGCGACCGCCTATGCCGTCTGGGTGGGGATCGGCGCCGCACTCACGGTCGTCTGGGCCATGATCACCGGCGATTCCGATGTCTCCTGGATCCGGATCCTGCTCATCCTCGGATTGGTCGGCTGCATTGTCGGATTGAAACTCATCGATCATGGCCATTCATGACATTCCGCATTCGAATGATTGCCAGGCGCATTTCCTGCCCGTAGGTTTATCGCCATGGCACGCAAAATCGTTCATCAGCTCGTCGACGACATCGACGGTTCGGTTCTCGAGGTCGGAGAAGGCGAGACGGTGCATTTCTCGCTCGACGGCTCGGCATATGAGATCGACCTGACCAGCGCACACGCGGCGGAACTGCGCGAGGCGCTCGCACCGTACATCTCCTCCGGACGTCGCACGCAGCGCGCCGGGAACGCACGTCCGGCTGCGGCATCCAAGCGCCCGAACCGCAACCCGGAGACCGCATCGATCCGCGCCTGGGCCGGTGAGAACGGCTACAAGCTCTCCGAGCGCGGCCGCATCCCCGCCGACGTGATCGAGGCCTACCGCGCCGCGCACTGAACCCGACTCGCGACAAAGAGAGGGATCACTCGGAAGAGTGGTCCCTCTCTTCGTCGTCGAGGTGCGGCGATTGAACGGTCCGTGCGAGTAGGCGGGTTCGGGATCCGATCCTTGATCGGGTCCCTTCGAGGCTGGTTGCGTGCCCTCGCGTCCCCAGACGCTTGTCCACACGTCGCATTCGCGACGCGCGGAGCCTCTGCGCTGGGGCCCCTGCCTGTCGAGGGTGAAAGAGGTGAAAGGGCCGCCCATCCGGGCGACCCCTTCCACCTCGTGCCCTCGACAGGATTCGAACCTGCGACCTGCCCTTTAGGAGAGGGCTGCTCTATCCAGCTGAGCTACGAAGGCGCAAATGCCAGTCTATCGACCGCCCGTGACGCCCTACGCCGCCATCGCCAGATAGGGCTCCCAGCTGGGGTCGCTGCGCTCGGATCCGCGCACGGTCCATCCGGTCCCCCGCGGCGGCCCCGGCGTCAGACGCAGCTCCCAGCCCATCTCCTGCGGCGTGCGATCGCTCTTCACGTTGTTGCAGCGCAGGCAGCACGCGACGAGGTTCTCCCAGGAGTTCTTCCCTCCACGCGAGCGCGGCAGCACGTGGTCGATGGTGGACGCCGCCTTCCCGCAGTATCCGCAGCGGTTGCCGTCACGCCGAAGCACCCCGCGTCGCGTCACGGGGGCGTGCCGCGCCCTGGGCATTCGCACATAGCGGCTGAGCACGATCACGGCGGGCCGGTCGAAGCGTCCGCTCGCCGCCCAGACGGGATCGTCGTCGACGCATTCGACGACGGAGGCCTTCTTGTTCATCACCAGCACGAGAGCGCGTCGGAACGACACGACGGCGAGCGGTTCGTACCCTGCGTTGAGCACCAGTGTGCGCATCCTGCATCCCTTCGATCCGCCCGGGATGGCTTCCCGGGCTCTCGACCGTGCGCAGGCGGAGGGTCCGCTGGAAATGAGAACGGCGCTGTCTACGAGAGACAGCGCCGTGAGCGCACGGGGACTCCGTGCAGATCCAGCGGGCAATGCCGAAGGACGAGGCGACCGAGTGCATCCGTGGTTCGGATGGCCGGTATTCGTCCCATCGTGTTCCTCCGCCCTTGCGACGACGGGATCAGGCTAACCCATCGGGGCGCGACGACACGGAGAACTTCCGGTGAACGGCGTCCGTGTCGGGTCAGAGGACGTTGGCCTCGAGCCACGCGAGCGGGTCGATCTCGGTGTTGTTGATGAGCACCTCGAAGTGCAGGCAGGATCCGGACACCCAGCCGGTGGCGCCCACGTCGCCGATGTACTGCCCCGCCGTGACGCACTGGCCGGCGGAGACCGCTCGGTAGCTCATGTGACCGTACAGCGTCGAGAGCGCGCCGGAGGCGCTCAGCGCCGGATGGGAGATCTCGATCGTCTCGCCGTAGCCGCCGTAGCTGCCCTGGGAGATGGTGACGCAGCCGTCGGCGATCGCGTAGATCGGGGTGCCGACCGGAGCGGCGAAGTCCTGCCCCATGTGGCTGCGGCCACTGCGAGCGGCGCCGAAGCCGTCGCTCAAGGTGTAGCTGCCGGCCACCATCGGGTAGATGACCTGTCCGGGCTGCGCGATGGACGGCATGCTGGTGCGGACCGAGGCGGTCATGGCCGAGGCCGAGGCGAGCGCCGCGGCCTTCGCGGCCTCGAGGGCCTTCGCCTCTTCGGCCGCTTTCTTCTGCGCGATCTCGTCGGGCGTCGTGGCGGTGAACTGCTCGCGGGCGGTGGGCGCCTGCGTGGCCTCCGAGGCGACGACGATCGACTGCGCGTTGTGAGCGGCGAGCTGCTGCGCCGTCGCGGGCGATGCACCGGCCGAGGCGGGCGCGCCCGTGGCCAGCGCCGGGAGGGCGATCGCCGTGACCAGCGCACCCACGGCGGCGAGGATGGCCACCGTGCGGATGGGCCGCACCACGGATCGTGCGACGGATGCCGACGTCGTGCTCCGGGTCGAGCGCGCCAGGTCGGACTTCGAGGTTTCTTCCAGTTCTCCAGCCACAGGGCTTTCCTCCAGGCCTCGGCGCCGTGCGCCGGCTCGTCCGCATTCGCGCACGACGTCCTGCATCGTGCTCAGGGTAACCGTGACGGTGACGAACCGGGAGGCTTCCGCCGCGGCGATCGTCGGCGGGCTTCTCGCCGACGACCTCCCCGACGTTACCCGATCGTGATGATCCTGTCACCCCTGAATTCACAGGAAGGCCCCCGGCTGTTCACCCGGGAGCGCTTCCGCCGCGAGCCGGAGCGCGACCGATGCGACCGGATCAGCCGGCGTTCGCCGCGAGCCAGGGCTCGGGGTCGATGACCGATCCGCCGATGCGCACCTCGAAGTGCAGGTGGGAGCCGTAGGAGTTGCCGGTGTTGCCGACGAGGCCGATCAGCTGGCCCGCCTGCACCTGGTCGCCGGCCTCCACCATGCGGCTGCCGTAGACCATGTGCGCGTACCGGGTCTCCACCATGGTGCCGTTGAGCTCGCTCATGATCATGATCGAGACGCCATAGCCGCCGATGCTCTCGGCGGACGCTGACACCGTGCCCGCCGCCGCCGCGTAGATCGGGGTCCCTTCGGGCGCGATCATGTCCCAGCCCTCGTGGCCGCGGCCGGATCCCGGTCCCTCGCCGGGGGTGAAGCTCGTCAGGGGGTAGCGCACGGCGCCCGAACCCGGGGCGACCAGGGCCAGCCCCGCCGTCGACGGACGGGAGGCGGACACGGTCGCCGCGGCGGCGGCACGTGCAGCGGCAGCCGCCTCGGCCTTCTGCTTCTCGATCTCGTCGGGGGTGGTGGCGGTGAACTGCTCGCGCGCGCTCGGCGCCTGCGTCGCGTCGGACGCGACCACGATCGACTGCGCGTTGTCCGCGGCCAGCTGCTCGGTGGTCACGGGGCCGGCATCGGCGGGCGCGGCGGCCGAGGCGAAGGCCGGGAGGGCGATGGCGGCCACCAGCGCGCCGACAGCTCCGAGGGTGGCGACGGCGCGAATCGGACGCACGAGCGCGACCGAGAGGGGATGCCCCGGGGTGCGGTTCGACGGGGCCGGGGGCAGCGCGCCGGTGGGCTCGATCGTGGTGTCAGGCAAGGTCTGTCCTCCGGCCTCTGCGCGCTCGCGCCGGTCCGTCGTCGTCTGCTCTGTCCGTCAGATGCGGACGCACGTCTGCCCACGACGGCGACGGGCCGATGAGGCGAGCGTCGTGGACTCCGTCGACGAGTCGGGGACGACGGGCGCTATCGACGCTACCGGGAAGTCACGGACCCGTCACATCGGCCTGGGATCCGCTGAACGCCGATTTCCCGCGGATCCGCCGATCGCCGCACAGCGGACGTTCAGGCTCAGGCGACGAGGAAGATGTGCGACGCGAGCTCGACGGGCAGCTCGAGCCCCTCGTCCTGCCCGTCCACCTCGATGAGGACGTATCCCTCGTTGAAGCGGAACCGGCCGCGCGCCCCCGGGACGACGCCGGCATCACGCAGCTGCTCCAGCAGCTCCGGATCCACCTGCGCCGGCTCGGCCAGACGGCGCACGGTGCCCTCGGTCGGCACGCCGGCGGTGTTCATGTGCTCGACGAGACCGATCACGCCCTCGTCGAAGGTGCGCGCCGGGGTGCCGCCGAGCTGATCCAACCCGGGGATCGGGTTGCCGTACGGCGACTCGGTGGGATAGCCGAGCAGCTCGACGAGGCGGCGCTCCACCTGCTCGCTCATGACGTGCTCCCAGCGGCAGGCCTCTTCGTGCACGTAGGCCCAGTCCAGCCCGATCACGTCCGACAGCAGCCGCTCCGCGAGGCGGTGCTTGCGCATCACGTCCACGGCCTTGCGGCGCCCGGCCTCGGTGAGCTCCAGCCGGCGGTCCTCGGAGACCACCACGAGGCCGTCGCGCTCCATCCGCCCGACCGTCTGCGACACCGTGGGGCCGGAGTGCCCGAGGCGCTCGGAGATGCGGGCGCGCAGCGGGACGATGTTCTCCTCCTCGAGTTCGAGGATGGTGCGGAGGTACATCTCCGTGGTGTCGATCAGATCGGCCATGGATCCCCCTGGGTGATGGTGCTGCGGATGCAGGAGCTGCTGTTAGGCAAGCCTACCTTCTGCGGATGAGCACCGGCTCTGCCGGGCGGCGCCAGGACACCGCCGCCTCGGAGGGCACGTCGTGCGGCGTCACACGGGAAGGGCCGCCCCCGCGCGCACACCTAGAATCTGTGCATGGCGATCGAGATTCCCCGCGAACTTCTGCCCGTCGACGGCCGCTTCGGATGCGGCCCGTCCAAGATCCGCCCGGAGCAGGTGAGCGCCCTCGCGGCCGTGGGATCGAGCCTGCTGGGCACGTCGCACCGGCAGGCCCCCGTGAAGAACCTCGTCCGCAGTGTCCGCGAGGGCCTGTCGTCGCTGTTCCGTCTTCCGGAGGGCTACGAGATCATCCTCGGCAACGGCGGATCCACGGCGTTCTGGGACGCCGCCGCGTTCGGCCTCATCGAGAACCGCGCCCAGAACCTCGTCTCGGGCGAGTTCGGCGGCAAGTTCGCCAAGGCCGCGGCCGCGCCGTGGCTGCAGGCGCCCGACGTTCGCAACGCGGAGCCGGGCTCGCGCGCCGAGGCCGAGGTGGTCGAGGGCGTGGACGTCTACGCCTGGCCGCACAACGAGACCTCGACGGGCGTCGCCTCGCCGATCCGCCGCGTCGCCGCCGACGGCGCGCTCACCGTGATCGACGCGACGAGTGCGGCCGGCGGCATCGACCTCGATGTCACCGAGACGGACGTGTACTACTTCGCGCCGCAGAAGAATCTCGGATCCGACGGCGGGCTCTGGTTCGCGGCGGTCTCGCCGGCCGCGATCGAGCGCATCGAGCGCATCGCCGCCTCCGGTCGGTACATCCCGGAATTCCTCAGCCTGAAGAACGCGCTCGACAACTCCCGCCTCGAGCAGACGCTGAACACCCCCGCACTGACCACCCTGCACCTCCTCGACTCGCAGCTGCAGTGGATCAACGGCAACGGGGGCCTCGCCTGGGCCGCCGCACGCACCAGCGAGTCCTCGCAGGAGCTGTACCGCTGGGCCGAGGCGAGCGCGGTCGCGACGCCGTTCGTGACGAATGCGGCCGACCGGTCCCCCGTGGTCGCCACCATCGACTTCGATGAGTCCGTCGACGCCGCCGCTGTGGCCAAGACGCTGCGCGCCAACGGCATCGTCGACACCGAGCCGTACCGCAAGCTCGGGCGCAACCAGCTGCGCATCGCGACGTTCGTCTCGATCGAGCCCGACGACGTGCGCCAGCTGATCCGCTCGATCGACTACGTGCTGGAGCACCGCGAGGCGTGACGCGCGCAGATCGGACATGAGAAAGGGCGCCTCCCGCAGGGGCGCCCTTTCTCATGTCCGCACGGCCGGAGGATCACTCCTCCTCTGCTGCGTCGTCCTCGTCGTCTTCGTCGTCCTCGTCGCCTTCATCGTCCGCGTCGTCGTCGTCCTCATCGCCGTGCTGCTCGTCAGCCGCGTCGCCCTCCCTGGAGGCGGAGTCGTCGAGCTCGTCGATGTCGACGCCGTCCAGGTCCCCGGCGTGCAGCCGCGGCCGGGCGGTTTCCTCGTCGTCTTCGAGCTCGTCGTCTTCGAGGTCGTCGGCGTCGACGTCGTCGACGTCCGCGTCCTCCTCGAGCTCGTCGGCATCCTCCGACTCCCCGTCGGACGGGTCGTGCTGCGCGGTCGCGGCGAGCTCCGCCTGATGCGCGCGGTACTCCGCGAGGCGCTCCGCCCAGGGGACCCACTCCGGCGCGAGCAGCGCGCCCTCACCCGGCAGCAGCTCGGCTTCCAGGACGGTCGGCTCCTCGTCGCCGACCTGGGCGACAGACACGGTCCAGTACCAGCCCGGATAGCCGCCGAGCCGGTTCTCGAAGCGCAGCGAGATCACGCCGTCCGCTTCGGGCAGGTAGCCCGCGGGAGGTCCCACCGTCGCCGGAGGGGTGATCTCGTGCAGCGCGGCGAGCGCCAGGTCACGCGCACCGAGCAGCCGTTCGTTCGGAAGCGGCACGTCGAGCGGCTCCTCGGCGGCGACCGCGACCTCCACGGCCGGCGCCACGGCGTCCGGCTGCGGCGCCGGAGCCGACTCGACCGCGTCGGGGCCGGTCTCAGGCATCGAAGTCCTCGGCCACGTTGCGCAGCACGGCGGCGATCTTGCGGCCGTGGCTGGACGACGGGTAGCGGCCGCGACGCAGGTCGCCGCCGATGCCGTCGAGGAGCTTGACGAGGTCCTCGACGATCACGGCCATGTCGTCCGCGGGCTTGCGCTTCGCCTTCGCGAGGCTCACCGGCGCCTCCAGCACGCGCACGGAGAGCGCCTGGAGTCCGCGCTTGCCGTCGGCCACACCGAATTCGACGCGGGTGCCGGCCTTCACCGTGGACCCGGCGGGGAGGGACGTGGCGTGCAGGAAGACGTCCTGGCCGTCATCGGTGGTGATGAAGCCGAAACCCTTCTCGTCGTCGTAGAACCTGACCTTGCCGGTGGGCATTCCAGAAACCTCGCTGCATCGTTCGGGGAAGAAGGATCCGGCGGGACCCTCTCGGTGCGCGGGGGAACCCGCACACACCAGCCTACCCGTCGTCGAGCGGGTAGGCTGGTGGGGATGAGCACTCGGCCGCCAGCCCCCGAACCGGAGATCCGCGGGATCGATCGGTTCCTGACATTCGGCTCGCTGACGCTCGCGGCCCTGTCGGTGCTGTGCTTCTTCACCATCATCCTCGGCACCGCCTTCGGCATGAAGCAGGCCGACTTCACGCACGGCGCCTGGCCGATCGTGGGGGTCTTCCCGTTCTGGGGCCTGCCGATCGCGTTCCTCATGATCGTCGTGCTGCTCATCATGAGCTTCGTGCGGAGAGGCCGCGCAGCCCGGCGTTCCTGACGCCCTGCGAGCTGTTCTCCCATGAGCACCCACGCGCGCCCTCTCGCCGAGGCGCTGTCCGCGCGCACCGACGAGCAGCTCGCCGCGCTGTTCCGTCAGCGCGACGTGCGACCCGACGCGTCATGGAACGACTTCTTCGACGCTGCGGAAGCGCTGCTGGATCCCGCCTCGATCGCGAAGATCCTCCCCCGGCTCACCCGTGCGCAGGCCTCGGGACTCCTCGACGCGGCGACGGGGGCCGATGCGGGCGCCGCGGCGGACGCTCTGCGCGCGCTCGCCCTGCTGCCGGCCTCGGGTGGCCCGCTGCCGCCCTCGGTCGCGGCCGCGGTCGCGGGGCGCACCATCCCGCCGACGGAGGCGCCCGACGCGCCCCAGGAGGCGGAAGAGCCCGCCGTCGCCCGGGCCGCCGAACGCGCCTTCACCACGGTCGCGACCCTCGCCGACACCCTGCTGCTGGCCGAGGAGGGTCCGCTCCCGCTGCTCGCCGCAGGCACGGTGGGACTGTCCGAGAAGCGCCGCCTCGTCGAGCGCGGGCTGCCCGACGACGCGGCGCTCCTCGACGATGTCCTCGCCCTCGGCATCGGCGCGGGCCTGCTGCGGCCCATCGACCGCAGTCTGCACCTTTCCGAGGACGGCGCCGCCTGGCTGCGACTGGCCGGCCTCGAGCGCTGGGCCCGGCTGGTCGCGGGCTTCCGGGCTGCGCTGCCCGAGGCGCTGCGCACGTCGGAGGGCGGCTGGATCCCGCTGCCCTCCTGGCGGGACGAGCACCCGTGGGACCCGGCATGGGGCGACCGCGCCGACGCGCTGATCCGGCAGGCCCGGCTGCTGGGTCTCGTCGCCGGCGGCTCTGAGGCCGCGCCCGGAGCCCCGCACGCGGAGACCGCCGCCGAAGGCACCTTCGCGGAGACGCCGTGGGCGCGCGCCCCGCGGCTCGGCGCCGACCCGGAGCCGGATGCGCTCAGCGCCTACGTGCCGGCCGAGGTCGACCGGATCTTCCTGCAGAACGACCTCACCGCGATCGCGCCGGGACCGCTCCTGCCCGCCCTGGACCTGCGCCTGCGCGGGATGGCGGCGCGCGAGTCGGCCAGCCAGGCGTCCTCCTACCGCTTCACGGCCGACTCCCTGAGCCGTGCCCTCTCCGCCGGCGAGACCGAGGAGGGCGTGCTGGCCTTCCTCGAGGGCATCTCCCTCACCGGTGTGCCGCAGCCGCTGCGCTACCTGCTGACGCAGAGCGCCGGCCGGCACGGCCAGGTGCAGGTCGGCACGGATCCCGAGACCGGCCGCACGCGCGTGCGCAGCGCGGACGAGCACCTGCTGCGCGCGATCGACGTGGATCAGGCCCTGCGCCCGCTCGGGCTCGTCCGGGAGACGGCGGCCGACGGTGCGACCTCGCTGACCACCCGCGTGAACCGCGACACCGTGTTCTGGGCGCTCACCGACGAGCACTACCCGGCGGCGCTGGTCGACGCCGGCGGCGCGGTGGAGCGCCCCGTGCGCACCACCGCGGCGAGCGCGCCCGCTGCTCCCGATGACCGGGCGCGCTACGCGGCGCTCATCGCCCGGCTCCGCGAGGCGCGGGAGGAGAACGCGGACGCGGCCTGGCTGGAGCGCGAGCTCGAGCACGCGGCGAAGCAGCGCGCCGTGCTGGCCGTCGAGGTCGCTATGCCAGACGGCACCACGCGCGAACTGGTGCTCGAGGTGACCGGCTTCGGCGGCGGGCGCCTGCGCGGACGCGATCGGGCGAGCGACGTCGAACGCACTCTCCCGATCCGCTCCATCCTCGCCACCCGCGCGCTCGAGAACCCGGGCACCTGAGGCGGCTTCGGGGCGGGCACGCCCGTCCGCCCGTCCCGGCACCGGCGACCGGTAGACTGGTTCGCTATGTCTGATGGCCCGCTGATCGTCCAGAGCGACCGCACCGTGCTGCTCGAGGTCGCACATGCCGACGCCGAGAGCGCCCGGCACGAGCTCGCGATCTTCGCCGAGCTGGAGCGCGCGCCCGAGCACATCCACACCTACCGGATCACCCGGCTCGGCCTTTGGAACGCCCGGGCCGCCGGGCACACCGCGGACGACATGCTCGAGACCCTGGACCGCTGGTCGCGCTTCCCCGTGCCGCCGTCGGTGTCGGTCGACATCCGCGAGACCGTGAATCGCTACGGCCGCCTCGTCATCGAACGCGACGAGGAGGGCGCCCTCATCCTCCGTTCCACGGATCCGGCCGTGCTCACTCAGGTGGCGGGCAACAAGCGGATCCAGCCCCTGCTCATCGGGCACCCGTCCCCCGACACCTATGCCGTGGACGCCTGGGCGCGCGGCCAGATCAAGCAGGAGCTGCTGAAGATCGGCTGGCCCGCTGAGGACCTCGCCGGCTACACCCCCGGCACGCCGCACGAGATCACCCTGGCCGAGGACGGCTGGACGATGCGCCCCTACCAGCAGCAGGCCGTCGACGCGTTCGCGAAGGACGGATCCGGCGTCGTGGTGCTCCCCTGCGGTGCCGGCAAGACCATCGTCGGCGCCGGCGCGATGGCCGCCACGAAGACGACCACGCTGATCCTCGTGACGAACGCCGTCTCCGCCCGGCAGTGGCGCGACGAGCTCATCAAGCGCACCAGCCTCACCCCCGAGGAGATCGGCGAGTACTCGGGGCAGGTGAAGGAGGTCAAGCCGGTCACGATCGCGACCTACCAGATCCTCACGGCGAAGCGGAAGGGGCAGTACGCGCACATGAGCCTGCTCGACGAGATGGACTGGGGCCTCGTGGTCTACGACGAGGTGCACCTGCTGCCCGCCCCGGTGTTCAAGCTCACCGCCGACCTGCAGGCACGGCGCCGGATCGGCCTCACCGCGACGCTCGTGCGCGAGGACGGCCGCGAGGGCGACGTGTTCAGTCTCATCGGCCCCAAGCGCTTCGACGCACCCTGGAAGCAGATCGAGGCGCAGGGCTTCATCTCCCCCGCCGCCTGCTACGAGGTGCGCGTCGATCTGCCGCCGGATGAGCGGCTCGAGTACGCGGCCGCCACCGACGACGAGCGCTACCGCCTGGCGGCGACGGCGCCGGCCAAGATCACCGCGGTGCGCGAGCTCATCGCGAAGCACGCCGGCGAGCGGATCCTCGTGATCGGGCAGTACCTCGACCAGCTCGAGGAGCTGTCCGCGGCGCTCGACGCGCCGTCCATCACCGGTGCCACGCCGGTGGACGAGCGCGAGGAGCTGTACCGGCAGTTCCGCGAGGGCGAGATCGAGCTGCTGGTGGTGTCGAAGGTCGCGAACTTCTCGATCGATCTTCCCGAGGCGTCGGTCGCGATCCAGGTCTCCGGATCCTTCGGCTCCCGCCAGGAGGAGGCGCAGCGCCTGGGCCGGCTGCTGCGGCCGAAGCAGTCCGGCCACACCGCGAGCTTCTACACGCTCATCGCGCGCGACACCGTCGACCAGGACTACGCGCAGAACCGGCAGCGCTTCCTCGCGGAGCAGGGCTACAGCTACACGATCATGGACGCGCACGAGCTCGAGGCCGCCTGAGCGCACCCGCGGGCCCGCAGGCCGCGTTCAGCCCTCGCGACTGAACCAGTCCAGCGCGAGACGCGCCACGTCGTCTGGCGCATCATCGGTGAGGAAGTGGGCGGCATCGTCGACGAACGCCAGCTCGAACCGGTCGGCGTGCTGGGCATGGTCGCGGCAGATGCGGCGAACCGTCGCCTCGGCGAAGGGTCCGTCCCGGTCGCCGAACACGCACAGCATCGGCGGGTGCAGCCGCATCCGCTTGTAGACGCCGCTCATCAGCCGCATCGAGACGGGGACGACCATCCCGCGATACAGCGCGGCGACCGCGCGCTCGATCTCCGGCCGTTCGTGGACGCGGAGATACGCGTCGATCGTCGCGTCGCCCATCGGCTGCGCCACGTAGCGTCGCGGAACAGGTATCGCAGCGACCGCCCCGGACGATGCAGGAGCAGAGCCGGCATGTGCCCGAACGCGGGGATGACCTTCGGGCTGAACTCCATGAATCCCGGCGGCACGGCGACCTGGACGATCGCGCGCATGCGCTCCGGGCTGCGATAGGCGAGCTGCATCCCCGAGATCGCGCCCATGTCGTGGCAGAGGAAGAACGCGCGTTCCACACCGAGCGCATCGAGCACAGCCTCGACGTCGTCGAGCTGCGACTCGGCGCGGAAGCGCGGATCGTCGGCCTCGGTCCACCCGGAGCCACGCAGATCCGGGCAGATCACGCGGTAACCGTGCGCGGCGATCGCGGGTGCGATCTCCCGCCACTGCCACCAGTGCATCGGGAAGCCGTGCACTGCCACCACGGCCTCCCCCTGACCGATCGTCGCGACGTGGGTGCGCAGCCCTGCGGTCTCGACGATCGCGTGCTCGAAGCCGTCCGCGTCGGGAAGCGGCGGCGACCATCGGCGACCGACGGATCCTTCTGAAGACACCGGAATGCCCATGGTGAGACCTCCTCGTCGCACCTCGCGGGCCGCGCCGGCCCGGGATCCGATTTTACTACGTTCATAGTAAATAGTCACTACGAAGATAGTGTTCTACGCTCATCCCATGAGCAGCACCCGCAACCGCGCCCTCGACGCGGCGGTCGCCCTGATCGGGACCGAGGGCATCCGGGCCCTCACACACGGCCGAGTGGATGCGGCCGCCTCGCTCCCCGCCGGATCGACCTCGAACCACTTCCGGACCAGGGCGGCGCTCGTCGCGGGCGTGGTCGAATGGCTGGCCCAGCAGGAGCGCAGCGACGGAGGCGCGCCCGATCCGCACAGCCGGGACGAGCTGGTGGATCTGCTCTGCCGCATGGCGGCGGCGCAGGCGGGGCCGCTCGCCTCCCGCACGCGGGCGAGGTACGCGCTGTTCCTCGAAGCCGACGCCGACGCGATCCGGCCGTTGCGCGAGCAGCGGCTCGGCATGGAGGCATGGATCCGCAGCGTGCTCACCGACCTCGGAGGCGAGGCGGCGGCGCGGAACACGCCGTTCCTGATGGCGGCGTGCGATGGCGCCCTTCTGCATCGACTCACCGTCGATCCCGATGTGCGGATCGACGACGTCATCGCCCGCGCCGTGGACGCGGCACTCGGGCGCTGACGCTCGATCATCGAGGCGAGCAGGGCGCAGACGGCCCCCCCCCGGACCGCCCGCGATCAGAGGCGCGGCTGCTCCCCCGGCTTCAGCCCGCAGCGCCAGCAGGGAACGGCGAGATCGTCGAGCAGCGCCCCGCATTCGGGGCACACCCTCGACAGCCAGCAGACGGCGTCGCCTCCGTCCTCATCCTCCATGCACGGGATGCTATCGCCCGGTCAGGTGGTAGGGATCCGGCCTGACGGATCCCCCTGCACGAGTCCCCGACGGCTCAGCTCTGCGGGATGACCGTGAGCACGCGCGCCGTGTACTCCGCGAAGGCGGTCATGAACTGGCGAAGGAAGTCCTCGGTGCCGGCATTGGTGACGTTCCCCTCGTCGTCGACGAGGCCCGGCGTGTAGTGGATGTACGCCTCAGGCGAGGTCATCTGCCGCGCATTCAGGAAGCTCAGCATGCTGCGCAGCGACTGCTGCCCCACGGCGGTGCCGATCGCCCCTGCCGAGGCGCCGATCACACCGACGGGCTTGTGCTCCCATACGTTCTGCCCCCAGGGCCGGCTGCCCCAGTCGATCGCGTTCTTCAGCGGTCCCGGCAGCGAGCGGTTGTACTCGGGCGTGACGAACAGCAGCGCGTCCGCGCTCGCGACGGCGTCCTTGAAATCCAGCGCGACCTCGGGATAGTCGGCATCGTGGTCACGGTTGTAGAGCGGCAGGTCGGCGTAGGAGATCTCGAAGAACTCGAAGCCCTCCGGCGCCAGGTGCGTCAGCGCATTCGCCAGACGGCGGTTGATGGATTCACGGGACAGGCTGCCGATGATCACGCCGACGCGGTACGGCGGCTCGTGCTCGATGATGTCGATCTTCATGCGTTCACTCTGCACCCCCGCGCTCCGCTTCGCCAGGGAATAGGCCGCAATCAGCCCGAACACCGATCCGGTCACCATAATGGGGGGCATGACTGAAGCGCGCATCCTGGTCGTCGACGACGAACCCAACATCCGCGATGTCCTCTCCACGGGCCTGAGCTTCGCCGGCTTCTCGGTGAAGACGGTGGCCAACGGTGCGGCCACCATCTCCGCCGTGCTCGAGGAGGAGCCGGACCTGATCATCCTCGACGTGATGCTGCCCGACATGAACGGCTTCAGCGTGACCAAGCGCCTGCGCGGCGCCGGATTCACCGCGCCGATCCTCTTCCTCACCGCGAAGGACGACACCGAGGACAAGATCGAGGGTCTCAACGCCGGGGGCGACGACTACGTCACCAAGCCGTTCGCTCTGGACGAGATCGTCGCCCGCGCCCAGGCGATCCTGCGACGCACGATGCAGGCGGATGAGGAGTCGGTGATCCGCGCCGGCGAGCTGTCGATGGATCAGGACACCCACGACGTCTTCGTCGGATCCACCCCGATCGAACTCAGCCCCACCGAGTTCAAGCTGCTGCGCTACCTCATGCTCAACCCCAACCGGGTGCTGTCGAAGGCCCAGATCCTCGACCACGTCTGGGAGTACGACTTCAACGGCGACGCCGGCATCGTGGAGAGCTACATCTCCTACCTGCGCCGCAAGATCGATCCGCACACCGAAGAGCCCGTCATCCAGACCAAGCGCGGCTTCGGCTACATGCTCAAAGTGGGGAAGACCGCGTAGCGGATGGGCGAGGCCGACGCGATCACGCGGTGGTGGCGCCGGATCAGCCTTCGCGCGAAGGTGACCGGCGTCACCGTCGGCGTGCTCGCGCTGGGACTCGTGGTGACCGGCATCGGGACGATGCCGATCCTGCGCAACCTCCTCATCGACAACGTCGAGTCGCAGCTGCCCACCCTCGTCACCAGCGACCTCGCGACGATCACGCCGAACAAGGACACCGGCGGCTTCAGCGCCGCACTGAAGGATGAACGCCTCGGACTGTCCGAGTACTTCGTCGCGGTGTACGACGCCCAGGGCGCGCTGATCCTCTCCGGCGGCGGAGCCCCCAAGGCGACCAAGCCCGCCTTCCCGGCCTCGTATCCGCTCGCAACGGCGACCATCGACGCCGAGCGCACCGACCCTCTCGTGCTGCACGGTGCCGACGGATCCGAGTTCCGCGCCGCGGTCGCGGTCCGTGAGGATCCGAAGACCAACATCACGTTCATCCAGGTGGTCGCCCTGTCGCTGGACGAGCCGGACCGCATCATCGCGACGTTCTTCGGGGTGTTCACGACCGTCGCCCTCGTCACGATCATCATCGCCGCGCTCGCGACCCGCGGACTGGTCACGCTCACCTTCCGCCGGCTCGGGCGCGTGGAATCCACCGCGATGGCGATCGCCGCCGGAGACTTCAGCCAGCGCCTCACCGACCTCGAGCCGACGACCGAGGTCGGCCGCCTCAACGGCGCCATCAACACGATGCTCGACCGCCTCGATGCATCGATCGCGCAGCGGGATCGATCGGTCCAGCAGATGCGCCGCTTCGTCGGCGACGCGAGTCACGAGCTGCGCACCCCGCTCGTGAGCGTGCGCGGCTACGCCGAGCTCTACCGGATGGGCGCCATCAAGGGCGACGAGGACACCGCCCGGGCGATGGACCGGATCGAGAAGGAGGCGCTGCGGATGGGCGTGCTCGTCGAGGATCTGCTCGCCCTCGCCCGCCTCGACGAGCAGCGCCAACTCACCATCGAGCCGCTCGACCTGCGTCCGCTCGCGCAGGACGCCGCACTCGACCTGCGTGCCGCCGCGCCCGAGCGCACCGTGACGGTCGTCGACACGACCGCGGAGCCGCCTGCCCCGGAGGAGCTCGAGCCCTCGGTCGCCGCCATCACGCGCCCCGCCCCGACGTCGCGGCCCGTGAACGCCCGCGCCCGCATCCCGGCCATCCTGCGCCGCCGGCCGCGCGAGGGCAGCCCGGTACCGGAGATCGACTTCTCCGAGGCGGTCGTCGCCCCCGTCTCCACCCCGCCGATCGTGCTCGGGGAGGAGAACAAGGTGCGCCAGGTCATCGCGAACCTGCTCGGCAACGCCCGGCGCTTCTCGCCGGGAGACTCTCCCATCGAGGTCGTCGTGGGGGCCGACCGGCGGCGCGGCGTGGGCTGGTTCTCGATCGTGGATCACGGCGAGGGCGTGCCGGAGCAGATCCGCGACCAGATCTTCCAGCGCTTCTGGCGCGCCGACACGTCGCGCACGCGCGACACCGGTGGCGCCGGCCTGGGCCTGGCCATCGTCGCCTCGATCGTGCAGGCGCTGAACGGCTCGGTGCAGGTCACCGAGACCCCCGGCGGAGGTGCGACGTTCACGGTCTCCCTGCCGCTCGCCCCGTCGCGGGCGACCCCCGAGCACCTGCTGCAGGACACGCAGCCCATCGAGCCGCTCGACCTGCCGCACTGACCGACCGCGGCCGGCCGGCTCTCGACGACCGGTCCGCACAGGAGACGGGGACCGCGGATACTGCACGGGATGCATGACCGCGCCGCCTGCCGCCGGCACGCGCGCCTACCGTCGGACGCATCCACCGACGAAAGGATCCCCATGTCCGTCTTCACCGTCGACACCGATGCCGTCGCCACCACGAGGCTCTCGGTGAGCGCCACCGCCGAACGGCTGCAGAGCGACGCCGCCGCCATGATGGCGCAGCTCACTCAGCTGCAGTCGTCCTGGACCGGCATCGCCTCGGCCGCCTGCCAGGACGCGGCAGAGCAGTGGCGCGGCGCCCAGGCGCACGTCGAGCAGGCGCTCGCGGCGATCGGCCAGGCGCTCGGCTCCGCAGCGCAGTTCTACGCCCAGGCGGAGAGCGACTCCACGGCGCTCTTCCACTGAGCCCCGCCGGAGCCGAGCGTGCTCGCCCGGATCCGGCGGAGACGGAGAAGACCCCCGGGACGGATCCCGGGGGTCTTCTCGAAGGGGTTCTGGACTCAGAAGTCCATGCCGCCGGACGGATCGGCCGGCATAGCCGCCGCCTTCTCCGGCTTGTCGGCGACGACCGCCTCGGTGGTGAGGAACAGGCCGGCGATCGACGCGGCGTTCTGCAGCGCCGAGCGGGTGACCTTGGCCGGGTCGATGATGCCCTGGGCGAACATGTCGCCGTACTCGCCCGTGGCCGCGTTCAGGCCCTGGCCCGCGGGGAGCTCGGAGACCTTGTGCGCCACGACGCCGGCCTCGAGGCCCGCGTTGACGGCGATCTGCTTCAGCGGCGCCTCAATGGCGACGCGGACGATGTTCGCACCGGTCGCCTCGTCGCCCTCGAGCGTCAGGCCCGCGAGCGCCTTGGCGCCCGACTGGATCAGCGCGACGCCACCACCGGGGACGATGCCCTCCTCGACGGCCGCCTTCGCGTTGCGCACGGCGTCCTCGATGCGGTGCTTGCGCTCCTTGAGCTCGACCTCGGTGGCTGCACCCGCCTTGATGACGGCGACGCCGCCGGCGAGCTTGGCGAGGCGCTCCTGCAGCTTCTCGCGGTCGTAGTCGCTGTCGGTGTTCTCGATCTCGCGACGGATCTGGGTGACACGGCCCTCGATCTGAGCCGCGTCGCCCGCGCCCTCGACGATCGTGGTCTCGTCCTTGGTGACGATGACCTTGCGGGCACGGCCGAGCTCGGCGAGCGTGGTGTTCTCGAGCTTGAGGCCGACCTCCTCGGTGATCACCGTGCCGCCGGTGAGGATCGCGATGTCCTGCAACTGGGCCTTGCGGCGGTCGCCGAAGCCCGGAGCCTTGACGGCGACGGACTTGAAGATGCCCTTGAGCTTGTTCAGCACGAGCGTCGCGAGAGCCTCGCCCTCGACGTCCTCGGCGATGATGACGAGTTCCTTGCCGTCCTGGATCACCTTGTCGACGACGGGCAGAAGGTCCTTGATGTTCGAGATCTTCTGGTTCGCGATGAGGATGTACGGGTCCTCGAAGACGGCCTCCTGGCGCTCCGGGTCCGTGACGAAGTAGGGGTTCAGGTAGCCCTTGTCGAAGCGCATGCCCTCGGTGAGCTCGAGCTCGGTGCCGAAGGTCTGCGACTCCTCGACGGTGACGACACCCTCCTTGCCGACCTTGTCGATCGCCTCGGCGATGAGCTCGCCGATGGCCGGGTCAGCGGCGGAGATGGACGCGGTCGCGGCGATCTCCTCCTTCGACTCGATCTCCTTCGCGTTGGCGAGCAGCTCGGCCGTGATGGCCGCGACGGCCTTCTCGATGCCCTTCTTCAGGCTGATCGGGTCGGCGCCGGCGGCCACGTTGCGCAGGCCCTCGCGGACGAGCGCCTGGGCCAGGACGGTGGCGGTCGTGGTGCCGTCTCCGGCGACGTCGTCGGTCTTCTTCGCGACCTCCTTGACGAGCTCCGCGCCGATCTTCTCGTACGGGTCGTCGAGCTCGATCTCCTTGGCGATGGAGACGCCGTCGTTCGTGATCGTGGGGGCGCCCCACTTCTTCTCGAGCACGACGTTGCGGCCGCGCGGGCCGAGGGTCACCTTGACCGCGTCGGCCAGGATGTTCAGGCCGCGCTCGAGGCCGCGACGGGCCTCCTCATCGAAAGCGATGATCTTTGCCATGAGTTCTGTCGTCCCTCCTGGACGTAGACGTTGGGTTTAGCACTCAGATCAGTCGAGTGCTAAACCCAGTCTGGCACTCGACCCTGGAGAGTGCAAGCTGTAACGAGCGCGTCCGCGGTCAGCCGGTCGCGCTGTCGCCCGAGGTGTCGGCGGGCGTGGGCTCGGTCGACGGGGCGTTCTTCGCGAGGTCCATGCCGAGCACCACGGTGAGCTGCTTCTGTCCGGCCACGACGTCGTCTCCGTAGCGGTCGCTCAACGCGATCTTCGTCGCACCGATGAGGTTGGCCAGCGCCTGGGCCGCCGTCTTGTCCGCCGCGGTCCGGTAGTAGATCGTGGTGGTCGGGAAGTCCTGCGCGGCGGCATCGCCCGTCACGACGGCACCGCTGGGGAAGCCCGCGTTCACAATGGTGTCG
This sequence comes from Microbacterium xylanilyticum, assembly GCF_054654695.1. NCBI lineage: Bacteria > Bacillati > Actinomycetota > Actinomycetes > Micrococcales > Microbacteriaceae > Microbacterium > Microbacterium xylanilyticum. The sequence goes on from NZ_BAAIEN010000002.1 coordinate 2,934,243, forward strand.
CGCGTCGCCGCCGCGAGGCCGTTCACACCCGTGGCGTTGAGGACGAACACCGCATACGTCGTGTCCAGCGCCGGTGGCGCGGAGGTCGCGGTGTGCGTCGGCACCGGTATCGGCGTGCCCTGGTCGAAGCTGATCTTGCCCATGGCCAGCATCGCGGCGAAGATGCCCACCGCGATCAGCACGGCCGTGGCGACGGCCGCCCACAGCACCACGAACCATCCGCGCATGCCGGGGTTCTCCGCACGATGGGCGCCGACACGCCCCTGCGCGTGCGGGATCACGTCGAAGCGGTCGCGGGCGGGTTCTGGCATCCCATGATGTTATCCGTCGCGCTCCGTCGGATTTCCTGAACGCCCGCCGGACGCGCCGCGTGCGGCCGATCTCAGCCGGCGGAGAGGGCGGTGCGGTCCGCCCGGCGGGCGGCGGCGCCGTCACGGATGCGGCGCAGTCGGCGCACCAGCATCGGATCCGCCGCGAGCGCCTGCTCCGAGTCGATGACGCGGTCCAGCAGCTGGTAGTACCGCGCGGGGGTCAGCTGCAGCTCTCCGCGGATCGCCTCCTCCTTGGCGCTCGAGTGGCCGGGACGGCGCGCCTCGAACTCCAGGATCACGCGCTCGCGGTCGCTGAGGAGGTCGGTCACCGCTTCAGGCTACGGCCACCGGCCGCCGCGCCCAGGGAGCCACGCCCCGGTGCTCGGCCCTCGCCGCCGTCGGAAGCGGGAGAATGGATCCGACCCCGGGAGGATCCATGTCGCACCGCGTGACCAAGACCGACGCCGAATGGCGCGCCGAGCTCGACCCGCAGCAGTACGCCGTGCTGCGAGAGGCCGCGACCGAACGCCCGTGGACGGGCGAGCTGCTCGACGAGCACCGTGCTGGCCTGTACACCTGCGGCGCGTGCGGCGCGGAGCTGTTCCGCAGCGGCACGAAGTTCGACTCGGGCTGCGGCTGGCCGAGCTTCTACGAGTCGGTGCGCCCGGAAGCGGTGGAGCTCATCGAGGACACCAGCCTCGGCATGGTGCGCACGGAGGTGCGCTGCGCCGCCTGCGGCTCGCACCTCGGGCACGTGTTCCCCGACGGCTTCGGCACCCCCACCGGCGACCGCTACTGCATGAACTCGATCGCGCTGTCCTTCCAGCCCGACGAGGGCGCCGCCGAGGCATGAGCGCCCTCGACGCCGTCCGCCGCCGCCAGTCCTGGTCCAAAGTCACCCCCGACGCGCCGTCGCGCGAGGAGCTGCTCCCGCTCGTGGCCGCCGCGGGCCGCGTCGCGGACCACTCGTCGCTGCAGCCGTGGCGCCTGATCGAGCTCCGCGGCGACGACCGGATCCGGCTCGGCGAGGCGATCTCGGCCGTGCGCGGGGATCCGGAGCCGTCGACCAAGCCGCTGCGCGCCTCGCTGCTGATCGCCGTGGTCGCGAGCTTCAGGCCGAGCGACAAGGTGCCGCGGTGGGAGCAGGAGGCCGTCGCATCGGGCGTCGCCCACATGCTCAGCCTGCTGCTCGACGAAGCCGGCTGGGGCGTCATCTGGCGCACCGGCGACTACACGCGCACCCCGGAGGTCGCCCGGCTGCACGGCCTCGGCGAGGACGAGGCCCTGCTGGGCTGGCTGTACGTCGGCGGCAAGCCCGACCGGTCCCCCGGCTCGCGCCGCACTGTGGACCCGGAGCCGCTGCTGACCCGCCTGCCGCGGTGACGCCACGGCTCCTGCCGCCCGATCCGCGCTTCTCGTCGGATCCGCGCCGCGAGAACAGGCGAACGCGGCGGAACAGGCGGATCCGACGCGCTGACGCCTGATCCCGCGTGTCCGCCTGATCCCACGCGACCGCACGACGAGTGCGGCTACCGGACCCCGCGGCGGATCCGCCAGGGCAGCGCCACGAGCACCGACAGCCCGGCGGCGAGCACCATCCCCACGACCTGCCAGAGCGCGGGCCCCGCTGCGGGCGGCCAGATCACGTCGATCACGACGGACACCACGAGCTGGCCGAGCACGGCTCCGAGGCCCATCAGCAGCACGCCCGTGCGGGCCACGATCACGACGCCGAGCAGGATGTACGCGGCGCCGAGCAGCCCGCCCAGATACAGCCACAGGTCGCCCGGGAACGTCGCGGGCAGCGGCCGGGGCGCGCCCTTGACCAGCAGGCTCACCGCCACCGACGCCGACAGCACGAGCACGCCACCGAGGAAGCTGATGTAGGTGGCGCCCAGCGGCGAGGCGATGCGCTGCCCCAGCCGTCCGTTCACCGCGGACTGGAAGGCGATCCCGGCGCCGGTGAGGAACGGCAGCACGAGCATCCACAGTGGAGCGCGGGAGAGCACGTCCCCGCCCAGCGAGAACGCGACCGCGACGAGCGCGCACAGGCCGCCGATCAGGCGCCCCGGAGTGATCGCCACCACCCCGGCCGGCCCGAAGCCGACCCGATCCAGCAGCAGGCCGTGCAGTGTCTGGCCGGCGACGACGCCGACCGTGAACAGGGCCACCCCGAGGATGCCCGCGACCAGCCCCTGCGTCGACACCGTCAGCGCCCCGCACGCCCCGCCGAGCAGCATCCACCACGGCACCCGGCCGGTGCGCACCCCCTGCCACACGCGACCGAGCGCGGCGCGGCCCGTCCGGCGGAGCAGCACGGGCGCGCTCAGCAGCACGAGGCCCACCGCGAAGGACACCCAGCCGGCGAGGACGCCGTTGTCGAGCCGCACCCCGAGCTGGCCGTTCACGCGTGCCTGGATCGCCGTCATCGCGCCGATCGCGATCGCTCCGCCGAGCGCCAGCAGGGTGCGCCCGCGAGCAGGTCTCGGGGGATGCGCGGTCACCGTCCGAGCCTACCCGCGGCGGCCGCGCGGGGCGGATCCGCTCCCCTCCGGCGCCGATGTCCGCTGCCGGAGGTACGCTCCCCTCATGTGCGCGAGCTATGGCCTGGATCCCCGGTTCAGCGATCAGCAGCTGATCGAGGAGGCCGACGACGAACTCCTGGAGGGCATCCGCGCCTGGGCGCGGCGCAACGCCGACGAGACCGTGCGCCCGACCGGCCGTCTGCTGCGCAACCTCAATCCGATCCTCGTGCCTGCGGCATCCGGCCCTGAGCTCGAGGAGGCGTGGTGGGGTTTCCTCGTCGACGGCAGGCCGTCCCGGTTCCCGTCGATCAACACGCGGTCGGAGCGGCTGCAGGAGCGCCCGGGGAGCCTGCGCGGCCGGGCGATCGTGCCGGCCACGCGGTGGTTCGAGATGCAGAAGCCCTCGCGGACGTGGCACGAGTTCGGTCTGGACGGCGCGCTGTTCGGGATGGCGGCCGTGACGCAGCGCGGCCGGGCCGAGGACGGATCCTGGTTCACCTGCTACTCGATCGTGATGCAGCCCGCACCTGAGCGGCTGGCCGGGATCCACGACCGGATGCCCGTGCTGATCCCCGCCTCGTTCGCGCACGACTGGCTGGAGGGCGAGCCCACCCGCCGGCTCATGGACGACGCGCTGCTCGCCTCGTCCGACGCGACGGGGCGCGTGCAGTCCGCCACGATGACGGCCGCGCCCTGAGCGCGGACCATCGAGGCGATGTCGGAGCCTCCTGCCGGACTCGAACCGGCCACCTGCGGTTTACAAGGCCGCTGCTCTACCAGATGAGCTAAGGAGGCGTGCGCCGGCCGTCACCGGACGGCGCGACCGCACCACAGCGTAGCAAGCCCGTCGTGGCGCGGGCACCGCCGCCGCGCGGTCAGGGCGTGGCGCTGGGGCTGGGCGTCGGCGTGACCGTCGGACCCGGCGTCCCGTAGTACGAGTCGCTCGCCACGGACAGCACGAACTGGCTGAACTCCGCCGCGTCGGTGAGGGATCCGGCGTACACCTGCCCGTTCACGACGATCGTCGGGGCGCCGCTCAGCGCGCTCTTCTTCGACCCCGGCAGCGGCCCGTCCACGGCGCGCTGCGTCGCGTCCTTCACCCAGGAGCCGTAGGTGCCGTCCTCGACGCACCCGCGCATGCCGTCGCCGTCCTTGACGCCGCTGTCGACGGCGAGCTGGATGAGCTCCTTGTCGCTCTTGCCGTCGGTGTCCTGCTTGGGCTGGTCGATCAGCAGGGCGTGGTTGTACGCGTAGAACGCGGCCGGCTGCCGCGCGGCCACGCACGCGGCCGCGGACGCCGCGCGCAGCGAGTACTTGGTGCCGTTCGAGTTGGCGGTGAGCAGCGCGACGGGATGGTACGTCACCGTGGCGGCGCCCTGATCGACCCACGTCGCCAGCTGCTTGGAGTTGGCGCGCTCGAAGTCGCTGGCCCCGGGCGACAGGTAGTCGACGTACACGTGGATGTCCACGGGGCCCGACGCCGAGGTCGGATCCGGTGTCGGCGTGGGCGTGGGCGTCCCAGTCGCGGCCCCGGCGGGAGCGGTCGGGGTGGGCGTCGACGCGGCGCGCGCGGACGCGAGCTCCTCCTTGGTCACCACGACGCCGTCGTCGTTCAGGTTCGACGGGCTGAGCGTCGGCTTCGACGCGGCCGAGACCACGGCCCAGGCCACGGCACCGCCGGCAGCCACGACCACAGCGACCGCGACGGCCGCGATGATCACGCGCCGGATCAACCGGGCGCGGGACTGCTGGGCGTTCAGCTGCTGAGCCTTCTCCCGCACGGCCGCACGCGAGTGCGAGGTCGTGGGGACGTTCGGCGTTTCGTCGCTCGACATCGTTCCTCTTGATTCCTGGGGATGGGCATCCCGGTGTCCGGCCGCCAACGGGCGCGGCACGGCACGGCTCCGATGCTAGCCAGGCAGGCTGAGAAATGCCCAGACGGGCACTGGCCGCTCCCTGCGAGATCGGGCGGCGATCGGGCGCCGATGACGCGTCGCGACACCGGGGATGGACCTGTCAGGAGCCGCATGTCATACTGAACCCGGCCCGACGGCGGGCCACGGCGGGTTCACCCTCGTCGCTTTTTCACTACGGATCGTCCGGCACGTACCTGCCGGTGAAGGAGAAGACAATGGCAACTGTGACCTTCGACGAGGCCACCCGGCTCTACCCCGGCGGCACCCGCCCCGCGGTCGACAAGCTGAACATCGAGATCGCCGACGGCGAGTTCCTTGTTCTCGTCGGCCCCTCCGGCTGCGGCAAGTCCACCTCCCTGCGCATGCTCGCCGGCCTCGAAGAGGTCAACGCGGGCCGCATCCTCATCGGCGACCGCGACGTGACCGACGTCCCGCCGAAGGACCGCGACATCGCGATGGTGTTCCAGAACTACGCGCTGTACCCGCACATGACCGTCGCCGAGAACATGGGCTTCGCGCTCAAGATCGCCGGTGTCGGCAAGGAGGAGCGGGCCGCGCGCGTGCTCGAGGCCGCCAAGCTCCTCGACCTGGAGCAGTACCTCACCCGCAAGCCGAAGGCCCTGTCCGGCGGTCAGCGTCAGCGCGTCGCCATGGGCCGCGCCATCGTGCGCCAGCCGCAGGTGTTCCTCATGGACGAGCCGCTGTCGAACCTCGACGCGAAGCTGCGCGTGCAGACCCGCACGCAGATCGCGTCGCTGCAGCGCCGTCTCGGCGTCACGACGGTGTACGTGACCCACGACCAGACCGAGGCGCTCACCATGGGCGACCGCATCGCCGTGCTCAAGGACGGTCTGCTGCAGCAGGTCGGCTCGCCGCGCGACCTGTACGAGAACCCGCAGAACGTCTTCGTCGCCGGCTTCATCGGCTCCCCCGCCATGAACCTGTTCGCCTCCGACCTCGCCGACGGAGGCGTGCGGTTCGGCACCGAGGTCGTCCCGCTCGACCGCGAGACCCTCGGCCGGGCGTCGGGCAACCAGATCACCGTGGGCGTGCGCCCCGAGGACATCACGGTCGGCCCCGCCGACGGCAAGGGCATCTCGGTGGTCGTGGACCTGGTCGAGGAGCTCGGCGCGGACGGCTACCTCTACGGCCACACCGACATCGCGGGCAAGCGCGCCGACCTCGTCGCCCGTGTCGACGGCCGCAACCACCCGAACGCCGGTGAGAAGGTCACCCTGGCCGCGAACCCGGGCCACCTGCACGCCTTCGACCTCGAGTCGGGCGAGCGCCTGAACACGAAGCCGATCGCGGCTTCCTGATCATCTGATCGCGCGACGCGGCGCGGGGGGCATCCCCTCGCGCCGCGTCGTCGTATCCGGGCGCTCTCCGCCCGGGACACGAGACCGAGGAGCAGCCATGAAGGATGCACTGAGCATCACCGCGAGCGCTGTGGACCCGGGGCTGCTCTCGCTCCCCTGGTCCCTGCCGCTGTCGAAGTGGCCCTCGGAGGTGATCGTCTCGCTGCCGAAGGGGCTCTCCCGGCACCTGGTGCGCTTCGCGGACCTGAGCGGATCCGTCGTCGCCGTGAAGGAGACCACGGAGGAGATGGCCCGCCGCGAGTACGAGATGCTCGGGAACCTGGCGCGTCTGGACGTGCCGTGCGTCTCGCGCGTGGCCGTGATCGCCGGCCGCACGGACGCCAAGGGGGCGGCGCTGCCCGCGGTGCTGGTGACCTCGCACCTGAAGTTCTCCATGCCGTACCGCGCCCTGTTCACGCGGGTGCTCCGCCCGGACACCGCCACCCGGCTCGTCGACGCGCTCGCTCTGCTGCTCGTGCGCCTGCACAACGTCGGCTTCTACTGGGGCGACGTCTCGCTGTCGAACGCGCTGTTCCGCCGGGATGCCGGCGCCTTCGCCGCCTATCTCGTCGACGCCGAGACCGGCGAGCTGCACGAGGAGGGCCTGACCGACGGCCAACGCGCCTACGACCTGGACCTCGCCCGCACGAACATCGCCGGGGAGATCCTCGACCTCGCCGCAGGCGGGCGGCTGGAGCGCGGCGTGGACGCCGTCGCGATCGCCGACGGCATCGTGTCGTCGTACCGCTCGCTGTGGGCGGCACTCACCGAGCACGAGTCGTTCGCCGCGGGCGAGGCCTGGCGGATCACCGAGCGGGTGGAACGGCTCAACGCGCTCGGCTTCGACATCGGCGAGATGTCCATCCAGACCACGGCCGACGGCACCAGGGTCGAGATCGAGCCCAAGGTCGTCGACGCCGGCCACCACCAGCGCCGGCTCATCCGGCTCACCGGACTCGATGTCGAGGAGAACCAGGCCCGGCGGCTGCTGAACGATCTCGACGAGTTCCGCGCCCGCTCCACCAAGCACTGGGCGGACGAGGAGATGTACGCCCACGAGTGGCTGACGCGGGTGTTCGAACCCGTCGTGCGCGCCATCCCCTACGACCTGCGGGCCAAACTCGAGCCCGCCGAGGTGTTCCACCAGGTGCTCGAGCACCGCTGGTACATGTCCCAGGCCCGCGGCCGCTCCGTGCCCCTGGCGGAGGTGCTCACCTCGTACATCAACGACGTGCTGCGGCACCGCCGCGACGAGGCCACGATCATGGGCCCGCCGACCGAGACGATGTCGCTGCCGGTGATCACCGGATCCGTCCCGCTCGACGACGACGAAGCCGACGTCGACTGGCGGGATCTGGTCTGAGCGGCGTCCTTCGTCTCGTCGCCGCGCTCCTCGCTCAGGAACTGGTGAGGTCCGGTTCCTGAGCGTCCTTCGCCTCGCTGCGCTCGCTCAGGATCCGCACAGCGAGACGAAGGACGACCGCTCGTCGTGGTGCGGTCAGTAGCCGACCGCGAACCGCTCGCCGCGGTGCCGCGGGTTCTCGATCTCGTCGACGAACGCGACCGCGTAGTCGGCGCCCGAGATGTAGGACTTGCCGTCCGCGTCCTCGACGAAGACCTCGCCGCCGTCGCGGTAGGAGCCGGTGCGCTCGCCGGGGACCCAGGCGCCGAACTCCTTCGGCGGGTGCACGTAGAACCAGTCGAGGCCCTCGGAACCCTGCAGGATCTCGAGCGAGTCGATGCCGAACTTCGCCTCGTGGCGGTACTCCTCGGGCACGCCGAGATCCCACAGCCGCGGTCCGCCGGGGGCGCTGAGGCTGCCCATGGCGCCGCCCACGACGCCGAGGCGGGTGGAGGTGCCGGTCAGGGCCTGCACCAGCGCGCGCACCGCGTCGAGGCCCTTGTCGGTCATGTCGCCGCGCGGCGAGATCGCGGAGACGACGACGTCCGCGCCCGCGAGCGTGTCCGCCAGGGAGGCGGGGTCCAGCACGTCGCCCTGGACGTACTCGACGCCCTCGATGCGGTCCGACGGCTCCTTGCGGGACACTGAGACGACCTCGTGTCCGCGCGATGCCGCCTCCGCGGCGATGTGGCCGCCGGCGTAGCCGGTGCCTCCGATGACGATGATGCGGGCCATGCGCTTTCCTTCCATTCCTGCACAGGGTACGGAAGGTGCAAGGATCCGCGGCACCCGCCTATTCCGTCGAATCTCCGGGAACTGACGGATGTGCACTCCGGGTCAACGCCGTGCGTCCGGCGTCGTGCGCGCCCGGCGGTCGCGCACGGTGCCACCGGCGTCAGCCCTTCGCAGCGCGGACCGTCGAGACCTGGTACAGCGCGACCGAGGCGGCGATCCCGGCATTGAGCGACTCCGTGGCCGCGGAGATCGGGATCGACACGATCTGGTCGCAGGTCTCGGTGACCAGACGCGACAGGCCCTTGCCCTCGGATCCGACCACGATCACCACGGGACGGTCGGCGAGCTCGAGCGCGGGCAGCGACACGTCGCCGCCGCCGTCCAGGCCCAGCACGAACACGCCCTGCTTCTTGAACTCCTTGAGCATCGTGGTGAGGTTCGCGGCGAGCGCGACCGGGATGCGTGCGGCAGCCCCTGCACTGGTCTTCCACGCGGCGGAGTTGACGCTCGCCGAGCGGCGCTGGGGCAGGATCACGCCGTGGCCGCCGAACGCCGCGGTGGAGCGGATGATCGCGCCCAGGTTGCGCGGGTCGGTGATGCCGTCGAGCGCCACGAACAGCGGCGTCTCGCCCCGATCGATCACCTGCTCCAGCAGATCCTGCGGGTGCGCGTACTCGTAGGGCGGGACCTTGAGCGCGACGCCCTGGTGCACGCCGTCGAACCCGGCCATGCGGTCGAGCTCCTGGCGGGTGACCTCGAGCACGGGGATCTCCCGGTGACGGGCGATCGCCAGCATCTCCTTGACGCGGTCGTCCATCTCCACGCGCTGGGCGATGTACATCGTGGTGGCGGGGATCTTCGTGCGCAGCGCCTCGAGCACCGAGTTGCGGCCCGTGACCGTCTCGGTGTCGCTCGAGGCGGACGAGCCGGACACGCGGCGGTTCGGGTTCGACCCGCCGCTCTGGGGCTTCTGACCGATCCGGCCCTTGCCGCCGGCCGCCGCGTAGCGCTCCTGGGCCGCCTTGCGCTTGCCGGCGACGTGCCAGGAGCGGTCCTCGGCCTTCGGGGTGTTCCCGCGGCCCTCCAGCGCCTTGCGTCCGTGGCCTCCGGTGCCCTTGATGGCACCCTTCTTCTTGCTGTTGCCCGCTCCGGGGCGGCTCGGCTTAGCCATCGATGCTCCAATGAGTTCCGTCTGGAGTGTCCTCCAGGGTGATGCCCGCGGCGGCGATCGCATCGCGGATGCGGTCGGCGGCGGGCCAGTCCTTGTCGGCGCGCGCCTGGGCGCGCTGGGTGATCATCGCCTGGACGAGGGCGTCCAATGCGGTGGTGGTCTTCGTGTCGGATCCGGCCGATGCCCATTCCGGTGCGAACGGGTCGATGCCGAGGATCCGGGTCATCGCCTGCACATCGGCGAAGGCGTCGATCGCGGCTCCGCGTTCCGAGCGATCCAGTGCCGCGTTCCCCGCACGGACCGTTTCGTGCAGCACCGCGAGCGCCTGCGGCACGCCCAGGTCGTCGTCCATCGCCGCGGCGAAGGCGTCCGGGAGACCACGGTCGGCCCATCCGAGGTGCGGGCCGTGGGCGCGGATGACCCGCTCCTGGAAGGTGCGGATCCGCCCCAGCGCGGCTTCGGCCTCGGTCCACGACGACTCGGAGAGGTCGAGGCTGGAGCGGTAGTGCGCCGCGGCGAGAGCGTAGCGCACGACCAGCGGATCATGTTTGTCCAGCACGTCCGCCGCGAGCGTGAAGTTGCCGAGCGACTTCGACATCTTCTGCCCGTCCACGGTGACGAGGCCGTTGTGCACCCAGTAGCGCGCGAAGGCGTCGCCGGCCGCGGTGGACTGAGCGACCTCGTTCTCGTGGTGCGGGAAGCGCAGGTCGAGGCCACCGCCGTGGATGTCGAACTCCGCGCCGAGGTAGCGCCGCGCCATCGCCGAGCACTCGATGTGCCAGCCCGGTCGCCCCGCGCCCCAGGGCGAGTCCCAGGTCGCGTCGGCCGGCTCTCCCGGCTTGGCGCCCTTCCACAGCGCGAAGTCCTGCGGGTTGCGCTTGCCGCGCGGATCCGCATCCTCCGCCGCCTCCATGGCGTCGACGGACTGACGCGTCAGCTCCCCGTAGGCGGGCCAGGAGCGCACATCGAAGTACACGTCGCCGGAACCGTCCGACGCCGGATACGCGTGGCCGCGCTCGATGAGCCGGGCGATGAGCTCCTGCATCTGCGGGATGGATGCCGTCGCACGCGGCTCGTACGTCGGCGGCAGGATCCCCACGGCGGCGTATGCGGCGGAGAACTCCTGCTCCATCCGGTACGCGAGCGCCCACCACGGCTCGGCGTCGGAGGCGTTGGTGAGCACCTTGTCATCGATGTCGGTGACGTTGCGCACGAACGTGACGCGGCCGTACCGCAGCTGCAGCCAGCGCCGCAGGAGGTCGAAGCTCAGTGCCGCCCGTACGTGCCCTATGTGCGGGCCCGACTGCACCGTGGGTCCGCACACGTAGATCGTCACGTTCGAGGGGTCGAGCGGAACGAACTCGCGCAGTTCCTGCGCGCGCGTGTCATGGAGGCGGATCGTCACCGCTCAAGCCTACCGGGGCGCCCCTGTCAGTTTCGGGGGGCGATCAGGGCCGCAGCAGGATCTTGCCCTCGCGGCCGGCCCGCAGGGTGCCCTCGGATGCCTCGGCGACCTGCTCGAAGGGCAGCACGGCCTCCACCGGCAGGGTGAGCACGCCCTCGCGCAGGCGCTGCAGCAGCTCTCCGAACAGGGCGCCGCGCTGCTCCGCGGGCATGGCCCCGGCGACCTTCGATCCCCAGAACCCGCGCACGGTGAGCTGCTTGAAGATCACATCGCCCGAGGAGATCCGCATGATCGGGGACGCCATCGCGCCGAAGAGCACGAGCAGACCGCCCTCGCCGAGCATCGCGGCGATCTGGCCGGTGGCATCGCCGCCCACCGCGTCGATCCCGGCGCGGATGGGCGCGTCGGCCGTGAGCGCGCGCACCTGGTCCTGCCAGTCGGCTGCGTCGGTCGCGACGACGTTCTGCACGCCCTGCGCCGCGAGCTCGGCGACGCCGCCGGCGCGGCGGACCAGGCTCACGACGTGCACGCCCCGGGCGGCCGCCAGCTGGGCGACCATCCGGCCGACCGCGCCGTTCGCGGCGTTCTGGATCATCCAGTCGCCTGCGCTGATCCCCAGGGAGTCCAGCACGCTGATGGCGCTGAACGGCATGGCTCCGAGCTGCGCCGCCTGCTCGTCCGGCACGTCGTCGGGCACCGGGATGACCCCCGCCGCCGACGCCAGCACGTGCTCCGCCCACGCCCCGAAGGCCCCCGCGACGGTGACGCGGCGCCCGAGCAGCGCGTCGTCGACGCCCTCGCCGACGGCGTCCACGACACCCACGGCCTCGGTGCCCGAGCGGGCCGGCAGCTCGGGCTTGTAGCCGTACAGGCCGCGGACGGTGAGCAGGTCGTGGTTGTGCACGGTCGCGAGCAGAACCCGGAGCCGCACCTGCCCCGGTCCGGGCTCAGGCAGGGGGACGTCCTGCACGGACAGGACCTCGGCGGGATCCCCGAAGGAGGAGTGGACGAGTGCGCGCATGAAGGATCCTCTCTCGCGCGGCCGGGGTGACGGCGGTGGCCGCATTCCCCCAGCGTAGGCACGTGCGCGACGCGGAGGAACGGAATCCAGGTTCCGCGGATTCAGCCGTGCGCGATCGAATGCACCAGGGCGACGGCCGTGACCGCGATCCCCTCGCCGCGCCCGGGGAAGCCGAGGCCGTCGGTCGTCGTCGCGGAGACCGCGACCGGCGCGCCGCCCAGCGCGGCGGAGAGCGCGCGCTGGGCCTCGTCGCGTCGCGCGCTGAACCGCGGGCGGTTGCCCTGGAACTGCACGGAGACGTTGCCGATCGCGTACCCCGCCTCGGCCAGGATCCCGGCCGTGCGCGCGAGGAACACATCGCCGTGTGCACCGGCGTACTCGGGGTGCGCCGTGCCGAAGTGCTGCCCGATGTCGCCGAGTCCGGCCGCGCCCAGCAGGGCGTCCACGATCGCGTGCGCCACCGCATCGCCATCGGAATGCCCCTCGAGCGCGGGCTCACCCGGCCAGTCCAGGCCCGCCAGGCGAAGGGTTCCTCCGTCGGCGAAGGCGTGCACGTCGGTGCCGATGCCGATGCGCGGGACGAGCGGCGCTTCGGCCGCTCGCCGAGCCCGCCCCGACGCGGGGACGGAGGCGTTGTCGATGATCATGCGGGCGCGCTCCAGGTCGTGCGGGGTCGTGATCTTGAAGGCCTCCTCGGATCCGAGGACGTGGTGCACCGCTCCCCCGGCGGCCGCGAACAGCGCCGCGTCGTCGGTGTACTCGACGCCGCGCTCGGCGGCCTGCGCGTACGCGGCTTCGAGCTCCGCACGCGGGAAGCCCTGCGGCGTCTGCGCGGCGGCCAGCTCCGCCCGGTCGACCGGCGCGACGACCACCCCGTCGTGCACGCGTTTGAGGGTGTCGACGACCGGCAGTGCCGGGATGACGCCGATGCCCGGAGCGATGGCATCCGCGACCGCGGCGAACTGCGCCGCCGGGGTCAGGGCGCGCGCGGCGTCATGCACGAGCACGGTGTCGACGTCGCCGGCGAGCACGGCAAAGCCCGCGGCGACCGACTGCTGGCGGGTGTCGCCCCCCGCGACCACCTGTGCGGGACGTCCGCCCGCCATCGCCGCCGCCTCAGCCTCCCGCCCGGCGGGCACCACGAGGATCACCTGCGCCGGTGCCGCAGCGAACACGCCGTCGAGCGCGCGCTGCAGGATGGTGCGCCCGGCCAGCGGAACGAAGGCCTTCGGCGCTCCCGCCGCCAGCCGGGCGCCGGACCCCGCGGCCACGACGATCACGGCGGTGCGGGCGAGCGGCGGGACGTGGTCGGTCACGCTCTCACGTTAGCGCCCGACGGCCGCGCCATCGGTCTGGAGAAAACCTTGCGTGAATCAGTACTTGATCTGATACAGTACTTGACATGAACGATGACGCCTTCTCCGCGGACCTCCTGCGCGGGCACACCGACACGATCGTGCTCTCCACGCTCCGCTCCGGCGACCGCTACGGCTTCGAGATCTACAAGACCATCCGGGACGCGACCGGAGGGGACCACGAGATCAAGGAGGCCACCCTGTACGCGACCTACCGGCGCCTGGAGAAGGACGGCCTGGTCGAGTCGTACTGGGGCGACGAGACGCAGGGCGGCCGCCGCAAGTACTACCGGATCACCGACGCCGGGCGCGCCGTGTACCGCAGCAACGTCGCGGCATGGGTCGCCACCCGCCGCGTGATCGACACACTTCTGGACGTGAAGGACTGAACGCCATGAACACCGACATCCACCGCCTGCTGGACGAGGCCTTCGCCGGGATCGAGATGACGCCGGCCGCCCAGGACCTCAAGGAGGAGATCCGCGCCAATCTCACGGCCCAGGTCGACGACCTCGTCGCCGCGGGCGCCTCCCCCGCCGAGGCCGCTCGGCGTGCGATCGCCGACCTCGGCGACGTGCGCGCCCTGCTGGACGACGAGCCCGCGGGCGCATCCGGCCAGGGCTGGGAGGCCCTCACCGCCCGCAATCGGGTGCGCCCGAAGCCCGGTTTCGTGGTGCGCACCGTGGTGCTGAGCCTGCTGGCCGCCGGCGCGCTGGTCGGGATCCTGCTCGTCCTGCTGCTCGTCCACCCGGCGGCTCCCGCGGCGGTCGCCGGGCTCGGCGCCCTGGTCGCGGTCGCGCTGGGGATCGTGACGGCCGACGCCCTGCTGCAGGAGACCACGACCAACCATCCGCTGCCGGGGGGACGCGCGACCGGATTCGGCCTGGCCACGACCGGCACGCTGCTGGCCCTCGGCCTCGGCGGCGCGTTCGCCCTCGCCCCGGACCAGTTGTGGCTCGTCATCCTCGCCGCGATGCTGCTGGTCGCCGCGATCGCCCTGTTCTCCTACCTCGGCGCGACGAAGACCAACCGGCACAAGGCCTGGGTGCGCGGCGCCGCAGGGCAGATGCCGCCGAACCGGTTCGAGACGGAGCCGGAGACCGCCGCCCGGTTCGGGATCTACACCGCGGTGCTGTGGTTCGTCACGCTCGCCGTGATCATCGTGCTCGTCTTCACCGTGGGCTGGTGGTGGGCGCCCGTGGCGTTCGTCGCCGGGCTCGCCGCCATGATGCTGCTCCTGGCCCGCATGCTCTACGCACCGCGCGGCGGCGACCGCCGCTGACCGGTCGGCGGATCCGATCGGGCGATCATCGCCCCCTGCCGGATCCGCCCTCCCCCATACGCAGAAGAACCCTCGGAACGGAAGGGATGCTCGTCATGCCCGCAGAACACACCGCCATCATCGCCGACGACCTCGTCAAGGAGTACCGCGGCCGCGGCCGTCGGCCCGCCGTCCGGGCCCTCGACGGCCTGAGCTTCACGGTCCCCGCCGGACGCGTCTTCGGCCTGCTGGGCCCCAACGGCGCCGGCAAGTCCACCACCACCAAGATCCTCACGACCCTGTCGCGTCCCTCGTCCGGACGCGCCGCGGTCGCCGGTCACGACGTCAGCACGGCGCCCGGCGACGTGCGCGCCGCGATCGGCTACGTGTCCCAGGGCACGAGGACGGACCCCAACCTCACCGCGACCGAGAACCTGGAGATCGCCGGGCGGATGCGCGGGCTCAGCGGCCCCGACGCCCGTGCGCGCTCCGCCCGCCTGCTCGCGGAGTTCGGCCTCGCCGACGCCACCCGCCGGCCCGTGCGCACGTACTCCGGCGGCATGCGCCGGCGGCTCGACGTGGCCGCGGCGCTCGTGCACCGTCCGCAGGTGCTGTTCCTGGACGAGCCGACCACCGGGCTGGATCCCGAGGCGCGCGCGGCGATGTGGGCGGAGATCCGTCGACTCGCGGGCGAAGAGGCGCTCACCGTGGTGCTCACCACCCACTACATGGAGGAGGCCGACCGGCTCGCCGATGAGCTTCTCCTCGTGAACCGGGGGCGCGCGGTCGCCCAGGGCACGCCGGAACAGCTCAAGGCCGCCCTGCACGGCGACGCCGTGCGCGTGACCCTCGTCGAGCCCGACCCCGTCGCCGTGCGCCGGGCGATCGCGCACGTCCCGGGGCTGCGCGACGTGCTCGTGGAGACCTCCGGCGTGGACGGGCTTCTCGTGGCGCGCACCGACGACGCCGCCACCGCGGTCGGCGCGGTCATCGCCGCGCTCGACGGCGCCGGGATCCGCTACGGCCAGGTCGCGGCGTCCCACCCCACCCTCGACGACGTGTACCTGCACTTCGTCGGCCACACCTTCGGCGACGCCGCGGCGTCCGCCCTCACGGAAGGAGTCGCGGCATGAGCGCGATCACCCTCTCCCCCGCCCGCGTGGCGGCCCCCGCGAGCCCCGGCTGGTTCACGCAGACCGGCCAGGTGCTGCGGCGTTGGTCCATCGTGTCGATCCGTCAGGCCTGGGGCCCTGTCATGAGCCTCATCCAGCCCGTGATCTGGATCCTGCTGTTCGGGCAGGTGTTCCGCACGCTGGGCGCGCTGCCGCAGTTCGGCGGGCACGGGTACATCGACTACCTCGTCCCCGGGATCCTGATGATGACGGTGCTGTACTCCGGTGCGTGGGCCGGCACCGGCTTCATTGACGACATCGACTCCGGCGTGATGGACCAGTACCTCACTTCGCCCCTGCGGCGCTCCGCGATCATCGCGGGGCAGCTGCTGCAGCAGCTGGTCATCAACGTGCTGCAGTCCCTCGTCGTGATCGGCATCGGCTGGCTCGGCGGAGCCCGCTATCCGGGCGGCCCGGCCGGCATGCTCGTCGCGCTGGGCGTGGCCACCCTGTTGGCGACGACGTTCTGCTGCGCGTCGACGGCCGTGGCGCTCACGGCCCGCAGCCAGATCGCTCTCATCAGCCTGTCGCAGCTCATCGTGCTTCCTGCGACGTTCCTGTCGACCACGATGATGCCCGCCGCGGCGATGCCGGAGTGGGTGCAGAACGTCTCGCGGTGGAACCCGATGACCTGGGCGGTCGAGCTCGGGCGCGGCGGTCTCTCCGGCGCATTCCCCACGGACGGCTGGTGGCAGACCGGCGGTCTCGCGCTGCTGGCAGCCCTTGCGTTCACGTGGGCGCTGCGGGCGATCCGCAGCTATCAGCGCTCGATCTGAGACCGCGCGCGGGCGCGAAGAAGGGGTGGGAGCCGCACGGCTTCCACCCCTTCTTCGACGGAGCTCAGGAGGCGAGGACCTCGTCGAGCAGCGATCCGGCCTTCTCCTCGTCGATCTTCTCCGCGAGCGCGAGCTCGGAGGTGAGGATCTGACGGGCCTTGGCCAGCATGCGCTTCTCGCCCGCGGAGAGCCCGCGGTCCTGATCGCGGCGCCACAGGTCGCGGACGACCTCGCTCACCTTGATCACATCGCCCGAGGCGAGCTTCTCGAGGTTCGCCTTGTAGCGGCGCGACCAGTTGGTCGGCTCCTCGGTGAACGGGGCGCGCAGCACCTCGAAGACCCGGTCCAGGCCCTCCTGACCGATCACGTCGCGCACGCCGACCAGGTCGACGTTCTCGGCAGGCACCTCGATGATGAGGTCTCCCTGCGTGACGTTCAGCTTCAGGTACTTCTTGGTCTCGCCCTTGATCACCCGTTCCTTGACCTCGATGATCGTCGCGGCGCCGTGGTGCGGATAGACCACGGTCTCACCAACCTCAAAAAGCATAAAGTCGTGTCCTTTCGGCAACCTCCAGGATACCACAGCGGGAATGCGCTAAGGTTCGCGCCCCTTGCCCGCTCCGCGGCCTCACGCGCGCGCGGGGCGAGCCGTGATCGGACGACGCGTGCCCCTAGAATGGTGCTGGATCATCACGTGAATTTTCTGGAGGACCCGTGAAATCGCGCCTTGCTGCGTCCATCGCCCTCAGCGCCCTCGTGATCGTCGGCGCCAGCGGGTGCGCCGGGATCACTCCGCAGGCGACCACGATCGACTACTCGGCCTCCGACGGGGCGAACGTGCCCAAGAAGGGTCCGATCGAGGTCCGCAACGCCTTCTTCGTCGTCGACGCGGACGGCACCACCGGCAACCTCGTCGCGGGTCTGGTGAACACCACGGCCGACTCCGCCACGATCCACATCTCGGTCGGCGACGGGCCTGCCCAGAGCGTGCGCATCGCCGGTCAGAAGTCCGTCAGCCTGGGTGGCGATGAGGCCGAGCCGCTGACCTTCGAGGGCCTGGACACCGAAGCCGGCAAGACCGTCGAGGTGTACTTCCAGTCCGGCGATGCCGAGGGCGTCAAGTACGCGATCCCGGTGCTCGACGGCACCCTCCCCTACTACTCCACGCTGGTGCCGACCCCGGCCCCGACCCCGCGGCCGACCTCCACGGTGGCCCCGGCCGTCGAGGTGACCCCGACCCCGAGCGAGACCCCGGTCGGCTGAACCGCGTTCGACCTCGCAGAACGCCCCCGGATCCGATCGGATCCGGGGGCGTTCTCGCATGTGCGATTCAGCCCTCGAATCGGTAGCCCAGGCCGCGCACGGTGACGAGCATCACCGGCTCGGAGGGGTTCTCCTCGATGCGGGAGCGGATCCGCTTGATGTGCACGTCGAGCGTCTTCGTGTCGCCGAAGTAGTCGCTCCCCCACACCCGGTCGATCAGCTGGCCGCGGGTGAGCACGCGTCCGGAGTTGCGCATCAGCACCTCGAGCAGTTCGAACTCCTTGAGCGGCATGTTGATCACCTGATCGTCGACCGCGACCGTGTGCCGGTCGATGTCGAGGGTGACCCGGCCGCCTTCGAGGACGCGCTCGTCGACGTCGTCCTCGGCCTGCACGACCCGGCGCAGCACGGCGCGCATGCGGGCCAGCAGCTCGCGCGAGGAGTAGGGCTTGGTGATGTAGTCGTCGGCGCCGAGCTCGAGGCCCACCACGATGTCGACCTCGGAGTCCTTCGCGGTGAGCATGATGATCGGGACCGTCGAGGTGGTGCGGATCTGCCGGCACACCTCCGTGCCCGGCATGCCGGGCAGCATCAGGTCGAGCAGCACGATGTCCGCCCCGCTCTCGCGGAACAGGGTGAGCGCGGTGGGGCCGTCCTCGGCGATCTCGACCTCGTAGCCCTCCCGGCGGAGCAGGTAGGCGAGCGGGTCGGCGAGATCGGGCTCGTCTTCGACGAGGAGGATGCGGGTCATACGAGTTCTCCGGTATCGGTGCGGGGCTGGTCCGTGCTGATCACGGGCGACGAGCCGGTGCGGGGCGGTTTGCGCGCCTTCCGCTTCTTCTTGGTCTTGTCCTTCTTGGGCTTCTTGCGCCGGCCGGGGCCGTCCTCGGCCTCGGGCGAGGGGATCTGCGGGAGGCGCATGGTGAAGGTGGAGCCGCGGCCCGGGCGCGACCACAGCCGCACCTCCCCGCCGTGGCGCTGCGTCGCGTGCTTCACGATCGACAGCCCGAGCCCGGTGCCGCCCGTGCGCCGCGAGCGCGCCTCGTCGGCGCGGTAGAACCGCTCGAAGATGCGCTCGCGATCGGCCTCGTCGATCCCGATGCCCTGGTCCGAGACCGAGATCTCCACGACGCCGTCGTCCACGCGCACGCCGACGCCCACGCGGGATCCCCGCGGCGAGTACACGATCGCGTTGGCGATGAGGTTGCCGACCGCCTCGATGAGGATCTGCGCGTCGCCGCGCACCCAGGCCCCGCGCTCCCCGCCGCGGGTGAGCTCGACGCCGGCGGACGCCGCCTGGACGGCGTGCGCCTCCACGCTCGTGGCGATGACCTCGTCGATCGCGACCGGGCCGAACTGGCCGAGGCCATCGGAGGACTGCAGCCGGGACAGGCTCATGATGCGCCCGGTCAGCTGACCCAGGCGCGCCGCCTCGGCCTGGATCCGGGTCGCGAAGGCGCGCACCTGGGCGGGATCCTCGGCGGCGGACTCGATGGCCTCCGCGAGCAGGCTCACGGCTCCGACCGGGGTCTTCAGCTCGTGGCTGGTGTTGGCCACGAAGTCGGTGCGCATCTGCTCCAGCCGCTCCTGCTCCGTGATGTCTCGGATGATGAGCAGGCTCAGGCGCGGCCCGATGCGGCTCGCCCTGGCTGCGACGAGCCGCGGGTCGAGGTTCCGCCCGCCGCGCGCGAGCCGCAGCGTCGCCGTCTCGCTGCCGCCCTCGCGCACCGCGCGCACGAGCTGACGCAGCTCGGGGTTCTCCAGCGTCGCGCCGACGCCGATTCCGAAGCGGGCGGCCGCCGAGCTCGCGGCGGTGACCAGACCGGACGGATCCACCGCGCACGCGGCGTCGTCCATGGCGGCAAGCACGTCGGTCAGCCCGTCCGGGAGCTCGCTGGACGCCTGCAGCTCTGCGGCGGTGCGAGCCCGCATCGCGGCCACGATCATCGCGGCGATGCCCGCGCCGATCACGGCCCCCAGCCCGAGGGCGAGCAGGGCGAGCAGAGTGCTGTCCATGATCTCCAGAGTAGAGGTCGTTCACCCCCCGATCCGGCGGGTTCGCGCCCCTCGCACCGCCTGGCGCGCTACTGTTCACGAGCACGGCACCAACCGTTAACCTTCGCCGAACAGAATCGGCACGTGCGCGTCACGACCCGTGACGGGCACCGCCCCGTGCCCGCGCCGCGGGCCGCCGTGCGACCCCGCCCCTGCCGAAGTCCGGGGTCACCGAACGAAAGGTGCGCAGCCATGCGCGAAGTCTTCCACCAGTCCCTCGAGGATCTGCAGGCGCAGCTCGTCGAGATCGCCGACCTCGTGGCCGTGTCGATCGAGAAGGCCACCCGCTCGTTCGCGACCAGTGACGTGGCCCTCGCCGAGGAGGTCATCGCCGACGACGCGCGCATCGACGAGCTCGCGGTCGCGCTCGACGAGCAGGCCATCGAGATCCTCGCCCGTCAGCAGCCGGTCGCCCGCGACCTGCGCATCGTCGTCACCGCGCTGCGCGTGAGCGCGTCTCTGGAGCGCATGGGCGACATGTCCGAGCACATCGCGCAGCTGGCGCGGCTGCGCTTCCCCGAGCGCGCCATCCCCAAGGGCCTGAAGGGCACGTTCACCCGCATGGGCGAGCTGGACGTCGAGATCGCCCGCACCCTGTCCGAGCTGCTGCGCACGCAGGACCTGCGACTCGCGGACTCGATCCGCAACGCAGACGACGACGTGGACGAGCTGCACGCGAGCGTGTTCGAGAAGGTGCTCAGCGACAACTGGAAGGGCGAGGCGACGGCCACCGTCGACGCCACCCTGGCCAGCCGCTACCACGAGCGCTTCGCCGACCACGCGGTCGCCGTCGCGAAGAAGGTCGTCTACCTGGCCACGGGCGACTGGGCCGTCGACGAGGAGGACATCGCCCTCGCCGTCGAGGCGCAGGCCGAGGCGGAGACCGGATCCGGGCTGGCCTGACCTCCCGCCCGGCCGTGCGGCAGCATGGCGCGCTGCGTCATGAGTTCGCGCCTCCACGCCGAGACCCCCACAGACCGTCGAAACCCCCCTCCGCCAGCGCGGCGAGAGGGGGGTTTCGTTGCTCCGAGGGGTCTCGGCGCGGTCAGAACGGGTGTTACTTCTTGCCCTGGTTCGCCACGGCGGCGGCGCCGGCGGCGGCGGCTTCCGGGTCGAGATAGCGGCCGGGCCCCGTGGGCCGGTTGTTCTCGTCGAGCTCGTAGACGAGCGGGATGCCGGTCGGGATGTTCAGTTCGGCGATGTCGGCGTCGCTGATGCCCTCGAGGTGCTTGACCAGGCCGCGCAGCGAGTTGCCGTGCGCCGTGACGAGCACCGTCTTGCCGGCAGCCAGGTCCGGGACGATCGCGGATTCCCAGTACGGCAGCAGGCGGTCGATCACGAGCTTGAGCGACTCGGTGCGCGGCACCTCGCCGTCGATGCCCGCGTAGCGCGGGTCGTTCACCTGGCTGAACTCGCTCGCGTCGTCGAGCGGGGGCGGCGGCACGTCGAAGGAGCGGCGCCACAGCTGGAACTGCTCGGGGCCGAACTCCTCGAGCGTCTGCGCCTTGTCCTTGCCCTGCAGGGCTCCGTAGTGGCGCTCGTTGAGGCGCCACGACCGCTCGACCGGGATCCACAGCCGGTCCGCCGCGTCGAGCGCGATGTTCGCAGTCTGGATCGCGCGGCTGAGGACGGAGGTGTGCAGGACATCCGGCAGGATCCCCGACTCTGCGAGGAGCTCGCCTCCGCGCCGGGCCTCGTTCCTGCCCTGCTCGGAGAGGCGGACGTCCACCCAGCCGG
Organism: Microbacterium xylanilyticum; assembly: GCF_054654695.1. Lineage (NCBI taxonomy): Bacteria > Bacillati > Actinomycetota > Actinomycetes > Micrococcales > Microbacteriaceae > Microbacterium > Microbacterium xylanilyticum. The sequence continues at coordinate 2,955,706 of NZ_BAAIEN010000002.1, forward strand.
TGAACAGGTTCAGTTCGTTCCATTCGCTCTGGCCGTGGCGGAGCAGGATGAGGGTGCGGGTCATGTCCCCAGCCTACGGCGTGCGCGGCGCGCGCCCGAAGCCGACGTCATCGCGTGACGAAGAGCCCTTAGGAGGTGCATAGCGGACGCAAAGGCGGAGATCCGACGGGTCCGGGAGCATCGCTCATGTCATCCCGAGAGAGGATCCGGACATGAGCACCTTCCCCGACCCGACCCGCACCCCGTACGGCCTCGCCTACGAGGGCCGACTGCTCGACCGACCGGAGGAGGAGGTCGTCGATCAGGGAGCGCCGTTCGACCTGCGCACGCTCGTGTCGCGGCGCACGGTGCTGAGCCTGGTGGGGCTCGGCGCGGGCGGTGCCGTGCTCGCCGCCTGCGCGCCGTCGACTGCAGACGCGGCTGCCACGCCGACCACGACCGGCACGCCCAGCCCCTCCGCCACGAAGATCGCGGACGTGCCCGCCGCCGAGATCCCCGACGAGACCGCGGGTCCGTATCCCGGAGACGGCTCGAACGGTCCCGACGTCCTGACCGAGTCCGGGATCGTGCGCCAGGACATCCGCTCCTCGATCGGCGGCGCAAGCACCGCGGCAGGGATCCCCCTGACGTTCGCGCTGAGCATCCTCGACATGGCGAACGGCGACGCGCCGTTCACGGGCGTGGCCGTGTACGCCTGGCACTGCGACGCCGCCGGCCGGTACTCGATGTACTCCGACGGCGTCGAGAACGAGACCTATCTGCGCGGCGTGCAGGTGGCCGACGCGGACGGCCGGGTGTCGTTCACGTCGGTCTTCCCCGGCTGCTACTCGGGCCGATGGCCGCACATCCACTTCGAGGTGTACGCCACGGCAGCGGACGTCACCGACGCCGCGAAGGCGATCGCGACGTCGCAGCTCGCCCTGCCGCAGGCGGCCTGCGACGCCGTGTACGCGACGGGCGGCTACGACGGATCGGCGCAGAACCTGTCGCAGACGTCCCTGACCTCGGACAACGTCTTCGGCGACGACGGCGGCGCCCTGCAGCTCGCCGCCGTCACCGGCGACACCTCGAGGGGTTACACCGCGTCACTGACCGTGCGGGTGGACACCCGGACGGCGCCCACCGGCGCCTCGATGGGAGGCGGCCTGCGCTGACGCAGCACACGTCCCCGCCGGCACCCGGCAGGATGGATCCATGGCGTCCTCTCCGCTCGGCCGGCCCACCCGGGGCACGACCGGCACCAACCGGCTGCGGCGCAACGACCGCTGGATCGCCGCCTCCCCCGCGTTCCGCCGGGCGGCCGATCCGCTCGTGGTCGACCTGGGCTTCGGCGCGAGCGGTGTGACGGCGTTCGAGCTCGCCGCCCGGCTGGTGCGGGTGCGCGCCGACGCCGAGGTGCTCGGGCTCGAACTGGATCCCGAGCGCGTGTCGACGGCCCGGGCCCAGCTCGCCGAGCTCCGCCGCGGCATGGGCCATTTCCCGGCCGACCTGCCGGTGTCGTTCGCGCGCGGCGGGTTCGAGGTGCCGCTGCCGGACGGCCGCCGCCCCGCGGTGATCCGCGCGATGAACGTGCTGCGGCAGTACGACGAGGCGGACGTGCCCGGCGCCTGGGGGCGGATGGCCTCGCGGCTCGCCCCGGGCGGACTGCTCGTGGAGGGCACGTGCGACGAGATCGGCCGCGTCGCGAGCTTCGTCGACGTCGACGGAGCCGGCGCTCCGCAGCGCTTCACCATCTCGCTGCGGCTGGCGGGACTGGAGCGCCCGTCGATCGTCGCCGAGCGGCTGCCGAAGGCGCTCATCCACCACAACGTGCCGGGTGAGCGCATCCACGCGCTGCTCGCCGATCTGGACCGCGAGTGGGAGCGCGCCGCAGGTCTGTCGACGTTCGGGGCGACGCAGCGCTTCCTCGCCGCCGTGGCCGCGCTGCGCGAGGCCGGTCACCCCGTGCTCGGCAGTCGCACGCGGTGGCGTCTGGGCGAGCTCACCGTGCCGTGGAGCGCTGTGGCGCCGGCGTGACCCGCTGCCGGGCCGGGCGGGCCAGCTCCCCGGGGAAGCGTCAGCCCTCGGGGAACACGGCGCCGGTCAGACCCAGCAGCGGGCGGGCCTTGACCACCGTCTCGGCGTACTCCTCCTGGGGATCGGAGAGCGAGACGACCGCCCCGCCGACCCCGTAGTCGAAGCCCTCGTCGTACCGGATCACGGTGCGGATCACCACGCTGAGGTCGACGGCCCCGTCGAACGAGAAGTAGCCCAGGGCGCCGCTGTAGAACCCGCGCGGACCGCCCTCGAGGCCGTCAAGGATCGCCATGGTGCGCAGCTTCGGCGCTCCGGTCATGGAGCCGGGCGGGAAGGCGGCGCGGACGCACGCGACCGGCGTCGCGGCGAGCTGCGAGCGCACCGTGCTCACCAGCTGGTGCACGGTCGCGTAGGTCTCCACGCGGAACAGGCCGTCGACGTGCACGGATCCGAGCTCGGCCGTCCGGCCCAGGTCGTGCCGCACGAGGTCGACGATCATCAGGTTCTCGGCACGGTCCTTCTCCGCGGAGGCGAGCTCGGCGCGGATCCGCTCGTCCTCCGACGCGGTGGCGCCGCGCGGACGGGTGCCCTTGATCGGGCTCGATGCCACCTCACCGCCGGCGGTGATGCGCAGGAAGCGCTCCGGCGAGGTGCTCAGCACGCTGACCTCGCCGATGCGCAGGAAAGCGCCGAACGGTGCCGGATTCTGCCGGCGCAGCACGCGATACGCCTCGAGCGGATCACCAGCGTCCTCGCCGTGCAGCAGGTTCGTGAGGCAGACCTCGTAGGTCTCCCCCGCCGCAATCTGCTCCTGGGCGGCGGCGATGAGCTCGAGGTAGCGGTCACGGGAGTGCCGGGCGTGCAGATCCGGAACCCGCACCGCAGCACCGTCTGCCGGCTCAGCGCCGCTCGCCTCCGCCTCGCCCTCGACCGCTTCACCCGCGAGCGCAGCGATCCGCGCCGCCGTGCGTTCGATCCATTCCGCATCGTCGAGGGCCAGGAGATGGATCCGGTCCTCGCGGTGATCCACGACGAGCGCCCGGTCGAGCCGCACGAGCATCGCGTCCGGTGTCGCGGCCCGACGCTGATGCGGGGATCCGCACTCGGCGCGCAGCTCGTAGCCGAGCGCGCCGACCCAGCCCAGCGCGAACGGCAGATCACCCGGCTCGACGCGGATGGCCGCGAGCTCGGCGTCCAGCCAGTCGAAGAAGCCCGACCGGATCTCCCGCACCCGCTCGCCGTCGCGCACGGAGACAGTGCCCGCGTGCACGTCGGCGACCGCGGCGGGCAGGTCGTCGCCGCCGCCCAGGATCGAGTACCGCGCGCGGTCGTCTCCGGGACTGTTGCCGTCCAGCCACACGGCATGGGTGGCATCGCCGAACAGAGCGGTGAACAGCCTCTCCGTGTCGACCGACCGGGTCAGCGTGCGCCTCAGGACCGTCTGCGCGGCCGGTGCCGGGCGGACGGGCGAGGACGCAGCCGCCGTCAACGCTTCCGGAGCAGCCTCCGGCCCGTCGACAGGGAGCGGGCGCTCCGCGAGCGCCGCGGGCCGCTCGGCGAGCCCCTCCCGCACGAGCGCGACGAAGTTCGCCATCATGCGCGTGCCGTCGCGGGTGCCGATCGACTCGGGATGGAACTGCACGCCCCACAGCGGCAGCTCGCGGTGCCGGATCCCCATGATGACGCCGTCGTCCGCGCGCGCCGTGACGACCAGCTCCTCGGGTACCTCGTCGATGAGCAGGGAGTGGTAGCGGATGACCTCCACGGGCGACGGCAGATGCTGGAAGGGACCGGTGCCGTCGTGGAAGACGGGTGAGGGGCGGCCGTGCCGGGGCTCCGGAGCCCACCGCACCACAGCGCCGAACGCATGCCCGAGCCCCTGGTGACCGAGGCAGACGCCCAGCAGCGGGAGTCGCCGTTCCGCCGCGACCCGGATCGCATCGGCGCAGATCCCGAAGTCCGCAGGCACCCGCGGATCCCCGGGTCCGGGTGAGAGCACCACGGCGTCGAAGCCGTCGAGCACCGCCGGATCCCAGTCCGCCCAATCGTTGTGGACGACCACGGGCGCCTGGCCCGCGGTGGCCGCGACCTGGTGCACCAGGTTGTACGTGAACGAGTCGTAATTGTCGATCAGCAGGATCCGCAGCGGCGGGAGCGCGTCCGCGCCGGCATGCGGTGCGCCGACGTCCGCGGACCCCTTGTTCGCGGTTCCGCTGTCGGCGCCTTCCGTGCGCCCGGTCCCCGAGCTCACCGCGGGCACCCTGTCAGTGCGCGCCCCGCGGGTCCGGCGCGGACGGCCGGCGCGACAGCCGGGTCAGGCGCGGGACATCCGCGGTGGCGCCGGCGTCGGCCGGGACGATGACCTCCTGCGCGGCCGCGACGTCGCCGTCCGGGGTGCGCACGACGAGGTCGCCGACGGGCGCGCGCCGGGACAGCACGGCGAGCGCGATCGGTCCGAGCTCGTGGTGGCGCGCGGACGAGGTGATGTGGCCGACCTCGTCCTCGCCGGCCCCGTCGCCACCGCGGGCGAGCACGGGCGCCCCGGACGCGGGAAGCAGGCTCTCGCTGCCGTCCAGGTGCAGGGCGGCGATGCGCCGCGGCGGGTGACCCAGGTTGTGCACCTTCGCCACGGTCTCCTGGCCGCGATAGCAGCCCTTGTTCAGGTGCACCGCGCTGCGGATCCAGTCGGTCTCATGCGGCAGCGAGCGCTCGTCCACTTCGGCGGCCCAGCGCGGACGCCAGGCGGCGATCCGCAGCGCCTCTGCGGCGAGCGCACCGGCCCAGGCGACCGACGGATCCGCGGCGAGCGCGGCCGCCCCGTCCGCGTCGAGCACCGCGGTGCGCCAGTGGTAGTCCGCACCGGGGTGCGCGCCCTCGTGATACTGATGCCCGCCCGGCTGCACCTCGTGCCACGGATCCGTCCACACCACGGCGACGCCGTGCGGGGCGAGCGCGGCGCGCTCCGCCTGCTGCTCGGCGGCGGCACCGGCGAAGAAGCCGGCGACGGCCAACCCCGGCCGCACCGCGACCGCGACGTCGGCACGGAAGACCATGCGCTGCAGCCATCCGGCGAGGGGCTCCGCGTCCGCGGTGTCGGCGATGAGCCACGTCGAGACGCCGTCGTCGAAGACCGCGGCGACGTGCTCGACGCGTCCCTGCGGATCCAGTACGAGCAGTTCGGTGCTGTCGCCGGCACGAAGGCGTGCGACGGACTGGGAGGTGATCGAGTCGAGCCAGGTGAGCCGCTCGGATCCGGTGAGTTCGATCACGGTCCGGTCGGCGAGCGGTGCCAGAGCCTCTCCGCGCTCCAGGGCGCGCTGCTCCCGCACGGGATCCCCGAAGTGGGCGACGACGTCGCCGTCCGCGATCGCGCCGGGAAGGGGTGGGAAGACGGCCATGTCAGACCTTCGCGAGGCGCGCGGACGCGTGCGAGCGCAGGCCCGCGCCGAGGGCGGCGATGTCCCAGGCCCACAGCAGGTGACCGTCGACGAGGCCGTACATGCGGCTCGCGGCGCCGTACTCCTTGGCGCCCTCCGCACGGACGATCGCATCGGTCGCGATGTCGATGCGCGGGCCGTCGATGCGCCCGAGGTAGAGCTCGAGGGTGCCGTCGGAGTGGGCGATCGAGACCTCGATCGCGAAACCGCCCTCCGGCAGCCGCAGCGCCTCCACGTCGTGCACGGTGCGCTCCGCGGTGCGGCTCTCGCGCGGCGGCAGGAGCGCCGGTCCGGCGTCCTGCGCGTCGGCGCGACGGGCCAGCCGCCAGAAGCCGGACTCCGCGACGAGCGCGACCGCCTCGCCGTCCTCGGGCGTGAAGGTCGCGGTCGCCGAGTAGTTCAGGAACGGCCCGCCATCGTGGCTGAAGCTCACGCGGTGCGCGAACTCGCCTTGGAAGCGGTGCCCCTCGCCGCCGTCGGGACCGGGCACCTCGTAGTCGATGACGCCGGTGCCCTCCCAGACGCCGAGCAGCCACGAAAGCGGCACGATGTCGGCGGGCAGGTCGGAGGGAAGATCGAGCATGCGCAGCCTTCTGGATCAGCGGGTGTGAGCGTCGGCGGACGCCGTCAGCGCTGGCCGCGGAACAGGTTGACCAGCACAGCTCCCGCGCAGAAGGCGATCGCGAGCCCCGCCAGGGCCAGCAGGCCGACGAAGAAGAGTTCGAGCGCGACGATGTCCATGCCCCTACTCTACTGCCGTCCGCGCGCTCCCCGGCGCGGGCGGGTTCAGGCGCCGAACAGTGCGGCGATGCCGAATCCCGCCGAGATGACGCCCATCACCAGGAGTGCGCCGAGGCACCCCGCCGAGACGCGGAGGATGAACCCGCGGGTCTCGCCACGGGAGAGCTGCACGGTGAACGACAGCAGCACGCACAGGCCGAAGCCGATGACGTACCACATCATGAGCAGCGCGGCCGGTGCGAAGATCCCGATGAGGATCGCGGCCACCGCGGCGACGGCCCAGGTGACGACCAGCCCGACGAAGGGGCTGCGCGGAGCGAGGACGGGATCGGCCATGGGCCCATTGTCACTCATCCGCCCTGTGCATGCGCTGCTGGGTAGAGTGTGAATAGGAAAGGAGCCGCGTGGCGCAACTTCTGGTGCTGACGTCATCTCCCGGCGAGGGGGCAGTCCTCCCCGCCCTGGAGCTGCTCGGCCATCGCGTCCGCGTGATCCCCGCGCAGCCCGCGGAACTGGTCACCGCGCCCGACGCGGATGCCGTGATCGTCGACGCGCGCACCGACCTGGTCGCGGCGAAGTCGCTGTGCACGCTCATCCGCACCACAGGCCTGCGGGGGCCGCTGCTGCTGGTCGTGACCGAGGGCGGCATGACGGCGGTGAACGGCGAATGGCGCATCGACGACGTGCTGCTGACCGGCGCCGGTCCCGCCGAGATCGACGCGCGCATCCGGCTCGCCCTGTCTCGCGAGGCCCCGGCGGCCGAGCCGGTGCGGGTGCAGACCTCCGGGCTGACCATCGACGAGCAGTCCTATTCCGCCAAGCTGCGCGGCACGCCGCTGGATCTCACGTACAAGGAATTCCAGCTGCTGCACTTCCTCGCGACGCATCCGTCACGGGTGTTCACACGCGAGCAGCTGCTCAGCGAAGTGTGGGGCTACGACTACTTCGGCGGCACCCGCACCGTCGACGTGCACGTGCGGCGGCTGCGCGCGAAGCTCGGCGACCAGGAGCACATCATCGGCACCGTGCGCAACGTCGGCTACCGGTTCGCGGCCGACGAGGACGACACCCGCCAGGTCTCCCCCGGCACCCGCTGACCATCGCCTCGCCCTGGCGCTCGGGCGGGTTCCGCCGCATTCCCGGTCACAGTTCGGACCCGTTCACCCGCAGGTCACATCATCCTGCAATGATGGGGCGCATGATCGATCCCGCACTGGCAGATTCCGGTCTCGACGACGCCGAGGACGACGACTTCGACGAGCTCGTGGCGCCCGACGACTCGCTGCTCCCGGAGGACCGATATCTGGATCGCGAGCTGAGCTGGCTCGCGTTCAACCAGCGCGTGCTCGAGCTCGCCGAGGACGAGACACTGCCCGTGCTCGAGCGCGCGAACTTCCTCGCGATCTTCGCCAGCAACCTGGACGAGTTCTTCATGGTGCGGGTGGCCGGACTCAAGCGCCGCATCGTCACCGGGCTCGCCGTGCCGACCAATGTGGGCCGCGCGCCCGCCGACGTGCTCGCGGACATCTCCGCGGAAGCGCACAAGCTGCAGCTGCGCCACGCCGCCGCGTGGACGAACCTGGTGCGCCCGGCGCTGGGCGCCGAGGGCATCGAGTTCGTCGACTGGGACGATCTCGACGGCGAGGCCAAGGCCGAGCTGACCGACTACTTCCAGACGAACGTGTTCCCGGTGCTGATGCCCCTGGCGGTGGATCCCGCCCACCCGTTCCCGTACATCTCCGGTCTTTCGCTGAACCTCGCGATCCGGATCCGCAACGCCCGCACCGGACGGCAGGAGTTCGCGCGTCTCAAGGTTCCGCCGATGCTGCCGCGGTTCGTCGAGGTGCCGTCCGAGGACGGCGAGCTGCGCTTCATCCGGCTCGAGGAGCTCATCGCCAACCACCTCGACGACCTCTTCCCCGGGATGGAGGTGCTCGACCACCACGCCTTCCGGCTCACCCGCAACGAGGACGTGGAGATCGAGGAGGACGAGTCGGAGAACCTGATCCAGGCGCTCGAGGCCGAGCTGCTGCGTCGCCGGTTCGGCCCGCCGATCCGCCTCGAGATCACCGACGACATGGACGACGTGACGCTCGACCTGCTCCTGAGCGAGCTCGACATCACCGACCAGGAGGTCTACCGCCTTCCCGGACCGCTCGATCTGCGCGGACTGTTCGGACTGGGCCGGATCGACCGACCCGACCTGCGCTACACCCCGCACGTGCCGACGACAGCGCTCGCGTTCAAGCCGGGCGCGAACGAGCGCATCGACATCTTCAAGGCGATCCGCAAGGCCGATGTGCTCGTGCACCACCCCTACGAGTCCTTCACGACGAGCGTCGTGGCGTTCCTCGAGCAGGCCGCGCGCGATCCGCACGTGCTGGCCATCAAGCAGACGCTGTACCGCACCTCGGGCGACAGCCCGATCGTGCAGGCGCTCATCGACGCGGCCGAGGCCGGCAAGCAGGTGCTCGCCCTCGTCGAGGTGAAGGCGCGCTTCGACGAGGCGAACAACATCGTCTGGGCGCGCAAGCTCGAGAAGGCCGGCGTGCACGTCGTCTACGGCCTGGTGGGGCTGAAGACGCACTGCAAGCTCGTGAACGTCATCCGCGAGGAGGACGGCGTGCTGCGCAGCTACAGCCACATCGGCACGGGCAACTACAACCCGAAGACCAGCCGGATCTACGAGGACTTCGGCCTGTTCACCGCGGATCCCCAGGTCGGCAAGGACCTCACCCGCCTGTTCAACGAGCTCAGCGGATACGCGATCGAGAAGAAGTTCAAGCGCCTCCTCGTCGCCCCGCTGCACCTGCGCAAGGGCCTGCTCCGGCTCATCGAGAAGGAGCGCAAGAACGCGCTGGACGGCAAGCCGGCGCACATCCGCATCAAGGTCAACTCGATGGTCGACGAGCAGATCATCGACGCCCTGTACCGGGCGAGCGCCGCGGGTGTGCCGGTCGACGTCTGGGTGCGCGGCATCTGCAGCCTGCGCACGGATCTTCCGGGCATCACCGACAACATCACGGTGCGCTCGATCCTCGGCCGCTACCTGGAGCACTCCCGGATCTTCGCGTTCCACAACGACGGCGACCCGCAGGTGTACATCGGCAGCGCGGACATGATGCACCGCAACCTGGACCGCCGGGTGGAGGCGCTGGTGCGGGTGACCGACGAGGCGCACATCGAGGAGCTGCTGGCGTTCTTCGACCTCGCGATGTCTCCGGAGACGTCGTCGTGGCACCTCGGCGCGGACGGCGTGTGGTCCCGGCACGCGTTCTCCGAGGTTGGCGCTGCGCTCGTCGACCTGCAGGATAGGACCATGTCGCAGATCCAGAAGCGTCGCCGGGCACGGGCGGTGCGATGACCCCGAGCCCCTCCGGAACCTCCAGCGCCACCGCGGACACGACGGGCATCACGGTCGTCGCCGACCGGCCCGACCGTGCCGTGTACGCCGCAGGCGGTCTGGTGTGGCGCGTCGTGGAGGACAAGCTGCGGATCCTGCTGATCCACCGCACGAAGTACCGCGATGTGACGCTGCCCAAGGGCAAGGTGGATCCCGGCGAGATGCTGGCCGAGACGGCCGTGCGCGAGATCTTCGAGGAGACCGGGATCCGCGTCTCGCTGGGCGCGCCGGTGGGCGTCTCCCGGTACACGATGGCCAATCGCAAGCAGAAGGTGGTCCACTACTGGGCCGCGGAGGCGACCGAGGATGCCGTGCGGGCGTCCGCGTTCGTACCCAACCGCGAGATCGCGGCGCTCGAATGGGTGAGCCTGAAGAAGGCGCGCGCCCGGCTCAGCTACCCGGTCGACGTCGAGATCCTGGACGCGTTCGCCAAGCTCGTCGACGACGGGGCGCTGCGCACCTTCCCGCTCATCGTGCTGCGGCACGCGAAGGCCGTGAGCCGCCAGGTGTGGCGCGGCCCCGATGCGTCCCGTCCGCTGACCCCCCGCGGGCACGCGCAGTCGAAGGCGATCGTGGGCCCCCTGCTCGCCTTCGGCGTGCAGCGCATCGTGTCCAGCGACGCCCGGCGCTGCGTGGAGACCGTGACGCCGCTGGCCAAGGCCATCGGGCACAAGATCCGCAAGACCGAGCTGCTCAGCCAGGATGCCTGGGAGGACGGGAAGTCCGATCCGCGCACGGTCATCGGCAAGCGGGTGCGCTCCGGCAAGCCCGTCGTGCTGTGCAGCCACGGTCCGGTGCTGCCCGACATCCTGCGTGAGATCGCGCTCGCCACCGGCACCCTGCACGGCTCGTACCTCGGCAGCGCCTCGGCGCTGGAGGTCGGCGCGTTCAGCGTGGTGCATCTGAGCGCCACGAACCCCGGATCCGGGATCATCTCCATCGAGACGCACCTGCCCAAGATCTGACATCGGTCGCTGCGAGAGCCGAATCCGACCAGCCGGTTCCTGAGCGAGCCGAAGGCGAGACGAAGGACTCGGCACACGGCCAGCGTCCGTTCACCTTCCGTTTACCCCCAGGGTCGAGTCTCGTTAACCGCCGGCCCTAGCGTCACTGTGTGCCCTGCACCGGGCCCTACCCTGACCCACGATCGAACGGATCCACAGTGAAGATCTCCCGCATCGCGCGTATCAGCGCCATCGGCGCCGTCGCGGCCCTCTCGCTCGCCGGCTGCGCCGCGAACGAGGGCGCGACCCCCACCGACTCCGCCGCTCCCACCTCGACCGCCAAGCCCGTCTCGGGCAGCCTGGTCGGCTCGGGCTCGTCGGCCCAGCAGGTCGCGATCCAGACCTGGACCAAGCTCTTCACCGCTGCCAACCCCGACGCGCAGGTCAACTACGACCCCCAGGGCTCGGGCGCCGGCCGTCAGGCCTTCCAGCAGGGCGGCGTGAACTTCGCCGGCTCCGACGCGGCGTTCAAGACCGCCGACATCACCGCCGGCCCGTTCTCGGCCTGCGCCAAGGGCTCCGGCATCGTCGAGATCCCGGCCTACGTCTCCCCGATCGCGATCGTCTTCACCCTCAAGGGCGTGGACTCGCTGAACCTCGACCCGAAGACCCTCGCGGGCATCTTCGCCGGCAAGATCACCAAGTGGAACGACCCGGCGATCGTCGCGACCAACCCGAAGGCGACCCTTCCCGACGCCACCATCTCGCCGGTGCACCGCTCGGACAAGTCCGGCACCACCGCCAACTTCACCGACTACCTCGCGCAGACCGCCCCCGACGTGTGGACCGCCGGTTCGGTCGACACCTGGCCGGCCGACCTCGGCGGCGAGGCCGCGGAGAAGACCTCGGGCGTCGTCAAGGCCGTGCAGGGCGGCGAGGGCCTGATCGGCTACATCGACTCCTCGCAGGCCAAGGGCTTCTCCTCGGTCAAGGTCAAGGTCGGCGACACGTGGACCGAGCACTCGGCCGCGGGCGCCAGCGCCACCCTCGACGCCTCCAAGATCGACCAGGGCCGCACCGAAGGCGACCTGGCCATCAAGGTCGACCGCACCACCACCGCCAAGGGCGCGTACCCCGTGCTCCTGGTCAGCTACCTGATCGGCTGCACGCAGTACGAGAAGCCCGAGATCGCGGCCCTCGCGAAGTCGTTCTTCTCGACCGCCATCTCGGCCGAAGGCCAGAAGGAGGCCGCGACCAACGCCGGCAGCGCGCCGATCTCGGACGAGCTGCGCACCAAGGCTCAGGCCGCGATCGACCTGATCAAGTGAGTCCACAGGCGGTTCCCGGGATGCTTCCGCTCCCGGGAACCGCCTACGCACGTCCCGCCGTCCCCCTCGTCCGCACGCACGCGCTGTGCCCACCCGATAGGAAGCAGCACCCATGACAGCCACCACGGCGCCGGCTCCGCGGCCGGCCGTCGCCAAGCGCCGCGCCGGTGACATCTGGTTCTCGGGCGCTGCGGTCGCCGCGGGATCCATGATCCTGATCACCCTCGCGGCCGTCGCGATCTTCCTGATCGTGCAGTCGATCCCGGCGTTCGGGGCGGATCCGAAGAGCGCCTCGCTGCTCACCAGCAACTTCTGGGCCTATGTCGGGCCGTTGCTGTTCGGGACCGTCTGGGTCGCCTTCCTCGCGATGCTGATCGGCGTCCCGCTGTCGCTGGGCGTCGCCCTGTTCATCACGCACTACGCGCCGCGCCGGCTCGCACAGCTGCTCGGCTACATCATCGACCTGCTCGCCGCCGTGCCCTCGGTCGTGTTCGGCCTCTGGGGCTTCGCCGTCCTCGCACCCGCCGTGCAGCCGGTCTACGCCTGGCTCAACACCTACGCCGGCTGGTTCCCGCTGTTCGCCGGCGAACTCTCCAAGACCGGCCGCACCATCCTCACCGCCGCCATCGTGCTCGCGGTGATGGTGGTGCCGATCATCACCGCGATCTGCCGCGAGATCTTCCTGCAGACGCCGCGCCTGAACGAGGAGGCCGCGCTGGCTCTCGGCGCCACGCGGTGGGAGATGATCCGGATGGCGGTCCTCCCGTACGGACGCAGCGGGATCGTGTCCGCGTCGATGCTCGGCCTCGGCCGCGCGCTCGGCGAGACGATGGCCGTCACCATGGTGCTCTCCGTGAGCAGCAAGGTCACCTGGGAGCTGTTCACCTCCACCAACCCGTCGACCATCGCGGCGAACATCGCCCTGACCTTCCCCGAGGCGTTCCAGACGAACATCAACGTCCTGATCGCCACGGGTCTGATCCTGTTCATCGTCACTTTCGCGGTGAACGCACTCGCCCGCTGGATCGTCAGCCGTCGCGGACCGGGAGCCTGACATGACCGCCATCACCTCCGAGTCCCCGAAGCTGCGTCCCGCGACGCGCTCCTCGGCGTCGCTGCGCTCCGGCCGACTGCCGCGCTGGGCGCCCTGGACGCTGCTGGCCGCCTCGCTGCTGATCGTGGCCGCGCCCTTCGCGATCACCGCGATGAGCCGGCGCAGCGAGTTCAACGTCGCCGGCACCCTGGTCGTCGGCGCGCTCGTCTACCTCGTGCTCATCTACGTGCTGTCGCGCATCGTGGAGGGCAGCCGCAAGGCGCTCGACCGCCTCATCACCGGCATCGTGACCTGCGCCTTCGCGATCGCCCTGGTGCCGCTCGTCTCGGTCGCCGTGACGGTGATCGCGGACGGCGTGCACCGCTTCGACCCGACGTTCTTCAACTCTTCCATGAAGGGCACGCTGGGCGAGGGCGGCGGCGCCCTGCACGCCATCATGGGCACCCTGCTCGTCACCCTGGCCGCTGCGATCATCTCGGTGCCGATCGGCGTGATGACGGCCGTGTACCTCGTCGAGTACGGGCGGGGCAACAAGCTGTCCCGCGCGATCACGTTCCTCGTCGACGTCATGACGGGCATCCCCTCGATCGTCGCGGGTCTGTTCGCGTACGCCCTGTTCGCGCTGATCTTCGGCCCGGGCGTGCGGATGGGCATCGCCGGATCCGTCGCCCTGTCGGTGCTGATGATCCCGGTCGTCGTGCGCTCCAGCGAGGAGATGCTGCGGCTGGTCCCGAACGACCTCCGCGAAGCCTCCTACGCGCTCGGCGTGCCGCGCTGGCTGACGATCACGAAGGTGGTCCTGCCGACGTCGATCGCCGGCATCACGACCGGCGTGATGCTCGCGGTGTCGCGCGTCATCGGCGAGACCGCGCCGCTGCTCATCACCGCCGGCTTCACCGACCAGATGAACTACAACCTGTGCAGCGGCCGCATGCAGACGATGCCGGTGTTCGTGTACTCGCAGTACGCCTATCAGGGCATCCCGCCGGAGGCCTACATCGAGCGCGCCTGGGCGGCGGCGCTCACCCTGATCATCATCGTGATGGTGCTGAACCTGATCGCCCGACTCGTCGCGAAGCTGTTCGCGCCCAAGACCGGCCGCTGAGCCGACCCGAAGGAAATCACGTGTCCAAGAGCATCGAAGTCAACGACCTCAACGTCTACTACGGCGACTTCCTCGCCGTGGAGGGCGTCTCCCTCGAGATCCAGCCGCGCAGCGTCACCGCGTTCATCGGGCCGTCGGGCTGCGGCAAGTCCACCTTCCTGCGCACCCTGAACCGCATGCACGAGGTCATCCCCGGCGCACGCGTGCAGGGCGAGGTGCTGCTCGACGGCGAGGACCTGTACGCCCCCGGCGTCGACCCGGTGGCGGTGCGCCGCCACGTCGGCATGGTGTTCCAGCGGGCGAACCCGTTTCCGACGATGTCGATCCGCGAGAACGTGCTCGCCGGCGTGCGCCTGAACAACAAGCGCATTGCCAAGTCCGACGCCGACGCGCTCGTGGAGAAGTCGCTCAAGGGCGCGAACCTCTGGAACGAGGTCAAGGACCGCCTCGACAAGCCCGGATCCGGTCTGTCCGGCGGTCAGCAGCAGCGTCTCTGCATCGCCCGCGCCATCGCCGTCTCCCCCGACGTGCTGCTGATGGACGAGCCCTGCTCGGCCCTCGACCCGATCTCCACCTACGCGATCGAGGAGCTGATCGAGGAGCTCAAGCAGGACTACACGATCGTCATCGTCACGCACAACATGCAGCAGGCCTCGCGGGTGAGCGACAAGACGGCGTTCTTCAACATCGCCGGCACCGGCAAGCCCGGCAAGCTCATCGAGTACGCCGACACCACCACGATCTTCACCACGCCGTCCGTGCAGGCGACCGAGGACTACGTCTCCGGCCGCTTCGGGTGATCCCGGATCCGCTCCGCTTCGAGGGGCTCGGCGCTGCGGCGTCGGGCCCCTTCGCGTTGCGAGCGCCGCGGGTCAGCGGTACTCGGGGTTGGCGTCGTAGCCCCAGCGCTCGCCGTCGTTCCAGGCCTGGCGCAGGTTGCCGTAGGCGGGGATGCCGCCGGCGTCCTTGAGCCGGCGCGCGGTGTGCAGCAGGTTCCAGGTCATGAACGTGGTGTTGCGGTTGGTGAAGTCGTTCTCGGGGCCGCCGGATCCGGGATCCAGATAGCTCGGTCCCGGGCCGATCGCGCCGATCCACCCGGCGTCCGCGGCCGGCGGGATCGTGAAGCCGATGTGCTGCAGGCTGTACAGGATCGACATCGCGGCGTGCTTGACGCCGTCCTCGTTGCCGGTGATGATCGCGCCGCCGGTCTTGCCGTAGTAGACGTACTGGCCCTTGTCGTTGAACAGGCCGCTCATCGCGTAGAGCCGTTCGATGAGCTTGCGGGTGACGGAGGCGTTGTCGCCGAGCCACAGCGGCCCGCCCACGACGAGGATGTCGGCGGCGTCGACGAGCGGCCAGATCTCGTCCGGCCAGGCGTCGTCGGCCCAGCCGTGCTCACGCATGTCGGGATAGACGCCGGTGGCGACGTCGTGATCGATGAACCGGATGTTCTCCACGGAGACCCCCTGCGACCGCATCAGCGCGATGCTGCGGTCCATGAGGCCCTGGGTGTGGCTGAGTTCGGGGCTGCGCTTCAGGGTGCAGTTGACGAACACGGCGCGGAGGTCGTCATAGGCCGCAGGGGCGGCCAGGTGCTCTGCCATGGGGGCATGGCTAGACCTTTCGCCGACCGGTGCCCAGACCTGGACGGAGATCAGTCGCGTGCGGAGAGCAGGTAGGCGTTGAGGCCGTCGGTGAACGCGTGGTCGATCGCCAGCGGTCGGTCATCGATCGCGGCGATCGGCGCGGCGAGGCGCACGCTGGACACGAGCCACGCCTGGTCCGCGGTTGCGAGGTCGGCGGTGGGCACGGTGGCGTACTCGGTCGTGAAGCCCTGTGCCTCGAGGTGCGCGAAGAGGCTGATCTGCGTGGTGCCCTGCAGGATCCCTCCGTGCGGAGCGGGCGTGATGAAGCGGCCCCCCACGCGCAGGATGAGCGACGCCGTCGGGGCCTCCAGCACGACGCCGTCGGTGGTCACGAAGATCGCGTCATCGGCGCCGCGGCGGTGCGCCTCGCGCAGGGCCGCCATGTTGACCGCGTACGAGAGCGTCTTCGCACCCAGCAGCAGCCACGGCGAGCGCACGGCGGCGCCGCTGTCGTAGCCGCGATCGAGCGTGACCACGCGGATGCCCTGGGTGCGCGCGCCGGTGAAGTCGCCCGCGGGGGCGGCAGTGACCCAGGCCGTGGGCGCGGGCCCGTGGTCGACGCCGCGGCTGAGGATGAGCTTGATGACCCACTCCCCCTGACCGCACTCGGCCGCCGCGACCGCGACGGCCTGCCGCCACTGCTCCCGGTGCGGCTCCGGCAGTTCGCACAGCGCGGCGGAGTGCGCCAGACGCTGCACGTGCGCCTCGACCTCCTGCGCGTGGCCGTCGACCACGCCGATGGACTCGAAGATGCCGTCGCCGCGCTGCGTGCTCAGCTCGCCCACGCTCAGGGCGGGAGCCCCCGGGTCGATCCGACGGAAGCTGTCGCTGAAGTCGGCCCGCTCCTCGTCGGTGGATTCGGCGGGAGTGATCAGCAGGGCGAATCGGGCAGCGGCCATACGACGAGCTTAGGACGTGCCTGCGCTCGTGCTGTCGAGGGCGTCCGACATGACCGCGGACACGCCCGAGGTCGCGCACGCGGTCCCCGATATCCCGCGGCCCGGGAATACCCCCGCGAGTCTCGCGTTACACTTGATCGGCCGGGCCGCATAACCCCGGGCTCCATTTTTCGCCGCTGCGAGCGGCCTTCCGCCGAGAGGCGTTCTTGCGGCCCGGCTTCTTCGTATCCGGATCCGCGCGCATCGGATCCTGTCGTGCTGATCGGATCCCCTCCGCTGCGCATCCTGCCCGGGGTTCCGGATCAGACGGTCAGTTCAGCGATCCGGCGCGCCACGCCGCCGCGGAGGCCGTCAGATCGTGCGCATAGGCGCTGAGCCGCGCAGCGCGCGCGGTGAGGTCGCTCGCCCGGACAGGCTCGGTGGCCTCGTAGTCGTCGGCGACGTGCGTCGCGCCCGAGGCCTGCACGCGGCAGAATGCGGCCGCACGCTCCAACGCGACCGCGAAGTCGCCGGAGAAGGCGCCGCGGAGGATGGTGTCGATGAGGGCGACGAGCTCCTCCGGCCCCGCGGGCACCGGCGCGCCCGCCACGAGCGCATCGACCGAGGGGAGCTCGACCCGACCGCGCTCATGCAGCAGCGCCGCGGTGCGCGGATCCGCATGGATCGCCGCCTGCAGCAGGTACAGCCGCCACAGCGCACCAGGCAGCGACACGGCCGGGCTCTTCGCCCACAGCTCGGCGATCTCGTCGATGCCGTGCTCGGTGGCGTACGCGACGAGCCGCTCCGCGCTCACGCCGCTGTCGTCGGCGCGCACCCGGGCGAGCAGCGCGGAGGCGGTGGCGTGCGCCATGCGGGTCTGCTCGGCAGGGTCGTGCGATCCGAGCAGGTTGGCCATCACCTCGGGCGAGAGGCGGACGGGGCGGTGGAAGGGTGCGGGCACCGACCCAGGGTACGCGCGCTGCCCGAGGGTGGCACCCTGCTGCGACCGTTACACTCGGATGCGGGCCTCTAGCTCAGTTGGCAGAGCATCGGACTTCAACACAATAGGAGCGCCTCGGGGGAAACCCCGGGGATGACACCACTCAAAGTCGGGGAACCCTTCCTGGGAGACCAGTTGGCAATCCCGAGCCAAGCCGGACGTGTCCGGAAGGTGTAGAGACTGGACGGGTGGCACCTACAGCGAAAGCCAGGGTGAAGGGACAGTCCAGACCACGAACGCCCTGAGGGCGGCGGCGAAAGCCGAAGTGGCAGGTTAATCCGCGGGTCGTGGGTTCGAGCCCCACGGGGCCCACCGGGGAAGAGGCCCGGTCATCGCGACCGGGCCTCTTCCCATGCCGCGATGTCGGTGGCGCAGCGCGGCGGCGTCGCGCGTTCCCCTGGAAACCGCGTGACGTCAGACGCCCAGACTGTGCAGCAGCTCCCGCACGCGGGACTCGATGTCGTCGCGGACGCCGCGGACGAACTCCGGATCCTTGCCGGCCGGGTCGGCGAGCTCCCAGTCCTCGTAGCGCTTGCCCGGGAAGATCGGGCAGGCGTCACCGCAGCCCATCGTGATCACGGCATCGGCCTCGCGCACGTCCTCGGTGCGCAGCAGCTGCGGCACCGCCGCGGAGATGTCGATCCCCTTCTCCGCCATCACGGCGACGGCCGCAGGGTTGATCCGCTCTCCCGGCTCGGATCCGCCGGAGCGCACCTCGACGCGATCGCCGCCGAGCGCGCGGGCGAAGCCGGCCGCCATCTGGGATCGACCGGCGTTGTGCACGCACACGAAGAGGATCAGAGGTCGAGCGGTCATGGATGCGTTCCGTTCTCGGCGGGGGAAGTCTCGGTGGCGGGCAGGGGTGCGCCGGCCTGACGGGCGAAGAGGGCGATCGCGCGCTCGGCATCGGCGACGGTGATGCTGCCGCCGGCGACGATGTGCAGGCCGTACGCGTCCTCCAGGGCGACGAAGTTCATCGCGATGTCATCGATCGGGCCGTTCAGCGCGAAGTCGCCGCCGGCCGCGCCGGCCTCGAGGATCCGGCGATACAGCGCGAGCTGCTGCGCGTAGAGCTGCTGCACGAGCTCGTCGTGCAGCGGCGACTTTCCGGCGAGCACGTCGAACTCGTAGAGCAGGCGCATCAGAGCGTCGTCGGATCCGGACGGCAGCCCCGCGCGGATCGCGATCGCCAGCTGCTCCGCCGGTCGTTCGGCCCGGGCCACGAGAGCCTCACGCTCCTCGCCCACCCGGCGCATCCCGGCGGCGTGAGCCTCGACGAGGATCGCGTCGAGATCCTCGTAGTAGTAGAGCAGCGCACCCCGGGTGACCCCCGCCTGGTTGGCGACGTCGGTCAGCGAGAGGTTGCGCAGCCCGTGCTCCGCCGCGGCATCGAGCGCCGCGTCCACCACCTCGCGGCGTCGCTGCTCCTGGGTGCTGGGGCGTGCCATGAAGCCAGTATCGCAGGCTCGGCGCCGGGCCGGATCCATCTCCGTCGAGTTTCTTGACATTTGAGTGAAATAATTTACTCTTGAGTCAAAGAACCTCGGCGCGCTGTGCGCCTTCCTGAGACCTTGGAGCTGCGACATGGCGGTCGACACCCTCTACACCGGCGGACGCGTCCGCACGTTCGACCCGGAGCAGCCCTGGGCGGAAGCCGTCGGCATCACGGGTGACCGCATCACGTACGTCGGGCCGGCTGCGGACGCACCCGCCGCGCGGCAGACCGTCGCCCTCGAGGGGCGCCTGGTGACCCCCGGCGTCGCCGACACCCACAACCATCTGCTCCTCGGCTTCGATGACCTCGCGGTGAGCCTCGACCAGGTGCAGAGCCTGGACGTGGTCCGCTCCCGCATCGCCGCGTTCGCGGAAGCCCACCCCGAACTGGACTGGATCTGCGCGGAGAACGCGCTCTACTCGGTCGTCGAGAACCGCCGGCCCAACGCCGACGACCTGGCCGGCATCACCGACCGACCCGTGTTCATCACGACCTACGACCAGCACTCGGTGTGGCTGAACCGACCTGCCCTCGCCAAGCTCGGCATCCTCAACGGCGGCGAGATCGCCTGGGGCAATCCCGAGATCGACCGCACCACCGGCGAGCCCACCGGCTGGGTCACCGACTTCTACACGAGCGCGATGACCGTGGACGGGCTCGCCCAGCTGCAGCGCGACATCCCGATGTACTCCCCCGACCGCCGCTACCGCAAGATCGTCAACAGTCTCGACCTCGCACGACGCTCGGGCATCACCACCGTCGTCGAGCCGCAGGTGCCGCTGGCTGAACTGCCGCTGTTCGAGCGCGCCGAGCGCGAGGGACGACTCACCGCCCGCACCATCGCAGCGATCTACCACCCCGTGGGGGCCGACGGCGGCTTCCGCGCGCGGATCACCGAGGCGATCCGGGAGACCCCGCAGCACGACCGGTTCCGGCTGGGCATGGTCAAGCTCTACGCCGACGACGTGATCGAGCCGCACACGGCGGCGATGCTCGAGGACTACGCGAACCGTCCCGGCCACCGCGGCCACACCAGCCTGGAGCCGACCGAGTTCACGCGGCTCTTCGTGGAGCTGGACCGCCTGGGCTACCAGGTGCACACCCACGCCACCGGCGATTGGGGGATCCGGCTCACGCTGGACGCGATCGAAGCGGCGCAGCGCGCGAACGGCGCCCGTGACGCCCGGCACGGCATCGTGCACGTCGAGTGCCTGGCTCCGGACGATCTTCCGCGCTTCTGCGAGCTGGGCGTGGTGGCGGCGATGCAGCCGCGGCACGCCTCCCCCGATCTCGTCGCCGGAACGTGGATGGAGAACATCGGCGAGGCGCGGTGGGATCGGGCGTGGCGCTTCCGCTCGATGATCGAGTCGGGCGCGCGCGTCACGTTCTCGAGTGACTGGCAGGTGGGCGAGATGGATCCGCTCGTCGGCGTCTACAGCGCGATGACCCGCGCGCGGCTCGACGGCGCCGACGCGTGGACGCCGGACGAGCGCCTCGACCTCGACCGCACGCTCGAGGCCTACACCAAGGGCGGCGCCGGCGCGCTCCACCATGAGGGCTCGCTCGGCATGCTGCGCCCCGGCTACCTCGCCGACCTCGTGGTCTGGTCGGGGGATCTGTACGCCATGGAGCCCGCCGAGATCCTCGCGCAGCACGCCGACCTCACCGTCGTCGGCGGCACCGCCGTGCACGACCACCGCGGCGAGCTCGGCGTGCCCTCGGCCGCCGCATCCGTTCCCGATCCGGGCGGATCCGGGCAGCACTGCGGCGAGGATGCCGAGCACCACGGCCACTCCCACGCCGGCTGAGCGGTCCTCAGGCCTTGGTGAGGTCGGCGAGCTTGCGCACGGTGAGGAGATTGCGCGCGGTGCCCGCGACGCCGAGAGCGCGGTCCAGCACCGCGCGGGTGAGCTTCGTGGACTGCACGCCGCCGGCCCCGTAGTCGATCCAGAGGTCGGTGCCCCGCAGAGCGATCCGCTCCCCCGGCTGCAGTCTCGGCGTGAGCGTCTCGATGGCGGTCGGGAGCGGCTCGCCCTCGAGGAACATCGCGTGCAGCATCTTGTCCTGCGCCGCATCCGGGAACGGGTTCTCCTCGAGCGCCCGCATCAGGTCGTCGTGCGCGCGCAGGATGACAGGGGTGTCGACGCCGAACGCGTCGTGGATGAAGGTGCGCACCTCGGCGCAGGCGGCGGCCGCATCCGCCGGGGTGTCGCAGATCACGTTGCCGCTCGCGATGTACGTGGTGACCGCGCCGAATCCGCCGTGCTCGTTCAGGAGCGTCCGCAGCTCGGCCATCGGCACCCGGTTCGTGCCGCCCACGTTCACCGCGCGCAGCAGCAGCACGCAGCGCTGTGCACTCACGCGTCGCCACCCGCCTCGCGCTCGGCACCGGTGTCCTGGCCGGCACCGGTGCCGCTGCCCGTGCCGGTACCCGAATCCACGAGCTCGGCGCCGGCGTGGGCCAGCTCGGCCAAAGCGGCCGCGCTGGAGTCGGCGCCGACCCCGGCGACGAGGTCGGTGAGGATCCGCACGTGCACGCCATGCGCGATCGCGTCGAGCGCCGAGGCCCGGACGCAGTGGTCGGTCGCGATGCCGACCACGTCCGCGGTGATCACACCGTGCGCGGAGAGGACGCCGGCCGCGGTCTCCCCCGTTTCGGTCGCGCCCTCGAACATGGAGTAGGCGGGGCGCCCCTGCCCCTTGAACACATGGTGCGTGATGGCGGCGGTCTCGAGCAGAGGGTCGTAGGCGGCCCCCTCGGTGCCGCTCACGCAGTGCACCGGCCAGGTGTCCACGTAGTCGGGCTCGGCCGAGAAGTGGCCCCCGTTGTCACCGGATCCGTCATGCCAGTCGCGCGAGGCCAGGATGACGTCGTAGTCGGCCGAGTGCTCCCGCAGCAGGGCGCTGATGCCCTGCGCGACGGCGTCTCCTCCGGAGACGGCGAGGGAGCCGCCCTCGGTGAAGTCGTTCTGGACGTCGACGATCAGAAGCGCACGGGTCATGTTCCGAGCGTACGCCGCAACGACGAAGCCCCCTCCGAAGAGGGGGCTTCCTGTGGAGCCGCCCAAGGGAATCGAACCCTTGACCTTTTCATTACGAGTGAAATGCTCTGCCGACTGAGCTAGGGCGGCGCACACCCGGAGGTGCGCATGCGGTGAACCGCACGATCAACGATCTTACCCTGTCCGTGGGCGTGCTGCGAACCACGCGCACCCCGGGCGCGGCACCCTGCACGCTACTCGCAGCGGATGCCCGCCTTCGCCGGAACCGTGCCGTCCACGAAGTAGGCGTCCACGGCGTCGTCCACGCACGAGTTGCCCTTGTTGTAGCCGGTGTGCCCCTCACCGACCCGCGTGATGAGGATCCCGCCCTCGAGCTGCTTCGCGAGCGACTCCGCCCAGGCGTAGGGGGTGGCCGGGTCATTGGTCGTGCCGACGACGAGGATCGGGCCGGATCCCGCGGCGGTGATCTCGCCACGCGTTCCGGTCGGCGGATACGGCCACTCCTCGCATGGATCCGGCGCGTCCCAGTAGGGAGCGATCGTGGGGGCCTCCGCCGCGATCTTCGCGTCGGACGCCGCCTTGGCCGCGGGGTCGTTCTCGAGCGGGTAGTCCATGCAGTTGTACGCCCGGAACGCCTCGGTGGAGTTGTCGGCGTACGAGCCGTCCTGGCGGTTGTTGTAGAAGTCCGCGAGTTGGAACGCCACCGAGGGGTCGCCCTTGAGCACGCCCGTGAGCGACTCGGTCAGGTACGACCAGCTGTCCTGGGAGTACAGGGCGGAGACGATCGAGGTCATCAGCGTGTCCGCACCGAGCATGCGTCCGTCGGCGTTCTTCTGCGGCGACCGGTCGACGCTCGCGAGCAGCGCCGCGAGGTCGCCCATCGCGTCGTCCACGGTGCCCTGGAACGGGCACTTCTTGTCCTTGAGGCAGTCGGCCATGTAGGCGCGCAAGGCGGACTCGAAGCCGATGGCCTGGGTCGTGCTCACGTCGAGGCTCGACACCGCCGGGTCGAGCGCGCCGTCGAGGACGAGATGCCCGACGCGCTCCGGGTACAGCTGCGCGTAGGTCGCCCCGAGGAATGTGCCGTACGAGTAGCCGAGGTAGTTCAGCTTCTTGTCGCCGAGCACGCCACGCAGCAGATCCATGTCCCTGGCCGCGTTAACGGTCGTGATGTACGGCAGGATGCCGTTGCTGTTCTTCTCGCAGGCGTCGGCGAAGGTCTTGTTCGCCGCCTTCTGCGCAGCCGTCCACTGATCGCTTCCGCGCGCGCCGGGGCGGATCGCGTAGAGGTAGTCGTCCATCTGCCGGGCGTCGAGGCATTTCACGGCTGTGGAGGATCCGACGCCCCGCGGATCGAAGCCGATCACGTCGTAGTTCTTGATCAGCGTGGAGCTGACGGCGAATGTCAGGTTCGATTTGATCAGCTCGACGCCGCTCGCACCGGGGCCGCCGGGGTTGGTCAGGAGCGACCCTTTCGATGCGCCGGTCGCACGGTGGCGCACCACGGCGAGGTCGATGGTCCCTGCGCCCGGGTGCTGCCAGTCGAGCGGCGCCTTCACCGTCGTGCAGTCCATGCCGCCGCCGCACCCGGACCAGACGAGCTTCTGCCCGTAGAACGACTTCAGCTCGTCGGGCACGCCCGAGGTGTCGGGCGCCGCCGTGGGGCCGGCCGAGGCGGAGCCGGAGGGGATCATCGAGTACAGGCAGCCCGACAGCAGGAAGGCGGCGAGCGTGAGCCCCGCCACGACCGTGCTGAGACGGCGCAGACGGGACGGTGTGCGCGAGTTCATGGTCTCCTCCCGCTCGTGACGGTCACGAGCAAGCTCTCGAGGGCGAGCGCGGGGGCGACGTTGCGCTCGAGCGACTCCCTGGTCTCGGCGAGGTGGTCCAGCACGACGAGCGTGCGTGCCGGCTCCCACGCGGTCGCGACCGCGGAGAGCTCCGCGGCGAGCTCACGGTTGATGAGGCCGTCGTCGCGGCCGAACTGCAGCATGACCACATCCCGGAACAGGGACTGCAGATCGGTGAGCACGCGGTCGAGGCCGTCCCGCACGCTGCGCTTGGCCCGCTGCTTCTGCTCCTCCTCGAGGGCGTTGATCTGCGAGCGCACCGCCGGTGGGACGGCCTGCCCCTCGGCGATGCCGACGGTGTGCAGCAGCGCGCGCCGCTCGGCCTCGTCGCGTTCTGCGGTGAGGGCCTTCGCATCCTCCGTGGCAGCCTGCACGATCTGCCCGGCGACCTCGACGGCGTCGCTCACGCCGCGGGCGCCCAGCACGGCGCGCAGGGTCTGCTCACGGCGTCCGCGGGCCGCCTCGTCGGTGGCGAGCCGCTGGGCCATGCCGATGTGCCGCTGCGCGTGACGTGCGGCCTGCTCGGCGACGACCGGGTCCGCACCCGTGCGGCGCACGATGAGTTCGGCGACCGAGGCGACGTCCGGCTCGCGCAGGCGCACCGACCGCACGCGGGAGCGGATCGTCGGCAGCAGGTCCGCCTCGCTCGGCGCGCACAGGATCCACACGGTCTGCTCCGGCGGCTCCTCCAGCGCCTTCAGCAGCACGTTCGAGGTGCGCTCGGTCATGCGGTCGGCGTCCTCGACGACGATCACCCGATGCCGCCCGCTGGAGGGACCGAAGTAGGAGCGTTCGACGAGGGCGCGGGCCTCGGCGATCGAGATGATCACCTTCTCGGTGCGCAGGACTGTCACGTCGGGGTGCGTGCCGGCCAGCACCTGGTGCATGGTCTGCTCGTCCTCGGGGCCCGAGGCGATCAGCGATGCGGCGAAGGCGGTCGCGAGGGTCGAGCGGCCGGATCCGGGAGGCCCGGTGATCAGCCAGGCGTGCGACATCGCCGCCGGGTTGTCGACCGCGGCGCGCAGCGTCTCGACGGCCGCATCCTGCCCCCACACGTCGGTCCACGGGAAGGGCGCGAGGACGGTGGCGGGCATGCGATCAAGCCTATGCGCTGAGGACGACATCGACGGCGCCTGTGGACGCATCGCGCTCACGACGCGGCGCGGGCTCAGAGCAGGGTCGCAACGCGGGCGCGCACAGCCTCCGCGATCGTCGAGGGATCCTGTGCTGCATCGACGACGAGGAAGCGCTCGGGTTCGGCCGCGGCGAGGTCGAGGTAGGCCTCGCGCACCCGCTGGTGGAACTCCTCGCGTTCGGCCTCGAGCCGGTCGAAGGGCTTGTCGT
Source organism: Microbacterium xylanilyticum (assembly GCF_054654695.1). Lineage (NCBI taxonomy): Bacteria > Bacillati > Actinomycetota > Actinomycetes > Micrococcales > Microbacteriaceae > Microbacterium > Microbacterium xylanilyticum. The sequence continues at coordinate 2,980,949 of NZ_BAAIEN010000002.1, forward strand.
CGGAGTCGAGCCGGCGGCGCGCGACCGCCGGGTCGAGGTCGAGCAGCACGGTGAGGTCGGGCAGCGCGCCCTCGGCAGCCCACAGCGAGAGCCCGCGCACCTCCTCCGCGTCCAGCACGCGACCGGCGCCCTGGTAGGCGACGGAGGAGTCGAGGTAGCGGTCCTGGATGACCGCCTCCCCGCGCTGGAGCGCCGGACGGACGACCGTCGCGACGTGATGGGCCCGATCGGCGGCGTACAGCAGCGCCTCCGCACGCGGCGCGATGTCGCCGCGGTGGTGCAGCACGATGTCGCGGATCAGGTCGCCGACCTCGGATCCGCCCGGCTCGCGCGTGCGCAGGACCTCGCGCCCCTGCGAGCGCAGCCACTCCTCCAGCAGCACGGCCTGCGTGGTCTTGCCGGAGCCGTCTCCGCCTTCGAGGGTGATCCAGACGCCGGGGGCTGCGCTCACGCGCCGGCCTGCTTCTTGGCCGCGTTGGCGGCACGGGTGGCGGCGGCCTTCTTCGCCGCCGCGGAGCGAGCCGCCGCCTTTTCCGCGTCCGTCTTCGCCGTCGTCTTGGCCGGGGCCTTCTTCGCGGGTGCCTTCTTGGCGGGCTCCTTCTTGGCGGAGGTCGCCTTCGCCGCCGTGCGAGCGCCGCGCTTCGGGGCCGGGCCCTTGGCGCGCTTGTCGGCGAGCATCTGCACCGCGATCTCGAAGGTGATGTCCTGCACCTGCTGGCCCCGCGGGATCGTCACGTTCGTCTCGCCGTCGGTGACGTAGGCACCGAAGCGCCCGTCGCGGATCCGGATCGGCTTGCCGCTGACCGGGTCCGCGTCGAACTCGGCGAGCGCGCTGGATGCGCGGCGCGCGCCGTACTTCGGCTGGGCGTAGATCTCCAGCGCCTGCTCGAGCGTGATGTCGAAGATCTGCTGCTCGTTCTCCAGGGAGCGCGAGTCGGCACCCTTCTTCAGATACGGGCCGAATCGGCCGTTCTGGGCGGTGATCTCCTCGTTCGTCGCCGGATCCACCCCGACGACCCGCGGCAGGTCGAGGAGCTTGAGCGCCGTGTCGAGGTCGATGGTGTCGACGGACATGGAACGGAACAGCGAGGCGGTGCGCGGCTTGGGCGCCGCCTCCTTCTTCGCGCCCCGCTTCGCCTTGGGCTTCTCCACGACCTCCCCGGTGGCCTCGTCCACCTGATCGTCGTCGGAGACGGGGTCGTTCTCCTGCACGTAGGGGCCGAAGCGGCCGTCCTTGACGACGATGATCTTGCCGTTGTCCGGATTCTCGCCGAGCACGCGGTCGCCGGCGACGGGCGCGTCGATGAGCTCCTGCGCCTTCTCGGCGGTGAGCTCGTCGGGAGCCAGATCCTCCGGCACGTTCACGATGCGGGGCTTCGCATCGGGGTGCTGCGGGTCGATGACCTCGAGGTACGGGCCGTACTTGCCGAACCGGAGCGTGGCGGTCTCGGTGATGGGCGTCGCGTTGAGCGCGCGCGCGTCGATCTCGCCGAGGTTGTCGACCACCTGACGCAGGCCCACCTGCCGGTCGGATCCGAAGTAGAAGTCGTGCAGCCACTCGATGCGCTTCTGCTCGCCCCGCGCGATCGCGTCGAGGTCGTCCTCGAGAGCCGCGGTGAAGTCGTAGTCGATGAGGTCGGCGAAGTGCTGCTCGAGCAGCCGCACCACGCTGAACGCCATCCAGGTCGGCACCAGCGCCTGTCCGCGCTTGGTCGCGTAGCCGCGGTCGATCACCGTGCCGATGATGCTCGCGAAGGTCGAGGGGCGCCCGATCCCGTGCTCCTCGAGCGCCTTGACCAGCGAGGCCTCGGTGTACCGGGGCTTGGGGGTCGTGCGGTGCGGCTTCGCGTCGGCCTCGGAGACGCCGAGCACGTCACCGACGGCGACCGCCGGCAGCGACTGGTTCTCCGCGGCGTCCGCCGCGTTGCGGCGCTCGTCCCTGCCCTCCTCGTAGGCCTCGAGGAAGCCCTTGAACGTGTAGACGGTGCCGGAAGCGGTGAACTCGGCGTTGCGGCCGTCGGCGTCGACCGCGATCGTGACCGTGGTCGTCTCGTACTTCGCGTCGGACATCTGGCTTGCGACCGTGCGCTTCCAGATGAGGTCGTAGAGGCGCAGCTCCTCGCGGTCGAGCTGCGAGGAGACCGAGGCGGGCGTGCGGAACTGGTCGCCGGAGGGCCGGATGGCCTCGTGCGCCTCCTGCGCGTTCTTGCTCTTCGACTTGTAGACCCGCGGCTTGAGCGGCACTGCGGCGTCGCCGTAGAGCGCCACCGCCTGCGACCGGGCCGCCTGCACCGCCTGCGTGCTGAGCGCGGTCGAGTCGGTGCGCATATAGGTGATGTAGCCCTTCTCGTAGAGGCGCTGGGCGACGCTCATCGCCTGCTTCGCGCTCATCGAGAGCTTGCGCCCCGCCTCCTGCTGCAGCGTGGAGGTGGTGAACGGCGCATAGGGGCTGCGAGTGCCCGGCTTCGCCTCGACCTTCGTCACCGTGCCGGATCCGGCCGTGTCCACCGCAGCGGCGAGCGCGGCGGCGGCCTTCTCGTCGAGGACGACGACGGCCTTCTTCAGCGCGCCGTTGTCGTCGAAGTCGGTGCCGCGGGCGATCGCGCCGCCGTCGAGGCGCACCAGACGCACCGTGAACGACGTTCCGCCCGCCGCGGCCTGCGCGTCGACGTCCCAGTACTCGGCGGAGGTGAACGCCATGCGCTCGCGCTCCCGGTCGACGATCATGCGGGTCGCGGCAGACTGCACGCGGCCCGCCGAGAGCCCGGACTTCACCTTGTACCAGAGCACCGGGGACACGTCCCAGCCGTAGAGGCGGTCGAGGATCCGGCGGGTCTCCTGCGCGTCGACGAGGGCCAGGTCGAGGTCGCGGGTGTTCTGCACGGCGGCCTGGATCGCGTCCTTGGTGATCTCGTGGAACACCATCCGCCGGTACGGCACCTTCGGCTTCAGGGTCTCCAGCAGGTGCCACGCGATGGCCTCGCCCTCGCGGTCCTCATCGGTGGCGAGCAGGAGCTCGTCGGCGTTCTTCAGGGCGCGCTTGAGCTCGGCGACCGTCTTGGTCTTGCGATCCGAGACGACGTAGTAGGGGTCGAAGTCGTGCTCGACGTCGATCGAGTACTTGCCGTAGGCGGCCTTGTCGGCAGGCGGGATGTCCTTCTTGTCGGCGAGGTCGCGGATGTGACCCACCGAGCTGAGCACCTCGAAGCCGTCGCCGAGGTAGCCCTGGATGGACCTCATCTTCGTCGGGGACTCGACGATGACAAGCTTCTTGCCTTGCGCCACGAGTGCGTCCTTTCGGGTCCTGAGCTTCGAGGATGGGTCGAAGCACACCATACACACCGTGCCGGAGGAGGGGACTCAGCACGATGAATCGGCGCCCGCAGGAGTTTCGGGTTTCTCCTGCTCGGATCCGGCGCCGGCCGGGAACCCAGCGTACGCCGCCTCCGGAGGCGTCATGACCATGAGACGTCACTCCCCGCCCTCGGGCGAGGAGGGCCCGGCACGCGCTCCGGCGGGGGCCGGGAGCCCCGCATACCCGGCCACGACGTGGACGACGACCTCGAGTCCGTCGATGCGGCAGTCCTGCAGCGTCGCGCCGTGCGCTTCGGCGACCCGCGCCGCGAGAGCGCACGGCTCCGCCTCCACGGCGACCGCGCCGGAGACCGCGTCGGCCGCGGCGAGCGCTGCGGCATCAGCCGCCGCCGCGACGCGCTGGGACGTCGCGCCGGCGCCGCCGACCATCGCGGCGCCGAGACCGAGCACGGCAGTCACCGCGATCCCGCCCACCGCGAGTGCGGATCCGCCCATCACCGTCCTCCATCCAGCGCGCACGCCGTCGCCTGCAGCGGCACCGCGATCGCGCCCAGCACGCGCGCCTCGGTCGACGCCGTGACGCACACCAGGTCCGCAGATCTGCGCACCCCGAATGCCGCCGCCGGATCCGCCCGGGCCACCGCAGCCCCCGCTCTCCCGGCGTCGTCGCCGCGGCCGAGGATGCGCGAGGCGTCGGCCACCGCGTCCTGCAGCGCTACCAGCCGCATGCCGGCGCCGAGCGCCCCGACGCCGAGCAGCAGGGTCAGCACCACGACCGGCAGCGCGACGGCGAGTTCGGCGGTCGCCGAGCCGCGCTCCCGGCCGAGGCCGATGCCGCACGTGGTGGCGCGACCGCGGCCGCGGAGAGCGCGGAGCACGCCTCGGACGGTCATGCCACCGTCAGCGCGCGGCGAACGAGGTCGGTGAGGATCCCGCGCACCTCATCGCTGCGCATGATGACGACGAGGAGGCCCGCGAATGCGACCGCCGCAATCGTTGAGCACTAATGGCATAATTCGGATATGGCCACTTCCACTCTCCGCGCAGCGATCTACGCGCGCCAGTCCGTCAAGGTTGACGAGGGAATCAAGGAGCAGGTGAAAGACTGCCGAATCATCGCGGAGCAGGTGCGCGGTTGGATCGTCAGCGACGATCTGATCTTCGAGGACAACGCCGTGGGGGCTTTCCACGCTCGCGGCCCGGGCACAGCATGGGGTCAGATGCTCGCGGCCTATGACCGTGGGGACTTCGATGTGCTCGTGGTTGTATCCGTTGACCGACTGTTGAGGCGAGTAGTAGACGTGGTGGAGCTTCGACGGCGCAACATGCGCATCGTGACGACGCGCGACGGCATCGACACCGCGACGCCCATGGGGAACGTGGTGCTCACGATTCTGGTGGCGCTCGCAGAGGGCGAGATCGAGACAAAGCGCGCTCGGAACATCCCCTACGCACAGAACCGGCGCGCTGCAGGGCACCCCTGGCCCGGTCGAGTGCCGTTCGGCTACAGGTGGGTTCCGAAGCTGCAGCGAGACGCACAGGGCACCCGCTGGGCCGTGGTGGAGGCTGAAGCTGCCATCGTGCGCAGGGTGTACGCCGAGTACCTGGCTGGAGCGTCGATGAGGCAGATAGCGCGCGACCTGAACGCCGATGGCTACACCACGCGCACAGGCACGAAGTGGGGCGCGACCAGCATCCAGCGCATGCTGGTGTCGCCGTTCTATGCGGCGCTACTCCCGACCGTTCAAGGGTGGGCCGACTTCGATCCCTCTCGCGTGGACGTGGCGACGTGCATCCCCGGCGCATGGGAGGCGCTGGTGCCCGTCGAACAGTACCTCGCCAGCCGCGCCAAGGTGGAGGCCAACCCGGCTCAGAACGGCGGAAACACAGCGCGAAAGTGGCTGCTCTCCGGCCTGGCTATCTGCGACGTGTGCCGCAAGCCGGTGATCTCGGCGCAGATGGCTGGGAACCGCGGCTACCGCTGCCACGCGGACAACGGCGGGCACTTCCAGCGGAAAGCGGACGTGATTGACGACTTCGTTTCGGGCGTGGCCATCGCGCGCCTGTCGCGGCCCGATGCCATCGACCTGCTGCAGCCCGCCAACGACGGTCCCGACCTGGCCGTGCTGAACGCGCAGCGTGAGGCGCACGAAGGTCGAGGGTCCGAGATCGCGCGCCTGGTGGCCGCGGGCAAGCTCTCCGGTGCCGACGCCGAGCAGGCACTAGACGATCTCGCTGCAGAGCTTGCGCGCATCAACAAGGCCATCGCGGCGGCCGTGAACGTCGATCCCCTCGCGGAGGCTGTGACGAGCGGCGACGTGCTGGCGTGGTGGGAGGGTGCCAGCCTGGCCCGCCGCCGTGCCGTCATCGACGCGCTGTTCGTCCCGGTGATCCGTCGTGTCGGTCCCGGCCGCCGCGTGAACCTCGCGAACGTCGATGAGACGCTGGCCTTCGAGTGGCGTGTGGCAGCTTGAGAACGTCTATTAGGTTTAGACGCTAAACCCCCGATGAAACAGTAAATTGCTACTTGCGTTTCAAGTACGCAGGGCCATAAGATCAGAGTCAGAACGACCGATGACCTAGCGCAGCGAAGGTCGAGAGGTTGAGGCGTCCAGGAGGCGCACTCCCAATCGAAACCAGCTGTGACAACGAGGACGCGCGGCAGGACCCGCGACTCGGGTCGGATGGATGAGGGACAGGTGCCCGAACCGCCGAGGGACAGCACAGCCGAATCGAAGTAGGCCGTTGTCACTCCGGCGTTCGCGTACCTAGGGACCGAACCCTCATGACTCTCTCGGCTCAGATGGCCCGAGCCATCGCCAACACCCGCTACGCCCGCAAGTCGGGCGACTCTGCCCGCATCGCAGACGCACAGCGCGACATCGCTGAGGCGAAGATCACGTCGGCCATCCAGCGCGTCGTTGACGCCGCGCCGCCGCTCTACCCCGAGCAGCGCGAGCGCCTGGCGACGATCATCCGCACCGCCGCCCCGAAGGCGACGACCCGATGAGCGCCGCGCAGGTCGATGCCGCTCTGGCGGTCCCTGCCGTCCCGGCCGCTGTACCGGGTGTACCGGCCGTACCGGCTTCCCCGAGGGTGACTCCCGTACTGGATGACGTGCTGGCCTTCACATCGCGATTCATCGCCTACCCGTCGCGGGAAGCAGCTGTCGCTCACGCACTCTGGATCGTCCACACGCACGCCGTCGAGTGCTTCGAGAACACCCCCCGGATCGCGTTCCTGTCGCCGGAGCCGGGCTCTGGCAAGTCGAGGGCGATGGAGGTCACCGAGCTGCTGGTGCCGCGTGCCGTGCTCACGGTGAACGTGAGTGCCGCCTACGTCTTCCGCAAGATCAGTGACCCGGCCGGGCTGCCGACCCTGCTGATTGACGAGTGCGACGCGATCTTCAAGAGCACGAAGAGCGACAGCAGCGAGGACCTTCGCGGGCTGCTGAACAGCGGCTACCGGAGGGGCGCGACCGCGGGCCGTGCGGAGGTCACCGACAAGGGCGTGGGCGTCAAGGACTGGCCCTCGTACTGCCCTGTCGCTCTCGCAGGCCTCAACCGACTGCCCGACACGATCATGACCCGCAGCGTCATCATCCCGATGAAGCGCCGCAAGCCCGATCAGAGGGTCGAGCCGTTCCGCCGCCGTGCCCACGGTGCAGAGGCCGAGCAGCTGAACGTCGAGATCGCGACGTGGGCCGAGTCCGTCGCCCCGGTGCTCGTGGACGCCTGGCCTGACATGCCTGCTGGCGTCGAGGATCGGGATCAGGACGTCTGGGAACCTCTCATCGCCATCGCTGACGCCGCAGGCGGACAGTGGCCCTCCCTGGCCCGGGAGGTCGCTGTCAAGATGGTCACCGACTCGAAGCACCGGCCACTGTCGCTGGGCGTGCAGCTGCTCACCGATATTCAGCGCGTCTTCACAGAGGACAAGATCCAGACGGCCGACCTGCTCAACCGGCTCCACCAGTTGGAGACGGCCCCGTGGGCGTCCCTCAAGGGCGAACCCATCGACGCCATGTTCCTGGCCCGGATGCTCCGCGACTACGAGATCGAGCCGCTGCAGATCCGCATCGGAGGCGTGAAGACGCGCGGCTACCTTCGCGCCGACTTTGAGGACGCCTGGGACCGCTACACACGGGTCACCCCTGACGAACCCGGTACGGCCGGTACACCCGGTACGCCCGGCGAGATCGGCGGTGCGGCATGACCGACTGGACGCAGGCCGAGCCCGACGCCCTGGAGGCTACGGCCGAGATCGGCGCGGCGCTGATGGCCTACCTGGATCGCTACGGCACCGACGCCTACATGGAATGCCGCGCCGTGCTGATCGGGCATGCCGAATCTCACGGCTGGAAGATCATCGAGGCGGAGCGCGCATCATGACCGCCGACGAGCCGCAGACCACCCCGTCGCCCATCGTTCGCCACCACGGCGAGGGATGCGAGGCCTGCTCGTGGATGGCACGCGAGATCCACCGTCTGCGGGCGCTACTGGCCGAGCGTGCAGACCAGGCCGACCGACTGACGCGCCAGGAGCGGGAGATCGCGACCCTCGCGGCCGAGCTGCAGGCCGCCCGCCACGTCGTCGAGGGCCAGCGGGCCGAGCTGAATCGGGTCCACTTCGTCGGGAGGGCTGCCGCATGATCAGCGAGAGCTGGGCTGAGCTGGGCGGCCTGGGCGCGTACGTCACAACGCCGAGCCGTCGAGCCGTAACAACGGAGCGGGCTGTTACGGCTATCCCCGCGCCGCACGTGCACGCCTTCGACGGCCTCTCGGGCTACTGCTCGTGTGGCCGCCGCGACGACGGGACCGCCGCCGAGGGCTCTTCCGCTTGGGCTCGGGATCGCGAGGTCCGCGCCTGCCTGAGCCGCATCGAACGCCAACTCGACAACCTCGCAGCGACCGCTGCTGAGGCCACCCCGAAGGGACTCTGACCATGACCGACCCCGAGCTGTTGGAGGCCGCGGTGCACGCTGTCGCCGCCTGTCATCTGCACCGCAGCGACCCGCACGCCGTCGAGCGCGTGATCCAGGACGTCGAGCGCACCCGCGCCCGCCGACTCGAACCGCTGCCCGCCGAAGCCTGGAGCCAGCGATGAGCGAGCTGACCGTGGCCGGGCACGAGATCACCCGCAGCGTTTCCTGGCCGACCCAGTGGCCTCACGGCGTCGCCGCCTACTGGTCCACGCAGCGCCGCGACCCACAGCATCACGCCCGTTGCACGTGTGGCTGGACCGCGGAGAGCAGCGCGCCCGTCGTCGTCCAGCACTTGAGCGAAGCCCACCTTGTCGAGGCCACCCCGGCCGAGGCATCCGACCCCGAGCCGACCGGCTCGCACTGAGAGGAAGAACATCATGATCCGCAACGGACAGCCCATCCAGAAGGCTGAGCAGCATACCCAGATCATCACGAGCGTGGACGCAGCCGAGGACGCTGCCCGCGCCGCGCTGGCCGAAGTCATCGCCGCCCGGGAACAGCGGGAGCGCGACGAACGTGACGCGGCGCTGCAGGCGCGCCGCCAGGCAGAGGCGGCATACCTCGCAACCCCCGAAGGCCGCGCCGCCGCCGCCCGCCAGGCCGCCGAGAACGAAGAGGTCGAGTTCCACGAGAGCGTCGCGGAGCTGGCCGAGCAGCAGGCGCAGCTCGGGCTGCAGACCGGATCGACGCCGGATCGGCTCCAGGGCACGCGCGACGCGATCAGGGCGAAGTCGGCCATGCTCGCGGCGCAGGTGAGCAACAGTAACGGCTACCGCGCCTGACCAAAGACCGCCCGCGACTCCCCTGGCGCGGGCACCGGGGCGGCGGTGTGGTGCCTGCCGCCCCGGATCCCACAAGACAATCCCTAGGCCGCGCAAGAACCTGGAGACATTGTGAGCTACGTCGTCGGATCCGCAGAAGTTGAGCTCGTCCCGTCCGCGAAGGGCTTCGACGCGAAGGCCGACGCCCTGATCGGTGAACTGAGGGCATCGGTCCAGCTGGACCCCGACATTCTCGGGCTCCGCGCCCGCGTGGCAGAGATCACCGACCTGAAAGTCGGCGTTGACGTGGACCTGCACGATGCGCTGGCGCGGGCTGAGCTGGATGAGCTGACCCACCCCCGCGTCGCGCCCGTCGTCGCGGACGGCCCCGGTGGTGGTGGCCCTGGTGGGAGTGGGGACGGCGGGCCGCCGGATGCCCAGGGCATGCAGGGTTTGATGCAGGCAGCGCTCGCGCTCTCTCCGGCGTTGGTCCCGATTGCATCGGTCGCGACCGGCGCGGCGCTCGGGCTCGCCGCCATGGTCAGCGCCGCAACGCTCGGGGTCGGCGCGCTGGCAGGCGTCACCGTGGCCGCGCTCGCCACCAACGACGGATTCAAGAACGCCTTGCAGCCCTCCCTGGACGGGCTCAAAGGCGCGTTCGACAACCTCGTCAACGCGAACCAGGGCGCGATCCTCGCCCCCCTGCAGTCGGGGCTGCAGTTGCTCGCGTCGATCCTCCCGCAGCTCTCCCCGCTGCTGCAGGCGGGCTCTCAGGCGCTCGTGGCGCTCATGAAGCCGATCCAGGATGCCGTGAACAACGGGGAGTTCTCGAAGTTCATCGCGCAACTCACGCCCCTGGTGGGACCAGCGATAACCGGATTCGGGAAGATCTTGGAGAACGTTGCCCTCGGGCTCGGGCGCATGATGGCCGCCTTCGCCCCGTTCGGGCGAACACTGCTCGATGGGCTCGTGAAGATGTCGGCGGCCTTCGCTGACTTCGCCAACACGCAGGCGTTCAAGGACTTCCTGGCCACCGTCATGAAGGAAGCGCCCATGGTGGCGAGCTTTCTCGGGGCGTTGCTTGCCGTGGTCGGGCCGCTGCTGCAGGCCCTCGCGCCTCTCGGAGAAGTGATCCTGCAGCTGCTCACCCCGGCGCTCGGGATCCTTGGCCAGCTCCTCCAGCCGCTCATCCCGCTCTTCACCGCGATCTCTCCGCTGATCGCCGCCCTGGTGCCGCCCGCCACGCTGATCACGCAAGTCATCGTCGCGCTGCTCGTGCCGGTGCTGCAGGTGCTCGTCGCCGTCCTGACGGCCGTCATCACGTGGATCACCGATGCCGTCAACTGGCTCGTGAAGCTCGCCACCGGGAACCAGGAAGCCGGGGACCAACTGCAGGCCGTCTGGGGCGCCGTCATGTCGTTCTTCGCAGGCGTCGGCCAGTTCTTCGCAGGCATCTGGAACGGGCTCGTGCAGGGCGTCTCCAACATGGTGTCGTCCGTCGTCCAGTGGTTCAACTCCCTCCCCGGCACGATCCTGGGCATCTTCGCCAGCGCCGGACAATGGCTGCTCGACACGGGCGCTCAGATCGTGCAGGGGCTGTGGAATGGCATCAGGAACGCCTGGGACGGGTTCCTGGGCTGGATCCGGGGCATGATCGATCAGATTCCGAAGGCGGTTCGCGACGTGCTCGGCATCGCGTCGCCGTCGAAGGTCTTCGCGGAAATCGGCGGATACGTCGGGCTCGGCCTTCAGCAGGGCATGACGTCATCCATCGGTACGGCACTCGACTCCGCAAAGACACAGCTCCGCAACGGCATCCCCGGTATCACGGCGACCGCCAGCGCGACCATGGCGGCGCAGCTCGACATGTCCACCCTGGGCGGCGGGACCGCAAGCACCACTAACGACCGATTGGCCAAGATCGAGGGCTACTTGCAGAGCATGGCGGGCAAGGCCTTCACCGCCAGGGAGCTGGCATCGGCCAACCGGGTCCAGGCTCGAACGGGAAGTGCCTGATATGGATGCTGACGCCGCAGCGCTGCTCGCTGCACTCACCAACCTGGACCGTGTGACCGACGACGCACAGGCCGACGCCGTGGCACTCACCACGGCCCTGATGAACGATGACCTACTGGCCGTCGCTCAGGTCACGCTGACGATGGACACCGCCGAACGTCTCGCAGCATGCATGTCGCTCGCAACGATGCTGTCACGCTGCTGCACCGCGCTCGGCATCACCCCGGCCGACTTGATCAGGAAGGCCGAGACATGACCGGCACCGCACGCGAACAGGGGGGGGGACCGGGGTAACCCCCCGCCCCCCGGCCTCTAGGGCGACTCGCGTATACGGGCTCCCATCCAGCGTGCTAATCGCAGCATCGCCGGTTTTCAGCCAGCCAGCCCACGAGCTGGGATCCGCATTCAACGATTCAGACAAGGAGGCCGGACGATGGCCACACCGAAGCAGCTCCGCGCTCCCGCAGGGCTCGGATCCGCAGGCCGCGCGCTATGGAGGCAGATCGCAGCCGACTGGGCCGAGAACAACGTGCTGCCGGACGCTCGCGAACATCGGCTGCTCGCTGACGCCTGCCACGAGGCCGACGTTCTCGCGCTGCTGCAGGAGGAGCTGGCCGCAGCAACCGCTGCAGGCACCTTGACGACGCGCGGGAGCATGGGGCAGCTGGTGACGCATCCGCACGTCGCGGAGGCCCGCCGCAGCCGCGCTCAGATCGCGGCGAACCTCCGCCAACTGCAGCTCGACGTGCCGGAGGCGAAGGAGGAGGGGCGGAAGTACCGCACCCGCTCTGAGCAGGCTCGTGCTGCTGCTGATGCAAGGTGGCGGGCTCGTGGTTAGGGCTGCTGGGCCGCGCCGGGGCCGTGTCGATCCGGTTGTGCAGGCCATCCGGGAGGCGCATGTGGCCCGCAGGGACCGCGACGTGTCCCAGTGGCATACGGAGGCCAACGAAGCCGCCTGGAGCGCCGAGCGGGCATCCTGGGATGCCGGGGAGGACATGATTCTGACCAGCTCCGAGCTGTTCTCCGACTGCATGTTCGCCGGACTCGACGCCGAGGCCTCCAAGCACATTCACGCGACCGATCCCGAGGACGCGCGCCTCTGGCTGGTCCCTGGCTTGTCGGGCGGCCCGTTGGTCGAGGTCGAGTTGTACGACGGCGAGCTGTTCGACGTCATCACCGGTCGGCGGATCCCGTGACCGGGGAGTCGCCGCCCTCCGAGCGTGACGAGGGCCGCGAGGCGTGGCGGGTCGATGCCCTGTGCGCGGAGACGGACCCGGAAGCGTTCTTCCCGGAGAAGGGCGGATCCACGCGCGAGGCAGGGCGCGCGCAATGACCTGAAGTCAACTTCCGGGTCCCGGGACCCGAAGGTCGAGGTCCGTCCCCGTGATATCGCCGCCGAAGCCATCGGCATGGGGGAGGCGTCCTACCGGCGCATGAAGACGCTGGTGACGACCGCGACCGACGAAACCCAGCCCATTGAGACGAGAGAGGCAGCGCGTGAGGCCGTGGAGAACATCGACACGGGCGCTCAGATCCTCCAGCGCCGTGCCGAGAACGCTCTCGGTATCGCCCTCCGCGATGGGCAGGCGGATGGGTCGATCCGGAGTCAGGGCATGGGTAACGTGCACGCCCCTGGCGTCGCGGGGAGCACCAAGGGCACTTCTGCGACAGGCACAGAAGTGCCCGCCTCACCCTACGACTTCGCTACTCATGCCGAGCTGTACGGCAACACCCGGAACGGGAGCGGCAATGGGATCCGCGAAGGGCAGGCACCGGCTTGTCACTTCGGCGGCATCATCCCCGCGACCTCGCGCAGCGCGTCGGCCAGCGCGAGCGCCTGGAGGCCGCTCAGATCGCCTAGGGCACGCTGGTAGTCCAGGGATACCCGGACGCCGTCCACGTCGCTCCAGATGGCCGCCAGCGTCGCGATGAGTTGCCCTTCCGCGACGACGGCGACCGTGGGGCCGGTGGCCGTCCCGTCGATGATCTCGGACCAGAGTGTGTTCGTCATGCCGTTGATCTTCCTCAGGTTTCGCGCAACGGTAAGACCCCCGGCCGGACGACTTCTATTAGACGGGTAGCCTGGCCCGATGATCCTCGCGCCGAACTGCCCCGAGTGCCTGGAGCCGATGCAGCTGCACCCGCGGTTCCCGATCTGGTGGTGCGAACAGTGCCAGGTGAAGCTCTCCCCCGAAGACGTCGAGCCTGAGTTCTAGACCTATGCTCTAACTGACCAACGATGGCCATCGTGGCGATCGCATACTCCGCCGTCGCGGCTCCCGTCTCGTCGCCGAACAGCCGCGCGGCGCGCCGCCGGGTCAACGGCGGGAGCTGCGTCACCGGGTTGGGATTCGTCTGTTCCATGGTCTTCCTTCTCTCTTCTCTCGGACGACGGCGCCGGCCGGCGCCGTCGGGGTTCAGGCGAACGGCAGCGGCGTCGTCGACAGCACGCTGAGGATCAGGGGGGCCACGCCGAGGAGCATGAACGCCGGCAGCGTGCAGGCGCCGAGCGGGAGCAGCAGGCGCGAGCTCAGCCGCGCCGCCCCCGTCCGCCCCGCCGTGCGGGCGTCCCGGCGGGCGCGATCCGCCTCGGCGCGCAGCAGCTCCACCGCGGGCACGCCGGCCGCTGCGGACAGACGCAGCACGCGCTCGATCGTCTCCTCGGCGGCCGCCGGGTCGTCGCCCTCGGCCAGCTCCTGCTCCACGAGGGCGCGGGCCCGCGGGATCGCCGTGCCGCCGGTGAGCGCGACGACGAGGAGCTCCGCGCGCACCCCCGGGATCCCCGGCGGCGGGGCCGCCCGGCGGACCATCGCACGAGTCCATGCCCGTGCGAGCAGCAGCAGTGACAGACCTGCCACCAGCAGGATCCACCCCGCCGGCCGGGTGAGGAGCACCGTCACGGTGTCGAAGCCGAGCGCGGTGCCGAGGAGCAGCCCCACGAGCGGGAGCCACAGCATGAGACGTGCGGTGCCCGCGGGCTCGGCGAGGGCGACCGACACCTCGTCGCGGATATCGCCGGCGCCCTCGAGCGCGGAGGCGATCGCCCGGAGCACTTCGCCGAGCGGAGCGCCGACCGTGCCCGCGATGCCCCACGCCGCTGCCACGATGCGCCAGAAGCCGCCCTGCGCGCGGATCGCCTCGACCAGCGGGCGCCCGTGCTCCTCCGCTTCGGTCACCACCTCCACCGCGACGGCGGCCCCGCTCTCGGCCAGATGCCGCCAGGCGGACAGGGGCGCCGCGCCCGCCTGCAGCAGCACCGCCAGCGTCCGCACGACCTCGGCCACCTCGGCCTCGCGGACGCGCACCGTGCGCCGCGGCAGCCTGAGGCGCCGCCCCCGCGCGTGTGATCTGAAGAGCGGGCCCGAGCGCCGCGCGGTCCGCGTCGGTCCCCCGCCACGATCCATGCTCCTCACCACGGCCGCACCTCCTCGATGCCCAGGTGCTCGCCGTCCAGCCTCAGCGCCCCCACCTGCGCGAGCCGACGGACACTGCCGCCTGCGCGCACCAGGTGCAGCACGTACGCGAAGGCGCTGACGGCCTGCCGGGCGAGGGCGGGCGGATCCATCCCGGCGAGCGCGCCGAGCGCCTCCAGACGCGCCGGCACATCGGCGAGCCCGCTCGCGTGCAGCGTGCCCGCTCCGCCGTCGTGGCCGGTATTGAGCGCGGTCAGCAGATCCCGGATCTCCTCGCCGCGGCACTCGCCCACGATGAGACGGTCGGGCCGCATCCGCAGCGACTCTCGCACCAGCCGGGCGACCGTGATGGCGCCGACGCCCTCGAGGTTCGGCTGCCGCGCCTCGAGGGAGACGTGGTGCGGGTGTCGGGGCCGCAGTTCCGCGACATCCTCGATGGTCACGATCCGCTCGTGCGGCGGCACGTGCGCGAGCAGCGCCGCGAGCATGGTGGTCTTGCCGGTCCCGGTTCCCCCGGTGATCAGCACGTTCCTGCGAGCGGCGACCAGATGCTCCAGCCAGACCCGCTGCGCCGCGTCGATCGCGCCCAGGCGACCCAGATCGTCCAGATCGGCCGCGCGCACCCGCGGGATCCGCACCGAGACCGCCGTCCCGGTGGTGGCGACTGGCGCGAGCACGGCATGCACACGCACGCCCGACGCCAGCCGCACGTCGACACAGGGCGCCTGGTCGTCCAGGTGTCGGCCGCCGAGCGCGACCAGGCGCACGGCGAGTTCGCGCACCTCGCGTTCCGACGCGCTCCACCCCGCCACGGGCTCGGCGCCGGCACCGCGATCCAGGAACAGGCCGCCCGCCCCGTTGAGGAAGAGGTCGGTCACCCGCGGATCGGTGGCATGCACGGCCAGTTCGCCGAAGGCCGGATCCAGCTCGAGCTGGTCGACGCTGCCGGTGGAACCGCGGGGGACGATCACGAAGGGCGAGGGCATGACCCGACGCTAGGCACCCGCCGGGTCCCGCAGAGCGGGCTGCGCGCATCCCGTGCAGAAGTCCGCGCCCGCAGCGCCTGTGCAGGGCGAGGGACGCCGGGCGGGAACCGGGGAAGTCGAGCGTGGACCGGGGGCGTCGGGCGGGAACCGAGGGCGGGAGCCTCGGAAACGGAAGTGGGCGGCACCCCACGGGGGGAATGGGATGCCGCCCAGCCGCGGTGGACGGAGGGGGGCCGTCGCTGCCACGGGAAAGCCGGATTCGAATGATCGGCCGTCGGACAGTGTACGACTGAAAAGAGACCGAACAAAACGAACGACGCTACCGACTTCCGGCGGTATTGAGGGACGATGGGCACGGCTAGATTCACCGATGTCGTGGCCTACGCCCCGACGCATCACCGCCGCAAAGGAGCGCCCTGTCACATGAGCAGCCAGATCGATCACGTCTTCGATGAGACCCGTGTGTTCCCGCCCTCTCCTGAATTCGCGGCAGCAGCCGTCGCGCAGCCCGAGATCTACTCGGAAGCCGCCACCGATCGCGAGGCGTTCTGGGCGAAGCAGGCGCGGGAGCTGCACTGGCACACCCCGTTCACCCAGGTGCTGGACTGGTCGACGCCGCCGTTCGCGAAGTGGTTCGCCGACGGCGAGCTGAACGTCGCCTACAACTGCCTGGACCGCCACGTGGAGGCCGGCGACGGCGACCGCGTCGCCCTGCTCTGGGAGGGCGAGCCCGGCGACGAGCGCCGCATCACCTACGCCGAGCTCACCGCCGAGGTCAAGCGCCTCGCGAACGTGCTGGAGGGTCTCGGCGTCGGTCACGGCGACCGCGTCGCGATCTATCTCCCGATGATCCCCGAGGCCGTCGCCTCGATGCTCGCCGTGGCCCGCATCGGCGCGATCCACTCCGTCGTGTTCGGCGGGTTCAGCGCGGACAGCCTGCGCTCGCGCATCGACGACGCCGGCGCGAAGGTCGTCATCACGGCGGACGGCGGATACCGCAAGGGCAAGGCGTCCCCGCTGAAGCCGACCGTGGACCAGGCGCTGGCGGACCGCGGCGAGGGCGAGCAGCAGACGGTCGAGCACGTCATCGTCGTGAAGCGGTGCGAGAACGAGATCGAATGGGACGATGCCCGCGACATCTGGTACCACGAGGCCGTCCCTGCCGCGTCCGATGAGCACGAGGCCCAGGCGTTCCCCGCGGAGAACCCCCTGTTCATCCTGTACACCTCCGGCACCACCGGGAAGCCGAAGGGCATCCTGCACACCTCCGGCGGATACCTCACCCAGGCGTCGTACACGCACCGCGTCGTCTTCGACCTCAAGCCGGAGACGGATGTGTACTGGTGCACGGCCGACATCGGCTGGGTCACCGGCCACTCCTACGTGACCTACGGGCCGCTCGCGAACGGCGCCACCCAGGTCATGTACGAGGGCACCCCGGAGACCCCGCAGCAGGGCCGCTGGTGGGACATCATCCAGAAGTACGGCGTGACCACCCTCTACACCGCGCCGACCGCGATCCGGTCGTTCATGAAGCTCGGTCGCGAGATCCCGAACCGGTACGACCTGTCCAGCCTGCGCCTGCTCGGATCGGTCGGCGAGCCGATCAACCCGGAGGCGTGGATCTGGTACCGCGACGTGATCGGCGGCGGACGCACGCCGATCGTGGACACCTGGTGGCAGACCGAGACCGGCGCCATCATGGCCTCTCCCCTGCCCGGCGTCACCGCGACCAAGCCGGGCTCGGCGCAGGTTGCGCTGCCGGGGATCTCCATCGACGTCGTGGACGACGACGGCAACTCCGTGGGCGTCGGCGGCGGTGGCCTGCTGGCGATCACCGAGCCGTGGCCGAGCATGCTGCGCGGCATCTGGGGCGACCCGGAGCGCTTCGTCGAGACGTACTGGGAGAAGTTCGCCGAGAAGGGCTACTACTTCGCCGGCGACGGAGCCCGCTTCGACGAGGACGGCGACCTCTGGCTGCTCGGCCGCGTCGACGACGTGATGAACGTCTCCGGCCACCGCCTGTCCACGGCGGAGATCGAGTCGGCCCTGGTCGCCCACGAGGCGACCGCCGAGGCCGCAGTGGTGGGCGCGTCCGACGAGACCACGGGACAGGCCGTCGTCGCCTTCGTCATCATCAAGGAGAGCTACATCAGGGCGCACTCCCCCGAGGGCCTCGCCCACCAGCTGCGCGGCTGGGTCGGCGAGCAGATCGGCCCGATCGCCCGTCCGCGCGACGTATACATCGTCGGCGAGCTGCCGAAGACCCGCTCCGGCAAGATCATGCGCCGCCTGCTGCGCGACGTCGCGGAGGGCCGTGAGGTCGGCGACACCACGACTCTCGCCGACACCGCGGTGATGAGCGTGATCTCGGCCCAGGTCAAGTAGGCCGCCGGTCTACGACAAGACCCCCGATCCGGTCCCTGAGCTTGTCGAAGGGCCCGGATCGGGGGTCTTGTCGATGGGTCAGGCGAGGGTGAAGACCACCTCGACCTCGACGGGGCTGTCGAGGGGCAGCACCGCGACGCCCACGGCGGCGCGGGCGTGCTTACCGGCATCGCCGAAGATCTCGCCGAGCACCTCGCTCGCGCCATTGATGACGCCGGGCTGGCCGGAGAACGACGGGGCCGAGGCGACGAACCCGCCCACGCGCAGCACGCCGCCGATCCGGTCCACACCGCCGGCAGCATCCGCCGCGGCGGCGAGGGCGTTCAGAGCGCACAGCCGTGCGAGCCCCTTGGCGTCCTCCGCCGGAACCTCGGCACCGACCTTGCCGGTCGCGGGGAGCGACCCCGACACGAACGGCAGCTGCCCCGAGGTGTACACGAGTCCGGCGTGCACCCGGGCGGGCACGTATGCGGCCACCGGTGCGGCAACGGCCGGAAGCTCGATGCCGAGCTCGGCGAGGCGGGAACTGATGGTCATGCGTTGTCTCCTTCGAACTGACGAGCGGCCTCCGCGGCGGCGCCGAGACCCGTGTTGGCGGCCGCGTCGCCGCCGACCGGACGCTTGAGATACGCCACGAGCCCGCCCTCGGGACCGGTGACGACCTGGACGAGCTCCCACCCCTGCTTGCCCCAGTTGTTCAGGATCGCGGCGGTGTTGTGGATCAGCAGCGGAGTGGTGAGGTACTCCCACGTGGTCATGGTTCTCCCGGAGGGACGGACGCGCGCGGGCGCGTCAAAGTTTGCATTCAGGGAACTCCCCTACGATCAAGCGTATGCCTCAGACCAAACGCACGCTCACCGGTGTGCTCAGCGGCCTGGCCGGCCTCGTCGGTCTCAGCGTCGTCGCCGGTGTGCTCGTGACGGCCGCCGTCACTCCGGTGTTCGCGGTGACCGGCGCGACCGCCGCTCAGTCGATCGACCTGTTCGAGGGCCTGCCCTCCAACCTGAAGGTCGACCGTCCGATGCTGCCGACGACGATCTACGCGAAGGACGCCAACGGCACCGACCAGGTCATGGCGCGCTTCTACGACCAGAACCGCGTCCCGGTGAAGTACGACCAGGTCGCGCCCGTGCTGTACGACGCGCTGCTCGCCAGCGAGGACAAGAACTTCTACTCGCACGGCGGCATTGACATCGCCGGCACGCTCAAGGCGATCGTCGGCAACGTGACCGGATCCGCCACCAACGGCGGATCCTCGATCAGCCAGCAGTATGTGAAGAACGTGCTGCTGCAGGAGTGCGAGAAGGGCGTCGCGCTCGACGACAAGAAGCGCGACGACAAGCTGCACCAGTGCTGGGTCGATGCGGCTTCCGCCGTCGGTTCCAAGGGCATCGCGCGCAAGCTGCAGGAGATCCGCTATGCGACGGCGATCGAGAAGCAGTACTCCAAGCAGGACATCCTCATCGGGTATCTCAACCTGGTGAACTTCGGCGGCACGGTCTACGGCATCGAGGCCGCCGCG
Source organism: Microbacterium xylanilyticum (assembly GCF_054654695.1). Lineage (NCBI taxonomy): Bacteria > Bacillati > Actinomycetota > Actinomycetes > Micrococcales > Microbacteriaceae > Microbacterium > Microbacterium xylanilyticum. The sequence continues at coordinate 3,000,333 of NZ_BAAIEN010000002.1, forward strand.
CAGCGCTACTTCAGCGTCTCGGCATCGCAGCTCAACGCCGTTCAGGCCGCCACCCTCGTCGGCATGGTGCAGAACCCGAACGCGTTCCGCATCGACCTGCCCGGCGGAACGTACGACTGCGACAAGGACGGCAAGAACTGCAAGAACTCGCAGGCCGACGGCTACCACGACACTCTTGTGCGCCGGAACTACGTGCTGAGCCGGATGCACACGCTCGGCAAGATCACGACGGCCGAGTACGAGGAAGCCAAGAAGCAGCCGGTCGCTCCGGTGATCAAGGCTCCGAGCTCGGGTTGCGGCGATGCCGGGAGCAACGCCTTCTTCTGCCAGTACGTGAAGGCGACCCTCGAGAACGACCCGTCGCTCGACTCGGTGCTCGGACCGACCAAGGACCGCTCCGACAAACTCCTGCGCGGTGGTCTGAACGTTTACACGACGCTCTCCGCCCCCATGCAGGCAGCGGCGGTGCAGGCGATGGCCGATCACACCACGCCGACCATCGAGGGCATGGACTTCGGCGCTGCCGCGACCACGATCGATCCCAAGACGGGCCGGATCCTCGCCATCGCACAAAACACCGGCTTCACTGAGGAACAGACAGACACCGCCACCAGCGGTCTGACGTCCATCGTCTACGCCGCCGACTCCGCGCATGGCGGTGGCATCGGCTTCTCCGTGGGTTCGACGTACAAGATCTTCACGCTTCTCGACTGGCTGGAGAAGGGCCATTCCGTGCGGGAGACGCTGGCGGCTCCCGTGAAGAACTACACCATGAAGTGCGGCACCTCGACGATGTCGACGGGCGACACCCCGATCAAGAACTTCCAGAACCGCAGCGGCTACACCGGCACCCCAATGGAGTTCACGCGCGACTCGCTCAACAGCGGGTTCTTGGCGATGGCATCGAAACTGGATATCTGCGAGATCAACCAGTTGGCCCAGCGCATGGGTGTGCATCTCGGCGACGGCGGCAGCGTGACCGACGAGAACGTGCCTTACGACGTGCTCGGTCCGAAGAACATCGCCGCGCTCGACATGGCTTCCGCGTACGCCGCGGTCGCCAACAACGGCACCCGTTGCGAACCGCACGCGATCGACAAGATCACGGGGCCCGACGGTTCCGAGCTGCCGATCCCTCCGACTACGTGCACTCAGGTCATCAAGCCCGAGATCGCGGCAACCGCCGCCTACGCGCTGCAGGGCGTCATGAACTCGGGCGGCACCGGATCGCGCGCGAACCCTGACGACGGCACCCCGCTGATCGGCAAGACGGGTACCCACGAGAGCGCGCAGACCATGCTGGTGGATTCATCCACCGCCGCGACCACGGCCGTGTGGGTAGGCCAGGCCAACGGCAACGCAGACATCTACGACTTCTACTCGCACGACGTGAACGTCCCCGACATTCGTTACGGGCTCAGCCGCCAGATCACGGGGGCGGCCGACGAGCTCTTCCCCGGCGGGCCGTTCCCTGATCCGGCGCAGAGTCTACTCAAGCAGTCGTACACGAATCTGCCGAACGTCGTCGGCATGACCGTCGACCAGGCGACGCAGACGCTCGAGGGCGTCGGGTTCTCGGTTTCGGTTGGTGCCCCCGTGCAGAGCAATCTGCCGACCGACCAGGTGGCGCAGCAGGATCCAGGTCCGGGTCAGGTGGTCTCCGGCAGCACCATCACGATCAGCCCGAGCAACGGGCAGGGCGCGACCGTGCCGAACGTCGTCGGCATGACCATGGGCGACGCCGCGAACGCGCTCAAGACAGCGGGCTTCCAAGCGGTGAAGGGCGCCTGCACGCCCGGTAACGGCGACGAATCCGGCACAGTGACGGCGACGAATCCGGCAGCCGGCACCGCCGCCCCGAAGGGATCCTCCGTCACGCTGAACTACACGACGAAGAACTGCAAGCCATGACGTCTGCTCGCGCCACGCGTCCGGCCCTCATCGCACTCGGTGCGGTGGGGGCCGCCGGTGTCGCGGCGGCGACCTGGGGCATCGGCATCGAGCGTTACCTGTTCACGCTGCGCCACGCCACGGCGCGGTCGCTGCCGGCAGGATCCCGCCCGCTGCGGATCCTGCACGTCTCGGACGCGCACATGGCGCCGTGGCAGTACCGCAAGCAGCGCTGGCTCGCCTCGCTCGCCCAGCTGCGACCCGACCTCGTCGTGAACACCGGCGACAACCTCGGTCACGAGCGCGGCCTCGAGGGCGTGCGCGCCGCGTTCGCACCGTTCGCGGGCATCCCGGGCGTCTTCGTGCACGGCTCGAACGACGTGCACGCGCCGTCGCCGCGCAATCCGTTCCGGTACTTCATGGGGCCGTCGGCACGGGTGCCCACCGCCCCGAAGCTCGACACCGCCGCGATGGACGCCTTCTTCACGGACGAGCTGGGCTGGACCGACCTGAACAACACGGCCGCCACCCTCACGGTCGCCGGCTCGCGCATCGACCTGTTCGGCGTGGACGACGCGCATCGCGACTGGGACGACCTCGAGGCGCTGCCGTCGGCGATCGACGCGCTGGGCCCCCGTTCTGCCGACATACCCGTGCTGGGCGTGACGCATGCGCCGTATCAGCGCGTGCTGAACGCGTTCACGGATCTCGGCGCCGACGCGATCCTCGGCGGTCACACGCACGGCGGCCAGGTGTGCATCCCGGGGTTCGGGGCCGTCGTCGCGAACTGCGACATCCCGCTGAAGCAGGCCAAGGGTCTCAGCTCCTGGTCGCACGCCGGACGCACCGTGCCGCTCAACGTGAGCGCCGGGTGCGGGCACTCGATCTACGCCCCGGTCCGGTTCGCCTGCCGCCCCGAGGCCACCCTGCTCACGCTGCTGCCGCGCGACTGAGAACGTCGGCGTCCGCCAGGGGCACCGCACACGTCTTCGAGCGGCACTGGGTGCGCTCGACGTTGGTCTAGAAGGCACCGCACGATATCGAGCGGCACTGCGTGCGCTCGACGCCGGTCCAGGAGAGCACCGCACTTCTTCGAGCGGCACTTCGTGCGCTCGACGCTTGCCCGCAACGGCACCGGTGAGGGGGTTGCGTCTACGATCGCCCCCCGGGCGATCTGCAGGTCTGGTCACCAGGGGTGCTCCCCCGGCGCCTCTCCACACGTCGCATTCGCGACGCGTGGAGCCTCTGCGCTGGGGCCCCGCCTGACTTACCGAGACAACGAGAGAGGGACCGACCCTCTGGGTCGGTCCCTCTCTCGTTGGTCGGGGTGACAGGATTTGAACCTGCGGCCTCTTCGTCCCGAACGAAGCGCGCTACCAAGCTGCGCCACACCCCGCGGCAACCGTTCAAGTCTATACGGAGCGAGGCGTCGGTGCGAATCGAGGCGGAACCCGCGCGTGGCGCTGTCGCTGTCTTCCCTTAAGTGCAGGAGCCATGCCGCAAGATGCAGGAGCGGGACGCGGAATCGACGGGAACGCCCGCGAGATCATGCGGGCGATCGTCCGGCCAAGACGATGCTCCTGCAGTTCGTTCGCAGGATCCTGCATTTCTCACGACAGCCCGGCGCAGCAGCACCTCGACGGCTCCGCTCAGGCTTCTCCCGTATCCTGGAACCGTTATGACGACGCCACGCCTGGTCGCCTTCGACCTCGACGACACCCTCGCCGCCTCCAAGAGCGCGATCGAACCGCGCATCGCCGCTCTCCTGCTCGCCCTCGCCGAGCGCGTCGAGGTCGCGATCATCTCGGGCGGCAACGAGGAGCAGTTCCGCACCCAGGTCGTCTCGCGCCTCGGGGACGCCGGCGCCGCGACCCTTCAGCGCATCCACCTGCTGCCCACCTGCGGCACCCGCTACCTCCGCCACGACGGGAACGGATTCGCGCTGGTCTACGCCCGCGACCTCAGCACCGAGCAGAAGGACGCCGCCCTGGCCGCCCTCGAGGAGGAAGCCCGTCGCCTCGGCCTGTGGGAGAGCGAGACGTGGGGTCCCATCCTCGAGGACCGCGGATCCCAGATCACCTTCTCCGCCCTCGGCCAGCGCGCCCCGCACGACGCGAAGAAGGCCTGGGACCCGGACGGATCCCGCCGCGCCGCGCTCCGCGACGCCGTGGCCCTTCGCGTGCCCGACCTGGAGGTCCGCTCCGGCGGATCCACCTCGATCGATATCACCCGCGCGGGCATCGACAAGGCCTACGGGATGACCGAGCTCGCCGAACGCACGGGCATCCCCTTCGCCGAGATGCTGTTCTACGGCGACCGCCTCGACGAAGGCGGCAACGACTACCCCGTGAAGGCCCTCGGCGTGCCCTGCGTCGCCGTCGACGGCTGGGAGGACACCGCGGACCGCCTCGACGCGCTCCTGCCGACCCTGAGCGCTCCCGCGCCCACGGCGGCCTCCTGACCGCCCCCCGCGGACGCTCAGGACCTCAGGACAGCGCGAGGATCCGCTCGGCGTAGCGGTCGAGGGATCTGCTCGCCGCGGCCTCCTCGGGCCGGTTCAGGTAGCCGTGCGTCGTACCCGGCTCGATCGACACGTCGACCGGCACCCCGGCCTCGGCGAGCGTCCGCGCGAACGCCTCTCCCGACACGCGCAGCTCGTCGACCTCCGCGTTGATCATGATCACCGGCGGGAAGCCGACGAGCTCGCCCGGGGAGGCGAGGCCCGGCGCCGCTGACGACATCGCCTCCTCCGCGGGCAGCCCGAGGTAGTTCTCGTACATCCCGCGCACCGACTCCGGACCGAACACGTCCGCCGCAGGATCCGCATCCAGAGCCGCGCGCAGCGCCGGATCCGGCGCCGGCTGCACGGCGAGCAGAGTGGGGTACGCCAGCAGGGCGAGCGCGGGGCGGACGTCTCCGTCGGCGACGAGGCGCAGCGTTCCTGCCGCGGCGAGGTTGCCCCCGGCGCTGGTGCCGCCGATCGCCCAGGGCCCCTCGGCGAGGCCCGATCCGGTCGCCCAGTGGAACGCCGCGACCACATCCTCGACGGGCACGGGATGGCGGAAGCCGTTCACGCCATCGCGCCCCGGGGCGCCCGCGAGCGGGGGCGCCAGCCGGTAGTCGACCGAGACCACCGCGATCCCCCGGGCGGCGAAGGAGCGCGCGACCCAGTCCGCCTCGGGCATGTCCAGGTCGCCGGCCCAGAAGCCGCCGCCGTGCAGCCAGACCAGGCCAGGGCCGGCCGGCTCGTCCGGCGTGTAGGCTCGGGCCGGGATGGGGCCGTGCGGGCCCGGGATCCGGTGCTCCTCGACGCGCAGCGCCGCGCCAGCGGTCATCGTGCCACGGCCCCCGCGACGGCCGGGTTCACCGGCACCAGACGCGTGAGCTGCGTCACGTGGCGCGGCTCGAGCTCGGCGAGCGAGGAGACCCCGAGCAGCCGCATGGTCCGCTCGATCTCGCTGCGCAGGATCTCGATGGCCCGGTCGACGCCGCGACGGCCGCCGGCCATCAGGCCGTACAGGTACGCCCTGCCGATCAGCGTGAAGTCCGCACCGAGGGCCACCGAGGCGACGATGTCGGCGCCGTTCATGATGCCGGTGTCGATCATGACGGTGAAGTCGTCGCCGACCGCAGCCCGCACCTGGGGCAGCAGGTGGAACGGGATCGGCGCGCGGTCGAGCTGGCGGCCGCCGTGGTTGGACAGCACGACGCCGTCGACCCCGTGCGTGTCCTTCAGTCGCACGGCGTCCTCGACGGTCTGCACGCCCTTCACGACGAGCTTGCCCGGCCAGATCTCCCGGATCACGGCGAGGTCGTCGTAGCCGATCGTCGGATCCATGGCGGCGTCCAGCAGCTCGCCGACCGTGCCGCCGGTCGTCGACAGCGAGGCGAACTCCAGCTTGGGCGTGGTCAGGAAGTCGATCCACCACCAGGGGCGCGGGATCGCGTTGATGATGGTGCCGAGGGTGAGCTGCGGCGGGATCGAGAAGCCGTTGCGCTTGTCCCGCAGCCGGGCGCCCGCCACGGGCGTGTCCACCGTGAACATCAGCGTGTCGAATCCGGCCTCTGCCGCACGGCGGGTGAGCCCGTACGAGATCTCGCGCTCGCGCATCACGTAGAGCTGGAACCAGTTGCGCCCGGCGGGGTTGGTCTTCTTGACGTCCTCGATCGAGGTGGTGCCGAGCGTGGAGAGGGTGAACGGGATTCCCGCTGCGGCCGCGGCACCGGCGCCGGCGACCTCGCCCTCGGTCTGCATGAGCCGGGTGAAGCCGGTCGGGGCGATGCCGAACGGCAGCGCACTGGGGCCGCCGAGAACCGTGGTCGACGTGTCCAGCAGCGGTGCGGGCGCGAGGATCCCGGGGTGGAACTCCACGTCCTGGAACGCCTGCCGAGCCCGCGCGAGCGACAGCTCGCCCTCGGCCGCGCCGTCGGTGTAGTCGAAGGCCGCCTTCGGCGTGCGCCGCTTCGCGATCGTGCGGAGGTCGGCGATCGTGAGCGCCGCCTGCAGCCGGCGCTTCGTGCCGTCGAGCTCGGGCGCCTTGAACTTCATCAGCTCGAAGATCTCGGCGGGGTTCGGGAGCTGGCGCTGCACCATCTGTGTGGTCCTTCCGATCAGGCGGGGATGTCGCCCTCGCGGGCGAGGTCGGTGGCGGCGTAATAGCCGGTGATGTGGTCGCGGACGAGTGCGGCAGCGTCGTCGCCGCGGCCCTCGTCGATGGCGCGCACGATGTCGCGGTGCTCGACGCGGAGCCGATCGGCCATCCGCGGCCAGTCCGTGAGACGTGCGGATCCCGCCCGCACGTACGATTCGATGCTGTCGCGCAGGCCGGTCATCATCGCCGCGACCACGGCGTTGCCGCTCGCCTCGGCGAGGGCGAGATGCAGCTGCGCGTCGAGGGCGAGGAAGTCGTCGGCTCCGAGGTCGGCTTCCATGGCGTCGAGGATCCGGTGCGCCGCGACAGTGTCCCGCGGTCCGGCGGCGAGCGCGGCCACGACGGCCTGCTCGAGCACGAGGCGGGTTCCGACGACGTCCGCGATCGGGAAGCCCTGCGCGGCGACCTGCAGGCGCAGCAGCGCCGACAGCGCTCCCCCGGGCGCGGCGATGACGATCGCTCCCGCCTGCGGGCCGGATCCGGTCGAGGTGCGGATCAGGCCCATCACCTCGAGCACGCGGATCGCCTCGCGCACGCTGGAGCGGCCGACGCCCAGCTCCGCCGCGAGGTCGCGTTCGCTGGGCAGGCGGTCCCCCGGTCCGAGCTCGCCGTCGAGCAGGCGCCGCTCGACGTGCTGAAGCACCGCGCGCCAGGTGCGGGCGGGGGCGTCGCTGCCGTCGGGCATGGGTCCTCCTGTGGTCTGACCACAGGATAGAACGTGTGGTCAGACCACGCAAGCCGGAGGTACCGCCGTCAGCTCAGACGGCAGCCGGAGGCGCCGCGGTCAGCCCAGGCGCCCGCCGGACTCCTCGAGGTAGCAATGGCCGCAGAGCGATTCGTACGTGACGGCCTCGCCGTCGATCGCGACCTGGTCGCCGTCGAACACGAACCGGTCCCCGACCCTGCGTCCGTTGAACACCGCCTTGCGACCGCAGCGGCAGATCGTCTTCAGCTCCTCGAGGGTGTGCGCGATCGCCAGCAGCCGTCCGGATCCGGGGAACGCCTGGGTGAGGAAATCGTTGCGGATCCCGTAGGCGAGCACGGGGATCTCGTCCTCCACCGCGATGCGGAAGAGGTCGTCGATCTGCTCGGGCTCGAGGAACTGCGCCTCGTCGACGAGGAGGCACGCGATGTCGGACCCGTCCTCTCGCGCCTTCTCGCGCTCGGCACGGAACAGGTTCCGCGCGCTCTCGCCTGCGGCGATCAGGAAGTCGACCTCGCGGGTCATCCCCAGTCGGCTCTCGATCTGGCTGGCGCCCTTGGTGTCGATCGCCGGCTTGGCCAGCAGGACCCCCTGCCCCCGCTCCTCGTAGTTGTACGCCGCCTGCAGCAGCGCCGTGGACTTGCCGGAGTTCATCGCCCCGTAGCGGAAGTACAGCTTGGCCACGGCGCGCGATCAGGCGGTCAGATCGAGCGTCTTCGCGGTGGCGCCCATTGACGCCGCGGCGTCGGCCGGCGAGTCGTTCAGCTTCTCGCCGAGCGTGGGGATCAGCTCCTGGAGCTTCGGCTCCCACGCCGCGTACTGCTCCGGGAAGCAGCGCTGCAGCACGTCGAGCATGACGGGCACCGCGGTCGAGGCGCCCGGCGAGGCGCCGAGCAGGCCGGCGATGGTGCCGTCGGCGGCCGCGACGACCTCCGTGCCGAACTGCAGCTTGCCGCCCTTCATCACCTGGGCGCGCTGCCCGGCCTGGAGCAGCTCCCAGTCGCCGTCCTCCGCGGTCGGCATGAACTCGCGCAGGGTCGCCACCTTGCGCCGGTGCGTCTTGAGCAGCTCGCTGACCAGGTACTTGATGAGGTCGAAGTTGGTGAAGGCGACCTTGAGCATGCTGCCCAGGTTGTGCGTGCGCACCTGGGTGACGATGTCGAGCATGTGGCCTTGCTTGAGGAACTTCGGGCTGAATGTCGCGAACGGGCCGAACAGCAGGCTGGTCTCGCCGTCGACGACGCGGGTGTCCAGGTGCGGCACCGACATCGGCGGGGCGCCGACGGGGGCCTGCGAGTACACCTTGGCCTTGTGCTTGGCGACGATCGCGGGGTTGGACGTCTTCAGCCACTGGCCGCCGATCGGGAAGCAGCCGTATCCCTTGATCTCGGAGATGCCCGAGCCCTGCAGCAGCTTGAGCGCCCAGCCGCCGGCGCCGACGAACACGAACTTCGCGTTGAGTTCGCCCGGGGTGTTCCCGATCGTGTTGCGGTAGCGGACCTTCCAGGAGCCGTCCTTCTGCTTCCGGAGCTTGCGCACCTCGTGGTTGCGCAGCAGCGTGAAGTTCTCGCTCTCGGCGAGGTGGTCGAACAGCTGATGCGTGAGGGATCCGAAGTCCACGTCGGTGCCGCTGGGCACGCGCGTCGCCGCGAACGGCTCGCCCTTGCGACGCTTCTCCATCAGCAGCGGCGCCCACTGGTTGATGACACGGGAGTCCTCGCTGTACTCGATTCCCGCGAACAGCGGCTGCTCCTTGAGGATCTCGTAGCGGCGGCGCAGGTAGTCGACGTCCTTCTGCCCGCGCACGAACGTCATGTGCGGCGTGGAGTTGATGAACGTGCTGGGCGCGTCGAGCACGCCGCGGTCGACGAGAGTCGACCACAGCTGACGGCTGAGCTGGAACTGCTCGTTGATGCCGATCGCCTTGGCCGGGTCGAGCGCGCCGTCCTTGCCCTCGGGCATGTAGTTCAGCTCGCACAGGGCGGCGTGGCCCGTGCCAGCGTTGTTCCACGCGTTCGAGCTCTCCTCGGCGACTTCGCCCAGGCGCTCGAAGGCCACGACCTTCCAGTCGGGCTGGAGCTCGCGGAGCAGGGTTCCGAGGGTGGCGCTCATGATGCCACCGCCGATGAGGACGACGTCGACGGATTCAGTCACGCGTTCAGTCTAGTTCGCCGCACGAGCCGCCATATTCGCCCGGGCGGCCATCCCGCGGCGCACATTCGCCACCCCGGACATCAGGAGCGCCGGCCCTCCGGTGGGGAGTGCCAGCGCTCCACGATCCGCGGTGTCGCGTCCGTCGATTCAGACGGCGGGCGTCGCGGCTCCGGCGTGCAGACGCTCTGCGACGAGCTCCGCCACCTGGACGGCATTCAGCGCGGCGCCCTTGCGCAGGTTGTCGTTGCTGATGAAGAGCACCAGACCCTTGCCCTCCGGAGCGGACTGATCGGCGCGGATCCGGCCGACGTAGCTCGGGTCCTTGCCTGCGGCGTACAGCGGCGTGGGAACCTCCTCGACCACGACGCCCGGGGCGTCGGCGAGCACCTCGTACGCGCGCTGCGGGGTGATGTCGTCGCGGAACTCGGCGTTGATCGACAGCGAGTGCCCGGTGAAGACCGGCACCCGCACGCAGGTGCCGGCGACGCGCAGGTCGGGCAGGCCGAGGATCTTGCGGCTCTCATTGCGGAGCTTCTTCTCCTCGTCGGTCTCGTTCAGCCCGTCGTCGACGACGGAGCCGGCGAGCGGGATGACGTCGAAGGCGATCGGCGCGACGTACTTCTCCGGCTGCGGGAAGTCGAGCGCGGATCCGTCGTGCACGAGCCGCAGGGTGTCGCCCTGCGCGAGCACGCCCTCGAGCTGACCGAGGAGCTCCTGCGCGCCGGCGAGACCGGATCCGCTCACCGCCTGGTACGTGGACACGATGAGACGCTCGAGGCCCGCCTCGGCGTGCAGCGCCTTGAGCACGGGCATCGCGGCCATCGTGGTGCAGTTCGGGTTCGCGATGATGCCCTTGGGGGTCTCCGCGATGGCCTCGGGGTTCACCTCGCTGACGACGAGGGGGACCTCCGGATCCATCCGCCACGCGCTGGAGTTGTCGACGACGATCGCGCCGGCCGCGGCGAAGCGCGGCGCGTAGGCGCGGCTCGCGGTGGCACCGGCGGAGAACAGCGCGATCTCGACGCCGGCGGGGTCGGCGGTCTCGACGTCCTCGACGATGACGGGGATGCCGCCGAAGTCGATGGCCGTGCCGGCGGACCGGGCGGAGGCGAACAGGCGCAGTTCGCGGATGGGGAAGGAGCGCTCCGCGAGGATGTCGCGCATGACGGTGCCCACCTGGCCGGTGGCGCCGACGATGGCGACGGAGAATCCTGAGTCGGAGATGCGGGTCATGGGGATGCTGTTCCTCGGCTTGGCGCCGCGACGGGCGGCGGACGAGACGCAGGCGCGGTCGCCGGGTACGGCGGAGCCTCCGCGCCTGGCGCCGGTGTCAGGGTTTGGGTGATTCTACCGGGTCCGCAGGGGGACCTGGCGCAGTGCGGTCAGCGACCGGTGCCGGCGGCGACGACGGCCTCGACCTCGCCGTCCAGGCCGTAGGCGGCGTGCACGACGCGCGCGGCCTCGGCGAGCTCGTCGCCGCGGACGACCACGGAGATGCGGATCTCGGAGGTCGAGATCATCTCCAGGTTCACGCCCGCGGTCGACAGCGCCTCGAAGAGGATGGCGGAGACGCCCGAGTGCGTGCGCATGCCGGCGCCGACGACCGAGAGCTTTCCGATCTGGTCGTCGTGCAGGAGGCTCTCGAAGCCCACGTCCGACTGCTCGGCGGCGAGCGCCTTGAGCGCCGCAGAGGCGTCGGACTTCGGCAGCGTGAACGAGATGTCGGTGCGTCCGGTCGACGCCGCCGACACGTTCTGCACGATCATGTCGACGTTGGCTCCGGACTTCGCGACGATCTTGAAGATCTCCGCGGCCTTGCCCGGCACGTCGGGCACGCCGGCGACGGTGACCTTGGCCTGGCTGAGGTCGGTGGCGACACCGGCGACGATCGGCTCTTCCATGGCTTCTCCCTCGGATTCGCGGGGGTTCTTCATGCCCTCGCCCAGAACGTAGGTGCCCTCGTTCGACGTGAAGGTCGAGCGGGCGTGGATCAGGACGCCGTGCCGGCGGGCGTACTCGACGGCGCGGATGTACAGCACCTTGGCGCCGTTGGCGGCGAGCTCGAGCATCTCCTCGCTGGACACGTGCGAGAGCTTGTGCGCGAGCGGCACCACGCGCGGATCCGCGGTGAAGATCCCGTCGACGTCGCTGTAGATCTCGCACACGTCCGCGTCGAGCGCGGCGGCGAGTGCGACCGCGGTCGTGTCGGATCCGCCCCGGCCGAGCGTCGTGATGTCCTGCGTGTCCTCGTTGATGCCCTGGAACCCGGCGACGATGACGATCGCGCCCTCGTCGAGCGCCTCGCGCAGACGCGTCGGGGCGACCTCGACGATACGGGCGGAGCCGTGCCGGCTGTCGGTGCGCATGCCGGCCTGCGGGCCGGTGAAGGAGCGCGCGTCGAAGCCCATGGAGTGGATCGCCATCGCGAGCAGCGCCATCGAGATGCGCTCACCGCTGGACAGCAGCATGTCGAGCTCGCGCGGCGCCGGGATGGGCGCGACCTGTGCAGCGAGGTCGAGCAGCTCATCGGTGGTGTCGCCCATGGCGCTCACGGCCACGACGACGTCGTGACCGGCGCGGCGGGTGTCGACGATGCGCTTCGCGACGCGCTTGATGCTCTCTGCGTCGGCGACGGACGAGCCGCCGTACTTCTGCACGATGAGTGCCACGGGATCACTCCTGGGGGATGCCGGGCGCCGGAAGCGGCGCACCATCGCACATTCTACGAGCGCCGTCCATGCCCGATCCGGTATGTGACGGCTCCGCGGCCGTCGGCACGGGTCAGAGCAGGCCGCGTCTGCGGGCCTCCGAGACCGCGCCCGTGCGGCTGTCCGCGCCGAGCTTGTCGAGCAGGTGCACGATGTGCGTCTTCACGGTGGCCTCGGCGACGAAGAGGCGGACGGCGATCTCCCGGTTGCTGAGGCCCTCGGCGACCAGGGCAAGCACCTCCTGCTCCCGCGCGGTGAGCTCCACCCGGGGTGCGCGCAGCGCGGCGACGAGCCGCTCGTCGCCGCCGGGCGTGTGCACGCTCGCGCCGCCGGCGGCATCCACGATCGCCCGGGAGATGACCTCGACGCCCACCTCCTTGAGGAGGTATCCGGCCGCGCCCGCCTCCACGGCGCGCACGATCTGCGCGTCGTGGTCGAAGGTGGTGAGGATCAGCACGGCCGGCGGGTTCGGCAGCGCACGCAGGGCGGCGGTGGTGGCCACCCCGTCCATGCCTTCGCCGAGGCGCAGGTCGCAGAGCACCACGTCGGGACGCAGCTCTCGCGCCGCCTCGACGGCCTCCTCCCCGGTGCCCACCTCGGCGAGGACCGCGAACCCTCGCGCCTCGACGACGGCGCGGATCCCCGCCCGCACGATCGGATGGTCGTCGACGATGATCAGCCGCACGCTCATGTCCGCTCCCCTCGATCGCTGGGCCCGGCGCTCATGCCGCTCCCTCCCGCCCGACGGACGGCACCGCGACGGCGACGCGCGGCAGCGCCGCCTCGATCGTCGTGCCCTCGCCGGGGGCCGAGCGCACGGTCAGCTCTCCCCCGGCCTCGCGCAACCGCGAGCGCATGGCGGCGAGTCCGTACGAGGCATCGGACGGCCGCACCGCCGGGTCGAACCCCACGCCGTCGTCGTCGATACGCAGCCGCACACTGGTGGCGTCGGCGCCCAGCTCGACGGCGACCCGCCCTGCCGCAGCGTGCTGGCGCACATTGGCGAGCGCCGACTGTGCCACGCGGAGCAGCGCCACCTCCGTGGGCGTGGTGAGGGCGGGCAGCTCCGGATCCACGTCGAGCTGGACTTCGATCCCGATGTCCGCGTGCAGGGCGTCGAGCATGCGGCCGAGCGCCCCGGCCAGCGCAGACTCGTCGAGATCCGCCGGAGCCAGCGCTGCCACGATCCGGCGCAGCTCGGTCAGGGCATGCTGGGCGAGCTGCTCGATCTGCGCCGTGCGATCGGGGCGCGGGAGGTCGGCGGCGGGATCCGTTCTCGCCAGCATGACGATCGTGCTGAGCTCTTGCGCGATCGTGTCGTGCAGGTCGCGGGCGAGCCGCGTGCGCTCGCGTGTCGCCCCGGCTTCGCGCTGCGTCGCCGCGAGCTCGTCGTGCAGCTGCGCCGCCTCGCGCTGGGCGCGCAGCAGGGAGTCGATGAGCCGCTCGCGTTCGACGGCGTCCCGGAGCATGGCGTCGTAGCCCAGCGACACCGCGAACGCGAAACCGCCGCCGACGATCGGCCCGATGAGGTGCGCGACGCCGGTGCCGGGCTGCACTCCTCCCGGATGCAGGAGCGGCGCCGCGATCGCCGCCGCCAGCACGACCACCACGAACAGCGGCGACCACGGCAGCCGCAGCACGTGCCCCGCGAGCAGCAACAACGGGAATGCGAGCCAGACGAACTCGGCGGACAGGGCGAGCATTCCGATCCAGATCGCCAACAGGCCGAGCATCCACCACGCGGCGGCGCGCTTGTGCGCGAAGCCCGCACCGGCGCCGTACCAGGCCAGATAGACCGCTGCCGCCAGGAGGACCGGGAGCAGTTCCCCTTCGATCCCTGCGCGCGTGGTCGTGACGACGACGAGCACCACGGTGATGAGATGCAGGGCGAAGCGCGCGCCGCGCAGCATCCTCCTGCGGGCGGAGGCCGGCGCGCTGCTCATGGTCCGATTCTCCCGCGTCGCCGCCGCGACTGCCGTACCGTCAGGATCGATCGTTCGATGGATCCGCCAAGACCCGGGCCGGAGCAGGCTGGGATCATGACATCCTCGACCGACCTCATCGCCCCCTCCTCCCCCGCACAGCGCCGCGCGCTGTCCCAGCTCTTCATCGCGACGGTCACCTGGATCGCCCTGGGACTCGCGGCAGGGCTGTTCTATCGCGAGTTCACGAAGGCGCAGGGATTCCCCAACGGCTTCAGCGGGCAGCTCGCGCTGGTGCACACGCACCTGCTCGCGCTCGGCGCCCTGGTCACGCTCATCGTGCTCGCGCTGGAGAAGCTGTTCACGCTGTCCGCGAGCCGCCTGTTCCGCTGGTTCTTCTGGATCTACAACGCCGGCGTGCTGCTGACCGCGACGATGATGACCTGGCACGGGATCCTCGACGTGCAGAAGGTCGAGGCGTCCAAGGCGATCGCCGGCATCGCCGGCGCGGGACACATCCTCGTCGGGGCCGGTTTCGTGCTGCTGCTGATCACTCTGTGGAAGGGGATCCGCCGGGCGTCCTGACCGCCGGCCACTCGGCCGGGCCGGTCCCGTGCGGCGTCGCTGGAACGCCCTACCGTTCCGGTGACGCCGGCGGCACGGGCTCGGCCGTCAGCTCCACCGCGGCCTCGTCGACCGCCGCCCGGGGACGGAGTCGGCCGCCGGTTCCCGCGAACCAGCACCCGATGATCACGAGCGGGAACCCGATCAGCAGACCGACCGTGAGGGGCTCGGCGAGCACGATCGCGCCGAGGATGATCGCGATCACCGGGTTGACGTAGGTGAACAGGGGCGCGCGGACCGGCCCGACCTCCTTGATGAGGGCGAAGAAGGCGAGGAATGCGATCGCCGTGCACACGACGCCCAGCGCGACCAGCGCCGCGATCGACGGGACGGTCGGCACAGTGTGCTGCGTGAGCACCGCGATGGGCAGGTACAGGATCCCGATGAAGAGCATGGCGAGGGTGATCGTGCCCATCGACGGCACATGGCCGAGCTTGCGGGCCACGATGAACGGCGCCGTCGCGTAGAGCACTGCCACGAGCAGCACCTCCCCGGCCGCGAGGAGGTCCACCTTGCCGCCGGTGAGGCTGGGGCCGGCCACCACTACGCCGACGCCGACGAAGCCGATGAGGAGCCCGATCAGCCGGGCCGGGCGCAGCACGCTGCGGTCGCCGCCGCCGAGCGCGATGAGCGCGGCGAAGAGCGGAACGGTGGCGACGAGCAGCCCGGTCAGCCCGGACGGCAGCGACTGCTCGGCGTGACCGAGCAGGAAGAAGGGACCCGCCATCTCGACCAGGCCGAACGCCAGCACCCAGGGCCAGTGCTTCCACGCCGCCTTGAGCGCGCCGCTGCGGAGCGCGAACGGGAGCAGCAGCACGGCGGCGATGAGGGTCCGCCCCGCCACCATCGCGGCGGGCGAGAACGACTCCACCACCACGCTGATCAGGAGGTAGGGCACGCCCCAGAGCAGGCACATCGCCGCGAAGAGCAGCCAGCCGCGGCGGCTGAAGCCGGTGCCGCTCACAGGACGCGCCGGCCCTCGAACGCACGACCGAGCGTCACTTCGTCGGCGTATTCCAGGTCTCCGCCCACCGGCAGGCCGGAGGCGAGCCGCGAGACGGTGATCTGCATGCTGGTCAGCAGACGGCTGAGGTAGCTCGCCGTCGCCTCGCCCTCGAGGTTCGGGTTCGTGGCGAGGATGACCTCCTGCACGGTGCCGTCCGCGAGGCGCGTCATCAGCTGGGCGATGCGCAGGTCGTCGGGACCGACGCCCGCGATCGGGCTGATCGCGCCGCCGAGGACGTGGTAGAGGCCGCGGAACTCCCGGGTGCGCTCGATCGCGGCGACGTCCTTCGCGTCCTCCACGACGCAGATGAGCGCGGCGTTGCGGCGGGGGTCGCGGCAGATCGCGCAGCGCTCCTGCTCGGCGACGTTGCCGCAGATCTCGCAGAACCGCACGCGCTCGCGCACCTCCGTGAGCAGCTCGGCGAGCCGCTTCACGTCGAAGGAGGGCGTCTGCAGGATGTGGAACGCGATGCGCTGCGCGGACTTCGGCCCGATGCCCGGCAGACGGCCGAACTCGTCGATCAGCTCCTGGACGATGCCGTCGTACATCTAAGGGGTTCCTTCACCGGTCATGTCGTCACTGGAATCGGGTCTGCGGCTCGTAGGGCTCCTCGCGCAGGAAGGTGGCGCCGAGCACCTGTCGCACCACGGCCTCGCCGTAGCGCTGCACACCGGGCGGGCCGGAGCGCGGGGCACGATCGGCGGCCGGTGCGGGCCGCGGGGCCGGATCCGGTCGCGGGGACCGGTCAGGCGCAGCGGAGGCGCCCGGAACCGGTGCCGATTCCGTTCCGGACCGCCCGGGCCCGCTCGGCACCGCGGCCATCGCGGGCTCCGGGACGGGGCGGTAGGCGTCGCGCTCGTCGTCGGGGGGCGGCGCGTCGGCGTCGTCGGGGAACGGCGGCTCGTCGTCCAGGACGTCGCCGTCGTGGCCGGGCTCGTACCAGCCGGAGGCCGGCATCGCCTCCACGTCCGCGGGCTCCTCGTCGACCGGGAACTGGCCGATCCGCGTGCTCGTCGCTGGTGCGGGAGGCTCAGGTGCCCGTGCGGGCTCGGGCGCGGGTTCGGGGTCGCCCTGCGGGATCGCCGCCACGGCCCACTCGGTGACAGGCGCGGCCGCGGTGCGCGCAGAAGCGGCTGCTGCGGGGGCGGGTGCCGCCGCAGCGCGCCCGCTGGTGGTTCCGGGGGTCGCACGAGCGGCGTCCGCGGGCGTGCCGGTCGCGGATCGGCGCTCCTCGCGCTGGGGACGGCTCTGATCGGTACCGCTCTGGTCGGAGGGGCGCGGGGCCTTCCCGCTCTCGGCTAAGTTCCGCTCGGCGCCGGCCGGATCCGCAGCCGGGAGGGGCGCGGGCAGGTACTTGACCGTGACGGAGAGCTCGCCCTCGATCGCCGTGCGCAGGTGGTCGGAGGGACCGCTGCCCGGCGTCGTGCCCTTGAACCGGGCGACGTCGTTGGGCCCGGGGAAGCCGAGGGTGAGCACGTCCGACGCGGTGTCGTAGGCGAGCGGCTGCACGGCGGTGACGACGAGCCAGGACCCGCGGCTGATCTTCTCCAGTCGCGCGAGCACGGCGGGCCAGGCGGCGCGGATCCGGTCGATGTCGATGGGTCCGGCTGCCGGCGTCGGCTCGGGCGAGGGCTCGGGAGCGGAGGGCGTCGAACCCGCGGTCTCATCGTGGTCGTCGAGCGAGGACGGACGCGCAGCGTCCGACCGAGACGAAACGGGGTCTCCGGCGGGCTCCGGCGGGAGGCCGCGTCTCGTCTCCGCTCCGGCTGCGTCGGAGCGCTCCGCGACCGATGCGGGAGCAGACGCGGGTGTCGGCGCCGCCGCGGTGGCAGGCGCTGTGGCGGCAGGAGCCGCGGACGCGGCGGGCGCCGCGGCAGGGACGGCGGAGGCGGTCACGGCGGGAGCCGCCGGGGCGCTCTCGCCACCGGCGAGTGCGGTGAGCACCCGGGCGACGAGCAGCTCGAGGTGCAGTCGCGGCGAGGTGGCGCCCATCATGTCGTCGAGCGCGGCGCTCACCAGGTCCGCGGCGCGGGACAGCCGCGGACCGCCGAACGCGGCGGCCTGCGCCCGCATGCGGGCCAGCTCGTCCTCGGGCACGCCGCGCAGCACGGCCGACGCGGCATCGCCGACCGCGGCGATCACGATGAGGTCGCGCAGCCGCTCGAGCAGGTCGTCCACGAAGCGGCGCGGATCCTGCCCCGTCTGCACCACCCGGTCGACGGCCGGGAACGCGGCCGCGGCATCGCCTGCGGCGAGCGCATCGACGATCTCGTCGAGCAGGGCGGAGTGGGTGTAGCCGAGCAGCGCGACCGCGCGCTCATAGGTCACGGCGATGGTCCCTGAGCTTGTCGAAGGGTCGGATCCCGCGATGAGCTGGTCGAGCAGGGAGAGCGTGTCACGCGGGGACCCGCCGCCGGCGCGCACGACGAGCGGCAGCACGCCCTGGGCGACCGTCACGCCCTCTTCGGCGCAGAGCTTCTCGACGTACTCGAGCATCGCGGCAGGCGGCACCAGCCGGAACGGATAGTGGTGCGTGCGGGAGCGGATGGTCCCGAGCACCTTCTCCGGCTCGGTGGTCGCGAAGATGAACTTGACGTGCGGCGGCGGCTCCTCGACGAGCTTGAGCAGCGCGTTGAAACCCTGCGGCGTCACCATGTGCGCCTCGTCGAGGATGAAGATCTTGAACCGGTCGCGACTGGGCGCGAAGGTGGCCCGCTCGCGCAGGTCGCGGGCGTCGTCGACACCATTGTGACTGGCCGCGTCGATCTCGACCACGTCGAGGGATCCGCCGCCGCTGCGCGACAGCTCGACGCAGCTCGGGCAGACGCCGCACGGGGTGTCGGTCGGCCCCTCGGCGCAGTTCAGGCAGCGCGCGAGGATGCGCGCGGACGTGGTCTTCCCGCAGCCGCGGGGGCCGGAGAACAGGTAGGCGTGGCCCACACGGTCGCTGCGCAGCGCCGTCATGAGCGGATCGGTCACCTGCGACTGCCCGATCATCTCCCCGAAGTTCTCGGGCCGGTAACGGCGGTACAGGGCTGTGCTCACCCGACAAGCCTAGAGCGTGCCCGCGACATTCGGACCGGGAGCCGTGCACCCCGCCGCCGGGACTCCTCGCACCCCTGCCGCGGAGGCGCGGACGGACGTACCCTGGA
This sequence comes from Microbacterium xylanilyticum, assembly GCF_054654695.1. NCBI lineage: Bacteria > Bacillati > Actinomycetota > Actinomycetes > Micrococcales > Microbacteriaceae > Microbacterium > Microbacterium xylanilyticum. Next base: position 3,019,144 of record NZ_BAAIEN010000002.1, read on the forward strand.
GACGGAGGTGGAACGATGACGCAGGTGGTGGCAGGCGACCGGATCCGCATCCACGGCCGAGTGGTCGGCGACGGGGAGCGCTCCGGCGTGGTCGTCGAGGTGCGCGGCGAGCTTCTCGTGGTGCGCTACGACGACGGGCACGAAGCGGTGCTCTCCCCCGGCAGCGACTGTGAGATCAGGCACGCCGAGCAGTAGAGCCGAGCAGGAGATCGGATGCGTCGCGTCCCGGGGACGGGGCCGTTCCCGGGACGCGACGGACTACTCCCCCGACTCGCCGACGTATCCGACGATCGGGATCGCCGAGGTCGTCGGCACGGTCGGCGACAGGATCGTGCCGTCCTCGCGGCGCGCCTGGCGGCCGAACTCCGGACGCCCGTGGATGATCGGGCCCTGGTCGGGCAGCGGCACGCTGGCGGGCGCGCCGACGGCCGCCGTCCACGACCGGCCGCGCACCGAGAACGTGACCGGATCTCCGTCGCGGACCTCGACGAGCAGCCGATCCACCGTGAGCGTGATCTGCAGCGCGGATCCGTGCCACTGCAGGGCGTACGACAGCTCCGGCCAGTCCGACGGCAGGCGCGGGTCGAAGCTGAGCTCGCCGTCGTAGTCGCGCATGCCGCCGAAGCCGCACACGAGCGCCGTCCACACCCCTCCTGCCGACGCCACGTGCACGCCGTCCGAGGCGTTGCGGTGCAGGTCGCCCAGGTCGACGAAGATCGCGTGCTCGAAGTACTCGTGCGCGAGATCCTGGTAGCCGACCTCCGCGGCGAGGATCGACTGCACCACCGCCGACAGGGTCGAGTCGCCCGTGGTGAGCGGGTCGTAGTACTCGAAGTCGGCGAGCTTCTCAGCCTCGGTGAAGTGGTTGCCCTGCAGGAACAGGGCGAGCACCACATCAGCCTGCTTCAGCACTTGGAAGCGGTAGATCACGAGCGGGTGGAAGTGCAGCAGCAGGGGGCGCTGCTCGGCCGGCGTGTTCGGCAGGTCCCAGACCTCGCGCTCGAGGAACAGCGAGTCCTGCGGGTGGATCCCCAGAGCCGGGCTGAACGGGATGTGCAGGGCGTCCGCGGCGCGCTCCCAGCGCTCCACCTCGGCGGGTTCGATCCGGAGCCGCTCGACAGCCGCGTCGTAGGCCTCCGGCGCGTCCGCGGCCATCTCCCGCACCACCCGGGCGGCGAAGCGCAGGTTGTACCGCGCCATCACGTTCGTGAACAGGTTGTCGTTGACGACCGTCGTGTACTCGTCGGGGCCGGTGACGCCGTGGATGTGGAAGGTCTCCACGCCGCCCGCCGACCGCCAGAAGCCGAGCGTGGCCCACATCCGCGCCGTCTCCACGGCGATGTCGACGCCCTCGCGGTAGAGGAAGTCGTCGTCGCCGGTGGCGCGCACGTACTTGCCGAGGGCATAGCTGATGTCGGCGTTGATGTGGTACTGCGCGGTGCCCGCAGCGTAATAGGCGCTGGCCTCCTCGCCATTGATGGTGCGCCAGGGGAACAGCGCCCCGCCCTCGTTGAGCTGGCCTGCGCGACGGCGGGCGGCGGGCAGCATGTGCACCCGGCAGCGCAGGGCGTTGCGGGCGAACTGCGGCGACGTGTAGGTGAGGAACGGCAGCACGTACACCTCGGTGTCCCAGAAGTAGTGCCCGCCGTAGCCCGATCCCGACACGCCCTTCGCCGAGACCCCGGCGCCGTCCGCGCGCGCGGATGCCTGCGCGATCTGGAACAGGCACCAGCGAGTGGCCTGCTGCAGGTCGTCGTGGCCGGCGATGCGCACGTCGCTGCGCGCCCAGAACGCGGTCAGCCACTCCGCCTGCTTGGCGAACTGCGCCTCCACGCCCTCCACGGCGGCGCGGTCGAGGGTGCGCCGGCAGCGGTCGATGAGCTCCCGCGCGGGCACGCCGCGCGAGGTGTGATAGCTGACGAGCTTCGTGACACGGGTCGGGACGCCGGCCTTCGCCTGCACGCGGAACACGTTCTTCGCGATGTCGGGCTCCACGAGCTGCCGCGCCGTGTAGTCGTTCTCGGTCTCGACGAGGTGGTCCGCCACGACGCCGATCGTCATGCCCGAGTTTGCCACGCGATACCCGAGCGCCGAGCGCCCGCCGTCCTGCCAGTACTCGGCGGGCTGCAGCACGCGATCCCCGAACCGCTCCGCCTTGCGCGGGTCGAAGCCGGCCTTCTCCCCCGGAGACCCGGCGGCCATCGACGGCACGCCGCCGTACACGTCCTCGCCGTCCTGACGGTTCAGGATCTGGCAGGAGATCGTCACCGGGGCGTCCGCGTTCTCCACGACGACCTCCAGCCGCAGCACTGCGAGGTGACGCTCCACGAAGGACACGATCCGCTCGTCGCGGATCCGGACGCGCTTGCCGGACGGCGTCACCCAGAGCACCTCGCGCTCCAGGATCCCGGTGCGGAAGTCGAGCGAGCGCCGGTATTCGCGCACGTCCGCGTCATCGAAGCTCAGCGGCTCGTCGTCGACGTACACGCGCATGACCTTGGCATCGGGGGCGTTCACGATGGTCTGGCCCACTTCGGCGAAGCCGTACGCCTGCTCCGCGTGGCGGATCTTCCAGGTCTCGTGCAGACCGTTGATGAACGTGCCGTGCTCGAGGGCGCTCCGCCCTTCGATGTGGTTGCCGCGCAGGCCGAGATAGCCGTTGCCGAGTCCGAGCAGCGTCTCCGAGACGCCCTGATTCGCGTGCGGATACTGCGTCTCGATGAGACGCCACGGGTCGACGGGGAAGAGGTCGCGGTCGATCATGCAGTGGTCTCCGTGAAAAGGGGGATGAATTCAGGACAGGAAGCGGGCGAGATCGTCGACCACGACGGTCGCGCCGTTCGCGAGGAGGGATTCGGCGCCGGCACCGCGGTCGACGCCGACGACCGTGCCGTAGCCGGCGGCGGCGGCGGACGCCACGCCGCTGGTGGCGTCCTCGACCGCGACGGCCGCTGCCGGCTCGACGCCGATGCGCTCGGCCGCCACGCGGAACACGTCGGGGGCGGGCTTGGAGGCCAGGTGCTCGCGCTCGGCGACGACGCCGTCGACGACGACCGTGAAGAAGTCACGGATGCCGGCGCTCGTCAGCACCTCCTCCGCGTTCTTCGAGCTGGACACGACGGCGAGGGGCACGCCGGCGGCGCGCAGTTCCTCCAGCAGCGCCAGCGATCCCGGATACGGTGCGATGCCGTCGCGGCGCAGCGCCTCGGAGAAGGCGACGTTCTTGCGGTTGCCGATGCCGCAGATCGTGTCCGCCTCGGGGTCGTCGTCGACGGACCCCCAGGGGATCTCGACGTTGCGGCTGCGCAGCAGGCTCGCGACGCCGTCGTAGCGCTTCTTGCCATCGACGTAGGCGAAGTAGTCGTCGTCGGTGTACTCGGGCCGGATGTCCCACAGCGTGAACACCTCGTCGAACACGGCCTTCCAGGCCCGCATGTGCACCTCGGCCGTCGGCGTCAGCACGCCGTCCAGGTCGAACAGCACAGCTGCCGCGCGGTGCAGGTCGGGAAGGGCGTCGGGGGTGTCGGGCACGGCGAGGCCTCCGGGTGGCTGGAACGGGATCGATCGGATCGGCACGTCGGGGTGCCACCCTGTCCAGAGTAGTGCTCGCGCGTGCGCCCGGGAAGGCGCGCGACGCCCGAATCCGCCCGGTGCTTCGCCGCTGCGAACCGCATGCAGGAGCCCTCCTGCGAAATGCAGGACCGGGCTCGCCGGAAGCCGGTGAAACCGGCGGGTCACCCGCGGAAAATCGGGGCTGCGCCGCGAAGGCCCCGCGCGGAAGCTCCTGCATTCGGCGAGGTCGCTCCTGCACTCGGAGAGCAGACGAGCCCTGACCAGCGCGCGCGGCGGATCTGGGGAAGCTCGGAAAAGCCGGATCAGGCAGATGCCGGGCAAAGAAAAGACCCTCCGCGCACCCGACAGAGCCCGGTTACCCTTGCTGCGTTTCCGCCCTGGGGGAGTTGGCCTGGATGCCGCCACGCGGAGAGCCGAGGACCAGTCTACCCGAGGCCGCGCCGTGCTCGGGACCGGCAGACGTCGGGCACGACGGCCAGGGCCTCGCGGTCACGGGTGGCGGACGCTTCCATCTTGTACTTCTTTTCTATACACGTCTTCTGACTCCCTTCCCGTATTCGCACTTCTGTTCTATACTTGACCCATGGCCGGCAGCACCGATTCGCACCTCGCCCGCCGCGGCGAGATCGTGGAGCGGTGCGCCGAGATCGATCGCCGGATCGCCGCGCTGGAGGCGGAGAAGGCAGGGCTGCTCGGGGAGCGAGTGCAACTGCTGCTCGACGAGGCGCCGCCGGGATCCGACGGGTTCGAGTCGGCGGAACGCTCCATGTTCGCGGAGGTGTCGGCAGGGCTGCGCATCTCGCGCGCCGCAGCGGCCAGGGCTCTCGCGACGGGCTGGTCGCTGAACGACCGGTTCCCCACGACGCGGGCGGCGCTCGCGGCCGGCGAGATCTCGCTCCGGCACGCGGTCGTGATCGTGCAGGCGGCAGCGCCGCTGGAGACCACCGACCTCGATGCGCACCGGCGGTTCGAGGAGCTCGTCGTGCCCTACGCGACTGCCGAGACCGCGCCCCGCGCAGAGGCGTTCGCGAAGTCCGCGGCCGCCGCGGTCGCGCCGCAGAGCGTGACCGAACGTCACCGTCGCGCCCGAGGCGACCGGCAGGTGCGGGTCACCGACGTCGACGACGGCATGTCCTGGCTGGGGATCCTGATGCCCGCGCCGCTCGCGCATGCCGCCCATGATCGGCTGACGGCGATCGCTCGGCAGATCCGCATGACGGGCGCCGCAGAGGTGTCCGGCGCGTTTCACGGCCCAAGGGCCCCGCAGCCGGGGCAGGAGCTCACCGACGAAGACTGGCGGCGGCTCGAGCTGTTCGCGTCGATGGCGGACGATCTGCAGGAGCCGGCCGCGGATCCCCGCTCGCTCGACGAGATCCGGGCCGACATCGCGGCCGACCTGCTGCTCGCCGCCGACACCGACCGGATGCGGGAGAGCGGGCTCGACAGCATCCGCGGCAGCGTCCAGGTCACGATCGCCGGTTCGACCCTGGCCGGCGCCGATGACCGCCCGGCCGAGCTCGACGGGCACGGCCCGATCGATGTCGACCTCGCCCGCCTCCTCGCTGCGTCCGCCGAGGTGTGGGATCGGCTCTTCCTGGATCCGCGGGGCATGCTGACCCGCACCGACACCTATGCCCCGACCGAGCGGATGCGCCGGCACCTGCGCGCGCGGGACCAGCACTGCCGCTTCCCGGGCTGCCGGATGCCGGCTCGTCCCTGCGAGATCGACCACAACGAGGACCACGCCCGCGGCGGGCCGACCGACCTCGGCAATCTGGCCTGCCTCTGTCGCGGTCATCACGCCCTGAAGCACCCCGACCTGGACGATCGATGGCGCTGGTCCGTGATCCAGCGTCCCGGCGGCGTCCTCGAATGGATCCACCCCGACGGACGCAGCTACATCGATCAGCCGGTACCTCGCGTGCAGTTCGCCTGACGGTCGGATCCGGTCGCCCGCCCGTGCTCTCCCCGGATGCTTCGCCGACCGTCGGATCCGGTCTCCCGCCCGTCCGTCGCCGCCCCGGGTTACGATCGAGACGCGGGCGCACCGCGGCGCCCGGTGAGAGGGACGCATGCACGCCACGAACGCCGCCGACGTCGCCACCAGCACCACGACTGCTGCGACTGCCGCCACCGACGAGGCGCCGACGCGCGCCGCTTCCTCCGGCGGGATCGACGCCGCCGAGTTCGCCCGGCAGACCTCGGCGATCCTGCGCTCCATCACGGAGGTGATCGACGGCAAGGACGACGCCGTGCGCAGCGCCTTGATCTGCCTGCTCGCGGAGGGGCACCTGCTCGTCGAGGACGTCCCGGGCGTCGGCAAGACCATGCTCGCCCGCGCCCTCGCCGCGAGCATCGACGCCACCGTGCGCCGGATCCAGTTCACCCCGGATCTGCTCCCCGGGGACGTCACGGGCGTCAGTGTGTACAACCCGGTCGCCCAGGAGTTCGAGTTCAAGCCCGGCGCCGTGTTCGCGCACATCGTCATCGCCGACGAGATCAACCGCTCCTCCCCCAAGACCCAGTCGGCCCTGCTCGAGGCGATGGAGGAGCACCAGGTCACCGTCGACGGGCACTCGCGACCGCTGCCGGATCCCTTCCTCGTCGTCGCCACGCAGAACCCCCTGGAGATGGAGGGCACCTACGCCCTGCCGGAGGCCCAGCGCGACCGCTTCATGATGCGCATCTCGATGGGCTATCCGGACGCCGCGTCCGAGACCCTGATGCTGCGCCAGCGCGACACCGTCAACCCGCTGGACGCGATCCGGCCGGTGCTGGCCGCGACCGATGTGCGCGCGCTGATCACCTGGGCGCGCGCCGTGCACGTCGCCCCGGCGCTCGAGGAGTATGCGGTGGCGCTGTCCCAGGCGACGCGGAGCGATCCGAACCTGCACCTGGGCGCGAGCCCGCGGGCCACTCTGCAGCTCGTCCGGGCCGCGAAGGTGCAGGCGGCCCTGGACGGGCGCGACTACGTCATCCCCGACGACCTCACCGCACTGCTGCCCGAGGTCTTCGCGCACCGGCTGATCGCCGCCCGCGGGCTGCACCGGGCCGGCGCCCGCCCGATCGAAGCGGCACTCGAGGGGATCGTGCGACGGATCCCGGTGCCGGTCGGCCTGTCACGGTGAACCGGCGGGAGCGGCCGCGGCGCGCGGCGGATCCACCCGGCCGGCGGATGACCGGCCGCGGCGTGAGCACGCTCCTGGCAGGCGTCATGCTCGTGATCGGCGCGAACGTGCTCGCCGCCCCCGCACTGCTGGCCGTCGCCGTGCTGCTGTTCAGCCTGCTCGTGCTCGCCGCTCTGTTCGTCTTCGCCCCACGGCGACGCGCACGGGTGAACCGCACCGTCGCGGCCGACCTGCTGACCGTCGGCGACGACACGACGGTGCGGATGCGGGTCGACGTGCGCACCCTGCTGCGCGCACCCGCGGGCCGCTGGCGCGACGCTCTGCCGCGCGCCGTGCACGGCTCCGCGTCGGGAGCGTTCCCCGCCGAGGACGCGGAGAGCGTCCCCGGCGGCGCCACGATGACGATGGTGTACCCGATCTCGGGGGCGCGCCGCGGGCTCGCCTCGCTCGGGCCGCTCCAGCTCAGCACCACCGACCCCTTCGGCCTGTTCGCCCGCACCGACGAGCTCGGCGATGTGACACCGATCACGATCGTGCCGGCGGTGCTGCCCCTGCCTCGGCTCGCCGACCGCACCGGCCGCGCGGGCGGCACCGCGCAGACCTCCTCGCACCGCCTCGGCCAGGGGTCGGACAACCTGTCGCCGCGCCGGTACGTCCCGGGCGACTCGATGCGCCGCATCCACTGGCGCGCCACGGCGCATCGCGGCGATCTCATGGTGCGCCAGGAGGAGCAGGAGTCCAGCCCTGACGCCCTCGTCGTGCTGGACCGCGCCGGGACGCGCTGGCAGACCGCCGACGGCGACACCGACCTGGAGGGCTTCGACCGCGCCGTCACCGCCTGCGCCTCGATCGCCGTGCACCTCGTGGATCAGGGGTTCGCCGTCGATGTGGTCGACGCGACGGGGGTGCTCATCGGACGGCTGCGCGGCGCGGAGGACGAGCGCGACGGCCTGCTGGTCGTGCTGGCGGGCACGTCGCCGCGCACCGGGGAGCGGGACCACGGTCTCCCGGCCGCCGCCGAGGGGCACACCGTCGGTCCCCTCGTCGTCATCACCGGCGCGATCGACGCCGCCGACGCCGGATCGCTGCCGCACGGCGGCGCCGGCACGCCGATCCTGCTGGCGACCGCGCCCACGACCGACGCGCTGTCCGCGGCGGGGAACCACGGCTGGCACACAGCCGTCCTGGGTGACGATCCCGCGGACGCCTGGGCCGACGCGGGTGCGACGGATCCCGGATCCGCCACCGGATCCGCCACCGCCACCGTGACACCGGAGCCGTCGCATGCCCGCTGACACCAGCGCCTACGCGGGCCCGCCGCGACCGCCGCGCGCCGAGGCGGGGCCGGTCGCCGCCGCCGTGCTCACCGCGCTGGGCCTGCTCGCCGCGGTGTGGCCGCTGACCGCGGTGGTGCAGCCCGGGAGCTGGAGCAGCGGCACCGCGACCACGGGTGCCGCCGTGATCCTGACGGGCGCCGTCGTGCGGCTTCTGGGCCGGCGCGCGCCGGCGTGGGTCGCGATCCCTGCCGTCCCCGTGATGCAGCTGATCGTGGGCGCTGTCGCGCTGACGGTCTTCGCCGGACGCCAGCTGGGGAGGGGGTGGCTGCTGCCGACGCCCGAGCTGTCCCGCGCGGTCGACGCTCTCGTCTCCGCGGCGGTACGTGAGATCCAAGGGGGCGTCGCCCCTCTGGCGTCCTCCGCCGCACTCGCGGCGTCCATCGCTGCCGCCGCAGGACTCATCGCCGTCGTCCTGGATCTCGTGCTGGTGCCCTTGCGGGCGCCGATCATCGCCGCGGTCCTGGTCACAGCGCTCGGTGCGGTGCCCGCGATCATCGTGCACCACGGCCTCGACCCGGTGTGGTTCGTCGGGCTCGCCGTCGTGATCCTGCTGTTCCTGCGCGTGCGCTTCACCCCGACAGGAACCGGATGGTCCGCGCAGCCTGCAGACGACGGATCCGTCCCGCGGCGCACGAAGACGCCGGGCGACACCCCGGTGCGCACGCGGCGGCTGCCGGCCGTCGTGATCGGCGCGCTCGCGGTCGTCGGCGCGCTCGTCGTGACCCCGCTGCTGCCGCTGTCCGCCTCGGGCATCAGCGCCGGCAGCGGCACCGCGACCCTGAGCGCCACGCTGAACCTGGGGCAGGACCTGCGCCGCCCCTCCCCCGTGACGGCACTCACCCTCATCACCCAGGACGGCACGCCTCCGTACCTGCGCATCGCGACGCTCAGCCGTTTCGACGGGTCGACCTGGCAGCCGGACCACCCGTCCACCGTGCCGCTCGCGCAGGGCTTCGGCGAGGTCGCCGCGCCGCCCGGCGTCGCCGTGCATGCGACCAGGACGACGATCCGGACCGCCGGGATCGCCGGATCCTGGCTGCCGGTGCCGTATCAGGCCACCGCCGTGCGCGGCGAGGTCGGCAGCTGGAGCGCGGCTGCCGACAACCGCACCGTGATCGCGGCCAACGCCGACGCCGCAGGCCAGAACTACACGATCGACACGAAGAGCCTCGTCCCGACCGTGGGCCAGATCCGCGCCGCCACCTCGACCGGTGCCGACGCCCCGGCGGAGCTGCGGGCGCTGCCCGCCGACATGCCCGCGATCATCTCCGAAGAAGCACGGCAGGTGGTCGGGGGCGCGACCACCGACTATGACAAGCTGATCGCCCTGCAGACCTGGTTCCGCGCCGGTTTCCGCTATTCGCTGCAGACCCCCGTGGACGACCGCTTCGACGGCACCAACGTGGAAGCGGTCGCGAAGTTCCTCAGCGTTCGCGAAGGCTATTGCGTGCACTTCGCCGGGGCCTTCGCGCTCATGGCGCGTTCTCTGGGCATGCCGACGCGGATCGTCGTGGGCTACCTGCCGGGGACCGCGACCGATCGCCGCTCGGACGACGGTCGCGTCGTCTTCGAGGTGTCGACGGACCAGCTGCACTCCTGGCCGGAGGTGTATTTCGCCGGCCTCGGCTGGGTGCCGTTCGATCCGACGGCGACGCGCGGCGTGCCGACGGCGTTCGCAGAGTCCTCCGGCACGAGCGGGAACACCGGCGCCACACCCTCGGCCGGTCCGACTCCCGCCCCGACCTCGAGCGGGAACGCGAAGGATCCGAAGAACCTCGACGTGCCCGACGCCGGTGCCGCGGGTGCGGCGGGCCCGCGGCCGCTGGCCACCGCCCCGGTGCTGTGGACCGTGGCGGGCGTGCTCGCGGTGCTGCTGATCCCGGCGCTCGTCCGTCGTGTGCAGTGGCTGCGCAGGCGCACCGCCGCCGCACGCGGAGACGCGGTCGCCGCGTGGGCCGAGCTGCGCGCCACTCTGCAGGACCTGGGACTGCCCGCCCCGCCGTCGGAGTCGCCGCGCGCCCGCGGCGAGCGCCTGGTGCGGGAGCGGGGCGTGGATCCGCAGGCCGCGGACGCGCTCGTGCGGGCCATCGAGCGGAGCAGCTACGCCCCGCCCGGCTCAGGCACGGCGGCACGCGAGGACCTCCGGGCGCCGCTCGACGCCCTCCGGCGCGAACTGCGCGAGACCGTGTCCCGCCGGGACCGGCTGACCGCGGCGTTCACGCCGAGGTCCCTGCTCGGGGCGCGCCTGCTGGCGGCCTCCGCCTCCTGATCGACGGCACGGTGCGGCTTCGTCAGCGCTCCGGCGTCGTCCTCGACGCGGTGTTCCTCGAGACGGCGGTCGAAGACGGGGCCGCCGGCGACGCTCCGGCGGATCCGGATCCCGGTCGAGCCGGCTCCGGGACGCCATGACGCCCGTGCCACCAGCGCAGGACGTGATCGATGCCGAAGCCGAGGACCACCGCGAACACGACCGCGATGCCCACTCCGAGCAGCGGGTTCTCGTGCACCCACTGCCCCGCGACGAGGCCGATGGCGAGGGCGTACCCGACCCAGGTCACACAGGCGAACAGGTCGAACAGGAAGAACCGGCGGTGCGGATACCCCGTCTGTCCCGCCACGTAGTTCACCGCGACCCGCCCCCACGGGATGTACCGCGCCGTGAAGATGAGGGCGGCGCCGCGCTTGTCGAGCTCGTACCTGGCCCACTCGAACATCTTGTGCACGCGCGGTCGGCGCATCCACGCCCACCGCTCGGTGCCGATCGTTCGCCCCAGCAGGTACGCCGTGTTGTCCCCCGCCACCGCGCCGACGAGCGCGATGAGGCCGAGCACGACCAGGTTCGGCTGCCCGCTGTGCAGCGAGAGGGCGGCGAGGGCGACCAGCGCCGTCTCGCTCGGCAGGATCGTCGCGAAACCGTCGACGAAGAAGAACACCAGCAGCACCGGGAACAGCCAGAGCTGCCCCGCCGCATGCAGCAGCCAGGTGTTCAGCAGGTCCATGCGCACCACGCTACGTCCCGCACGAACCGCGGTCGTCATCCCGGAGAGTGATGTTCCGAACTGTTCACCCAGCTCGGCGTGAGCGGAAGCGACGCGTGCTCAGGCGGCGCCGGCGTGCTCCGCGCAGGGCACGGCGATGCAGGTCGGGCAGACCACCGCCTGGTGGCGGCACGACGGATCCGGGCAGTTCGCGGTGCGATTGGTGGCCGCGCCGCAGCCCGCGCACACGCCGATGACCGCGGCGTGGTCGGAGAAGTCGACGGATCCGCGACCGTCGAACACGTACAGGGATCCGTCCCACAGCCCGTCGTCGCCGAATCGCTCGCCGTAGCGGACGATCCCGCCCTCGAGCTGGTAGACCTCGCCGAACCCGCGCGCGGTCATCAGACTCGACAGCACCTCGCAGCGGATCCCGCCCGTGCAGTACGTCACGACCGGCCGCCCCTTGAGGTCGTCGTAGGCGCCGGAGTCCAGCAGGCTCACGAAGTCGCGCGTGGTCTCGACCTCGGGCACGATCGCGCCGCGGAACCGGCCGATCTGCGCCTCGAGGGCGTTGCGCCCGTCGAAGAACACCACCTCGTCGCCCCGCTCGGCCACGAGCTCGTGCAGGTCGTCCGGCGTGAGCCGCGTGCCGCCGCCGACCACGCCGTGCTCGTCGACGCGCAGCTCGTCCGGAGCGCCGAACGAGACGATCTCGTCGCGCACCTTGACGCTCAGCCTGGGGAAGTCCGCACTGTAGCCGTCGGCGTCGACCGCGGTGCCCTCGCTCCACTTCACGTCGGCGTCGCGGAAGGCCGCGTAGCCGCGGAACGACCTCAGCCACTTCTTCACGGCGGGCAGGTCGCCGCCGAGGGTGCCGTTGATGCCGTGCCGGGAGATCAGGATCCGGCCGCGCAGATGCAGCGCGTCGCACACGTCGCGCTGCCAGAGCCGGATCGCCTCGGGATCCGGCAGGGGCGCGAATGCGTAGAACAGCACGATCTTCGGGGTGGGCACCCAGAGATCCTAATTCGCCCGCGCCTCGGGTCCGTCCGTGTCGGCCCCCTTCGGGTGGACGTCGTGCGTCACGCTTCCTCGTGCGCGGCCGACGGCCGCCGCGCCCACGCCCCGGCCGACTCGCTGGACAGGGCGAGCAGTGCGAGGCACTGCAGCGATGCCGACAGCAGCGTGCCGTTGACGGCGAGCGCGGTCCGGCCGTCGAGGTAGTCGATCGCCGTCGAGAGCACGCCGATCGCGAGCAGAACCATCAGCACCGCCCGCGAGCGCCGGCCGCGGCGCAGCACCGCCCAGGCCATGAGCAGCTGCGCGACCGAGACGAGCGCCCCGAACCCGATGGCGACGAGCAGCACGGTCGCCTCGTCCGAGGGCCCGTCGGTCAGGATCCGACGGGCGTCGGGATCGGCGACCACCCCGACGACGAGGCCGACCAGATCGACGAGCGCACCCAGCACCACGACGCCCACGGCGAAGAAGGTCGCGAGCGGGGCGCGCCGGATCGACCGCTCGGCCGTGGTGCGGAGCGACTCGCCGTGGCCCTCGCGCACGCGATGCCGCGCCGGGGCCGGGCCGGAGTCCGCGGCGTGCTCGGTGCCCGCAGCCGGAACCGCCCCGGGGCCGGCGGCGAGCGAGTCCGCCTCGCCGGGCACGGACACGCGCGTCATGTCGAGGATCGGCAGGTGCCCGTCTGTGATGAAGCGGTCGCCGCCGCCGTTGCGGGAGTGGTACCCGGTGGTGAAATCGCGCAGATCGCGCACCCGCACCGCCGGATCGGCGTCGCACGCGCTCTGCACCACGAAGTCGCGCTCGATGTCGGTGTTCTCATCGATGCGGTGCGTCACCTGCAGCGTGAACAGGCTGAGCCCCACGTCCGTGTCGTAAGTGCCGGCGCCGAGCCAGTCGGCCTTGGCGCCGCCGGGCAGCAGCCAGCCGGGCGGACTGTGCCAGAACCGCACGTGGTGCCGCTGCTTCGGGTTGCCGGCGACCTCCTGCTGATACGCCACATCGTGACGACGGCCGAACAGCATCAGCGGCGACACAGGTGCCGTCGGGTAGCTGCGCCGGGTGAGCGTCGAGACGATGATCCCCCAGGTGGACGCGGCGGTGATCTCGTCGGCGCGGTGCCAGCCGGCGCGTGTCATCACCTGGTCCAGCTGCTCCGCCGTGCCGTCGACGCCGAGATTGACCGGATCCCCGAGCAGGCCGTCCGCGGTGCGGGTGCGCCCGAAGAAGTAGTCCGGCACGTAGAGATCGGACAGCAGCCGATGCAGACGCGGGAGCACCAGGTAGGCCATGATCGCCCACACCGGCACGAACAGCAGCACCGACCAGGCGTAGCGGAACGTCTGCAGCGAGATGATCACCGCGAGCCAGACGGCGGACGCCGTCCCCACAAGGAACGCGATCCGGTCGAAGATCGTGGCTGACGGCAGCGGCTGCTGCATCCGCAGCGCCCAGCGCCGCCTCGACGGGTGCTGCCGGTCTGCGTGCGCGGGATCGATGCCGGTCACGAGGATCCTCCTTCGCGGTCGTCCTCATCCTGGCACGGGCGACCGCCTTGCGCGCGGGGCCTGGTCCGGATCAGTCTTCGGGATCCGATAGACTGATCAGGTTGTCCTCCTGGTGACGTGTCCGAGCGGCCGAAGGAGCACGCTTGGAAAGCGTGTGTTGTGCAAGCAACCGCGGGTTCGAATCCCGCCGTCACCGCCAGGCAGAAGGCCCCGCCTCCCCGAGAAACACGGGGAGGCGGGGCCTTCGTCATGAGCCGGCGGCTATTCGATCAGCGCCTCCGCGACCTGGGACAGATGTCGGGCCAGCATCTCCCGCGCGGTCTCGGCCGACCCCGAGGCGATCGCCTCGACGATCTGCGCGTGCTCTTCGTCCGACGACGACTGCCTGGCCTTGGTGATGTTGAGGAAATCCGACTGAGGATCCAGCGCGTGCCGCAGCGAATCGACCATGGCCGCGAGCACCGGGTTGCCGCTCGCCTCCGCGATCAGGCGATGAAGATCCCCGTCCAGGCGGACCCACGTCCGCAGATCGGCAGCGTGACGCATCCGGTCGACGAGCGAGCGCATGCGGTCGAGCTGCTCGGGGGTTCGCCGTTCCGCGGCGTAGCCTGCGGCAGGGATCTCGATGTGCGGCCGCGCTTCGATCAGGTCGACCGCCGAATAGCCGCCGAACGTGAGCTTCGGTCGAGGGCTCTTCGCGCGGACGTATGTGCCGCTGCCGGTCAGCGTCTCGGTCAGGCCGAGGGTCGCACATGCCCCGAGCGCTTCGCGGAGGATCGCACGGCTCACCCCGAACCGCTTCGCCAGCTCGACCTCTCCGGGAAGGCGGTCCCCGACCGCCACGCCGTCGCTCGCGATGAGGGACAGCAATGCCTGGAACGTCGCCTCCGCAGCGCTCACACGCTTGATCGGGGTGACGGGAACTGCGTCGTCGAGCACGATCTCCCCCAGCTCTTCGGGAAGCCCCAGCATACCGGCGCCCCGCAGGCGCCCGAGCGGGGCTGTTGCGACCGCTCTTCGCGCACTCTAAGCTGTCCGACAGCTAGACAGAAATACCGTCAATGGTGAAGGAAAGGTTCGAGGTGACGCGGAACAACGACGTTCAGGTCGACAACGGGATGCGGGAAGCCGTCGCTGATGTGGGCGACCAGGGGTATCGGAAGGCGCTCAAGCGCCGGCACATGAACATGATCGCCATCGGCGGGTCGATCGGAACGGGCCTGTTCCTGGGCGCCAGCGGCCGCATGGAGATCGCGGGCCCGTCACTGGCGGTGGTGTACATCGTCTGCGGTCTGTTCGCCTTCATCGTCGTCAGGGCGCTCGGCGAACTGGTGATGTACCGGCCGTCTTCGGGCGCGTTCGTCTCGTACGCACGCGAGTTCATGGGCGAGAAGGGGGCCTTCACGGTCGGCTGGCTGTTCTTCCTCGACTGGGGCACGACGGTCATCGCCGACATCACCGCGATCGCTCTCTACACCCATTTCTGGTCGTTCTTCACGCCGATCCCGCAATGGGTCATCGCGCTGGTCGCGCTCCTGATCGTCATGGCGATGAACGTCACCTCGGCCGTGCTGTTCGGCGAGCTGGAGTACTGGTTCGCGCTCGTCAAGGTGGGTGCGATCGTGCTGTTCGGCATCCTCGGCGTGTTCCTCATCGTCACCCAGACCCCCATCCACGGGCACCGTCCCGGCCTCGCCATGATCGCGGACAACGGCGGTTTCTTCCCGATGGGCATCGGCGCGATGTTCGTGATCGCGCTCGGCGTCGTCTTCGCGTACGGCGGAACCGAGATGGTCGGGGTCGCCGCAGGCGAGGCCAAGGACGCGCGCTCCGTCGTCCCGCGCGCGGTCAACTCGATCATGTGGCGCATCATGCTCTTCTACGCGGGCTCAGTCGTGCTCTTCACGCTCTTGATGCCCTGGAACGCGTACAAGGCGAACGAGAGCCCCTTCGTGACGGTCATGAGCGCCATCGGCATCCCGCACGCCGGCGACATCATGAACCTCGTCGTGCTCACCGCCGCCATGTCCAGTCTGAACGCCGGCCTCTACTCCACGGGCCGCACGCTCCGCTCGCTCGCGATGGCCGGCACCGGCCCGAAGTTCGCCAAGCGGATGAACAAGGCCGGCGTGCCCTATGGCGGGATCCTGATCACCACCGGTCTGGGCGTGATCGGCGTGTTCCTGAACATGGTGGTCCCCGGACAGGTGTTCGAGATCGTGCTCAACCTCGCGGGACTCGGGATCGTCGGCGTCTGGGCGTCCATCATCGTCTGCCATTGGCTGTTCATCCGGAAGATGAAGCGGGAGGGACGGGAGCGCCCGGCATTCCGGCTTCCCTGGGCACCCGTGACCAACGGCGTCACCTTGGGCTTCCTCGCACTCGTCGTCCTGCTGATGGCCCTGGACCAGGGCGTCGGCCGCATCACGCTCATCGCGTTCGTCGCCGTGATCGTGCTGCTGGTGGTCGGCTGGTACGCAGTGCGGGGGCGGGTCGACGCGCAGGCGCTCACCACCGCGATCGAGGTGCCGGAAGGACCCACCCGCGCGGTCGTGCGGGAAGGTGCGGATGCGGATGACTGAGCCGGGACGAAGCAGCGGCGGACTCCTCCCGCTCGAGGGATCCGCGGCCGCCGGTCCGCTCGCGATCCTCTACACGGGGGGCACGTTCGGCATGCTGCCGTCAGATCGCGGCCTGGTGCCCAACCCGCGTCTGCGGAACGAGATCGAAGCGCTCATGACCGTCGTCCGCGCACGCGGAAGGCAGGCGCTCGACTGGACCTACTCCGAGACGGCGCAGGCGGTCGACAGCGCCGAGATGGACTGCGACGCGCTCGGTCGCCTGGCGGATCAGATCCGCGAGATCGTCGTCCGGGACCAACCGCGCGGGGTCGTCGTTATCCACGGCAGCGACACCCTCGCCTACAGCGCCTCCTTCGCAGCCTTCGCCCTCGCCGATCTGCCGACGCCGATCGTGTTCACCGGCTCTCAGCACCCGATCGGCTTCGAGGACACGGACGCGATCGAGAACTTCTCGCTCGCGGTCGCCTCGGCCGATGGAACCGCCTCGAGCGGCGTGCACATCGCGTTCGGCGGGTACCTCCTGCCTGCCATCCGTGCGACCAAGCGCTCGACGGAGAGTCGTCAGGCGTTCGCGGCCCCACGGCCGCTCGCGGACGACCCGATCGGAGTGGACCTGCGCGTCGCAGCGGCCCTGCGGCAGGCGGCCGGCACCTCCGCCCCCAGAACAGGGCTCGTGAAGGTCGTCCCGGGAGTGAACGCCGCGCAGCTCGCCGCCGTGATGAACGAATGCCCGACCGGGATCGTCCTCGAATGCTACGGATCCGGCACCGCACCGATGGCGAGCGGCGGGCTCGGCGCCGCGATCCACGCGGCGACCGAGCGGGGCACGGTCGTGCTCGCGGTGACGCAGTGCGAGGACGGGCCCGTGACGCTCGACCGCTACGCGGTCGGATCCGCGCTGGCCGAGGCCGGCGCGATCGGGGCCGGCGACATGACGAGCGAAGCCGCACTCGGAAAGCTGGGCGCGCTGGCGCGTGCCGGGTTCACCGGCGCCGAGCTCAGCGACCTTCTCGGGATGAACCTGCTCGGGGAGCGCCGAGGATGAGACGCCCCGCGGCGGGGCCGGACGGTCATGCGCGACCGTCGGTCTCGGCGCGAGGGAGCAGACGCGGTGTGCGGCGGACGGGATGTCGGGGGATCTCCCGCCCGCCGCGCACCGCCATCGCCCCGGGCCGCGGATCCGCCGCAGGTCCTCAGCTCTCCGGACCGGGGATCCGGATGCCGTAGGTCGTGCTGCCCTCCCCCGTGGCGAACTGCGTGAACCCGAGCCGCTCGTAGAACGCGCCGGCCGCGGCGTTGTCCGCGTTCATGGAGAGGTGCAGCGCCGGCACGCCTCGGCGCCCGAGTTCGGCGAGCAGCGTGTCGATCAAGCGCCGACCGAGGCCCTGTCCCTGGGTCTCCGGCAGCAGGTCGATGTGCAGGTGCGCCGGGTAGTCGCGCGCGATCGCGTCACCGCGGGGCGCCTGCCGGTCGCCATAGGCGAGGAACCGATCCTGGGCGGTGGGCTCCGGTGCCCCGGAGTGACGGTAGCGGTCGCGACGCGACGGCCACCATTCGTCCCGGAACCAGGCGGCGAACGCGTTCGTGTCGTCCGTGGCGACCACGTACCCGATCACGCGACCGTCCTCGGCCTCCACCACCCAGCACAGGCCCGGATCCCGCAGCGCGTACGGCACGGCGAACAAGTCGCCCCAGAGCGCGTCGTCGGAGAGCATCCCGGTGGCGTCACCGCCCACGTCGGCCGTCTTCACGCACACGTCGTAGAGTCCGTCGACGTCTTCGGAGCGGAACGGTCGGATGCGTGCCACGGAGTGCCCTTCGATCGACGCCCTCGATCGCTGCGCGCTCGCGGGCCTGCGGATCTGCGGATCTGCTCAGCCTAGCGACGCGGATCCGGGCTCCCGTCCGCGGGCGCCTCGAGCTCACCCGGCAGCCGCACCCACCGCCACAGCACGGCGGCGACGAGGAGGGCCGCACCGGCACCGATCAGCGCGCCGCCCACGGTGTCGCTGAACCAGTGCACGCTGAGCACGGTCCGCGAGAAGCCCATCGCGATCGTCCACACGGCGCCGCCGATGGCCACCCACAGCGTCGGGAACAGCAGCCACAGCACGACCGCGAAGGTCGCGGCGTGGGCGGTGTGCCCGGAGGGGAAGGATCCGAAATCCGAGGCGATCAGGAGGTCTTGCGGCCGATCGCGCCCCAGCGCCTTCTTCACCAGCTGCACCAGGCCCGCACTGACGACGAACACGATCAGGGTGAACAGGGCGCCGCGCCACCCGCGCGCGATCCAGGCCAGCGCCGCGACCAGCAGCGGACTGAGGATGGTCGCGACCCATCCGCCGCCGAGCACGTTCATCACCAGGGCCCAGCCCGTCAGCGCCGGATTGCGCCACTCGACCATCTCGAGGTTCCACGCATCGTCCATGGTCGCGATGAGGTGCGGTGCTGTGGCGAGCACGACCGCGGTTGCCAGCGTCACCCCCACGCCGAGGAGACCGAGGATCAGAGCCAGCCGACGCGTCATCGGGCCATTCTCCCCCGGATCCGGACCCTGAGCCCGTCGAAGGGCACGGTTCCGGGCCGTGGACGCGGAGCGGGGTGCGATCGACGTGATCGCACCCCGCTCCGGACCCTCAGGCGCTCAGCCCTTCGTCGCGCCGGCCAGCAGACCGCGCACGAAGAAGCGCTGCAGCGCGAAGAACACGATCAGCGGGACGATGATCGAGATGAAGGTTCCGGCCGATTGCAGGTACCACTGGTTGCCCCAGGTGCCGGACAGCGAGTTCAGCGTCTGGGTCAGTGGCAGGGAGGATTCCGGCGCGAAAATCGTCGCCACGAGCAGGTCGTTCCACACCCACAGGAACTGGAAGATCGCGAACGACGCGATGGCCGGCATCGCGAGCGGGAGGATGATCCGGAAGAAGATCTGTCCGTGGCCCGCCCCGTCGACGCGGGCCGCCTCGACGACCTCACCGGGGATCTCCGCGATGAAGTTGTGCAGCATGAAGATCGCCAGCGGCATCGCGAAGATCGCGTGAGCGATCCACACCGTGGCGAAGCTGTGGTCGACATCACGCAGGGTGAAGCCCGGGAAGATCTGCGTCCCGAACAGCGTGAGCCCCCGCGAGAACAACGACAGCAGCGGCACCAGAGCCATCTGGATCGGCACGATCTGCAGGGCGAACACGAACACGAACACGAGGTTCTTGCCCTTGAAGTTCATCCATGCGAAGCCGTAGGCGGCGAGCGAGGCGATGAAGATCGGCACCACGGTGGCCGGGATCGTGATCGCCAGCGAGTTGATGAACGATGCTCCCAGCGTCAGCGCCGTTCCCCCCGAGGTGAGGGCGGAGGCGTAGTTGCTGAGGGTGAACGAGGGATCCACGAACACCGTCCACCATCCGGTGCTGTTCGAGTCAGCGCCCGGACGGAACGACGTGACCAGCAGGCCGAACGTCGGGATCGTCCAGAAGATCGCGATGATCACCGCCGCGATCGTGGCACCCCGTGACGTGAGCCGCTTCTGCGCAGTCGCCTCGTTGCGGCGGGTGTCGCGCTCCACCTGGCGCTTGCTGCGATTGTCGGTGACGATCGCCTGTGTCGCACTCATCAGCGGATCTCCCTCTGCTTGGCCATCTGCCGGGCGTTGTAGATGATCAGCGGCAGCACGAACAGGAACAGCACCACGGCCAGCGCCGACGAGTGACCGTAGCTCTGGAACCGCTGCTGCTGGTTGACCATCTCGAAGCCGAGCACGGTGCTGTTCGCCCGGCCGCCGGTCATCACCGCGACGATGTCGTAGACCTTGAGCGAGGCGATCGTGATCGTGGTCAGCACCACGATGAGCGACGAGCGGATCCCCGGCACAGTGACGTTGCGGAACCTCTCCCAGGCGTTCGCGCCGTCCAGCGACGCGGCCTCGATCTGTTCGGTCGGGACCGCCTTGATGGCCGCCGACAGGATCACCATCGCGAAGCCGGTCTGTGTCCAGATGAACACGATCAGCAGGCAGATGGTGTTGACGAGCGGGGTGGTGTCGAGCCAGGAGACCGGCTTGCCCCCGAACAGGGTGACGATCGCGTTGAGCAGACCGATCTGCGCGCCCTGCCGGAAGTCGTAGATGAACTTCCAGATGATGCCGGCGCCGACGAACGAGATCGCGACCGGCATGAAGACGAAGACCTTGAGGATCTTCTCGCCGCGCGCCCGGTCGATGAACACGGCGTACGCGAGCCCGAAGATGGTCGAGACGATCGGGGCGATGAGCGCCCAGATCAGCGTGTTGATGACGGACCAGAAGCCCTCCGGGTTCGTGAACACCCACTGGTAGTTCTCGAGCGCGACGAAGTCCTTGCCGGTCTTGTCGAAGAACGACTGGATGATCGTGCTCACGGCCGGGTAGATGAGTCCGAGGAGGAGCAGCAGCGTGGCGGGCGCCATGAACAGCGTGAGCTGGAACAGGTAGCCGGATCCCTCGCGCGCGCGGTAGTCGGCGAAGAACAGCAGCCCGCCGGCGACCAGCGCGATGATCATGACGTAGACGACGGCGTTCTGGTAGGGCCGCAGCATCATGAACGCCAGGACCGGGATGGCGAAGCACGCCACCAGGCGCAGCCAGAAGTAGCCCTTCCCGTGCCGCGGCGCGTACTCGATGAGCACCAGCAGCACCCCGGCGACGACGGCGAAGACGAGGAGCACGAGAGGGATCTGAAGCAGCGGGTTCAACTGGCCGAGCCAGGTGAAGAAGCTGTTCAGGGAGAAGCCGAGAGAGGTCGGCTTCGGGTTGTCCGCCGGACCACCGGCGAGGAGAGCGATGAAGACCCCGATGATCACGACGGCGCCGACGATGTAGGCGCCGACCGTGACTGATCGGGAAGCGGTCGTGCGGCCGGAGTGCACGGATTCGGTCTTGCGAGCGGATCGCGTGGTCTCGGTCGCTGTGGTTTGCGACATGTGGACCCCTTATGACGGTTCGACGGTGAACACTTCAGGACCTCCTGGAGACGACTGCGGGGCCGCCCGCGCCGGCGGACAGCCCCGCAGTCTCCCAGGTGGTACTCAGACTAGTTCTTGTAACCGGCCTGGATGTCGCTCAGCACCTGATCGGTCGGCTTGCCATCGACCCAGCTGACCATGCCCTTCCAGAACGATCCGGAGCCGACGGTGGCCGGCATCAGGTCGCTCGCGTCGAAACGCAGCGTGGTCTTGGGGTCCTGCAGCGTCTTCATCGCGTCCTGAAGGAACTGGCTGGAGGCGAGCGAGGCGTCCGCGTTCTTGTTCGCGGAGATCACGCCGCCGAGCTTGACGCGGGCGTTCGCGAACTCGGGCGAGGACATGAACTCCAGGACCTTCTTGGTCGCGGCGTTGTCGCTGAACCCGGCGACGAACTCGCCACCGCCCTCGATGGTGTTCTCACCCTCCTTCAGACCGGGGAGCACGAAGGCGTACACGTCGCCGTCGGGGGCGACCTTCGGCGCGGCCCCGGCCTTGGTCTTCACGTCGAGGAAGTTCGACGAGAGGAACGAGGCCTGGTGGGTCATGATGCAGGTGCCGTCGGCGACCTTGGCCGCGACGTCCGCGAAGGCGGTCGAGTTGATGCTCTTGACGTCGCCGAAGCCCGCGTTGACGTACTTCGGGTCGAGCAGGATCGAGCCCACGGCGTCGAAGGCCTGCTTGATCTGCGGGTCGGTGAACTTCACGTCGCCGGCGACCCACTTGTCGTAGACATCGGTGCCGCTCTGGCGCAGGACGAGGTCCTCGATCCAGTCGGTGCCCGGCCAGCCGGAAGCATCACCGGAGGCGAAGCCCGCGCACCACGGGGCGGCGCCGGTCTTCTCCTGGATCGTCTTGGTCAGTGAGAGCAGCTCGTCCCAGGTCTTCGGAACCTCGACGCCGAGCTCCTTGAACTTCGCGGGCGAGTACCAGACGTAGCCCTTGACGTTGGCGAGCATCGGGGCGGCGTAGAACTTGCCGTCGATGGTGCCGTACGTCTTCCAGTCCTTCGACCAGTTCTTGTCGACGTTGGCGGAGACCTCGGACGGCGCCTCCTTGACCTGACCCGTGCCGACCAGGCTCTTCAGCAGACCCGGCTGCGGCACGATCGCGATGTCGGGGGCGCTGCCGCCGGACACCTTGGTGACGATGTTGCCCTCGAAGCCCTTGTCGCCCGTGTAGACGACCTTGATGCCGGTGTCCTTGGTGAACTGGTCGAAAGACTTGTTCAGCAGGTCCGCCTCGGATCCCGTGATGCCGCCGGAGATCTTGACGGTCTCACCCTTGCCGGACGAATCTCCGCCGCCCGACGAGCCGCCTTCGGCGCAACCCGCGAGAGCGAGGCCGGACACCGCGATCAGCGCCAGAGGCGCGATCAGGCGACGTCGCTGAGACATTCCCATACGTTTTCTCCTTCGAATTCGCGGGGGCCATTTCCCCAACGCTGGGGGCTCCTCTCAGGAACCGCTTCCAGGCGACACTAGTGACCCTCCCGCCGGTTGCGCAACGTGGTGCGGATCACAACTGGATAACCTGAGCCGCGCGGACGCGGGAATCGTGGGAGCGCTTTCAAGGAACCGGTTCCATGCGTTCCGGGATATCGCTAGGGTGAGGGAATCGGTTTCGAGGAGGAGACGCCCGTGACGGGGATCATCGATGTGGCGCTGCGCGCGGGCGTGGCGAAATCGAGGGCCAGTCGCGCGCTCAGCGGCAACGGCTATGTGTCGGCGGAGACACGCCAGCGGGTCGTCCGCGCCGCCCGGGAGCTCGCGTACTCCGCGCATTCGAGTGCCTCGAGTCTCGCCACCGGGCGCACCTCGACGATCGGCGTCATCATGCCCATGGTGGACCGCTGGTTCTTCTCCGAGATCCTGCTCGGCATCCAGCATGCGCTGATCGCGAACGGCCTCGACCTGGGCCTGTACTGCGCGCCCGAGGGCAGCGCCGACCGGGCCCGCATGCTCGATCATGCCCTCGCCGGTCGGCGCTTCGACGGCATCATCGCGATCTGCCTGGAACCCGGTGCGCACGAGCTCGAGCGGCTCGCGGAGACCGGACTCCCCCTGGTCTCCGCCGGACCCTTCCCGGAGCTCGCGGACACCGTCACGATCGACGACGTCGCCGCCGCCAGAGTCGCCACGGAGCATCTCATCGAACTGGGGCACGAGGACATCGCGTTCCTCGGCGACGAGCGCCGCGAGGACCTGTTCAACTACGGCGAAGGTCAGCGCCACGAGGGCTACTGCCTCGCCATGTCGGCGGCGGACCTGAGTCCGCGGATCCGGGCGGTGCCGACCGGCTCGTCCATTCCCGAATCGTTCGAGACCGTCGCAGCACTGCTGGCCGACCGTCGCCATCGTCCGACCGCGATCGCGGCCGTGTGCGACGAGGCCGCGATCGGTGCGATCCTCGCCGCGCAGCGGCTGGGGATCGGGGTTCCCAGCGAACTCAGCGTGATCGGCATCGACGACCACCGCTACGCCGAGATGTTCAGCCTCACCACGATCCGGCAGAACCCGCGCGAGCAGGGCGCTGAAGCGGTCCGGCTGCTGCTCGCCCGGATGCAGGCTCCCGATGCGCCGCTGGAGCACGTGATCGCCCCCTCGACCCTCATGGCCCGGCAATCGACCGCTGCCCCGCGCCTCGCGGCCTCCCGGTGAACGCACGAAGGCCCCGGGAGAACCCGGGGCCTTCGCAGCGTCGGAACGCGAGGAGAGGCGCCGTGCGCCTCGACTCGACAGACCTTACTTGAGGGTGACCGTCGCGCCGGCCTCCTCCAGGGAAGCCTTGGCCTTCTCGGCGGTCTCCTTGTTGGCGCCCTCGAGGACGGCCTTCGGGGCACCGTCGACGACGGCCTTGGCCTCGCCGAGGCCGAGCGAGGTGAGCTCGCGGACGACCTTGATGACCTGGATCTTCTTGTCGCCGGCAGCCTCGAGGATGACGTCGAACGAGTCCTTCTCCTCCTCGGCCTCAGCGGCACCGGCGCCACCAGCGGCGCCGGCGACGGCGACGGGGGCAGCAGCGGTGACGTCGAACTTCTCCTCGAACGCCTTCACGAAGTCGCTGAGCTCGACAAGGGTCAGACCAGCGAACTGGTCCAGCAGCTCCTCAGTGGTGAGCTTCGCCATGATGTATCTCCTAGATAGATGGGGGTTTGTGGGATGAAGACCTCGAGGCTCAGGCGGCCTCGGCGGTCTCCAGCTTCTCGCGAAGAGCGTCGATGGTGGCCGCGGCCTTGCCCATCGTCGCCTTCATCATGCCCGCGGCCTTCGCCAGCAGAACCTCGCGGCTCTCCAGGGAGGCGTACTTGTTGACCTCGTCGGCACTCAGGGCGTTGCCCTCGAAGATGCCGCCCTTGATCACGAGAAGCGGGTTGGCCTTGGCGAAGTCACGCAGAGCCTTGGCGGTGGCGACGAAGTCACCGTGCACGAACGCGACGGCCGACGGACCCTTGAGGTCGTCGTCCAGCGCCGTGATCCCCGCGTTGTTCGCGGCGATCTTGGTCAGCGTGTTCTTCACCACGGCGTAGCTCGCGTCCTGACGGATGCTGTTGCGCAGCTGCTTCAGCTGGGCAACCGTCAGACCGCGGTACTCGGTCAGCAGAACGGCGTTCGAGTCCTCGAAATTCTTCGTGAGCTCGGCGACCGATGCATCCTTCTGCGCCATGGTCACTCCTTGATGAGTACGGGATGCTCCACGGCGGTGGAGCACCGGCCTCGACCGCCGCGCTCTGCAGGCAAACAAAAACGCTCCGGCGCAAGCGCACGGAGCGGGATCCAGGATCTGGAGATCGTTCGTGTCACCTGCGCGGGCCTCTGCCGTACGGATCCGGGGATCCGGCAGTGCTTCGATCGTCCCGTGCTCGCGCACACGACGATGACCAGCGGTCTTCGGTTACCCCCAGACTACGGCATCGGCGCCCTCCCCCCAAATCGGGCCGCGCGATCGGCCCTGGCCTGTCCGGCGCATCGGCGTGCCCGGCACGTCGGCGTCGGCGTGCGGAGGTAGCCTCGATGGGTGACCCCGGAACTCGAAGCGCGCATCGTCGCCGACTCGCGTGACCGGGTCGCATGGCTGCGCGCACGAGCTCGCGGCATCACCGCGACCGACGTCGCCGGGCTCACCAGCGAGACCTCGATCGCCCGCGCCGCCGACGCCAAGCTCGGCGCCGGTCCGCGTTTCGGCGGCAACGCCTATACCGATCACGGGCGCCGGCGCGAGCCCGAGATCGCCGCCTGGGTCGCCGCCACCCACGGCATCATGCCGTCGTCCGCGCTGTTCCGCGCCGAGGTCGAGGCGCGGCACCTGGCGACGCCGGACGGCATCATGCAGGACCCGACCGGCCGGATCACCCTCGCCGAGATCAAGACCACCAACAAGTCGTGGCGCCAGATCCCGCGCACGTACCTGCGCCAGGTGTGGTGGCAGCAGCATGTGCTCGGCGCCGAGCGCACTCTGTTCGTTTGGGAGGAGCACGACGACTTCCGCCCGGTGCACGACGAGCCGCACTGCGTCTGGATCGATCGCGATGAGCGCGAGATCGAGAACCTGGTGCGCCTCGCCACCCGGCTCATCGACGAGCTCTACCACCGCACGACCGGCCGCACTCCCCCGTCGCGCACGCAGGTCGTCGCCGAGAGCCGTCGCGATGCGCTGCGCGAGCGCGACATGTTCCGCGCGCTCGCCCTCGCGGACTGATCCAGCGAGCCGCCGGGTCTCAGGCGGTCAGCGGCACTGAGGGTTGGCTCCGAGCGCGCCCGTGGTCAACGTCTTGGTGAGGCTCGCCGACTTCCAATTCGTCCCCACCTGATCGGTGACGGTGAAGGTGACCGTGCTGCCCAGAATATTGTTGAGGATCCCGCCGAGCAGCCCTTGGTTGAGGACCATCGTGTGCGTGTACGGACCCGTGCCTATGGAGCTGAAGGTGCCCACGTAGTTCGACGGGTTGGCCGTCAGCGTCGAGATCGGCGCCGTCGTCGGTGACAGGGGGTACGCCGACTGCCAGGTCACCGTGACCTCCGTCAGGATTCCGGCGGCCTTCGTCACCGTGCAGGTCATGTTGGTCGGGTTCGACAGCCTTCCGGCCGTGATCGTGCCGCTCGCGGCGTATTCCGAATCCGTGTACGACGCATCGGTCAGCGCCGGCCGGTGCCAGAACAGCGCTGCCGCGCACGCGGCCACGACGAGTGCACCGAGGACGGAGCGGCGCCACGGCGCTCGCAACGCGGAGGTCATGAGCCCTCCCTCCCGCGGCGGCGCCCGATCAGCTGCAGCAGCGTCGCAGCCGAGAGCAGGACTCCTCCGCCGACGACCGCGGGAAGCGGCACGGTTCCGCCGGTCGGCGGCAGCTGCGCGCCGGGTCCGGCCTGGATCCGATCGCCGAGCCCGTCCGCGTGCACGCGGATCTGCGTCGCTCCCGTGCCGCCGCCTGCCGCGAGCCGCACGTCCAGCCGCACGTGCGCCACGTCGTCCGAGGACATCGCGTCGAGCGCGACGGTCCGACCGTCGCGTGGCACATCCCATGCCCTGCGCAGCACCCGAGTGGCGCCGGCGCACGCGTCCCCCTGCCAGGCGACGGCGCAGAGGCGGACGTCCGCGGAGACCGCGGCGTCTCCCGTGGCGCTGACGCCGACCCGCACGGTTCCGGGGCTCGGCGCGGCGGCGCTGATCTCGAGGTCCCAGCGCACACCGGCACCCGGCCCCATCGCGGCCGCAGCTGCCCAGTCGGCGCTCGACACGATGCGGACGTAGCGGCCCTGCACGACCTGGGTCGCCGGATCCGCGTCGGCCGCGGGCGCCCCGACGACCAGCAGCAGCGCCGACAAGAGGGCTGCCGTCACCCACCGAACCCGCGGGTCACGGCGACTCATGGGTCTCCCGACGGGGCCCGGGAGCCTCCGCCTCGTCCTCGGACGCACGACGGCGCGGCCAGAACGCCCACACCACCAGGACGGCGACGCCGATCGTGATCCCGCCGAGCACGAAGGGATTGCCGAACGCCACGATGACCGGCGCGAGACCGGGGATCGCGAAGCGCACGATCCGCACGGTCGAGACCGGATAGGGGGCCACATCGTCCTGCGCGTTCGCGTCGCCTCGCAGCGTCAGGAGGCGCTCACCGGACGTGGATCCGTCCGCGATCGCTCGCACGCGGTGCGTCACCGGAAGCTCCCCCGGGCGATCCACGGTCACCACGTCGCCGACATGCACCTGTGATGCGGGGATCTGCTGCACGATCGCGACGGATCCGGTCGGGATCGTCGGTGCCATGGAACCGGTGCGGAACATGATGAGCGTGATGTGCGCAGCGAAGGCCAGGATCACGAGCACGATGCAGACGAGGCCCGCCAGCGCCGCGATCCAGAGCAGGACCTCGCTGAGCACTCCCCGGACGGAGCCGCGACGCCGCCTGCCGTCGTCCGCGCCCGGCCCGGTGTCGCGGGCCTCCTCGGTGGCGATGCGGTCCGTGACCGGCGGCTCATCGCGATGCGTGGCCGTCGCCGCCTGGTCGCGCGCGGCACGGCGAGTGGTCGGCTGCGTCGTCTCGGTCATGCTGTCCTTCTCTCGGTGTGAACGGCGGCGGATGTGCGGTGATGGATCGGGGAGCTGCAGGTCGTTGCGGAGGGATCAGCCCGACGTCGCAACGAGCTGCCAGGTCTGGCTGAGCGCCAGGCCCTGCATGCCGTTCGACGCCGCGACCGGCAGCGAGATGGCGAAGCAGTAGTACACCGGGGTGCGGTCGGCGGCGAGCGTCTGCGACACGACGGCCGAGGTCCCGAGGGTCGAGCCGTCCGGGATCACCGACGCGCCGCCGGCGTAACCGGTGGCGCTGCACTGACCCATGGCGCTCACGGTCCTCACGCCGTATCGGAGGTCCGACAGGCCGCCGCTCGGCGTTCCCGCGGAGACCAGGACGTGCACCGCGATCGAGCCGCTCGTCGCTCGCACGGCGAACGCGGCGTACGACGTGCCGCCCGGAACAGCCCGGTCACCGCGGGGCTGAAGCTCAGCGCCGCGGCGCTCGTGCTGGTGTGCTTCGCGTAGTTCGTCCCGTCCAGCGAGCCTTCGATGCCGAACCTCGCCGCCGTGAACGTGCCGTTCGCGTACTCCGCGTCGTTCCAGCTCGCCAGTGTCGAGGTCGCGCCCGTGCCGAGCACGAGCCCGCCGGCGAGCAGGGCCCGGATCCGAAGCAGTCGGATGCTCCGCTCGCCGGCGGGCCGTGCGGCCCGCCTCCCCCCGCTGGCCCGCATCACGGGTCAGTTCGAGGTCGCGGTGAACTTCCAGACCGCCGTTCCGGCGCCGCCCTGCTGCAGCACCGCCTGGGTTCCGGCCGTCGCGACGAAGCAGAGCTTCTGCGCGACGCCGGCCGTGGTCGGCGGCGTGCCCTTGGCGAGCGAGAACGTGGTCGCTCCGGTGGCGGTGCTGAGGTTCGCTCCTGAGAGGATGAGGGTGCCGGTCGTGGCCACGTTCACGTCGCACGCGGTGGCGCTGGGGATCGTGTAGACCTTGTACGAGATGGCGGACGCGTTCACGCCCGTGCCGGACGTTGCGTCGAGCGCGGGGGTGACCGTCGCCGGGTTGGTCGTGTTCTTGTCGAGCTGCAGCCAGTACGGCGCGTACACGCTGTCACCCGGCGTGAGGTTGCTGAAGTTCGCGGTGAACGTGAGGCCCGCCCCGGGCGCGGTGGCGTGATCGGCGTAGGTGGTGCCGTCGGTCGAGCCCTGGAGGTTGAACGAGCCGGCGGTGAAGGTGCCGGTCGCGTACTCGGAGTCGTTCCAGGCGGCGAGCGTGATGGCGGCGCCGACGCCGAGGACGAGACCGCCGGCCAAGACGGCCAGGACCTTGCGGCGAGTGCGGGTGGTGCGTGTCACGGTGGTCATGAGGAATCCTTTGAATCGGCTGGGATCTTTATGTCCATGGCGGATTCCGGAATACCGGTTGACAAGACCACTGAACGGGTCTTCAGGCTTCCTTCACACAACCTTGAGGAGCGACCGCCCCGTACGGGCAGAACCGCCCCTCTGCGCCCTATTCCGCGGGAGCGAGCGCGATCACCGGCGTCAGGGCTCCCCGGCTCACCGTGATGGCGGGGCCGGCCGCATCGACGAGCACGCCGTCCAGTCCCGGCTGCTGGACCATGACCGCGCCGATCTGCTCTGCGGAGAACGGCAGCGGCTGGTCTCCCCGGCCGAGCGCGATCACCTCGAGCGGGTGACTGAACAGCTGCAAGAACCGCCGCCCGTCGGGCGTGTGCGCCTCGGCGACGCCGTACTGACCATCGCCGTCCACATCGCTCACGGCCACCCACAGCCGCGCCGTGGTGAGGGCCTCCGCCACGCGCGCCTCGGAGTCCGCGGCGCGCGGCGTCGCGAGCAGCGACTTGACGGCGAAAGTCGGATCCGCCTCCTCCAGCGCCTTCTGCAGGATCTCGGAGGGGAACACGACACGGTGCGGCTCGGAGGCGTTGTCGATGATCAGGCCGGCGAACGGCCCCTGCACGACGTTCTGGTAGACGGCCTGGACCGGCTGCACGACCGCGGACGTCTCGGACGGGTCCTCATCGCCCTGCTGCACGGAGTCGCGCACCGCGGCCGCGGAGCTGAATGCCAGCATGAACGAGTTCTCCCCGTCGTTCACCACGGCGACGGCGAGCGGCTTGCCCTCCCTGATCTGCTCGCTGGCATCCCCGCTGACACGGAGGAAGAGGTTGCCCTGCAGCGACTGGCGGAGCACGCCGAGCAGCTCGGCCTGGCTCGGGTCGGACCCGAGCATGGCGAGCGCCTCGCGCAGCAGCACGTTGTCGGGCATGCCCGGGATCGACTCGGTCTGCTCCGGCGGGTCCGCGGGAGCGAGCGGGAGCGGCGGGCGGCCGGACGATGCCGGGGCGGACGGGGTCGGGGCGGGCGCCGCCGGCACCTCGTCCATACCGGGATCGATCAGGTCGTGGCCGGCCTCGGGGGCGGGAGCAGGCGCCGCGACCTCCGGGCCGGCCGGTGCTCCGAGCCCGCGGAACGCCTGCACGGAGACGTTCACCACGGGGGCCGCGTCGGCGGCCGTGTCCGCGGCGGTGTCGACGCCGGCGTCCGTGGTCGTATCGGGAGCAGCCTCCGTGGCGGCCTCCTCGGCTGCGGCGGGAGCGGACTCCGGCGTGACGAAGTCGTCCTGCTTGTTACGGCGCGAGAAAAGGCCCATGGGCCCAGCCTAACCGCGCGGGCCGGCCGCGAAAGCCGCCGATCGGCTCCTCCGGTTCCTCACAGCTTGTGGATCGGCGCGATCTTGACGAGCAGCTTCTTCTGCCCCGCGGAGTCGAAGCGCACGTGGGCGATGCGCTTGGCGCCCTCGCCCGTGATCGCCTCGACCTTTCCCTCGCCGAAGTCGTCATGGCGGATCCGATCCCCGGCGTTCAGCTCGAGATCGCCATTGTCGCGCACCTTCGCGGTCACCCGGTTCGGGAACTTGTCCATCGCCGTCGACAGGGGCTTGAGGCCTTCGCGCTGGGGCAGCGCTCGGGGGGCGAAGCGGTCGCCCGAACCCCCGGAGCCGCCGAAGCCGCCCGGGCGGCGGGCGTTGAGCGCGCGCGACTGCGTTCCGCCGCGGGAGTTCACGTCGCCCGGCGACTGCCGCCAGTCGATGAGCTCGGAGGGGATCTCCTGCAGGAACCGGCTCGGCATCGCCACCGACACCTCGCCGAACTGCGCACGCGTCATCGCCAGCGACAGATGCAGGCGCTTACGGGCGCGGGTGATGCCGACGTAGAACAGGCGGCGCTCCTCCTGCGGCCCGCCCGGCTCGTTCACCGAGATGCGGTGCGGGATCAGGTCCTCCTCGACACCGGTCACGAACACGGCGTCGAACTCGAGCCCCTTGGCGGTGTGCATCGTCATCAGCGACACCACCCCGGACTCGTCGTCGAGGTCGTCCGCATCCGAGACGAGCGCGACCTCGGTGAGGAAGTCGGAGATCGTGCCCTCGGGGTTGTTGCGCGCGAAGTCGCGGGTGACGGCGATGAGCTCGTCCAGGTTCTCCAGGCGCGCCTCGTCCTGCGGGTCCCGGCTGGCGCGCAGTGCGTCCATGTAGCCGCTCTTCTGCAGCAGCAGCGTGAGCCCTTCGGCGACGGCTGTCGGAGGTGCGATCTCGCCGCTGGCGGGCAGCATGATCTCCGTCGCCTCGCGCAGCAGCGCGTCCAGCTGCGCGATCGCGGCCTGGATCTTCGGCCCCACACCGAGCTGGGTCGGGTGCGCGAGCGCGTCGCGGAAGCTCAGCGAGTGCTCCTCCGCGAAGCGCGCGATGGAGGTCTCGGTGACGTCGCCGATGCCGCGGCGCGGCTTGTTCAGGATCCGCCGCACGGCCATCTCGTCGGCCGGGTTCGCGACCGCGACGAGATAGGCCAGCGCGTCCTTGATCTCGGCGCGCTCGTAGAACTTGGTGCCGCCCATGATCTTGTAGGGCACCGCGGAGCGGATGAAGATCTCCTCCAGCGCACGGGACTGCGAGTTGGTGCGATAGAACACGGCCATCTCGCCGTACGGCATGCCGGCCCGGCGCAGCGCCTCGATCTCGTCGGCGACGAACTGGGCCTCGTCGTGCTGGGAGTAGCCGGTGAAGCCGACGATCGCGTCACCGGATCCCTTGTCGCTCCAGAGCTTCTTCTCCTTGCGGTCGAAGTTGTTGCTGATCACGGCATTGGCCGCCGACAGGATGTTCTGCGTCGACCGGTAGTTCTGCTCCAGCAGCACGACCTTGGCGCCCGGGAAGTCGCGCTCGAACTCGCTGATGTTGCGGATGTCCGCACCGCGGAACGCGTAGATGGACTGGTCGGAGTCTCCGACGACGGTGAGGGCGGCGCCCGGCTCGGCGCCCGCGGCGTCCTGAGGGTCGGGCTCGAAGATCATCATGCCGTTCGAGGCATACGGTTCCGGCGCGCCGCCGCCCTGCACCGGCCGGGTGAGCTCGTGGATCAGCGCGTACTGGGCGGCGTTGGTGTCCTGGTACTCGTCGACCAGGATGTGCCGGAAGCGGCGGCGGTAGGTGTCGGCGATCTGCGGGAACGCACGGAACAGGTAGACGGTCTGCCCGATGAGGTCGTCGAAGTCGAAGGCGTTCGCCTTCTGCAGCTGGCGCTGGTAGTCGGCGAACACCTCGGC
The DNA here is from genome assembly GCF_054654695.1 of Microbacterium xylanilyticum. Lineage (NCBI taxonomy): Bacteria > Bacillati > Actinomycetota > Actinomycetes > Micrococcales > Microbacteriaceae > Microbacterium > Microbacterium xylanilyticum. Next base: position 3,051,409 of record NZ_BAAIEN010000002.1, read on the forward strand.
GAAGACGCGCTCGGCCGGATCCGACATGTTCGCCTGCCGCGCGAAGGACTCCGCGTCCTGCAGCTCGTTCTTCAGCTTCGAGATGCGCGACTGGATGGCTGCAGGGGTGTAGCCGTACGCGTCGGCCTCGTGCTCCTTGACGAGCCGCTTGATGAGCGCGCGCGAGTCGCCGGAGTCGTAGATCGTGAACGACTTCGTGAAGCCGAACTGCTCGGCCTCGCGCCGCAGGATCCGCACGCACGCCGAGTGGAACGTCGAGATCCACATGCCTCGCGCCGTGTCGCCGACGAGCTGCTCGACGCGCTCGCGCATCTCCCCTGCGGCCTTGTTCGTGAAGGTGATCGCGAGGATCTGGCTGGGCCACGCCTCGCGCTGACGCAGCAGCAGGGCGATGCGGCGGGTGAGCACGCTGGTCTTGCCCGATCCCGCACCGGCGACGATGAGCAGCGCCTGACCGCGGTAGGTGACTGCTTCGAGCTGCTGCGGGTTGAGTCCCGCGAGCAGATCGGCGTGCGCGCCGGGAGCCGCTCCCTGGCGCCCTCCGAGAGAGGACCCTTCGACAGGCTCAGGGACCGGCGGGAGGATGACGGGAGAAGGGGCTTCGCTCATGACCCCTCAAGTCTAGGTCGGGCCACCGACCTCGAGTCCGGCCGCCCGCACTGCCCCGTCAGTTCCGGAACGACTCCGCACCGAGGTCGGGGTGGTCCAGGAAGACTCCGTCGAGTCCGGTTCCGGCGATCGCGGCCCACTCCGCGCGGTAGTCGCCGAACGCGGCATCTCCCCCGGCGCCGCGGAAGCGCCGATCCAGGAACGCGTTCTCCGGACGGCATGTCCAGGTGAAGACGCGGAGTCCCCGCCGATGCGCCTCGTCGACCAGGCTCGCCCCCGTGTCCCGCAGCAGGAGCTGCTTGTCGACACTGATGCCGTCGAGGCCGTCGCCCGCGAGCCGGTCGAGTCCCCCAGGGGTGAGCGCATCGGCGTAGGTCGCGGCGAGGCTCCCGTCCCGCGCGACGAGATCCGCCGGTGACCCCGACGCCTCCAGGAGATGGATGAAGGCGCCGCGCACGCCGCGTCCGCGCAGCTCCGTCAGCACCGTCTGCTCGAACGATTCGATCCAGAGAGCATGCTCCCCCGACGCCCATCCGGCAGCGCGCAGATCGCGCTCGACCAGGGCGGCCAGATCGTGGCCGATCGCGGCGAAGTGTGTGGCGTGCTTGATCTCGAGGACGACGCCGATGTCGCGCCCGTGCTGCACCGTGGCCTCGCCGACGAGCGCCAACAGGTCGGTCAGCCGCAGGATCGGCTCGGTGTCGTCGTGCTCCGCGGATCCGGGGCGCAGCTCAGGGATCCGCTCCCGGCAGCGCAGCGTGGCGAGTTCGGCCCAGGTGAAGTCCTCGGTGAACCAGCCGGCGAGGCGCTCCCCGTCGACGGTCTTCGTGGTGCGCCGATCCGCGAACTCGGGATGGTCGGCGACGTCCGTGGTGCCGGAGATCTCGTTCTCGTGGCGGATCACGAGCACGCCATCAGCGGTGGCGACGATGTCGGGCTCGACGGCGTCCACGCCCATCGCGAAGGCGAGGCGGTACGACGAGGCGGTGTGCTCGGGGCGGTAGCCGGGGGCGCCCCGGTGCCCGATGAGGAGCGGACCGGCGGCCCGGTGGATCGGCGAGACGTCGGGCGGGATCCGTCGGGTCACGCTCTCAGCGTACGGCAGTGCCCGCGCACAGTTCCGCGGCTATCGTAGAAGGAAGATGACCAGCACTTCTGAGGAGTGAGGCCGACCATGAGCAACTTCGCGTTCAACAATCCGGCGTTCCAGGAGCGGGATCCGCGCGCCGTCGCGACCTATCCCGGAGGCGCCCAGGCAGGCCAGAACGGTCAGTACGCGCCGCCGCCCCCGGCGAGCCAGCTGGCCGCCGCCCAGCAGGCCGCCGTCAACGCGAACCTCGAGGGCATGTACGCGGCGCCGTCCGCCGGTGCCATCGAGACCGACCGGATGACCGTCGAGGACACGGTCTGGAAGACCGCGGGCCTGTTCGGGATCCTGCTCGTCTTCGCGGCGATCGGCTGGGTCTTCACCCTCGGCGGGGTCGCTGTGCCGCGCACGGCGTCCGCCGTCACGATCTGGCCGTGGGCCGTGGGCGCGCTCGGCGGCTTCGTGCTCGCCATGGTCGTGAGCTTCACCTCGCGCAAGAAGGTGCGGCCGGCGCTGATCCTCGCCTACTCCGCGTTCGAGGGCCTCTTCATCGGCGGCATCTCCGCATTCTTCGAGGTGCTGTGGCCCGGCATCGTGCTGCAGGCGACGCTCGCCACTGCGGCGGTCGTGGCCGTCACGCTCGCCCTGTTCGCGAGCGGCAAGGTCCGCGCGTCGGCGAAGATGACCAAGATCGTGATGATCGCGATGCTCGGCTACCTCGTCTTCTCGCTGCTCAACGTCGTCCTGATGGTGTTCAACGTGCTGCCGGCGAACCAGATGTTCGGCCTGTACAGCGCGAAGGTCGCCGGCATCCCGCTCGGCCTCATCATCGGCGTGCTCGTCGTCTTCCTCGCCGCGTACTCGCTGGTGATGGACTTCGACCAGGTGCAGCAGGGCGTGCGCAACGGCGCCCCGCGCGTGTACGGCTGGCTCGGCGGCTTCGGCATCATGGTCACCGTGGTGTGGCTGTACGTCGAGATCCTGCGGATGATCGCGATCGCCCGCAACAACTGACGCCGTCGCAGACACCGCCCGAAGGCCGCTCTCCTCGGAGGGCGGCCTTCGTCGTCCCCGGCGCTATCCTGTACTGAACCGATCGGTTCAACACCGAGGCGAGGTCGAGATGAGCAAGGCTGCCGAGGATCCGCTCAGCAGGACGTTCGCCGCGCTCGCCGACCCCACTCGTCGCGCGATCCTCGCTCGGCTGAGCCGCGGCCCTGCCAACGTCAGCGACCTCGCCGCGCCGTTCTCCATGAGCCTCGCCGCCGTCTCGAAGCACCTCCGCGTGCTGGAGAGCGCCGGACTCGTCTCCCGCGGCCGAGACGCGCAGTACCGGCCCGCGATGCTCGATGCGCGCCCGCTCCAGACCGCTTCCGCCTGGATCCAGGACTACCGCCGCTTCTGGGCCGACAGCTTCGACGCCCTCGACGACGTCCTCGCGACCATGGCCCCGCCCCCCGAACCCACCGACGGAGAGGACGCCCCGTGACCGGCATCACCGAGGACGGCATCCAGATCGAGCGCGAATTCGCGGCACCGCCGGATGCGGTGTTCGCCGCATGGACCACGCCGGAGGCCTTCTCGCGCTGGTTCGGCGGCAAGGACGTGCAGGTCCCCCTGGACAGCCTGGACTACCGCGCCGAGCCCGGCCGCTCGTGGTCCGCCCGCATGGTGCTGCCCGACGGCGGAACCATCGCGTGGGCCGGCGAGTTCCTCGAGGTGGATCCGCCGTCGCGGATCGTGATGACGCTCACCGACCGCCCGGCCGAGGGCGGCGCAGCCCTGCTGACCGTGGAGCTCACGCCCATCGCCTCCGGCACGCGGCTCGTCATGAACCAGCAGACCCCCGGGTTCACCACGGAGCAGCGTCTCGGCACGATCGCCGGCTGGCAGACGTTCCTCGACGTGCTCGGCGAGATCGCCGCGCACTGAGCGCGCTTGCGCCGTCGCTGCATTCGTCGTATCTTCCATTCAACCAATTAGTTAAATATGCGCTCGAGAGGAACCACCCATGCGCACGCTCATCGTCTCCGCGTTCGTCTCCGCCGACGGGGTCGCCCAGGCCCCGGGCAACGACGACTCGTATCGCAACGCCGGGTGGACGTTCACCTCGGCCGAGTTCGACATGGCCGCGTACGAGCTGAAGGGCCGCGAACAGGAGGAGGCCGGCGCGGTGCTGCTCGGCCGGCGCAGCTACGAGATGTTCGCCCCGGCGTGGCCGCGGATGGAGGAGTTCGCCGGCTACAACGCCATGCCGCGCTACGTCGTCTCCACGACGCTCGCGGACGGCGACCCGCGCTGGCCGGCGACCGTGCTGCGCTCGCTCGACGACGTCGCCGCTCTCAAGCAGACCGACGGCGGGCCCATCCTCGTGCACGGCAGCCTCGCCCTCGGCCACGCGCTGGCCGATGCCGGACTGGTCGACCGCTACCACGTCCTCGTGTTCCCCGTTCTGCTCGGCTCGGGCGAGAGGCTGTTCAGCACCGCCGACCGCGACGCGCAGAAGCTCGCCATCGCCGAGCACGAGGTCTACGGCAACGGCGTGCAGAAGCTCGTCTACGACGTCGTCCGCTGAGGGCGGGATCGCACCGGCCACCACCCCGGGAGCCGCGTAGACTCCGGGGGTGCGCGTCTCCTCCGCCCTGGCCGCCGACATCCGTGATGCCCTGCGCGCGGCGGCGGACCCTGCGCTCGCTCCGGGCCAGCAGGCCTACATGAAGTCGGCGATGCCGTTCCTGGGCGTGCGCGTGCCGGAGGCGCGTCGGCTCGCGACGGAGGCCGCGCGCAGCATCGGCGATCCGGACCTGCTGCGCGAGGCCGCCCTCGAGCTGTGGCGCCACGCCGCCTATCGCGAGGAGCGCTACGCCGCGCAGGCGCTGATGGCGCTGAAGCCGTTGCGCGGACGGCTCGATCTCCTGGAGGTGCACGAGGAGATGATCCGCACCGGCGCCTGGTGGGATCACGTCGACGAGGTCGCGCACCGCCTGGCGGACCTGCTGGACGTGCATCCCGCCGAGCTGTCCGTGGAACTGCGCGTCTGGGCCGACGACGAGGACCTCTGGATCCGCCGCGCCGCGATCATCGCGCAGCTGGGCCGCAGGGATCGCGTGGATCGCGCGCTGCTGACGGACGCGATCGAGGCGAACATCGCGGATCCGGAGTTCTTCCTCCGCAAGGCGATCGGCTGGGCGCTGCGCGACTGCGCGAGGACGGATCCGGATTGGGTGCGCGCGTTCGTCGACGCCCATCCCGGCCTCTCGCCGCTCAGCCGCCGCGAGGCGCTGAAGCACCTGGCCTGAGCGCCCACGGAACGCGAGAGGGCGCGAGCCGAAGCCCGCGCCCTCTCGTCATATCCCGGAGCTGCTGCGTCACTCCCACTCGACCGCTGGCGCGGCCGAGTGCCACCGGCGCCTCCTGTCGAGCGGGAGTTTCACTCCCACTCGATGGTTGCCGGCGGCTTCGACGTGACGTCGAGCACCACCCGGTTGACCTCGCGCACCTCGTTCGTGATGCGGTTCGAGATCTTCGCGAGCACGTCGTACGGCAGGCGGGTCCAGTCGGCGGTCATCGCGTCCTCGGACGACACCGGGCGCAGCACGATGGGGTGGCCGTAGGTGCGGCCGTCGCCCTGCACGCCCACGGAGCGCACGTCGGCGAGCAGCACCACGGGGCACTGCCAGATCGCCTGGTCGAGCCCGGCGAGGGACAGCTCCTCGCGGGCGATCGCGTCGGCCTCGCGGAGGATGTCCAGGCGCTCCCGGGTGACCTCGCCGATGATGCGGATGCCGAGGCCGGGGCCGGGGAACGGCTGGCGGCCGACGATCGCCTCGGGGATCCCGAGTTCACGGCCGATCGCGCGCACCTCGTCCTTGAACAGGGTGCGCAGCGGCTCGATGAGCTCGAAGTCGAGGTCGTCGGGGAGGCCGCCGACGTTGTGGTGCGACTTGATGTTCGCGGTGCCGGATCCGCCGCCCGACTCGACCACGTCGGGGTAGAGCGTGCCCTGCACGAGGAACTTCACCTTCTCGCCCGAGGCCTTCGCCTCCTCGACGAGGTCGCGCTGCACCTGCTCGAAGGCGCGGATGAACTCGCGGCCGATGATCTTGCGCTTGGTCTCGGGATCCGTCACGCCCGCCAGGTGGCCGAGGAACGTGTCGGCCGCGTCGACCGTGATCAGGCGCACGCCGGTGGAGGCGACGTAGTCGCGCTCGACCTGCTCGCGCTCGCCCTTGCGCAGCAGTCCGTGGTCGACGAAGACCGCGGTGAGCTGGTCGCCGATGGCCTTGTGCACGAGCGCCGTGGAGACGGCGGAGTCGACGCCGCCGGACAACGCGGAGATGACGCGCGCGTCGCCGACCTGGGCGCGGATGCGCTCCACCTGCTCGGCGATGACGTTGCCGCTGTTCCAGTCGGCGGGCAGCCCGGCCCCCTTGTGCAGGAAGTTCTCGATGATCTCCTGGCCGTGGTCGGAGTGCTTCACCTCGGGGTGCCACTGCACGCCGTACAGCTTGCGGCCCTCGTCGGCGAAGGCGGCGACGGCCGTCGACGGGGTCGAGGCGAGCACCTCGAAGCCCTCCGGCGCCTTGGCGACCTGGTCGCCGTGGCTCATCCAGACGTTCTGCTCCGCGGGCTGACCGCCGAGCAGCGTGGAGTCGTTCACGGGGATCATGGCGTCGGTGGCGCCGTACTCGCGCAGGCCCGTGTTCGCGACCTCGCCGCCGAGCGTGCGCGCCATGTACTGGAAGCCGTAGCAGATGCCGAGCGTGGGCACCCCGAGGTCGAACACGGCCGGGTCGAGCTGCGGCGCGCCCTCCTCGTACACCGACGACGGACCGCCGGAGAGGATCAGCGCGACCGGGTTCTTCGCCGCGATCTCGGCGGCGGTCGCGGTGTGCGGCACGATCTCGCTGTAGACGCCCGCCTCACGGACGCGTCGGGCGATCAGCTGCGCGTACTGCGCGCCGAAGTCGACGACGAGGGCGGGGCGCTGCTCGGTGTCGGGAGTCTTGTCGGTCAACGGGCACCTTCCGTGGCGGGAGCGGTCGAGGAGGACTGTGGGGCGCCGGCAGCCTCGCGGCGGGCGAGGTAGGCCTTCACCTCGCGGGCGACGCGGGTCTCCATGATGAAGGAGAGGAACGGCACGACGCCGCCGAGCGCGAGCAGGATGAAGCGCAGGAACGGCCAGCGCATGAGGCTCCACACCCGGAAGCAGGCGAACAGGTACACGACGTAGAACCAGCCGTGCGCGACCAGGATCCCCATCGAGAGGTTGAGGCCGTTGCCCGTGGACTCGAGGCCACCGTGCACGCCCTCGACGACCGGGGCGAACCAGAGGAAGCCGCCGGATCCGCCCGCGAAGAGCTCGAGGTGGATCGGGGTGTACTTGAGCACCATCTCCGCCACCAGCAGGAGCAGCATGACTCCCGTGATGATCGAGGCGATCTGGTAGAACCTCAGCGCGCCGCGGATGGCCTGGAAGCTCTCAGGCTTGGGTTCGGGCATGGATCCATCCTAGCCGCCGGATCCTGTGCGCCTCCGGGCCGCCGGCCACCCTCCGGGCCGCCGGCCACCCCCCGGGAACGACGAAGCCGCCGGATCCGGGGTTGCCCGGATCCGGCGGCCGTGTCGGCGTGATCAGCCGGTCAGCGGATCACCTGTTCCTGCCCTTGTTGAGGCTCAGCTCGGCCGTGGCCTCGCCGTTTCGCTGCACGACGGCGAGGGTCCACTTCCCGGCCTTCGCGTCGCGCGGGATGGTGACGGTCACCGCGAAGGTTCCGTCGGAGGTCACCACGGCAGTGCCCAGGTCGTACGTCTCCCCCTTCTTGCCGCGCAGCTCGAGGGTGAGCGTCTCGTTCGCGAGGAACTCCGTGCCGCGCACCGTGAGGGTGTCGCCGGCTGCGACCTTGCCGCTGCCGACGCTGATCTTCCCGGTGAACGGGCCCGGGTCGACGACCCCGGCGACGGTGATCGGCAGGTCGGCCGCCGTGCCGGTGCCCGCGACCGCGACGTGCAGGGTCTGCGCGCCGTTCACGCCCTGCGGGATCGTGAACGTCAGCGTCGCCGTGCCCGCCTCGTCGAAGGCGTCGACGGTGACCGCCGCGTTGACCGCCGACGTGGCGAGCGCGGTGCCGCCGAGCGAGACGGTCACGTCGCCCGGAGCCGGCTCCCCCGCGCTGAACGCGAGCGAGCTGAGGTTCAGGGTGACGCTCTCCCCCGGCTTGTAGCCGGCCGCGTCGGCGGGCGCGCTGAGCACCGCGCCGACCGCGCGCTGCGCGAGGTCCGGGGATGCCGTCTTGTTCGCGGCGAACCAGTCGACCATCGACTGCAGATCCACCTTGCCGGTGTCCTTCTTGTCGGTGCCCTGCTGGAACGCCGTGAAGGCGTCGCCGCCCGCCGCGAGGAACGCATTCGCGCCCACCGTGTAGGTGCTGGTCGGGTCGATCGGGGTGCCGTTCAGACGGATGCCCGTGATGTGCGAGCCCGCCGCCGCGGACGGGTCGTACGTGTAGGTGAGCTCCTTCGAGACGCCGAGCTTCAGGAACGGCCGCGCAGATCCTGCGGGCTGCCACTGCTGCTCGAGCACCTGCTTCACCTGGGCGCCGGTGAGCTTCACCGTCATCAGGGTGTTGGCGAACGGCTGAACCGTGGCCGCCTCGCGGTAGCTCACGCTGCCGTCCGCATCCCCTGCAGCTGTGCTGGCGGCATAGGTGAGGTTGGCACGCAGACCGCCCGGGTTCATGAACGCGAAGTCCGCACCGGTCGACCACTTCTGCACATCGGCGACGAAGTTGCCCAGGGTGGACTCCCCACCGCGGTTCTCCGTCTTTCCGTCGCTCTGGCGCGCACGGTTGAAGTCGGCCGTGATGTCGCCGAGCTTGACCGAGCCCAGCTCGTCCGCCTTGGTCTTGGCGGCGTCGACGATGGCCTGCACCGCCGGGTCGGCCGGGTACTGCGGCACCTTGTTGACGGTGAGCGGCTTGATCTCGTTGGTGATCGAGAGCAGCTTCTTCGTGGCCGGGTCGACCTTCAGATCCATCAGGCCCATGTTCTCGCCGTACTGGCCGGCGGAGACCACAGGGCGGCCGTCGATCACGTGGTTGTACGCGAGGTGCGTGTGCGCCGAGACGATCGCGTTCACGCTCTTGTCGACGCCGTTCACGATCTCGCCGAGACGCGACTCGGGCGTGATGCTCGCGACGTCGGTCGTGGTCGCCCCCTCGTGCACGAGCAGGATGATCACGTCCGCTTCGCCGTTGGACGGATCGCCGTCCTTGAGCTCGGCGGCGACCTTGTTCACCGACGTGGCGATGTCGCGCACTTCGAGGCCCTTCATGCCGTCCGGCGAGACGAGGGTCGGAAGATCCTCGGTCACCGCGCCGATGAAGCCCACCTTGACGCCCTGCACGTCCTTCACCCACGACGGGGTGAGGGCCGGCGTGCCGTCGGCGGTGAGGAACACGTTGGAGCTGAGGTAGGTCCAGTCCGCGCGCGGGATCACCCGGTCGCGGAGATCGGCGTAGCCCTGGTCGAACTCGTGGTTGCCCGCCGCGCTCACCTCGAGACCGGCCGCGTTGAGCGCGTCGATCGTGGGGTTGTCCTGCTGGATGAAGGACGTGAACGTGGAGGCGCCGATGAGGTCGCCCGCGGCCGCGAAGATCGTGTTCGGGTTCTGCTTCCGGAACTGCTCGACCGCACCGGCCACCACCGCGGCACCGGCGGCGGCGCCGTCGGCCTCGATGCGTCCGTGGAAGTCGTTGATCGTCGCGATGTTGATGTCGATCGGATCCGCCGCGCCCTTGAGGCCGACGACGATCGGGTCGTGGTCGCTGGAGCGGTACGGCGTGCCCGGCTCGGTGGCCGCGAACGCGTACCCGCGGTCGCTCCACTCCGGCGAGTTGATGTTCCACACGCCGGCGCCGGTGATCGCCTTCGCCGCGGACGGCGACGCGATCACGTGGTCGAGCGATCCCAGCTCGCCGTCGAAGGAGTACGTGTACTGCCCGTGCGCGAAGGTCGGCTCAACGTCGGTCCACCCGGCCTGGGCGAACACGTCGATCGGATCCTCCTTGCCGTAGGCGTTGAAGTCGCCCACGAGGAACACGTCGTCGCTGCCCGAGCTCTTCTGCACCTGCTGTGCGAAAGCCAGCTCGGCCTTGGCCTGCGCCACGCGGTCGGCGTTGAAGAAGCCCTGGCCGTCGGCCGGCTCCGGACCGGCGTTCTGCGGCGGCGACTTCGACTTCAGGTGCGTGGTGATGACCGAGAGCACGCCCCCCTGCGCCGTCTGGAACGTCTGCGCGATGGGCTCGCGGGCGTTGCCGAACACCGTCTCGTCCACGATGGTCGACGCGTCGCCCTTGAGGGTCACGGACGCCTTCTTGTAGATGATCGCCGTCGTGATGACGTCGGTGATCGAGGTGTCGTTCAGCGCCGCCGGCGTGCGGACGTAGTCCCACACCTCGGAGCCGGCCGCGTCGTTGAGCCCCTGCACGAGGTTCTGCAGCGGGGCGTCGAGCGGGAGCCCGAACTTCGGCCCGTTCTCGACCTCCATGAGGCCGACGACATCCGCGCCCAGGCCGTTGATGGCCGAGACGATCTTCGAGCGCTGGATCTGGAACTGCGCATCCGTCTTGGCGCCGCGGGCGTTCGGATCCTGGCTCGAGAGGGTCGTGAAGAAGTTGTAGACGTTGAACGACGCCACCTTCACGTCGCCGCCCACCGCCGGAGGCGCATCCGTGCGCGGGTTCTCGTCGCCGAACGTGGGCTTGTGCGAGGCGTCGCTCGTGCCCGAGATCGGCACCACCGGCTGGAGGCGCCAGTCGTCGAAGCCGTACTGCAGGATCTCGCCCTCTGCGGGGAAGTGCACGACGTCGCCGTTGCGGACGACCGTCTCCTTCGTGAAGTACGGCTGGCCGCCGGTGTGACCGCTCTTGCCGATCTGCGACGACCAGCCGTCGTCGAGCAGGATCCGGTTCGCGCGGTTCGCCGCGGTGATCGCGTCGGCTTCGGGGCCCGGGCGGACCACCTCGGTCGCCTTGACGTTCAGCGCCTCGCCGGCGTTGAGCCACAGCGTGCCGTAGTTGTACAGCTGGTGGCTGGAGGCGAGCTTGTAGGTGCCGCTGGGCGCGACGAGCATGTTCTCGTACGCCTCGCGGTCGCCGCCGCGCACGCTGTCCGGCAGCGCGACCGGCTGCGGAACGCCCGCACCGGCGGTCACCACGGTGACGTCGCCGAGGGACGCCGGGGTGATCTGGGTCTGACCGAAGTACTCCGACACCTTGCCGGTGACCGAGACGAGGTCGCCGCGTGCGACGGCCGGGGCCAGCGCGTTCAGGTAGACGAAGATGCCGTCCGAGGCGCCGGCGGTCTTGGTGTCGCCGCCGGTGCCCTGGGTCTGGATCGTGACGCCCTTGTACCCGCCGGTGCGGTAGTCGCCCGTGACGACGCCCTGGACGGTGACGGTCTGGTCGACGAACGGCGAGACGTCGGTGGTGCCCTGCACCTCGGCGATGCTCTTGGTCTCCACCGGAGCCGACGTGTCCGTCGGCGTAGGCGTCGGAGTCGGCGTGGGCTCCGGGCCGGGGTCGGTTCCGTTGTTCTTCGTGTTCGTCGGCGTGATGGTCGCCGAGAGGGTGAAGTCCGTCGCATTCGCGTCGGAGTCGGCGCCCTGGGCGCGGTTCAGCGACTTGACGTCGGTGTTGCCCGCCGGGGCGCCGGCCGCGGCGCCTTCGAACGTGTTGGACGTGCCGTAGCCGAGCAGGTCGATCACGTCGGTGCTGCCGACGACGGATCCCGTCGGCAGGGTGATCGCCGCGGTGCCCTTGACGAGGGCGATCGTGCCGGCAGAGCCGCTGGGGTTCAGGCCGCCCGTGGCGTCGGCGGCAGGAAGGGCGGCCCCGTTCGTGCCGTTGCTGCCGCCCTGGACGAGGTAGTAGCCGTGCGCGGGGATGGATCCGGCGAGCGGGACGACGCCGTTGGACGCGCCGGTCCCGCCGGCCGAGCGGTACTGGATCGAGGTGCCGTCGAGCGCGATCGCGGATCCGGTCGGGTTGTAGAGCTCGACGAACTTGTTCGTGAACGCCGCACCGGTGCTGCCGCCGGAGAGGTACGCCTCGTTGATCACCACCCCCGTTCCCGAGGTGTTGGCGAAGGCCGGGAGCGCGATCAGGGCTCCCGCGCCCACGGCGCTGACGGTGGTGACGGCGAGTGCGCACAGGCGCGCCCGCCTTCTGCGATTCGTGACGGGAACCGCGCGGCTCTCGTCGGCAGGGGCGTTCGTCAAGGTGCTGTCTCCTCAAGGGGTGGGACGCCGACCCCCTCGTGGGATGGCCGACGGCGCCGCCTGGGGACGGCGCATACGACCAGACCCTAAGCGAGGCTATGTGCGAGCTTCAAGGACCTTAGGGACGCGCTGAGAGGAGTTCACTGTCAGGACAACGGATCTTCACCGGCTCACGCGCGAAGGTGCAGAACGACTGCGATCCGCGCTCGAAAGAGCACCGAGAGCCGCCCCGGTTTGTCGGGGCGGGTTCTTGAGGCGTTCGCGGAGGCCGTCCCGAACGGCGGACCTTGTCGCGAACAGCCGAGGATCCTGCCGAATCCGTCGGCGAAACGGGACGACGCCGGTGAAGCAGGACGGGCTCGGTGACAGCGCCGACGGACCGGATCCCTTCGGGAGTCTCAGACGGCGCGCGGATCCGAGCCGGAGGCGCCGCGGCGTTCCTCGACCTCTTCGACCTCGCGCTCCCACGCGTCCCTGGCCAGCCGGTACCAGAGGTAGAACGCGAAGCCGGCGAAGATCACCCACTCCACGGCGTAGAAGATGTTCAGCCAGTTGACCGAGGAGTGCTCCTCGGGCGCGGGCGACGAGATCGCCGCGAGGCCGCCGAGCGGGCTGCCGGACGCGAGATACGGCCGGTAGACGTCGAGCTCGGCCGTGTCGTGCCAGAAGCCGAGCAGAGCGGCGGGCGACATCCGATCCATGCGAGTGGGCTGATCCTTCGGCGGCGCGACCGGGCCCTCATCGGAGATCAGCCGGCCCTTCACCGCGATGACGGATCCGTCCGCGGTCTTCTCGAGACGTGCTGCGGCCGCCTTCGCGGCCCGCTCGTCCGCGGCCCAGCCGATCGCGACGGCGAGCGAGGTGGGTTTCGCGGTGCCCGAGATCCGCAGCTGTCCGGTGACCCAGTACCCTTCCACGCCGTCGTTGAAGCGCGACGAGACGACGAGGAAGTCACCGGGGATCCAGGATCCGCTGGCCTCGGTCCGCTGTCCGACGAGTGGAGCGTCGAGGTAGGCGCCCGGCTTGACCACCTGGTCGATCGGCAGCACCTTCTCGGTCGCGCCCGGAGGCGGCGGGCTGGTGTCGATGGCGCGCCCGAGCTGCCACTGGCCGAGCCAGGCGAACACGCCGGCCACGACGAGGCACAGCAGCAGCATCCCGATCCAGCGGCCGCGCAGCATCACCTCGCGCAGGGTCGGCGGGAACTCCGGGGCAGGGGCGGCGGGGCGCTGCTGAGACGACACGGGATGGTTCAACGGGCGGAGCTCAGGACTGGTACGGGGCCAGCACGACCTCGACGCGCTGGAACTCCTTGAGGTCGGAGTAGCCCGTGGTGGCCATCGACTTGCGCAGCGCGCCGATGAGGTTGGCGGTGCCGTCGGCGACCGGAGCAGGGCCGTACAGGATCTCCTCGAGCGTGGCGACGCCGTCGACGCGGACACGGCGGCCGCGGGGCAGCTTCGGGTGGTGCGCCTCCGGACCCCAGTGGAAGCCCTGGCCGGGGGCGTCGGTGGCGCGCGCGAGGGCGACCCCGAGCATCACCGCGTCCGCGCCCATGGCGAGCGCCTTGACGATGTCGCCGGAGGTGCCCACGCCGCCATCGGCGATCACGTGCACGTAGCGCCCGCCCGACTCGTCCAGGTAGTCGCGGCGCGCCGCGGCGACGTCGGACACGGCGGTGGCCATCGGCGCGTGGATGCCCAGCGTGGCGCGCGTGGTGGACGCCGCTCCCCCGCCGAAGCCGACGAGCACGCCCGCGGCGCCCGTGCGCATGAGGTGCAGGGCGGCGGTGTAGGTGGCTGCGCCGCCGACGATCACGGGGACGTCGAGGTCGTAGATGAACTTCTTCAGGTTCAGCGGCTCGGCGACGCTCGAGACGTGCTCGGCGGAGACCGTCGTGCCCCGGATGACGAACAGGTCGACACCGGCCTCGACGACCGTCTGGTAGAGCTCCTGGGTGCGCTGCGGCGTGAGGGATCCGGCGACGGTGACGCCCGCCTCGCGGATCTCGGCCAGGCGCGCCTTGATGAGCTCGGGCTTGATCGGCTCGGCGTAGAGCTGCTGCATGCGGGTGGTCGCGGTGCCCTCGTCGAGACCAGCGATCTCGGCGAGCAGCGGCTCCGGATCCTCGTACCGGGTCCACAGCCCCTCGAGGTCCAGCACGCCCAGTCCGCCGAGCCGGCCCAGCGTGATCGCGGTGCGCGGGCTGATCACGGAGTCCATGGGCGCGCCCAGCACCGGGATCTCGAACGGGAAGGCGTCGATCGTCCACGCGGTGGACACGTCCTCCGGGTTGCGGGTGCGCCGCGACGGCACCACCGCGATGTCGTCGAACGTGTATGCGCGGCGCGCGCGCTTGCCTCGGCCGAGCTCGATCTCCTGGGTCACCCCCTCAGACTACCCGGGTTGCCCCTGCCTCTCAGCGGGCCGAATCCGTCACTCGCCTCCGGCAGTTGTGCGCGGATCTCTCAGCGGATCTGGACGACGCGCTCTGATTCGCCCCAGGCACGATCGGCTGTGAGTGCTGCGCTGCCCAGGCGATCCGCAACCGCGAGGCAGAGTCGGTCGCCGAGCGACAGGCCCGAGCCCTTCCGCCATGACGCAGCCGCCAGCTCGGCGTCGGTTACCGTGACCGGCTCGATACGCAGGTCGTAGCTCAGCAGAAGAGTTCGCGCGACATTCCAGTCGCCTCCGAGTGCACGGATCTTCTGCGCAACCTCTGACCAATTGGCCGCACCTATGACGCCGCCGTTCAGTTCCGCCTCGACACGCTCGGCCCCGGGTTCGGCACGCAGGAAGGCGAGCAGCGCCGAAGCGTCGAGGACGATCACGCCGCGTCTTCCTGACGAGCGGCCGCGCGGCGCTCGCGGAGCAGATCTCCGACCGGGTCGACGCCGGCGAGCTGCTCGCGCAGCAGACGCTTCGCCTGGTCTCGGGTCATGAGGATCACGCCATTGTCCGTCTCGAGGAACAGCAGCGGGGTGCCGGACTCCCAGTGCTGACGTGCACGAAGCTCGGCCGGCACCACCAGGCGCCCGCGATCTCCCATGGCTGCAGCGAATGTGGTACTCATGCCGCGAATGTACCACGGCAGGGTGCCAGTGGATCAGGCGGCGTAGCGGCCCGAGGCGATCGCCCGAGCGCGCTTCTTCTCCGCCTCCTCCTCGCGGTTCTTCGGCGGCACGGTGGCGACGAGCGCGTCGAGCAGGTGCTGGGTGACGTGCGCGATCTCGGCGACGGCGTGGTCGAACGCCTCCTGATTCGCCTTGGACGGCTTCGTCGTCCCCGCGATCTTGCGCACGTACTGGAGTGCGGCGGCGTGCACCTCGTCGGAGGTTGCGGCGGGTTCGAAGTTGTGAAGGGTGTGGATGCTCCGGCACATGCCCGCCAGGCTACGCCGCACCGCCGACGTGCGGAAGCACGGTCCGCCGGCCGTCGCCGCGCGTCAGAGCCGGTGCTCGCTGCGGGGAAGCACCTCGAGCACGTGGGGCAGCTTGTTCGGGAAGCAGGCGCGGAACAGCTCGGTGATCTGCGGATCGGATCCGTAATCGTCCACGATCCGCAGGCCGATCATGGTGCTGATCAGCATGCCCTCGGCGAGGAACTCGCGCGCCTCGTCGGCGTCGAGACCCATCTCATCGCGGAAGAAGCGCCACACCGTCGCGAAGCCGCGTCGTGCGGCGGCGCCGATGGCCGGGTTGCTGCCGAGCAGATAGGCGTGCGCGAGGGTCTGATGCAGTCCGCGCACCTCGATGAGATCCACGTAGGCCTCGCCGATGCGCCTGCCGACGGGGCGTTCACCGCCCTCGTCGGAAGCCGCGAGCGCGGCGCGGAAGGCGGCGAGGAGGCGCTCGAGGGCGAACTCGATCGTGGCGAGGAAGAGGTTCTCCTTGGTGCCGAACAGGCGCACCACGTAGGGCTGGCTGACCCCGGCGGCGCGCGCGACCTGATCGGTGGTGGCGCCTTCGTATCCCCGCGATCCGAAGATCGTGAGCGCGGCGAGGATGATCTGCGCGCGTCGCTCGTCGGAGGACAGGCGACGACCCGGGTCCTCGGTCGCGTCGGTGGCGGAGGTCGCTGCGGAAGTCATGCCGAAAGGTTATCAGCGAATGACTTGACTTTGTAATCATGCGATTACTACATTGTGCTCAGAGCTTGTGATCATCCAATTACAACCGGAGTCCACCATGACCGACACCTCCTCTCCCACGCCGGTGCGTCGCGAACGCGCGTCGCTCTCGCCGCGCCGCCCTCGCCCGGTGGCGCTCGTCATCGCCGCAGCGTCGCTGCCGATGTTCATGGCCACGCTCGACAACCTCGTCATGACCAACGCGCTGCCCGTGCTGCATCGCGAGATGGGCGCGACCATCGAGCAGCTGCAGTGGTTCGTGAACGCGTACACCCTGGCCTTCGCCGGTGCGATCCTCGTGGCCTCCGCGCTCGGCGACCGGTTCGGCCGCCGCACCGTCTTCGCGCTCGGGATCGCGCTGTTCGGGGCCGGATCCCTGTTCGCCGCGCTCAGCTCCGATCCCGGTCAGCTCATCGCAGCCCGGGCGGTGCAGGGGCTCGGCGCCGCCGCGGTCATGCCGCTCTCCCTCGCCCTGCTCACCGGGGCCGTGCCTGCTGCGCGGCGCGCCCTGGCGATCGGCATCTGGGGCGGCGTGTCCGGACTGGGCGTCGCCGTGGGTCCGCTGATCGGCGGCGCGATCATGGAGGGCTGGAACTGGCAGGCGATCTTCTGGATCAACGTGCCGGTGGCGGTGATCGCCATCCCGTTCGCGCTGCTCGTGCTGAACAACGACTTCGGCGCGCGCGTGCGCATCGACGTGCCCGGCGCGCTGCTCGCTGCCGCCGGAGTGCTCGCGCTCGTGCACGCGATCGTCCGCGGCAACGACGACGGCTGGGACACGATCGGCGTGATCTCGGAGCTCGCTCTCGGCGGCGCGCTGGTGATCGCGTTCCTTCTCTGGCAGCTGCGTGCCACGGCCCCGCTGGTGCCGCTCCGGCTGTTCCGGGACCGCTCGTTCTCCGTCACCAACGTCGTCGGCTTCGCGTTCAGCTTCGGCACGTTCGGATCCGTGTTCATCCTCATCCAGTTCCTGCAGGTCGTGCAGGGTGCGACGCCGCTCGAGGCCGCCGTGCAGACCACGCCCTGGACGCTCGCCCCGATGTTCGTGGCCCCGATCGCCGGCATCATCGCCCCGCGGGTCGGCACCCGGGCCCTGCTGGTCGCGGGCCTGCTGCTGCAGGGCGTCGCCCTGGGCTGGCTCGCCGCGCTGCTCTCCGCCGACGTGCCGTACCCGGCGCTGGTGGCGCCGTTCGTCCTCGCGGGCGTCGGGATGGGGCTCGTGTTCGCACCCTCCGCCACGGCCCTGCTGGCGACCCTCGGCCTCGTCGACCACGCCAAGGCGTCGGGCGTGAACTCGACCGTGCGCGAGCTCGGCGTGGCGCTGGGCACCGCCGTGATGACGGCGATCTTCGTCGGCGCCGGCGGGCAGCTGCGCCCCGATCACTACGTGGACGCCGCGCGCCCCGCGGTGTTCACCGGGGCCGCGGTGCTGCTGGTGGCGACGCTCGTGGCGCTGCTCCTGCCTGCCGGGAAGGGCGGGCACCGGGACGGTGCCGCCGAGACGACGGCCATCGCGGCCGAACCCGTCTCGGCCTGAGCGACATGACGAAGGCCTCGGATCCGATCGCAGGATCCGAGGCCTTCGCCGTCGAACGAGGTCTCGACTCAGCGCTTGTAGTTGGGCGCCTCGACCACGATCTGCACGTCGTGCGGGTGCGACTCCTTGAGCCCCGCCGGGGTGATGCGCACGAACTTGCCGCGTGCCTTCAGCTCCTCGATGGTGCGCGCACCGACGTAGAACATCGACTGGCGCAGCCCTCCGACGAGCTGGTACGCGACGGCCGACAGCGGACCGCGGTAGGGCACCTGGCCCTCGATGCCCTCGGGGATGAGCTTGTCGTCGCTGGGCACGTCGGCCTGGAAGTAGCGGTCCTTCGAGTACGAGGTCTGCTTGCCGCGGGTCTGCATCGCGCCGAGGGATCCCATCCCGCGGTACTGCTTGAACTGCTTGCCGCCCTGGAATACGATCTCACCCGGCGCCTCGTCGGTGCCGGCGAGCAGCGAGCCGAGCATCACGGCGTCGGCGCCGGCGACGAGGGCCTTCGCGATGTCGCCGGAGTACTGCAGACCGCCGTCGGCGATGACCGGGATGCCGGCCGGGCCCGCGGCGAGCGACGCCTCGTACACGGCGGTGACCTGGGGCACGCCGACACCGGCGACGACCCGGGTGGTGCAGATCGAGCCCGGCCCGACGCCCACCTTGACGGCGTCGACGCCCGCGTCCACGAGCGCCTGCGCGCCCTCCCGGGTCGCGACGTTGCCGCCGATGATGTCGATGTGGGCGAACGACGGATCCGCCTTGAGCCGCTTGACGAGATCGATCACGCCCTGCGACTGGCCGTTGGCGGTGTCGACGACGAGCACGTCCACGCCCTTGTCGCGCAGCGCCTCGGCGCGCTCCCAGGCGTCGCCGAAGAAGCCGATCGCCGCACCGACGCGCAGGCGACCCTGCTCGTCCTTGGTGGCGAGCGGGTACTTCTCGCTCTTGTCGAAGTCCTTGATCGTGATGAGGCCGGCGAGCTTGCCGTCCTCATCGATGAGGGGCAGCTTCTCCACGCGGTGCTTGGCGAACAGCTCGATGACCTTCTCCGCGGGCACGCCGACGGGAGCGGTCACGAGGTTCTCGCTCGTCATCACGTCGCGGGCGAGCGTGGTCTGCTTCGCGGATCCGGAGATGAAGCGCATGTCGCGGTTCGTGACGATGCCGACGATGTGCCCCTCGGGGTCGACGACGGGGAGCCCGGAGATGCGGTACTTCGCGCACAGCGCGTCGACCTCGGCGATGGTCGCCTCGGGGGTGGTCGTGATCGGATCCGTGATCATGCCCGACTCGCTGCGCTTGACGCGGTCGACCTGCGCGGCCTGGTCGGCGATGGAGAGGTTGCGGTGCAGGATGCCCAGGCCGCCCTCACGGGCGATGGCGATGGCCATCCGCGCCTCGGTGACGGTGTCCATGGCGCTGGAGAGCAGGGGCGTGGCGACCGAGATGCGGCGCGTCACGCGGGACGACGTGTCCGCCTCGCTCGGGATCACGTCGGTGTGCCCCGGGAGGAGCAGGACGTCATCGTAGGTCAATCCGACAAAACCGAACGGGTCGTGCTGCTCCATGGGTTGCGGGGCTCCTCTTTCTCGCGCGCGTGTATCGAGTCTAAACGTCCGCAGGGGGGTGGTATTCCCAGGAACGGCGCGGGCGGGCGCCGCCGCCGGGTGTCAGGGCACGGGGATCGAGTCGGTGCTGACGGGCGGCTCGTCGGCGGTGCCGCGGCCGCTCCGCAGCCGCCGCGCGGCGAGACCGAGATCGACGAGGAACACCGCGATCGCCACCCACACGATGGCGAAGCCGATCCACCGTTCGAGCGGCATCGGCTCGTGCATGACGAGCACGCCCACGAGGAACTGCATGATCGGGGTGATGAACTGGATCATCCCGATCACGGTAAGCCCGATCCGGCGCGTGCCGGCCGCGAACAGCAGCAGCGGAACCGCGGTCGCGACGCCGGCGAAGGCGAGCAGGCCCGCGTGCAGCGGGCCGTTCTGGCCCATCGTGATACCCGTGGTGAGCCCCACCGCGATGAGCTGCACGATCGCGACGGGCAGCAGCCAGAGCGACTCCAGGGTGAGGCCGCTGATCGCGTCGACGGAGGGGCCGATCTGCTTCTTGACGAGCCCGTAGATCCCGAAGGAGGCGGTGAGCGACAGCGCGATCCACGGGAACGTCCCGTGCGCGAACACGATCACGAGCACCGCGATCGTGGCGATGCCCACGGCGCCCCACTGCAGCGGGCGCAGCTTCTCCTTCAGCACGAAGACGCCGAGCAGCATCGTGCCGATCGGGTTGATGAAGTAGCCCAGGCTCGTCTCGACGATCTCGCCGTTCAGCGTGGCGAGGACGAACACCTGCCAGTTGATGTAGATCAGCGCACCAGCGAGGGCGGTGAGCGCCAGCAGGCGTGGCTGCCGGATGATCGCGAGCAGCGGCTTCCAGCCCCGGGTGATCGCCAGCAGGATCACGCAGAACACCAGGGAGAGCGCGACCCGCCAGGCTACGAGCTCCCACGGACCGGTGGGCGCGAGCAGCAGGAAGTACAGGGGCAGCACGCCCCACAGCAGGTAGGCGCCGATCGCTGAGGCGACGCCGATGGTCTGCGCGCTGCGGGTGGTGGTCACCGATCAACCCTATTGCCGGGAGCGGACAGGCAGGGCCGGCGCCGCCGGGGCGGTCGCCGCGTCGGGACGGTCGGCTGCGTCGGGGCGGTCAGCTGCGTCGGAAAACGGCGGAGGCCGGCGGCGCGTCCCGCTTCCCGGGACCGGATCCGACGCCGACACGCCGTGAGCTCCTCCGTTTCCCCGCGTCGGCGTCCGGGGACGGCGAAGGCCCGGATGCGCGGGGCATCCGGGCCTTCGGAAGGTCAGTGCGGGTTCAGCGCACCACGACGGCGAGCACGTCGCGCGCGGAGAGCACGAGGTACTCCTCGGCGCCGAACTTCACCTCGGTGCCGCCGTACTTGCTGTAGAGCACGCGGTCGCCGACGTTGACGTCGAGCGGAACGCGGTTGCCGTTGTCGTCGATGCGGCCGGGGCCCACCGCCACGACCTCGCCCTCCTGGGGCTTCTCCTTGGCGGTGTCGGGGATGACCAGGCCACTCGCGGTGGTCTGCTCGGCCTCGACCTGCTTGATGACGATGCGGTCCTCGAGCGGCTTGATGGAAACCGACACGGTCTACCTCTTTCTTGACGGTTCAAGACATTGTTAGCACCCTCGACCCGAGAGTGCTAACGACAGTCTAGGCGCATCGTTGGCACTCACGCAATCAGAGTGCCAATCGCCGTCATGAGCGCGAGCGACCACCGCGGGCCGCCCCGGGTGCGACGGATAGCCTGGAGCGCGTGGACATGAGCGAACTGCGGATCCTGCTGACGCCCGAGGCGCTGCGCATGCTCGACGCCCTCGGCGAGGTGGGATCCACGGACGCGGCCGCGCGCGCCGTCATGAGGTTGCGGTCGGAGGGGCACTCCCCCGAGTTCGTGTCCGCCGTGGTAGGGCAGGCGCGACTGCGCACGAAGGCGGCGGCGAAGTTCGGCGAGTTCGCGGGACGGATGCTGTTCACGCGAGCCGGCCTGGAGCAGGCCACACGGCTCGGCGTCGCCGCACGGCACGCGGGGCGCATGCGCTCCGCCGGGGTGACGCACGTGTCCGACCTCGGCTGCGGCATCGGCGGGGACGCGCTCGCGTTCGCGGGCGCCGGCCTGACGGTGACGGCGGTCGACGCCGACGAGGTCACCGCCGCTCTCGCCGCGTACAACCTGGCGCCGTTCGGCTCCGACGCCGAGGTGCGGCACGGGTTCGCGGAGGAGCACGCGCCCGGCCCTTCGACAGGCTCAGGGACCGGAGGCTCAGGGACCGGAACCGCGGGCTCAGGGACCGGAGGCTCAGGGACCGGCGTGGACGCTGTATGGCTGGATCCGGCTCGGCGGACGGCGGGGCACTCCGAGACCCGGCGCGTGTCCGCCGACGACTACTCCCCGTCGCTGGACTGGGCGTTCGCCCTCGCCGAGCGCGTGCCGACCGGGATCAAGCTCGGGCCCGCGCACGACCGGGAGACGATCCCCGCCGATGTCGAGGCGCAGTGGGTCAGTGCGGACGGCGACGTGGTCGAGCTCGTGCTGTGGTCGGGTCCGCTGGCGCGGGACGGGGTGCGCCGGGCGGCGCTCGTGATCCGCGGCGACCGCGGCTACGAGCTCACCGCGCCCGCCGACGCCGAGGATGCCGAGGTCCGCGCCCTCGGCGCCTATGTGCACGAGCCCGACGGGGCGGTCATCCGCGCCCGCCTCATCGGCGACCTGGCCCGCACGCTCGACGCCGGGATGCTGGATCCGCACATCGCGTACCTCACCTCGGATGCGCCGGCCGAGAGCCCGTTCGCGGCGTCGTTCCGGGTGCGTGAGGTGCTGCCCGTCAACACGAAGGCGATCGCCGCCGCCCTGAAGAAGGCCGGCATCGGCCGTCTGGAGATCAAGAAGCGCGGAGTGGACGTGGATCCGGCGGCGTTCCGCAAGAAGCTGAATCTGCGCGGTCCCGAGGAGGCGACGCTCATCCTGGTGCGCATCGGCGACAAGCGCCACGCGATCCTCGCGGACCGGGTCTGACTCAGTCCGCCGCTGTCCGGAACCCCCCGGTATCGGGGCTGATCACCAGGTACTGCCCCGCATCGGGCGGCGCCCAGAAGTCGAGGCGAACGGCCGGGTGCGCGGGCGTCTCCACCAGCCGCATGCTGAGCGCCGGCTGCTCCTGCCCCGACAACGGATCGACGGCGGTTGCGGTGCTGGGTGCACAGGTCTTCTGCATGGCGCGCTCCTCCACCACCAGGCATCGCCTGCCTCTGCCGTCATCGCCGAGCCACACGGGCGTCTTGCCCACTCTGCCGACGACCTGCGCGAAGACGAGGTTGTTCTGCACGACGACCCGTCTCATCGCGGCGCGCTCCTCGGCGCCCATTTCAGGACTCCCGTCGTACATCATCTGGAAGCGCGTCAGAACTCCGAACGGCACGCCGCGGCCGGACAGGACGACCGTGCCGGAGTAACCGTCCTGGGCGACGACGCCCTCCCGTTGACTGGGGCTGGAGACGCCGAGGGGATGCCCTGCCAGCTGGTCGCGGGGAAGGCACTGCTTCTGGGACGGGATGGCGCGCACGTCGAGGATCGCGCAGAGCAATTGCCCGTTCGCCTGGGTCGCGTACCAGAGCAGGCCGTCGCGTTCGCGGGCGAGCAGGAGCAGGGATCCGGGATCCAGGTCGTCGTGGTGCTTCCGCACGGCCGACTCCCGCTCGGCCTCGCCGGCGCGCAGGGCGAGGCCGACGTCCGGCGGTCGCGGGATCGCCCACCCGATCAGCACGCCGACGAGCACGAGCGCACCGAGTCCGCCGACGAGGTAGCGCGGGCGCTGCCAGTCTCCGCCGGCGATCCACGTCCGGATCCGCGCCCGTGCCGTCCCGAACAGCCGAGCAGGTCCCGAACGACCGAGGATCCGGCCGGATCCGTCGGTGGAACGCGACGTCGTCGGCGGATCGGACGGAGGCGGGGTGCTTCCTTCATCCGGCTGCGCCCGCTCCGGAACCAGGGCTTCTTCGGACGGGCGTCCTTCGTCTCGCTGCACGGATCCTGAGCGAGGAGCGTCCTTCGTCTCGCTGCGCTCGCTCAGGAACCGACGAGACGAAGGGCGCTCAGGAACCGGAGACGGCAGGTCGATCCGCCACAGCTCCGCAAGACGCGCGGCTTCGGCCTCGCTCAGGCCGGATCCGTCGCGGGCGAACGCGCGCCGCTCCAGTTCGCGGCGCTCGCGGTCATCCGCCGGATCCGACATGCCGCTACCCGAACCAGCCGAACCGGTACGCGGCCCAGAGCAGCCAGCCCGCGCTGTACAGCGTCGCGACGATCCCGAGCACGAGTGCCCAGACCGACATCCCGCGGCTCTCCCCCGGCCGGCGCAGCGACATGATCGCCGCGGCGACGGACACGATCGCCACGGGGATCCCCCAGCCGACGAACAGCGAGGCGAACAGCGCCACGATCGCCGACAGCAGCGCCCACGGCGCGAGCCGCGGCTCGGCTGAGGGGTGTGCCGGCAACTCCGTGCCGTCGCTCGGATGCCAGTGCTCCTCGTGCACGGTGGCGCCGTCGCGATCCAGCTCCACCGGCTCGGGCGCCGGCGCGTCGAGCAGGGGCCCGCTCTCCACGACGGCGGGCACGGGCGCGGTAGGCAGCCGGGTGTACCGCTCCGGATCCTTCCCGCCCGTGTGGGTCATCATCCGACCTCGGTCCCGGTGTCGTCGTCGCGCTCCGCGACCTGGATCTCGGTCACCGGCAGCGTCGAGTCCGCTCCGAAGGCGAGCGTCGACGGGCGCCGACCCGAAGAGATCAGCTCGGCGGCGAGTCCGGCGATCATGGCGCCGTTGTCGGTGCACAGGGACAGCGGCGGGATGCGCACGGTGACGCCGGCCTCGGCGGCGCGGGCGAGCGCGACATCGCGCAGCCGTCGGTTCGCGATCACTCCCCCGCCGAGCAGCAGCCTCGGCACACCGCGGTCGGCGCAGGCGGCGAGCGCCTTCGTCACCAGCACGTCCACGACCGCCTCGCGGAAGCTCGCCGCCACATCGTCGACGGGGATCGGATTCCCGGCCGCCTCTTCGCGCTCGATCCAGCGCGCGACCGCGGTCTTCAGCCCCGAGAAGGAGAAGTCGTACCGATGCCTCTCCAGATCCGAGGCGCGGGAGAGACCGCGCGGGAACCGGATCGCATCCGGATCCCCGCCGGCGGCCGCGCGGTCGATCTCCGGCCCGCCCGGGTAGGGCAGTCCGAGGATCCGGGCGACCTTGTCGAATGCCTCTCCCGCGGCGTCGTCGACCGTCTCGCCGAGCAGTTCGACGTCGGTGGTGAGGTCGCGCACGTGCAGCAGCGAGGTGTGCCCGCCGGACACGAGCAGCGCGATCGTCGGGTACTCCAGCGGCACCGAGTCCGGGGTGAGGATGTCGGCGGCGATATGGCCCACGAGGTGGTTGACGGCGTACAGCGGCTTGCCGAGCGACACCGCGAGCCCCTTGGCCGCGCCGATGCCGACCATGAGCGCCCCAGCGAGCCCCGGCCCGCTGGTAACGGCGACGGCGTCGAGATCCTGCAGCCGCACCTGCGCCTCGGCGAGCGCCCGCTCGATCGCCGGCTGCAGCGCCTCGAGGTGCGCCCGGGCCGCCACCTCCGGCACGACGCCGCCGTAGCGGGCGTGCTCGTCCATGCTGGACGCGATCGTGTTGGACAGCAGCGTCCGCCCGCGCACGATGCCGATGCCGGTCTCGTCGCAGCTCGTCTCGATCCCGAGCACGAGGGGTTCAGACATCGGATCCTCCTCGGCCGGTCGTGGGCAGGATGAGCCGCATCACGATCGCGTCCACGTCGTCAGGCTGGTAGTAGCCCGCGCGGCGCCCGATCTCGACGAAGCCCTCGGCGAGGTACAGTCCCTCCGCCACGGGGTTGTCGGCGCGCACCTCCAGGAACACCTCGCGCGCGCCGCGCTCCGCCGCTTCCGCGAGCAGCGCGCGCAGCAGGGCCCTGCCTCGCCCCGATCCGCGATACGCGGCGTCGAGGGCGATGGTCTGGATGTCGGCGTCGGGCGAACCGCGCAGGGCTCGCACTCCCCCGTAGCCCACGACCAGCTCGCTGTCGCCGCCGGGCTCCACGTCGACGATGTAGCGCCCGTGCGGGCTGGCGAGCTCGGCCGCCATCATCTCCTCGCTCCACGCGTCGGTGGGGAAGGAGCGCCGTTCGATGAGCATGATCGCGTCGAGGTCGTCGGGGGTCGCGGCGCGGATCACGGGCCCACCTTCTTGGGTGCGGCGGGCACGCGGGCGTCCGGCGGACGCAGATAGAGCGGCTCGGATCCGGTCAGGGTGCGCCCCGCGGCGACGGCGCGACGGGCGACGCGTGCGATCGCCGCACCGGAGATCTCGGTCACCTCGAAGCGACGGAGCGCGCCGAGCTTGCGGTCGACGTCGGCCTGCGGCACGAGCACGGTGTCGACGACGACGTGCGGGATGCCGTCGACGTCGATCCCCTCGTACACCGTCACCGCGGTCTCCCGCCGCCGGGCGTCGGTGAGGATCGCGAACGGGTGCTGCGGCGGGTGCTCGCCCTCGATGACCGCGAGCGCGGCGGCGTGGTGGCTGGGCACCGCGACCACGGGCACACCCCTGCCGAGCGCGAAGACGCGGGCGGCGGCGATCCCGATCCGCAGTCCGGTGAACGGACCCGGGCCCATCCCCGCCGCGACGTGCGTGAGCTCTTCGGCGTCGCGGCCCGCGCTCTCCCCGGCCGGCCCGGACGGATCCGACGACCGCGGAGCCGCGGCTGCGGCAGAGGGCGCCGCGGCGAGCACCTGCTCCAGCAGGGCGCCGATCGCCTCGGCGTGCCCGAGGTGGCCCGCCTGGGCGACCTCGGCCAGGGTGCGGCCGTCGCGGCCGATCAGGCCGACGGCCGAGCCGAGCGAGGTGTCCACGCCGAGAATCACCCTTCCAGGTTAGCTATTGCGCGGCGAGGGTGCCGTCCGCATCACCGCACCGCGGCTTCGGCCCTCTCCCAGCGATCCCCGCCACGGCTCTGCGCGCGGGCCCCGGCGTCCGCGGCGGCCGCGGTCAGCGCGTCCAGGTCGTAGCCGGCGTCGAACGCCTTCGCCCAGCCGACGCTCGCCGATACCCTCAGTGCCGCACCGGGCCCGGAGTCCTCGATCGTCGACACCCGCGCGAGCAGCGCCCGCAGATGCCGTCGCACCTCCTCGTCCGAGCCCGGCAGCAGCGCGAGCGCGCGCTCCTCCGCCGCTCGCTCCACGTCGGCGACCACGGGCAGCGCGTCACGCACATGCGCGTGGAACGCCTGCACGATGCTCGCGAACTCTGCCGGTCCCACGGCCTCCTGGACGTCCGCCGGATCGTCGAGGCGGATCTCCAGCAGCGACCAGTCCGGATCCTGGTGCTCCTGCGCACGGGCGAGTCGGGCCCGCAGCGCCGCATGGTCGTCCTGGCCGCTCCTGCTTCCCCCGCGCAGCAGGGTCTCCCCCCGGGCGAGCAGCACGATGGTGATCGCCGCGCACTGGCTGGTCAGCAGGATCCCGACCCCGTTGACGTCCCGGAGCATCCGCAGCTCGTCCCCGGGTGCTGATCCGATGCCGGCGATCCCCGCGGCCACCCCGAGCACGGCCCCCACGACGAACGCCGAGGAGATGAGGGCAAGGGGCAGCACCACGTCCCGTGCGCTGATCCGCAGCCGGAAAAGCTCCCAGGCCGACATCCCGGCGAACACGGCCGCGGCCGTGAACACGATGCGGAACATGAGCGGATACGCGTCGGTGGTCGAGGTGAGGGTGAGCAGCGCAGGCCCGACGGCGATGTAGGCGACCGCGGCCGGCCAGAAGGCGCGCCTGCCGGCGTAGAAGCGGATGCCGAGCCACAGCAGCGGCTCGAAGCACACGATGAGGCCCGATGAGAGGGCGCGCAGCGGCGCGCTGTCGAACTGGTTCGCCGCCACCCACAGGTACGTCGCGAGCATGGCGATCCCGAATCCGACCGACCACGTGATGGTGGCTCTGCTCGGGCGCGGCATCAGGGCGAGCCCGAACACCAGCGCGGTGGACAGCGTCACCAGGGCCACCAGTGTGGCCGACGTGTTCACGGTGATGCCGATGGGGGCGGTGACGGTGATCATGCGTCGTTCCTCTCGGGGCGACGGGGCAGGCGGACGCGGACGCGCGTGCCCTCGCCGAGTCGGCTGTGCACGTCGACGGTGCCGCCGTGCGCGGTCACGATGTCGCGAACGGCGACCAGGCCCAGACCGGTGCCCGGCACGCCGCTGCGCGCAGCCTGCTCGCTGCGGAAGTAGGGCTGGAACAGCCGCTCGACATCGGCTGGCGCCATGCCGGATCCGGTGTCCGCGACGACGAGCTCCGCCTGCGCGTCGTCGGCCACGCCGAGCGAGACCGCGATGGATCCGCCGGGGGCGGTGTACTTGACGGCGTTGCTCAGCAGGTTGTCGATCACCTGACGCAGCCGGAAGGCGTCCCCGTAGATGAGGAGCGGAGAGGGCCCCGTGACGTCGACCCGGAGCCGGCTCGCCGCCGCCGTCGGGAGGAACGATGCCACCGACGCACGCACGAGACCGTGCAGCTCGACGGGCTCGGACAGCACGCGGGGTGCCGGCCGCGACGCATCGAGCGCCGTGGTGACGAGGTCCTGCATGCGTTCGGCCGCGCCCGCGACCACGGTGAGCTGGTCGGCCGCCCGAGGGGGCAGGTCGTCCCGCTCCAGCAGCAGATCCACATGCCCGACGATCGCGGTGAGCGGATTGCGCAGCTCGTGCGTCAGGATCGCGGACATCAGCCGGCGCTCCTCGGCCGCCTGAAGCCGAGCGGTCACGTCATCGATCTTGACCAGCACGACGGCGCCCTGCTCGGGGTCGCTCGCCATGGGCTGGGTGTCGACCTCGAGCGCCCGCCACGTGCCTTCCGCGTCGTACAGCCACACCCGTTCCCCCTCCAGGTGCTCGCCGCGCGCCGCCCGGGCGAGCACCGTGCGCCGCACCGGCACCGGCTCGCCCTCGCGGTCGTCGTACTCCACGGCGGTCGCCGGCAGCGCGATGCCGTCCGCGTCGACCCCGTACAGCCGCCGGTACGCGTCATTCATCTTCAGGATCACGCCGTCGTCCCCGATCGCGACGAGAGCGGTGTCGAGGGCGTCGATGATCTGCGTGACCCGGCGTTCGTGCGTCTCGGCGCGGCGCGCGATCCGGTCGATCTGCTCGGAACGGCGCCGGAGCAGCCTGCTGGAGGCGCGCGAGCGCCGCACGCCGACCCGGATCGTGGTGCCGAGGAACCCGAGCGCGAAGGCCGTGATGAGCACCCGCAGCACGACGTCGGAGAACAGCCCGGTCTGGTTCGCGATGGTGAACAGGAAGGCGGTGATGAGCGCGATGCCGCCGACGACGGCGAGCATCGAGTAGTAGGTGGCGATCCAGGTGATCGGGATCACCCAGAGGAAGCCGAGCCGGAAGTCGGGAGCCTGGGTGGTGAGCCCGATCGCGGCGATGTCCACCAGCGGCACCACGAGGATGCCCGCGGGCGGTATCCGGTCCCACGGCAGCACGAGCACCGTGACCGTGGTCAGCACCGAGAGCGCCAGCCCTGCGGTGAATCCCGGGGTGGCGAAGATGGTCGGCTTGAGGGCCGCGACGAGCACCGCGATGGCGACCGTGGTGCCGACGAAGATGAGCTGCCAACGCCAGATCGACGCCCTGCGGGACATGCCGATCCTCTCCCCTGCGCGGCGCCGCGCCGCCACCGGATGCGTCCACGGGCCAGATCCGGATCCCGTCCGCTCAACGCTTCCGCAAGGTTATCCAAAGAAGCACCGAAGCCGGTTCAACCGGGATATCGCGCCGCCTAGCATCGCTGACAGACGGAACCCCCCTCCGTCGCCGGATCCGCGGCCCGAACGCGGATCCGGCACCTCTTCTCCCCGCGCCGCACCAGATCCGTCGCCCCCGCCGAAGGCGGCATCCGCGATGACCGCTCCCTCCTCGGCCCGCCCGGACCGGCCCCGCCGGGGCTGGACCGTGCTGACCGGCGCGCTCGTGGCGCTCACCGTCGCCACCGGGCTCGTCGCGGTGCCGTGGTTCATGCTGCAGGACCGCGCGGCGCCCGCGCCGCCCGCCGGTCCGCGCTGGTTCGGCGGCTATGTCGACGTCACCGCCGGCGTCGGGACCGCCGGCGCGGGAGACCCGCCGGCCGGCGACGCGGAAGTGCTCGCGTTCGTGGTCGCCGCGGATCCGCAGACCTGCGCACCCACGTGGGGCGGCGCGTACTCTCTCGCCGAGGCCGGGCGTGTGCTCGGCCTGGACCACCGCGTCGAGCGCGCACGCAAGGGCGGCGGTCAGGTGGCGATCTCGTTCGGCGGCCCGGGTGGCACCGAGCTCGCCGGCGCGTGCGTCTCGGTCGGCGCACTGGCCGACACCTACGGCGCAGTACTCGACCGCTATGCGGCGACGACGATGGACCTCGATCTGAGCGGGCACGCCCTCGGCGACGCCACCGCCGGCGAGCGTCGTGCGCAGGCCGTGGCACAGCTGCAGGCCGGCCATCGCGCCCGCGGGACCGAGCTCGCCGTCTGGCTCACGCTGCCGGCCGGTCGCGAGGGCCTCAGCACCGACGGTCTGCGGTCGGTCCGTCAGATGCAGCAGGCCGGCGTGCAGCTGGCGGGCATCAACGCTATGACCGGGGACGACGGCGCGTCCCCCGGCCCGTCCACGGGCGCCGCGACCATCACCGCGCTGACCGCCGTGCACGATCAGCTCGGGCGCCTGTACGACGAGCTGAACATCGCGCTGCCCGCGGACGGAGCCTGGGCGGCCATGGGTGCGACTCCGACGATCGGGCGCACGAGCGGAGATGACGAGGTGTTCGCCCTGGACGATGCGGCGACGGTGAACGCGTTCGCGCAGAAGCAGCGGCTCGCCCGGCTGTCCATGTGGTCGGTGAACCGCGACCGCGCCTGCGCCGCCGGGGATTCCACGGATCCCGCCGGGGGGTCCTGCAGCGGCATCCCGCAGCAGGACGGGGCGTTCGCCTCCGTGCTGGGACGCGGATGGGGAGGGGGCGCGGCCGCCGACGCTCCGCCGCACGCCGCCTCGGCCCCCTCGCCATCGCCTTCGACACCCGCGGCGGAGCCGGACCCGTGACCGGATCCGCCGCGGAAGGCGCCTTCGGGAGGCGCCCCTCCGCCCCGGGACCCTGCCCGGGTGCGGATGCCGGACCTCGATCGGGATATCGGGATCCGGCCGTGGTTCCGGGAGCCGTGGGGACCGGCTCCCGGGACCGTGCCGGCGCGGGCTGGGGAGCCCCGCCGCTCAGGTGACGCGGGCCTCGAGGTGGCGCTGCAGGGGAAGCACCCGCCTCGGGGTCCGCGCCGCCGAGTCTCAGCCCTCGGCCGCGATCCCGTCGGTGTGGGCGGTGAGGCGGTAGCCCACCCCGCGCACCGTCTCGATGTAGCGCGGCGTCGCGGTGCTGTCTCCGATCTTGCGCCGCAGGTTCGCCATGTGCGCCTCGATCGCGCGCTTGTCCGGTTCGCCCACGTAGGACGCGGATCCGAAGGCCTCCCCGCGCAGCACCAGGGCGAGGTCGGCTTTGCTGCGCACCCGGCGCTTGGATTCGAGCAGGGTCGCCAGAAGGTCGAACTCGGTCGGAGTCAGCTCGACCTCCTGCTGCGCCACCAGCACGGTGTGCGTGTCGAGATCGAGGCTGATGTCGCGATGCGAATGCCATTGTCCCGCCGTGGTGTGCGACGGGATGGCCGCGGCCTCGGAGGGGTTGCGGGCGGCGGCGATCGAGCCGCCGGCCGGTGCACTCGCGGAGGTGACCGGTGACGCCGTGCTCGCCGCAGCAGGCGCGGCGGGCGCACTGGGTGCGGCCGCCGGGTCCGGGTTGCGAGGGCGGCGCAGCAGCGCCTCGATGCGCGCCCGCAGCTCGCGCGGCCGGAACGGCTTGACCAGGTACTCGTCGGCGCCGGAGGTGAGGCCGAGCACCACGTCGGACTCCTCCCCCAGCGCGGACAGCATGATGATGAACGTCCCGCTCACGGCGCGGATCCGGCGTGCGGCCTCGAAGCCGTCGATGCCGGGCAGGTTGATGTCGAGCGTGGTGATGACCGGCCGGTGCTCGGCGACGGCGGCGACTCCTTCGAGCCCTGTGCCGGCGAGCACCGTGCGGAACCCCGCGGCGCGGAAGACCTCGTCGAGGAGGGATCGGACGTCCGGATCGTCCTCGATGATCACGGCGGTCTTCGTGGCGTCTTCGGTCATGCTCATCCCTGCGCGTCGGTCGTGAGCATCATATCGGCATGACGGATCTCGCCCCGGTTCCTGAGCGCCCTTCGTCTCGTCGCTCCGCTCCTCGCTCAGGGACCAGAGGCCGTCCTGGGTTCCTGAGCGAGCCCAGCGAGACGAAGGACGTACCGCGCCTCGCTCGGCGAACTCGAGGGGTCAGCGGCGTCCGGCGCGGGCGATCGTGACGATGCGCGGCGCATCCGCGTCGAGGTCCTCGGCGGCGAGGTCATCGGAGCCCCCGCCGACGGCGTCGGATCCCCCGCCCACGGGGCGCTCGAGCTCGATGTCCCACCAGGCGTCGGCGAGCTCCTCCGCCATCCCCCGCCCCCACTCCACGACGACGACGGATCCGGGCACGTCGACGTCCAGGTCGTCGAGCTCCGCGGCGGATCCCAGACGGTACGCATCCATGTGCACGAGCGGCGCGCCGCCGGTGAGCGAGGGGTGCGTCCGCGCGATCACGAAGGTGGGGCTCTGCACCGGACCGCGCACGCCGAGCCCTTCTGCCAGCCCGCGGGTGAACGTGGTCTTGCCTGCGCCGAGCGGGCCGGTGAGGATCAGCACGTCGCCGGCGACGAGGCCGGATCCGATCCGCCGTCCGAGCTCCTCCATGGCCTCGGCCGTGCGGATCTCGTGGCGTCCCGCGAGGTCCTCGAGCGCGGTCACGACACGCTCCGCCGCGGCACCCGGGGACCGATCCGCGTCACGATCTCGTAGTCGATGGTGTCGGCCGCATCCGCCCAGTCCCGCGCCGAAGGCACCCCGAGCGTGGGATCGCCGAAGAGCACCACCTCGTCGCCCACGGCGACCGGGTCGTCGCCCACGTCGACGAGGAACTGATCCATGGCGATGCGGCCCGCGACCGTGTAGCGGCGGCCGCCGATCTGCACCGGGCCGCGTCCGGACGCCTGCCGCGGCACGCCGTCGGCGTAGCCCAGCGGGATCAGCGCGAGCGTGGTCTCCGTCGCCGTGCGATGCGTGTAGCCGTAGGAGACCCCCGTGCCCGCGGGCACCCGGCGCACCGCGGCGACCGCGCCGCGCAGCGTCATCGCAGGGCGCAGGCCGAGGTCGCTCGAGCTGCGGTCGTCGAACGGGCTGACGCCGTACAGGCCGATGCCGATGCGCACCGCGTCCAGGCGCGTCTCGGGAAGGTCGATGGCCGCGGCGGTCGCGGCGAGGTGGCGGATCTCCGGGACGATGCCGGCTGCGGACGCCTCGGCGCACGCGGTCTCGAACGCGGCGAGGGCTGCGCGGTCGTCCTCGGGCGAGGTGTTGGAGACATGGCTGAACAGGCCGACGATGCGGATCCGCCCGATGCGCTCCAGGCGCGCGGCCTCGGCGAGCAGCCGGCTGCGGTCGGCGGGGGCGATGCCGTTGCGGCTCAGGCCCGTCTCGAACTTGAGGTGCACGCGGAGCGGATCCGGACCACTGCCCGCTTCCGCGGCGGCGTTCAGCTGCTCGAGGCTGGAGATGCCGACCTCGATGCCGGCTTCGGCGGCATCGTCGAATCGGCGGCCGGGCGCGTGCAGCCAGGCCAGGATCGGCGCGTTCACGCCGTCGCGGCGCAGCTCGAGTCCCTCCTCGACCGTGGCGACGCCGAGTCGGGTCGCACCCCCGGCCAGCGCGGCGACCGCGGCCGCGGTCGCCCCGTGCCCGTACGCGTTCGCCTTGACGACGCCGATGACGTCGACGCCGGTGAGGCGGCGCAGATGCCGGGCGTTGTCGCTGATCGCGTCGAGGTCGATCGTCGCCTCGCGGAACGGCGCGGTCATGGGCGTCCCTCGGTTCCGGCTCCCTCGACCGTGCGGAGCGCGTCCGTGACTCCGTCGTGTCGCTGCGACCCCCCTGCGCCGTCGAGACCCCCCTCTGCAGGCGTCGCTGGGCGGGGGTCTCGGCGCTCCGAGGGGGTTTCGGCGGATCCGGCGGGTGCCTCCGCGCGCCCTTCCGCCACGACGTAGGCGGCGGCGAGCCCCGCGTCGTGGGTGAGCGAGAGGTGCAGGGTGCTGATGCCGCGCTCGGCGACCACGGCGGCGGTGCTGCCGCTCAGCACGAAGTACGGCCGGCCGGAGGGCTCGGAGGCGATCTCGATCTCGGTCCAGTGCACGCCGTCGGATCCACCCAGCGCCTTGATGAGTGCCTCCTTCGCGGCATAGCGCGCGGCCAGGGACGCCAGCCGGAGCGTCTGCTCCGACGGGGCGAACAGGCGCTGCATCAGCCGAGGTGTGCGGGCGACGGTCCGCTCGAACCGCGGAATGTCCACGAGGTCGATGCCGGTGCCGATGATCACCGATTCAGCCTACCGGGCAGGATCCGGAGGGCTGGATCCGAGCCGTCCTTCGTCTCGTCGCTGCGCTCCTCGCTCAGGAACCAGGGGGAGCCGACCGCTGCGCGCCTCGCTCAGGAACCGAGGGGAGCCGACCGCTGCGCTCCTCGCTCAGGAACCGAGGGGAGCCGGTTCCTGAGCGAGCGCAGCGAGACGAAGGACGCAGCCGGACCGGCCACGGCGTTTCGTCTCGCTCCGACTCCGTCGGTGCTCGCTCAACGACCCCGGGGAAAGGACGCACGTCGGTGCTCGCTCGACGACCCCAGGATCCGTGTCACTCCACCGTGACGGACTTGGCGAGGTTGCGCGGCTGGTCGACGTCGAGGCCCTTCGCGGTGGCGAGGGCCATGGCGAAGATCTGCAGCGGCACGACGGCCAGGATCGGCTCGAACAGGGCTCCCGCGAGCGGGATCCGGATGACCTCGTCGGCGAAGGGCAGCACGGCGGCGTCGCCCTCCTCGGCGATGACGATCACGCGGGCGCCGCGGGCGCGGATCTCCTGGATGTTGGAGACCACCTTGGCGTGCAGCAGGGAGGAGTGCCGCGGCGACGGCACGAGCACGAACACCGGCTGGCCGGGCTCGATCAGCGCGATCGGACCGTGCTTGAGCTCGCCCGCGGCGAAGCCCTCGGCGTGGATGTAGGAGATCTCCTTGAGCTTGAGCGCGCCCTCGAGCGCGATCGGGTAGCCTACGTGACGGCCGAGGAACAGCACCGAGCGGGTGTCGGCCATCCAGCCGGCGAGCTGGGTGACGTGCGCCTGCTCCTCCGCGAGCACCTGGGAGATCTTCGCGGGCAGCGTCTCCAGCTCGGTCACCGCGGCGGCGCCGTCGGCGGCGGAGAGCGTGCCACGCACGCGGCCCGCGTGCAGACCGAGCAGCAGCAGCGCCGTGATCTGCGCGACGAACGCCTTGGTCGAGGCGACGGCGACCTCCGGGCCGGCGTGCGTGTACACGACGGCGTCGGACTCGCGCGGGATCGTCGCGCCCTGGGTGTTGCAGATCGACAGGGTGCGCGCACCGCGCTCGCGGGCGTACTTGACCGCCATGAGCGTGTCCATGGTCTCGCCGGACTGACTGATCGAGACGACCAGCGTGTTCTCCCCGATCACCGGGTCGCGGTAGCGGAACTCGTGCGCGAGCTCGACGTCGACGGGCACCCGCGCCCACTGCTCGAGCGCGTACTTGCCCACCATGGCGGCGTACGAGGCCGTCCCGCACGCGGTGATGATGATGCGGTCGATGCCGCGGAAGAGCTCGTCGGATCCGTCCAGCTCGGGGATGACCACGGCGCCGTCCTGCACCCGGCCGCGGATCGTGTTCGCGACCGCCTCGGGCTCCTCGGCGACCTCCTTGGCCATGAAGCTGGGCCAGCCGCCCTTCTCGGCGCTGGCCGCATCCCACGACACCTCGAACGGCTCGGGAGTGACGACGCTGCCGGCGAAGTCGGTGACGGTGACCTCGGACGGCGTGATCGCGACGATCTCGTCCTGACCGATCGCGAGCGCGCGGCGGGTGTGCTCCACGAACGCGGCGACGTCGGACCCGAGGAAGTTCTCCCCCTCGCCGAGGCCGATCACGAGCGGCGAGTTGCGGCGCGCGGCCACGACGAGCCCTGGCTCGTCCTGATGCACCGCGAGCAGGGTGAACGCGCCCTCGAGGCGGTTGACGACCGCGCGGAACGCCTCGCGCAGGTCGCCCGTGCGGCGGTATTCGCGGCCGATGAGTGCCGCGGCGACCTCGGTGTCGGTCTCGCTGCGGAATTCCACGCCCTCGGCCTCGAGCTCGGCCTTGAGCGGGGCGAAGTTCTCGATGATGCCGTTGTGGATCAGGGCGAGCCGGTCGTCATCGGCGAGGTGCGGATGCGCGTTCGCGTCGGTCGGCCCGCCGTGCGTGGCCCAGCGGGTGTGCCCGATGCCGGTGGTGCCGTCGGGCATCGCGGCGTCGTTCAGCGAGTCGCGCAGCACCTGCAGCTTGCCGGCCTTCTTGCGCATGTCGAGGGATCCGGCATCATCGATCACGGCGATTCCGGCCGAGTCGTATCCGCGGTACTCCAGACGGGCGAGACCGGCGAGCAGGATGTCCTGGCTGGGGCGCGGCCCCACGTATCCGACGATTCCACACATGGTTCCAGGGTACGGGCCGAGTTTTGCGCGGGTTCCGTACGAATACCGGATCCGGTTGTCGCCGCTCTGACGGCGAAGCCAAGACGCCGTGGGGTGATGCGCGAGGTCCCCGGCGCACCGGTGTAGGCGATGTTCGGCCTCATCGTCATCGGGGTCGCGTCCTTCGCGCTGCTGCACCGATAGCGGCGGCGCAGCGGCACCGCCCGCCGAACGGATCACGCCAGAGCAGCCCGGCGCACCGTGCGCGGGGCGGGCAGGCCCGCCAGCGCGAACGCACGACGGAGCGCTGCCGCGTCCCCGAACCCGGCACGCTCGGCGATCTCGCCGATGCGCAGCCCGCCACGGCGATCCTCGCGCATGACCTCACGGGCCAGATCCACCCGGATCCGCCGCAGTTCGTCGGCCGGGGCGCTGCCGTCGGCCGCGAACAGCCGCTGCAGCTGCCGCACCGACAGACGCATGTCCCCGGCGAGCGCGGAGACGTCGAATCCCTGCTCGGCGCGACGGGCGAGCATCACCGAACGCGCCCGGTCGATCCGGGAGACCGCTCCCCCGCCGGCGGGGCGCGGCGCGGCCTCGAGCAGCACCCCGAACACCATCTCGGCGACGAGCCGCTCCACCAGGTGGTCGGTGGTGAGCATCGACTCCGCGTCGGCGGTGACGAGCGACGCGAGGAACGCCCGCAGTCCGCGCCCGAGCGCGGTGACCGGGAGCACCTCCTCCGGCGCACGCAGCTCCGACTCGATGCCAGCCAGGGCGCGCCACGGCACCCAGGCGCAGGTGACGGCTCCGGTAGTGACGATCCGCGCGCGGCGATGCGGGTGCAGGAAGCAGACCGCGCCGGGCGGCGCGTCCCGGGCCACCCCGTCGGCGCCGATGACGCGCAACGGCGCATCCGCGGTGAGCACCACCGCCATTTCCCCGCCGTCGGCGGCTTGCGCGAGCCAGCGCCAATCGACCGCGTCGCGGGCGTGGCGCGTCACGAGCACATCCCGGAAGCACCGCGCGACGAGCGCGGACTCGTGGCCCATTCCCGGCGCCACGGCGCGGGCATCTCGAACATTCCCCATCGTCGACCTCCCACAGGTCTCCCACGGGCACGACTCCCCAGCCGTAGGTGACCCCGTAGGGTCGCTATGTTACGCGACGATTCGCGTCATGGCGATCATCACTTCTGCGACAGGCCGCCTCACGTCTGGGCCGGGATCTCCTCGTGCAGGCTCTGGTGGATGTCCTCGACGAACTCGGCGGATGCGGTCGGGCCCTGACACCGGCCCGCGCGCGAGCAGGGTATTCCAGGCGGGGGTCACAGCTTGCGCAGCAGCACCGACTCCACGGCGTGCGAGGCGCCCTTGTTCAGCACGAGGGTGGCGCGGTGCTTGGTCGGCATCACGTTCTCGATGAGGTTCGGCAGGTTGATCTCATTCCAGTACCCCATCGCCGTGGTCACGGCCTCCTCGTCGGTGAGGTGTGCGAACACGTTGAAGTACGAGGACGGATTCGTGAACGCCCCCTGCCGCAGCGCGAGGAACCGGTCGACGTACCACTGCGCGATGTGATCGAGTTCGGCGTCCACGTAGATCGAGAAGTCGAAGAGGTCGCTCACGGCGACGTCGTTGGGCGCGGGCGGCGGCTGCAGCACGTTCAGACCCTCGACGATCACGACGTCGGGGCGGCGCACCACCACGTGCGCGTCCGGCACGATGTCGTAGCGGATGTGCGAGTAGAACGGCGCCCGCACCTCGTCGGCGCCGCTCTTCACCTTCGTGAGGAACTCGATCAGCGCACGCCGGTCGTACGACTCCGGGAAGCCCTTGCGGTCCATGATGCCGCGGCGCTCGAGCTCGGCGTTCGGGTAGAGGAAGCCGTCGGTCGTGACGAGCTCGACCCGGGGGGTGCCGGGCCAGCGGCTCATCAGCTCCCGCAGCAGACGCGCGATGGTCGACTTGCCGACAGCCACGGATCCCGCGACGCCCACGACGAACGGCGTCGTGTCGTCCTCCTCGCCGAGGAACTGGCTCGTCGCCTCGCCGAGCCGCTTGGTCGACGTCGCGTACAGGCTGAGCAGGCGGCTCAGCGGCAGGTACACCTCCTGCACCTCGCGCAGGTCGAGGCGGTCGCCGAGACCGCGGATCCCGACGAGCTCGGTCTCGCTGAGCGGCTGGTCGAGGCCGGCGGCGAGGCGGGCCCAGTCCGCGCGATCGATGCGGCGATACGGCGACAGCGACGGCAGCGTCTGCGGCGCGAGGGGTTCGGAGCTCACGCGCTCCATCGTATCCGCGCACGTTTCGCTCGCGGCACGGCACCCGCTTGGCCCCGGTCACCGATCTCCGCCGCACGCGAACACGCAATCCGCGACCATCGAACCGGAGAGCGCGAGTAGTCTTCCTCAGTGCGTCTCGGAGTGCTCGACATCGGATCCAACACCGTCCACCTGCTCGCCGCCGATGTGCATCCCGGCGGCCGGCCGCTGGCGACGACCAGCGATCGCACGGTGCTGCGCCTGATGCGCTTCCTCACGCCGTCCGGCGCGATCAGCGAGGAGGGGGTGCAGGCGCTGCTCGCCGCCGTCGCGCAGGCGCGCGCGATCGCCGCGCAGGAGCGGGTCGACGCGCTGCTCGCGACGGCGACGAGCGCGTTGCGCGAGGCCGCGAACGGCCCCGAGGTGATCGCCCGCGTCGAGACCGCTCTGGGTCAGCCGCTGCAGGTGCTCGACGGCGAGACCGAGGCCCGGCTCACCTTCCTCGCCGTGCGCCGCTGGTTCGGCTGGGCGGCCGGGCAGATTCTGCTGTTCGACATCGGCGGAGGGTCGTTCGAGATGGCGGCGGGCTCGGAGGAGCTGCCCGACATCGCCGCCTCCATGCCCCTCGGGGCGGGACGTTCCACGATCATGTTCCTCCCGGACGACCCGCCCGGCGAAGAGGCCGTGGAGCGGCTGCGCGAGCATGCCGACGACGTGTTCGCCCCGGTCGCCGCCCGGTTCTCCGCGCTCCCCCGGCCCGACCACGTGGTCGGCTCGTCCAAGGCGATCCGCTCGCTCGCGCGCCTCGTGGGCTATCCGGCGCCCGGCTGGTCGGGATCCGAGCGGATGCTGCTGCCGCGCGCGTCGCTCGGATCCTGGATCCCGCGGCTCGCCCGCCTGCCCGCGTCGGCGCGGCAGGAGCTGCCCGGGATCACCCCCGACCGGACGTTCCAGATCGTGGCCGCGGCGGTCGCGCTGCACACCGCCATGACGGCGATGCGGGTCGACGAGCTCGAGGTGTCGCCGTGGGCCCTCCGCGAAGGGGTGCTGCTGCGCTACATCGAGGATCGCGCCCACGACGGCGGGCGCTGAGACAACGGCTTCTTCCTGCCGACCGTCGTCCCTGACCGGTTGTGTGTGAATACCCTGGTGTGATGGACGACCCGAAGGATCCTCGAACGACGGAAGCCCCGTTCGCGCACCCTCTGACTCGACGTGAACTCCGCACCAAGCGCAGCGCCCACCTGACAGCCGGGATAGCCGATGTCACCCGCACGACGTCCAGCGAACCGTTGTCCGTCGGCGCGCCGACCGGATCGGCCGCAGCGCCGCCGACCGCAGAACCGATACCGACCATTCTCATGGTGTGCACGGGAAACATCTGCCGCTCACCGATCGCGGAGGTGCTGCTGCGAGCGAAACTCGCCGGTCTCGGAGTCCGAGTGCACAGCGCCGGCACCCACGGTCTCACTGGCGAGGGGATGACCGATCTCGCTCGAGAAGTCGCGATCGCCGCCGGCGCCGAGCCTCAGGACGCGGCGGCGCATGCGGCGCGCTATCTCCTCGACCCGATGCTCGCGGAGTCCGATCTGATTCTCACGATGACTAGGGAACACCGCACGCACGTCGTGCAGATGATGCCGTCTCTGCTGCGCCGCGCATTCACGATTCGCGAGTTCGCGCGTCTCGCCCAGGCGATCGGAGACGACGAGATCCGTGCCGTCGCATCCGCTCGCGGCAACGATCGCGGTGCCCGGCTGCAGGCACTCGGTCGCGTGCTCAGCGAGCATCGCGGCATGACCCCCAGCCTTCCGGAGGATGACGACGTGCTCGACCCATACCGTCGGCCGCGCGAGGTGTACGAGGAAGCCGCGGCGCTGATCGCTTCTGCGGTGGCCGAGGCGGGGCGCGTCGTCACGATCGCCCTGCGCTGACTCGCCCTCAACCCGTCGGCAGGGTCGGCTCGGGTAGCGGCGTCGGCGGCGTGCCCGGGGACGGGCCGGTATCCGCGGGCGTCGCCGGCGCAGGGGCAGGAGTTTCGCCTCCGGTCGTGGTCGTATCTGTCCCTCCGGGTTCCGACTGCCGGGGTGCTGACACAAGTGCCTGGACGGCAGCTCGGTACGCCTCGACCGCTGCACCTGCACCTTGCGTGAGTTTCGTCGTCGCGACCTGCGCCGCGGCAGTCGTGACCGAATCCCGCAGCGCGCGATCTCGATTCGAGTACTGGTCGACCATCCTCTGTGCCAGAGCCGGGAATCCGCTTGCCGTCGCCGCCCATCGCGCATCGTAGGCAGCGACCGTCGATGACAGCGTGTCCGCCGCGTCGGCGAGCGGCGCTTTCAGCTGTTGCCAGGCACGCGTGCGCGCCTGATTCCGGTCGGCGGCCTTTGCGATGGAATCGAGGGATCGCTCATCGACGTTCGGCGGGTCGTCGGCGGGCAGAGCAGGCAGCGGAATCGCTTTGATCGCGGCGGCCGTGGAGTCCGCG
The DNA here is from genome assembly GCF_054654695.1 of Microbacterium xylanilyticum. Taxonomy (NCBI): domain Bacteria; kingdom Bacillati; phylum Actinomycetota; class Actinomycetes; order Micrococcales; family Microbacteriaceae; genus Microbacterium; species Microbacterium xylanilyticum. Next base: position 3,092,105 of record NZ_BAAIEN010000002.1, read on the forward strand.
TCTGCGATCGCATCGGCGAGCACGGTCGCGTCGGCGAGTTTCACGGTGTCGCCGGTGCGGTCGACGAGTCCCGGCTGAAGGCCCTCAAGTGCAGCCTGGAGGGACTGGACGTCATCGCGCGCGTCCTTGCCGCGCCCCTCGGTCTGCGCGCGGGAGCTGCGGACGCTTTGCGCCAGGTCTTCGACGGCGGCTTCGTCGGCCTGCAGAGCAGCGTATGCCTCGGCCGCCGGGTTCGCATTTGCGGAGTGCACCATGCTCGCCACGCCCGCTGCCCCGAGTACGGCGGCGGCGATCACACCGGCGACGACGTTGACGATGTCGCGGCGCGGCCGTCGAGCGCCGCGACGTGCCGCCTTTGCGCTCTGCGCGGGGAGGACGATGGGAGCCGCTGTCTGTTGCGCGACCCGCACCGTTCGCACCAGCTCCGGCACGTCTGCGACCGCCGCGGCCCGGCGCAGGCCCGCGCGCTGACCGCCGAACAGTTCGTTGAGCCTACGGAGCGTGTGGTGGTCATCGATCTTCGGCTCAACGCTACGTGGACCGTCGGGGAAGAGCGCTTGCAGCCTCGACATGCGTGGACTCTCCTCGTGCTGTGGACCGGCAGGAAAGTGCGAGCGCCGATAGTCTCGTATCACCGCACCCTTCCGCCATTGTGTCAGCCCGCCAGGAGCCTCGTGGAATTTCCGTCCCTTGTCCGGACGCTGCGCCGTCAGCTCGTCCTCGTCATCGCGAGCACGGTCGTCGGCCTGTCCTCGGGCCTGCTCATCTCCCTGGCGACTCCGCAACGGTTCGAGGCGAGCACCGACGTGTACATCTCCGCCCAGTCATCCGCTCAGGCGAGCACGGCGGATCGAACCCAGGCCAGTGCCTACACGCGCCAGGCCGTGGAGAGCTATCGGATGCTGATCACCAGCTCGCTGGTTTTGCAGCCGGTGATCGACGACCTGCGGCTTCCGACGACGGTCCCTGCCCTTGCCCCCACGGTGCGCGCGACCACCGCGTTGAACAGCCTCGTCATCACGATCTCGGTCACGGCCCCCGTGGCCGTGCAGTCTGCGCGCATCGCGAACGCCATCGCCGACAGCTTCCGCACTGTGGTCGAGCAGGGACTCGAGAAGCCGTCGGCGTCCGCGACCTATCAGATCCGCGTGATTCCGGTGCAATCTGCGTTGGTGCCGATCAAGCCGGTGGCCCCGAATCTACCTCTTTCGCTAACCGTGGGCGCGTTCGCCGGGCTCGCGGTGGGCATCGCCCTTGCACTGCTGCGCAGCCGGCTCGACACGCGGGTGCACACCCGCGACGAGCTTGAGGCTGCGCTCGGACTTCCCGTTCTCGCGGCGACGACGTTCGACCCGTCCGCGTCGCAGCGCACCCTCGTGCTCGCCGCCGAGCCGCGCAGTTCGCGCTCTGAACCGTACCGTGTCCTGCGCACGAACGTCATGTTCTTCGTCCCACCGGACCGGCCCGGGGTCTTTGCAGTCACGAGCTCGTCTCCCGGGGAGGGCAAGTCGACCCTCACCGCGAATCTGGCGCTGAGCTTCACGGAGGCGGGTCACCGCGTCGCCCTGCTCGACGCCGACATGCGCAAGCCGCGCGTGGCCGCGAACTTCGGCGTGAACGGGGACGTGGGGCTGAGCGATGTGCTCGCCGGACGGATCAACATCAACGATGCGCTGCAGCGGTGGAAGACCAGCACCCTGTTCGTGCTCCCCGCAGGCGCGATCCCGCCCAACCCTGCGGAGTTGCTCGGATCGAAGGCGATGGAGGACCTCATCGAACAGCTGACCGCCGCGTTCGATATCGTTCTGGTCGATACGCCGCCCGTTCTCCCGGTGACCGACGCCGTCGTGATCTCGCGCGTCTGCACCGGTGTGATTCTGGCGGCCGCGTCGCGCGGTGTCGCCGCTGCCCGCATCGCAGAGTCGGCAGACAAGATCGATGCGGCCGGTGGCCGGGTGATCGGCGCGGTGCTCACGAAGCAGCCGATGCGCGGAGTCGACCGCAATCCCTACGCGGCCTACGGGCATGCGGAGGATGCGCCACGATTCGTCACGCCGTGAGGCGTCGGGGACCCGTTCGAAGCAGGCGACGATCACTCGGTAACATGGGAAAACGGTGAATTGAAGAGGGGCTGGCATGGATCTTCACGACTACGTGCGCATCATGCGGAGGAACTGGATCCTGATCTTGGTGCTCTTGATCGCCGGCATCGCGGGCGGGAGCGGGTATGCAGCGTTGCAGCACCCGAAATACCAGGCTTCGACGCAGCTTTACGTGTCAGTGCGCACTGAGGGTGCCGCGACCGGCGACCTGGTTCAGGGACAGACGTTCGCGCGGCAGATGGTCACGAGCTATGCGGACATCGTCGGGACCGCGCTCATCCTCGACCCTGTGATCCAGAAGCTGCATCTCGACACCACGTCGGCACAGCTCGCCAGCCAGGTGGTGGCGACGACGCCGTTGAACACCGTGCTCATCAATATCTCCGTGGTCGACACCGATGCTGAACGCTCGGCGAAGATCGCGAACGCCGTCGCGAAGAGCTTCACAGACGCGATCCAGGGCACGCTGGAGAAGCCCACCGGTGGGAACAACAGCCTCGTGCAGGTGACGGTGACAGAGCCAGCAGCCGCGCCCAGTCGCCCATCCAGCCCGAACATCCCTCTTGCGCTGGTGCTCGGCGCCGCGCTTGGCCTGGCGCTCGGCTTCGGCGTGGCCGTGCTCCGCGCCGTGCTCGACACCCACGTGCACACGTTGCACGACCTAGAGGCGATCACCGACAAGCCGATCCTCGGCGGGATCGCCAAGGATCCGGATGCTGCCAAGCGCCCGCTCATAGTGCACGCGGACCCGCGCAGCCCCCGATCCGAATCGTTCCGCGCCCTGCGCACCAACCTGCAATTTCTCGCGGTCGACGACGGGCCACGCGTCTTCGTGGTCTCGAGCTCTGGACCGGGCGAGGGTAAGTCTACGACCACGGCAAACCTCGCCATCGCTCTCGCCGAAACGGGCGCCCGGGTAGCCCTCATCGACGGAGACCTCCGCCTCCCCCGTGTTGCGGACTACATGGGCATCGAGGGCGGCGTCGGCCTCACCGACGTCCTGATCGGCCGGATCGATGTCGCCGACGCTTTGCAGAAATGGGGCGGCACCAACCTGTTCGTGCTGACCAGCGGGCGCATCCCGCCAAACCCGAGCGAGCTGCTCGGGTCGGCCGCGATGGATCAGGTGTTGGAGCCGCTCGGCGACTACTTCGACTACATCCTCATCGATGCCCCGCCGCTGCTCCTCGTCACCGACGCCGCCGTCCTGGGGAAAAAGGCCCGGGGCGTGATCCTCATTTCGGCGTCCGGCGAGACGAAGAAGCAGGAGTTCGTCGGCGCCATCCGCACACTCGAGACGGCAGGGGTTGACCTGCTCGGCGTAGTCGCGACGAAGCTCCCGACCAAGGGTCCGGACAGCTACGGCTATGCCTCCTACACGTATGGGGATGACCCACAGCGCGACGGGCGAGATCGCCACCGCCGGACCGAGCAGCCCTGACAAGCACGCCAAGCGCCGGAAGCGCGCCACCGCCTGAGCCGTCTGGAAGAGTGAAATGGACGTCGGGGGCCGAACCGTTCGCTCTCAGACACAAGGCGTAACCCCGGCCCGACGAGAAGCGTCCGTTCACTCACCCGCAGGTGTTCCCGATCGTCACAGGCGTCGCCCGGGACATCGGTGTAGTCCAGACGGTGAGGGGGCCACCGGGGCCCGGAGCCTGGAACTCGACGTTCACCGTATGCGAGTCCGCGAAGTGATCGAAGACCTCGATCTTGACGGCGGGGCGGCCAAGATCGGTACCTTGGCTCAGGATCGTCGCCGGATGCCCGTCGATCTCGATGCGGTTCAGCGTGCCGCCGGCGGGCCCGTAGAACGCCACGTAATTGCTGATATCCCCTGGGGCGAAGTTGCGCCACTTGATGTAATACGGCAGGTTGTCAGCGACCGCCTCGGTCAGGCTCGACGTCAGAGTGATCGTGCCTTTGACGACGTGGTCCGTCCTGCAGGCGTCGATCTTCATGTCCATGTAGTAACTCTTCTTCGAGCCGGTGTTGTCATTCAGGAAAACTCCGAACACGCTCTGCTCCTTGTCCGTGGCGGGCATGATGCCGCTCATCCGGGACGATTTGATCAGCTGCGTCTCCTTGGGGTCGTCGCTGGCGTAGAGCAAGCGCCCTTCGTTCGCCGCTCGCCCGAGTGCCTGAATCAGCTTCACGGGCGATGAGATCTTCCCGGATGTCACCGCTGTGAAGACTGCGTCGGCTGCAGCTGCAAAGAATGCGTCCTGTTGAGGAGGAGCCGGGTACTGGAAGTACACCTGGTTCAGCACGAGCGGCACCACGTTCTGGGCCGTCAGCTGCCCGCCCGTGGTCATTGTCACGGGGCCGGTCGCCTCGAGGATGTATGAGAGTGCCACAGGGTCGATCGAGATGACGCCGTCGATCCGAGTCCCGATCTGCTCTGACCACCACCCGCGCAAGATCGTGACGGCGTACGGAAAGTTCGGCACCATCGTTAAGTCTGGTGTGTACCGGCCGATCTTGTCCCCGAAAATGGCGACAGCCTGCGGATCGAGCGGAATCACCGGGACGGTGCGGCCCTGATTCTCGAAGTCTGCGCTGCCGACGACCTCCCCGCGTGTGATCTTTCCGTTGTCGACGGTGATCGGAAGAAACTGCGCCGCGTTACCTCCGAGGCTGCGGGCCTCGGAGTTGCCCTGGAAGGCCAGCAGGTAGTTGCGGGGTCCGTGCGCCCCTATCGCATCGGGCAGCACGCTCAGGATCTCGTGCAGCGTCGCCATGGTCGGCTTGAGCTTGGCGAGTTCCCCGTCAAGACGGGCGACGCCGTCGGCGATCGGGCCGACGAGCTGCGACTTGTCGACCTCGCTCAGGCCGTCCGTCGCGCTCTGCAGCCCCTGTTCGACACGTTCGAAGGTATTCGTGAGATCGGTGATCGACCCGGGATCCACTCGCCCGTCAACGATCTTCAGATCGCTGAGTTTCACTGTCGCCGCCGGCTTGACGACGTTCTGCGAAAGGCCATCCGTCACCTCGGCGAGCTTGCGCACGGCGACGAGATTGGCCCCGACGTACGGGAGCTTCTCCCCTAGCCCCCACAACCGGCCCTTGGTCGCGGCAACCGCGTCGGCGGTCTGCGCGGACACCTCCTCGGCTGCCTTGTCGGCCTTGACGAGATCGCCCGCGAGCACCGCCGTCCGCACGTGCTGCACGCCGACCATCGCGGCCTCAAGATGGCTACGGGCTGACATGGCGCTGTCGTATATCTGACTGCCGATGAAAGCGCTCGCGCCGAGAATGATCAGCAGCAGCGCGAGCGTCATCCAGAGCCACAGACGACGAGGCGGTCGCCGAGGCGCACCATTTGACGGCATCGGGTCCGTCTTCTGTACGCGCAGCTCGCGGCGCGTGGACGGCGTGGTCATCATCCTGCTATTGAATCAGCCAGAGGTGGGACGAATCTGACAAGACGGTTCCGGAGCGACCAGACGAAACCTGTCACTCGATCGTCATTCCTGAGCCATATACCAGCCGTAGACCTCCGCCAACGCATCTTCGAGTGACGGCTGTTTCACACACGGAAGCAGGGAGCGCAGAAGCTCAGGCGACGCTTGCGAATGGGGCACGTCTCCGACTCTGCGATCCGCAAACTCACGCGGGATCTCCGCCCCGTGAATCTCTTCGAGAACGTCGAGGACGTCGAGCAGTGTGTATCTCCGCCCAAAAGCAAGATTGACGGGCGTGTCGTGGCTGATCTGGCCGATGCTCGCCTGCATGAGCGCATCGACCACGGAGTGAACCGAGGTGAAGTCGCGAGACTGAGTCCCGTCCCCATGGATCGTGACGGGGCGTGACGTCTTGATCGCGTCGAGGAACTTGGGGACTACTGCAGCGTAGGGATGGTCCGCCCGTTGATAGGGGCCGAAGACATTGAAGAAGCGAAAAGCGAGTGTCCGGATTCCATAGCTCGATTGAAAGGCGTTGGCGTACGACTCAGTCGCAAGCTTGCTCACGGCATAAGGGCTCATCGGAAGGGTCGCCATCGACTCCACCTTCGGAATCCGGGGGTTGGCGCCATACACCGACGACGAGGACGCGACGATCACATGACCAACCTCATGATGCCGCGCGGCCTCGAGCACATTCAGCGTGCCTCGGATGTTCACGTCATTGGTGGTACCCGGATCGGCGATGGACCGAGGGACGGAACCGAGTGCGCCGAGGTGGATGATTCGGTCCACACCTTCAGTGGCGGCCTCGATCGCAGCCGGATCACGAAGATCCCCTCTGATGAACCGCGTCCCGTCGAGTTCTGCGCGTCGCACACCAGTGGAAAGATCGTCGAAGACGACGACGTCCGTCACCTGAGGATGATCGCAGAGGGCCTTCGCAAGATTCGTCCCGATGAATCCTGCGCCGCCGGTGATGAGTACTCGCACGTGGGTTCCCTATTCTCGAGTCTTTACAGCCGGATTGCAGTCGCGTGAGGCAAGCGATTCCTGGTGTCGAGCAGCTTCACCCCACCGGCATCGGCAGAAGTCGCGATCTCGTCGTAGTCGAACGCGTCATGATCGGTCACCAGGACGACGAGGTCGGCCTGCTGGAGTTCATCGAGCGTGCCATCGACGCGTTGAACGCCGGTCGGCCAGTTCGAGGCGTCCACATGGGGGTCTACTGCGCTGACCTCAGCGCCATAATTGGCCAGGAGCTCGAGCAGCCGAAGCGAGGGCGATTCCCGGCAATCACTGGAGTTCTTCTTGTACGCGATGCCGAGAACGATCACCCTGGCACCGTTGAGCGCCTTCTTGTCGTCGTTGAGGGCTTCCACGCAGCGCTGCACCACGTATGCAGGCATGTGCTCATTGACATCATTCGCGAGCTCGACGAACCGGAAGCTCTGGCCCAGGGTCTTGCGCACCTGCCAGGAGAGGTAGCTGGGATCCACCGGAAGGCGATGGCCTCCCACTCCGGGCCCAGGGGTGAACTTCATGAAGCCGAACGGCTTCGTCGCGGCGGCATCGATTGCTTCCCAGACATTCACGCCGAGCTGTTGCGCGAAGATCGCCAGCTCATTCACCAGCGCGATGTTCACGTGCCGGAACGTGTTCTCGAGCAGCTTCGTGAGTTCCGCCTCTTTGGGCGTGGACACCGGAACGGTTCGATCGACAAGCGAGTCGTAGAAGTCCTTCACCCGCGCGCTCGATTCCGGATCGATTCCGGAAACGACCTTCGGCGTATTGGTGAACTTCCATGTGGGGTTGCCCGGGTCGATCCGTTCTGGACTGTAGCCGACATGGAAATCAGCCCCTGCCCGCAACCCGGATCCCATTTCGAGGATCGGCGCCAGGAGTTCTTCGGTCGTGCCCGGATAGGTCGTCGATTCCAGGATGATGCACGACCCCGGAGTGACGAACGGCGCCAGCGATCGGGCGGCGCTTTCGATGAATGACAGATCCGGCAGCGTCTCTCTCAACGGGGTCGGCACCGTGATCACCGCGACGTCGAAATCCGTAGCCGCTTCGTACGCTGTGCTTGGAAGATAGCACCCTGTCTCGAGTGCATCGCGAACGGTGTCGCTCGTCACGTCCTCGACGAACGAATCGCCTCGCTGCAGGGCTGCCGTCCGCCGTTCGTCGAGGTCGATGCCGACGACCCGGTAGCCAACCTCGACCGCCCGCATGGCCAGCGGAAGGCCGACATATCCCTGGCCGATAACTACGAGCGATTGAGCGATGTCAGCCATGTAGAGTTCCGTTTCGCGTCTGAGGGCACGTAGGTCATAGTCTGACACAGCGGCGCTTGGCAGGATGACATCCTGCTCAGCGCAGCCGAGCGGTCCGCGCAGCCGAGCATATTCAGCTCGCCTCGGCGTCGGCGCCGATGAAGCGGGACAGCCGCGGCGAGAATGCGTCGACGGAATACGCACCGCGGGCGGCGTCGGCGATGTCCTCGCGCGACGGCCGCATCAGGAGCGCACGCCGCAAGGCACGGGATATCTCCGTCGCCGTCAGCTCCGAGACCAGGACTCCGTTCACGCCGTCCCGGATGTGCAGGGCGATGTCGCTGAACGCGTTGGCCAGCACGGGCGTCCCGAGCGAGAGCGACTCGGTGACCTTCGACGGGAATCCGAATCGCGCCCGCCGGCTCGACGGGTCACGGAACTGCACCAACCAGTCGGCCGAGGACACGAGTTCGATCGAACGGCGCCAGTCGAGCCATCCGTGTTCAACGACCTCGGTGACGCTCCGCAGTCGATCGATCACCGCTTCGCCGTGGGCGTCGATCCGCCCGGCCACCTGAACCGAAAGCTGTGCTCCCAGGTCCGGATCCGCCTCCAGCGCGGTGTGAAGGGCGACGATCGAACTCAGATCCTTTCCTCCGCGTACGAAACCGCTTCCGCTCACGAGGATCCGGGTTCGACCGACGGTCTGCACCGACTCCTTCGGCTCCGTGACGAGCTTGCCTGGATCGTGAAGCGGCGGCACGACGATCGAGCGCGCGCCCCGCGCCGAGAGATGCTCGGCCATCGAGGTGGAGACCGCGAATCCCGCTGCGGCACGACGCGGAATGCTCCGCATGAAAGCGGAATACCACCAGCTGTAGGGAGAGAGCCACCCTCCCGGGAGGTCGGCGGACGTCAGCCACTCGGTCAGATCGACGAACAACTTCTTTCCGTCAGAGGCCGTTCGTTTGGCGAGACGCGAGAAGGTCAGCGGGTCCGGGTTGTACGCGATCACCGCGTCCGAGTCTCGGTAGTGCGTCAGTTGGTGCCGCGTGGCTCCGCCGACGACGCGGCGGATCTGATTGACGCCCTTGGTGCGAGGCGGCCCCGCCTTGACGAGATCCACGGACCTCGGCAGCAGGTCGGACCAGTCCGAGTGCACTGGATCGCTCGCCGCATCGGTGGTGACGATCGCGACCTGATGCCCCGCGGCCACGAGTGCGGCGGCCACGGTCGCGTTCCGGAGCGCGCCGGCGTTCATCGTTCGGAACGAGCAAGGCGTGACGTAGACGATCTTCATCGCTCTTGTCGCAGACCCGCGAGATCGACCTGGGTGGCGAAGTCCTCCACGGTGCGGACGACGTCATCGAAGGTACCCGCCTTGACCAGCCGGCCCTCCGAGACGTAGCAGATCTGATCGTAATCCTTGATCGTCGCGAGCCTGTGGGCGACTGTGATCACGGTGACGCTGCCGGCGAGGGCGTTCAGTGCCGCCATCACCTGACTCTCGGTCGCCGTGTCCAGAGAGCTCGTCGCCTCGTCGAGCACGAGGACGAGGGGATCCGAATAGAGCGCACGCGCGATCCCGAGGCGCTGCTGCTGTCCTCCGGACAATGACGCTCCTCGTTCGCCCACATGGGCGTGCACCCCGTCGGGACGCGACAGCAGATCGCCCAGCTGCGCCTTCTCCAGCGCCCATTCGACTCTCGCGAGATCGATATCCTGCCCCCAGGTCAGTGCCACGTTCTGGGCAATCGAAGCATCGAACAGCGCGACCCGCTGCGGAACGTACCCGACGCGGCTGTGCCACGCTCCGAGGACGTCCGCGATGTCCGTCCGGTCGAGACGGACCGTTCCCTCGCTGGGTTCGCTCAGCCCGAGGATCACGTCGATCATCGTCGACTTCCCCGACCCGGACGGCCCGACGATCGCACAGCGCGAACCCACCGGGATCTCCAGACTGATCCCTTTGAGAACGTCTTCCGATGCGCCGGAGTAGCGGTAGCGCACCTGCTCCAGCACCAGCGAACGCGGCCGCTCGGGGAAGGTCGAGCGGTCGAGCTCTCGCACCTCCGATTGGGACATCCAGTGCCCCGCGTCATCGATCCCCGAGACGAGGTCCTGTGCGAACGCCTCGTTCATCTGAGCCTGATTCAGGCTGCTCTGGATGCCGATGATGGACGGGATGAGGCGGAATGCCGACGCGCCGAACATCGCTATCGCCATGATCGCCGCCTGGTCGCCGCCAATGAGGTACGCCCCTCCCCCTACGAAGACGATTCCTCCCACGAGTGCCGCCTCGAGCGCATACTTCGGGAGCGTCCCGAAGAACGCCATGGTGCCGCGCGCCTTCGTGACGATACGCCGCTGCCGCGCAACCTCGCCCCCTGCCTCGTCGAGCGTCTGCCGTAGGGTGAGTTCGCGCAGGGTGTCGACGATCTCGGACATGATGACTGCGACACGGAAGGAGAGATGGCGATTCTGCTGACCTGCCGCACGGAGGTGTCGCGCGACGAACCGGGAGAGCAGATAGAACACACCCGCGAAATACACGACGGCGATGACCGCTGTGGCGGGCTGCGCCACGACGATGACCGCCAGAACGCCGAACGCGGTGATCGCATGGCCGGTGATCTGCATCAGGGGAATGACGAACCCCGTCGTCGTCAGTGCAACCGAGCTGTCCACGATGCGCGTGATCTCCGCCGTACTGACCTGTGCCCGCTTGTCCCACGGCGCATGTGCGTACGCGGCGAAGACACGCCCTCCGAGTTCGAACTCATAGTCGGCGAAGCGTCGGGTGGCGTGATGGTGAAGGAGCGCGCCGAGCACGCTCTTTACCAGGAACAGCCCGCATACCGCAGCGAGCACGGGAATGCGGGCGGTCTCGAGGACCCCGCCCAGCGCGGAACCGCCGATTCCCGTCTGCGAGACCAGGGCTGCAAGAACGATCGCCATCGCGCTCAATGCCGCGACGTCGAGGACGGCGAGAAGCCCCGCCAAGATCGAGTGCGTCACGAAGAACCTTCGCGCGCCCGGCGGAAAGACGGTAAGCACCTGCCGCAGCGTGCGCCATAAGCGAATCATCGAATGTCCAATCTGCTGTGCGCGGTTTCCTGGGCACCGAATGCACGGAGGAAGTCGGTGAGCCGCTCCGGCGCGGCGAGCCGGGCGACCTCTTTCGCCATGACCAGGTTCTCCGCGGACAGCGCCCGGTACCACACGTCGTCGGACATCAAGCGCTCCAGCACGGCGAGGAAAGCCCGGCGGTCGTCCACCGCGACGACCGCACCGGGCGCCACGAGCTCCCTCGACGCTCCCGCATCGGTCGTGATCACCGGCAGCCCCCGGGCCATCGCCTCGACAGTCGCACGGGGGAGGCCTTCCGACCGAGAGCCGGAGACGTACACGTCCGACGCGTCGAGCAGACTCGCGAGCTCCTCGCGATCGTGGATCTGACCCGTGAAGCGGATCGCCTCGCCGACGCCTGCCGCTCGTTCTCGGAGCGCCGGCAGCGTTCTGCCCGATCCGACGATCGTCAGGGAGACGTCCATGCCACGTCGCCGCCCCTCGATCACGACATCGATCAGGAAGTCCATGCCCTTCGCCCGGTGTTCCAGGGTCCCTACCGTGACGAGTCGCCACTGCGAGGTCGGGGGCGCCGTCCTCCCCGTCTTCTGGAGCCAGCTGTCGCCGAGGATGACGTTGCTCCGTGCCAGCACCGCGGCGCCGGGGGGCGGAGGACAGACCTCCTGCAGGTACCGCTGCGAGACGTACACGACGCCGCGGGACGATCGGATGATCCTGCTCGCCAGCACCCAGAGGACACGGCCGGAGAGGAGGGAGAGCGGACGGGGAAGCGTCCGGCCCATGTCTCGCGGGTCGGCGACGAGCAGTGACACGATCGTCGCGCCGATCGACTTCGCACGCACAGCGGCCGCGATCGACATCAGTTCGGGGAGTCGGAGGATGAAGATGTCCCCCGCCTTGCCGACCGAGCGAAGCTTGCGGCGCACCCGCAGCTGTCCGAGCGGCACGTGCGTCAGACCGGCGTAGTAGGGCAGACGCACGACCCGTACACCCTCGCCTTCGACGGGCAGGCCCTCGTCCGAACGCGCGTCCTCGACTCGGGCGAGGATCTTGACGTCACCGAAAGCGCGCACGTACGGTGCCCATGCCCCGTGAGCCGCCGCGCTGTGCTTCGCGCGCACGACGCCGTCCGAGCCCACGTGCATGCGGACCTCGCTCGCAATGTAGACGGTCATCCGCCTGACCGTCCCTCAGACCGCCGGTCCGCGAAGAGGAGCGAGCGTTCAGCCGAGCCGGTCGCTTCGGCGGCGTACCGGATCGCATCCTCGAAGTTCCGGCGCATGACCGACGCATGGTACTTCGGGGGGATCGGGGCGTCGCTGCGTCGCGCCTCTCCGGACAGGAACCGGACTGCTTCGACGCCTTCCTCGTCCGCATCGGTATGGATGAAATGGGCATCGGGAGCGTTCGCGCGGAGCTCCTCGATCGATCCCTGGCCGAGTGGACCGATCGCCAAGATCGGGCGCCGCGCGGCGATCAGCTGAGAGACCTTCGTCGAGACCGAGTACCGGGTGTATTCGACGATCTCGGGACGCAATGACTCGACGAAGAGCACGGCGTCCGCATCCACAAGAGCGCGCGGCAGCTCTGCCAGTGGGAGTTCGTCGGCCATTCTGACGTTCGCGGACCGGGGGGTCCAGGCATTGTGTGTTCCTGTGTGGACCACGACCTCCCAGCCGCCGTCCCGCACCCACTCCGCGACTCGGTCGATCTGCTCCGCGCGCCCGATGTATCCCCCGCCGATGTAGAGCAGACGCTTCTTCCCGTCCGAGTGCTCCGGTTCGATCCGATAGTCCTGGGGCTCGACCCCGTATGCGGTGACAAAGCAGGGACGACCGTAGCGAGCGGAGTACTCGTCCGCCATGGCGTCGCCGATGACGAGCAACGCGGGGCTGCGTTCGATCAGCTTCTCCAGATGGCCCAGCATCGCCGTACGGGCGCGGCCGCGCAGTTCGCCATTCGTGAAGATCGTCGTGATCCAGTCGTCCGTGAACTGTGGCAGGATCGGGACGCTCAGTCTCTCGGAGAGCTCGAGCGCGAGCCGCACGGAGAAGGCGTTGTACACGACGGCGTGGAGCACATCGGGCGCGGCCGCCTTCAATTCCCTCAACTTCCGGCGGCGTATCCGGACCCGCCGCAGATCCACGACCGCGTCCAGATCGAGGCTGATCCGCTTGCGCGTCGACAGCTTCGCGGTTCGGATCGCATTGTGACTGACCTTCTGCGAGCCGTCCCCCGAGCGCCGCAGCATCCTCGAGAGTCTCGCCGAGAGGACCCTCACGATCCGCCACGAATACGCGACCGGAGAGACCCACCTGCTCATAGGCACGATCTCGCCGAACTCTCCACCTGGCAACTCCGGCCTGGCATACTGCGCGACGCGATCCACCGGGTACGAGCCGTACAGGCACGCCAGAGTCTGGCCGGTCGCGGTCTCGTTGCCGATCCTCATCCCGCCGCCCATGAAAAGGACCTTCGGACAGGTCAGGTCCGCGTCAGATCCGGGTGAATTTCCCATCACCGGTTTCCTTTCGACTGGGGAGAAACTGGAGCACGCCATGCCATGCTTCGGTGCGGCCTGAAGAGCCCCCGTAGGACGTAGACCATCAGCAGGGTGATGAGCCCAGTCGCGGTGTACCTCGTCAGGAAGATCTGATTGTTCGCGGGCAGATACGCCACCACGTAAGCGAGAAGCGAGAAGATCGCGAGCGCGAGCGGATCGCGTCGTCTTCTCGCGCCCATCCAGAAGTGCGCGACCATCCAGCCGAGCACAACCATCGCTGCGATCGTGCCGAGGAACGTGAGATCGGAGGCGACCCAGGCGTATGCCGTTGACCACGTTATCGTCGCGGACCAGCCGTTGATGGCTTCGTTGCGCACGGGATAGGAGAGGAGCGTCGGGTCCGGGACGCCGGAGAACTTGCCCAGGATCTGCGCGAAGACCGGCATGCTGGCACCCCCGGAGAAAACGAACGGAATGTTCAGTTCCTGGGAGAGGCCCGTATATCCGTTCGTCGGATAGAGCCAGATCGTCATCAGACCAGCTGCGAAGCTGTTGCCGAACAGGTCGCTGATCACGGGGATCGTCGGCGTCTGACCGACGTTGACGGCGCGCCCGCCGAGCAGGTTGGACATGACCCCGACGAAGATGATCCCGCCCGCGATGAGCCAGTACTTCAAGCCGCGACGCCGTCGCTTCATCGACCCCACCGCGCCTGGCTGCGCGAGAGAAGATGTCATGCGCCCCGCAGGAGCGGTCGAGCCGGCATCGTCCCGCCGCGTCGGGCGCAGCCCATAACAACCGACGAACGATGCGGCGGCGATGATCGCCAGATCGCCGATGCCCTTCACCGTGCCGATGTAGACGAAGGAGGCCACGTACGGGATGAGGGAGACGATGATCAGCGTGCGCATGCCTTGCCCCAGCCCACGCCAGTAGTAGATGGCGAAGGGCACGAGAAGGGTGAAGAACACGCCGCTCCACGAGGTGAGCTGGAGCGGCAGCGAGTCCGTGCCGCTGGTCTGCAGTTGCTCGAAGATGTCGAACTTGGCGCGATACCGATCACCGGGGTGCAGGGCGGCGTCGATGATGTCGGAGATTCCCGTGGCGCCGAACTGCTGCAGGGAGGCCACGCCGAAGAGGACGAACCAGATCGCTCCGAAGACGATGACGGTACGCGCTCCGCCCGAGGCCTGCGGATCGACATCGACGACCGCAGGATAACGACGAGAACGCCAGATCCCGAGTAGGTACCCGAGCACGAACGCCGCGATGGTGGCCGCGATGAACCCTGTCAGCAGTCCGACGTTCTGCGCGCTGTCCCGGTAGGGGGTGAGGAGGAACAGCAGGTAGGTTCCGCCAAGCCATCCAACCGTGAGCTTCAGCGGCAGGTATCGACGCTCATCCCCCGCCGCCGGCGAGATCCCGACGGGTTCTGCGGGCCGACGGTCGCGTTCACCGAGCGTTCGCGTGCTCATCGCTGGTCGAGGAACAAGCCGGCCCTGCGTCGGTGCGAATGGGACGAACCGATGATGAAGGACACCGCCCTCTGCGCGGTGTCCTCGATCATGTACTCCGCCGCGATGCTCCTGGGCGGCTCGCCGAGCGCCATCGCGACGCCACTCAGCACCGGCGCCTTCTCGACTCCCGTGGTGATGATCGCGCCCGCGTCGAGCGACTCCGGCCTCTCGATGAAATCGCGCATCGTCACCGCGGGGAAGCCGAGGATGCTGGCCTCCTCACTGATCGTTCCGCTGTCCGACAGCACCAGCTTGGCCTCCTGTTGAAGCTTGATGTAGTCGTGGAAGCCGAACGGCGGGTGGAACACAGTGCCGTCCTTCGCGCTCTCGTCGAGGGACTCGAGTCGGTTCCGAGTGCGCGGATGCGTCGACACGAGCACCGGCAGCCCGTATTCGTCCCGGAGCGCCTGGAGCGACTCGAGCGCGGCGCGGAGCCGATCGAGGCTGTCCACGTTCTCCTCGCGATGCAGGCTCACCAGGAAGTACTCGCCGCGGCGAAGCCCCTGACGTTCCAGGACGTCGCTGGCCGCGATCTGCTCGGCGTTCTGGTTCAGCACCTCGCGCATCGGCGATCCCGTGAGCAAGATGCGCGACGGGTGAATGCCTTCGGCCAACAGGTTCCGCCGCGCATGCTCGGTGTACACGAGGTTGTAGTCCGAGACGTGGTCCACCAGGCGACGGTTCGTCTCCTCAGGCACGTTCTCGTCGAACGAGCGGTTGCCGGCCTCCATATGAAAGACCGGGATGCGCATGCGCTTCGCGATCACCGCGGAGATGCAGCTGTTGGTGTCGCCGAGCACGAGGAACGCGTCGGGACGCTCAGCGGCGAGCACCTGCTCGGTCTTCGCGAGGATCGAGCCGAGCGCGGCCCCCAATGAGGACGTGTCTGCTTCGAGGAAGTGATCGGGGCGACGCAGACTCAGATCTTCGAAGAAGACCTCGTTGAGTTCGTAATCGTAGTTCTGGCCGGTGTGCACGAGGACATGATCGGTGTGACGATCGAGGAGCTTGATCGTCGCCGAGAGCCGGATGATCTCCGGTCTCGTTCCCACGACGGTCACGACTTTGAGCTTCTTCATGTCACACTGCCTCTGCGATGGTGTCGGGACGTTCGGGATCGAACAGATCGTCGGTCCAGAACGAGGTGTAGAGCGTCTCGTCGCCGGTGTTCGTGATCTTGTGCGACCACCCCGTCGGCATGTCGACGGCGGCGGGCTCCTCGCCGTTCACGACGAATTCGTGCACGCGATCCGTGGAGAGCTTACGCAACGAGATCGTCGCCGATCCCGCGAGCACCGTGAACCGTTCGATCTTGCGCCGGTGGAAGTGGTCGCCGCGACTGATGCCCGGCACCGTGGTCGAGAAGGACGACTGGCTGGCGCCGCCGTGCGAGCGGAGGACCTCGAAGAACGACCCCCGCGCATCGGCGTGCCGGGTGAGCCCGATCGGAGTCAGCTTCTCGATCGTGTAGGAACGGTACGTGTTGAAGAGGTCCCGCTGGAACGGGTCGGCGACATCGGGGATCTCGCCCCGAGAGTACGTCTGGGCGATCACCTCGAGGCGCTGCAGCAGCCCGGACACAGTCTCTTGAACCTCCGAAGAGGCGGGCGGGTTGCCGAGCAGCAGGTCGGCCGCGTTCTGCGCGTGCAGGAGCGTCAGTTCCTTGTCGTTCTCCACCGTGGGTTGGGAGCCTTCCGCGAGGAGGTGGCAGAACGTCGCCGTCGCGGCGTTGTAGAACGGGCGCCCGTGCTCGCCGAACAGATTCGGGAGCACGATGTCGACGAACTCCGCGCCGACCGCCGATGCAGCCTCGGCAACGATCTCCGCTGCCTGCCGCTTCGCCTCGCCATAGACCGAGCCGTTTGTTGCCTGCGTCGAGTTCGCGAACACGACCACCGGCGGCGGGACCTCTACCT
Organism: Microbacterium xylanilyticum; assembly: GCF_054654695.1. Lineage (NCBI taxonomy): Bacteria > Bacillati > Actinomycetota > Actinomycetes > Micrococcales > Microbacteriaceae > Microbacterium > Microbacterium xylanilyticum. The sequence goes on from NZ_BAAIEN010000002.1 coordinate 3,108,913, forward strand.
CGCGCAGCGCCTGCGCGAACTGCCCTGCGAACAGGACGTTGCCGTCGTGGACCTCCTGGTCATCCGCACGGTTGACGCCCGCGATGTGGATCGCGCGGCTCGCACCGTCGAGCGCGCTCGTCGCCGCGGCGAGATTGAAGCCGGCGCCGACGGCAATCCCCTCACCGGTGGCGCCCTGTTCGCGTAGCGCGAGCCCTGTGTGCCAGCCGAGGAATCCGCGCGCGCCGGTCAGCGCGACGCGCGTCATCGGACGCGGTCCTCTGCCTCGATCCCGGCCGCCGCGAGCTCCGCACGCACCTCGGGCAGTGTGAGCAGCAGGTCCTCGACCTCTTCGACGCTCATCCGCTCCACGGTGTGCGAGTCGTAATCGGCGAACTCGGTCTGGGTTACGTCGCCCTGTTCGAAGTAGGCGCTGTAGTTCAGGTCGCGTTTGTCGGCGACGACGCGGAAGTAGTCGCCCATGTCCTGCGCCCGGGCCAGCTCCTCGCGCGTGGCGAGGGCCTCCGAGACCTTCTCCGCATGACGGGTGCCGATCACCTCGATCGCGGAGCGGGAGCGGAAGAGGTTGATCACCGCCTGGGCCAGATCGCGGATCGTGCACGACTGGGCCTTGCGGATGAACAGGTCGCCCTGATTGGCGTTCCGGAACGCGAACTCCACAAGCTCCACCGAGTTCGCCAGCGACATCATGAACCGGGTCATGTCCGGGTTCGTGACAGTGAGATCCTTGCCCGCCTTGAGCTGGCGGATGAAGAGCGGGATCACCGATCCGCGCGAGTACATCACATTGCCGTACCGCACCAGCGACACCTTGGTCGCGGCATGCGGGTTGTTCAGCCCGTGCGACTGCGCGACCTTCTCCATCATCGCCTTGGACATGCCCATGGCGTTCACCGGGTAGACGGCCTTGTCGGTGCTGAGACAGACCAGCGACGTCACGCCGTTCGACTCGCACGCTTGGACCACGTTCTCGCTGCCGATCACGTTCGTGCGTACGGCTTCCATCGGGAAGAACTCGCACGAGGGGACCTGCTTGAGCGCCGCGGCATGGAAGACGTAGTCGACTTCGCGCGTCGCTCGCTCGACGCTGCTGTAGTCGCGGACATCGCCAACGTAGAACCGGAGGCGCGGATCGCTCAGCTCGTGGCGCATCAGGTCCTGCTTCGCCTCGTCCCGGCTGAGGATCCGGATCTCTGCGACGTCACGCTCCAGCAGCTTGCGCGCCACGGTGTGCCCGAAGGACCCCGTCCCCCCGGTCACCAGTATCCGCTTGCCCGTGTAAGCGTCGTTCACCCTCGGCCTCCATTGCTCTTCATCACATTTGTTAGGGAATCGACGATCCTCACCGTCGTAGACCCGACAGACAGGTGGGAGTCGTAGTAGCGACGTCCTCGTTCACCGTAGCCTGCCCACGCGGAGGGGCCGGCATCGGCCATCTGCGCGATCGCAGCCGCGAGGCCCTCGGCATCGCCCGGGCCGACGACCAGACCCGCCCCGGCATCGTTGATCAAGCGGGCGCCGTCTCCGGCGAGATGCCCGATGATCGGGACCGCGGAGGCGAGCAGGGATGCGATCTTGCTGGGAGTCGTGTACGCCAGGAACGGCGCGTCTGAGAGACTCACAAGCTGTATCTGCGCGCGCGCGAGGAGTTCCGGGATGGTGTCCTGCCGCACGCGGCCGAGGAACCTGACGTTCGTCAGACGCTCCTCCTGAGCGCGCCGTTCCAGACGCCGTCGGCTGATCCCGTCGCCCACGATCGTCACTCGGATGTCCGTGCGGTCGCGAAGAAGCGCTGCCGCGTCGAGAAGCGTGTCCATGCCTTGAACGTCACCGACGGCGCCTGCATACATGACCTCTACCGCGTCCGCGTGCGTCGGGATCGTCTTCTCGGCGCGCACGACATCGACCGGTCGGAAGAGTTCCTCATTCGTCGGGTTGGGCGCGTACACGATCTTGCGAGGATCAACCTCAGGGTGCCGTTCGAGAATGATGTCGCACACGCTCCGCGAGCTGACCCCGATGACCGCGGCGTGCCTTTCGGTGACCCGGACCACCTTCGCCATCACCGCTTCCGCGATCGCGCCCGCCTTCCCTCGGGGCAGCATTCCGCTGTCGATCAGTGAGTCCGGCCAGAGATCCTGAACATGGAGGAAGAACGGCTTGCGCCCCCACCGGGTGTGCCAGAGCAGTGGAAGACCCACAGTCGGAGGCGAGTTGTACACCCACACCGCATCGACGTCCTTCAGTGCTGCCCCGGACAGCGCCGTTGCAGACGCGGCGAAGGAGACGTAGTTCGCGACGCGCCCCAGCGCCGACGATCCGTGATTCGGATAGAGCGCAACGCGCGTGATGCCCATGCCGGGAACGTGCTCACGCGTACGCGGGCGCATGCGGTAGCCGTCATAGAGCACCCCGTCGGGATAGTTGGGGAACCCGGTGAGCACGCGGACCTCGTGTCCGCGTTCGATCAGCTCCCGGGCGTAGACCCCGGGCAGGGACGCCGGCCCCGGTTCGGGGTCGAACCATTGACTGAGAATGCCGAGTCTCACGCTTCCGCCGCCCCGGATCCCGCTTCGCTGTACACGCAGCCCGCGAGGATGTGCTCCAGCCGTTCCCGTTCGACGGCGGGGAACTCATGGGAGAAGGACGACGTCTGCCGCTGCCCCATCCACATCAGCTCCAGGCGGCGCCCCGCGCCGGCGATCTCGGGGACGACGACACCGACGGCGCGCACGATCATCACGAGCATCCGGCAGAAGACGACAGGGAGGTGGTGCGGCGCCCGACCGCCAGCGATGCGGAGCACGTCGGCGGCGGAGAGCCCCTCCCACGGCTGTAGCATGACGGACCCGAGGGACCGCTCGCTCTGCGCGACGCCGGTGACGAAGTCGATGAGACCGTCGATGCTGCTCACCACGGTCGACTGGCGCCCCGCACCCGCCACGCTCGCCAGCGGGGAGCGCGCGATCCTCCGCAGCGACTCGGTCGTGCCCCGGCCCGGACCCTGCACGGATGTCGCCCGGATCACGATCAGATCCGGGGCGGAATCCCCTCGGCACGAGACAAGGAAGGCCCGCTCCCCCAAGGCCTTGGAACGCGAATACGGCGAGAACGGCGATGCCTCGAGCGATTCATCGAGGATCGCGCGGCGGCCTTGGACCGCCGCGGAGCTGAGATGGATCACCCGACGAACGCCCGCGACTTCCGCGGCTCGGGCGATCAGCACCGGGAGGAGCGCGTTGGCCCCGTAGAGGTCTTCGCTGGGGATCGCGTCCGGTGTCGCCAGTCCTGCGGCGTTGATCACGACGTCGACCCGACCGATCATTGCGGCCAGATCCGCGTCGAAGATCGGATCAGCGGATCCCGAAGCGATCTCATACGGGTCGTGGCTTTGCGGAGACAACCGAACGCGCGGTGCTCGGACTGCGACGACGTCGAGATCTTGGGCGCGCAGATGCGCGATCAATGCCGACCCGACGAACCCGGTCGCCCCGACGACCGCGAAGCGCAGCGGGCGGAAGCCCTCACGCGGCGCAATTCCGCGAGGCTGCTCGATCGGGCCGATCCGGCGCACAGGACGTGCGGGGAGGCGATTCCCGCGGAATCGCGGCAAGAGGAGATAAAGCGCGCAGACGAAGCCGACGAGGCCAAGTGCACCCCAGAACCAGGGTCCGCCGCGCATCGCGGCAATGCCGAGGCCGGCGTTGAGAGCAGAGAGCCCCGCGACGAGGATCGAGACTTGCACATGCGAGAGGCCCGTGTCGGTCAGACGCTGGTACGCGTGGGTTCGGTGGGCGCTCAGCACCGCTTCGCCGCGGCTCGCGCGCCGGACGAGCGCCGACACAGTGTCGACGAGGCAGATCGAGAGAGGTGCGAGCACGGTGAGCAGCGGCACACCGGCGAACGCCGCGGCGATCGCCGTGACCGCCACGAAACCGCCGAGCAGGTAGCTGCCCACATCGCCGAGAAACATTCCCGGCGGAAGCAGGTTCCAAGGGAGGAATGCGGCGAAGACGACGGCCATCAGCAGCCCCGCGGCAACCAGCCAGGAGTGATCCTGGATCACGCCGATCACAGCGAAGGCTCCACCGGCGACCCCGCCGCAGAGGCCGGAGATACCGTTGATGCCATCCATGAAGTTGGCGAAGTTGACATACGCGGCGAAGAACACGACGCCACCGATGATGACCCACCCGGGTGCGCCGACGAAGGCGCCGAGCCCAATCGTGGCGAAGGCTCCGACGAGAAGCTGTGACCCTGCGCGCACCGTCACGTCGAGACCGCGCAGATCCTCGACGGCCCCGACGACACCCATGACGGCGGCACTCAGTACCACCGCGACGAACGGCACCGTCTCCCTGCTGTCGATGAGCCCTGCGGCGACCACTCCTCCCCCCACGAGAATGCCGACGAGCGGACCGACTCCCCCGCCGCGAAGCGTCGGACGCGCGTGAGACGAGCGCTCATTGGGAACGTCCACGACGCCGAGGTGGGTCAGGATCGGCCGAAGGAATGCGGGGACGACCGCGGCGACGAGGAGGCCGAGAACGAGCCCGGTCAGGACGAGCCAGTTCATCGCGTCGTGCGGGCATCGGCGTCAAGGCCGATCCGTTGAATCTTTGCGGTGTCGTTGTCGCGTGGGATCGCCACCATCCGCTCTATCCAGCCCGCATGGTCGAGACGTTCCGGCTCGATCGCGTTCGCGCGGGTGTGCGAGATCTGCGGATGGAACGGCCGCTCCAGGTCCTCCCGCGACCCCACGAGATCCTCGTGCAGCTTCTCTCCAGGGCGCAGCCCGGTGAATACGATCTCGATGTTCCCACCCGACATGGCGATCATGCGCTTCGCGACCTCGAGGATCGAGACGGGCTCGCCCATGTCGAGGATGAGCACCTCGCCGGCTCGACCGATCCCGCCGGCCTGGATCACGAGCTGGCAGGCCTCCGGGATGGTCATGAAGTACCGGGTGGCCTCGGGGTGCGTGACGGTGATCGGCCCGCCGGCGGCGATGAGCGCCTGGAAGGTCGGCAGCATGGAACCACGGCTGCCGATGACGTTCCCGAACCGGACCGACAGATACCGCATGCCCGACCGGTCGCCGGCCCAGGCTGTCAGCTTCTCGGCGACGCGCTTGGAGTGCCCGAGGACGCTCGTGGGGTTCGCGGCCTTGTCCGTCGAGACGTTCACGAAGGTCGTCACGCCGACCCGGAGCGCCGCGTTCAGCACGTTCAGCGACCCGATCACGTTCGTCTTCCACGCCTCGTCCGGGTACTGCTCCAGCATCGGCAGGTGCTTCAGGGCCGCTGCGTGGAACACCACCTCAGGCCGGCGGTCCTCGAAGACCGCGTTCAGCAGATCGGCATCGCGGATGTCCGCGAGGACCACATCGCGGGTATCGAGCAGCCCGTGCCCGACCGTGCCGAGCTGCGCCAGCTGCAGACCGGTCTCGTCGCGGTCCAGCATGATGAGCTCGCGCGGACCGAATTTCGCCAGCTGCCTGCACAGCTCGGAGCCGATCGATCCGCCGGCGCCGGTGACCAGCACGCGCTTGCCGGTGATGTAGCCGGCGATGAGCTCGACGTTCGTGTCCACCGGGTGGCGGCCGATGAGATCCTCGATCTGGATGTCGCGGACGTCCACCCGGTCCGACTCGCCGAGCATCGAGTCCATGAGCGACCGGGTCACCACAACCCGTAGCCCGGCCCGCTCACCGCGGTCGGTGAGTTCGCGCAGCACGACGCTGTCGGCGCCGCCGATGGCGATGACGATGAGTTTCGCTCCCGTCCTATCGGCGACCCTCGCGATGTCGGTGGTGCGCCCCAGCACCGGAACACCCCTCAGATGCAGCCGCGATTTCGCCGGATCGTCGTCGAGCAGGGCGACGGGGCGGATCGGCGATGCGGGGTCGGTGAGGACGGTATAGAGGAAGCGGTCTCCCATGTAACCGGCCCCGATGATGATCGCTGGTTCCGTGCCGCTGCCCGGCTTGCGCGCCTTGTCGAGGGCGAGCCGCCCGACGTAGCGCAGCGCGAACATGAGGATCAGGGCGATCGGCGCGGACAGGAGCACCGTGCCCCGCGGCACCTTCAGGAGCGGACCGAGGGGAATGATGACGAGAGACAGCAGGAGAGTGATCCCGGAGACGACTGCGGCGAGCGCCCGCACCTCGTCGAACGAGCCGAACGGGAAGCGCCCGCGGTACATGGCCCACATGTGGCCGATCGTCACCTGCAGGACCGCGGCGCCGAGGCCCAGAAGGAACGTGGAGAGCCAGCCGAACGGCGGCATGTGGTACTCGACGCGGAGCGCCACCGCCAGGATCACGGCGATCATCCACGCTGTACCGTCGGCGATCGCGATGAGCTGCCGACGGCCGCGCTTCGGCCCCGGGATCACGCCGCTGAAGGCGACGCTCTCATCGAGAGCAGAGGATGTCATGGCTTCCCGTTTCTGCCGAAGAGCCCCGGTCCATGAGGTTCCGAGTCTATGAATTGTCTCACGATCCCCGGGGCCCTTCCAATCGGCGCCGCGAGACGGATCCACTCAAAACTTCCTGCGAGGCGCTTCCGCTCGCGGCTCCGGATGGGTATGGTGGAATTTCGGTAGGGCATGTGGGATGCCCAGACCAGCCTGTGGGAAGGCCGGTTGCCGCTGGGGAAGCACGACGGATCATGTTCGTTGTGCCCGTGTGTGCTGGGGAGCAAACATGGCGTATGGGGACGCTGACTGCGTGCGGGTTGCCGCGATAGGACGATGACGGCCGTCAACCCGGCCGGGTCATCGCGCGCAGTCGAATCGGAATCGGTGGCGGCATTCGGGATGCCGCGCATCGAGGGGCTGCTGCCGCGGATCGGGATCACGCCGCACGTTGCCCCGGCAATCGAGCGGCGCAATCAGTGGCAGCGCCATTACCGGCGGCTGCTGGTGCTGGCCGATCTCGCGGTGGTGCTGTTCGCCGCGGGGGCGGCGGCCTGGATCCAGATCGCGTCGATAGCGCAGGTCGACGTGATCTACCTGCAGGACTCGCCGTGGCAGTACTTCCGCGTGTTCGTGCTCACCTGCGCGATCTGGCTGGTCTTGCTCGCCCTGTGCCAGACGCGCGACATCAAGGTGATCGGCCACGGCACCACGGAGTACCGCCGGGTGATCCAGGCGACCGCGCTGGCGTTCGGGGTGCTCGCGATCGGCTTCATCCTGCTGCAGTCGCAGGGCATCCGCACGCAGCTGCTGATCGATGTGCCGGTCGGGATCCCGGCGCTGCTGATCGGACGCTGGCTGGCCCGGCGCTGGCTCGTGCGACAGCGTCAGACCGGCGAGTATGTGTCGCGGGCCCTCGTGGTGGGCGGCCTGGACGAGGTCGAGTACGTCGTGAACGCCGTGCGCGGAAGCGGGCTGGCGGGGTATCAGGTCGTCGGGGTGACCCTGGTCGGCGATCAGGCCCACGGCATCATGGACGGCGGCAGGCTGATCCGCGCCTACGGCACGGTCGACACGGTGGCGCAGGTGGCTCAGCGGCTCGGCGCCGATGCCGTCATCGTGGCGAGCACGCTGCGCAGCGACCCCGACTACGTCAAGCGGCTCGCCTGGCAGCTCGAGGGCACCGCCGCCGAGCTGGTGCTGTCCAGCCCGCTCGCGGACGTCGCGGGGCCGCGCATGTCGCTCAAGGCCATCGAAGGGCTGCCGCTGATCCAGGTGGAGATCCCGACGTTCGAGGGCGGCCGGTACGCCCTCAAGCGCACCATGGACGTCGCGATCGCGTTCACCGCGCTGATCGGGGTCGCCCTGGTCTTCCCGTTCATCGCGTTGGCGATCAAGATCGACAGTGCGGGCCCGATCTTCTTCCGCCAGGAGCGGGTCGGCCGCGACGGGCAGATGTTCCGGATGGTGAAGTTCCGCTCGATGGGCGTCGACGCGGAAGCGCGCAAGGCGGAACTGCAGTCGCAGAACGAAGGCTCTGGACCGCTGTTCAAGCTCAAGGCCGACCCCCGGGTCACCCGGGTGGGTGCATTCCTGAGCAAGTACTCGCTGGACGAGCTCCCGCAGTTCTGGAACGTGCTGATCGGCGACATGAGCGCGGTCGGACCGCGTCCGCCGCTGCCCTCCGAGGTGGTCACCTACGACGGCACCGTCCGTCGCCGCCTGTACATCAAGCCCGGCATCACCGGACTGTGGCAGATCAGCGGTCGCAGCGACCTGTCCTGGGAGGACAGCGTGCGGCTCGACTTGCGCTACGTGGAGAACTGGTCTGTGACCAACGACCTGCTCATCATCTGGCGGACCGCCCGGGTCATGATCGCGCCGGAAGGGGCCTACTGACCCGGACGAAACCAGACTCCAGACCGGATCCGCGACCGCGGTCGAAATCCCCTCGACCGCACTCCTCCCCAATCACGGTGCGGCGCCGCGGCCGCGGATCCCTGGGCCCCCGGGTGCCGACGACGGCACCCGGGCAGATGCCTTTCTCGGAGCGGAGCTCCGCCGCGCACCCCACCGGTTTCGGAGAGCGGCGTCGCAGCGTCAATGCGCCCCGCCCGCGCTCAGCGCATCGAGGACGCCCGCCATCGCCGCCACGCGGTCGCTCCAGTCCGGCACTCCCTCGACGGGCCGCGCCGGCTGTGACGCCCGAACCGCGTCCGCCACGGCGTCCGGGAACTCCGCGGACGTGGAGATCGAGACGCCGCGCGCATCCCGGAAGCCCGCCACGGCGGTGCTCACGATCGCACGCCCCACGGCCTGGTATTCGTACAGCTTCAGCGGATCCAGGCTCTCCGTGAACGGATCCACGATGTGCGGGACGATCAGCGCGTCGGCGTGCTGCAGATATCCCGGCACCCGCCCCGACTCCCGTGCGCCGGTGATCCGCACACCTGCTTCCCTGAGTGCCTCGCGGCTCGACGCGGCCAGCGCGTCCGGTCCCACCAGCACGACGGATCCGCCGGCCGAGGCCAGCGCGCGGGCGGTGCGGGCGGTCAGTTCCACGTCCAGCCGGTCCTCGTGCAGTGTTCCGACATACACGGCCGACCGCTCCGGCAGATCCACGGGGCGTTCGGCGGGGGTGCGGTAGCGCGCCACGTCGACGGCGTTGGGGATGAGGTGCACCGGCCGACGCGCGCCGCGTGATGCCGCCAGCGCCGGGGAGCACACCACGACTGCACCGCATCGCGACAGCAGCACGTCCTCGTCGTGCCGCAGCCGGCGCAGTTCGCGGCCGGGCCGCTCAGCGGCCAGCCAGTCGTCCGTGATGTCGTAGAGGGACGGCAGCCCCGTGCGCCGCACGAGGCCGGCGCCGTGCGAGTCGTTGACCCAGAGGATCGGGTGCCGCAGGCCGATCCGTCGCATCGCCGCGGTAACCTCGCGGCGCAGCAGGGCGTCCGCCATCGCACCGGCGAGGCGCGGCAGCAGCTTGGTCGGCTGCAGGAGCTGGAGCCTTCCGTCGTACCCGCCCGCGGCGCGCAGTCCCGCCCCCCGCCCGAGGCGGCGGCCGTGCAGGAGGTCGTGCAGCCGGTCGCGAGGGGGCTCGACGAAGAGCACCCTGGTCTGCGGATCCCGGCGGAGCATCCCGTCGACCAGGTATTGGTTTCGGCGCCACACGTCGTCCCACGGCTCGAGGGAGAGGACGACGAGCTCGTGCCCCGTCATGCGCCCAGCACCTCTCGGTACACGGCCAAGGTACCCGCCACCTGACGCTCGATCGTGAAGCCCTCGCGCTGTGCCCGGCGCACCGCCGCGCCGGCCTCGAGCCGCCGCAGCGGATCGTCGACGAGGCTGTCGATGATCCGCGCTGCGGCAGCCGCGTCCTGCGGCGGGAAGATCAGGTCGGGCGCCGCGGCGCCGATGGTCTCGAGATGTCCGCCGCTCGCCGCCGCAACGACGGGGGTCCCTGCCGCCATCGCTTCCAGGACGAGGATCCCGAGCCCCTCCCGGGGAGTCGGGGCGAGGACCAGCCCGGCGCGTGCCACGAGCTCATCGACGTCCTCACGGAACCCGAGGAACTCCACCTCGCCGTCCAGGCCGAGCGCCCGCGTCTGCGCCTCCAGCAGCGCACGCTGGGATCCCGCACCCGCGATCTGCAGCCGCCAGCCCCGCCGTCTGGCCGTCGACGCACCCCAGGCGTGCAGGGCGGTCGCCGTGTCCTTCTCGGGTTCGAGCCGCTGCGCGACCAGCACGATGCGTTCCCGGCGGGCGTCGTCGACTGGATCCCGGGACTCGACGCCGCTGTGCACGACGACGCTGTCGTCCTCCACCGCCGCCCCCACGAACCGGGAGATGGCGATCTGCGCGGAGAAGGCGCGCGCCAGCGGCCGGAGCACCCCGCGTGCGAGCGCACTGCTGCCCCGGGTGGCCGCGAAGTGCCGCGTGCTCACCAGACGCGTGCGATGCCCGGTCAGCCGGTGCACGCATCCGACCACGTCGGCCTGCGACATGTGCGTGTTGACGATGTCCGCGTGCCCGAGCGAGCGCAGCGACGCCCACGCCTGCCACGGCGAATCCCCGGGCAGCCAGGTTCCGAAGCCATCCGCGGCGCCTCTCATCTCGGATCCGGCTCCGCCGACGATCACCACGTCGATCCCCTGCACGGCGAGACCGCGTCCGAGGTTCAGCAGATAGCGTTCGACCCCGCCGTACCCGTCCGAGCACACGACCTGGACGACGCGCATGCATCCGCCTCCCCATCACCGCGCGGAGCCCCCGGATCCCGCTCCGCGTCGTCGCACCATTCTAGGGATCCGCGCGTCCCGGCGCTCGGCGACGGCGACCGGTGCCGAGGGCTCGCCGCCGGAGTCCTACGGCGCGGAGCCGCCGCCGAGGAGGGGCCTCCGATGTTCTAGCATGGCGACGTGCGCGTCGCGATGTCGTCCTACCGGTTCAACCACGAAGGCGGAATCGAGCGCGCCTCGTACGAACTGGCCACGCGTCTCGCCGACGAGGTCGACTTGACACTCGTCGCGACCGACGTCTCCCCTGCTCCGGCACCGCCGCTGCACTGGAAACCGATCGAGGCGCGTTCGCGGCCCGGGTTCCTCATCCCGATGACCTATTCGGCGGCGGCGAGCGATCAGATCCGCTCCGACGGATTCGACCTCACCCACAATCAGGGTGCCTGCGCACTGCGCAGCCAGGACGTCATCACCGCGCACAGTTGTCATCGCGCCTGGTGGGGCATGAAGTTCCGCAACGGCGAAGCCGCCCGCGCTCTGCTCAACCCCCATCACCAAGCGGTGCTGCACGTCGAGCGCCGCAACTACCGCCCCGGCGCGTATCGGCACGTCATCGCGGTCTCGCACGGCGTCGGGCGCGAACTGGCGACGCACTACGGTGTACCCCCGAGCGCATCACCGTGATCCCCAACGCGGTGGACGCCGCGAAGTTCCAGCCGGCGGACGCCGCCGACCGCCGCGCCCGTGTGCGCGCACGGCACGGCCTGCGCGACGAGGACGTCGTGCTCCTCTTCGTCGGCAAGGAGTTCCGCCGCAAGGGACTCGCGCCGCTCATCGACGCGCTGGCGCTGCTGCCGAGCCACGTCCGAGTGCTCGTCGTCGGCGGCGACGACCAGGACCCGTTCCTCGCGCAGGCGCGACGGCTCGGCGTCGCGGACCGCGTCGTGTTCGCCGGGCACTCCGCGGCCGTCGAGGACTACTTCCAGGCCGGTGACGTGTTCGTGTTCCCGACGCTGTACGAGGCGTTCGCCCTGGTCACCCTGGAGGCCGCCGCCGCGGGGCTTGCGCTGGTGACGACCCGGGTGAACGGGACGGAGGATCTGGTGGTCCCCGGAGAGAACGGGTTCTTCGCCGCCCGCGACGGGGCGGGCCTCGCCCACGCGCTCACCCCGGTCGTGCAGAACGCGGAGCTGCGCGCGCGCCTGGGTGCGCGGGCCCGCAGGGACGCGTCGGCGTACACCTGGGACGCCGCCGCGCGAGCGACGCTCGACGTGTACCGCGAGGTGCACGCGGAGAAGCGCGCGAACCTCAGCTGAAACGGCGCCGGTACCGGACGGGTCCCTCCCAGAAGATGCGCAGCCGCCGGCGCGCACCGGCTCGGCGTTCGCCGCGCAGCAGCGGGATCCGGATCGCGGCGCCGACGATCATCGCGACGCGGAACGAGAACCAGCCCGGTGCGCCCGCGTGCTTGCGCTGGTAGGTCTCGGTGCTCGCGAAGAAGAGCGCCTCGCGCAGCAGTTCGTTCCCGCTGGTGCCGCCGCCGACATGGGTCGCCTCGACCGCCGCGACCTCGATCCGCCATCCTCCCGCGACGGCGCGCTTTTGCCAGTCCACCTCCTCCGCGTACAGGAAGAAGCGCTCGTCGAACATCCCCACCCGGGCGATCGCCTCGGCGCGCAGCAGCAGCACGGATCCGATCGCGAAGCCGTGCGCCCGATCCCACCGGCCGAGACCGACCGCATCCATCCAGGCCCGCCACGGCGTCGGGAACGGCCACCACACCCGTGCCGGGTGTCCGTCCGGGTCGGTCTGCGTCGCCCCGACCGCCGCGATGCCGATGTCGGCGCGCAGCACGGCGCACATCCGCTCGACCTCGCGGCCGGGGATCCGCGCGTCCGGATTCAGCAGCAGCACGTCGTCGCCGGCGAGGCCGCGTTCCGCGAGCGACCGCAGCGCCGCGTTCACGCCTCCGCCGAAGCCGAGGTTCCGGCCGGGGTCGAGGTAGACCGCGCCGTGCCGCTGCGCCAGCTCCCGGGTGCGGGCCGAGGAGGAGTTGTCGACGATGGTGACGGAGAACCCCCCGCCCAGCGCGTCCACGGCGCCGGCGAGCATGTCCGGGTCGCCGTACGCGACCGCGACCACCTGCGGCGGGTGACCGCCGCGGCCGCCGTCCCGGGCGGTCGTGTCCGCGTAGAACCGCTGCTGCTGCTCCGCCACGCGCTCCCAGGTGAACTCCGCGGCGCGCTCCAGGCCCTCGGCGCGCAGCGCCCGCCACCGGTCCGGATCGAGCGCCTCGTCCACCCCGGCGGCGAGGGCGTCGGGGTCGTCCGGCGGTACGAGCACCCCGGCTCGATCCACCACGTCGGGGATCGCGCCGGTGCTGCTGGCGACGACGGGGACGCCGGAGGCCATCGCCTCCACCGCCACCCGGCAGAACTGCTCGCGCCACCCCGGCCAGGGCAGCGAGGGGACCACGACGACGTCGAGACGGCGGTACGCCTCCGCCAGCGCCGCACCCTGCGCGAACCCGCGGAACGAGACCCGATCCTCGATCCCGAGGTCCGCGGCCAGGCGCTGCAACTCCTGCCGCTGCGGGCCGTCCCCGGTGATCTCGACCCGCCATCCGTCGCGCAGGGCGGCGCTTCGCAGCAGCACCGACACGCCCTTGTTCGGCTCGAGCCGCCCGACGTAGCCGATCACCGGGACATCCGAGGGGGTGTCCCGCGGACGCGGGGAGAAGTCGGCCATGTCGACCCCGAGCGGGATCAGCACCGCGGGACCGCGCAGTCCCTTCCGCTCCAGGATCTCGCCGGCCTCGCGGTTGCAGACGTACGCCCCCGCCGCCCCGCGCAGCGCCCAGCGCTCGAACCAGCGGAACGGCACCGGATACCGCTTGTCGAGGTTCTGCGCCGAGTACAGCACGTAGGGGGCGCGCACCCGCCGCACGGCCCGGAGCAGCAGCACCTCGGCCGTCGCCAGGGAGAACGGCTCCTCATGCAGGTCGATGAGATCCGGCCGGGATCCGAGCGCCCGCCAGAGCGGCCGCGGGTCGTAGAGGAAGGCGTTGGGATGCGTGCCGACGGTGTTCGCCACGGTCACGAAGTCGTCGCCCTCCGCCGCGAAGGCCACCGGGCGGCCGCCCTCGTTCCACCGCCGGGCGGAGACCAGCGACACGTCCTCGCCCAGACGGCGGAGCTGCCGCTCCCGCTCGCGCCACGGCGTCACCACGCCGTGGTGCGCGATCCGCAGCACCTTCATCGCCCGCCTCCCTCGCTCGGATCCCGACCCGCCGGATCCTGCCCCGCCGGATCCCGAACCGCCGGATCCCGACCCGCCGGATCCTGCCCCGCCGACCCCGCACCCGCGGGACGCTCCCGGCGCCGCAGCCGACGCGCCAGCCCGTCGACGAACCCCCGCGGCGCCGTGCGGGCGGCCCAGAGCAGCTCCGCGGTCGCCGTACCGGGGTGCCCTGCGGCGAGCGCCGACCGGGCGGCTCGGCCGGCCGCCCACCAGGCGAACCGGTCGTTCTTGCGCAGGCTCTCCTGGAGGGCCGCGACGAGCGCGGCGTCGTGGTCCTCCTGCGCGGCCGCGCGGTGCAGCCGCAGCACGCGGTCGATGCCGCGCACGAGCGCCCGATGCCGTCGCGTGGTGTTGGCATCGTGCGTGCGGTAGTCCACGAGCGCACGCGGTTCGAAGACGAACGCCCCGTGCTCGGCGAGCCGCAGCACCAGGTCGAGGTCTTCGGCGAGACGGATCCGGGAGTGGAATCCGCCGACCGCCGCGAACGCATCGGCGCGGATCAGGACGTTCGGCAGCAGGATCCCGGTGCGACGTCGAGCGACGTCGAGGCGGCCGGCGACGGCCACCTGGTCGGCCTCGCCGAGCACCCGGCCGCGGGCATCGATCGTGCGCATGCCGCAGTAGACGAGCACGGCGTCGGGTCGGGCCTCGAGCCGCGCCACCGCGGCGGCGATGCGGTCGGGATCCCAGCGGTCGTCGTCGTCCAGGAAGGCGAGGTGGCGTCCGGAGGCGAGGGCGGCGCCGACGTTGCGGGCGACGCTCGCACCGGAGTGGTCGAGGCGGACGATGCGAGCCCCGGGGACCTCCTCGGCCGCCGCCGCCACCGCTTCCGGCCGGGGGGATCCGTCGTCGACGACGATCACCTCGACGGCGGGGTGGGTCTGCTCGCGCACCGAGGCGAGGGCCTCGCGGAGGAACTCCCCGGCCCGGTTCGTCGCGATCACGACGCTGACCAGCACGGACGACTCAGCCATGAGCGCTCCGCGCCGATCCGGCGGTGCGCTGCAGCGACGCGTACAGGCGTGCGTAGCCGGCGGCGACCCCCTCCCAGGTGTAGTCGGGTGCCCGGTCCCGTCCCGCGGCGCCCAGGGCGCGTGCACGGGCCGGATCGGCCAGGATCTGCGCGAGCCGGGCCGCGAAGCCCGGCGTATCGGCGGGATCGACGAGGATGCCGTCCACGCCGTCCCGGATCAGCTCCGCGGGGCCGCCGTGGTCGGTCGCGATCACCGGGATCCCGGCGCGCCACCCCTCCAGCACGACGATGCCGAAGGACTCCATCCTGCTCGGAACCGCGAGGACCGCGGCATCGGCGGCGACCGAGACGATGCCGGCACGATCCAGCCGTCCGGTGAACACGACCCGATCCGCGAGGCCGAGACGCCCGGCCTGCGCCCGCAGGTCCGCACCGGCCGGGCCGTCCCCCGCGAGGACGATGCCCACGTCGGCGGGGAGCCCCGCCTGCGCGAACGCCTCCAGCAGGAGATCGAACCCCTTGGTCTCGACCAGGCGTCCGATCCCCAGCACGTAGCGCGCCGGGAGACCGGGAATCCGGGGGCCGGATGCCTCGCCCAGGTCCACGCCGTTCGAGATGATCGCCGCGGCCCCCTCGCGCAGCCCGAACCGGTCCACCAGATCGCGGGCGACGGGGGCGGAGACGACGGTGACGGCGTCGGCGCGGCGCAGGGCCCGGCGCAGCGCCGCCCGCAGCAGCGCCGACCGCGCGAACACGTCGTCGGCGTCGGCGGACGTCTCGCCGTGGCTGGTCACGATCAGGCGCCGCCCGAGGGAGGCCGGGAGGGCCCAGGCCCCGTTCGGTCCGAAGCACTGCACGTGCAGGATCCGCGGACGATCCCGTGCCAGTGCGGCGGCCCAGCGGACGGCGGCGACGGGGCCGCGCCAGGCGAAGGAGAGCAGCGCACGCGGCGTGCGCGCGGGCATCGGGCAGGGCAGCACGCGCACCGGCACGCCGTCGACGGCCGTCGGGACCTCGTCGCCCTGATCGACCGTCCAGACCGCGACGTCGACGCCCTGAGCGCGCAGTCGCGCGGCCACGTGCCGGACGTGCTCCTCGACCCCGCCGACCCGCGGCAGGAACGAGCTCGCGATCAGCACGACTTCTGCCACGACGCCCCCAGCTCTCGATACGCTCTCATCGTGGGCCGATCCGCCCCGCCACGCAACCGGAGGTCGCGTCACCATCAATATCACATTCGCGACCTCGGCCACGGCGGCGCCGATGGGACAGCAGGTCTACGAGGAGGAGCTCATCGCCCGCGCCCCCGCGGCGCTCGGCGACGCGGCGCG
Source organism: Microbacterium xylanilyticum (assembly GCF_054654695.1). NCBI lineage: Bacteria > Bacillati > Actinomycetota > Actinomycetes > Micrococcales > Microbacteriaceae > Microbacterium > Microbacterium xylanilyticum. Next base: position 3,125,175 of record NZ_BAAIEN010000002.1, read on the forward strand.
GGTGCGGCGCACGATCGCGCGATCGCTGCGCTCCCCGCTGCCCGGAACGGTGCGCCTGCCGACCTGGATCACCGGCCGGGCGCCGACCGCGGTGCGCCGGGTCGTGGGGGCCGCGATGTACCCCGGGGCCGACGTCGTGCACCGGATGGGGCTCGGACTCCCGCCTGCCCGGGTGCCGGAGATCATCACGATCCACGACACGGTCGCCTGGCGGTTCGACGACGAGTCCGCGCCCGAGCCGTTCGCCGCCGCCGAACTGCGCCGGGCCGCGGCGGTGGTCGCGCCGTCGCAGTTCTCGGCGGACGATGCGGCGGAGTTCCTCGGGCTGCAGCGCGTGCACGCCATCCCGAACGGCGTCGACTCCCGCTTCCTGGACGCCCCCGCTCTCTCCGCGGCGCGCCTGCAGGAGCTGGGCGTCACCGGACCGTACGTGCTGCACGCGGGCGGCGCCTCGAAGCGCAAGAACCTCGACGCGCTCGCGCAGGCGTGGCAGCGGGTCGCCTCGGCCCGCCCCGACGTGACGCTCGTGCTGTCCGGCCCCGCCCACCCGCGTCGCACCGCGCTGTTCGCACCGCTCCCCCGCACCGCACTGATCGGCCGGGTGCCGTCCGAGGACGTTCCCGGGCTGGTCGCCGCGGCATCCGTGGTGGTGGTGCCCTCGCTGCACGAGGGGTTCGGCCTTCCCGCCCTCGAGGCGATGGCCGCGGGCACCCCGGTCGTCGCGGCGCGCACCAGCGCACTGCCCGAGGTCGTCGGCGAGGGCGGCATCCTCGTGGAGCCGACGCCGGACGAGATCGCCCAGGGGATCCTGTGGGCCCTCGAGCACGACGCGGGTGTCGCGGCGCGCGTGCAGACTGGCCGGATCCGCGCGGCCGAATTCACCTGGGAGCGCAGCGCGCGGGCGCACGCCGAGCTGTGGCGATCCGTCGTCCGCTGAAATTCCGCGACGGCGGTCGCGCACAACCGATATGTTCGTACCCGTGGACATGTGGGGTGATTCCGCGATCTCCGTGCGGGGACTGGGAAAGACGTATCGGCTGGGTGCCATGGGCGAACGCCCGTCGACGGCAGCCGGCGCCGCCGTGCAATGGCTGCGCAACACCGGCAAGGCGAAGTACACGCTCTTCGACGCCCTCAACGACGTCGACTTCGACATCCCGCACGGCGAAGCCGTGGGCATCGTCGGACGCAACGGCGCCGGCAAGTCCACCCTGCTGAAGCTCCTCACCCGGGTGACGGCGCCCAGCCGCGGGCGCATCGAGCTGGACGGTCGGATCGGATCCCTGCTCGAGGTCGGCACCGGCTTTCATCCCGAGCTCACGGGCCGCGAGAACATCTATCTCAACGGCGCCATCCTCGGCATGACCCGCAAGGAGATCCAGCGCCGCTACGACGAGATCGTCGCGTTCTCCGGGATCGAGAAGTTTCTCGGCACCCCGGTCAAGCGGTACTCGTCGGGCATGTACGTGCGCCTGGCGTTCTCGGTCGCCGCGCACCTGGACACGGAGATCCTCGCGATCGACGAGGTGCTCGCCGTCGGCGACGCCGAGTTCCAGCGCCGCTCGATCGCGAAGATGCGGGAGGCCGCCAGCGGCGGACGCACCGTGCTGTACGTCAGCCACCAGCTGCAGACCGTGCAGGCGCTGTGCACCTCGGCGATGCTGCTCGATCGCGGGTCGCTGGTGTACTCCGGCACGGTCGACGGCACCCTCGACGCGTACCGCAACAGCTTCGAGAAGTTCGCGCTCGCCCAGAGCGACCCGGCGAACCGGCCCGGCAACGGCCGGCTGCGCATCGGAGCGGTGTCGATGGGCGACGAGTTCGTGAAGTCGGGCGACGACTTGGTGATCGACTTCGAGGCGCCACGCGCCGACGACCTGATCGGCACGTACTTCGTCTCGGCCCACATCAACAACGATCAGGGATCCGTGATCGCGCAGTGCGACTCGCGCCTGGTCGGCAAGTGGTTCGATCCGGACGAGCCGCAGCGGGGGCGGCTGGTCATCCGCGGGCTCTGGCTCAAGCCCGGCGAGTACACCGTGGACTTCTACGCCTGCCAGGCGGGCGTGCTGGACGCCTGGGAGGGCGCCTGGCGCTTCGAGGTGCTGCCGGATCTGCCGTATCCCGAGTTCACGGAGTCGTCCGGCACCGAGAAGGGTCTGGTCTTCGTGGACTTCGACTATGAGGGGGCCTGACATGGACGACGTTCGCGAGCACATCGTCATCACACCCCCCGGGCGCCTGAACATGCCGCCCTGGCGGGACATGTGGCGCGCCCGCGAGGTCGCGGTGCGGCTGGCGCAGCGCGACATCATCGTGCGCTACCGGCAGACGATCTTCGGTTTCGCCTGGGTCATTCTGCAGCCACTCGTGGGGGCCGGGATCTTCACGATCGTGTTCGGCGTCATCGCGGGCCTGTCGACCGGCAAGATCCCGACGTTCCTGTTCACCCTGGCGGGGATGCTCGCCTGGAACCTGTTCAGCGGCTCGCTGAACCGCGCCTCGTCGTCGATGGTGAGCAACCAGGCGCTGGTGCAGAAGGTGTTCTTCCCGCGCGCGCTCGTGCCCCTGTCGAGCCTCGCGTCCCTCGTCGTGGACTTCGCCGTCGGCCTGGTCCTCGCGATCGTCCTGCTGTTCGCGTTCGGCATCAACCCGGGCTGGCCGGTGCTGCTGCTGCCGGTGTGGGTGCTGCTGATGCTGCTGATCGGCACCGGGATCGGCCTGGCCGCCGCCGCGTACATGGTGAAGTACCGCGACGTCGGCTATGTGCTGCCCTGGGTCGTGCAGATCCTGCTCTACGCGAGCCCGGTCGCCTACGCCCTGTCCGCGGTGCCGAACAGCATCCGCTGGCTGTTCGACATCAACCCGGCCACCTGGTTCCTGGAGAGCTTCCGGTGGTCGCTGCTGGGCACCGAGGCGCCCCCGACCTGGCAGGTGCTCGCCCTTGTGATCGCCGCGCCCGTCATCTTCTTCCTCGGGCTGCTGATCTTCCAGAAGAACGAACGCGAGTTCGCGGACTACATCTGATGCGCGTCACCGCCTACGTCCTCGTCGCCGACCCGGCGTTCCTGCGCGAGAGCATCCGCGCCTATTACGACCGGGTCGAGCGGATCGTGCTCTCCTATGATGAGACGTCGACGTCCTGGACCGGCACGCCGCTGCCGGTGGCCGAGTGCCTGCGCCTCATCGAGGAGGTCGACCCCGACGGCAAGTGCGTGCACGCCCCGGGCCGGTTCGCCCGGACCGATGAGCACCCGCTCGACAACGACACCTACCAGCGCCAGAGCGCACTGGATGTCGCGTCCGAGAGCGCGGACTGGGTGCTGCAGCTCGACACCGACGAGGTCATGCTGGATCCGGATCGGTTCTTCGCCGCTCTGGAACGCGCGGACGCCACCGGGACCTCGGGCATGGACTACCCCGCCCGCTGGCTGTACGCGCGCGTCGGCGATGACCGGTTCCTGGAGGCGAGCTCCCGATTCTGGCGGGCCCGCGCCGGTTTCCCCGGCCCACTCGCCGTGCGCGCGGGGACCCGGCTGGTGCACGCGCGGCAGGCCGAGGTGCCGCTGTACCGCGTGGACTTCCGACCGCAGAACACCGACCCCTCGCATCATCGCGACTCGGTGGTGCACGCGACCGTGCCGCTCAGCTCCGGCGTGGCCCACTACTCCTGGGTGCGCGACGACGAGACGATGCGCCGCAAGTTCGGCTGGTCCGGGCACACCGCCGACTACTCGAAACCCGAGGTGTACCGGCGCTGGGCGTGGCGGCAGCGGCACCCGCTGCCCACGATCGCGACGACCCCGTTCCGCCGCGACGACTGGTTCCGGATCGCTCAGGTCGGCCCGCGACAGGGGGGGCTGTCGTGAGCCTGTCCGTGAGCGTCGTGGTGGCGACCTATGGCAGGCCGGAACACGTGCGGACGTGCCTCACCCGCCTCGCCGCGCTGAATACGCCGCCGCTCGAGGTCGCGGTGGTCGACGGGTCCCCGGACGATCGCACCACCCGGATCGTTCGCGACGAGTTCCCGGAGGTCGCGTATCTGCGCAACGAGCTGGGGCGCGGCACCACCGCGGAGTCCCGGCAGATCGGGTTCGCCGCCACCTCCGGCGACATCATCGCGTTCGTCGACGACGACGCCTTCGCAGAGCCCGACTGGCTCGACGAGCTGATCGCCCCGTATGCGGATCCGCAGGTCGTCGGCGTCGGGGGTCGCGCGCTCAACGGCATCTCCGGCGAGGAGAGCGCCGGGACCGACCGGATCGGGCTGCTGCTGCCGGACGGCCGGCTCACCGGCAACTTCGCCGCCGACCCGGGCCGGGTGATCGAGGTCGACCATCTGCTCGGCGCCAACATGTCGTTCCGGCGCAGCGCGATCGAGGCGATCGGGGGGATCCACGGCAACTACCCGGGCACCTGCCTGTGCGAGGAGTCGGACATCTCGCTGCGGCTGAAGCGCGACGGCGGGATCCTGGTGTTCGCGCCGCGCGCGCTCGTGCACCACCTGGGGGCGCCCTACGGGATCGGCGGCGCGCGGTTCGACCGGCGCTGGCTCTACTACTCGCGGCGCAACCACATCGTCATGCTCGCCCGGGTGTACGGCTGGCGGGATCCGATCATCGGCCGTTATGCGCGCGTCGCCCTGCGCGAGCAGCGGCCGTACTTCGCGCTGGCCTGGCGGCGGCTGCTCGGGCGGGATCCGAACACGGGCGCCTCGCCGCGCGCCCGTGCCACCGCCGTGGGACCGCTCGCCCGGTCCGCGGCGGAGCTCGGCGGGCTCGCAAGCGGATTCCCGTCCGCCGCGATCGCGCGCCGCAGGGATCGTCATGCCGACTGAACAGCTGACCGCAGCCGCCGCGGTCGCCCCGCCCACGACCTCGGTCAGCGTGATCGTCGCCACCCGGGGTTCCGCCCGACTTTCCGCCTGTCTGGCGGCGCTGTTCTCCCAGGCGACCACCGCCGACGAGGTCATCGTCGTCGACGCTCGGGGCAGCCTCGCGGCGCCCGCCCGGATCACCGACGTGCCCGGCGTGCGCATCATACGGCGCGATCCCGCGCCCTCCCTCGCCGACGCGCGCCTCGCCGGCGCCGTCGCCGCGACCGGCGACGTGCTCGCGCTCGTGGACGATGAGCTCGTCGTCGACCCGGACTGGCTCGACCACCTCCGCGAGACGTTCGCCGACCCGCGTGTCGTGGCCGCGGGCGGCCGTGTCCGCGAGGGCCGTGACGGCGAGGCGGCGCTCGGCGTCGGAGACATCGGCCGGCTCCTGCCGAACGGCGAGCTGACGCGGAACTTCGCGGCGGACCCCGGCCGGACGATCGAGGTCGACCACCTGCCGACCGCGAACTTCGCCGTCAGACGGGCGGCGTGGGATGCGGTCGGCGGCCTGGACGTGCGATTCCCCGACGCTGGCCGGTTCGCCGAGACGGATCTGGCGCTGCGCCTGGCGCGGGCCGGCGGACGGCTGCTCTTCGTCCCCGCCGCCGCCGGCTCGCTCCCCGACGCCGAGAAGCGCCCGTACGGACGGTCGGATCCGCGAGCGCTGTACCTCCGGCGCCGATGCCATGCGGCGATGCTCGCCGGCGTGGCGGGCCCGTTCGCCCCGATCGTCCGGCACTACGCCGCGACGACCGTGCGCGCGCAGCGGATGCGCCTGGTCGAGGCCGCGATGCTGACCACTCCGTACTGGGGCCGGGCCGACGGCACCCGGCGGCCGCTGCGGCGACGCCTGGACGCTCCGCTCCCCCTCGGCTATGCCGTGGCGGAGATCTCAGGCCTGATCGCGGGGATCGTCGCCGGCAGACGGCACCGGAACGGCCGTCCGGCGCACGAGTCGGCGGTTGTCGCATCATGACGGTGTTCTGCCAGAATGGGGTGTTCTGCCAGAATGGACGGTCTGGGGGCCTGCGACCGTCGACTCGAGGGAACGAGCGGTGAGAGCGGCGCGGGCGCAGTGACGGACACGCAGGGGAGCGCACGAGCCGTGATACGAGAGACCGATGCCGCCGGCGGATCCGACCCGGTCGCGTCCTTCCTGCCGTCCGTGGCCGGATACCGCTGGGACCCGAACCGTCACGTCTTCGAGCACCGATACGATCGCGATCTCCAGCTGATCGCCATCTGGTCGCGGGCACGGGTCGAGGAGCAGCGGATCCTCGACCTGGTCGCGGACGAGTTCCAGGTACTCGCCCGCTACGAGGTGCATTGGACGCCGGAGCGCGTCGAGAACAACTTCGAGCGCCTCTACGCGACCGGTGTGGGGCTCGGCTCGTTCAAGGGCGAGGACGCCGGCGTGGGTCCGTTCATCCTGGTGATCGCAGAGGATCTGGATCCGGTCTACCAATACCGGCGCAACGTGTCCGGCTTCCTGGAGGTGACCAACGTGCGCGTCGCGCGCGTGAAGCGCACCGCGCGGGAGCTGGTGGGCGGGTACAGCGTGCACTCCAGCAACGGGCTCGCCGAGTTCTTCCGCGACGCGACGCTGCTGCTCGGCCCCGGTCGCCTGGACGCGCTGCTCGCGCGCGACGCGCCGGGCACGCCCCCGCCGATCGAGCAGCTGAACGCGGATCTTGTCGGCGCCGACGGCTGGGCGGACTTCGACGAGGTCGTACAGGTGCTCCGCCGCACCGTCGAGTACGTCGTCCTGCGCAACTTCGACGGCCTCCCCGGCCTGCTCGACACCGACCCCGAGATCGATGTCCTGGCCCGGGATCAGCTCGACTTCGCGGCGGTCGTGAACGCCGCGAAGGTGCACCCGGACTCCGGTGCGGCCTTCCGGACGACCGTCGGCGGCCGTCCCGTCGTCTTCGACGTGCGATGGGTCGGAGACGGCTATCTGGACGCCCGCTGGCAGGACCGGATCCTCGCGCACAGAGAGGTTCCGCAGGACGCCGTTGCGCGGCCCCGCCTCGACGACCACTTCTTCTCCCTGCTGTATCACGCGAAGATCCAGAAGCCCCAGGTCAAGCCCGCCTATGTGAAGCTCCTCGCGAGCCTCGCCGGGGAACTTGACCTGCCCGCGGACCTCACCGACCGCGTCACGGAGGATGGGGTGGCCGCGGCGGCGCTGGACGGGTACCTGAGCGGCAGTGGCTTCATCGTGCCGCAGCCGGACGACGAGGACGTGCACCGCAACGCCGCGTTCACCGATCTGCTGCGGATGTCCACCGTGGCCCCCGACGCGGATCAGCTGGTGCGCAGGCAGCTGTGGCGCCGCGCGCGCTACTCCCGCGTCGGATCCTGGGCGGCGGAGTCCGACCGTATGCGTGCCGCGATGCGCGGGCTGCGGCGGCTGCGGCGGGGTCCCGCTTCCGACGCCGCAGCCGCGCCGCAGCGCGGCTTCGCCGCCAACATCCCTCCCGCCGACAGCCCTCCCGCCGACAGCACCGGTCAGCCGCCGTCGGCTCCGATCGGGCGCCCTCCGCGGACCACCGAGGGCCGCACCCTGCTGAGCCGGGTCCGGGGGCGGATCGCGCTGGTACGTCGCTACCGCGTGCCCGTGTTCAGCCACTTCGCCAAGGACACCGAGACGAGCGCGACGGTGTTCCTGACCGTGAAGGGACAGCCCCTCGTCGGCAAGTACTTCACCGGCAGTCCCCGCGCGCGGGCGGAGCTGCGTGCGGAGCGACGCAGCTGGGAGCTGTTCCGCGACCGGCCGTGGCGGATGCCGGTGGCCCGGTGGCGGCGGCGGAGCATGCTGGTGCGACGGCTTCCGGACGATTCCCGGCTGGACGTCCGGGCCCGCAGCATGAACGATCAGGAGCGCCTGGACATCGCGGTCTGGGCGCTGGACGTGCTGCTGGACATCTACCTCGCGGGCTATCTGCACGGCGACCTGCAGCCGCACAACGTCTGGTACCTGGACGGCCGCCCCGTCGTCACGGACTGGTCGACGTTCGCCCGCCGCAGCGCGGACGTCCCGTTCCTGGAGTCGGCCGATCTCAGCGGCTACGACCCCGCGTACGAGGGCCGTTTCGATCCGGCGTTCGACCCGGTGGATCGCTGGTCCTTCCAGAACGCGGTGGGCGTGACGAGCGACGAGGCCGTGGCGGCATTGCGCGCGCGGCTGGTCCGAGCCGCCGAGCACTCCGCGTACGCACGCGAGCGCCTGGACATCCTGGACGGACGCAGCACGGCGGTGCGCCCGGTCCCCGGCGACGACGGGTACGACCGATGAGCGTCCTGGTGCGGCCCGGCGTCATCGAGCAGGCGGCTCCGCCGGCCGGGGACTTCCGCTCCCGAGCCGTCGCGGGCGGGCGCATCCCCGCGTGGCTGTACCGCTCCTGTGGGGTGTACTGCGCGGACACGACGGTTCCGGCCCTGGCGCTCACCTATGACGACGGCCCGGATCCGGCATCGACGCCGGGCGTGCTCGACATGCTGGAGCGCCACGGCGCCCCCGCGACGTTCTTCGTGCTCTCCGACCACGCCGCCCAGCACCCGGAGATCGTGCGCCGGATCGTCGCCGATGGCCACGAACTGGCACTGCACGGCGCCGACCACCGGTCGCTGCTGACGATGTCCACGGCGCAGGCCCGGCGCACGCTCCGCGAGGCGCGCGACGTCGTGGAGCAGATCTCGGGCCGCCCGATCCGCCTCTACCGCCCACCATATGGCCGGCACACGGCGGCCCAGGCGCGGATGATCCACCGGATCGGCATGCGGATGGTGATCTGGTCGGGTGTCGCGGACGACTGGATCGATGCGCCGGCGGCAACCGTCGCCCGCAAGGCGATCGCGCGGATCTTCCCCGGTTCGATCCTGCTGCTGCACGACACCCGTGCAGACCCGGAGACGCTGCAGCCCGGCGAACGACTGCCGACCTTCGATCGCGCAGAGGTGCTCGATCGGATCCTCTGCGCCGCATACGAGCAAGGCTTCCTCCCCCAGACGGTCTCGGGCCTCCTCGACCGCCATCCGCCTGTCCACAGCATGACCCGAGAAAGGATGCGTACGCCATGACCGACGGCCGACTCGCCGCACGCGCGATCGCGTTCTACCTGCCGCAGTACCACCCCATCGCCGAGAACGACGAATGGTGGGGACCCGGATTCACCGAGTGGACCAACGTCGCGAAGGCGCGGCCGATGTTCCCCGGGCACAACCAGCCGCACATCCCCGCCGATCTGGGCTTCTACGACCTGCGCCTCGCCGAGTCGCGCCAGGCCCAGGCAGAGCTCGCCGCCGCGCACGGCGTCGAGGCGTTCTGCTACTGGCACTACTGGTTCGGCGGCGGCGTGCGGATCCTGGAGCGCCCATTCAACGAGGTGCTCGCCAGCGGAAGCCCCTCGCTGTCGTTCTGCCTGGGCTGGGCCAACGAGACCTGGTCGGGTGTCTGGCACGGCGCCCCCAATCGCGTGCTGCGGGAGCAGAAGTATCTGGGTCCGGAGGACGATCAGCGCCATTTCGACGCGATCTTGCCCGCGTTCCGCGACGACCGCTACTTCCGCGTCGACGGGAAGCCGGTGTTCTACGTCTACCGCCCGCACCTGCTGCCCGACGCGAGCGCGTTCGTGGGCCGCTGGCAGAAGATGGCGCGCGCGGCGGGCCTGGACGGGCTCTACCTCGTCGCGGAGATCACCGACAGCTTCGGGCGGTGGATGCCGTACACCCGGGCGATGGAGGACGGCTTCGATGCCGGGGTGCACCTGCAGCATCCGGCGGACACCCAAGGCCCCCGCGGGTTCGCGATGCGGGTGATGCGCAAGCTCCGCCAGCTCGAGGTGTATCCGTACTCGACGCGGCAGGAGTTGTGGGACAAGGTGCGGGCCAACCCGGGCTGGCTTCCCGCGGTGGTCCCGAACTGGGACTCGACGCCCCGCTCCGGACGCCGCGGCATCGTGCTCACCGGATCCCGTCCGGACAAGTTCGCGCAGAACGTCGCCTCCGCCGTCTCCACGCTCCAGGACCGCCCGCCGCAGGAGCGGCTGCTCTGGCTGAAGTCGTGGAACGAGTGGGCGGAGGGGAACTACGTCGAACCCGACCAGGAGTTCGGCCACGGCTGGCTCGAGGCGCTGCGGGAGGGGCTGACGGCGCGTGCCCGCTGAGCCCGCGCCGGCGCCTTCGGCGTCGGTCGTGATCCCCGCCTACAACGCCGCCGGTACCCTGGCGGAGCAGCTGGAGGCGTTGCGCGGGCAGGACGCGGACCAGGGCTTCGAGGTCTTGGTCTGCGACAACGGCTCCACGGATCGGACCGCGGACGTGGTGCGCGAATGGCTGCCGACGATGCCCGGACTGCGTCTCATCGACGCGTCGGCACGGCGCGGCGCCTCGGCCGCCCGCAACATCGGAGCGGCCGCCGCCGCGTCCGACGTGCTGCTGTTCTGCGACGCGGACGATGTGGTCGACGCCTCCTGGGTGGCGCGGATGGCGCCGGCCGTTGTGGAGCACGGGTTCACCGCCGGCCTCATGGAGCATGCGGTGCTCAATCCGCGCGCCCCCTGGGACGGCGGATGGGTGGAGCCCACGTACCGCGAGGGATTCCTGCCCTGGCTGCCCGCGGTCGGATCCGGGAACATGGGCGTGCGCCGGGACGTCTTCGACTCGGTGGGAGGGTTCGACGAGACCCGGCCGAGCGGGGAGGACGCGGATCTCAGCTGGCGTCTGCAGCTCGCGGGCCAGCCCGTCTTCTCGGTCTGGGACGCCGTCGTGCACGTGCGCAAGCGCACCGGGGTGCGTACGACCGTCCGCCAGGGCTTCGCCAAGGGCACGGCGGTTCGCCAGCTCCAGCACGACTACGCCCTGGTCGCCGACGCCCTGTCGGCGGCGGCTGCGGCGGCGGCAGGGGCCGCGCCGGCGGCAGAGGCCGCGCCGACGGTGGCGGAGCCTTCCGGATCCCCGGCGCGACCCGATCGTCTCGGTCGGCTGCGGCGTGCACCCCGCCGCGCCCTCCGGATCCTCCGCAATCCCGGCGAGCTGCTCCGCGAGACCGGCGAACTCGCATCCTGGGCGGGATACCGCTTCGGCCGCATCGACGGGACGCGCTCTCAGATCGTCCCGGGAGATGTCTCGGGACTGATCTGAGGCGTCGAGTGGGCCCTTATCGCGTGGCCAGGCCCGCGATCTCGGATGCGGTGAGTGCCCGGTTGTAGACCCCGACCGAGTCGAGCGCGCCGGTGAACGGATAGCCGCCCGAGGGCTGATCGGCGAGGGTCAGCGCAACGGTGTTCGCCGCGACCGAGGCCGGCCCCGCGGCCTGCGCGACCAGGGCGCCGTTCACGTACAGCATCATCGTCCTTCCGTCGTAGGTGGCCGCCAGGTGCACCCATGTGCTGCCGTCCGCGACGACCGCCGTGGGGGCATTGACCCGGTAGGTGTCGCCCGAGGTCGCCTGATTCACGCGAAAGAACGGCTTGCCCGTCGAGGACAAGGACAGCTCGTATCCGTCGGTGACGCCGAAGTCCGCCTTCTTCACCAGGTACTGCGTACTCGCCGCGCCGGGGCGCACCCAGGCCGACACCGTGAGCGCACCGGTGAGCCGGAGCGAGGCACTGTCGGGGACGGACACCCGCCCGGTGCCGTCGAACAGGAGCGCTCCCCCGGACACCCCAGCGACGCGCTGCACGCCACCGCTCATGGTGCCGCCGTTGCCCTGGCCGGAGGTGTCGAGCACCGCGGTTCCGGAGGCCTCATCGAACGCCCACAGCCCGACCGCACCCGGCAGCGATGCCGGGGCCGGAGTCGGCGTGGGAGTCGGTGTCGGCGTGGGAGTCGGTGTCGGCGTCGGCGTGGGGGTCGGCGTCGGCGTGGGAGTCGGTGTCGGAGTCGGTGTCGGAGTCGGGGCCGGAGTCGGCGTGGGAGTCGGCGTGGAAGTCGGAGTCGGAGACGGAGACGGAGTTGGAGACGGAGACGGAGTCGGAGTCGGAGTCGGCGTCGGCGATGTGGATGCCGGCTTGCCCGCGTAGACGTTCGCGATCTCCGCGGTGGAGAGCGCCCGGTTGTAGACCCGCGCGTCGTCCAGGGCGCCCTTGAACGGGTAGCCGCCACCGGCCTGATCCCCGAGCACGAGCGCCAGCCCGTTCGCCTTCACGGACCCCGGCCCCGCGGCCGTCGCCACCTGCACGCCGTTGACGTACAGGCGCAGCGTCGTGCCGTCGTACACGCCCGCCAGATGCACCCAGGTGGCGCCATCGGCCGCGATCGCCGTCGGGGCGTTCACCCGGTACGTATCGCCGGACGTCGCCTGGTTGACCCGGAAGAACGGCTTGCCCGTCGAGGACAGCGACAGCTCGTAGCCGTCGGTCGCGCCGGTCGTCGCCTTCTTCAGCAGGTACTGGGTCGCCGTCTGGCCCGCCCGTGCCCACGTGGAGACCGTGAACGGACCGGTGACCTCGAGCGTCGGACTGTCGGCGAACGTGACGTGGCCCGTCGACCCGTCGAAGGACAGCCCCCCGCCGAACTTGCCGGTGACGTGCTGGACGCCGCCCGAGGCGGTTCCGTTGTTGCCGCTGCCGGACGCGTCGGCGACCGCGGTGCCCGACGACTCATCCATGCCCCACAGCGCCACGGCACCCGGGTCCGTCGGAGTCGGAGTCGGAGTCGGCGTGGGCGTCGGCGACGGAGTGGGCGTCGGCGTCGGCGTCGGCGTGGGCGTCGGGGTCGGCGTCGGACCGCCGGCGAGCGCTGCGACGTCCGACGCGCTCAGCGCACTGCCGAACACGGCGACGTCGTCGACACCGCCCTGGAACGCGTAGGTGCCGCTGGGCTGCCCGCCGATCGTGAGCGGCAGCGCATTGGTCGCGATGCCGCCGGCAGGTCCCGCCCCCGACGCCGCGAGCACGCCGTTGACGTAGAGCTTCATCGTGGTGCCGTCGAAGGTCGCCGCGAGGTGCGTCCAGGTGGTCCCATCGGCCGGGATCGCCGCCGCCGCATTCACCCGGTACGTGCTCCCCGAGGTCAGCTGGTTGACGCGGAAGAACGGCTGCCCGGTCGAGGCGAGGCTGAGCTCGTACCCGTCGGTGGCGTCCGTCTCGGCCTTCTTCACGATGTACTGGGTGCCGGTCTTCTCCGGCTTCACCCACGCGGAGATGGTCAGGTTGCTGGGGCTGAGCGCGGGCTCATCGGGGATGCTCACCTGCCCGGATGCCCCGTCCAGGCGCAGCGCCTTGCCGGTCACACCGGTGATCCAGGTGCCGTTGCCCTTCAGAGTTCCGGCGTCGTGCCATATCGACTGGTCGGCGACGTTCGTGCCGGTTCCGTCGTCCATGCCCCAGCTGCCGGCCAGCCGCTGCGCATTCGTGACGCCGACCGTGACCGTCCCCGGTGCGGACCATGGTCCGGTCCCGGTCCTGGACTGGAAGGTGAACGAGTCCACGCCGGTGTATCCGGCGGCCGGCGTGAAGGTGAACGAGGTCGGCGTCGGGAACGTGACGGTTCCGTGCGCGGGGGCGGTCGCGACCTGCGAGCTGGTGACGGTGCCGCCCGAGACGTTGAGGTTCGCCGTCACCGCGTTGCCCGTCGTGGTGATCGCCGTGGAGTTGCCCGTCGTCGGCGCGCCGGGCACCGTCCACTGCAGGGTCGTCACTCCCACGGTGCTGGCGCCGCCGGCGGCGACCATCACCGCACCCGGCGAATTGGCCTTCGTGCTGGTGACGTTGTTGTGACCGCCCGTCATCGCGACCGTGGCGGGCTGGGAGAAGTCAGGTGCACTGAGCGACGTCGTCTTCATCATGATGTCGTCGAGGTACTCCGTCGCGGTATACAGCACCCGCAGCGAGTCGGTCGCCTCGTCGATCAGCACGATCGGACGCGTCGGCTGATCCGTTCCGGCCGGGTGCACGGCCACGACGCGGAACGGGTCCCAGGTGCCGTTCGGGTGGCGCACCATCAGCCCGAGGCTGGGATAGCCGGCCGTGTCGTACGACGTCTTGACGGCGGCGTAGAGCGTGCCGTTCGAGCTGACCTTCACGTTGATGTGGTCGTCAGCCAGCCCGCGGCCGATGCTGAGTCCGGGCGAGTCGGGGTATTCCACCGCCGTCCAGGACGCGGGGTCGGTGCCGTCGGCATGCGTGCGGAACGAGTATTTCGTGCTGTTCTGGTTCGAGAACAGCACGCCGATCGCGTTCGGCAGGGTCACGACGGCCGACTGGTCGCCGACCTCCACTCCGGACGCGATCGTGACGGGCGCCGAGAACGACGAGTACGGCGCATCCGCCCAGTACTCCAGCACGTTCGACCCGTCGCCGGAGGAGAGCCACATCCGGCCGGTCGAGTCGAGAGCGATGGTCGCCGTCTCGACGTTGGACAGGGTCGAGGGCAGCATCGTGGGCGCCGGGCGGGTCGCCCACGGCACGTAGGTGTTCGTGGCGGAGTCGTACTGCACCGAGATCAGCTGAGGCGCCACGGATCCAGGAGGCGGAGTCGGCGGCGTGCTGATCCCGTCGAAGAACGCGGAGGAGGATCCGTGGATCAGCACGTGCACCACGTCGCCGACCTGCAAGGTGTCGGCTTCGACGTCGGTGTTGGTCGTCAGCTGGGTGACGGCGGACCAGCCGGTGGGATCCTGCCGCCAGATCCAGGTCCCCGCGGGAGTCGTGCTGGACGAGGGGATCACGGCCCACCAGGCGCCGTGCGCCTGCCACAGCTTCGACTGCGGCTTCTGCGCCGTCGTGCCGACCAGCGGGATCTCCGGCGCGATGTAGGGCTCTGCCGAGGGCGTCTGGGTCGTGGTCGGGACCGTCTGCCAGGACAGCACCACGAGCCCGGCGGTCGGCGCGGTCTGCGTGGACGCCGCCTGCACGCTGTAGGTGGTCCCGGCCGTGGTCGGAACCACCACGGATTGACCTGCCACACCGGTCGCGACCACGGTTCCGGTCGGCGACCCCTGACGGACCACGAGCTTGACCGGGACCTCGGATCCGGGAGACGAGAAGCTCACCGTGGCGTCCGCCGGCGCCGTCCACGACCACCACAGCGACGGCACGGCGATCTTCTGCAGCTTCGAGGACTTCGGGAAGTTCGGCAGGATGTCCTGCCCGTTCGCGCCGCCGATCGACTTCGCGTCCCGCGAAGAGGACTGCGGCACCGGGTTCGGATCCGACGTCTCGCCGGGGTCCGGCATGCCGGGGACGAGACTGGCGGCATGCACCTGTCCCGCCGTGGTGCCGCCCATCAGCGCGAAGACCAGCGCCGACACGGCCAGCGCACCGACGAGCGACAGGCTCATCCAGGTGTGTACCCGCGACGGCCGTCGCTTCCCAGGACGCGATGGCACGTCGGACTTGTTCGCGTCGGACCTCTTGCGGTCGCTCGCACGCCGATCAGGCATATCCCCTACCCCAACTCAGTGCCCCACACACCGACGCACCATCATATCGCGTCGCGGGGTGTTTCAGACAGGGTCTTCTTTCGCGGATTCCCTGCGGAACGGCGGGACTCGTCCCAGACGCGCGCGACCACGGTCGCGGCCCGCTCGATCGGGAATCGCTCGCGGGTCTGCGCACGGGCGATCGCGGCCATCTCGGTGGTCTCCGCAGCGTGATCGAGGGCCCACCCGATCGCCGCGGCGAGCGCGACCGGATCCCCGGGCGCGACGAGGAGTCCGCACGCACCGCGGCGCACGCCGGGCGCGATCGGCGCGGTCGTGCCATCGGGCGCGAGGATCTCCGGGACCCCGCCGGCGTCCGTGGCGATCACGGGGACACCCGCGGCCATCGCCTCGATCACGACCTGTCCGAACGGCTCCGGGATCGGCGATGCGTGCACCAGCAGACGCAGCTCCCGCAGCGCCCGCCCCGGATCGTCGACCCATCCGACCCATTGCACGGCATCGAGCGCCGGGGTCCGGCGGGTGCGATCGCGCAGTTCCCGCTCGACCGCGCCGTCCTCGAACAGCGCCGCACCGACGATCCGGCAGTCCTCATGGCGACCCTGCGCCGCGAGGAGTTCCATCGCGTCCAGGAACTGCCGCTGCCCCTTCGTCTCGCTGACCCGCCCGACCATGCCGATCGACCCCGTGGCACCGTCAGGACGGGGATCCTCGAACGCCGATTGCGTCAGGCCCGGGTACGCGACGACCACGCGGCGCCCGCGACTCCCGCCCAGAGTGGCTGCGGTCGCCTCCGAGTTCGCCACGACCCGGTGCGGCCCGATCCGTGCCAGCGTTCTCAGCGCGAGCACCAGCGGCCGCGCCAGGTAGTCGGATGCGAGCCGGTCGTGGAGGTGCCACACCCAGGGCCGGCCGACGGACGCGAGCCCGGTGATCACCGCCGCCTTCAGCGAATTGGCGACTACGACGTCGGCGCGCTCCCGGGCGATGACGGCACGCAGGCGCCGGGCGAGGCGCAGCGAACGGGCGGCGTTGCGCGTCATTCCCCTGGCCGCAGCGGCGTCGGCACGCGTGACCCGGCTGATCCCGCCGGACTCCAGCAGGACGACCGGAATGCCGCGGGAGACCAGTTCGCGCTGCAGTGCTCCGGGGGCGAACACGCACACGATCACGTCGAAGCGCTCCGGATCCATCGCACCGATCAGGCGCAGCAGCGCGATCTCCGCGCCGCCGATCTCCGCGGCGTGAGTGACGATAAGCACACGACTGGGGGCCCGCACCCTCGGACTATACAGCCCGCACGCCCGAGATCGTTCGGCAGGGATCGCGCCGGCGTCCTACGATGTCGTCTGTGACGGTTCAGGCATGGGGACGAGCGGTCGCGTCTTGGCCACGGGCGGTCGGCGGCGCGTTCGTGTTCGCCGCGATCGGCCTGATGGTCGGAGTCGGCAGCGCGCAGGGCACGACCTGGGCCGTGCTGCTCGGGCTCGGGGCGCTGTTCGCCGCCGTCTCGGTCCTGGACCTCTCGCTCATCCCCGTCGTCGCGGTGCCCGCGACCATGGTGATGGATCGCGTCGGGCCGATGAGCATCTCCGACTTCGTGCTCGGCGGGGCGACCGTGATCGCCCTGCTCCTGCTGCGCGGCAAGGGGGCAGCGGCGATGCAGCCGCTGCTGTGGGCGGGGGCGATCTACATGGCGCTGACCGCACCCCAGCTCATCCTCAACCCCTATCTCGGCAACGCGATCGAGTGGGCCCACGAACTCGTCCTGGTGGTGGGCAGCATGGTGGTGGGCTTCGTGATCGGTCGCGACGGCCGCGCACGGCTCGCGCTGAGCTCGTATGCGCTGATCGGCTGCGGGATCGCAGCGACGACGATCGTGGTGGCCTTCCAAGAGGGGTTCGGGCCGCCCGTCTACCTCGGTATGCTGCACAAGAACGCCATCGGCGGGATCCTCATGGTCGCGGCGCTGATCGTGTTCGCCAATCCGCCGTGGTTGCGGTGGCGGCCGGTGTGGGGCTATGCAGCGTTCGCACTGTGCGGCGGCGGGATCCTCGCCGCGCAGTCGCGGCAGGCGATCATCGGCCTGCTCATCGGGGTCGTGATCATCGGCAGCCGCCCGCGGCACCACAACGGCAAGAGGTCGCGGTGGATCTGGCTGGCGCTGGTTCCCGCCGCGTATTTCGTGTACGTCGAGGTCACCGCTCAGCTGGCCGACAGCGCGGACGCCTTCAACTCGTCCGCCCAGCGGCTGGCCTGGTACGCCGACTCGATCACAGTGTGGAAGATGTCGCCGCTGTTCGGGGTGGGCCATAGATGGTGGGTGGCGGGATACACCGGGTTCAGCGGCTTCCAGCCGCCTAACGCGGAGCTCGAGGTGCTGACCACGGTCGGCATCGTCGGTCTCGTCGGGTTCCTTCTGATGTTCGGCGCCTCGATGTGGCTGACCGCGAGGATGGATCCGGCGTACGGCACGCTCGCGTTCGCCGTGATCGCGGCGCGGCTGGTGCAGGGGCAGTTCGACCTGTACTGGGTGGCCGGGCAGTCCTCCATCCTCTGGATCATCGCCGGCATCTGCTACGGCGTGCGCGAGCGCAACCGCGCCCAGGATCTGGTCTGGGTCCCGCATCCGGTGCAGACGCTGTTCCGGCGCTCGGGCCTGCGGAACCTCGCATGATCCTGCACGTGCTCACGCCCGGTGACCACTTCTCGCCGCGCACCGGATCCGCCATCCCGACGGTCGTGGACGGACTGGCACGCGCCGCGTCGCACGTTCAGCCGCCGCAGCGTCAGGCGGTCGTGCTGGAGCGCTCCACCTACCCGGATCGATATCCGAGCGCCGATGTCGTCGAGTATGACGGCGCCCCGTACCCGTCGCTCGCCGCGCGCGGCCGGGACGCCGCTCTCGCACGCCTGGGACTGCCTCGCCCTGCGGCGACGCGCGCCTTCCGCCCCGTCGCCGAGGCCCTCGCCGGGCACCCGCCCGCGATCGTCGTCGCGCACAACGCGCCCGCGCTGCCCTGGCTGATGCGCCGGCAGCCGCACTCCGTGATCCTGTACGCGCACAACGACATACTGCGCAGCAGCACCCGCCTCGAGATCGACCGGCTCCGCGCCGTGCGGGCGATCGTCTGCGTCAGCCGCGACCTGGCGGAGCGCACCGCGTCGCGGCTGCCCTCAGCGCTCGCCTCGCGGGTGCACGTGGTGCAGAACGGCGTGGATCCGACCGCCTTCGCGCCCGCGGACGGCGCCGCGCGGCGCGAGCGTCTGCGAGTGATGTTCGTGGGACGGATGGTCGAGGAGAAGGGTCCGGACGTGCTGCTCCGGGCCGCCGCGGCATCGAAGCGGGACGACCTGGAGTACGTGCTCGTCGGCAGCGCCGGCTTCGACCCCGATGCGCCGCTCAGCCCGTACGAGCGGCGGCTGCGCGCTCTGGCCGAACGCGTGTCCGCCCCGGTGACGTTCCGCCCGTTCGTGGCACGGGAGGAGCTCGGCCCGTTGATGCGCTCCGCCGACGTGTTCGCCGCGCCGTCGCGGTGGGCCGAACCCAGCGGGCTCACCCTCGGCGAGGCGATGGCGACGGGGCTCGCAGTGATCACGAGCGCGACCGGCGGCATCCCCGACGTGGTGGGCGACACCGCCCTGCTGACCGAGGCGGGCTCCGTCGACGAGGTCGCCGCGGCGCTCGATCGTCTCGCGGGCGACCCCACACTGCGCCGCGCTCTCGGCGATTCCGCACGCCGCCGCGCTCTCGACCACGACTGGGCGTGGTCGTGGCGTCAGTTCGCGAGCGTGCTCGACGCCCTCTGATCGGCCTCGGCGGGGCGGATGCGCTGGGCGATGTCGGTCAGCAGCGGCGTCAGCTCGGCCACCATCGACCGCCAGGCCGGCTCCGGCGACCCGAACGGGTCCGCGATCTCATCCTTGCCTCGCCCGACGAGCTCCTGTCGGCGCCGGTCGTGCGCGGCCTCGGCCACCCAATCGCCGAGACGTCGACCGCGCGGAACCGGGTGGGCGCGCAGCCATGGCCCGAACTCGCGAACGGTGAACACGCGCGGCCAGGTGTCGGGTGCGGCCGCGACCACATCGCGGGACAGATCGCGCGCCATCGTCAGCACCACGTCGAAATCTCCGGCGCGGGCGGCGCTGAACTCCCGGCTGCGGTGCGCGGAGAAGTCCATGCCGAACTCCGTCGCCACCCTCTGCCCCTCGGCCGGCATCGTCTTGCCCCCGGAGAGGAAGCCCTCGGATTCGACCGTCACGTGACCGCCCGTCGCGCGCGACAGGATCTCCGCGGCGTACGGCGACCGACAGCGGTTCGCGCGGCACACCATGAGCACCCGGGTCATACCGTCTCCGCCGCCCCCTGCACGTCGCCGGTCGCGAGGTCGGCGCGGTGGCGCGGGGCCGCCTCCGCGTGATACCTGCGACGCCCGCGCCCGGACGCCTTCGGAGACGCCACGGCGCCGCCGAGCTCGGCATCGTGCGCGTCGGACCCCCCATCCTGACCCGAGGCTTCGGAACGGCGCTCGCGCAGGTAGTAGGACGCGTAGGTCCGGGGAAGCTTGCGCCTGCTCCGGTTGATCACGACCCCGAGCACCGAGACGCCGTTCGAGACGAGGCCCGAGATCGTCTCGGCGAGTCTCGCCCGATCCGTGCGCCCCTCCGTCGCGATCACGACCGCGCCGTCCGTGTGCGAGGCCAACAGCGACGAGTCCGACATGCCCATCGCGGGCGGCGTGTCGATCACGACGACGTCGGCGAGTCCGCGCAGTGCGGCGACGACCTCCGCGGTGCCCGCACGGGCCAGGAGGTCCGCGGGTTCGGCCGGCTCGGAGCCGGCGGCGAGGATGCGCAGCCGCCGATACCGGGTGTTGTTCAGGCGGCGCAGCAGGGCGTCCTCGAGCATCCGGGATCCCTGATCGTACTCGTTCAGGATCTCCGAGAGCCCCTCTCCATCGGCGTCCTCGCCGAAGTACTTCGACAGGTCCGGCCGGCGCAGGTCGCCGCCGACGAGGATGACGCGCTTGCCCGCGCGGGCCCAGGCCAGCGCGAGGTTGGCCGACGCGAACGACTTCCCGTCGCCGGGTTCCACGCTGGTGACGACAAATGCTCCCCCGGGTGGGACGAGCACCTGCAGGGTCGAGCGCACGGTGCGCAGCCCCTCACCCAGGTTGGTGCGGTCATTGCTCGCGACGGGCAGCGGAACCGCCATCCGGGACACGTCGCGGTCCCAGGTCAAGCTGCCGATCACCGGGACGTCGAGCAGTGCCTCCACGTCCTCCTCGTCGCGGATCCGGTTGTCGAACTGGTCGCGGATGAGGGCGGCCGCGATCCCGACTATCAGTCCTGTGCTCAGCGCCAGCAGGACCACCACGAGAGCACTGGGCACGGTGGGCGTTCCGGGCTGCGCGGCGATCAGAGTCGACGTGGGCGCGCCGGAGTTGTTGATGCTGTCGATCTGCGTGGAGATCGAGCTCATCCGGGACAGCTCGGTGGCGAGGTTCGTGGCGGCGATGGAGTTCGACGGATCCGCGCGCACCTGGCCCTGCAGCACCTGCGCCTGCGCGATCGCATCGTCCTTGCGCTTCTGCAGGATCTCGAGGACACGGGCCATCTCCTTGCCGATGTGATCCTCATAGGCCTTGACCACCGCGGCGGCGCGCTGCTGCGCTATCTTCGGCGTCGCACCGGTCGCGCTGACGACGACGTTGGTCGCGTGGCCGTCGTCGACCAGGCTCCCCTTGACCATGCCGACGAGGTCGGATCCCCGTTCCGAGATGGCGGTTCCCGCGGCGTCGAGCACGTCCGGGGACACGATCGTCTCGGCGCCGAAGCTGACCGCGACCCCCCCGACGTCGTCCGAGGTCGCGCCGCCGGAGATCACCGTGTTCATGCGCACGGTCTCCTCGGACATGTAGGTCACGGTGCGCAGCATGATGTATCCGCCCGCGCCGATCAGCGCGAAGAGGACGATGACGACGACGATCCATTTGCGCGCCCACAGCACGGCGAGAATCTGACGAAAGGTCATCTTCGAAACTCCTCCCCCGACCGCTCCTGCACGCGGCCCGTCTCGACGCCACGCGCGGTTTCGCACTCGCTGACGGCCTCTGCGGAGGCTCCTGACCCCGGCCTCCGACAATTGATGGGTATCACGCTACACATTCAGCCCGCTGAACGTCGCGCCCCGTGTCCGCCGCGCAGCAGACCGGGCACGGGCGAGCACTGCGAATCGAGGACCACGACGCCTGCGATCGCCGTCACGGCGACGAGGCTCGCCGCCCCGGCGAGCGGCGCGCGGACCTCGGGCCCGACGACGATGCCGAGCGCGGCGCAGCCCGCCGCGACCACGATCGCGAGACCCAGGCGGCGCCGGAGTGGCTCCTGCGCGGGCAGAGGATCTGCCGGGAGCCCGCCGAACGTCGAGACCGCGCCCGCCGCGGCACCGGTCAGCAGCGCGCCGCCGACCACGTCGCTGCCGCGGTGCGCCAGGGAGAGCAGGGAGGCCGCGGCGACGATCAGGGTGATCCCGAACGCGACAGCGGCCAGCATACGCCGGCCCGCCGCGGGCGCCAGCCACCCGATCGCCACGGCGCACGCCAGGCACACCGCGACATGGCCACTCGGGAAGGTGTTCTGCGGATAGCCGAACGCACCGAACTGCGGCCGCGGCAGAGCGTCGAACAGGCGGGCCAGACCGAACACCCCCATCACGAGCGCCGACGCCGCAACGACCGCCCAGATCCTCCGGCACACGATCGAGACCACGGCGAGGATCGCGACCAGCACCATGAGCACGACCGGAAGGACGTCGCGGATCCCGTACACGCGCATCCAGCCTTCGCCCTGGAGCAGCGGAAACGCTCCCAGGGTGGCCGCGTCCACGCCCTGCCCGGTCTCCGTGCACACGAAGACGAGGTAGACGACCCCGAAGGCGCCGGCGTGGGCGGCGGCACGGAGGGCGGACGCGGCACGCGCCGAGACAGCGGGCATCTCAGCCGAGCGCCCGTTCGGAGCGAACGACATCGCGGATGCGTGCGATGAAGCGCTGTTCCGAGAACGTCTCCGCATGCGTCGCGATGCCGTCGGCGTCCCAGGAGCGCCGGGTCATCCCGTCGAGCGCGGTCGCGACCGCCTCCGCATCGGGCCGCTCGAAGAAGACGCCGGTCGCGCCCTCGACGACCGTGTCGAGATATCCGCCGTCGTGCAGGGCCGCCGTGGGCTTGCCGAAGGTCGCGGCTTCCAGAGGCGAGAGCCCGAAGTCCTCGTAGGATGCGGCGACGAGGCCGGCGCAGTTCGCGTACAGCCAGCGCAGCTGCGCATCGCTCACACGCCCCGCCAGCACGGTGGATCCGGCCCGGGTCGCCTGCTGCTGCAGGCGGGCGCGTTCCGGTCCGTCGCCGACGACGACGAGACCGAGCCCCGGGAGTTCGGCCACCGCCTCGATCACCACGTCGACGTTCTTGTACGGCAGCAGACGCGCCACGCACAGGAGGAAGGGCTGCTCCACACCGGGCATCGGCTCCGAGGTGCCCGCGAGAGCCAGGGGCGCGGGGGGAGGCGGCAGCACTTCGGCGTCGATGCCGTACACCTCCGCCACGGCGCGCTTCACCACGGTCGAGTTGACGAGGTAGCGATCCGCGGTGTGCGCGGCACGCTGATCCCACTCGCGCAGCCCCGATCCGAGGACCCGCTCGGCCAGGCGCACGGCGTGCGACCGCATCGTCGCCCCCTGGGCTCCCTCCGCGTAGCGATCGGTCTGGTAGAGCCACCGCGCCGGCGCATGGCAGTACACGACCTTGCGCCCGGTCGTGGCCATTCCGTGCGCCCACCCGCTCGAGCTCGCCACGAGCACGTCCGCCTCGATCGTGTGCCGCGACACGGCTTCCTCGAGGAACGGAAGCGCGAGCCGGTGGTGCCGGCGCAGGATCCGCCAGCGGTTGATCGGCAGCGGCCGCACATCGACGTCGGCGAACTCGGGGAACGTGGATCCCGGCTCGTAAAGGGTGGTGTGCAGGGGAGCACCGGGGAATGCGCGGGCGAGGGAGAGCGCGACGCGCTCCGCACCGCCGCGTTGCGTGAGATAGTCGTGCGCGAGCACCGTCCCGGCCGTGGTGCCCACGACCGGGTCCTTGCCTGTCGTCGCCATCGGAACCCCCAGCCTCAGGACGGATCCTATCGGTGCCGGCCATCCGTCCGCGTGCTGCGGCTTCGATCGGGGATCCGCGGATTTGAACAGGACGGGACCATACCGTAAGCTTTCTCTTTGGTGTGCGATCACTGCTGGTCGCGCGCACGAACGTGAGCCCTCCACTGGCGTGTTCCTGTTCGGCGTTTCGTCTCGCTCCGCCTTCGGCGGCGCTCGCTCAACGTCCAGACCGGAACCACCCCGGAGTGGGATTCACGAACCTCTCCGTTCGATCAAGAAAGCAGCACTATTGTGACGCGCACTTACACCCCCAAGGCCGGGCAGGTCCAGCGTGACTGGGTCGTCATCGACGCCACCGACGTCGTTCTCGGTCGCCTCGCCTCGCACGCCGCAGCGCTCCTGCGCGGCAAGCACAAGGCCACCTTCGCCAACCACATCGACTCGGGTGACTTCGTCATCATCGTGAACGCCGACAAGGTCGCGCTCACGGGCCAGAAGCTCCAGAAGAAGATCGCCTACCGCCACTCCGGTCACCCGGGCGGGCTCAAGGCCGTCGCGTACTCCGAGCTGCTCGAGAAGAACCCTGTCCGCGCCGTCGAGAAGGCGATCCGCGGCATGCTCCCGAAGAACAGCCTGGGCCGCCAGCAGCTGGCCAAGCTCAAGGTCTACACCGGCTCCGAGCACCCGCACGCCGCTCAGCAGCCGAAGACGTACACCCTCGACCAGGTCGCCCAGTAAGCGCCGTTACGAATAAGGACATACTCGTGGCTGACATCGACACCACCGAATTCCCGCAGAACTTCTCGACCGAGACCCCTGAGGCCGCCGCCGTCGAGACCGCTCCGCGTCCCGTTCTCAACGTCCCCGGCGCTGCCGTGGGTCGTCGCAAGCAGGCCATCGCCCGCGTGCGCCTCGTCCCGGGCTCCGGCACCATCACGGTGAACGGCCGCACCATCGAGGACTACTTCCCGAACAAGCTGCACCAGCAGCTGATCAACGACCCGTTCACGGTGCTGAACCTCGCGGGCGCGTACGACGTGATCGCCCGCATCTCCGGTGGTGGCCCCTCGGGCCAGGCCGGCGCCCTGCGCCTGGGCATCGCCCGCGCGCTGAACGAGATCGACGCCGAGAACAACCGCCCGACCCTGAAGAAGGCCGGCTTCCTCTCGCGCGACGCTCGCGTCAAGGAGCGCAAGAAGGCCGGTCTCAAGAAGGCCCGCAAGGCGCCTCAGTACTCGAAGCGCTAAACCGCACAGTCCTCTATGGCTCTGTTCGGTACGGACGGGGTGCGGGGGCTGGCCAACGGCCCCCTCACCGCCGATATCGCGCTCACCCTGGCCCAGGCGACTGCCGTCGTCCTGTGCCAGGGCCGTATTGCCGAGGCTCGCAAGGCCGCCGGCAAACGTCTCACCGCCGTGGTCGCCCGCGACCCGCGCATCTCGGGACACTTCCTCAGCGCCGCGGTCGAGGCGGGCCTCGCCTCCTCCGGCGTGGATGTGCTCGACGCGGGCACGCTGCCGACCCCGGCCGCGGCGTTCCTCATCGGCGACATCGACGCCGACTTCGGCGTGATGATCTCGGCGTCGCACAACCCGGCGCCCGACAACGGCATCAAGATCTTCGCCCGCGGCGGGGTCAAGCTCCCCGACGTGGTCGAAGAGCGCATCGAAGAGGCGATGGCCGGCGAGAAGCTGCGCCCCACCGGTGCGGACGTGGGGCGCGTGAGCCGGTTCTCGGACGCCGAGGACCGCTACGTCATCCACCTGCTGTCGTCGCTGCCGCATCGGCTCGACGGGATCCATGTCGTGCTCGACTGCGCGAACGGCGCGGCGAGCGGCGCGTCCCCCGAGGCGTTCCGCAACGCGGGCGCCAAGGTGACCGTGATCGGAGCGGATCCGGACGGCATCAACATCAACGACGGTGTCGGATCCACGCATCTCGACAAGCTGGCCGCCGAGGTCGTGCGGGTCGGCGCCGACGTGGGCATCGCGCATGACGGCGACGCGGACCGCTGCCTCGCGGTCGACGCCGACGGCAACATCGTCGACGGCGACCAGATCATGGCGATCCTCGCCGTGGCCATGAAGCAGCGCGGAAGTCTCGCTCAGGACACGCTGGTCGCGACCGTGATGAGCAACCTCGGTCTGCACGTGGCGATGAAGGAGCACGGCATCACCGTGCTGCAGACCGCCGTCGGCGATCGGTACGTGCTCGAGGAGATGAACGCGGGCGGCTACTCCCTCGGTGGGGAGCAGTCCGGCCACGTCATCATGAGCGACTTCGCCACCACCGGCGACGGCGTGCTGACCGGATTGCACCTGGTCGCCGAGATGGCGCGCCAGAAGAAGACGCTGGCCGAGCTCGCCTCGATCATGACCGTCTTCCCGCAGAAGCTCGTGAACGTCAAGGGCGTCGACCGCACCAAGA
This sequence comes from Microbacterium xylanilyticum, assembly GCF_054654695.1. Classification (NCBI taxonomy): domain Bacteria; kingdom Bacillati; phylum Actinomycetota; class Actinomycetes; order Micrococcales; family Microbacteriaceae; genus Microbacterium; species Microbacterium xylanilyticum. The sequence goes on from NZ_BAAIEN010000002.1 coordinate 3,151,020, forward strand.
CCGACGACGAGCACGTGCAGCAGGCTGTGCGCGCGGTGGAGGCCGAGCTCGGCGACACCGGCCGGGTGCTGCTGCGCCCCTCCGGCACCGAGCAGCTCGTGCGCGTGATGGTCGAAGCCGCCGACGAGGCGTCCGCCCACGAGTACGCGCACCAGCTCGCCGAGGTGGTGCGTGAGCGCCTCGCGCTCTGACGACTCCGCAGCGGCAGCGCCCGGACAGCTTCGAATGCGCCGGGCGCTGCCCTGGCTGCTCGTGTACGCGGTGGCGCTGATCCTCATCGCGTTCTGGCCGCAGCACGTCGACAGGGGCATGGGCTCCGTGCTGCACCGCGTCACCTCGGTCCTTCCGGTCCTCACCTACACGCGCATCGAGTTCTGCGCGAACGTCCTGCTCTTAGTGCCGGTCGGAATCCTGCTGCGGATCCTCATCACGCGCCGACGGTATCTCGTGGTCGCGATCGGCTTTTTCGTCTCCGGCGTCATCGAGACCGTCCAGGGGCTGTTCCTGCCCGGACGCACCGCCAGCGTGTCGGATCTCGTGGCGAACACGGTCGGCGCCTGCATCGGGCTTCTGATCGTCGAGGCCGTCACGGTGATCAGTCGCGAACGCGCCCGCAGGCGTTGACGCCCCATCTCCGGCGATCCAGCTACGGCCTGCCCATCCCCAGGTACGTCCAGCCCGCGGCTCGCCACGCATCCGGATCCAGGCAGTTGCGTCCGTCCACGATGATCCGACCGCGCGCGAGCGTCGACGCGTGCTCGGGCGCCAGCTCGCGGCGGTACTGATCCCACTCGGTCACCAGCACGACCGCGTCCGCGCCCTTCAGCGCCTTGTCGCGGTCGGCGACGTACTTCAGCTGCGGGTGTACGGCCGCGGCGTTGCGGAGCGCCTCCGGATCCGTCACCCGCACCTTCGCGCCCATCCCGCGCAGCCGGATCGCCACCTCGAGCGCCGGCGAGTCGCGCACGTCGTCGCTGTGCGGCTTGAACGCCGCCCCGAGCATCGTGATCCGCTTGCCCACGACGCTGCCGCCGAAGGCCTCGACCACGAGGCGCACCGCGTGCTCCCGCCGGCGCAGGTTGATCGCGTCGACCTCGCGGAGGAAACCCACCGACGCCCCGCGTCCGAGCTCCTCCGCGCGCGCCGCGAACGCACGGATGTCCTTCGGCAGACATCCGCCGCCGAACCCGATCCCCGCGCCGAGGAAGCGCCGCCCGATCCGCTCGTCGTACCCGATCGCGTCGGCGAGCCGGGTGACGTCGGCGCCGGCGGCCTCGGCGATCTCCGCCATCGCGTTGATGAACGAGATCTTCGTGGCGAGGAAGGCGTTCGCCGCGCCCTTCACGAGCTCGGCGGTGGCCAGGTCGGTGACGAGAAACGGGCTCCCCCCGGCGATCGCGTCGACGTACGCCTCCCGCAGCGTCTCCACGGCGCGCTCCCCTGCGGCGCCCGCGGCGGCGCCCACCACGAGCCGGTCGGGGTGCAGCGTGTCGCGCACGGCCCAGCCCTCGCGGAGGAACTCCGGGTTCCAGACCAGCGTCGCCCCCACGGCGGCCACGCGCTCGGCGAGCCCCGCGGCGGTGCCCACGGGCACGGTGGACTTGCCGGCCACCACGTCGCCGGGGCGCAGGTGCGGGAGCAGCGCGTCGACAGCGGCATGCACGTAGCGGAGGTCGGCCGCGGATCCGTCGGGCTGCTGCGGCGTGCCCACGGCGAGGAAGTGCACCGCGGATCCGGCCGCGTCGGCGATGTCGGCGGTGAAGGTCAGCCGTCCCCCGGCGACGCCCGCCGCGAGCAGGTCGTCCAGCCCGGGCTCGAAGAACGGCGCGCGCCCTGCGGCGAGCGCGGCGAGCCGGTCGGGGTCCGTGTCGACGCCGACCACGTCGTGGCCGATCGACGCCATCGCCGCCGCGTGCACCGCACCGAGATACCCGCAGCCGATCACCGACATCCGCATGAAGACACCCCACCGCGCCCGTCTCACCGGCACCCGACCGGCGGGCGTCGGGCCGGCGACCACCCGGTGAACGGTTGGGGTGGCGCCGGGCTCGATGCCGGATCCCGTCCGCTGCCGGGCTCGATCCCCTCTCTCGGTGCGGATCGCGAAAGCGGCGCTTCCCGTCGACGGGACCAGCCGAAATCGCGACCTGAACGCGGGGGCGGATCCGGGTTGCTTCCGCGTCGCGCGACCGTGCTTTTAAAGACTCTGGAGAGCGAGCCGGACGCGTGCGGCCGCTCGGTCTGCCGACACTTGCACGACGCACTGGTGCGCGAGGGCGGCGTCCCATTCGAGCCGTGATGGGATTCGTGCAAAAGACACGGCGCTCGCACGTGTAACCGGGCCGAGCCTGCCGAAGACGGCGGCCGCGTCGGCGTCGATCATTCCGTCTTCCGCCATCGCCCAGAGATCGTAGAGATCACGTGCGGCTCCCCGGTCGTTCCAGGCAGCGAGCTTCGAGGCGACGAAGCCGGCGCCGGTTGGCACTCGGAGGGTTGCTGGTGGGGCATCGGAGTATCTCTGCTCGATCTGGACGACTTCTGTCGGCCACTCGGGATATCCATCTGATCCGAGGAGCTGGATCTGTATCCTCACTCCGCTCACGGTCATCGCACTGGGCTCGGGGTGGTTGGTGTCACGGATCCGTGGTGCGAACGCGACCGTACCGAGAGAACGACGGAGCTCCTTCTTGATCGCGGATTCGATTCGGTCGCCGATTTCTTTGCGGTCGCCGAGCGCGATCAGATCGATGTCCTCGGACAGTCGCAGGTCGGGGAAGTGGGTGCGCGACAATGCTGTGCCGCCGAAGAAGAGCACATCGTCTGTGCCGATCGTCGAGATGGCGGCCAGTGCGTGAGAGATGACGTGGTCGCGCTGCACCTGAGAGGAATCGACTGCGAATGCGAGCTCAACCGAGAGCCGCTCGTCTTCGTCAAGCACTCCCGGCACAGCGGGGCGGACACCAGCCTCGCGCGTGCTCTTCACTCTGCTGGCGAACTGCCGACCATTGTCTCCGAGGTGCGACTGATCATCCCCTGACATCGCGCACCTCCAGTTCCTTCTGCATCTCGCGCACGGCGTCGTTCGCACGCCTGTGCCTTCCGACGATGTCCGCGAACTCCTCTGCGTCCGCTTGGGGTACGAGGTTGCGTGCCGTTGCTTCCGTCTCGCCTTGCAAACCCGGAAGAGCCGGGCGGGCGAGAAGATCGTAGAGCGTCTGCGTCGGGGTCGTCACAAGCCCCTTCCCCAGCATCGTGTCGACGAGCACGAGATCCAAGCGTTTCATGTCCCTCGCCACGAAGCGGATCCTCCCTCCCCCGTACTCGGTCTCCGGATACCCCGTGCGGGGCACCGCGACGGCCGCCGTAGCGATGGCCCGCGGGAGCGCAGCCCAATGACGGGCGGCGGTGAGCCCCATGAGAGCAGCGTTCCGCGCGCCGAAACGGGCGACGGCGATCGCCAATGCTGCATCCTCGAACGCCGGCTTCCACGTTCGCGCGTCTCTGCCGTCTGGTGGGGCCGTGTAGACCCCGTGGATCAGCTTCTTCAGCGCTCCCTGGTCGACCAGCCGAGCGAGCGTACGCCACGTGTTCAGCCCCTCCCGGTCCAGATCCCTCGACCTGACAGTGCGCATTGGCGCACCGGCGACCGCCCGCAGCACTTCAATGTCGTCCACATGTTCCCCTTGGCTCATCGGAAGCATACGCCCAGAGTATGTTTCCCATGAGTCAAACCATTGAACTCCACCTGGGGCCTCCAGTGGCTCGAACATCTCAGCCCACCCGGATCCGGATCCACCCATCGTTCGATGGTCGCAGAGTGCGACTTACCCTGTCTCGAAGTCGCATTTCGCGACCACCGAACGTCTCAGGCCACCCGGATCCTCACCTGGATCCGGGCTACTTCGGGGTCGCGGTGACCAGGATCGGCAGGTGGTCGGACTCCCCCTGCGGCAGCGTGCGCACCGACTCCACGACGAACCCGGATGCGGCGGCGAAGTCGTAGAAGCCGCGGAACACCCGGTACCGCGTGTAGGTGTGCTGGTCGCTCATCACGAGCTCGTACCCCACGTCGCGCATGTGCTCGCTGAGCCGCTCCTTGAACACGGGGTAGTTGAAGTCGCCGACAATGAGCTGCGGCAGGCCCCAGCCGAGCTCCGAGAGCTCGGACAGTGCGGCACGGATCTGATCCCGCCGCAGAGCGTTCCGGGCGGTGAGCGGCGCCGCGTGCAGGGATGCGACGAGGAAGTCGCTCCCGGCGTCGATGTCCCTGAGGCGCACGCCGAGCAGCCGCTCGTGCGCCGGGCGCAGCACGTGGTCGTGCAGCGACTTCTTCACCGAGACCGCGGCCATGTCGACCAGCCGGAACCGGTTCTCGCGGTAGTAGATCGCGAGGCCCAGCCGGTTGCGCTGCGTGGTGTGCGCGAGCACCAGATCGCCCGTGCGCTCCGGCAGCGACGCGGTGTCCCCCTCCTGCAGGCACAGCACGTCCGGGTCATGCGCGTCGACGAGGTCGTCGAGCTCATGCGCGGCGCGATGCTTGCGCAGGTTGTAGGAGATGATCCGCACGCCCCCACGGTACTCGCGCGCGTCGCCGCCTTGCTGAGCAGAAGCCGGAGTTCATCGGATGTTGCGGATCCGGATCCGGTCGCTGAGGTTGTCGACGCGCCAGCGCACGCGAGGTCCCTTCGACAGGCTCAGGGACCAGGCAGAGGCGGGTCCGCGTCAGTCGTCGTCGTTGTCGCGGCGGTTGCGGGTCTGCTCGGCGCGCGCGGCCAGCAGCTCGTCCGCCGGGTAGCCCACCTCGGTGAGGGTGAGCCCGCGCGCGGCGAGCACCTTGAACGCGCTGGTGCGGGTGAGTTCGTCGCGCAGCCGCACCAGGTCGCCGATCTCGAGGCGCCCCTCCCCCACGGCGGCGCAGGCACCCACGAGCGCACGGACCATGCTGTGGCAGAACGCGTCGGCCTTCACCTCGGCGACCAGCACGCCGGCCGGATCCCGCGTCCACCGGTAGTCCAGCAGCGTGCGGATGGTGGTGCCCTCCTGGCGCGGCTTGCAGTACGCGGCGAAGTCGTGCAGGCCGATCAGCGTCTGCGCGGCGGCGTCCATCGCGGCCTCGTCGAGCGCCGCCCGGATCGTCGTCGTGTCGTGCCGCAGCAGCGGATCGTATCCGGCACGGGCGTCGGCGAGGCGGTACCGATACCGTCGCCACACCGCCGAGAAGCGGGCGTCGAACCCCTCCGGCGCGAGCGAGGTGCGCGAGACCGTGACGTCGGGGTACTGCCCCAGCACTCCACGGATGCGCGATGCCAGGGAGCCGGCCGGATCGGCCGCGCCCCGCCCGTTGCGCGTGACGACGCGTGCCCACTGCCGCTCATCCAGGTCGACGTGCGCCACCTGGCCGGTGGCGTGCACGCCCGCGTCCGTGCGGCCGGCGACGACGAGCCGCGGCCCGGCGTGCGGGTCGCCGGGTTCGGAACCCGGCCCCGGTCCGACGATCCGGGCGAGAGCCGCCTCGAGCGTGCCCTGCACGGTGCGCAGCCCCGGCTGCTTCGCCCAGCCCCGGAAATGAGTGCCGTCGTAGGCGATGTCGAGACGGATGCGCACGGATCCAGGGTACCGAGTGCGAGGCGCGCCACGGTGCGGCAGAATGTCGCTCCAGGGCGGTGTCGGGAACGGAACGGGATCCGGATCCGCGCTGGGACTCAGTCTCAATATGTGCGACACTGAATCGCAGGAAGCCAGCGCCGGCGCCCGAGCCGGCGGCGACGACCGAGATCGAAGGAGATCCCATGGTCAGCAGCACGTTCCCGGATGTCGAGATCCCCGCGGTCTCCATCCACGAGTACCTCTTCGGCGGCATCTCCGAGGACGACCTGGGCCGGGTCGCGCTCGTCGACGGGATGTCCGGGGCGGAGACCACGTACCGTCAGCTCATCGGGCAGATCGACCTCTTCGCCGGCGCCCTCGCCGCGCGCGGCATCGGCGTGGGCGACGCCGTGGGCCTGCTCTGCCCGAACACGCCCGCGTTCGCGACGGTGTTCCACGGGATCCTGCGCGCCGGTGCCACGGCCACGACGATCAATGCGCTGTACACGGCGGACGAGATCGCGAACCAGCTGCGCGACGCCTCCGCATCCTGGCTCATCACCGTCAGCCCGCTGCTGCCGCAGGCCGAGGCCGCCGCGGCGCAGCTCGGGCTGCCCGCCGACCATCTGATCGTGCTCGACGGGGCCGAGGGGCACCCGTCGCTGCGCGACCTGCTCGCGGAGGGCCACCACGCACCGGAGGTGTCGTTCGATCCCGCCACCCACGTCGCCGTGCTGCCGTACTCCTCCGGCACGACCGGCCGCCCCAAGGGCGTCATGCTCACGCACCGCAACCTCATCGCCAACGTCGCCCAGAGCACCATCTCGATCGACCTGAACGCGGACGATCGGGTCCTCGCCGTGCTGCCGTTCTTCCACATCTACGGCATGACCGTGCTGCTCAACCTGGCCGTGCGCCTGCGCGCGACGCTCGTCACGATGCCGAAGTTCGACCTCGTCGAGTTCCTGCGCATCATCGCGGAGCAGCGCACCAGCTGGCTGTTCATCGCGCCGCCGATCGCCGTCGCGCTCGCGAAGCACCCCCTGGTCGCCCAGTACGACATGAGCTCGGTGAAGGTCGTCTTCTCCGGCGCCGCGCCGCTGGACGGCGCGCTCGCCCACGCGGTCGCCGACCGGCTCGACTGCCTCGTGCGTCAGGGCTACGGCATGACCGAGACCAGCCCGGTGACCCACACGATCCCCGTCGAGCGCGAGGACATCGACCTGTCCTCGGTGGGCCTGCTCATTCCGAACACCGAGGCCCGGCTGCTGGCGGAGGACGGATCCGACGTCGTCGTCCCCGCCGACGGGGCGAGCGAGCCCGGCGAGCTGCTGATCCGCGGCCCGCAGGTCATGAAGGGCTACCTGAACCGCCCCGACGCCACCGCCGAGATGCTCGACGCCGACGGCTGGCTGCACACCGGCGACGTCGCCACCGTGACGGCCGAGGGCGTGTTCCGGATCGTGGACCGCCTCAAGGAGCTCATCAAGTACAAGGGCTACCAGGTGGCGCCCGCCGTGCTCGAGGCGGTGCTCCTGGAGCACCCGGCGATCGCCGACGCCGCCGTGATCGGCGCGCCCGACGAGGACGGTCAGGAGGTGCCGAAGGCGTTCGTGGTCCTGCAGTCCGGCGCTTCCCTGGACGAGGACGGCGTGAAGACGCACGTCGCGGCGCACGTCGCTCCGCACGAGAAGGTGCGCCTGGTCGAGTTCATCGACGTGATCCCGAAGTCCGCGTCGGGAAAGATCCTCCGCAAGGACCTGCGCGCCCGGGCGAGCTGAGCGGCCCGGCGCTGGACGGCGTCAGCGCGAGGCTTCGGTGGAAGTGCGCGGGGGCGCGTGCCGGAAGACCACGTAGTGGTACAGCAGGAAGCGCACCACCACGATCACGGCGATGCTGCCGAGGTTCACCACATTGACCAGCGCCGCACCGGGGGCGCGCCCGGTGAGCGCCTCGACCGCCTCGGCGCCGAGCCACACGAGACCCGCGCCGAGCAGCGTGCACACCAGGTTCACGCCGAGGAAGAGCACGATCTCGGCGACGCGTCCGCGGCGGTCCCGGTGCCGGAACGCCCACTCGCGGTTGCCGAAGTAGGCGTTGACCAGCGCGACCAGGGAAGCGGCGATCTTGCCGACGACGAGGTCCCACCCGAACACGTAGACGAAGAGGTTGAAGGCGCCGACCTCGATGAGGGTGCTGATACCGCCGACGATGAGGAAGCGGGCGCCGACACCCGCCAGACGGCGCAACCGAGAGCGGCGATCCATAGCGCTACTAGAATACCCGGGAGGACGACGCAGCCTGGACGTCTCCCCACCAGCCGAGACCTGAGGTGCTAGTGCAGTACGCCCACCTGGCCGTCGTGATGCCGGCCTACAACGAGGCCGAGGGCATCGGCGGCTTCATCGACGAGATCCGCGCCGCCGTGGCCCCGCTCGCCGAGCGCGTGACGTTCGTCATCGCCGACGACCGCTCCACCGACGGCATCGCCACGGCCCTCGCCGGCATCGCCGACGTCGACGTGCAGGTCCAGCCGGCGAACCGCGGGCACGGCCCGACCGCCCTGGCCGCTTATCGTGCGGGCCTCGCGCTCGCGCCCGATGCGATCGTGCACGTCGACGGCGACGGACAGTTCCTCGGGGCGGAGATCGCGGCCGCCGCGCGCGCCCTGGCCGACACCGGCGCCGACGTGGTGCACGGCGTGCGGCACTCCCGCACCGATGCCTGGTACCGGCGCATCCTGACCGCCTGCGTGCGGCTGCTGATCGCGACGTTCGTGGGTCGGGGCGTGCCCGACGTGAACACGCCCCTGCGCGTGTACCGCCCGGAGGGGCTGCAGCTCCTGGTGAACGCGGTGCCCTCCGACGCCCTCGTGCCGCACGTGCACTTCTCACTCGCCGAGGTGCGAGCGGGGCTCGCGGTGCGCTATCTGCGGGTGCGGAGCATCCCGCGGCGCGGCTCGTCGAGCACCGGGACCATGTGGGGAAGGGTCACCCGCCCGTCGTTGCCGCCGAAGAAGCTCGTGCGCTTCGCGATCGACGCGCTGCGCGAGGTGTGGACCTGGTCGCTCCGCCCGGGCGCCCCGCTGCGGGCGCTCTCACTCGAAGGACCCGATCGGGTCCGCACCGACGACGGGTCCGGATCCGCGTGATCCGCCGCCTCGCCGGAACCGCGTTCTGGATCCTGCTCGCGCTGCTCGTCATCGCGAACGCGATCGTGATGTGGCACAGCCTGACGGTGCTGCGGTTCTGGGAGGACGAGGCCTTCAACCTCACGGTCTCCCGCAATCTGGTCGCGGGGCTCGGCTACACGAGCGACGGCGCCCTGTCGGGTTCGACGCTCACGCCCTTCGACCCGCGCATCTCGACGGGACCGGTGGTGCTGCTGCCCGTCGCGGGGGTGCTGGCGCTGGGCGCGGATCCGGTGATCGGCGCGCGGCTCGTTCCGCTCGCCTACTGGGTGCTGCTGCTGATCGGGTGCGCGGTGCTCGGGCGGCGCCTCGCCGGCCGTCCCGGTGCGCTGGTCGCCGCGGCGCTGCCGCTCGCGTTCAACACCGCGGACAGCGTGTCCCCGATCCAGGGTCCGGCCGACCTGCTCGGCGAGATCGCCGCGGCGGCCCTCCTCGTGTGGGCGCTGATCGTGCTCCCGCGTCGGGCCTGGCTCGCGGGTCTCCTGTTCGGGCTCGCCGTGCAGGCCAAGCTCATCGCCCTGCTCGCGCTGCCGGCGTTCGCGGTGGCCCTGTTCCTGCTGACGCCGGTGGCGCCGTTCCGTCAGCGCTTCCTGGTCGCCCTGCGTCGAGCCGTGCCGGCGGTGCTGCTGGTGGCCGTGCCGACGCTGCTGGTCGAGCTCGGTGCGCTGCTGTCGCTCGGCGTCACCGGCTATGTCGGCCATCTGCGCGCGCTCCTCGCGTTCGTCCGTAGTGGCGGGCAGCACTACGAGCCGACCACGATCCCGCAGAAACTGTCCACGCTCGCCGGATCCTGGTTCGTGCCGGGATGGCTGGTCGCCGCGGCCGTGGTGGCGGCGGCGGTCATCGTCGTCTGGGCCGCGGTGCCGAGCCGGCGCGCGGTCCCCGCGGACGATGCACCCGCCCGACGCTGGTGGGGTCGCGACCCGCAGCTGCTCGCGCTCGGATTCGGATCCGTCGTCGGGCTGCTCGCATTCGTCGGCTGGTGGGCGCAGGCGTCGCAGCTCCCGCTCTGGGTGCGGCATCCCTCGGTCGGGGTCTTCGCGTTCGCCCCCGTGCTCGCCGCGATCACCGTCCGTGCCACGGCGGCCCTCTGGCGCCGCCGCGGGCCCTCCGGTGCGACGGTGCCGGTCCGCCTCGTCACCGCGACAGCGGCGCTGCTGCTCGTGGCCGTCGTGGGCGGCGGCGCCCTCGGCGATGTCGGACGCGCCGTGCTGCCGTCCACCGCGCAGCCGCTGTCCGAGCAGCGCGCGATCGCCGCGCCGATCGGAGACTGGGCGCGCTCGCATGACGTCTCCTGGATCGGCGCGCAGCCCTGGGGAGCCGTCGTGCCGCTCATCGTGCTCGCGGGCGCGCACGTCGGCCTCGCGGACGCCCCGGCGATGAAGGACGCACCGGTCCTCCTCGGCGGCGAATGCCCGTCGGGGGCCCCGGTCGTCACGCCCGCCCCCGGCGTCAACCTCTGCCCGGCGCACTGACACAGCACTGACAGCACGATCGGATCCGCGAACCAGCACGATCGGATCCGCCAACGACGAAGCCCGCCACCCCCACAGGGGGCGACGGGCTTCGAACGAGCGGGAGGCCTTACTCGGCCTTCTCCTCCGCGGCGGCGTCAGCGGCGGCCTCGTCGGCGACGGGGGCTTCCTCGACGACCTCGGCCTCGGCGGCGGGGGTCTCGACGATCTCCTCCACGACCTCCTCGGCGGGGGTCTCGGCCTTGGGCGCCTCAGCCTTGGCGGGCTTCGCGGCGGCCTTCTTCACCTTCGGGGCGACGGGCTCGAGGACGAGCTCGATCACGGCCATGGGGGCGTTGTCACCCTTGCGGTTGCCGACCTTGGTGATGCGGGTGTAGCCGCCCTCACGCTCGGCGACGAGCGGCGCGATCTCGGCGAACAGCACGTGCGTCGCCTCCTTGTTGCGCAGCACGGACAGCACGCGACGGCGCGCGTGCAGGTCGCCGCGCTTGCCGAAGGTGACGAGGCGCTCAGCCAGCGGACGCAGGCGCTTGGCCTTGGTCTCGGTGGTCTTGATCGACTTGTGCACGAACAGCTGGGCGGCCAGGTTCGCAAGCAGCAGACGCTCGTGGGCGGGGCCGCCTCCGAGGCGGGGACCCTTGGTGGGCTTGGGCATTGTTCTCTAGCTCCTGGATCGGAAAGGTTCGGGTCAGCTGGCCTCTGCCAGCTGACAGACCGGATAGGTCAGAAGGACTCGTCTTCGGAGCCGCCGTAGAAGTGGGCGCCGTCGAAACCGGGCACCGAATCCTTCAGCGACAGGCCGAGCGAGACGAGCTTGTCGCGCACCTCGTCCACCGACTTCTGTCCGAAATTGCGGATGTTCATGAGCTGCGTCTCCGAGAGGGCGACGAGCTCCGACACCGTGTTGATGCCTTCGCGCTTGAGGCAGTTGTACGAGCGGACCGACAGGTCAAGGTCCTCGATCGGCATCGACAGCTCGTTGGAGAGCACGGCCTCGACCGGCGCGGGGCCGATCTCGATGCCCTCGGCCTCGACGTTCAGCTCGCGGGCGAGGCCGAACAGCTCGGTCAGCGTGCGACCGGCCGAGGCGACGGCGTCTCGCGGGAGGATCGAGTTCTTGGTCTCGACGTCCAGCACGAGCTTGTCGAAGTCGGTGCGCTCGCCGGCGCGGGTGGCGTCGACGCGGTAGCTGACCTTGAGCACGGGCGAGTAGATCGAGTCGATCGGGATCTGGCCCGCCTCGGCGTACTCACTGCGGTTCTGCGCCGCCGACACGTAGCCGCGGCCGCGCTCGATGGTGAGCTCGAGCTCGAACTTGGCGGTGTCGTTGAGGGTCGCGATGACCAGCTCGGGGTTGTGCACCTCGACGCCGGCCGGAGCGGAGATGTCCGCCGCGGTGACCTCACCGGCGCCCGTCTTGCGCAGGTAGGCGGTGATGGGCTCGTCGCGCTCCGAGGAGACGACCAGCTGCTTGATGTTGAGGATGATCTCGGTGACATCCTCCTTCACACCGGGGATGGTGCTGAACTCGTGGAGGACGCCGTCGATGCGGACGCTCGTGACGGCCGCACCGGGGATCGACGAGAGCAGGCTGCGACGCAGCGCGTTGCCGATCGTGTAGCCGAAACCGGGCTCGAGCGGCTCGATGACGAACCGGCTGCGGTTCTCGGAGATCTTTTCCTCGGTGAGAGTGGGACGCTGTGCGATGAGCACTGTGTGTTCCTTTCGATCACGTGCCCGCTATATGACACGTGTGGGTGAGGTCTTGAGTTGTGGAAGAACGCGGGTGTGGATCCGGCCGCTGAGCTTGTCGAAGCGTCCGGATCCACACGCCTGTCCTCGGGCCCTTCGACGAGCTCAGGGACCGAGGACAGAAAGCGTCAGACGCGGCGGCGCTTCGGCGGGCGGCAGCCGTTGTGCGCCTGCGGCGTCACGTCCTGGATCGAACCCACCTCGAGGCCGGCGGCCTGCAGCGAGCGGATCGCGGTCTCGCGGCCGGAGCCCGGACCCTTCACGAAGACGTCGACCTTCTTGACGCCGTGCTCCTGCGCCTGGCGGGCAGCGGACTCCGCGGCCATGCCGGCGGCGTACGGCGTCGACTTGCGCGAGCCCTTGAAGCCCACGCCACCGGACGAGGCCCAGCTGATGACAGCGCCGGACGGGTCGGTGATCGAGACGATGGTGTTGTTGAACGTCGACTTGATGTGGGCCTGGCCCAGCGCGATGTTCTTCTTCTCCTTGCGGCGCGGCTTGCGCGCGGCGGCCTTGGGTGCAGCCATGAAAGTGTTCTCCTAATCCCTGGCCGCTTAGCGGGCCTTCTTCTTGCCGGCGACGGTGCGCTTCGGGCCCTTGCGGGTGCGCGCGTTGGTCTTGGTGCGCTGACCGCGGACCGGCAGGCCACGGCGGTGACGGAGACCCTCGTAGGAGCCGATCTCGACCTTGCGGCGGATGTCGGCGGCGACCTCGCGACGGAGGTCACCCTCCACCTTGTAGGTGCCTTCGATGTGGTCGCGGAGGGCGACGAGCTGGTCGTCGGTGAGGTCCTTGACGCGGATCGACTCGTCGATCTCGGTGGCCTTGAGGATCTCGACCGAGCGGGTACGGCCGATGCCGTAGATGTACGTGAGGGCGATCACCACGCGCTTGTCGCGCGGGATGTCGACGCCGGCAAGACGTGCCATGCGGTAACTCCTGGAGTGTTGTGGAGGTGTGGAGCAGGATCGGTGCCCGGGCCTCCGCCCGAGGTGTCCCCCGCTCCGGTCCCTGAGCCTGTCGAAGGGCCCGGGGCGGAGCAGGATCTGATCCTGCCTGTTTCAGATATTGAGTTGTTCCTGCAAGGGGTTTCGACTCGGTCGCCTTCGGCGTCCTCGCTCAACCTTGACGTTCGCGTGTCAACGCGGCTGCGCCGCATTGACACGACTCACGTCAGCCCTGGCGCTGCTTGTGGCGCGGGTTGCTCTTGCAGATCACCATGACGCGGCCGTGGCGACGGATCACCTTGCAGTGGTCGCAGATCGGCTTGACGCTGGGGTTGACCTTCATGTTGTTTCCTTATCGCTGTCTTCGTACCGTGATCGGTCCCTGCCCTTCGACAAGCTCAGGGACCAGGATGAACGCGGTCGTTACTTCTCGACCGGCCTAGCGGTAGCGGTAGACGATGCGGCCGCGCGTGAGGTCGTAGGGCGAGAGCTCCACGACGACGCGATCCTCGGGGATGATGCGGATGTAGTTCTGCCGCATCTTTCCGGAGATCGTTGCAAGGACCTTGTGCCCGTTCGTGAGCTCAACGCGGAACATCGCGTTGGGCAGCGCCTCGGACACGACGCCCTCGATCTCGATGACACCGTCTTTCTTAGCCATAGCCTCGCTGACGCTTGTGCAGACCGGTCGATCTGCGGTGGGTGGGTGGTGTGGTGAATGCGGATCCGGACACGCCGGACCACGGCGCAAAGCACCAAAGATCTATGGTAGTTCGGATCCGCGGATCCGCAAAATGCGGAGCTTACTTCTGGTCGACGATCTTCTGCAGCTTCGCCACGTCGGCCTGCTTGGTGGTGTCGAGGCGCTCGCCGTTGATCTCGATGGTCGGCGTCCCCTGGATCTTGTGCGCGGTGGCCTGCGCCGTCGGGTACTTGAAGAAGGTCCCCGCCTTGATGGTCGCCTCGGCCTTGTCGGCGCCGACCTGCTTCGCGTAGTCGATCAGCTGCTGGTCGGTGAGGCCCGGAGTGTTCTCGGTCGGCTGGTTCTCGAACAGGATGTTCAGGTAGTCGAGGAACTTGTCCGGGTTCTCCTGCGCGACGGCGTAGGCCGCGGCCGCGGCGCGGGAGGAGTAGTTGGTGCCCTGCGAGTAGCGGTCCAGGATCGCGATCGGGTGGTACTCGAGCGTGATCTTGTTCTCCTTGGCGAGCGACTGCAGAGTGGATCCGTACTCGGTCTCGAACTGCTTGCAGATCGGGCACTGGAAGTCGACGTACAGCGCGACCTTGTCCTTGCCGGTGCCCGTCGTGACGGCTCCGGTGTCGGAGTTGACGATCGAGCTCTTGGGCGCCGGACCCGCATCCGTGGCCTTGTTGTTCAGCCACACGACGACGCCGACCAGTGCGATGAGCACGGCGACGACGGCGGCGGTGATTCCGATGGCGAACCCGTTGGTCCTGCCCTTGGCAGCGGCCATGTGTGTGTCTCCTTGTCCAGACCCGCGCCGCGGATCCGCTCAGCTATGTCTTCCCATTGTGCCGTGCGCAGCCTTTGAGGCCCGTGGGAGACGACCCGCCGCGCCTACGCGATCGGCGCGGGGGTGATCCCGAACGGCGCGAGGCCCGCGGCGCCGCCGTCCGCGGCGGTGAGCACCCAGATGCCGTCCTCGTGCAGCGCGACGCTGTGCTCCCAGTGCGAGCCGTCGGAGCCGTCGGTCGTGGTGACGGTCCAGTCGTCGTCCTCGACGTAGGTGCGCTCCGAGCCCGCGGTGACCATGGGCTCGATCGCCAGCACCAGGCCGGGGCGCACCTCGGCGCCGCGGTCGGACGTCCGGTAGTTGAACAGGCTGGGCGCCTCGTGCATCTTGCGGCCGATGCCGTGGCCGACGTACTCCCGCAGGATGCCGTACGGCTTGCCGGACACCGGCGAGGGACCGGCGGCGAGGATGCGGTCCTCGACGGCCGCGCTGATGTCTCCGAGGTGCGACGCCGTCGCCATCGCGGCGATGCCGGCCCACATGGATCCCTCGGTCACGTCCGACAGCGCCTGGCGGATGCCCGTGAGTGCCGCGTCGTCGGAGCCCGGGACGTTGACGGTGATGGCGCTGTCGCCGTTCCAGCCGCGGTACTGCGCCCCGCAGTCGATCGAGACGATGTCGCCCGGCTGCAGCACGCGGGATCCGGGGATCCCGTGCACGACCTGGTCGTTCACGGAGATGCATGTGGTGTGCCGGTACCCGCGCACGAGCTTGAAGTTCGACTCGGCGCCGCGATCCGTGATCACGCGGTCGGCGATCGCGTCGAGCTCGGCGGTGGTGATCCCGGGGCGCACGGCCTCGCGCACCGCGGCCAGCGCGGCGGCGGTGATGAGCCCGGGCTCGACCATCGCCTCGAGCTGGGCGCGGCTCTTGTAGATGGAGCGGCGGAACGCCACGTCAGACCGCAGCCGTGCGCACGAGGTCGCGGGCGCTCAGCGCCGCGAAGATGCGCTCGGTGATCTCGTCCAGGCCGCCGACGCCGTCGATCCGGTCGACGATGCCGCGGGAGCCGTACACCTCGAGGATCGGCGCGGTCTGCGCCTCGTAGATGTCCAGGCGCTTCTCGATGGCGTCCGGGGTGTCGTCGCCGCGTCCCTGCTCGGCCGCACGCACGGTGATGCGGGCGATGCTCTCCTCGCGCGGCACGTCGAGGAGGATGACAGCGTCGAGGGCGGTGCCCTGCTCCCCCAGGAACGCGTCGAGGTCCTCGACCTGCGCCGCGTTGCGCGGGTAGCCGTCGAGCAGGAACCCCGCCTCCGCGTCGGGCTGCGAGAGCCGGTCGCGCACCAGCGCACCCGTGAGCTCGTCGGAGACCAGGTCGCCGGCATCGAGGATGGCCGTGACCTGCTTGCCGAGCTCCGTGCCCTCCTTGATGTTGGCGCGGAAGATGTCGCCCGTGGAGACCACGGGGATGCCGTACGCCTCGGCGATCCGCACTCCCTGCGTGCCCTTGCCGGAGCCCTGCGGGCCCACGATCAGCAGGCGTGCGGTGGAGGTTGCGGATGCCGTCATCGGAGAAGCCCTTCGTAGTGTCGCTGCTGCAGCTGCGCGTCGATCTGCTTGACCGTCTCCAGGCCGACGCCGACGATGATCAGGATCGAGGCGCCGCCGAACGGGAAGTTCTGGTTCGCGCCGACCGTGGCCAGAGCGATCAGCGGGATGAGCGCGATGATGCCGAGGTACAGGGATCCCGGCAGCGTGATCCGGGTGAGCACGTAGTCGAGGTACTCGGCGGTGGGCCGGCCCGCGCGGATGCCGGGGATGAACCCGCCGTACTTCTTCATGTTGTCCGCGACCTCGGTCGGGTTGAACGTGATCGCGACGTAGAAGTAGGTGAACCCGATGATCAGCAGGAAGTACACGACCATGTACAGCGGGTGGTCGCCCTTCACGAAGTACGTGAGGATCCACGTGGCCCAGGCCGGAGCCGGCTTGCCGTTCTGCGGGATGTTGAACTGCGCCACCAGCATCGGGATGTACAGCAGCGACGAGGCGAAGATGACCGGGATCACGCCCGCCATGTTCACCTTGATCGGGATGTAGGTGTTGGTGCCGCCGTAGGTGCGACGGCCGACCATGCGCTTGGCGTACTGCACCGGGATCCGGCGCTGGGACTGCTCGATGAAGACGACCAGCGTCATCACCACGATGCCGATGAGGAGCACGAGCAGGAAGACCTCGAAGCCCTTCGTCTGCCAGATCGCCCACATGGCGCCGGGGAAGGTCGCGGCGATCGAGGTGAAGATGAGCAGCGACATGCCGTTGCCGATGCCCTTCTCGGTGACGAGCTCGGCGAACCACATGATGAGGCCGGTGCCGGCGGTCAGCGTCACGATGAGCAGCAGCTGCGCCCACCACACGTCGTTGGTGAGCAGCTGGTTGCAGGCGGCGACGCCGGTCTGCCCGAACAGCTGGCCGGTGCGCGCGACCGTGACGAGGGTCGTGGACTGCAGCAGCGCGAGGGCGATCGTCACGTAGCGGGTGTACTGCGTGAGCTTGGCCTGTCCGGCCTGGCCCTCCTTGTGCAGCGCCTCGAAGTGCGGGATGACGACGCGCAGCAGCTGCGTGATGATCGAGGCCGTGATGTACGGCATGACGCCGAGCGCGAAGATCGACAGCTTGAGCAGCGCGCCGCCGGAGAAGAGGTTGACGAGCCCGAGCAGGCCCTGGGTGCCGCTGTTCTGGGCGAGGCACTCGGAGACGTTGGGGAAGCTCACGAACGGAGCGGGCACGGTGGATCCGAGGCGGTAGATCGCGATGATCGCGATCGTGAAGCCGATCTTCCGTCGAAGATCCGGCGTGCGGAAGATCCGCGCGATGGCGCTGAACAAAAGCTTGCCTTCCTGAAAAGGGATGATGCCCGACGAGGGACAGTCAATTACCCAGGGTAACGCAAGAGGGGCCGGAGAAATCTCCGGCCCCTCTCGACGGGCCTCTACGAGGCCAGCACTTACTTGACGGATCCGCCGGCGGCGACGATCTTCTGCTCCGCGGAGCTGGAGACCTTGTCGACCGACACGGTCAGCGCCACGGCGATGTCGCCGTTGCCCAGGACCTTGACCTTCTCGTTCTTGCGGACCGCGCCCTTGGCGACCAGGTCGGCGACGGTCACGTCGCCACCGGCCGGGTAGAGCTCGGCGAGCTTGTCCAGGTTCACGACCTGGTACTCCACGCGGAACGGGTTCTTGAAGCCGCGCAGCTTCGGGGTGCGCATGTGCAGCGGCATCTGCCCACCCTCGAAACCGACGCGAACGGTGTTGCGGGCCTTGGTGCCCTTGGTGCCGCGACCGGCCGTCTTGCCCTTGGAGCCCTCACCGCGACCCACGCGGGTCTTGGCGGTGTTGGCGCCGGGGACCGGACGCAGGTGGTGCACCTTCAGGACGCCGGGACGGGAGACCGTAGTCTCCTCGACCTTCTTGGCGGCCGGCTTCTTGGCTGCGGTCTTGGTGGCCGCTTCCTTCTTCTCAGCCATTAGTCGATCTCCTCAACCTTGACGAGGTGAGCGACCGCGCGGACGTAGCCGCGGGTCTGGGCGTCGTCGGGACGGACGACCGAGTCGCCGATCCGCTTGAGGCCGAGCGAACGCAGCGTGTCGCGCTGGTTCTGCTTCTCGCTCACCTTGGACTTGACCTGCGTGACCTTCAGACGCGCAGCCATCAGGCACCTGCCTTCTGCGCAGCGATGGCGTCAGCCTCTGCGCGGACGAGACGCGCCGGGGCGACCTGGTCGAACTCGAGGCCACGACGCGCGGCGACCGCACGGGGCTCCTCGAGCTGCTTCAGGGCCTCCACGGTCGCGTGCACGATGTTGATCGTGTTCGACGAGCCGAGCGACTTGGACAGCACGTCGTGGATGCCGGCGCACTCGAGCACGGCGCGGACCGGACCACCGGCGATAACACCGGTACCGGCGGCAGCCGGACGCAGCAGCACGACACCGGCAGCGGCCTCACCCTGCACCGGGTGCGGGATGGTGCTCGCGGAGCGCGGCACGCGGAAGAAGTTGCGCTTGGCCTCCTCGACACCCTTCGAGATGGCGAGGGGGACCTCGCGGGCCTTGCCGTACCCGACGCCCACGAGACCGTTGCCGTCACCCACCACGACGAGCGCGGTGAAGCTGAAGCGACGGCCGCCCTTGACGACCTTCGACACGCGGTTGATGGTCACCACGCGCTCGAGGAACTGGTTGTCCCCACGGTCGCGGGAGTTGCGGTCACGACCGCCCTGGCCGCGGTCGCGGCCACCACGACCGCCGCGGCGCTCGTCGCGCTGCGGGGCCTCGGAACCGGCCGCGTTCTCGGCTGCAGGAGCCGTCTCGGTCACTTCGTTCTCCTTGATGTCACTCACAGTGCCAGACCCCCTTCACGGGCGCCCTCGGCGATGGCCGCGACGCGACCGGCGTACCGGTTGCCGCCGCGGTCGAACACGGCCTCCGAGACACCGGCGGCCTTGGCACGCTCGGCGACGAGCTCGCCGACCTTGCGGGCCTTGGCGGTCTTGTCACCGTCGAACGCACGCAGGTCGGTCTCGAGGGTGGAGGCGCTGGCCACGGTGTGGCCCTTGCTGTCGTCGACCAGCTGCACGAAGACGTGGCGGGCCGAACGGGTGACGACCAGGCGCGGACGCACCTCGGTGCCCTGGATCTTCTTGCGAAGGCGGGCGTGACGACGCGAGCGGGCGTCGGACTTCGACTTCACAGCCATGGTTACTTACCAGCCTTTCCGGCCTTGCGACGCACGACCTCGCCGGCGTAGCGCACACCCTTGCCCTTGTACGGCTCGGGCTTGCGGATCTTGCGGATGTTCGCAGCCGCCTCGCCGACGGCCTGCTTGCTGATGCCGCTGACGGTGAGCTTGTTGGTGCCCTCGACCGTCAGGGTGATGCCGGCGGGCGGGTCGACCAGGACCGGGTGCGAGAAGCCGAGGGCGAACTCGACCGAGCTGCCCTTCTGCTGCACGCGGTAACCGGTGCCGACGACCTCGAGGCCCTTGGAGTAGCCCTGGGTCACGCCGATGATGTCGTTGTTGATGAGGGTGCGGGTCAGACCGTGCAGCGAACGCGAGGCGCGCTCGTCGTCCGGGCGGGTGACGAGAACCTGGTTCTCCTCGACCGACACCTCGATGGGGGAGGCCACGGTGAGCGAGAGCTCGCCCTTCGGGCCCTTCACCGTCACCTCGCGGCCGTCGACCGTGACGGTCACGCCCGCGGGGATCTCGATGGGAAGTCGTCCAATACGCGACATTTTCAGATCACCACACGTAGGCGAGAACTTCTCCGCCCACGCCCTTCTGCTCTGCCTGGCGGTCCGTGAGGAGCCCCGAGGAGGTGGACAGGATCGCGACGCCGAGGCCGCCGAGGACCTTGGGAAGCTCGGTCGACTTCGCGTACACGCGGAGACCGGGCTTGGAGACGCGCTTGATGCCGGCGATCGACCGCTCGCGGTTCGGGCCGTACTTCAGCGAAATGGTGAGGTTCTTGCCGACACGGGCGTCGGTGACCTCCCAGCCGGCGATGTAGCCCTCCTGCTGGAGGATCTCGGCGATGTGGGTCTTCAGCTTGCTCGACGGCAGCGTCACGGAGTCGTGGTGCGCCGAGTTCGCGTTGCGCAGACGGGTCAGCAGATCTGCGACCGGGTCTGTCATCGTCATAGTTTTCTTCTTTCGTTCATGAGGTTCCGGCTGCCGTTACAGGGCAGACGGCCTGCGATGAGCACGCAATTTTCAATTGTACGTCACGCGTCCTTCGTCTCGTCGCTGCGCTCCTCGCTCAGGAACCGGATCCGAGAACCCGGTTCCTGAGCGAGCGCAGCGAGACGAAGGACGCCTTCAGTCGATTACGCCTGGACGTCGTTCGACTTGAACGGGAAGCCGAGGTGGCGCAGGAGCGCGCGGCCCTCGTCGTCGTTCTTCGCCGTGGTGACGACAGTGATGTCGAAACCGCGGACGCGGTCGATCTTGTCCTGGTCGATCTCGTGGAACACGCTCTGCTCCGTGAGACCGAAGGTGTAGTTGCCGTTGCCGTCGAACTGCTTGTCCGAGAGACCGCGGAAGTCGCGGATACGGGGCAGTGCGAGGTTCACGAGGCGGTCCACGAACTCCCAGGCGCGGTCACCGCGGAGGGTGACGTGGGCGCCGATGGGCTGACCCTCGCGCAGCTTGAACTGCGCGATGGACTTGCGGGCCTTCGTCACGATCGGCTTCTGGCCGGTGATCTTGGTGAGGTCGTCGACCGCACCCTCGATCACCTTGGAGTCGCGCGCCGCCTCACCGACACCGGTGTTGACGACGACCTTGACCAGGCCGGGGATCTGCATGACGTTCTCGTAGCCGAACTCGTCCTGCAGAGCCTTCTTGATCTCGTTGTTGTACTTCGCCTTCAGGCGGGGCTGCACCTTGACAGCGCCCGCGGCGTCAGCAGCCGCCATCAGAGGTCCTTACCGCTCTTCTTCGCGTAGCGCACGCGGACCGTGCGCTTCACGCCGTCCTTGACCTGCTCCTCGACGCGGTGACCGACACGGGTCGGCTTCTTCGTCTCGGGGTCGACCAGGGCGACGTTCGAGATGTGGATGGGGGCCTCGATGGTCTCGATGCCGCCCGTCTTGGTGCCGCGCTGCGTCTGTCCGACACGGGTGTGCTTGGTGGCGTAGTTCACGCCCTCCACGATCACGCGGTTGGACTCGGGAAGGACCTCGAGGACCTTGCCCTGCTTGCCGCGGTCGCCGCCCTTGTCCTGCTTGCGGCCGGAGATGACCTGGACCAGGTCACCCTTCTTGATGTTCGCCATGAGTTACAGCACCTCCGGGGCGAGCGAGACGATCTTCATGAACTTCTTGTCACGAAGCTCGCGGCCGACCGGACCGAAGATGCGGGTGCCGCGGGGCTCCCCGTCGTTCTTCAGGATCACGGCGGCGTTCTCGTCGAACTTGATGTACGAGCCGTCGGGACGGCGGGTCTGCTTCACGGTGCGGACGATGACGGCCTTGACGACGTCACCCTTCTTGACGTTCCCACCCGGGATCGCGTCCTTGACCGTGGCGACGATGATGTCGCCCAGGCCCGCGTAGCGGCGGCTGGAGCCGCCGAGCACGCGGATGGTGAGCAGCTCCTTGGCGCCGGTGTTGTCGGCGACCTTGAGTCGGGACTCGGTCTGGATCACTTTGCCTTCTCCAGGATCTCCACCAGACGCCAGCGCTTGGTGGCGCTCAGCGGGCGGGTCTCGTTGATGAGAACGAGGTCGCCGATGCCGGCGGTGTTGTTCTCGTCGTGCGCCTTGACCTTGGTCGTACGGCGGATGACCTTGCCGTACAGCGGGTGCTTCACGCGGTCCTCGACCTCGACGACGATGGTCTTGTCCATCTTGTCGCTGACGACGTAGCCGCGGCGCGACTTGCGGTAGCCACGGGCGTCGGCGTCGCGCACGTCGTGCGCGGCGTGCTCGACGACCGCCTCGGCGGCAGCAGCCTTCTTCTCAGCCATTACTCGGCCTCCTCCTTCGGCGCGTCAGCCTCGTCGGCCTTCTTCGCCTTTGCCTTGGACGCCTTCTTGGCCGGAGCCTCGACCGGAGCCGGCGTCGCACGGATGCCGAGCTCGCGCTCACGGATCACGGTGTAGAGGCGCGCGATGTCGCGCTTGACGGCGCGAATGCGGCCGTGGCTCTCCAGCTGGCCGGTGGCCGACTGGAAACGGAGGTTGAACAGCTCCTCCTTGGCCTTGCGCAGCTCCTCGACGAGGCGCTGGTCTTCGAACGTGTCGAGCTCGGTCACACCGAGCTCCTTGGTGCCGATCGCCATTACGCGTCGCCCTCCTCGCGCTTGATGATGCGTGCCTTGAGCGGCAGCTTGTGAATTGCCCGCTGCAGCGCCTCACGGGCGAGCTGCTCGTTGACACCGGCGACCTCGAAGAGGACGCGGCCGGGCTTGACGTTGGCGACCCACCACTCGGGGGAACCCTTACCGGAACCCATGCGGGTCTCGGCCGGCTTCTTCGTGAGCGGACGGTCGGGGTAGATGTTGATCCACACCTTTCCACCACGCTTGATGTGACGGGTCATCGCGATACGAGCGGACTCGATCTGACGGTTGGTCACGTAAGCGGGGGTGAGGGCCTGGATGCCGAACTCGCCGAAGGAGACCTTCGTGCCGCCGGTGGCCTGGCCATCACGCTTGGGGTGGTGCTGCTTGCGGTACTTGACCTTGCGAGGGATAAGCATCAGGCAGACGCTCCTTCTGCGACGGGAGCCTCGTTGCGCGGACCACGGCGACGGTCGCCACGGTCGTCACGACGGGACTTCGGTGCGTTGGCCTGCTCGCGAGCAAGCTCCTTGTTGGTGAGGTCGCCCTTGTAGATCCAGACCTTCACGCCGATGCGGCCGAAGGTGGTCTTCGCCTCGTAGAAGCCGTAGTCGATGTTCGCGCGCAGCGTGTGCAGCGGCACACGACCCTCGCGGTAGAACTCCGACCGGCTCATCTCCGCGCCGCCGAGGCGGCCCGAGACCTGGATCCGGATGCCCTTGGCGCCGGCGCGCTGGGCACCCTGGAGGCCCTTGCGCATGGCGCGACGGAAGGCGACGCGAGCAGAGAGCTGCTCGGCGATGCCCTGGGCGACGAGCTGAGCGTCGGCCTCGGGGTTCTTCACCTCGAGGATGTTCAGCTGGATCTGCTTGCCCGTGAGCTTCTCGAGGTCGCCACGGATGCGCTCCGCCTCGGCGCCGCGGCGGCCGATGACGATGCCCGGACGAGCGGTGTGGATGTCCACACGCACGCGGTCGCGGGTGCGCTCGATCTCGATGTTGCTCACGCCGGCGCGGTCGAGCTGCGTCTGCAGGAGCTTGCGGATCTTGATGTCCTCGGCGACGTAGTCGGCGTAGCGCTGACCCGGCTTGGTCGAGTCAGAGAACCACCGGGACACGTGGTCCGTGGTGATGCCGAGGCGGAAGCCGTACGGGTTTACCTTCTGTCCCATTACTTGCTCGCCTTCTCGTTCTTGGCGACCTCGGGGGTGGCCAGCACGACCGTGATGTGGCTCGTGCGCTTCTTGATCTGGAACGCGCGGCCCTGGGCGCGGGGCTGGAAACGCTTCAGCGTCGTCCCCTCGTCCACGAAGGCGTTCTTGACGTACAGGTCCTGCTCGTCGAGGAACTCGCCGTCGCGGTCGGCCTTCACCTGAGCGTTGGCGATCGCGGAGTGCACGAGCTTGTAGATCGGCTCGGAGGCGCTCTGCTGCGCGAACTTCAGGATGGCGAGGGCTTCCTGCGCCTGCTTGCCCTTGATGAGGGCGACGACACGACGAGCCTTCTGCGGGGTCACGCGGATGTGCTTCACGCGTGCGATGGATTCGACCATTAGCGGCGCCGCCCCTTCTTGTCGTCCTTCTCGTGGCCGCGGAAGGTGCGGGTGGGCGCGAACTCGCCCAGCTTGTGACCGACCATGGTCTCGGACACGAACACGGGGATGTGCTTGCGTCCGTCGTGCACGGCGATGGTGTGTCCCAGCATGGCGGGGATGATCATCGACCGGCGCGACCAGGTCTTGATGACGTTCTTCGTGCCGGCTTCGTTCTGACCGATCACCTTGCGAAGCAGGTGCTCGTCGACGAAGGGGCCCTTCTTGAGACTGCGAGGCATCTTCTCTTACTCCTACTTGCGCTTCTTGCCAGCGTTACGGCGACGCACGATGTACTTGTCGCTTTCCTTGTTGGCGTGACGGGTGCGTCCCTCAGCCTGGCCCCAGGGGGTGACGGGGTGACGACCACCGGACGTCTTGCCCTCACCACCACCGTGCGGGTGGTCCACCGGGTTCATCGCGACACCGCGGACGGTCGGGCGCACGCCCTTCCAGCGCTTGCGGCCGGCCTTGCCCCAGTTGATGTTCGACTGCTCGGCGTTGCCGACCTCGCCGACGGTCGCGCGGCAGCGCGCGTCGACGTTGCGGATCTCGCCCGAGGGCATGCGCAGCTGCGCGTAGGGGCCGTCCTTCGCGACCAGACGCACGGAGGCGCCGGCCGAGCGGGCGATCTTCGCGCCGCCGCCGGGGCGGAGCTCGATCGCGTGGATGACGGTACCCGTCGGGATGTTCTTCAGCGGGAGGTTGTTGCCCGGCTTGATGTCCGCGGCGGCACCCGACTCGACGACGTCGCCCTGCTTCAGCTTGTTCGGCGCGAGGATGTAGCGCTTCTCGCCGTCGAAGTAGTGCAGCAGCGCGATGCGCGCGGTGCGGTTGGGGTCGTACTCGATGTGAGCGACCTTGGCGTCGATGCCGTCCTTGTCATTGCGACGGAAGTCGATGACGCGGTACTGGCGCTTGTGGCCACCACCGATGTGACGGGTCGTGATGCGGCCCTGGTTGTTGCGGCCACCGGTCTTGCTGAGCGGACGCAGCAGCGACTTCTCGGGCGTCGATCGGGTGATCTCGGCGAAGTCGGCCACCGACGAGCCGCGGCGACCCGGGGTCGTGGGCTTGTACTTGCGAATAGCCATGTTCTGTCCTTATCCCCCGGTCAGTTCACTGCCGTGAAGATGTCGATGGTGCCCGACTTCAGGGCCACGATCGCGCGCTTGGTGTCCTTGCGCTTGCCCGTGCCGAAGCGGGTGCGACGAGCCTTGCCGACGCGGTTGATCGTGTTGACGCTGGCGACCTTGACGTCGAAGATCTTCTCGATCGCGAGCTTGATCTCGGTCTTGGAGGCGCGGGGGTCCACCAGGAAGGTGTACTTGCCCTCGTCGATCAGGCCGTAGCTCTTCTCGGAGACGACCGGCTTCAGGATGATGTCGCGCGGGTCCTTGTTGGCAGCCGCGGCGAGGATGTTGTCGCTCATGCGGAGACCTCCTCGGTTGCGCCGGACTTCAGCGCGACGAACGCGTCGAAGGCCGCCTTGGTGAAGACGATGTCGTCGGAGTTGACCACGTCGTAGGCGTTGAGCTGGTCGAAGTACAGCACGTGCACGTCGGCCAGGTTGCGGATGCTCAGGGCGTTGGTGTCGTCGCCGCGGTCGATGACCACGAGGACCTTCTTGCCCGGGAGAGCGTTCAGGTAGGCGGCAGCCGTCTTGGTGGAGGGCTTGCCCTCGATGCCGAAGGACTCGACGACGTGCAGGCGCTCACCGCGGAAGCGGTCGCTCAGCGCACCCGCGAGGGCGGCGGCGATCATCTTCTTGGGGGTGCGCTGCGAGTAGTCGCGCGGCTTCGGGCCGTGGACGATGCCACCACCGGTCATGTGCGGCGCGCGGATGGAGCCCTGACGGGCGTTACCCGTGCCCTTCTGCTTGAAGGGCTTGCGACCGGCACCGGAGACCTCACCACGACGCTTGGTCGAGTGGGTGCCCTGGCGAGCCGCGGCGAGCTGCGCGACGACGACCTGGTGGATCAGCGGAACGTTGGTCTTGGCGTCGAAGATCGCGGCGGGGGCGTCGACCGTACCGGTCTTCTTGCCGCCGGCGAACACGTCGAGCGTCAGAGTGGTGTCAGCCATGGGACTCAGGCACCCTTCACTGCGTTGCGGACGTAGACGATGCGACCGCGCGCACCGGGGACGGCGCCCTTGACGAGCAGCAGACCCTTCTCGGCGTCGACGGCGTGCACCGTGAGGTTGAGGACGGTCACGCGCTCGCCACCCATGCGACCGGCCATGCGCATGCCCTTGAAGACACGGCTCGGGGTCGACGAAGCACCGATGGAACCGGGCTTGCGGTGGTTGCGGTGCGCACCGTGCGAGGCGGAGACGCCCTTGAAGTTGTGGCGCTTCATGACACCCGCGAAGCCCTTGCCCTTGCTGGTGCCGACGACGTCGACCAGCTGGCCGGCCTCGAAGGTGCCCTCAACGGTGAGCTCCTGGCCGAGGGTGTAGTCGCCGGCGTCCGCGGTGCGGATCTCGGTGACGTGACGGCGCGGGGTGACCCCGGCGGCCTCGAAGTGCTTGGCGAGGGGCTGCGTGACCTTGCGCGGGTCGATCTGACCGGCCGCGATCTGAACGGCGTTGTAGCCGTCCTTCTCGGGGGTGCGGATCTGGGTGACCACGTTCGGGGCCAGCTCGATCACGGTGACCGGGATCAGCTTGCCGTTCTCGTTCCAGACCTGGGTCATGCCGAGCTTGGTGCCGAGCAGGCCCTTGGAAATCTTTGCGTTGATGTCGACCATCGTGATCCCCTTACAGCTTGATCTCGATGTTGACGTCGGCAGGAAGGTCGAGGCGCATGAGCGAGTCGACGGCCTTCGGCGTCGGGTCGACGATGTCGATCAGACGCTTGTGGGTGCGCATCTCGAAGTGCTCGCGGCTGTCCTTGTACTGGTGGGGCGACCGGATGACGCACACGACGTTCTTCTCGGTCGGAAGCGGCACCGGGCCGACGACGGTCGCGCCCGCACGGGTCACGGTGTCGACGATCTTGCGGGCCGACGTGTCGATGACCTCGTGGTCATACGACTTCAGGCGAATGCGGATCTTCTGTCCCGCCATTGTCTGCTCTCTCTCATTAAGCGTCGTACCTGCCCGGACCGGGTGGTCCGGGGGCATTGGACGCGCGACGGCGCGTTCTGCGCCTTCGCACTCCTCCTCCTGACCGGATCCTCGCGGACCTGGTCTCTCGAAGGGGCGCACCACTGTTCTGCTGTCAGCCCGAAGCCTTGCGACTCGCGGAAGCCGACCCCCGCACATGACGGGGCCTCGGTGAGGAGGTGTCGGTTGTGTGTTCTGCTGCCCGCGGCCCAGATCCCTGCGCCCGCTTCCCGGAGGAAGGGCGCCGTCTGTGCACTGCCCTGGCAGTGATCCAGCGCACGTCGGGACGCGCGCCGGAATGTGGAACCTCAATAGTGTACGTGCAGCCCGGGCGTGTCGCAAACTCGGGCGTGTCGCCGACGGCGTGTCCCGGCGTGTCCCGTCCGCCGGGCTCTCCCCCCACGCGCTATCGGCAGGTCGGCGTCAGGCCGGAGCCGGCGACGTCGTTGACCAACGGAGTGTGCAGGATCGTTGGGACGAAATCCCCGTCCTGCGCCGCGGTGAACCGGAACACCAGCGTCCGGCTCTCACCGGGCGCGAGCGAGACCCAGCCCATCGTCGTGGGGAACGCGCCCTCGGTGGTCTGCACGTCGGCGATGGGTGCACCTCCGATCTGCACGCCGTCGGAGACGGCGCCCGCCGGGGCCGCAACCGCGACTTCCGTCGCGATGTGCCCCATCGGCGTGCCGGAGAGGCCGTAGCCGGTCATCCGCCCCGGCAGAATCCGCCCGGCGTCGGCAGGCGCGGTGTTGGTCAGGGTCACGGCGACCTCGACATCTCGCGCGCCTCCCGCACCGCATCGTTTCGTCCCCGCTGCGATCGCGACATCGAGGAAGCTGTCCATCTTCGCGCCCGTGGCGTCGTTGAAGTACACCGCGAACGCGGAGGATCCGGCCAGCGCATGGCGGATCGCCGGGCCGCCGACCTCGCTCACGGCGATGACCGCCTGCTCGGCGGCGTGAGCGCTCCAGACCGAGACCCGGCCCTCGGCGATCGGCTGCTGCATCGCTTGTGCGAGATCGGGCAGCCCGGCATGATCGCTCAGCAGCGCCGAGAAGATCGAACCTGCGGCCATCGCGAAGTACGCGTCCTGTGCACCCGCGTCGAGGTCGAGGTACGGATCGATGAGCAGCTTGCGCGCGACGTCGGCGGCGGTCAGCTGCGTGCCGTCCGGCAGTGCGATCGGACCCGTCACCTGCAGCAGCGCACGGAGCACCAGCGGGTCCACGCTCACGACCGCATCGGGTGCGGCATGTCCGATGCGCTGCCACCACGCCGATGCCAGCCGAGCGGTTACCGTGAAATCGGCCGTCTGCGTCGTGTTCTGCACGAACCGCCCTACCTTGTCGCCGAAGAGGTCGCGCGTCGAAGAAGGCACCGGGTAAACGTCTTCCGAGGCGGTCGGAAAGGCGGACGACGCGGCGGCAGCGCCGAGCGTGACCGTCCCGGAGTGCGCGTCGAGCTCGAGGAACTGCCCGGAGATGCCGCCGCCGGTGCGCAGCTCGGCGTTGCTCTGCAGGACCACCAGGATCCGGCGCGCCCCGTCCTCACCCAGCATCGCCGGCGCCACCTTCGCGACGCCCGCCGCGGCCTCGAATCCTGGCTCCGCCTCCTGGACCGCGCGATGCAGCTTCGCCACCGCGTCGGACAGCTGCGTCTGCACGCCGCCAAGGCCGACGTCGGCGAGTGCACGATCCGCCGTTCGCATCGTGTCCGCGGCGCGGCCGAGCGCCGGGCTCGCCGCCCGCAGCGCCTTCAGCTGCGCAGAGACGCCGTGCACCGATTCCAGCGACGTCGCGGCGTCGAGCGCCGGCAGCACCGCGACGGAGGCGATCGCGTGGGTCTGCCGGGCGGTGACGCGGGCTGCGGTCAGGTCCGGGCCGAGCAGCGGGAGATGCTCGGCTACCGCCCAGATCGGATCCCCGGTGAGTTCTGCCGCACGACCGGCGTGCTCGTCGGCCTTCAGGACCGTCGCGCGGATCGCCCTGAGGTCTCCCGAGTGCGCGGCAGATTCGACCTCGCTCACCAGTGGGGCGAGCGATTCGAGTTCGCCCTTGGCCAGCAGCGCGCGGATGCCCACCCAGGCCCCGCACGCCACCAGCACGACCAGGACGCCGAGGGCGCAGATCCACACGGCGCGACGTCGACGGCGGCGTTGCCTGCCCGGGGTCGCCACCACGGCCGGCATCCGTCAGTGTCGACCAACCCGGCGACGCGCGATCAGCATCGCCGCTGCACCCGCCACTGCGGTCACGACTCCCACGATACCGATCGGCAGCACGATTCCGCTCATACCGGTCGTGGCGAGGGCCGCCGCGTCCGAACCGTGGCCCGCAGGATCGGTGCAGCCCACCGTGGCCGGCGGGTAGTGCAACGAGACCGTCGCGGTGGGATTCACCTTGATCTCCGCGGTGATGTCACCCCTGGTCCAGGCGAAGTTGCCGTTCGTCGACACCAGCTGCCCGTTCTGGGTTTCCCAGCCGGGCCAGCCGTTCGCCTTGCCCTGCGCGTCGACGGAAGCACCCGGCCACAGGATCCGTCCCGAGATCGTGTTGTTCACGAGCGGTCCCAGCACGATGTCATCGGTGTTCGTGCCGTCGCTCAGGATCAGGTGGGCGACATGCCCGGTCGACACGTTGTCGGGATCGATCAGCGTGACCGAGAACGTGATCCACGGCGCGCCCGAGATGCACTGCGCGACCGCAGAGGATCCGTTCAGATTGAGCTCGTGCTGCGTCGGCGTGTAGTTGTCGGTCGATCCTGGCGACGGCGGAACCTCGTCCGCCGCATTCGCCCCTGCGGCTGGTCCCAATACCAGCAGTGCGGCGACCGTCAACAGAACGGAAAATTTGCGCATCATCATCAAAGCCTCCCCAGCAGGCGTTGCGCAGATCGACCCCCAAAGCCGACCTCGATTCCGACATACTACTCCGTTCGACCGACTACCGCACCCGGAAATTGCGCGGCTCGCCCTGACACGACGCAGGCCGTCGGCGACGCGCGTCGCCGACGGCCTGCGTGGATGTCAGATCATCCGTTCAGAGCTGTAGTGCCTTCGGGTCACTCGTTGCCGACCTGCTTGTCGAGGGTGTCGCGCACGCCGTCGATCTGCTCGGCCGCACCGGGGGCGACCCTCTTGGCGAGGTCGGCCGCGCCGCCCAGAACCGTGTCGCTGATGCCCTCAGCCTGCTCGCTGTGCAGCAGCTCCTCGACCTTGTCCTTGTTCTCCTCGAAGAACTCCTTGCCCTTGTTCACCGCGTCGTTGATGGCGTCTCCGAGACCCATGGGGCTCCCTCCCTCGATCGAGCCGGCTGTCGGCCCGCACGTGGCCATTCTGCACGCCGGATGCAACGCCGACAAGAGCGGATCCGGACCGGGATCCGGCAGAGACGACAGAGGGGCCGAGCCCGAAGGCTCGACCCCTGTGTGGGATGACGCAGGTTCGACTCGCTCTGCTTCGCAGTGCTCGCTCAACCTGAGTCGATGCCGGCTCAACGCTGACGCATTGAGCCGGCCCGACTCACTTGATGACCTTGGTCACCGTGCCGGCGCCGACGGTGCGGCCACCCTCACGGATCGCGAAGCCGAGGCCCTCTTCCATGGCGATCGGCTGGATGAGGTCGACCTTCATGTCCGTGGTGTCACCGGGCATGACCATCTCGGTGCCCTCGGGCAGCGTGATGACGCCGGTCACGTCCGTGGTGCGGAAGTAGAACTGCGGGCGGTAGTTCGTGTAGAAGGGGTTGTGGCGGCCACCCTCGTCCTTGGACAGGATGTACGCGGTGCCCTCGAACTCGGTGTGCGGGGTGATCGAACCCGGCTTCACCACGACCTGGCCGCGCTCGACGTCCTCGCGCTTGGTGCCGCGGAGGAGAAGACCGCAGTTCTCGCCGGCCCACGCCTCGTCGAGCTGCTTGTGGAACATCTCGATACCCGTGACCGTGGTCTTCTGCGTCGGGCGGATGCCGACGATCTCGACCTCGGAGTTGATCGCGAGGGTACCGCGCTCGGCGCGGCCCGTGACGACCGTGCCACGACCGGTGATGGTGAAGACGTCCTCGATCGGCATCAGGAACGGCTTGTCCTTGTCGCGCACCGGGTCCGGGATGGACTCGTCGACGGCCTCCATGAGCTCGACGATCGACTGGACCCACTTCTCGTCGCCCTCGAGAGCCTTCAGGCCCGAGACGCGCACGACGGGGGCGTTGTCACCGTCGAAGTCCTGCGACGACAGCAGCTCGCGAACCTCGAGCTCGACGAGCTCCAGGATCTCCTCGTCGTCGACCATGTCGCTCTTGTTCAGCGCGACGAGCAGGTACGGCACGCCGACCTGCTTGGCGAGCAGCACGTGCTCGCGGGTCTGGGCCATCGGGCCGTCGGTGGCGGCGACCACGAGGATCGCGCCGTCCATCTGCGCCGCACCGGTGATCATGTTCTTGATGTAGTCGGCGTGACCGGGCGCGTCGACGTGAGCGTAGTGACGCTTCGGGGTCTCGTACTCGACGTGCGAGATGTTGATCGTGATACCGCGCTGACGCTCCTCGGGAGCGGAGTCGATCGACGCGAAGTCGCGCTGCACGTTGGTGGCCGACGGGTACTTGTCGGCGAGCACCTTCGAGATCGCGGCGGTGAGCGTGGTCTTGCCGTGGTCGACGTGACCGATCGTTCCGATGTTCACGTGCGGCTTGGTCCGCTCGAACTTGGCCTTAGCCACTGGGTCCTCCTCAGGACGTCATGTAGGGGCACCGGGCACTGGATTGTGACCGCTTTCCTACGGGTTCAGATTCTCAGTTTAGTAGAGAGGCGATGTGAAGTTGTCTGAGTGCCTGGCGGATCCGGGACCCCGGGATCCCTTCTTCGGGCAGGGACCGGATCCGCCAGGCTCCTAGGGCTTACTCGCCCTTGGTCTTCTGGATGATCTCGTCGGCGACGGCCTTCGGGACCTCGGCGTAGCTGTCGAACTCCATCGAGTACACGGCGCGGCCCGAGGTCTTCGAGCGCAGGTCGCCGATGTAGCCGAACATCTCGGACAGCGGGACCGACGCGCGCACGACCTTGACGCCCTGGGCGTCCTCCATCGACTGGATCTGGCCACGACGCGAGTTCAGGTCGCCGATGACGTCGCCCATGTACTCCTCCGGAGTACGGACCTCGACGGCCATCAGCGGCTCGAGCAGCACCGGGTTCGCGCGCTTGACGGCCTCCTTGAAGCCCATCGAGCCCGCGATCTTGAACGCCATCTCCGAGGAGTCGACGTCGTGCGACGCGCCGTCGATCAGGATCGCCTTGACACCGACCATCGGGTAGCCCGCGAGGGCACCGGTGGCCATGGCGTCCTGGAAGCCCTGGTTGGTCGGCTCGATGTACTCGCGCGGGATGCGCCCACCGGTGACCTGGTTGACGAACTCGTAGCTCTGCTCCGCGGTCACCTCGAGCGGCTCGAGCGTGAACTGGATCTTCGCGAACTGGCCCGATCCACCCGTCTGCTTCTTGTGGGTGTAGTCGTGCTTCTCGACGGCCTTCTTGATCGTCTCGCGGTAGGCCACCTGCGGCTTGCCGACGTTGGCCTCGACCTTGAACTCGCGCTTCATGCGGTCCACGAGGATGTCCAGGTGCAGCTCGCCCATGCCCTTGATGGTCGTCTGACCGGTCTCGGGGTTGAGCTCCGTGCGGAACGTCGGGTCCTCTTCGGCGAGCTTCTGGATCGCGGTGCCCAGCTTCTCCTGGTCAGCCTTGGTCTTCGGCTCGATGGCGACCTCGATGACCGGCTCCGGGAACGTCATCGACTCGAGGACGACCGGCGCGTCGATCGCGGCGAGGGTGTCACCGGTGGTGGTGTCCTTCAGGCCGATCACGGCGTAGATGTTGCCGGCGGTCAGCTTGTCGACCGGGTTCTCCTTGTTGGCGTGCATCTGGAAGATCTTCCCGATGCGCTCCTTCTTGCCCTTGGTCGAGTTGATGACCTGGGCGCCGGACTCGAGCTCGCCCGAGTAGACGCGCACGTAGGTGAGACGACCGAAGAACGGGTGCACGGCGACCTTGAAGGCCAGGGCGGCGAAGGGATCCTTGGCGTCGGGGTGACGCTCGATGATCTTCTCCTCGTCCTTCGGGTCGTGCGCCTCGATCGCCGGGATGTCCAGCGGCGACGGCAGGAAGTCGACGACGGCGTCCAGCATCGGCTGCACACCGCGGTTCTTGAACGCCGAGCCGCACAGCACCGGGTAGATCTCGCTGGCGATGACCATCTTGCGGATGGCGCCCTTGATCTCGGCGACAGTCAGCTCCTCGCCGCCGAAGTACTTCTCCAGCAGCACGTCGTCCGACTCGGCGACGGTCTCGAGCAGCGCGTGACGGTACTCCTCGGCCTTGTCCTTGAGGTCGGCCGGGATCTCCTGCACCTCGTACGAGGCGCCCATGGTCACGTCACCCTTGGCGTCGCCGGGCCACACCAGCGCGCGCATCTCGATGAGGTCGACGACGCCGACGAAGTCGTTCTCGGCACCGATCGGCAGCTGCAGCACGAGGGGCTTGGCGCCGAGGCGGTTCACGATGGTGTCGACCGTGTAGTAGAAGTCCGCGCCGAGCTTGTCCATCTTGTTGACGAAGCAGATGCGGGGGACGTTGTACTTGTCGGCCTGGCGCCACACGGTCTCGGACTGGGGCTCCACGCCCTCCTTGCCGTCGAACACGGCGACCGCGCCGTCGAGGACGCGGAGCGAGCGCTCCACCTCGACCGTGAAGTCCACGTGACCGGGGGTGTCGATGATGTTGATCTGGTTCTTGTTCCAGAAGCAGGTCACGGCGGCCGACGTGATCGTGATGCCGCGCTCCTTCTCCTGCTCCATCCAGTCGGTCGTCGACGCACCGTCGTGGGTCTCGCCGAGCTTGTGGTTCACACCCGTGTAGAACAGGATGCGCTCGGTCGTCGTGGTCTTACCGGCATCGATGTGCGCCATGATGCCGATGTTGCGGACCTTGCTCAGGTCGGTGAGCACTTCTTGTGCCACGGGGGTGTCCTTATCTTCTTGCTGTCGTTATGCGACGAAGGAAAGTTTGGGGTGCCGGAGCCGGATCCCCGACAGGTCGCTGAGCCTGTCGAAGCGCCGGCTCCGGCCCGACTGGCTGATTACCAGCGGTAGTGCGCGAAGGCGCGGTTCGACTCGGCCATCTTGTGGGTGTCCTCGCGGCGCTTGACCGCGGCACCCAGGCCGTTCGAGGCGTCCAGGATCTCGTTCTGGAGACGCTCGGTCATGGTCTTCTCACGACGGCTCTTGGCGTAGCCCACGAGCCAGCGGAGGGCGAGGGTGTTCGCGCGGTGCGGCTTCACCTCGACCGGGACCTGGTAGGTCGAGCCGCCGACGCGGCGGCTCTTGACCTCGAGGGTCGGACGGATGTTGTCGAGCGCCTTCTTCAGGGTCGCGACGGCATCCTGACCGCTCTTCGCCTCGACGCCGCGGAGGGCGCCGTAGACGATGGCCTCAGCGAGCGACTTCTTGCCGTCGATGAGGATCTTGTTGACCAGCTGGCTGACGATCGGAGCGCCGTAGACCGGGTCGTTGACGACGGGGCGCTTGGGGGCGGGGCCCTTACGAGGCATCTAACTCAACCCTTCTTCGCGCCGTAGCGGGAACGAGCCTGCTTACGGTTCTTGACAGCCTGGGTGTCCAGGGCGCCACGGACGATCTTGTAGCGGACACCGGGGAGGTCCTTGACACGACCACCGCGCACGAGCACCAGCGAGTGCTCCTGCAGGTTGTGGCCCTCACCGGGGATGTACGCGGTGACCTCGGTGCCGTTGCGGAGCTTCACACGAGCGACCTTGCGCATCGCCGAGTTCGGCTTCTTCGGGGTGGTGGTGTACACACGGGTGCACACGCCGGCCTGCTGCGGGTTCGACTTCAGAGCGGGAGCCTTGGTCTTGGAGACCTTCGGCGAACGACCCTTGCGAACCAACTGCTGAATAGTTGGCACTGCTTCTCCTTGTTGTGCTGCACGGTGACAGCGTGATGGGTTTCACATCAGACCCGCCCGCACGCCGAGAACGGCGTTCGTGTGAATGGTGGGTATGCCGTGGGGGCGGAGCCGGCGAGTGCCGGTGCCCGATACGCGCGCGTCAAGACACACGCATACCCGCTCTATGGTAATGCGCGGTAACACGCCGGTCAAATGGAGCGCACGCGGCGCGCCGGACGTCGGGATCAGAACGTGTCGGGGTCGAAGGGCGAGTCCAGCGCCTCGGTGAGCTCGGCGAGCAGCGCCTCGATCTGGGGCTCGACGTACTCGCTGATCGCCGCCTGCACGCGCAGCCGGTGCCGCAGCAGCAGGCCGCAGATCTCGCGGCCCACCACGTTCGCGTAGTCGTCGGCCAGCGCCACCTCGCGGCGCAGCGCCGCCTTCGCCTCATCGCTGAGCGGCGGCAGCGGCGGCAGCTCCCCCGCGTCCTCGTCGGCCATGCCGGCGAGCGTGAACAGGAACGGCGCTCCCGGCACTGGATCCGGATCCAGCGGCATGCCCTCGTACTCGGGCTCGAGGTCCTCCGTCGGCCGGTACGCGCGAGCCCGGTTGCGCGCGGCCTGATGGTCGAGCTCGCTCTGCAGCATCGGCAGGTTCCGCGCCGTGTACTCGGCGACCGCGTGGTCGACGATGGTCTTGATCCGGGTGGACAGCCCGTGCTGCACGCCGTGCGGGACGTTCGCGCCGATTCCCGCCGCCGAAAGCACCGGCGACCCCATGCAGCGCCGGCACGGAGCGACCCGCCCGCGGTGCGTCGCAGGCTCCCACCGCGGCACCCAGCGCAGCCATGCCTCGACGGCCTGGTCGACCTGCGTCTCCAACGAGCGCTCCACACAACCAGCGTACGGCGCGGACACGCCCGGGCGGCAGCGGCGCGCGAGATCGCGGGCGTCGGCCGGGAGTGCGTGCGGAGGCGCGTCGGCGGTGCCGGGATCGGGTCGACCGACCGAGATGAGGCGGATCCGCCCGGATCCTCCTCATCTCGGCGCGTTCACCTGATCTCAGCGCCGCGCGCGGGTGCGCGGCAGGGGGTCACGGCCCGTCGTCGTCGCCGTTCTCCCAGGGCCAGTGCGGCGCCCGCGCAGCCGTGCGGCGCAGGGCGATCGCCACCCACGCCGCGATCAGCGCCGCGACCACGATGACCGCGCTCGCCCCGCCGAGCACCAGCTGACCGGCCGCGGCGGTGGCGTCGACGGCGCCGGCGCCCTCCGCCACCGCGGCGCCCCACACGCCGCCGAGGTGCGCGAGTGCGGCGCCGAGCGCGAGGAACACCGTCGCGACGAAGGACGGCCGTCGATCGGCGAGCACCGCCCACAGCGCGAGCGCGAACACGAGCACCGCGAGCACCATGCCCACCGCGCCGGGAATCTGTCCCAGCCGCGGCACCGAGATGATGTCGTGCTCGGCGAACAGGCTCAGCGCGCCCAGGCCCATGATGGTGAGCGCGAAGAACGACACGACGCCGATGACCCAGGCGAGGACAGGCCGAACCCCCGCGGGCCGGGGCTCGCGGGGGTTCGGCGTGATGTCGTCCGTGATGATCTCCTGCCCTGACGGGCCCGGCCGCTACGGCAGCTGCGGACCGGCCTCGAGGACGCGCTCGTACTCGCGCTGCGCCTCCTCGTTCTGCGCGGTGCGGCGAGCGCCCGTGCGCGCGGCCCACGCGCCGAACCAGATCGTGAGCTCGCGTCCGAAGATGAACGCCGCGATCGCGAGCGGCGAGAGCAGCTGCGCGTTGGCGAGGCCCGCGAGCTCGGATCCGCCCAGCTTCCAGAACTCCACGGATCCGATCGCGCCGAGCACGTGCCCGCCGTATGCGAAGGCGCCGACGATGATGCCGAAGATGACCCAGAAGCCCCAGCGCCCGCGGTTGATGATGCCGCCGAGCAGCCAGAACCCGACCGCGAACGCGGCCACGGGAACCCAGAGACCGGCGCTGCGCAGATGGTCCAGCAGAACCGGGACCACGCCGTCCGCCGACGTGACATCGCCCTCGATCGCCGCGATGCCGAGGGCCGTGCCCAGGTACAGGATCGCGAACGCGATCGCCGCGAGCAGGCCGATGCCGAAGATCGCGCCGCGGTTGCCGCGCTCGCGCGGGGGCTCCGGGGCCTGCACGAAGATCGGGGGCGCCTCGACGACCGAGGTCGGCGCGGCCACGGCGGCGGGCGGCGGGGCGAGCACCTGGGTGCGGGCGTCGTCTGCGGGCTCGGGGCGCGTCGCCGCGCTCTCGAGCACGGTGGTCTCCGCGGTGACGCCGGCGGGGGGCGGCGTGAACGTGCCGCCGAAGGTGCCGGGGTACGCCGCTTCGGCCTCCTCGAACGCGGCGAGATCGGGATCCGCGTCGGGCTTGCGGTCGGCGGCGGCCTGCGGGGCGGCGTCGGCCGCGGGTGCGGTGGCATCGTCGGCGGCGCGTTCGGCCTCGGCGAGGCTCGCGTTCGCGCTCTGCGCCACGGCGGCGTGGTCGGGCTGGGCGACGGGCTCCGCGTCCGCGTGCGACGTCGGCGCGGCCTCCCCGGAGGGGGCGGACGCGTCCTGCGCGGCCCGGTCGGCGTCCGGCGTCCCGACGGCGTCCTGGGCGTCCTGCTCGGGCGCGGTGGCCACGGCGTCGTCGACGTCGTGCGCCTGCGCCGGCTTCGAAACCTCGTGGTCACTCATGGGGGCTCCTCCATAGGGATGCGGTGCTCCGAGGCTAACTCCGGCGCGCGGCGGGACGGCGAAGGCGTGCCGGAAAGCCAGGAACCCGGGAGCTCCGTCTCGCTGGCGGCGGCGCGGGAACCGGGCGAAGGGCGCGGGCGACCCCGCGCCGATCAGCGCCCGAGGAGATCGCCGAAGTACCTCAGCATCACGGGCCCCATCGGCGCCGCGAGGTACACCAGGCCCGCGACCACGCCGGCGCAGACCACGCCGCCGAGCCACGCCAGGGGCGTGCTGCGTCCTCCGATCCGAGCCATGCTCCGAGCGTACGAGGGGATCGGTCTCCTCCCGGGACGGCACGCGGCGGGAAGCACGCACGCCAGGAAGCGCGCACGGCAGGACGGGCGCACGCCAGGAAACGCGCACGGCAGGAAGCGCGTACGGGCGCACCCCACGACGGGCGCGCCCAAGGACGGGCGCACGCCCGAGAGCGCGCGCCCGTCCGGAATGCGCGGGAGGCGGTTCAGCCCGCGTCGGGCGTCGTCACCCCCGGCAGCGCCCACGCGGCGAACGCGGGGCCCGACGCAGCAAGCGCGACAGCGCCGTCCGCAGCGACCGCGAGCGTCGCGTCGCCGAACAGCGCCTCCGCCGCGGCAGGCCCCGTCAGGGCCCCGGCCGGGAGCGCGACGTCGGCGTCACCGCGCGTCGCGAGCACGAGCACCGACTCCTGCGCCGACTCCCGCACGAAGACCACGCTCGCGTCATCGACGTGCAGCCACCGCAGTCCGCCGGTGCCGAGCACGGGGTGCGCACGGCGCAGCCCCACCAGGTCGCGGTACAGCGCGATGCGCTCCGCCGTCTCCGGCTGCCCCTCCGTGCCCCACGGGATCGGAGTGCGGCTGGACTCGCCGTCGACGCCGGTGAGGCCGAACTCATCGCCGGCGAACACCACGGGCACACCGGGCAGCGTCATCGACAGGCCCACGGCGACGGGCACCGTGCCCGGCGCCGCGTTCGTCGCGAACCGCGCCGTGTCGTGCGTGTCCAGCGGCTGCATGTTGCCGAGCCGCACCCGCCACGGGATGCCGCCGGTGAACCGGGTGATCGAGTCCACGAAGTCGCGCGCGGTGTAGCGCGGGATCCCGCCGATCTGCATCCCGAAGAACCAGCTCTCGGTGCGCTCCTCCCCCTCCGCGTCCAGGTACGGCGCGCCGGTCGGCTCGCTGAGCCAGGCCCACACAGGGCGCGTGAACGACGGGTACGTCATGGCGCCGTCCCAGCCATCGCCCTGCAGGTCGCTCGTGGCGTCGTTGGTGGACTCCCCGAGCAGGATCGCGTCGGGGTTGATGCCCCGCACGGTGTCGCGCAGCAGCCGGCGCACGTCGGCGTTCAGGTCGATCGCCCCGAGGCGCCCGGTCATGTTCGCCACGTCCACGCGCCAGCCGTCGGCGCCGTACGGGGGCTTGAGCCAGTGCGCCACGGCGGAGTCCTCCCCCGTGATGAACCGCTCGCGCAGCTCCTCGCTCGCCCAGTCGAACTTGGGCAGGCTCTCCGCGCCCATCCAGCACTCGTACGCGGTGTTGCCCTCGTCGGTGAAGTAGTAGAACTCCTCCTCCGGAGCGCCGGGGTGCCCGTAGGCCGCGCGGAACCACTCGTGACGATCGCCGGAGTGGTTGCTGGTGAGGTCGCCGATCACCTTGATGCCGCGGGCGTGCGCCTCGGCGATGAGCCGCACATACGCCTCGTCGCCGCCCAGCAGCGGATCGATCCGGTCGAAGCTCGAAGCGTCGTAGCGGTGGTTGGACGCGGCCGGGAACACCGGCGTCAGGTAGAGCAGGTTCACGCCGAGCTCCACGAGGTGGTCGAGGTGCTCGATGACGCCGGGCAGGTCGCCGCCGTAGAACTGCAGAGCCCGGGCGGGCATCACCGGA
This sequence comes from Microbacterium xylanilyticum, assembly GCF_054654695.1. Classification (NCBI taxonomy): domain Bacteria; kingdom Bacillati; phylum Actinomycetota; class Actinomycetes; order Micrococcales; family Microbacteriaceae; genus Microbacterium; species Microbacterium xylanilyticum. The sequence continues at coordinate 3,190,572 of NZ_BAAIEN010000002.1, forward strand.
TCCACCGGCGTGTCCCAGTCCGCGGGGATCGCCCAGTCCGGCGTCGGGTGCTCGTCGGCCTGCGCGGAGCGGGCGAACCGGTCGGGGAAGACCTGGTACATCACGGACTCGCGCAGCCACGCCGGCGGCGCGGGCTCGGCGACGAGAGCGAAGTCCTCGGCGTCGAGGGTCTCCAGCCGGTGGATCCCGGTCTGGTTCAGCCACTCGATGCCGCCGTCCTCGTGCTGCAGCAGGAAGCGGTAGCCGTGGCGGGGGTTGCGCACCGTGACCGGCGCCTCCCACCAGTCCCAGCCGTCGACGGCGCCGATGCGCGCGGCGTCGGTCCACTCCGGCTCGTGGTCGGGGTTCGAGCGGGTGCGCACCGCGGCCAGCGGGCCGTAGCCCGCGGGTACGCGCAGACGCACGTGGACGACGTCGCCGAGCGCGGGGGCGTCGTCCGAGACGTACAGCGGGGATCCGTCGTGATGCGGAAGGAGAGCGGTCATGTCAGGGCCTTTCTGTGGATGCGGCGGCAGCCCGCCGATGGTCGACGTGGTTGCACAGCCGGGTGCCGTGACAGAGCCCTTGAGTTGTTCTTCGATTGTGCCGGATCCGCCGGGTCGCTGCCTCCGCGACCCGGCGGGAGCAGTGCGCGCTACTTGACGCTGCCGGCGGTGAGCCCGCCGACGATGTACTTCTGCAGCGACAGGAACAGCACCATCGGCAGGATCGCCGCGAGCACGGCGCCGGCCGCGAACACGGCGTAGTTCTTCGCGTCGGTGGACACGTACTGGTACAGGCCCACGGCGAGGGTCTGCTTCTCGGGGGAGATGAGCACCGTGGACGCGATGAGGAAGTCGCCGGTGATGCCGATGAAGGCGAGCAGGCCGACGACGGCGAGGATCGGCGCCACCAGACGCAGGATGATCGTGAAGAAGATCCGCGCGTGGCCGGCGCCGTCGATCTTGGCGGCCTCGTCGATCGAGGCGGGGATGGTGTTGAAGAACCCGTACATGAGGAACGTGTTGGCCCCCAGCGCGCCGCCGAGGTACACGAGGATCAGGCCGATCTGCGAGTTCAGCCCCAGCGCCGGGAAGATGTCGCCGATCGCCGACATGAGCAGGAAGATCGCCACGATCGCGAGCAGCTGCGGGAACATCTGCACGAGCAGCAGGGTCATCAGCCCCGCCCGGCGTCCGCGGAAGCGCATGCGCGAGAAGGCATATGCGGCGAGCGCGCACAGCAGCACGCTGAACAGCGAAGCCAGCAGGCCGATGAAGATCGTGTTCAGGAACCAGGCGCCGTAGGGACGGATCGGATCCTGGAACAGCTGCACGTAGTTCTGCAGGCTGATCTTGGAGAACAGTCCGTTCGTGCTGAGCAGCGTGCCGCCGGGGTTGAGGGAGGCGCTGAGCACGTAGACGAGCGGGAAGGCCGCGAACACGAGCATCACGATGCCGATGATGTGGCGCCAGCCGGTCTCGCGGAACCAGCGGCCGAACGGACGGCGCTGGTGGAGCACGGGTCCCGTCGCGACGACGGCGGATGTCTCGGGGGAAGCGATCTGGGTGGTCATGTCAGTTCAGGTCCTCCAGCACCTTGGTCTGCCGGAACCCGATGAACGAGATCACGGCGACGAGGACGAAGATGATGATCGAGAAAGCGCTCGCGAGGCCGTAGTCCCGCTCGCTGCCGACGAAGGCGACCTTGTAGACCATCGAGATGAGCAGGTCGGTCGAGCCCACGTTGATGCTCGCCCCCGCGATCTGAGGTCCTCCGCCGGTGAGCAGGAAGATCAGCCCGAAGTTGTTGAAGTTGAACGCGAACGAGGCGATCAGCAGCGGCGCGACCGCCACGAGCAGCAGCGGGAACTTGATCAGGCGGAACGTCTGCCACACGCTCGCGCCGTCCACTCTGGCCGCCTCGACGACGTCGTCCGGCAGGGACTGCAGCGCGCCCGTGGTCACGAGGAACATGTACGGGAAGCCGAGCCAGAGGTTCACGATGAGGATCGCGATCTTGGCGAGCCACGGGTCCGTGAGCCACGGGATCGAGGCACCGCCGAGCACGGTCTGGTTGATGAAGCCGAAGTCGGTGTTGAACAGGCCTGCCCATACCAGCGCCGACAGGAACGCGGGGAACGCGTACGGCAGGATCATGATGACCCGGTAGTACTTGCGACTGCGCATCTTCGGATCGTTGAACACGATCGCGAGGAACAGCCCGAGGATGAAGGTGGTGGCGACGGAGAGGATCGCGAACGCGAACGTCCACAGCAGCACGGCGAAGAACGGGCCGCGGATGGACTGGTCGCTGAAGGCGCGGACGAAGTTCTCGCCGCCCACCCAGACCTGCCAACCGGGCAGCAGCTTCGTGCCGTCCTCGGCCGTGAACGCCCCGTGGCCGGTGTCGCTGTAGACGACGCCGGTCTTGGTGTCGGTCATCGTGTCGGCCTTCGGATCCCACTTCAGCGTGGACGTGAACAGGTACGCGTTCGATCCGTCGGTGGTCTTCAGGTAGCCCTTGTTGACGTCCTTCGCGATCGGCACCGCGAGCTTGGCGATGTCGTCCTGGTGCGCGATCACGCCCTGGAAGTCGAGGGTGGTGTAGCCGGGGGCGCCGGAGGAGCTGATACCGGGCACGCTCGCCAGAGGCTGCGCGGCGCCGCCGAGCTCCGTCTTGCCGGTGTCGGGATCCGCGGTGAGCAGGAAGAACTTCCCGTCCTTCTCCAGGATCTTGACGGGGTAGGTCGGCGAATCCGCGACGCGGGTCTGCGACTGCAGCAGGAGCGCGCTGACCGCATCCTCCTTGCTCGAATTGTGACCGGATCCGAAGTTCGTGAACGCGATGTAGCCCGAGTACACGACCACGAAGATCTGGAAGATCAACAGGAAGACCAGACCCGGGGTCAGGTACTTCGCCGGCAGCAGCCCGGGAATGAGGTAGACGGCGTTGATCGCGACCACGCCGATCGCAACGAGCGCCGCCGCGATCCACTGCTCGCTGGACGCGAGCGCGAACACCGCATACACGGCCATCGCGTCGACGATGGCGAGCGCGAGGATCTTGACGATCCAGACCTTCCAGCCGGCCGCTGCCGCCTCAGCGTAGGCGGCAGCGCGGCGCTGCCTGCGGTGCCGGGCCCTGTCCTCGACGGACATCGCCCTCGCCTGCTGCGCTTCCTGCTTCTCCTGCACGACAGGACCCGTCATCTCGACCCCTTCAACAATGACGACTGCGGGTTATGGGTGCGGGAGGCGGCCGTATGGCGCGCCTCCCGCACCGTGGTTCAGTGCCGGATCAGCCGATCTTCGACTGGATGTTCTGGGTCATCGTGGTCCAGGTGCTGACCGGGTCGGCACCCTTCATGATCGAGACCTCGCCCTTGCCCCAGTCGTCCCACACCGAGCCCATCTCAGGCACGGACGGCATCGGCACGGCCTTGGCGCCGACCTTGGCGAAGCCGGCCACGGCCGGGTCGGACTGCGCGGCGTCGAAGGACTCGGTCAGTGCCGGCGGACGGCCGCCGGCCTTGTACAGCGCGGTCTGCACGGACGGGGTGGCGAGGTAGTTCACCAGGAACTCGTTCGCGGCGATCGTGTTCTTCGACTTCGCGTTCACGAAGAACGCCTGCACGCCGGCGAACGGACGGGCCTCCTGGCCGCCGGCGCTCGGGATCGGGTCGACGGAGACCTTGATGCCGGCCTTCTCGGCGTCGGGCAGGTTCCACGGGCCCGTGATGAAGTAGGGCGACTCACCCGCGTTGAACGCGGCCTTGGCGAGGTCTCCGGTCAGGCCGGGCTTGAAGATGCCCGCCGCACCCTGTGCACCCAGCCAGGTGGCGAACTTCTGGCCCGCCTCGTCGCCGATGGTGAGCTTCTTGGCGTCGTAGCTGCCGTCGGCGTTCTGCGCGAAGACCTGACCGCCGAACGACGTCTCGAACGGGTAGGTGTGGTACGCGTCGCCGGTGGTGGCGTCGAGTCCGATCAGGAACGGGTACTTGGTGCCCGCGGCCTTGCCCTTCGCGATCATCTCGTCGTAGGTGGCCGGCGTGGAGTCGGCGAGCGCGGTGTTGCGCAGGATCGCGATGTTCTCGATCGCGTAGGGCAGGCCGTAGACCTTGCTGTCATAGGTGACGGCCGAGATGGCGACCTTCTCGAACTTCGACGCCTTGTCGCCGAGCTCGACGGGAGCGACGAGACCGTCCTTCACGAAGGAGCCGATCCAGTCATGGGCGCCGATCGTGACGTCGGGGCCCTTGCCGGTGGGGACCTGGGCGGTGAAGTCGTCGCGGATCTTCCCGAAGTCCTTGACGACCAGGTTGATCTTGATGCCCTTGTCCTTCTGGAAGTCGGCGGCGACCTGCTTCATGGCGGCCGCACGGTTGGAGTCGACCCAGACGGTGAGCGAGCTCGTGGACTTGTCGCTTCCTGCGGTCGAGCCTCCGCCGCTGCTGCTGCCGCCGCAGCCGGTCAGCGCCAGTGCGCCGGCCGCGAGGAGTGCGGCGAATGCGACGACGCTCTTCTTGTTCACCTTCATCGGTGTACCTCTCTCGGTGCTGTTCAAGCGCGGATCAACGACGATCGGCGTCCCGCTCGGGTGCGGCGCGCTTCGCCTGCATGTTGCAAGCGTTTACAGTATGCGACGAAGTCAGCCTCTGCGCAATGCCTGTTTCTGTAAAGATCTCAGCACGGCGTCCTTGAGCCCCCGAAAAATCACGGATCCTCTGCACAGTGCCGGGGTTGCGCTACTCGCAAACGTTTACAACAATGTTGCGAACCGAGCGTCAACTGCATGCTCGACGTCCCGGTTCGGCGCTCCGGCCCGATACTCTTCCCTGATCCGATCCCCCCAGGAGGCAGCGTGGCTGACATCGCCGATGTGGCGCGGCTCGCCGGCGTTTCCACCGCGACCGTGTCGCGCGCGCTGAACGGCAAGACCGCGTCGGCGGCCACCCGGGAGAAGGTCCTCGCCGCGGCCTCGGAGCTCGGGTACGTCATCTCGTCGAACGCCTCGGGGCTCGCCTCCGGGCGCACCCGACACATCGGCTTCATGGTGCCGTTCATCGACCGCTGGTTCTTCACCGACCTGCTCACCGGCATCGAGTCGGTGCTGCTCAGCCAGGGGTACGACGTCACACTGTACGACCTGCAGGGCAACGACTCCCAGCGCGACCAGGTCTTCGGCAGCTCGCTGCGCCGCGCCAGCATCGACGGCCTCATCGCTGCGAGCATCGAACTCACCGGCGACGAGATCCGGGCGCTGCGCGCGCTCGGCAAGCCGGTGGTGACCGTGGGCGGCTACATCGAGGGCGCCACGGCGGTCGACGTCGACAACGCGCGGATGGCGACGCTCGCCACCGAGCACCTGCTCTCACTCGGACACACGCGGATCGCGTACGTCGGCGCGGGCCGCACGATCGCCAGCGCCTTCCAACTCGGCGATGCCCGCTACGACGGCTGGCTGTCGGCGATGCGCGCAGCGGGGCTCGACAGGGAGGAGTCGGGCTTCTGGGAGGCCGACTTCGACATCCCGTCCGGCTACGCGGCGGCGAAGGCCCTGCTCGCGCACGACCGCCCCACGGCGATCTTCGCCGCGAGCGACGAGATCGGGATCGGCTGCATCCTCGCCGCCCGCGACCTCGGTCTGCGCGTGCCCGACGACCTCTCCGTCGTCGGGATCGACGACCACAAGCTCTCCGCGTTCTTCGGACTGACCACGCTCGCACAGGACCCTGCGGGTCAGGGCCGCCTCGCCGCGCACCTCATGCTCGCGCAGCTCGACAACCCGGGAGCCGCGCCCGAGCACCGCACCCTCACGCCGCGGTTCGTGGTGCGCTCCTCCACGGCGCGCCCCGGCGGCGCCGTGCACGGAACCGCCTGACGTCGTCGCTCGTTACACTGCCTGTATGGCTGACAGCTCATTCGACATCGTGTCCAAGGTGGATCGCCAGGAGGCCGACAACGCCCTCAACCAGGCCCGCAAGGAGATCGAGCAGCGCTACGACTTCAAGGGCGTGGGCGCGTCGATCGCCTGGAGCGGCGACAAGATCGTGATCCTCGCGAACTCGGACGAGCGTGCGCGCGCGGTGCTGGACGTGTTCCAGTCCAAGCTCATCAAGCGAGGGATCTCGCTGAAGAGCCTCGACTCGGGCGAACCCACCGCGAGCGGCAAGGAGTTCCGCCTCGAGTCCACCCTCAAGGAGGGCATCAGCTCGGAGAACGCGAAGAAGATCAGCAAGATCATCCGCGACGAGGGCCCCAAGTCGGTGAAGTCGCAGATCCAGGGCGACGAGCTGCGCGTGCAGTCCAAGAGCCGCGACGACCTGCAGGCCGTGATCGCCCTGCTCAAGGGATCCGACCTCGACCTGGATCTGCAGTTCATCAACTTCCGGTAAAGGGTGCTTCTGACCTGGGGTTTCTCTTCCTCAGTCCGCAGGGAGTCCGCAAAACTGGTGAGAGAGGGGTCGAAATGACCTACGCGACCGAGCCGGATTGGAGCACGCTGGGGCACGGGACCGACGTGCTGGCAAGCCGGATCGACGGGACCGACGAGATTCGCGGCATCGTGGCAGGGACGGCCGACGGCGGTCTGCTCGTGCACGACCTCGCCGCGCAGGTCGACGAGCACGGGCACGCGCCGGCCCGGTTCGTGAAGCCGGACGAGTGGGCGATCTCCCGCGTCAGTTGATAGCGAGCCGCGAGAGTCTTGCCGCATGGATCAACGTGAACGCACCATCCGCGAGATTGCCGACCACCTGGCGCGGGCGCTACTCGCTGCCGCCGAATACGCTGACAGCCATCGACCGGCGCCCGTACCGCCTCAGCCCGATGTTGCCGTGAACCGCGCCCGCGGCCGGCTCCTCACGATCGAGGAGGTTGGAGAGCAGATCGGGGTCTCACCAAAGACGCTGTATTTCTGGCGGACCGCGCGCCCTGCGAAGGGACCGCAAGCGATCAAAGTCGGCAAATATCTGCGATGGAAGCAGGCCTCGGTCGACGCGTGGATCGAAGAGCAGGAGCGCTACGAGGGCTGATCACCACGATTGTCGCTGTGGGGTGTTAAGACTGTCGCGTGAGTGATCAGGTCTGGTTGACGTACCTCGAGGCAGCGAGACGGACGAAGAGCAGCGATCGCACCATCAAGCGGTGGCGCCGGCAGGGCATGCCGATGCATTGGCGGGTCGACGAGACGGGGCAGCGCGTCCGAGTTGTCGACGAGCAGGTTCTCCTCACATGGTGGCGGGACCAGATGCAGGCTTCTCCGGTGCACTTCTACCGGATGCGGAAAGCCTCCGTGAATGCTGGGATGACGGTCCCGGAGGTGCCCGACCGGTTCAAGCGCCGCCCACGCGCTGAGACACCGACCAGTGAGGTTCCCGCGGGTGATTCTGACGAGTCCACCGCAGGATCCGGCCCAACGCTCGCTGATGTGATCGCCGAGCTCCCCGAGTTCATCGGTCAGCCCGAGCATGCGGCCCTCGTCCGGGCAATGGAAGACACTCCCCCAGCGTGCGACGGCCTCGAGATGTTCACGCACGACCGGTTCTTCGACCCTGAACAGACGGAGATGATGCGCGGCATCTGCCATGCCTGCCCACTGCTGGAGCTCTGCAGGACGTTCGCGATCGCCGGGAAACCGACCGCTGGCATGTGGGCCGGGATGACACCCGCGGAGATCCGGCACCTCGGCACCCAGGCAGCCGCCGCTTGAAGAGCGTGAGCGCGTGCTCAGACCGTGGACCGCGTATCTGGCGGACACGCTCGCGGACGAGCCGATGCGCTTGGGTCGTGAAGAGCGGCAGGAACTCGTCGGATACCTCTCCGGTGAGGGACTGAGTCGCGCCGCGATCGCGACGGCCGTGGACGTTCCCGAGCGCACCATACAGCGTGACTTCCGAGCGATCGAGAAGGCCCAGGTAGAGACAGATGTCTCCCCCTCGAAGCCCGTGAAGGTCACCGGCCTGGATGGGAAGACCTACACGCGCCCGACAACCTCGGAGCCGACCGTGCGTCGCGCTCCACTGATCGACCAGTTCGACCGCGCTGTGGTCGAACTCAACCGGGACGATGTCCCCGCGAAAGGCACCTTCCGGAGTCTCGCATCAAAGGATGGGCATCCGGACAGGACCGGCCTGGTCTAGCCGCCTCGCACGGACGCTGCAGACGCTCAGATCCTGTATCCGTAACGCCGTCAGAACGTCCACCTGATCAGATGCGACGTGATCCGGGAGAGCTCCCGCGGGAATCTGGACATCCGTCGCCGCATGAACACCTGCACAAGCACGATGAGTAGCCAGCCGGAACCGACGATGACTGTCGGCGACGCGTGAATACTGACCCCGTAGCGTCGGGGAATCTTGACCCCCTCCGAGCACTCTTGGAGGGTGATCAACTTGGAAGACTGGGCAGAGATTCGTCGGTTGCATCGGGCGGAGAACGTGCCGATCAAGGCGATCGCGCGGCGGTTGGGGATCGCGCGGAACACGGTCCGGTCCGCGCTCGCGTCTGACGCGCCGCCGAAGTATCAGCGGGCCGGGAAGCAGTCGCTGGTCGACGCGGTCGAGCCCGAGGTCCGCAAGCTGTTGATGGTGGACGCGAAGATGCCGGCGACGGTGATCGCGCAGCGCATCGGGTGGCAGCACTCGCTGACGATCCTGAAGGACCGGATCCGGCAGATCCGCCCGGAGTACGCGGGTGTCGACCCGGCGGACCGGTTGGTGCATGAGCCGGGGCAGGCGGCGCAGATGGACTTGTGGTTCCCGGAGCCGCGGGTCCCGGTCGGGTTCGGGCAGGCGGCGATGCTGCCGGTGCTGGTGATGACGCTCACCTATTCGAGGTTCCTGTCCGCGTTGATGTTGCCGTCCCGGCAGGCCGGGGACCTTCTGGCGGGGATGTGGCAGCTGATCTCGCAGGTCGGCGCGGTGTCCAAGACGCTGGTCTGGGATCGGGAGGCCGCGATCGGCGGGAAGGGGGTGGTGACGGCCGCGGCAGCCGCGTTCGCCGGGACGCTGGCAACCAGGGTGGTGTTGGCGCCGCCGCGGGATCCGGAGTTCAAGGGCATGACCGAACGCAACAACGGGTTCCTGGAGACCTCGTTTCTCCCCGGCCGGCAGTTCGCCTCGCCGGCGGACTTCAACACCCAACTCGCGGACTGGCTGCCCGTCGCGAACAGCCGGACGGTCCGCTCGCTCAGCGGAAGGCCGATCGAGGTGCTGGACCGGGACATCGCGGCGATGACGGCGCTGCCGCCGCGTCCGCCGGCGACGGGCCTGCAGACGCGGGTCCGGCTGGGGAGGGACTACTACGTCCGTGTCGACGGGAACGACTACTCCGTCGACCCACGGGTGATCGGCCGGCTGGTGGATGTCACCGCGACCCTTGAGCGGGTGATCGTGGTCTGCGACGGCACCGCGGTCGCCGACCACGACCGCTGCTGGGCGACCGGCGCGGTGGTCACCGACCCTGCCCACGTGATGATCGCGAAGGGGCTGCGTTCGCAGTACTCCGCAGCGAAACGCGACCGGGAGCGGGCGGGCCGGGTCCTGCCGGCGCAACGGGTGATGTTCCGGGACACCTCCGACTACGACGTGCTGTTCGGCGTGGACTTCGACCCCACTACCGGGGAGGTGTTCTGATGCCCGCCACCGATATCGCCGCGACGATGGGCTACCTCGCCCGGGCGCTGAAGACCCCCACGATCGGGCGGGTCTGGGAGCAGCTGGCTGTCACGGCGCGAGCGGAGGGTTGGTCGCACGAGGAGTATCTGACCGCGGTGCTGCAACGCCAGGTCGCCGATCGGGAAGCGTCGGGCACCAGCCTGCGGATCTCCGGCGCGCACTTCCCCGCGGTGAAGACCCTTGAGGACTTCAACGTCGACCACCAGCCCACGCTGCGCCGCGACGTGCTCGCGCACCTGGCCACGATGACCTGGGTTCCGAAAGCGGAGAACGTGGTGCTGCTCGGCCCGCCCGGTGTCGGCAAGACCCATCTCGGCATCGCGCTGGGGATCAAGGCCTGCCACGCCGGCTACCCGGTCGCGTTCGACACCGCCACCGGATGGGCCGCCCGCCTGCACGCTGCGCACCGCGACAACCGGCTCGAGCACGAACTGAAACGACTGCGCCGCTACCGACTGCTGATCATCGACGAAGTCGGCTACCTGCCCTTCGACGCCGACACCGCGAACCTGTTCTTTCAGCTCATCGCGCACCGCTACGAACAGGGCTCGATCCTCGTCACCTCGAACATGCCGTTCGGCCGGTGGGGTGAGATCTTCGCCGACGACATCGTCGCCGCCGCGATGATCGACCGCCTCGTCCACCACGCCGAGGTCCTCACCCTCGGCGGCGACTCCTACCGAACAAGGGCCCGACGCGAGCTCCTCAAGACCCCGCCCACACCGGGCGCGGACCACTAACCACACAACCCGAGGGGGTCAACTTTCGCCGACGAAAAGGGGTCAGTTTTCAACCGACGTTGACAATGACAAGCACCGTGAACCACGACAGCAGCACGGCCAGCTTGACGAGCAGCTCAAGCAACTCCCAGATCAGTCCCACGCGCGGAGCCTACTCGCGAGATGAAGGTATGTGAAGTATCCCAGGATCTGCGCCAAAGGCGCGTGGAGGCGTCGGGAGAGTATTCGCGAGGAGATCACTGATTGCTTGACGTTCGAGGCTCCTGACCTGGAACAGCAGCCGAGCAGTTGCCCTCTGCCGCTTGCTGTAGGTGCTTCTCAACTCTGCATCGTCATTCGCGACCACCGCGACCGCCATCTCGGCGTTGACGCTCAGCAGCTCGACGATCGCACTCTGGAGACCCTCCTTCTGTGCTTCGGCACGCGCCCGCTGAGCTTCAGTCCCTTCGCGAATCCAAGGAATGATCGCCGACCCAGCCAATGCGATCACGGCACCAAGAACAACCGCCCAACCGGAATCCATGCGCGCACTCTATCGGGCGGCCGTGATGTCGGCGCTGTCGCGTAGCCTGACCGCATGCCGTCCCGTCCCCTCGCCCCCGACACCGCACTCTGCGTGCGCCTCAGTGCCACCATGCACCGCAACCAGTACACGCAAGAACCGGGTCCGGTGGTCGCCGAGCTGTACGAGATCGCCGGCAACAGGATCGACCTCCTCGCCGCGGAGGTCGGCCGGTGGGTGGGGTTCTACGAGGACCAGCACACGATCACCCTGACCACGGCTCTACGTGCACTCCCGCTGGACATGGACGACGCGATCAAAATCGGAGAGCATCGGCGCAACCTGCACACGCACAGCACATCCGGGTTCGGCGCTCCTCCTGGCCTAGCGGAAGTCCATTAGCGACGACAAGGTCCGAGTGGCGAAGAACGCTACTTGCTCTCGTCGTCGTCGCTCTTTCGGTCTCGGCGGATGGCGAAAGCCGAAACGAATGTTCCCAGGAACCTGAGTACCGGCATCGCCAAGAACGCCAGGCCAGCCCAAGGCTGACCTAGCGCGTAGAAGGTGGCCGCTGCACCACCGAAGCCGACCAGAAGCACGGGAGTAATCCACTGGGCACGGTTGCTCTGCTTGATCTGCGCGTCCGTGACGCGATCTCGGCGAGCTGATTCATCTGAGGAGCTCGCCTCAGCGATGCGAAAGATGCGCTCCTGATGGTCGGGCGTGTACTTGTAGAGGTCGTCCGACTCAGGCAATGGACCCGAGAAGTAGGTCATCTGGAGCATCTGCCGAATTTCGGCGACGTCCTCCACAAGTTCCGCGACGACCGCGGACTCGGCGCGATCGAGATCTAGACCAGGCTCGCCATCGTCGGAGGCAACACGCTGCTCGCCACCCTCGTTTCGGATGTCGTTGTTCGGCTCGTCGGTGCCGGGTGCGCTGTTCGCTCCAACTCTCGCTTCAGCAGTTCCAGCTGGACCTCGGAGTCGATGAAGAACGTTGCGTCTGGGGGAAGCACTCTCGGCGTCTTGGGCATCTTGCGGATCGCGTAGACCCCGTTCTTCGCTACCTGGCGAAGCTTCTTGGCCATGGTCACTCATCTCATCCCTATTCAGCTACTTGAGAATCAACCCAAGTATGACGAGTCATCTTCAGAGATATCAACGAATTCTTCGTTGTCGGTGTTCCTGTTGTTGCTCGTGAGGGTAGCAAGCCTAGTGCGGACACCTTGGTATCAACCCAGCTTTTCGAGCAGCGGCCGTGCTCAGCGATCTGCCCTCCGGATCGGAGTCACGTTGCCGCGCTGGTGCTCGCACTTCTCCCCGTCGAGCCATGCTTCGAAGCAGCCCTCACGGACGATCACGCTGCCGGATCCGGCGCATCCGGAGTGCGACGCACCGTTCAAGCCGTAGCACGCGCATCAGCCGCTTGCACGCCGCGGCGCAGCCTCACGCGTCGCGGTCATGAACTCGGCTGTCGCTGCCCTGGTCTTGTCCTCAGCGGACGGCCACAGGTGCGAGTACGTGTTGAGCGTGATCGACGGTTGAGCGTGTCCGAGAGCGCGCTGCACGGTCACCACATCGCACCCGGACGCGATCAGGTTCGACGCGAACGTGTGCCGGAGCGTGTGCAACGTGACCTCGTCTGGCAGCCCTACCTCGGTGCGGATCCGCCGCCACTCGCCCCCCGCGCTGTTTCGCTGCCAAAGTCGCCCCAATGGAGTGCGGAACATCTGCTCATCGGGCTCCGTGAGACCCTCGGCTGCGACGTGCGCGGACAGCGCCGTCATGAGCTCTGCCGGCGCAAAGACCGTGCGCACGGATCCATATTTCGGCGGGACGATCTTCGCCGCCTTGTTCGTCGACCCCTGCACCTGGCGGCGGACGCTGATCGTCCGCCTGAGGAAGTTCACGTCGCCGAGCTGCAGGCCGGCCGCTTCACCAAGCCGGAGCCCGGCGAACACGCACACCTCGACGAAAGGGCGGAACCCGCCGGCCACAGCGAGCACCGTCGCAACCTGCTCCGCGGTCAGGATCTGCATGCCTGCCTCGACCTTGCGGGCTCGGGGCGGCTTGATCCCCAGGGCTGGGCTCGTCGGGATGACCTTGTCGAGCACCGCGGCCCGGAATGCCATCTGAACGAAGTTCAGGCGAGTCCGGATCGTTGACGCAGCAAGCCCACGCTTCTGTTCCGCGCTCACCCATGCCTGCACGTGGGAGGGCTTCACATTCCCGATGGGATCATTCAGCCACGAAACGCTCTGCACGGCTGTCCGGGCGGTCTCGACGCTGCCGTCTGCCCACGCCTGCCGTTCGATCCAAGCGTCCGTCCATGTGGACCAGAGTGCTGAGCCGGCGCGGGGGTCGACGTACATGCCGGTGACGACGGATGTCGTGACCTCGTCGAGCCACCGTTGCGCGTCCCGCTTCAGCTTGAAGTGACGAGCATGCTCTTTGCCGGTGTCGTCGCGGTAGCGGGCCCGCCAGACGCCATCAGGACGTTGCCGGATGCTCGCCATGATCGTCTCCGTCGATTGGATTGCGCCTACGGAACGTCACCTCGCCGGAGTCAGGATCGTAGATCACGGCTTCAGCGTCGGGAGAGTCGTCGAGCAGTCGCCCCACCTCGCGCATCCCCCATGAGGCGATCATGCGTGCCTGGTCCTGTGCCGACATGTCAGTGACGCTGACATACGGCGCCACCAGCCACCAAGGCGATGACCTCTGATGAGCCCACTCCACCTCGGATTGCATGTCCTCGATCGAGCCGTCAAGTTCTGTCAGCGGTACGCCGGACGCTCCCCAGAACCATGCCTCACGCGCCTGGGCCTTTCCCCAGCCCGTGATCTCGACCACGTCGACAGGCAACCTCGTGTCAGGCAGTAGCAGTGCCAACGGGCCGACGCCCAAAGCAATCGCAATCGCAGCAAGGTCGTCTACTTCGACGCGACGATCGCCGCTCTCGATTCGACCGATCGACGCAACCGGGATCGGGCGCCCGTTCGCGGCAAGGCGCTTCGAGAGCTCTGCCTGGGTGACTCCCATGTCCCCACGCAGGCGCTTGATGTTCTCGCCGACGGTGCGAGCAGTCGGCCCGATCGGATTGCCGCGCTCTCTAGGGCGCTGAGGATCTGCCATGTAGATGAGCGTAGTTGACTTCTAACGCAAGTGCCAGTATGTTGCCGTACAGCGCAGAGAAGCTGCGTTGTAACGCAAGTACAGGAGTAGACGGATGGTTGATACCCCGCGGCTTGATGCCGCACGAACGAGAATCATCTTCGCCCCGGAGGTCGCTGAGCGACTCGGTCGAAGCGAAGCACAACTGCGCTGGATGATCCAGAGGGGCACAGCGCCGAGGAGCGCGATGATCGCCGGGCGGCGCTGCTGGCGGGAGTCAGATGTCGACGCGTTCATCGCTGCCGCCTTCGAGGAGGCGAACTGAGCATGACCGAAATGAAGGAAGCCCTCGCCGGCCAGGGCGAGGGCACGACCAAGAAGCCGGGTACGGATTCGGTCAGTGACAAGGCTACCCGGCATGCTCGCGCGAAGGTAGCGCGCCGCGGGACAGTCGCCGCAGACCGACGGATCGTGATCGAGGACGCGCCGACGGTGGCCACGATCGCCACAGGCGGGAAGCTCAAGTCGGGGGCGCCCCCACGAGGCCTGCGCGTGCTCGGTGAAGAGCTGCAGATCACCCCTGTCATCGTGCGCCGCACCAGCACCGGGCGGCGGGCGCGGGTCTGGCGCACCGTGGACGGTGAACAGTGGCGTCAGGGCGGCGTGGTCCACATTCAGAAGTGGGCGCCTGCCGATGGGGAACGTCGCTTCGTGGTGACCCTGTACAAGGGCGCGAACGTCGATGACATGAACTTCTTGCTCTGGATGGTAGACGTCGCGCGCCGCGGGGAGGGCTTCGGCCAGATCTGGGAGCACGTCGACGCCGACTGGGCCGACGAGTTCACGTTCACGACGGGGACGGCTTCTCGGCCGTATGGAGATCCGTACTCGATGATCGACCGTTCCCCGGACGCGGTCGTTTGCGATGAGCCACTGTGCACCGCGAAGTGGCACCCCGACTGGGAATATCACGTCCTCGACGAGGCCGTGAGTGCCACCGCGGGGAAGTCGTGGGCGATCGGGGTGCGCCGACCGCTGGAAGGCACGGAACCCTGGTTCGTGGACGTGCACGCGGATGACTTCGCTGGCAACCCGGCCGACGTCGCCGCATTCGTGAACGACCTCAACTGGATGCGTGCCGAGTGCGAGCGTGCGAACGCTGCCCGTGCGATCGGAGCAACCGCATGAGCGCCTCGGGACCTCGCTATGTCGTCGTGGGAACCGACATCCGCGACAACGCCACCGGTCGCGTCGCACGGTTCCAGAACAAGCCGATCGCGCAGATCGGCGCGGATTGGCTCAACGGCCCCGACGCGACTCCTGAGGACTACACGTGGACGGACGGGACGTCGACCGCGATCGTGCCTTGCGACCGGCTCGACTGGTGTCGCGGTCATGGTCCGGTTCGGGACGGCTCGCACACGACCAGCATCACGGTCGGAGACCGGCTGCCGATGACGCTGCGGATCACGCTCGTCGAGGGAGTGGACTCCGCGCGGTGGGAGTTCTCCCTGCACCCGGTCGACGAGTGGGCGAGCACCTCGACCAACTTCGATCGCGACATCGACGAATGGCTGGTGTCGCTGGTGCACGCGCGGGCTGAGATCCGCTCATGGCTGTCGCGGCATCCGGGGCTCGAGGCGTCAGGGGCGGTGATGAGCCGATGACCGCCCGGGAGGCCCAGGAGACAACGATCACCTGGTACCGGGACGACGCGGAGGTGTCGATCTACACGTCGAACCTCCCGCACCTGCGGAAGCTCGAATCCCTGTCGAAGTCACACGATTTCGTGCGCAAGGTCGAGGGAGGCGATGACTGGGGCGACTTCCGGGTCAAGATCCAGAACTTCAAGATCTTCTCTGCGATTCGCGCGCTCCGGACCGTGTCTGCGGCTCAGCGTAAGGCTGCGGCCGAGCGGATGCGCAACCTGCGGCGGCCGGCGCCCGTCGACGAGGAGGTGTAGGCCGTGTGGCGCGCACATCGCTCCGTCAGATACTCCGCAGCCAAGCAATCGCTCAGCACGAGCTCACACCTGGGCAGGGACTTGTCCTTCTCGCTTTGGCCGACAGGTCGGACGCGAGAGGCGAGTGCTACCCCTCGCAGGAGCGACTCGCGCACGACCTCGGCATGTCTCGTCTTGGTGTTCGGAAGGCCCTCGGCGTCCTCGTTGACAAGGGCATCGTCGAGATCATGGAACCGGGTGGTCCTCGTCGATCGACTCGATACCGCATCACGCTGCCGTCATATTTACGGGCAACTGTGTAACCCATATCTGGCCGCAGTTATGGGCAACTATTGCGCCCGTAACGGGGTAATCGCTACAGGTAACTCTGTTGCCACGAAGGTAGTAACTACTCTCGTTGGTCGCTCTGCCGGGCTTGGGGTGCGTGCTCTTGCGCGCCCCGGCTCGGCCGGGCCGGAGCACGTCTTCGAAACTCTCGATCATCCGAAGGGAAATCATCGTGGTCGGGCGGCTCTGCCGCTCGACGCTCCCCCGGAGGGGGACGGGAGGGGGGAACGAGTTGTGGACGCGGCGACCCGCCGACGTCACGTTCCAGCCTGCTCACTATTGCGCCGCCTCCCGGCGCCGCTGGCTGGGGATGACGAGCTGGCAACACGGCTGGGTCCGTCTGCCGGCCGGCGGTCGTCAGATGCGCTCGAGGTGGCCGGGTACCAGCGCAACCAAAGTGCGCGCGGCGGTGCGTCGTGAGCGTCGACGTGGAGTGGATTCGGGAGGTCGCGCTCGACCTGGTCAACCGAAAGGTCGCGGACCCGGCGACGGATCTCCGCGATCACGTCTGGCAGCGGTTGCAGGTCGAGGGGAACCGGCCTGGCCTCGAGTTCGGCATCGTCGACGTCCTCAACGTCCTCGACACCGTCGGCACGTTCATCGGCCTGCACTATGCGACGGTCAACCCGGCGGGCGGTCAACGCCTGATGCGTGCGATCGCCGACGATGTGCGTTTCGCTGGCATCATCGACGGCCTGGAGGGCGGCGAACCGGGGTGAAGGACTTCGACATCCGGCCGGACGGGTCGATCGTGTCGGACCCGGAGGCGTTGCGGCGCGTGCTCGGTTGGATGCAACGCAAGTACCGGGAAGACGTCGAACGCCGTGACGGGGTCGGGTCGCCGCTGCTGATGGATTTCGTCTACGCGGTCGGTGAGTCCGTCCGGATCCGTGAGGTACTTCCCGGGGCGGAAGTACCAGGTCAGCGCCCTGAAAGGCTGTGGGTGTCGGTCATGGAAGCGGCTCCGCTGCTTGGATGCTCGGCCCGGTGGGTGAGGGAACTCGCTCGTAGGGGGAAGATCCCCTCCCGCCGGGTCGGGCTGATCTATCTGATCGACGTCACAGACCTGAAGGAGTGACATGGCCACCAACCAGCCGGCCGAAGTGCCGAGCAGCCCCAAGCAGATCCTCGCCGACGCGGCTCAGGAGGTCACGGACGCCGAAGCGCTCGTCGACACCCTCGAGCAGCGCGTCCGCGACGGCGACAGCTCCGTCGATGTCGAACAGATCGAGAAGGCTCGAGGACTGGCACGGTTCGCGCAGCTGCGGAAGGACGCCGCGGAGAAGAAGGCCGCGGCGCTCGCGGAGCAGCTCGCCGCCGAAGAGTTCGACGCGTTCGTGAAGAAGCATCTCGACGGGATCGACGCTGGCATCAGCGATGCGGAGATCACCGGAGAGCTTCAGAACATCGTCGGGATGATTCGCGCACTGAACGATCGGCTCATGGACCGTAACCGGCACGTGTACGCACTTGCACACCGTGGCGACCCGATCAACACGTTCACGGAGACGCCGGCCGCGAAGGCGCTGTTCGGACACGGAGCGGCAGCTCCGGAGGTGGCCAGCTTCACGCTCGGCGACCGTTCCGGGCGTGTCGTTCCCCTCCGTGAACTGCTGCAGCGGATCGCCGACGACCTGTCCGTCCGCCTCTGACCACCACTACCTGAAAGGCAATCATCATGACCATCTACATCGAGAACGAGCTCGGCGCCGTCCACTCCGTCACCGAAGAGCACTACGAGAAGTTCCTGACCGCGCGCGGCGTCGACGGCGGTGTCTTCCCCCTTCCCGGGATCACCGTCATCACGGAGGAGCAGGCGCGTGAGAAGCACCCGCATCTGTTCGGCGCCTGGGATCCGCAGGTGACGTTCACCCCGGAGGAGCTCATCGCCCAGCGCAAGTACCAGAAGGACCTCGCGGACTTCCAGCAGCTGCACGCATCGAACCGGAAGGGCTAACGATCATGGCTGATCTGTTCACCGATCAGTGGGGCCGGACCTGGCAGAACATCAACGGGTGGCCGGTGCAGTCTCGTGCGGTCGAGCTGACGAGCCGAGTGGTGACCCGGCAGCAGCTCGACAGCCCGGACTTCTTCCAGCTGGTGAAGGGCCCCCTGCTCATGGGCGAAGTTGATGTCATCGATCAGCGCAGCGACCGCGTGGTCGTCAACGGCGAGGCTCTCACGTTCGACGACCCCAGGGCCGCGGTCGCTCTCGCCGGCTCGCAGGAGCGGTGGGCAGGCGTCAACCAGCAGCAGCAGGCGATCTACGACACCCTCGGCGTCGACTGGCTGACCAGGCAGCTTCAAGACGTGGCACAGGGGAATCCCTCGCCGGCGCAGGTCGCGCAGCAGACGCGGAACGTGACTGGTGATCTTCCTGGGCTGAGCTGATGTCGAACGGTCCTGTCTCCGAAGGTTCGATCGTCGCGTACATCGGCGCGGACGACGACGACTACCAGGAGAAGATGCGGCGCGCTCAGGCGACCGCGGAGGAGCTTGGCCGGTCCGACCCGACGGTCAACGTGCACGCGGATGTCGCGACCGCTCTGGCGAAGATCGACGAGGTCGCGTCGAAGACGAACGAACTCACCCGGGCTGAGACACGCCTGGATGCTGCCGCCCGTGCGGCAGCGAACGCCGCGTCGTCGCAGTACCTTGCCGAGTTGCGGCTCGCGGAGATCCAGGAGAAGGGCACCGCGTCCGCGTACCAGCTGGCTGCCGCGAACGAGGCTGTCGCTCGCGCGTCACGGAACGCGGAGGCCGCGGAGCAGCGGCAGATCGCCGCGGAGATCGCTCTCCGCAACGTGCAGGCTGTTCCTCCTGGTGAGACACCAACCGCGGATGCCAAGACCGATGGCAAGGCGCCCGCCAGCAGCGGTGGTGGCGTCGGCTACTACGGCGGATGGGCGATCGGTATCGCGTCCACTCTCCCGATGCTCGCTGATCTAGTAGGCGCGGCAGCGGCCGGCACGGGCGCATTCCTCGGCCTCGGCGCTGCAGGTGTCGCCGCTATCGCCGGGATCAAGGGAGAGATGGCGTCCGGGTCGGACGAGGGCCGCATCTACTCGGCCGTCGTCGCCCGACTGCACGAGGACCTTGACGCCCTCGAACAGACCGCGGCCTCGGGCATCCTCACCGGTGTCGAGGCGTCGATGCGCGCGATCGACTCGCAGATGCCGCAACTGAACGCGGAGATCAGCGGATTCGCGTCGGGCCTCGGCACGATCGCAGGGACCACGGTCGACGGAATCGTGACAGGCTTCCACATTCTGAACCCGTTGTTCAACGAGGCTGAGGCTGGGATCCAGGGCATGGCATTCCAGTGGGATCGCTGGATCCATAACGGCGGTTTGCAGCAGTGGGGCGACGATGTGCAGCGAGTGTTCCCGCTGGTGACGGACACGCTCGGCACTCTCGGCGACGCGGTGCTCAAGATCGTCGGGGATCTGCAGCCGCTCGGTACCGCCATGCTTGCAACAGCGGACGGGGCCGCGCACGTGCTGCAGTGGCTTGCGTCGCTGGGGCCGATGTTCCCGCCGATCGCGCTCGGAGCGGTTGCGGCGGTGGCGGCGTTCCACAACTTCGACACCATCGCACCGATCCTCGACAAGGTGACGCAGGGCGTGTTCGACTTCACTGGCGCACAGGCTGCCGCCGAAGCGCGCACGATCGCCGTGAACGCCGCCCTCGCCGCCGGGGCGTCCGCCGAAGATGCCTACGCCGCAGGAATGAAGGCCGTGGAGGCTGCATCTGGTCCTGCCGGATGGGTGATGCTCGCCGCATCCGCGGCCGTTGGTGTCCTCGCCGCAGGGCTCACCGCCGGCGCGGACGCGGCCGGTGCAGCGTCGACGGCGCTGCAGGACTACTCCGGCGCCGTGCAGCAGGACAAGGGCGTCGTCGGCGATGCGACGCAGGCGGTCCTCGCGAAGAACCTCGTCACGTCCGACGCGATCGGTAAGGCGAAGGAGCTCGGGATCTCCGAGGCTGCGGTCACAGCAGCGATCGTGCAGGGAGGGAGCGCCCGGGACGACCTGATCGCGAGCCTGCAGAAGACTTCCGACGCGACGGTGCACCTCACCGGGGCTCGCGGTCAGCACGCCAACGTGATGACCGTCCAAGGGCACAGTGCGAAGGCGTTGACGGACACGATCAACGATCAGTCTCACGCGATCGAGAAGGCCGTATCGGAGTACCAGGCCCAGGTCGGCGCGATCGGGATCCTTGCCGGGCAGGCGCAGACGCAGATCACGCAGCAGGGGCTCGTGCAGGCGGCGTTCGGTCTGACCGCGGACCAGATCGCGTCCGCGACCCGTGAGCAGCAGCAGCTCGCCCAGCAGACGGCGTGGGCGTCGACCCAGTTGAACATCGAGAACGCCGCGGCGCAGGCTTTCAACCAGACCATGCAGCTGATGAACAACGGGGCGCTGAACGTGAGCATGGCGCAGACGGCGCTCGCGTCGGCGACGATGAACGCGACGAAGTCGTTCCAGCAGAACGGGGCAACCCTGGACACGAACACCCAGTCCGGGATCGCGAACCGGCAGTCGCTCGAGCAGGCCCTGCAGGCAATCGAGAACGTGTCGAACGCTGTGGTCACTCAGACCGCGTCGCAGGAGCAGGGAAACAAGGCGCTCGAGGACGGCAAGCAGGCGCTGAAGAACCAGCTCGCCGCTCTCGGCGACCTGACTCCGGAGGTCGCCGCGTACATCGACCAGGTGAAGTCGATCCCCACGAGGGTGGAGACGGATGTTCAGTTGAACATTCAGCATGCGCTTACGAGTATCCGGGACGTCCGGTCGGCGATGTCGGATCTCAACGGGTCTGTCTCTGGTAGCGGACGCATGGGAACGTACAGCACAGGTGGCCCCGTGTATCGCGCCGGCGGCGGTGGCATCCCCGCCTACCTGGCCGGTGGGGGTACGGGCCTGTTCCAGCCGCAGGGCACGGACACGGTCCCGGCGATGCTGACCCCGGGCGAGATGGTCATCCGGCGCAAGTCGGCGGACTACGACCCTCAGTTCATCCGCACGTACAACGACGACCCCGAGCGTGCTCTCGCCGAGGTGCGAGCGGGTGCGGGTGCGAAGGTCGAGCAGCACTTCCATGTCACGGGTGTGCAGCAGACCGACCCGAACGTGCTCGGCGCAGTGCTCGGCACCCGCATGCGGCGCGGTCTAGCCGGCATGCCCGGTTTCGGCGGGATCTTCTAGGAGGAACGATGGGAAACGGCTACACACCGGGCTACCTGGGCGACGAGGATCGTTGGCGGGTACTCTTCCAGTCGATCGAACGGCGCTTGTCGGAGCTTGAGCGGCCGACCGCGACCCAGATCTATGGGACGACCGGACACGCTGACGCGCTGCAAGGCGCCACTGTGGTGCCGGTGGGGCTGAACAGTCTCGTCACGCCGACGATCACCGCGACCTTGACGGAGTTCGCGACGATCTCGACCCCTGTGCCGGCCGGATGTTCTCGTGCGATCGTCACCGTCATCGCGTCCGCAGGGCTCTCGAACAGCGGGGCTGCGGGATCATGGGCCAACCTCATCGTTTCCCCGGGGATCGGGGGCGCCGGCGCGAATACCCGTCGCATCTCGGTCCCAGGCGGGCAGTTCGGGTCGGTGGAGTCGTCGGCCACGCAGCTGCTCACGGGTCTCAGCGGTGGCACGATCAATGTCGGCGCGTTCGTGTCGTTCGCCGACACGTACACGGTGCAGAGCGTGAGCGTCTCCGGCTCGATCTTGTTCCTGGTCTAGGACGTCAGCGGTCCCGTCTAACCTCCGCATAACCAATCGAAAGGACCCACGGTGAGAACCATCCTGGTCGTGTTCTATGCCACCGCCGCGATCGTGCTCTCGTGTCTGGCGCGAGTGATCGTCATGGGGTGGTATTACCCCGGCCTGGGCGTACTGCGCTTCGCTTACGTGATCCGTCGCACCGCACGGGCCCTCCTCGCGGAAGGCGACAGGCTGCGTCAGTGAACGAGCAGCAGAAAGCGC
This sequence comes from Microbacterium xylanilyticum, assembly GCF_054654695.1. NCBI lineage: Bacteria > Bacillati > Actinomycetota > Actinomycetes > Micrococcales > Microbacteriaceae > Microbacterium > Microbacterium xylanilyticum. The sequence continues at coordinate 3,212,876 of NZ_BAAIEN010000002.1, forward strand.
AGGCGGCCGAGCTCCACGATCAGGGGCTCGGCTGTTCCGCTATCGCCAAACAGGTCGGCGTGCACCCCTCCACGATCAGCCGGTGGGCGGCGAAGGAAGGCCTCGACTTCGACCGAACCCAAACCGCCGTCGCCGTTCGCTCCGCCGTCGTCTCAAGGGCATCCCGCCGCCAACAGATCACCGACAGGATCTACTCCCAGATCGAAGCACTGCTCGACCGCATGCAGTACCGCCCCGACGGCGGCTGGAAAGCACTCGTGAAGGACGGGAAAGGCGGCGAACGATTCGTCACCGTCGACGAGCTCCCCATCCGCGACCTGCGAGACCTCGCCGCAAGCCTGAACGCACTCCTCTTCGGCGTCTCGGCCCTCGAGAGATCCAACGCGATGTTCGCGCAGGAAGAGACCGTCGAAAGTGCAAGGTCGCTGCTCGGGAGCTTGGCCGAAGCACTTGGCGTCACGAACCCCGACGGGTCACCAGTCCGCTGAGGCGCAACGTTGGAAGTCCTACACGTGCGTGAGTCCGCAGCGAGTCCGCAGAAAGTCCGCGCCAGCCCGTTACGACCCGTTGTCAGCCGTCGCCTATTTCCGCGTGTTTCCGCGGATCGCGCTAGGTCCCGTCATCGCCCGTTGCTGGGGTTGCGATTCATCAACTTCCGCTGACGCCGCCCGGAGAGAATCTCCGGCGGACCTGTCGATCGCACGTCCCCTCGTTCGTCACCTCCATGAACGGAACCGACGACCTCCGAAGGGACACATCATGGACGGCTCCCCCATCACCGGCATCCGCGCGGTGAGCATCCCCGTGAACGACCAGGACGACGCGCTGCGCTTCTACCGCGGGCTGGGCTTCGAGGTGCTGCGCGACATTCCGACGCCCAGCGGCGGGCGGTGGATCGAACTCGCCCCGGGCAGTGCGGATGTCGTCCTCACGCTGGAACCGGCGGATCCGCAGGTGCACCGCGGGGCGATCGGGATCCGGTTCACCTCGGACGACGTGGACGCCGCACACGCGGCCATGCTCGCGGCGGGCGTCGACGCGGACGAGATCCTGCGCTGGCCGGGCGTGCCCCCGATGTTCGCCTGGCGGGATCCGGACGGCAACGCCTTCTCGATCACCGGGACGGCGCCTGCGACGGCGGGGGCGGGCTCATGAGCGCCGCCGGACCTCTGGACATCACCTTCACCGCCACGCTGGGGCGCGTGCGCGAGGGCGACACCTGGATCTGCGTGCAGATGCCGGACTCGGCGCGGATCTTCGGCACCCGGGGCCTGGTCAAGGTCTCAGGCACCGTCGACGGCCACCCGTTCGACGGCGCGTTCATGGCGCTCGGCGACGGCACGCACAAGCTGCCGGTCTCCGCCGCCGTCCGCCGGGCGATCGGCCGCACCGAAGGCGAGGAAGTGACGGTGCACCTGACCCGCCGGCGCAGCTGATCCTTCCGGGCGCCGCGGAGGCCGTGAAGGCCCGCGGCGCCCTTCCGCGTCGCAGAAACCACCTCCGACGTCGCAGAACGCCTGTTCGCTGCGGCGCACCGGACCGATATTTGGGTTTGACCGGTCTGGGTGGGATAGTGCTCTTCTGGGGAAACTACTTTGGGGGTAGTTATGGACGAACGCGGTCCGCAATCCGGCGTGGGCCGGGCGCTGCTGGGAGCGCCGAAACAGCTTCTCGCCGACGAGGTGTATCAGAGGGTCGGGGCGTCGATCATCGACGGCACCCTGCCCCCCGGCCACCGGATCAGAGACGCGGAACTGGCCGAGAAGTTCGGCGTCTCGCGAATGCCGATCCGGGAGGCGCTGCAGCGCCTGGAACGGGTCGGACTGGTCGAGATGCATCCGAGCCGGTACACGCAGGTCACCGAGGTGCCTCCGCAGCTCACCGAGAAGACCCTCGAATACGCGGGGTACCTCGGCGGCGCGGTCGCAGCGATCGCCGTGCCCCGGATGAACGCCGCGGAACGCGAGGAGGCGGCGGCGCTCGCGCACGCCCTCGACGACGGCCTCGACGACCCGGCGATCCTCGCCGCACGACGCGCGGACCTCCTGCTGTACCTGTCCCGGCACTCCGACAACGAGATCCTCGATGCGGTCCTCGACCAGACGAGCATGCCGCTCTCGCGGAATCTCCGCCCGTGGGCGGTCGACGATGCCGAGCGCACGGGCATGCGGGAGCTCCATGCAGCCCTCGCCGACGCGATCCTCGCCGGCGACGGTCACGCGGCGGAGCATCTGCTGCGCAAGCTGCACCACGTCGACTGAGGCGCCCTCCCCCGGGCTTCACCGGACCGGGTCGCGAGAACGCCGACCGTGACGGCGGCTGTCAGCCCGGCGACGGCGCCGCCGGCGTCGGTGCCGTGGAGGCGGGCGCCGTCGCGGTGCGCGCGGTCCGGTCCGCGGCGGCCCAGCCGTCGACCCAGCGCCCCAGGCGCGCGTACGCCTCCTCCCGGGCCTCGTGCCGCGAGAGGAACACGTCGTGGAGGGCGCCGTCGATCCATTCGACCGTGACCGAGCGCCCGAGCTTGAGCGCGGCGCGGGCGATGTCGTCGACGACGAGCACGCTGTCGGCACGGGTCAGATCCTCCGACCACGCCGTGGGATAGGCGCTGTGCGCGGAGAGCATCACGCACACCGGAGCGGCGATGTCGATGCCGGCGGCGATGCTCCCGTGGCCGGCGAGGATCGCATGCAGCCATCCGGCGTGCACCGCCATCGTCTGCGCCGGCCGCCAGTCGAGGTTCACCTCCATCGGATCGTCCGGATCGGCGACCTCGTTCTGCGCGCGGGTGTAGAAGCCGAGATCCACCTGCGGCGCGCGGTCGAGCGGACGCCGCTTGGCCTGCAGCCCCACGAGCGGCGCGATCGTCTCGCGCGTGAACCGGGGCAGCTGGAACTCCAGCCACGGGCTGTTCAGGATCACCGCCGAGGCCGTCCCGGGGTGTCGCGCCGCCCACAGGCTCAGGGTCAGGCCGCCCGTCGAGTGGCCCAGCAGCACCAGGCGCCGCACGCCCGCGCCCTGTCCGGCCTGCATCGCGGCGAGCGCGGCCGCGATGTCCTCGTCGTACTCGGCGAGGTCGGCGATGTACCCCGGCGTCTGTCCGGGCCGCAGGCTGCGACCGTACTTGCGCAGGTCGAGCGCGTAGAAGCGCGCCCCTCGGGCGGTCCAGAACCGGGCCAGCCGCTTCTGGAAGAAGTAGTCCGACCAGCCGTGCACGTAGAGCACGTCGGTGTCGGCGAGCTGCCGACGGTCGCCGAACAGGCGCTGCCACGCGGTGCGCTCCGGCAGAGCGCGCACCAGGGTCGCGACGACCTCGCCTTCGTCATCGGATCCCAGCGGCAGGGTCAGCTGGGCGAACTCGTCACCCAGAACATCGGGCTTCCACCCCTGCGGATCCGGTGCGGCGGTCATGACCTCAGCGTATCCACGCGGACGAGGACGGCGAGACGGGGTCGAGCGCCCGGCGTCCCTTCGACAGGCTGAAGGGACCGAATGCCGCGGACGCGTCACTCCCCGCGGGAGATCCGCACCATGTCCTCGCGAGGGACGACCTTGATGCGGGCGCGCTCCTCGGCCGCCCCCAGGGCGATCTCGTGCTCGTCGAGGCGGTGCCAGCCGTCGAGGTCGGTCCAGCGCACGCCGCGCTCTGCGAGCAGCGCGGGGACCGCCTCCTCCGACGGGTCCTCTGGCTGCCACCAGGATCCCTGGTCGTTGATGAGGTGGCGCACGGTCTCCATCGCGTCCGACTTCGTGTGGCCGATGAGACCCACCGGGCCGCGCTTGATCCAGCCGGTCGCGTAGATGCCGGGCACCCGCTGGTTCGAGTCCTTCGCGAGCACCTGCCCCTCGCGGTTCGGGATCACGCCGTGCTTCTTGTCGAACGGCACGCCGGGAAGCGGCGAGCCGAAGTAGCCGACCGCGCGGTACAGCGCCTGGATGGGCACCTCGCGCAGCTGGCCGGTGCCCACGGCGCCGCCGGTGCCGTCGGGCTTCGTGCGCTCGTAGACCAGGGCGGAGACCCGGCCGCTCTCGTCGGTGCGGATCTCGACGGGGCGCGCCCAGAAGTGCAGGTGCAGCCGGCGCGACGCGGATCCGCCGGCGTTGTTGACGGACCCGCGCTTGCGCCACGACTGCAGCACGCGGTCGATGACCATGACCTGCTTGTTGCTCGCGATGGCGTCGCGGGAGGCGTCGTCGTAGTCGAAGTCCTCGTCGTAGACGACCATGTCCACGTCCCGCAGCTCGCCGAGCTCGCGCAGCTCGAGCGGGGTGAACTTCACCTGCGCGGGTCCGCGGCGGCCGAACACGTGCACGTCCGTGACGGCGCTGCTCTTCAGCCCCTCGTAGACGTTCGCCGGCACCTCGGTGACGAGCAGATCCTCGGCGTGCTTGGCGAGCATGCGGGACACGTCGAGCGCCACGTTGCCGTTGCCGATCACGGCGACCGACTGCGCGTCCAGCGGCCACTCCCGCGGCACGTCGGGGTGTCCGTCGAACCAGCTCACGTAGTCGGCGGCGCCGTAGGATCCGACCGCGTCGATGCCGGGGATGTCCAGATCCGTGTCGCGGCGCGCGCCGGTCGCGAAGATCACGGCGTTGTAGTGGCGCTTCAGATCGTCGAGGGTGATGTCGGTGCCGAAGTTCACGTTGCCGAACAGGCGGATGTCGCCGCGATCCAGCACGTCGCGCAGGGCGGTGATGATGCCCTTGATGCGCGGGTGGTCCGGGGCGACCCCGTAGCGGACCAGGCCGTAGGGGGCGGGGAGCTGCTCGAACAGGTCGATCGACACGTCGAAGCGGCGCTCGGCCTTGAGCAGGAGGTCCGCGGCGTAGATGCCGGCGGGGCCGGCGCCGACGATGGCAAGCCTGAGCTTGGTCATGGTGTTCCTTTCGGCAGCGGTCAGCTGCTGCGGTCCGCGAGCGTCTCCGCGAACCGGGTCAGCGCCTCGCGCACGGCGCCCTTGGGCAGCACGGCGAGCTCGTCGATGGCGCCCTGGGTCCAGCTGCGGGCCAGCTCGAGCGTCTTGCGGGTGACGTCGTGGTCGCGCAGGCGCGCGAGGGCGTCGTCGAGGATCGCCGGATCCTCGCCGGCGGCGATCCGCTGCACACCGGCATCGATCTCGGCGGCGAGCGCGACCGATTCCGGATCCGTCTCGACGCCCAGCAGCAGCGAGGGCATGGTCGGCACCCCGGCGCGGAGGTCGGTGCCGGGCACCTTGCCGGTGTCCTCGGGCTTCGCGGACAGGTCGATCACGTCGTCCAGCAGCTGGAACGCGACGCCGACCTTCTCGCCGTAGACGCGCAGCGGCTCCTCGAACTCGGCGGGGGCACCGGAGAAGATGGCGCCGGCCTGTGTGGCGGCCGCGATCAGGGATCCGGTCTTGTCCGCGAGCACCTGGATGTAGAAGTCGATCGGATCGTCGCCGGGCTGCGGTCCCACGGTCTCGTGCATCTGCCCGAGCACGAGACGCTCGAAGGTGTCGGCCTGCAGCCGGATCGCGCGGTCGCCGTGGCCGCTCATGAGCTTGAGCGCCCGGGAGAACAGGATGTCCCCGGTGAGGATCGCGACGTTGTTGCCCCACACCGCGTGGGCGGCGGGGACGCCGCGACGACGGTCGGCGCCGTCCATGACGTCGTCGTGGTACAGCGAGCCGAGATGGGTGAGCTCCAGTGCCTTGGCGATGTCGATCACGGCGGGCAGGTTGCCGCCGCCGAGCTGCGCGGTGAGCAGCGCGAGCACCGGCCGCACCCGCTTGCCGCCGGCCTCGTACAGGTAGCGGCTCGTCGCGTCGGCGAGCGAGTCCGCGACGTGCAGGTCCTCGGCGAGGCCCTCCTCGACCAGGTCGAGCCCCGCTTCGACCTCGCGGGCGAGCTTGCGCGCGGCGGGGCCGCCGAAGACGCGGTCGCTGAAGCCGAGACGGCTCGCGAGGCGCGAACCCGTGGCGGCGGAGCTCGAAGTCACGGCATCCAGCCTACCCGCGATCACCGGGGTGGTTGAGCGCGCCGGTCAGGCCCGCGGCTTGCGCGCGCGGTGCAGGGCGACCATGCCGAAGGACAGGTTGCGCCAGGCCACATCGATCCAGCCCGCCTCGCGCAGCCAGGACGCGAGGGTGCGCTGGTCGGGCCATTCCCGGATCGACTCGTTGAGGTAGTCGTACGCCTCGCCGTTGGTCCCGGCGATGCGCGCCACCCGCGGCAGCACCTGCGCGTTGTAGATCCGGTAGAAGGCACGCACCAGCTTCGCCGGGGGCGTGGAGAACTCGTTGATCACGACGCGGCCGCCGGGCTTGGTCACCCGGTACAGCTCGGCGATCGCCTTCTTCGGATCCTGCACGTTGCGCAGGCTGTACGACATCGTGACGGCGTCGAAGGAGTCGTCCTCGAAGGGGAGCTTCGTGGCATCGGCCTCGACGAAGCTGAGGTTCGGCATGTGCCCGTGACGGCGCCGGCCCTCCGCGAGCATGCCGGGCGAGAAGTCGGCCGCGACGACCTCGGCCCCGCTGCGCGCGAGCGAGGCGGAGGACGATCCCGTTCCCGCGCCGAGGTCGAGGATCCGCTCGCCCTTCTTCGGGGCGACCGCGCGGGTCGTCGCGGCGCGCCACAGCGCGTCGTTGCCGACTGTCATCACGGTGTTCGTGCGGTCGTAGCCGGCGGCGACCTGGTCGAACATGCCGCTGACGCGGGACGGATCCTTGCCGAGGTCGGCGCGGTTGGGCTCAGACGGGGTCACCCGTCCAGCCTACGCGCGTGCGGCCCGCCTCCTGCCCCCGGGTCAGAACGGCCGACGTGCGGGCAGCGGGAGCTCCGCGAGCCGGTCCAGCCACACGTCGGCGGTGGCGTCGTCGAACGGCGGCAGCTGTGCGCGCACCCGGCGCTCGAGGTCGGCGGCGAGCGCCTCGAGGTGCTGCTGCACGTCGGCGGGGTAGCCGTACTGCACGCGGTGCTCGTCCCATTCGTCCTCGTCGTCGATCCAGGTGCCGCGCTCCCCCTCGACCCGCACCACGTCGAGATCCATATCGATGCCCGTGAACAGCACGGGCACGTCGTCCGCGCCGGGGGCGTCGTCGACCGGCACCGCGCGCACATCCCAGGCGAGGTCGATGTAGATGCGCATCCCCTTGGGATGGTCGCGGTTGACGGTCAGCGCGTAGTCGCCGCCCGGCGGCACCAGGGTGACGTTGGGCGCGGTCGCCGTGAAGGTCCGCCCCGGGCGCTCGCTCCCCCAGCCCGCGGGCTGGCCGACCCAGTCCCCCCACTGGTCGGATCCGAGATACACGCACTCGTGGCGCCAGTGCGGGGATCCGTCCCACTTGCGCCACTGGAAGACGATCTCGGTTCCGGCTGCGGGACGTGCGGGGGTCACGGTCACACTCTATGCGGGTGGACTGCCCGGGGTGCCGTGCGCGCAGCTCCGCGTCGGGTGCTCGCCCGGGCCCCGCCTCCGCACGGGCGGGCTGCGGACACGCAATAGGCTGGATCCGTGAGTGCCGGCCTGGTCGTTCAGACGCGAGAGTTCGACCTCGCCGACGACCTGCTCGCCTACGCGGATCCCGCGGACCCGCGTGCGTGGCTGCGCCGCGGCGACGGGATCGTCGCAGTCGGCGCCGAGATCGCCCGGATCGTGCGCGTCGGCCCCGGCGTCGGGCCGCGCACGGCGGCGCTGAGCCGCGCCTGGGACGACATCCGCGCCGACGCCCGGGTCGATGATCCGCTGCGGCTGCCCGGCACCGGCCTCGTGGCGTTCGCGGCGCTCGTGTTCGACGAGGAGTCGTCGGCCGACAGCGTGCTGATCGTGCCGCGCACCGTGATCGGCCGGCACGGCGGCCGCACGTGGATCACCCGCATCGTGGACGCCGGCGCCGCCTCCGGCACCTCCCCGGAGGACACCGGCAGCGCGTCCGGTGCCTCCACCGAGGACGCCGCCGCGACTACCGGTCCCGCCGCCGATCCCGCGCCCACGGCCTTCGGACCGCACTGGGCGGGCACCCTCGGCCCGGGCGCGCAGACGGCGCAGGGCTACCAGGCGTCCGTGCGGGCGGCGCTGTCCGCGATCGCCGACGCGCGGTACGGCAAGGTCGTGCTCGCGCGCGATCTCGTCGGCACGGTGCCGGCCGGGTCCGACCTGCGCCGGCTGGTGCGCGCGCTCAGCACGGAGTACCCCGACACCTGGGCGTTCGCCGTCGACGGCCTCATCGGCGCGAGCCCGGAGACCCTCGTCACGGTGCAGGACGGCGTGGTGACGGCCCGGGTGCTGGCCGGCACGACCGCGCGCGGCGCCGACGCCGTGACCGACGCGCGTGCCGCGGCGTCCCTGGCCGACAGCCCCAAGGACAACGACGAGCACGCGTTCGCCGTGCGCAGCGTGGTCGCCGCGCTCGCCCCGCACACCACGGCGCTCGACGCGGACGGCGGCCCGTTCATCCTGGAGCTGCCGAACCTGTTCCACCTCGCCACCGACGTGCGGGCGCAGCTCAGCGACGGCGCCTCGGCCCTCGATCTGGCGGCGGCGCTGCACCCCACGGCGGCGGTCGCGGGCACTCCGACCGACGCGGCGGTGGCGGCCATCCGCGAGCTGGAGCCGTTCGACCGCGGGCGCTACGCCGGGCCCGTGGGCTGGATCGACGCGGCGGGCAACGGCGAATGGGCGATCGCGCTGCGCTGCGCCCAGTTCGATGTGAGCGGCTCGGGATCCGACCGGCCGACCGCCTTGACGGCATATGCCGGTGCGGGCATCGTGGCCGGCAGCGACCCCGAGGCGGAGCTGCTGGAGACGCGGGTCAAGTTCCGCCCCATCGTCGACGCGCTCGCCTGAGTCCCCGGCGGGGTCGTGGGAGCGACCTCGCCTCAGCTCGCGGCGAGGCGCTTCTTCTCGGTCTCGACGTCGAAGTCGGCGACCGGCCACTGCGGATCGATGTCCTCGAGCGCGGCGAGCAGCAGCTCCTGCACGGCCAGGCGCGCGTACCACTTGCGGTTCGCCGGGATCACGTACCACGGCGCTTCATCGGTCGAGGTGCGCGCGAAGGCCGTGTCGTACGCCGCCATGTAGTCGTCCCAGAGCAGGCGCTCATCGGTGTCGCCCGGGTTGAACTTCCAGTTCTTCTCGGGGCGTTCCAGCCGCTCCATGAGGCGCTCCTTCTGCTCATCGCGCGAGATGTGCAGCATGACCTTGATGATCCGGGTGCCGGCGGCGGCCACGCGCCGCTCGAAGTCGACGATGGCGTCGTAGCGCCGCTCGATCTCCTCGGTGGGCGCGAGCGAGCGCACCCGGGCGATGAGCACGTCCTCGTAGTGCGAGCGGTCGAACACGCCGATCTTGCCGTCGCCCGGCAGGCGCTTCTCGATGCGCCACAGGAAGTCGTGCTGCAGCTCCTCGGCCGTCGGTGCCTTGAACGCGGCGAGCTCGACGCCCTGCGGATCCACACCGCCCACCACGTGACGCACGATCCCGCCCTTGCCCGCCGAGTCCATCGCCTGCAGCACGAGCAGCACGCTGGCCTGCGCCTCCCCGACCGCGGAGCGGGCGAACAGCCGCTCCTGCAGCTCGCCGAGCGCCTCCAGCCCGGTGGCGAGCGACGCCGCACCATCCGACTTGCCGCCCTCGTACCCGGGGGTGGAGTCGGGATCCACTCCCGCGAGTCCCGCGGAGGTCACACGGAGGACATCGGCAGCCGGTGCGGTCCACCCGGCGGAGTGCTGGCTCATGGTCCCCATGATGGCGGATCCGACCGGACGATGGACGGAACTCCGTCAGAACCCGCCCGTGTTCCGCGGGCCGCCGGATGGCGGCCGGAAGCGACGGCGATCCGGCCCGCTGCGTCCGGGCCGGCGGCCGCATCGCGCCTCAGCGCGCGAGCGGGACCTCGATGAGCTGCGGTCCCGTGACCTCGGCGGCGAGCGCCTGCTCCAGCTCGGCCACGGTGCGTGTGCGCACATACGTCCAGCCGTACGCGGCGGCCAGCGGTTCCAGGGCGACGGACTGCGGCGTGTAGAAGGCGCGGTCGAGATCGCCGGCGGGGGCGGTGCCCGCCACCTCGAGCCCGTCGAAGATCGTGCCGCCGCCGTCATTGCCGACGACGACCTGGATCCGCGGGGCCGGCTCGTCGGCCGGCAGCAGCAGGGATCCGACGTCGTGCAGGAAGGAGAGGTCGCCGAGGAGCACCCGGACCGTGCCGGGCTCTCCCCCGGCCTGCGCGGCGAGCGCGACGCCGATGCCCGTGGCGATCGTGCCGTCGATGCCGGCGAGCCCACGGTTCGCGTGCACCCGCACGTCGCCGCCGTCGACGAGCTGATCCGCCACGCGCACGATCCGCGACGACCCGAACAGCAGGCGGTCCTCGGCCGTGCTCGCCCCCCATACGGCGCGGACCAGAGCGGCACGGTCCACCGGGCCCTCCGAGCTGCCGCCGTCGGGCGCCTCCCCGGCCGTCGAATCGCGGGACGCCGCCCCCGCCGTCGAACCACCGAGCGGGTCGGTCCACGAAGCCAGCCACTCCGCATCCACGGGCCCGGGCTCGACCTCGATCGACCCCGCATCCACGGCGGTGCCGGACGGGTTCAGCCGCTCCCCGCCACGGCGCACGGCCACGATCTCGAGGTCCGTGCGGCGCAGCAGGGCCGCGACCTCACGGCTGAGCGTGGGGTGCCCGAGCACGACGACCCGCTGGATCCGGTCGGCGAGCGCGGCGTCGCGCAGGCGCTCCCGGTACGCGGGCACGAGGCGCTCTCCGGTGCGGGCGCCGCTCACGACCTCGGCGATCAGCGGCCACCCGCCGTCGCGGGCGATCCGCGCGGCGTCGGGGCCGGCATCGGCGCCTGCCACCACGACGGTGCGCAGGCCCGCGCCCAACCGCAACGGTTCCCCGGAGGCGGGCCGCGGCAGCGGTCCGCGGGTCGCGCTGAGCGGATCCGGGAGAGCGCCGGAGAGCGGCTCGCGGAACGGCAGGTTCAGGTGCACGGGTCCGGCGACGCCGTCGAGCCCCTCCCCGGCGGCGCCGACCGCGGCGGCCACCGCGTCGACGGCGAGCGCGCCGAACACCCCTGGATCCGCGTCTCCCGGGACGGGCGCGTCCACGCTGAGCCGCGCCCATGGGCGGTACATCCCCGGCTGGATCGTCGCCTGATTCGCTCCCACGCCGCGCAGCTCGGGGGGACGGTCGGCGGTGAGCAGGATCAGGGGCACACCGGCGTGGAACGCCTCCATCACCGCCGGAAGATACCCGGCCGTCGCGGTGCCGGACGTGCAGACCAGAGCCGCTGGGGCGCCGGACTCGCGGCTGAGACCGAGGGCGGTGAACCCGGCGACGCGCTCATCGATGCGCACATGCACGCGGACCGCTCCCGAGCGCGCCAGGGCCGCTGCTGCGAGCGCGAGCGCCTGGGACCGGGAACCCGGCGAGAGCACGATGTCGCGGACGCCGTGCTCCACGAGCACGGTCAGCAGCCGCACGGCGGCGTCGGTGGCGGGCGAGTGCGCGGGCGCCGTCACGGGCGCGAGCCGGGGGAATCGGTGTCGCCGCGGTCATCCAGGCGGGACAGCTCGTCCTCGAGCTCCCGGATCAGCCGCTCCTGCTCGGCGGGGCTGATGCGCCGCACCGGGCGGCTCGCCCCGGTGCGGTCCGGATCCACGTCGTCCAGCGGCAGATAGCGCTCGTCCTCGGCGTCGTGGCCGCGGCGGGTGCGTCCGACCGTGAACCAGAGGACTCCGCCGATCACGGGGATCACCACCACGATCGCGATCCACACGCCCTTGGGCACGCCGCGGTGCCGGCTCGCCGGCTGCACGACGCAGTCGACGATGCTGAACACCCAGAAGACCGCGGCCAGGAAACCGCCGATCACGAGGAAACGTGCCACGGTTCCAGTCTAGGTCGTGCGCTCTCACGGGGATCCGTCGGCCGCGATCGCACGGCTCCTGCCCACCCGATCGGGACCGACGGCATAGGGCCCTCACAGCGCGCCCAGAACGGCTCCTCCTAGACTGAAACCGTGAAACTTCCTCCCCTGCTCGTGTACTCGGTGCTGCGCCTGCTGGCGTTCCTCGTGCCGCTGGGGATCCTGTGGTTCTTCTTCCCCATCTTCCGCGAATTCTGGTGGCTCGCCGCGCTGTTCGCCGCCCTCATCGGCATCAGCATCTCGCTGCTGTTCCTGCGCAATCCCCTCTCCGAGGCGTCGCGCGCGATCTACGAGAAGCGGTCCGCGAAGAGCGCGTCCGCACCGTCCGATGAGGATGTGGAGGACGCGCAGAGTCCCGCCGACGGAGACGGCTCCGGAGCCGACGGCACCCGCGACGCCGCCTGACGACACCGCAGGTGTGGCGACAGCCCGCCGCACCTGCGTCTCCGACACGGGCCTGACTTCGTCTCAGTCGCGGGCGAACGTCACGTGCACGACGCCGCTCTCGGCGACCTCGCTGGTGACCGTGCAGCCGTTCTCGAGCCCGCGCAGCTCGGCCCAGAGGTTCTGGCCGCGGCCGAGCAGGATGGGCCTGATGCCCACGTGGAGCCGGTCGATGAGGCCGGCAGCGAGGAACTCGCGGACCGTGTCGACGCCGCCGCCGATGCGGACGTCCGCGCCGCCGGCCGCCTCGGTCGCGAGCGCCAGGGCCTCGGCCGGAGTGGCGTCGAGGAAGCGGAACTCCGTGCCGTTGGCGAAGGAGATCGGATCCCGCTCCGCTCTGTGCGTGAGCACGAAGACGGGGCAGTGGAACGGCGGCTCCTCGCCCCACCAGCCGCGCCAGTCCGGGTCGTCGGGGAAGTTGTGCAGGCCGAACATGCCGGCGCCCATGATCTCGGCGCCGATGTTCTCGAAGTAGGCGGCGCCGTAGCGGTCGTCGACGCCGGTCGTCCCGCCGCCGGACCGGTCGCCGAGCACCCTTTCACGAAACGTGCGCGTCGCCGTGTAGGCGGCGACGAGGCGGCCCCAGTCCTCGCCGAACGGGTTCTCCGGCGTCTGGTCGGTGGTCGACGCATAGCCGTCGAGGGAGATGTTGAGGTCTGCGCGAACGGCCATGGAGCGGATCCTTGCTGGTCGAGGACGAGGGGTCGAGGGGCGGCGGGTGGCGGAGCCGCGGTGTCAGGCGCGGTGCGGATCCGAGTCCTTGCCGTCGAGCCAGAGCGTATCGGTGGCGTCGCGGTGCGCGCCATCGGTTCCGACATGCTTCGTGCTGATCGTCGGGCCCTTCGTGATGACGTGGACGACGGCCATGCCGTGGCCGCGCCCGAGACCGTACTCGGTCTTCAGCCACTCGAGGATCGGCGTCGCCTCGGTCTCCGGCCCGAAGCCCTGAGCGGCGGCGAGATCGACGATCTGCCGGGGCGTGAGCCCGGTCTTCGTCTCGACGGCATCGAGATATGCCTGGAAGAACATGTTCTTCTCCTGCAGGGTCGTGGTCACTCGACCACGGTCTGGATGATGACGGCGGAGGCATGGATCCCGATCAGGTGCATGGTTCCGGATCCGACGTTCTCGAATCTGTGGGGAACGAAAGCGGGCCCGGTGACCGTATCGCCCGCGGTCGCCGTGATGATGTGCTCGCCGACCGTGAACGCCACCTCGCCCCCGCGTGGCGGAGGAGGCGGGGATCGCACGGTCGACCGCCTCCCATCACCTCACCGTGCTGCGCGACGCCGGCCTGGTGGTCAGCAGCCGCGACGGTTCGCGGATGATGCACCTGCGCACCCCGCTCGGCGAGGCCCTGGTCGGCGCCGCACTCTGACCGCTCTCGGTTCCTGAGCGAGCGGAGCGCCCTTCGTCTCGTCGCTGCGCTCCTCGCTCAGGGACCGGGACGCTCCTCGCTCAGGGACCGACCGCTCCCGGTTCCTGAGCGAGCGCAGCGAGACGAAGGACGTTCAGCGGCCGTCCGACGTCAGCACGAGCAGCTCCTGGGTCGCGCGGGTCATGGACACGTAGCGGTCCACGGCCCCCTCGATGCCGTCGCCGAAGCGCTCCGGATCCACGAGCACGACCAGATCGAACTCGAGCCCCTTCGCCGTCACCGGCGTGCGCAGCCGCACCCGCTGCCCCGCCGCGCCCTGGGGATCCGGATACGGACGGTCGTCGCCGATCACGCAGGCGATCCCCTCCTCGTGTCCGGCGAGCCACTCGGCGAGGATCCCATCGCGCTCCTCCGGCGTCCCGTACCGCACCGGGATCCCGCTGGAGCGCACCGAGACGGGCACGTTCGCATCGGGCAGCGCGGCGCGGATCACGGGCTCGGCGACCGCCATCACCTCCTCGGGCGTGCGGTAGTTGATGCGCAGCGAGGCGTGCTCGATGCGGCGCAGGCCCACTCGCCCGAGCCGGTCGGTCCACGTCTCGCCGAAGCCGTGCCTCGCCTGCGCACGGTCGCCGACGATCGTCAGGCTGTGCGAGGGCACCCGGCGCAGCAGCATCGCCCATTCCGCGTCGCTGAGCTCCTGCGCCTCGTCCACGATCACGTGCGCGAACGGGCCCGCGAGCGTGTCCGGATCCCGGCGCGGAAGGGCGTCCTCGTCGAGGAGCATCTCGCGCACGCCCGCGCTGTCGTCACCGAAGAAGAACCCGGTGATCGCGCTCTCCTTATCGTCGTCGGCGGCGAGCAACTCGTCGAGCACCCGCTCGCGGTACTCGCGCTCCTCCGCGGTGACCGCCTCGCGCCGCCGTCGCCGGCGGGTGCCCTCGGGGTCGCCGATGAGCGCCCGCGCCGCGTCGAGGATCGGCAGGTCCTGCCGGGTCCACACGCGCGGGTCCGCACCGTCCTCCGGGGAGCGCCGCAGCGACGCCCGCTCGTGGTCGTCGAGCCACGGCGCGCAGATGCGCAGGTAGGCCGGCGTCGCCCACAGGTCGGCGACGACGCCGGCCGGATCCAGCACCGGCCATGCCGCCACGAAGGCGCGCTGCAGCGCGGTGCTCTGCCGCAGCGCCCGGTCGAGCTGGCGCGGGGGCACGTCCTCGTCGGCGTTCTCCTCCACGAGCACACCGACCAGCGCCTCCCACGCCTCGTCGCGGGCGTCGTTGTGCGGCGTGCCGGGCGCGGGGGCGTCGAACGCCTCGGTCCACGCGGAGGGCTCCACGATCACGTCCCGCCACGGCGTCTCGACGAGCAGCGGCTCGGCGGGCGCGTGCTCGTGGTAGCGCACGGCCGCGGTGACCGCATCGAGCAGACGCGCACCCGACTTCAGCGCGCGGGCGAGCGGATCCTGCTCCTCCGCCATGCGATCCCCGTCGCGTCCCTCCCGCACGAGGTCGGGCAGCGTGCAGACCTGCACGCTGTCCTCGCCGAGGCTCGGCAGCACGTCCTCCACGTAGGCCAGATACGGCCGGTGCGGGCCGACGAACAGGATCCCGCCGTGGCTGAGCCGCTGCTCGGCGTGCATGAGGTAGGCGGCGCGATGCAGCGCGACCACGGTCTTCCCGGTTCCGGGACCGCCGTCGACGACGAGCGCATCGCGCGACGAGGCGCGGATGATCGCATCCTGGTCGGCCTGGATGGTGCTGAGAACATCCCGCATCCGCGGCGAGCGCGAGGCACCGAGGCTCGCGATGAACGCCGACTGGTCGTCGAGCGCGGCGGTGCCGTCGAGCCCCGCCCGGGCGTACGCGGCAGCGTCGAACACCTCGTCCCAGTAGTCGGTGATCCGCCGCTCGTTCCCGGGGCCCGCCGACCAGCGGTAGCGGCGCCGGCTCACCAGCCCCGCAGGATCCGCGTGGGTGGCGGCGAAGAACGGCTCCGCCGCGGGGGCGCGCCAGTCGACGAGCAGCCGGCGCCCGGTCGCATCCGACAGGCCGATGCGACCGATGTAGACCGCCTCCGTGCCGCTCGCCGTCCCGACCACCATGCGGCCGAGACAGAGGTCCACCCCGAACCGCCGCAGCATCTGCAAGCGCGAGGTCGAGCGGTGGATCTCCAGGTCGCGGTCCAGCGCCTCCTGCCCGAGGCGGGCGTGGACGGAGCGCAGGCGGGTGAGCCGCTCCTCCAGGGCGGCGATCTCCTCGGCGAGCCGGTCGCGCACGGCGGCGAGGTGGGCGTCGTCCGCGGCGATGAGCGCGGGGGCGGCCTTGCGGGCGAGGGTGGGCGGAAGCGCGAACACCGACGCATGGCGCGCGGCCGTCGGCGGGGCGACGGCATCTGCCGGACCGGCCGGGGTGCTCACCGCGGTCTCGGGGCGAGCTTCGGAGCGGATGTCGGGGTGGGTTTCAGGGCGGATTTCAGGGCGCACGGATCCTCCGGTTCCTGGGCGAAGCCACCCAGTCTGCCCCGGCAGGGGGCCCTTGCCGCAAGCCCCACCCCCTCCGGTATCCTGGAAGTGCAGGGAGCGGTCCGCCAGGACCCGCTCCCTTCCTCATGCCGCACCCGTTCAGGTCGCACTTTCGGCGCGAAAACGGTGGCCGGAAGAGCAGATATCGCGACCTGAGCACGGAAGCGGCCGCGTCAGGGCTTGGGCCGCGCGGCTACGATCGAAAGTGCTGCTGCGCCGCCTGGACGGTCGCACCTCGCCTCGGAAGGATCCTGATGTCCCACGCCGCCTCCGCCCGCTCCCACGTCGAGGACCTCGCCGACTTCGTCGCCGCATCGCCGTCGAGCTACCACGCGGCCGAGGAGGTCGCCCGCCGCCTCGAGGAGCAGGGTTTCACTCGCCTCGACGAGTCCGAGGCCTGGCCGGCGCAGGCGGGTGGCCGGTTCGTCATCGTGCGCGACGGCGCCGCGATCGCCTGGATCGTGCCTGCCGGAGCCACCGCCACGACGCCCGTGAACGTGCTCGGCGCCCACACCGACTCCCCGGGCTTCAAGCTCAAGCCCCGCCCGACCACCGGATCCCGCGGCTGGCTGCAGGCGGCCGTCGAGGTGTACGGCGGTCCGCTGCTGAACTCGTGGCTCGACCGCGAACTGCGCCTGGGCGGCCGGCTCGCGCTGGCCGACGGACGCGTCGTGCTCGCCGCGACCGGGCCGCTGCTGCGCCTGCCGCAGCTCGCGATCCACCTCGACCGCAGCGTCAACAACGGCCTCGCGCTGGACAAGCAGGTCGAGACGCAGCCCGTATGGGGTCTCGGCGACCCCGAGTCGGCCGACATCCTCGGCGAGCTCGCCGGCGCCGCCGGGGTGGATCCGCTCGAGATCCGCGGCTTCGACGTCGTCATCGCCGACAGCGCCCGGGGTGCGGTCTTCGGCAAGGACGACGCCTTCTTCGCGAGCGGCCGCCTCGACGACCTCGCCTCCGTGCACGCCGGCGTCGTGGCGCTCGGCGAGGTCGCGGCGCACGGCGACCCGCAGGCGATCGCCGTGCTCGCCGCCTTCGACCACGAGGAGCTCGGATCCGGTTCCCGCTCCGGTGCCGCCGGCCCCATCCTGGAGGACGTGCTCGAGCGCATCTACGCCGGGCTCGACGCCGACGCGGTCGACGTGCACCGCGCGTACGCCGCGTCGTGGTGCCTGTCCAGCGACGTGGGCCACTCGGTGCACCCGAACTACGCCGGCAAGCACGACCCGGTCGTGCAGCCCGTGCTCGGATCCGGCCCGATCCTGAAGATCAACGCGAACCAGCGCTACGCCACCGACGCCGTGGGCGCCGCCGCGTGGCACCGCTGGTGCGACGCCGCCGGCGTGGTGACGCAGGAGTTCGTCTCGAACAACGACGTGCCCTGCGGCTCCACGATCGGCCCGATCACCGCTACCCGGCTCGGGATCCGCACGGTCGACGTGGGGATCCCGATCCTGTCGATGCACTCCGCCCGGGAGCTCGCCGGCGTCAGCGACCTGCACGACCTCGCGGCCGTCGCACGGGCGTTCTTCGCGAGCTGAGGCCGCGCAGGCCCTTCGTCTCGCTCCGCTCGCTCAGGGACCGGTCGAGACGAAGGGCGCTCAACGCCCCCGGCGCGGGCGATCAGCGCATGGTGTCGAGGATCCCGACGAGGTCCTCGAACGTGGTCAGCGGGTTGAGGATCGCGAAGCGCGTGTTCACCCGGCCGGCGTGCGAGCTCGGCACCACCAGGGCGCGCTGCGTCTCGAGCAGCTCGTCCGACCAGCGGTCGTAATCGGCGCGCTCCCAGCCCTCGCGCTCGAACACGACCACCGACAGCTGCGGGTCGCGCACGAGCCGCAGCTCCGGGCGCGAGGCGATCTCGTCCGCGATCCGGCGGGTCAGCGCCAGCGTCTCGCTGACGGCGGCGCGGTACGCGTCGACGCCGTAGGTGGCCAGCGAGAACCACAGCGGCAGGCCACGGGGACGCCGGGTGAGCTGGATCGAGTAGTCCGAGGGGCTGAACTCATCGGTGTCGGTGAGGGTGTCGAGGTACTCGGCGTGCTGGGTGTGCGCACGGCGGCCGGTCTCCGGGTCGCGGTAGAGCAGCGCGCAGCAGTCGAACGGCGCGAACAGCCACTTGTGCGGATCCACGACGAGCGAGTCGGCGCGCTCGACGCCGGCGAACCAGTCCCGTGCCTCGGGTGCGAGCATCGCGGTGAGCCCGTAGGCGCCGTCGACGTGCAGCCAGAAGTCGAACTCGTCCTTGAGCGCGGCGATGCCGGCGATGTCGTCGAGAATGCCGAAGTTCGTGGATCCGGCGGTCGCGACGACCGCGAACGCGGCGTCGCCGTGCTCCTCGAGCGCGGCGCGCACGGCATCCGCGCGCAGCACGCCGTCGTCCCCCGCGGGGACGGCCACGACGTCGACGTCCATGATCTTCGCGGCGGACTTGTTCGAGGAGTGCGCCTCCAGGCTGCAGATGAGCTTCCAGCGCGGCGGCAGTTCGCGGCCGGCGGCGAGCAGCCGCTCCTTCGCGGTCTCGCGGGCCGCGGCGAGCGCGGACAGGTTGCCGATCGTGCCGCCCTGCACGAACACGCCGCCGGCGGTGGCGGGCAGTCCGAACTCGGCGGCGAGGAAGGCGAGGACCTCGTTCTCGGCGTGCACGGCGCCGGCTCCCTCGAGCCAGCTGCCGCCGTAGAGGCCGGAGGCGGAGACGACGAGGTCGAACGCCATGGCGGCCACCGTAGGCGCGTTCGGGATGAACGACAGGTAGTTCGGGTGGCTCGTGGTGAGGCAGGCCGGGGCGAGGATGTGCTCGAACACGCTCAGCGCGCGCTGCGCGCCGAGGCCCTGGTCGGTGATGGTCGTGCCGACGAGACGGCGCAGCTCGGCTTCGGGCTGCGGCTTGTCCAGCGGCACATCGGTGGCGAGCATCCGTCGGCGGGAGTAGTCGAGCACGGCGTCGACGATCGCGGCGGATTCGGGCGAGGCGGCATGCATGCGCGCGGCGTCCATGAAGGATCCTTCCGACCCGGAAGCCTACGGGCGCCCGGCGACGAGCAGAATGCCGCGCCGGATCAACGGGTCGGCGATATCGTACCGGACCCGCCCTTCCGAGACCATGGGCGCGCGCAGTGCCAGGATGGGAGCAATCCGCGACGACCGCGGCTTCACCCGGAGGCAGCATGTCACCCGAAAGCAGCACCGCAGCTCCCGCACTGATCGAGCGCAACGGGATCGAGATCATCCCCGAGTCCGAGCGCACCGGGCGCCCCCGGGACCTGTTCTGGCCCTGGTTCGCGGCCAACGTCTCCGTGTTCGGGATGTCGTACGGATCCTTCCTGCTCGGCTTCGGGATCTCGCTCTGGCAGGCGACGGTCGTCGCCGTCATCGGCATCGTGGTGTCGTTCGCCCTGTGCGGGCTCATCGCGATCGCGGGCAAGCGCGGGTCCGCACCGACCATGGTGCTCTCCCGCGCCGCGTTCGGCGTGCAGGGTCAGAAGATCCCCGGCATCGTCTCGTGGCTGACCTCGATCGGCTGGGAGACGTCGCTCACGATCACCGCCGTGCTCGCCACCACCACGGTGCTGCACGCGCTGGGGTGGGTGGGCGCCGGCGGCGACGTCGCGGTGCACCTCATCGCGACCGTGCTCGTCGCGGCGCTCATCGTGGGCGCCTCGGTGCTCGGCTATCACACGATCATGAAGCTGCAGTCGGTGCTCACCTGGCTCACCGGCGCGTTCACGGTGCTGTTCCTCATCCTCACCGTGAACAGCATCGACTGGACGAAGGCGTTCGCGCGCCCCGACGGCACCCTCGCGCAGACGATCGGCGCCCTCGTCATGGTCATGACCGGGTTCGGGCTCGGCTGGATCAACATCGCCGCCGACTGGTCCCGCTATCAGAAGCGCACCGCCTCCGACACGCAGATCGTGGCCTGGAACACGATCGGCGGATCCGTCGCGCCCATCGTCCTGGTCTTCTTCGGTCTCCTGCTCGCCGGCTCGGACGACAAGCTGAGCGCGGCGGTCGCGGCGGATCCGATCGGCGCGCTCGCGACGCTGCTGCCGGCCTGGGCGCTGTTCCCGTTCCTCATCGTGGCGATCCTCACCCTCGTCTCCGGCGCGGTGCTGGGCATCTACTCGTCGGGGCTGACGCTGCTCAGCCTCGGGATCCGGATCCCCCGGCCCGCCGCCGCGGCGGTCGACGGCGTGATCCTCACGATCGGCACCATCGTCGTCGTGTTCTTCGCGCAGGACTTCCTCGGGCCGTTCCAGTCCTTCCTCATCACGCTCGGCGTGCCGATGGCGGCGTGGGCCGGGATCCTCATCGCCGACATCCTGCGCCGCAGGAAGGACTACGACGAGGCGGCGCTGTTCGACGCCCGCGGCCGCTACGGCGCCTGGGACGGCGTCTCGATCCTCACGCTCGTCGTCGCCTCGGTGATCGGCTGGGGATTCGTCATCAACACGTTCGCTGAGGCCGCCCCGTGGAACAACTGGCAGGGGTACTTCCTCGGCCTCATCGGCGGCAAGGACGGCGAGTGGGCGTACGCCAACCTCGGCGTGTTCTTCGCGCTCGTGCTCGGCTTCGTCGTGACCTGGTTCGCCCGCGCCAGCAGGATCCGCCGGCAGGAACAGGCGTGACAGGCTCCCCGGTCCCTGAGCCCGTCGAAGGGACGGCAAGTGGCCCCCGCGCGTCCCGGTCCCTGAGCGAGCAGAGGGAGACGAAGGACCCGTGGGTGGTGGTCGTCGACCCGCAGCACATCTTCGCGGCGGCCGACTCGGCGTGGGGATCCCCGATGTTCCCCGCGGCGCTGGAGAACATCCGCCGCCTGGCCGATGCGGCCGGCGGGCGCGTGCTCATCACCCGCTGGCTGCCCACCGCCGATCGGAGCACCTCGTGGGGGGACTACTTCGCGGCCTGGCCGTTCGCCGACCGTCCCGCCGATGACCCGCTCTACGACCTCGTGCCGGGAGTGCGGGAGCTGT
The DNA here is from genome assembly GCF_054654695.1 of Microbacterium xylanilyticum. Taxonomy (NCBI): domain Bacteria; kingdom Bacillati; phylum Actinomycetota; class Actinomycetes; order Micrococcales; family Microbacteriaceae; genus Microbacterium; species Microbacterium xylanilyticum. The sequence continues at coordinate 3,234,081 of NZ_BAAIEN010000002.1, forward strand.
CGGCGCACCCGACGCTCGACCTCCCCACCTTCGGCAAATGGGGCGCCGAGCTCGAGCGGCGGATCGGATCCGCACCTGTCGTGCTGACCGGGGTCTCCACCGACTGCTGCGTGATCTCGACGGCACTGGCCGCCGCCGACGCGGGCGCCCGTGTGACGATCGCCGCCGACGCCTGCGCGGGGTCGACGCCGGAGAACCACGCCGCCGCGCTCGCAGTCATGGGGCTCTACCCGCCGCAGCTCACGGTGTCGGACACCGGGACGGCGCTCCGGCTCCTGCGCCCCTGAGCCCTGGCGTGAACCGCGAGACTGCGACGACGCGACGAGACTGCGACAGTCTGCTGCAGTCTCGTCGTGCAGTTGCCGTCTCGCGGATCCGGTCGTGCGGGGATCCGCGCCCGCGGGGTGCCGCGCGACGCGGTCAGCCGAGGACGGCGGCGACGGTGCGCCGCGCGAGACCGGCCCGGTCTTCGGGCGCCCACTTCACGAGCGAGTGCGCGTTCATGCCGTCCACCGTGGCGAGCAGCAGCCACGCGGCTCCCTCTGCCTGCGCGGCGGAGATCTCGCCTTCCTCCACGCCCTCGGCCACGACGGCCTCGAGGTCCTGCTGCCAGCGGTCCATCTCGGTGCGCACCCGCGCCGCGAGCTCGTCGTTGCGCGCACCGGCCGCCCACGCCTGCACCCAGATCAGGGTCACGTCGTCGCGGTCGCCGTCCAGGAGCATCTCCACGATGCGGGTGATGCGCTCCCGCAGGCCCTGGGCCACCCTGCCGGCGGCCATGACCTCCTCGCGTTCGGCCCCCACGATCGTGCCGAACACGTCGGCCACGAACGCGTCCATGCTGGGCCGGTAGTGCGCCACCAGCGCCGGGGTCACCCCTGCTGCAGCCGCGACGGTGCGCACGGTGAGTCCCGCGATCCCGTTCTGGCGAGCGAGCGCGACGGCTGCGTCGAGGATGGCCCGCTCGCGCTGCTCCGGCGGCATCCGCTTCGGACGAGGGCTTGACGAGGTGCTCATGAGGCTATACCGTATCGCTAGTTGGTCGCTTGTTCAATAAGCGCCGCGAACCCGATCCGAGGAGCACCGATGCCCTGGCAGATGCCCAGCGAGACCGCCCGCCACGACCGCGTCTGGATGGCGTTCCCCGCCGAAGGAGAGACCCTCGGCGACACCGACGCACTGCGCGAGGAGGGCTACGCGACCTGGACCGCAGTGGCGCACGCCGTGTCCGAGTTCACGCCCGTGACGATGCTGGTGGATCCGAGCGAGCTGACCCGCGCCCGCCGCATGCTCTCCTCCGACATCACGATCCTCGAGGCCCCGGTCGACGAGTTCTGGATGCGCGACTCGGGCCCCACCTTCGTCGTCGACGCCGAGCGCCCCGGCGTGCTCGGGGCCGTGGACTGGGTGTTCAACGGCTGGGGCGCGAACTCCTGGGCGTCGTGGACGAAGTCCGGCGAGCACGCGCGCATCATCGCCGCCGAGGTCGGCGCCGAGCTGGTCAGCTCCATGCTCGTCAACGAGGGCGGCGGCATCCACGTCGACGGCGAGGGCACGGTCCTGCTCACCGAGACGGTGCAGCTCGACCCGCGCCGCAACCCGTACCTCGACCGGCAGCGCGTCGAGGCCGAGATGCTCCGCACGATCGGCGCGACGAAGGCGGTGTGGCTGCCCCGCGGTCTCACCCGCGACTACGACGAGTTCGGCACCAACGGCCACGTCGACATCGTCGCCGCGATCAGTTCCCCCGGCCGGATCCTCCTGCACGCGCAGCAGGATCCCGAGCACCCCGACTTCGAGGTGTCGGCCGCCCTGCGCGAGCACCTCGCCGGGCAGACGGATGCCGCAGGTCGCGCCTTCGAGATCGTCGACCTGCCCGCGCCCTCCACCCTGCGCGACGAAGAGGGGTTCGTCGACTGGAGCTACGTGAACCACCTGGTCACGAACGACGGCGTCATCGCCTGCGGGTTCGACGACGATGTCGCGGACGCGCGTGCCCGCGACATCCTCGCCGACGCCTACCCCGGACGCCGCGTCGTCACTGTCGACGCCCGGCCGCTGTTCGACCGCGGCGGCGGCATCCACTGCATCACCCAGCAGCAGCCCACGCTGGCCCGCTGAGCGCGCCCGTCCCACCCGGCCGCCGAAGCCCTCGCACCGCCTGACCCTTCGAAGGATCCGCCCATGTTCGACGTCGTCGAGACCCCCATCGCCCGCCTGCGCGCGGCCCTCGAGGCCGGCGAGACCACGGCCGTCGAGCTCGTCGAGGCTTACCTCGCCCGCATCGACGCCTATGACGGCCCCGACACCGAGACCGCGCTGAATGCGGTCGTCGTGCGCAACCCCGAGGCGCGTGCCGAGGCCGAGGCCTCGGATGCCCGGCGCGCCCGGGGTGAGACCCTCGGCCCGCTCGACGGCATCCCGTACACCGCGAAGGACAGCTACCTCGTGCGCGGGCTGACGGCGGCCGCCGGCTCCCCCGCCTTCGCCGACCTCGTCGCGCAGCGCGACGCGTTCACCGTCGAGCGGCTGCGGGCCGGCGGCGCGATCTGCCTCGGCCTCACGAACATGCCGCCCATGGCGAACGGCGGGATGCAGCGCGGGGTCTACGGTCGCGCGGAGAGCCCCTACAACGCGGACTGGCTCACGAGCGCGTTCGGATCCGGGTCGTCGAACGGATCCGGCACGGCGACCGCCGCGTCCTTCGCCGCCTTCGGGCTGGGCGAGGAGACCTGGTCCAGCGGACGGGCGCCCGCATCCCACAACGCGCTCGTCGCCTACTGCCCGAGCCGCGGTGTCATCTCGGTCCGTGGCAACTGGCCGCTGGTCCCGACGCAGGACATCGTCGTGCCGCACGCCCGCACCATCGCGGACCTGCTCGAGATCCTCGACGTCGTCGTCGCCGATGACGACACCACGCGCGGTGACTTCTGGCGGGCGCAGCCGTGGGTGCCGCTGCCCCGGGCCTCGGACGTGCGACCCGAGTCGTATGCCGCCCTGCCGCCAGCGGATCTCCGCGGCAAGCGCTTCGGCGTCCCGCGGATGTACATCAACGCGGATCCGGAGGCCGGCACCGGCACCGGCATCGGCGGCCCGACCGGGCAGCGCATCGAGACCCGCCCGTCGATCATGGACCTGTGGCGCGACGCCCGCGCAGCCCTCGAGGCGGCCGGCGCCGAAGTGGTCGAGGTCGACTTCCCCGCCGTCACCAACTACGAGGGGGATCGCGCGGGCGCGCCGACCATCACCACCCGCGGCATCGTTCCCGCGGACTTCCTGCGCAGCGAGGTCATCGAGCTGTGCGCGTGGGGGTGGGACGACTTCCTGCAGGCGAACGGCGATCCCGCGCTCCACACGCTGGCGCAGGTCGATGGCGCCCAGATCTTCCCCGCGCCCCCGGGCGCGCTGCCCGATCGCTACACCGGCTTCGACGACGACATCAACGAGCTGCCCGACCTGTTCCGGGCGCACCCGGTCACCGACATGACGACCATCCCGCACATGGAGGAGGGTCTTCGCGGCCTCGAGGAGACGCGCCGAATCGACTTCGAGGAGTGGATGGATCGGCTCGGGCTGGATGCCGTGATCCACCCGACCATGGCGGACATCGGCCCCGCCGACATGGACGTCAACCCCGTCTCGGCCGACCAGGGCTGGCGCAACGGCGTCTGGGTCGCCAACGGCAACATCGTGCCGCGCCACCTCGGCATCCCCTCCGTGACGGTGCCGATGGGCACGTTGGCGGACATCGGTATGCCCGTTGGGCTGACGATCTCCGGCCGCGCCTACGACGACACCCGACTGCTGCAGCTCGCTGCCGCGTTCGAGGCGACCGGAGACCGTCGCACCACGCCGCCGCGCACGCCTCGTCTCTGATCGCGCCGGCGCCGGCTCAGCGGCTCCGTGGGCTCAGGCCCGCGGAGCCGCTTGTGTGTCGGCACATTTCAGGGTCGTTTCGCCGACGACACGCCCGGACGTACCCTGATCGGACCGATCCTGTGAGGAGACCACCGTGACCACGCCCCGCGCTCAGCTCTCGCCCGTTCCGGCGCGACAGGCTGCGGCGTGCATGTGCGACCACGGCGACGTCTGCTCCTCCTTCGCTCCGGGGCACGCGCTGCACCTCATCCAAGCGCGCCTCGCGGCCGCGACGACCGCCGGCTGGACCGATGCGCTGGTGACCGACGTCGACCGCTCGGCCGGCATCGTGGAGGTCGTCACCCTCGAGGGCGAGGCGCTCTCGCTGTGGAACGCCGGCGGCGCCGCACTCGAGGTGGAGCTCGGACAGCCGGTCGCCGTGCACACCCGGTGGGACGTGCTCGCGATCGGCGCGCTGCGCTACAACGTCGCACGCGCCTGACGCCCCGAGCAGAAGGCCGCGCCCCGTCGCGGGCGACGATCACGCCACCCGCGACGGAAGGCTCAGGCCTCAAGCTCGCGGAGGAAGCCCTGCACGTGCTCCTGCAGTCGCAGGATCCGCATCTCGCGTGCGGCCTCGCGGTCGAAGCCCTCATAGGCGAGCGGCGGCAGCCGGCGGACGTTGGCCGAGCAGCCGAAGTTCGCGCAGATCAGCACGCCGAGGGAGTTGCCGTTGCGACCTGACGCGCCCGCCTTGCGCGCCGCGAAGAACTGCACGTCGTTGCGCAGCGTGACGTCCTCGCACCACGAGCACTGCGCGCGTGCCAGGGTGCGCTGCTCCGCCTGCTGCAGCAGGACCGACATCGGGGTGCCGTCGGCGCGGTGCGCCACGATGTAGGACCGGCGGGGCAGCTTGGGATCAGGCCAGCCCAGGTAGTCCAGGACGGAGAAGTCCAGGTCGGCGAAGCCGGGCGGCAGGGTGAGGGAGGATGCCTCCTTGCGGGAGGCGTTGCGGAAGGACGCGCGGATGGCGCGCTCGTCGATGGGAAGCATGTCGTGCTCTCTGTGCGATGTCGTTTCGTCCGCCGGACAGCGGAGGAGGCTACTGCCGATGGCAGTCGGAGGAGACCCGCGGAATGCTCACGCGGGCGCGACGAACAGGCCGACGAGACGACTCGTCGGCGGGGGCGTCAGCCTCTGTCACCGGCGCGGAAAGCGCCGGGTACCTCCTTCGACGCCGTGAGGGCGTCACGAACGAACAGCATGCTCCAATCCTACGACACCTCGGTTCTTCGAGAGTCGCGGGGCAGCCTTCAGGTCAGGCCGGCATCATGGAATCGCGCATCGCCATGCAGGCGTCCATGCACGCCTTGCACGCCGCGGCGCACATCCGGCACACCTCGCTGTGGGCTTCGTGCTGCATGCACATGTCCATGCAGAGCTGGCACATCGCCATGCAGGCATCGAGCATCGACATCATGACGGCCGGCGTCATGCCCTGCATCCGCATCATCGACCGCATCATGGTGTTGCACATGTCCGCGCAGTTCATGCACGCGGGCGAGCAGTCCATCATCTGGGTCGAGCACACGGTACAGGCCTGCTCGCACGCCGAGCACGCGTCCATGCATGCCTGCATGAGCGACATGTCCATGGCCTGCATGCCGGGCATCATGTCCATGTTCTTCATCGAATCCATCATCATCGCGTCCATCGCGAGCTCCTTCGGTTCACCAGGAGGCGGGCGATCAACCCGTCTGACGACAGCGTAGCCCCGTCGTGCCTCCGCGTCGATGCCGAATCCGGTCGAGCGGGTGAGCTGCGCGGGTGCGTGCCGGCACGCGAATCCCGCCGCGCAGCGGCGGAGGTCGCGGGGCGGTGAGCGCACGAAAAAGGCCGCCCGGAGGGCGGCCTGGATCTGTCTTGCGGCAGAAATGCAGAAAGGCCACCCTGCGTTGGGTGGCCTTTCTGTTAAAGGAAGTCCGGCGGTGTCCTACTCTCCCACAGGGTCCCCCCTGCAGTACCATCGGCGCTGTGAGGCTTAGCTTCCGGGTTCGGAATGTGACCGGGCGTTTCCCTCACGCTATGGCCGCCGAAACACTATTGACGTGTCTCAAACAAACACAAGCATGTGTGTTGTTGTTTGGTTTTCGACCGTACGTCGAGAACCACAAAGTGGACGCAAGCACCAGGAACGGTGTGTTATCAAGTCATCGGCTTATTAGTACCAGTCAGCTGCACGTGTTGCCACGCTTCCACATCTGGCCTATCAACCCAGTAGTCTGGCTGGGAGCCTCTCGCCCCGAGGGGCATGGAAGTCTCATCTTGAGGCCGGCTTCCCGCTTAGATGCTTTCAGTGGTTATCCATCCCGAACGTAGCTAACCAGCGGTGCTCCTGGCGGAACAACTGGCACACCAGAGGTTCGTCCAACCCGGTCCTCTCGTACTAGGGTCAGATCCTCTCAAACTTCCTACGCGCGCAGCGGATAGGGACCGAACTGTCTCACGACGTTCTAAACCCAGCTCGCGTACCGCTTTAATGGGCGAACAGCCCAACCCTTGGGACCTACTCCAGCCCCAGGATGCGACGAGCCGACATCGAGGTGCCAAACCATGCCGTCGATATGGACTCTTGGGCAAGATCAGCCTGTTATCCCCGAGGTACCTTTTATCCGTTGAGCGACAGCGCTTCCACAAGCCACTGCCGGATCACTAGTCCCGACTTTCGTCCCTGCTCGACCTGTCAGTCTCACAGTCAAGCTCCCTTGTGCACTTACACTCGACACCTGATTGCCAACCAGGTTGAGGGAACCTTTGGGCGCCTCCGTTACTTTTTGGGAGGCAACCGCCCCAGTTAAACTACCCACCAGGCACTGTCCCTGAACCGGATCACGGTTCGAAGTTAGATATCCAGAGTGACCAGAGTGGTATTTCAACAATGACTCCACGGTAACTGGCGTCACCGCTTCAAAGTCTCCCACCTATCCTACACAAGCCACACCGAACACCAATACCAAGCTGTAGTAAAGGTCACGGGGTCTTTCCGTCCTGCTGCGCGTAACGAGCATCTTTACTCGTAATGCAATTTCGCCGAGTTCGCGGTTGAGACAGTTGGGAAGTCGTTACGCCATTCGTGCAGGTCGGAACTTACCCGACAAGGAATTTCGCTACCTTAGGATGGTTATAGTTACCACCGCCGTTTACTGGGGCTTAAATTCTGAGCTTCGCCGAAGCTAACCCGTCCTCTTAACCTTCCAGCACCGGGCAGGCGTCAGTCCGTATACATCGTCTTGCGACTTGGCACGGACCTGTGTTTTTAGTAAACAGTCGCTACCCACTAGTCTCTGCGGCCACCACACCCTTTCGGAGTAAATCCTAATAAGCGGGTGGCCCCCCTTCTCCCGAAGTTACGGGGGCATTTTGCCGAGTTCCTTAACCACGATTCTCTCGATCTCCTTGGTATTCTCTACCTGACCACCTGAGTCGGTTTGGGGTACGGGCGGCTAGAACCTCGCGTCGATGCTTTTCTCGGCAGCATAGGATCACCCACTTTTCATCCGCATCGTGTCTCAGCCTTGATGAGAGACGGATTTGCCTATCTCTCGGCCTACGCACTTGCACCAGGACAACCATCGCCTGGCTTGGGCTACCTTCCTGCGTCACACCTGTTAATACGCTCACTCCACCAGATGGGGTCGCATGCCGCCACACGATCGTCCCCGAAGGGATCCCCGTGTCTTGGGATGCTTAGCACTCCTGATTTCATGTGGGCGGTTCTTCGCCGGTACGGGAATATCAACCCGTTGTCCATCGACTACGCCTGTCGGCCTCGCCTTAGGTCCCGACTTACCCAGGGAAGATTAGCTTGACCCTGGAACCCTTGGTCTTCCGGAGGACGTGTTTCTCACACGTCTTTCGCTACTCATGCCTGCATTCTCACTCGTGTAGCGTCCACGGCTGGATCACTCCGCCGCTTCACTCGCCACACGACGCTCTCCTACCCATCAACACGGCTGGACCACGAAGGCCTACCATTAATGTCAATGCCACAACTTCGGTGGCGTGCTTGAGCCCCGTTACATTGTCGGCGCGGAATCACTTGACCAGTGAGCTATTACGCACTCTTTCAAGGGTGGCTGCTTCTAAGCCAACCTCCTGGTTGTCACAGCAACTCCACATCCTTTCCCACTTAGCACGCGCTTAGGGACCTTAGTTGGTGGTCTGGGTTGTTTCCCTCTCGACTATGAAGCTTATCCCCCACAGTCTCACTGCTGCGCTCTCACTTACCGGCATTCGGAGTTTGGCTGACGTCAGTAACCTTGTAGGGCCCATCGGCCATCCAGTAGCTCTACCTCCGGCAAGAAACACGCAACGCTGCACCTAAATGCATTTCGGAGAGAACCAGCTATCACGAAGTTTGATTGGCCTTTCACCCCTATCCACAGCTCATCCCCTCAGTTTTCAACCTAAGTGGGTTCGGCCCTCCACGACGTCTTACCGTCGCTTCAGCCTGGCCATGGATAGATCACTTCGCTTCGGGTCTAGGACACGCGACTGAATCGCCCTATTCAGACTCGCTTTCGCTACGGCTGCCCCACACGGGTTAACCTCGCCACGTATCACTAACTCGCAGGCTCATTCTTCAAAAGGCACGCTGTCACCCCTGCTAAGGAGGCTCCAACGGTTTGTAAGCAAACGGTTTCAGGTACTATTTCACTCCCCTCCCGGGGTACTTTTCACCTTTCCCTCACGGTACTTGTCCGCTATCGGTCATCTGGGAGTATTTAGGCTTATCAGGTGGTCCTGACAGATTCACACGGGATTTCTCGGGCCCCGTGCTACTTGGGATACTCTCCACGCCAAGACCTGGCATTTCGGCTACGGGGTTGGCACCCTCTATGACCCGCCTTTCAATGCGGTTCGCCTATACCAGCTTGTCACGCTCGTCACTCGGCAGAATGACACGGAAAGTCCCACAACCCCGGGCATGCAACGCCTGCCGGCTATCACACACACCCGGTTTAGCCTCATCCGCTTTCGCTCGCCACTACTCACGGAATCACATGTTGTTTTCTCTTCCTGTGGGTACTGAGATGTTTCACTTCCCCACGTTCCCTCTACCCGCCCTATATATTCAGGCGGGAGTCACTAGGTCGGCACGCCGCCCAGCGGGGTTTCCCCATTCGGACACCCTCGGATCAAAACTCGCTTATCAGTTCCCCGAGGCTTATCGCAGATTGCTACGTCCTTCTTCGGCTCCAGATGCCAAGGCATCCACCGTTTGCTCTTAAAGACTTGAAATCACATGAGCCGACCCCGACAGGAAAATCGGGGCCGTATCTATCGTTTCGAAACAATCCCGAAGGATCATCTCTTTAAGATGCTCGCGTCCACTGTGTAGTTCTCAAAGTACGGGCGGTCCCCCACCCCCACACCAACCGGCGTGAGGCATGAAGGCCAGAAGTACCGCATGTGTTCCCACACCCGGTCCCTCAGGACCCAACAGCGTGCAGGCCCCCGCATCGCCGACCCCACCGTTCCCACTGCCGAAGCAGCGTACTAAGCAAGACCATTGACTCGAGAGCCATGTCAAATGTTCCACCCATGAGCTAACCAGCAGCACACATTCGGTGCTGATCTGGCGCCTGGAAGACCGAAGCCTCCAGATGCTCCTTAGAAAGGAGGTGATCCAGCCGCACCTTCCGGTACGGCTACCTTGTTACGACTTAGTCCTAATTACCGATCCCACCTTCGACGGCTCCCTCCACAAGGGTTAGGCCACCGGCTTCAGGTGTTACCGACTTTCATGACTTGACGGGCGGTGTGTACAAGACCCGGGAACGTATTCACCGCAGCGTTGCTGATCTGCGATTACTAGCGACTCCGACTTCATGAGGTCGAGTTGCAGACCTCAATCCGAACTGGGACCGGCTTTTTGGGATTCGCTCCACCTCACGGTATTGCAGCCCTTTGTACCGGCCATTGTAGCATGCGTGAAGCCCAAGACATAAGGGGCATGATGATTTGACGTCATCCCCACCTTCCTCCGAGTTGACCCCGGCAGTATCCCATGAGTTCCCACCATTACGTGCTGGCAACATAGAACGAGGGTTGCGCTCGTTGCGGGACTTAACCCAACATCTCACGACACGAGCTGACGACAACCATGCACCACCTGTTCACCAGTGTCCAAAGAGTCCCGTATTTCTACGGTGTTCTGGTGTATGTCAAGCCTTGGTAAGGTTCTTCGCGTTGCATCGAATTAATCCGCATGCTCCGCCGCTTGTGCGGGTCCCCGTCAATTCCTTTGAGTTTTAGCCTTGCGGCCGTACTCCCCAGGCGGGGAACTTAATGCGTTAGCTGCGTCACGGAATCCGTGGAAAGGACCCCACAACTAGTTCCCAACGTTTACGGGGTGGACTACCAGGGTATCTAAGCCTGTTTGCTCCCCACCCTTTCGCTCCTCAGCGTCAGTTACGGCCCAGAGATCTGCCTTCGCCATCGGTGTTCCTCCTGATATCTGCGCATTCCACCGCTACACCAGGAATTCCAATCTCCCCTACCGCACTCTAGTCTGCCCGTACCCACTGCAGGCCCGAGGTTGAGCCTCGGGATTTCACAGCAGACGCGACAAACCGCCTACGAGCTCTTTACGCCCAATAATTCCGGATAACGCTTGCACCCTACGTATTACCGCGGCTGCTGGCACGTAGTTAGCCGGTGCTTTTTCTGCAGGTACCGTCACTTTCGCTTCTTCCCTGCTAAAAGAGGTTTACAACCCGAAGGCCGTCATCCCTCACGCGGCGTTGCTGCATCAGGCTTCCGCCCATTGTGCAATATTCCCCACTGCTGCCTCCCGTAGGAGTCTGGGCCGTGTCTCAGTCCCAGTGTGGCCGGTCACCCTCTCAGGCCGGCTACCCGTCGACGCCTTGGTGAGCCATTACCTCACCAACAAGCTGATAGGCCGCGAGCCCATCCCCCACCAAAAAATCTTTCCAGTTGGTAACCATGCGGCTCCAACTCGTATCCAGTATTAGACGCCGTTTCCAGCGCTTATCCCAGAGTGAGGGGCAGGTTGCTCACGTGTTACTCACCCGTTCGCCACTAATCCCCCAAAGCAAGCTTCGGGTTCATCGTTCGACTTGCATGTGTTAAGCACGCCGCCAGCGTTCATCCTGAGCCAGGATCAAACTCTCCGTAAAAAAGAAATGCATGCACACCGGGGAAAAACCGGCACGCAGCGAGTTTGAAACTGACCAAAGAGATGACATCATTGCTGACTTCATCCGAATGCCAACCCCCGAAAGGATTGGTCTTTGATCCAAAGGAATTTCTCAACCAGCCCTAAGACTGGACGAGGAATAAATTGGCATTTGACAAGTGCACGCTGTTGAGTTCTCAAGGATCGGATGCTCCTGCGTTCCGGCCTCTCGGCCTTCCCTTCAGTGCAACTTCTCTATCTTATCCGTGTCGCTCAGGCTGTCAAATCGACACGCCGTGAGGTTCAAAACCGGATCCGCTTCCTCGTTTCCGAGGCAACTTCTCTAGCTTAGCCCTCCCGGCCAGTCTGTCAAATCGACGATCCTGGCGGACGGTCACCCTCCCAAGCGCACGCGCTTGACCCCCGCCGCGAGGAGAACTCGCGAAGAGGAACCTTCTTCCGGGGAAGAAGGTGGGTGATTGTTCGCCGCTTGGGGAGTCAGGCCTTCCGGCCCTTCGCTCTACCGCTTGGGGCGAACAGGTAATAACTTACGCGGATCCACGGGTCCCGGCAAATCGGGCCCTCCCCTCGGGCGTGTCGGCACACGATCCGCTCCGTCCTGCCCGCCCGTCGACGGCCTTGGGGCCTACGATGCCGACATGAGCGACGCTACCGCGCAGTCGACTCTGGCCGGCTTCCGGGCAGCCCTGGGCGAGCCCTCGACCGCGATCGAGGGCGTCGTGCCCGACGTGCCGCTGCCGGCACGTCTTCCCGTCGGCGCGTTCGCGTGGGCCGCCGTCGAGATCGCCTCGCGCGCCCTCGGCGCCCTTGCCGGCGCCGCCTTGGTGTCTCTGGACGCGGCGCGCATCGCCGCGGCCTACCGCAGCGACCGCCACCTGCTCATCAACGGCTCCGCGCCTGCCGTGTGGTCGCCGCTGTCCGGGTTCTGGCGCACCACCGACGGGTGGGTGCGCACACACGGCAACTACCCCGCCCACGCGTCCGCGCTCGTGCGCGCGCTCTCCCTGCACGAACCCACGGCGTCCGCTCTCGGCACCCGCCTCGCCGAGCGCAGCACCGCCGCGGTCGTCGCCGCCGTCGCCGAGCAGGGCGGGCTGTGCGTCCCGGTACGCACGGAGCGGCCCGCCGAGGACGCCGCGCTGCGCGTGGATCCGGTCATCCGCTGGCGGCGGGGGCACGCGGCGGCGAAGCGGCCGCTGCCCGGACCGACCGCCGCGGCACCGCTGGCGGGGATCCGGGTCCTCGACCTGACCCGCGTGATCGCCGGCCCGGTCTGCACGCGGACGCTGGCGCTCGCGGGCGCCGACGTGCTGCGGATCGACCCGCCGCGGCTCGCGGAGTTCGGCTGGCAGCACCTCGACACCGGGCACGGCAAGCGGTCCGCGCTGCTGGACGCCGCCGCGCAGCGCGACCGGCTCGACGCCCTGCTCGCCGATGCCGACGTCGTGGTGCTCGGCTATCGGCCGGCCGGGCTGGAACGGTTGGGCCTGTCGCCCGGTCGGCTGCTGTCCGCCTTCCCGCATCTCATCGTCGCGCAGCTCTCGGCGTGGGGCGCGCCCGAGCGGCGGGGCTTCGACAGCCTGGTGCGGGCGGCCTCGGGCATCGCGCTCATCGAGCGCGACGAGAACGGCGCACCGGGAGCGCTGCCGGCTCAGGCGCTCGACCACACGGCCGGCTACCTCCTCGCCGCCGCCATCGCCACCGCGCTGCGACGTCGTGCGGAGGAGGGCGGCGGCTGGATCGTGGAGACGTCGCTCCGCCGGATCGCCGCGGAGCTGCTCGCACTCCCCCGGAACGAGGAACCGTCCAGCGACGCACCCCCGGCGGATCCGGAGACGCAGAGCTTCGACCTCGACGGCGTCGAGGTGCGCACCGTGGTCCCCGCAGTCGCCTGGGCCGGCGGGCCGACCCGGTTCGCTCCTCCGCGCCCGTGGGGCGGGGATCAGCCGGTCTGGCGCTGACCGCGGCGGATCCGCAGCACGATCACCAGCACGAACGTGAGCAGCGCCCAGACCCCACAGGCGCCGGGCAGCGTGCGGTAGGCGAGGTGCTGTGCCGTGAACTCCGCGGTGAGGGGACCGTACACGGCGAGGCCGATCACCACTGCGAGGGCGAGGGCCGCCGGCAGCGAGAGCCACCACGTCGCCCGCACACCGAGCGGCGCCGGATCGACGGCGCCCGGCGCACGCCCGCGCAGCCAGAGCACGCCGGTGATCACGAGCACCACGAGTCCGCCGATGCTCGAGCCGTACTGCAGCCACTTGTATCCGAGCAGCGGGCCCCAGTGGTCACCGAGCACCGGGATCAGAGAGACGCCGGCGCGCCCCTCGTGCGTGAACGCGTCCCACAGGATGTGCGAGAGCACGCCGACAGCGAGGGCGACCAGGAGGAGCAGCGTCCGGACGGGCGTGCCGAACGTCTCCCGCACGGCGGACCGCACGCCGCGGTCCCATTCCTCGGGCAGCCGGGACCCCAGGTAGCGCGGCGCGAGCAAGCGCGTCGCGGGCCGCAGCAGGATCCGCCAGATCAGCAGCAGCGCCAGCGCGACGAGCACGGTCACCGGCAGCCACCGGAGGTCGTGCGTCACCGCGTAGTCGACGGCCAGTCCCCGGGTGAACAGCGGCAGATCGGGCGTCATCGCTCCGACCGCGAGGGCCGCCGGCACCAGCGGAGTGCACAGGAACGGCAGCGCGACGACCGCGTGGCTGGGGGTGAACGGCATGTCCCGACGCTACCGCGCGAGCCCCGTCACTCGAACGGCCGGAGGATCCGATCCAGGAAGCGCCGGGTGCGCTCGTGCACCGGCGCGGTGAACACCTGCGACGGAGCGCCCCTCTCGACGACGACGCCGCCGTCCATGAACAGGACCTCGTCGGCCACCTGCCGCGCGAAGGCGAGTTCGTGCGTGACGATGACCATCGTCCATCCCTCGGCGACGAGCTCCGAGATGACGCTGAGCACCTCGCCGACGAGCTCGGGATCCAGGGCGCTGGTGGGCTCGTCGAAGAGCAGCAGGTCCGGCTTCAGAGCGAGCGCGCGCACGATCCCGACCCGCTGCTGCTGACCTCCGGACAGCTGGAACGGGTAGGCGTCGCGCTTGTCGGCGAGCCCCACGCGGTCGAGCAGGGCCAGGCCCTCCTCCCGTGCGCGCTGCTTCGGCACGCGCTGCACCTGCACCGGACCTTCCATGACGTTCTGCAGCACGGTCATGTGCGGGAAGAGGTTGTGGTGCTGGAAGACCATGGCGGAGCGGTCGCGCAGCGCCCGCCGCGATCGCTCGGCGGAGCGCCGATCACCGAGGTTCGCGAAGTCGACGACCGGGCCGCCGTCGAAGGCGAGCACCCCGGCGTCGGGGGTCTCCAGCCCGTTCAGCGACCGCAGCACGGTCGTCTTGCCGGAGCCGCTGGGCCCGATGAGCGCCACGACCTCGCCGCGCCGCACCTCCAGGTCGAAGCCCTTGAGCACCTCGTGGGTGCCGAACGCCTTCGTCAGGCCGGTCGCACGCAGCAGGGGCGTGGGTGCATCAGTGGGCGACATAGCGATCCAGCCTCTTCTCCACGAGACCCTGCGCGCCGGAGAGCACGAGGCAGAACACCCAGTACACGAGCGCCGCCTCCAGGTACAGCAGCATGACCTCCTGGGTGGCCGCGGAGATGCGCTGGGCGACGCGGAACAGCTCGGTGACCAGGATCAGCGACGCCAGCGACGTGTCCTTGACGAGCGAGATGAACGTGTTGGACAGCGGCGGCACCGAGACGCGCGCCGCCTGCGGAAGGATGATCCGGCGCAGGGTCTGCCCCCGCGACATGCCGATCGTGTAGCCGGCCTCCCACTGCCCGGCCGGCACCGAGAGGATCGCAGCGCGGATGATCTCCGCCGCGTAGCCGCCGACGTTGAGCGAGAAGGCGGCGATCGCGGACGGCCACGGGTCGATGACGATGCCGACCGCGCCCAGGCCGTAGAAGATCACGAAGAGCTGAACCAGCAGCGGCGTGCCCCGGATCACCGACACATAGCCGCGGGCGATGGCGGCGAGGGGGCGCGACGCCGACAGGCGCATCAACGCGATGATCAGCGCGATCACCAGGCCGATCGCGAAGGAGGCGAGGGCCAGCGGAATCGTTCCGCTGATCCCGCCCCACACGATCGGCCCGAGCGAGTCCAGGAAGAGGTGCAGCCCGTCGGGCATGGCGCGCTACTTCGAGACGTCTTCGCCGAAGTACTTCTTGCCGAGCTTCGCGAGGGTCCCGTCGGACTCGAGCTTGGCCAGCGCCTTGTCGACCGCCTTGACGAGCGCGTCCTTCTTCTTCGTGAACGCGAACGCGCTCTGCGCCGGATCCGTCTGCGCCGCGACTGCCAGCTTCGCGTCCGGGTGCTGCTTCACGTAATCGAGGTAGGTGAGCTTGTCGTTGACGGTGGCCTGCACGCGGCCCTGCTCGAGGAGAGCGACGGCCTGCGCCCAGCCCTCCACCGCCTCGACGTTCGCGCCCGCGTCCTGGGCGAGCTTGTAGAAGTTGCTCGTCAGCGACTGCGCGGTGGTCTTGCCCTTGAGGTCCGCGAAGCTCTTGATCGACGTGTCGCCCTTCTTCACGACCACCACGCTCGGCGAGACCGTGTAGGGCGTCGAGAACAGGTACTTCGCCTGGCGCTCAGGGTTGATCGACACCTGGTTGCCGATGACATCGAACCGCCCAGCCTCGAGGCCCGCGAAGATGCCGTCCCACTGCGTCTCCTGGAACTCGACCTTGAGGCCGAGCTCCTTCCCGACCGCGCGCGCGACGTCGACGTCGTAGCCGATGAGCTCGCCGGCTCCGCCGTTCTCGTGATACGTGAACGGGCTGTAGGTGCCTTCGGTGGCGACCGTGAGAGTGCCGGGCTTGACGAGTCCGTAGGACGCGCTGTCCGCCGCTGCGGTCTCCGACGGCTTCGAGGACGCGCCCCCGGAGCAGGCGGCGAGCGTGACGACGAGAGCCGACGCGGCGAGGCCGACGGCGATCCGGGCGAGGCGACGGTGGGACATGGAGGACTCCGTTCAGAGTGGACGTGCATGCGGGCTGGTTCGGGCTCCCGCATGTCCGAGTGGATCATGCCATGCCGGAGCCCGCGAACTGCGTTTCGCCGTGTGTCGCGCACAGACGGAGGGCCGCAGCTCGCGATCCGGGCGCTTCGACAGGCTCAGCGACCGGAGGGTTCGGATCCGGGCGCTTCGACAGGCTCGGCGACCGGAGGGGATCCGGATCCGGCGGTCAGGCGGGGAGGAGGCCCGCGAGGGTCTTCTTGCCGCGGCGCAGCACCGAGACGCCGCCGGGCAGGCCCAGCGGCACGGTCGCCTCGTCGGACTCCACCCGCTCGCCGTCGACGGAGACGCCGCCCTGGGCGATGGCACGGCGCGCCTCCGAGGCGCTGGAGACGAGGCCGGTCGCGACGAGGGCGTCGACCACCGAGGTTCCGGCGGCGACGGACGCGTTCGGCAGCTCCTCCAGCGCCGTGCGCAGCGTCGCGGCGTCGAGCGCGGACAGGTCGCCCTGCCCGAACAGCGCCTCCGACGCCGCGATCACGGCGGCGGCCGCCTCGACGCCGTGCACCGTGGCGACGACCTCGAGCGCGAGGCGCTTCTGCGCGGCGCGGAGGAACGGCTCCGCCTCCACCAGCGCGGCGTACTCCTCGATCTCCGCACGGGTGAGGAACGTGAAAACCTTGAGCCGGTCGATCACGTCCGCGTCCGCCGTGCCGAGCCAGAACTGGTACATCCGGTACGGGCTGCACATCTCGGCGTCGAGCCAGATCGCGTTGCCCTCGCTCTTGCCGAACTTGGTGCCGTCGCTGTTCGTGATCAGCGGCGTGCCGATCGCGTGCACGGAGACGCCCTCGACGCGGTGGATGAGGTCCGTGCCGCTCGTGAGGTTGCCCCACTGGTCGGATCCGCCCGTCTGCAGCACGCAGCCGTACTGGCGGTACAGCTCCAGGAAGTCCAGGCCCTGGAGGATCTGGTAGCTGAACTCGGTGTAGCTGATGCCCGCCTCGGAGTTCAGCCGCGCCGCGACCGCGTCCTTCTTCAGCATGGTGCCGACGCGGTAGTGCTTGCCGATCTCACGGAGGAAGTCGATCGCGGACAGCGGCGCCGTCCAGTCGAGGTTGTTCACGATCCGGGCGGCGTTGTCACCCTCGAAGCTGAGGTAGCGCTCGACCTGCGCGCGCAGGCGACCGACCCATTCCTCGACCGTCTCGCGCGTGTTGAGAGTGCGCTCCGCGGTGGGACGCGGATCGCCGATGAGGCCGGTGGATCCGCCGACGAGGCCGAGCGGCTTGTGCCCGGCGAGCTGGATGCGGCGCAGGGTCAGCAGCTGCACCAGGTTGCCGAGGTGCAGGCTCGGCGCCGTGGGGTCGAAGCCGCAGTAATACGTGATCGCGGGTCCTGCGAGAAGGGCGCGCAGCGCCTCCGGATCCGTGGACACGTGGACGAGTCCGCGCCAGACCAGTTCGTCCCACACGTTCTCGAAGGTGGGGTCGATGGCCGGTGCCGCGATCGTCAGGGATGGGTTCGACACCGGATCAGGGTATCAGCGCGGATCGTCCCGCTCGGCCCGCCGGAAGCGTCCGGCTAGGCTGGAAGCGTGTGGGGAACGCGCGCGGGTCGCACGGTCCGGGGACTCATCGCCGCCCTGGTCGCGACGTTCGTCGCCTCCGTCTCGCACTCCACTGCCGACGGCACCCCCGCCCCGGTGATCGGGATCGTGCTGGCGCTGCTGTTCGCCGCTCCGGTGTGCATCGCGCTGGCCGGCCGGCGGCTGAGCTGGATCCGCCTGTCGATCGCGGTGGCGCTGAGCCAGTTCGCGTTCCACGGTCTGCTGCTGATCGGGGTCGGATCCGGATCCGGGTCCGCGACGACCGGCCTCGACGGTCACCTGCACGGTGCCGAGCTCGCCGGCGCGCTCGGTCCGACCACAGTCGACGCGGGGCACGCCCTGCACCTGCAGCCGGCCATGTGGGTCGCCCACGCGATCGCGGCGGTGCTCACCGTGCTGGCGCTGGGCCGCGGCGAGCAGGCCCTGCGCGCACTCCTCGCGCTCACCGGCTGGAACCTCGTCGCACGGCTGCTCACCGCGTCGCCGACGCCCGCGCACCGCATCCCGTCCGCACGGGGCGTCGTCGTCCCGGTACGGCGATCGCGCTTCGTCCTGACCGTCGTGTCGAGGAGGGGCCCGCCGCTCGCGGCGTGAGCTCCCCATCCTCTCCTGCACCGCGCACAGGCGCCGTTCCCGGCGCACCGGTGCACTCACACGACCTCAGAAAGACACTCGAACCATGCGCAACACCCCTCTCTCCCGCGCGCTCGCGGGGCTCGCCGCCGGCTCCCTTCTCGCCCTCGCCGCGCCCCTCGCCGCATCCGCCCACGTGACCGCGACGCCGAACCAGGCCGAGGCCGGTTCCTGGACCTACGTCACCTTCCGGGTGCCGAACGAGTCCGCGACGGCGAGCACGGTCAAGCTCGACATCCACCTGCCGGGCGACACTCCGTTCACGAGCGTCAGCTACCAGCCCACCGCGGGCTGGACCGGTGCCACGACGAAGACCACTCTCGCGAAGCCTGTGAAGGTCGAGGGCAACACCATCACCGAGGCCGCGACCCAGGTCAGCTTCACCGCCGATGCGGGCGGCATCGCCCCGGGACAGTTCCAGACGTTCACGCTGTCGCTCGGCCCGGTGCCGGACACCGGGCACATCGTGATCCCCGCGACGCAGACCTACTCCGACGGCAAGGTGGTGGAGTGGTCGGCCACGCCCGAGCAGGTCGCGAAGGACGACACCCTCGAGCCCGCGCCCGTGCTGTGGGTGAACGACGCTCCCCCGGCCGACCACCACGGGGGCGTCGGCGCGACGGCCGCTCCGCACCCGGCGGCGACGGCGCCCGGCGACGGCCAGGGCGGGCTGGCCCTGGGGCTGAGCATCGCGGCCCTCGTGGTCGCGGCCGGCGGTGCGCTGCTCGGCGGCTTCGCCCTCGGGCGCCGGAGGGCCGGCGCATGAGGCTGCGCGACCGGCTCGCCGCGCTCATCGCCGCTGCCGGGGTCGGGACGATCCTCGCGACCGCAGGCGCCGCGGTCGCCAGCGCGCATGACACGCTCGACGGCACGGATCCGGCCCAGGGTGCGACCGTGACGAGCCTGACGGCGGTGTCGCTCAGCTTCAGCGCCGACCCGCTCGGCACCGACGGGGCGGCCGTGATCCAGGTGATCGGCCCGGACAAGCGGTACTACGAGTCGGCGTGCCCGGATCTGAACGGCCCGGTGGTGTCGTCACCGGTCGCCCTGGGCGAAGCGGGGACGTACGAGGTGCTCTGGCGCGTGGTGTCGTCGGACGGACACCCGATCTCGGGCAGCTACACGTTCTCGTACTCCCCGGGTGGCTCGGCCACGCCCGCCGCCTCGGGGTCGGCGAAGCCGGTGTGCGGCCCCGCCGCGTCCGCCGAGACCGAGGCTCCCGCCGTCGGCGCCGCCGCGGATCCGGGACTGTGGGTCGGGCTCGGCATCGGCGCGGTCGTGCTCGTGGGCGTCGGCGCGGGCGCGTGGGCTCTCGCTCGCGGCCGCAAGAGCGAGGGCTGAGCCGGGCGCCCTTCGCCTCGCGGAGCCTAAGAGCCTGCGAGGCGGAGGGCGCTCAGCCCAGGGAGCGCAGTCTCGCGTCGAGCTCGGCGAGACGCTCCGGCTCGATGGATCCGAGGCGGGCGGCGCCGTCGGACAGGGTGATCCCTCGTGCCAGGAACACCAGCGAGTGGTTCGACACACCGGGCACGATCTCGTCGAGCACGGCGCGCGCCTGCGGATCGTCGAGGATCTCGCCGAGCGTGCTTTCCAGCGAGAACCGAGGCTTCTCGGTCATGACTCCTCCTGCGGACGATCATAGGGAGAGGACGCGCGAGGGCACGCCCACCTCGGACAAGGATCCCGCGTGATGCGCCCGCCCGGCAACCGGAGTGCGGATTCGCGGTGCGCGCGACGTGCTCAGGCCGTCGTGTGCGTCGCCCACCACAGCAGCAGCGCTCCTCCGAGCGCGACCACCCAGCTGACCAGGCTGCCCACGAGGAAGTACTCGGCACGGCCGCCGTTCGCGCCGTCACGGGAGATCTCCGGGAAGCGCACGATGCCCTTGGCCGCGAGCATCGCCGCGAGCAGCGGGTACGCCGTGAAGAGCGTGAGCAGCAGCACGATCACGCGCTCGAGCGGCCCGATCAGGCGCCCGCCGCGGAAGCCGGAATCGACCGCCGCCGCCGGGAGAGCCGGCTCCGGTCCCGTCGGCGTGCCCGGGTCGAGCACCGCCGCCGGCACCAGCCCGTGCACGGCTTCCGCGGGTGGCGCTTGTCCCGGCTCCACGTCGGCGGGCAGTTCCGCCTTCTCGCTGACCAGAGCGGCGCGCACGATCACGTTCCCGGTCTCGAGCAGCACCGCGAACACGCCCACGGCGAGCACCGCCAGATCGAACCCGACCCGGCCGATCGGCGTCGGGAGCGGCGCGCCGGAGAGCAGCCCTGCCGACGTGCGGGCCGGCAGGAGCGCGACCCCCGCGACCGCGAGCAGCGCGAGCACCACGGCCGGCCAGAACGACAGCCGGGGACGCCCCTCGAGCGGCAGCAGCCATGCCCACACGGCGGCCAGCACGATGCCCACGGCCGCGTACACGTAGGCGCCGCCGAGCGCTCCCACGACGAGCAGCAGGACGGCGGCGATCCCGGATCCGATCCAGAACGCGCGGCCGCGCAGGAACCCGCGCAGCACGTCGGCGACTCCGACGGCGAGCAGCACGAAACCGGCGAGGATCATGGGCGCCTCCCGACCGTCGAGTGGCAGGGCGCGCCGGCCCGACCGTTCATCTGCATGGCGCCATCCTCCCCCGATGCTCCGACAATCGCGAGCCCCGGACCCGGCTCGGCGCGAGGCGGATTCGGATCCGGATCCGGATCACCAGGACGACCGGTGGCCGCCCGCCCTCGGCGCGGGACCACCGCCGCGCAGACGACAGGACCGGGGCGGGCACGCGGCCCCCCCGGTCCCGATCCCGTCCGGCCTCAGGCGGAGAAGTCCTCGGGCACCTCGAGCGGGCGCCGCGAGAAGTAGGCATCCTTCGCCTTGCGGTAGAACAGCGCGAGCGGGATGACCCCGATCGCGATGAGGCCGAGGCCGAGGATGTTCACGACCGGCTCGTTGTTCGGGATCGCGGCGAAGAAGATGTACAGCATGAACACGGCTCCCACGAACGGCCAGAGGCCGATCAGCAGGAAGTTCTTCACCGAGCGGAAGATCACCTTCCGGAAGCCGATGATCAGCGCGAATCCCGCGAGCGAGTAGTAGAACGCGATCTGCAGGCCGATCGACGAGATCGCCCAGCCGAGGATCTGGCCCACGCTGTCACCGAAGACGTTCGCCAGCACGAACAGCAGGAGCGAGACGCCCACGACGACGAGGGTCGCGAAGACGGGCGTCTTCCACTTGCGGTTGATCTTGCCGAACGCGAACGGGATGGTGCGGTCGCGTCCCATCGCGAACAGGGTGCGGCTCACCTGCACGAGCGTGGTCTCCAGGGTCGCGATCGTGGACAACGCCACGGCGACGATGAGGATCTTGCCGCCGATGCCGGGCATGATGGCGTCGCCCAGGACGCTCAGCACGTTGCCGCTGTTCTCCTCGATGGTCTTGCCGGGGAGCATCACCAGGGTCGTGGTCGTGTAGATCTCGAACAGGATGAACACGATGACGATGCCGATGATGCCCGCGAGTCCCGTGGTCTTGTGGGCGTTCTTGGTCTCCTCGCCGAGGTTGGCCGTGACGTCCCAGCCCCAGTAGTAGAAGGCCGCGATCAGGGCCGCGGCGACGAAGACGCCCGCGCCGGTGAGGTGGCCGAAGCCGAACCAGTCCCAGGAGAAGGTCTCGCCGTGGTGGTAGGTCGTGATCGCGCGCGGGATCGCGATGGCCGCGAACACCACGAGGATCCCGACCTCGATGACCGACATGATCCACTGCGCGCGCTCCGTGGTGTGCACGCCGAAGATCACCGCGGCCGCCATCACCAGGAACCACAGGGCTCCCACGAGCGTCACGAGCAGCGTGTTCTCGTTCGCGACCTTGTCGCCGGCGAACAGCGCGACCGTCATCTGGCCGGCCGGGAGGGCTCCCGCCACCATGAAGATGGTCGCCGAGATCACGACCGCCCAGCCGGCGAGGAAGCCGAGGATCGGGTGGAGCCCGCGTGCCACCCAGGAGAACGACGCGCCCGCGTGCGTGTCGACCCTGGCGAGGTAGCCGAAGGCGAAGGCGATGCCGAGCATCGGGATGCCGCACCAGAGCAGTGCGGCCGGAGCGCCGACGCCGGCGGCTCCGATCAGAAGGGCCGTGCTGGCCGCGATGGAGTAGGCGGGCGCGCTGCCCGCGACGGCCATCAGCGCCGAACCGGCCTTGGACACTCCGCCGGCCTGCAGTGCGTGCTCCTGGTAGTCGATCGCACGCTGCAGAGACGTGTCCGTCTCGAGTGGATTCCGGGTCACTCTATGTCCCCTGTCTCATCGTCGGGTGTGGGGGATGACAGAGGGACGTTAGCACCCCCGGCATCCGTGCACCTAGCGGATCAGATCTCGATTTCGCGGCTGTTCCGGGAAGCTATGCACCCGCTGAGAGTTTCGCGCTTTCGCGGGCGATTCCGGAACCAATCGTCCGAAGGGCCTCGGGATCCGTCGCGGATCAGCCGAAACGGTTCGAGATGCGCAGACGCGAAGCCCCGGCCGCAGCGTGCGACCGGGGCTCCCGTGGCGCTTGGCTCAGCGGCCGGAGCGACGCTTGTTGAACACGTCGAACGCGACGGCGGCGAGCAGCACCAGGCCCTTGATGAGCGCCTGGAACTCGGTGCCGACACCGAGGATCGACATGCCGTTGTTCAGGATGCCGATGATCAGACCGCCGATGATCGCACCGGTGATCTTGCCGATGCCGCCGGTGACCGCCGCACCGCCGATGAACACGGCCGCGATCGCGTCGAGCTCGAACCCGTCGCCGTTGCGGGGGCTGGCGAGGTTCAGCTGCGACGTGAACACGAGCCCCGCGAGCGCGGACAGCACACCCATGTTGACGAACAGCGTGAAGGTCACCCGCTGCGTCTTCACCCCGGACAGGCTCGCCGCGAGCGGGTTGCCGCCGATCGCGTAGACGTGCCGGCCCCAGACGCTGCGGGCCATGATCGCCGAGTACACGACGGTCAGCACGCCGAGGATCACGAGCGCGATCGGGGTGCCGTTGTAACTGGCGAGCAGGTAGGCGACGAGGGCGATCAGCAGGCTCGTGAACGCGAGCTTCGCGATGAACCACCACAGCGGCTCATCCTCGACGGCGAACTTCCGGCGGGTCATGCGCCCGCGGATCCCGAAACCGATCATCCCGAGCACGACGAGCACCGCGAGGATGACCGTGAGCGGCTCGACGACCGTCTGCCCGCCCCCCAGGTCGGGGAGGAACCCCGCGCCGATGGCCCGGAAGCCGTCGGGGAACGGCGAGATCGCCGTGTTCTGCAGGGTGATCTCGGTGAGGCCGCGGAAGGTGAGCATGCCCGCGAGCGTGACGATGAACGCCGGAATCTTGAAGTACGCGATCCAGAAGCCCTGCCACGCGCCGATCAGCGCGCCCAGCACGAGGCACAGCACGACGGCGACCGGCCAGGGCACGCCCATCTTGGTGATCAGCACGCCCGCGGCCGCGCCGATGAACGCCACCACGGATCCGACCGACAGGTCGATGTGGCCGGCGATGATCACCATGACCATGCCGATCGCGAGGATCAGGATGTAGCTGTTCTGGATGATCAGGTTCGACACGTTGATCGGGGCGAGCGTGATCCCGCCGGTCGTGATCTGGAAGAAGATCACGATCACGATGAGCGCGATGAACAGCCCGATCTGACGCAGCTGGCTGGTGAGGAACTCGAGCGCGCCGCGCATCGAGCTCGTCGTCGGGGTGATGGATGAGCCGCTCATGCGGAGCCCACCTCCTTCTCCTGGGTCATGTAACGCATGAGGTTCTCGGCCGTCGCCTCCGCTCGCGGAACGTCCGCGGTGATGCGCCCCTCGGCCAGGGTGTAGATGCGGTCGCAGAGACCGATCAGCTCGGGAAGCTCGCTGGAGATGACGATGACGCCCTTGCCCTCGCTCGCGAGCCGGTTGATGATCCCGTAGATCTCGTACTTCGCCCCCACGTCGATGCCGCGCGTGGGCTCGTCGAGGATGAGCACGTCGGGGGACGTGTTCATCCACTTCGACAGCACGACCTTCTGCTGGTTGCCGCCGGAGAGCTTGCCGACGATCGCCTCGACCGAGCTGGTCTTGATGTTCATGCTCTTCCGGTACGACTCGGCGACGATCCGCTCCCGGCTCTCGTTGACCCAGCCGATCTTGGCGATCCGGTCGAGGGCCGCGACGGTGATGTTCCGCTCGACGTCGTCGATGAGGTTCAGCCCGTACCGCTTGCGGTCCTCCGTGGCATACGCCAGGCCGTGGTCGATCGCCTCCGAGACGGTCTTCGTGGAGATCTCGGATCCGCGCTTGTAGACCCGGCCGGAGATGTTCACGCCGTAGCTGCGCCCGAACACGCTCATCGCGAGCTCGGTGCGCCCCGCGCCCATGATCCCCGCGATGCCGACGATCTCCCCCTCGCGCACGAAGAGGTTCGCGCCGTCCACGACCTTGCGCTCGTGGTCGAGGGGATGGTGCACCGTCCAGTCCTCGATCCGCAGCAGCTCGCCGCCGATCTTGGGCGTGCGGTCGGGGAACCGGCTGGCCAGGTCGCGGCCGACCATGCCGCGGATGATCCGATCCTCGCTGACGTCGTCCGTGCGCATCTCGAGGGTCTCGATGTTGCGGCCGTCGCGGATGACGGTCACCTCGTCGGCGATCGCGCGGATCTCGTTGAGCTTGTGGCTGATGATGATCGAGGTGATGCCCTCGTCGCGCAGGCTCCGGATGAGCTCGAGCATGTGCGCCGAGTCGTCGTCGTTGAGCGCCGCGGTGGGCTCGTCCAGGATCAGCAGCCGCACGCTCTTGGAGAGCGCCTTCGCGATCTCCACCAGCTGCTGCTTGCCCACGCCGATGTCTGCGATCTTCGTCGCGGGGTTCTCGTCGAGCCCGACGCTGCGCAGCAGCCGCGCCGCCTCCTGGTTCGTGGTGTTCCAGTCGATCCAGCCGCGGGACTGGCGCTCGTTGCCGAGGAAGATGTTCTCCGCGATCGACAGGTACGGGCTCAGCGCCAGCTCCTGATGGATGATCACGATTCCGGCATGCTCGGACTCGTTGATGCTCTTGAACGCGACCGGCTCGCCGTCCAGCAGGATCTCTCCGTCATAGGATCCGTGCGGGTAGACGCCCGAGAGCACCTTCATCAGCGTGGACTTGCCGGCCCCGTTCTCGCCGCAGATCGCATGGACATGGCCGCGCTGCACGGTGATCGACACGTCCTGCAGGGCCTTCACGCCCGGGAACGTCTTGGTGATCCCGCGCATCTCGAGGATGTTGTCGCTCATCTCGCTCTCCTTTCGTCAGAGGAGGGTGGCTGCGGGAGCGTCCGCAGCCACCCTGTGTCGAGGGAGTGCCTTACTTGAGCTGGTCCTCGGTGTAGTAGCCGGTGTCGATGACGGCTTCCTTGTAGTTGTCCTTCGTGACGACCACGGGCTGGAACAGGAACGTCGGCACGACCTTGGTCTTGTTGTCGTAGGACTTGGTGTCGTTGACCTCGGGCTTCTTGCCGTTGAGCAGGTCGTCCGTCATCTTCACGGCCTCGCCCGCGAGCTTGCGGGTGTCCTTGTAGATGGTCGAGTACTGCTGTCCCGCGATGATCGACTTCACCGACGGGATCTCCGCGTCCTGGCCGGTGATGATCGGGAGCTTGTCGGTGGCGTAGCCGGCGCCGGTGAGGGCCGAGATGATGCCGATCGAGAGGCCGTCGTAGGGCGAGAGCACGCCGTTCACGGTCTGCCCATTCGAGTACGTCGAGGCGATGAGGTCCTGCATGCGCTTCTTCGCGACGTCGGCCTGCCAGCCCTGCGTGGCGACCTGGGTGAAGCCGGTCTGGCCGCTGCCGACCTTCAGCACGCCCTTGTCGAGGTAGGGCTTGAGGGTGTCCATCGCGCCGTTGAAGAAGAACGTGGCGTTGTTGTCGTCGGGGCTGCCGGCGAACAGCTCGATGTTGAACGGGCCCGCGGCGCCGGTGTCCTTGCCGCTCTTGTCCAGCACGCCCAGGCCCTCCAGGAGGCTGGTGGCCTGCTGCACGCCGACCTTGTAGTTGTCGAACGTCGTGTAGTAGTCGACGTTCTTGTTGCCGTTGATGAGCCGGTCGTAGGCGATGACCTTGACGCCCTTGGACGCGGCCTGGTCGAGCTGGCTGGACAGCGCCGTCCCGTCCACCGAGGCGATGACGAGCACCTTGGCGCCCTTGGTGAGCATGTTGGAGATCTGCTGCACCTGGGTGGGGATGTCGTCGTCGGCGTACTCGAGGTCGACCTTGTAGCCGAGCTTCTCGAGCCCCGCCTTGACGGCGTCGCCGTCGTGGATCCAGCGGGTGGAGGTCTTCGTCGGCATGGCGACGCCGACGAGCGCGCCCTTGTTCGCGCCGGGCTCGGCGGTCGAGGATCCGCCTCCGCGGGTGCCCGCGCACGCGGTCACGGTCAGGGCGAGGGCCACGGCAGCAGCGCCGAGAGCCAGTCGGGAGAACTTCATGTGATTCCTTTCGTCGAACGCGCCGCCATGGCGCGCTCAGGACAGCAGCGGGCGCGCCGATGGCACGATCGGGTCGCCCGTTCCGGGCCCCCGCCCCGAGGACGCGGGGCGCGGGTGAGGGTGGCGCGCGCATCGCTGCGCCCGCCGGTTCGTGGTGCTGTTCGCGGGAGGCCGATGGCCGCCGACCTCCTGCTCGGTGACGAGGAGGATCGGATTCCGACCTCTTCGTCGCCCGCGGCTGTGACCGATCACACCCGCACGAGCGATCTTCTGGCGAACCGGTCACATTTGTCAAGAGCCGGATCGAAGATGGACGCGTCCCCGCCTCGTCGCCGGCGGTTCCGGTCGTGGCCGCGAAGCCGTCAGAGAGAACGAGGAGCGGTCGTCGACGAGCGCACGATCAGCTGCGGGATCAGGGGTTCCTGCGGCAGCTCCTCGCCGTTCAGCTGGGCGAGCAGCATGCGGATCGTGCGACGCCCGAGCTCCTCGAAGTCCTGACGCACGGTGGTGAGCGGAGGGAAGAAGTGCGCGGCGTCGGGGATGTCGTCGAAGCCGACCACGCTGATGTCCTCCGGCACGCGCACGCCGAGCTCCCGGCAGGCGTGCAGGAAGCCGAGGGCCATGGAGTCGTTCCCCGCGAAGACCGCGGTGAAGTCGGGCATGCGCAGCAGGCTCAGCCCCGCCTCGTAGCCGAACTGCGCCGTCCAGTCCCCCAGCAGCGGCGCACGCACGCGCAGGTCCCGGGCGTCGAGCTCGCGCAGATAGCCGACCATGCGGGCCTCGGCCTCGGTCCAGTCCTGCGGGCCCGCAAGGTGCACGATGAACTCGTGCCCGAGCTCGGCGAGGTGCCCCACCGCGGCCCGGGCGCCCGCGATCTGATCCATCGCCATCGAGTGCCGCTCCCCGCTCGGGCCGAGCGCCACGATGGGCACGTCCACGCTCATGTCGCCGACCTCGGTGAGCACCTGCTGCTGCGGCGCGATCACGATGATGGCCTCGACGGCGTGGCTGAGCAGATCGTCGATGCTCGCGCGCACGGCCGTCGGGTCGCTCGAGCGCAGGTTCGCGATGGACAGCCGGTAGCCCGCGTCGCGCGCCGCGAACTCGATCGCGGTGATCGCCGTGGCGGGGCCGTACAGCGCGCTCTGCGCCGTGAGCACGCCGATCGTGCGCGAGCGATTCGTCGACAGCGCCCGTGCGACGGGGTTGGGGCGGTAGCCGAGCCGGTCGATCACCGACTGCACGTGCTCGCGGGTCGCCTCACGGATCCGGTCGCTGCCGTTCAGCACCCGCGACACGGTCTGATACGAGACGCCGGCCTCGCGCGCCACGTCGCGGATGTTCAGGGCGCGAGGCGGCTCACCGTCCACAGCCACGCGCACCTCCGCTCCGCAAGTCGGTCGAGCTCATCGATTCAAGCTCATTATGGGGGACGCACCACAGGCGCCGGCCGTCGCCGACAGGTCTCGCCGTCGCGCCCGGGCCGCCTCGTGCGACGGCCGGATCCGTGCCGCGCGAGGCGTCATCCGGGCACCGGAGCCTGGCGGGGCGCACCGCGACGGCGGGCGAAGAGGGCGCTCAGAAGATGGTCTCGACGAGGTCCACGACGACCGGGTCGGGCGCGTCGGCGTCGGCGACCACGGGGATCAGGCGCCACTTGTCGAGCACCGTGCACGGGTGCGACAGGCCGAGCCGCACCACGTCGCCCACCGCCAGCCGGGCGGCCGCTCCGGAGGCGACGACCTCGTCGGCGAGCCGCAGGAACAGGTGCTGGTCGTTGAGCGCCGTGACCCGGCTGCCCGCGAGCACCACGTCGTCTCCGGCGCGGCCCGCGACGCGCTGTGCGACGGGCAGCCCCTCGTCGAACGAGGCGTCGCGGCGCCCGCAGTCGAGCAGCGCGAGCCCCGGTTCCGGCCGGGACAGGACCCGCGCCCAGACGTGCATCGCCGAGCGGAACGGCACGTCGCCGATCGTGCGCCCCATCGGGCTGATGCCCGCGTAGAAGCCGTCGTCGTGGATCTGGAACGCGCCGGAGCGCACCACGACGTCGGCGTCCGGGCACAGCGCCGGCAGCACGGCGCCCACGCGGTCGAAGTACGCGCTGCCGCCCGCCGTCACCACGGGGCGGGCACCCTCGGGATACAGGCCCGCCTCGGCGATCGCACGGTGCACGGCCGCGAGCTCGCCGAGATAGCCGTCGACCCGGGCGATCGCCTCGGCGCCCGCGTCATGCGCCAGAGCGCCCTCGTAGCCGCCGACGCCCGCGAGCTGCAGCACGGGCGACGCGGCGACGGCCCCGGCGACCGCGAGCGCCGCCCCGCGATCGCGTGCGCCGGTGCGGCCGCCGGCACCGCCGAGCTCGACCATCACCCGGAGCGGCCGGGCCACCGGCCCGCCGAGGCCCGCCTCCACGGCGCGCACGACGTCCACGCCGTCCGCCCAGCTGAGGATCTCCGCCTCGGGGTGCGCCGCCAGCTCGCCGGCGATCCAGCGCAGACCGACCGGATCCACCACCTCGTTCGCGATGAGGATGCGGCGCACGCCGAACGCGCGCCCGACCTGCGCCTGCCAGGCGGTGGCGAGCGTCAGCCCCCAGGCACCCGCGCCCCGGGGCCGGTCGTCGAGCAGCTGCTGCCACAGCGCCGGGGCCATCGTGGTCTTGCCGTGCGGCGCGAGCAGCACCCCGGCGTGCTGCGCCCAGTCGGCCATCCGCGCGACGTTGTGGACCATCGCGCCGGCGTCGAGCGTGAGCAGCGGCGTGGCGAAGTCGGAGCGCCTCGGGGCCGTGGCGAGGAACTCCTCCGGCGTGCGGCCGTGCGCGGACGGCGGGAAGGACTTGTCCCGCACGGACAGCGGGCGGGCGGCACTCGATGACGTCTGCACCCCTCCATGATGGCGCTCCGGCCCCGCTGACGGGTCGCGTACGATGTCACGCGATCGCCGTGAGCGCCTCGCGCGCCGAGAAGCTCGCCCGAGAGGCTCCACCGAGAAGCACCGCCGACCGAGAGGAACGACCATGACGCAGAAGACCCGCGTTCTCACCGCCGACGCCCCCGCCCCGGCGCACGTGTTCTCGCAGGGTGTGCGCAAGGGTCCGATCGTGCAGGTGTCCGGCCAGGGGCCCGTGGATCCGAAGACGGGCGCGTACCTGCACCCCGGCGACGTGGCTGCGCAGACCGTCCGCACCCTCGAGAACGTGCGGGCGATCGTCGAGGCGGCGGGGGCGGCCTTCGACGACATCGTGATGCTGCGCGTGTACCTGACGAAGCGCGAGGACTTCGCCGCCATGAACGAGGCCTACGGCGCGTTCGTCGCGGCGTACACCCCGAGCGGCGTGCTGCCCTCCCGCACCACGGTCTTCACGGGCCTTCCCCGCGAGGAGATGCTCGTCGAGATCGACGCGCTCGCCGTGATCTGACCGCCGCCCCGCGGCGCCCGGCTCACAGCTCGATCTGGGACCCCATCACGATGACCCGGTCGCGCGGCAGCGCGAAGTGGTCGCTCGCGTCGGTGGTGATGTGCGACGCCGCGAGGAACAGGCGCTTCCGCCACCGCGCCATGCCGCCCCTGCGGCCCTCGCGCAGTTCGATCTTCGACAGGAAGTACGTGGCGTTGTCGAGATCCAGCCAGCCCTGGGTCTTGTGCGGGGGGATCGTGCGCAGCGCACGCGGGATGTCCGGGTTCTCGGCGTAGCCGAACCTCGTGGAGATGTAGAGGATCCCATCGGTCGGATCCCCGAGATCGTCGACCGTGCAGCGCTTCGACTGCGGGACCCGCGGGATGTTCTGGATGTCCACGGACAGGATGATCACCCGGGCGTGACGCACGTGGTTGTGCTCCACGTTGGCGCGCAGGGCGAGCGGCGTCGTGGTTCCGCCCGGGTTGAGGAAGATCGCGGTGCCGGGCACGCGGTCGACGAGCTTCGGGTGCGTGCGCAGGTTCCGCACGAAGTCGGTGAGCGAGCCCTCCGCCTCGGTGCGGCGCGCGGTGATGAGCTCGCGCCCGCGCTGCCACGTCGTCATCACGGTGAATGCGGCGAGGCCGATCGCGAGCGGCAGCCAGGCGCCGTGCGTGAACTTGGTCAGGTTCACCGCGAGGAAGAGCAGGTCGACGGTCAGCAGCACCGCGGCCCCCGCCACGAGGAGCCACAGCGGGACCCGGCGCCAGCGCTGACGCGCGAGGTAGAAGAACAGGATCGTGGTGATCGTGATGGTTCCGGTCACGGCCATGCCGTAGGCGAAGGCGAGGGACGCCGAGCTGCGGAACGCGAACACCAGAGTGATCACCGACACCATCAGGAGCCAGTTGATCCACGGCACGTAGATCTGGCCGTGCGTCTCGGAGGAGGTGTGCGTCACGCGCAGCCGCGGCAGGTACCCGAGACCCGAGGCCTGCGCTGCGACCGAGAATGCTCCCGAGATCGTCGCCTGCGAGGCGATGACGGTGGCTGCGGTGGCCAGGACGATCAGCCCGATCCTCGCCCATCCCGGCGCCAGCAGGAAGAACGGCGCAGAGACGTTGGCCTTGTCCTGGAGGACGAGCGCTCCCTGACCCATGTAGGTCAGGGCGAGTGCGGGGAAGACCAGGAACAGCCACCCGAGCGAGATCGGGCGGCGCCCGAAATGACCCATGTCGGCGTACAGGGCTTCGGCACCGGTGAAGGACAGCACCACGGCCGCGAGCGCGAAGAAGGCGATGTGGAAATGGCCGACCATGAAGCCGATCGCGTAGGTCGGCAGCAGCGCCAGCAGGATCCGCGGGTTCTGCGCGATCCCTCCGATGCCGAGGGCTGCGATCACCACGAACCACAAGGCGGTGATGGGCCCGAACAGACGCCCGACCACGGAGCTGCCGAACTTCTGGATGAGGAAGAGGACCAGCAGGATCGTGACCGTGATCGGCACGACCCATTCCGCGAACCCCGGGTCGATCGTCTTCAAGCCCTCGATCGCGGAGAGCACCGAGATGGCGGGCGTGATCATGCTGTCGCCGAGGAACAGCGCTGCACCCAGCACGGCGAGACCCGACAGCACGGCGACCGTGCGGGTGCGGCGACCCTTCGGCGCCCAGCGACGCAGCAGCGTGAGCAGGGCCATGATGCCGCCCTCGCCGTCGTTGTCCATCCGCATCGCGAGCGACACGTACGTGATGGTCACGATGAGGATCACCGACCACACGATGAGCGAGACCACGCCGAACAGGTTCTCCGTCGTGAGCGGCACAGGATGCGGGTCGCCCGGGTCGAACACCGTCTGCAGCGTGTAGATGGGGCTCGTGCCGATGTCGCCGAACACCACCCCGAGGGCGCCGATCACGAGGGCGAACCGGAGGGGACTGCGGGTCGCGGCGGGAGCCTTCTGATCGATCGCTGCCTGGCTGTTCACAGACGAAGCCTAGAGCCCGTGCCCGTGCGAACCGGCGCTCCTCACGGAATCCTCACGGCGCAGCGGAGCGCGTCACCGCATCCCGGCGGCGGCCCGCATCATTCTCACGAACGCCAGGAGTAAGCCGGTTCGTATCCCAGCAGGCGGCGTGCCTTCTCGATGGACAGGAGCGTGTCGTTGACCCCGAGGTCGCCGCGGATCTCGACGCCGGGGAACACCTCCGCCACGAGCTGCGCGTTGGGGCGCGACATGACGGTGTCGGCGGCCGCCACGATGTACCGCTCGAAGCCGGGCTCGCGCCGCCCGCGCTGGATCGCCTTGAGCACCGCCTGTGCACCATCGCGGGCATCGACGTAGCCCCAGAGGTTCCACTTGCGCAGCCGCGGGTCGGAATCGAAGGACGCGAACGCGGCGTAGTCCTCCGGATCCATCACGTTGGAGAATCTCAGCGCCTGGATGGAGACGTCCGGATGCCAGCGCACGAGCTGGATCGCCAGCTGCTCCTCGAGGTGCTTCGACAGCGAGTAGTTCGACTCGGGACTCGTGCAGTCCTCGTCGACAGGGATGTACGGCGGCGGCGTGTCGAAGGGAAGCCCCAGCACGGTCTCGCTGGAGGCGGTGACGATCGTCCTGACCCCGGCCCGGATGGCTGCACGGAGGACGTTGTACGTCGCCGTCATGTTGTTGTGGAACGTGGCGACGTCGGGCAGCAGCCCCGGAGCGGGCACCGCCGCCAGGTGCACGACCGCATCGAAGCCGGCGGAGTGCTCGTCGACGCCCATCAGCGCATCGATGGTCTGTCCGTAGTCCGTCAGATCGACCTGCACGAACCCGGATCCCCGTTCGCCGGTCCGGTCGAGATTGAGCACGTCGTGCCCCTCCTCCCGGAGCACGCGCACCACCGTCCGGCCGAGCTTGCCCGACCCGCCGGTCACCGCGATCCTCATCAGGCTCACCTGCCCCCTCCGATGTTCCGGTGCCGCTGAGCCCGCCCCGGCGCGCCGTACGGGTAGTCGTCCGCCGGCGGGTTGCTGACCGCGGTGAGGCTCTCCAGCTCTCCCGCATTGAGCTCGAGCTCGAGCGCACCCAGGTTGTCGCGCAGCTGCTCGACCGTCCGCGCTCCGAGGATCACCGAGGTGACCGCGGGCTGCGCGGACAGCCAGGCGAGCGCGACCTGCGAGGGCGATGCCCGGTGAGCCTCCGCCACCGCCGTGACCGCGTCGATGATCCGCCACGTGCGCTCGTCCGCGTTCCGGCGCTCCCAGGCCTCCATGCCCCGCTCCGGGTTCTCGCCGAGGCGCGTGGCCCCCGTCGGAGGCACATCCCTGCGGTACTTGCCGCTGAGCCAGCCCCCGCCGAGCGGCGACCAGGGCAGCAGTCCGATGCCCGCATCCAGCGCCGCGGGGACGATCTCGTGCTCGATGCCGCGCACCAGCAGGCTGTACTGGGGCTGGAGCGTCACCGGGCGAGCCCATCCGTGCTGCGCGGCCAGCATCCTCGCCTTGGTGAGCTGCCAGCCGGTGAAGTTGGAGAAGCCGTAGTACCCGATCTTGCCCTGGCCGATCGCGTCGTCGAGGAAACGCAGAGTCTCCTCGAGCGGCGTGACCGCATCCCACGCGTGCAGCTGGTAGAGGTCGATGTGCTCGACGCCGAGTCGGCGCAGAGAGTCGTCCAGGGCTCTCCGCAGATGCCGTCGAGAGGTGCCGAGGTCGTTCGGTCCGGCTCCCATCGGGAACCGGCCCTTGGTGGCGATGACCATCTGCTCGGCCTCCGTCGGATGCGCGGCGAGCCATCGCCCGATGATCCGCTCGCTCTCGCCGGCGGAGTAGACGTCCGCCGTATCGATGAAGTTCCCTCCCGCCGCCACGTAGGCGTCGAGGATGTCGTGGGACGTGGCCTCGTCCGCTTCTGCGCCGAACGTCATCGTCCCGAGGGCCTGCGCGAACACGACGGCGCCGCCGGCTCCGAGGGTGCGGTACGTGTCCGGTCTCGATGTCTCGCTCATGAAGGATTCCTCGTCATCGCAGTGGTGAAGAGCGCTCGGCGACATGGATCTCCGGTGCGAGCGCTCCGGCTCTTGCACCTTCACGATAGGAACCGGGAAACTAGAAGTCCAACAACTAGTTCTCATGGCATTCAGAAGACGGGCAGATGAATGGACCTTCGACAGATGGAGTACCTGGTCGCCCTCGCGGATGAGCAGCAGTTCACGCGCGCCGCAGCCGCCTGCCACGTGTCCCAGTCGGGCCTGTCCGCTGCGATCCGCAGTCTCGAGGAGGAGCTCAGCACCGCCCTCTTCCATCGCACCACGCGACGCGTTGCGCCGACGGAGGCGGGGCTGGCGCTGCTCCCCCACGCGCGGATGATGCTCGCCCAGTCCGCCGCCGCACGCGACGCGGTCGTCCGCGCGACGCACCAGTTCTCCGGAAGCCTGTTCGTCGGAGCGGAGCAGTGCCTCGGCCTCGTCGACGTGTCCGCTCTGCTCGAGCGCGTGCATCTGCGCTACCCGCTCGTCGAGCTCCAGTTCACTCAGGCGGGCTCGCACGACCTGGCGGCACGGGTGCGCGACGGCAGCCTCGACGTGGCCTTCGTGGCGGGACACGAACGGTTCTCACGCCTCCAGCACAACGAGCTCGGGCGCCGCCGGATCGTGCTGCTGTGTCCGCCGCAGCACCCGCTCGCGGCGCGGGAGCGGGTCGATTGGGCCGACCTGCGCGAGTCGGACTTCGTCGACTTCCAGGACTCGTGGGCCATCCGCTCCCTGAACGATGACGCGTGCGCGGCGAACGGCGTCGCGCGCCGCGTGAGCTGCTCGGTGAACGACGTGCACACGCTGCTGGACCTCGTGCACCGCGGGCTGGGGATCGCGCTCGTCCCGCAGCACATCGCCGCGAAGCCGCAGGCGGCGGGGCTGGTGACCCTGTCACTGCCGCCGAGGACGACCCCGCAGTGGGTCGTGTCCGCCATCACAGGGACCCCGCCCACGGCGTCCGCTTCCCTCCTGCTCGAGCTGCTGGACGCGGAGCTCGCCCTCACGGCGTGATCCGCGCCGGACGACGCAGCGCCGGCCCTCGACTGGCGAGGACCGGCGCTGCCGGCGGGTCGTCCCGTTGCGGGTACGC
Source organism: Microbacterium xylanilyticum (assembly GCF_054654695.1). NCBI lineage: Bacteria > Bacillati > Actinomycetota > Actinomycetes > Micrococcales > Microbacteriaceae > Microbacterium > Microbacterium xylanilyticum. The sequence continues at coordinate 3,269,403 of NZ_BAAIEN010000002.1, forward strand.
CCCCGAGGGACTCAGCCCTTGCGGGGTGCGGTCACCTCGATGAGGGCCGCCGTGTTGTTCTGCATCGACTTCTTCACCGAGATGACGGTGCCGTAGCCCACGCCCGCGTCGGCGGGGTTGCCCGTGCCGAGGACGGTGAATCCGAGATCCAGACCGTACAGGTCCGTCGCCGGGGTGCCGTCCGGGTTGACGACGCGCGTGCTGTACGGCGCGTTGCCGACCGACGGCACGACCACCGAGGCGTCGCGCAGGCGGTTGTACAGCCTGCCGTCACGCACCTCCAGGCCGGCCACCCAGCCCTTGTCGTCGGTGAAGGTGCTCACCGGGGCCTGGGCCGCGATGTCGGTGCACGCCTCGTTCTGGTAGTTCGCGTCGACCAGGCAGTCCTTGAACGGCAGGGTCGGCGTGAGGCCGAATGCGGCGTTCGACGACTGCGCGCGGCTGGAGACGTTCTTCAGCAGCGACGGGTCCAGGGCAGCCTCCGCACCGGTGCGACGCAGCGGGTCGAAGTGACTGTCCACCAGCAGCAGCCCGCCCTTGGCGCCGTAGCTCGGCAGGCTGGTCTGGTTCGCGGCGACCTGGTTGGCGACGTGGTTCGCCGACCCGTAGGTGGTGTCGCGGTACCAGATCAGCGCGCCCGGCGCGTTGTATGGGACCTTCTCGACCTTCCAGCCGTCGGCGCTGTACACCGTGGTGTAGCCGTACTTCAGACCGTTGTCGAAGCCGTCGAAGTTGCGCCACTCCACCAGGTAGAACTGCGCCTTGATCTGGGTCCCGGTGTCGCGGGCCCAGCCGGCGCCGGTGGTGTCGGTGAAGGTGCCGTCCGCCGCGGTCCAGCCGTTGTCGCCGTTCTCGACGTCGTCCGTCCAGACATCGGCGCCACCGGCGCTCAGAGCGAAGTCGTCCGAGAACCAGCCGCGCTCCTGGAACGCCGCGTCGGTGGCCTGGCGCAGGCGGATCTGGATGTTCTGCCCCGCGTACGCCGACAGGTCGACGTGGTCGTGGCGCCAGCCATCCGAGGATCCGGTGAGCCCGTACTTCTTGCCGCCGAAGTCCTTCATGCGGCCGTTCGGGTCGCTGTAGCCGTCGTCCGTGGAGACCAGCGCGCCGGTCTCGTCGTAGACCTTCTGCTCGGTCCAGGTGCTGCCGCCGTCGGCCGAGACCTCCACGAAGCCGTAGTCCCAGTCCTCCTCGATGGCGTAGTTGTTCCACATCGAGAAGGTCGCGCCCGCCGGAACGTTGTCGATCGTGCGGGTGAGCGTGGCGTCCGCCCAGCTCTGGTCGGAGTTCGAGTACCACATCTCCGACCCGCTGTGCGGCTCAGCGAGCACGATCGTCTTGTCCGGCAGGTTGACCTTGATGCCGTCCTCGGTGCCCTTCGCGGGCCGCGAGGTCTGACCGACCTTGATCGTCTGCTTCGCGTCGCCCGGGTTCACGACCTTCGGGTCGGCCCAGCCGAGGATCCACTTGTCCCAGATCCCCATGTGGGTCGGCTGCGACTGGAAGATCGGGCCGGAGTGCGAGCCCGAGCTCATCAGATCCCAGAAGTCGACGTCGGAGTTGCCGGCGTTCGACGTGTCGTACAGGTCGGGCAGGCCCAGGTCGTGGCCGTACTCGTGGGCGAAGACGCCGACGCCGGAGTTCTCCGGCTGCACGATGTAGTTCTGGATCTTGAAGTCGGTGCCGGGAATGGAGGCTCCGCCCGCGACGTCGGACGAGTGCGCCCAGATCGCGTAGGTGCCCTCCTTGCCGCCGCCGCCCGACTTGTCCTCACCGGCGTGCACGAGCACGACGTGGTCGATGATCCCGTCGGGCTCGTTCACGTTGCCGTCGCCGTCGCGGTCGCCCTGGTCCTCGATGTCGTAGTCCGCCCACGGGAAGTCCGGGTTCTGCTGGGCGAGCGCCGCGACGGCGTCGATCGGCAGCTGGCCCGGGCCGAGGGGGTTGTCCGGATGGCCCTGCATGTCCTGCATCGGGCCCGCCTCGTAGGCGCCGGTCTCCGGGTTGATGTGGCAGACCGTGGCGCCGTAGTACGCCTCGGAGTGCGGCACGGTGACCCACGCGGTGGCCTCACCGGTGAGGCTGTACGCGCCGCGCGACATCTCCTCGTACATGTTCTTCATCGTGTTGCCGGAGATGTCGAACCCGGGCTTGCCGTCCAGGCCCGTCAGGTCGGTGCGCACGCGCTCGGTGACACCCTCCTTCGAGAAGAGCATCTTGTTGTAGAAGTCGCTCGAGAAGTCCGGCACCCACATGGTGTTGTTGTCGGGCTGCGCCGCCGTGGCGGGATCCGGGATGTTGTTGTGCAGGGTCGGCCCCTGCACGTCGCCGGGCTTGCAGTCGGTCGCTCCGAAGGAGGTGGGCACCTGAAGGTCGGAGAAGTCCTCAGTGCCGCCGAACTCGACCAGGATGGTCAGCAGCTTCGCCTGCTGGGCGGTCTTGGACTTCTTGAGGTTCTTGGGGCTCTTCCCGGTCTTGACCGCCTTCGCCTCGGTCTCGGCCAGCTGCTGGGCCGCCACGGGGTTGCCCTGGGCGTGCTTCTGGTCGTTCTCCTTGGCGCGCTCGAAGGCGGCGCCGCTCACCGAGCGGACGCTGCTGCCGTCCGCTCCCGCGACGGCTTCGTCGTCGGACGCATCGGTGATGCCCTCGACGTCGGGCGCGACGTAGTTGATGTAGTGATCGGCGGATCCGGACCCCTCGGCCGCGGAACGCGTGACCGTCGTCCCGGCCGGATCGGACGAGGTGCTCGACGACGCGGCGACAGCCGGGACGGCCCCGAACGTCGCCACCCCCGCCGCAGCGAGCACGAACGCCGATGTCGTCGCTGCGACACGTCGTCGTGCGCGGGCGCTCTTCTCTGACATTGATTCTCCCTCCAGGCATCACCGCGGGGGTTCCCGCGGTGATGCGGATGTCATGCGCCGGTCGGACGCACAAGACCCACGTTTACCGTGAAAATCCTATGCGAGGGAAAAGAATCGCCTGAGAACGCGAAAATTCTGCCGCGAACGACACGACCCGGGGCGCGGCGAAGCGCCACTCGGAAGACCGCGTCCAAGTGGCGCTTCGGTGGTGCGGCGCGAGAGAGCCCGATGCCTTCGGCTCCCTCGTCGGGGATCACGTGTCCTCGGGCGCGAGGTCCCCGTCGCCGTCTTCGCCGAGCTCGGCGATGAGCGGGTCGTCGCCCTGGCTCTCGGGCTGCAGTCCGCTCCGCGGCTGATCCTCCGCCGGCACATCGTCATCCGGCGCAGGGATCTCGTCGGGATCCGCTCCCGTCGCCGTGGCCGGATCCAGGTCGTCGTCGCCGACGCCGGCGTCCTGCGCGTCCGTCCGCTCCCACTCCGCCTCGGCGGGATCGTCGCGGGGATCCGCCTCGGCCGTCGCGTCGCGGTCTCGCAGCGGCCGCACCGCGTCCGCACTGTTCCCCGTCGGGGTCTCGGGTGTCGATGCCATGTCCGCACTCTCCTCCTCCGCGAGCTGCGCGGCCGGTGCGGCAGCGTCGTCGCGTTCCGCCAGTGTGCCGGCGGGAGGCCCCAGCCGCAGGGGGCTTGAGATCGCAGGAGGAGATCCCTATCGACCCGGCGTCGCGGCGAGGCACCTTCCCGGGGACGAGCGAGGGGCGCCGCTCCGGGGAATCCCGGTGCGGCGCCCCCGCGGAGCTTCAGCGTGCGACGGGGCTCAGCCCTTCGTGCAGACGTCCTGCAGCTTCTTGGCCTGGTCCATCAGCTTCGTGCTGGCGTCCTGGACCTTCGTCGAGACATCCTTCATCTTGTTCTGCGCCTCGGTGAGCTTGTCCATCGCCGCCGGGTCGGTGGCGTCGATGCTCTTCACGTCGGGGATCTCGAAGCCGTCGAAGACCTTGACGAAGCTCTTGTACTCGGCGGAGAACGCCTCGAGGGGCTTCTTCACGGACTCGTTCGTGATCTTCTTGTCCGCGACGTCGAGGCTCTCGAGGACCGGGGCGAACAGACCCGCGAAATCGACCTTCTCCCCCGCGGTCGCCTTCTGCATCGCATCGTTGACATCGCTCGACATGCTCGAGGTCGCCTTCTGCATCTCGTCCTGTGCGACCTTGCACGCGTCGGCGACGCTCTGCCCGCCCGAGCAGGCGGTCATCGTGGCGGCCAGGGCGATCGCTGCGGCCACACCGCCGATCCGGGTCAGGGTTGCCTTGTTCATCAGAGCTCTCCGGTCTCTCCATGGAAAAGGCTGCCGGTCCGTGAGGGCGCGACAGCCGTGATTGCTCCTCCACCCTATTCCGAGCAGATCCATAGACTCGGACAGTGGAGCGGATTCTGCCGGATCGTGATCGCACCGAGATATCGCGGCTACGCCCCGTTCACCAGCAGCTCGGCGTAGCCCTCCCGGAAGGACGGGTAGCGGAGGGCGCCGACGACCTCCCGCATCAGCGCCCCGTCGAGCACGGTGCCGCCGTCGCTCTCCGGCTCGACGCGCGGCGGTGCGCCGACACCGATCCGCTCTGCGACGAACGTCACGACCTCGCCCATCGGCACCGGCGCCTCATCGACCGCGTGGACGAGCGCTGGCGGATCCTCGGCGCGGAGCATCCGGTCGAGCAGCTGGACGAGGTCGTGTTCGTGGATGCGGTTCGTGCGGCGGGAGTAGTCGACGGGCGACCCGGCGCGAACCCGTCGGATCACCGAGTCCCGGCCCGGGCCGTAGATGCCGGCCGGGCGGACCACGCACGCGCCGAGCAATTGCACGGCGAGCTCTTCGCCGCGCAGCAGTGCCCGCGCGCGGGGACCGACCGGCGCGGGCGGATCCGATTCGGTCAGCGGCCGAGGCCCCGGCCGGCCCTCGAACACCCGGGTCGAGGAGACGAACACCACGCGCGAGGGGCGCGACGGCAGCGCGTCGGCGAGATGGGTGAGCGCCGCCGCGTAGAGGTCCTCGCCGTCGTCGTCGACGCCCGGGGGCAGCGTGATGACGACGGAGTCGCAGTCGGGCAGGGCGCGCGGCGACGCGAACCGCAGGTCCACGGCGATCGGGACGAAGCCGGCGGGGAGCGCTTCCGGCGTGCGCCGGATGGCGAGGACATCGTGACCGTCGGCGAGCAGTCCTTCGCCGAGCCGGATTCCGAGCTTCCCGCAGCCGACGAGCAGCGTGCGCCCGGGCGACCTCTCCGCCGGCGCGGACTGCGGCTCGTCCATGTGCACTCCCTTGCCGATCCGCGGCACGGCCGCGCGCAGGTACGAAGAAACCGCAGATCTCTCGGGGTTTTCTGTGGCGGTGACGGTGGGATTTGAACTCTTATCCAGAACGCCGAGTTGGATGCCACTCAGCACGACTCCGTGGACTTCACACGGATTCATGGGGTGCTGAAGTCGCGTTGGGCAAGGTTCGATGAGGATCAGCGATGCAGATTTCGTCTCGTTTGTTCCCAAGTTGTTCCCCCAAATCGGCCCTGCCAGCGGGCGCCCGCATGCCCGAGGCTGTTCGTCCATACGCGGTCGCCGGCGGCGAATCCCGCCGCCCCGGCGTCCTGCGGCTACGACGCTGCCGACGAGGTCGCGGCCCACAATGAACGGGAACGGCGTCGGCGTCGCATACGCGCCCGACCGTACGAAGAGATCACCCGACTGACCTCGCTCGCTTCCATCTGCACCAGAATATCGGTCGGGCCGAGCTGCGGCGGCGGGAGCTCGCCGGGTCTTCGCCGCGCCGACGTCGCGATACCCGGGAGCAGATGGTCGAGGCCGATCGTCCCGCCGACCGCGCGGTCCGCCCCGGATTCGAGGACGGATGCCAGCTCCCGAACGTTACCGGGCCAGCGGCGCGCGACCAGGCTCCGCACCGCAGCGGTCGGCAGCCTCTCCCGGATGGCGGGGCCAGGTCGTCAGGTTTCGACGACCTGCAGCGGAGCCTCGCTCACGTCGAGTTCCGGCGGGCGGCGCCGGAAGAAGCGGGTCATCGCGAGCAGGTACACAAGCCCGGCTGCGGCCCAGCTCAGCCCGACGATGAGCGCCGACTGACTCAGGCTCGTCCACAGCCACGCGGTGAGCAGGAAGCCGATCCCGGGCAGGATGCCGTAGCGGATCACTGCGCTCGTCCCGCGCAGCCGGGAGTCGATGAGATAGTGCTTGATCACGGTCAGGTTCACCGCACTGAAGGCGACCAGGGCGCCGAAGCTGATGAGGCTCGACAGGGTGGTGAGGTCCAGCGCCAGGCCGATGAGCGAGACGGCGGCGACTACAAGGGTGGCTCCGGCGGGGGTGCGGAACCGGGGGTGCACGAACGCGAACACCGATGCCGGCAGGAGTCGGTCGCGGCCCATTGAGTACAGGATGCGCGACACGGTGGCCTGGGAGGCGAGCACAGAGGCTACGCAGCCGGCGATGTACGCGGCGGTGAAGAATGTTGCGAGCGCCTGTCCCCCGGCGGTGCGCATGACGTCGAGCGATGCGGCGTCGATCGACGTGTAGCGGGCGATGTCGGGCATCACGGCGTTGGACGCGGCCGACAGCAGCATGAACAGCAGACCGCCGAACACAGTGACGATGATGATGGCACGAGGGATCGTTCGCTCCGGGCGCTTTGTCTCCTCCGCCAGGGTCGAGACCGCGTCGAAGCCGAGGAACGAGAAGCAGAGCAAGGCGGAGCCCGACAGGATCAGGGCGAGGTTCGCCTGGTTGTTGAGGAACACACTGGCCAGGCTCGGGAGGTGGATGCCGGAGGCGGCCGCGAAGGCGACGAACAGGAACACCGCGATGAAGGCGAACTGCAGACCGAGCAGAGCCAGATTCACCCCGGACAGCAGCCGGATCCCGAGGATGTTCAACGTCGTGACGATCACGAGCGAAGCGAGGAAGAACACCCACGCGGGCACCGCGGGGAATGTCGCGTTCAGGTAGATGCCGATCACGAGGTAGGTGACCATCGGGAGCAGGAGGTAGTCGAGCAGCAGCGCCCAGCCGGTGAGGAATCCGATGTGCGGGCCGAACGCGCGTCGGGCGAAGGCGTAGGCGGATCCCGCCACCGGGAACCGGCTGACCATCGCGGCATAACTGAACGCCGTGAAGCACATCGCGACCAGCGTGATCGCGTACGCGGCCACCAAGTTTCCGCGGGTCATGACGTTGGCGATGCCGAGCGTCGTGAACACCGTCAGCGGGATCATGTACGCGAGCCCGAACGTTACGGTGGAGCCCAGGCCCAGCACGCGGCGAAGGTGCGGGTTGGGTGCGTCGTTGCTAGTCATAGTGCCTCCATTGGCTTCGGTCGCCCCGATTATGAAAGAGCGGTGCGCAGCCGTGCTTACGTCGTTCGACGTACGTCTACGCGGCATTTCTGGGAGGTCGGAATCTGCGCAGGTCGCCCTTCGGTGTCGGTGCCAGGGCGACGGGCACACCGTCCTGCACCTGGTATACCAGCAGCGCCTGCCCAAGCGAGGAGTCCTTCGTCTGGTAGGGGTAGCACAGTGCGGCCTGTCCCGGGCTGCCGAGGTAGTACACCCCGTTCAGGCCGCGCAGGATGGTGGAGCGCAGGTGCTCGATCACCGCCTGCGCACCGGACGTGCCCGTGGTTGTCCATGCCGAGGCGAGCAGCATCACCTGGTCGTAGGCCGCGCTCGCTTGCGACCAGCCCGGTGCCTCGCCGTAGCGGAGCATGAACTGGCGCTGGAATCGTTCACCCATCGCGTCGTCGTATCGCGCGGTCACGCTCGACCACACGATCCCCTCCGCCGAGCGGCCGGCGACCTTCTGGAACCGGGGAATGGACGCGGCGTAGACGTAATAGACAAGACCGCGGAAGCGGCGCGACGCAAGAATGCGCTGAAGTTCGGCGACATCGGGCAGGAAGTGCGAGACGAAGAGCACAGCGGGCGCGTGCCGGAGGATGCGGTCTGCGACATCCTCCCAGTGCGGGGCCTTCACCGGCACCCGCAGGGCGTGCGCGTGCCGCCATCCCGCCTCCGACAGCAGTTCGCCGAGCACCTCGTTCGCGATCACGCTCGTCTCGCTCTCGACCTCGAGGCTGACCACGTCCCGGCCGGGCGGATCCCACAGCCCCTCGTGCACAAGGTCGCGCAGGAACGTCACGAAGCCGAGCCGATAGTTCTCCTCGGACGGACAGGTCTGGAAGATCATCCCGTACCGCTCGGGCTCGTCGCGCACGAGCTCCACCTGCGACTCGAGGGTCGCTGTGTGCAGCAATGGACGGCCGAACCGCGACACCAGCTCGAGCGCCGCAGGGTTCTCGGCGGTGACGTAGTTGGTCTGGATTGCGTCGACGTCCGCGGAGGCGAGACGCGCCACAGCCCGGGTGACGGAATCGCCGTTGAAGATGTCGACCTTCTCGACGATGTGCTCGATGAGCCGGCCGTCGATCCCGCCGCGCTCGTTGATCTCGCGCACGGCGATCGATGCCCCACGTACGAGCTCGAGGCCGTCGGACGACGCCGACCCCCGCAACGGGGCGATCGTGCCGAGGAGCAAGGGGCGGCGGCGGGTGAAGCCCACCTCCACCGAAGCAGTGGGGTCCGTGCCGCGGGCCATCGTCATCGCGGCCTGCTGGATCTCTGCCTGCGCGATCGAGGTGTTCCCGATCGGTCCGCCGGGCAGCGGCAGCACGATCAGGGCGGCATCGACCGCCATTGCCGCCAGTCCTGCGCGACTCGGCTGCCCCAGTTTCCCCAACAACCGCTCGACCTGGGTCGAGACCGTGCGGGGCCGGGTGCCCAGCCGCCCGGCCACCTCACCGTTGGTGAGCCCCAACGCGACGAGGGTCAGCACCTGCGCCTCCCGTGGGGTGATTCCGCGAGGAAGGACCGCACGGGAGCGCACCACGAGTGCGGATCCTTCGCCGTCTCCGCCGCGCTGGCGGATCAGTGTCACCGCATACCAAGTACGGCCCTGCTGCCACAGGAACCTCGCACTCTCACGACCCGTGACAATGAACCCGCGGGCGAGGTCGCACAGCTGAGGGTCACCGTCGTCACCACGGGTGAGTTCGACGACGAATTCGTCGGTGGTCGCGTCGCCGATGCCCGATGCCATGACGGCGATGATACGTCGAATGACGCATGATGCGGCGTCTTGCGGCAGGATTTGCTGTTCTCGCAGTCGGGATGGCCGGCTGGAGCACGTGGCCGATGGGAGACGAGGACGTGACCACCGCGAACTGGACGGTCAGCATCGATGCTGGCGGAACCTTCACCGATGCGATCGCACGGTCCGATGAAGGTGACGTGCGGGTGGCCAAGGTGGCCTCGACCCCGCACGACCCCTCAGAGGGACTGAGCAACGCTATCTCCGCTTTGGCGCGTGAGGGACTGCCTCTGGACGCGGTGAGCCTACTGTGCCACGGGACCACGGTGGCGACGAACGCCATCCTCACCGATGAACTCGCCGACATCGCGCTGGTGACTACGCGCGGATTCCGCGACGTGATGGGGTACCGGCAGAGCAGCCGCCCGGACGTCTACAGTCTGTCACCCGAGCGCCCGAAAGATCTCGTCCCGCGGCACGCCCGCATCGAGGCCGACGAGCGGATGGACAGCCATGGGCGCGTCCTCACCCCGCTCACCGCCGACGAGGTCGATCGCGTTGTGGCCGAGGTCGCGGCGCAGCGCCCGCGCGCCGTCGCGGTGAGCTTCCTGTTCAGCTATCTCAACGACGCGCACGAGAAGCAGATCGGCCAGGCGCTCGAAGCGGCCCTGCCCGATGTGCCGGTGACGCTCTCTAGCGAGGTCGCCCGCGAATTCCGCGAGTACCCCCGCACGGCGACAACCGTGATCAACGCGGCGTTGCGCCCGATCGTCGGACGGTATCTCACCCGCGCGAAGGGTGCTGTCGAGCAGGCGGGCCTCGAGTCACCGTTCGTGGTCATGCAGTCCAACGGCGGCAGTGTCCCGGCCGAGCGGGCCGAACGGCAGGCGCACCAGCTCGTGCTGTCCGGCCCCGCGGGCGGGGTCGCAGGGCTGGTGGACCTCGCCGCGCAGCACGACCTGGACAATCTGATCAGCCTTGATATGGGTGGCACCTCGACGGATGTCTGCCTCGTCCGACACCGGCTCGCGCCGTTCGCAAGGGAGCAGCGCGTCCAGGATCACACGCTGCTGGCCCCGACCGTCGACATCCATACGATCGGCGCCGGCGGCGGCAGCATCGCGTGGGTCGATCAGACCGGTCGCCTGCGCGTCGGTCCGCGTTCGGCCCGGGCGATACCGGGGCCCGCGTGCTACGGCCGCGGCGGCGTGGAGCCTACGATCACCGACGCCCATGTGGTGCTGGGCACCCTCGGCGGCGACGAGCTTGCCGACGGACTGTCTCTCGACCGCGACGCGGCGGTGGAGGCGATGCGCCGAGTCGGCGACCGCCTCGGCTTCACGCCCGAGGAGACCGCCGAGGCGATTCTGGCGATCGGGCTGGCGCACATGGTGCAGGCCGTGCGCAAGGTCAGCGTCGAGCGGGGCTTGGATCCCAAGGAGTTCGCGCTGGTGCCGTTCGGCGGTGCCGGGCCGCTGCACGCGGGGATGCTGCTGCGTCATCTCGGCGTGTGCTCAGTGATCGTGCCGCAGCAGCCGGGGCTGTTCTCGGCCGATGGCCTGCTGGTGGCTGGGTTGCGCTTCGACGACTCCCGGACAGTGCTCAAGAGCTTCGACGCCGACGCTCTCGCCGAACTGGCCGACTGGTATGGGCGGGCCGCGGCGTCCGGACGCGATCAGCTCGTGCTCGACGGTGTCTCCCCCGACGCGATCACCGTGCTCGCCTCGGCCGACTGTCGCTACCGGGGTCAGGGTTACGAGCTGACCATCCCGCTGCCCGGGCACGACGAGGCATCCTTGAGTGTGGCCGCGGACCTGTTCCACTCCGCCCACGAAGAGCTGTACGGGCACGCGAACCGCGCCGAGGATGTGGAGCTGGTCACCGTCCGCATCGCCGTGACGGGCGCCTACGGGGGGCGCAGGGGTCGGCGACGCGCCGCTGTGGCGTCGGACGACACCGAGCCGCTCATCGCCCGTCGCACCGTGCGCATCCCCGGCTCGGGGTGGTCGGAGCTGCCGGTCTACGACCGCGCGCGGATGCTGCCGGGCACAACCTACGAAGGCCCCGCGATCGTCGCGCAGATGGATTCGACGACCTTCATCCTCGACGACCAGTTGATGACCGTCGCCCCGCAGGGCGACCTGATTGTGACGGAGGCTCACCGATGAGCGACACCACGACGAGGACGACCCTCGGCACCCGGATGGACCCGGTCACCTTCGAGATCGCCGCGGCGGGACTCCAGTCGGCGGCCGAGGAGATGGGCAGCGTCCTCAAGCGATCCAGCTACAGCCCGATCATCCGAGACATGGACGACTTCTCCTGCGCGCTTTTCACCGACACCGGCGACCTCGTCGCGCAGGCCGACTACATTCCGGCCCAACTGGGCGCGATGTCCCTCGTCGTCAAGGCCGTCATCGACCGCTGGGGCGGTCGAATCCACGACGGCGACGTGTTCATCTGCAACCACCCGTACCTCGGCGCGATGCACCTGCCCGACATCAACATCGTCGCACCGGTGTTCATCGACAACGCGCTCGTCGCGTGGACCGGAACCGCCGCGCACCACATCGACGTCGGAGGAGTCAACCCCGGCAGCGAAGGACCCGAGCTGCAGGACCTGTTCGGCGAGGGCGTCGTGATCCCGCCGATCCGGCTGTCGGTCGCAGGTGTCGAGAACGAGGACCTCGTGGCCCTCCTCAGCGACAACATCCGCGATCCCCTCAGCACCGTGAGCGACCTACGCGCTCAGCGCGCCGCCTGCCATCTGGGCAGCCAGCGCGTCATCGAACTCGCTGGCCGCTACGGCCGCGAGACGCTGATCGACGTCATGGCCGCCATGCTCGACAGCGTCGAGCGCGGCGTGACGACTGCGCTGTCGGACCTTCCGGACGGGATCGGTGAGGCGGAGGGCTTCCTCGACGACGATGGTCGGGACGGCCCGCCCACCCGCATCCACGTCAAGGTGCGCAAGTCCGGCCACCGCCTGACGATCGATCTGTCCGGCAGCGACCCGCAGACCGCCGGCGCCATGAACGTGCCCTGGGCGAGCGCCCGCGCGGGCATCGTGTATGCGGTGCGTGCCGTGGTCGCCCCCGACCTCGGCGCGAACGACGGACTCCTGCGCGCGGTGGACATCGTCGCGCCGAAGGGGAGCGTCCTGAACCCGATCGCCCCGGCGGCGGTGTCGATTCGACACAACACCTGCCAGCGCTTCGCCGACACGCTGATCCGGGCGATGACCGACCTCTGGCCGCAGAAGGCGGTCGGCAGCAGCACCGTCAGCTTCTTCTGCTTCAACGCGGGCAGCACCGACCCGTTCACCGGGCGCCCCGCCGTCATGGCGGACGTCGTCGGAGGCGGCACCGGCGCGACGCCGACCGGAGACGGCATCGACGGCGTGGACACGTACATGTCAAACGTCGGCGTGATGCCGGCCGAAGTCGTCGAGACGAACTACTCGATCCGCGTGCTCAAGACCGAGTTCCTCCCCGGATCCCAAGGCCTCGGGCAGTTCAACGGCGGTCTCGGACTGCGGCGGGAGTATCAGATCCTCGACCACGACCAGCGGGTGACGTTCTATTCCGAACAGACCCACGAGGACTTCCGGCCCGCGGGAGCCGCGGGAGGCACGGACGGCGCCGCCACCACCATCACGCTCATCGACCCGGCGGGCCTCGAACACGCCGCGCCCTCCAAGGCATCCACGACCCTCCTCGCGGGCACGGTCGTGCGCGTGGAGACCGCGGGCGGGGGCGGCTACGGCGACCCCGCGCTGCGCGACCCCCTGTTGCGAGCCGCAGACGAGAAGGACGGCCGCCTGTGACCGCGCCGGCCGCCGTCGCCCCCTCAGCTGGGCCGGTATACGGGCTCGCCCGCAGGAACGATCCCGCGCTCCTCGAGGAGTCTCTGCGCGATGCGCGCCCCATACCGTACTGGCTGGACCGCCAACCGACGCGTGACGCGCTGTCGCCGGTCCGCACCGACGAGACCACCGACCTGCTCGTGGTCGGCGGCGGGTTCTGCGGACTGTGGACGGCGCTGCTGGCCAAGGAGCGCGACCCGGGTCGCGACGTCCTGCTGATCGAGTCCCGCAGCCTCGGGTGGTCGGCCAGCGGCCGCAACGGCGGGTTCTGCGAGGCGAGCCTGACGCACGGAGCCGCCAACGGGCGATTCCGGTTCGCCGACGAGCTCGATCGGATCCGCGAGATCGAACACGAGAACTTCACGGGGCTGCGGAAGACGCTCGACCGCTACGACATGAATGTCGAGTTCGAAGATGCCGGGGTGCTCACCGTGGCGACCGAGGAGCACCAGGTGGGCGAGCTTCGCGAGGCCGAGGGCGCGCCCGGCACGCGCTGGCTCGCGAAGGAGGACCTGGGAGCCTTCGTGCGTTCGCCGGTCTACCGTGCGGGGCTGCTGAAGACCGACGGCTATGCGCTGCTGAACCCAGCACGCCTGGTCGACGAGCTGACCCGAGCATGCCTGCAGCTGGGGGTCCGCATTCACGAAGCCACTCCCGCCTTGTCGATGCGGCGCACGGCCGAGGGGATGCGGGTCCGCACCCCCGACGGCGCGGTCGCCGCACGGCGCGTCGCGCTGGCGACGAACGGATTCCGTTCATTGGTCCGCCGGGCGCGCCGGTGGACGGTCCCGGTGTACGACTATGCGCTTGTCACCGAGCCCCTATCCCCCGCCCAGTTCGAGGCGATCGGATGGGTGGGCCGGAACGGGCTCACCGACGCCGGCCGTCAGTTCCACTACTCGCGCAAGACCGCCGACGACCGGATCCTGTGGGGCGGTTTCGATGCGGTCTACCACCGCGGAGGGCGGATCGAGCCCGGCTACGACCAGCGTCCCGAGACGTTCGAGCGGCTCGCAGACCACTTCTTCACGACCTTCCCCGCTCTTCGCGACGTCCGGTTCACGCACAAGTGGGGTGGGATGATCGACATGTCGACCCGTCTCGTGTCCACCCAGGGCACCGCGTTCGCCGGGAAGGTCGCGTACAGCCTCGGCTACACAGGGCTCGGGGTCGCCGCGACGCGATTCGGGGCAGCGGTCATGCTGGACATGCTCGACGGGAGGGAATCCGACCGCACGCGCCTCGCGCTCGCGACGGGGCGCCCCTTCCCGGTGCCGCCGGAGCCGCTGGCAGATCCGATCATCCAAACTGTGCGCCGCGCGGTGGCGAAGGCCGACGAGAACGGCGGGCGGCCGGGGCTGCTCCTGCGCAATCTCGAGCGGATCGGGATCGGCTTCGACTCTTGACCTGCCGTCGATAGGTCACCCGCCACCGGGTCCGCACGTCACAGTGCGGGCACCGGCGGTCGATCCAGCAAGCAGTTATTAAGGGGTATGTCGCGGGACTGCTGCACGGATAGGTGACATCTGATCTGGCTTGCCCGAGGGGGTGGGCCTGGAAGGATGTTGCTGTGCCCAAGCCCTACCCGAGCGAGTTCCGTGACGACGTCGTGCGCGTTGCCCGAGGCCGCGAGCCCGGAGTGACCATCGAGCAGATCGCGAAAGACTTCGGGGTCCACCCGATGACACTCCAGAAGTGGCTGCGCCGTGCCGACGTCGACGAAGGCGCCAAGCCCGGCCAGTCGCGGACCGAGGTGGCCGAGATCCGGGAGCTGAAGAAGCGCAACCGGCTGCTGGAGCAGGAGAACGAGGTGCTCCGGCGAGCGGCGGCGTATCTGTCGCAGGCGAACCTGCCGGGAAAAGGCTCTACCCGCTCGTGACGGAGCTCGCCGAGGCAGGGATCCCTGTGACGGTGACGTGTCGGGTTCTCAAGCTCTCCCGACAGCCCTACTACCGGTGGCTGAAGAACCCCATCACCGATGCCGAAGTGGCCGAGGCATATCGCGCGAATGCACTGTTCGACGCCCACCGGGACGACCCCGAGTTCGGGCACCGGCTGCTCGCCGACGAGGCCCGTCAGGTCGGGGAGGTGATGTCGGACCGGACGGCGTGGCGGATCGCTTCGAGCAATGGCTGGTTCAGCGCGTTCGGGAAGCCCAAGCGGGGCAAGGCCCGTAGGCCAGGGCCGCCCGTTCACGACGACCTGTGCGCCGTTGTCGACGAGCACGGCCGCACTCGGCACGTCTTCGCCGCCGATGCGCCGAACCAGCTGTGGCTGACGGACATCACCGAGCACAAGACCGCCGAAGGCAAGCTCTACCTCTGCGCGATCAAGGACGTGTTCAGCGGCCGGATCGTCGGTTACTCAATCGACTCGCGAATGAAGTCCCGTTTGGCCGTCCAGGCGCTCGACAACGCCGTCGCCATGCGCGGCGACGTCTCCGGCTGCGTGGTCCACTCTGACAGTGAGACTGTTCGTGCTGGTGTTCTCAGGGGTCCTGACCCTCACAGCGATGGACGCGCAAGGATGCTGGTGCCGAGTGTTCTCAGGGGTTCCTGACTCTCACTCCGATCGACTTGTGCTGTCTTTCCTCGGATCTGTCGGTCCCCTGAGAACGCCCGGTGAGGCGTCACGCCTCGCCGCCGGAGTGACCTAAGGAGAGCCTGCGCCAACAGGTGCTCATCACTGTCTTGTCCGCCGGTCTGGTGGTGCGCGGTGCCGTTCCCCACCCCCACGCGAGCAGATCGGAGCACGACATGACCATCATCCACGACACGACACGACCACCTCAATCCCACCCGCCCGTGTTCGCAGGAGTCGACACGCACAAGGAGATCCACGTCGCCGCCGTCGTGGACGCGGCCGGCACCGTGATGGGCACACACAGTTTCTCCACGACCCGTGCCGGCTACCGGGCGTTGCTGGCGTGGGTGCACAGCCACGGAGAACTCGTCAGGATCGGGATCGAGGGCACCGGATCGTACGGCGCCGGTCTCACCCGCCACCTCGCCAAGAACGACGTCGTCGTTCTCGAGGTCGACCGGCCCGACCGCTCCGACCGCCGACGCAAAGGCAAGGACGACGATCTGGATGCGATCAACGCCGCCCGCGCCGCACTGCATGAGCGGCGCACCACGATCCCGAAGTCGAAGGACGGCGCGGTCGAGGCCCTCAGGATCCTGCGCGTCGCCCGCGCTCAAGCGGTCCGGGAACGCCGCAACACGCTGCAGCTGCTGCGCATGTCGATCGTCTCCGCGCCCGACGAAGTCCGTGACCAGGTCCGAAACCTCACCCGCATGCAGCTGATCCGCCACCTCGCCGCCTGGCGCCCCGACGTCTCCAACGCGACCGACCCCGTCGTCGCCTACCGGGTCGCGTTGAAGTCGTTCGGTCGCCGCTACCTCGAGCTCACCGACGAGATCGTCGGCCTCGATGACCTGATCAACCCCATCGTCGAAGCTCTCGCCCCGCAGCTGCTCGAACGCGTCGGAATCGGCATCGAAGTCGCCGGACAACTCCTCGTCACCGCCGGCGACAACCCGGACCGGCTGCGCTCGGAAGCCTCGTTCGCGATGCTCTGCGGCGTGTCCCCGCTTCCCGCCTCGTCCGGAATGACCCAGCGGCACAGGCTCAACCGCGGTGGCGACCGGCAGGCGAACCGGGCCCTGCATCTCGCGGTGATCAGCCGCCTCAGAATCGACCCCAAGACGCAGGCCTACGCCGCGAAGAAGACCGCCGAAGGCCACTCGAAGATGGAGATCATCCGCTGCCTCAAGCGCTACCTCGCCCGCGAGGTCTACTTCCTCCTCAACCCCGGCATCGAACACATCACCCCGAACACGAAACCCGCCAAAATTGCCGCTTGACTCTTAGGAGAGCATCCGCGGCTCTCAATTCCGAAGCAGGAAGATGCTCCGCGCCCTGGCCCGTCATCGCATGGTCGGAAGCATGGGAAGAGTCGGGTCCAGCGGGGACAATGCCGCTATGGAGAGCTTCTTTGCGTTGCTGCAGAAGAACGTCCTCAACCGCCGGTCCTGGACCACCCGGGATCACTTACGCATCGCGATGGTCACCTGGATCGAACGCACCTACCACCGCCGCCGACGCCAGGCACGCCTGGGCCGTTTGACGCCCATCGAGTTCGAGACCATCATGAACACGACCGTCGCACTGGCGGCGTGACTACAACCTGTCACCTACTCGTGCAGCAGTCCCACTGGGCTTTCCGTCACATGACCAGCTGGCCGCCGTCCACGGGGATCACGGCGCCGTTGACGAAGGATGCGTCTGTGGAAGCGAGAAACCGGCAAACGTGTGCGACCTCGTCCGCGGTGCCGATGCGCCCCAGTGGGATCGAGCCGACGGCTGACCGGAATCCGGCTTCGTCTTTGATGATGGTCGTCATCCCGGTGTCGATGACACCTGGAACTACAACATTCGTTCGCACCCCTCGCGGTCCCCACTCGGTTGCGAGTTGGCGCCCGAGCGACACGACCGCCCCCTTGCTGGCGGCGTACGCAGCACTCGGCTCCGTGTTGTCGCCGAGCGCCCACGCGATGGAGCTCAGGAGCACAATGCTGCCGGAGCCAGCCGCGAGCATGTGTCGGCCGACGAGCGAAGCCAGTTGGAATGAGCCCGTTGCGTTCACCGCGAGCACGCGTTCCCACACGGAGAGATCGGCTGTTTCGCTCGGTGAGGTCAGGTAGATCCCCGCGCAGTGCACCAGGGCCGCGGGCGGCTTCCCGATCCTCTCGAAACCGCTCAACAGGGCGCCTTCCACGGCGTTCCGGTCTGTGACGTCGCACTGCTCCCAGAATGTCCCGGGCTCCCCGTCCTCACGAGGCGGTAACTGGTCGAGCGCGAGGACGATGTCACCGTGGGACAGCGCCTGTCGGCGGACAGCGGCACCGATACCCGATGCGGCCCCGGTGACGACGATGACGGCGCTCATGCCGAGATGACCAGCTCAGAGGGCACCCCATCCTCGGCGCGCGGGCGAAGGAATTCCGCGAAGTCGAGCTCGCGACGTTGTGTGCTGCATGGATTTCCGTCGGAGAGGTGCACGACGCGGCGTTCGAGATCGAAGATGAGTGAGGCCAAAGTGCACCATCGCTTGGTGGGGTCCGCGCGCAGGTCGGGATGGGTGCAGATGGATCCGGGGGCGTCGGTGTGGTCGGACAGCGCAGTGTTGAGCGACTCGATGGTCGCCTCGTGATGACCCCGGAGGAGGTCGGTGAGGCGCTGTTGACGTATGTAGCTGTCGGCCATGACGAACGGTGCGAGATCGTCACCGTGGGGGTTGCCGACGAAGTGATTGGTGTGTGCGAGCATGCCGTCGTCCGGTGTGCGCACGTGGACGCCACCGATTCCGCCCGGTTCGCACTCGATGCTGAGGAGAGCGCCTCCGGCGGCGCCGACGAGAAAATGCCCCGAGGATGCTCGCGCGTGCGAGGCGAGGATTTCCAACGCGTCGAATGCAGTCGTGCTCGCGGTTAGGAGGCGGAGAAGGACGTGGAACGGCACCCCGCTGACCTCTCCGTCGTGGCTGGTCGCGAGGGTGTTCACCGCGATGCCGACGCCTTCGGCGTTCAGGCTCGCCTTCGCGAGCAACCCGGCTTCTACGACAGTGACGAAGTTTGGCCCGTCATCGGGTTCCACTTCGAGGAGGATGACGCTGTCCGCAGCATGCACGAGCCAATCCCAATTCTGGCCGACCAGTGTATGCCCCGTCCCAGTGTTGTCGGGGTGGAGGCCGAAGGAGCTGCACTCGCCACGAAGGGCGGAGGTCTTGGGCGCGTCACGGTTGACCTGCGCCCACATGATCTCGGTGCGGCAGTTCATCGCCAGCACGTCCACGAAGGGGAGCGCTGCACCGTCCGCGATGCCCTCGAGTTCCGCCACGATGTCCGGGGAGGCTCGGTGGATGGCGTCCAGGTACTTCATCGCATGTGCCGTCGCTTGCGGCCAGGTGATGCCACTCGCGGCGAAATTCCGGGCGTAGCCGTCGCGGCCAGCGTGGACCTCAGCGCGGGCCAACTCGCCATACATTCGGCCGCGCTGCCTGGGCGCGCCGCTGATGCGGATGTGTGGCAATGTTCTGGGCGTGATGCGCATGGTGGGTCCTAAGCGATCGAGAGGGCGCCGTCGACGCGGAGGACCTGCCCCGACACGTATCCGGCATGAGGTGAGAGCAGCCACGTCACGAGGCTGCCGACGTCGTCTGCGGTTCCGTGTCGTGGCACCGGAACGCGATTGCGGAGTTCAGCAAGCTGTAGATCGACGCTGGTGGCTGCAGCAGCCGCCATCCGCGTGGCCTCCTCGCGGTGCATCTCGGTCAGCATGTAACCCGGTGCGACAGTATTGGCGGTGATGCCGTGTGCACCCTCTTCCAGGGCGAGGGAGCGCGTCAGCGCAGCGAGCGCGGCCTTGGACATGCCGTAGGCTGCATCGGCGACGGAGGGCCGTTCAGCGAAGACCGAGCCAATGTTCACCACCCGGCCGCTGCCCGACTGGCGGAGCGCCGGCAGGGCTGCGCGGCATAGCCGCAGTGCGGCGAGCAGGTTGATCGCGAGCACGTCGTGGACCGACGCGTCGTCGAGGTCCGCGACCTTCAGGTGAGGACCACCGATCCCCGCGTTGTTGACCACGGCGTCACAGCGCCCGAAGGCATTGAGCGTCTCCTCCAAGAGCCGCCGTTCGGTTCCCGGAACCGACAGATCGACGCACTGAGCCAGGACCCTACCGTCGGACACGGCCTCCGCGAAGACGTCGTGCACGGCGGGCAGCGCGTCAACTACCGTAACGTTGTATCGGGCGGCAAGGAGTGCATGTGCGATCCCGGCGCCGAGGCCCCTCGCTGCGCCAGTGACGATCGCAACCCGGGCCATCACGCCGCCACCGGGGCCGCCACGGCGGCCGCCGCCTCGGCGGCCGTGCAGAACCACGCGCCCCGCTGCGTCAAGTGTTCGAGCACCTGATCGAGCATGTCGAGTCGCGACGGGCGGCCGATGAGCATGGGATGCATCGTGAGCATGACATGCCCGCCGAGTCGCGCGACGCCGTCGATCTCGGGAAGCCACACGTCAAGCACTTCGCGCGTAGACCGGATCGTCTTGTCCCACGTGTCGTTTGCGAACCAGAAGTGCGGCGCATCGTCGAGGATCCACGACACCGGGACCTCGATGAGCCCGTCGTCGTCGACGTACGGCACGAGAGCGTCCAGCCTGTTCGACGAGTACATGAAGTCGTTCGATGCGAGCAGCTCCCGCGTGTGATCGGTCAGCTCCCAGGACGGTGAACGGTAGCCGACGACCTTCGCTCCCAGACCCCGAAGGACACGAAGGCCATCGACGATCTCGGCCGTCTGCTCCTCATGGCTGAGCTCTGTGGGATTCGTGTGGGTATGACCGTGGTGGGCAACCTCATGTCCTGCGGCGATGATCGAGCGTACGGACGCGTCATGGCGCTCCGCGTCCCGACCGCACACGAAGAAGGTCGCGGTGACCCCGTGCCGGTCAAGCAGGTCGAGGATGAGCGGGACTCCAACACGGGGGCCGTACGCGCCCTGCGACAAGACGCCTGGTCGATGAGCGTTGGCAGGGTTCTCGCCGATCCACACCTCCTCGGCGTCGAAGTCGAAACTGACCGTCGCAGCGAAGCGGCGTCCCTCCGGCCATGAGATGGTGTGCATCGTTCTCCCGTTGCATCCGATCGGCGCGAGGTCTCTCCCTGTGTGCCGAGGGCTCGATTCTTCCCCCATGCGGACGACGTGGCATGCGATCAATTACGTATGGGACTGCTGCACGGATAGGTGACAGGTTATAGTCACGCCGCCAGTGCGACGGTCGTGTTCATGATGGTCTCGAACTCGATGGGCGTCAAACGGCCCAGGCGTGCCTGGCGTCGGCGACGGTGGTAGGTCCGTTCGATCCAGGTCACCATCGCGATGCGGAGTTGCTCGCGGGTGGTCCAGGTTCGGCGGTTGAGGACGTTCTTCTGCAGCAGCGCGAAGAACGATTCCATAGCTGCGTTGTCTCCGCTGGACCCTACTCTGCCCATGCTCCCGACCATGCGATGCCGGCTGAGGGCGCGGAGCATCTTCCGGCTTCGGAACTGAGATCCCCTGTCGGAATGCACGATGCATCCGGCGACGTCGCCGCGCATCGCAACAGCGTTCTCGAGGGCTTGGACGGCCAGACGGGACTTCATCCGGGAGTCGATCGAGTACCCGACGATCCGTCCCGAGTAGACGTCCTTGATGGCGCAGAGGTAGAGCTTGCCCTCCGCGGTCCGGTGTTCCGTGATGTCGGTCAGCCACAGTTCGTTCGGCGCCTCCGCTGTGAACACGTGCCGCACACGCCCGTCCTCGTCGACGACCGCGCACAGGTCGTCGTGGACGGGAGGGCCGGGTCGGCGGCCCTTGCCGCGCTTGGGCTTGCCGAACGCGCTGAACCAGCCGTTACTCGACGCGATCCGCCACGCCGTCCGATCCGACATCGCCTCTCCGTTGTCGCGGGCCTCGTCGGCGAGGAGGCGGTGCCCGAACTCGGGGTCGTCCTGGTGCGCGTCGAATAGCGCGTTCGCGCGATACGCCTCCACCACCTCACTATCGGTGATGGGGTTCGCCAGCCAGCGGTAGTAGGGCTGGCGGGAGAGCTTCAATACCCGGCACGTCACCGTCACAGGAATCCCTGCGGCGGCGAGCTCCGTCACGAGCGGGTAGAACCTTTTCCCGGCAGGTTCGCCTGCGACAGATACGCCGCCGCACGCCGCAGGACCTCGTTCTCCTGTTCGAGGAGCCGGTTTCGCTTCCGCAATTCGCGGATCTCGGCCGCCTCGGTTCGGGACTGGCCGGGCTTGGCTCCCTCGTCGATGTCGGCGCGACGCATCCACTTCTGCAACGTCATGGGGTGAACACCGAAGTCTTTCGCGATCTGCTCGATCGTCACACCGGGCTCACGATTTCGCGCGACGCGCACGACATCGTCACGGAACTCAGTGGGGTAGGGCTTCGGCACAGCAACATCCTTCCAGGCCAACCCCTCGGGCAAGCCAGATCAGATGTCACCTATTCGTGCAGCAGTCCCTATCGTACGAACTTCTTCATACGAAGCTCGCACAAACAGTAATACGTAATTCATCGCATGTGCCCTTGGCCCAAGTGCGCTGGAGTAGGTCAGCACAGCCACGAGGGCGTGGTCGTGGCGGGCCGCACGGCCCGCAATTGATCTCTGGAGGCACAAGATGAAGAAACGCACCATTGCAGGGGCGCTTGTGGCGGCGCTCGCGGCGTCCGCCCTGCTCAGTGGCTGCGCCGCGGGCGCGGCCGCAGGTTCCAACGCGAAGGTGGCCGACAAGGGCATCGTCGCCATGAGCTTCGCCGGTATGGATATCCAGATCTGGGTGGACGAGCTCAAATACATGAAGGCCGACCTCGCAAGCCAGGGTTATGAGCTGCTCAGTGATGACCCGCAATGGAACGTCCAGAATCAGGTGAACAGCTGGGAGTCGTGGATCCAGCGCGGTGATGTGAAGGCCATCATGGGCTACCCGGTTCAGTCCGACTCGATGGATGCCGTCACGGCCGACGCGACCGCGGCTGGCATCCCCGTCGTTGCCTACGCCACCAAATGGAAGGGCGTGAAGGCGACCATGCTGATCGACAACTACTCGGACGGCTTCACGCTCGGCAAAGCCGCGGGGGAATGGATCGTCAAGAAGTATGGGTCGACCACCGTGCCAGTGGGTCTGTTCAGCTACTACGACAACGATCTCGGACGCGAGCGGTCGAACGGCATCAAGGACGGGCTGGCAAAGGCGGGCGCCAAGGTGAAGATCAGCGACATGCCCGCCCTGACTGTCCAGAACGGCTCCGACCTTGCGACGACTCAACTGGCGGCAGACCCGACGACGAAGGTGTGGCTGTCGGTGAGCTCCGACCAGATGATCGGGGCCTATCGGAGCCTGATCCAGCACGGCGTCAAGGCCGACGACCCCGACGTCCTCCTCGGTGCCCTCGACGCCACCAACGAGGCTCTTGACATCATCAAGAAGAAGGAGAGCATCTGGCGGCTTGCCTACATCCTGCCCGCCAAGGAGCTCGCCGCGAACAACGTCAAGCTCATCGTTGCGGCCGCCGAGCACAAGAAGCTCACGGACATCACCATGAAGTCCACTCCGATCACCGCTGACAATGTCGACTCGTTCTACACCAAGTGACGCAGCGGCGACGCCGGCGCGAGTAGGTACCCCGCCCGCGCGTCTTGTGTTCGACGCCGTCCAAGTGGAATTCGGACCGACACGCGCCTTGGAATCGGTGAGCGCGACCCTGAGAGCCGGCGAGATCGTGGGTCTACTCGGCCACAACGGCGCCGGGAAGTCCACCCTGTTCAACGTCGTATCCGGCGTTCTCCCGGCGACCAGCGGCGGGGTGATCATCGACGGAGTGCGGGCGCCTGAACACACGAACCCCGCCGAGATGGCGAAGTTCGGCGTCACCGTCATCCACCAGGAGCCCGCGCTGGCGCCGAACCTGAGCGTGATCGACAACTTGTTCCTCGGGCAGGAGCGGCTGGTCCCGCGCGGGGACTGGACTGCTCAGGCGCGCGCAGCGCTCGCTCGCGTTGGTTCCGATGTCGATCTGTCCAGAGAAGTCGGGTCACTCGGGCTCGGCGAGCGTCAACTCGTCGATCTTGCGCGCGGGCTTGTCCGCGGCGAGCTGAAGATCCTCATGCTCGATGAGCCGACCGCGGCCCTCGGTCGAACGGAGACTATCGCTCTGCATTCATTGATCCGGAGCCTTGCAGCAGACGGTGTGACGATCGTGTATGTGTCCCACCGGCTCCCGGACATCCTCGATGTGTGCGACCGCATCCTCATCCTGCGGGCGGGTCGACTCGAAGTCGACGGATCTGCGGGGGACTTCGATGGACCTTCTCTTTCTCGCGCACTCGCGCCAGGCGCCACCTTTGACACGCTCGAAAAGCGTGCGGTAGCCACTGGCGGCGGTCTTCGGCTCGAGGGCGCGTTTTCGGAGATCGAAGCCTACGCCGGCGAGGTGCTTGGCCTTTTCGGGATGGCTGCAGGCAGCCAGTTCGGGCTGCTCGAGGGGTTGTTCGGAATCAACGGAGCGCGCACCTTCAGCCTTGGCGAATCGCACATCAGCATTGACTCGCCCGCCACCGCGGTGCGCCAGGGTGTACATCTAGTCCCGGCCGATCGGGAACGTGACGGCTTGATCTCGGGAGCGTCCGCGATCGACACGGTCTTCCTGCCGTGGTACGGGCGCACCCGAGGACGCGGGAGCTGGATCGGACCCCGCACCGGCCGAGAGGCATACGGGCGAGCCCGGCGAGAGCTGAACGTGGCTGGCCCAGAAGGGGGAGCCCCGATCGACGAGTTCAGCGGCGGGAACCGTCAGAAACACCTGGTTGCACGTTGGATGCACGTGCAACGTCCACGACTGCTTCTGATGGCACAGCCCACTCAGGGTGTGGATGTTGGCGCACGCGTTGACATCGCGAAAGCGGTGCGCGAGGCGGCCGCAGACGGAGCCGTCGTCCTGATCGCGTCGGCCGAATCTGACGAGGTCGCGCTGCTCTGCGACCGCGCTTACGTCCTCTACGAGGACCGTGCCGTTCTCGTGGAACGTGCTGACGGAACCGATTTCGGCGGTGCTCTTGTCGCGGCCCTGCTCTCACTTTCCGAAACGACGCACAAAGGAGTCGACCGATGAAGACAACCTTGTCCGACGTGAAGTCGCTGGTCGCGAAGAACGGCATCTTTCTCGCTCTGCTTCTGCTGATCGCGTTTTTCACCTTCATGAATCCGCGGTTCTTGACGCCGGGCAACGCCGTCAACGTCGTGCTTCAGATCTCCGAGCTCGGCATCGTCGCGTTGCCCCTGGCACTGCTTCTCATCGCTGGCGTCGTTGATCTCTCGATCGGCTCCATCGCCTCGATCTCTGCGGTCGTTGCGGGGCTCGTGATGGCGTCGACGCAGTCTGTGCTCCTTGGGCTGGTCGCCGGCGTCGCTTCAGGTGTCGCCGCCGGCACGATCAACGGATTCCTCGTCGCCGTTCTCGGACTCAACCCGATCGTCGTGACGCTGGGGTTCCTGAGCGTGTGGGGCGGCGGTGCGATGCTGCTGACCGGCGGGAGGACGATCACGATGAGCGAGCTTCCTCCTGGGTTCGGCCAGCTCGGCGCGCTCACCATCGGTCCGGTCCCTCTCCGACTCGTCCTCTTCGTCGTGGCGATCGCCATCACGTGGTACATGCTGAGCAGAAATCGGGTCGGCCGCGCAATCTACGCCATCGGTGGAAGCGAGCGCGCCGCGTACCTGATGGGCTTGCGGGTCGTCCGGGTGCGTTTCAGCCTCTATGTGGTCACTGGCGCCTGTGCGGCGATCGCGGGAATCATGCTCGCGGCCAAAGTGCAGTCGGTCAGCCCGGCCACGGGTCTGAACATGGAGATGAGCGCACTGACCGTCGTGCTCCTGGGTGGCGTCGCCTTCGCCGGCGGATCGGGTCGTGTCAGCGGTGTCGTCGCCGGTCTCCTGTTCTTCGGAGTCCTCCGCAACGGCCTCGTCTTCCTGCAGGCCTCTCCGTTCCTCCAAACGGTGATCGTCGGTCTCACCCTGGTCATCGCGGTCGCGCTCGACAAGTCGATCCAGCAGATCGTCGCGAAGTCGTGGGAGGCTCGGGGTCGCGCCGCGCTCGCCCGCAGCCAAAGCGCGGCGTCGGAAGAGCAGCTGGACACCATTTCATCGCGGCGCCCGGCGGCATGATGTCGGCCGCGCAACTGACAACCATGAGAGAGAGCCAGAGAAGATGAAGATCACAGGGTGGGCATGGCACGAAGCCTTCAATTGGCACAACACAGGGAATGGTTCCGGCTTCTTCCCGCCGGGCGGGTTCGTGCAGCCCTATCACGCCTTCGACAGCCCAGAGACCAAGGGACGATTCGCGGCGCTCGTCGAGGTGAGCGGGTTCTCCGCCGAGCTCGCGCGCATCCCAGTCACGGCGGTCAGTGACGTCGAGATCCTGCGCGTTCACACGCCCGAGTATCTCGAACGGCTGAACGACCTCGACCGCACAGGCGGCGACGCCGGAGAGAACGCGGAGTTCGGGCCGCATGGCCTCAGCATTGCGCGCCTCGCCGCCGGAGCGGTCGGCAACGCGGTCCGCGCGGTGCTGTCCGGCGAGGTCCACAACGCGTACGCGCTCGTGCGCCCCGCCGGCCACCACGCTGAACCCGATCGCGGGCGTGGCTTCTGCATCCTGGCGAACACCTCGATCGGCGCCCACATCGCCCGCGCCGAATTCGGTCTGAAGAGGATCGCCGTCGTCGACTGGGATGTGCACCATGGCAACGGAACGCAAAGCGTGTTCTGGGACGACCCGGACGTCCTCACGATTTCGTTGCACCAGGACGGCCTCTACCCACTTGACAGCGGTCGACGCGACGAGTCTGGCGGTCCGGGCGCGCGGGGCGCGGCTCTGAACGTCCCGCTTCCGGCCGGCACCGGAGATGGTGGGTATGTGCACGCCATCGAGGAGGTCGTGCTGCCTGCGCTCGACCGTTTCCGCCCCGAGTTGATCATCGTGGGCAGCGGGATGGACGCCGCGGCCACCGACCCGCTCGGTCGGATGGTCGTGACAAGTGACGGATTCCGTCGGATGTCTCGACTGGTGATCGACGCAGCTGAGCGACTCTGCGGCGGCCGGGTCGTGTTCGCCCACGAGGGTGGCTATTCGGCGCACTACGTGCCCTTCTGTGGCATGGCGGTGCTGGAGGAGCTGACCGGCGTGGATTCCGGTGTCGCAGACCCATACCTCGCGTTCTTCGCCTCCTATCCGCAACGGGGGCTGGAGGAGTGGCAGCGGGAAGCGGTCCACGCGGCCGCAGAGGCCGTTTCCCTGGTGCCGGAACCGCGCTGAGACCGCGCGGGGGCGGAGCGACAATAATGAGCGGGTGGGCGAGAACTGGACCGACTTCGTGCTGACGCACGGCGAGTTCCTGGTCGACCAACACGGTCGGGTGCGGGTGCTGCGGGGTGCGCCCCCGCAAGAGGAGCTCGCCGGCTACGCACGCGCCTTTCTCCTCCTGAATCGCCAGGAGATCGAGTTCCTCTACCGCAGCGACACCTGGCTCTCGGTCCGCATCGAGCGCAGCACGACCCGCACCAGGGATGCCGAACATGCCTCCGTGACCGTCGGACCGCTCACGCTACCCGACGGCATAACGAAGCGGGAGGTGGAGATCCTCACCCTCCTCGCTGCCGGCCTCCGCAACGCGGATATCGCTGAGCGTCTGGGAACGAGCCCGCGGACTGTCACGACCCAGGTCGATCGTGTCATGAAGAAGTTCGACCAGCACTCGAGGGCGAGTCTCGCCGCGCTCGCCGTCGATGCGCAGCTGATCGCACTACCGATCCCTGGCGGATCGGAAGGTCTGAACGCCGTCGCCGCGATCACACTCGAGCGGATGGCGCACGCCCTCAAAACCGGCGTGCGCACCTTCACTATGGAGGCGATTCCCCGACGGCTGCCGAGACGACCGGTCTTCCTCGGCACTCTCGCGGCTCTCTCGGGATACTCGAGCGAGGACGCGCTGGAGCACATGCGTGGCACGGCGTTGGCGATCGAGGAGATCAACGCCGGCGGGGGTGTCCTGGGGCGTCGCGTCGAGCACGTCGTCGCTGCAGCCGACGTCGCCGATCCGGCATCTGTGCGTCAGGCGATGGATCAGCTCACGACGTCGGGGGTGGACGCGATCACGGGCAGCCACATCAGCGCCGAGCATCCGTTCCTCTTCGACATGGCTGCGGCGTACGGTCGCCCGCTGCTGCACCTCGATACTTTCGAGACGCACGCAGCGCTCGTCCGTGACAACCCGGCGAGGTATGGGATGGTCTATCAGACCTGCCCGTCTGAAATCTATTACGCGAAGGCGTTCTGCAGGCTCCTGACCGAACTCGACCAGTCCGGCTTGGCGCCGGAGGGCAGGCGGGTGGCTGTCGTCGAAATGGACGTTCCCAGTGCGCGGATCGCCTCACCGGAGTTCGCGACATCGTTAGCGGACATCGGCTGGACGATCCGCTTCCGGCAGACGGTGTCCGCGACCGGGGTCGACTGGAGCGATACGGTCCGGAAGGCGCTCGACGACCGCGTCGATATCGTCATGGTCACCCACTTCGTTCCGGCGGAGGCGATCGAGATGCAGCGCGAACTCGCGGAGGCGGGGTTCGCTGGCCTGACGTATTACGCGTACACCGCGTCCCATCCGACATTCAGCCAGAAGCTCGGCCCTCTCGCCGAAGGAGTGCTCTGGAGTTCGACCACAACGCTCTCCCGGTCGGATGCGGCTACCGCGTTCCGACGCAACTACCAGCGCAGGTTCGCGGCACCTCCGGGGCTCTCGCAGGCGAGCGCCGCATACGACCAGGCACGTCTGCTCGCGTGGGGGTGGATGCAGAACGGCAGCCTTGACCCGGAGGGCACGGTCCGAGCGCTTCGTGAAGGGCTATACCGCGGTCTCAACGGCACCTACTTTTTCGGTAACGGCGACCAGACCCCTCTCAGCTATCCAGACGGGACGAACGATCCCACGTTGGCACTGCCGCTGATCACCTATCAGATCCAGAGCGGGGTGCCGGTCCCGATCAGCCCGGAACTCTACGGGCGGATCGAAGATCTGCGGCGCGAGGGCGCGCCAGGACACCGCGCGATACGGTGACGCCGGCGCACGCGGCGTCGCCGATGGGGCATCAACCCCCGGCGGCGGCGCTGGAAGCTTGAGGGAATGCTTTCCCGGTGGCCTCGATGCGTCCAGGGACGCATCGATCGGGTTCGGCGAACAGGCTGCGTCACGACGCTCCGGCCTCGATCGTTGCGACTTCGATCGTGCCGACGCTGACGTCCAAGTTCCGGTGTCGGCGGTGTGTGGGCCGCCACGTAGACGTGCTATAGCGTCTCTGTGGGAGTCCTGGCCGCGACGGATCGGTAGGCGGCGTCGATGATGGCGAGGGATGCGCGCGCTTCGCGCAACCCGTAGTCCGGCGCCCGACCTGCCAGCAGGCTGTCCACCACATGCGTGAGGCAGGCGCGCAACGGTGCCACTCCCCCGCCTCCGCCGACCGCGTGCGCGCCCACACCGCCCGCTCCGAAGTGCAGCACGGCAGGCTGGTCGTCGTCCGCGGTCGCGTGGCCGTGCGATCCGAGGACGCGTAGCGAGCTGCTCGTGGGGCCGAAGCCGGGGGCGAACGGGATGCGCCCGACGGTGATCGTCGCGGTCACACCGTTTTGGAGGTCGAGCGACACCACGGCGGTGTCTTCGACGGCGTGCGCGGCGTGGCCTGCCGCGAACAGCGACCCGGTCATGGCGTAGACGCTCTCCACCGCAAGGCCGGTCAGATAGAGGACCGCATCGGCGCAGTAGCCGAGGAAGTTCAGCATCTCTCCTCCGCCGCTGAGCGCCGGGTCGACCACGAGCTCCGGCCGTTCGACCGACGACGCGAAGAACGCGCCGCTCGCGAGGAACTCCGCATCCACGTGCCGAGGGAACCCGAGGTGACCCGCGTCGATCCACCCGCGTGTGCGCCGCAGTGCCGCGGCGTGCGTGCGATTGACGACCGAAACGGTGCCCGCCGTCGTGCGCTCGAGCGCGATCAGCGCGTCGACGTCGGCGAGGGTCGTGGCGACCGGTTTGTCGACCATGACGTGAACTCCGGCCGACATCGCGTCGGCGGCGAGGCGTGCGTGGCGGGTGGGTTCGCTGCAGATGACCGTGACGTCGACGCGGTCGGGGTCGGATGCGGCGCGGATGTCGTCGAGCCACGGAACCTGTGCCGCCTCCGCCGCGCGCCGGCTGTCTGCACGCATCCACGCGTCGGCATCCGCCTCTTCCGCCACGCCGACGATCTCGACGCGTGGATCGCGGGCCAATTCGTCGAGGTACGAGCCGGCGTGTCGCACGCCGCTCGCGAACGCGACCCGCAGCCGGCCGCTCATCGTGCCGCCTCTGCGACACGGACGGGCAATCCGGTGCGCAGCGACTCTTGGGCTGCGACCGCAGCAGCCAGCGCCTGACGTGCCTGGATTGTCGTGACGATCATCGGCTCCCTTCCCTGAGCGGCACGCACCCAGTGCTCCAGCTGGCGCAGGAGCGCGTCATCGAGCGACGACGGCGGTGCGGCATGACGCGGCGAGGCGAGCCCGGGTTCCGCGTCGGTGTCGTGCAGAACTGTCCCCGCGCTGCCCGCCAGCAGCACGCGGCGCAGGAACCGCCCCGGCTGGGTCAGCGCGTAGCAGAGCTCGATTGTCGCGAGAGCCCCGCTTGCGAACCGGACGAGCAGCTGGAAGCTGTCGGGCATCGGCATCTCGGCGGCGAAGGTCGGGAAGTCCCGGGCGAACACCTCGACGGGCTGGGAGCCCATCAGCCACACGGCGAGGTCGAGCGCGTGCGTGCCGTTGTGCACCGGGTGCCCCCCGGATTTCGCGATGTCCTGCTGCCAGCCGCGCCAGCCGCCCGGCCACACGTGACCGGTGTACCAGGTGAGGTGGAGGAGTCCGGGGTCCCCGACGGCGCCGGCCGCGGCCTGCGCCTGGAGCTCGGCGACCACCGGCTGGAACCGGACGGTCTGCCCGCCGGCGTTTCCGGCCGCGATCGTCCACGGGGCGTGGTCGGGCGTCGCATTGCAGATGTCGACGCCGTCGACGTCGGGGTCGGTGACGACCGCGGCCGAGGTCCGTCGTCGCCACGGCCCCGGGAACGAGCGCGGCGAGGTCGCTCGCGCGGCCGAGATCGGACCCCGCGATATGGCTCACGCGCACCTCGGGGATGCGGCGCAGGGCGAGCAGGTGCTCGCGCGCGAAGGCGCCCGTGCCGAGCACCGCGACCGTGAAGGTCATCGGGTCGCCTCCGCTTCTGCATCCCGCCAGTCCTGGACGACGGCGAACGTGCCGAGGAACGGCAGATCCAGCCCTGCGGCGGCCGCGTCGTCCAGGTAGACCCGGAGGCGGCGGTGGCGCTGCAGGATGGATGCCGGCATCCCGGTGTCCACGGGTCCGGTCAGTGCCGCCCGCACGGCCTCCGCCTTGTCGGCGCCGGTCGCGACGAGCGCGATCGAGCGGGCGCGCATGATGGTGGCGAGACCCTGGCTGATCGACAGGACCGGGACCTCGGCGGCGTCCGCGAAGAACCGCGCGTTCGCGGTCCGGGTGGATGCGGTGAGCTCCACCACGCGGGTCAGCGACCGGAAGTCGCTTCCCGGCTCGTTGAAGCCGATGTGACCGTTGCGCCCGATGCCGAGGAGCTGCAGGTCGATGCCTCCCGCGAGGAGGATCTCCCGCTCGTATGCGTCGGCCGCCGCGGCGGGGTCGTCCACCTCCCCGGACGGGAGGTGCAGCCGCTCCGCCGGAACCCCGAGGGGCTCGACGAACCCCCGCTCGAGCACGCTGCGGTAGCTCTCCGCGTGTCCGGCGGCAAGACCCACGTATTCGTCCAGCGCGAACGCGCGCAGGCGGTCTGTGCGGTTGCGTCCGGCAGGGTGGTGTACGGATCGCGGTGACCGCGTCGCTCTGAAAGAAGCGACGGTCACCGTGTGATCCTTCGAGAGAACTCTTCACATCCATCTCGAAAGGAACCACGACGATGACCGTCGCACCCCACGATATCGACCCTGCCCGTTTCCTCTAAGACCATCTCGCGCAAGCCTCCCCGGACTTGCTGCGGGAGATGCTCGGCACGTTCATCAACCAGTTGCTCTCCGCCGACGCGGACCAGGTCTGCGGCGCCTCCTATGGCACGATCAGCGACGACCGAATCAACCGGCGCAACGGCTACCGGCACCGCGACTTCGACACCCGCGCCGGCACGCTCGACCTGAAGATCCCCAAGCTGCGGCAGGGGACGTACTTCCCGGAATGGCTGCTGGAACGGCGCCGCCGCGCGGAGGCCGCACTGACCACCGTCGTCGCGACCAGTTACCTGCTGGGCGTGTCCACCCGGCGGATGGACGACCTGGTCAAGACGCTCGGGATCACCGGGCTCAGCAAGTCGCAGGTCTCCGAGATGGCGAAGGATCTCGACGAGCAAGTCACCGCGTTCCGCACTCGTCCCCTGGACGCCGTCCCGTACTCGTTCGTCGCCGCCGACGCGCTCACGATGAAGGTCCGCGAAGGCGGCCGGGTCGTCAAGGTCGCGGTGCTGGTCGCCACGGGCGTGAACGCGGACGGATACCGCGAGATCCTGGGCCTGCAGGTCAACAGCACCGAGGACGGAGCCGGCTGGCTCACGTTCTGGCGAGACCTCGTCGCACGCGGCCTGACCGGCGTCAAGCTCGTCACCAGCGACGCGCACGCGGGGTTGGTCGCCGCAATCGGCGCGACCGTCGGCGGCTCCTGGCAGAGATGCCGCACCCACTATGCCGCGAACCTGATGAGCGTGACCCCGAAGAGCTCCTGGCCATGGGTGAAGACGCTGCTCGGGACGGTGTTCGACCAGCCCGACGCTGACGCGGTGCACGCCCAGTTCGGCCGTGTCCTCGACGCCCTCGAACACAAGCTCCCGCGCAGCTTCGAGCACCTCGACGCCGCACGCGAGGAGATCCTCGCGTTCACCGCGTTCCCCAAGAGCATCTGGCGTCAAATCTGGTCCAACAATCCGAACGAGCGCCTCAACCGAGAGATCCGCCGACGCACCGACGTCGTCGGGATCTTCCCCAACCGCGACGCGATAATCCGCCTCGTCGGTGCCGTCCTCGCCGAGCAACACGACGAATGGGCCGAGCAACGCCGCTACCTCGGACTCGACGCCCTCGCCGCCGCACGACGCGTCGGCGAACCCACCGACGAGGTGATCGAACCCGACCTCCGCGCCCTCACCGCCTGACACACAAGCATCGAAGGATCACGAATCAGATACACCACGTCCAAGGACTTGACCCTGATCCTGCCGAACTCGCAGGATGGCTGGTTCGCTGCCGCGGTACGGCGATGCCAGCGAAAGGACGCACGCTTTCTACGTGTTACACCGCACGACCTCAGGCACACGACAGCGAGTCTTGCGATCAGCTCGGGAGCTAACGTCAAAGCCGTACAGCGCATGCTCGGCCACGCATCCGCGGCTATGACGCTCGACACCTACGCAGACCTCTTCGAGGACGATCTGGACACGGTCGCCCTATCTCTCGAGGCAGCACGCCGCAGCGCGTCCGAGAGCATGTTCCAGACAACAATTCGTCGGGAAAGTGTCCCAATTCTGTCCCACGAGCTGCCTCAACCCAACAGCAGAGGCCCCGTCATCCCTTGAAAACACTGGGATGTCGGGGCCTCGCACGGTGGCGGTGACGGTGGGATTTGAACCCACGGTAGGGGGTTACCCTACACAACTTTTCGAGAGTTGCACCTTCGGCCGCTCGGACACGTCACCGCGGACAAGCTTACGCGACGCCGGGATCGATCGCGAATCGAGCAGATCCGGCCGGGCGCGTCGTGAATCAATCAGTCGGCCCGCACGCGGAAGCGCCGCCCCATGATCTCCCGCGGGTCGATCCGGACGTAGTTGTACTTCGCCGTGGGGTTGGCGCTGACCAGATCGTGCACGCCCGAGGCGACGATCTCGTCGTCGGTGTCGAGCCGTGCGGCCATGCCGCGGATGACGACGCTCCAGGCGATGCCATCCGCGATCGCATCGACCTCGAAGGCCACCCGGGCATCGCGCACGATGTCGACGAGCTTCGCCCCGGGAGCCGAGCGCAGATAGATCCGCTCGTCGTGCACCAGGTAGTTGATCGGGAAGATGTCGGGCGCTCCGTCCTTGCCCAGCACCGCGAGACGCCCCACGGTCTGAGAGGCGAGCGCAGCCCAGCACTCCTGGAGCCGCAGGCCCTCGACCTCCGCAGAGAGCGGCCGGCCGATCGGATCCTCGTTCATGTCCCTCATCCCTTCGTTCCTTGCCCCATCACCAGACCGCGGCGACCTCGGCGTGCGTGCGGAGGATACCCTCCGTGGATCCGGCGGGCGCGCGGCCGATGCCGCACTCCGTCGCGACACCGAACTCCGCGACATGCGCCGAGGCGGCCGCGATGCGGCGCGCGGCGCCCTCTGGGCCGTCCTCGCGGTGCACGAGACCGAGATACAGCTCGGTGCCCTCCCCCAGGGCGAGCCCGTCGAGCGGGGCGAAGTACGCATCGTCGTCGCGTTCGATCGGCACGGGCAGGTGCAGCCAGGTGAGCGGGCGATGCACCGCCGCCACCACTGCGTTCGCGTAGCGCACGAGCGTTCCCGCATCGGCCGGCTCGATGAAGTGCCGCTCGGCGGCGTCGCCGTAGCAGAGGTGCACACCGGCCTCGACGTCGGCGGGCACCGCGTCGATCAGCGCCGCGAGCCGGGAGACGAGACCGCCGAACGGGTCGCCCGGCCACCACGCCTCCATGACCTTCCCGTAGCCGGCGGCGCGCTCGATGATGCCGATCTCGCTCGCCACGTCCCATTGGATCGCGAGGTCGGCGTGCGGGATCGCAGCGAGGATCTCGTCGAGCTCGCGCAGCATCGCGGCCGTGTACACGGGCTCGATCGCCGCGCGGTCGTCGCCGGAGAAGAACGACGCGATCACGGCGAGCGGCGTGGGCAGCGACACCTGGAAGCGCACGCCCTCAGCGATCGCGCCCTCGTCGCGGAGCCGCCGGAAGATCTCGTACGACTCGCGCGCTGCGGCGGCGTAGCCGAGCGGGGGCAGCGCGATCGTCGCCGCGTCCACGCCGTCGGCGATCCGCAGCGGCCGGGCGTCGAGGCCTGCGCCGAACGGGATCCGCTCCGCGCCGACCCGCTCGATCCCTTCGGCCTGGCCGAGCACATCCGGCTGGAACATGATCCAGTGGAACCGGATCCCGACCTCGCCGTCGGGGATGCGCTTGAGCCGCGGTCCGAGGAGCTCCGCCGCGGTGCGCATCGTGGTCTCGGCGTCGTCGTAGTTCACGCTGCCGACGAGCAGCGCTCCGCGGGGGTTCGTCATGCTGAAAGCGTAGAGCGCTTCAGCCCGTCGCAGGCGTCGTCGCGCGGCCGCCCACCCCGGAGACCGCGACGAGCACGGTCGCCATGACCGTGGCGACCAGCAGCACCGGCCCGCCCGCCCACGGGGTCGCCGAGACGTTGTTCATCGCCATCCCGGTCAACCCCAAGACCACGCACGCCCCGATCCCGCCGAGGATACCCAGCACGATCGCGAGCACGCGCAGGAGCACGCTCACCCGCTCCGCGAACATGACCAGGAACACCACGATGATCAGCAGGGCGACGACGATCAGCAGACCGATGAAGCCGATGCGGATCAGCTGCTCCTCCTCGTCCTGGCCGAGCAGGGTCGCCGCGGTGAACGCGGATACAGCGAGGTGCCGCCCCTCCCCCAGCGGAGACACCACGAACGGGAGGAGCTCTCCGGCGACGAGCAGGGCCACCGTCAGCGCGCCGATCACGATCCGCGGAACCGAGAATCTGCGTCCGCTCGCCGTCGTCGACTCCACCCGTGTCTGATCCGTCATGCGATCCCCCTCGTCCACGCGCCTCAGCCTACGCACCGGCCAGGACCGGCGGCCAGAGCGGCGACGCGCGCGGCGATCCGTGGCCGGGGCCGGCCTCAGGAGTTGCGGACGGACAGGATCCGGCCGTCGTCGAGCCGGACGGTCCGGTCGATGGTCCCCGCGGGCGGCGCCACGTGCGAGATGAGGATGACCGTCTGGGATCCGGCTGCGCCGAGCAGGTCGCGCAGGAGCGCATCGGAGGCGTCCGGATCCACCCCCGCGGTGGGTTCGTCGAGCACGAGCACCTCGAACCCGCGCAGAAGGGCCCGGGCGAGCGCGATGCGCTGAGCCTGCCCGCCGGAGACCAGGGCGCCGCGCTCCCCCACCCGCGCGTCGAGCCCGCCCCGCTCGCGCACCCACGCGCCGAGCCCGACGCGATCGAGCACCGCGAGGAGTTCGGCGTCGGTCGCGGTGTCGCGCGCGAAAAGGAGGTTCTGCCGCAGGTCCTCATCGAAGAGCATCGGATCCTGTTCGCACAGGCCGACGTGGCGGCGCAGCTCCGGCCCCGGCACGCGGCCGGCGTCACCGGCGCCGATGCGGTAATCGCCGTCGAAGCGCAGGAACCCGACGAGGACCGCGGCGAGGGTGGACTTGCCGGCGCCGCTGGACCCGGTCACGAGGATGCGCTCCCCCGGGGCCGCGTCGAGGTCGAGACCCTGCAGCGCGGGCGCCGCCGCGCCCGGCCATGACGCCGTCACCCCGCGCAGCCGCACTGCCCCGCCGTCGATGCGTCCCTCGCCCGCGCCGCCGCGCACCTCGGCGGGGAGCTCGGGGATCCGTCCCTCCCCCGCGTCGCCGCGCACCTCGGCGGGGAGCTCGGCCGGCAGCAGCGCGTGGATCCGCTCCGCGCTCGCGCGCACCCCGCGCCAGGCCGAGGCCGCCTGCGGCACCGCGGAGAACACGTCGAACACGGCCATCGGCAGCAGCACGGCGACCGCGAACCACGGTGCGTCGACGGCGCCGCCCGGCTGCCCCGGGGCCGCGAGGGCGAGCGCCGCGATCGAGGCCGCACCCGCGGCGAGCGAGATCACGGCGGACGACAGGGCCTGCGCAGCGGCCGTGCGGGTGACCGTGCGCCGCAGGGCGTCGTCGGCGGCGCGGATCCGCTGGCGCGCCGCGGGCTCGGCGCCGTACGCCTGCAGCACGTCGAGGGCGGTGAGCTCGTCGACGAGGGCGCCGGCGAGGGCCGCCCGATCGCGGCTGAGCGTGCGCTCCGCGCGGGCGCCGACGATGCCGCCGAGCATCACGGCGCCGGCGACCGCGACCACGAGGCAGACGGCGAGGGCGAGCGCGGCCGACGGGGCGATGAGCGCCAGCACGCCGATCGACACGACCGCGACCACGCCGCCGGTGAGCAGCGGCTGCACCACGCGCAGGGGCAGGTTCTGCAGATTCTCCACGTCGTCGACGAGGGCGGTGAGCACCGCGCCGCGGTCGGTGGATCCGAGCCCCGCCGGGGCGAGCGGCGTGAGCCGGCGCACCACCGCGGCGCGCAGGTCGGCGAGACGGCCGAGCGCGGCGTCGTGCCCGGCGAGGCGCTCGAGGTACCGGGTGACCGCGCGGGTCACCGCGAAGAACCGCACCCCGACGATCGCGACCGACAAGGGCACCAGGTTGTCGACGAGCGACGCGGTGACGATGAGCCAGCCGCTCACGAGCAGCAGGCCCACCGCCGCCGCGGCCGACGCGATGCCGGCCAGCACGGCCGGGGCGAACCGGCGCGCCCGCGGCATCGCCATCCGCAGGATCCCTCCAGCCGACGCCGGAAGGTCGGGGATCGGATCCGGATCCGCGTGCTCGGGGTCGTTTCCGGGCTCATTCCCGCGTTCAGGTCGCACTTTCTGCTCTTCCCGCACGTCCGGAAGAGCAGAAAGTGCGACCTGAGCGGAGGTGGATGCGGCTTCGGGGGCTGCGGCCAGCGGAGAGATCCGCACCACCTGGTCCGCGATCGCACGGGCGGTGGCCCGGTGCGACACCAGCAGCACCGTCACTCCGTCGTCGGCGACGCGGCGGATCGTCTGCCAGAGGCGCTCCTCCGTGGCGGCGTCGAGGGCGCTGGACGGTTCGTCGAGCGCGAGCACACGTGCCCCGGATGCGAGTCGGTACAGCGCGCGGGCCACGGCGACGCGCTGCGCCTGCCCGCCGGACAGCCCCGCCCCCTGCACACCGAGCTCCTGCTCCGGATACAGGTCGGCCGCCGCAGCGTCGGCGAGGGCGGCGCGCACCCGGGCGGCGGCGGGCGCAGGGTCGCCGAGGGCGACGTTCGCGGCGATCGTCCCCCGGATCAGCCCGGGGCGCTGGCCGGCCCAGGAGAGCCACGCGGCCGGATCCGCATCCGCGACGCCCTCGACCTCGACGGTCCCGTCGTAAGAAGCGGCACCGCGCAGCGCCGCGAGCAGGCTGGACTTGCCGGATCCGCTCCGTCCCTCGAGCAGCGTGACGGTGCCCGGCTCCGCGGTGAACGACACC
Source organism: Microbacterium xylanilyticum (assembly GCF_054654695.1). Classification (NCBI taxonomy): domain Bacteria; kingdom Bacillati; phylum Actinomycetota; class Actinomycetes; order Micrococcales; family Microbacteriaceae; genus Microbacterium; species Microbacterium xylanilyticum. The sequence continues at coordinate 3,307,326 of NZ_BAAIEN010000002.1, forward strand.
GGAGGGAGGATCCGCTCCCCGTGCCGCACGGCGACGGAGTGGAATGTCACACGCGCGCGGGCGGCCGCACCGGTCGGGACGACGGGCGCCGGAGTCCCTGCGACAGGCTCAGGGACCGAAGGATCCGGATCCGGATCCGCGTCCAGGATCTCGAAGACGTCCTCGGTCGCGGCCACGCCCTCCGCCGCGGCGTGGAACTGCACGCCCACCTGGCGCAGCGGCAGGAACGCCTCGGGCGCGAGGAGCAGCACGAACAGCCCGACGCCGAGCCCCAGCTCCCCGTTCAGCAGCCGCAGCCCGACCGACACCGCGATGATCGCGACGGCGAGCGACGACAGCAGCTCCAGGGCGAAGCCGGACAGGAACGAGTACCGCAGCACGCGCATGGTCTCACGGCGGTACTGCTCCGCGGTCTCCCGCATGCGGACGGCGGCGCGCCGCTCCCGGCCGAACAGGCGCAGGGTCGCCAGCCCCTGCATGGTGTCCGCGAACCGCGCGGCCAGCGTCTGCAGCACGGCGAGCTGCCGGCGCTGCACCCCGCGGGTCGCGAGCCCGATGAGCACGAGGAACAGCGGGATCAGCGGCAGGGTGACGGTCGCCGCCAGGCCGCTCGGCCAGTCCTGCCACCACATCACGGCGACGAGCGCCGGCGTCGCGATCGCGGTGAGCACGAGCTGCGGGATGTAGCGGGCGAAGTACGGATCCAGCGCGTCCAGTCCGTGCCCCGCGGTCACGGCGAGCGCGGCGCGGTTGCGGGTGCCCAGCCACTCCGGCCCGCGACGGGCGATCGCGTCGATCAGCGCGGCCCGGAGCTCGCGCCCCGTCTGTGCGGCGGCCCGGGCGCCCCACGCCTCGGAGGCCCACAGCAGCACGGCGCGCACGAGCACCACGAGCGCGAGCCACGGCAGCTGCGGGAGCGGGGAGCGCCCATCGGCGACCGCCGTGATCCCCGCCGCGAGCAGCCCGGCGAACGCGAGGGTGACCGCGGTCTGGGCGAGGGCGATGCCGGCCGACACCGCGAGGTACGCCCGGGCGGCCGGTGCCCACCGCAGCAGCCGCGGATCGATCGGCTTCATCGGAGGGCACCGCGTTTCGTCTCGGTCGCGCTGCGCGCGTCCTCGCTCAACGTCCCCGGGACGAGGTCGGTCGACTTCATGCGTGCGCGGGCGCCGCCTCGATCGTCGACCGGCGCACGCGCTTGCGGAACACCCAGTACGTCCATGCCTGGTACGCCAGCACGAGCGGCATCGCGATGAGCGCCGTCCAGCTCATGATCTGCAGCGTGAGCGGCGTGCTCGACGCGTTCTGGATGGTGAGCGAGTTCGCCGGGTCGATGGTCGACGGCAGCACGTTCGGGAACAGCGCCGAGAACAGCATGAGCACGGCCGCGAGGATCGTGACCACCCCGGCGGCGAAGGCCCAGCCGTCCCGTCCCCGCAGCGACAGGATCACCGACGCGATGAGGAACACCGCCGCCACGGCGCCGAGGACGATCACCGCGCCCAGCAGCGAGGGCCGTCCCGCGGCGATCACGATCGTCCACACCACGGTTCCCGCCGCGGCGAGCACGGTCGGCAGAGCCGCCACCCGGGCCACCCGGCGGGCGCGCTCGTGCACGATGCCGTCGGTCTTCAGCGCCACGAAGTACAGCCCGTGCAGGAAGAACAGCAGCAGCGTGGTGACGCCCACGAGCAGACCGTAGGGGTTCAGCAGGTCGAGCAGGGATCCGCGGAACACGTGCTTCTCGTCGAGCGCGACGCCCTGCACGATGTTGCCGAAGGCGACGCCCCACAGCAGCGCGGGGGCGGCGGATCCGATCACGATCATGGTGTCGAAGCGGTTCCGCCAGCGCGGGTCGTCCTTCTGGTGCCGGTACTCGAACGAGACGCCGCGCAGGATGAGCGCGAGCAGGATCAGCAGCAGCGGCAGGTAGAAGCCGCTGAACAGGGAGGCGTACCACTCCGGGAACGAGGCGAACAGGCACGCGCCCGCCACGATCACCCAGGTCTCGTTGAGGTCCCAGATCGGGCCGATCGTGTTGATCGCCTGGCGGCGCGAGACGTCGTCACGGCCGAGGAACGGCAGCGACATGCCGACGCCGAAGTCGAAGCCGTCGAGCACGAAGTAGCCCACGAAGAACAGGGCGACGATCCAGAACCAGAGCGTGGCGAGATCCATGTCCGTCTCCGTCCTCAGTACACGACCGACGGGACGGGGGCGTCCTCGTCGTGCTTCTCGGTGGTGTCGGGCCCCTTCTGGGCGGCCCGGATGATGAGCCCGACCTCGACGACGGCGAGGGAGGCGTAGATCAGCGTGAAGGCGATGAGCGAGATGAGCACCTCGACCCCGCTCACGCCGGGCGAGACGCCGTTCTTGGTCGTCATGAGGCTGAACACGATCCAGGGCTGCCGGCCCATCTCCGTGAACACCCAGCCGACGATGTTGGCGCCGAGCGCGAGCGGGAACGACCAGATGGCGATCTTCCACATCCACGGCGCCGGCGGCTTCTTGGCGCTCTTGCGCGTGATCCACAGGCCGACGAGGGCGATGAAGGCGTGCAGCATGCCGAGGCCGATCATCCAGCGGAACGCCCAGTAGGTGATCCACAGCACGGGGGTGAACTCGGTGAGGCCGGTCGAGGCGAACTGGTGGGCGTACTGGGCGTTGAGGTCGTTGATGCCCTCGACGCAGCCGTTCAGCTCGTGCGTCGACAGGAACGCGAGCAGATACGGCACGCGCAGCGACCAGATCTCCCCGGTGCCGTCGGGCGTGCCGATGGAGAACAGTGAGAAGGAGGCGTCCGCCCCGCAGCTGGAGTTGAACATCGCCTCGGCGGCGGCCATCTTCATCGGCTGCGTGCTCACCATCGCGAGCCCCAGCTGGTCGCCGGAGAGGACGACGCCGGCCGTCGCGACGAGCATGCCCCACAGGCCGAACTTCAGCGCCGGACGCAGCGTGTCGACGTGCTGCCCGCGGGAGATGTGCCAGGCCGAGACCGAGATCACGACACCGGTGGCGAACATGAGCGCGCCGAAGATCGTGTGCGGGAACGCGGCGAGCGCGACCTTGTTGGTCAGCAGCGCCCAGAAGTCGGTGAGCTCCGCGCGGTTCGTCGCGGCGTTGTAGGTGTAGCCGACCGGGTTCTGCATGAAGGCGTTCGCGGCGATGATGAAGTACGCCGAGAGGATCGTGCCGATCGCGGTGCCCCAGATCGTGGCCAGGTGCACCTTCTTGGGCAGCTTGTCCCAGCCGAAGATCCACAGCCCGATGAACGTCGCCTCGAGGAAGAAGGCGAGCAGGCCCTCGAACGCGAGCGGCGCGCCGAACACGTCGCCGACGAAGCGCGAGTAGTCCGACCAGTTCATGCCGAACTGGAACTCCTGCACGATGCCGGTGACCACGCCCATGGCGAAGTTGATGAGGAAGATCTTCGCGAAGAACCGGGTGAGGTGCAGGTACTCGATCTTCCCCGTACGCACCCACACGGTCTGGAAGATCGCGGTCACCGTCGCCATGCCGATCGTGAGCGGCACGAACAGGTAGTGGTAGACGGTCGTCAGCCCGAACTGCCATCGGGAGAGGACGAGGGGATCAAGCCAGTCCATGCGCGACGCCTCCTGTGTTCGCGGATCCTGCTCTCGTGCCGGATCCGGTCGTCATGTCGGATCCTGCCGTGCCGGATCCGGCCGTGCTCGGTCCGGCCGTGGTCGATTCGACGCGGAGGAGCTCGACGGTGCACTCCTCCGGCCGCTCGGTCGTGCGCACGCAGCCCGCGGCGAGCGGGCCGCCGGCCTGCGCCAGCACCCCCTGCATGAGGCCGAGGTGCACCTGGCACAGCACCGGCCGGTGCTCGGGGCGGGCGGCCGCGTGCGGGCACGGGGTCAGCTCCACCGTGAGGCGGTCCTCGTCGATCACCGGCTCGAAGCCGCTCTCCTCGAGATGCTCGACGAGGGCGTCGAGCTGGTACGTGGCGCTCTGCCCGAGCCCGGACGGGTCGGTGCGCAGCATGCGGCGCAGCAGGTCGCCGCGCCGCGCCGCGTCACCCGCCTTCTGCTTCGCGACGGGACTGGTCGCTCCGGGCGCACCGGTGGCGGCGCTGTAGAGCACGCGCGGCCGCCCCCTCGTCGTGCGGTGCTCGGTGGCCTGCACGACGTAGCCGCCCTCGATCAGGCGCTGCAGGTGCTCGCGCACCGTGTTCGGGTGCAGCCCGGTGGCCTCGCACAGCTCGCCGATCGTGCGGTGGGACCTCGACTGCACGAGATGCAGGATCCGCACGCGCGAATAGCTGGAGATCGGCCCGCAGACGGGCCCGGCGCTGGCCATGGCTCCATACTCGCATCGGCGGTGCATGCCGATGCGCTGCAGGGCCGTGAATAATGCCCGTGGTGATAGGAGCTTCGGATCGCGACCATGCGGATCGCGGATCCAGGCCCCGCGGCGTCGCTCTACTCGGCCCGGTGGGCCTGCGCGAGCTCGGAGATCACGGAGACGACGGCGCGCACGTCGCCGGGGCTGCCGCCCGCACGGCCGGCGACGAGGCCGGCCACGAATGCGCTGAACGGCGCGGCGGGGCGGGCGACGCCGTTCGCGACGTCGCGGGCGAGGTCGAGGATCAGGGCGATCGGCAGGTCCTCCTCGGCGAGGCCGAACCGTTCGCGCAGGACGGCCGCCCAGTCGTCGAGAGCCTCCGGGGGCAGGGTGCGATCGTTCTCGGTCATGAGGACTCCTCTGATCGTGGGGCGGATCCGGCGGCCTCGGCGCGGGCGCGTTCCAGGTCGTCGGGGGTGTCGATGTCGGCCGTGGTCCCATCCTCGTCCGGGATCCAGCGGATCGGAAGCCCGCCGAGAAGCGCCCGGCACGAGGCGCCGTCGACCTCGCCGAGGGCCGCGAGCGCCGCACGCACGGCGGCGACGCGGTAGCGCCCGGCGAGCCATTGCGGCCGTCCCTCGGCCCGGAACACGACGGCGTCGACGGGATCCGAGCCGGGTTCCGCTTCCGCGAGGCGCGCGATCACGGCCCCGGGGCGCGCGAGGTCTCCAGCGAGGAGCAGGAGCTCCTCCGCCTGGGCGAGCTCGGGGCACGCCAGGGCTGCGGCGAGCGCCGCGACCGGACCTCCGAACGGCGGCTCCTCGCGCACCCAGGTCACGGCGGCCGCTTCCCCGGGCCCGGCATCGGCCCCGCCGCGGTCCGGGGGATCCCCGACGGCGACGACCGTTGCGATCCCGCACTCGGCGAGCGCGCCCCGCGTGCGATCCCACGGCGTGGATCCGCCGAGCGCGAGCAGGTGCTTCGACGCGCCGCCCATCCGGCGGGCCCGTCCGCCCACGAGCACGACCGCCGCCACAGACGCGGTCGCGGGTGCCGGCGAACCCGCGGACCCAGAGGCCGGCGTGCCCGCGGATCCGGACGTCGGCGCGCCCGCGGATCCGGCCACGACGCTCAGCTCAGCTCCATCACGTCGACGAGGTCGCCCACCCGCACCTCGTCGACCTCGGCGGGAACCATGGCGAACGCCGTCGCCGCGCCGAGCCCGACGCTGAGGTGCGAACCGGATCCGCCACGCGTCGCCGGCACGACCGCGCCGTCCACGATCGCCGCGGGCAGATACTGGCGCCGGCCCGGAGGCGTGCGCCAGGCAGCGCCGGCCGGCACGCGCCGCAGCGGCCGGAACACCTCGGCGCGCCCCTGCAGCCGCAGCAGCGCCGGGCGCACGAACACCTCGAACGACACGGCGGCGCTGACCGGGTTCCCGGGCAGGCCGAACAGCAGCACGCCCTCCGCGGTCGCCCCGAAGCCCTGAGGCTTGCCCGGCTGCATCGCCACGGGCCCGAACTCCATCGCACCGGCGAGGCTCTGCCGCACCGGCTCATAGGCACCCGCGCTCACCCCGCCGGAGAAGATCACGACATCGGCGCCGAGCCGCGTGGCGTGCGCGACGACCTCGGCCGGGCCGTCGCCCTCGTCGCGGACTACGGTGCGCAGCACTACCTCCGCGCCGGCCTCGGCGGCGAGCCCCGACAGCAGCAGCGAATTCGACTCCGGGATCTGGCCGCGCTCCAGCGGCGCGCCCGGCGGCACCAGCTCGGATCCGGTCGAGACGACCACCACACGCGGGCGGGGCGCGACCGGCACCTCGGCGACGCCGACCGACGCGAGCGCCGACAGCTGCCGCGGCCCGAGCAGGGTGCCCGCGGCGAGCACCACGGCCCCCGCGGCTGCGTCGCCGCCCGCCCGCCGCACGTGCGCGCCCTCGGCCTGCGGCGCGCGCCGCACCACAGCGGTCTGCAGGGAGTCGGCGAGCCCGCCGGCCGTATCCTCGAAGGGCACCACGGTGTCGGCCTCGGTCGGCAGCGCAGCTCCGGTCATGATGCGCACCGCGCAGCCCGGCGCGACGGGCGGATCGGCGGGGCTGCCCGCGGGGAGGTCCGCGGTGACGCGCAGGGTGACCGGCGCATCCTCGGTCGCGTCGGCGACGTCGGCGAACCGCACCGCGAAGCCGTCCATGGCGGAGTTGTCGAACGCCGGCACGGGGTTCGAGGCGCGCGCGTCCTCGGCGAGCACCCGTCCGCCCGCCTCCGCGATCGGCACGGTCTCGGGCTCTCGCGGTCGCACCGCGGCGAGCACCCGCTCCTGCTGCTCCTCGACCGTGCGGTACGTGCTGCCGTGCCCCATGCGCGCTCCCTCGTGTGTGCTTCCGAGGCTACCGGCCGGTGCGGCGACGCACCGCGGGAGACGGCCCCCGCTCCACTGTCGGCGGGCCCGGCTAGCCTTGCTCCATGGCCTCCCGGAAACCCTCCGCCCCCGCGTACGTCTGCACCGAGTGCGGCTGGACGACGGCGAAGTGGGTGGGGCGGTGCGGCGAGTGCCAGCAGTGGGGCACCGTCGCCGAGCAGGCGGCGCAGACCGGCATCGTGCGCCGGGTCGAGGCGACCGCACCCGCGGCCGGCCGGCGGGCGCGCCCCATCACGGCGCTCACGTCGAAGGAGTCGCCGCGGCGTTCCAGCGGAGTGGCCGAGTTCGACCGCGTTCTGGGCGGGGGCATCGTGCCGGGCGCGGCGATCCTGCTCAGCGGCGAGCCGGGCGTGGGCAAGTCGACGCTGCTGCTGGAGGTGGCCGCGTCCGCCGCCCGCGCGGGGCGGCGCGTGCTGTACGCGAGCGGCGAGGAGTCGACCGCTCAGGTGCGGTTGCGCGCCGAGCGCACCGGCGCGTTGCACGACGAGCTGTACCTGGCGGCTGAGACGGACCTCGGCACCATCCTCGGCCACATCGACGAGGTGTCCCCCGAGCTCGTGATCGTCGACTCGGTGCAGACGGTGGCGTCCGCGCTGTCCGACGGGGCCGCGGGGCAGCCCGCGCAGGTGCGCGAGGTCGCCGCGGCGCTCATCCGGGTGGCGAAGGAGCGGGATCTGCCGATCGTCATCGTCGGCCACGTCACCAAGGACGGTCAGGTCGCCGGCCCCCGGATCCTGGAGCACCTCGTCGACGTCGTCTGCCACTTCGAGGGCGACCGGCAGACGTCGCTGCGCTTCATCCGCGCACTGAAGAACCGGTTCGGCCCGACCGACGAGGTCGGCTGCTTCGAGATGACCGGATCCGGGATCGCGGAGGTGCCGGATCCGTCGAGCCTGTTCCTGTCTCGCGGGCGGCCCGAACCGGGCACCTGCGTGGCGATCGCCCTGGAGGGCCGGCGGGCGATGCCGGTCGAGGTGCAGGCCCTGACGATCCCCACGCAGGCGCCGAATCCGCGTCGCGTGGTGAACGGGCTGGACTCCTCACGCGTCGCGATGGTGCTGGCCGTGCTCGAGCGGCGCGCGGGCGTGAAGACCAGCGACAAGGACGTGTACGTCTCCACCGTCGGCGGGGTGCGGTTCACCGAACCGGCGGCGGACCTGGCGATCGCGATCGCGGTGGCCGGGTCCCTCACCGAGGACGCGGTGCCGCGCACCCTCGCCGCGGTCGGCGAGCTCAGCCTCGCCGGCGAGGTGCGCCCGGTGACGCAGTCGTCGCAGCGACGCTCCGAGGCCGCGCGCCTCGGCTACGCGCACGTGGTCGACGACCGCTCGGCGACCCTGCGCGGCGCGCTCCGCGACGTCAAGGCGCACCGTGCGCCCCGGGTGCCGGCGGCGCGACGGCTGGACGACGAGGTGCCGGCGTTCTGAGCGGGGCCCCGGTTCCTGAGCGAGCGCAGCGAGACGAAGGACGCCCGCGCACCCGGTTCCTGAGCGAGCGCAGCGAGACGAAGGACGCCCGCGCAACCGGATCCGGTCAGGCCTCCAGCGCGCGCAGCAGCTCGGCGGGCGGGGCCTGCATCGGGTGCGGGCCGGCGATGTCCAGGAACACCGTCCTGATCACGTCGCGGTGCGCGGTGAGGAACGAGCGCAGCCACGCGGGCGAGTAGATCCCGACACCGGGAGGCAGGTTGGCGGGCTTGTTCTTCGCGTCGCTGAACAGCAGCAGCGCGACGTCGCCCGTGGCCGGATCCCGGTAGGTCCACACCTCGCCGCCGTCGAGCGGATTGTCCCGGGCACCGGGGCGGATGAGCGGCACGACCGTGTTGCCGTTGCGCAGGGCGAGGGCGACGGCAGCCATGTCCTGCTTCTCGAGCGCCTGGGCGAGGGCCTCGGAGCGGAAGTCCGAGGCGGCGGGAGCCTTCTTCTTCGACTTCTTCGCGGCCATCGTTCCACCTTACGAGACGGGCGCGCCCGCGCAGACCGGAGCACTCCGCCGGAAACGAGAGGAGGACCCCTTCGTCCATCGCTTGGGGACAGATGACGAAGAGGTCCTCGCGTCTTCGAAGACGGACGACGATGCGCTGGGGACGCTGAGATGTCGAAGCCACTGGGGATGGCGACCCGTCACGATGTCGAAGACTTCCTCTATGGTATCCCAGACGGCGGTCAGGGTCGACCGTTTCTCATCAGTTCTCCAGTTTCCCGCACCGCCCGCGCGCGTCGCGCGGGCCCCGCCAGGGTCAGTTGAGCAGGAACTGCTGCGGATTGGTGCTCTTGAAGCCGCCGATCTCGACGGTCAGCCGATAGGCCGCACCGCCGCCCGGTGCGCGCTGCCGGTCCGTCGCCTGACAGGTGTCGACGCTGGAGCGCGTCCGGTCCCACACGACCGGCGTCGAGCTGGTGATCGTCGCACCCGCCTTGATGGTCTGGATCGCGTCGCTCGGCGTCTGCTGGCAGTCGGTCGAGCGCCACCAGGTGTCGCTGCCGCTCGTGATCGTGAACACCTGCGTGGAGGTGCCGACGTTCATCGTGCAGTCCTTCGTGCTGCTGTTGGTCAGCGAGATGGACAGCTGCGGGTTCTCGTCCGCCGAGTAGGTGTCGTGATCGGTGACCGCCGTCACCTGCACCTGCCCGGCCGTGCACGGCACCGGACCGGCGTCCGGCGTGCTCGTGGGTGTGGGGGTCGCGCTCGGATCGGGGCTCGCGTCGGCGGTCGGATCCGGCGTGGTCGGCGGCGAACTGGTCTTCGGCGCGGACGTCGACGGGCTCGGCGTGGGAGCCGGTCCGGATCCGCCGCGCGCGGTGAGCGCCCACACCAGCGCGATCAGCAGCGCCAGCACGACGATGACGATCCCGAGGGCCACGATCCGGCGTCGGCGATAGACGGCGGCGGACTGGCGAGGGGTCATGCTTCCAGGTTATGCGGCGCGCCCTGCCGGATCCTGGACGGCACCCCGCTCGGCGGCAGGGTCACAGGTGCTTGAGCATCCGGGTGTTGCCGAGCGTGTTCGGCTTCACGTGCGCGAGGTCGAGGAACTCCGCGACGCCCTCGTCGCCGCTGCGCAGCAGCTGGGTGTAGACGTCCGGATCCACGACCTGCTCCCCGATCGGCGCGAAGCCGCGGCGCTCGAAGAAGGCGACCTCGAACGTCAGGCAGAACAGCCGGCTGAGGCCCAGGATCTTGGCGTGCGCCTCGAGCTGATCGACGATCGCGCGGCCGACGCCGTGATGCTTCCACTCGTCCTTCACGAGCAGGGTGCGCACCTCACCGAGGTCCTCCCACATCACGTGCAGGGCGCCGCAGCCGATGAGCTCCCCGTCGGCCTCGGCGACCACGAACTCCTGCACGGCGCCGTAGAGCACGGCGATGTCCTTGCCGAGCAGGATCCGTCGCTCCACGAGCGGCCCCAGCAGCGTGTAGATGCCCTGGACGTCACCGGCCCTCGCGGGCCGGACGAGGTAGTCGCTCATCCTCCCAGCCTAGGGCGTGCGACCGTTCCCGAGCGGCGGCGAGCCGCGTCATCCGGTGTCCCCGGTTCGCGGCGCGGACGGCGTTCTGCTATCGTGAGGGGTTGCGCGCCTGGCCCGCCGACGTCTCTTCGGCGCCGCGCCACCCCGGTCCCTGAAGATCTCGAGGACCGCCCGCCCCGGAGTGACATCCGCGATCCGCACCGATGCGTGGTCGCGCGTCCGGGCCGGAACCCGTTTTCCCGGCTGCCCTGCGCGGTCGGAGCACCTGAAGAAGCATCACCATGAACATCACCTGGAAACAGGCCGATCACGACGTGTACGTCGCGACCACCGACGGCGAGTACGCCGGCTTCGTGGCCGTCGACGGCACCAGCCACGTCCTGCACGATCGGCACAGCCGCCGCCTCGGCAGCTACCCGTCCCTCTCCGCCGCCCGCAGCGCGCTGGAGTCCCTCGGCGCGTCCCGCGGCGCGCGGGAGTCCCTCGGCGCATCTGCCGGATCCGCGGCGACCCCGCATCGCCCGCGCCGTTCGGCCCGGAACCGGCGTCGCCCGTCCGCCTCGCGGAGCCGCTGAGCCCAGCCGGGGCTTGGACACGCGAGAGGGACGGGTGCCGAAGCACCCGCCCCTCTCTGCGATACCGGATCCCGATCCGAAGCCGAAACCGAATCTCGATCCCGAACCGGATCCGATCAGGCTCCTGCCGCCAGGTCCGGCGTGGTCGGGATGGTCCCGGCGGTGTTCACGCCGACGGAGACCTTCTCGCCGCGCGGACCGGTGGTGAAGACGAACTTCCCGTCCACCGCGTCCACGTGCACGTGGTCGCCGGGGTTGAGCTCGCCGTGCAGGATCTTCTCCGACAGCTGATCCTCGACCTCGCGCTGCATCGCACGGCGCAGCGGCCGGGCGCCGAGCGTCGGGTCGAAGCCCAGCTCGATGAGGCGGTCCTTCGCAGCGTCCGTCAGCTCCACCGTCATGTCGCGGTCGAGCAGACGGTCGCTCAGGCGCTTCGTGAACAGGCCCACGATCTGGCGCAGCTCGTTCTTGTTCAGCTGCGGGAAGACGATGACGTCGTCGAGACGGTTCAGGAACTCGGGCTTGAAGTTGCGCTTGAGCTCCTCGTCGACCTTGCCCTTCATCCGCTCGTAGGTGCTCTGCGCGTTGCCCTCGATCTGGAAGCCGACCGGACCACCGGCGATCGCCGACGAACCGAGGTTCGTGGTCATGATGATCACGGTGTTCTTGAAGTCGATCACGCGGCCCTGGCCGTCGGTGAGACGACCCTCCTCGAGGATCTGCAGCAGCGAGTTGAAGATGTCCGGGTGGGCCTTCTCGATCTCGTCGAAGAGCACCACGGAGAACGGCTTGCGGCGCACCTTCTCGGTGAGCTGGCCGCCCTCCTCGAAGCCGACGAACCCGGGAGGGGCTCCGAACAGCCGCGAGACGGTGTGCTTCTCGCCGAACTCCGACATGTCGAGGGAGATCAGCGCGCCCTCGTCGTCGAACAGGAACTCGGCGAGCGCCTTGGCGAGCTCGGTCTTTCCGACGCCCGTGGGGCCGGCGAAGATGAACGAGCCCGAGGGGCGCTTCGGGTCCTTGAGGCCGGCGCGCTGACGACGGATCGTCTTGGACAGTGCGGCGATCGCCTCCTCCTGGCCGATGACTCGCTGGTGCAGCGCCTTCTCCATGAAGACGAGGCGGCTGGACTCCTCCTCGGTGAGCTTGAACACCGGGATGCCCGTGGCCTGCGCCAGCACCTCGGCGATCAGGCCCTCGTCGACGACCGCGTTGGTCGCGACGTCACCCGAGCGCCACTGCTTCTCCAGGCGCAGCCGCTCCGCGAGCAGCTCCTTCTCCTGGTCGCGCAGGGCGGCGGCCTTCTCGAAGTCCTGCTCCTCGGAGGCCTGCTCCTTCTCCTCGCGCACCTTCGCGATCTTGTCGTCGAACTCGCGCAGCTCCGGCGGCGACGACAGGATCGACAGGCGCAGGCGGGCGCCGGCCTCGTCGATCAGGTCGATGGCCTTGTCCGGAAGGAAGCGGTCCGACACGTAGCGGTCGGCGAGGTTCGCCGCGGCGACGAGCGCGCCGTCGGTGATCTGCACCTTGTGGTGCGCCTCGTAGCGGTCGCGCAGGCCCTTCAGGATGTTGATCGCGTGGGGCAGGCTCGGCTCGTTCACCTGGATCGGCTGGAAGCGGCGCTCGAGGGCCGCGTCCTTCTCGAAGTGCTTGCGGTACTCGTCGAGCGTGGTCGCGCCGATCGTCTGCAGCTCACCGCGGGCGAGCAGCGGCTTCAGGATCGACGCGGCGTCGATCGCGCCCTCGGCGGCACCCGCACCCACGAGGGTGTGGATCTCGTCGATGAAGACGATGATGTCGCCGCGCGTGCGGATCTCCTTGGTGACCTTCTTCAGGCGCTCCTCGAAGTCTCCGCGGTAGCGGGATCCGGCGATGAGGGATCCGAGGTCGAGCGAGTAGAGCTGCTTGTCCTTCAGCGTCTCGGGCACGTCGCCCTTCACGATCGCCTGGGCCAGGCCCTCGACGACGGCGGTCTTGCCGACGCCGGGCTCGCCGATCAGCACCGGGTTGTTCTTGGAGCGGCGGGAGAGGATCTGCATGACCCGCTCGATCTCCTTCTCGCGCCCGATCACCGGGTCGAGCTTGCCTTCGCGCGCGGCCTGGGTGAGGTTGCGCCCGAACTGGTCGAGCACCTGCGACCCCTGCGCAGCCTGCTGGGCGTTGTCGTGCGCGGCGCCGGAGACGGCGGCGGGCTCGCGCCCCGGGGATCCGGAGAGCATCTGGATCACCTGCTGGCGCACCTTGTTCAGGTCGGCGCCGAGCTTGACCAGCACCTGGGCGGCGACGCCCTCGCCCTCGCGGATGAGGCCGAGGAGGATGTGCTCGGTGCCGATGTAGTTGTGGCCGAGCTGCAGCGCTTCGCGCAGGCTCAGCTCGAGCACCTTCTTCGCGCGCGGCGTGAAGGGGATGTGGCCGGTCGGCTGCTGCTGACCCTGGCCGATGATGTCCTGCACCTGCTCGCGCACGGACTCGAGGGAGATGCCCAGCGACTCCAGTGCCTTTGCCGCGGCTCCCTCGCCCTCGTGGATGAGGCCGAGGAGGATGTGCTCGGTGCCGATGTAGTTGTGGTTGAGCATCTTCGCCTCTTCCTGGGCGAGGACGACGACACGACGGGCTCGGTCTGTGAATCTCTCGAACATGTCACTCCTTGTTCGTTGCCCGTGGTGCGGGCGATGGCACAGTTCGTGCCGGATACATCGAGAGTAACGACCGCGCGAGAGCCGGATGCCGTTGTTCGCCGTGGGCTGACCCCTGCGACGGATCGTGACGGATCCGGCCCTGAGCCTGTCGAAGGGACGGGCCCAGGCCCTTTTCGGTCCCTGAGCCTCGAAGTGAGGGGCTATGGCCTATTCCGGTCCCTGAGCATGTCGAAGGGACGGATCCCGTGAGCAGACCCGGATCCACCTCACGAACGCAGGACGATCGCAACTCGGAAGGAAGATCCGAGCGGATCCGTCCTGCGGAGTTGCGATCGTCCTGAGGAGCGTCGCGGATCAGGCGGCGGGCGGGGCGGGCGGAGCCGGAGGCGCGGGCTGTGCCGGTGCGGGCGGGGCGGGCTGCGCGGCGGGGGCCGGCTGCGCCGCGGCGGGTGCGGGCGCGGCGATCGGCTCGATCAGCACGGCGGTGCCGTAGGCGCACATCTCGCTGAAGCTGCCGAGGGATCCGGAGTCGAAGCGCATGGCGATCACGGCGTTGGCGCCGCGCTGCACGGCTTCGGCCCACATCCGGTTCATCACCTCGTAGCGGCTCTCGTACATGAGCTTCGTGAACTCGGGGATCTCGCCGCCGCCGAGGGCTCGGAATCCGGCCGTGAACCCCTGTCCGAAGTTCGTCGAACGCACGGTGAGGCCCATCACCTCGCCGAGCACCTGGGTCACGCGGTAGCCGGGAACGTCGTTGGTCGTCACCATGAACATGCGCTCATCGTGGCACGGGCGGTGGATCCGGCGCATCCCTCCTCCCGGAATCCGCACAGGTGGGCGCGAGAGGCTCGAAGTCCGCCGACAGGAACGGATCCGGACGATGACGATGAGCCCGCAGCACGCAGCCCGGCGCCGCATGTACCGACGACGCTGCTGGATCGTGGGGATCGTCGCGGTCATCGTGCTCGCGCTCATCGCGGCGGCGGCGTTCGCCGTGATCACCTATGTGGATGCGAACAACGGGATCCGCCGCTCGTCGATCGCCGGCGTGACCGGCCCGAAGCAGAACACGGGTGAGTCGAACATCCTGATCATGGGGCTGGACAGCCGGGTGGATGAAAACGGCAAGCCGTTCCCGCAGGCGATCTACGACCAGATCCACGCGGAGGACGCGTCGGTCGGCGGGTACAACACCAACGTGCTGATGCTGATCCACATCCCGGCGAACGGCGGCAAGGCCGTCGGGATCTCGATCCCGCGCGACGACTACGTGGACTTCCCGGATGCGCCGGGTGGTGTCGAGAAGGGGAAGATCAAGGAGGCGTACGGCGACGCCATGAACGCCTCCTTGCAGAAGCTCGCGGACAAGGGCGTGCCGGAGGCGGACGCGTATCAGCAGTCCCGCACGGCGGCTCGTCAGAGCACGATCAAGACGGTGTCGGCGTTCCTCGGCGGGGTGCGGATCGATCACTTCGTCGAGGTGACGATGGCCGCCTTCTACGAGGTGGCCGAGGCGGTGCAGCCGATCACAGTCTGTCTGAACCACGCGACTGCCGACACGTTCTCGGGGGCTGATTTCCCCGCCGGCGTGCAGCAGCTGAACGCTGCGCAGTCGATGGCGTTCGTGCGGCAGCGTCGCGACACCACGTCGAGTGATTTCGAGCTGACGGATCTGGATCGGACGCGTCGCCAGCAGGCGTTCATCGTGTCGCTGGCGGTGAAGCTCAAGCAGGCGTCGACGTTCACCGACTTCGGCAAGCTGCAGAAGCTCATCGACGTGGCGAAGAAGGATGTGGCGCTCGATTCGGATCTGGATCTGCTGTCGTTCGCCCAGCAGGCGCAGAGTCTGGCCGGCGGCAACATCTCGTTCGTGACCCTGCCGATCGATCACTTCGACACGGTCGATGGTCAGGACGTGAACATCGTCGACCTGGATGCGATCCGCGCGCAGGTGCATGATCTGCTGAACCCGCCGACGGCGACGCCGACTGCTTCTCCGACGCCGTCGGCTTCCGGATCCGGTTCGCCGTCTTCGGGTTCTGGTTCTTCCGGGCCGTCCGGCTCGACGCCGGCGCCGCACCCGGTCTACACGGACTCGTCGACGCCGCTGCAGTCGGGGAACGTCCCCTGCGTGAACTGAGCCCTGCGGTTCCCGCGTACCCCGCTCTCTGAGCTTGTCGGAGGGACCCGCCCAGCCGCCGCGCACCCCGGTCCCTGAGCCCGTCGAAGGGACCCGCCCAGCCGCCGCGCACCCCGACCCCTGAGCCCGTCGAAGGGACCCCGGCCCGCCCCGGCCGTCGCGCACCCCGACCCCTGACCTCGCCGAACGGACCGCGCCCGGCCCGTTGCGCTCCCGGTCGCTGACCTCGCCGAGGGGACCCGCCCCGGCCGAACACACTCCGGCCCGCCCGGCCGCGGGCCCTTCTCGGGTGCGGTCAGGCGGCGGGGCGGAACCGTTTCGGCGGCGGGTCGATGTCGCCCCACAGGTACCGCAGCGGCAGCCGCTGGACCAGAGTCGTGGCGCTCCCGTCGGCGCCGCGCAGCACGAAGTCGCCAGTCCCTTCGCGGGTGATCCGCCACCCGCCGTGATGCAGCTCCATATGGTGGAACCTGCAGAGCAGGATCCCCCGGTCGATGTGCGTGCGGCCCTGATCGCGATGCCACTCGTCGATATGATGCGCCTCGCAGTACGACGACGGCCGGTCGCACCCGGGCCATCGGCATCCACCGTCGCGCATGGCCAGCCCGATGCGCTGCCTGGGCGTGAACAGGCGCTCCTCCCGGCCCACATCGAGCGGGTTGCCGCAGGAGTCGACCGTCACCACGATCGCACCCGCCTCGCACAGCCGCCGCTCGGCGACCGCGGCAGGCACCACGGTGAGGCCGTCCTCCGCGACCGCCACGCGCCCGAACGCGCCGTCGCGGCCGAGGGTCTGCACGAGCCGAAGACCGGCCTGCCTGGCGCCGAACACCGTCGACGCGTCGGCCAGCACGCCGGCGCGCACCACGTCCAGCAGCAGGTCGTAGGCGAGCTGATCATTGGTGCGGGTGTCCGCGGTCAGGTCGGCTGCGGCGGCCTGCTCGTCCGCGTCGACGAACCGCGGACCACCCCGCCGCGGCCGCAACGCCGCAGCGAAGATCGCCTCGAAGAACGCACCGCCCTCGTCGTCGAACACCATGCTCCCGCGTCGGGTGCCCTCGGCGTCGAGCCACGTGCGGAACGCCCGCCTCTCGTACCGCGCCTGCGCCCGTTCCTCGGCGCCGACCGGATCCAGCAGGTCCCGCACGCACCGGGCGTGTGCGATGAGTTCCTCCACGGTGCGCCTCGAAGCTTCCGCCACCAGCTGGGCCGCCGCGGCCGACCACGCCTCCTCGGACCCCGCGGGCGGCTCGCCCAGCCCGCGACGGATCGCGTCGAACTGCGCCGAGGTGAGGCTCCGGCCCCGCAGTGCCGCGCGCAACGACTCGAACCAGGGCAGCACCGGATCCGAATCCGGCCGCGGCGCCGCCGGCTCGTCCGCACCCTCGAACCCCGGATCTGCTCCAAAGTTCGGCTCCGGCCCCGCATCCTCGCCGTCCGGCCCCGGCCCCGGGTCCCCGCCCTGAGACCCTGGATCCGCGTCCGCCGCACTCTCGGGTTCCGGCTCCGGCCCCTCATCGAGAAGCGCCTCGCCCACGCGCACACGCCGGGACGCCTCCGCCTTGCTCATGCCGCCGAGGTCCTGCATCAGCGACGCCGCCGACCGATGCCCCAGCCGCTGTGCGAGCCCCTCATGTCCCGCCCGCCACGACGACCGCGCGTGGAGCACGCCCGCCTCGATCGCCTGCAGCTGCTCGATCAGCACACCGAGCTCGGCTGTCTCCCCGATCGTCGGCACCAGCTCCTCATCGCTCAACCCGAGGATCACGGACAACGCGTCTTCGAGGCTCGCACCCGCGCCGAGCCGACCCCGGAGGGTGGGGATCAGCGATGCGATCTCGTCGAAGGAAGCCATATCTCATGATCTCAGCGACCACCGACATTCGAACATTTATCCACAGGCTGGATCCTGGGAATGTCCTGTTGACCGGACCCCGGAGCCCGGTCCACATCGTTTGAGAGTCGATCAACCGGTCGCGTCGTAGCCTGTCAGTCGCTGCGGTCGGTCAGCGCGGCTTGGAGTTCGCCGGTTATCGAGCCGAGAACGCCGGCGGAAAGCAGGCCGGGTCCGAGCGGGCCTGAGGAGTTCTCACCGACCGGCGGCAGTTGTTTCAGGGCGGCCCTGGCTGTGCCCGACAGGTGGGCGAGCTGCCAGCGGATTTCCTCGCCGGCGGCGTCCGGATGGTCTGGGGCTGCCAGTCCAGCGGCCTTCGCAGCGTACGCGGCGGCGCCGAGTGCGTGTGCACCCATGTGGGCGACAGCTGCGGCGTGGGAGGCGGCGTGGGCGGCCGCCACTGCGGCGGGAGCGCGAACGTCTCGGGCCGAACGCCCAGCGACGAATCGCCGGCGGATCTCGCCGGCGGTGTCCAGCTCGCCGCGCGAATATGCCCGAGCCCGGGCGATGGCGTCGCGAGGGCGGTCGTCACCGGCGGCTTCCGCCTCGAACACGGCCAGCACCCGCTCTGCACAGTCGGCCGCCCACGCGGCCAGGACCCGCCGGTCTGCCTCGCTCAGCGTCTGGGGCGAACTCATGCCACCACTTTCTCACGCCCTCACAGGCGCACGCGGCTCGGGCTTGAGCAGCGTTGATCACCGGCGGGCGCAGGCAGCGGCAAAGACCGCTGGACCTGCTCCGGGCTGGGCCTTTTCTGGTTGCCATGTCCTTGTCGAGCCTTCCCGCCCAGCATCTGGGCGGCAGGACGCTCACTCGGTCTGGATCAACCGTCAGGGGTCAGGCCCCGCGAATCGATGCCGCCCACCGGGAGCACAGGCAGAGAGGCGAGGTTGTGCACAGGCGCTCCGACGCGACCGCCGGTCGTCCTACGCTGACCTGATGACCGACCCGTCCGACGAACTCGATCCCGGCGACGAGCCCCGGCGCAAGCCCGCCGGATCCGCCGACGACGCCGGATCCGAGCCGAGCGCGGCCGCGGATACCGGAGCCGCCGGCGCGCAGTTCGTGCCGCCATCGAGCCAGCCGCAGTTCGGTCCGTCTGCCCACGAGTTCGCCAGGTGGCTCGTGCATCAGCCCGATTTCACCCCTGAGTTCTTCGAAGACACGATGAACATGTTCGAGAGCATCCTGGTCGTGATGCGCGATGAGGGGCTGCGGCCCGATGTCCCGCAACACATGGAGAAGCTCATCGAGCTGATGTTCGCGGACGACGCGGCAGGAGGTGCGGATCCGGATCTCTTCGACGAGGCGCTGGAGGCGCTCGACGCCTACGTGCACTTCCGCATCGAGAACTCGCGCGACCCGGAGGAGTGGGAAGACGTTCACGACCTCCTCGAGGAAGCCCTCGATGCACGCGACGGCGAGGAGTGAGACGGTCGCCTGGCCGAGCTGTCGTCGCAGGAGGAGGATCCGCTTCCACTGGAAGTTGAGCGAGCGAAGTGGGACGAAACGCCCTGTCTGGTTCCCGCGCCAACAACCCTGGCGTCGGGATCCGCTGCCGCTGTACGTTGATCCTCGTGAGCCGCGCAGCCAAGATCGCCACCGGAATCGGCGCGGCGGTCGTCGTCGCCGGCCTCGTCGCGCTCGCCTACCCCGCATTCGCCGCGATCAGGAGCTTCGAACAGGGGGTCAGCCGCGCGGCCACGGAGACCGAGTCGACCTCCGCGCCGGTCGCCGATCCAACGACGTCCCCGTCACCGACGCCGTCGCCGACCTCGAGCGCCGGCGGGTGCGCGAGCGAGGCATCGCTCCTGTTCGAGTCCCAGGGCGACGCGCCCGTCATCCCGAAGCTGATCAACCCGGAGGCGATGCGCGACAACGGCTCTCGGCCGGGTGCTCGCGGAGAGGTGGTGTGGCACGGCGATGAGATGTTCGCGTACATCGTCGTCCCGAACGACAATCTGATCTCGATCGACGAGCGCCTCTGCTTCGACTTCACGTCGCTGCGCTTCTTCAATCACGTGCTGAGCAACGCGATCCAACCCGGCGCGCAGCTGATCCTTCGTCCGGATCCGACGATCCCGTTCATCCATCCGTACGCCCCTTTCGACGCCGTGGCGGGCACGAACACGGTGGAGTACAACAGCACGATCTATGAGATCGGGGCGGCGGTGCGCACCCACGACCTGGATGCGGCTCGCGCACTCTGGGCGAAGGCGCTCTCCGGTCACGTCTCACCCCAAGCCCAGGCCGCAGCGACGAAGGCTCTGGACGACGGCGACTGGCCGACGCTGGAGCAGCTGTTCCCGTAGCGCGCTATCGGACACTGCTTCCGGGGGCCGTTCACCGAGGTCGTTGAGCGAGGGAGCGGACGAAACGCGGCAACCTCTCGGGCCGGCCTCGCGGGCGATTAACCCGGGTTAATCGCCCTCCCTCGCCCTCGTCACACCGGCGGCACCGGCATCGTTCCCGCGAGCGACCATCCATACTCGTCCACCCCATCGTGCGCGGCTCTGTCGCGTTGTGCGGTGTCAGGATCCGCGTAGAGCAGGCGCACCAGCCCGCGCTGCGGCCACATCCGCTCCGCGGTGAAGGCGTCCTCCCACATGACGAAGCTCCCGCCACCGGTGCGTTCCCGCAGCTCCGCTAGCCAGGCGACGTACTCCGGATCCGCCCGACGTGCCCAGGGTATTCGCCCACCGCCAGCGCCAGCATGTCCGCGATTCCATCAACCTTCGGCTCGGGGAACGGTTCCCATCGGGACGCGTTCGAGTAGCTCAGCACGACGTTGCGCTCTTCCGCGTCGCCCGGCTCCGGCACGAATACGCGGCAACGCCAGTGCCCGGTCGCGTAGAAGTTCGCGTTGATCCGGACGCCCTGCATCCCGCGCTCGTGGAGCAGCGCGACCGCCGCGGTGATAGCGAACTCCGGACGCCGAGGGGACCGAGGATGCATGGGGCGAATGTTGCAATCGTAGGGCCTGGCTACAGCCAGTTGCGAAGCAGCGACGCCGTCATCCAACGGACCCGGCGATCATGCTTGGCGTAAGCCAGTGCGAGATCGACTGGGGCACCCTTCTTCCAATAGAGGCGCCCTTCCAGCGAGACGACTGCGACGGGATCGCCGTCACGCAGCAATGTGAAGAAGTGGCTCAGCGGCTCACCGTAGATGCCCAATTGCTCGATCGAGCGCTGATCCCTCACAGCTGACGGAAATTCACGGATGTGCCCTGGATCGTCGTTCCCATACGCATCTGACGTGTCGAGGAACTCGCAGCGAACATCCCACCAGTGCCCGTCGGTTACAAACAGGTCGAGCGCGCTGGCGAAGAAGCGATATGCCAGGCTGCGTCCGGTTGCCGCAGCGGGTGCACTCGGGACGAAGCCCAGGGCCTCCTCCAACTTCGGCAGGACGTCATAGCGACGTTCGTCCACGGCCGCCCAGTCGATGTTCTTTCCCTCGCCTGCAGGAGCACTCAAGTGCAACGATCCCGCTCGGTTCATGACAATTTGCGGCCCCTCGCGGGTCGCTCCGGGAGACACCTCACGAGGATGAGCGACCCTCAGCACGTCGTACATTCCGCCACCTGGATGCATCTCATACGCGACGAGTTCCGGGTGCCGGCGCACCAATTCCCCCGCAAGCCACCAGGAGTTCGCGACGGTGCGCGCATCGTTAACCGACTTCGCTTCCGAGGACGCGGCGAGGTGTGGCACGGCCTGTGGTCGCAAGGGGTAACGCGAAGGCACGACAGCCTGCTGGAACTTTCCCTTCGCTTCCTCGAGCAGCGCTGCCAAATCGACCGGCCTATCTTCATCGAACAGCGCGTCCGCGGGCGGAAGAATTCGCCAGTTCGGAGAGGTGTCCGCACGATAGAGCGCCCATTCGACCGGAGGAACGTGTGGCTGGTCAAAGAGCGCCTTCGAGCCCCGAGCCTCGTATTTCTCGTTGCCATCCGGGTAGAAGCACCGATGGCCTTCGTCTGCGATCTCCCAGACGCCAACGGGCTCGAGCTTTCCGTACGGCCTGGTCCGAACCGAATGGAGCAGGATGACTTT
Organism: Microbacterium xylanilyticum; assembly: GCF_054654695.1. NCBI lineage: Bacteria > Bacillati > Actinomycetota > Actinomycetes > Micrococcales > Microbacteriaceae > Microbacterium > Microbacterium xylanilyticum. The sequence continues at coordinate 3,328,837 of NZ_BAAIEN010000002.1, forward strand.
CATCCGACTTCGTCCTCGGCCGCGGCTCCCAACCCGAGGAAGCGCTCGAAGAATCTCGTGAGCCCATCGATCGCGCGCCGCTTCTTCTCGCCGTGGCCGCCCTCAGGCGCGAATCGTGACCCGGGCGGCAGGATCGCGGTGATCGCCGTGCCGGAGGTGCTCAACCGGCCATCGCGGAAGGCCGACTCGACGAACGCCCGCGTCTGTTCGGCACGCAGTCCCTGTTCAGAGATGAGCGCTTCCAGTTCGGCTTCGCGCTTGGCCGCGATGAATCGCTGCCACTGATCGTCCACGGCACCGTCCATGGTGATGGAGTTGACGAAGTCTTCGACAAGGTCGCGTTTGCTGCGAAGGGTCGGACTCGAATCGACGGCGCGCGATATCTGCGCACGGATCTCCCTGTCCTCGCCGTCCCCCGAACTCGCACGGTACTTCTCGACGAGCAGGAGAATGTAGTCGACATTGATCTCGACCTGCTTGATCAGTTCGATCTCGAAGACGACATCATCATTGATCGATTCCTTGTCGGCGTCCCGGTTCTTGCGGAACTCGGCGTAGAGGTCGAGATAGATGCTCCGGTAATCCTGCGCTTCGCGTGGCGACAGCGGATCCTGCTCCGCGAACTCGTCGAACGAGACGAGGATGTTCTGCAGCCGCAGGATGGCGCCGAACAGCTCGATGAACTCCTTCTGCGCTGCCTCGCCGATGATCGGCTGCCCGAGCGGGAATGCCTGCACCAGGGTCGCGACCTTCTCCGTGTACGCGTCGTAATACTCCCGGTAAGGCTTCAGGAGCACGACACCTCGGGCGTCCTTGTTCCCGAAGAGTTCCAGTGCGGCGTTGGTCTGTTCCTCGAGATTTCGGAACGACACAATGTTGCCGTACGTCTTCACCGAGTTGAGGATCCGGTTCGTGCGCGAAAACGCCTGGATCAGGCCGTGCGATCGCAGGTTCTTGTCGACGAAGAGGGTGTTCAGGGTCGTGGCGTCGAAACCAGTGAGGAACATGTTGACGACGATGACCAGGTCGATCTCGCAGTTCTTCATCCGCTGCGACAGATCCTTGTAGTAGTTCTGGAAACGTTCCGCGCTCGTGTCGTAGCTCGTCCCGAACATGTCGTTGTAGTCCTGGATGGCGTCTTCGAGGAAGTCGCGCGCGTCGCCGGCCAGACCTTCGGTGTCGAACTCCTCGTCGTCGAACACGTCATCAACGGCGTCGTTCGCGCCGTATGAATAGATGAGTCCGACCTTGAGCCTGCGCGCCGGCGGCAACTCTTCCTGCTGAAGCTGGAACTGCGTGTAATAGCGACGAGCCGCGTCGATCGACGCCGTTGCGAAGATCGCGTTGAACCCCCTCACACGCCGGGGCTTTATGATCGCTTCGACTTTCTGCCGCCTTCGCACTGCATCCGCGACATTCATCACGACGGCGTGCTCATAGCTCGAGGATCGTCGCGTCTTCTGGTCGAAATGCTCGAGTGTATAGGCGACGATCTTGCCGATGCGATCCCAGTCCAGCAGCGCCTTCTCGCTGTCGATACGGGCAACTTCCTTGTCGATGACCGCGCCGACCTGCACTGAGTTGAGATAGTCGATCCGGAACGGCAGGACGTTCTTGTCCGTGATGGCGTCGACGATTGTGTAGGTGTGCAGCTTGTCGCCGAACGCCTGCTCCGTCGTCTTCAGAAGCGGGTTTCCACCGGTTCCGGCGTTGGCCGAGAAGATCGGCGTACCGGTGAAGCCGAAGAGGTTGTAGCGTCGGAACGCGCGCGTGATCTGGGAGTGCATGTCGCCGAACTGCGACCGATGGCACTCGTCGAAGATGAGCACGATGTGGCCGGAGTAGATCTCATGGCCCTTGTTTGCCCGGACGAAGTTGGACAGCTTCTGAATCGTCGTGATGATGATCCGCGCGCCCGAATCCTCGAGCTGCCTCTTCAGCACAGCGGTGGATCCGTTGGAGTTCGCGGCGCCCTTCTCGAACCGGTCGTATTCGCGCATGGTCTGGTAGTCGAGATCCTTGCGATCCACGACGAACAGCACCTTGTCGACACTCGGCATCTTCGAGGCGAGCTGAGCTGTCTTGAACGAGGTCAGCGTCTTCCCCGAACCGGTGGTGTGCCAGACATACCCGCCCGCGGCAACAGTCCCTAGGCGCTTGTAGTTGGTCGCGATCTCGATGCGCTGCAGGATCCGCTCTGTCGCGACGATTTGGTACGGACGCATGACGAGCAGGCTCTTGTCCTCGGTGAGCACGCAATAACGAGTGAGGATATTGAGCAAGGCATGCTTCGCGAAGAAGGTCCTTACGAACGCGGTCAACTCCTGAATTGGCTTGTTCTGCGCATCGGCCCACCATGACGTGAACTCGAAGGAGTTGCTGCTCTTCTTGCCGCGCCTTGCCTTCTTGTCTGCGTCGAGATGACGGGTGCGGGTGGTGTTCGAGTAGTACTTCGTGAGTGTGCCATTGCTGATGACGAACAGCTGCACGTACTCGAAGAGACCGGATCCGGCCCAGAAGCTGTCCCGCTGGTAGCGATCGATCTGGTTGAACGCCTCACGCAGGTCGACGCCTCGGCGCTTCAGTTCGATGTGCACCATCGGCAGGCCGTTCACCAGCACCGTGACGTCGTAGCGGTTCGCGTACTTCCCGCCGCCGTCGCCGCCCCTGCCGATTTCGTACTGGTTGATGACCTGCAGACGGTTGTTGTGGACGTTCGTCTTGTCGATGAGCGTGATGTTCTTCGTCGAACCGTCATCACGCTTGAGGATCTGGACGTGATCCTCCTGGATCCGCACGGCCTTCTCGACGATCCCGTCGTTCTTGCTGGCGAGCTTGTCGGTGAAGAATCGCTCCCATTCGCCGTTGCTGAACGTGATGTCGTTGAGAAGCTCGAGCTGGGTGCGCAGGTTCGCGACAAGCTGCGCCTCCGTGGTGATCGGAAGGTAATCGTACGCCTGCGATTGCAGGAGCCGAATCGTCTCCCGCTCGAGTTCCGCCTCCGACTGGTATGCGGTCGCGTCCTGCGGCTCGGGAACGTACTCGGCGACGACCGTGCTCTCGGATGAGATGGGACTGCTGCACGAATAGGTGACATCTGATCTGGCTTGCCCGAGGGGTTGGCCTGGAAGGATGTTGCTGTGCCGAAGCCCTACCCCACTGAGTTCCGTGACGATGTCGTGCGCGTCGCGCGAAATCGTGAGCCCGGTGTGACGATCGAGCAGATCGCGAAAGACTTCGGTGTTCACCCCATGACGTTGCAGAAGTGGATGCGTCGCGCCGACATCGACGAGGGAGCCAAGCCCGGCCAGTCCCGAACCGAGGCGGCCGAGATCCGCGAATTGCGGAAGCGAAACCGGCTCCTCGAACAGGAGAACGAGGTCCTGCGGCGTGCGGCGGCGTATCTGTCGCAGGCGAACCTGCCGGGAAAAGGTTCTACCCGCTCGTGACGGAGCTCGCCGCCGCAGGGATTCCTGTGACGGTGACGTGCCGGGTATTGAAGCTCTCCCGCCAGCCCTACTACCGCTGGCTGGCGAACCCCATCACCGATAGTGAGGTGGTGGAGGCGTATCGCGCGAACGCGCTATTCGACGCGCACCAGGACGACCCCGAGTTCGGGCACCGCCTCCTCGCCGACGAGGCCCGCGACAACGGAGAGGCGATGTCGGATCGGACGGCGTGGCGGATCGCGTCGAGTAACGGCTGGTTCAGCGCGTTCGGCAAGCCCAAGCGCGGCAAGGGCCGCCGACCCGGCCCTCCCGTCCACGACGACCTGTGCGCGGTCGTCGACGAGGACGGGCGTGTGCGGCACGTGTTCACAGCGGAGGCGCCGAACGAACTGTGGCTGACCGACATCACGGAACACCGGACCGCGGAGGGCAAGCTCTACCTCTGCGCCATCAAGGACGTCTACTCGGGACGGATCGTCGGGTACTCGATCGACTCCCGGATGAAGTCCCGTCTGGCCGTCCAAGCCCTCGAGAACGCTGTTGCGATGCGCGGCGACGTCGCCGGATGCATCGTGCATTCCGACAGGGGATCTCAGTTCCGAAGCCGGAAGATGCTCCGCGCCCTCAGCCGGCATCGCATGGTCGGGAGCATGGGCAGAGTAGGGTCCAGCGGAGACAACGCAGCTATGGAATCGTTCTTCGCGCTGCTGCAGAAGAACGTCCTCAACCGCCGAACCTGGACCACCCGCGAGCAACTCCGCATCGCGATGGTGACCTGGATCGAACGGACCTACCACCGTCGCCGACGCCAGGCACGCCTGGGCCGTTTGACGCCCATCGAGTTCGAGACCATCATGAACACGACCGTCGCACTGGCGGCGTGACTATAACCTGTCACCTATCCGTGCAGCAGTCCCCCTCGTCGATCTCGACGATCTTGTAGGTGTTGCGCACCTGCACCCCCACGCCGTAGCGAATCATGAGGCTCGTGAGGCGCTTGCCGTCGATCAGGATGATGCGCGCCGGAATCGCATCGGCGTACGTTCGCGCGCCCTCAGAGAACCGACTGGTCGTGATGAAGACGCCTCCATCCGCTTTGCCCGCGAGCGCTCCGACGAACGCCTGCAAGTCGGGACGACCAACGACGTTGTCGTCCGCGTAGCGCTTCGCCTGAATGTAGACACGGCTGAGGCCGAGAACGTCCTGGTCGATCACACCGTCGATGCCGCCGTCGTTACTCAATTGTGTGACATTGCCGCTGCCCGTCGTGCCGCCATATCCCATAGCCAGAAGCAACTGCACCACGGCCTGTTCGAAGAAGCCTGGCTCCTTGCCCTGCAAGCGCAAGAGCAACTCGGCGGCGACCTCGTCATTGATGCGGGTTATGCCCTGCAACACCTGCTCGGTAGGCGTCATCGATTCACCCGCTACCGACCGCGTAGCGCCGTCCGACTTCTTGTGCTCTGCTTTCTGGTACTCCCTAATCGGGGAGTTCGGGTCTTTGCCTAGCGCCTGAACGTCTCGCTCTCGCACCCCGTTCGGGAACATCGCGAGGAGCTGTTGGCCCGCGTCGGTGATCACGTAGTGGCCGCGCTTTGGGCGATCGAGGGCGCCGACATTCGTCAAGAACGAGACGCCCCATCCGATGCGATTCTCGAACTTCACCTGGCTCCCCGACGGCAGCATCTCCTTGCGCTGCTCGTCAGTGAGCTTCACCTCGTCCGCCACGAGCGGCTGGAACTCTCGCCAGTGCCTGACGCCCCCGTCGCTGAGGACCCGAAGGGTCGGGATCATGAATCCTTCCCAGTTGGGCATCTCCGTGGTCACTGTGCGCCCTCCAGTTCGGCGACGATCGCGTCGATCGAGCGCCGCAGTTCCGCCTGCCGCGCGACGATGCGCTCGATCTCAGCGTTCAGCTCCGTGATGTCGATCACCTCACGCGTATCCCGCGCCTCGACGTAGCTCGACACCGCGATGTTGTACCCGTTCTCCCCGATGTCGGCGTTGGACACGAGGGCCGCAACGTGGTCGACGCTCCGCCTTGCACCGAACAGGTCGATGATGTTCTGCTGGTGGTCCGGCGTGAGCTTGTTCTTGTTGCCGACGCGCGTGAACTCGGCGGATGCGTCGATGAACAACACGGCGTTGTCGGACTTCGATTTCTTCAGCACGATGACGCACGTCGCAATCGTCGTGCCGAAGAAAAGATCCGGCGGCAGCTGGATCACCGCATCGACGTAGTTGTTGTCGATGAGGTATTTGCGGATCTTCTGCTCGGCGCCGCCGCGATAGAGAACACCGGGGAACTCGACGATTGCCGCGGTCCCGTTGACTGAAAGCGAGTTCAGGATGTGCATGGTGAAGGCGAGGTCAGCCTTCGACTTCGGCGCGAGCACACCGGCAGGGGCGAAGCGCTCGTCGTTGATGAGCAGCGGATCCGCATCACCATCCCACTTCACCGAGTACGGCGGGTTGGAGACGATCGCCTCGAACGGCTCCGCATCCCGGTGCATCGGATCCAGAAGCGTGTCCCCATGCGCGATATCGAACTTCTCGTAGTCGATGTCATGCAGGAACATGTTCATCCGCGCGAGGTTGTACGTGGTCAGGTTGATCTCCTGGCCGTAGAAGCCCTGGCGGACGTTCTTCTCACCAAGCACCTTCGCGAACTTCAGCAGGAGGGATCCGGAGCCGCAGGCAGGGTCGTAGACCTTGTTCACCTCGGTCTTGCCGAACACCGTGATCCGCGCGAGCAGCTCGGAAACCTCCTGCGGCGTGTAGTACTCACCGCCCGACTTACCCGCGTTTGCGGCGTACATCTGCATGAGGTACTCGTAGGCGTCACCGAAGAGATCGATCGTGTTGTCCTGCAGGTTGCCGAGCGGCAGATCGCCGATCGCGTCGAGCAGCTTCACCAGCTTCTCGTTCCGCTTCGCGACCGTGGCACCGAGCTTGTTGCTGTTCACATCGATGTCGTCGAACAGCCCCTTGAAGTCGTCTTCGCTGGCGGTGCCGAGCGCGGATGCCTCGATGTCCCGGAAGACCCGCTCGAGCGTCTCATTCAGGTTCGCGTTGCCGGCCGCATGTGCCCGGACGTTGACGAAGAGCTCCGACGGCAGGATGTAGAAGCCCTTCTCCTCGACCGTAGTCCGGCGGCCGAACTCGGCGGCCTCGTCGGGAAGGTGCGCGTAGTCGAACTCGAGGTCGCCCCCGTCGTGCTCCCCCTTGTTGATATACGCGGTCAAGTTCTCGGAGATGAACCGGTAGAAGAGCAAGCCGAGCACGTAGCTCTTGAAGTCCCAGCCGTCGACGGATCCACGCAGGTCGTTCGCGATGCGCCAGATCGTCTTGTGCAGCTCAGCCCGCTGCGCTTCCTTGGTCGTCGGTGACATGGATGTTCGTTCCTCCTGCGCGGCGACAGAGGAGTGCGGGGAATGCACGAGTCCTCACCCGGGCGCGGTACTTGTACCCGGGTGCGTTAACCCTGGCACAAGTCACGGACAATCCCGACGCTTGAGGGGTGCCTCGAGTCCCGTCCGCCGCTGCAGCCCACATCGGGGCTCGGATCCGGCGGGCGCGGGAGTCGTCGACGATGACGCAGGACCAGCTCGCGGCGTACAGCGACATCGACTCGTCGAACGTGCGGGCATACGAGGCGGGGCGTGCGCTGCCGAACGTGCAGACGCTCGTGCGGCTCGCGGAGGCGCTGAAGACGCCGGCGGGCTACTTCCTCGAGGACCTCACGCTCGACATGTTCCCGGCATCAACGACGGACAAGCGGCGTCGCGCGAGCTGACCGGCACTACGTCCAGCCGGACGACGACATCCGATGGTCGCCGCAGGTCCAACGCATCTGATGTGTGGCTACAATTGGCCTATGAATGTCGCCACAATCGGGATCCGGGAGCTTCGCGACGCGCTCAGCCGGCACCTCGCGGATGTGCGCCACGGCGATGAGATCGTGGTCACCGATCACGGCCGACCGATCGCCCGCATCGTCCCGTTCACCACGGAATCCGGCATCGAGGCACTCGCCCGCGCGGGCCTCGCCACGATGCCCGCGGGACCGCGGCGCACCGACTTCACGGCCCCGATCGCCACCGACGGGCTCGTAAGCGACCTGATCGCGGAGAGCTCAGGCAGGTACTGAGTGCTCGCGTACTTCGACACGTCGGCCGTGGTGCCGCTGATCATCGCCGAGCCTGCGAGCGAGCGCTGTGCGCAGCTGTGGGATGCCGCGGATCTGGTCGTCACCTCGGCGCTGACGCTCGTCGAAGTGCATGCCGCGCTGGCTCTGGCGCAGCGAATGGGTCGCATCGACGACGCCCGCCGTCGCGCTGCCGTTGCGGTCTTCGACGAGCGGTGGACGGCGATGGCGCACGTCTCTCCGTCCGAGGCGATCATCCGCACCGCCGCGGACCTCACCGCGGCCCACGGGCTGCGCGGGTACGACGCGATGCACTGCGCCACAGCGCTCGCGGTGGACACGCAGGACTTCGTCGCGGTCTCTGGCGACCGCACGCTGCTGCGGGCGTGGTCGGCACTGGGGATCCCGACCGCGGGCACGACGGCGTAGCGCCCGCCTGGGGCGGTGGCCCTTCGTCTCGCCTTCGGCTCGCTCAGGGACCGGGGCCGGACGGATCCGCGACGCGCGGCGTTTCGTCTCGCGCCGGCTGCGCCGGTGCTCGCTCAACGACCCCGGAAGCGGCGCGGGCCGGGCCCTTCGACGAGCTCAGGGACCGGCGGTGGGCCGGGGCGGGCCCTTCGACAGGCTCAGGGAGCTACGGATCGTCATCGTTCGTCATAGCCGCGAATGGAATACCAGCGGACTCATAGCGTTGAAGACATCCGGCGCCACGGCGCCCATCGTCCCGGCGCGAACGGCGCCGATCCTCCCGGCGCACCCAGCGCACCGACTTGGAGTCTTCATGAGCACCAACACCACCGCACGGCGCCCGAAGGCGCCGGACACGCGCGGACCCGTCCGCAAGCTGCTGACGTCCTTCGGCTTCCAGATCATCGCCGCGCTCGTGCTCGGCATCGCCGCAGGCCTCATCGGCCGCCAACTCGGCGCCACGCACGACAACCACACGGTGCTGTCCGACACGCTCGACAAGATCGGCGGCTCGTACGTCACGCTGCTGCGCGCGGCCGTGGTGCCGCTCATCTTCACCGCGATCGTCGCGAGCATCTCCAACCTGCGCCGCGTGCAGAACGCCGCGCGCCTCGCCGGCCAGACGCTGCTCTGGTTCGCGATCACCGCATTCATCGCCGTGTCCATCGGCATCGTGCTCGGCATCACCATCCAGCCGGGCGCGCACGCGGGCACCGACCTCGCCAAGGGCGCCCCGCCCACCGTCGGCACCTGGTGGAACTTCCTCCTCGGCCTCATCCCGCAGAACTTCCTCGGCCTCGCGGTCAACACCACCGCCGGCCCCGCCGAGGGCACCTTCGTCTCGGGCGTGAGCTTCAACATCCTGCAGGTCATCGTGGTGGCTGTCGCGGTGGGAATCGCCGCGCTCAAGGCGGGCCGCAAGGCCGAGCCGTTCCTGGCCTTCACCGAGTCGCTGCTCAAGGTCATCCAGCGCGTGCTGTGGTGGATCATCCGCATCGCCCCGCTCGGCACGTTCGGCCTGATCGGATCCGCCGTCATCAACTACGGCTGGGACAAGCTCACCTCGCTCGCCTGGTTCACCGGCGCGATCTACCTCGGACTCGCCCTGGTGCTGTTCGTGGTCTACCCGATCCTGGTGAAGTCGCACGGCCTCTCCATCAAGCAGTACTTCTCCGGTGTGTGGCCCGCCGTGCAGCTCGCGTTCGTGAGCCGCAGCTCGATCGGCACGCTGCCCCTCACCGAGCGCGTCACCGAGCGCAACCTCGGCGTGCCCCGCGGCTACGCCTCGTTCGCGGTGCCGCTCGGCGCCACCACCAAGATGGACGGCTGCGCCGCGATCTACCCGGCGCTCGCCGCGATCTTCGTCGCGCAGTTCTTCCACATCGACCTGAGCATCATGCAGTACCTGCTCATCGTCATCGTCTCGGTGGTCGGATCCGCCGCGACCGCCGGCACCACCGGCGCGATCGTGATGCTGACCCTCACCCTGTCGACGCTGGGTCTGCCGCTCGAGGGCGTCGGCCTGCTGCTCGCGATCGACCCGATCCTCGACATGGGCCGCACCGCGGTCAACGTCGCGGGCCAGGCCCTGGTGCCGACGATCGTCGCCAAGCGCGAGGGCATCCTCGACCTCGACCTCTACGACGCTCCCCGCAACGGTCTGCCGTTCGCCGAGGACATCGAGGACGAGGCGCCCGAGGCCGTCGAGTCCGCCGCCGACGAGGCGGCGGTCGGATCCGCGACGCGCTGACGCTCCTTCTTATACGAGGCCCCCGGATCTCTCGCGATCCGGCGGCCTCGTGCGGTGAGGTCGGCAAGCCGTGGCTCCCGTCCCTTCGACAGGCTCAGGGACCGAGTGGGGCGGATCCGGCTGGGCTCGGCCGGGGCCTCAGGACTCCATGAGAGGCATATCGAGGTCGAACGCCAGCACCACGGCGCGAGCGAGGAGGCGCTCCTGCTCCTCGCCGAGGTATCCGATGGTGCGACCGAGCCGGTCCACCGGGATTGTCAGGGTGTTGTCGAGCGACACCGCGCAGTCGTGATCGAGCCCGTTGCGCGGCCCCACCGGCAGCTCGCTGCTGAGGCCCTTGACCGTCGAGGTGATCGGGGCGACCGTCACCTTGGTCATCGCGTGCCGTGCCACCTCTCGAGTGAGCACCAGCACCGGCCGGGTCTTGTCCAGCCGGGCGAGACAGATCTCCCGCATCAGTCGCCGACGTCCAGGTGATTCGCCGACCAGTCCACCAGGCCGTCGAGGTCATCCGCGACGCCGTCTGTCTGCAGGATCTCGACATCGCGCTCGGCGAGTAGCCGGCGCATCTCGCGCTCCAGTGCGGATGCGACCAGCGCGGCGCGGCTGCTGACGCGGCCCGCAGCGACCTCCTCGTCGAGAAACGCGACGACCGGATCCGGCAGCCGCACAGCGATCTGAGTGCTCATGCAGCCATTCTATTCTCCTGCATCCCGCTTTGGGATGCTCCGCGCCGGAGCCACCGCGGCCGCGAGTCAGGCCTGCTCGGACGCGCGGCGGCGCAGCTCGGCGCTCTCCGCGCGCTCGGCCGCGAGCTCGTCCCGCAGGCCCGCGTTCTCGTCCTCCAGGGCGAGCACCCTCCCGATCCCCGCGATGTTCATGCCCTCGTCCCGCAGGCGGGCGACACGCTGCAGGCGGGCGACATCGTCGTCGCTGTACCGGCGCGTGCCCCCGTGGCTGCGGGCCGGGGTCAGCAGGCCCTTCTGCTCGAGCAGCCGCAGGCTCGCCGCGTTCATGTCCGCGAGCTCCGCAGCCACGGCGATGCCGTACACGGGGGTCGTGGAATCGCGCTCTGCCATGCGGGTTCTCCTCAGCACTTGCAACTTTCCAAACACTGTTCTATAACAAATCTACACCTTCAGATGCAGATCCTGCATCCTCGTGCAGCTCCTGCATCCTCACGACCGCACGCCCTGACGGGCCGCACAGGAAAGGAGTAGACATGACCCTCGGTTTCGATCCTCTCAGCCAGCTCGATCGCTTCGCAGCAAGCGTGTTCGACTCCCCGCGCGCGCTCCGGCGCATGCCCGTGGACCTCTACCGCGACGGCGACCGGTACGTGCTGCACGCCGACATGCCGGGTGTCGACCCGGGCTCCATCGACGTCGATGTGGACGGCGGGCAGCTCTCGATCCGCGCCCAGCGCACCATGGGCGGGCAGGCGAACGTGCGCTGGTTCACGCGCGAGCGCGACGCGGGCTCGTACCTCCGGCAATTCGCCCTCGGCGACGGCGTCGACCTCGACGGCATCAACGCCTCCTACGACAACGGCGTCCTGACGGTGATCATCCCGGTGAGCGAGCGCGCCAAGCCGCGCCGCATCGCCGTGAATTCCCTGGACCAGCAGCAGATCGACGCCTGACCGCGATCTGCCCACCACGAGAGGAGAAGAGAGATGGTGCTTCCATCCACACTCGACCGGTTCCTCGCGGGCATGGAGTACCCGGCGTCGCGAGACGACCTGATGCGTGAGGCCCTGCACGACGGCCTCGCTCTCGCCGACCGCGACCTGCTGAGCACCCTGCCCGATGGCACCTACAGCGCCCGCTGGCACGTGCGCCACGCGCTGTCCCGCGCTGGGAGCGCGTTCGAGCGCGTCCCCGCGATGGCCTGAGCGCACACGGCATGCGACCCTCGGATCCTTCCGGATCCGGGGGTCACCTGCTGTCCCGGATGGCTCCAGGTCGCGATTTCTGCGCTTCCCGGCGTCGTTTGGCGCCGAAAGTGCGACCTGAACGACGGGGAGGGATCCGGATCCGGCGTCAGCGCTCGGCGGGACCGGTCGCGACCCGAGCGTCGAGGGCGAGCTCCTCGGCGTCCATCGCGTGGACCAGCTCGCGCATGACCTCCTCGTTCAACGTGCCCGCGTCGCGCTCGGTGATGAGCACGTCGCGGCGCACCTGCAGCCAGCCCTTCGACAGGCCGACGAGCTCGTCGCGGCTCGGGCGCGGCATGCGGTCCTCGTCGCGCTGCCGGCCCCTGAGCCTGTCGAAGGGCTCGGTGTCGCGCTCCACCCGGGTGAACCGCTGTGCGAAGCGGTCGAACCAGCCCAGCGACGCCGCCCCGTGCTGCTGCTCCCACGCGGCGCGCTTCTCGTCCAGGAAGACCTTGCCGGCCTCCCGCGTGCGGGCGCGCACCTGCGCCAGCTGACGGCGGTCCTCCTCCTCTTCGTCGGTGACGTCGGCCACGCCGAGCCCCTTGATGAGCAGCGGCAGCGTCAGCCCCTGCAGCAGCAGCGTGCCCACCGTCACCAGGAACGCGACGACGACGATCGCGTGCGACGCCTCGGTGTCGAGCCCGGCGAGGTCGGCCGCGGCGAGCGCGGTCGCCAGGGTCACCACGCCGCGCATCCCGGCCCACGAGATCACCGCGTTGTCGCGCCAGGTCAGCTGCGACTCCCGGAAGCGCTCGCGCAGCTCCGCCTCCGTCGCGCGGCGACCGGGTCGCCCCAGCCGCCGCTGCTTCTCGGCGACCGCGTCGACGCGCTTCTGGAGCTCCCCCGACGCCAGCGCCTTCTCGAACCGGCGCAGCCGCAGCCACGACCAGAACGCGCCCCACGCCGACGCCGGGTATACGAACATCGGCCGCACCAGCAGCACCACGACGAACACCGCCGCGGCGAGCCAGAGGACGCCGCCCACCTGCGTCGCGCCGAGCTCGGCGAGCACGGGCGGCAGCTGCAGGCCGATGTACGCGAAGACGAACGACTCCAGCAGGAAGTCCGCCGACGACCAGATCGGCGTCTCCTGCATCCGCGTCGCGTAGCTCGTGCGCGGCGCGTTGTAACCGACGACCAGCCCCATCGCGACGACCGCGAGCACCCCGGATCCCTCCAGGTGTTCCGTGATCGCGTACACGCCGAACGGGGCGAGCAGCCCGAACGTGCCGATCACGACCGGATCCGAGATCCGCATGCGCAGCTGGTGCATGCCGAGACCGGCGACCATGCCGATGCCGACGCCGGCGACCACGGCGACGACGAAGTCCTTCAGGCCGCTGCCCACCGTCACGGTGGTGCCCGCGAGGATCAGCGCGAACACCCGGTACAGGGTCAGCGAGGTCGCGTCGTTGATGAGGCTCTCCCCCGACAGCACCGTCATCACCCGGCGGGGAAGACCGAGCCGGCGACCGATCGCGGCGGCGGACACCGCGTCGGGCGGCGCCACGATCGCGCCGAGCAGCAGTGCGCCGGGCAGCGTCAGCGACGGCATGATCAGCCACGCCACGAGGCCGACGGCCGCGGTCGTGACGATCACGAGGTCGACGCCGAGCCGACGGATCTGCGGCAGGCTGCGCCGGAAGCTCACGACCGACACGTCGAGCGACGCGGAGTAGAGCAGCGGCGGCAGCACGAACGCCAGCAGCACGTGCCCTTCGATGCGCAGGTTCGGCACCGCGGGGATGAACGACACCGCGAGCGCCACGACCGTGACGAGCAGCGGCGCCGGCCAGCCGCGCCAGCGGGCGACGGCCGCGACGATGACGGATCCGACCAGCACGTAGAAGATCTCGGCGTCCATGGCGCCAGGCTACCGGGGCGGCTCCGTCGCACCGCCGTCGCGGCGCTGTCGCCGGCTCCGCCGTCGCGGCGCTGTCGCCGGCTCCGGTGTCGTGGTGCTGTCTCCGGCTCCGGTGTCGTGGTGCTGTCTCCGGCTCCGGTGTCGCGCGCGCTCCGGTTCCTGAGCGAGCGCAGCGAGACGAAGGACGCTCGGCGAGGTGGGGCGGCGAGGATCCCGAAGCCGGCGGCTCGAGATCCGGTTCCCTCGCTGTGGGGCGGCGAGGAGCCGGATGGTCTCCGCCTCAGCCTCCGGTCTCCGCGGCGAGGATCCGGATGACCTCCTCGTCGGAGGTCTGGCGGAAGTCGAGGTAGTGCATGCCGACCGCCATGAAGTCGTCGGGCGCCGCGAGACTCACCACGGCATCGGCGTCGGGATCCGGGCCGGCGCGCAGCGCGGCGAGCGCGTCGGGCGCGGCGACCGGCACCGCCACCACGACCCGCGCGGCGCCCCGGGCGCGCGCGATCGCGCAGGCCGCACGCACGGTGGCCCCCGTCGCGATGCCGTCGTCGACGATGAGCGCGGTGCGTCCGGTCAGCGGCACCGGAGGGCGCCCGCCGCGGAACAGCAGGGCTCGGCGCTCCACCTCGGCGCGCTCGCGGCGCTCCCCCGCGCGCACGGTCTCCTCGTCGACCGCGGCGACGCGCACCACCTCGGGGTTGCGGACGGTCGCGCCCTCCTCGCCGACGGCGCCCATCGCGACCTCCGCCTGCCAGGGCACGCCGACCTTGCGCACCACGAGCACGTCGAGCGGAGCGTCGAGCGCCCGCGCCACCTCGGCCGCGACGGGCACCCCGCCGCGGGGCAGGCCGAGCACGACGGGCTGCGGTGTGGCGGCGCCCGGCGTCGGGGCGGCCGGGGCCGCGCCTGCTGCAGCACCCGCGCCCGCGGCGCCCTTCCACGCGGGGTCGGCGGCAAGGCGCGCGCCGTTCCACGCCGGGTCGGCGGCAAGCCGCGCGCCGAGTCGGCGTCCGGCGTCGGCGCGATCCACGAAGCGGTCCATGCCTCCGGACTACGCCGACGGCGCGGCGGGGTCAAGGGACTGAGGGCCCGGCAGACCCGACCGGATCCGGAATGCCCCGGGATCCGGTCGCGTTGCCACGAGGGATGTCTTCTCTCGCGCTCTCCGTCCTCGATCTCGTCCCGGTGCGCACCGGGCAGACCAGCGCCCAGGCGGTGGCGGCGTCGCTCGCCCTCGCCGTGCGCGCCGACGAACTCGGCTACCGGCGGTACTGGTTCGCCGAGCACCACAACATGCCGGCCGTGGCCTCGACCGCCCCGCCGGTGCTCATCGCCGCCGCCGCGGCGCGCACGCAGCGCATCCGCGTGGGGTCCGGTGGGGTCATGCTGCCCAACCACGCGCCGCTCATCGTCGCGGAGCAGTTCGCCGCGCTCGAGGCGATCGCCCCGGGCCGCATCGACCTCGGCATCGGCCGCGCCCCGGGCAGCGACCCCGTGATCACCCAGCTTCTGCGCGCCTCCGGCACGGCCGGCGATGTGGAGCGCTTCCCCGACCACGTGCAGGACATCGCGCTCATGCTGCAGCCCGAGGGCGCCGTTGTGCATTTCAACAACGCAGCGCAGTTCACGTCGGGCGGCGAGTACGCGGTGCGCTCGACGCCCGCCGCCACCGGCGCGCCCGAGGTGTGGCTGCTCGGATCCAGCGACTACTCGGCGCAGCTCGCCGCCTCGCTCGGCCTGCCGTACGTGTTCGCGAACCACTTCTCCGGCCACGGCCTCGACCGCGCCCTGTCGCTGTACCGCGACGGCTTCCGCCCCACCGAGGCGCACCCCGAGCCGCGCACCTTCCTCACCGCGAACGTCGTCGCGGCACCCACCGCCGAGGAGGCCGCCGAGCGCGCCATCCCGCAGCTGCGCATGATGGCGCGGCTGCGGCTGAACCGTCCGCTCACCGCGCTCGAGACCGTGGAGCAGGCCCGGGCCGCCCTCGCCGCGAACCCGGATCCGCAGGAGGAGCAGATCCACGCCGCAGCGCTCGCGAACTGGTTCGTCGGCGACGCCGCCTCGGTGCGCGCGTCGCTGGAGGCCTTCGCCGCGCAGCACGGCGTCGACGAGATCATGATCTCGCCCGTCGCCGGATCCTTCTCCGCCGAGGATCCGCACCGCACGCCCGGCCGCATCCAGACCCTGGAGCTGCTCGCCGGCTGATCCGCGAGATCCGACTCCTCCACAGATGCGCCGCGCCCGCTAGAGTGCGAGCGTGATCGAGCTCGACCCCGCCCTCGTCGACCGCGCGGTTGCGCTCGCAGAGCGCGCGGACCGGGTGGTGCTCGGCATCGTCGGCGAGCCCGGGGCCGGCAAGACCACGCTGACCACGGCGCTGCTCGCGGCGCTCACCGCCCGCGGCGTCTCGGCGGCGTGGCTGCCGATGGACGGCTTCCACCTCGGCGACGGCAGCCTCGACGCCCTCGGGCTGCGCCGGCGAAAGGGCGCGGTGGAGACCTTCGACGGCTGGGGCTACCTCGCGACGCTGCGGCGCGTGCTCACCGAGATCGACCACCCCGTCTACGTGCCGGGGTTCGAGCGCACGCTCGAGCAGCCCATCGCCGCCGACCGGGTGATCCCGCCTGGCGCCGCGCTCGTGCTCACCGAGGGCAACTACCTGCTCGACGAGACCGAACCGTGGCCGCTCGTGCGCGAGGTCGCCGCAGAGATCTGGTACGCCGACGTCCCGCAGGATCTGCGGATCCGGCGCCTCGTGGCCCGGCACCTCGCGTTCGGCAAGTCGCTCCCCGAAGCGGAGGCCTGGGTCGCATCGGTCGACGAGCCGAACGCGCAGCGGATCCGCGCCCGCAAGGACGAGGCGGATCTGATCGTGCCGGTGCGCTGAACGCGGCAGCGTCGGGTTGCCGCGTTTCGTCTCGGTCGCCTGCAGCGGCCTCGCTCAACGACCCCAGAGGACGGACTCGGGGGTCAGCGACTCCGGATCCATGTTCAGGTCGCACTTTCTGCTCCAAACCCAGCGCCTTGCCGCAGAAATTGCGACCTGAACGCCGGTGCTACCCGCGGACCCGGATCCTACGCCTCGGGCTCGCCGGCGATGAGGCCCCGCAGCCAGTCGCGCGCCTCGACGAACACGTCGTCGGCGTAGCGCTCGGGGTACTTCACGATGCGGCGGTCGGCCCGGGGGTACGAGCCGAGGTAGACGACGCGCGGGCTGAACCGGCGGATGCCGAGCAGTGCGTCGGCCATGCGCTCGTCCTGGATGTGCCCGTCCGCGTCGAGCACGAAGCGGTACCGGCCCAACTCGTCGCCGATCGGGCGGGACTGCAGCAGGGACAGGTTGATGCCGCGGGTGGAGAACTGCTCCAGCAGCTCGAGCAGCGCACCGGCGTGGTCCTCCGGCAGCTCGACGATGAGCGACGTCTTGTCGGCGCCCGTCGGCGGCGCCGGGGCCACGGTCCGGGCCACGAGCACGAAGCGGGTGACGGCGTTGTCGTTGTCGCCGATGCCGTCGGCCAGCAGCTCCAGCTCGTGGTGCTGCACGATGCCGGGCGCGGCGATCGCGGCGTCGGCGGGCAGGGATCCGTCCAGGATCCCCAGGGCCGAGGCGACGTTGCTCGCGGCGGGCACGTGCTGGTGCCGCGGAAGATGCTCGCCGAGCCAGCCGTAGCACTGCGCATAGGCCACCGGATGCGCGGCGATCACGGTCACGTCGTCGATGCGCGTCCCGGGGGCGGCGACCAGCACGAAGTCCACCTTCACCAGGTATTCGCCGACGATCCGCAGCCCCGGCAGCGTCGCCAGCGCGTCGAGGGTGGTGGTGACCCCGCCCTCGACGGAGTTCTCGATCGCGATCATCGCCGCGTCGCTGCGCCCCTCGAGCACGTCCGACAGCGCCTCGCCGACGTTGTGCACCGGGCGCCAGTGCTGCCCGCGCGCCTCCGGGACCTGGTCCAGCGCAGCCTCGGTGAAGGTGCCCGCGGGACCCAGATAGCTGTAGGTGCGGCGGGCGGGGGCGGCATCGGTCACGGCGTTCAGCCTAGTCCGCGCCGCCGGACGCTCCGGCGTCCATGACCGGCCCGGATCCGTTCGACGCAAGATCGGCCGTTCGGCGGCGTGCGCGCGGAAATCATGATGCGAACCTCGTCCCGACGCGGCAGACTGTCGGCATGACGAGCCGTGCCGGCCTCCCCGCGGAGGAAAGCGACCTGATCGACGTCGACGAGCTGATCGCCGCCTACTACGACCGGATCCCCGATCCGAAAGTGTCCACGGAGAGAGTGGTGTTCGGCACGAGCGGCCATCGCGGCTCGTCGCTGAGCGGCAGCTTCAACGAGCAGCACATCCTCGCCACGACGCAGGCGATCGTCGACTACCGCACGGCGCAGGGCATCACGGGTCCGCTGTTCCTCGGCCGCGACACGCACGCACTGAGCCGCCCGGCCGAGCGCAGCGCGATCGAGGTGCTCGTCGCGAACGGCATCGACGTGCTCGTCGACTCCCGCGACGCGTGGGTGCCGACGCCGGCGCTCAGCCACGCGATCCTCACCTACAACCGCGACCGCAGCGACGACGAGCCCGGCCGCGCCGACGGCATCGTGGTCACCCCGTCGCACAACCCGCCCCGCGACGGGGGCTTCAAGTACAACCCGCCGCACGGCGGCCCCGCCGACACCGACGCGACCGGGTGGATCGCGAACCGCGCGAACGAGCTCATCGAGGCCGGCCTCGAGGGCGTCAAGCGCACCCGCTTCGCCGACATCGACACCGGCAGCCTCGGCACCTACGACTTCCGCGACGCCTATGTGCGCGACCTGCCGTCGATCATCGACGTGGAGGCGATCAAGAAGGCCGGCGTCCGGATCGGGGCGGATCCGCTCGGCGGAGCCTCGGTGGAGTACTGGGCGCTCATCGGCGAGATGCACGGCCTCGACCTCACCGTGGTGAACCCCGAGGTCGACCCGACCTGGCGCTTCATGACGCTGGACTGGGACGAGAAGATCCGGATGGATCCGTCGTCGCCGTCGGCGATGGCGTCGCTGGTCGCCAAGAAGGGCGACTACGACGTGCTCACCGGCAACGACGCGGACGCCGACCGGCACGGCATCGTCACCCCCGACGCCGGGCTGATGAACCCCAACCACTACCTGGCCGTCGCCATCGACTACCTCTTCTCGCACCGCGAGGGCTGGGACCGCAACGCGGCCATCGGCAAGACCCTGGTCTCGTCGATGATCATCGACCGCGTGGCCGAGTCACTGGGCCGGCGCCTGCTCGAGGTGCCCGTCGGGTTCAAGTGGTTCGTGCCGGGTCTGCTCGACGGCTCGGTCGCGTTCGGCGGCGAGGAGTCGGCCGGCGCCTCGTTCCTGCGCAAGGACGGATCCGTGTGGTCGACCGACAAGGACGGGATCCTGCTCTGCCTGCTCGCCGCGGAGATCATCGCCGTGACGGGCAAGACGCCGTCCGAGCGCTACCGCGAGCTCGAGGAGGCCTTCGGCGCCTCCGCCTACCAGCGCGTCGACGCCCCCGCCACGCCGGAGCAGAAGGCCGCGCTGTCGAAGCTGTCGCCGGAGTCGGTGTCGGCCACGGAGCTCGCCGGCGAGCCGATCACGGCGAAGCTCTCGCACGCGCCGGGCAACGGCGCGGCGATCGGCGGCCTCAAGGTGCAGACCGAGCACGCCTGGTTCGCCGCGCGCCCCTCGGGCACGGAGGACGTGTACAAGCTCTACGCGGAGTCGCTGCTCGGGGCGGAGCACCTCGCCCGGGTGCAGGAGGAGGCCCGCGCGGTCGTCAGCGCCGCGCTCGGCGGCTGAGGCGCGTCCGGCCCCCGGGGTCGTCGAGCGCCCTTCGTCTCGCCTTCGGCTCGCTCAGGGACCGGTGTTCGCCGGCGCCAGCTGGGCGCGATCGAGCGGTTCCTGAGCGAGCGCAGCGAGACGAAGGACGATCAGCGGATGCCGGGGGTGCTGCCGCGCACGATCACCTCGACCGGCAGCGGCGCCTGGGTCCAGTCCTCGTCGACGACGGCGCGGAACGCCTGGTACCCGGCGTCGTTGAGCGGCACCCGCACGGTCGTCAGCGCGGGGCTGACGTCGCCGCTCGCGGAGACGTCGTCGAACCCGCACACCGCGATGTCCGCACCCACCTCGCGGCCCGCGTCGCGGATCGTCGACATCGCGCCGAGGGCCACCACATCGCTCATCCCGAACACGAGCGTGCCGGGCTCGACACCCTCCGCCAGTGCCGCCGCCATCGCCGCGGCCCCCGATTCGCGCCGGAAGTCGCCGCGATGGATCCGCTCCATGCGGCCCCCGCCCGAAGCGAACCCGCGGGCGAAGCCGTTCAGGCGGTCGTCGGAGGTGCGCACGCCCTCCGCGGCGCCGATGCCGATCGCCGTGCGGTAACCGAGCGCGGCCATCCGGCGGCCGAGCTCCTCCGCCCCGCCGGCGTTGTCGATCACGATCGCGCGCGTGCCGCTGCCGCCGGGGCGCTCCCCGAATGCGACCACGCGCCCGCCGTAGCGCTCGAACGCCGCCAGCTCGGCGTCGGCGGCGTCCGCCGCGCCCTCCTCGACACCGCGGTCCGCGCGGGACGCGGCGAGGATGATCCCCTGCGGCCGCTGTCCGCGCAGGGCGCGCAGGATCCGGTTCTCGCGCTCCGGATCCCGCTCGGTGATGGAGATCGTCACGACCAGGCCGCGCTCGTCCGCGCCGCGCGCGACACCCGCCGCGATCTGGCCGAAGTAGGGGTCGGCGATGTCCGCCACGAGGAGCGCGATGATCGGAGAATGCCCACGGGCGGTCGCCTGGGCCGACATGTTGGGCGTGTACCCGAGCGATTGGGCGACCCGCTCGACCCGCTCCCGGTAGCCCTCGGCGACCTTGCGCTCCGAGCCGTTCAGCACGCGCGAGGCCGTGGCGAGGGAGACACCGGCCTCGCGGGCGACGTCCTGCAGTGTCACCGCGTGCGCGGCACCGGATCCGGTGCGCAGGGAAGGGCTTTCCGGTGTCATGCCCCGAGCATAGTTCCCGCGGGGGCGCCGGGGAGACCCTGCGGGTCGAGGTAGGCGCGCAGGGCGGCGGCCTCGGCGGCGAGCGCTGCCGGGTCGTCCTCCGGCACGAACTCGAGGAGCGCGTCGCGCGGTGGCACCGGGGCGGCGTACGCGGCGGCGGCGAACGCCCGCCACAGCCCGTCGCGCGCGGTGAGTGTGAGGCGCTCGGCGGCGGGCCACCACGAGAACACGTGCACGGCGGAGACGCAGTCGGCCAGCCGCCGGTACCCGGCCACGGCGACGTCATCGGGGGCGCCGACCGTGGGCTGCCAGTACGTGGACAGGTGCGGGCTGCCGACCTCGTCCAGCACGCGCAGCGTCTGCTCCGCGTCGTCGGCGAGGGTGCCGCCGTGGAACTCGAGCGCGAGCGAGATCCCGCGCGCACCGGCCCGTTCGGCAGCGGCCGCCAGCGCGTCGATCGTCGCCGCCCGCTCCTGCGCCGTCGCGTCGGCGGATCCGATCCGCCCCGCCCAGACCCGGATCCGGTCGGCCCCGAGGGCCTCCGCGGCGTCGAGCACGGGGACGATCTCCTCCCCCGCGTCGGCGCGGAAGTACGAGCCGTAGGAGGCGACGGCGAGGCCCGAGTCGGCGGTGATGCGCGCCACCTCGGCCGCGCGCGCCGTGTCCCCGGCGGGCGCGTGCACGTCGCCGCCCCACTCGATCGCCTCGAGTCCGGCGGCGGCCGCGAGCGCCGCGATCGCGGCCGGATCCAGCTGCCGGAAGGTCACGGAGCACAGTCCGGGTCGGATGCTCATGGGGTCAGCCTCTCATGCGTTCGGGCGCGCGACGGAGGGCGGGTCAGGCCAGGTGCGGCGAGACCGCCGCTCCGAAGGTCTCCGCGGTGCGGCGCACGACCTCGGCCGGATCCTGCGCCCAGATGTCGGCGTTGAAGATCTCCACCTCGATGTCGCGGTCGTAGCCGGTCGCGACGACCGCCCGGGTCAGGGATCCGAAGTCGATGACCCCGTCGCCCGGGTAGTGCCGGCTGAGCAGCACGTCGGCGGGCAGCGGCGTCTTCCAGTCGCACACCTGGTAGGTCGCGATGCGGCCCTGGCGACCGGCGCGGGCGATCTGCTCGAGGACCTGCGGATCCCACCAGATGTGGAACGTGTCGACGGCCGCGCCGACCACGGCGGGGTCGAAGTCGGCGGCGATGTCGAGCGCCTGGCCCAGCGTGGACACGACCGCACGGTCCGACGCGTACATCGGGTGCAGCGGCTCGATCGCGAGGGTGACGCCCGCGGCCTGCGCGTCGGCGGACAGCACGCCGATCGCGTCGCGCACCCGCTCCCGCGCGCCGATGAGGTCGCGCGAGCCCTCGGGCAGCCCTCCGGCGACGAGCACGAGCACGGCCGTCGACCCGTCGGCCCCGGCGGCGGCGAGCGTCGCGGTCTCCTCGATCGCGCGCCGGTTGTCGTCGAGCGCGGCGACGCGCTCCGGGCCCTCGGGCAGGGTGAAGAACCCGCCGCGGCAGTGCGTCGTGAACCGCAGGCCGGAATGCGCCAGCATGCGCGCGGCCACGTCGAGGCCGACCTCGTTCACCGGCTCGCGCCACAGCCCGATGCCCTGCACGCCGGCCTCGGCGGTGACCCGCAACGCGGTGGCGAGATCGGCGTACTTGATCGTGGCCTGGTTGATGGACAGGCGCGGATCCACGGCGGCGGTCATGCGTCCACCCCGTTCAGTCGCAGCATGCCGTGCCAGCGTTCGCGCGCGAGCTCCGGATCCTCCAGCGCGAGCGACACGTTGGCGAGCTCGACGATGCGGCTGAGGTGCGGCAGGCTGCGCGCGGAGTGCAGCCCGCCGACCATCTGGAACGCGGGCTGGTGGCCGTTCAGCCACGCCAGGAAGGCGACGCCGGTCTTGTAGTAGAACGTGGGCGCGGCGAACACCTGGCGGCTGAGCTCCTCGGTCGGCCCGAGGAGCTCCAGGTACCGGGCCGGATCCCCGGCGTCGAGCGCCTGGATCGCGGCCGAAGCGACCGGTGTGATCGCGGCGAATGCGCCCAGCAGCGCGTCGGAGTGGCTGCGGCGCGGCGATGCGGGCCCTTCGAGAGCCTCAGGGACCGAATCCCCGATCAGGCCGACGTAGTTGAAGTCGTCGCCGGTGAACATGCGCACGCCCTCGGGGAGCTGCTCGCGCACCGCGACCTCGGACTCGGCGTTCAGCAGGCTCATCTTCACGCCGGCGACCTTGCCCGGGTTCTCGGCGATGATGCGCAGCAGCGCGGCCGAGGCCTCGCGCCAGTCGGAGGATCCGAAGTAGCCCTCCAGCTGCGGGTCGAACGCCGTGCCCAGCCAGTGCAGCACGACCGGGGTCGTCGCCTGCTGCAGCACCGCGGCGTACACGCGCAGGTAGTCGGTGCGCGACTCCGCCACCCGGGCGAGATGGCGCGAGGCCATCAGCACGGGGCCGGCGCCCTGCTCCTCAGTGAAGTGCAGCTGCTCGACGTAGGCGTCGATCACCTGCGACAGCGGGATCCGCTCCTCGTCGACGTGGTCGGTGTTGACGCCCACGACCACGGATCCGCCCTCCTCCCGCGCCACCTCGGCGCTGCGGGCGATGAGCTCGCGGGTCGCGGCCGCGTCGAGGCCCATGTTGCGCTGCGCGGTGTCCATGGCGTCGGCGACGCCGAGCCCCCACGAGTACACGTTGCGGCGGAACGCGAGCGTGGCGTCCCAGTCGATGTCGGCGGGCTGCCCCGGGGTGTTGTCGGCGTGCACCTTCGGCACCACATGCGCGGCGGCGTAGGCGACGCGGCTCTGCAGCGGAGCGGAGGGGCGGGTGTACGCGCCCGAGTCGTTGAGCGCGACGTCGGAGGTCGCGCCGTCGGCGGAGAGGAGCCGGATCGTCGTCATGGCAGGCCTCAGTGCTCGTTCGGCGCGGCCAGGCTCAGCGCGGGCAGCGCGATCTTGCGCCCCTCGGCGGAGGACTGCAGGCCCGCCTCGGCGAGCTGCACGCCGCGTGCGCCGGCGAGCAGGTCGAAGGCGTAGTCGGTGCCCAGCACGTAGGAGGCCAGGTACTCCTCCCACTGCTGCCGGAAGCCGTTGAGGAACACGTCGTTCGTGGGGACCTCGGCCCAGTCGGCGTCGTAGTCATGGTCGTCGGCGAGGTCGGGGTTCCACACCGGCTTCGGGGTGGCGTTGCGGTGCTGGATCTTGGCGCCGAACAGGCCAACGACGGCGGATCCGTGGGTGCCGTCCACCTGGAACTCGACGAGCTCGTCGCGGTTCACGCGCACGGTCCAGGACGAGTTGATCTCGGCGATGATGCCGCCGTCGAGCTCGAAGATGCCGTACGCGGCGTCCTCGGCCGTCGCCGTGTAGCGCTCGCCCTTCTCGTCCCAGCGCTCGGGGATGTGCGTGGCGGCCTGCGCGTACACGCTCTTCACCTCGCCGAACAGGTTCTCCAGCACGTAGTTCCAGTGCGGGAACATGTCGCTGATGATGCCGCCGCCGTCCTCGGCGCGGTAGTTCCAGCTGGGGCGCTGCGCGGGCTGCCAGTCGCCTTCGAACACCCAGTAGCCGAACTCTCCCCGCACCGACAGGATCCGTCCGAAGAAGCCCGAGTCGACGAGCCGCTTCAGCTTCTGCAGGCCCGGCAGGTAGAGCTTGTCGTGCACGACGCCGGTCTTGACGCCGGCCTCGCGGGCGAGGCGGGCGAGCTCGAGCGCCTCCTCGACGGACTCGGCCGTGGGCTTCTCGGTGTAGATCGCCTTGCCTGCGGCGATGGCCTTGCGGATCGCGGTCGCGCGCGCCTTGGTCACGAGGAAGTCGGCGTAGATCTCCCACTGCGGATCCGCGAGCGCCGCGTCGAGGTCGGTGGTGTAGTCGGCGATGCCGTGCTTGGCGGCGAGCTCGGCGAGCTTCTGCTCGCTGCGGCCGACGAGGAGCGGCTTGACGGTGACCCGGGATCCGTCGGGCAGCTCGACGCCGCCCTGCTCGCGGATCGCGAGGATCGAGCGCACCAGGTGCTGCCGGTAGCCCATGCGCCCGGAGACGCCGTTCATGATGATGCCGATCTCGCGGGTGGTGCTCTCCGCCACGATGGTTCCTCCGTCTCGTGCGCTCCGGGCGATCCGCTCTTCGGTCGCCGGATGGGTAAGCGCTTTCCCTTCTGAGCCATGGTGACATAGGAATGCGCTTTCCGCAAGCGCCGGCGGGGCGCGGACTGTGGTTCCGGGGCCGGCGTCGCCACGGTGGTCGGCAACCCACGCGGGCGCCACTGGCGTTCAGGTCGCAATTTCTGCGCCAAGAATCCGCGGGAAGAGCAGAAAGTGCGACCTGAAGGCAGGTGATCGACCCGGAAGGGGCGGGCGAACGGCTAGGCGCTCGCGCGCACGACCAGCGTCGGCACGAGCAGCGCCGGATCCGATACGTCCTGACCCTCGACCCGGTCGATGAGGATCCGCACGGCCCGCTCGCCGAGGGCGGCGAAGTCCTGCCGGATCGTCGTCAGCGGCGGGCGGAACTGCGCGGCGTCGGCGATGTCGTCGAACCCGAGCACCGCGACGTCCTCGGGGATGCGGCGCCCGGCGTCGGCGAAGGCGCGCAGCGCCCCGAGCGCCATCTGGTCGTTCGCCGCGAAGACCGCGGTCACCGCGAGGTCCGCGGCGAGCGCCTCTCCCAGCGCGTGCCCGGAGCCGGCGCTCCAATCCCCGCGCAGCGGTTCCGGGATCCGCGCACCGCGCGCCGCCAGCTCCTCGCGCCAGCCGCGCTCGCGCTCCGCCGCGGCGAACGAATCGGCCGGGCCGGCCAGGTGGTGCACGGTCGCAGCGCCGCAGTCGAGCAGGTGCGCGGTGGCGATGCGGGCGCCCTCGGCGTGATCGGTGCCGATGACGGTGAACCGCGGGTCGGCCGGGGCGTCCACGACGACGAGCGCGAGGCCGGCCGGATCCGCGTCGCGGGCCAGTGCGGACGCCTCGTTCAGCACGATGGCACCGTCGACGCCCTGGTCGTGGAGCCGGTCGAAGGCGTCGCCGATGCGACCGGCCGCGCCGAGCGTCACCACGGCGAGCGCGTAGCCGCGCGCCTCCGCCGACTGAGCGACGGCCTGCAGCAGCGCGGAGTTGCCGACCGTGGCGAGCGTCTGCGCCACCACGCCGATCGTCATCGACCGCCCGGTGCGCAGGGCGCGTGCAGCCCGGTGCGGGCGGTAGCCGAGCTCGGCCATCGCCGCCTCGACCCGTTCCCGCGTGGCCGGATCCACTCGCGGACTGTCGTTCACGACGCGCGACACGGTCTGGCCGGAGACCCCGGCGCGCGCGGCGACCGTCGCCATCGACACCCGGCCGCTGGGCTTGGGTCCGCGACGGGAGCGACCCGCCGGAGCGCCATCGGGAACGCCGTCGGCGATCCGGCGCAGCTCCTCGAGCTCGTCGTCGTCCTTCGCCATCGCCCCGCCTCTCCCCTGCCGGTCCCGAGCGTACCGTTCTCCGGAGTGTTGACGCTATCACGCGACATGCCCTATCGTGTTTACGTGAACATGGATCCCTCTCCTGAGATCGGCGCGGCCGGATCGGCCGCCGTCCCCAGCACCGATGGCGCATCGCGAGACGGCTCAGCGACCGACGCCGTCCTCGCCGTGACCACGCTCGGCGCCGGCGTCGTGAAGCGCTCCACGCGCCTCGCCGACGGACGCGATCTCGTCTACTACGACGACCCGGGCACCGCCCTCGACCCGCAGCGGAGCGTCGATGCACGGATCCTGGATCCGCGTCCCGAGACTGCGACCATGCGGCAGGACGTGCTCACCGGCGACTGGATCACCTTCGCCACCAAGCGCCAGACCCGGGTGATGATGCCGAGCGCGGATGCGGATCCGCTCGCACCGCAGTCGGCGACGAACCCGTCCGAGGTGCCGTCGCGCTACGACGTCGCCGTGTTCGAGAACCGCTCCCCGTCGTTCGGTCCCGCCCTCGCCGAGGCCGTCGGAACCGCCCCGGAGGCGGTCGATCCGCCGCAGGGTCTCGCCGACCTCGAGTCGCTCGGGCTCGGGCGCACCCGCACCAGCGTCGGCCGGTGCGAGGTCGTCTGCTTCAGCCCCGAGCACTCCGGCTCGTTCGGCACCCAGTCGGTCACCCGCGCCCGCACGGTGATCGAGGCCTGGGCCGACCGCACGGCCGCGCTCTCCGCCCTGCCCGGCATCGAGCAGGTGTTCCCGTTCGAGAACCGGGGCGAGGCGATCGGGGTGACGCTGCCCCACCCGCACGGCCAGATCTACGCATACCCCTACGTCACGCCGCGCACGCAGCGGCTGCGCGAGAGCATCGCCCGGGCCGGCGACGACCTGTTCGCGCGCATCCTCGACGCCGAGCAGGGATCAGAGCGCGTCGTGCTGCAGGGCGAGCACTGGACCGCGTTCGTGCCGTTCGCGGCGCGCTGGCCGCTGGAGGTGCAGCTGCTCCCGCACCGCCACGTGCCCGACTTCGCCGCCCTGGACGACGCCGAGCGCGACGAGCTCGCGCCGCTCTACCTCCGCCTGCTGCGCGGCGTCGACGCGCTCTACGACTCGCCCACGCCCTACATCGCGGCCTGGCACCAGGCCCCCGTGCACGTCGGCCGCGACACGATCCGGATGCGCCTGGAGCTCACCAGCCCCCGCCGCGCCGCGGACAAGCTGAAGTTCCTCGCCGGATCCGAGGCCGCCATGTCGGCGTGGACCGCCGAGATCCTGCCCGAGGATGCGGCCGCGCGCCTGCGCGACGCGATCGCCTCCGTCCCCGAGCCCGCCGAGGAGACCCGATGACCGGCCCCGCCGCCACCCGCACCCCCGCCGGCGAGGCCGTCGCCGGCGCCACGGACCTGTTCCGCTCCCTCACCGGGTCCGAGCCGGAGGGCGTCTGGTCCGCACCCGGGCGCGCGAACCTCATCGGCGAGCACACCGACTACAACGACGGCTTCGTGCTCCCGTTCGCGATCCAGCACCGCACCGCCGCCGCGGCCCGGCTGCGCGCCGACGGGCGGATCCGCGTCGCATCCACCCTCGCGGCCGAGCCGGTCCAGGTCGCGCTCGCCGACCTGGACGCGCTGTTCCCCGCAGGGGGCCGAGGGGCCGGTGCGCCTGGTGCGCCCGCCGCGTCCGCGGTTCCCTCGGTTCCGGAATGGGCCGCGTACCCTCTCGGCGTGGCCTGGGCGCTGCGTGCGCTGATCCCGGACTGGGCCGGCGGCACACTGCCCGGCGTTGACCTCGCGATCGCCTCGGATGTGCCGGTCGGTGCCGGGCTGTCGTCGTCCGCCGCGATCGAGGGAGCCGCGGCGTCCGCGCTGAACGAGCTCTGGGGTCTGGGCCTGGATCCGGTCACGCTCGCGCAGGTCGGTCGTCGCGCCGAGAACGAGGCGGTCGGCGCCCCGACGGGGATCATGGACCAGATGGCGTCGATGCTCGGCCACGCCGACGCCGCGGTGTTCCTGGACTGTCGCTCGCTGGAGACCCACTCGGTCCCGCTCGGGTTCGCCGGGGCCGGGCTCGAGGTGCTCGTGATCGACACCGGCGTGAAGCACGCGCACTCCACCGGCGGCTACGGCGAGCGCCGCGCCTCGTGCGAGCGCGGCGCCGCCGCCCTGGGCGTCGCCGCGCTGCGCGATGTGACTCCGGCGGATCTGCCGCGCGCTGCGGAGCTGCTCGACGACGTCGACTTCCGCCGCGTGCGCCACGTGGTGACCGAGGACCAGCGCGTGCTCGACACCGTGGCCGCCCTCGCCGCGGACGGACCGCGCGCGATCGGCGATCTCCTGGTCGCGTCGCACGCGTCGATGCGGGACGACTTCGAGATCTCGATCCCGGAGCTCGACACCGCCGTCGACACCGCGCTCGCGCACGGGGCGGCCGGCGCGCGGATGACCGGCGGCGGCTTCGGCGGAGCGGCGATCGCACTCGTCGACCACGATCGCGTCGCCGCGGTGTCCGACGCCGTTCGCGCGGCCTTCGCCGCAGCCGGCTTCGCCGAGCCGCACCTGTTCACGGTCGTCCCCTCCGACGGCCCGCGTCGCGACGTCTGACGGCCCCGGGGCGCATCCCGGATCCCTGTTCCGCCCCGGCGTTCCCCCAGCAAGGCCCCTGCCAGAATGAGACCCGCGCACACGCGCAACGGAAGGAGACCCATGTCCTGGCTTGTCACCGGCGGTGCCGGCTACATCGGATCGCACGTCGTGCGCGCACTGTCGCAGTCCGGGCTCACCCCGGTCGTGCTGGACGACCTGTCCAGCGGCGTGGCGTCGTTCGTGCCCGAGGGCGTGGCGTTCGTGCGCGGCAGCATCCTCGACCGCGACCTCGTGGAGCGCACCCTGCGGGAGCACGCGGTGGAGGGCGTCATCCACGTCGCCGGGTTCAAGTACGCCGGCGTCTCGGTGCAGCGTCCGCTGCACACCTACGCGCAGAACGTCGAGGGCACCCGGGTCATCCTCGAGGCGATGGCCGCCGCCGGCGTCGCGAACATCGTGTTCTCCTCGAGCGCCGCCGTCTTCGGCACGCCCGACGTGCCGCTCGTCGTGGAGGACACCGAGAAGCGTCCGGCGAGCCCCTATGGCGAGTCCAAGCTCATCGGCGAGTGGCTGCTGCGCGACCAGGCCGTCGCGACGGCCGGATCCGACACGCCTCTCGTGCACACCTCGCTGCGCTACTTCAACGTCGTCGGATCCGCGGATCCGACGGTGTATGACGTGAGCCCGCACAACCTGTTCCCGATCGTGTTCGAGAAGCTGCTCGCGGGTGAGACCCCGAGGATCAACGGCGACGACTACGCCACCCCGGACGGCACCAACGTGCGCGACTACGTGCACGTCGGCGACATCGCGCTGGCCCACGTCGCGGCGGCGCAGCGCATGATCGCAGGCGAGCCGATCGAGCCCGCTTACAACCTCGGATCCGGCGACGGCCTCTCGGTGCGCCAGATCATGGACGCCATGGCGCGCGTGACCGGGATCGCCTTCACGCCCGAGATCGGGCCGCGCCGCCCCGGCGACCCCGACCGGATCGTCGCCACGGGCGAGCTCGCCGCGCGCGACCTGGACTGGAAGATGCGCCACACCGTCGACGAGATGGTGCGCTCCGGCTGGGAGGCCCGCCGCAACGCCGGCTGACGCGAGGCAGGACCCCGTCCTTCGTCTCGCCTTCGGCTCGCTCAGGAACCGGGCGGGCGCTGCGCTCGCTCAGGGACCAGCGACGAGACGAAGGACGCCGTCATCCTCACAGCAGCGGTCGCACGGACGCGTAGGCGTCGGGCAGATCGTGCGAGGGCGTGTCGAACACCCGGGCGATGCCGTCGCGGTCGTACCGCGGCCAGCCCGGATCCCCGCCCGCGATGAAGGCGACCGCGGCGGCGTGCACCTCGTCGGCGAGCGCCTGCGGAGGGTGGGCCCCGGCGAGCGGCTCGATGGCCGGTCCGTCCAGGCAGTCGAAGAAGAACGGCACGTCGAGGCAGTGCTCGGCGAACCCGAAGGCACCCGACGGCCAGGAGAACCGGTAGACCCAGGTCGGCGCGGTGCCGCGATCGGCGGTGACGCGCAGGATCGCGCGGCGGAACATCCTGTCGGTGAGCACCCGTCCGGCCAGGCGCGCCTTGCCTTTCGCCACGACGTCGGCGTTCGCGGCGAGGTACGCCTTCCGCGCGGGCTTCGCGACACCCAGCTTGCCCAGCAGCAGGCCCGTCGGCACCCAGCGCAGCGCCTTCGCGGCGTCGCCCATCGCCATCGTGAACTCGTCGTCGGTGGCGCCGAGCACGAGCGGCTTGTCGGATCCGATTCCGGCTCGCAACGACTCGGGAGTGGGCCGCGGGATGAGGTCGCCGTCGACGACCGGACCGAGCGGCAGGCCGTTCTCGACGATGTCACCCATGTCGCCGCCCTCGAAGGCGGTCGCCTTCTTCTGCAGTGCGAGCACGCGGTCCTCGTCCAGCGTCGACCAGCCGGCGCGGGTGGGCGCGACCCCCGCAGCCTCCGCCAGCGACCGGCCGAACGCCTCCGCGCGCTCGGCCGGCACGTCGGCGAGGGCGCCGGAGATCGCGTACACGCCGTGGAACAGGTGCTGCGCCTGCTCCATGCCGAGCAGCGTCAGCACCGCCCCGCCGCCGGCGGACTGTCCGGCGATGGTCACACGCGCGGGGTCGCCGCCGAACGCCGCGATGTTCTGCTGCACCCACTCCAGCGCCAGCAGCCAGTCGCGCACGCCGCGGTTCGACGGGGCGTCCTGGATCCAGCCGAAGCCGTCGAAGCCGAGCCGGTAGGAGATCGTGACCGTCACGACGCCGTCGCGGGTGAAGTTGCGTCCGTCGTACCAGGGGCTGGCCGGCGATCCGGCGAAGTAGCCGCCGCCGTGGATGTACACGAGCACGGGCATGCTAGGTCCATCCGTCCCGTCGCCCGCGGGGATCGCCGGCGTGTACACGTTGACGTTCAGCGTGGCATCGCCCTCGATGCTGGGCTCGGGGATGAGCGTCACGCCGGGGTCGCCGCGCTGCGCGGTCGCCCCGAACTCCGCGGCGTCGAGGACGCCCTGCCACGGCGCCTTGGGCACGGGCGCGGCGAACCGCAGCTCGCCCACCGGGGCTTCGGCGAACGGGATCCCGAGGAACGCCGCGGAGCGCAGGTGGCCGCGCGGGCCGGTTCCGGGCGCGGTGGTGTCGCGCCAGCGTCCGCGCACGCGGCCGGCGAGGGTCTGCACCTCGGGGTGCGTCAGGGCATCGGCCGCCGTGTCGTCCAGAGCGGCGGTCTGAGTGTTCTCCATCGGGAGTCCTTTCGTGGAGGCGGAAGCGCGGCGGCGGACCGGCCGCGGGCGGGCCGTGCTACTTGACGCCCTTGATCGGGGCGATGGCGATCGCGCCGAGCACCGCGAACACGATCGCGAAGACGAACAGCACCGGATAGCCGCCGAGGGATCCGATGATGACGGCGGCGATCGGCGCGCTGAGGGCCTGCGGGATGTTGGTCGCGACGTTGAGGATGCCGAGGTCTTTGCCGGCCGAGCTGCCCTCGTTCGGCAGCACCTCGGTCATCAGCGCCGCGTCCACCGACATGTACAGGCCGAAGCCGACGCCGTTGACGATGCTCATCAGGATCATCCCGGTCATGGTCGGCATGATCAGCGGGAAGGCGAGCCCTGCCGCCATGATGACGGTGGCGGCGTAGATGAACACCTTGCGGCGGCCGACCCGGTCGCTCCACCATCCGGAGAGCGCGATCGCGATGAGCGTGGGCACGAACGCCACGAGCGTCAGGGTCATGACCGCGCCCTGGGCCTCCTGCAGCGGGAGCTTGATGTAGTCGGTGAGGATGTAGAGCTGGTACGCCGAGACGACGAAGTAGCCGAGGATCAGCAGGAAGCGGCCGGTGAACGCCCAGAAGAAGTCGGGATGGCGGCGCGGGTTGATCCAGAAACCGCGGAAGAACGCGCCCCAGCGGAACGGCTCGACGACCGCATCCCTCGAGGACCAGTCCTTGTTGAGCAGCGCGAACAGGATCGTCACGACGATCACCGCGACGCCGAAGACCGCATAGCCGAGTCCCAGCTGCGCACCGAGCCCGACGGCGAGCATGACGCCGACCGTCATGCCGAGCTGCGTGCCGAGGCCGATCATGGCACTCGCGCCGCCCCGCTTGGCGCGCGGGAACCGGTCGGCCGTGATGGTGGTGAGCGGCGACTGCAGGAAGTTCAGGGCGACCTGGATCACCACCCAGAACACGGTGATCCAGATCAGGTCCTGCAGCGAGCCCATGCCGAGCAGCAGGACGCCTCCAACGAGCGCGCCGAGCACCATCCACGGGATGCGCCGGCCGAACGGCGAGCGGGTGCGGTCGCTGAGCGCGCCCGCGATCGGCTGCGCGAACAGCGTGAACACGAACGACGTGGTGGTCACGATCGCGAGGTTCGCGACCTTGTGCTTCTCGTCGAGCAGCAGGATCTGCGTGGGCAGCAGGATCGCGATGAGCCCGCCGTAGGTCGCGAACAGGGTCATCGACGCGATCAGCAGGCTGGGCAGCAGTCGCCGGTTCGCCGGAGGACTGGCGGCGGGCTCTCCCGCCGCGGGCGCTTCGGTGCGGATGACGCCGGTCGGCGCGATGTCCGCGGCGGGATCCTGCGGGGTGATGGTCATGACGGCTCCTCATTGAGCGGATCGGGAACGGAGGGCGGCGGTGCGCGGATCCCGGCGGATCCGAATACCGAACGATGTTTGGAATCTGAATCGGGACGATTGTGGCACCGAAAACCGAACAGTGCAAGGGTTTTGCCGGAACAACCCGATCGGCGTTCGTGTTTCGCCGGCGGCGGCTACCCTGGCTCCATGGCCAGACGAGGCGCATACGCGAAAGGCGTCGTCAAGCGCGAGGAGATCCTCGAGGCGGCCCTCGAGATCGTGGGCAGGTTCGGTTACCGCAACGCCTCCGTGCGCGAGATCGCCGATGCCGTGGGGCTGAGCCCCGCCGGCCTGCTGCACTACTTCGGCACCAAGGAGCAGCTCTTCGTCGAGATCCTGCGCGCCCGAGATCAGCACGACATCGAGACCGAGGACGACGGCGACTTCTTCACCACGTTCCTCGCGGTGATGCGGCACAACCGCGACGTCCCCGGGCTCGTCCAGCTCTACACCCAGCTGCAGGCCGAGGTCGGCGACCCCGACCACCCCGCCCGCGCGTACTTCCTGGAACGCACCGAGACGGTGCACGCCGCGGCCCGTGCCACGATCCTCGCGCAGCAGCAAGAGGGGCTCATCCGTGCGGACCTGGATCCCGAGTGGATTATCCGCGCCGGGCACGCCCTCGCCGACGGGCTGCAGAACGCGTGGATGCTGGATCCGACCATCGACATGGCCGCCGACGTCGAGCAGTTCTTCGCCCTGCTGCGGGCCTGAGCGCGTCCCTTCGTCTGGTCGCTGCGCTCCTCGCTCAGGGACCGGGTTCGGGTGTCCCGCGATGGCCGGCCCCTGAGCGAGCGCAGCGAGACGAAGGGCGCGGCGAACCCATCGTGGCGGCCGGATACGCTGAACGGGTGACCGCCGACGCAGTGACCGCCGACGCGCCCGTCGCCCAGACCGACACGGGTGCCGTGCGCGGGTTCTGGCGGGGCGAGCCCGGAACGCCAGGAGCGTCCGCCGCCTTCCTCGGGATCCCGTTCGCGGCCGCGCCCGTCGGCGAGCGCCGCTTCGCCGCGCCCCAGCCACCGAAGCCCTGGACCGGCTTGCGCGACGCGACGGCCTACGGGCCCACCGCGCAGCGCGGCGACAAGGGCGAGACGCTGATCCCGGAGCCCAGCATCCCCGGATCCTCGACGCTGAACGTGAACGTCTTCACCCCGGCGCTGCCGGGCCCCGCGCCCGTCGAAAGGTCCGGACTGCCCGTCATGGTGTGGATCCACGGCGGCGGCTACGTCGACGGCTCCCCGGCGAGCCCCTGGTACGACGGCGCCGCGTTCAACCGCGACGGCGTGGTCACCGTGTCGATCTCCTACCGCCTCGGCTTCGACGGCTTCGGGCTCATGGACGGCGCGCCCGCGAACCGCGGCGTGCTGGACTGGATCGCGGGACTCGAGTGGGTGCAGCGCAACATCGCGGCGTTCGGGGGCGACCCCGGCCGCGTCACGATCGCCGGGCAGTCGGCCGGCGGCGGCGCGGTGCTCACGCTCCTCGGCCTCGAGCGCGCTCAGCACCTGTTCCACGCGGCGATGGCGTTCTCCCCCGCGCTCGCCGACATCGACCCCGATCTCGCGCGCCGGCGCACCCGCACCCTGGGCGAGCTGCTCGAGTGCGCTCCTGACGCCGACGGCTTCCGCACCGTGCCCGAGCGCACGCTGCAGCGCACCCAGCCGAAGGCCGCCCTGCTCGGGGCGACGCGGTTGCGCGCGCTGCTGGCACCGCTCGTCGACGGCCTGCCCTGGGGCCCCGTGATCGACGGCGACGTCCTGCCGCGGCCGGCCGTGCAGGCGCTGCGCGACGGGATCGGATCCGACAAGCCGCTGCTGATCGGCGCCACCGACGACGAGTTCACGATGACGCTCGACCGTGCGCCCGGGGTGCTGCGGTTCGTGCCGGCCGCCCTCGCGCTGCTCCTGCTCAGCCGCGACCGCGCGATGCGACGCTCCTACCTCGCCGCGAACCGGGTGCAGCGCCGCCGCGGCACGCCCGCCCTGATCGGACGGTTCGTGAGCGACCGGGTGTTCCGCGCGCTCGTGGTGCGCACGGCCCAGGCCCGCGGTGACGCCGCCACCTGGGCGTACCGCTTCGCCTGGGTGTCACCCACGAAGGGGTGGTCGTGCCACTGCCTCGACGTGCCGTTCTGGTTCGACGTGCTCGACGACCCGTTCGTGGAGCGCCTCGCCGGGCCCACGCCCCCGCAGCACCTCGCCACCGAGATGCACGCCACCGCCGTGCGGTTCGTCGCCGAGGGCGACCCCGGCTGGCCGCAGTGGCGCACGGATCCCGGGCTCAGCCGCGTCTTCGGCGCCGGCCCCGCTGAGCCGGCCGTGTCGAACACGGCCTACGACGGCGCGCTGCCGCTGGCCTGAGCGCCCGTCCAGAACGTACGCCTTTCGCGCCGTAGGCAATGTATGCGTGAATATGGGATCCGGCGATGATGCCGCCACCGGGATACCCTGGGTTGAGTTTGCTAGGAGTGCGATGGCAGAGTTCGATGCTCGAGACCAGATCGAAGGAGCGCTCGAGGCCCTGAGCGAAGGACTCCGCCCGCTGGTGACGGCACGCTTCCAGGAACTCGCGCCTTCGGTCGCTGACTGGACTGACATCCTCGCTCAGAAGGACCGGCAAGCGGGGCGCAGCTTCAGTCGATACAACCCCCGAGATCTATCCCTGCTCCTCCGCGCGTTTACCGAGTCGTTCGGCTCGATTGGGTATGCGTTCGCCGGAATCGTAGGCCGCCAGGCGCAGAATTGGGCGAGCGAACTCCGCAACGTTCGCAACGGCTGGGCCCACCACGAAGAGTTCACAGTCGCGGAAACATATCGCGCGCTCGATACGGCGGAGATGCTCCTTCGCAGCCTCGGGGCCGACGCGCAAGCGGGCCGGGTGCAGGCGCTCAAAACGCCGGTGCTCGCGGCGATGGCTGCGGATTCGAGTGCCGCGATCCCCGCGCCCGCGCTCGGCGCACCCAGGGACGATCCCGCGATTCCGCTCGCCGAAACAACTACGTCCGTCGCCGCTCCTGTCTTCGAAGAGGCCGTGGCTCCCTCCTCCCCCGGCAGGACCGCAGCGATCTCGATCAGCGTGCTTCCTGACCTGAGCTACGCCCATGCGCGCAACTCGATCGCGATCGTCGACGAAATCACGGTCGACTATCAAGGCGAGGAGTTGCGCGGAGCCTCAGTCGAAGTGGAAGCGATCTCCAAGCTCGGGTCCCTGGGGGACCCGAAGATCGTCATCGCAGATCTCGACGGGACCACTCCGACAACGCTGCGCAATGCCGACCTCGTGCTCGATCCAGCACGGATGTTGGCGATTGAATACCCCACCCAGGGGGTTGTGCGAGTCACACTGCGCGACGCCATGGGTACAGTGATTGCACACCGTGACACAGCCGTCACGGTGCTCGCCGCTAATCAGTGGCGCGCAAATCCCCCGCAGCTGAGCCTCGAGCTGCTTGCGTCCTTTGTGCAGCCCAACTCGCCTGCCATCGAGCCATTGCTGGTGGAGGCTTCAGACCGCCTGCAGCAGAAGACAGGTAATCCGGCACTCGACGGCTATCAGCAAGGCTCGCGGGAGCGAGTAGACGCAATCGTTGAGTCCATCTATGAAAGCATGCGCGCTCGCGATATCCGCTATGCCGAGCCGCCGGCGAGCTGGGGACTCGAAGGTCAGAAGGTGCGCACTCCAGCAGACGTGCTCGAAGGGCGACTCGGCACATGTCTCGATACCACCGTCACGCTCGCGGCGGCTCTTGAGGAAGCCGGTATCAACTCAACTTTGTGGCTCCTGCCCGGGCACATCTTCCTCGGGTACTGGCGCGATGAGGCCAGCCTCGACGGGCCGGCCCAGCTGGATCCGGCCGAGGCGGTGAACTACGTCGGTATCGGACAGATCGAGGTCGTCGAAACGACGTTCCTCACCGGTGGCTCTGCGTCGAAACCGTTCGCCGAGGCGCGCCGGCAACATCACATCACCACGCTCGCCGGCGACGTCACGTCGGTCCAGGGAATCACTGACATCATGCAAGCGCGGCTTGCCAGGATCTATCCCCTACCGAGTCGCGCGGTCGACGAATCGGGTGAAGTACGGATCTTCGAGTACACCGTCGCTCAGGTGCCGGAGGCTTTGCATTACGCGCCATCCGCCCATGCGGTTGCCGGGGGAGTCGCGCGCGACATCCCTCCTCGAGTCGCGCTCTGGAAGAACGCGTTGCTCGACTTGAGTCTGCGGAACAGACTCATCAACTACGGGGAGAAGTCGGGGTACCCGCTCGCTGTACCGCAGCCGTCACTCGCGAGCTTCGAGGACATGATCAACAGCGGCGCCGCAGTCACGCTGGTGCCGAACGACCGGATACCAGTGGTTGACGGCAGTCGTGGCATCCGCTTCGGTCAGGACCTCCCGGAGTCCTCCCGCGCAGGAATGCTGTCCGAGCGGAAACAAGTCTTCATCGGCGTCACGGGAGCCACGTACACGACAGGGCTGCGGGCACTGGCCTACAAGGCACGCACGATCATCGAAGAGACGGGCGCCAACAACCTGTACATGGCGTTCGGGATGCTGCGCTGGACGTTCAACGACCGCGAACTGCGTTCGCCGCTCGTCCTGGTGCCCGTCAGCTTGGAGGCGACCGGTGGCGGCAACACGTTCCGCCTGCGAATCGATGAATCCGGAGAGTCCACGCCGAACTACTGCCTCCTGGAGAAGTTGCGGCTTACCTTCGGCCTCGACATCCCCGGGCTCGCCAATCCATTGAAGGATGAATCGGGGATCGACTTAGCCGCCGCATTCGCCGCAACGCGGCAGGCCCTCGCGTCGGCCCGCCTGTCATTCACTGTCGAAGATACGGTTGATCTCTCGATCCTGCAGTTCGCGAAATATCGACTGTGGAAGGATCTGGACGAGAACTGGCAGGACCTAGCCAGCAATTCTCTCGTAAACCACCTGATCCATACGCCGACTGCAGAGTTCGTCGACCCGTTCTCGGCGCCGGCCTCGGTCGACCTCGACGCACTGAATAACGCAGTCCCGGTGCCGGCAGACTCTTCGCAGCTTGAAGCTG
Organism: Microbacterium xylanilyticum; assembly: GCF_054654695.1. Lineage (NCBI taxonomy): Bacteria > Bacillati > Actinomycetota > Actinomycetes > Micrococcales > Microbacteriaceae > Microbacterium > Microbacterium xylanilyticum. The sequence continues at coordinate 3,366,688 of NZ_BAAIEN010000002.1, forward strand.
TTGCCGAGGCGGAAGCACGACGCACGTTCGTGCTCGAAGGCCCTCCTGGCACGGGAAAGTCGCAGACGATCACCAACTTGCTCGCGCACTCGCTCGCCAACGGAAAGCGGGTGCTTTTCGTGGCGGAGAAGCGCGCAGCCCTCGATGTGGTCAAAGACCGGTTGGATGCCGTTGGTCTCGGACCGTTTTCGCTCGACCTGCATGACAAGGGCGCACGTCCGACCGCAGTACGCGCGCAGATCCGCGCGGCCATCGACGCAATCGCCCGGCCGGACGGCGCGGCGCTCAAGGCAGATACGGAGACTGCCGCGACGAGTCGTGGAGCACTCAAACGATATGCGAATCGGCTCCACGAGCCGAATTCGGCAGGCTTGTCGCTCTACTCTGCGCGCGCTCAACTTCTGGCGGCGGCGGAAGACCTTGACCCGCTCGACGTCCCGGCGACGCTGGTCGCGGAAGGCACCGAAGAACAGTTCGAGTACCTTCGCCGGCTGTTGCGCACATTGCCCGAGACTGCCGATCTCGCTCATCCGGCCCCGTTGCATCCGTGGGGCTTTGTGACGAGCACCGCAGCGAACCCGCTCGATACGCGCCGACTCCACCACGCGGCGCGCGACTTCGACGATGCGCTCAGCGTCCTCACCGCTCGCCAGCCGGATCCCGAGCTAGTCGCTCTCACGTCCGCGCCGTGGCACCTCGAATGCTGGGCAACACTGGCTAACGCGCCCCGACACCCGCTTGACGCGATCGACGCGTTGCATGCGCGTGCCCTGTCCGGCGAGGTGCAGTCTCTGCAGAGTCGGCTGATCACCAGCAACGCCGCTCGCCCGTGGTTTTCCACCGTGAGCCCTGAGGCACTGGATGGAGACGTCCACTCCGTCCACCGGGCGGCGGCAGCCGCGGACGCCTCGGGCTTCTTCGGACGTCGCAAGCGTCAGCGCGCAGTCCTCGCAGGCTACGGCGCAGCCCTGCGGGCTGACGCCCGCTCGTTCCCCGCACGCGACGTCACACCGCTCACCGCCGAGGTGGCACGCGCAGCTGATGAGATCGGGGCCTTGCGCGCGGCCCTCGCAACCCTGCCGCTTCCCCTCGTGTCGCCTGACTGGAATCCCTACCTTCGAGAAGGCGTGGAGCCGGCGAAGGCAGCCCTGGCGTGGGGAGTCTGGTTGAGCTCTGTGTTGTCATCTGGAAACGGAAACCCAGACCTTCGTCAAGCGCTCCGAAGGTACTACTCGGCCAGTCGCCCAGATCCTGACCTTGCCAACGCCCTCACCCGAGTCGCGATCGCGTGGCGAGCGCTCGCCGCAGCGAGTGGCGTAGTAGAGCCCTCGGGGGACGGAACGGACGTCTTCGCCAGCTGGGCGCGTTCGGAGGGCTTCTTCGCCACGTGGAAGGCCACGGCCGATGCCCGCAACCTCACGACGATCGAGCCCGTCACTCTGGATCGATGGGTTGCCTTCCGACGGCATCTTGAGCCGCTTATCCGCTTCGGTATGACGACCGCACATGATGCGCTCCTCACTGGCGCACTGCCCGCGGACCTCGCTTCTCTCTCCTTCGACAAGGGCATCGCCCAAGCATCGATTGCAGAGCGAGCGGACTCGCAGGCGATGGTTGCATTCGACGTCGCCGCGCACAATCGCACGATCGATCGGTTCACCTCGAGCACCACTGCAATTCGAGACGCTCTGCCCCGGTGGATCCCCGCCGAGATTATCGCCAACCGGCGGATCGACCCTGCGTATGAAGGCGGAATGATGGGCGAGCTCAAGCGACAGCTCGGACGCCAGCGCGGTGGGATGACGGTACGAGCACTCTTCGAGAACTACAGCGATCTCATCACTCAGATCGCCCCCTGCGTTCTCATGAGCCCCGAGTCAGTGGCCCGTTTCCTCCCCGCGAGGGCGAAGATGTTCGACATCGTCGTGTTCGATGAAGCCTCTCAGATCCGCGTAGCAGACGCCGTCGGGGCGATGGGCCGCGGTTCTTCAGTCGTTGTCGTGGGAGACAGCAAGCAGATGCCACCGTCCAACTTCGCCGAGGTAAGCACCGACATCGATATGGACGCCTCGCCTATCGCCGATGTCGTCGCCGATGAGGAGTCCATCCTCTCCGAGTGCGTGCAGGCGCGCGTCCCGCGCAAGTGGCTGTCGTGGCACTACCGCAGTCAGGACGAGGCGCTCATCGCGTTCAGTAACCACGCGTACTACGACAGTCGGCTCTCATCCTTTCCTGCTCCATGGCCCGCGGAAGACTCCGCTATCGATCCCGACCACGGAATCTCCCTTGTGCGGGTCGCGGGTCATTTCAATCGCTCTGGGCGAGGCCGGGACCTCCGAACAAACGCCGTCGAAGCCGAAGCCATCGTCCGGGAAGTGGTGCGACGCTTCGCGAACTCGCCGGATCACACACCATCCCTAGGAGTCATCACCTTCAACGCCCAACAGCGCACCCTCATAGAAACTCTGCTGCGGGAGACTCCAGACGACCGGATCGCTCATGCCTTGGACGAACGAGACGGCCTATTCGTCAAGAACCTCGAGAATGTGCAAGGTGACGAGCGCGACACCATTCTGTTCTCCGTTGCGTTCAGCGCGAACGAACGAGGAGCGATCCCCCTCAACTTCGGTCCGCTCTCTCGCGCTGGCGGCGAGCGGCGGCTCAACGTGGCGATCACACGCGCGCGCAGGCAGGTGATTCTGTTCGCCAGTTTCGACCCATCCGAGTTGCGCGCAGAAGAGACGGCGTCGATCGGGATCAAGCACCTCAAGGGATACCTAGAGCTCGCCGCATCCGGGGTTGGATCGACAACCGAAAGCGCGCATCGCGATCGGCTGGTCGATCGGCACCGGGACGAGATCGCGAACGAGCTGCGCTATCGCGGGTTTGCCGTCGAGACTGACATCGGACTGTCCGACTTCCGTGTCGACATTTCGATCGCCGACGCAGCCGACCCGGGGCGCCCCCTAGTCGCAGTGCTCCTTGACGGCGAGAGCTGGCGCGCCCGCCGGACGGTTGCGGACCGCGATGGTCTCCCGGTCGAAGTTCTCAAGGGCCTGATGAAGTGGCCCTGTGTCGAGCGGGTGTGGTTGCCGGAGTGGTTGCAGGAACGTGACCTGACGCTCGCACGGCTCGCCGCAGCTGTCCTGAAGGCTGGCGCTGCGCTGCGGCTCGAACAATCGAAGGCCAACACTGGCCCGGCTTCCGTGACGTCTTTTACAGCCGATCCCGTCGTTCCGCACGCAGCTGCCGATTCGACAGCACTGCTCCGTTCGGCTTCTCCGAGCGATGCGGCCGCTCCGATCGGCGCAGGGCTGCACCATCCGCGTCTGCGACAGTACGTCGAGTGGGAGCCGAAGCGATTTGGCACCACCGACACGCTCGATCGCTTGCCGCACGACGCCGCAGCCGAGAAGGTGCGCTCAGTACTGCGCGAGATCGTGCAGAAGGAGGGCCCCATTCACAAGATGCGGCTGGCGAGGCTTGCCGCTGAGGCGTTCGGATTGAATCGAGTCGCAGCAGCCCGCGCGGATGCGATTCTGCGCTGCCTGCCACACGAGAATCTCCGCACGACCGACCGCTCCTGTGCGTGGCCGACAGGACTCGATCCGCTCAATTGGCGAGATGTACGTCGAAGCAACCCGGGAGACCGTCGCAACATCGACCACGTTCCGCTGGAGGAGATCGCCAACGCTATGGCCATCGTCGCCGAACTCGGGGGTGGCATGAACGAGGACGAGCTCAAGAGACAGGCGCTAGCGCTCTTCGGCGGCAAGCGCCTCACCGACGGCGTCTCGTCAAGATTGGACGCCGGACTTCAGCGCGGGCTCGAGACCGGAAGGCTCGAACGCGACGATCGAGGACTGTTCCAAGCGGTCGACCTCTCGTAGACACTGCGCGAATCGATCCCATACACGACGAGTCCGTTCCTCGGGAGCGGCTTGTGCAATCGGAGACGGGGCCAGCCTGGGCCGCGCTGTTCCCACTCGAGTAGCGATCGGCGCCACGAACCCCACACGGGAAAGGAGGTCCAGTCCGGAAAACCGAGACGCTTCTCGGCGCGTCGGGGCTAGAAGGGTCCTTCGGCGCCCGACACGCCGAACCCCTCCCCGGTTTTCCGACGGCGGGAAGTTCCGCGGGGCGGGACGGCGGCGGAGGCGCGAACACGACGAACCCGCCGCCCATGGGAGCCGGGCGGCGGGTTCGGGGGGGATCCGGTCAGTCGATCGGATCCAGCATCGGGATCTCGTGGCGGTGCGGGGTGCCGAAGCGGTGCGCGGTGACCGAGACCGCCTGCTCGCGCAGGAAGGGGAGGATCTCCACACGGCCCGCCGCGACGACCGGGTTGGCGTACAGCGCGAGGCTGGGGGATCCGTCCACGGCCTCGGCCGTCGACGCCGGGCCGGCGCCGATCAGGCGCACCCGGCCCCCGCGCGCGGCGAGGCGCTGCGCGTGCGCGGCCCAGGCGGCGGCGTCCTCGGTGGCCACCGCCACGTCCTGGGTGCCCAGCCACGTGGCCACGGCACCGGGCAGCGGCGCGAGCGTCGAGACCGTGACGCGCGCGCGGGCACGGCGTCCGGCGGCGACCACGCGCACGAGCTCCGCGATGCGCGCGCCCTCGAAGCGCACCGTGACCGGGACGGCCTGGTAGCGCAGCGCATTCTGCTCGGTGACCAGCCCGGTGGCGTCCCGGACGACGCCGAACTCGTCGGCCCACGCGTCGATGTCGGTGGCCAGCGCGCCGCGCAGCCAGGCGATGTCGTCGTCGGCCGTGCCGGACGCGGCGAGCGCGCCGACCGCGGAGGTCGCGAGACCGTCGAGCTCGCGGGTCGTGGCGACGGGCGCATCCACCCACTCCGACAGTCCGACGAGGTAGTTCGGACCGCCGGCCTTGGATCCGGCGCCGACGGCGGCCTTCTTCCAGCCGCCGAACGGCTGGCGCTGCACGATCGCACCGGTGGTGCCGCGGTTGACGTAGACGTTTCCGGCCTGGATCGAGGCGAGCCACTGCTGGATCTCGTCCTCGTCGAGGGAGTGCAGTCCGCTCGTCAGGCCGTAGTCGATGTCGTTGACGATGTCGATCGCCTCGGCGAGGGATCCAGCCGTCATGATGCCGAGCACCGGGCCGAAGTACTCGACGCGGTGGAACTCGGATCCGCGCTTCACGCCGTCGCGGATGCCGGGGCGCCACAGCTGCCCGGTGTCGTCGAGCTTCTCCGGCTTCAGCAGCCAGCTCTCCCCCGGATGCAGCGTGGTGAGCGCGCTCAGCAGCTTGCCCTCGGCCGGGCCGATGAGCGGGCCGATGCGGTTGGAGCCGTCCTCGGGCGAGCCCACGTCGTAGGCGCGCACGGCGTCGACGAGCTGGCGACGGAACCGCTCGGAGGTCGCCGCCGAGCCCACGAGCACCACGAGCGACGCAGCGGAGCACTTCTGCCCGGCGTGCCCGAAGGCGGCGTACGCGACGTCCTTCGCGGCGAGGTCGAGGTCGGCCGACGGCGTCACGATGATCGCGTTCTTGCCGCTGGTCTCGGCGAGCAGCGGCAGATCCTTGCGGAAGCCGCGGAACATCTCCGCGGTCTCGTAGCCGCCGGTGAGGATCACGCGCCCCACGGCCGTGTCGCTCACGAGCTTCGCGCCCAGGTCGTTGCGGGCGGGGCCGTCGAACTGCACGTACTTCAGCACGTCGCGCGGCACGCCGGCCTCCCACAGCGCCTCGACCATGACCGCACCGGAGCGGCGGGCCTGGCGGGCGGGCTTGATGATCACCGGGGATCCGGTGGCGAGCGCGGACAGCGTGGATCCGGCCGGGATCGCGACGGGGAAGTTCCACGGCGGGGTGACCACGGTGAGCCCGACGGGCTGCATGACGGCGCCGTCGACGTCGGCGAGCTTGCGGGCGCTCTCGGCGTAGTAGTGCGCGAAGTCGATCGCCTCGGACACCTCGGGGTCGCCCTGCTCGATGACCTTGCCGGCCTCGGATCCCATGACCTCGAGCAGCTCGGCGCGGCGCGCCTCGAGCACGTCGCCGGCCTTGTGCAGGATCGCGGCACGCCCCTCGGCGCCCAGTGCGCGCCAGGCCTCGCCCGCGGCGACCGCGGTGGCGATGGCTGCGTCGACCTGCTCCGGCGTGGTGAGCGTGTTCGCCGCGACGGTGTCGTTCCCGAGCGCGGAGTCGGCCATGCGGGCGCGGATGGCGTCGCCCCAGGCGCGGTTCGCGGCGAGCGACGGGTCGGTGTCCGGGGTGTTCTCGAACACGTAGTCGGCGGGGTCGGTCGCGGGCGCCGGAGCGGTGCGGTCCTGCACGCGGTTCGGGCCGGGGACCTCGGTCGGCATGCTGCGGACGGAGGCGAGGAAGCGCTCCTTCTCGCGCTCGAACAGCTTCGGATCCGCGTCGAGGTCGAAGACCGCCGACATGAAGTTCTCCTGCGACGCCCCCTCCTCCAGCCGGCGGATGAGGTATGCGATCGCGACGTCGAACTCGTCCGGGTGCACGACCGGCGTGTAGAGCAGCAGGGATCCGACGGTGCGCTTGACGACCTGCGCCTGCGCGGAGGCCATGCCGAGCAGCATCTCGAACTCGACGCCCTCGGTGACGCCGCGCTTCTGCGCGAGCAGCCAGGCCAGAGCGATGTCGAAGAGGTTGTGGCCCGCCACGCCGATCCGCAGGTTGCCGATGTGCTCGGGGCGCAGCGCGTACTCGAGCACGGCCTTGTAGGAGGCGTCCGACTCCTGCTTGGTCGACCAGGTCGCCAGCGGCCAGCCGTGCGACTCGGCGTCGACGGTCTCCATGGGCAGGTTCGCGCCCTTGACGACGCGCACCTTGATCGGCGCGCCGCCGTCGGCCACGCGCTTCGCGGCCCACTCCTGCAGGCGGATCATGGCGCCGAGCGCGTCGGGCAGGTAGGCCTGCAGCACGATGCCGGCCTCCAGGCCCTTGAACTCGGGGCGGTCGAGGATCGACGTGAAGACCGCGATCGTGAGGTCGAGATCCTTGTACTCCTCCATGTCGAGGTTGATGAACTTCGGCGAGCCGTCGGGCATGCCCTTCGCGGCGATCCGGTACAGCGGCAGCAGCGCCTCGGCGGCGTCGGCGACGGCCGCGTCGAACGCCCACGGGCTGTGCGGGGCGACGGTGGAGGACACCTTGATCGAGACGTAGTCGACGTCGTCGCGCTCGAGCAGACGGCGCGTGCCCTCGAGGCGGCGCTTCGCCTCCTCGCGGCCGAGGATCGCCTCGCCGAGCAGGTTGATGTTGAGCTTCACGCCCTGGGTCTCGCGGATGTGCGCGATGGCCTTGCCGAGCTTCTCGTCGCGCGCATCGACGATGAGGTGGCGCACCATCTGGCGCAGCACGGCGCGTGCGGCGGGAACGACGACGCCGGGGACCATGCCGGCGGTCGCGCCGCCCAGACCGATCGCGGCCTTCATCGGCGCGGGCAGGAAGCCGGGGGTCAGCGGCACGAGCTCCTTGAGCTTGGCTGCGGCGACCTTCAGGTCCTCGGGGCGGACGACGCCGTCGACGAAGCCGACCGTGAAGTCGAGGCCGTTCGGGTCGCGCAGCACGCCGGCGAGGCGCTGTCCGGCCGCGTCGACGGGAACCTCGCGGCTCTCCACGAGCCAGGTCTTCACGAGCGCGACGGCGTCGTCGGCGAGGGCGGAGAGATCGTCGAGGCCGGCGGCGGCGCCGGTCGCGGTTTCGGTGGCGGTCATGGTTCCTCGTGGGGTTCGGGATCGCGCACGCGCGCGGGGATGCTCCCAGGATGGATCCGATCTCCCTGCAGGAAAAGCAACGTTTTATGACGGATATTATTCGATAGAATCGATGCTTTCGCGTCGGTCCCCCTCACCGCGAGACTGCAGCTGAACGACGAGACTGCACCCGAGAGTCGCAGTCTCGTCGCGGAGTTGCCGTCTGGCCGTCAGGTGACGCCGACAACGGGCGCGGAGAGAGAGGAGCACCCGTGTTCGAGCTGCGCCGGCTGCGGCTGCTGCACGAGTTCGCCCTGCGCGGCACGGTGGCCGAGGTGGCGCGATCGCTGTCGTACAGCCCGTCCACCGTGTCGCAGCAGCTCGCGCTCCTCGAACGCGAGGCCGGGGTCGCGCTGCTGGAGCCCGATGGACGCCGGATCCGGCTGACCGCCGAGGGCCGGGTGCTCGCCGCACACGCCGCCCGCGCCCTGGAGCTCGACGAGCAGGCCAGGCAGGCGCTCAGCCAGGCTCCGGCCGAGGCGGTGCGGATCAGCGCCATGCCGACCGCCGCCGAGACGATCGTGCCCGCCGCCCTGACCGCCCTCACGGTGACGCATCCGCAGCTGCGCGTCGAGATGACGGAAGCGCCGCCCGAGGAGGGGCTGTTCGAGCTCACCGCCCGGCGCTTCGACCTCGTGATCGCCGAGCAGTACCCAGGGCACACCCGCGAGCGGCACCCGGGCAACGTGCACGAGCTCATCGGCGAGGATCGGATCCGCCTCGTCCTGCCGCCCGGGGAGCCCGCGCTCTCGCTCGACCGGCTGCGGGATCGCCCGTGGGTCATGGAGCCGACCGGATCCGCGGCACGGCAGTGGGCGGTGCAGCAGTGCCGGGCGGCCGGGTTCGAGCCCGACGTGCGGTTCGAGGCCGCCGACCTCACCGCGCACGTGCGCCTCATCGAGGCGGGCCACGCGGTCGGCATGCTGCCGGATCTCATCTGGGGCGACGCCCCGGCCGGCGTCACCCTGGCGGAGCTTCCCGGATACCCTGTGCGCGAGGTATTCACGGCCGTGCGGGAGTCGGCGCGCGGCTCCGAGGCGATCGGCGCCGTCCGCGCGGCCCTGATGGAGGCGTTCGCGCAGCACCGGCGACCGGGGCGGGCCGCCTGACCTGGGCCGGCGTCACTGAGCCGCCACACGTGCGTTCAGGTCGCAAGAACTGCGCCAACAGACCTCGGGAAGCGCCGAAATTGCGACCTGAACGGCCAGCCGACGCTCGAACGTCGAGCGGCGCCTGAACGGCCGGGGCGCCGACACCCGGGCGCTCAGCCCTCGCGAACGGTCGCGTGCGGGAGGCGGTGCCGCATCACGCGCACGGCCTCGGGGCTGACGTCGACGAGCAGGGCGTCGCGGCCGAGCGCCGCGGCGACGGCGCCCGTGGTGCCGGATCCGGCGAAGAGGTCGAGCACCCGGTCGCCCGGGCGGCTGGACGCCTGCACGATGCGGCGCAGGATCCCCTCGGGCTTCTGCGTCGGGTATCCCGTCTTCTCGCGCCCGGTGGTGGGCACGATCGTGTGCCACCACACGTCGGTGGGGAGCTTGCCGCGCTCGCGCTTGGCGGCGCTGACCAGGCTCGGCGCCATGTAGGGCTCGCGCTCGACATCGTCGACGTTGAACACGTGCCCGCCGGGGGTCTTCACGTAGACGAGGATCGTGTCGTGCTTCGTGGGCCAGCGGGTGCGCGGCTTCGCGCCGTAGTCGTAGGCCCAGATGATCTCGTTCAGGAAGCAGTCGCGGCCGAACACGGCGTCCAGCATGACCTTGGCGTAGTGCGCCTCGCGGTAGTCGAGGTGCAGGTACAGCGTGCCGTCGTCGGCGAGCAGCCGCCAGGCTTCCTCGAGCCGCGGCATGAGGAAGTCGCCGTAGTCGTCGAAGCGGTCGTCGTAGGCGTGCAGCAGCTCGCGCACCCGCTCGTAGCGGTGCCCGTGGAAGCCGTGGTTCACCTCGGGGGCGCGGGTCGCCTCCGATGACCCGACCGAATTCAGGATGGATTTCATCGAGGAGCCGTTCCGAGGCCCGGAATCGGCCGGTTCGGCGGATCCATCCTGCGTTGCGTCAGCCGGGCGGTCGGCACGACGGCTGGAGACGGCATGCCGCTCCTGCGTGCGGCCGGTGTTGAACGGCGGATCCAGGTAGACGAGGGTGAAGGATCCGTCCGGCAGGGTGCGGGCGACGTCGAGCGCCTCCCCGTGCACGATCTCGACGGCGCCGATTCCGGTCCCTGTGCCCGCCGAGGGGACCCCGCCGGCCCCGGGCGCTTCGACAGGCTCAGCGACCGCAGAACCCTCGGCGGGCGCTTCGACAGGCTCAGCGACCGATGCCTTCGCCTTAGCCTCCGGGCTCACGGAACCCTGTGCAGCCACGCCTCGGTGCCGAACTTGGTGCGCACCAGCTCCTCGGCCGCCGCGTACTCGTCGTCCGCGATCGTGCCGTCCTCGGCACCGGTGACGCCGCGGAAGGTGTCCTTGAAGCGCTCGATGATCTCGGCGCGGGTGAGGCCGGTCTGGCTGCGCAGCGGATCCACGCGCTTGGCCGCCGAGGCGGTGCCCTTGTCGCTGAGCTTCTCGCGGCCGATCCGCAGCACCTCGGTCATCATCTGGCCGTCGATGTCGTAGGACAGCGTGGCGTGGTGCAGCACCCCGCCGTTGGCGAGCCGCTTCTGCGCGGCGCCGCCGATCTTGCCGCTGGGGCCGGCGATGTCGTTGAGCGGCTGGTAGGTGGCGTCGATCCCGAGCGAGCGCAGCGCCTGCAGCACCCAGTCGTCGAGGAACGCGTAGGAGTCGGCGAAGGTCATGCCCTGCACGAGCGACGCGGGCACGTACAGCGAGTAGGTGATGATCTGGCCCGCGGCCATCATCATCGCGCCGCCGCCGGAGATCCGCCGGACCACGTCGAAGCCGTGCTTGGCGGCCCCGGCCGGATCCACCTCGTTGCGGTACGACTGGAACGATCCGATCACGACCGCCGACTCGTCCCACTCCCAGATCCGCAGGGTCGGACGGCGCCGCCCCTCGCCGACCCGAGTGGTGAGCACCTCGTCGAGCGCCAGGTTCATGCGCGGGGAGACCGCCTTCTCGTGCAGGATCTCCCAGTCGAAGTCGCGCCAGCCGGGCGCGGTCACGAGGGCGCGGCGCACGGCAGTGCCGACCGCCTCGGGCGTGAGGCCGAGGAGCTGGGCACCCGCCGGAAGGGCTGCTCGCACGGCGGCGGCGATGGCGGCGGCGTCGGTCTCGACGGGGAGGCCGGTCACCGCGGCGTTGATGTCGTCGAGCGCGTCATCCGGCTCGAGGAAGAAGTCGCCCGCGAGCCGGAAATCGGCGATCGCACCGTCGGTCACCTCGAAGTCGACGACGACCAGCTTGCCGCCAGGAACCTTGTACTCACCGTGCACCGCTCCAGCCTACGCGGCGGCGTGCGCGCACGGATCCGCAGGCCGAGCCCTGCGCACGGTTCCGCACGGCGGCGGCGCGGATCCGCTCGGCGATTCAGACGCGAGCAGGGACGTGCTTGTCGAGCCAGGCGAGCAGGTCCGCCCGCACCTCGGCCTGCTGCAGCTCGTTGAAGATCTCGTGGCGGGCGTCCGGATACACCAGCGTCGTGACGTCGCTGAGGCCGGAGCGGTTGCGGTAGTCGTCGGCCAGGCGGTGCACGCTGCGCGGCCCGCCGACCGGGTCGTCGCGGCCGACCATGAGCAGCACCGGCACGTCCCGCGGGTAGTCCTTGCCCGGGCGGCCGTACAGGCGCGCGGCCTCGATCGGACCGAAGAGCTTGAGCAGCGGCACCTCGGTCGTGAGCGGGTCGGCGCGGAAGTCGGCCCACACCGCGGGATCGCGGGACAGCCACTCCAGTCCGTGGGCGTCCGGCCCCTTCCAGCGGGCGTTCAACGGCAGGGAGTTCAGGTCGCGCGGCGTGCGGTGCGCGGTGCCGGAGAGGATCACTGCGTCGTACGCGTCAGGGTGCGCGTCGAGCACCATCTGCGACAGGAACGAGCCCCAGGAGTGCCCGAGCAGCACGAGCGGGAGTCCGGGGTTCTCGGCACGGATGAGCTCGGTGAGCTGCCACTCGTCGGCGACGACCGCGCGCAGTCCCCCGGGACCGAGCCGGCCGAGCCGGGACGCGTCGCCGTGCTGCTTCATGCCGGTGCGGCCGTGCCCGCGGTGGTCGTCCGCGTACACGATGAAGCCCGCGGCGGTGAGGTCGGCGATCAGCGCGCCGTAGCGGCCCGCGTGCTCCCCCACCCCGTGCAGCAGCTGCACGACGCCTCTCGGGGTCACGCCGTCGGGGACGGGGTGCACGTCGTAGACGATCGCGATGCCGTGTGCGTCGGTGAACTCGGCGGTGCGGGACTCAGCCATGCCCCCGAGTCTACGGATCCGGCACCGCGCCCGCGGTTCGGCGTCGGCGGATGACGCGCCTGCGACATGGCGGATCAGGATCCGATTCTCCAGAAACTTAGTTAGGCTATCTAAGCGATGGACGACGAGAGACTGCACGAGACCGCGACCGAACTGCGTCTCGCCACATTCCGTCTCGCCCGCCGCCTGCGCTCGGTGCGCGCCGTGGACAGCCGCAACACCGCGATGAGCGACGCCCAGCTCGGCGCCCTGGCAGCGCTGCGCGCGCACGGGAGGCACTCCCTCACCGCGCTCGCCGATCGCGAGCGGGTGACCGCCCCCACGATGAGCGCGCTCGTGACGGGCCTCGAGGAGCAGGGCTACGTCACCCGGATCCCCGACGACCAGGACCGGCGCCGCGTGCACGTCGAGATCACCCCGGCCGGCGAGCAGGTGGTCGCGGAGACGTTCGAGCGCCGCACCCGCCTGCTCATGGCCGAGATCACCGAGCTCGACTTCACGGTCGACGAGCTCGACCTGCTGCACCGCGCGAGCATCCTGATGCGGAAGCTGGCCGAGCTGTGAGCCAGATGTTCCGCTCGTTCGCGGCGTTCAACTACCGGATCTGGTTCTTCGGCGCGATCATCTCGAACATCGGCGGCTGGATGCAGTCCACCGCGCAGGACTGGGTGGTGCTGACCGAGCTCACCCACAACGACGCCACGGCGATGGGTGCCACGATGGCGCTGCAGTTCGGCCCTCCCCTGGTGCTGGTCGGCCTGACCGGCCGCGTGGCGGACCGGTTCGACCGGCGGCGGATCCTGTTCGTCACGCAGTCGACGCTCATGGTGCTCGCGCTGTGCGTCGCCGTGCTGCTGCTCACGCACGTGATGACGCTCCCGCTGATGCTGGCCTTCGCGGCCTGCTTCGGCATCGCGAACGCGTTCGACGCCCCGGCGCGCCAGGCATTCGTCTCCGACATGGTGTCGATGGAGAACGCGTCGAACGCGGTCGCCCTGAACTCGGCCTCCTTCAACATGGCCCGGCTGATCGGGCCCGCGGTCGGCGGCCTGGCGATCGTCGCCCTCGGATCCGGATGGGTGTTCGTCGCGAACGCGGCGACGTTCCTCGCGATGATCGTGGCGCTGCTGCTCATCCGCACCCGCGAGCTCATCCCGCGCCCGAAGAACCGGCGGGCGGGCGGGCTCCTCGTGGGCCTGCGCTACGTGCGCAGCCGGCCGGATCTGATGGTCGTGTTCGTCATGGTGTTCCTCATCGGCGCTTTCGGCATGAACTTCCCGATCTTCGCCTCCACGATGGCGCTGGAGTTCCACCGGCAGGCGGACGGCTATGGCGTGCTCAGCTCGGTGCTCGCGATCGGATCCCTGACCGGCGCCCTGCTGGCGGCGCGACGCGACCGCGCGCGGGTGCGCGTACTCATGCTCGCCGCGGGCGGGTTCGGGGTCGCGTCGCTCATCTCGGCGCAGATGCCGACCTACGTCGCGTACGCGATCACCCTGGTCTTCGTCGGCTTCTCCACCGTCACCATGCTCACCACCGCGAACGGCTACGTGCAGACGACGACGGATCCGGCCCTGCGCGGGCGCGTGCTCGCGCTGTACATGGCGGTCGTGATGGGCGCGACCCCGATCGGCGCGCCGATCGCCGGCTGGGTGGCCGATGCTTTCGGGCCGCGCGCCGCGATCACCGTCGGCGCGGCAGCGGGCTTGCTCGCCTTCGCCATCGGCGCGGGCTGGATGGCGTACTCCGGCCGCCTGCACCGCCGTGAGAACGCGCGCTTCCTGCTCACCCTGGACGAGACCCGCCCCCTGCGTGTGGTGGATGCGATGGAGCGCGCCGCCACCCCGCCGATCACCAGCGCGACCACGCCGATCCGCACGGAGGAGGCGACCCCGTCGCGCGACACCCTGCCGGAACGCCGCCGCGGCGCGGATGACGAGTGAACCGGATCCGATTCCGCGAACTTCTTACGAATCCGTGATCTTCGCGCCGCCCGCCCCCGCGCGGTTCCTACGCTGAGGTCATGACCGGATCCGCGTGGCGACGCAGGGCGCGGGCGGCCGCCGCCGGGATCGCCGCTGCGCTGCTCGGCATCGGCGCGGGCGAGCTCGTCGCGACGCTGGTGGCGCCGCAGTCCAGTCCGTTCGCCGTCGTCGGCGGCGTGCTCATCGACGCCGCGCCGGCGTGGGCGAAGGACACCGCGATCGCCCTGTTCGGCACGGGGGACAAGGCGGCGCTGCTCACCGGGATCGCCGTGGTGCTCGTCGTCGTCGCGGGCGCACTCGGCGTGTGCGAACGGCGCTGGCGCCATGTCGGCGTCGCCGGTCTCGTGGTGCTCGGCGCGGCGGTCGCCCTGCTGGCGCCGCTGCGCGCCGGCGCCGTGGCGCTGTCCTGGCTGCCCGCGCTCGTGGCGGGCGTCGTGGCGGCGTTCTGCCTGCGCGCCCTGATGCGGCGGCTCCCCGCCCCCGAGACGGCCCTCCCCGCCCCCGAGACGACCCTCCCTGACCGCGAGACGGCAACGGCACGACGAGACAGCCGTTCTCTGCTGCAGTCTCGTCGCGCAGGTGCAGTCTCGCGGTCCGTCGATGCCGCACGATCGACCGACCCTCCGTCCGCCGCCCCGGACGGGCCGTCCCGGCGGCGCTTCCTCGCCTGGACGGGGGCGACGGCGGCCCTCGGGGTCCTCGCGGCGGTGGCGGCCACCGCCGGGCGAGCCGGATCCGTCGCCGTCGCCACCGTGCGCAGCGCCCTGCGCCTGCCGAAGCCGGCCGTGCCCTCGGCACCGATCCCCGCGGGCGCCGCTCTGAGGGTCGACGGCCTCAGCCCGCTGATCACCCCGAACGCCGACTTCTACCGCATCGACACGGCGCTCGTCGTGCCCCAGGTGGATCCGACGCAGTGGCGGCTGCGGATCCATGGCCTGGTCGGCCACGAGGTGACGCTCACCTGGGACGAGCTGCTCGCGCTCCCCCTCGTGGAGGCCCCCGCCACGCTGTCCTGCGTGTCGAACGAAGTCGGCGGCGACCTCATCGGCAACGCCGTGTGGCTCGGGTATCCGATCCGCGAGCTGCTCGCGAAGGCGCAGCCCGCGGCCGACGCCGACATGGTGCTCTCCACCTCCGTGGACGGGTTCACCGCGGGCACTCCGCTCGAGGCGCTCACCGACGACCGCCACGCGCTGCTCGCGATCGGCATGAACGGCGAGCCGCTGCCCGTCGAGCACGGCTTCCCCGTGCGCATGGTCGTGCCGGGCCTCTACGGCTACGTCTCCGCGACGAAATGGGTCACCGACCTCGAGGTCACCCGTTTCGACCGCGCCACGGCGTACTGGACGTCGCGCGGCTGGTCCGCCCGGGGCCCGATCAAGCTGGAGTCGCGCATCGACGTGCCCCGCGCCGGCCGCACCATCCCCGCCGGCGACACCGTCGTCGCCGGCGTCGCCTGGCAGCCGCACGTGGGCGTCTCCGCGGTCGAGGTGCAGGTCGACGACGGGCCGTGGCAGCGCGCCGAGCTCGCGCCGGCGATCTCCGCCGACACCTGGGTGCAGTGGCGGCTCCCCTGGCACGCGACGACGGGGCAGCACGCGCTCCGCTGCCGTGCGACCGGCGCCGACGGCACCGTGCAGACCGCCGACACCGCTCCCCCGGCGCCCGACGGCGCGACGGGCTGGCACAGCGTCAGCGTGACCGTGAACGCCTGACGGCCCACGCACGGGCAGTCCCGAGGTCAGACGGGCTCGCCGTTGAGCATGCGCAGCACGAGCGCGATCAACAACTCCTTCTCTTTTGGATCGCTCATGGCGATCAAGAGCGTGAGCGCCGCAAGCGCATTGTTCGATACGCGGGTTTCTCCGGCCTCGTCCAGGAGTGCGTCGTTCTTGGCGAGAAAGTGCACGAAGAGCGCCGCCGCCGATCGCTTGTTCCCGTCGGTAAGGGGATGGTCTTTTACGATCAGATAGAGCAGGTTGGCGGCCTTCTCCTGCACTGTCGGATAGATCTGCTGACCAGCGAATCCCTGGTAGATCGCGCCGATCACTCCGGCCAGACCCTCGCCGCGCTCCTTGCCGAGGAGAGTGTCGTCAGGGAACTCCTCGCGCATGCCGTCGATCACACGACGCGCTTCCTCGATCGTCAGGACCCAAACTTCGGGCGCGCCGGCCGCCGAGTCGATCGCGCCTGCATCAAAGTCGCGCAGAGTCCGCAGGCTCGGCAGGTAGCCGGAGACGATGTCGGCAATTCCCGCCACGACATCGTCCGACGAGCGCCCGAGCACCCGGACGATGGATCCGAGTTCCTCGAGTCGCCGTTCGTTGCGAACGACTCCTTCGAGCATGTAGGCCTTAAGTATCCCGGTCGCCCATTGCCGGAACTTGACGCCTTCTGCGGACTTGACCCGGTATCCGACCGAGATGATGACATCGAGGTTGTAGTGCGTGACGCGATAGGTCTTGCCATCCGAGGCAGTTGTTGCAAAATCTGCAACAACTGCCTCACGCTCAACCTCACCCTCCGCGAAGACGTTGCGCACGTGACGCGAAATGGTCGATTTGTCGCGCGCGAACAGCGCCGAGAGCTGGTCCAAGGACAGCCACACACTGTCCTCCTCTGCACGAACCTCGATGGTCAGGCCCGCACCTTCGTACATCTCGATTCTTACGTCGCCGTCGTCCATCCAGCCCCCTCATCGATTGCTTGAACGCTACTCCGGCCATCCGACGTCGCGATCTGCTCTCCACAGACCGAAGCGATCCAGACTCCGCGGACGCCACAGCACCGAGCCGCTGAGTCCGACGCGATCCTCACGGAATCCATGCGCTTCACTTCCTTCACGAATTTGTGAAATCGGCGTAGCATCGCCGCCATGAACACGATCATCCGCACCGACGGCCTCACCAAGCACTACGGCCGCGTGCATGCGCTCGACGGACTGGATCTCAGCGTCGACGAGGGCCAGGTGCACGGCTTCCTCGGCCCGAACGGGGCCGGCAAGTCCACCACCATCCGGATCCTGCTCGGCCTCGCCCGCAAGACCGGCGGATCCGCGGCGGTCTTCGGCCAGGATCCCTGGCGCGACGCCGTGCAGATCCACCGCCGGGTCGCCTACGTGCCGGGCGACGTCAGCGTCTGGCCGAACCTGTCCGGCGGCGAGGCCATCGACTTCCTGGCGCGGCTGCGGGGTGCGAGGACGAAGGATCCCGCCTACCGCGCCGAGCGGGAGCGGCTGATGACGGCGTTCCAGTTCGACCCGCGCAAGAAGGGCCGGGCCTATTCCAAGGGCAACCGGCAGAAGGTCGCGCTCATCGCGGCGTTCGCCGTGCCCGCGGACCTGTACATCCTCGACGAGCCGACGAGCGGACTGGACCCGCTCATGGAGGTCGTCTTCCGCGACGAGGTGCAGCGGATCCGCCGCGACGGAGCGACGGTGCTGCTCTCCAGCCACATCCTCTCCGAGGTGGAGCTGCTGTGCGATCGGGTGAGCATCATCCGGGCCGGACGCATCGTCGAATCGGGCACGCTCCAGGAGCTGCGTCACCTCACCCGCACCGAGGTGTCTTTCGAGGCGACGGACGCCTCCGCCCTCGCCGGGATCCCCGGCGCGCACGACGGCGTCCTGGACGACGGGCGGGCCCGGTTCACCGTCGACAGCGACGCCGTCCCCGCGGTGCTGCCGGTGCTCGCCCAGCGCAGCGTGGCCGGTCTGCGGATCGAGCCGCCGTCCCTCGAGGAGCTGTTCCTGCGGCACTACGGCGACGACCTCGCCGCGCTCCGGACCGCCGAGGACGACGGCTCGGCCGGTGCGGGAACCCGCACGTCCCGGCGGGTCGCCGCGAGGGAGTCATGATGCTGGCCACCCTACTGCGGCAGCGCCTGCGCCGGGACTGGCTGCAGCTGCTGCTCTGGATCCTCGCCACCGTGCTGATGGCGTACTCGGGCTTCGCGGGCGTCACCCAGTCCTACGCGACGGTCAAGGACCGCGTCGAGGTGCTCGCCGCGGTGATGGCGAACCCCGTCATCATGATGTTCCGCGGCCTCCCGTCGGGGGCCTCCGAGGGGCAGTTCCTCTCCTTCGAGGTCCTGCCGTGGCTGACGATGCTCGCCGCACTCATGAGCACGTTCCTCGCCGTGCGGCACACCCGCGGCGACGAGGAGGCGGGCCGCACCGAGCTCGTCGCCACGACCGCGCTGGGCCGCGCCCTGCCGACGATCGCGACGATCATCCACGGCGTCGCGGCGAACCTCGTCCTCGGGGTGCTGGTGGCGCTCTCGCTGATCGGCTCGAAGCTCGACGCCACCGGTTCCTGGCTCATGGGCGCCACCTCGGCGACGACCGGGATCGCGTTCCTCGGCATCGGCCTCATTGCCGCGCAGCTCATGCGCACCTCCCGCGGGGCGAACGCGCTCACCGTGTGGATCCTCGTCGGCACGTTCCTGATCAACGGGATCGGCAACGTCGCGGGAACCCCGAGCGACGACCTCACCCGCATCACCAGCTCCGGACTCGTGTGGGTGTCGCCGTTCGGCTGGGCGGAGCAGGCGCGCCCCTACGACACGGATGACGGCTGGCCGGCGCTGCTCGGGGTCGCGTTCGGCCTCGTCCTCGCGATCGTGGCCGTGGCGCTGCAGTCCGCGCGCGACATCGGCGAGGGCTTCATCCCGGCGCGACCCGGCCGCATCCACGCCCGGCCCGCGCTGTCGACGCCGCACGCACTGGTGTGGCGGCTGACGAACGGCGCCATCGTCGGCTGGGCCGTCGGCGGCGCGCTCACCGGACTGCTGGCGACGAAGCTCTCGGGCCTGGCGGGCGAGATCTCCGGGCAGAACCCCGCGGTGCAGCAGATCCTCGACAAGATCGGCAAGGCGGGGAACCTCGAGGAGACCGTGGTCTCCGTGTTCTTCACGATGCTGGGGATCCTCGCTGCCTGCGCAGCCGTGCAGATCGTCGTGCGCGCCCGGCAGGAGGAGGCGCACGGCACGGCGGAGAACGTGCTGGCGCTGCCGGTAGGACGGGTGCGGTGGCTCGCCGACTACCTGCTCGTGGCGACGTTCGCGATCGCGATCATCGTGGCGGCCGCGATGCTCGCCGCCTTCGCCGGGCTCGCCGGCAACGCGCACGTGTCGTCGCTCGCCCAGGTGGTCGTCGTCGTCGGGCTCGGTCAGGGCCTCGCCGCCTGCGTGTTCACGGTCCTCACCGGGCTCGTGTTCGTGCTGCTCCCCCGCGGCACGGTCGGCATCGCCTGGGCGCTCGTGCTCCTCGCCACGGTGTTCGGGCTCTTCGGCCCCCTGTTCGGGCTGCCGGAGTGGACCACGCGGTTCTCGCCGTTCTCGGTCACCCCGATCGTCTCGAACGGCGACACCGACCTGCGCGGCACCGTGTGGCTGGTGCTCGTGGTCGTGGCGGGGGCCGCCGCATCGCTCGCCCTCATGCGCCGTCGCGAGCTGCAGCCCGCGGGATGATGGGGTCATGAGCGCGCAGGATCCGGCCCCGCCGGTGCATCACGGAGTCGACGCCGCGGAGGAGGCGGCGGCGATGATCACCGCCGTAGGCTTCCCCCGCATGCCGGGGCGCGTGATGATGGCGCTCATCGCCGCCCCGGCGGACGGCTACACGGCGGCGGAGCTCGCGGACCGGCTGGGCGTCAGCGCAGCCGCGGTGTCGGGCGCGGTGCGCTACCTGCAGACGATCCAGGTCATCCGCCGCGTCTCCCGGCCGGATCGCCGCCGCGACCACTACGTCATCATCCCCGACACCTGGTACGGGCTGATGACCAACAACGGCCCGATCTACGAGCGGCTCGCCGCGCACATCGAGGCGATCGGCGCGGAGCACGACGAGGATCACGCCGCCCGCGACCGCGCCTCGGAGATGGCGGAGTTCTTCCGCTTCATGGCGCGCCGGATGCCCGAGCTCGTGGACGAGTGGGAGTCGTACCGCGCGGAGCGCCGCCTGACCGAGTGAGGCCGGGGCTTCCCTCCTTGCGCTTACGTGCGCCTTCCTTGCGCCGAAACCCCCACGTGGCGCCGAAACCCCCGCGCAGCGGCGCTCGCGTGTGGGGGTTTCGACACGCCGTGGGGGTCTCGGCGATGTCGAGGCAGCGGGCGTCCGGGCGACGCGCCGTGGGGGTCTGGCGATGTCGGGCAGCGGGGCCCTCGGGGCAGCGCACCAGCGGGCGCCGCGGCGGGGTCGGACTGCGCCTCAGCCCTCGAGCACGAGGCGGAGCTGCTCGAGCGCCCAGTCCAGCTCGGTCGCGCGCACCACGATGGGCGGCGCGATGCGGATGGTCTGGCCGTGCGTGTCCTTCACGAGCACACCGCGGTCGAGGAGCCTCTCCGCGATCTCGCGTCCGGTCCCGCGCGACGGGTCGATGTCGACGCCCGCCCACAGGCCGGCCGAGCGCACCGCGGTGACGCCGTGCCCGATGAGCGCGTCCAGGCCCGCGCGCAGGTGCGCGCCGAGCGCCTTCGCGCGCTCCTGGAACTCCCCCGAGGCCAGCATCTCGACCGCGCGCAGCCCGACGGCCGCCGCGAGCGGGTTGCCGCCGAACGTGGATCCGTGCTCGCCGGGGCGGATCACGCCCAGCACGTCCTCGTTGCCGACGACGGCCGAGACGGGCAGGATCCCGCCGCCGAGCGCCTTCCCGAGCAGGTACAGGTCGGGAACGACGCCCTCACGGTCGCAGGCGAAGGTCTCGCCCACCCGGCCGAGACCCGACTGGATCTCGTCGGCGACGAACAGCACATTGCGCTCGTCGCAGATCTCGCGGATCCGGCGCAGGTACCCGTCGGGCGGGATGATCACGCCGCCCTCGCCCTGGATCGGCTCGATGAGCACGGCGACGGTGTCGTCGGTGATCGCGGCTGCGATGGCGTCGGCGTCGCCATAGGGCACGGCGTCGAAGCCGGGGGCGAACGGTCCGAAGCCGTCGCGCGCGGACTCGTCGTCGCTGAAGCCGACGATCGTCGTGGTGCGGCCGTGGAAGTTGCCGTGCGCCACGATGATGCGGGCTGCGTCCGGGCGCACGCCCTTGACCCGGTAGCCCCAGGCGCGGGCGACCTTGATGCCGGTCTCGACCGCTTCGGCGCCGGTGTTCATCGGCAGCACCAGGTCCTTGCCGCACAGCTCTGCGAGCGCTGCGGCGAACGGCTCGAGCCGGTCGTTGCGGAACGCGCGGCTGGTGAGCGCGACACGGCCCAGCTGCTCTTCGAGCGCCGCGACGAGCGCGGGGTGACGGTGGCCGAAGTTCACGGCCGAGTACGCCGCGAGCAGGTCGAGGTAGCGCTTGCCCTCGACGTCGGTCACCCAGGCGCCCTCGCCGCGGGCGATCGTCACGTCGAGCGGCGCGTAGTTGCGCGCGACGTGGGGCTCCGCCGCGGTCGCGGCGGCGTCGACGGTGAGCTCAGCGGCTGTCACTTGACACCCCGCAGTTCCAGCGTGCAGCACTTGATGCCGCCGCCGCCGAGGAGCAGCTCGCTGAGGTCGACCGTGATCGGGTTGTAGCCGCGCTCGCGCAGCTGCTTCTCGAAGCCCTTGGCGCGCGGCGAGATGATCACGTTGTAACCGTCGCTCGCCGAGTTCAGGCCGAACACGGCGCCGTCCTCGTCCGAGACGAGGATCGCGTCGGGGAAGCGCTCCTCGAGGATCGCGCGGCTGGCGTCGTCGAAGGCGTGCGGCAGGTACGCGATGTTCGCGGCGGCCGGGCCGCCGTTCTCCTCGCCCACCACGGGGTCGAGCACGGCGAGCGCGGTGTCGAGGTGGTAGAAGCGCGGGTCGACGAGGTTCAGCGACACGACCTCGCGGCCGAACACCTCGCCCACCTCGCGGTGGCTGTCACCCGTGGAGCGGAACCCCGTGCCGGCGAGGATCACGTCGCCGGCGAGCAGGAAGTCGCCCTCGCCCTCGTTGACCTCCTCGGGCAGCACGGTGTCGAAGCCGTGCGTGCGGAACCACTCGGCGAACGCGGGGGCCTCGCCCTGGCGCTCGACGAAGCGGAACGACGGCACGTAGGCGCGGCCGTCGATGACGAAGCCGCCGTTGGCGGTGTAGACCATGTCGGGGTAGCCGGCGAGCGGCTCGATGAGCTCGACCTCGTGGCCCAGCTCGAGGTAGAGGTCGTACAGCTTCTGCCACTGCGCGACGGCCTTCGCGGTGTCGGTCGGGTTCGCCGGCTCCATCCACGGGTTGATGCTGTAGTTGACCGTGAAGTGCTCCGGCTTGCACATCAGGTACCGGCGGTGGTGCGCGGTGCGGGCCGGGGCGGTCGTGGTGGCGGTGTCGGGCGTCGACATGAGGCTCCTCGGAATCCTGGATGCGGCGGACGCTGTCCTCAGGCCCGGCGGTCCTTCGATCCGTTGTGCGGAGAAGATGCGACACGGGCACGCCGTCGTCCATTGTCGCACCCGAGTCTGAGCGTGGCCAGCTCGCCGCGTTCGTGCCGGTCAGATCACCCCGGCGCTCCAGTCGTCGGGGTTGCCGTACCGGTGCGCGGTGATCGCGATCGCCTGCTCGTGCAGGAACGGCAGCAGCTCGATGCGTCCTGCCGTCGTCACCTCGCCGGCGAAGATCGCCAGGTCCGGATCCCCCTGCACCGCCTCCGCGAGTGCGGCGTGCAGGGCGGCGACATCCTCCGCGGTCCCCACGATGCGCACCCGCTCGGGGCGCTGCGGTGCCTCCGCCTCGCCGTGATGATCCCCGCCTGCCTGCGCATCAGCGACCCGCGCCTTCTGCCACGGGAGCGGGCCGGACGCGGCCACGGGCTCGGCCGCCCGGGGCGCGGTGAACCGCTGGATCCACTCCTCGTCGCTCTCCACGAAGACGGTGACCCCGGCCTCGCCCAGCACGCGCCGCACCGCGGCCGGCAGCCCCACCGGGGACGAGAGCGTGAACGCGCCACCGCTGCGGATCGCCGCGATCGCCACCCGCAGCAGGACGCGCAGCGGCGCCGTGCCGGTCGCGCGCACGGCGACCGGCACGGGGCGGTAGCGGAACAGGTTGCGCTCCACGCCCAGGCGCGACACGTCGCGCACCCGCCCGAACTCGCGGTCCCAGGCGAGTGCGTCCGACAGCGCCGCGCGGCGCAGCCACTCGAACGCCGTGTAGTCCAGCGACGGCTGGGCGGCCTCGATCAGCGCGGTGATGCGCGAGTCGAGCCCGCGCAGATGCAGGGTGCTGGATCCGGCGCCGCCCGTGTCGCGCCACGAGCCCAGCCCGATGAGGTGGTTCGGCCCGCCGGCCTTGGCACCGCCCCCGACCGAGGAGCGCTTCCACCCGCCGAACGGCTGGCGCTGCACGATCGCGCCGGTGATGCCGCGGTTCACGTACAGGTTCCCCGCCTGCACGCGGTCGAGCCAGAGGGCGAGGTCGTCGGGATCCTGCGTGTGCAGCCCCGCGGTGAGGCCGTACTCGACGGCGTTCTGGAGCTCGATCGCGCGCGCCAGCGTGGGGGCGTGCATGATGCCGAGCACGGGCCCGAAGAACTCCTCACGGTGGAAGCGCGATCCCGGCTGCACGCCGAGGCGGATCCCGGGGGTCCACAGCCTACCGTCGGATCCGAGGATCTCGCGCGGCTTCAGGAGCCACTTCTCATCGGCGTCGAGCTCGGTGAGCGCCCAGTGCAGCTTGCCCTGAGGCGGCTCGATCACGGGGCCGACCTCCGAGAGCGGATCCTCCGGCCAGCCCACGTGCAGGGAGCGGGTGGCGTCGAGCAGCTGCCGCGCGAACCGTTTGGAGCGCCCGACCGGCCCCACCAGGATGGCCAGCGACGCCGCCGAGCACTTCTGCCCGGCGTGGGCGAAGGCGCTCTTGACCAGGTCGGCGACCGCGAGGTCCAGGTCGGCGGAGGGTGCGATCACGATCGCGTTCTTGCCGCTGGTCTCGGCGTGCAGCGGCAGGTCGTGCCGCCAGCTGCGGAACAGGGCCGCGGTCTCGAAGGATCCCGTGAGAATCACCCGGTCCACATCGGGGTGGGCGATGAGCTCCCTGCCGAGCTCGTCCTCGGCGATGTCGACGAAGGCCAGCAGGTCGCGCGGGATGCCCGCGTCCCAGAGCGCCGCGGCGATCACCGCCGCCGACCGCCGTGCCTGCGGGGCCGGCTTGAACACGACACCGGATCCTGCGGCGAGCGCGGCCAGCACTCCTCCCGCGGGGATCGACAGCGGGAAGTTCCACGGCGGCGCCACGACGGTGAGCCGCGACGGCACGAAGGCGGCACCGGGCACGGCGTCGAGCTCCCTGGCCCGGGCGGCGTAGTACCGGGCGAAGTCGACGGCCTCGCTCACCTCGACGTCGCCCTCGGACAGCACCTTGCCCGTCTCCGCGGCGGCGACCTCGATGAGCTCCGCACGGCGCGACTCGAGCACGGCGGCGACGCGGAGCAGCACTTCGCCGCGCTCGACGGCGGGGCGGGTGCCCCAGGCCAGCGCCGCCGCGCGCACCCGGGCGATGATGCGCTCGAGCTCGGCCGGGTCGGCGACGCGCGCGCTCTGGACGAGGCCCACCCCCGCGGCGCTGCCGGGGATGCGGGCGATGATGCCCCGCGCCCATTCCCGGTTCGCCGGGAGCGCCGGGTCGGTGTCGGCGGTGTTGCGGAAGCCGGGGGCGCCGGTGGCGACGGCGGAGTCGTCCTCCCGTGCGGCGAAGACGGCGGTCTCCACGAACGTGTCGCCGGGGTCGGCGGCCTCGGCGATCCCCAGCACGGCCTGGGTGAGCGCGGCAGCCTGGGTGTCCGGATCCGTGGTGAGCGCGGCGGACTCGTGCACGGGGGCGAGCCGGTTCTGCCGGCGTCGCGGGCCGGTGGGCAGCGCCGGATCGGCCGAGCGCTCCAGGGAGAGCGCGAACCGGTTGATCTCGCGGTCCAGCGCGTCCGGATCCTCATGCAGCCGGAAGGCCGACGACAGGAAGTTCTCCTTCGACGCGTTCTCCTCGAGCCGGCGCACGAGATAGCTGATCGCGACGTCGAACTCGCTCGGCTTCACCACGGGCACGTAGAGCAGCACGTGGCCGACCTCCCGGCTCACCGCCTCGACCTGTCCCTGCGCCATGCCGAGCAGCATCTCGAACTCGAGCGGCGCGGATCCGGATCTCGCGGTCGTTGAGCTGCCGTCTCCGGTCCCTGAGCTCGTCGAAGGGGTGGCAGGGTTTCCGGGCCCTTCGACAGGCTCAGGGACCGGCGGGAGCGGATCGGGGCGCACGCCGCGGTCGCCGGCCAGCAGCCAGGCGTACGCGATGTCGAAGAGGTTGTGCCCGGCGACGCCGATGCGCACCGCGCGCACGGCCTCCGGGGTGAGCGCCGCATCCAGGCAGCGCAGGTAGTTCGCGTCCGTGTCGATCTTGGTGTCGTAGGGCGCCGGGGTCCAGCCGTGCAGGGCGGCCTCCACCCGCTCCATGGCGAGGTTGGCGCCCTTCACCAGGCGCACCTTGATCGGGGCGCCGCCGTGGTCGACGCGGTCCTTCGCCCAGGCGGTGAGCTCGCGCAGCGCGGGAAGCGCATCGGGCAGGTAGGTCTGCAGCACGATCCCCGCCTCGAGGTGCTTCAGCCGCGGATCCTCCAGGATCCGGGTGAACACCGCGATGGTCAGGTCGAGGTCGCGGTACTCCTCCATGTCGAGGTTGATGAACGTCTGCACGCGCTTCGGGCTCGTGGAGGGCCGTGAATCACCCGCGGCCGACAGGTACAGCGGCATCAGCCTCTCGGCGACCCGCTCGACGACGTCGTCGAAAGCCCACATCGAGATGCGGCTCATCACGGACGAGACCTTCACCGACACGTAGTCGACGTCGTCCCGGCGGATCAGCTCGTGGATCCCGTCCAGTCGGCGCTGCGCCTCCTCCTCGCCGAGCACCGCCTCGCCGAGCAGGTTGAGGTTGAGCCGGGCGCCGCCGGCGCGCAGCTTCGCGATCGCCGGGCCCAGCTTGGCGGGGCGCGCGTCGGCGATGAGGTGCCCGACCAGCTCGCGCAGCACGGTGCGGGCGATCGGGACGGTCGGCGAGGGCAGCCCCGGCGCCACCAGCCCGCCGGCGCGCACCGCGGCGCGCAGGTACCAGGGCAGGAAGCCCGGCACGAGCGGCGCCACGCGGTGCAGCCCCGAGGCGACCGCTCCCAGGCTCTCCGGGCGCATCACGTCGTCCACGAATCCCAGCGTGAACGGGAGTCCGTGCGGGTCCTGCAGCACACCGGACAGGCGCTCCGCGGCCGGATCCGCATGCGCCGCGGCGGCCTCGTCGATCCAGCGCTGTGCGAGGGCCACGGCCCGGCGGGCGCGCTCGGTCTGCGCGGCGTTCAGCCACTGCGGCATGTGCTGGGGTCCTCCCTCCTCGCGCTGACGGGTGGGTGCGCGAGTGCTCACCTCCAGCATGGCGCCCTGAGGGCCGCAGAAAGACGCGGCACGCCCGCCTGCGCACCCTGAATATGCTGTACGCGTGGGGGAACGGGACCAGCCGCAGCCGGCGTCGCAGGACGCGGCGGAGGCGGCCACGCGCGCGGCATCGGAGGCGCGCCTCACGACGTGGGCCAGGAAGATGGCCGACCGTGTGCCGACGGGCTGGCTCATCAGCGGCGCCGGCGCCGTGCTGCTCGCCTCGACCGCCGCGTTCGGGGGCCTCGCCGACGTGCCGAAGCCCGCGCCGCCCGAGCTGCACACCGGGCAGCACTTCGTCGGATCCGATCTGGACATGTCTGTGGTGAGCGCCGCGGTCGGCGGAGAGGTGCGCGGCACGAACCTCTCCCCTGCCGCGGGCCAGCGCACGCTGGTCGTCGTGCTCGACGTCGAGAACGTGTTCCGCAAGCCACGACTCGCCTCCGGCAAGGACGCGCTGAAGGGCGTCGCCGTGAAGGATGTGACGCTCGACGGCTTCAGCGCCGACCGGGTCGCCGACGGCAGCAACGTCTCCTATCTCCAGCCGGACGTCCCCACGCGCGTGCGGATCGCCTGGCTGGTGGATGCGGCCGACGTCGCCCCGGGGGACGAGATCCGCGTGGTGCTGCCGGACTCGACGCACGCGGTCGGCCAGCTGTTCACCCGCGGCGACTACTGGACCGACGTCCGGCCGGGCGCGTACGCCGCGGTCCGGGTCGACGAGCTGCCGTCCGAGGACGAGGCGCCGTCATGACCGTCCCTCCGCCGCCGCCCGCCATGCCCGCTCCGCCGCCCGCCGTGCCGCCCGCCGCGTCGCCATCCGACCGCCGGCGTACGCGCCTGCGCACCGCCGGCGTCTGGGCGCTGTCGCTCGCCCTGGTCGTCGCGGCATGGGGCCTCACCCAGGTGCAGCAGCCGGAGGACGCCCCCTACGAGAGCTTCGTGAGCCGCAGCACGGTGGGCGCACCCGCCGCGACCCGCAACCTGGCCGTGACCGTCACACGGGTCCGCGCGGCGCACGCGGTGTCCGACGGGAAGGGCTGGCACGCCGACGGCACCTGGCTCGTGGTCGATCTCGACGCCGCGGCCGTCGAGGACCAGTTCGGGGCACTCCTCGCCACGGCGGAGCTCCACCTCGGCGACCGCGTCTACTCCGCCACGGAACGCGGCGACACTGCGAAGGGCATGGTCCTCATCACGGGCGTCCCCCGGCACGGCAGCATCGCCTTCGAGGTGCCGGAGGGCTCGCTCGAGGGCGCGGCGACGCTCGAGTTCGCCTCGGACTACAGCACCACCGCGGACGGCGTGATCCAGGTCGACGTCGATCTCGACGACGTGCCCCTGCAGAACGAGGCGGAACTGGATCCGATGGGTTGGGCGAGATGACGGGCGAGGCGACGCAGGTGCGACGCGGCTGGTGGCGCAGCAACGCGCTCGCGCTCTGCGTGCTGGCGGTGCTGCTGCCCGCCACGGTGCTGGGCATCGGCTGGTGGAAGTGGAAGTACGCGTACCCCGACTCGGGGATGCCGGTGTGGGCCGTCGAGCCCGGGAAGTCGGGCACGGTCCGGCTGCAGGGCGCGGTCTGGGGTCCGGTCAAGGCCAAGGAGATCACCGACACCAGCGGCCTCGACATGCCGAAGCACGCGAAGCTCATCCTCGTGGTGGTCCCCGTCGATGCCACCGGCGACAAGGGCCCGGGATGCTCGTCGCCGAAGCTCGTGCAGAAGAGCACGGGGCACGTGTGGCTCTCGGCGCGGACGCAGCTCGGCCTGCTGTGGAACGACGAGGAGCCCGAACGCTGCGTGCCCACGCTGGAGGGCGAGAGTGCCGCGCCGTACCAGCTGGTGCTGCCGTACGTCGTACCCGACGACGTGGACGGGCCGTTCTGGGTCGACGTGGAACCGCTCTTCGCCAAGTCCAGGTACGTGCGCTTCAGCGTCGACCCCTGAGCGCGCTCGGCCCGGGCGACTCCCTGCCGGTGGCTCCGTGCCGGTGTCGTCGTACCGGTGGTGCCAGGCGGCGGCATCCTGCCGGTGGCGCCGGGCCGCCCGCTCCGGGGACCGCTCAGGCCGGCGGCACCGCGGGCGGCACCGGAGCCCCGGGCGGCAGCACCGCGTGGGGCACCGCGGGGGTGGTGCGCGGGGCGGCGGTGGGCAGGGCGCCGGCGGCCGCGGTGATGGCCGCGGCATCCGCCTCCTCCTCCGTCCGGGGCGCCGCCGCATCCGTCCGCGCCTCCTGGGCGCGCCGCAGCATCCCGAAGGTGGTGTCGTAGGCGCCCGCGACCAGGGCGAGCCGGATCGGCTCCATGATCAGCGGCGGGATGAGGAAGATCACCGGCCAGTACACCGCCCAGAACAGGTCGGTGTCGTGCGGGCCGATCCAGCGGCTCACCCCGTAGCGCAGCCACGACTGCGCCACGATCACCACGGCGTACAGCAGCGCGTAGGACGCGATGATCAGGGGCCCCGCGCGCCACATCAGCAGGATCGCGCGCCAGATGGGCACGAACCGGGATCCGAGCTCGGTGCCGAAGTCGCGCAGCCGACGCATCACGGGATTGGGCACGCGGGCGACGCGCTCGCGCATCTGCGCGACGAGGCGGTGCTGGATCTGCAGCTTCTCCGCCACGATCGCCTGCCCGTAGACGACGCCGGCGACAGTGAGCCACGCCAGTGGTGCGAGCAGCACCGGCCCCGCCTGGGCGATCAGCCAGCCGACGCCGTCGCCGATCCACACGACCGGCGGCAGCCAGCCCGCCAGGGCGGTGCGCACCTCACCCAGCCACACCATGGCGGCCCGGCTGTCGATCCACGCCGTCGCGGCATCGGTGATGTCCTTCAGCAGCAGCACCGAGAAGAAGACCCAGACGACCTCGCAATAGACCGCCAGCAGCGCGAGAGCGCGGGGCAGCCGGCTCGACCAGCGCCCCCAGGCCCAGCGGGCGGCGAAGGCCGCCACGATGATCAGCACCGTCCAGACGTTGAACGACAGCTCGAGCACGTTGTCGCCCGGGTCGAAGGTGCGATCCGTGCCGAGGGTGGCGCCGATCTCCTCGGTGTTCTTCGCGAGCGCGCGCAGGCCGTAGTCCTGGATGTCCTCACGCAGCAGGCCCTGGGCGGCGTACACGGCGAAGAACGGCAGGATGCTGGCGAGCAGGGCGGTGAGGAAGCTGCGGCGCCGTTCCGCGGTCGACTCGGGCACCGGCGCCACGGTCTGCAGTGCGCGCAGGCCGTCGCGCATCGCCAGCAGCATGCCGACGAGGCTGATCAGTCGCGCGAGCACCGCGAACGGCAGGATCAGCAGGCCGCCGACGGAGGTGTACGCGCCGACGAAGCCCGCCAGCTCGTTCACCCAGTAGTGCCCCAGAGTGCCTGCGAGGTACCAGGCGAGCAGCGCCGGCCAGCGCATCCACAGCACCCGCCCGGTCGTCCTGAGTATCGCCCCCACGGGCACAGATTACCGCGCGGGGACGGGCCCGCAGGGGGCTCAGTCGTCCCAGACGCTGGGCGCGGCAGCCTTGGTCGGAGGCAGTGCGGAGGCTGCGGCCCAGTCGTGGATCCAGTCCTCGACGCCGGGCACGTCGTCGGGGCGGCCGACGGCGCCGAAGAACTCCTCGTGCGGGACCGTGCCGCCGCCGCGACGCAGCATGCGCGCGCGCACGATCGCTCGGGCGTACACCTCTCCGTCGACCACGGCGCGGTGCTCCATGAACATCGCCTTGTCGTCGTGGCCGATGAAGCGGGACTCGACCTCGAAGCGCTGCCACAGCTCCAGCGACTTGCGGAAGGTCACCGTCTCGTTCGAGACGACGGCGTACCAGTCGCGCTCCCTCATCGCGTCGAACAGCCCGGTGCGCACCATCAGATCCCAGCGGCCCAGATCGAACAGCGACAGGTACCGGCCGTTGTTCATGTGCCGGAGGAGATCGATGTCCGTGGGGAGTGTGGTCAGGCGCACGCGGCTGACCGCCGTCGGGGCGAGCGAGAGGCCGCGGCGGACGCGCCGGCGTGCGGCGAGGAAGACGAGGAGGGTGCGCCAGATCACGTTCACACCGGGAGCGTAGTGAATCCGGCACGGATCCCGGGAAACGTTTGTCGGATCCGCACAGCCGATGAAGAGGCGGAAACCACCGCGAAACAGAGTGCCACCCTCGATTTCGCGTCAGCGCACCGCGCGCGTAGAGTCACGATCATGAGCGCCGAAGCCCTTCCCAACGTCACCGTCCGGCCCGTTCGCGATGTGGATGCCGAAGCGCTCGGCCGTGTGCACGCGAAGTGCTGGCACGAGACCTACGACCACCTGATCAGCACCGCGACCCTCGAAGCGGTGTCGCCGAAGCGCCTCGCGGAGCTGTGGACGCACTGGGCGTCGCAGGGTCCCGAGTACCGCATGAGCGCGGCTCTCGTCGACGGCGAGATCGTCGGATTCGTCGGATCCGGACCTGCCCGCGACGAGAACCCTCCGGCCGAGCGTGAACTGTTCTTCATCTACCTGCTCGACGCCTGGCACGGCAGCGGCATCGGCCAGCGCCTGTTCGATGCCGCGGTCGCCGCCGACGAGCACTGCTACCTCTGGGTCGCCGAGGACAACCCCCGCGCGCACCGCTTCTACGCCCGCAACGGGTTCACACTGGACGGCGCCTCGCAGCAGGAGCCGTTCCTCGGCGAGACGATCAAGGAAGTCCGCTTCGTCCGCTGAGCCGCTTTCCTCGACGGAGCCGCTTCGCCGCCCCTCCTCCGCGATCCGCCGAAACCCCCACAGCCCGCCGAAACCCCTCTGAGCCGCGTTGCTCGATGGGGGTTTCGGCGCGTCGTGGGGGTTTCGGCATTGGTGATCCTGCGAGGCCGGTGCGCGGGCGGATCCTGTGCCGCGGGGTCAGCGCCCGGAGACCTGGCCGAACAGCTTCGCGATCGGGGCGAGCACGAGCGGACGCGCGGCGACCCAGCCGCCGGCGATCACCGCGAGCGACAGCAGGAACACCCAGAAGCCGGTCCAGGTCACGGCGTCCTGCGCCGCGAACATGTGGTTCAGGTTGCGCAGCATGCCCGTCAGCAGCACGAGAGCGACGTGCACCACGATGAACGCCACGAAGAACAGCATCGTCGGGAAGTGCACGGCGCGGGCGAGCTCGATCGGGTACGCCTTGGAGAGCCCCGCGGCCTTCTTCGGCCACAGCCCGGACATGCGGAATCCGGTGGCGATCGCGACGGGGGCCGCCAGGAACACGACGCTGAAGTAGGCGAGCTGCTGCAGGCTGTTGTAGTTCACCCAGCCGTTCTCCGTCGGCCAGTCGAACGAGACGTACTGCAGCGCCGCCGAGAGGGCGTTCGGGAACACCTCCCAGCTCGTCGGCACGAGCCGCATCCACTGCCCGGTGACGAACAGCAGCACGATGAAGATCGCGCCGTTCAGGATCCAGAGCAGATCCAGCGCCTGGTGGAACCAGAGCGTGAGGCTGATCTTGCCCTTCGGATTGCCGCGCGGCGTCCAGAACGCGGTCGGCCGCTTCTCCGTGCGCACCCGCAGGCCCGACCGGATGATCAGGGTCATCAGGAACACGTTGAAGAAGTGCTGCCAGCCGACCCATCCGGGCAGGCCCACCGGGGCGCCCGCGGGCAGGTGGTACTCCCCCGGGTACGCCGCGAGGAAGTCCTGCATGAACGGGAGGCTGAGGAACGCGCGCACGATCGCGATCGCCGCGCCCGCGAGCACGGCGAGACCCGCCGCCGCGAACAGCCCGCCCAGTGCCTGCGGCCAGGTCGGCCGGAGCTTCGAGGGCGCCGGCTCGGCGGCCACGTGACGCGGCGCCGAGCCGTTCCACACGGTGCGGGTGAACGGCAGCGGCGCCGACACGTCGGGGCGCCGGGCGACGGCGGTCGCCGGTGACCCGGTCGCTGCGTCCGCCGCAGCGCTGGGGAGCACGACGGCAGCCTCCGCCTCCGCGCGCGGCGAGGTCCCTTCGACAAACTCAGGGACCGTGGAGCGGGACGCGACGCCGGCGGGCGGCCACGGCTCCCCGCCGGAGACGCGCGGCAGTCCGCGGCGGAGGGCGGATTCGGCTGCCGGTGCGGGGACACCCTCGGTCGCTGAGCCCGTCGCAGCGCCCGCGACCACAGCCGGAGCCGCAGCGGGCGGCTGCTCGGGTTGCAGCCGTCTCCCTTCGGCAAGCTCAGGGACCGGGATGGGCATCGCGGTCGGAGAGCTCGCACCAGGTGCGGCGCCGGCGGGCGGCCACGGCTCCCCGCCCGCGAGCCGGGGAAGGCCGCGGCGCAAGGCGGATCCGCGCGCAGTCACGTGCCCGGTCGCTGAGCCGGGCCCACGCGTCTCGGAGGGGGACGTGGGGAGCGAAGCGCCCGGGGCCAGGACGGGGGCCGGGTCCGCCATCGGCTCCGACCGGAGCGAGGCCCCTTCGACGAGCTCAGGGACCGATGAGGGTGCGACCGAGGCGTCCCCCGAGATCTCGACGGCGGGCGGCCAGGGCTCGCCGCCGCGGGTGCGCGGCAGTCCCCTGCGCAAGGTCGTCATGGCTACTTCTTCCGCGCGCGCAGCTGCTCGATCACCTGCGGCACGACCGTGAACAGGTCGCCCACGATGCCGAAGTCCGCGACGTCGAAGATCGGCGAGTCGGGATCCTTGTTGATCGCGACGATCGTCTTCGCGGTCTGCATGCCGGCGCGGTGCTGGATCGCGCCGGAGATGCCGAGCGCGATGTAGAGCTGCGGCGAGACGGAAACGCCGGTCTGCCCGACCTGGTGCGCGTAGGGGATGTACCCCGCGTCCACGGCTGCCCGGGAGGCCCCGACCGCGCCGCCCAGCTCGTCGGCGAGCTCCTCCACGAGCGCGAAGTTCTCCTTGGATCCGAGTCCGCGGCCGCCCGAGACGACGACCTTGGCGCCGCGCAGCTCGGGGCGGGAGGACGCCGCCTCGACGGCCTCGATCGCCTCGCCAGTCGCCGCCGGTGCACCCGAGGGCTCCACGGCGAGCGCTTCGACGCGGGCATCGGGGGCGGCCTCGGCCCTGGCGTCGATCGCCCCCTGGCGCACCGTGATGACGGGAGCGCCGAACGTGGGCGCGGAGTCGGTGAGGAACGCTCCGCCGTAGACGGAGTGGTGCGCGAGAACGCCGTCGTCGTCGCGGGAGACGCCGATCGCGTCGACGGACAGCGCCAGGTGCTCGCGCACGGCGAGCCGCCCCGCGGCGTCGCGGCCGGCGATCGAGTTCGACACGAGCACCGCGTCCGGACGCACCGCGCGGTACGCCGCCTGCAGCGCGTCGACGACGGGCACGGTCACCGCACCGCCGTCGATCTCGGCCGTCAGCACGACCTGCGCGCCGGCGGCGACGGCCGCGTCCACGGCGGCCTGGGCGGTCCCGGCGGGGGCCGCCACCAGCGCCACCGGGGCGCCGAGCTGCGCGGCGGCGCCGAGGAGGCCCGCGGTCGACGGCGACGCGGCGCCCGCGGGCGTCACGTCGATGAGGACGAGGATCGCGTTGTCGGGGTACGCCATGGTCACACCAGCCTGTTCTGCACCAGGAACTCGACGAGCTGCGCGGCCGCGTCGCCCTCGTCCGTGATCTTCACACCCGCCGCGCGCGGCGGCTTCTCCGCCACCGCCGTGAGGATGGTCTGCGGCGCTTCGGCCGGGTCCGCGCTCACGCCGAGGTCGGCGAGGGAGAGCACCTCGAGCGGCTTCTTCTTGGCGGCCATGATGCCCTTGAAGTTCGGGAAGCGCGCGTCGGGCAGCGCCTCCGTGATCGAGATCACCGCCGGCAGCGGAACCGTCACCTGCTGGGATCCGGAATCGGTCGCCCGCGTCGCGGTGACGGCGTCGGCGCCGATCGTGACCGCGCTCAGCGCGGTGGCCTCTGCGAACCCGAGGTGCTCCGCGAGCATCGCGGGGATCACCCCGCCCGATCCGTCGGTGGAGAGGTTGCCCGTGATCACGAGGTCGGGCTCGCCGCGCCGGATGGCCGCTGCGAGCACCGCGGCCGTGAGCCCGAGATCGGCGCCCCGCAGCGCGTCGTCGACGACGTGCACGGCGGATCCGGCGCCGATGGCGAGAGCCCGTCGGATCGATGCGGTCGCCGACTCGGGCGCCATGGTCAGCGCCACCACCTCGGTGCCCGGATTCGCGTCGGCGTAGCTCAGCGCCACCTCGAGCGCGCGTTCGGTGATCTCGTCGAGCACCACCTCGCCCGCGCCGCGGTCGGCCAGACCCGTCTCCAGGTCGAGCTTGCGGTCCCCGTACGTGTCGGGCACCTCTTTCACCAGGACGTAGATCTTCATCGAACCTCCGTTGCGCTTGTGACGAGTCTAGCGGGCATCATGCGTGGCATTCGATCTCAAGATCCATGACATTCAGTCTCACCGAACAGGATCCGGAACGTCGTTCTGCGACCACCCGCAGCACCTCCGCGAGGCAACGGAGAACCGGCGTCGACCCCGGTAACGTAGGGGCATGGCCCGCCCGCACCCGCTGCCCATCGACCCGCTCGCCGAGGCGAAGCGGCAGTGGCTGGCGCACGGCTGGACCGAGGCCGCCGACGGCATGTCGCTCGTCACCTCCGTGATGCGCGCGCAGCAGCTGCTGCTGGCCCGCGTCGATGCGGCGCTGCGGCCGTTCACGCTGTCGTTCGCCCGGTACGAGGTGCTGCGCCTGCTCGCATTCAGCCGCACCGGCACCCTCCCGCTGTCCAGCGTCGTGGCGCGCCTCCAGGTGCACGCGACCAGCGTCTCCAGCACCGCTGACCGGCTCGTGCGCGACGGCCTCATCGCGCGGCACCGCGACCCCCACGACGGACGCGCCGCGCTGCTCGAGCTCACCGATACCGGGCGCGACCTGGTCGAGCGCGCGACTGCAGCGCTCAACGACGAGGTGTTCGCGAATCCGGGCATCTCCGCGCAGGACACCGCCGATCTGGTGGCGATCGTGGCGCGCATGCGCAAGGCGGCGGGCGACTTCGCCGACCCGCGCCCGCAGCCGGATCCGCTCTGATGGCGTCGTTCGCCCTCGAGCGGATGATCGCCGCACCCGCGGAGCGGGTGTTCGCACTCTCCCGCGGCCCGTTCGCCGCCTTCCGGCACCGGCACACGTTCACGCCCGCGCCCGATGGCACCCTGATGCGCGACGAGATCGACTTCCGGTCGCCGCTGGGCCCGCTCGGGCGGCTCGTCGACGCGCTCGTGATGCGGCGGCATCTCATCCGGCTCATCGAGCAGCGCAACGACGCCCTCGCCCGCCAGGCGGAGCAGCCGTAGGCTGGCCGGCATGAGCGAACTCCGGATCCGCACCACCCTCGAGCCCATGGGCCCTGCCGGAGCCATCGTGCTCACCGACGCCCAGGTCGCCGAGCTCAGCAGCGCGAAGGCGTTCCCGGTCGCGGTCATCGTCGGCGAGAAGACCGCACGACTGCGCCTGGCCCGGATGGGCGGAAGGAATCTCATCGGGTTCAGCAAGGCGAACCGCGCCGCGGTGGGGCTCGAGCTCGGCGACGAGTTCGACGCCGTGATCACCGCCGACACCGCGGAGCGCACGGTCGACGTTCCCGAAGCGCTGACCTCCGCCCTCGCCGACGCCGGGCTGACCGCCGCCTATGAGGCGCTGAACTACACGCAGCGCAAGGAGATCGCGCGCTCCGTCGCCGACGCCAAGCAGGAGGCGACCCGCGAGCGCCGCATCGCCAAGGCGCTGGACGAGCTCCGGGGCTGAGGACGCACTGCCACCATCCATCTCAGCCGACGACCATGGATCCCCGTTAAGTTGTGCAAAACTCTCTTGTGTGCAATGCTTTCCTCATGGCCGCAACCGACGAGATGGTGTGCTTCGCGCTCTACGCCGCGACGCGCGCCACGACCCAGGCGTACCGGGCGCTGCTCGCCCCCTGGGGCCTCACCTACCCGCAGTACCTCGTGCTGGTGACGCTCTGGCTGGACGGCGAGCAGACCGTGTCCTCGCTCGGCGAGCGCCTGCAGCTCGACTCGGGCACGCTGTCCCCGCTGCTGCGCCGGATGGAGCAGAACGACCTGATCGTGCGCGAACGCCGCTCCCCCGATGAGCGCGTCGTCTCGATCGCCGTGACCGAGCGCGGGCGGCGCCTGCGCACGGAGCTCCGCGACATCCCCCGGCAGATCGCGGAAGGGTTCGCCCTCCCCGACCGCACCACCGCCGAAGACCTCATCCGCCGGCTGCACGACATCTCCTCCTCCATGCACGCGGTCGCCGCGCGCATGGCAGAGGACTGAGTCCTCGCATCCGCACCCCGATCAGAAGGAGATCACCCATGGACGTCCTCTACACCGCCGAAGCCATCGCGACGGGAGCCGGCCGCAACGGCCGCGTCGTCACCACCGACCGCCGCGTCGACCTCGACCTCGCCATCCCGCGCGAGATGGGCGGATCCGGCGACGGGGCCAACCCCGAGCAGCTCTTCGCGGCCGGATACAGCGCCTGCTTCCACTCCGCGCTGCAGGCCGTCGCCCGCACCCAGAAGGTCGCCATCGCCGATTCCTCGGTCGCCGGCCGCGTGCAGATCGGCCCGAACGGCCAGGGCGGCTACCAGCTGGCCGTGCGCCTGGACGTCGTGCTCCCCGGCCTCGAGCTCGCGCAGGCCCAGGCACTCGCCGACGCCGCGCACCAGGTGTGCCCCTACTCGAACGCGACCCGCGGCAACATCGAGGTGACGGTCGTCGTCTCCGAAGACTGATCCCGCGTCCTGACACCCGGTCCACGCGCCCCTCTCCGCCAGAAAACGGAGAGGGGCGCGTGCGTGAACCCGGCGCGCTCAGTCTCCTTCGTAGACGTAGGCGTCGAACCGCGCCGGTATGTTCATCCGCTGCCAGGCGAGCTCCTCGTCGCGGCGGGAGCGATCGCCGGGGAACGCGCGCGCCGTGTGCCGCGGCACCTGGCGGCTGTGCCCGGCGAGATGCGCGACGGCGACGGCCTGCCCGCACACGCGGGCAGCGGCCACGGCGCTCGGATCCCGCGCCTGCCGGGCGGCCTCGTGGCAGGCGAAGGCCTTCTCGCGGACGGCGTCGATATCGAGCTCGCCGCGCAGGAACGCCTCCGCTGCGGCGAGCGCCTCCCGCGGACGGTCGTCGTCGGGCCGCTCCGCCTGGAACAGCGGCAGCAGCCGCTCGGCACACGCGATGGTCCAGCCGACCAGCTCGCGCCGGTCGTCCTCGCTGAGGCGCAGGTCGGTGACGTCGGGCAGCGCGCCGTCGGCGAACAGCGGCACCACGTTCGACGCCTCCGCGAAGGCGTCGAGGGATGCGGTCCGGTGCGGATCCGGAGTGGATCCGAGTGCGCGGATGTCTGCCATGTCGATCACCGGTTCACGAACTGCGGCGGGCGCTTCTCACGGAAGGCGGCCATGCCCTCCTTCTGGTCGACGGTGTCGAACAGCGCGGCGAAGGCCTCGCGCTCGATGTCGAGCCCGGCCGCGAGCGGGGTCTCCATCGCCGCATCGAGGGCGGCCTTGGCGGCGAGGATTGACGGCAGCGACTTGGACGCGATCGTCTCGGCCAGCGCCGACGCCTCGGCCAGCAGCTCGGCCGCGGGCACGATGCGCGAGACCAGTCCCGCCCGCTCGGCCTCCTCGGCGCCCATGATGCGGCCCGACAGCACGAGCTCGGCGGCCTTGTAGTAGCCGACCGCGCGGATGAGCCGCTGCGTTCCGCCCATGCCGGGGATCACCCCGAGGTTCACCTCCGGCTGCCCGAACTTCGCGGTGTCGGCGGCCAGGATGATGTCGCACATCATCGCGAGCTCGCAGCCGCCGCCGAGGGCGAAGCCCGATACGGCGGCGATCACGGGCGTGCGCACCGCGGCGAAGTCGCGCCAGATGCCGAAGTGGTCGGTCTCCACCATCTCAGCGGCCGACATCGACTCCATCTCCTTGATGTCGGCACCCGCGGCGAACGCCTTCTCCGACCCGGTGACCACGATCGCGCCGACGCTCTCATCCGCATCGAACGCGGTGGCGGCCGCCGTGACCTCTTCGGCGATCTGCGCGTTCAGCGCGTTCAGCGCCTGCGGACGGTTCAGGGTGATCCAGCCGACTCGTCCGCGCTGCTCCGTGAGGATCGTCTCGTACTCGGCCATGTCCATCCCTTCGCCGCTTCTTCGTGGCTCTTCCAGTATCCCCGATGCCGGTGAACGGACGGTGTCCGCGCACCCTCCTGGCCGCGCTTCCCGCGCCGTCCCCCTCCACCAGCCAGGCCTGCCCGCTCGACTCGAGACCCCCGCTGAGCGCCGAGACCCCCACCTGGCCGCGTCTGTCCGTGGGGGTTTCGGCGCCAGACGGGGGTTTCGGCGAACGGCGGCCGCGAGAGGAACGGGCGGATCCGAGCGACGCACCCCAGACCCGGCGTGTCAGGACGCGTCGCGGATCCGGCGCGTGTCAGGACGCGTCGCGGATCCGGCAGGCGTCAGGACGCGTCGCGGATGTCGGTGATGATGCCGGAGAAGTCGCGGCCGGCGCCGGGGCCGGCCGCGAACGCCGCGTAGATCTCCTGCGCGAGGCGCCCCATCCGCGCCTCGGTGCCGGTGCCCTCGATCGCCTGCAGCGCGAGTCCCAGATCCTTCGCCATGAGCGCACCCGCGAAACCGGGCTGGTAGTCGCGGTTCGCCGGGCTGGTCGGCACCGGCCCGGGGACCGGGCAGTTCGTCGTGAGGGCCCAGCACTGACCGGACGCCTGCGACACCACGTCGAACAGCGCCTGGTGCTCGAGCCCCAGCCGCTCGCCCAGCACGAACGCCTCGGCGACCGCGATCTGGGAGACGCCCAGGATCATGTTGTTGCACACCTTGGCGGCCTGCCCGAGCCCCGGCCCGCCGCAGTGCACGATCCGCTTGCCCATCACTTCGAGCAGCGGCAGGGCCTCGGCGAAGTCCTCGTCGGAGCCGCCGACCATGAAGGCGAGCGTGCCGTTCTCCGCACCCACGACGCCGCCCGACACCGGCGCGTCGATATTGCGGTGGCCCGCCTCGACCGCGAGGGCGTGCGCCGTCCGCGCCTCGTCGACAGCGATCGTGGAGCTCTCGATGAAGAGCGTGCCCGGATCCGCGGCGCCGAGCAGCTCGTCCTGGTAGGCGGCGATCACGTGCTTGCCGGCGGGGAACATCGTGATGACGACCTCGGCGCCCGCGACCGCGTCCACCCCGAACTGGGCGACGGGGACGCCGGCGTCCGAGGCGGCATCGACCGCGGCGGGGACCACGTCGAAACCGACGACGTCGTGCCCCGCCTTGAGGAGGTTCTTCGCCATGGGAAGGCCCATGTGGCCGAGGCCAAGGAAGGCGATGCGCGTCATGATGCGCTCCGCATCTCGGCCGGCGCCGCGGATCGCATCGACGCGGACCCGGCGGGACGCAGCATCTCGCGTCCGACGATGAGTCGCATGATCTCGTTCGTCCCTTCCAGGATCTGATGCACCCGCAGATCACGGACGACCCTCTCGATCCCGTAGTCCTGAAGGTACCCGTAGCCGCCGTGCAGCTGAAGGGCACGGTTCGCGACGTCGAATCCGGCATCGGTCGCGAAGCGCTTCGCCATCGCGCAGCGCATCGTGGCGTCCGGGGCCTTGTCATCGACCGCCTGCGCGCCGTCGCGCACCATGAGCCGCGCGGCCTGCAGGTCGGTGCGCATGTCGGCGACCGCGAACAGGATCGACTGCTTCTCGGCGAGCGGCTCGCCGAACGCCTCGCGCTCGTGCACGTACTGCACGGCCCGGTCCAGCGCCCACTGCGCCCCGCCGAGCGAGCAGGCGGCGATGTTCAGCCGCCCCCCGTTGAGGGCGCTCATCGCGATCGCGAAGCCCTGCCCCTCGGATCCGAGCATGCTGGTCGCGGGAACGCGCACGCCGTCCAGGATCACCTGGCGGGTGGGCTGCGCGTGCCAGCCCATCTTCTTCTCCGGCGCGCCGAAGCTCAGCCCCGCGGCGTCGCCGGGCACGAGGAACGCGGAGATGCCGTGCGGGCCGGGCCCGCCCGAGCGGGCCATGACGATGTAGACCGCCGCCTCGCCGGCGCCGGAGATGAACTGCTTCACGCCGGTGAGCACGTACTCGTCGCCATCGCGGGTCGCGCTCGTCGCGAGGGCGGCGGCGTCGGATCCGGCTCCCGGCTCGGTGAGGCAGTAGCTGCCGACGCCCTCCATCCCGATCAGCTCGGGCAGCCAGCGCTCGTGCTGGGCATCCGTGCCATAGGTGTCGATCATCCAGGTGACCATGTTGTGGATGGAGATGTACGCGGCGATCGTGGGGTCGCCTTTGGCGAGCTCCTCGAAGATCGCGACCGTGTCGACGCGCGGCAGGCCGGTGCCGCCGGACTCCTCGCGCACGTAGATGCCGCCGAGGCCGAGCTCGCCGGCACGGCGCAGGGTGTCCCGGGGGAAGATGTGCTTCTCGTCGCGCTCGGCGGCGAACGGGGCGAGCTCGGTCTCGGCGAACTCGCGCACGGCGCCGAGGATGGCGGCGCGCTCCTCGGCGGTCATCGTGACGGGGGTGGTGACGGTGGTCATGGTCTGCTCCTTGTGGGGGCCGGATCAGTGCATCGTGGGGATGACGAAGCTGGCGCCTTCGCGGACGCCGGCGGCGGGCCAGCGGCTCGTCACGGTCTTGGTCTTCGTGTAGAAGCGGAAGGCGTCGGCGCCGTGCTGGTTGAGGTCGCCGAACCCGCTGCGCTTCCAGCCGCCGAAGGTGTAGTACGCGATCGGCACGGGGATCGGCACGTTCACGCCCACCATGCCGACGTTCACCCGGGCCACGAAGTCGCGCGCGGCGTCGCCGTCGCGGGTGAAGATGCCCACGCCGTTGCCGTACTCGTGCTCGGACGCCATCCGCAGCGCCTCCTCGTAGTCCGCCGCGCGGGCGATGACGAGCACGGGGCCGAAGATCTCCTCGCGGTAGATCGACATGTCGGTGGTGACGCGATCGAACAGGGTCGGGCCGAGGTAGAAGCCCTCCTCGTGCCCCGGAACCGTGAACCCTCTGCCGTCGACGACGAGTTCGGCGCCGGCGTCGATCCCCTGCTGGATGTAGCCGGTCACGCGCTCGACCGCGGCGGCGTTCACCAGCGGACCGTAGTCCATCCCCGGCTCGCGCGACGGACCGACCTTCAGCTTCGCGATGCGCTCGACGAGCTTCGCCGTGAGCGCGTCGGCGGTGTCCTCGCCCACCGGCACCGCCACCGAGATCGCCATGCAGCGCTCCCCCGCCGAGCCGTAGCCGGCGCCGATGAGCGCATCCGCCGCCTGATCCAGGTCGGCGTCCGGCATCACGACGAGGTGGTTCTTGGCACCGCCGAAGCACTGCGCGCGCTTCCCGTGCGCGGTCGCCGTCGTGTAGATGTACTCCGCGATCGGCGTGGATCCGACGAACCCGATCGCCCGCACCCGCTCATCGGTGAGCAGCACGTCGACGGCCTCCCTGTCGCCGTGCACGACGTTGAGGATCCCGGCCGGAAGACCCGCCTTCAGGAACAGCTCGGCGATCCGCACCGGCACGGACGGGTCGCGCTCGCTGGGCTTGAGGATGAACGCGTTTCCCGCGGCGATCGCCGGCCCCATCTGCCACAGCGGGATCATCGCCGGGAAGTTGAACGGCGTGATGCCGGCGACCACGCCCAGCGGCTGGCGCAGCGAATACACGTCGATGCCGGTGCCGACCGCTGTGGAGTACTCCCCCTTCAGCAGGTGCGGGGCGCCGATGCAGAACTCGATCACCTCGACGCCGCGCTGGATGTCGCCCTTGGCGTCGTCGAGCGTCTTGCCGTGCTCGCTGGAGAGCAGCGCCGCCAGCTCCTCGGCCTCGTCGCGGAGCAGCTCCAGGAACCGCA
This sequence comes from Microbacterium xylanilyticum, assembly GCF_054654695.1. NCBI lineage: Bacteria > Bacillati > Actinomycetota > Actinomycetes > Micrococcales > Microbacteriaceae > Microbacterium > Microbacterium xylanilyticum. Next base: position 3,408,975 of record NZ_BAAIEN010000002.1, read on the forward strand.
TGAACACGCGGGCGCGCTTCTGCGGATTCGTCGCCGCCCACTCCGGCTGCGCCGCCTCGGCGTCGGCGATCGCGGCCCGCACCTCGTGCGCGCTCGCCAGCGGGACGCGCGCCTGCACGGCGCCGGTCGACGGATCGAACACGTCGCCCCAGCGCCCGCCGTTCGCCTCCGGACTGCCGGGGATCGCGGATCCTCCGATGAAATGGGTGATGTCGCGGACCATCGTGTGCTCCTGGTTCTGCGTCGTCGTCGACGCTGGATCCAGATTACATGGCCATCCATCTAGTTAGTAGGGCTTCCATGTAATTCATCGAGATCTGACGGCGAGTTCACCTGCCCGTCACCTTCGGCACGTACAACGGATGACGCGCAGGACGCAGACGCTGACCGGATCGGGGGCCTCGTCTTCCCGCGCACGATGGGATCCGCTCGGCCGTCTCGCCGGGCATCCAGCGGTCACGAACCGCCAGGACCCCCGCCGAATCGGGTCGGCGGGGGTCCTCTCGTTCACGGCGTTCGGGTGGCTACTGCCAGGTGACCTGCGGATCCGACGCGCCGAGGTCGACAGTCGGGGTGTCGAGGGATCCGCCGAGAGTGACCGTGTAGGTCTGCCCGTCGCTGCCCTGCAGTTCCATGTCGACCGAGATGTAGTCGTAGGCCGACACGACCGTCGGCGAGGAGCCGTTGCTCTCGGGCTGCAGGGAGTCGAGCGCTGCGCTCCCCTCGGTCGTGAGCGTGCGGGTGACGGTGCCCTCGACGGGGCTCGCACCGGAGAGGTCGATCGCGGTGATGTCCATGCCGCACGGAGTCGACAGCGTCTTCATGGCGACGCAGGCCTCGACCGCGGAGCGCACGAGCGAGCGGAACTCGGAGACGCCCGCGTCGTTGAGCTTGGTGCGCACGTCGTACAGCGCGGATCCGTCGTTGTCGCGGACGACGGTGAAGGTCGCGTCACCATCGATCGAGAAGTACTTCGACGACAGCGACAGCTCGTACGTCCCCGGGAATACGTACGGATCGCTGAGCTTGTCCGCCGAGACGCCGTTGATCGTGGCGCCGACGCCCTTCAGCTCGTCCAGCGGAAGCGGCTGGACGCCGTTGGAGATCCGCCACTGGTCCTTCACCTTGTACACGTTGTATTCGGCGGCGACCGTCTTGCCGCCGAGCGTGAACGTCGCGGCGACCGTGCTCGAAGACGAGCCCTTGTAGCCCTGCGCGACGGAGATGTGAGCCAGGGGCGCGAGCTTGTTCGACTCCTTCAGCACGGCGTCGGTGAGGAGGTCCTTGTTCGGGACGCTCGCGAGGTAGCCCAGCGCGGTCTTCGCGTCGCCCGTGGAGACGGCCGTGAGGTATGCCTTCACCGTGTCGGCCGCGGAGACCGAGGAGCGGGTGATCGCGGGCACCACGACCAGGGCGACGACCAGGATCACCGCGAGCAGCACGGCCACGCCACCGCCGACGAGGCCCCAGATCAGGCCCTTCGAGGTCTTCTTCGGCGGCTGCCCGCCGTAGCCCTGGCCGGGCTGGGCGGCGTAGGGCTGGCCCGGCTGCGCGCCATAGGGCTGGCCCGCCTGGGCTCCGTAAGGCTGGCCCGGATACGGCTGGCCGGGATACGGCTGCCCGGGCTGTCCCGGCGCCGTGCCGTAGGCCTGGCCGGGATACGGCTGCCCGGGCTGCGCCGACGGCGTGCCGTAGGGCTGCGCACCGTACGGCTGCCCGGCATAGGGCTCCCCGGGGTACGCCTGTCCCGGGTACGGCTGAGCGGGCTGCCCCGGCTGCGCGCCGTACGACTGCCCCGGGGCGGCCTGGCCCGGGGCGACCGGACCCGGCTGCACACCGTGCTGCTGATCGGGATACGACTGCCCCGGGTACGCCTGCGCCCCGTACTCCTGACCCTGCGCCGGGTGCGCCTCGGGCGGCGGGAACGCCTGCGTGGGATAGGCCTCGGTCGGGTTCTCCGGCGCCGCGGCAGGTGCGGCCTCCGCTGCGGCTTCGGGAACGGCAGCAGCTTCCGCGGCGGGCTCCGGGGCAGCAGCCTCCTCGCCGGTGCCGGCCTGCGGGGTCGCGTCGGCCGGTGCCGGTGCGTCCGCGGGTGGAACCGCCGGCGCTTCGGGCTGCGGCGGCGTCTGATCGTGCGACGCGGATCCGAAATCGAGTTCATGCCCGCCCTGCAGCGGTTCCCCCTCAGTTGCCATGGGATCCACGATACTCAGCGCGGCGGCGCGGCTCGATGGGCAGCTCTACCCGCCCCGCGGAGCCGCCGCCGCGTACCCGCCTCACCGCTGGAGGGCCTGGATGCGCCAGGAGGCGCGGTGCTCGGAGCCCGGGGAGAGCACCACGAGCCCGGCGCCCGAGGTGAACGCGTCCGGCGCGCAGGTCATCGGCTCGACCGCGAGCCCGATCCGGTGCGTGGCGGCGTCCGCCGGAGTGTCCGCCGTGTGGATCTGCACCCACGGACAGGCCGTGTCCCAGTGCAGGGCGACGCCACCGCCGTCGCCGTCGCGCACCTCCACGGTCGTGACGCCGTCGGCGCTCGCCAGGGCGGTGAACGCGTGGTCGATGAAGGTGTCGCCGATGCGCCGCGGAGTGCGGAAGTCCCACTCCGGATGAGCGTCGACCGGTTCGAGGGCCACCGGGCTCAGCCGGTCGGGGCTGACCGTCAGCACGGCCGATGCGGGGAGCAGGAGCGTCCACCCGTTCACGGGTGCGGAGTCGTCGCGGGCGGGCCCTGCCACCAGGTAGGGATGCGGTCCGGTGCCCCAGGGTGCGGAATTCGCACCGAGGTTGCGTCCGGTCACGGTCTGCGTGAGACCGTCCGGGCCCAGACGGTACTCCACGACGACCTCGACGCGGAACGGGTACCCGGCCTGCGGCTCGATGGTCGTCGCGAGCACCACACGATCCGGATCCACGATGCGGTCCTCGAACGCGCTCCAGGCGACGAGCCCGTGCAGCGCCTGACCGCGCTCGGGCTCGGTGAGCGGCAGCTGATGCTCGACGCCGGCGAAGCGGTAGCGCCCGTCCACGATGCGGTTCGGCCACGGCGCGAGCGTCGCTCCACGGTAGTTCGGTCGCACCTCGTCTGCCGCGAACGGCACGACGAGGTCGCGCCCCTCGAACCGCAGCGCGCGCAGCGTCGCGCCCACCGAGGCGATGTCGGCCTCATAGCCGTGCGCCGCGAGCCGGATCTGCCGTCCGGAGCGCGGGATCAGGGCCTCCGACGCCGCACCCGTCGCAGCATTCACAGCGCGCGGCGTCCCTTCGACAGGCTCAGGGACCGGAAGTGCAGACTCAGGGACCGGGAGCGCAGGCTCAGGGACCGGGAGCGCCGGATCCGTCATCGTCACAGCCCCTGAGCCAGGCGGTAGTACGCCTGGTTCCAGCGCACCTGCTGCTGGAACGCCGGCAGCGTGGTGCTCTCGTCGATCACGAGCAGCTCGACCTCGGCCATCTCCGCGAAGTCGCGGAACGCCTCGATCCCCACCGCCGTCGACATCACGGTGTGGTGCGCGGCGCCCGCGGTCAGCCAGGCGGCTGCCGACGTGGTGAAGTCGGGCTGCGGCTTCCACACGGCGCGGCCGACCGGCAGCTTCGGCAGGGCGGCGCGCGGGGCGACGTTCTCCACGATGTTCGCAGTGAGGCGGAAGCGGTCGCGCATGTCGCTGAGCGCGACGACGACGGCGGATCCCGGATCCGCGGTGAACACCAGCCGCACCGGGTCGTCCTTGCCGCCGATGCCGAGCGGGTGGATCTCCAGCGACGGCTTCTGCGTGGTCAGCGACGGCGAGACCTCGAGCATGTGGGCGCCCAGGATGAGCTCGTCCCCGGGGGTGAGGTCGTAGGTGTAGTCCTCCATGAGGCTCGCACCGCCGGGCAGACCTGCGCCCATGACGTTCGCGATGCGCACGAGCACCGCGGTCTTCCAGTCGCCCTCGGCGCCGAAGCCGTACCCCTCGGCCATGAGCCGCTGCACGGCGAGGCCCGGGAGCTGCTTCAGGGCGCCCAGGTCCTCGAACGACGTGGTGAACGCGCTGAACCCGCCCTCCTCGAGGAACGACCGCAGACCCAGCTCGATCGCCGCGCCGTCGCGCAGCGACTGGTGCCGCTCGCCGCCCTTGCGCAGCTCGGGCACGACGTCGTAGAGCTCCTCGTACTCGGCGACGAGCGTGTCGATGTCGGCCTCGCCCGCCGCGGCGACCGCCTCGGCGAGCTCGTTCACGCCCCACGTGTTCACCTGCACGCCGAAGCGCAGCTCGGCCTCGGTCTTGTCACCCTCGGTCACGGCGACGTAGCGCATGTTGTCGCCGAAGCGGGCGAGCCTGAGGTCGCGGCTCGCGGCGAGACCGGCCGCCGCCCGCTGCCAGGTGCCGAGCTCGCGCTGCACGCGCGGGTCGGACGCATGGCCGACGATCGTCTTGCGCGGCACCCCGAGCCGCGTCTGGATGTAGCCGAACTCGCGGTCGCCGTGCGCGGCCTGGTTCAGGTTCATGAAGTCGAAGTCGATGTCGGCCCAGGGCAGCTCGACGTTGGCCTGGGTGTGCAGGTGCGCGAGCGGCTTCTGCAACGCGTCCAGGCCCGCGATCCACATCTTCGCGGGGCTGAAGGTGTGCATCCAGGCGATCAGGCCGATCACGCGGTCGTCGGCGTTCGCCTCGAGCGCGGTGCGCCGGATCGCGGCGGAGTCGGTGAGCACCGGCTTCCAGACGATGTGCACCGGCACGTCCCCGGCCGCATCCAGGATCCCGGCGATCTGCTGCGACTGCTCGGCGACCTGCGCGAGCGTCTCGGGGCCGTACAGGTGCTGACTGCCGGTGAGGAACCAGACCTCGTAGCCGTCGAGGGAGGTGGTGAGCGGGGTGCGGGTCATCGGGGTCTTCCGTTCATGGGATGCGGATCACGGATCCGCACGATCGTCGTTCGTGTCGTGGATGGTTCAGAGGGCGCTCACCGCGGCCGCCTCGACGGCGAGGCCGGCGCCGTAGCGGTCGAGGTAGGCGGCGAATCCGGAGACGTCGACCGGATCCGGATCCGCGACGGCGATGTCCGCCGACGCGAACACGCGCTGGTCGAGGTAGTCGCCGAGGCTCAGCGCGTCGGCGTGCGCGAGGTACGACGCGAGGACGGCGATCCCCCACGCCCCTCCCTCGGACGCGGCCTCGCCGACGGCGACGGGCGCGCCCAGGGCTCCGGCGAGGAACCGCTGCGCGACCCCGGCCGTGCGGAACATGCCCCCGTGCGCGAACATCCGGTCGAGTCGCACGCCCTCGGCGGCGAGCGTGCGCATGCCGAGCGCGAGCGTGCCGAACACGCCGTAGAGCTGCGCCCGCATGAAGTTCGCGAGGGTGAAGGCGCTGCCGGGCGTGCGCACGACCAGCGGCCGCCCCTCGGTGAGGCCGGCGATCGGCTCCCCCGCGAGGTGGTTGTAGGCGAGCACGCCGCCGGCGTCCGCCTCGCCGGAGAGCGCCTCGCGGAACAGCGCCTCGAACGCGGCGTCGTCGCTCACGGGCGCGCCGGCCGCCGCGGCGAAGCGCGTGAACAGCCCCGCCCAGGCGGCGAGCTCGCTGGCGCCGTTGTTGCAGTGCACCATGGCGACGGCGTCGCCCGACGGCGTGGTGACGAGGTCGATCTCGTGGTGCACTCCGGCCAGCGGACGCTCCAGCACGACCATGGCGAAGATGCTCGTGCCGGCGCTGACGTTGCCGGTGCGCGGGGCGACCGCGTTGGTGGCGACCATGCCTGTGCCGGCATCGCCCTCGGGCGGACACAGCGGGATCCCGGGGGCGAGGGAACCGGACGGATCCAGCAGCAGCGCGCCCTCTGCCGTGAGCGTGCCGGCCTCGGCACCCGCAGGCAGCACCGCGGGCAGCAGCTCGACGAGCGGGGCGGGCAGCCGCGCCCCGGCGAGCGCGTCGTAGGCGGCGACCATGGCGGCGTCGTAGCCACCGGTCACCGCATCGATCGGGAACATGCCGGACGCGTCGCCGACCCCGAGCACGCGCCGCCCGGTCAGGCGCTCGTGCACGTAGCCGGCGAGGGTGTTCACGCTCGCGATCCGCGGCACGTGCTCCTCGCCGTCGACGACGGCCTGGTGCAGGTGCGCGATCGACCAGCGCAGCGGGATGTTGACGCCGAGCAGGTCGGCGAGCTCGGCCGCCGCGACCGACGTGCTGGTGTTGCGCCAGGTGCGGAACGGCACGAGCAGCTCGCCGGCCGCGTCGAAGGCGAGGTAGCCGTGCATCATGGCGGAGATCCCGAGCGCGCCGAACGTCGTCGGCCGCACGCCGTAGCGGTCGTGGACGTCCGCGACCAGGGCGGCGTAGGCCTCCTGGAGCCCGGCCCAGACGGCGTCGACGTCGTAGGTCCACAGCCCGTCCTCGAGCCGGTTCTCCCAGGAGGAGGATCCGCTCGCCAGCACGACGGCGGGATCGGATCCGATCAGGCACGCCTTGATGCGGGTGGATCCGAGCTCGATCCCGAGGCTCGTCCGTCCCGCGAGGATGTCGTCGCGGGCGCTCCCTGAGCTGCGTCGCAGGGTCATCGGCGGGCGTCCGTGTTCTGGCCGTACACGTTCTGGTAGCGGTCGAAGAGGCTGTCGATCGCGTCCTGCGGCAGCGGGATGAGCGGGCCGGCTTCGCGCGCATGGTGCACGGTGCGCGCGACGTCCTCGACCATGACGGCGGCCTTGACCGCGTCCTTCGCGTCCACGCCGATCGTGAACGGTCCGTGGTTCTGCATGAGCACCGCACGGCTGCGGTGCTCACGCAGAGTCTGCACGATCCCGCGGCCGATCGAGTCGTCGCCGATGATCGCGAACGGGCCGACGGGGATCGGCCCGCCGAACTCGTCGGCCATCGCGGTGATCACGCAGGGGATCTCCTCGCCGCGCGCCGCCCAGGCCACGGCGTAGGTGGAGTGGGTGTGAACGACCCCGCCGACCTCGGGCATGTGCCGGTAGACGTAGGCGTGCGCGGCGGTGTCGCTCGAGGGGCTGCGGTCGCTGCCCGGAGTGCCGGGGATCGCGGCGCCGTCGAGGTCGCAGAGGATCATGTTCTCCGGCGCCAGGTCGTCGTAGCTCACACCGGAGGGCTTGATGACGAACAGATCCTGGCTCGGGTCGTCGCCCACGCGGACCCGCCCCGACACGTTGCCGCCGGTCCAGACCACCAGCCCGTAGCGGACCAGCTCGGCGTGCAGCCGGGCGACGTCGGCGCGCACGGCGGCGATGGCCTGCTCGACCTCGGGGGCGAAGGGGGTCATGCGGATCCTCTCGTGACGGCCGAGGCTCGTCCTGGGCGACTGTGACCGGTCACGGTCATTGTGACACCGCCGCGACCGGCACGTCAAGACCGCGAGGGTGGCAGGGCGCTGGAATCGTTCAGGTCGCAATAACTGCGGTTCCCGCTCCCGGGTAGAGCCGAAATTGCGACCTGAAGGCCGACGAACAGCCGAAACAGGGCCGCGGAACGTGCCACGAGACCCGTCGAATCAGCGGCTGAGCGCCCGGCATATCCGCCGGAGAAGCGCCTCAGGCGACCTCAGCGACTCCGCCGTCACATCGATGATGACCCATCCGGCGGCGCGCAGTCGTGCCGCCCGTTCGACATCCGCACCCCACGAATCCGCGTGCTGCCGACCGTGATACTCGACCGCGACCTTCTGCGCGAAGAAGACCATGTCCCAGCAACCGAGGAACCCGCCGTCCTCATCGAAGAGGTCGATGTTGAGCGCCGGCTCGGGGATCCCGGAACTCACGAGCAGATATCTCAGTTCCGACTCGCGAGGCGACCAAGCGTCCTCGCGGATCCACATGATCGCCTCCCGAAGCCGCGCGGCGCCGATCCTGCGCCCTGCCGACATCGCGGCGTTCAGTTCGCTGACCGTCGCGAACGGCGCGCGGCCCACATCACGGCGCCCCACCCCGGGCCGCCAAGCCCGGCAGAAGTAGTCGCCGAGCGCGACGAGCGCCGACACCGAGTGCGCCCCCGATTGCGCCCAGGTCGACGAAGCGGTCGGAACGGCGAGGCCGGCGTGCGCGGTGACCACGACGAGGCGTGGGTCGCCGCGATGGTGCACGACCCCGTTCGTCCGCACCAGCGGCCGGTCGCCCATGGTGCTCACGTGCAGCGCAAGGTCGTCGCCGCGCGCGATCTCGCCGTCGCTCGTCCGCTCGAGGGGAAGGGGCGCCCCGTAGATCGCAGCCGCCGTGTCGTGGCTGAAGTACTGGCCCGGCCGGAGGCGCGGCGCGTAAAGCACCGCCCGCTCTATGCGCTCCCGGCGCTGGGCGGCGAAAGGATCCTCATCGTGCGCGAGGCCCATCGAGGCAGGACGTGCCCGCACTCCCGAAAACGGCCGGGTCAGGTCGGCGCTGCGCAGCCGCCCTGGCTTGATGTCAGCCGCCCGAGCATCACGGATCGTGAAGCTTGGCCCCAGATCATCGGGGAGTGGAATACGGCGCGGCACCCCTCCACCGTGGCAGTTCCGGCGGGCCCGTGCGGGTTGTCCACAGGAAGACGTCCGCCGCCGCGTTCAGGTCGCAATTTCTGCTCCAACCGCCTTCGGGAACAGCCGAAAGTGCGACCTGAGCGTCGTATGGCGTCGGCTCAGGCCGAGGGCGGAACCACCGAATCGCGCGCGATCAGCACGGGGGCGATCGGATCCGCCACTGCCGCGACCGCGGCCGCATCCGCCTCGGCCGCCGTGGCCGCGGACGCATCGGCCTTCACCTCGGTCGGGACGGTCGCCGGGCCGGATCCGCTGTCGGCGATGACGCGGGCCACCGCGCGCCGCGCGAGCTCCTCGAAGTCCTGCCGCACGGTTGTCAGGGGCGGCCAGGCGTAGGCGGCCTCGGGCACGTCGTCGAAGCCGACGATGCTGATCCGCTCGGGCACCGCGACGCCGGCGGCACGCAGGCCGCCGATCAGCCCGAGCGCCATCTGATCGTTCGCGGCGAACACCGCGGTCGCGCCCGACGCGATCACGGCGGATGCCGCCTCGTGCCCGGAGCGCGGGCTCCAGTCGCCGTCGAACACCGCCCCGGCGGGCAGGCCGCGCGCGGCGAGCTCCTCGGCGAACCCGGCTGCCCGGGCCTCCGCCTCGAGCCAGTCCGCGGGGCCGGCGAGGTGCGCGATCCGTTCGTGGCCGGCATCCGCCAGCGTCGCGACCGCCAGGCGTGCGCCGGCCCGCTGGTCCACGGTGAAGTCCGCACGCTCGGCGGCGTGCAGGATCACGGTGGGGATCCCGGTGCGCAGGGCGTCCAGCACGTCCAGGGTCCGCGCGTGCGGCGCGAACACGATCAGCCCGTCCACGGACTGCGCCCGCAGGTGCTCGATCGCGGCGGTCACCGACGCCTCGTCGCCGGAGTCGGCGAACGCCGCCGTGATCCAATAGCCGGCCGCGCGTGCGGAGGCCTCGATCGCGGCCATGCTCCGTGACGGACCGTACTGCAGCGCGTCCGACGCGAGCACGCCGATCGTGCGGGTGCGGTGCGTGCCGAGCGCGCGCGCCGCGTTGTTCATGCGGTAGCCGAGCTCCTCCATCGCCGCCACGACGCGAGCATGCGTCTCGGGCGCCACATCCGGATGATCGTTGAGCACGCGGGACACCGTCTGCCGCGAGACGCCCGCGCGCGCTGCGACGTCGCGCACTCCGACGGCGCGCTGCGGCTTCGACTCACTCACGCCTGTGAGTGTACGGGCCCGGGGCGCCGCCCTGCGGACGGTCCGGCACACGATGTCATGGATCCGGCCTATCGATCATCCGTCGCTTCAGGTCGCACTTTCTGCGGCAAACCACGTGCTGGAAGAGCAGATATTGCGACCTGAACGGATCCACGGGACCGAGAGCATCCCCGGATCCGAGAGCATCCCGGATCCGAGAGGATCCACCGGACCCGAGAGGATCGGCGTCAGAGCCCGAGCCGCTCCAGGTACGCGTTTCGGAAGCGGCCGGCGGGATCCATGCGGCCCACGAGGGCGGCGAAGTCGTCCCAGCGCGGGTAGCGGCGGCGGACCTCGGCCGGATCCAGCGTGGAGACCTTGCCCCAGTGCGGGCGGGCGGTGTCGGGCAGCGCCGCCTCGATCGCCGGCAGCAGCGCCTCGACGGCCGGCTGATCGCGGCGCCAGGTGAAGTGCAGACCGACCGCGGGCTCGCCGTAGGACGAGCTCAGCCACAGGTCGTCGGCGGCGACGGTGCGGATCTCGTTCACGAGCAGCAGCGGCGCGATCCGGTCGGACAGACCGCGCACCGCCTCGATCGCGCGCACCGCGTCGCGCCGGGGCACGAGGTACTCGCTCTGCAGCTCCTCCCCCGCCGACGGCGTGAACGCGAGACGGAAGTGGGGCAGCCTCTCGTGCCACGGCCCGGCCTCCCCCAGCTGCGGGGTGCACGCCTCCGCCGGGGCACCGAGGATCGGATGCCGCGCGACCGTGGCCGGGGTCGTGCCGAGCCGTGCCAGCAGCGCCTCATCGAGGGCGGCGCCGTCGGCGCGGTTCTTGACCCACAGTTGGTCGGCGCGGTCGCGGTCGGTCCAGCGGCTGAAGACGCTCACGCTGGTGCCGAGCGCGGTGACCCGGTCGAACTCGGCGAGGAGCGCATCCCAGTCCGGCCCCTCGTGCACGGTCTGCGCGACGTCGTACGTCGGCTCCACGTCGAGCTCCAGCTCCACCATGAGCCCGAGCGCGCCGAGCGAGACGACGGCGCCGTCGAAGTCGGCGTCGCCCCGGCGCAGCGTGCGCTCGCCGTCGGGGCCGGCGAAGGTGACCGCGCGGACGGCCGTGGCGAGCGATCCGATCGCGTCGCCGGATCCGTGCGTGCCGGTGGAGACCGCGCCGGCCACCGAGATGTGCGGCAGCGAGGCGAGGTTGCCGAGGGCGAGCCCGCGACGGTGCAGCTCCGCGCCGAGCTCGCCGTAGCGCATCCCGCCGGACACGCGCACCACGTCGGACGCCGTCTGCTCCACGACCGCGGGCATGGCGCCGAGGTCGATGAGGGTGCCCGTGGTGTCGGCGATGCCGCTGAAGCTGTGGCGAGACCCCAGCGGACGCAGCGGACCCGGTGTCTCGAGTGCTCGATCGAGTTCGTCGCGGGTGCGCGGGCGCACCACTGCCGCCGCGCGGTACGACACGTTTCCGGCCCAGTTCGTCTCGTTGCCCATCGGCACATCCTAGGGGCCGACACCCTCCCTGCAGATCGCGTGTTACATCGATAGAAGCCGCGTAGCCGGGTCCGCGCGTCCCGCGGGCATAGGCTGAGCGCATGGGAGGCAGCACGCGCGCAACCATGCGCGACGTCGCATCGCTGGCCGGCGTCTCGGCGAAGACCGTGTCGAACGTCGTCACCGGCGCCGCCTTCGTGCGCGACGACACCCGGGAGCGCGTCGAGCAGGCGATGCGCAAACTCGACTTCGTCCCCAATCTGAGCGCCCGGAGCCTGCGCAACGGGCGCTCCGGCGTGATCGCCCTCGCACTCCCCTACCTGGCGACCTCGTTCTCCGCGGAGCTGCTCGACCACATCGTGCAGGCCGCGCGCGTCAAGGGCCTCGCCGTACAGGTCGAGCAGACCGGATCCGAGCCGCGTCGCGAACGCGAGCTGCTCTCCCGCGCCCGCGCGCACCTCGTCGACGGCCTGATCCTGAACCCGATCCGGTTGGAGGACAGCGCCCTCACCGACGACGACCGCCAGCTGCCCGTGGTGCTCATCGGCGAGGTCGAGCACCAGCTCGCCGACCATGTCGGCATCGACAGCGTCGCCGGCGCCACGGAGATGACCGGGCACGTGATCGCCCGCGGCGCGCGCCGCATCGCGGTCGTCGGCGGCGACGACCAGCACGCGATCGCGACCGCCACGAGCCGGCTCCGGCTGCAGGGCGTGCGCCAGGCCCTCGCCGAGGCGGGGCTTCCCGCGGATCCCCGGCTCACCGCGAACCACGCGGACTGGACCATGAGCGGCGGAGCGGCGGCGATGACCGAGCTGCTCGATCGGGGCATCCCGTTCGACGCCGTCATCGGCTTCACCGACACCCTCGCCGCGGGCGCGCTGCACGTGCTGCATGAGCGCGGGATCCGCGTGCCGGACGACGTCCTGGTGACCGGCTTCGACGACGTGGAGCTCTCCCGCTTCACCGGGCCCGCGCTGTCGACCGTGCAGATCGACCGCGCCCTGTTCGCGACCGCCGCGGTGGACCTGCTCGTCGAGCGGATCGCGGATCCGACCGGCACGCCCCGTTCCGTCACCGTGCCGCACCGGCTCCTCATCCGCGACAGCACCGCCGCCTCGCCTCGCGGCTGGACCCCGGAGCACTGACCAGCGGGATCCCGCCCCGGCTCAGGTCGCACTTTCGGCGGCAAAACTCCCCAGGAACCGCAGATTTCGCGACCTGAACGGATCCGGACCGCCCCCGGGGAAGGCCGCCCGGGCGACACGGGTCCGTGACCGGTCTCAGAAGAAGTCTTGCGTCGCCCATTTCATCGATGTAATGATGTCGGAGTTCCCCCGATCGTCCACGAAGGAGTGACGATGACCCCACCTCTCGATCTGAACCGGCGGCAGTTCCTCGGCGCCGCCGGTCTCACCGCCTCCGCGGCGCTGCTCGCCGGCTGCGCCCCCGCTGCGGCCACCACCGGACCGCGCACGCTGCAGTTCTGGCACCTGCTGTCCGGCGGCGACGGCGTCACCATGTCGGGCCTGCTCGACGCGGCGAACGGCAAGCAATCCGCCTACCGGATCCGCCCCACCGTGCTCGCCTGGGGCACGCCGTACTACACGAAGCTCGCCATGGCCGCGGCCGGCGGCCGGGCGCCGGACGTGGCGATCATGCACGCCACGCGCGTGCTGGGCTGGGCACCGGGCGGCCTGCTGGACGCCTGGGACACGACGCGCCTGGCGGATCTCGGCGTCGACGCGTCGACCTTCCCGGATCCGATCTGGAAGAAGGGCGAGGTCGACGGGAAGCGTCTCAGCATCGCGCTCGATGCCCACCCCTTCGTCCTGATGTACAACACGGACATCTGCCGCAAGGCCGGAATGCTCGGCCCGGACGGCCGACTCAAGGAGGCGACGAGCCCTGACGAGTTCCTCGCCATGGTCGACGCGGTCGCCGGCGTGACCGGCGGGCACGGCCTCTCCTACGGGTACCTCGGCGACGGGTCCCAGATGTGGCGTCTGTTCTACACGTTCTACACGCAGCACGGGATCGAGATGGAGATGCCGCAGGGTGGTCCTGCGGTGATCGACAAGGATGCGGCCGTCGCGTCGCTGGAGTTCATGCAGAAGCTCCTCGACGGCAAGCGCGCGGCGAAGCAGGCCGACTACGGCACCGCCGTGGCGGAGTTCGCCGGCGGCAAGAGCGGCATGTTCCTCAGCGGCGTGTGGGAGCTGCGCACGATGCAGGCCGCGAAGATCCCCCTCGACATCGCGATGATCCCGCCCGTGTTCGGCACCCGCACCGCCTACGCCGACTCGCACTCGTTCGTGCTGCCGCACCAGTCGCACCCCGACGCCGCGAGCCGCGACCTCGTCTACCGCTTCGTGGCCGACCTGCTCAAGGGTTCCTACGGCTGGGCGGAGGCGGGGCACATCCCCGCGTACCTGCCGGTCACCCAGGCGCCGAAGTACGCGGACCTGCTGCCCCAGGCGCACTACGCGGAAGCCGCGAAGTTCGTCCGCTACGACCCGCCCGCGTGGTTCACCGGATCCGGATCCAACTTCCAGGGCCAGTTCGGCGCAGCCGCGCAGCCCGCCCTTCTCGGCGGGGGCAGCGCCGCCGACGCCGTGTCCCGCTTCGAGGACGCGGTGAAGCGCTTCCTCGCCCAACCCAACCCCGCCGACCCGGAAGGAGCACGGAGATGACCACGACGGCTCCCACCACCACGACCATCGTCACCGGGCGCGCGGCGACCCGCGCCACCCGCCGGCACGCCGGCGGCGGCCACCGCGGCGAGCAGCTGATCGGCTGGGCGTTCCTCGCGCCGTTCCTGATCGCGTTCGCCCTGTTCCTCGTCTGGCCGATCCTGCACGGCCTGTATCTGAGCTTCACCGACCAGTCCCTCACCGGATCCGGCGGCGGCTTCGTCGGCGTCGCGAACTACGTCGAGGCCCTCGGCGATCCGGTGATGTGGGGCGCGTTCGGCAACACGGTGTGGTTCACGCTGCTGTCGACGATCCCGCTCGTCGTGATAGCGCTGCTGATGGCGGTGCTCGTCGACCGCGGCCTTCCCGGCCAGTGGCTGTGGCGGCTGTCGTTCTTCATGCCGTATCTGCTGGCCTCCACGGTCATCTCGCAGATCTGGATCTGGATCTTCAACCCGCAGATCGGCGCGGCGAACAACGTGCTGAAGGCTTTCGGCCTGGAGCCGATCGCCTGGCTGCAGGATCCGAAAGTCAACATGCTCGCGATCGTGATCGCCACGGTGTGGTGGACGGTGGGCTTCAACTTCCTGCTCTACCTCGCGGCCCTGCAGAACATCCCGCAGCAGCAGTACGAGGCGGCGTCCCTGGACGGCGCGGGCGGCTGGCGGCAGTTCTGGTCGATCACGCTCCCCCAGCTGGGACCTGCCACGACGCTCATCGCGCTGCTGCAGATCCTCGCGTCGCTCAAGCTGTTCGACCAGGCGTACCAGATGCTCGGCGGCCTCTCCAGCGACACCACCCGCTCGATCGTGCAGTACATCTACGAGACCGGCTTCGTCGGCTACCGGTTCGGCTACTCCGCCGCGATCTCGTACGTGTTCTTCGCGATCATCATCATCCTCGGCGTCGCGCAGGCGCTGATCACCCGTCGGCGGAAGGACGCCCGATGACCACTGCGACCCGCACCCTCGTCGCCCCGGGCGCCGCGCGCGTCCGCACCCGCCGGCCGATCGGCCGCCGCTTCACCGTCCTGACCGTTCTCGCGTTCGCGGTGCTGCTGATCCTCGCGATCGGCTGGCTGCTGCCGTTCCTGTGGGCGGTCGCGACGGCGTTCAAGACCGAGACCGACGCCGCCTCCGGCGACCCCGGCTGGATCGGCGCGAGCGGACCGACCGTGCAGGCGTTCTCCGCGATCCTCACGCAGGGCAACGTGTACCTGTGGGCGTGGAACAGCCTGTGGACCGCGACCGCCGTGACCGTCCTCACCGTGACGATCTCGGCCCTGGCCGCCTACGCGTTCTCCCGGCTCGACTTCCGCGGGCGGAGGTGGCTGTTCGTCGTCATCATCGCCGCGATCGTGGTGCCGCCGCAGGTGCTGATCATCCCGCTGTTCTACGAGATGCTCGCCTTCAACCTCGTCGACACGCACTGGGGCCTCATCCTGCCGCAGGTCGTGGCGCCGGCGATGGTGTTCATCCTGAAGCGGTTCTTCGACGCGATCCCGATCGAGCTCGAGGATGCGGCACGCGTCGACGGAGCCAGCAGGCTGCGGGTGTTCTGGTCGATCGTGCTGCCGCTCAGCCGCCCCATCCTCGCCTCCGTCGCGATCTTCGTGTTCATCGGCGCATGGAACAACTTCCTGTGGCCGTTCCTCGTGATCAACGACACCAGCCTGATGACCCTGCCGGTCGGCCTGCAGACGGTCATCAGCGCCTACGGCGTGCAGTACGCCCAGGTCATGGCGCAGGCCGTGCTCGCCGCACTGCCGCTGATCATCGTGTTCCTCATCTTCCAGAAGCAGATCGTCAAGGGAGTCGCGACCAGCGGCTTCGGCGGTCAGTGACCCGACCCGAAAGGATCCCCATGGCCCACGCACGCATCACCATCGCCCGCGATTTCACGATCGCCGAGGTCCCCCGCCGCCTGTTCGGCCAGTTCGTCGAGCACATGGGCCGCTGCGTCTACACCGGCATCTACGAGCCCGGACATGCGACGGCGGACGCGCGCGGGTTCCGCACCGACGTGCTCGAGCTCGTGCGCGAGCTCGGCCCGACGGTGGTCCGCTACCCCGGAGGGAACTTCGTCTCCGGGTACCGCTGGGAGGACGGGGTCGGCCCCGTAGCCGATCGCCCCGTGCGCATGGACGGCGCCTGGCACACCATCGAGACGAACGCGTTCGGCCTGCACGAGTTCATGGACTGGTCGCGGGAGGCCGAGGTCGAGGTCATGGAGGCCATCAACCTCGGCACCCGCGGCGTCGAGGAGGCGCGTTCGCTCGTCGAGTACGCGAACCACCCCGGCGGCACGTACTGGTCGGATCTGCGCCGTCGCAACGGCGCCGAGGATCCGTTCGGCATCAAGCTGTGGTGCCTCGGCAACGAGCTGGACGGCCCGTGGCAGATCGGGCACAAGACGGCGCACGAGTACGGCCGGCTCGCACAGGAGACCGCCAAGGCGATGAAGCTCGTGGATCCTGAGATCGAGCTCGTCGCGGTCGGATCCTCGAACCGCGGCATGCCCACCTTCGGCACCTGGGAGCACACCGTGCTCACGCACGCCTACGACGAGGTGGACTACATCTCGATGCACGCGTACTACCGGGAGCAGAGCGGCGACGCCGCGTCGTTCCTCGCCGAGGCCGTCGACATGGACGCGTTCATCGACGGCGTGGTCGCCACCATCGACGCGGTCAAGGCGGCGGGCAAGCACTCGAAGGAGGTGAACATCTCCTTCGATGAGTGGAACGTGTGGGACTTCGATCGGTTCAACGACGTCGAGGAGGGCGAGGTGGCCGCGGCCGGCTGGCGCGAGCATCCCCGCCTCATCGAGGACACGTACAACGTCACGGACGCCGTGGTGGTGGGCACCTTCCTGCACAGCCTGCTGCGGCACGGCGACCGGGTGAAGATCGCGAACCAGGCGCAGCTCGTCAACGTCATCGCGCCGATCCGCTCCGAGGAGGGCGGGCCCGCGTGGCGGCAGACGACGTTCTGGCCGTTCGCCCGGATGGCGCGGATGGCGCAGGGCCGGATCATGCGACTCGCCGTATCGTCCACGAAGGGCGCGACCGAGAAGTACGGCGACGTGGACGAGGTGGATGCCGTAGCGACGTGGGACGAGGCGTCGGGCCGGCTCGCCCTGTTCATCGCGAACCGCTCGCTGGACTCGGAGGCGACCGTCGACCTCGACCTGCAGGGCCTGCGCGCGACCGCGGTCCGCTCGGCGGAGGTGCTCACGGTGCCCGAGGGCGGCGACCGGTTCACCGCGAACCTCGAGGAGACGCCGGACGCGGTCGGCCTGCGGCCGCTGGACGGCGTGGCCGTCGATGACGGCGCGGTGCGCCTGACCCTGCCTGCGCTGTCCTGGTCGGCGGTGGAGTTCGACGTCACCCGGAGCTGACCCGGCCACGCCCTTCGTCTCGTCGCTGCGCTCCTCGCTCAGGGACCGGTTGAAACGCCCGGTTCCTGAGCGAGCGCAGCGAGACGAAGGACGCCCGACGCCCCCGGAAGGGGTCAGCCGAGCGGATCCGCGAGCAGCCGTTCGAAGGCCGCGTCCGCGGCGCCGATCAGCAGGCGGTCCGCGCCGAGCGCGGCGGCGGAGATCTGCAGGCCCTCGGCCGATGCGGCGAGCGCGCGGCGCCGGACCTCGTCGTCGAAGGCCTCCGGATCCAGGTCCCGCAGGATCGCGAGGAAGCCGCCCAGCACGATCATCGCCGGGTTCAGCACGTTCACCGCGTTGCCGAGCGTGGCGGTGAGGATGCGCCGCTGCCGCGCGACCTCGGCGGCCGCACCGGAGCCCGCACCGGAGCCCGCCAGCGTCGCCCGGAGCTCCTCGTCGTCCGGCTCGGCGAGACCCGTCGCCTGCACCAGCCGCGCACGATTCACCTCGTCCTCGAGCACGCCGCCCTCCGCGCGCCGGTCCGCCGCGTCCGCGACGCTCGCGGCGGTCTGGCCCCACTCCCCCGCGTACCCGCCGACGCCGCCGATGAGCGTGCCGTGCAGGATGAGGCCGCCGCCGATGCCGCTCGCGCCGCCGTTCAGGTACACCACGTCCTCGTGCTCCCTGGCCGCGCCGAACAGCCGCTCGGCACGCGCGCCGAGCGAGGCATCGTTGCCCACGACGACGTCGACGCCCAGGACGGCGCGGAGGGGGCCGGCGATGTCGGCGTCGCGCCAGAGGAGGTGCGGGGCGAACCGCACCAGGCCGTCCGACGCGCGCACGAGCCCGGGGACGGCGACGCCGACGCCCGCGATGCGGCAACCGCGCAGCACTCCGCCGCGCCACTCGCCCACGACGCGGTCCACGATCTCGACGACGTCCGCGACCTCCGGCTGCTCGACCGGGATCCGCACCCGCTCCCGCACCGCGCCGCCGAGTGAGACCGCGCCGATCTCGACGGCGTCGATCTCGGGGTTGACGCCGATCGCGACCACGTCCGGACTCGGCACGACGACCGGCGACGGGCGCCCCACACGCCGCGTGGGATCGGGCTCGTGCTCCTCGACGAGGCCCGCCTCGACCAGCCGCCCGACCAGATCGGACACGGTGGAGCGGTTCAGCCCGGTCTCCCCGGTGATCACGGCCCGCGACCGCGGCCCCGAGTGATGCACGAGACGCAGGACTTCGGCGAGATTGGTGCGCCGCACCCCTTCGACGGTCGTGGCGCGTTGGTTCATGCGTCGTCTCGCTTCCTGCACGCGGTGGGACTCCAGGCTACCGATCGCCGCTCCCCCCGCGCGCAGGCGCGTACTCGAACCGCGTGATGCGCACCTCGCCCCGCGGCTCCGCGCCGGCGCTCGTGGCGCAGACCCCGATCCACAGCCCGAGGAACCCGCCCGTCGACGAGGCGTCGAGCTCGCGCCCGTCGGCCTCGATCACGTCGGCATCTCCGCAGCGGAGCGCGTAGTCGAACCCCCGGCCGCGCAGGGACAGCTCCACCTCGTCCGCCTCGGGCAGCGCGCCGATCTCCCGCTGCTCGGTCTCCCCGCCGTGGCAGCGGTCGGACGCGAGGCGCAGTCCGTCCGGCGTGCGGGTGACGGCGACCGCGACGTGGTCCTGCTCCGACTGCCGCAGCACGAGGCCGGCGCTCTCGCCCTCGGCGAGACCGCGCACGTCCAGCACGCAGCGCACGTCGACGTCCGCGTGCTGCTGGCGCACCCCGAGGAACGCCGGCGACGACGCGTCGTGCAGGGTCGCCGCGCGCACAGGCATCCGCCAGGCGTCGCCGTCCGCCGCCGCGACCTCCGCAGGCAGGACGCGCAGCGCCGTCCACCGGGGATCGGACGGGGTGACGACGCCCGCCACGCGGTCGTCGGGCTGCCAGGATCCGGACGGCGCGTCCTCGCTCGCCCAGGGGATCGGCACCGTCGCGGGCAGCAGCCCCTCGCCCGGGGCGAACACGGGCCAGCCGTCCTCCCACGCCACCGGGCAGAGGAACGTCTCCCGGCCGAGCGGGTAGTGCCGGCCGTCCTCGGCGCGCATCGCGAGCATCACGGCGAGCCAGGATCCGTCCGGCGCCTGCACCAGGTCGGCGTGACCGGCGCCGATCACCGGACTCGTCCGCCCCAGGTGCCGATGCGTGAACACCGGGTTCGCGCGGTTGCCGCCGTACGGACCGGTGATCTCGTCGGCGCGCGCCACGCTCACCGCATGGTGGAACTCGGTGCCGCCCTCGGCCGCGAGCAGGAGCCAGCCGTCGTCGAGCCGGTACAGGTGCGGACCCTCGGCCCACACCGCGCCGCGCACGGCGCCGCGCCAGATCACGTGCTCGTCGCCGATGAGGGCCCGCTGCTCCGGCGAGTACTCGCGCACCCAGACCTCGGTCTGGTGGTGCCACTCGGGCTCGGCAGCGAGGCGGGTGCCGTGCACCCAGACGCGCCCCTCGTCGTCGAAGGCGATCGACGGATCGATGCCCACGGCGTCGAGCATCACGGGATCGCTCCACGGGCCCGCCGGGTCGGTCGCCGTCACGAGGAAGTTGCCGCCTCGGGACGGATCCTCCCGGTCGACGAGCGTGCACGCGACCCAGAACAGTCCGCGCCCGTGCCGGATGGTCGGTGCGTAGAGGCCGCCGGAGGATCCGATCCCGTCGAAGTCCAGCATCCCGGGGCGGTCGATCACATGCCCGACGGTCTCCCAGCGCACCAGATCCCGCGAGCGCAGCACCGGCAGTCCCGGCAGGTACTCGAAGGTCGAGGTGACCAGGTAGTACCACTCGCCCACCCGGCAGATCGACGGATCCGGATGGCAGCCGGAGAGGATGGGGTTCGCGACCTGGATCACGCGATCGACACCGCCACCTGCCGGGCGTCCGCCGCGCCGACCTCGTGCACATCGCCGGTCAGCTGCACCGGCAGCGGCGCCGTGGCCGCGCCGGGGAGCACCCGGTGCACCTGCGCCCGCTCGTTGGAGATGGCGCCTCCGGTGACGTCGCCGACCTCGGCGCTCTCGGTCCCAGGGGCGGGCGCAGAGGCCTCGGCGTGCGCCGCCGCCCAGACGTGCACATCGCCGGGCTCGACGACCCGGGCCAGGGTGCGGTCGCTGAACGCGAACCGCGCGGCCGGCACGTCGAAGCGCAGCGTGCGGCGCTCGCCGGGGTCGAGCTCCACGCGGGCGTAGCCGAGCAGCTGCGCCACGGGCCGGGTGACGCTCGCGACGACGTCGCGTCCGTACAGCTGCACCACCTCGGCACCGCGCCGCGCGCCGGTGTTCGCGACGGTCACGGTCGCCGTGAAGGCGCCGTCGGTGCGGGCCTCGGCCGAGACCGCGAACCCCTCGTAGGCGAAGCTCGTGTACGACAGCCCGAACCCGAACGGCCGCAGCGGCGTCGGATCCGCCGAGGTCACCTCCGACGGACCGCCGAGGATCGGATGCAGATAGCTGTACGGCTGCGCGCCCGAGGATCGCGGCAGGCTCAGCGGAAGCCGCCCCGACGGCGAGACCGCGCCGGTGATCACGTCGGCGATCGCGGTGCCGCCCTCCTCGCCGGGGAAGAAGGCCTGCAGCACGGCGCCGGGGCGCGCCGCGCCGTCGTCGAGCGCCCAGCCGATGGCGTAGGGGCGGCCGGAGAGCACGACCATGACGACCGGCGTTCCCGTCGCCACGACGCGCTCGACCAGCTCGCGCTGCACGCCGGGGAGGTCGAGGGATTCCGCGTCGTTGCCCTCGCCCACGGTGCCCCGCCCGAAGAGACCGGCCTGGTCGCCGACCACGACGATCGCGACGTCGGCGTCGGCGGCGGCGCGCTCCGCCTCGGCGAAGCCCGAGGTGTCGGCGCCCTCGACGTCGGCGCCGCGCACGTGCACGAGCTCCGCGTCGGGCACGGCGGCGGCGAGCGCCTCGCGCACCGTCGGGATGGCGATCCCCGTCTCGAACTCGGGGTGGTGCGCGAGCACGTGGTTCGCGAAGGAGTAGCAGCCCTGCAGGGCGTCGGAGCGGTCGGCGTTCGGACCGATCAGCGCGATGCGCCGCGCGGACGCCGCCAACGGCAGGACGCCGTCGTTCGACAGCAGCACGAGCGATTCCGCGGCCAGCCGCCGGGCGACGTCGCGGTGCCGTGGCGTGTCGAGGTCGATCTCGGCGGGAGGCTCGTCCTCGAAGGCGCCGGGGTGGAGGAGGCCGAGCTGCTCCTTCTGCGTCAGCACCCGGATCACGGCCCGGTCGAGGTATGCCTCGGCGATCGCGCCGCTGCGCACCCGCTCGACCAGCGGCTCGAGGTAGGCGTCACCCGACGGCAGCTCGACATCGATCCCGGCCCGCAGCGCGAGCGCCGCGGCCTCGCCGCGGTCCGCGGCGACGGCGTGCATGACCTCGAGGAAGGCCACGGCGAAGTAGTCGGCGACGACGACCCCGTCGAAGCCGAGCCGCTCCCGGAGCAGGCCGGTGAGCAGCGCCGGATCCGACGCCACCGGCACGCCGTCGATCTCGGCGTAGCTGTTCATCACGCTGCGCACGCCGCCGTCGCGGATCGCCATCTCGAAGGGCGGCAGGAACACGTCCGCCACCTCGCGCGGCCCTGCGTGCACCGGAGCGTGGTTGCGGCCGGCGCCGGAGCCGGAGTACCCGAGGAAGTGCTTCAGGGTGGCGTGCACCCCGGCCGACTGCAGGCCCTGGACGTAGGCGGTGCCGATGGTGCCGACGAGATACGGGTCCTCGCCGATGCACTCGTCGACGCGCCCCCACCGCGGGTCGCGCACGACGTCCAGCACCGGCGCGAGCCCCTGGTGGATGCCGAGGCCGCGCATCGATTCCCCGATGAGCGCACCCATCTCGGCGACCAGATCGGGATCGAACGAGGCGCCCCACGCCAGCGGCGTCGGGAAGGTCGCGGCCTTCCACGCGGCGAGTCCGGTCAGGCACTCCTCGTGCACGAGCGCGGGGATGCCGAGCCGCGTCTCGCGCTTCAGCCGGCGCTGCTCGGACCAGAGCCACGCTGCGCGCTCCGCAGGCTCGACGGGCCGAGTGCCGTACACGCGGGTGTAGTGGCCGATGCCGTCGCGGGTGACCTCGGCGAGCGTGTCGTGGCGGCCCGCCGCCGCCATCTCGTTCTGCAGCGGAGCCACGACCTCGCCGCCCTGGTCGAGCCAGTATCCGACGAGCTGCGCGGCCTTCTCCTCGAGGGTCATCCGGGCGAGCAGCTCGCCGACCCGCTCACCGGCGATCGGGAAGGCGGGAAGCTCCTCGCCCGCGACGACGGTCTCCAGCGACGTGTCCGAAGTCATGCTCAGCCCTTCACCGCGCCGGTCAGGCCGCCCACGATGCGGCGTTCGAAGAGGCTGAAGAAGATGAGCGCGGGCAGCATCGACAGCGAGGTGTAGGCGAGCACGCGGGCGGTGTCGACCGAGTACTGCGAGGAGAAGTTCTGCACGCCGAGCGGCAGGGTGAACAGGCTCGGGTCGTTGAGGATGAACAGCGGCAGCATGTACCCGTTCCAGGATCCGACGAACGCGAGGATGCCGACCGTGATGACGCCCGGCAGGCTCAGCGGGACCACCATCCGCCAGAAGAAGCCGAGGCGGGAGGCGCCGTCGATCGCCGCCGCCTCCTCGAGCTCCTTCGGGATCGCGCGCAGGAACGGCACGAGGATGACGATGGTGCCGGGAAGCGCGAACGCGATCTGCGGCACGATGATCCCGGCGAGGCTGTTCACCAGTCCGAGGTTGCGGATCAGCAGGTACAGCGGGGTGATCGCGACCGTGACAGGGAACATCAGCCCCGCCGCGAACAGGGCGTACATGACCGGCTTGGCGGCGAACTCGTACCGGGCGAGCACGTACGCCGCCATCACGCCGAGCAGCACCGCGCCGAGGGTCGTGCCGATCGCCACGATGGTCGAGTTGACCAGGGCGGTCCAGAACTCGGATCCGGCGAGCACGTCCGAGTAGTTGCCGAACTGCCACGGTGCCGGGAAGCCGGACGGATCCTTGGTGATCTGCGAGTTGGTGCGGAAGCCGCCGATGATGATGTAGAGCACCGGCGTGATGCAGATCGTCACGAGCACGATCGCGATCAGGTACAGCCCGGGGCTGCCCCACGGGGCCTTGGGCGAGCGGCGGGCGCCCCTGCGGTCGCGCGGCTGCACGATCGCCGTGGTGCGGAGGGTGTCGGTGGTCATCTGCGGCCCTTTCGGCTGTCGCCCGTGAGGGCGCCTTCGGTGTCGCGCCGCAGCACGAACCGCTGATAAATCAGCGCGACGACGAGGGTGATCAGGAAGAGCATCACGGCGACGGCGTTGCCGTAGCCGTAGCTGCCGGCGAGATGCCCGTTCTGGTACATGTAGGTCGCCATGGTCGAGGTGCCGGCCGTGGCCGCGATGTACTGACCCCAGATGATGTTGACCAGGTCGAAGAGCTGCAGCGCGCCGATGATCGACAGGAACGCCCAGATCCGGATCGTCGGCCCGAGCAGCGGCACCGTGATGTGCCACTGGATCTTCCAGAACCCCGCGCCGTCGATGGCCGCGGCCTCGTACAGCTCCTCAGGGATGGACTGCATTCCGGCGAGCATGAGGATGACCGCGAAGCCGATGTACTTCCAGGTGATGATGATCATCAGCGTCCAGAGGGCGAGCTTCGGATCCGCCAGCCAGGAGTGCTTGAGGAACCCGAGGCCGAGTTTCCCGAGCAGCGAGTTCACGGCGCCGGAGTCCTGCATCATCAGGCTCCAGCCGGTGCCGACGATGACCTCGGAGATCACGTACGGCACGAAGATCAGCACCCGGATCAGCGAGCGCCCGCGGAACTTCTGGTTCAGCAGCAGCGCGAACAGGATCGCGATCGGCCCCTGCAGCACGAGCGAGAGCACGACGATCACGAAGTTGTGCACGACCGCGTCGCGGAACGTGTGGTCCTGCCACATGTGGATGTAGTTGTCGAAGCCGACGAACTGCGTCGGCCAGCCGAAACCGTTCCACTTGAAGAAGCCGTAGACGGACGCCATCACCACAGGGAGGATGACGAATCCGACGAACATCAGCAGGGCGGGTCCGGAGAGCAGCGCGATCTCCCCGCGCTTGCGCCAGTCGGCGCGAGTCCGCCGCACCGGAGCCGGGGAGGTCCCCGTCCCGGTGCGGCGGCCGCTCTCCGCCACGGCCCCGGCCATCGCCTGGGTGCCAGTCATCGCTCTTGCTCAGCCCCTCGCCGCAGCGTCGGTGATCTTCTGGATGAGGGTCTTCGGGTCGCCTTGCCCTGCGAGCATCTCGACCACGCCGGTGTTCAGCGCGTTGCCGACGTTCTGCCCCAGGGCGGTGTCGAGCCAGAGCGCGACGTACGGGGCCTCGCCGTAGGCCGCCATCAGGGGCTTCAGCGACGCGTTGTCGACGGCGCCCTTGGCGTCCTGGTTGGCCGGGATGGTCTGGAACGCGACGGCGTACTTCTCCTGCCACTCCTTGGACGAGACGAAGTTGAGGAACTTCTCGCAGGAGGACGGCGACTTCTCGGAGCACGAGTAGCCGTCGAGGCCGCCCATCATCGCACCCGCCTCGCCTTTGCCTCCGGAGACCTCGGGGAACGGGAACCAGTCCAGATCCGCGAGCGGCTTCTGGTCGGGGGTCAGGCTGGCGATCACGCCCGGATCCCAGGCGCCCATGAGCTCCATCGCCGCCTTGTGGTTCGCGACCAGGCCGGCCGACGAGTTGGCGCCCTGCTGCGCCGACGTGGTGAGGAAGCCTTCGTTGAAGGGCTCGACCTGCGCGAACTTCTGCAGGTTGTCCGCCGCGGTCAGCCAGCAGCCGTCCTTGAAGTCCTTCTTCGTGGCGAGGTTGGTGATGAGGTCCTTGCCGCAGGCGCGCACCGCGAAGAAGTAGTACCAGTGCGCGGCCGGCCAGGCGTCCTTCGCCCCCAGGGCGATCGGGGCGATGCCGGCCGCCTTGAGCTTGGTGATGTCGGCCTCGAGGTCGTCCAGGGTCTTCGGGGTCTCGGTGATGCCAGCCTTGGCGAACAGGTCCTTGCTGTAGAAGATGCCGCCCGGCAGCACCGCGGTGGGGACGCCGTAGATCTTGCCGTCGACCGTGAAGGCGCTGAAGGCCGCGTCGCCGATCGCCTTCTTGACGTCGGGGTCGATCTTGTCCGTCAGGTCCTTGACCTTGCCGGCGGCCACGACGTCGGCGAGCTTGCTGCCGCCGCGGGCCATGAAGATGTCGGGCATGTCACCCGAGTTGACGGCGGTCTGCAGCTTGCCGTCCATGTCCTCGTTCTGGATCGAGGTGACCTTGATCGTCACGTCGGGGTTGGCCTTGTGGAACGCCTCGGCCGCGTCGGTCCAGAACTTCTTGCCGTCGCCCGTGGTCGAGTTCTGCCACAGGGTCAGCGTCTGCTTGCCGCCCTCGTTGCCGCTGCCGGAGCCTCCGGAGCAGCCGGTGAGGGTGATCGCCCCCACGGCCGCGAGCGCCACGGCGGCGGTCAGCACCTTGCGGATCTTCATGCTGTGTTTCTCCTCATCGTCGAGTTCCAGCACCGCGGCCGACAATTTGTTGTCAGCTACAGCGAATGTGCCGTGGACCTACTCTGACACCGCGATCCCGCGCATGTCAAACGATATCGATAACGTTTTCCATCGCTAAGTTGGATCCATGAGCCGACGCATCACGATCCATGACGTCGCCCAGGCGGCAGGCGTCTCTGTGGCGACCGTCTCGAAGGCGATCAACGGCCGCGACGGCGTCTCCCCCGCGACACTGGAGCACGTGCAGGAGGTCGTCGCACGCCTCGGCTACGAGAGCTCACTCGTGGCGACATCCATGCGGCGACGCCGGACCGACGTCATCGGCGTGCTGGTCGCGGAGTTCGAGCCCTTCGCCGTCCAGCTGCTACAGGGCGTCTCCTCCGCGCTGCACGGGACCCGGTTCGACGTGCTCGCGTACGCGGGAAGCGTCTCCGCGGGAGAGCACCTCGGATGGGAGCGCCGCTCACTGTCCCGCCTCGGCGGCACGCTCATCGACGGCGCCATCCTCGTCACGCCGACGACGATGCCGGCCGAGGCCCCGGTGCCGTTCGTGGCCATAGACCCCTCCGCGGGCACGGACGAGGGCCCGGCGACGGTCAGCGTGCGCAATGAGGAGGGCGGGTACGCGGCGACCGAGCACCTCGTCTCACTGGGGCACCGCCGGATCGCGCACGTGCGCGGGCGCACCGACCTCGCCTCGGCGCACCAGCGCGAGCGCGGCTACCGGCGCGCGCTCGACGCCGCCGGGATCCCCTTCGATCCCGCGCTCGTGGTCGACGGCGGCTATCGCGCCGCCGTGACGACGGCGGGCGCACACGCCCTCCTCGAGCTCCCCGACGCACCCACAGCGGTGTTCGCCGCCAACGACCTGTCCGCCATGGAGATGATCCGCGTCGCCGTGGAGCGCGGGCTGCGGGTCCCGGAGGATCTCTCCGTGGTGGGCTTCGACGACGTGCCCGAGGCGACCGCGCACACGCCGCAGCTCACCACGGTGCGCCAGCCGCTCGCAGCGATGGGCGCCGAGGCGGTGCGCCTGCTGCTGGCGACGCTCGAGGGCGGAACGCACGAGCAGGTGCGGATGCCGGCCGAGCTCATCGTCCGCGGCTCGACGGCCTCCCCCACGCGCTGACGCTTCGCCCCGGTCGCGCCCCCTCAGACCGCGAGACTGCAACCACGCGACGAGACTGCGACAGTCGACGGCAGTCTCGTCGCGCAGATGCAGTCTCGCGGCCGAACGCGGCCGGCCAAGCGCGGCGCGTTGGAACGCGGCGCGAGACGGCGTTGCGAGCGCCCGGATCCCCTGATATGTTCTCAACTACAACTTTTCATCGAGGACGCTGAAGGCGGATCATCATGGCACTCACCCCCACTCGCGAGGACAAGTTCTCGTTCGGACTCTGGACCGTCGGCTACAACGGCGCCGACCCGTTCGGCGGACCGACCCGACCGGCGCTCGACGTCGTGCACGTCGTCGAGAAGCTCGCCGAGCTCGGCGCCTACGGCCTGACCTTCCACGACGACGACCTGTTCGCGTTCGGATCCACCGAGGCGGAGCGGCAGACCCAGATCGACCGCCTCAAGGGGGCGCTGGCCGACACCGGCCTCGTGGTGCCGATGGTCACCACCAACCTTTTCAGCGCGCCGGTCTTCAAAGACGGCGGCTTCACCTCTAACGACCGGGCCGTGCGCCGCTACGCGCTGCGCAAGGTGCTGCGCCAGCTCGACCTCGGCGCCGAGCTGGGCGCCAAGACCTTCGTCATGTGGGGTGGCCGTGAGGGTGCCGAGTACGACTCCGCGAAGGACATCCGCGCGGCGCTGGAGCGCTACCGCGCGGCCGTGAACCTGCTCGGCGACTACGTGACGGACAAGGGCTACGACATCCGCTTCGCGATCGAGCCGAAGCCGAACGAGCCCCGCGGCGACATCCTGCTCCCCACCCTCGGGCACGCGCTCGCGTTCATCGACTCGCTCGAGCGCCCCGAGCTCGTGGGCCTCAACCCCGAGGTCGGCCACGAGCAGATGGCCGGGCTCAACTTCGCCGCCGGCATCGCGCAGGCGCTGTACCACGGCAAGCTCTTCCACATCGACCTGAACGGCCAGCGCGGCATCAAGTACGACCAGGATCTGGTGTTCGGCCACGGCGATCTGCACAACGCGTTCGCCCTCGTCGACCTGCTCGAGAACGGCGGCCCCGGCGGCGTCCCCGCCTACGACGGCCCGCGTCACTTCGACTACAAGCCTTCCCGCACCGAGGACGAGAACGGCGTCTGGGACTCGGCGAGCGCGAACATGCGCACCTACCTGCTGCTCAAGGAGCGCGCCGCGGCCTTCCGCGCGGACCCCGAGGTGCAGGAGGCGCTGGCGGCCGCCCGTGTCGACGAACTGTCCACCCCGACCCTCGGGCAGGGCGAGAGCTACGACGACTTCCTCGCCGACCGCTCGGCCTACGAGGACTTCGACGCGAACGCCTACTTCGGCGGCAAGGGCTTCGGCTTCGTGCGCCTGCAGCAGCTGGCCACCGAGCACCTCCTCGGCGCCCGCTGAGTCCCGCGGCCCCACCCGGCGCCGAAACCCCCACCTAGCGCCGAAACCCCCACGCAGACGCGTTGCGCAGAGGGGGTCTCGGCGCCACGGAGGGGTCTCGATCCATCGAACTCCACGGAAGGAACCCGACATGCCGCTCGTGCTGGGCGTGGACTCGTCCACGCAGTCGTGCAAGGTCGTCGTCATCGACACCGAGACCGGATCCGTCGTCCGCACCGGGCGGGCGGCGCATCCGGCCGGCACGGCGGTCGACCCGGAGGCGTGGTGGCAGGCGCTCAACTCGGCGATCGCCGAGGCCGGCGGCCTGGACGACGTGGCGGCATGGTCGATCGGCGGCCAGCAGCACGGCCTGGTCGCACTCGACGCGTCCGGATCCGTGATCCGCGATGCGCTGCTGTGGAACGACACCCGCTCGGCCGGGGCGGCCGCCGACCTCATCGCCGAGTTCGGCGCTCAGGACCTCGCCGCCCGCACGGGCCTCGTGCCGGTCGCGTCGTTCACCATCACCAAGCTGCGCTGGCTGCGCGACGCCGAGCCGGACAACGCCGCCCGCGTGGCCGCCGTCGCGCTGCCGCACGACTGGCTGACCTGGCGGCTGCGCGGCTACGGCCCGGCCGGGGCGTCGCCGCTCGGCCCGGTGCTGGAGGAGCTCGTCACCGACCGCTCCGATGCGAGCGGCACGGGCTACTGGAACCCCGCCGACGGCAGCTACGACCGCGCCCTGCTGGTCGCCGCGCTCGGCCACGACGCCGTGCTGCCGCGCGTGCTGGGCCCGGCCGATCGGGTCGCGGATGCGGCCGGGCGCCGGGTCGCTCCCGGGGCCGGGGACAACGCCGCCGCCGCGCTCGGCCTGGGCGCGCAGCCCGGCGACGTGGTCGTATCGATCGGCACCTCGGGCACGGTGTGCGCCGTCAGCCGCACCCCGATCGCGGATCCCTCCGGCACGGTCGCGGGCTTCGCAGATGCCACGGGGAACTTCCTCCCGCTCGTCGCCACGTTGAACGCGGCCCGGGTCCTGGACGTCACCGCGGCCCTGCTCGCGGTCGGGCACGACGAGCTCAGCGACCTCGCCCTGGAGGCCCCGCCCGGCGCCGAGGGACTCACCCTGCTGCCGTACTTCGAGGGCGAGCGCACCCCGAACCTCCCCGACGCCACCGCGTCGCTCACCGGCATGACGCTCGCGTCCACCACGCGGGCGAACCTCGCCCGCGCGGCCGTCGAGGGCATGCTCCGGGGGCTCGGAGCGGGGCTCGATGCCCTCCGCGGCCTCGGCATCCCGCTCGAGCGCGCGCTGCTCATCGGCGGGGGTGCGCAGTCCGAGGCGGTGCGCCGGATCGCGCCGGAGATCCTCGGCGTGCCTGTCGAGGTCCCGGAGCCGGGCGAGTACGTCGCGCTCGGCGCCGCCCGGCAGGCCGCCGCCGTCGCGCAGGCGCACTGACCGCCGCCGCAGGACTCCCCGTGAGGAGCCCCAGTGGGGGGCACCTCTCGTTCAGGTCGCATTTTCGGCGCCAAGATGCTCGTTTTGGCGCCGAAAATGCGACCTGAACGCCATCAACGGGACCGGATCCATCAGCCAGCGCCCGGCAGCCCTGCGTCCGGTCCGGGCATCGGCAACATCCGGGAAACACGGGATGCGTACACTCGGGGACGCCACAAGCACGTTTTCCCCGAAGGACCCACCCCATGTCCGGTACGCCGTCATCCGCACCCATCACCGTGTCGATCCGCCGCGAGGTCGACCCCACCCGCATCGCCGAGGCCACGGCCTGGGTGCAGACCGGGGTGAACCTCGCCAGCGCCCACCCGGGCTTCCTCGGATCCGGCTGGGTACGCGACGGCGAGGACTCGCACCACTGGCACATGCTCTACCGCTTCGCCGACGAGAAGGCCCTCGACGCGTGGGAGGCGTCGAGCGAGCGCGCCTGGTGGCTGTCGATGGGCGAGCCGTTCGTGCGCAGCGCGCACGTGCGTCGCCGCACCGGAATCGAGGGGTGGTTCGACGAGCCGTCCACCGAGACGATCTCCCTGCCGACGACGACCGGCACGACCACGGTCATGGTGGCGCCGTCGCCGCCGCGCTGGAAGCAGGCCGTGTCGATCTGGCTGGGGTTCTTCCCGGTGAACCTCGTCTTCAGCTACCTGATGAGCCCCGTGCCGGGCTGGAACGGCCTGCCGATCTGGCTGCGCGTGCTCGCGACCACGGTCGTGCTCACCCCGATCATGACGTACTGGGTGCTGCCCTTCGTCACCCGCTCACTGCGCCGCTGGCTGAACAGCTGATCGCGGGCGTCAAGAACAGAGGACGATCACCATTCCGCAGGACGGATCCTCTCGGATCCTCCTGCAGAATGACGATCGTCCTGTGAACGCGTCAGGCTCGCAGACCTGTCCCGTCAGACCTGGACGTGCCGTTCGGCGGGCCCGTCGTAGGCGGACAGCGGGCGGATCAGCGCGTTGGATGCGGCCTGCTCCATGACGTGCGCGGTCCAGCCGGTCACCCGCGAGGCGACGAACAGCGGCGTGAAGGTCAGCGTGTCGAAGCCGATGAGGTTGTACGCGGGCCCCGAGGGGTAGTCGAGGTTGGGGTGGATCCCCTTCCGCGCGACGAACTCGTCGGCGAGCGTCGTGTACAGCTCCTCCACGTCGGGGCGGTCGTAGTGCTCCACGAGCGTGTCGAGCGCGGCCTTCATGGTCGGCACCCGCGAGTCGCCGTTCTTGTACACGCGGTGCCCGAAGCCCATGATCTTGCGCTTCTCCGCGAGCGCCGTGTCGAGCCAGGCGTTCACGTTCGACGCCTCGCCGATCTCGTCGAAGATGTGCAGCACGGCCTCGTTGGCGCCGCCGTGCAGCGGCCCCTTGAGCGCGCCGATCGCGCCGACCACCGCCGAGTACAGGTCGCTCAGGGTCGACGTGATCACGCGCGCCGTGAACGTCGAGGCGTTGAAGGAGTGCTCCGCGTACAGGATCATCGAGCGGTTGAACGCGTCGACGACCACCGGATCCGGCTCGGTGCCGAACGTCATCCAGAGGAAGTTCGCGGAGTAGTCCAGGTCGTCGCGCGGCGGCACGAGCTCCTCGCCGCGGCGGCGGCGCTGTCCATAGGCGACCATCGCCGGGAGCGCAGCGAACAGGCGGACGCTGCGCTCCAGGTTCTGCTCAGGCGTCCCGCTCGCGTCGAGGACGGATCCGGATCCCGCCGCGTCCGAGGCGCCGAGCAGGCTCACCGCGGTGCGGATCTCGTCCATCGGGTGCGCCTCGACCGGCACGAGATCGATCGCGGCCTTGACGTTCTCGGCGAGCGCGCGATGCTGCCGCTCCGTGGCGCGCAGGTCGGCCAGCTGCTCCGCGGTGGGCAGCTCGCCGTTCCAGAGCAGGTAGGCGACGGCCTCGAACGGCTGGGTCGCGGCGAGCTCCTGCACGGGGTAGCCGCGGTAGAGCAGGCTGTTCGTCTCGGGGTTGACCTTCGAGATCGCCGTCGTGTCGACGACGACGCCCGCGAGGCCCTTCTTGATGTCGGGGTCGCTCATGTCACTCCTTCGTGCGCGGTCTCCGAGAAGGCTCAGAGACCGAGCTCCTTGTCGATGGTGAAGTTGAAGACGTTCGTGTCGAAGTGGTTGTAGGACTCGTAGTCGATGAGGTCGTAAAGGTCGGCCCGGTGCTGCATCTCGCCGAGCTTCGAGGTCAGATGCCCTTCCGCGTTCAGCGTATCCAGCGCGCGCCCGGTCGCACCCATCGCGATCCGCAGCATCGAGACCGGCCAGATCACGATGCTCACGCCGGCATCCTTCAGCTGCTGCGTCGTGAACAGGTCGCTCTTGCCGAACTCGGTCATGTTGGCGAGGATCGGCACGTCGAGCTCGGACGCCATGCGCTCGAACTCGGCGAGCGTGCGCATGGCCTCGGGGAAGATCGCGTCGGCGCCGGCGTCGACGAGGGCCTTCGCTCGGTCGACCGCGGCATCCATGCCCTCCACGGCGCGGATGTCCGTGCGCGCCATGATGAGGAAGTTCGGATCCCGCCGGGCGTCGACCGCGGCGCGGATCCGCTTCGTCGCCGTCGACTCGTCCACCACCGCCTTGCCGTCGAGGTGGCCGCAGCGCTTGGGGTTGATCTGGTCCTCGATGTGCGTGCCGGCGAGGCCCGCGTCCTCCAGGGTCTGGATCGTGCGGGCGACGTTCATCGGCTCGCCGAAGCCGGTGTCGGCGTCGATGATCGCCGGCAGCTCCGTCATCCGGGCGATCTGCTGTCCGCGTCCCGCCACCTCGGTGAGCGTGGTCAGGCCGATGTCGGGCAGCCCAAGATCGGCGGAGAGCACGGCGCCCGAGATGTACACCCCGTCGAAGCCCTTGCGTTCGATGAGCCGCGCGCTCAGCGGATTGAACGCGCCGGGGAAGCGCAGCAGCTCCCCCGCCGCGAGCCGCTCGCGCACGATCCGCCGCTTCTCGGCGGCGGGCGTGGTGGAGTACAGCATCAGAACAGCCCCTTCGGGGCGGGGGCGGACGCGAGCACGCCGGGCTTCGCGACGATGGACAGCTGGCCCACCTCGTCGGCGGTCAGCTCGGGCAGGCGCTGCGCGAGCCCGAGGAAGCGCTCGATCTCGCCCGGCTCCAGCACCGGCTCCGCCAGGATCCGGAACTTGCGGATGTAGTCCTCGCGCGCGAACGGACGCGCCCCGAGCGGGTGCGCGTCGGCCACCGCGATCTCGTCGGTCACGGTCTCGCCGTTGGTGAGGCGGATCTCCACGCGTCCGCCGAACGCCTTCTCGGCCGGTTCGATCGAGTGGTAGCGGCGGGTCCACTCCGGATCCTCCGCCGTGGTGATCTTGCGCCAGAGGGCCACGGTGTCCTCGCGCTGCGCGCGCTCGGGCGCGTAGGAGTCGACGTGGTGCCAGGTGCCGTCCTGCAGCGCCACCGCGAAGATGTACGGGATGGAGTGGTCCAGCGTCTCCCGGGAGGCGTGCGGGTCGTACTTCTGCGGGTCGTTCGCGCCGGATCCGATCACGTAGTGCGTGTGGTGGCTGGTGTGGATGACGATCGACTCCACGTTCGCCGGGTCGGCCAGCTCGGGGCGCTCGTTGTGCAGCTTGCGGGCGAGGTCGATCCACGCCTGCGCCTGGTATTCGGCCGAGTGCTCCTTCGTGTACGTGTCGAGGATCGCGCGCTTCGGCTCGCCGTCGGCGGGGAGGGGCACCTCGTACGCCGCGTCGGGCCCGTCGAGCATCCAGGCGATCACGCCGTCCTCGCCCTCGTAGATCGGGCTCGGCGAGGTCTCGCCGCGCATCGCCCGGTCGACGGCCTCGACCGCCATCTTCCCGGCGAACGCGGGGGCGTGCGCCTTCCACGTGGAGATCTCGCCCTTGCGGCTCTGCCGGGTGGCGGTGGTGGTGTGCAGCGCCTGGCCGACGGCCTGGTAGATCGTCTCGACGTTCAGTCCCAGCAGCGTGCCGATGCCGGCCGCGGCCGAGGGGCCGAGGTGCGCGACGTGGTCGATCTTGTGCGCGTGCAGGCTGATCGCCTTCACCAGATCGACCTGGATCTCGTAGCCCGTGGCGATGCCCCGTACCAGCGCCCGCCCGTCGGCGCCGACGTGCTGCGCCACCGCGAGGATCGGCGGGATGTTGTCCCCCGGGTGCGAGTACTCCGCGGCCAGGAACGTGTCGTGGTAGTCCAGCTCGCGCACCGCCACGCCGTTGGCCCACGCCGCCCACTCCGGGCTGGTACGGCGCTCGAGCGCGCAGCCGAACACGGTGGATCCGGATCCGTTCACCGAGACGGGGTGGTCGAGCGCCTGCTGGCGGGCGGCGCTGACGGGGGCGCGGGTGAGCGAGGCGGCCGCGACCGCCGCGTTGTCGATGACCCGGTTGATGATCATGTCGACGACGTCCGCGTCGACCTCCACGGGGTCGGCGGCGAGCTCGGCGATGCGCCAGGCGAGCTGCCCCTCGCGGGCGAGCTGCTCGTCGCTGCGGTGCACACGGAGGTGGTGGATGACGGTCATGCTCCGGCCTTCTTTCCTTCGGTCGTGGGGGATCCTTCGTCGCGCTGCGCACTCCGCGAGCCCGTCGCAGGGCGCTCGGCACCGGGGTGGCCGAGCGACTCGAGGATGCTCGCGAGCGCGTTGTGCAGGTGGACGTGCGTGGCGTGCGCGGCGAGGTCGGCGTCGCCGGCGCCGATCGCCTCGGCGATGAGCCGGTGCTCCCCGGCGCTCGCGGCAAGGCGGTCCGGCTTGTCCTTCGCCATGCGGCGCACGCGCACGAGGTGCGTGCGGACGGTGCGCAGCGCGGCCGTGAGGTAGTCGTTCGCGACGGCGGCGTCGAGCGCCTCGTCGAAGCGGGCGATGAGCGCGTAGTAGCGCGCCCGCCCGTCCTCGTCGCCGAGCGCGCGTGCAGCCTCGGCGAAGCGGCCGGCGAGCGCGGTGAACTCCGCCCTGTCGGGAGCTGCGGCGGCGGCGCGCGCGGTGGTCTCCTCCAGCGCGCGGCGCAGCACGAACAGGTCGCGGATGTCGGCGGCGTCGATCGCCGCGACCACGGTGACGCGCGGCGACACCTGTTCCACGAGGCCGTCCGCCGTCAGCCGGCGCAGCGCCTCGCGCAGCGGCGTGCGGCTCACTCCGAGCCGCTCCGCCTGCTCCACCTCGCCGAGGACGGTGCCGGCGGCGAGGGATCCGGACTGGATCTCCTCGAGCAGGGCGCGATAGGCGAACTCCCCCGCGCGCATGCCTTCGGCGATGATGGTCACGCCGTCAGTGTATACACAAAATCGCTCGATGGTTGATCCGGATCCGAATCCACGCGGCCTTCGTATACATTGCGCGTCAGCGCAGCGCCTCCACCGGCTCGGGCACGGCGTCCGGATCCACCTCGTCGACGACCGGCTCGCCGAGCTTGACGAGCACGACGCCGACCAGCACGAGCGCTCCCCCGAACGCCTGGACCAGATCCGGCAGCTGGCCCAGGAACAGCCAGCCGAACAGGAGCGCCGCGATCACCTCGGACAGCGCCACGAACGACGCCACGCGCGAACCCAGCAGGCGGGTCGACACGATGCCGAGCACGTAGGCCAGGGCGGTCGCGATCACGGCGACGGCGAGCACGGGCACGAACCACGGCAGGCTGCCGAAGCGGTACGCGACGTCGTGGGTGTTCCACGTCATCGGCAGCACCCCGACCGCGCCGGCGATGCTGAGGCCGGTCGCGCCGATCAGCAGGCCGAGCCCGGCCAGGGCGATCGGCGGCAGCCCGGTGTCGCCGCGCCCGGACAGCAGGAAGTAGGTGGCCGCGCCGACCATCGCGCCGAGCGCCCACAGGATGCCGATCGGGTCGACCCGCGATCCGGTGAAGATCTCCAGCATGAGCACCAGGCCCACGAACGCGATCACGGCCCCGACGATGCCGCGGGCACCGGGCCGCTCCCCGCGCCGCAGCCAGAGCCAGAGCACCACCGCGATCGGCGCGGTGTACTCGATGAGCAGCGCGATGCCGACGTCCAGCACGGCGACGGCCTGGAAGAAGCACAGCTGCGCCGCGGTGACGGCGAGCAGCCCGTAGCCGAGGATCATGCCGGCGTTCCTGCGCACCGCGCCCCAGCGTCCGCGCAGGGCGAGCAGCGTCGGCACGAGCAGCACCAGCGCCGCGACCCACATGCGCGCGGTCACGGCGGCGCCGGGGCTCCACCCGGCATCCATGAGCCCGCGCGCCCAGGCCCCGCTCATCCCGAAGGAGAGCGCGGCCCCGATCGCGAAGACGAGGCCGGAGCGTCCGCCGACCGTACGCGCGTCATTCGCCATAGTGCTCATGACATGTGACACTACTCGCGGCACCTGTAAGATGTCAACATGATCTTCACGGATGACACCGAGGAGTCGCTGCGGGCCGCCGTCTGGCTCGTCAACTCGGCCGAGGATCCCGACGGCCTCATCACGCCCGCCGACGAGGAGGCCTTCCTGAGCCAGTTCGGCTACACCGGCCGGATCGATCGCGACGAGGCCGAGGTGGCAGGGCTGCGCGCCCTGCGCCCGCGCCTGCGCGGGATGCTGCTGGCGCCGCGCGACGACATGGCCGTCGCCGCCAACGCCGCCCTGGCCGACATCCCGCTGGCGCTCCGCCTCACCCGGCATGGCGACACGGACTGGCACCTGCACGCCGTGGCGGACGACCGGCCACTTCCCGAGCGCGTGCTCGCCGAGACCGCGATGGCGCTCATCGACGTGATCCGCGCCGAGGAGGGCTCGCGCATCTCCGTGTGCGCCGACGAGACCTGCGAGGCGATCGCACTCGACCTGTCGCGCAACCGCTCCAAGCGCTACTGCTCCACGGTCTGCGCCAACCGCAACGCCGTCGCCGCGTACCGCGCACGTCGCGCCGAGGCCTGAGCCGGTCCGCGCCCCGAGGCTCGGGCGGTTCCGCGCGCTCGCGTCGGGCCCCACCCGAGCGGCGCCCCTTGCAGCGACAGGTGCCGCGCCGGCACACCACACGCGGATCCGCGGGAAAACGCTTACCAAATTTCGCGCCACGTCTTCACAAACGATTATCGATTAGTGTATCGTCGCCGGTGTCCCACCACCCGCATCAGGAAGGATCAACGATGATCAAGGGCCGCCTCATCCCCGCCGCCGGCATCGCCACCATCGCCGCCGTCGCGCTCGCCGGCTGCAGCGGCGCCGCCGCGCCCTCGAGCTCGGACGCGTCCGGCACCGAGAAGGTGTCGCTGCACATGCTCGTGAACGTCACCCCCAACCTCACCGAGGAGTACTGGAACTCCCTCGTCAAGCCCTTCGAGAAGAAGAACCCGAACATCGACGTCGTCATCCAGAACCCCGGCGCGGAGGGCGTCGCCGCGGCGGTCCCGCGTCTGCTCGCGTCGGGCGACGCCCCCGACGTGGTGCAGTCCCTCGTGCCCACGACCGAACTCGCCCCCGAGCTGGTCGACCTGTCCAAGTACGCGTGGGCGAAGAAGAGCCCGCTCGCCGACCAGTACTCGATCGACGGCAAGAACTACATGGCGGGCATCGGCGTCCAGCTGCAGAGCCTCATCTTCTACAACAAGAAGGCGTTCGCCGACGCCGGCATCTCCGCCCCGCCGAAGACGGTCGACGAGCTCACCGAGGACCTCGGCAAGATAAAGGCCGCGGGCTGGGGGGTCCCGGTGCAGACGGGCGGCGACTGGATGACCAGCCACACGCTCCAGGTGCTCGGGCTGCCGACGATCGTGTCGAAGGATCCGAAGTTCTTCCAGAACATCTCCAGCGGCAGGACCACGTTCAGCAAGGCGTACGGACCGGCGGTCGAGACCTACGCCGAGTGGGTGTCCAAGGGATACATCCCCAAGGAGGCCCTGGGCATCAAGTACCCGGACGCCGAGCAGGCCTTCCTCAGCGGCAAGAGCGCGATCTACCCGATGGGCAGCTGGTTCGTCGGCAGCCAGGCCAAGGCCGCCGGCTCGGCGGAGATCGGCGTGTTCCGCGCCCCGGCCGAGAAGAGCTCGGAGACGCCCGCGATGGGCGCGAACATCGCGAGCCCGTACTCCATCCTGAACACCAGCAAGCACCAGGACGCCGCGGCGAAGCTCATCGAGTACCTCACCACCGACAAGGAGGCCGTCGTCTCGCAGCTCAAGGTCGACGGCAATTACCGCGACGGCTACACCTACGAGATGACCCCGCTCGGCGAGGAGCTGCAGAAGATCGTCTCCGACACGAAGGCGTCGTCGTACACCCCCACGGGCGGCGGCTACGGCGAGCGCACCATGCCGACCGGCTACTCCGGTGAGATCAACACGCAGACCCAGGCGCTGCTGGGCGGTGCGCCCGCGGCCGACGTGCTCAAGAGCATGGACGACTGGTTCGCCGCCAACGCGAACTGACGCCGGGAAGCGATGAGATCGTGACGATGACACGTTCATCCGGGGGCGGGACGGCCACGGCTGCCCGCCCCCGGGCCACCGCACCCGAGGAGGAGCCCATGAGCAGCGCTGCACGCACCCCTGCGACCGCCCCGGCGCACCGGCGGGTGAACACGGCACGCCGTCTGCAGCGCGCCCTGCCCGGGTTCCTCATGAGCGCCCCGGCGGTGGCCGTGTTCATCGCCATGTTCGTGATCCCGATGATCCTGGCCTGCGTGCTGAGCTTCACCAACTGGAACGGCTACAGCCTGCGCTTCACCTTCATCGGCTGGGAGAACTACGTCCACGCGTTCCGCAATCCGCGCTCGGCGCAGGCGGCGCTGTTCACCGGGGTGATCGCGATCACCGGAACGATCCTGTGCAACGGCGTCGGGCTCGCGATCGCCGCGCTGATCTCGGGATCCGGTCGCGCGAACGCGCTCCTGCGCACCGTGTTCTTCTATCCCTACGTGATCAGCGGCCTGATCATCGGCTTCCTGTGGTCGGCGATGCTCGCTCCGCAGGGCGCGGTCAACGGCGTCCTCGGGGCGATCGGCCTCGGCCCGCTGCCGTTCCTCACGGACCCCGCCTTCGCCAAGACGAGCGTCATCCTCACGATCGTGTGGTCGCACTTCGGCTTCAACATGATCCTGTTCCTCGCCGGCATCAAGTCGGTGCCGGCGGAGTATTACGAGGCCGCGACGGTCGACGGCGCGGGGCGCGGCGAGCAGTTCCGCAGCATCACGTTCCCACTCATCGCGCCGGTGTTCACGGTCAACCTGGTGCTGACGCTCGTCGGCCTGCTCAAGGCGTACGACGTCGTGCTGGCCCTCACCGACGGCGGGCCGGCAGGATCCACGCAGACGATCGTGTACCAGATCCTCAAGGACTCGTTCGCGCGCTCGGCCCTGGGCATGGGCGCGGCGCAGTCCGTCATCCTGCTCATCGTCACGGCGGCGGTGGGCCTGGCGGTCACCCTCGTGCGCCGCCGTGCTGAGCAGAAGGTCGTGGACGACTGATGAGCACCGCCACCAGCCTCAACCCCGCCGTGCGCCCGCAGGGCTCTCGGCAGCGGACCGGATCCCGTCGCTCCGGCGGCCGCACCAGGGCGCCGCTCGTCGCCCGGCTCGCCCGCTGGATCGTGCTGACCGCGGTCGCGGTCGTCATGGTCGTGCCGCTGTACACGATGGTGATCAACGCGTTCAAGCCGCAGAAGGAGATCATCGAGAACCCGCTGCTGATCACGCCGCAGAGCTTCACGCCGGAGTTCCTCTGGGCCGCCATCACGAGCAGCAAGTTCAACGTGATCGCCGCGTACGGCGTGACCCTGCTGTTCGTCGTGCTCGTCAACGTGTGCTGCATCCTGCTGTCGGCCCCGGTCGCCTATGTGATCGCCCGCGGCCGCTCGAAGTGGCACATGGGCCTGCTGCTGCTGTTCGTCTCCGGTCTGTTCATCCCCGGGCAGGTCACCCTCATCCCCGTGGTGTTCGTGCTGCGCGTGCTCGGGCTCATCAACACCATCCCCGGATTCATCCTGTTCGAGACGGCGGCCACCCTCCCGGTGACGATCTTCCTGTTCTCCGCCTATCTGCGTTCGGTGCCGCGCGACATCGACGAGGCCGCGGCGCTCGACGGCGCCGGCCGGATCCGCGCGTTCTGGACCTGCATCTTCCCGATCATGCGCCCCGTCGTCGCCACCGTCGTGGTGCTGAACTCGATCGGCGTGTGGAACGACTTCGTGAGCCCGCAGATCATCCTCGGACCGAGCTCGGGCATCTACACGGTGACGACCGGCGTGTACGCGGCGGTCGGCGAGTTCTCCACGGACTACACGCAGGTGTTCCCCACGCTGCTGCTCGCCATCGCTCCCGCCCTGATCTTCTTCGTCCTCATGCAGAAGCACATCATCGGCGGGCTCGCCGCCGGAGCCACGAAGGGCTGACGATGACGGATCCCATCACCACGCCGCTGCGCGCCATCCCCGCCTGGGCCGTGCTGCAGCGCCGCCTGTTCGACGAGGTCGAGGAGGCCAGGCGCCTGTTCGCCGAGCGGTACACGCTGCCCGACGGCCGGCTCCGCGGCGTCGCGGAGTTCGAGGACCGCGACGGCGTGGACGACCTCTACGAGCCGTTCTTCAACTGGCCGGCGTTCTACGCGCTCGGCGGCGACGACGCGGCGCTCGCCGACGCCAAGCGCTGCTGGGAGGGCGTGACCGCCCAGCTCGCCGAGGCCGGCATGCTCACCGACGAGTACGAGAACGGCTACGACTGGTTCCATCAGGGCGAGTCGGTGCTGCTGTTCGCCGGGATCAGGGCCGCAGACCCCGGCGACGCCGCGTTCGCCGAGCGCGCGCGCCGGTTCGCCGCGCTGTTCACCGACCCCGCGCACGGCAACTACGACGCCGAGCGCAACATCATCCGCGCCCCGCACAACGGCGCGCTGGGCGCTAGGGAGGGCCTCGAGGATCCGCAGCCGGAGGGCACCCCGCTCGCCGGCCGGGTGCGCCCCTACTCCGCCGACCGCGCCGAGATGCGCCCCTACGGGCTGCCCATCCACGGCCTCGACGGGATCGCCGTGTGGGAGGACCTCGCGGACCCGGAGAAGGCGCAGCGCATGGCGGACGAGATGCAGCGCCGCGCGGCGGGCGACGTGCCGGTGAACCTCGCCGCGACCTCGCTGCCCGCGCTGCGCTGGCTCGACGACGGCGACGAGGAGTCCGCCGCGTGGATCCGCCGCTACGTCGAGGGGTGGCTCGCCCGCGCCCGCGCGAACGGCGGCCTCGTGCCCGACAACGTCGGGCCGGACGGCACGGTCGGCGCCCTGCAGGACGGCCGCTGGTGGGGCGGCCACTACGGATGGGCCTGGCCGCACGGCTTCCACTCCGTCGCCATGAGCGCCCTGATCGGCGCGATCAACCACTCCCTCGTCACCGGTCGCGACGACGCCCTCGACCTGGTGCGCCCCGCGCTCGACACCGTGCTGGCGCACGCGCAGATCGGATCCGTCGAGGACTCCACCTACAGCCTGCGCGGGGGCTGGCGCGCCCGTCTCGGAGCCGCCGCGGCGACCCCCGGCGTGCTGGTGCCGTACCGCCACGGCATCGACGGCTGGTTCGACTTCGGCCCGCTGCAGCTCGACGTGCCGGTGTGGCTGTGGTGGTGGAGCCGCAGCCAGGACGACCGCGTGATGCTCGACCGGGCCATCGCGGGCCTGCCCCCGGGCACCGACCTCGTGGCGCCGTTCCGCGACAAGGAGGAGGCCGGCCACGAGGCCGGATGGATCGCGTACCTCAGCGGCGAGCTGCCGGAGTATCCGGAGCGGGCGCTCGAGATGGCGCTCGGCCAGGTGTCGCGGCGTGTGGCGATGATGCTCGGCGACGACGCGGACCCCGACGCCGCCCACCTGCACTTCTGGCAGCGCGTGAACCCCGTGGTGACCGAGGTGCTCACGCAGCTCGTCGGCGGCGCCCCGCAGATGCTCTACAACGGCGGCCTGCCGTTCACGGCGCTGCGCTACGAGGACGTCCAGCGCGGCCGCCCCGGCCTCCCGCGCGACGTGGCCGCGCTCGTGCACACCATCCACGGCTCCGGGATCGGCCTGCGCCTGGTCAACACGTCCGTCGTGCACACCCGCACGGTGCGGATCCGCGGCGGCCGCTTCGGCGCCGACCGCATCGTGCGGGTGTCCGCGACCGCCGAGACCCCGGGAAGCTTCCCCGGCCCGTCCGGCTCGTACCGCGCCCCCGAGAACCCCCCGCGCACCATCACCTGGGGCTGCGACGACGACGTCGTCATCGAGCTGCCCCCGGCGCACGGCGCCGACCTCGACCTGACCATCGCCCGCGGGGCCGGAACGCCCCGCCTGCACCCCTCCGGAGGAGCCGCATGAGCACCGACCTGATCCGCCCCGACTTCGCCCTGCCCGTCCGCGGGGCGGCGTACGCCCGTCCCGGTCGTGAGCTGCTCGACGACTTCGAAGGCATCTCCTCCGCCACCGCGTGCGCCAAGCTGCACGGTCTCGGGATCCGTCGCAGCTACATCGACGGACCCGAGCCGCTCACGGCGGGCAGCCGCGTGGTCGGATCCGCCCTGACCCTGCAGTTCATGCCGCAGCGCGAGGACATGGCGTCCGGGCAGGGGCAGGAGTACGCGGAGCGGCACACCGCGCTCTGGCACGTGCTGGAGGCCGTGCAGCCGGGCGACGTGCTCGTGATCCAGGCGTACGGCAGCCGCTTCTCCGGCTGCATCGGCGACATCCTCGCGCGCTACTTCGCGCGCAAGGGCGGTGCCGGGATCGTCGTGGACGGCCGCATCCGCGACGCCCGCCGCATCCGCGAGCTGGGGATCCCGGTGTGGTCCACCGG
This sequence comes from Microbacterium xylanilyticum, assembly GCF_054654695.1. NCBI lineage: Bacteria > Bacillati > Actinomycetota > Actinomycetes > Micrococcales > Microbacteriaceae > Microbacterium > Microbacterium xylanilyticum. Next base: position 3,451,545 of record NZ_BAAIEN010000002.1, read on the forward strand.
CACGACGCCGCACTACGCGTCGCAGTCGGAGCTCGTGCCCTGGGCGTACGACGTGCCCGTGGCCGTCGGCGGCGCGCTCTGCATGCCGGGCGACCTGGTCGTGGCCGACGACGATGGCCCGGTCGTGGTGCCGCAGGCGATGGCTCCCCAGGTGATCGACTCCGCGCGCGATCATGAGGAGTGGGAGGTGTTCAGCCGCGCGCGCCTCGACGACGGCGCCCGGCTGAGCGACTACTACCCGCTCACCCCCGACACCCGCGAGGAGTACGAGGCATGGCGTTCCGTGCAGAGCTCCGTCCGCTGAATCCCGCCCCGGTCGGCGGCGTCCCGCTGCGGGACGACCTGGGCCTCGGCTGCGCGCCGATCGGCAACCTCTACACGCCGGTCGCCGACGACGACGCGGTGGCGACCGTGCGCGCGGCGCTCGACGCCGGGGTCCGCTACTTCGACACGGCCCCGCACTACGGCGCCGGCGAGAGCGAGCGCCGGCTCGGGCTCGCGCTTCAGGGCGTGCCGCGCGACGACTACGTGCTGGCCACCAAGGTGGGCCGCCGGATCGTCGACGCGTCCGGGGATCCGGTCCCCGGGTCGGCGAGCGGTCATGACACGATCGCCGACCTGAGCCGCGACGGGGTGCTCCGCAGCCTCGAGGCGAGCCTGACGCGCCTGGGCACCGACCGGATCGATCTGCTGCACCTGCACGACCCGCTCGACGTCGACGCGGGCCTCGCCGGGGCGATGGCCGCACTCGTCGAGCTGCGCGATCAGGGCGTGGTGCGCGCCATCGGGGTCGGCATGGGCAAGCTCCCGCCGCTGATCCGCTTCACCGCGGAGGCGCCGGTCGACGTGATCATGGAGGCGGGCCGGCTCACGCTGCTGGACCGCACCGCGGAGGACGAGCTCATGCCCCTCGCCGCCGCGCGCGAGGTCGGCATCATCGCCGCCGGCGTGTACAACACCGGGATCCTCGTCGCACCGCAGACCGCGCCGTACTACGAATACAAGCCCGCGCCGCCCGCGCTCGTCGCCCGGGCCCTGGCCCTGCAGGAGGCGTGCCGCGCCCACGGCGTCGAACTGGCCGACGCGGCCGCCCGGTTCCCGCTGCGCCGGGGCGCGGAAGGCGTCGTCATCGGGGCGCGCACCCCCGCGGAGGTGGCGGCCTTCGTCCACGGGCGCGACGTCGCGATCCCCGAGGCGCTGTGGCCGGAGCTCGACCGGCTCGGCCAGGACGGGACCGCCGCGGCCTGATGCGGATCATCGACGCGCACGTGCACCTCTGGGACGTCGACGTCGTCCCGCTGCCCTGGTTCCGCGAGGACCTGGGCCTCCCCCGCCACGCCCTGCCGGGGACCCTCGGTGCGCTGCTGAGCGCATCGGGCGTCTCGGCCGCGGTCGCCGTGCAGGCCGCCGACTCCGTGGCCGAGGCCGAGTGGCTAACCGGGATCGCCGTCGCGCATCCGCTCGTGCGCCGCGCGGTGCTGCAGTACGAGCAGGCGCCGGGCCTGCCGCTCGGGCGCACGGCCGCAATGCTCGCGTCCGCGACGCACCCCGGCGCGCCCGCCGTCGCCGGCCTCCGCGCGGCCGTGCCGCAGTTCGCGGCGGACCTGTCCGATGTCGCCGGGCTCGACGCCCTCGCTGCGGCGGTCGGGGAGGCCGGCCTCGTGCTGGAGCTCCTGCTGCGTCCGGAGCAGCTGCCGGGTGCGGCCGCGCTGGCGCACCGCCACCCGGCCACGACGTTCGTCGTGTGCCATCTGGGGCTCGGGACGGCGGATCCGGACGCGGCGTGGTTCCGCGACCTCGCCGCCGTCGCGGCGGAGCCGAACGCGCACGCCAAGACGTCAGGGCTCGTCCACCCCGGACGCGGTCCGGCGGAGCTCGGGCGCCTCCTCGACGCTGCCCTCGACGCGTTCGGCCCGGACCGTCTCCTGCACGGCAGCGACTGGCCGATCTCGGCGCGGCACACGCCCTACGCCGAGATCGCGGAACGCATCGCGGACGCCCTGCCGCCGCTCTCCTCCGCCGGTGCCGCGGCGCTCTGGTCCGGCACGGCCGCCCGGCTGTACCGACTCTGACGCTCCCGCGCCAGCAGCCGAACGCCCCGACGGCGCGCCCCGGCGGGGCGCAGGACCGCCGAGGCGGCGGGGGTCAGTCGTTCAGCAGGGTGCCGGCTGCGTGCGCGCGGAACAGCGCGGAGGCCGCCTCGGCGTCGCCGCCGTCGAGCACGTCGAGCAGGCCCTTGTGCCAGTCGGCGACCTCGTGCCAGTCGCCGGTGAAGGCCGGGTCGCCGAGCACGTGCATGACGCGCAGGCTCGGCTCCAGCAGATCCCACATGCGCGGCAGGTACACGTTGCCGCTGGCCTCGATCACGGTGCGGTGGAACACGAAGTCCAGCTCGCGGAAGCGCGAGAGGTCGGCGACCTCGGCGGCTTCGTGCATCTCGGCGATGAGGGCGGCGAGCGTGCCGCGCCGCTCCTCGTCCAGCGCCCCGCAGGCCAGCCGGCCCGCGAGCGCCTCCAGCTCGACCCGGGCGACCTTTGCCTGCGCCGCCTCCTCCGGGGAGTAGCTCGCGACGAAGCTGCCGAGGTGCCGCACCTGCGACACCAGCCCCTCGTGCGTGAGCCGCTTCAGCGCGTCGCGCACGGGTGCCTGGCTCACCTGCAGCTGGCGCGCCAGCTGCGACTCCACGAGCTGCTCCCCCGGGGCCAGGGTGGAGTCCTTGATCATCCCCTTGATCATCGAGTAGATCTGATCCGACAGCAGCCCCCGCTGCAGGGTCGTCGAGGCCAGCGCATCCGTCATGCTGCTCATTCTAGATCCATTATCGACTATCGCTAATGCCCGACGCGGCCGTCCAAGCGTCCGCGATGAGACGGGATCCTGCCGGTGTCGGATGCACCCCGTCGGGTGCGAGCTCGGCCGGGTCGCGCCCGTCAGCCGCCGCGGTGAGCACGTCGTGCAGCGGCACGTGCGCCGCGCCGAACTCCGCGGCGAGTCGCGCGACGGCCGCCCGCTTCTCCGCGAGCTCGTCGAGCCAGCCCTCCTGCTCGGCCCGCACCGGGAGCAGGTAGGGCTCCATGAGGATGAGCTTCGGGGCGTGCACCTCTGCGGCTCGTCGGAGCAGCCAGCGGTACGTCTCCTCGAACACCGCCGTGGGCGTGGGGTCGCCGCTGTCGAAGCGCCGCCAGACCTCGTTGATCCCGACGTACACGGTCAGCAGCTCCGGAGCGGTCGGCATGAGCTCGTCATCCCACCGGGCGGCGAGATCGGCCACGCGGTCACCGGCGATGCCGAGGTTGCGCACGATCGCGCCGCCCGCCGTCAGCCCCGGCGCCAGCAGCGACACGTAGCCGTCGCCGAAGGAGCCCGGATCCGTCCTGTCCCGGCCCGCGTCCGTGATCGAGTCTCCGATGAACGTCACCCGCATCGGGGCACCTCCGCTTCGTCCTGCTTGACCTTGGGCCGCACCGAGATGTCCAGCGTGGTCGACTGCCCCTCGTAGGCGATCGTGAGCGTCTGGCGCGGGTGGACCCTGCTGCTGTCGAATCCGCTCACCATATCCTCCGCGACCTGCGCGGTCGTGAGGCTGCCGTCGCTCCAGCGCACGCCCAGCACCATGCCGGTGACGTCGAGCGGATCGCCGACCGCGTAGCGGGTCTTCGGATCCGCCTCGGCCGCCCAGCAGATGCCTGTGATGACCGGCGTGGGCCGCACGGTGAGGGTGTTCGTCTTGGCGTAGTGATAGAGGTTGAAGTAGCCGTCCGCTCCGATGCGTAGGTTCTGGCGGGCGTCGAGCGTGTTCCACACGGTCTTGCCGTCGACCCGCAGCACCAGGCGGGTGCCCGCGTCCTCCTTGAGGGCGCCGACCTCAATCCGGTGCGTGCTGTTCGGCGCGATGACGGTGTTCGGGATCACGTCGAGCATCGTCTGGCCGGGCGTCCAGCTCTGGAACTCGAAGGTGTCCTGCTTGATGAGGAACAGGTAGCCCGTGTTCGAGTTCTGCCACGCCGGGATCCCGGTCTGGTCCGATCGCACCTGGAACCCGTACCAGCCGCCGTCGAAGGCGCCGAAGTCGGCGTCGAACTGCAGGAGCGTGTCGCCGAAGCGCTCCGCCTTGTAGCCGTGCACGCCCTGGCCGGTGATCGAGACGCCGGCGTCGGTCACCGAGATGACGCTGGAGGCGCTCCAGTTCGCCGCGTCCTTGAGCTGCGCGTCCAGCCGGGTCGTCGGATAGACCGCGTCCACGACCGTCACCGCGACCGAGGCCGTGGCGCTGGGCTCCGCGACCGAGGCGGCCGTGATCGTCGTCGAGCCCGGCCCGACCGCGGTGATGCGGCCGGCCGCGTCGACCGTCGCGATCGACGGGTCGGCGCTGCTCCAGGCCACGCGCAGGTCGCTCGCGTCCTCCGGAGCGATCTTGGCGGTCACCGTGCGGCGCTCCCCGACGTTCATCGCGGCGGAGGCGACGTCGACGGTCAGCCCCGTCACCGGCACCGCGGAGATCGAGAAGCCGATGTCGTCGAAGTCGAGCGACGGGTACCCCTCCACGTAGAACCCGACCCGTCCGGCGGCACCGGGGGCGGGGTCCGCGCCGTCGATCACGAGCGCGCCGCCGACCGAGATGCGGATCCTGCCGTCCTGGACCGCCACCCGCACGTGCGAGGTCTTCCCGTCGGGCAGCGCCTGATCGGCGGGGAGCACGTTCTCGGCGACGACCTTCCAGGCGTCGTCGAAGATCGTCCAGGTCGGGCCCGCGGCGGCGTTGCGGTACCGGATGTATCCGCCGCCCTTGCCGTTGCGGTCGTAGATCACGAAGCCGGATCCGGCCGGTGCGGCTCCGGCGGGCGTGGTCACGTCGACGTCGAGGACGAAGGAGGTGAAGTCCCTCGGCAGCTGCGCATTGGCGCCCTTCACGATCCGGTAGACGTGATCGCCCGTGCCGTCGTCGACGATCTTGCGGTTCGGGTCGGTCGGCCAGCCGTTCGCGCCCGATTCGAAGTCGGTGAAGTGCAGCACGCCGTCGCCCTCATCCACGGTCACCGCGATGGTCGCCGTGAGCGAGGGGTTCGCGACGGACGTCGCCGTGACGGTCGTGGTCCCCGGAGCGGCCCCGGTGATCGTGCCGTCGGCGCGCACGGTCGCGATCGTGGTGTCGGCGGAGGCGTAGGTCACCGCGGCGTCGGCGGCGTTCCAGGGCAGCGGCACGGCCGCCGCGCGCACGTCGTGCCCGACGTCGACGCGCACCGCGTCGGTCTGGAATGCGATCGCCTCGAGCGCGACCCGCTCCGGGGACTGGGACTGCCCGACCCTCCCCTGCAGCCCGATCTTGTCGAAGGCGATGTCCTGGAACCCCGGGATCTGCGTGAACACCGCCGCGTCCGGCTTGAGCCGGTAGTCGCCGTGCGCGGCGTCGACGAAGCCGGGATCGGAGGTGGCGACCATGTTGGTGTCGTAGTTCAGCAGGTTCTTGCCGTCCTTGGCGCCCTGGGCGTTCAGTCCCGAGGGTGTGCGGTGCGGGTTCCACACCACGTTGTGCGCGAACGTGCTGTGGTCGGGGTAGTAGTGGTTGTCCTCGAAGAAGTGCGCGAGCTCCGGATACTTCTCCAGATACGGGGTGCCGACGAAGTCGTTGTTGTCGGCGAAGACCTGCTTCCACGCGGGCATGTAGTCTCGGTCGACCACGTTGCCCTCCTGGTCGCCCATCCACTGCTCGTAGTTGTCGTAGGGCACGAGGTTGTCGATGAAGATGTTGTTGCGCGCCTCGATGTAGTCGGCGGAGCCGCTCTTGATCCCCGAGTTGCCCATGTTCACGAAGATGTTCTTCGTGATCTCCAGATCCCAGGTGAAGTTGTCGGCGTAGATGCCCTCCACGCCGGCCATGCCGACGCCGATGTCGTGGAAGTAGTTCTCCCGGAAGACGTGGCCGCGCTGCTGGGGCGTCTTGCCCGAGTTCATGTAGATCGCCCCGAGGTCGTGGAACTGCTTGCAGACGTCGTAGACCTCGTTGCGCTCGAACAGGTGGTCGTTGCCGTACACGATGATGCCCGGGTGCGGCGCGTCGTGGATCTTGTTGTTCTTCGCGATGTTCCCGACGCCGTCGAACATCACACCCGGGTTGTAGGCCTTGTGGTAGTACGCGAAGTCGGCGATCTCGGAGTTCTCCACGCGGTTGCGGCCGGGCGCGAGCGTCGTCTTGTCGCCGCCCTGCAGCACCACGCCGATGCCGCCGATGTGCGTGAGCCGGCTGTCGGTCACCGCGTGGTCGACGCCGCCGCGGTTCACCGGGATGCCGTCGTAGGTGTATCGGCCGGGCGAGTTGATGAGCACGCCGCCGTCGGAGAAGTTGCGGATGTCGCTGTGCGACACGGTCACGTGCGACCCGCCGAGGATCACGGCGGCCGTGGCGCGCCCGTACTCGAGGACGAGGTCGTCGAAGGTCACGTACGAGGCGCCGTCGGTGCGCAGCATCGGATCCTTCAGCGTGGTGACCGTGATGTCTCCGCGACCGGCGGCGAAGGCCGCGTTGGGCATGAGGTAGAGCACGCCCCTGTCCCGGTCGATGTAGTACTCGCCGGGCGCGTCCAGCTCCTCGAGCAGGTTCTGCGCGAAGTGGAAGTCGGGGAACCAGCTCTTCAGCAGTCCGCTCATCTCCCCGTAGCGGAGCGTGATCGTCTTCTTCTCGGTGTCGATCGCCTGGATCTTGTTGTACGACCACTCCCAGCTGTAGCCGAAGATCCCGTCCAGCCACACGTCCGTGGCCTGGGTCCAGTACTTCGGCCGGTCGTAGCCGTAGGTGAAGGTTCCGCCGCGATCCTGCAGGTCGGCGTCCTTCCTGGTGGGGCCGGGGTCGACGATGTCGCCCATCTGCACCGTGGGCTTGACGGCGTCCGCGTTCGGCCAGCGCGCGAGCGTCATCCCCTGTCCCTCGATGTAGAGCTCCATCGGCGGGGTGGTGCTGACGTCGTTCGCCTTCCAGTAGCCGTGCCGGCTGAGCTGTCCGTAGTCGGTGATGCCCAGGGCGCGCAGGTCGATCTGCTGCACCTTGTCGCGCGCCGACGCCTCGACGATGCGGTCGCGCACGGCCGCATCCGTCACGCCGGTGAAGGCGTCCCGGGGCAGCGTCCTGCCGCCGCTGAGCGTCGCGCGCTCGCCCGGATAGGAGCGATAGGTGATCGGGGCATCCGCGGTGCCGGAGTCCTGCGCGTCGAGCTGGAACGACGCGTCGCGCTGATACGTGCCCTGGCGGAGGTAGACGGTGGTGCCTCCGCCGGGCAGGGAGCCGGACGCCTTGAGCGTGCGGATCCGGTCGCGCGCGCCCTCGAGGGTCGCGAGCGGGGCGTCGATCGCACCGCTGGCGGTGTCGTCCCCGCCCGGCGCGATGTACAGGGCGCCGTCTGCGGCGGCGGCCGCGGCGGCCGTGCCGCCGGTGACGAGGGCGGTGCCGAGCAGGGCGGCGAGGGCGAGGGTGGTCAGTGCACGCTTCATCGCGTCTCCGATGTCTGGGGGGCGGTACCGGTCTGGAAGGGACTGCCGTCGCTCCGCGCCAGGATCCGGCCGGCCGGTCGTGGCATCTTCGCGACGTTCAGGACCTTAGCGCAATCGATAATCGACGATCAAGCATCGATCTGAGCCGACTGGTCGCACCAGGCGTGAGATCGTCTGCCTGCGAGACGCATCGCAACAGAAGATCACAGACTTCACAGTCGAGTTACCACATTTGCTCGTTACCTTATCGTGACCATTCCATGTTGACGTGAACAAGCACTGCCGGAAATACTGAGGAAACCGAGCAGCGGCACCCGACCCGCCGCTCATCCCTCTCCCGGCCAAGGATGTCCTCGATGACAGAAGCAACCATTTCTTCACACTCTGCATCACGTACAAAGCCTCGTCGCCTCAGCGATGGGATGTTCGCGTTCCTGCTCACGGTTCCCGGCCTCGCGCTGCTTCTCGCCGTCGTGGTCTATCCGCTGATCACGGCCCTGGTGACCGCGTTCTTCAAGCAGAGCCTCGTCACGCCGGGCCGTGAGTTCGTCGGACTGCAGAACATCGTCGACGTGCTGCAGGGAGACTTCCTGCGCCTGCTCGGGCAGACGCTCGTGTTCACCATGGGCACGACGCTCGCGCCGTTCGTGATCGGATTCGGCCTGGCCCTGGCCCTCAGCACGAAGATCCGCGGCACCAAGGTGCTGCGCGGCGTCATGCTCATCCCGTGGCTCATCCCGGGCGTCGTCGTGTCCTTCCTCTGGATGTGGATCTTCAACGCCAACTACGGCGTGATGAACGCGCTGCTCGAGGGCGTCGGGCTCATCGACAAGCCGCAGGCGTGGCTCGCGCATCCCGCGACCGCCATGATCGCGGTCATCGTCGCGAAGACGTGGCAGTCGTTCCCCTGGATGATGGTCATGCTGCTGGCCGGCCTGCAGACCGTGCCGCACGAGCTGCACGAGGCGGCCGAGATCGACGGCGCCGGCACGATCCGCCGCTTCTTCGCCATCACCGTGCCGCAGATGCGGGGCATCATCGGCCTCGTCCTGCTCCTGGAGTTCATCTGGAACTTCCAGCACTTCGACATCATCTATGTGCTCACCGGCGGCGGCCCCGCCGGCGCCACCCAGACCTTCGCCACCGCCGTCTACGAGACCGCCTTCACGGGATTCGACCTCGGGCACGCGGGCGCCATCGGCCTGCTCTGGATGATCCTGCTCCTCGGCCTCGTCGTCGTCTACGTCCGCTTCTCGGAGAGAGGGGAGAAGCGATGACCGCCGTCCTCGAGCAGCACGCTCCTGCCGCCGCGCCCACCGCCCCCGCGCCCCGCCGTCGCCGCGGCCGCAGCGACCGCCGCGCCGTCACGGTCAGCGCCTGGATCGCGATCGTCGTCTTCGGCGGGTTCGCCCTGCTGCCGGTGTACTGGCTGCTCGCGACGTCGCTCACGCCTCGCGGTCAGGTGTTCTCCTATCCGCCGAAGCCGTTCCCGGCCGAGATCACGTTCGACGCCTACGCCGCCCTCGCCGCGAACCCCGCGCTGTTCGGCTACCTGCGCAACAGCGTCGTGGTGTCGGTGATCACCGCGGTGCTCTCGGTGATCGTGTCCGCGTACATGGGCTACGCCTTCTCGAAGTTCCGCTACCGCGGCCGGCGCAGCCTGATGTACTTCGTGCTGGCGTCGCAGATGTTCCCTCAGGCCCTGCTGCTGATCACCCTGTACGCCGTGTTCTCCGCGTACGGCCTGCTGAACACGTACACGGCGCTCGTGCTGTCGTTCACCACCTTCACGCTGCCGCTGTGCGTGTGGATGCTCAAGGGCTTCTTCGACACCATCCCGGACGAGCTCATCGAGGCCGCACGGATGGACGGCGCCTCGCGTCTGCGGATCATCCATTCCGTCGTGATGCCCCTGGCCGCGCCCGGGCTCGTCGCCGCAGGGCTGTTCGCGTTCGTCCGCGGCTGGAACGACTTCATCTTCGCCCTCACCCTCGCCGGTCCCGACAAGCAGACCCTGCCGCCGGGGCTCGTGAACACGTTCATCGGAGAGGCCGCCACCGCCTGGCCCGAGCTGATGGCCGCCTCCCTGGTGGTGTCCCTCCCGGTCGCCATCGCCTTCATCGCCCTGCAGCGGTACCTCGTCGGCGGCCTCACCGCCGGCGCCGTCAAGGGCTGGCCGACCCGCCCCCTCGAAGAAGAGAGAAACGCATGTCCTCCACCCCGATCTCACGCCGCCAGCTGCTCTCCCTCGCCGGGCTCGGCGCAGCCGGCATCGCACTCGCCGGCTGCATGCCGAGCGGCGGCGCCGCGGCCGGCCCGAGCGCGGCCCCGTCGGGCCTCGCCGCCGGATCCTTCACCCCCGCCGACTTCTCCTTCGCAAGCTGGTCGCTCACGGAAGAGGCCGCCGCGCCGGCGATCAAGGCCCTGCTGGACGGCTACAAGGCCACGCACAAGGTCTCCATCACCGAGGTCTCGTTCCCCTACAACGAGTACTTCAAGCAGCTCATGCTGCAGGTGCGCGGCGGGCAGTTCACCGGCGCCGCCCATGTGGACGTGGCATGGCTCGCCTCGCTCGCCGCCCTCGGCAAGCTGCAGGACGTGTCCGGTCTGACGAAGGGGCGCGGCTACACCGAGGCCGCCCTCAAGGCGGCGCAGTTCGACGGCGTGCAGTACGGGTTCCCGTGGACGATCGGCGCGATCGGCCTGGTCACGAACTCCGAGCTGCTCGCCAAGGCGGGCGTCGACGAGTTCCCCGTCACCGTCGACGACTACGAGGCGGCGCTGAAGAAGCTCAAGGCGCTCGGCAACGGGCTGATCCCCTATGCGGCCTCGACCAAGGCGGCGCAGCTCAAGGACATCCTGATCTGGATGCAGACCTTCGGCAGCCCCCTCGTCAAGGACGGCAAGGTCACGATCGGCGACGATGAGAGCGTCGAAGCCGTGACCTGGTACAAGGCGCTGTACGACCAGGGCCTCATCGCGGCGGACGTCGACCGCTTCGACGCCCGCTCGCTGTTCGCCCAGGGCCGCACCGCGATCTACGACGACGCCCCGGTCGGGCGCGCGGCCGTCACCAAGGACTCCCCGGACAAGGACCTGGCGAGCAAGCTGGTCGCGCAGTCGCGTCCGGTGCTGAAGAAGGGCGACACGCCGCGCGCCCTCGTCTGGGGCGGAGCGGTCGTGATCGTCGGCGACGACAAGGGCACCCGCACCGCGGCCGACTTCGGCCAGTGGTCGACGAGCGACCTCGACGCCGTGCTCGGCGACTACAAGATGCGGGGCCTGCCGCCGGTCACGAAGGAGGCGCAGTCCTCGCCCACCGTGACCGCCGACACGTTCGGCAAGCAGTTCGCCGACCGGATCACGAAGACGGCCACCACCAACCCGTTCTGGGTGTACGCGCAGTACGCGCAGGTCGAGACGGTCGTCGCCGAGCGGGTGCAGGCGGTGCTGATCGGCCAGCAGAGCCCGAAGGACGCGATGGCGCAGGCGGGCGAGGCGGCCCAGAAGCTGATCGGCTGAGGCTCGCGATGACTCTGCGCACCTGGGGCGGCATCGCGGCCGCTGCCGTCGTGGCACTCTCCGTGCTCGCCGCTCCCGCGGCGGTCGCCGATCCGTCCTCCCCGTCCCTGGAGACCGTGCCCGTCACCGTCGACGCCTCGAACCAGTCCGGCTGGTGGAACCCGCTCGCCGTGGTCGGCGACACCACGTACTTCGCGTACAACGTCACGGCCACGACCGGCCGGCACCAGGTGCATCTGGCGGCCCGCGCCGCCGACGGCACCTGGACGACCGGATGCCTGCGCACGACCGCGGGCGCCTGCGCGGACTTCCTCGACGACAACGGGCACAATCAGCCTTCGATCGTCGTGGACGGTTCTGGCCGGATCCACGCGTTCGTCTCGATGCATCACGAACCATGGCACTACTTCCGCTCGACGGTCGCGGGCGACGTGACCTCGCTCGTCGACGTGAGCGCCGAGATGCCCGACCAGGGCGCCGCGATCTCCTATCCGGTCACCGCGCCCGGCGCGAACGGCGACGCCTGGCTCATGGTGCGCGTCGGAGCCGACCCGCAGGGGCGCCGCGACGGCGTGCTGTACCACTACTCGCTCGCCACCGGCACGTGGACCAGGGAGACCATGATCGCGTCCGCCGTGGGCTACTCGTTCTACGCCGACGACCTCACCGTCGACGGCAGCGGCCGCGTGCACATCCTCTGGGAGTGGGGGCCCTGGCCGGCCGGACCGTACCGCCACCTCGGCTCGTACGTCGTCTACGACCCGGCGACCAAGGTCTTCCGCGACGTCGCCGGCACGGCGCTCACCGCGCCCGTGCGGCCGACGGATCCGGGCGCGACGGTGTGGCGGACGTTCGCGCCCGGAGAGACGGTGAACACCGTCTCTCCGGATGCGCCCGCGGTGCAGACGGCGAAGATGGCCATCGCCGACGGACAGCTCGTCGGCGTCTCGTATCGCTACGCGCAGCAGGGCTCCACGGCGTTCGACGTGCACTGGGCGACGTGGAGCGGCGCGGGCTGGACGGACCAGACGCTGATCGACACCCACGCCCTCGGGGGCGGGATCGACACCATTGCCGCCGTGGACGCCACCCACTCCGGCTCCGAGACCCGCGTCTACGCCGTCCTGTCGATGCCGGACTGCGGCACGGCCCGCAGCCAGGTCGTGATGCTGTCCTCGACGGGGTCGGCATGGTCGGCGACGGCGATCGGCGCCCCGGTGTCCGGCCAGCAGCGCCTGCGTGCCGCCACCGCCGCCGACGGCAGCGACGTGCTTTACCTCTCCGCGCCGGAGAAGGGCACGCTGACCTACGCTCGCGTGCCGCGCACCGGCACCCCGTCGTCGTCCGCGACCGTGGCGGACGTCGTGGCCGGGATCCGCGGCGACTCGGGCGGCGTGAATCTCGCCCGCACCGGCACGGCGACGGCGTCCTCCCAGCTGCGCACCGACACCGGCCCGGAGCGCGCGATCGACGGCGTCTGCACCGACGCGAGCCGGTGGATCTCCGCGACCGGCGACGCGCACCCGACCTTCACGGTCACCTGGGCGCAGGCGCAGCCCCTCGAGCTCGTACGGGTGCGCAGCGGCTACTCCGTGGGCGACCCCGCACTGTCCGTGCTCAGGGACTTCGCCGTCGAGGTGCGCACCGCGGCGGGCTGGACCCAGATCGGATCGTTCACGGGGAACACCGCCGGCACCGTCACCGCGAACGCCGGCGGCGTCGTCGCCGACGCGGTGCGCTTGGTGATCCAGACCCCCTCCGCGTCGACCACGAACGTGGCGCGCGTGTACGAGGTCGAGGCCATCGCCGTGGCGCCATGACCCCGAGCGCGGGCGCCGCCCACCGGCGCCCGCGCTCCCCCTCCCTACGCGAACCAGACCCTTCAGGAGCACAACCCATGCGCACGCAGACCGTCGATGCCGACATCGTCGTCGTCGGAGGAGGACTCGCCGGCGTCAGCGCGGCGGTGGCCGCGGCCCGGCTCGGACGCCGCGTGGTGCTGATCAACAACCGCCCCGTGCTGGGCGGCAACTCGTCGTCGGAGGTGCGGGTGTGGGTGTGCGGCGCGACCGCGCACGGCAACCAGCGCTGGGCGCGCGAGACCGGGATCATCGGCGAGCTGTACCGGGAGAACCAGTACCGCAACCCCGACGGCAACCCCGTCTACTGGGACGACGTGGTGCTCGACGCCGTGCGCCGGGAGCCCGGCATCGACCTCTTCCTGAACACGGAGGTGATCGAGGCGAGCGCCGAGGGCCCCGACGACGCCCGGCGGGTGCGCTCCGTGACCGGCTGGACGCTCGGATCCGAGATCCGCACGACCTTCACCGCGCCGATCTTCCTGGACTGCACCGGAGACGGTCTCGTCGGCGCGCTCGTGGGCGCGCGGCACCGCCTGGGCAAGGAGGGCCGGGACGAGTTCGGCGAGGAGTGGGCGCCGGAGGAGCCGGAGCGCGAGTTCCTCGGATCGACCCTGCTCTTCTACACGAAGGACGTCGGGCATCCGGTGAAGTACGTCGCCCCGGAATCCGCGAAGGACATCACGACGACCCCCATCCCGTCGTCGCGCATCATCCGCTCCGGCGACAGCGGCGCGCACTACTGGTGGATCGAGTGGGGCGGGCGCCTCGACATCGTCCACGACAACGAGCGGATCCGGGACGAGCTGCGCTCGGTGATCCTGGGGATCTGGGATCACATCAAGAACTCCGGCGAGTTCGACGCCGACAACCTCACCCTGGAGTGGATCGGGAACCTGCCCGGCAAGCGCGAGTACCGGCGCTTCATCGGCGACCACACGCTCACCCAGAACGACGTGCTCGGCCAGACCTCCTTCGACGACGGCGTGGCGTTCGGCGGCTGGTCGATCGACCTGCACCCCGCCGACGGCATGTACGCCACCGGCGCCGGGGCTCTGCAGCGCTTCAGCGAGGGCGTCTTCGAGATCCCGTTCCGCTCGCTGTACTCGGTGAACGTCGAGAACCTGCTCATGGCAGGGCGCAACGTGTCCGCGACGCACATCGCGTTCGGCGCCGCGCGGGTGATGGCGACCTGCGCGGCGATGGGCGAGGCCGCCGGCACGGCCGCGGCGATGTGCGTGGAGCACGCCCTCACGCCGCGCGAGCTGCACGCCACCCGCCGCGGCGAGCTGCGGCAGCTGCTGCTGCGCGCCGACGCGAGCCTCATCGGAGTCGCGAACGAGGATCCGGACGACCTCGCGCGCATCGCCGAGGTCACGGCGTCGTCGACGCGATCCGTGATCGCCGCCGAGGCGCCGGATCCCGAGGCGCATCCGCTCCTCGACGACCTCGGGCTCGTGATGCCGGCGCACCCGCGGCTGGACGCGGTGCAGCTGCTGCTCTCCGCGGACGAGGACACCGAGCTCACCGTCGAGGTGCACTCCACGGGGCGCAAGCAGAACGTGATCCCTGCGCGGCTCGAGCACGCCACGACGGTCCGGATGCCCGCAGGCGGACCCGGCTGGATCCGGGTGGACACGCCGTTCGCCCCGGCCACGCCCGAGAACGCCGTGGTGGTGCTGCGCGCGAACCCGGCCGTGCGGGTCCACCTCACGCCGAAGGGCGTCCCGCTCGCGCCGGGCGTGCTCACGCTCGTGCATCGGCCCGACAACGACGACCAGAACGTGCAGATCAGCCAGGACGAGCTGCTCGTGCAGTGGCCGACGAAGCCGCTGCGCGGGCGCGCGGTCGTGTTCCGCGCCGAGCCGGAGAGCGAGGCGCTCGCGCCCGCCCGCGCCGTGTCGGGCTTCAACCGCCCGTTCGGCGGCCCGAACATGTGGGCGTCCGCTCCCCTCGCGGACGAGCCTGCGTGGCTGCGGCTGGACTGGCCGGATCCGGTCACCGCGCGCGAGGTGCGCCTCGTCTTCGACGACGACGTCGACCTCGAGCTGAACACGCTGCACCACCACCGCAGCCCGGACGAGATCCTGCCGCAGCTCGTGCGCGACTACCGCGTCGAGGTGCGGCGGGCCGGATCCGACGAGTGGACGGTCATCGCCGAGGAGACGGCGAACCGGCATCGGCTCCGCGTGCACCCGATCCCCGACGGGACCGGTCCCTTCGTCGCGGCCCGGCTCGTGGTGACGTCCACGAACGGCGCGCCGGAGGCCCGCGTGATCGCGTTCCGGGTGCAGTCGTGACCGACGGCGCTAACGTGAGGGGCGCCGGGCGATCGCTCCCGGCGCGACGCACGACCGCGAGGAGGCCCGTCATGCGCTCCACCGACCCGCACCGGACCGATGCGCAGCGCGCCGTTCCGGTGATCCGGGCCCCGCGCACCGGGCTCGTCGCGCTCGCCGTGCCCGACCTCGAGGAACCGTACTTCGCGGAGCTGACGTCGCTGCTCGTGCGCCGCGCCGACGAGCGCGGGCTCGCCGTGCTCATCGTGCAGACCGAGGGCGACCACGCCCGCGAGATCGCCGTGGCCGACGGCGTGGGACTGCCCCCGATCGACGGGCTCATCCACATCCCCCGGTCGCTGACGGTCAGCGACCTCACCCGGCGCACGGCCCCGGGCCCCCTGGTCCTGCTCGGCGAGCACATCCAGGCGAGCCCGTTCACGCACGTCACGATCGACAACCGCGCCGCCGCCCGCCTCGCCACGGAGCACCTGCTCGGTCTCGGCCGCCGCAGGATCGCGTTCATCGGTCGCCGCGACGCGCGCCCCTCCGACGCCGCCGATCGCCGCCACGCCGGGTACATGGAGGGCATGCAGGCAGCCGGCGTGCGCGTGGATCCGGCAGCCGTCGCCCAGGTGGCCGCGTTCTCGGCCGAGGAGGGCGAACGGGCGACGGCCGAGATGCTGGGCGTGATCGGCGACCTCGACGGCATCGTCTGCGCGAACGACTCGGTGGCGCTCGGCGCGCTGGCCGCACTGCACGCCGCGGGGCGCACCGTGCCCGACGACGTCGCCGTGACCGGCATCGACGACATCCGCGCGGCACGCTTCGCGATCCCGGCCCTCACCACGGTCGCCCCCGATCACGAGCAGCTCGTGAACGCCGCGTTCACGGAACTGGAGCGTCAGCTGACCGCTCCGCCCGGTGCGGACCTGCCCGTGCGGCACGTCACCGTCGGCTTCCGGCTGATCGAGCGCCGGAGCACGGTCGGGGGATCCGAGCCGGGCCGTCGACGCGCACGCACCGGCTCGGGTGCACATGCCGAACCGGACGCGCGCTCCAGCTCCAGCTCCAGCTCCAGCTCCAGCTCCAGCCGAGGATGACCGCCGCGCGCTCAGCCCTCGCCGAGGTCTGCGATGAGCAGCTCCCCCACGTGCTCGGCGAGCTGCGCCCGTGCGCTCTCCTCGAGCCGGGCGTCGATCACCAGGCGGTCGATCTCGTCCAGGTCGGCGATGGTCGTGAGTCCCACGGTTCCCCAGCGTCCGTGGTCGGCGAGCACGACGACCTCGCGCCCTGCGGCCATGAAAGCCCGATCCGTCTCCGCCTCGAGCAGGTTCATCGTCGTCATCCCGGCCTGCACGTCCAGGCCGTGCACGTCGAGGAACACGACGTCGCAGTGCAGCTGCTCGAGCGCGCGGACGGCCACGGGACCCACCATCGCCTGCGCCGGCGTGCGGACCCCGCCCGTCAGCACGACGGTCTGGGTGTAGGGCTCGTCGGCGCGCTCCGGCCCGGCGAACAGCTCCGACACGGGCAGGGAGTTGGTCACCACGGTCAGTTCGGGCACCCCGGCGAGCGCCTCGGCGAGCGCGAGCGAGATCGTCCCGCCGGAGATCCCGATGGCCATGCCCGGCTCGACGAGACCCGCGGCGAGCGCCGCCACGGCCCGGCGCTCCGCGCTGACCGTTCCTGCCGACGCACGCAGCGATCCGGCGTGCGGCGCGGCCCTGACCCCGCCGCGCACCTTGCGCACGGCGCCCTCGTCGGCCAGCAGGTCGATGTCGCGGCGGATCGTCATCGGGCTCACGCCGAGGATCCCGGCCAGTTCGGGGATCGTCGCAGTGCCGCGCTCGCGGACGTGCGCGAGGATGCGCTCACGTCGCTCCGATACCAGCACCTGCGCTCCTTCCGATCGCGGCTCCAGTCTGCCATGCGCCCGCCCCGCGGTTCGGCGAGCCGTGGCGCATGCGCCGCCGGCTCCGCCATGCGGCCGCCGGCCCTGGCTCGGACCGGGAGGATCCGCCCATGACGATCCCCGCCCCGTATCGCGACTGGTTCCCCGAGGCGGAGCTCGACGGCACCTACGGCTTCGATCTGCCCGCACTGCGACGCGTGGAGCCGGTGCCGGTGCCGGACGGCTTCGCGGACCGCTGGCGGGCGTGGCGCGCGCAGGCGCAGCGCATGGACGCCTCGCCGGAGCGCACCCCTGTCGGCGAGCAGGACGGCCGTCGCCTGTCGATCGTGGAGCACGCCGGCGCCGACGGCACCCGGCTGCGCGCCTGGCTCGCCGAGCCGATCGACGGCCCGGCGCGGATCGGCGTCGTGCACGGGCACGGCTACGGCGGGCGGGCCGCACCCGACTTCGCCCGGGTGCCCGACGACGCGGCCGTGATCTTCCCCGTCGCGCGGGGTCTCGGCGCGCTCAACACCGGCGTGGGCGCCCCCTCGACGCGGGACGACCACGTCGTCGCCGGACTCGAGGATCCCGACCGGTCCGTGCTGGGGCTGTGCGCGCGCGACCTGTGGCTCGCCGCCGATGCGCTGTGCACGCTCGCCGGGCCGCTGCCTCTCGCGTACGTCGGCGAGAGCTTCGGCGGCGGGATCGGCGCGCTGGCGCTGCCCTGGGACGACCGCTACATCGCGGCGACGCTCATCGTGCCGAGCTTCGGGCAGCACGACGAACGGCTCGCCGTGCGATGTCTGGGCAGCGGCGAGGCCCTGCGCCGGCACGTGCAGGCCCACCCTGCCGCCCGCGACGTGCTGCGGCTGTTCGACGCCTCCACGGCGATGCTGCTGAACCGGATCCCGGTGCGCGTGGAAGCGGCCCTCTGGGATGCGAACGTCCCGCCGCAGGGCCAGTTCGCGATCGCGAACGCGGTGGCCCGGTCCGCGGGCCCGCTCGAGCTCGCCGTGCTGCCGGCCGGCCACGCCGTGTACCCCGGGCGCGAGCGTCTGACGCGCGAGTTCGAGGAAGCCGGGCGGGCGCACCTGGACCAGGCGCGCGGCGCGCATCGGCTGGCCCGTTCTCGGGGCGTGGATCTCGCACCGCGCTGACGGGGATGCCGCGCAGCGCGCACGGCCGCGACCGATGCGGTGGGCCCGGCAGGACGCTGGACACCAACCTGTAATAACAGGTATGCTCTCACTTGTAATGACAGGAGGCGCGTCGCGCCCGGCCCGGAGGTAACGATGCCCGCGTTCCGCACCCCACCGATCGCGCCGTTCGCGATCACGTTCGACGCTGAGACGCTGACGCTCTCGCCCGAGGGGCCCACACTCACCCGTCGCATGTCCGACCTGGAGGGGCTGTTCCTCGATGAGCGGGCATGGCGAGAGGCCGCCGAGGGCGAGAACCCCGTCGTCTACACCGTGACCAGCTCCCCCGTCCCCGAGCTCGGCCGAGAACTGCCCCAGTCCATCACCACGATCATGCCCGGCACCACGGCCGGCGAGCTGTGGATGACGAAGGGACACCAGCACCCCGACCACCAGGGCGAGATCTACCTCGCGTTGAAAGGCACGGGCGGCCTCCTCATGTTCGACGGCGAGCGCACAGAGTGGCTGGACATGCTTCCCGGCACGATCGGATACATCCCGCCGGGCTGGGCGCACCGTTCCGTGAACACGGGCGACGAGCCGTACGCCTTCCTCGCCGTATACCCCGGCGGAGCCGGCCACGACTACGGCTGGGTGCTTGAGCACGGCATGGGGGCCCGCGCGCACCGCACCGCCGACGGCGTGGAGCTGCGCCCGTACGCCGGCGCCTGAGCGGAGACCGCGCCATGCTCATCGCACACGACCTCGGCACCACGGGGAACAAGGCGTCCCTGCATCACGATGACGGGCGCCTCGTCGCCGCCGTCACCGTGGCCTATCCGGCGCACTTCGCCGACGGGGGCGTCGCCGAGCAGAACCCCGAGGACTGGTGGAACGCCGTCGTCGCCGCCACCCGCGACCTGCTCGCCCGCACCGGCACGACGCCGTCCGACGTGGCGGGCGTCGTGGTCAGCGGCCAGATGATGGGCGCCGTGCTGCTCGACGGCGAGGGCGCGCCGGTCCGCCCTGCGATCATCTGGGCCGACACCCGCTCAGATGCCCAGCAGCGCGAACTCGAGTCCGCTCTGAGCATGGAGCACGCGTATCGGATCCTGGGGCATCGCCTGAACCCCACCTACTCCGTCGAGAAGGTCATGTGGGTGCGCGACAACGAACCCGAGAACTGGGAGCGCGTGCGGCGCGTGTGCGTCGCGAAGGACTTCATCGTGCTGCGCCTGACCGGACGTCTCGCCACAGACCGCTCGGACGCGAGCGGCACCAACGCCTACGACCAGATCGCGGGGGCTTGGTCGGGTGAGGTGCTCGCCGCCGCCCGCCTGGATCCGGCCCTGTTCCCCGAGATCCTCGCGTCGACGTCCGTCGTCGGCACGCTCACCCCGGACGCGGCCGTCGCGCTCGGCCTGCCCGTGTCGACCCGTGTCGTGATGGGCGGAGGCGATGGCCCAATGGCCGCGGTCGGATCCGGCGTCGTGGCGCCGGAGGACGGCGCGTACGTGTGTCTGGGCACGTCGTCCTGGATCTCCTTCGCCGCCGGCGCACCGCTGCACGACGCCGGCATGCGCACGATGACCTTCGACAATGTGGTGCCGGGCAGCTACGTGCCGACCGCGACCATGCAGGCTGGCGGAGCCTCGGTGCAGTGGATCGCCGAGGCGCTCAGCCCGGACCCGTCGCACCCCGAGACCGCGCGCCTTACAGCCGACGCGGGAGGCGACCTCGACACCGAGGGACTGTACTTCCTTCCATACCTGCTCGGCGAGCGGTCGCCGCTGTGGGATCCGCACGCACGCGGCGCCTTCGTCGGCATCGGCCGCCACCACCGCAGAGAGCACCTCGTACGCGCGGTGTTGGAGGGCGTCGCATACAACCTCTTCACCTGCCTGCAGGCCTTCCGCGAGTCCGGTGCGGTGATCGACCGCATCGACGCGGTCGGCGGCGGGGCGCAGTCCGATGCGTGGCTCGCCGTCCTCGCCGACGTCTGGGGCGTGCCCGTGCGCCGGCGCACGATCGTGGAGGAGGCCAACAGCCTGGGCGCCGCGGTCACCGCCGCGGTCGGACTGGACCTCGCCGATTTCTCCGTCGCCCGCAGTCTCAGCGAGATCACCGCCGAGTTCCTCCCGGATCCGACCCGGCACGCCGAGCACGAGCGACGGCACCGGCGCTTCACCGAGGCGTACACCGCGCTCGCTCCGTGGTTCGCCGGTCACGTCGGCGACGGGGAGGTCTGATGGGCGTCATCCTCGTCACCAGCCGCTCGTTCTCCGACGGCGAACTCGACCTCGTCTCCCGTGCCGCGTCCGCGGGCCATCGTGTGGTGCGCGGCCCCGCGCACCACGACCTCGCCGAGCTGCGCCCCCTGCTGCGCGACGCGGACGCCTGGATCGCCGGCACCGGCCCGGTCACCGCCGAGCACCTGGCCGCCGCACCTCGGCTCGCGGTGATCGCACGCTACGGCGTCGGCACCGAAGCCGTCGACCTCGCCGCCGCACGCGGCCGCGGCATCCCGGTCACCAACACCCCAGGCGCCAACGCGGACGCCGTCGCCGACCACGCCGTGGGTCTCATGCTCGCGGCCCTGCGCGGCATCGCCGACGGCGACCGCCGCGTGCGTGCGGGCGACTGGGCCGTGCGCCGCGGGCGCGAGCTCGGCGCCGCGACCGTCGGGATCGTCGGCTTCGGCCGCATCGGCCAGGGCGTCGCGAAGCGGTTGAGCGGATTCGGATCCCGGGTCCTGGCCTCGGATCCATTCCTCCCCGACGATGCCGTGCGAGGTGCCGGCGCCGAGCCCACACCTCTTGACGACCTGTTCCGCGCTGCGGACGTGATCACGCTGCACGCCCCCGGCGGACAGCGCCTCGTCGACGAGGCACGGCTCGCCGCGCTCCGCCCCGGCACCGTGATCGTCAACACCGCCCGCCCCGACCTCGTGGACGAGGCGGCGCTCGCCACGGCCCTGCGCACGGGAGGGCTCGCCGCGTACGCCGCCGACACGCTGGACGGCGACACCGCGGCGAGCGCGAGCCCGCTCCTCGCCGCGGATCTCGACGACCGGGTCACCGTCACCCCTCATCTCGGGGCGCAGACCACCCAGGCCGTCGACAACATGGGCCGGATGGCCCTCGACAACGCCCTCGCCATCCTGCGCGGCGAGGATCCGATCCACCCGGTCCGCTGACCGCCCCACCCGCTGGAGCCCGAATGACCCGCATCCCCGCCCCTGCCGACACCCCCGCCGCCGCTCGCATGGGCTTCGTCGGCGTGACCACCGGATCCTCCTCGATCATGAGCGTGTTCCCGCTGTGGGCCGACGTGCTCGGGCTGCCCACGCGCACCCTCGTCGGGCACGACCTGCCGATGGATGCCGCACCCGAGCGGTACCGAGAGCTCGTCGAGCAGATCCGCGATGATCCGCATCACCGCGGCGCGCTGGTCACCACGCACAAGATGAACGTGTTCGCCGCGGCCTCCGACCTGTTCGACGAGCTGGATCCGTTCGCGGTGTCCTGCTCGGAGATCTCCAGCATCTCCAAGCGCCCCGGTCCGGACGGCGCCGATCGGCTGATCGGTCAGGCGAAGGATCCGCTCACCGTCGATCTCGCTCTGCGCGAGATCATCCCTGACGACTACTTCGCCCGCACCGGTGCGGAGGTCGTGATCCTCGGCGCAGGCGGCTCCGGCACCGCGCTGAGCTGGGCACTGGCCGAGCGCGCCGACGCCCCCGCGCTGATCACGGTGACGGCCCGCAGCGAGGACAAACTCGACCACCTGCGCGAGGTGCACCGCCAGCACGGCACACCGGAGGGCCTGATCCGGTGCGTGCGCACCGCCACGCCGGAGGATGCCGACGCGATCGTCGCCGCCGCCCCGGCCGGATCCGTGATCGTGAACGCCACCGGGCTCGGCAAGGACCGCCCCGGATCCCCGCTGACCGACGCCGTGGTGTTCCCGGAGCGGGCGGTGGTCTGGGAGTTCAACTACCGCGGATCCCTCGAGTTCCTGCACCAGGCCACGGCCCAGCGGCGATCGCGCGAGCTGACCGTGGTGGACGGCTGGCGCTACTTCATCCACGGCTGGTCGCAGGTCGTCGCCGACGTGTTCGAGCTCGACCTCGACGCCTCCACCGTCGAGCGGCTCGCCGAGGCCGCGGAGTCGGTGCGGCGATGAGCACCGGCGGCGTCATCCGCACGGTGCTCGGCGATGTCGACGCCGCCGACTGGGGACCGACGGACTACCACGAGCACCTGTTCCAGGTCACGCCGCTGCTGCCGGGGGACGAGCTCGACGACGAACCCGCCTCGACGCGGGAGGCCGAGCTGTTGCGCGACAGCGGGTTCGCGGCGATGATCGACGCGACCCCGTCCGGGCTCGGCCGCGACCCCGCGGGCGTCGCCCGGATCGCCGCGGCCACCGGTCTGCGCATCGTGGCGGCCGCGGGGCGCCATCGCGAGGCGCACTACACGCCGGGCCACCCCACCCGCGCGGACGACGCCGCGACGCTGGAGCGGCGCCTCGTCGCCGAGATCGCGCATGGCCAGCCCCGCGACGATGCGGATCCGAACGGCCCCGTCGCGCTCTCCCCCGACGGCTCGCCCGTGCGCGCCGGGATCCTCAAGGGCGGCGTCGACTACTGGCGGATCAGTCCGTTCGAGCGCACCACGCTGTTCGCCCTGGCCGCCGCGCATCGGGCCACGGGCGCCGCGATCATGGTGCACCTGGAGTTCTGCACCGCGGCGCACGAGGTGCTCGATCTGCTCGCCGCGGAGGGCGTCCCGGCAGAGCGGGTGGTGCTCGCGCACGCGGACCGTGACCCGGATCCGGGGCTCCACGTCGCGCTCGCCGAACGCGGGGCGTACCTCGGCTACGACGGGTTCGCACGCCCGCGCACCCGCAGCGACGCGGAGCTGCTCACGCTCACCGCCGCGGTGGTCGCCGCGGGCGCCGGCGACCGGGTGCTCCTCGGCGGCGACGTCGCCCGCCGCACCCGCTACATCGCGTACGGCGGGATGCCAGGGCTCGCGTACCTCGGCGAGCGCTATCTGCCCCGGCTGCGGGCGGAGATCGGCGACGCCGCCGCCAACACGATGCTCGTGTCCAATCCGGCGCGCCTGCTGACCCTGTCGCGCTGACCCGACCCGACTCGACCCGACCGACCCGACCCGACCGACCCGATCCGGAGGATCCATGACCGACCGTCTCGCCCGCGCCCGCGCCACCGGGGTGCTCGCCGTGCTCCGCACCCCCTCCGCAGACGCGGCACTGCACACCGCCGACGCGCTCATCCGCGGCGGGGTCACGGGGATCGAGGTGACCTATTCGACCCCGGATGCGCCGGCGGTGATCCGCGAGCTCATCGCCCGGCACGGCGAGGGCGCCTACGTGGGCGCCGGCACGGTGACCACGTCCGCCGAAGCCGAGGCGGCGGCGGACGCCGGTGCGGCCTTCCTGGTGAGCCCGGGCACGCTCCCCGACCTCACCGCGGCGATGCGCGCCACGGGCGCCGTGATCATGACGGGCGCGCTCACCCCGACCGAGGTGATGACGGCACTGCGACTCGAGGTCGACGTGGTGAAGATCTTCCCTGCCTCCCTCGGCGGCCCCGCATACCTGAGCGCGCTGCGCGGACCGTTCCCGCACGCGCCGCTCATGCCCACCGGCGGTGTGACCGCGGACAACCTCGCCGACTGGTTCGGGGCCGGCGCCGTCGCGGTCGGTGCCGGCGGCGACCTCGCGAACAGCGCCTCGATCGCCGCAGGCGACTGGGACGACCTCGAAGCGCGCGCCCGGCGCTTCTCCTCCGCGCTGGCCGCCTGTCGCGCCGGCTGATCCCTCTTCCTCGCCCGATCCTCGCGCGCGCCGCGGTGATCGGGCGGGTTCGTCGCCCGATCAGGCGCCGCTCCGCCCCCATCCGAAGGAGATCCCATGACCGACCCCACGATCCTGCACGCCACGTTCACCGCCCGCCCCGGCTCGGCCGAACGGATCGCCGCGCTGCTCGCCGGCTTCGCCGAGGAGGTGCGCCGCGAGGAGGGATGCGTCGTCTTCGACGCCACTCGCCTCGTCGACGACACCGACCGGTTCTTCGTGTACGAGGTCTACCGCGACGAGTCGGCGTTCCAGGCGCACCTCGCCAACCCCGCAGGCGGACCGTTCAACGCCGCGCTGCAGGAGCTCATCGTCGAGCCCTCCTCGCAGCTCACCTTCCTGCAGCGGATCTGAACGGCGCGGACGTCAGAACGGCCCCCTCGCGAGAGGGGGCCGTTCTTCCGCATCTGTCAGATCACTGGTAGAGCACCGCGGCGATCTTCGGGTCGTCGATGTTGCTCTTGTCGTACCAGTACGAACCGGTGTCGTAGAACTTCTCGATCTTCTCGCCCTTCGCGGCAGCGACGGCCGACTCGACCGTGCGCTTGCCGATGCCGATCGGGTCCTGAGTGATGGCTCCGGCCATCGTGCCGTCCTTGATGGCGTTGATCTGCGCGGCTCCCGAGTCGAAGCCGACGATCGTGATCTTGCCCTTGGCCAGACCGAGCTCGTTGACCGCGTCGACGATTCCGATCGCCGAGCCCTCGTTCGTGCCGTACAGGCCCTTCAGATTCGGGTGAGCAGCGATCATCGCCTTGGCGATGTCGGCCGACTTCAGGTGGTCGCCGTCACCGTACTGGATGTCGACGATCTTGATGTCGGGGTAGTCGCTCTTCATCTTGTTGACGAAGCCGTCACGGCGCTGCACACCCGTCGAGTTGATCTGGGAGTGGCCGACGATCGCGACCTCGCCCTTCTTCCCGATCAGCTCGGCCATGTGCTCGGCGGCGAGGGCACCCGCCTTCTTGCTGTCCGTCGCGGCGAGGCTCAGACCCGCATCGCCGTTGCAGGGGGCGTCGAAGTAGACCACGGGGATCTTCTTCTCCTTGGCCTGCTGCAGCGGGGCGACACACGCCTCGGGGTCGAGCGCGGCGTAGCCGATCGCCGCCGGGCTCTTGTCGATCGCGGTCTGCAGCATCTGCAACTGCTGGTCGATATCGGTCTCGGCGGGGGGTCCGTCGAAGGTGACGTCGACGCCGAGCTTCTGGCCCTCCTCGTCGGCGCCCTTCTTCACGGCCTGCCAGAACTGGTGCTGGAAGCCCTTGGAGACGAGCGCGATCGTCATCTTGCCGCTGCCGCCGCCGGACGACGAGCCGCCGCCGGTGGATCCGCTGCTCGAGCACCCGGCGATCGCGATCGCCGTGGCGGCCAGGACGGCCGCGAAAGCGGTCTTCTTGCCGAATTTCATGAGAACTCCGTTGTTTGTGGACATTCGGGTGAGGGGTTTGCGGATCGCTCCGCGGTTCGGCCGGGGCCGAGCGGTCCGGCCGAACGGGTGACCGTCCGGCCAGACCGACGCATCAGGTCCGCTGCCGGTTGCGCAGCGAGTCGAAGAACACCGCGATGAGGATCACGATGCCGACGACGACGTTCTGCCACTCGGGCTGGATGGACAGGATCCGCAGGCCGTTGACGAGCACGCTCATGATGAGCGCGCCGATCACGGTGCCGAGGATCGATCCGCGGCCGCCGAGCAGCGAGGTCCCGCCGATGATGACGGCGGCGATGGCCTGCAGCTCGTAGCCCGTGCCGATCTGCGGCTGGGCGGAGCCGAGGCGGGAGGCGATGACCACGCCCGCGACGCCGGTGAAGGCGCCCGCGAACATGTAGATGAAGATCGTCCAGCGCCGCGTGTTCACACCGCTGAGCCGGGTGGCCTCCTCGTTGGAGCCGATCGCGAACGTGTAGCGGCCGAGGAGGGTCTTCGACAGCACGATCGCGGCGAACACCGCCAGGACCGCCGTGATCAGCACGCCGTTGGGCAGGCCGGGGATGAGGGTGCCGAGCGCGATCTTCTGGAAGTCGGGCGCCTTGGTGAAGTAGATCGGGCGCACGCCCGACACGATCAGCGCCAGGCCGCCGGCGACCATCATCATCGCCAGCGTCGCGATGAACGGAGGCAGTCGCAGGAAGGTCACGTTCAGGCCGTTGATGAGCCCCATCAGCACGCCGGTGAGGATGCCGCCGATCACGCCGAGCCAGACCGGGAGTCCGAGGTTCTGCACGAACACGCCGACCATGACCGCGCACAGGGCCATGCCGGTGCCGATCGAGAGGTCGATGCCGCCGGTGATGATGACGAACGTGGTGCCGAGGGCCAGGATGCCGATCACGGCGGTGGACAGCAGGATCCCGGACAGGTTGGACCACTCGAAGAAGTGGCCGCTGGCGAGCGAGAAGAACACCACCAGCACGATCAGTGTGCCGAAGGCCAGCGACTGCTGCAGCTGCCGCTTCAGCACGGCGCCGAAGTCGCGCTTGTCGGTGTTCTCGGTGACGGCCTGCTGGATGACGTTGGTCGTGGAGCCAGAGGGCTCGGGAGCGCTCATCGGTTCTCCTCCCCGTGGGCTGCAAGGTGCATGATCTTCTCCTGGGTTGCTTCCTCGTTGCGCAGCGTCCCCTTGATCCGCCCGTTCGCGAACACCACGATGCGGTTCGCGACGCGCAGGATCTCCGGGAGCTCCGACGAGATGACGATGATGGACTTCCCGGCGTCAGCGAGCTGCTGCATGAGCCGGTAGATCTCCTCCTTCGCGCCGATGTCGATCCCTCGGGTCGGCTCGTCGAAGATGAGGATGTCGCAGTCGCGCATCAGCCACCGGGCGATGACGACCTTCTGCTGGTTGCCTCCGGAGAGGAGCTTGACGACCTGGTTGACGGAGGGCGTCTTCACCCGGAGCTGCTGGACGTACTGCTTCGTCTGGTTCTTCGCCTTGCGGTCGCCCATCCACCCCAGCGCGTTCGTGTACGAGCTGAGCGAGGCGAGCACGGTGTTGAACGTGACGTCCTGGTCGAGCATGAGTCCGAGCAGCTTGCGGTCCTCGGACAGGTAGCCGACTCCGTGCTTGACGGCGTCCTCGGGCTGACGGATCCGCACGGGGCGTCCCGCGATGCGGATCGTGCCGCCGTCCCGGTGGTCGGCTCCGATCACGGCCCGCGCCGTCTCGGTGCGCCCCGCCCCCATCAGGCCTGCGAAGCCGAGGATCTCGCCCCGGCGCAGGTCGAAGGAGACGTCGGCGAGCAGGCTCTTCGTGCTGAGCCCCTCGACCTCGAGCACCACGGGCTCCGCGCTGAAGTCCTTCACGGCGGGCCGGGTCGACTCGTCGACATGGCGGCCGACCATCATCTCGATGACCTTCGAGATGTCGATCTCGGCCTTCTCGAGCGAGCCGATGTAGGCGCCGTCGCGCAGCACCGTGACCCGGTCCGCCAGCCGGCGCAGCTCGTCCATGCGATGCGAGATGTAGACGATGCCGGTGCCCTTGGCCTTGAGCTGCTCGATGAGGCGGAACAGGGTCTCGACCTCGGCGTCGGTGAGCGCGGAGGTCGGCTCGTCCATGATGAGCACCTTGGCGTTGAACGAGAGCGCCTTGGCGATCTCGACCATCTGCTGCTCCGCGACGGTGAGGTCGCCGACGCGGCGCTTCGCGTCGAGGTCGATGCCGAGTCGTTTCAGCAACTCGGCGGCCTGCTCGTTCAGGCGCCGTTCCGACAGGAACGGCCCGGTGCGCGGCTCGCGACCGACGTAGATGTTCTGCGCGACCGTGAGGTCGGGCATCATGTTGAGTTCCTGGTGGATGATCGTGATCCCTAGATGCTGCGCCTGCAGCGGGCTGGTCAGCTCGACCTCCCGCCCCTCGAACGTGATCGTGCCCTCGTCCTTGGCGTAGATGCCCGAGAGGATCTTCATCAGCGTCGACTTGCCGGCGCCGTTCTCACCGACGAGGACGAGCACCTCACCGGCACGCACTTCCAGGTTCACCCCCTTGAGCGCCTGTACACCGGGGAATCCCTTGCTGATGCCTTCCACCACGAGGATGGGCTCGCTCATCGCCTCACCTGCTTCCTTGAAGGTCGGATCCGAATCGTTTGAAATCCTTTTCAAACATCGGATCAATCTTGACGGCCGTTGACGGCCGATGCAAGTTGTATCTAAATGTATCTATTGACGTTCCACTCCGCGATGACCTGTAATAACAGGTTCATCACGGTTCGGTCTCGGCGGCCGGCGACCCCTCGCCGCCCGCCTGGGGCGCTCCGTCGGCTCAGTGCAGCCGAAGGGAGTCGATCGCGACGAGCTTGTTGCGGATGAAGGCGTTCGCATGCGCACCCAGCTCGTCGCCGTTCGTCCAGAGGTTGCGCCAGATCCCCAGCATGCGGCTGAGATCCGGTGCGACGACCGCTGAAGAGAACGACTCGAACACGATCGGACCGTCGTAGCCGATCCGGCCCAGCGCCTTGAAGAACGTGCCGAAGTCCACGGACCCCGTGCCGAGGTAGCCGCGGTGGCTCTCGCCGATGTGCACGTACTGCAGGTGGGGCGCGGCATCGAGGACGGGCGCGAACATATCGGACTCCTCGATGTTCATGTGATACGTGTCGAGGTGGATCCCGAGATTCTGCCGGTCGACGTCCGCGAGATAGGCGAGCGCCTGGCGGGCCGTGTTCAGCACGTTGGTCTCGTAGCGGTTGACGACTTCGAGGGAGACGCGGATCCCCCGCTCGGCGGCATGGTCGGCGACGCGGGCGATCGCGCGTCGGCTGTTCTCCAGTCCTCGTGCGGTGGCGGGCTGCATGTACTTCTTCATCGCGCTGTACAGCACGCCGCAGAAGTGCCCGCCGCCCATCTCCGCGACCACGTCGACCGCGCGCAGCAGCAGGGCCTCGCCCGCGGCGACGACGGCGCGGTCCTCGCTCGTCACATCGGTCGCCTCCGCCAGTCCGAGCGACGCGCTGACCGCCAGACCATGCTCGGCGACGGCATCCGCCGCGACGGCCGCGTCGAAGGCGGAAGGATCCATCAGCGGGTACTCGATGAGGTCGAAGCCGGCGGCGCGCGTGCGCTCGGCCGCGGAGCGGATGCCGGACGCATCGAACTCCCCGGTCCAGACGAGGGCGTGACATCCGATGTTCATGAGAGGAGCTCCCTTGCTCGATCGTGCATTTGGCACGTTGCAATTGCTGATGAGGGACACCGTACGGCACGCTCTTGCAACGTGTCAATAGCTGTTTTCCCGGGAAATCCGACCGTGCGGTCGATGCCCCGGCCGTGGGTTAGTCTGAGCGGGTCCGCATCAGCACCCGGGAGTCACTGCATGTCCGCCAGCGTCAAGGACGTCGCCGCGCTCGCCGGCGTGTCCGCTTCGACGGTGTCGAACTATCTGAACCATCCCCACGTGCTGAGCCCTGCCACCGGCGAGCGCGTGCGCGCCGCGATCGAGCAGCTCGGCTTCGTGCCGAACGAATCCGCGCGCCAACTCCGCGCGGGCGCCGGGAAGGCCATCGCGCTGATCCTCCTGGACGCCTGGCTGCCCTACTTCAACGAGCTCTCCCGCGGCGTGGAGGACGTGCTGCGCGCCGGCGGCTGGTCGCTGTTCTTCAGCAACAGCGCGCGCGACGAGGGGGTCCAGGCCCGCAATCTGGAGATGTTCGAGGCCCATCGCGCTCAGGGCATCGTGATCTACCCGCTCGGCGACGTCGTGCCGGCGCTCGAGCGCCTCGCGGACAAGGGCGTCCGGTCGGTCGTCATCGGACCCTCGATCGCGTCCGAGCGGGTCGGATCCGTGCTCTTCGACGATCGCGCCGGCGGGCGTCTCGCCGGCACCCACCTGCACGAGCTCGGGCGTCGGCGCATCGCCTTCCTCGGCGACCCCGGCACGGTCAGCCAGACGGCCGACCGCCTCGCCGGCCTCATCGACGCCGCGGGACCGGCGGTGTCGACCGTGCGCGCCGAGGGTCTCACGATCGAAGCGGGGATCGCCGCGGGACAGGAGATCGTGGCCCGCGCACCTCAGGAGCGCCCGGATGCGGTCTTCGCCGCGAACGACATGCTCGCGATCGGCGCGCTCACCGCCTTCCTGCGCGCCGGCGTGCGGGTTCCCGAGGACATCGCGATCATCGGCTTCGACGACGTCGACCAGGCGCACCAGGCCGTGATCCCCCTCACCACGATCCGCCAGCCCGGATACGAGATCGGCGCGGCGGCGGCGCGCTCGCTGCTGGAGCAGCTCGCGAACCCCGCCGCACCCCCGCCGTCGGTGACTCCGTTCGCCCCCGAGCTCGTGGTGCGCGAGTCGACCGTCGGCTCCCCCAAGGCGCCGTGACGCGGCGCGGCCAGCCGAGCCGGCCGTGCAGTCTGACCCCGCAGCCCGCAGACGGAGCCGCTCAGCCTCCGATGCGCCGCATCGCCGCCTCGAACTCCACGGCCGACGACGCGCTCACCTCGTGCTGCAGCATCTGATCGAGTACGTCGGGCGCGGCGGTGAACAGGCGGATGCCGGCGAGGCGCATCGCGACGACATCGGCGGGTGTGCGCAGGCTGGCCAGCAGCACGTCGGTGCCCGCTCCCGCGCACACGGCCTGCATGGCGGGGATCATCGCATCCGCATCCATCCCCGCGTCCCGCATCCTTCCCAGGTAGGGCGCGATGTAGGCGACGCCGATGCTCGCCGCGGCGAGCGCCTGCGCGACCGAGTAGACCGCGGTCAGCAGCACGGGCGTGCCGCCGGCGACGACCGCCGCGGCGGCCGCGAAGCCCTCCGGCGTGGCGGGGATCTTGACGGCGACGCGCTCCCCCAGCCCGGCGATCTGCTCGGCACAGGCACGCAGTTCGGCGGCGTCCTCTCCCCAGGCCTGGAAGAACACCTCGCGGGCGCCCTCCTCCACCCAGCGCCGGTACAGCTCCGGCAGGTCGGCGACACGGTGACCGTGTCTTTCGAGGATCGTCGGGTTGGTGGTCACCCCGTGCACCAGGCCGGAGCGCAGCAGGGCGCCGACGCGCCCCGTGTCGGCGCTGTCGACATACAGGCGCGGGGCTCCCACGGCGTGAGCGGACATGAGCGGGATCTCCCTCCGGCGACCTGTCGTTACAGGTCGCGATGCGGATAATGTAATGACAGGGCTCCGTCCACGTCAAAGGCGACGGAGCGCACTCCCTCGTCCGATCGGAGGACACGTGCCCATGGCCGAGACCCAGGATCGCTCCGGCGTCGTCATCGTCGGCAGCGTGACGGCGGACGTCACGACCTTCTCGCAGCGGCTCCCCGCGCGCGGCGAGACCATCCTCGGCGAGCAGTTCACGCTGCTGCTCGGCGGGAAGGGCGCCAATCAGGCGGTCGCCGCCGGCCTCGCCGGAGCGCGCACGAGCTTCGTCGGCTGCGTCGGCGACGACCTCTTCCACGACCTGATCGTGGACGGGCTCTCCGCCGCAGGCGTCGACCTGGCGCACCTGCGCACGGTTCCCGGCCCCACAGGCATCGCCCACATCCGCGTGGACGCCTCGGCGCAGAACGACATCGTGATGGTCCCGCTCGCCAACGACTTCCTCGACGAGGCACAGGTCGACGCCGCGCTCGAGGCACTCGCCCCGTGCACCTCGGTGCTGCTCACCCAGCTCGAGACCCCGTCGGCGCTCACCAGGCACATCGCCGCGCGAGGCCGGGAGCTCGGCATGACCGTCGTGCTGGACCCCGCCCCGGCCGCTCCGCTGGACGCCGAAGTGTGGCGCAACGTCGACATCGTCACCCCGAACGAGACCGAGGCGAGCCTGCTGTCCGGCATCGCGGTGACCGACCCGGCCTCGGCCGAACAGGCCGGACGCTGGTTCCTCGACCAGGGCGTCGGCGCAGCCGTGATCACTCTCGCGGAGCGCGGATCCGTCGTGGTCACGCCCGAGGGATCCGCGCTCGTCGAGCCTATCCCGGTCGAGGCCGTGGACACGACGGCGGCGGGCGACGCCTATGCCGGCTACCTCGGCGCGGCGCTCGCGGAGGGCCGGAGCCTCGCGGAGGCCACGGGCATCGCCGCGGCAGCCGGAGCCCTCGCCGTCACCCGCCAGGGCGCGTCGCCGAGCATCCCCTCCCGCGCCGAGGTCGACGCGCTCCGCGCCGAACACCCCGAGAGCCGCGCACTCCGCGCCGCCGTCTCCTGAGCCGTCCGAGAAGGATCCGCCATGCGAAAGACCGCCACCACGATCAATCCCGCCCTGTCCCGCGTGATCAGCGAGACAGGCCACACCGACCTCATCGTCGTGACCGACGCCGGCCTGCCGATCCCTCCGGGATCCGAACGGATCGACCTCGCCTACCGCCCCGGGGCGCCCGCGTTCCTCGACGTGCTCGACACCGTGCTGGGCGAGCTCGTCGTCGAAGGCGCGACCGTCTCCGCCGAGGTCGCCGACGCGAGCCCCGAGATCCTGGCCGCCCTCCGCGAGCGGTTCGCCGGGCAGGGCTTCGAGATCGAGCTCGTCCCGCACGGCGAGTTCAAGAGGCGCACGGCGTCCGCCAGGGCGTTCGTGCGCTCGGGCGAGTTCACGCCCTACGCCAACGTCATCCTGCACGCCGGGGTGGCGTACTGATGTCCGCGGCACTCGACGACGCGATCGACCGCCGCTCTGCGGCTCCGATGTACGACCAGCTGCGCCGACTGATCATCGACGGCATCGCGCAAGACGGGCTGCAGCCTGGCGACCCGCTGCCCGGCGAGCACCGACTGTGCGAGCAGTACGGGATCTCGCGCACCGTCGTGCGCCAGGCTCTGGCGCAGCTCGAGCACGAGGGGATCGTGGAACGGGTGAAGGGCAAGGGCACGTTCGTCGCGCCCCCTCGCACCAGCGAATCGCTCGTACACACGCTCATCGGCCTGTACGACGACGTCGCACGCCGCGGTGGACATGTGCACAGCGATGTGCGCCGCCATGAGGTCGTCTCCGCGGATGAGGAGGTCGCGGACGCGCTCGCCGTCCCCGTCGGCAGCCCGGTCGTCCTGCTGGAGCGCCTGCGCCTCGTCGACGGCGAGCCGTGGTCGCTGTCGACGACCTGGATGCCGGAGGAGGTCGGCCGGGTCACCCTCGGTGCCGACCTCGGCGACATCTCGCTGTACGGGCTGCTCGAGCAGCACGGCATCCGTGCGACCCATGGCGTACGGTCGGCCGAAGCGACCGTCGCGACGCACGATCAGGCCCTGCTCCTCGGCGTCAGCGCCGGATCCGCGCTGCTGCGGCTGCGCAGTGTGAGCCGCGGCGCCGACGACCGTCCGATCGAGTTCTTCATTGCACACCACCGCGGCGACCGGTCGCGCTTCGAGTTCTCGCTCGGCGAGGAGCACTCGCAGGCACGTCTGGTGAGCCTGCCCCCGGGCGCCTGATCCGCGTCAGCCCGCGACGAGGAGGTCCGTCTCCGCGCTCTGCGCATCCCGGGACGCATCGGCGACGGCGCGGCGCGAGCGCTCGGCGAGCGCCGCGACCACGACCAGGGCCACGCCGGCGACGGCCCACAGCGCCAGTCGGAGGGCGTCGAAGCCGATGCTCTGCTGCGGGAAGTAGGTGAGACCGCGGGCGGCGTCGAGCCAGGCTGCGCCGTTCCAGAAGCTGTTCAGCGCCGCGAAGAAGCCGGGGGCGAGCGAGGCCGGATAGACACCGCCCGAGCTCGTGAAGTTCAGCATCACGAACAGCAGGGTCAGCGCCGGCGTCGTCCACTTGCCGAGGAACGGATGCAGTCCGATGCCGATCGAGACGATTCCGAAGACGTAGAGCCCGCCGAGCAGCCAGATGTTCCATTCGTTGCCGTTCAGGGCGTGATACACCGCGCCGGCGATGAGGACGCCGATCGCGGAGATCGCCATCGCGACGACGGCCCCGATGCCGAGCCGCCAGCCCACGGCGAGCCGCGCCGTCGCCGCCGCGATCGCGACCGCGCTCGCGTATGCGCCCACGCTGAGCGCCACGAGCAGGAAGAACAGGGTCTGCCCACCGGGGTCCTGAGGTGTGCCGGGACGGACGTCGACGATGTTCACGGGCAGGTGCTGCTGGTACGCGATCGGCAGGAAGACCGTCTGCGCGACGGACGCGCCCGCCTCGGAGGCCGCCTTCGACACGTAGAGCGTCGCGTTCGCCCCGTCGACCGCGTACGCGGCCACGATCTTCTGGTCCAGGATCAGCCGCTTCGCCTGCGCCGCATCGGCGACGGTGCGCACGGCCAGCCGGCCGTCCGCCTCGTCGTTCATGGCCTGCGCGAACACCGCGGTCTGCGGGCCCTCGCCGACGACGGCCACCGGAACGTGGCTCGGCGACGGCGCGTGGAAGGCGCCGAGGTAGGCGAACGCCATCCCCAGTGCGAGGAACAGCGGAATCATCAGGTGCGCGCCGATCGCACGCCAGGTCGCGGCGGAGGGGATCCGCGCCGCGGGGCGGGGGCGACCCGCTCCCATCGCACGCAGGGACGGCTGGGGGGAGTGCTGAACGGCGGTCACCGGACCTCTTCTCTGTTTCGTTGCATTATGCATCATACGTCTACACCGTTGCATGCTGCAACACAGGCGCCTACAGTGGATCCATGTCCCGCATCCCTCCGCCCGCCGGACGCATCCCCGCCATCGAGCGCGTGCACACCGCGCTGACGACCATCGCCCGACGGGGCTCCGCGCGGGTGCGCCGGGAGGACGCGGTGTCACCCGTCGACCAGTCCCTGCTGCGGTTCATCGCGGAGCACCCCGGCACGCGGGCGATCGACATCGCGGAGCATTTCGGCTTCAACCGCTCCACGGTCTCCCGCCAGATCGGCGCGCTGAGCACGGCGGGACTGATCGCGGACGCCGCCGACGACGGAGGCGAAGTCCGGCGCGGTCAGCCGCTGCGGCTCTCCCCCGCCGGCGAGCAGCTCCTGACCGACCGTGCCGCCGAGATCCGCGCCGTCACCGCCGCGCGGATGCGCGACTGGACCGCCGAGGAGATCGCCGGATTCGCCGCCCTCCTGGAGCGCTACAACGAGGGCCCCGAGCAGTAGCCGCGCGCGGGGCGCCGGTCCCGAACGGCGCCGATCCCCGTCCGGCTACGCTCGAGACATGACCTCCGACTGGACCGGATCCGCCATCGCCCTGCTCGAGGCGGATGCGAACCGCAGCGCCGACACGCATCTGCACGTCTTCCCGCTGCCGGCGGAGTGGGGCATCGACCTCTATCTCAAGGACGAGTCCGTGCACCCCACGGGATCCCTCAAGCACCGCCTGGCCCGTTCGCTGATCCTGTACGGGCTCGTCAACGGCTGCATCCGCGAGGACACCACCCTGGTGGAGGCGTCCAGCGGCTCGACCGCCGTGTCCGAGGCCTACTTCGCGCGGATGCTCGGCCTGCCGTTCGTGACCGTCGTGCCCCGCACGACGAGCCAGGAGAAGATCGACCTCATCGAGTTCTACGGCGGACGCTGTCATTTCGTGGACAGGGCCGAGGACATGTACGCGGAGGCGGAGCGCCTGGCCTCGGAGTGCAACGGGCACTACCTGGACCAGTTCACGTTCGCGGAGCGCGCGACCGACTGGCGCGGCAACAACAACATCGCCGAGAGCGTCTTCAGCCAGCTCTCGCGCGAGCGTCATCCCATCCCGAGCTGGATCGTCGTCGGCGCCGGCACCGGCGGAACGAGCGCCACGCTCGGACGGTACGTGCGCTACCGCCGCCACCCCACCCGCATCGCCGTCGTGGATCCGGAGGGCTCGGCCTTCTACGGCGGCTGGCGCGACGACGACCGCACGCACACCACCGGGACCCCGAGCCGCATCGAGGGCATCGGGCGCCCGCGTGTGGAGCCGTCGTTCGTCATCGGGGTGATCGACGAGATGATCCCGGTGCCCGACGCCGCATCCATCGCTGCGATCCGGCTGCTCAAGCAGCGCACCCTGCACTGGGCGGGCGGATCCACCGGCACCAACCTCGTCGGCGCCTTCCAGCTGATCGCCCGGATGCTGCGCGACGGCGAGCGCGGCAGCGTGGTCACCCTCATCTGCGACGGCGGCGCGCGCTACCTCGGCACGTACTACTCCGATGAGTGGGTCGCCGGCCGCGGCTGGGACCTCGCTCCGCACCGGGAGCGGATGGAGCGCTTCCTCGCCACCGGCGAGTGGGCCGAGGACTGAGTCCGCCCTCCCGAGGCGCCCCCTCACTGGGCGCGAGCGACGGGGCCGCGGCGATCGGGGATCCGGGCGTGACCGCGCGGATCCCGCTCGCTACGCTGGCGGCATGACCACGCTCATCCTCACCGTCGTCGGATCCGACCGCCCCGGCCTCGTCGCGACCGTCGCCCACATCGTCGACGAGCACGGCGGCAACTGGGAGAACAGCCGGCTGGCGGAGCTTGCAGGCACGTTCGCGGGCGTGATCCAGGTGTCGGTGCCGATCGACCGCGTCGAGGAGCTGCGCGCGTCGCTCAGCGGCCTCGAAGGACTGCTGACGATCGCGGTGCATCCCGGATCCGGCTCCGAGCCGACGCACACCCCGCAGGAGCTGTCGATCCGCGTGCTCGGCAACGACCAGCCGGGCATCGTGCGCGAGATCTCGTCGGTGCTGAACGCGAGCGCGTTGAGCATCGAGAGCATGACCACGGAGACCCGGGACGCCGCGATGGCCGGGGGCCGCCTGTTCGAGGCGTCGATCGTCGCCCGGGTGCCGGCTGACGCGGATCCCGAGGCGCTGCGCAGCGCCCTGGAGCGGATCGCGCACGACCTCCAGGTCGACATCACCGTCGGCTGAGGGGCGTCCTTCGTCTCGCTGCGCTCGCTCAGGAACCGACCAACCGGTCCCTGAGCGAGGAGCGCAGCGACGAGACGAAGGGCGGCGTGCCCTCAGACCAGGCGCTCCTTGGGCGACACGTCGTACGTGTCGGCGGGGTCGTCGTTCACGACGCCCGCGAGCGCCTCGTCGATCGCGGCGAGGGTGTCCGCATCGAGCACCACGCCCGACGCCTTGACCGTGTCGGCGAGCTGCTCCGGGCGCGAGGCGCCCACGAGCGCCGCGGCCACGTTCTTGTTCTGCAGCACCCATGCGATCGCGAGCTGCGGCATCGTGAGCCCGGCCTGTGCGGCGATGGGCTTGAGCCGCTGCACCGCGGTGAGGATGTCGTCCTGCAGGAGGCGCTGGATGAAGTGCGCGCCGGAGTGCGGATCCGTGGCGCGGGAGCCCTCGGGGACGGGCTGGCCGGGCAGGTACTTGCCGCTCAGCACGCCCTGCGCCATCGGCGACCAGACGATCTGCGAGATCCCGAGCTCCTCGGAGGCGGGGACGACCTTGCCCTCGATCACGCGGTGCAGCATCGAGTACTGCGGCTGGTTCGAGATGAGCTGCACGCCGAGCTGCTTGGCCAGGGCGTGCCCCTCGCGCAGCTGCTCCGCGGTCCACTCGGAGACGCCGATGTAGAGCGCCTTGCCCTGTCGCACCACGTCGGCGAACGCCTGGAACGTCTCCTCGAGCGGTGTCTCGTAGTCGAACCGGTGCGCCTGGTAGAGGTCGACGTAGTCGGTGCCGAGACGCTTCAGGGATCCGTTGATCGACTCGAGGATGTGCTTGCGGCTGAGGCCGGTGTCGTTGGGCCCCTTGGGGCCGGTCGGGAAGTAGACCTTGGTGAAGATCTCGAGGCTCTCCCGGCGCTGCCCCTCGAGCGCCTTGCCGAGTACGACCTCCGCGGCGGTGTTCGCGTAGGTGTCGGCGGTGTCGAACGTGGTGATGCCGGCGTCGAGTGCGGCGTGCACGGTCTTGATCGCCGCGCCGTCATCGACCTGCGAGCCGTGCGTGACCCAGTTGCCGTAGGTGATCTCGGAGACCTTCAGACCGCTGTTGCCCAGGTATCGATAGTTGACCATGGCTCCATGCTAGGTGTGTCCGGTCACGGCCGGGTCGGATCCGCTCACAGGATCAGGCCTGGGCGGCTTCCGCAGGGGCGGTGCGGCCGGCGGGCGCGCTCGGGTGCGCGGATGCCGGAGCGGGATGCGCCGCGGCGGCGCCGGGATGCGCGGGCACCGGCCAGGAGGGCGCGGTGGCGACGCGCGGCGGCGTGGCGACATGCGAGGGGGTGCCGTCGTGGGCTGCCGCAGGCGACGCCGCCACGTCGGCGTCCGGGACCGGCGCAGGAGCCGGATCCGCCGACGCAGCCGTGACCTCGGCCTCGTGCGCGTCGGCGAAGGCGCGGTCCTTCGCCTCTTCGGCGATGATCGCGGCGCGGTCGCGGTAGCCCTTCGACGTCACGCGGTCGAGTTCGACCTGCTTCGCGATCGCCTCGGCCTTCTCGTACAGCGACGGGTCGCCCCAGCTGGTGAGCACCTTCACGATGACCGGCAGCAGCTCGATCATGAAGAACAGCGCGGCGATGAGCCAGTGCGCGAAGCCGAGCACCGGCTCCTTCGCGGAGAGGCGGTCCAGCGCGGAGATCTGGCTGAGCAGGCCCACGGCGCCGGCGTTCGTCCCGGCGACCTCCGCCGCGCGGGCGTTGTACGCGTCGAGCGCCGTCTTGTACGCCTGCTCGGCGGCGGGGAGCTGGTCCTTCGCCTGCTGACGGTTCTGCGCCTCCGAGGCCGAGGTGGCCGACTTGGACGACGCGTCGGCCGACTCGAGGTCGGTGTTCGCCTGGCGCAGCTGCGCGGCGAGCGCGTCGTAGGTCTGCTGCGCCTGGTCGAGCTGGGACTTGGCGGCGTCGGAGCTGGCGCCGTTGCCCTGCACGCCCGTGCATCCGGGGACGGTGCCGGCGCCCTGGCCGGTGAGCTCGCACTGGTAGAGCGCGCGAGCCTGGTCGATGACCTTCTGCTGATCGGCCATCTGCGCGGTGATCTTGGCGACCGTGTCCTGCGCGGCCTTCTGCGAGGCGGAGTCGCTCGACGTGCCCTTGACGATTCCCGTGGAGGCCTGGTTCTGCAGATCGGCGAGGCGCTGGGATGCGGCATCCAGCGCCTTCTTCTCGGGGCCGCTGGTGACGGCCTTCTGGTCGCTCTGCG
This sequence comes from Microbacterium xylanilyticum, assembly GCF_054654695.1. Taxonomy (NCBI): domain Bacteria; kingdom Bacillati; phylum Actinomycetota; class Actinomycetes; order Micrococcales; family Microbacteriaceae; genus Microbacterium; species Microbacterium xylanilyticum. Next base: position 3,490,576 of record NZ_BAAIEN010000002.1, read on the forward strand.
CCTGCACCAGATTGGTCGCGGTGACCTCGCGGGCGATGTCGTTGTGGAACGCCTGCAGCACGATCGGCTCGGCCACGACGAATCCGATGATGGCCGCCATCAGCACACGCGGGATCGCGAGCCCGAGCAGCCGCCACACGCTCCGCGTGGAGCGCATGGTGGAGGTGAGAAAGCGGTCGAGGTTGAAGATCAGCAGCGCCCACACCACGGCGAGCGGGACCGCGATCCACACCAGCACCTGTACACCGGTCGTGAGCGCGAACAGCATCGACAGCGCCGAGACGAGGGCGGTGCCCGCCAGCACGAAGAACATCTGCACGAAGCGCGGCTGCTCGCTCGGCACGCGGTCGAGGATCGCGCCGTCGGCGCCGCCGAGGATCGCGAGCCGGCGCCAGAACCAGCCCTGCGGCCGCGGCGGCCGAGGCTGCTTCGGGGGCTTCACGGGCTTCGGGGCGGCGACGGGCGCCGCGACCGCCGGAGCGGGATCCGCGACGACCGCAGCGCGCTCCGCCACGGCCTGCGGCTCGGGCGGGCGGGCCGGCGCGACAGGCTCGATCGGAGTCGTCGCGACGTCTGCCTCGGCCCGCTCGGAGCCGGTCGGCGTGTAGTCGCGCACGAAGATGAACGGATCCTCCGCCGTCGGGTCGGCGGGGTTCTCGAGGTCGGTCTGTCCGTCGACGTCGAAGGCGATCCGGCCCTGGGAATCCATGCGACCGGGTCGATGAGCGGAGTAGGACATCCCTCCACAGTACGAAAAACCGCCTGGGGAACCGGTGGGCGAACCCTGGACGGGAGCCCAGCGGATCCGTAGGGCGGGCTATGCCTCAGCGCGCGCTCCACCCGCCGTCCATCGTGTACGACGCCCCCGTGACGGATGCGGCCATGGGCCCGCACAGCCAGAGGGCGAGATCCGCCACCTCCCCCGGCTCGAGCAGGCGCTTGATCGCCGACTCGGCGAGCATGACCTTCTCGATGACCTCCGACTCGGGGATGCCGTGGGTGCGCGCCTGGTCGGCGATCTGCTTCTGCACGAGCGGGGTGTTCACGTACCCGGGGTTGAGGCAGTTGCTCGTCACTCCGTGCGGGCCGGCCTCGAGCGCGGTGACCTTGGAGAGCCCCTCCAGCGCGTGCTTGGCGGTCACGTAGGCGGACTTGTACTCGCTCGCGCGCAGGCCGTGCACCGAGCTGATGTTGACGATCCTCCCCCAGCCTCGCTCGTACATGCCCGGCAGGACGGCGCGGGTCAGCAGGAACGGCGCGGTCACCATGATGTCGAGCATGCGCCGGAACGTCGCCGGGTCGAAGTCGACGATCGGCGCGACGGTCTGGATCCCCGCGTTGTTCACGAGGATGTCGGCGTCGAAGCTGCGCACGGCCAGGGCGTCCAGGTCGCCGAGGTCCAGCGCGAGAGCCTCCCCGTCGATCTCGGCGGCAAGGGCAGCGGCCGCGTCGGCATCCCGGTCGATCACGACGACGTGCGCGCCGCTGCGCGCCAGCGCCCGCGCGCACGCAGCCCCGATCCCGCTTCCGCCTCCCGTGACGAGCGCGGTGCGCCCCGCCAGATCCGTGCTGTTGCCGGGGCCTCGCTGTTCCGCCATGCTCAGCACGGTACTTCACGCAAGCGCACGCGAGGAAGGGATCCGGTTATGCAAAACTGCACATATGGACACGCACTTCCCCGCACCGCCGCTCAGCGCCGACGACCTGCTCGTGCTCCTCGCCGTGGCCCGCAGCGGCCGGTTCACCACCGCAGGTCAGCAGCTCGGACTGAACCACACGACCGTCGCCCGGCGCATCGCGGCACTCGAGACGCAGCTCGGCGGGCGCGTGCTCTCCCGCGAGGGCGCGGGCTGGGAGCTCACCCCGCTCGGGTCGCGCGCGCTCGCGGCCGCCGAGGGCGTGGAGCGCGCGCTCGGTCGCCTGGACGACCGCGACGGAGGCCGCATCGGCGGGCTGATCCGGCTCTCCGCGACCGACGGCTTCAGCGGATTCGTGGCGGCCCCCGCGATGGCGGCGCTGCGCCGCATCCACCCCGACGTGTCGCTGGAGGTCATCACGTCCACCCGGCAGGCGTCGCAGCAGCGCACAGGCGCCGACCTGGAGGTCGTGGTGGGGCGGCCGCAGGTGCGCCGCGCTCGCGCCATCCACCTGGCCGACTACGCGCTGGGGCTGTACGCCAGCCGCGACTGGCTGGAGCGGAATCCCGCCCCGCGGGATCCCGAGGAGCTGGCCGGGCAGCCGCTCGTCTACTTCATCGAGTCGATGCTGCACGTCGACTCCCTCGACGACGCGCGCCGGGCGGTGCCGGGGATGGTCGACTCGGTCGCGAGCACCAATGTGTACGTGCACGTCGACGCGACCAGGGGCGGCGCCGGATACGGTCTGCTGCCCGCCTTCCTCGCCGATCAGCACGACGACCTGGTGCGCGTGCTGCCCGAGCGGATCGACGAGCGGCTGCCGTACTGGCTCATCGCGCGCCCCGAGGCGCTGAACCAGCCCGCGATCGCCGCGTTCCTCCAGGCACTGCAGGCGCGGCTGGAGGAGGTCCGCCCGCAGCTGCTCGGCGGGCGACCGTGACGACGCCCGGAACAGGGTGCGCCGGAGCCGCCCCGGTGGCACTCTGGTGACCATGAAGACGCTGCTCCTGGCCCGCCACGCCAAGTCCGACTGGGACGCCGTGGGCCTGCGCGACCACGAACGGCCGCTGAATGCGCGCGGCCTCCAGGACGCCCCCGCGATGGCCCGGCGCCTGCGCGACGAGGGGGTCGCGGTGCAGCGGGTCGTATCGAGCACCGCCGTCCGGGCGCGCCGCACGGCGGAGGCGTATGCGGTGGCTTTCGGGCTCTCGGTGATCCAGGAGCCGGAGCTCTACGGGGCGACGGCCTCGACGATCCTGCAGGTCGCGAGCGGCCTGCCCGACGAGATCGGGATCGCGATGCTCGTGGGTCACAACCCGGGCATGACCCACGCGGTCGCCGAGCTCACCGGCTCGTACGTCGAGTTCCCGACCTGCGCGGTCGCCGAATGCGCCGTCGATGTGGACTCCTGGGCCGAGCTGATCGAGGGATCCGGCCGGCTGCGCCTCCTGCGCACCCCGCACGACTGAGAGCCTCGTCCGCCGAGCTGACGCCGCATCCGCCGAGCTGACGCCGCATCCGCCGAGCTGACGCCGCATCCGCCGAGCCGACGCCGCGTCCGCCGAAACCCCCACGCGCTGCCCAAACCCCGCCGCGGCGACGTATGTGCGTGGGGGTTCGGGCGCTCTGCGGGGGTTTCGGCGGAGGTGCCGAAGGGGCGGGACCAGGGGCCCGGGGCGGGACCGGCGGGCTCGGCGGCAGGCAGAGAGGATGCGACGGGACGGGGCGCCCGCTCAGCAGCCGACAGGCGCGACTCAGGCCATCGCGGCTGCCGCGGCCTCGTCCTCGGTCGTGGCGACCAGCTGGCCGCAGGCGCCGTCGATCTCCTTGCCCCGGGTGTCGCGCAGGGTGGTCGGGATCCCGGCGTCGTTGAGGCGCCGGACGAACTCGTCCTGCACGTGCTTCTCCGACGCGGTCCAGATGGATCCGGGGGTCGGGTTCAGTGGGATCGGATTCACGTGCACCCAGCCGCGACCGCGGGCGTTGAGCTTCTCAGCGAGCAGGTCGGCACGCCAGGCGTGGTCGTTCATGTCCTTGATCAGCGCGTACTCGATCGAGACGCGGCGTCCGGTCTTCTCGAAGTAGCCGCGGGCGGCGTCCAGCGCCTCGTCGACCTTCCACCGCGAGTTCACCGGGATCAGCTCGTCGCGGAGTTGATCGTCCGGCGCGTGCAGCGACAGCGCGAACGTGACCGGGATGTCCTCGTCGGCGAGCTTGTTGATCGCCGGCACCAGGCCGACCGTCGAGACGGTGATGCCGCGAGCGCTCATCCCGAGACCGTCGGGCTGCGGGGCGATCATGACGCGCACCGCATCCATCACCCGCTTGTAGTTCGCGAGCGGCTCGCCCATCCCCATGAACACGATGTTGCTCACGCGCTCCATCGAGTGGTCGCCCGCCTTCTTGCCGCCGAGTCCGCCCTCGGCGATGAGGCGGTTGGCGCGCACGATCTGCTCGACGATCTCGGCGGTCGACATGTTGCGAGTGAGGCCGGCCTGCCCGGTCGCGCAGAACGGGCAGTTCATGCCGCAGCCGGCCTGGCTGGACACGCACAAGGTGATGCGGCCGGGGTAGCGCATGAGCACCGACTCGACGAGGGCGCCGTCGTGCAGCCGCCAGAGGAACTTGATCGTGTCTCCGCGGTCGGTCTCGAGCCGGCGCACCTCGGTGAGCAGCGGCGGCAGCATGCCCGCGACGAGCTCGTCGCGCTGGCCGGCCGGCAGATCGGTCATCTGCGCCGGATCCGACGTGTAGTGCGTGAAGTAGTGCGTGGCGAGCTGCTTGGCGCGGAAGCCCGGCAGACCCAGCTCCTTCACCTTCTCGATGCGCTCGGCGGGCGTGAGGTCGGCGAGGTGCACCGGTGGCTTGCCGCGGCGCGGGCTGGCGAACTGCAGCAGCGGGCGCCCCTCGGCGTCCTTCTTCTGCGTCCATCCTTCGGTGGCGGGGCGCACCTGGGCGCGCTTCGAGGGCGCGCCGGAGCGCACGGACGCAGGAGTGTCGGACATGTCTTCCAGGGTAGAGCCTCGCGGTTGCGAAGGTCCTGGGCGCCTTGCCCGCGAACCTGCGCGCGACGACGCCGTACGCTGGCGGCATGGAGCTGTGGATCTGGATCCTCCTGGCCGCGGTGATCGTCGTCCTGGTCGTTGTGATCGTGACGACCCTGCGCGCGATCCGTCCGAAGGCGCCGGAGCCCCTCGACACGGCCTTCGCCCCCCTGTCACCGGCCTCCGCCGCGGTCCAGCCGCCTCGGCGCCCGGCCCCGATCCCCGCGGATCCGCTGAGCCCGGCCGTCATCGCCGAGATCGACGCGCTGGTCGCGAACGAGCAGAAGATCTCGGCGATCAAGGTGCTGCGCGAGCACTCCGGCCTGTCCCTGCGCGAGGCCAAGGACCAGATCGACGCATGGGTGCCGTCGGCGTCCGGTACGGCGGAGGCTGTGCCGGTGTCGCTCGTCGGCTCCACGTCCCGGCCCGCGGGAGCGCCTTCGTACGCGGACGGCATGCCCGCCGCGGACGCGCTCACGCACCTCTCCCCCGCCGAACGCGCCGAGATCGACCGGCTGGTCGCGGCGGGTCAGAAGATCCTCGCGATCAAGGCGCTGCGCCAGGCGACCGGTCTCGGCCTCAAGGACGCGAAGGACGCCGTCGACTCCTGGCGCTGACCCGGGATCCCACCGGCGCCCGCGACCGGAGGGGATCCGTCTCACTCTCCGAGCGAGCAGCTCCGCGCATCAGTGCCGCCCGGTGATCACGTCGGCGACGCGGGCGATCGGCGACGTCTTCGCCCTCCCGGCGGCCTCGGCCCGAGCCGCCATGCCGTACGCGGCATACAGTCCCGTCGTCGCGATCCAGCGCAGCGGCTCGGGCTCCCAGCGGCGCACCCGGTGGTTCACCCACGGCAGGCTCACGAGCTCGGTGTCGCGCTCCAGGATGAGGTCGGTGATCGTGCGACCGGCGAGGTTCGTCGCGGTCACGCCGGTGCCCACGTATCCGCCGCCCCAGGCGATGCCAGTGCGCCGGTCCAGCCCGACGGTGGCCGCCCAGTCGCGGGGAACGCCGAGCACGCCCGACCAGGCGTGCGCGATCTCAGCACCCGCGGTCGCGGGGAAGAACCGATGCAGGATGCCCTCGAGCGTCCGCACCGTGGACGCCGGCGTCTGTCCGTCGGTGTCGGTGCGGGATCCGTAGCGGTACGGCTTCCCCCGGCCGCCGATCGCGATCCGGTCATCCGCGGTGCGCTGGGCGTACATGTACACGTGCGCGAAGTCGCCGAGCACCTCGCCCTCGCTCCAGTGCAGCTCGTCCCACACGGCGGCCGGCAGCGGCTCGGTCGCGATGAGCGACGAGTTCATCGGCAGCCAGAGGCGGTGCAGCCCCTTCAGGTTCGCCGTGAAGCCCTCCGTGGCGCGCACGATGTGGTCCGCCGTGACGGTGCCGTGATCCGTGTGCAGCCGGTACGGCGCGATCTCGTGCACGGTGGTGCGCTCGTAGATCTCCACGCCGAGCCGTTCCACGACGTCGGCGAGCCCTGCGGCGAGCTTCGCGGGCTGGATCCGGGCGGCGTGCGGATGCCACACCGCGGCCCTGGTGCCGCGCACATCGATCTTCGCCGTGGCCTCCGCCGCCTCGAGCAGAGCGACGTCGGTGTATCGCCAGGATTGCTCGGCGGCGGCGAACGCCCGCAGCCGCGCCTCCTGAGCCGGCGTCCGGGCTACGGTGAACTCGCCGCCCTTGGCGATGTCGGCGTCGACGCCCTCCTCCGCGGCGACGCGGATCACCTCATCGACGGTGTCGTTGAGCGCGCGCTGGAGCCGTTCGGCGGCGTCGCGTCCGTGCGTCCGCTCGTACTGCTCGCGGCCGCCGGTGACGGAGTTCGTGAGTCAGCCGCCGTTGCGGCCGGACGCGCCGTAGCCGGCGTGCCGCTGCTCGATGATCGCGATCCGCAGCGCGGGCTGCGCCTGCTTCAGGTAGTACGCCGTCCACAGCCCGGTGTAGCCGGCGCCGACGATCGCCACGTCGGCCGTGAGATTTCCGGGCAGTTCCGGGCGCGGTCTCGGAGCGCCGAGCTGGTGCCACCAGTGCGAGACGTCGCCGTTGAGCATGCGGGTTCCTTCGTCGGGTCGCGTTCGGCATCCTCGCCGGATCCGCTCGATTCTACGGATCCTCCCGCTCAGCGGATTCCCGGACCCATCGTGGTATACCATTTTCCATGATCTTCCCCTTGCCGATCCGGACGCGCGCCACCGGCGTGGCGGCGCTGGCCGCGGCCGCGCTGCTGCTCGCCGGGTGCAGCTCCACGGCACCCGCGGCCACTCCGACCGTCACCAGCACGCCGCCCGCGATCGCGACCCCCTCCCCCACCGCGCCGAGAACCGAGGCCGAGATGACCGCACTGAACTCCCGCCTGTTCGCCGCCGCGTCCGAAGGCGACGCCTCCGCCGTGCGCGCCGCCGTCGCCGAGGGCGCCGACCTCGAGTCGCGCGGCGCGGGCGGGATGACCCCGCTCATCGCCGCCACCAAGGGCAACCGGATCGATGCCGCCCTCGCGCTCATCGACGCCGGCGCCGACGTCAACGCCAAGGACGACATCGTCGACTCCGCCTACCTCTACGCGGGAGCGCGCGGGCACGACGAGATCCTGCGGGCGACGCTCGCCCACGGCGCCGACCTGCGCAGCACGAACCGCTACGGCGGCACCGCGCTCATCCCCGCCTCCGAGCGCGGGCACCTCAGCACCGTGCAGATCCTGCTCGCCGCGGGCGTGGATCCGAACCACATCAACAACCTGCACTGGACCGCCCTGCACGAGGCGATCGTGCTCGGCGACGGCTCGCAGACCTACGTCGACATCGTGCGCACGCTCGTCGCGGGCGGCGCCGACGTCACCATCCGCGACGGCGACGGCGTGCTGCCGCGCGACCTCGCCGCCGCCCGCGGCTACCGCGCGATCGTCGCCGAGATCGACAAGGCCGGAGCCCGTCTCGGTTCCTGAGCGAGCGGCCGGACGCTGAGCCTGTCGAAGCGCCCGGGACGCGCGGGTCCGGCCCTTCGACAGGCTCAGGGACCGGGCCCGCCGGGTCCTCAGTCCAGGAAGATGTCCGGGAACAGCTGATCGTCCGGCGTGCCGGGCACGGCCGCGTAGCCCGAGAAGTCGGTGACGCCGTCGGCCTCGAGCACATCCTCCACGATGAGCGTCTGCCCGGTGTACTCGCGCGCGGGCTTGGTGAGCACGGCGTAGGCGGCGTCGGCGTAGATCTCCGGCGTGCGGCTGACCTTCATCATGCGGTCCCCGCCGAGCGCGAACTGCACCGCGGCCGTGGCGATCGTGGTGCGCGGCCACAGGGTGTTCGCGGCGATGCCATCGGTCGCGAACTCCGCCGCGAGCCCGAGCGTCGCCATCGTCATGCCGTACTTCGCGAGCGTGTAGCCGGTGTGCGCGCCGAGCCAGCGGGGCGTGATGTTCAGCGGCGGGGACAGCGACAGGATGTGCGGGTTCGGCGCCTCCTTGAGCACGGGCACCGCCGCCCGCGAGAGCATGAACGTGCCTCGGACGTTGACGTCCTGCATGAGGTCGTACTTCTTCGCGGCGAGATCGAGGGATCCGGACAGGTCGATCACGCTGGCGTTGTTGACGACGATGTCGATGCCGCCGAACTCGCCCTGCGTCTTCAGGACCGCGTCGATGACGCTCTCGTCGTCGCGCACGTCGCCGACGATCGGGAGCGCCTTGCCGCCGGCGGCCCGGATCTGCTCCGCCGCGGAGTGCACGGTGCCCTCGAGCTTGGGGTGCGGGGCGTCCGTCTTCGCGAGCAGCGCGATGTTGGCGCCGTCGGCAGCGGCGCGCAGGGCGATCGCGAGGCCGATGCCGCGGCTGCCGCCGGACATCAGGATGGTCTTGCCCGCGAGGGGCTTGTTCTCGGTCATGTCTTCCTCGGATTCGTGGTGTTCGTCTCAGCGCCGGCGGCTCCCCCGCCTCCGTTCAGGTCGCACTTTCTGCTCCAATCCGCGGCGGGAACAGCAGATTCTGCGACCTGAACGAGAGGAACGGCTTACTTCGGCGCCATCCGGATCGCGCCGTCGAGGCGGATCGTCTCTCCGTTGAGGTAGCCGTTCTCGACGATCTGCTGCACGAGCGACGCGTACTCGTCGGGGCGGCCGAGCCGGGCCGGGTAGGGCACCTGCTCGCCCAGGGAGTCCTGCGCGGCCTGCGGCAGCCCGGCGAGCATCGGGGTCTCCATGATGCCGGGGGCGATCGTGCACACGCGGATCGCGTGGCGAGCGAGCTCGCGGGCGATCGGCAGCGTCATCGCGTGCACGCCGCCCTTCGACGCCGAGTACGCGGGCTGGCCGATCTGGCCGTCGAACGCGGCGACGCTCGCGGTGTTCACGATGACGCCCCGGTCGCCGCTCTCGGTCGGATCGTTCTTCGCGATGACCGCGGAGGCCTGGGCGATCACGGTGAACGTGCCGATGAGGTTGATCCGGATGATCCGCTCGAACGCCGCCACGTCGGCGGGCTTGCCGTCGCGGTCCAGCACCTTCGCGGGCGGCGCGATGCCCGCGCAGTTGACGACGATCCGCAGCGGTGCGGCGGCCTGTGCCGCGGCGACGGCCGCGGCCACCTCCTCGACGCTCGTGACGTCTGCCGGCGCAAACACCCCGCCGAGTTCCGCCGCGACCTCGGCGCCCGGCGAGCTCGCCAGATCGACGATCGTCACGGTCGACCCGGCAGCCGCGAGGCGGCGCGCGGTGGCGAGGCCGAGTCCCGAGGCACCGCCCGTGACGAGCGCTCCGGATCCCTGGATCTGCATGTCTGTTCTCCTTCGAACCTGCAACTGAGTCTCAGCTTACGTGAGTCTGGGTCTCACTCCGGCACGATCCGCGCTCGCGCGGACGGTGAATCGGGTGTTTGATGAGCACATGGATCTGCGTCGCAAACGAGCCTACGACCCCGCGGCCGCGGACGACGGCTTCCGAGTGCTGGTGGACCGCCTGTGGCCGCGCGGGATCTCCAAGGAGCGCGCGGAGATCGACCTCTGGGCCAAGGACACGGCGCCGTCGCCGCAGCTGCGCACGGAGTGGCACCACGCCCCGGCGACCGAGTGGCAGGCGTACGCGGATCGCTACCGCGACGAGCTCGCGCACGAGTCAGCCCCGGCACTCGCCGCGCTCGCGGACGCCCTGCGTCCGCACCCGGTCGTCACCCTGGTGTATGCCGCGCACGACCCCGTGCACAATCACGCCGTCGTGCTCGAGCAGGCGCTGCGCGGCGCGCTCGACGGCTGACGCTGCGCAACGGCAGCACGGCCCGAGCCGGGAGCACGGCAGGATGGACCCATGACCATCCCCGCCGGCTCGCTGCCCGTGCCCGACCGGGTGAGGAGCCTGGCGGGATCCGCCGCGCTCACCCCGGTGTGGGAGAACGCGATCGGCGGTCTCACCTTCCGCACCGACGACGGACGTGTCATCAAGTGGGGTCCGCGCAACCTCGAGGCCTCGATGGCCGCCGAGGCGGAGCGGATGCGCTGGGCGGCGGCATGGACGGCCGTCCCGGAGGTGCTCGACCACGGCGAGACCGCCGACGAGGAGTACCTCGTCACGGCGGCGCTGCCGGCGCGCTCCGCCGTGGATCCGCACTGGGTCGCCCGCCCCGAGATCGCGGTGCGCACGCTCGGCGCGGCACTGCGCGGGCTGCACGACGCCCTGCCCGTCGCGGAGTGCCCCTGGAGCTGGCACGTGGCGGACCGGCTCGAGAACGCGGCGCGGCGCGGCGTCGTCGTCCCCACGCGGCTGCACGACGCACCCCCGATCGACCGCCTCGTGGTCTGCCACGGCGACGCATGCGCCCCGAACACCCTGCTCGACGACGAGGGCCGCCCCGTCGCGCACGTCGACCTCGCCGCGCTCGGCGTGGCCGACCGCTGGGCCGACATCGCCGTCGCCGCGATGAGCACGGGCTGGAACTACGGCCCCGGGTACGAGGACCTGCTCATCGAGGCGTACGGCGTGGAGCCGGACCCCGAGCGCCTCGCCTACTACCGCGACCTCTGGAACGCGACCTGACGGATCCGCCCGGTCGCGTTCCGGCGAACCGCTACCGGCGCTCGCATCACTGCGAGATCTGGGCGACGGTCTCCCCGGTCGCCGACGGCGCGGCGCTCAGCGAGATGTCGCCCTGGCTGATGATGCCGACGAGCTCGTGGTCCTCGATGACGGGGACCCGGCGGATCTGCTGCTCCTGCATGACCCGGAGCACCTCGCCGATGTCGGCGTCCGCGGCGACGTAGGTCGGCTTGCCCTCGGCGAGCTCCCCGGCCGTGACGGCGCTCGGATCGTCTCCGGCCGCGAGGCACCGGACCACGATGTCGCGGTCGGTGAGCATGCCGACGAGCTTGCCCTCGGGGCCGCAGATCGGCAGCGAACCCACATCCATGGTCGCCATCATCCGGGCGGCGTCGACGAGGGTCTGGTCGTGACGGACGCACTGCGGCGCGGGCGTCATGATGTCCTGAGCGGTGGTCATGCTGATTCTCCTTCTCGCGTTCTCGTTCTCTCGGGCCGGATCCGCGGATCCGGCCCGACGTGCTCAGTGATCGCGCAGCAGGTGGATGAGCTCCTGCTTCCGCTTGTCGGAGTAGCCGTGCAGGCCGAGCTCCTTGGCGCGATGCTTCAGCTCCTCGACGGTCCACTCGTCGTACGAGCCGGACTCGCCGCCGCGCCGTCCGACGGTGCCGCGGCCCTCCTTGGCGGCCGCGTTCGAGATGCGGGCCGCCTTCTGCTTCGAGTTCCCCTCGTCGCGCAGCTTCTCGTAGAGCTCGGGGTCCTTGAGCTCCGGTTGACGGGGCATGCCGATCTCCTTCCTCTCGTGGGCTCGCCACGCTACGGAGGCCCGCTCGGGGCTGCGACGGGGTTGACAAACCGGGCCGCCCCTTTGCCACGTCGCGCGGCGTGCGTCAAGACGCTGGTGGAGCGCGGCGTCGCGGGCCAGCCTGACGCCATGGAAGACCCCACTGCGACAGAGCGCCCGCCCGCGGACCGACCGGACGACGCCGACACCGGCCGCGGCGACGACAACGACCGGAACGCCGACGACGCCAGCCGGAAGCCGGGACGGATCTCCGGTGTGCTGCGCAGCCTCGGACCGGGCGTCGTCACGGGCGCGGCCGATGACGACCCCTCGGGCATCGCGACATACGCACAGGCCGGCGCGAAGTACGGTTCGGCGCTGCTGTGGACCGTGCCGCTCACCCTGCCGCTGATGATCGTGGTGCAGGAGGCATGCGAGCGGATGACGCTCGCGACGGGCGACTCGTTCGGAGCCCTCATCCGCAAGCGCTTCCGTCGCGGCACGCGCACCTGGGTCGCCGTGCTGGTGGCCGCGCTGCTGGTCTCGAACACCGTGAACGCTGCCGCGGACCTCGTCGCGATCGGCCAGGGCATGCAGCTGCTGCACGCCGGGCCCGCACCGCTGTGGTCGCTCATCCTGGGCATCGTGATCGGCATCGTCGTGGTGCGCGGGTCGTTCGAATGGATCGCCCGGATCTTCAAGTGGCTCTGCCTCGTGCTCTTCGCGTACGTGGCCGTGCTCGCGGTGGCGCATGTCGACTGGGGAGACGTCGGCGCGGGCCTGCTCGGCGTCGGGTTCCGCTGGGACACGGGGTATCTCGCCCTCGTCGCGGCGGTGCTGGGCACCACGATCAGCCCTTACATGTTCTTCTGGCAGACCGAGGAACGCGAGGAGATGCTGCGCAAGGGCGCCAAGGGCGACGATCCGCCCCGCCTCGACGAGCGGCCGCCCGCCAAGGCGCGTCGCATGCTGCTCCTCGGCCGGCTCGACGTCATCACGGGCATGCTGTTCTCGGTGGCGATCATGTTCGCGATCATCGTCGGCTCGGCGGCCACGCTGGGAGCGCATCACAAGACGGTGACCTCGGCGGCGGAGGCCGCCAAGGCGCTGCAGCCCATCGCCGGCGACTACGCCTCGATCCTGTTCGCGCTCGGGTTCATCGGATCCGGAATGCTCGCCGTGCCGGTGCTCGCCGCCTCCGGGTCGGCGGGGTTCGCCGCACTCCTGGACAAGCCGTGGAGCCTGGACCGGCCCCCGCACAAGGCGAAGACGTTCTACGCGCTCCTGCTGGTGAGCCTCGTCGCGGCCATCGTGCTGGCGCTCATCGGCGTGGATCCGATCAGCCTGCTCGTGGTCGCCGCCGTCATCAACGCCATCGCGGCGGGGCCGTTCGTGATCGTGCTGATGCTCGTCACCGGCAGCCGACGGCTCATGGGCGAGCACCGCAACGGGCCTCTCGCACACATCCTCGGCTGGGCGACCGCGGTCATCATGTGCATCGCGGGCGCGTTCGGCATCTACGCACTGGTGACCGGATCATGATCCGCCCGCGTGTCACCGCACTGGCGGGAGCGTCTCAGGAGGACGTCTCGCGGCGCTGGGAGCAGATCCTGCAGGAGCTGCGGGTCACCCAGACCGGCACCCAGATCATCTCCGGATTCCTGCTCTCCGTCGCGTTCCAGCAGATGTTCACGAAGCTCCCCGGGCACGCCAGGGCGATCTACCTCGTGCTCGTGGTGCTCGCCTGCGTCGCGACCCTGCTGGGGCTGCTCCCGGTCGTGCAGCATCGCAAACGGTCGGAACGCGACCCCGACCGACGGCTCGTCGCGACGTGCTCGCGGATCCTCATCGCCCTGCTGCTGCTGGTCACGCTGCTCGCCATCGGCGTGGCGGTGTTCATCTTCGACGTGGTGCTCGGCGGCGTCGCCGCCCTCGTCGCCGGCGTCATCGCACTGATCGCGGGGATCCTCATCTGGGTGCTGCCGGCGCATGCGCACGTCTGGCGTTCGAAGCACGGGCACGAGACGGCCGTGACGGAGCGCGCCCCGTTGTCAAGGTCCTCGCGGTGATGTCGGCGATCACGGATCCTGGTGCGAGCGGGTCGAGACGGACGACACGAGGGAGGACCGATCATGAGCGAGATCTACGACGAGGGGCTGCTGCCCCCGAACGTGCACCACGCGCGGCCGGAGAAGCCGGATCGCCCCGATGAGGAGGCGGACCGCGAACGCGTCGAGGAGGACGTCGAGCCCCGGGAGGATCCGCGCCAGGACGATGCGGCGCGGCAACCTGCGGGCGATGCGCGGCGCGGGGGCCAGGGCGGCACGGACGATCCGTACGCCACCGAGGGCGACGACCCCTATGCCGAGCCCGCCGAGCCGGCGACGACCGCCCCGAAGCCCGAACGCTCCTCCGACGACGGAGAAGCGGGCGAAGGCGGAACGGACGCGACGGGCGCCGTGGGAACCGGCACCTCGGGCACCGGGACGGCCGGAACGGCGGAGCCGCCGGACTGACCGCCCCGGGACCCGCGGGTCACTGGACGTGGCCGCTGTCGTCGAACTGCATCTCGTCGACCTGGGCGGGCTCGGGGATCAGTCGCAGTCCCGCGGGTGTGTTCGCGAGCTGGCTGAGCGCCTCGATCCAGACCCGGTTGAGCGGCGGGCGGCGGCCTCCGTGGTACGTGAACACCATGTTGCAGCCGGGGTGCACCCACACCGAGGTGCGGCCGTGGCCGATGCTGGGGTCGTCCTTCCACGTGAAGTAGAACGGCTCGCCCCGGCGGAGCTTGTTGGCGACGACCATCTGCAGATGTGCGAGTGCCCGATCGTCGAGATCGACGTGCGTCTGCCCCTCATAACTGAATCTGCCCATTGTCGTTCTCTGTCTCCTCACTCACCCACGCATCGGCCGCGATCCCCGCCTTCTATCTTGGTCCGGCCGCCGTCGACCCGACAGCCCCTCGGCGGCCCATCCACCCGCGTGCTATTCGCGCGCGGGAGACGCAGATCGCGTCAGAAGATGAGAACCCCAGATGGGGAACGAGAACCGCAGCCCGACAGGAGGTCGTGATGGGAGTCATCTACTACGGCGGCGCGGAGACGCCGATCCACATCGAGGACGGCGTGCTGGCGCACCTCAAGATCGTGATCGCCACGAAGCTGCGCCGGAACGAGAGCTTCACCCTCTCCTTCCAGCACGGCGAAGGCGAGCCGAGGGGGCGCACCACGATCTGGCTGCACCCGTCGATCCCGCTCCGCTTCGTCTTCGACGAGCCCGTCGGGCCGGAGCTGGACGCGACGCTGATCCGCGATCTCGCCGCCTCTGCGAACACCTCCGGGGGCATCGCGCTCAAGCCCGAGCACGTGCTCCGCGGCAAGACCTCCACTCAGAGGTCGTCGGGCGACTCCGACTCGTCGAGCGGCGGCACGTCGGCCGGATCCTGATCCGGCAGCCCGTCCCGGCGCTCGTCGTCGACGAAGGCTTCGCGCTCGTCGGCGGGACGGAGATCCGCATCCGGATCGGCCGGCCGCTCGTCGTCGAGGTTGTTCATGCTCATGTCGGATCCTTCCTGCTAGCCCTTCAGACCGCCCGCGCTGAGCCCCTGCACGATCTGCCGCTGTGCCATGGCGAAGAGGACGAGCAGCGGCACGGTGGTGATGACGCTGGCGGTCACGATGATCTCCCAGTGCCATTCTCCGCCGAATCCGAACGCGTCGATCAGGGCTTTCAGCCCCCGCGGGATCGTGTACGTCGAGGAATCGCGCAGGTAGATGAGCCCGCGCATGAGGTCGGTCCACGCCGCCTGCACCTCGAAGACGGCGGTGACCGCGAGGGCCGGACGCGCCAGCGGCAGCACGATGCGCCAGAACACGGTGAGGTGGCCGGCGCCGTCCACGCGCGCGGCATCGAAGTAGTCGCGCGGGATCCCGAGCAGGAACTGCCGCAGCAGGAAGATGTAGAACGCGCTGCCGAAGAGGTTCTGCGCCCACAGCGGCACCAGGGTGCCGACGGCCCCCACGGCGTTCCAGATGAGGAAGGTCGGGATCATCGTGACTGCGCCCGGCAGCATCATGGTCGCCAGGACCAGGCCGAACAGCAGGTTCCGCCCGGGGAACCGGTAGTAGGCGAAGGCCCAGGCGACCATCGCGCTGCTCAGCGTCACGGTCGTCGCGGCGAGCACCGTCACGATCACCGTGTTGAGCAGCCACAGCCCGACCGGCGCCTCCTGCCAGACCCGCACGTAGTTGTCCAGCGTGAGCGTGCGCGGGATGAGCCGGTTGTCGAACACATCGCCGCGCGGTTTCAGCGAGGCGCTGATCAGCCAGAGGAACGGGTAGATGAAGACGACCGCGAGCGCGGTGAGCGCGGTCAGCGTGAGGACGCGCCCGACGAGGCGGCGCAGGCGCGGCCGTCGCGCCCGCGGCGCCAGGCTCGTGGCGGCGGGCTCCGACGGGGTCGCCGGCCCCACCCGGGGTGCCGCTGTCGTGCTCACCATGACTCGCGCCCTTCGTAGTGCACCAGGCGGCGCGACAGCACGACCTGCACGGCGGTGACGGCCATGATGAGCACGAACAGCAGCCAGGCCATGGCGGAGGCGTATCCCATGTGCAGGAACTGGAACGCCTGCTGGAAGAGGTAGATGACGTAGAACAGCGCCGCGTCGTTGCCGTAGGTGGTGTTGCCTGCGCCGAAGAACGCGGCGTAGGCCTCGTCGAACGTCTGCAGGCCCGCGATCGTGCTGACCACGATGACGAAGAACAGCGCCGGGCTGATCATCGGCACGACCACCCCGAACGTGCGGCGCCAGAATCCGGCGCCGTCGACGGCCGCGGCGTCGAGCACCTCCTGCGGCACCGCCTGCAGCGCGGCGAGCAGGATGACGACCGACGCCGCCACGCTCCACAGGCTCATCAGCACCAGGCCCGGCTTGACCCATGCCGGATCCGTCGTCCACGCGGGTCCCTGGATCCCGAACCAGGACAGCACCCCGTTGATGACGCCCTTCTGCCCGTTGAACAGCAGCAGGAAGAGCACGCCGACGGCGACCGGCGGCGTCATCTTCGGCAGGAAGAACGCGGTGCGGAAGAAGCCCGCGGTCCGGCCCGCGCGGTTCAGCAGCAGCGCCAGAGCGAGCGCGGCGAGGACGTGCAGCGGCACCATGAGCGCCGTGTAGACGAACGTGTTGCCCAGCGAGGTGAGCACCTTCGGATCCGCCACGAGCTGCGCGTAGTTCTCCCCGCCGACGAACGACGGGTCCTGGATGACGTCGTAGTCGGTGAACGAGAGCACCACGCTGTACAGCAGCGGCCAGGCGGTGAACACGCAGAAGCCGACGAGCCACGGGGACAGGAACAGGAACGCCGCAGCGGTGTCGCGGCGCCGGCCGCGGCCGCGACGCCCACGGCTCTCGCGGGGCGTGCGGCGTCGCGCGGACCGCGGCGCGGCCGCGACGAGCGCGGCGGCACCGGTGGTCACTTCTTCTTCTCCAGCGCCGCCCAGCCCTTGTCGAGCGCCTGCTGCGCCTGCTTCTGGGCCGCGGCGAGCGCTTCCTTCGGCGACTTCTGGCCGTTCAGCACGGCGTTGACGGCGTCGTTCATCGCCGCCGTGAACTCCGCGTCCGCCGGATTCGCCGGGAGCGAGAAGGTGTGCTGGTCCGCCGTGTACATCGCGGAGATCGCGGACGCCCAGGGCTCGCCCGCCCCCTCGGTCATCGGCTTGATCTTCTCGTCGGCGGCACGGTTGCCGGTCAGCACGCCGGTGAAGGCCTTGCCGCCCTTCGTCCGGGCGTCCGCGCGCGCCTTCGCCGCATCCATCCACGCCTGCGTCGAGGTCATGATGCGGGCGAACCGGCACGCGGCCTGCGGGTTCGCGCTCTTGGCGGGAATGGCCCAGGCGGATCCGGAGGCGAAGGCGATCGGGCCGCCCTTGCGCGCGTGCACCGTGTCGAAGGCCATCGGCGCGTTCGGCGAGACCTCGTTGAGCACGTTCACGTACCACTGCTCCATCGGCATGGCACCGAGCGTGCCGGTCGCGAACTGGTTGCCTGCGCCGAAGAAGTCGGCCGAGTCGCGGAACGCCTTGACCGCGCCGAACCCGCCCTCGTCCTTGTAGATCGAGGCCGCCCAGGTGAGGGCTTCGACCACCTTCGGATCGTCGAGCTGCGCCTTCCGGCCGTCGGCCGAGATCAGGTCCGCCCCATTGGCCTTCGCCCACAGCGGCAGGAACTCGGGCAGTTTGGTGTCGACGCCGATGACGGAGAGCCCGGATCCCGCGTGCGCGGTGAGCGCCGTGGCCGCCTTGCTCATGGCCTCCCAGTCGCTGCCGTTCACGTCGGAGAGCTTCTTGCCCGCCTTGTCGAGCAGGGAGCGGTTGGCCATCACGATCTGCACCGAGTCGAACTCGGGGATCCCGTACACGTGCCCGTCGAGGGTGACCTGCGCGAGGGCGGAGGGGATGAAGTCGTCCTTCGGGATCTTCTCCCCGTCGACGCACGCGTCCAGCGGGAGGATCGCACGGCGCGCCGCGAGGGATCCGACCTGGTTGCGGCTCACGTAGATGAGGGACGGCGGCTTCCCTGCCGCGACCGCCGAGAGGAACTGCTGAAGATCGAAGTCGCCTTCCGCGGCCTTGACGGTCACGCCGCCGAGGCCCTTCTTGGCGTCGTCGCGATCTCGTCGACGCCGGAGAACCCCATGATCGTCAGGTCGCCGTGCAGCGCCTCATCCCGCGAGTACTTCACGTCGCCGCCTGAGGCGCCGCCCGTTCCGACGGCGCAGCCGCTCGCGATCATCGCCAGCGCCAGCACCGCGACGGCTCCCGCCTTCCGCCCTGCCCGAGCTCTCATCATCCGTTTTTCCGTCGGGGTGTGAACCGCACGATGGCAGGACTGCAGTTGGCCGGACAGGGGGTTGATCTGCGAAGCGCTTCGGGCTAGACCTTCGGATTGGCGATGATACGTCGCCCCGCCGCCCACCGGAACCCCTGCGCGCGAAGCGGCGTCGGGGCCTAGCGTGGCGCCATGAAGAGCATCATGATCAGCACGATGGATGCCGCGGTGGAAATCGCGAAGCCGGCGGACGAGGTGTACCGCCGCTGGACCGACTTCGAGGATCTCCCCGCCCTTCTGCCCAGCGTCGAGCGCGTCGAGCGCGTGGACGACGACGTCACGCACTGGGATGCCCGGGTCGGCGGGCTGCGCCGATCCTTCTATGCCACGACCGTGGAGGACATCCCCAACCAGCAGATCAGCTGGACCAGCGACGCAGGCAAGCAGCACAACGGCATCGTGATGTTCACTCCCCTGGGCCCGGATCGCACCCGCCTCGAGCTGCGCCTGGTGTGGGTGCCGGAGTCGTTCCTGGAGCGCACCGGCGCCCGGCTCGGCATCGATCGGCAGATCGCGGAACGCGACCTGCTGGAGTTCAAGCATCGCGTCGAGGACGGCCAGGAGTCCGAGCCGCCCGTCCCGCTGTGAACGCCCCGGTCCCGCCACGAGAGGAGCACACCATGTCCCAGCCAGAGATCCCGATGCTGCCCGAGATCCACCAGTGGTGGCCGCGGCTGTCCGCCCGTTCCAAGCAGCTGCTCGAGGATGCGGACGAGGGCCAGGTGCCCGACGAGGTCCGCGAGGAGATCGAGCGGATCACCGGCGCGACCGTCGATCCGTCGGCGCGGCTCAGCGACGGCGACCGCAGGTTCATCCGCACCCAGCAGGAGATGGTCGACTGACGGGTGCCGCGATGACCGCGGCGACCCCGGAGTGCTCAACCGGGCGGGAGCAGGGGACGCGGCGGCAGCGGTGATGAGTAGACCACGCTCGTGGTGACGCTGCCGAGCGTGCCGATCCGGCCGCTGATCTGTTCGAGGTGCTTCATCCCGGTCGCCACGACCTTCATGATGAAGCAGTCGTCGCCCGTGACGTGGTGCGCCTCGACGACCTCCGGGATCCCGGCGAGAAGGGTGTGCAGCGGCTCGTAGACGCTGCTGGGATAGCGCAGGCGCAGGTAGGCGAGGATCGTGAAGCCGAGCCGTTCGGGGTCGACCTGTGCCGCGTAGCCGCTGATGACCCCGGCCTCCTCGAGCCGGCGCACCCGCTCCGCGGCAGCGCTGTGGCTCATGTTGATCCCGCGGGCGAGGTCCGCGATGCTCTGCCTGCCGTTGGCCTGCAGGGCTTTCAGGATCGCGGTGTCGACCTTGTCGGGCTCGAACGGGAGATTCACGGCCATGAGGAAAGACTGCCATCAAATCCACGCCGATCCGCTCCGTCTGCCGTGGATCGGGCCTTCAGATCGCGCGGGTGCGTGAATAGCGTTTCAGCCATGACGATCACCGCCCTCCCCACGGACCTGCTCATCTCCCACTTCGCCGGCAAGCTGTCCTTCGAGACCGATGCGTCCGACGTGCACGCCGACCAGGAGAGCGGTGTCGCATTCGCCCTGGTCGACTCCCGCGGCCAGGCCGCGTGGGCGCAGGGACGGATCGTGGGCGCGGTGCACGTGCCGACGGCGGAGATCGCTGACCGCGCACCGCGGGAAATCCCGCCGCACGTGCCGGTCGTGACGTACTGCTGGGGTCCCGGCTGCAACGGCTCCACCCGCGCCGCGCTGGAGTTCGCGAAGCTCGGATACCAGGTCAAGGAGATGATCGGCGGCTTCGAGTACTGGGCCCGGGAAGGCTACCCGGTGGAGGACGACCACGGTCCGGTCGTCCGCGCCAAGGACCCGCTGACCGCGCCGCTGAACGCGATCACCTGCGACTGCTGACGGCGACCGCTCGGCTACGGCCGGCCCGCGTCCGGGTCGGCGGGGCCTTCCCCGTCCGCCACCTCGCCCTGCTCCTCGCGCGAGGCGGCGCGGGCGCCGGGCGACTGCTCCCGGTAGTCGGGGCGGGGCGGCTGGATGGTCTGGTCCGAGTACTCGCCGCCCAGTCGGCCGCCGAAGGGCCGGCCATGGTCGGCGAACTCGTCGCGCATGAACACGAGGCGCCACGGTCCCAGCGTGAACCGGGCTCCGGTGCGCAGGATCTCGTCACTGCGGCGCTCCTCGTCCTGCGCCTTCTCCAGGTTCGCGCTCGTCTCGCCCTCTCCGTGCATGGAGAGCACGTACTCGTCGTTGGAGTCGTGGCGGATCGAGGCGTGCACCGGATCGGTGCCGGGAAGACAGAGATCGCAGTCCTGCGCCGAGCCGATCCGTGCCCCGTCGTCGGGGATGTCGAACACGAGACGGCTGTCCTGCGACGAGACCAGCAGGCGGGGGTGTCCCGCGCCCCATCCCGCGTGCGTCGTCGGTCCGGTCTGCTCCTGGGTGTCGTTCATGTCGTCTTCCTTCCGTGGATCGCCGAGACGGGCGCGTGGAACGTCGGGGGTCTGTGCGGGCTCAGAGATGCCGTCCTCCCGTGACCGGGATGATGCCGCCGGAGACGTACGAGGCATCCTCAGAGGCGAGGTACACGTAGGCGCCGGCGAGCTCGGCGGGCTGTCCGGCGCGCCCCAGCGGGGTGTCCTCTCCGAACGTGGGCAGCTTCTTCGGCCACCCCGTCGCAGGGATCAGCGGCGTCCAGATCGGGCCGGGTGCGACACCGTTCACCCGGATGCCGTGCGGGCCCTGCTGCTCGGCGAGCATCTGCACGAATGCGACGAGGGCCGCCTTCGTCAACGCGTAGTCGAACAGACCGGGCGACGGGTCGTACCCCTGGATCGAGGTGGTCACGATGATGGAGGCCCCGGCGGGCAGGTGCGGCAGCGAGGAGCGGGCCAGCCAGAACGGCGCGTAGAGGTTGGTGCGCATCACGCGGTCGAACTCGGCGGTCGGGATCTCGTCGACCTCCCCGCGGCTGCGCTGATACCCGGCGTTCAGCACGAGGATGTCGAGCCCGTCGAGGCTCTCCGCAGCGTCGGCGATCACCTCCTGGCACTGCTGCTCCTCGGTGAGGTCCCCCGGAAGCAGGACGGCCTGACGTCCCGCTTTGCGGATCCACTCCGCGGTCTCCTCCGCGTCCTCCTGCTCCTCGGGGAGATAGCTGAGAGCGACATCCGCCCCCTCGCGGGCGAAGGCGATGGCGACCGCTCGCCCGATCCCGGAGTCGCCTCCGGTGATCAGTGCGCGGCGCCCGGGCAGTCGCTCGGACCCGCGGTAGCTCTCCTCACCGTGGTCGGGCCGCGGATGGGTCTCGTCCAGCAGCCCCGGCTGGTTGTTCCCCGGTTCCAGGGGATCCGCCAGCGGGGCGTACTTCGTTCGTGGATCGGTCATGGTGCGCGAATCGATGGTCCTGTGGCTCATGCCCGGCACGTTAAGCGCACGGGCGGCGCCCTACGAGGGGGTTGACGCCCGCGCGGGCGATGCGTAGGGGACGGAGGACGCGGCGGCGGATCCTGTCAACCCATTCGCGCAGCCACCCGCACGGTGCGACCGTGGGCGACGAGACGAAGGGAGCGACATGGCACTGCGTGATGAGGCCCGGCATCGGGTGGAGGAACTCGCCGGCAGGACCAAGCGCGAGATCGACAGGGTGCTCGGCGACGAGGATCTGGAGGCCCGGGGCGCCGATGAGGAGGAGCGGGCGAAGAGGGAGCGCGCGATCGACGAGGCGCTCGAGGCGGCGGATCGGGCTGACGACGAGGAGGGAGAGGACCTCCGGTGAGCGCCGTCGTCCGGGTGTGCGTGCACCGGTAGCCCTCGCCGGGGAGCGCTGTCAAGAGGCATAACGTCGACGGCCCTGCCGGCTCATGCTGGCCCCAACAGATGGGAACGACATGTCGACGATGACAAGCCCCCGATTCGAGATGCGCCGCCTCACGGAGAGCGAGTGGCTGATCCTGGATGACCGATTCGACTGCACGGATGCGCGGCACACCGTCGCGTGCGTGAGCCGCGTGTCGGCGGACCAGGTCGAGGTGGTCTGGCTCCGGCCCGTCACGGCTCGACGCCGCTACGCGACGGTCGCCGATGTGCTCGAAGCCGTGCGCAGCGCCCCGTCCTCGGCCGATCTGGCGGGCGAACCCGCCTGACCCGGGCCCCTTGCCACCGCGAGACCCCCGCCGTCAAGCCCCTGGGCGAGCGGCCCGGCCGCCGCCTACGGTGAATCGTCGGTCGCACCCGCGGCCCCGTGGAAGGAGTCCGTCATGAACATCCTCTTCATCATCATCATCGTCGTCGCCATCATCCTGGCCATCACCGGTGGGCTCGTGCAGTCCCTGAACTTCCTGCTCTGGGTGGGACTGGTGCTGCTCGTCCTCGCCGTGATCGCGTGGCTGATCCGCTCGATCACCGGGAGCCGTACGCCCTGACCGCCATCCGACGAGACGCGGAAGGAGCCGCCGATGACCGTGAAGCTCAACGAGAAGGCTCTGCACCACGCGCAATCGCTCGTGCGGGACAAGCACGTGGTGCACGATCAGCGGGACGACTGGAGCGAACACGCGCCCAGCGCCGATGACGGCAACGAGTACATCGATGCGCACGGCATGGACGAGTACGCGCTCTGGTTCCTCGGCGAGGACACCGACGAGAACGAGGGCACGAAGGGCCGTCATCTGTTCCCGTACGGCGACTTCACCGACGTGCATCGCTGCGCCGTGATCTCCGGCGAGAGCCGCGCCGGCCAGTATCACCACCGCAGCATCGAGGACGCGCTGAAGCATCTTCTCGCGCTGATCGACGACGACCAGGGTGAGAAGGCCTGAACCGTCTCGAATGATCGCCTCCCGGCCACCTCTGGCGAGAACCCTGTTCGGCAGGGATTGCGGAGAGGGACGTCGGGAGGCGATCGTGTGCGGAATGTCGCTGTCGCGGCGGCGGGCCCGCCGGTCAGGAGCGTGCCGCGTACTCGGCGTCTGTCACGTGCTCCTTCCACACGGTCGTCGTCGCCGGATCGTCTCCGGCTTCGAGCATTGCAAGGTGTTCCATGAAGCAGTCCGCGGCCGCACCGTGCCAGTGATCCTCACCCGGCGGGGTGTAGAGCGTCTGTCCTGGGCGCACCTGGACGACGGCCCTGTCGCGAGTGCCGACGAGGGCGACGCCGCTGACGACGCGCAGGTACTGCCCCCGGGCGTGGGAGTGCCACGCGGTGCGCGCGCCCGGGGCGAAGCGTACGAGAGCGACGGTCATCCGCTGATCCGCGGTGTGCGGTGCCGCGATGCGCTCGAGCCAGACGTCGCCGTGGAACTGATCCGGCGGGTTCTTGACGGTGGGAGTGATGGCTTCGATCTGCACGACGGATCCTCCTTCAGTTCGTCGATCAGTAGGTGGTGAGCAGCACCTTGGTGGCGCGGCGCTCGTCCATCGCGCGGTAGCCCTCTGCGGCGTCCTCGATCGAGAGCGTGAGGTCGAAGACGGCGCCAGGATCGATCCGGCGCTCCCAGATCAACGCGATGAGCTCGGGCAGGAATCGGCGGACCGGCGCGGGTCCGCCGTGCAGGTGCACGCTCGAGAAGAACAGCTCCGACCCGTCGAGCGACACGTCGTGCGACACCCCGACGAACCCGACGTGACCGCCGGGCCGGGTGGCGCGGATCGCCTGGTCCATCGCCTCCTGGGTGCCGACGGCCTCGATCGTGGAGTGCGCGCCGAGCCCTTCCGTGAGCTCCTTGATGCGCGCGATCCCGGCGTCTCCGCGCTCCTCGACGATGTCGGTCGCGCCGAAGCGCCGGGCCAGCGCCTGGCGGTCGGCGTGGCGCGACATCACGATGACCCGCTCCGCACCGAGATGCTTCGCCGCGAGCACGCCGAGCAGGCCGACCGCACCGTCGCCGACCACCGCGATCGTCTTACCCGGCCCTGCCTCGGCGGCCACTGCGGCGAACCACCCGGTGCCGAGCACGTCGGAGGCGGCCAGCAGCGACGGCACGAGATCCGCCGGCGGCTCTCCGGGCGTCGCCACGAGCGTTCCGTCGGCCAGCGGGATGCGGGCGTACTGCGCCTGGGTGCCGATCGAACCCATCATCACCTGGTGCACGCAGCGGGATTGATAGCCCGCCGCGCAGATCTCACAGGTGTTGTCGCTGGCGACGAAGGATCCGACGACGTGATCACCCGGGCGGATCCGGGTCACGGCGCCTCCCACGCTCTCGACGACGCCGATGTACTCGTGTCCCATCCGCTGCCCTCCACCATGGATCGGCTCGGCGCCCCGGTAGGGCCACAGATCGGATCCGCAGATGCAGGTGGCGGTGACGCGGATGATGGCATCGGTCGGTTCGACGATGACGGGCATCTCGAGTTCCTCGGTCCGGACATCGCCGGGGGCGTGCAGGACGACTCCACGCATGGTGTTCTCCTTCAGATCGTGGTGGTGACCGCGGGGGCACCGGTCTTGGCACCTCGGCGGGGTCGGAGGGACGCCGCGAGCGCTGCGGAGAGCAGCAGCACCGCGGCGCTGGTCAGGAACGTGGCGAGGTGGCCGAGCTGATCGAAGATCATGCCGCCGACGGTGGATCCGAAGGCGATCGACAGCTGGATCACGGCCACCTGGAGCCCACCGCCCGCCTCGGGATCCTCGGTCATGGTGCGTGCGACCCAACTGGCCCAGCCGACCGGAGCGGAGGTGCCCAGCACGCCCCATAGTGCGAGCAGCACGGCGACCGGGGCGAGCCAGGATCCGACCAGCACGAGGGCCGTCGCGATGAGCGCCATGAGCACGGGAATCACCACGAGGGCGGCGTGCAGCCCGTGTCGAAGGACCCGATCGATCAGCACGGTTCCGAGCAGGCCGCCGATGCCGACGGCGAGCAGGACGAGCGCGACGGCCGTCGGGTCGAGCCGGGTGACGCGCTCGAGGAACGGTCGGACGTACGTGAACAGCAGGAACTGACCGGCGAAGAACGCTCCGCAGGCGGCCATGCCTCGGGCGACCGTCCGGGAGCGGAGCCCGCCGAAAACATGCGCAGCGGTCCGCGGCGGCGCCGGCATGGAGGGCAGACTGATCCACTGCCAGGCGAGTGCCAGCAGCGACACCGGGACGAGGCACCAGAACGCCCCCTGCCAGCCGATGGCAGCGCCGAGGAAGCTGCCGATCGGGGCGGCGACGACGGCCGCGAGGGCGTTCCCGCCGTTGAAGATCGCGAGCGCCCGGGGCACGTGATGGTCGGGGACGAGCCGCATCGCCGCGGAGATCGACATCGACCAGAACCCGCCGATCACGACGCCGATCAGAGCCCGGCCGATCATGTAGACGAGATAGGACGGCGCCACGGCGATGACCGCGCTCGACAGCGTCATCACGGCGGTGAGCAGGAGCAGCAGGGTCTTGCGGTTCAACCCGCCGGCGAGCCGTGAGATCGAAAGGCTGGTGATCACTGCGAGCAAGCCCGAGATCGCGATCCCCTGCCCAGCGGCTCCCTCCGTGACCTGCAGACCGGCGGCGATCGGGGTGAGCAGGCTCACCGGCATGAACTCCGCCGCGATCAGCGCGAAGACGCAGAGTGTCATGGCGAAGACGCCGCCCCAATGCGCGGTGCGGGTGGTGTCGGGAGTGGTCATGGCTTCCACTGTCCTCGTCTGCACGCAGGCGCGGGAGTCCCTGGCGAGAGGTGTACCGACAGGGCACCCCGGGCAGCACCGGATCGGCATAGCCTGCTGTTCATGGACAACAGGGCCGAGGTGCGCGAGTTCCTGATGACGCGTCGCGCGCGTGTCTCCCGAGACGCGGCGGGGATCCCGGCGGGCCCGAACCGGCGCGTCGCCGGGCTGCGGCGCAGCGAGGTCGCAGCGCTCGCCGGCGTGAGCGTGGAGTACTACGCGAAGCTCGAGCGCGGCGCGATCGCCGGCGCCTCCGCTGCGGTGCTCGATGCGCTCGCCGGCGCCCTGCGGCTGGATGACGCCGAGCGCGCGCATCTGCTGGACCTCGCCCGCGCCGCCGACGGCATTCCCACCAGCGGGCGCGCGCGACGGCGCGCCAACCGCCCGGGACCGCTGCGGCCGAGCCTGCAGTGGGCGCTGTCCTCCATCACCGACGCCGTCGCGTTCGTCCGCGATCCACGCCAGAACCTGCTCGCGACCAACGCCCTGGGCCGCGCCTTCTACGCGCCGGTGATCGGCGACGGCGGCCGCACGCCCAACCTCGCCCGCTTCCAGTTCCTGGATCCCGCCTCGCGTGACTTCTACCCGGATTGGGACGTGATGGCGCACATGTGCGTCGGCGTCATGCGCGCCGAGGCCGGGCGGGATCCCCACGACGCGGCGCTGCAGGAGCTCGTCGGCGAGCTGTCGACCCGGAGCGAGGTGTTCCGCCGGCTGTGGGCCGCGCACGATGTGCGTCGCCACGGCGCGGGAACAAAGCGCTTCCACCACCCCGCCGTCGGCGAGCTGACGCTCGCGTACGAGGAGCTGGCTCTCACCGCCGAGGCCGGCAACGTGATGCTCGTCTACACCGCCGAACCCGGATCCCCTTCCGCCGAGCGGCTCCGTCTGCTCGCGTCCTGGGCCGCCACACACGACGGCGAGCGCTCCGCTGCCGCGGCGGCGGGCGACTGAGTCGGCACTGAACCCCGGATCCGCCCGGAGATGCCTTTCGCTGCTCTGCGGCGACCCGGAGCAACGTTCCCCGCTTCAGCGGCGACGTCCGACACGCAGAAGATGCTTTTCGCTGCTCGGATCCCGTCCCGAGCGGCGTTTTCCATCTCTCGGTGCCGCTAACCGGATCCAGTGCGCTCAGCCCACGCGGCAGAGGATCTCGCCGTGCAGCAGCGAGATCCAGCCGTCGTCCGACGCGGCCCACTCCCGCCAGCCGTCGCTGATGCGCTCCAGGTCCTCGCGCGTCGCGGCGCCGGACTCCAGCAGCTGGGGTGCGATCGCGGAGCCCAGGATCCGATCCGCCCACATGCCGCCCCACCACGCGCGGTCCTCCGCGTTCGCATAGCACCAGGTGCTCGAGGTAGCGACGACGTCGGTGAGACCTGCCGCGTGCGCCCACGCCAGCAGCCGCCGCCCGGCGTCCGGTTCGCCGCCGTTCGCGTGGGCGGCGCGGTAGTAGAGGTCGAGCCAGTCGTCCAGCGCCGGCACGGCGGGCCACCACCGGAAGCCGCCGTAGTCGCTGTCGCGCACCGCGATGATCCCGCCCGGCTTCGTCACCCGGGCGAGCTCGCGCAGCGCCTGCACGGGATCCGCGACGTGCTGCAGCACCTGGTGCGCGTGGGTCACGTCGAAGCTGTCCTCCGGGAAGTCGAGGGCGTGCACATCGGCGACGCGGAAGTCGATGTTGCTCAGGCCCCGGTCGGCGGCGGTGGTGCGGCTCAGCTGCAGTTCGGCCTCGCCGATCTCGGTCGCCACGACTTCGGACACCAGGCCGGCGAGGTCCGCGGTGATCGTGCCCGGCCCGGCGCCGACATCGAGCAGACGATCGGTCGCGCGCAGGTGCGGCAGCAGATACGCGGCCGAGTTCTGCGCGGTGCGCCCGCGGTGCGATCGCAGCACCGATTCGTGGTGTCCGTGGGTGTAGGCGGCCATCGGCTCTCCTCCGGGTCGGGTCTTCCACCCCAGCGTCCCGGTTCGATGCACGGCGCGGGAAGACCGTAGTCTTCCTAGGAGCGCCGCACCCTCCCCCGCGGCGCGGATCCCGTCCTGCTGAGCACCGGAGGCTGTGGATGTCGAACGCACTCGGCGACTTCCTGCGCGCCCGGCGCACCGACGCCCGCCTGCAGGCCGGGGCGCCACGGTCCGGTGGCCGCCGTCGCACCACGGGGCTGCGCCGCGAGGAGGTCGCGACCGCCGCCGGCATCAGCGCCGACTACTACACGCGCCTGGAGCAGGGCCGGGAGACGCACCCCAGCGACGCCGTGCTCGACGCCCTGGCCCGCGCCCTGCAACTCGACCGGGACGCCGCCGATCACCTGCGGCGGCTGCGCGACGCCCACCCCGGCGCGACCCGCCCCGACGCCGCCACCAGCCCGGCCGACGACGAGGCGCTCGTGGCCCGGATGACGATGCTGGTCGATGCGGTGCGCCCGAATCCGGCGTACGTGCTGGACCGGCTCAGCACGGTCGTCGCCGCGAACCCCGAGGGCCTCGCCCTGCACGAGGGCCTCGCCGACCTCCCGCCGGCGCAGCGCAACACCTGCCGGTCGCTGCTGCTCGACCCCCGTGCCCGCGAGACCTTCGTGGAATGGGAGGAGCTGGCCCGCGGCGCAGTCGCGCACCTGCGCGCAGCGAACGTGGACGACCTGCAGGATCCACAGCTCGTCGCCCTCGTCGAGGAGCTGAGCGTTGCCAGCCCGCTGTTCCGCACCTGGTGGAGCGGCCACCTCGTGCAGCGGCGGCGCGGCGACATCACGCACGTGCGCAGCGCCGATGGCACGGTCACCGCGCGGCGCTACGAGGTGCTGCACCTGCCGGAGGACGGCGTGCGGATGACGCTCTGGCTGCCCGCATCCTGAAAACCTTCCACGTTCAGGGTTTCGCCACTAGGCTCCCAGCAGACGGCATCGCGCCGATGCCCGAGAGCGGGAGAGCGAACCCTATGACCGACATCGAGAAGCCCTGGCTCGACGCCGCCCTTCCCGTCGACGAGCGCGTGGAGCTGCTGCTGGGCGCGATGACGCTCGAGGAGAAGGCCGGGCTGTTCTTCCACACGATGATCATGGTCGGACCCGACGGCGGGCTGTCCGAGGGCGACGCGGCCTTCGGCCTGCCGTCGACCGACGAGTACCTCACCGGCCGGCACATGTCGCACTTCAACCTGCTCAGCGTGCCCGCCACCGCGAGCGCTCTCGCCCGCTGGTACAACGAGCTGCAGCGGGCCGCGCTCGCGACCCGGCTCGGGATCCCCGTGACGATCTCGACGGATCCGCGGCACGGGTTCACCGAGAACCCCGATGCCGCCCTGCTCGCCGGCCCGTTCTCGCAGTGGCCCGAGCCACTCGGCCTCGCCGCCACCGCCGATCCCCAGCTCGTCGAACGCTTCGGCGACATCGCCCGCCAGGAGTACCTCGCCGTCGGGATCCGCGTCGCCCTGCACCCGCAGGTCGACCTCACGACCGAGCCCCGCTGGGCCCGCCAGCTGCACACCTTCGGCGAGGACGCCGAGCTGTCCGGCACGCTCGGCGCCGCATACGTGCGCGGCTTCCAGGGCTCCGCCTTCGGATCCGGATCCGTCTCGACCATGACCAAGCACTTCCCCGGCGGCGGCCCGCAGCTGGACGGCGAGGACCCGCACTTCGCCTACGGCCGCGAGCAGGTCTACCCCGGCGACAACTTCGAGCACCACCTGACGCCGTTCGAGAAGATCTTCGAGGCCGGGGGCCGCCAGATCATGCCTTACTACGGCATGCCGGTCGGCACGCAGTACGAGGAAGTCGGCTTCGGCTTCAACAGGTCGGTGCTCACGGGCCTGCTGCGCGAGCGCTACGGCTTCGACGGGATCGTCTGCACCGACTGGGGCCTGGTCACCGACCAGGAGATCCTGGGCACGCCGTTCCCCGCGCGCGCGTGGCGTCGTGGCCTCGCGCTCGGACGTGCCGTTCGACACCGCCGACCCGCTTTTCCGGTTCGGGCACGGCCTGTCCCTCTGAGGTCCCCGAGGTCGTCGAGCGTCCTTCGTCGCGCCGCCGGTTCCTGAGCGAGCGCAGCGAGACGAAGGACGCTCGTCGCCCCCGATCAGGACCAGACGAACCGGAACGTGCCGAGCAGCACAGCCGCCGCGATCGACAGCGCCATGATGCCGGTTCCTCCGGCGAGCGCGATCGCATCCCGTCCGCTCAGCCGGGACGGGCGCGCCCAGGTGCGCGGGATGTCGGATCCGAATCCGCGCGCCTCCATCGCGAGGGCGAGCTTGGTGCCGCGGCGCACGGCGAAGACGAGCAGCACGAACGACATCGTGAAGAACCGGCGCAGCACCCCGCGGTCGCCCACTCCGCGGGCGCGGCGCGCGAGCGACATCGTGCGCCAGTCGTCGAGGAACAGCCCCAGCATGCGCGTGCCGGCCAGCACGCCCAGCACGAACCGGCTCGGCAGGTGCGCGACCTGTGCGAGCGCGTCGGCGAGCTCGGTCGGATCCATCCGGGCGAACAGCAGGATGCTCGGCAGTCCGAGGGCCACCACGCGGATCGACACCGCGATCGCGAGCTGGATCGACGCCTCGCTGATGTGCGCGACGCCGAGACTGAAGAAGACGTGCCCGCCCGGCGCCGCGTACAGCAGCATGCTCACGCCCGCGACCGGAGCCACGGCGAGCAGCAGCGCCAGCCGGCGCAGCACCGTGCCCAGACGCAGCCCGGTGAGCGGGAGGCACAGCAGCTGCAGCCCGATCGCGACGAGTCCGCTGGTGACGTCGATCGACGCGAACAGCGGGATCGACAGCAGCAGCGAGAGACCGACCCGCGTGACCGGGTTCACGCCGTCGATCCATGCCGGCGAGGCCGGCTCCGCTTTCGAAGCGCGCAATTGGCTGCTTCCGGTCGACATATCGAGCGTTTTGCGCTCTTCGAACCCGGTGCTCATGCCGCCACCCCCGCGGATCCGGCCACGGCGGGCACCAGTTCGATGCGGTGCCCGCCGAGGTGATGGATCACCTCGACGTCGTGGGTCACCGCGATGACCGCGGTGCCCCGGGCGATCTCCTCCTGCAGCAGGCTCACGATGCCGATCCAGCCCAGGCGGTCCTGCCCGAACGTCGGTTCGTCCAGCACCACGACGGCGGGGGCGGCGGCGAGCACCGTCGCCACCGACAGCCGCCGCTTCTGCCCGCCCGACAGCGTGAACGGGTTCGCCGCGGCGAGCGCGGTCAGGCCGAGCCGCTCGAGCAGCGCGTCCACGACGGCGTCCACACGGGCAGCGTCCCACCCGAGCGCCCGAGGACCGACGGCGAGCTCGTCCCGCACGGTCTGCGTGAGGAACTGGTGCTCCGGATCCTGGAACACCGTCCCGATGCGGGTGAGCAGCTCGCGCGAAGTCCAGCGGACCGGATCCAGCCCGCGCCGCCCGCGCAGCCGTTCCGCCGCCTCGACCCTGCCGTGCAGCGGATCCAGCAGGCCGGCGAGCGTGAGGGCGAGCGTGGACTTGCCCGCGCCGTTCGGGCCGACGATCACGGTCGCCCCGGCGTCCGGCACCGAGAGATCGAGCCCGGTCTGCACGGCCGCGCGGCGGTCGCGCGTGATCGCGAGGTCGCGGGTGGTGAGCACGGCACCGTCGCGACCCGCGGGAGCAACCTCGATCGCGGGGAGCACGGGCAGGTCCACCGGGTGCCCGGGCACCCACACCCCGGCATCCGCGAGGGCGTCGCCGTACACGCCGAAGACGTCTTCCGGGGTGCCGTCGGCGAGGAGGCCGCCGTCGGCGCTGACCACGATCACGCGTGTCATCAGGTCGGCCCAGACCGCGGTGCGATGCTCGATGACGACGAGCGTGGCGCCCGTGGCCTCGACCGCCCGCTCGACGGCGGCGCGGACCTCGCGCACCCCGTCCGGATCCAGGTTGGCGGTCGGCTCGTCGAGCAGCAGCAGACCCGGGCGCATGGCGAGGGCGCCGGCGAGGGCGAGCCGCTGCTTCTGTCCGCCCGACAGCGCGGCCGTGCGGTGGTCCAGGGGCACCTCGAGGCCGACCGCGTCGAGCGCCTCGCGCACGCGCGCCGGGATCCGCTCCGCGGGGACGCCGAGGTTCTCGCAGCCGAACGCGACGTCGTCGCCGACCCGGCTCAGCACGACGCCGGCATCCGGATCCTGCAGCACGAGGCCGATGCGGCCGCGGCGGCTCTCGGGGGCGGCGCCGTCGACGAGGAGCGTGCCGGTGCGCTCCCCCTCCTCGGCATCCCCGAGCAGACCCGCCATCCCGGTGAGCAGCGTGGACTTGCCGGCGCCGGATGCGCCGAGCAGCAGCACGCGCTCCCCGGGTTCGATCGTGAACGACACTTGGCTGACCGCGGGCAGACGGCGGCCGGCGTAGCGCCAGCCCCACCCGTCCGCGACGACGCGGGCCGCACCCGCGGTCATGTCAGACCTCGTGGCGCAGCTCGCGTCCGGCGGCGAAGCGGCTGAGCGCGCCCGTCGCGGCGAGCGCGCGCACGAGCAGCCAGCCGAGCACGCCGGCCAGCACCGCGCCCGAGACGACGAGGGTGCCGAGGTAGATCCCGTTGAAGACCGCCGACTTCAGGATGTTCGGCGAGCTGCCGTAGAAGAGCTCGAACAGCCAGGCCCCGGCCGCCGCGCCCACGCCGGCGAGAGCCGCGACCGGCAGCGAGAACCGGCGGTACAGGAAGAGGGCGAAGACGAGCTCGGCGCCGAGTCCCTGGGCGATGCCCTCGAGCACCGTCGAGACGCCCCAGATGTTGCCGATCAGCATCGACACGACCGCTGCCACGACCTCGACCACGAGGGCTGCGCCGGGCTTGCGGATGACGAGCCCGCCGACCACGCCGCCCAGCAGCCAGATCCCGACGGCGATGCCGCCGAGCCCCGGGGTGAGGCCGTCGGCAGCGGTGAACCAGGCGTAGCCGATCGTGTTCCAGACCCAGAAGACCAGGCCGATCACGACGCCCAGCACCGCGGCGACGACGATGTCGACGACCCGCCAGGTGAGCCTTGGTGCGACCGCCCCGCTGTTCGCGTTCGGTGCGGCTGCCGTTGAATGCATCATGGAAACTCCTCCCTGCGCCGGCATGATCCGGATCAGGTTCGACGGTCGAAGCGCGATTCGCTCCCTCTCAGCCCGGCTCGCCGGACTCCCGTGGTGATCCGCTCATTTTAGCCCCGTCACGGATGCACCGCGACCGATCGTCGCCAGGATGACATCGCGTGCGCTGCTGCCCGCCCCTGCCCCCCCTCCCCGCGGCGGGAGCCCGGGATACGGCCGAACCGCGCGGGCGCCCGATACGGTAGGAGCGTGAACGAAGACGACGGCCCGGCGGCCGCTCCGGGCGTGCCGGAGCTCGTCGACGCGCCGGTCGAGACGGCCGGGGGTGAAGCAGGCCCGGCTGTCGCCACGCTGAACGCTCCCGCGGCCACCGAGGCGGAGGTCGCGACCGCCGTCGACGCCGCGCTGGACGGCGCGGACCTGGACACGGCGTCCGACCGCGCATCGGACGACCCGGACTCGGACACGACGTCGGACCACGCCGCCCCGGGGGCGGAGCGGGACACCTCCCCTGAGGATGCCGTCGAACCCGCGGGGCTGTTCCCGGTGTCGAAGCCTCTGCCGGAGGCCGGTCCTCTGTTCCCGCGACACGACGGCCCGGTCGAGCCGCCGCTGTTCCCCGCGTCCGCGCCGGCGACCGCCCCCGCCCCCGGTGCCGCGGCCGCCGACGCCGCCCCCGCCGCCGCCGCCGCGACCATCCCCGCTCCTCGCCCCGAGGCCCGGCCGCTGCCCTCCGCCCCCCTCGTCCGCGGGCCCGACCGCACCCCGACGGCGGCTCTCGCGTGGGTCGACGTCACGCGCGTGGGCGCGTCGGCGGGCGCCCCGGAGCCCGCCGCGACACGCACGCTGCTCGACGACGCACCGCGGCGCAGCCTCGTCCGGCCGGCCGTTCTCCTTCCGCCCGCCGGCCTGCTGGTCGTCGCCCTCGCATACGGCGCCACCACGGCGCTCTGGCCGCTCAACGCCGTCCGTCCCGTGACCACAGCTGTGGCGTTCCAGCCGGCAGCCGCACCGGCCGCCGCCGTCGCGTGGCCCAGCACGGGAAGCGCCGCGGTGAGCGTGCAGGGAATCGGCACGGTGGCTTCCGCGGAGCAGCAGGTGCCCATGGCGAGCATCACCAAGCTCGTGACGGTGCTCGCCGCCCTCGACAAGCTGCCGCTGAAGCCCGGCGAGCAGGGCCGGTCGTTCGCGTTCACGCAGGCCGACAGCGACGACTACTGGAGCTACCTGCGGCGGGATCAATCGGCGCTGGACGTCCCCGTGGACGGATCCCTCACGCAGTATCAGCTGTTCGAGGGGATCCTGCTGGGCTCGGCGAACAACTACGCCGATCGTCTCGCGCGCGAGGTCTGGGGCTCGGACGAGAACTATGCCGCCGCCGCGAACCAGTGGCTGAGCCAGCACGACCTCGGGGAGATCCGGGTGGTGACCCCGTCCGGGTTCGACTTCGGCAACGTCGCGACCCCGCGTGCGCTCATCCAGCTCGGCGAGATCGCGGAGAAGAACCCGGTGATCGCGGAGATCGTGAAGCAGAAGAGCGTCGAGCTGCCCGGCGCCGGAACCGTGGAGAACACGAACGGCCTGATCGGCGACGCCGGCATCGTCGGGATCAAGACCGGCACGATCGGCGACGGCGACGCCACCCGCTACAACCTGCTCTCCGCCAAGGACGTGACCGACGGGGACACCAGGGTGCGGATCTACGTCGCGGCCCTCGGGCAGGACAGCGACGAGGGCCGGGTCGACGTGTCGCGCACGCTCTACGCGGGCGTCGAGGCGGCGCTGAAGAACCAGCCGCAGACGGTGGCGAAGGGCGCCACGCTCGGCACGGTCGACACGGCCTGGGGTGAGACGTCGCAGATCGTCGCCGGCGCGGACGGCCGAGTGACGCTGTGGAACGGCGCCTCCGCATCGGCGACGACGAAGTTCGCACTCGGCGAGAACTGGAAGGCCGGCGCGAAGGCCGGGACGCTCGCCCTCAAGGGCCCGCTCGATGCGACCACCGTGCCGCTCGAGCTGCGGACCGCGCTCAAGGGGCCGAGCCTGTGGTGGCGGCTGACCCACCCCCTGGAGCTGTTCGGCCTGACCAGATAGGACTCGGATCCCCCTGGCCGATGCCGAGAGGCCCTGCCCTGGTTCAGGTCGCACTTTCTGCGTCAAGAGCCGCCGGGAAGCGCAGAAAGTGCGACCTGAGCGGCATCGATCCCGCACCTCGCACCGACGGGACGACGCAACGACGAAGCGCCGCCGCCCTGGATGAGCAGGACGACGGCGCTTCGTCGTGGGACCGCGGGTCAGACCTTGTCGTCGCCGAACTCTACCGCCGGGGCGTCCGGGGTCTCCGCGGACTCCGCGATGCGCTCGGCGACGGCGACCGGGGCCGAGCCTGCGCCGGGGACTGCGGCCGAGCCGGCTTCCGCCCCTTCGACGAGCGCGGAGACCGACCCGGCCGCGCCGTCCGCGGGAACCGTGACGGTGCCGGTGACCAGTGCGGCGTCCGCGTCGGCGTCGCTCGCGGCCTGCTCGAACTGCGACTGGTACAGCCGCCAGTACGCGCCCTCGGCCGCGATGAGCTCCTCGTGCGTGCCCTTCTCCACGATGTCGCCGTGCTCCATCACCAGGATCAGGTCGGCGTCGCGGATCGTGGACAGGCGGTGCGCGATCACGAACGACGTGCGACCGTGCCGCAGCGCCGCCATGGCGTGCTGCAGCAGCAGCTCGGTGCGGGTGTCGACGGCCGACGTGGCCTCGTCCAGGATGAGGATCGACGGCTGGGCGACGAACGCGCGGGCGATCGTGATCAGCTGGCGCTCACCGGCGGACACGTTCGACGCGTCCTCGTCGAGGGTCGTCTCGTAGCCCTCCGGGAGGGCGTGCACGAACCGGTCGACGTACGTCGCCTTAGCCGCCTCGATGATCTCCTCGTCGGTGGCCGTCGACTTGCCGTACCGGATGTTCTCCCGGATGGTGCCGGCGAACAGCCACGGATCCTGCAGCACCATTCCGGTGCGCGAGCGCAGGTCCTCGCGGGTCATCTCCGCGATGTCCTGCCCGTCCAGGAGGATCCGACCGCCGCTCAGCTCGTAGAACCGCATGATGAGGTTCACCAGCGTGGTCTTGCCGGCACCGGTCGGGCCCACGATCGCGACCGTCTGACCCGGCTCCACACGGAACGACAGATCCGTGATGAGCGGGCGGTCCTCGCTGTACGAGAACGCGACGTGCTGGAACTCGATGACGCCCTGACCGTCGGTGACGGTGGGCGCGTCCTCGGCGTCCGGATCCTGCTCCTCCGCGTCCAGCAGCTCGAAGACCCGCTCGGCCGAGGCGGTGCCGGACTGCACGACCGCCGCCATGCCGCCCAGCTCGCTGAGCGGCTGGCTGAACTGCTGCGAGTACTGGATGAACGCCTGCACGTCGCCGAGGCGGATCTGGCCGCTGGCGACCATGAGCCCGCCGAGGACGGCCAGGCCCACGTAGGTCAGGCTGCCGACGAACGTCATGGCGGGCATGATGATGCCGGAGAGGAACTGCGCCTTGAACGCGGCCTGGTACAGCTCCTCGTTCTCGGTCTGGAACTTCTCCAGCGCGTCCTTCTCGCGACCGAACACCTTGACCAGCGCGTGGCCCGAGAAGGCCTCCTCGACGCGGGCGTTCAGGCGGCCGACCTTCTTCCACTGGATCCCGAACGCCTTCTGCGAGCGCGGGCCGATGACCCCGAAGATCACGCCCATCAGGGGCAGTGCGACGAGCGCGACGAGCGCCAGCTGCCACGAGATCGAGAACATCATGATCAGCACGCCGATCACGGTGAGCACCGAGGTGAGGGCCCCGGACAGCGACTGCTGCATGGTCTGCGTGATGTTGTCGATGTCGTTGGTGACGCGCGAGATCAGCTCGCCGCGCTGCACCTTGTCGAAGTACGACAGCGGCAGGCGGTTGATCTTCGCCTCGACCTGCTCGCGCAGGCGCCACATGGTGCGCACCATGATCACGTTGATCACGTAGCCCTGGATCCAGCTCAGCAGCGCGGACCCGACGTAGATCGCCAAGACCGCGGTGATGACCCAGCGCAGCTGGTCGAAGTGGATGCCGTCGCCGACGCGGAAGTCGCCGAACGCGGCCACCATGTCGGCGAACTGGTTCTGCCCGGCCTGGCGCAGCGTCTCGACCACCTGGCTCTTCGGCGTGCCCGCGGGGAATCCCGGGAAGTCGCCGTTGGGCTGGCCGAGCGTCTTGGAGATCACGCCCTCGTAGATGATGTTCGTCGCGTTGCCGAGCACCTTGGGCGCGGCGACGGAGAGCACGACGCCGAGAGCGCCGAACACCGACACCAGCACGAACCACACGGCGCTCGGCTTGAGCAGCCCGATCATGCGCTTGAAGCTGGGCCCGAACTGGTTCGCCTTGCCCGGTGCGGGACCGTCGAACATGCCGCCGCCCTGCAGGCGCGCCTTCTCGGCGCGTTCGGCCTCCTCGCGCTCCTCGTCGGTCATCTCGGCCGTCGCGGTCGCGGCGCCGCCGGCGTACTTGGCGCGGCGCGCCTCCATGCGTGCGGCGCGTGCGGCCTTCTTGTCCACGTTGTCGCTCATGCGTCCACCCCCAGCTGCGACTCGACGATCTCCCGATAGGTGTCGCTGGTCTCGAGCAGCTGCTCGTGCGTGCCGACGGCGACCATGGTGCCGCCCTCGAGCACGACGATGCGGTCGGCGTCGGTGATGGTCGACACGCGCTGCGCGACGACGATCTTGGTGACGTGCGGCAGCTCCCGCCACAGCGCCTGGCGCAGCCGGGCGTCGGTCGTGAGGTCGAGCGCCGAGAAGGAGTCGTCGAACACGAGGATCTCGGGCTGGTGCACGATCGCGCGGGCGATCGCCAGGCGCTGACGCTGGCCGCCGGACACGTTCGTGCCGCCCTGCGCGATCGGCGAGTCGAGCCCCTTCGGCATCTCCGAGACGAAGTCCTTCGCCTGGGCGATCTCCAGCGCGGCCCACAGCTCGTCGTCCGTGGCGTCCTCCCGGCCGAACCGCAGGTTGGAGGCCACGGTGCCGCTGAACAGGAACGGCCGCTGCGGCACGAGCCCGATGCTCTGCCACAGCGCGTCGACGTCGGCCTCGCGCACACCCGTGCCGCCGACGGACACGACGCCGCCGGTCACGTCGAACAGACGCGGGATGAGCGAGACGAGCGTGGTCTTGCCCGCGCCGGTGGATCCCACGATCGCGACGGTCTCGCCGGGCTCGGCGCCGAAGCTGATGCCGGTCAGCACCGGCGACTCGGCACCCGGGTAGGTGAACTCGACGTCGTCGAACGCGACGGCGCCCGGGGCCGGGAAGCGGACCACGCCGTCGACCGGACGGGTCATCGTCTGCTCCGCGTCGAGCACCTCGCCCACGCGCTCCGCGGAGACCGCCGCGCGCGGGATCATCATGGCCATGAAGCTGGACATGATCACGCCCATCATGATCTGGCCGATGTACTGCATGAACGCGAACAGCGTGCCGACCTCGACGTCGCCCTTGTCGACCTCGATGCCGCCGAACCAGATCACGCCCACGATGGTGACGTTGAGGATCAGCATGAACAGCGGGAACAGCAGCACGAACAGGGATCCGACGTTGCGCCCGACGACCATGATGTCGGTGTTGGCGCCGCGGAAGCGCTCCTCCTCGATGCGCTCGCGCACGAACGCCCGCACCACGCGCACGCCCGTCAGCTGCTCGCGCATGATCCGGTTGACGTTGTCGAGCTTGCCCTGGTAGCTGCGGAACAGCGGGACCATGCGGCCGATGATGAGGCCGGCCACGATCAGCAGCACGGGCACCGAGACCGCGATGAGCCAGCTCAGCTGCAGGTTGGTCTGCACCGCCATGACGATGCCGCCGATCGCGAGCAGCGGAGCCGTGACGAACA
The DNA here is from genome assembly GCF_054654695.1 of Microbacterium xylanilyticum. Taxonomy (NCBI): domain Bacteria; kingdom Bacillati; phylum Actinomycetota; class Actinomycetes; order Micrococcales; family Microbacteriaceae; genus Microbacterium; species Microbacterium xylanilyticum. The sequence goes on from NZ_BAAIEN010000002.1 coordinate 3,529,529, forward strand.
TCGTCGAGCCCATCATCGCCAGCATCTGCACCTGCTGCACGTCGTTCGTGTTGCGGGTGATCAGGGATCCGGCGCCGAACTGCGACACCTCGCGCTCGGAGAAGCCGCTGACGCGGGAGAACACGTCGGCGCGGATGTCACGGCCGGCTCCCATCGCGGCGCGCGCCGCGAAGTAGGTGGCGATGATCGAGGCGATGATCTGGCCGAGGGACACGGCGAGCATCAGGACGCCGTGCGACCAGATGAACCCGGTGTCGGCGCGCGCGACGCCCTTGTCGATAATGTCGGCGTTGAGCCGTGGCAGGTACAGCGAGGCGAGCGCGCTGGCGAACTGGAACACCAGCACGCCGAGCAGCAGCCACTTGTACCGCGACAGGTAGCGGAACAGGATCTTTCCGAGCACAGGCGCACTTTCCTTGTGGGAGCGGACTTCCCGGAGGGAAGAAGGGGATGAGCCGAAAGTCGGCCACGACACACCCTGCCACGCGGCTCGGACATTCACATCCCCCATGAGGAGGATCCGCGGCGATCTTCGCTGAGGGCGAACGAATCCCTGCTCCGGTGCTATTTCCGGATCGGGCGAAGAACTGGCGGTTTCGGCCTCAACGCCCGAGGGCGAGGTGCGGCGACGTGAGGCCGCGCCTGCGGTCGGGGCCGACGCTCAGGCCCAGAGGGGCACCGGCGGCACGTAGTCGCGGGCCTCGGCCGCGGCGTCCGGTGCGAGATCCGCGAGGGTCTGCGGGTCCCAGTGCGGATGGCGGTCCTTGTCGACGAGCTGGGCGCGGATGCCCTCGACGAGATCCGGGTGGTGGTGCACGAACCACAGCACTCGGCGGTACTCCCCCGCCAGCGCGTCGCGCACCGAGGCCATCGCACGGGCCTCGCGGACGGCGTCGAGCGTGACGACGAGCGCGGTGGGGGCGAGCGACTCGAGCAGGTCGGCGGTGGCCGCGGGACCGTCCAGGTCGTCCGGCATCGCCCGCAGCCGGGCGACGATCTCCGGCACGGTGTCGGCCGAGAACGCCTCGTCGACCCACGCGCGCGCGGCCGCGAGCGGCGACGGATCCGGCGTCTCGTCGAACAACATCACGATCTCGCTCGTCCCGGTGGGATCCGCCCGATGCGCGAGGGCGTCGCGGAGCGCGTCGAGGCGCTCGGACGGCACGAAGAAGTCGGCGAACCCGGCGTAGAGCGCGTCGGAGCCGTCCATCGTGCCGGCGGTCAGCGCCAGGTACTCGCCGAGGCGGCCGGGGGCGTGGGCGAGCAGCCAGGTGCCGCCCACGTCGGGCGTGAATCCGATGCGCACCTCGGGCATCGCGAGCTGCGACCGCTCCGTGACGACGCGGATCGCCGCGTGACCGGCGACGCCGATGCCGCCGCCCATGGTGATGCCGTCGGCGATGGCGACGATCGGCTTGGGGTACTCCGCGATGGCCGCGTTCATCGCGTACTCCTCGCGGAAGAACTCCACGGTGTCGTCACTGCGGCCGGCGAGGATCTGCTCCCGCAGCGCGCGCACGTCGCCGCCGGCGCACAGGCCGCGCTCCCCCGCGCCGTCGATGAGGACGATCTCCACGTCGCTGTCGTCGCGCCAGGCGTCGAGCGCCGCGTGCACGGCGCGGATCATCCCGACGTTCAGCGCGTTCAGCGCGCGCGGCCGGTTCAGCGTGATCCTGCCCAGCGCCCCCTCGGCGCGCACGAGCACCTCGGGTTCGACGGCGGCGGACGGGGCGTCTTCGACAGTGCTCACGGATGCCACGTTACCCCGCGCAATCAGCCGGAATGGCCCGGATCAACCTGCGTTTTCACTCCCCATCCGGCAGGATAGAGGGGTACTGCTGTATCTATGAGAGGCCGCGGATGACCGACGGACAAGTGCTCGAGTTCTCGCATGCGACGAAGCGCTTCGGCGTTCTCACCGCTGTCGACGACCTCTCCGCCCGCATCGAGCCCGGCGCGGTGACCGCGTTCCTCGGGCCGAACGGCGCAGGCAAGACGACTTCGCTGCGGATGCTGCTCGGGCAGATCCGTCCGACCTCCGGCACCGCGACCATCGGCGGCGTGCCGCACTCCGAGCTGCGCCACCCGCTGCGCACCATCGGATCCGTGCTCGAGGAGGCGGTCTACCGCCCCGGCGCACCGCGCCTCGCCAGCTGACGATCGCGGCGAAGGCGAACGGCATCCCCCTCTCGCGCGTCGACGAGGTGCTCGCCCTGGTGGGCCTGCAGAACGAGACCGAGACGCGCATCGGCGCCTACTCGCTCGGCATGCGCCAGCGGCTGAGCGTCGCGGGCGCGCTCCTCGGCGACCCCGGCGCGCTCGTGCTCGACGAGCCCGCGAACGGCCTCGATCCCGAGGGCATCCGCTGGATGCGCCTGCTCATGCGGCGCCTCGCCGACGAGGGACGCACGGTGCTGGTCTCCTCGCACGTGCTGAGCGAGATCGAGCAGATCGCCGACAACGTGCTCGTGCTCTCCAAGGGCCGTCTGGTGTACGCGGGCAGCATCGGCACACTGTCGGATCCGACCACGGGCTCCGTGGTCGTCGACGCCGAGGACCGCGACGCCCTCACTGCTGCGCTGGGCAAGGCGGGACTGAGCTTCGACGTGCTGCGCTCCGGCCTGACGGTGCACAACACCGACGCCGCCGCGGTCGGCGCCGTCGCCGCGGCCGCGGGGCTGGCGCTCACACGCTGCAGCAGCGCGGACCGAGCCTCGAGGAGGTCTTCCTCGACCTGGTGCACGGCCGCCGCGACCCGCTCACCGGGTCGATCCCCGTGCTGACCGCGCCCGACGCGGGCTCCGCGGAGGGTTCGGACGGTGGCAACGCAGCCGAGGCCTCCGCGGACGCTTCCGACGGAGGCGCCGCGGCAGAGGGCGCATCGCGTGACCGGAGCGCGGACGAGACCGCTCCCGCCCAGGACACCGACGAGCAGGGTACCGGCGAGAGCGACGCACCCACAGCCGGGCTGTTCGGCGCCGCCGCCGCGCCGGTGGTCGCCGCCGCGGGCGCCGGGGTCGCCGGCCTGTTCGGGGCGGGTTCGGCCGAGGCGGGCACCGTCGCGATCCCGACCACGCGCCGTGAGGCCGCCGAGTTCGCCGCCGCGCAGAGCGCCCAGGACGCCGAGCGGGCCGGGGCCGATGGAACCGACGAAGGCGCCGCCGAGGGCGCGGACACGGCTGGCGAGGGGATCGCCGAGGAGAGCGCCGCCGGTGATGAGGGCGCTGCGGGTGCGGGCGCCGCCGACACGGGAGCCGAGGGCGGCGAGCCCGAAGGCGAGTCGGTGACGACGGATGAGCCTGGCGATCACGGATCCGAGGCTCCGGACTCCGGCGAGGCCGACGCCGCGCAGGGCGACGCGACCGAGGCGGAGACGACCGAGGCTGCGGGCGAGGCCACCGAAGACGCCGAGGGCGCTGCCGACGTGACGGCCGAGGGCTCCGACGTCGAAGGCTCGCAGGGCGACGCGGACGGCTCCGAGGAGTCACAGGGATCCGTTCACGACGACACCGGCGAGATCGAGACGCAGGACGAGAGCGGATCCGAGGAGATCCCGTCCAGCGGAGAGACTGAGACGGCGGAGGTGGCCCCCGAGGAGCAGCCCCGCGACTCCGTCGAGGAGGCCGACGCAGAGCGCGCCGACGGCGAGACCACGGACGAGAGCAGCGCGATCGCCGCGGGGGTCGCGCTCACCGCTCCGATCGTGGCCGACTACACGCCCGGCGAGCCGCACGCCGACACCGACGCGGCCGAGGCGGAGGGCGCCGACGATCGTCAGGACGGCTCCGGCGACGGTCCCGAGGCTCCGCTCACCCACGCCGCCGAGGACACGGACGAGCAGGGCGTGGCGCTCGGCTCCTTCGAGACCGCCGCGCTGACCATCCCCTCCGCCGCGACCCCGGTGTCGTTCGACGAGCTGATCACGGGCGTGCCCTCCGCCGTGCAGGAGACTGGCGAGGCCGACACCGACGGCGCGGACGGACGGGGCGAGGACGCGCAGGGCGATCAGGCGCAGGACGACGCCGCGCAGAAGCAGGACGACGACGCGCCGCACGACGCCGGCGACGACGCCGGGCAGGATGCGGTGGACGACGCCCCGACAGCCGCGACCACGGTGATCACCACGCCGCCGGCCGAGGACGAGTTCGTCACGCCCGAGCCCACCACGGAGACCACCGAGATCGCCGGCATCGAGATCTTCGCGGCGCTCGAGGAGGGGCGCACCCAGGAGATCCAGGTCATCCTCGGCGACACCCCGGAGGAGGACGATGACCTCGAGGACGACGTGACCCAGGGCGAGATCCACCACGACGAGGATCCGCGTGCCGCCGCCGTCAGCGCGTCGCTGGCCGCGGCCGCGCGGGCGTTCTTCACCGATGACGCTCCCTCGTACACCCCGGGGGCCCACCCGCGACGAGGACGCCGAGGAGCGGCCGACCGCGGAGCCGCACGGCGACGACGAGCAGCGCGACGGTGAGCGCCACGACGGCGACGAGCACCACCACGACGGGCACCACGACGGCGACCAGCACCACGAGCACCACGGGAGCTGATCCGCGTTCCGCGTGCGAAGCGGCGATCGTCTGAGGACGGTCGCCGCTTCGGCGTTCTCCGGGCGAACCACGGTCGGCACTGCACGGACCGCACGCATGGGGGCACGCACCGGGGACGTGCCGGGGAGCGCGCGCCCGGCGGCGCCCCGGCGCCCGCGGCGCTCAGGCCGGACGCACCGCCGGCTTGCGCTTGCGGGCCGGGTGCGCCGGCTCGACGACGGGGATCGCACCGGTGGCGGCGATGTCGGTGACCTCGGCGAGCTCGCTGGTCGCGTCGAGGCGCAGCGCCTGCGCCAGCGCGAGTCCGTGCCGGGTGGTGAGGATCAGCCGCTGGAACTCCGCGCCCTCGAGGTCGATCACCACGCTCGGCTTGTGCCGTCTGATCAGCACGAAGTCGTTGCCGTTCGCGGACTTCCAGGTTCCCGCCGCCAGCACGAGCGGCACGTGGGTGCCCGGGCTGCCGACGCCGCGCAGCCAGGTCCAGGCATCATCGGTGAGCTGCACCTTGACGATCGCCTCGCGGGCGATGTGCAGGTTGTCGCGGCGGAACGAGACGGCGCGCTCGAGCGGAGACAGCTCCACCTCGAGGCGGGTCCGATCCAGCAGCAGCGTCACCATTCCTCCAGTCTGCCAGCGTCGTCTCGGATCCGCCCGCGAGGCATCTCACAGGACGGCAACGATCGCGCTGGCCGGGATCCACAATCCGGATCCGCGGCCAGGGCGACCTCGGCCGGGCTGTCAGGCCGTCGCGCGGGCCGCGGCCTCGGCGGCCGCCGGGAGCGCGGCCTCGATCGCGGCGAGCTCGGCATCGCCGTGCGCGGCGGTGAGGAACCACGCCTCGAACACGCTCGGCGGCAGCGCCACCCCCTGCTCGCGCATGGCGTGGAAGAACGGGGCGTAGCGGAACGCCTGCTGCGCCTGGGCCTCGGTGTAGTCGCGCGGCGCCGCGTCGGCGAACGCGACCCCGAACAGGTTGCCCGCGCGGGGCACCGCGTGCACGACGCCCGCCGCGGTGAGCGCGCTGTCGAGCGCCGCGGACAGGCGCGCGGCTGCGGCGTCGATCCCGGCGTACACCTCGGGCGTCGCCAGCCGCAGGGTCGCCAGGCCCGCGGCGACCGAGAGCGGGTTCCCGCTCAGGGTGCCGGCCTGGTACACCGGACCCGTCGGCGCGAGCTGGTCCATGACCTCGGAGCGGCCGCCCAGGGCCGCGAGGGGCATGCCGCCGCCCACGACCTTGCCGAACGTGATGATGTCGGGCAGGTACTGCTCTCCGGCCTGCTGCTGCAGACCCCAGAAGCCGGCGGAGTGCACGCGGAAGCCGGTGAGCACCTCATCCAGGATCATCAGGGCGCCGTGCGCGTGCGCGGTCTCCGCGATGAGGCGGTTGAAGCCCGGCTCCGGGGCGACCACACCCATGTTCGCCGCGGAGGCCTCGACGATCACCGCCGCGATCCGGTCGCCGTGCTCGGCGAACACCGCCTCGAGCGCCTCCGGCGAGTTGTAGTCGATGACGAGCGTCTGCGCCGCGATCGGGGCGGGGACTCCCGCGGATCCCGGCAGCGCGAGCGTGGCGACACCGGATCCGGCCGCGGCCAGCAGCCCGTCCGAGTGCCCGTGGTAGTGCCCGGCGAACTTGACCAGCAGGTCGCGTCCGGTCACGCCGCGGGCGAGCCGGATCGCCGTCATGGTGGCCTCGGTCCCGGTGGAGACCAGGCGCACGCGCTCGACGGGGCGCACGTCGCCGTGCCGCACGCGGTCGGCGATGATCGCGGCGAGCTCGACCTCGCCCTCGGTGGGCGCCCCGAACGACAGGCCGCGGGTCGCCGCCTCCTGCACCGCCGCGACGACCTCGGGGTGGGCGTGCCCGAGCAGCGCCGGTCCCCAGGAGGCGACCAGGTCGAGGTAGCGGTTGCCCGCGGCGTCGGTGACCGTCGCCCCCTCGGCGCTCGCCAGGAACCGCGGCGTGCCGCCGACGGAGCCGTAGGCGCGCACGGGCGAGTTCACCCCGCCGGGGATCACGGCACGGGCGGCGTCGAACAGGTCGTCATTGCGGTCGGTCATGGATCCATTCTTTCTAGGGAGCCTGTGCCGCTCCTCATCGTTTCCATGCGCGCAACTGGCTCCATCCAGGCCCCGGAGCCAACCATTTGCGCGCTTCGAAAGCACGTGGATCGGCTCAGCCGCGGGCGATCCAGCGGGCGGCCTCGGTCGCCCAGTACGTCAGCACGGCGTCGGCGCCGGCGCGGCGGATCGACAGCAGCGACTCCAGGATCGTGCGCTCCCGGTCGAGCCAACCGTTGCGGGCGGCGGCCTCGATCATCGCGTACTCGCCGGAGACCTGGTACGCCCACACCGGCACGTGCACGGCGTCGCGCACCTCGCGCAGCACGTCCAGGAACGCCATCGCCGGCTTCACCATGACGACGTCGGCGCCCTCGGCCTCGTCCAGCAACGCCTCGCGCACACCCTCGCGCCGGTTGCCCGGGTCGATCTGGTAGGCGCGGCGGTCGCCCTGCAGCTGGGAGTCGACGGCCTCGCGGAACGGGCCGTAGAAGGCGCTCGCGAACTTCGCGGCATAGCCGAGCAGCAGCACGTCCTGGAAGCCCTCGGCGTCCAGCGCGTGGCGCACCACGGAGACCTGGCCGTCCATCATGCCGGACAGGCCGAGCAGCTGGGATCCGGCCCGCGCCTGGGCGAGAGCCATGGCGACGTACCGCTCCAGAGTGGCGTCGTTGTCGACCGAGCCGTCGGCCGCCAGCACCCCGCAGTGCCCGTGGTCGGTGAACTCGTCCAGGCACAGGTCGGTCTGCACGACGAGCACGTCGCCGACCTCCGCGGCGACCGCCGCAGTCGCGACGTTCAGGATCCCGTCGGGGTCATCCGCCCCGGATCCGATCGCGTCGTGCACCGTCGGCACGCCGAACAGCATGATCCCGGTGACGCCCGCCTCGGCCGCCTCCACGGCAGCGCGGCGCAGCGAATCCACCGTGTGGTGCTGCACGCCGGGCATGGATCCGATGGGCGTGGGCTCGGTGATGCCTTCGCGCACGAAGGCGGGGAGCACGAGGTGCCGCGGGAGCACGTCCGTCTCGCGGGCGAGCGAGCGCACCGCGGCGGACTGGCGCAGACGGCGGGGGCGGACGTCGGGGAAGCCGGCCGACGCGCCCAGCCCGGCGGCGCCGGAGCGAAGTCCGCCGGTCACGGTGCGAACTCGTCTGCCGCGTGCGGAAGGGTGAACTGCGAGACAGCGTCGATGAGCGCGTCCACGGTCTGCGCGTCGGCGACGACCGTGATCGGCAGGCCGGCCTTCTTCGCGTCCTTCGCGGTGCGCGGGCCGATCGCCGCGAGCAGCGTCGTGTCCGGGATGTCCGGGAACTGCTCGCGCACCTGCTGCGCCACGGAGCCGCTGGTGACGAGGATCGCGTTGATGCGCCCGTTCTGCACATCGCGCATGATCCGCTCGGTGACCGGCACGCCGACCGTGCGGTAGGCCACCACGCTGGACACGTGATGCCCGGCCTTCTTGAGCGACTTGGTCAGCAGCGGCTTCGCGATCTCGCTGCGCAGGGTCAGGATCCGCTTGGGCTCCGGCTCGAGGGCGATGATCTGCCTGGCCATCCCCTCCGCGGAGTTGTCGTCCTCGGGCACGAGGTCGACGTGGTAGCCCACCGCCATCAGGGCCGCGGCCGTGGTCTCGCCGACGGCGGCGATCTTGGTGGACGCGGGGATCTCGGCGCGGTGCGCGAAGAGCACGTCCACGGTGGTGGCGCTGGTGACCGTGAGCCAGTCGAACTCGCCGGCGGCGAGCTTCACGAGCGCATCGTCGAGAGCGGCCTGGTCGTTGGTGGGCGCGAAGTTGATCAGCGGCGCGACGACGGGCACCGCCCCCTGGGCCCGCAGGCTCGCGGCGACACCGTCGCCCCAGGGACCGCCGCGCGGTACGAGCACGCGCCAGCCGGTGAGCGGCTTGGCCTCTTGCTTCGATTCAGTCATCATCATCGGGTTCAGGGGCGCGGAAGAAGATCGGCCGCCCCACGTTCGAGCAGCCGACGGGCAACAGACAACCCGATCTCACGAGCTGCGGAGATCGGGTCTGCACCATCGGCAGAGTCCGCACCGTTGCCCCTGCCGTCCCGATGAATATACTCCTCGGCCAGGCCCGCTGCCTCAACGCTTCCTGGACGCAGCGCCTCGGTGACGTCGATCCCGATCCGCCAGCCGTCGTGCGGCGCGTACACCACCGCGCGCACCCGCAGATCGCCGCCGGACAGCTCGGCGTGCGCGGCCATCGGCGCCTGGCAGCCGGAGTCCAGCCCCTCCAGCACGGCCCGCTCCGCGGTCACCGCGATGCGCGTCGCCTCATCGTCGAGCGCGGCCAGTGCCGCGAGCAGCTCGGCCGGCGCGTCGGCCGTGGTCTCCACGGCGAGGGCGCCCTGTCCCGGCGCGGTCGGCCACTCCGCAAGGCCGAGGGGCTCCGCCCTGAGGTCGCCGAGGACACCGGTCTCCTCCTGGCCGTCACCCAGCCGGTACAGCCCGGCGGCGGCGAGGATCACGGCGTCGAGCTCGCCCTTCGCGACCCGCTGGACGCGGGAGTCGACGTTGCCGCGCAGGTCCACGGTGTGCAGGTGCGGGTTGCGCACGTGCACCTGGGCGATGCGGCGCGGCGAGCCGGTGCCGATCGCGGATCCGCTCTTCAGCTCGTGCAGGGGCGTCCCGTCTCGGGTGATCGCGACATCGCGAGCGTCGGCGCGGGCAGGGGTGGCCGCGATGACGAGCCCGTCCGGCACGGCCGTGGGCAGGTCCTTCAGGGAGTGCACCAGGAAGTCGCACTCGCCGCGGAGCAGCGCCTCGCGGAGCGCGGTGGCGAACACGCCGCGGCCCCCGATCTCGCTGAGCGACGCGCGGTTCGTGTCGCCCTCGCTCGTGATCGGGACGAGTTCGACGCGGCGGCCGGAGACCTCCTCCAGTGCCCGGGCCACCTGCCCGGACTGCGCCTGGGCGAGCGCGCTGCGGCGGGTGCCGAGGCGGATCGCGCCGGCGGCAGAGGTCACTGCAGGACCTCGGCGATCTCGTCGAACCGCAGCCGGCGACCGGTGTAGAACGGCACCTCCTCCTTCACATACCGACGCGCGTCGGTGTAGCGGAGGTCGCGCATGAGGTCGACGAGCTCGGTGGGGTCGTCGGCCTCGAGCGGCAGCAGCCATTCGTAGTCGCCCAGCGCGAACGCGGCGACGGTGTTGGCGATGACCCCGCGGAACGCGGCGCCCTTGCGTCCGTGCTCGGCGAGCATGCGGCGGCGCTCGTCCTCCTCGATGAGGTACCACTCCGGGGTTCGCACGAACGGGTACAGGCACAGCCAGCCCTTGGCCTCGACGCCGCGCAGGAAGCCGGGCACGTGGGCGCGGTTGAACTCGGCGTCGCGGTGCACGCCCATCACGTTCCAGGTCGGCAGGAGGCTGCGCAGCAGCTCGGTGCGGCGCAGGCGGCGCAGCGCTTTCTGCAGCTCCTCCGGGCTCGGGCCGTGCAGCCACACCATGAGGTCGGCGTCGGCCTTCAGACCGGACACGTCGTAGAAGCCGCGGACGCTGATGCCGCCGTCCTCGATGTGGCGGACGATGTCCTCCAGCTCGGTGGAGTCGGTCTCGAGAACGGGTGCGGCGGGGTCGCGGCGCCACACGGCCCACAGGGCGTAGCCCTGCGGAGAGGCGTCGGAGTCGGCGGCGAGCACGGGTGTTTCTGCAGCTTCAGCCATGGCTACCAGTCTGCCCCCTCCGCCTATGCGGCAGGGGCGCATGACGGATCCGACCGGATCCGACCGGATCCGCGCGCGGTCGGATCAGCGCGCGATGCTGCGGGCGATCGCCCAGACCAGGCCGCCGACGACCACGGCGACGCCGGCGGCCGCCGCCACGGCTCCGACCGGGTTGCGCTGCGCGAACGTGCGCGCCCTGCCCCCGGCCTTCTGCAGCTGGCGCGGCACGTTGGTCTTGTCCTCGATGGCGAGCAGCGCCGCCTTCAGCTCGGCGCGTGCCGAGGCCACCGGGTCGACGATGCCTGCGGGCACCGCCGTGCGCGGGATGTTCACCGGATCAACGGCCATCGCCGGCCTCCTTCACGATGCGGACGTCGGTGGCCACGGCCTGCGCGGGGTTCTCCCGGCGCAGCACCCGGCGGAACTTCAGGATCCCGAGCAGCGCGAACACGAGCACGGCGAGCAGCAGGATCCCGAACGTGATGATCGCGGAGAGCCACACCGGGAACCACGAGGAGAGCCCGGCGATCGAGAACACGAGCACGACCGGAACGGCCCAGAACAGGAAGAACAGCGCGACGAGGAACCAGACGCTGCCGATCCCGGCGTCCTTCGAGGTGCGCGCGACCCAGGTCTTCGCGGCGTCGATCTCCGCCTTGACGAGGTTGGTGACGAGTTCGGGCAGATCGCCGAGCAGCGTCAGCAGGCTGTCGTCGGCGCGGTCCCGGTAGTCCTTGACCATGTCAGGCCTCTGCGGCCGGCTTCTTCGGCGCGCTCTTGCGAGCGGTCGAACGCGGCTTGCCGTCGGCCGCGGCCACCGTGGCCTCCGCGGCGGCGACGGTCTCCTCCGCGGCCTGCTTGACCTCGGCCGCCACCGTCTTGCCGCTGGCGATCGTCGAGTCCACGCGCTGGCCGGGCGTGCCGTCGGACGTCGCCGCCTTGACGATCTTGACCGCGCCGGTCCACAGCGCCTGCGGCACGGCCGCCGCCTGCGACTTCGCGAAGTCCTGCACCTTGTGCACCTGCGCCTGCACCGGGTCGAGGTGCCACACCTTGAGCCACTGCTTCTTGATCTGCTCGTACCGTTCGCGCCCTGCACGGGTGCCCAGCACGTAGCCGACGCCGAGTCCGACGACGAGTCCGATCTTCCCCTTCATGGGGTCCCCTCACGTTGTGGTCGGTCTTTCCGGACCTCCAGCGTAACCCTGTATGCCGTTCTCGGCATCTATCGTCCGTCAGCCGCCGTTATTCGGCCCTCGCACGCACTGGATCCAGCGTTCAGGTCGCGAAATCTGCGGTTCCCGCCTGCAGGTGGCGCAGATTCTGCGACCTGAACGCTGCACGGGGCCGTTATCCGGTGCGGCTCAGCCCCAGAGCAGTGCGTGTCGGATCCGCTCCGCCTCGGCCCTGGCGTGCGGGACGACCTGGGCGAGTCCGGTGCCGCTCAGCCATGCCCCGGTCGCGGCGACGCCCGGCACGGCGGCGATCGCGGTGGCCGCGGCCGTCCTGCGCTCGGCCGCCCCGAGCACCGCGGACGGCTGCGCCTGCACGAAGCGGGAGCGGTGGCTGCCGCGCAGCTGGTCGGGGCGCAGCGGGACTCCGAGCAGTGCGGACGCCTCGGCGAGCGCGAGCGCGGCGGCGCCTTCGTCGTCGAGCGCGGCGGTGGCCGGCTCCTCATCCTGGGAGCCGAACGACACCCGCACGACGTGCCGGGATCCGGCCCGTTCGCGCAGCCACGCCCACTTCGCGGTGCTGTGAGTGAGCGCCTTCGCGGTGTGCGTGCCGGGAACGGTGAGCACACCGGATCCGCGCGGGGCGGCGTCGAGCTCCGGGGCGTCGAGCACGAGGGTGACGATCTCGATGCGCGGAGAGGATCCGGCCGCCACCGCGGCGAGCTCGGGCACGTGCGGCGCGAGCAGAAGGCGGGCGGTCGCCTCGTCGGCGGCCACGATCACGGCGTCGAATGGCGCGGATTCCTCGGCTCCGATGGTCGAGGACGCGTCGTCCCGTTCATCTCCGTCCTCGATCGGCGACGCTGACGGGTCCAGATGCACGATCCAGCTGTCGCCGTCGCGGTCGAGGCGCTCGACCGGCGCGACCGTGCGCACCTCGGATCCGAGCAGTTCGATGCGCGCGATGAGCGCGTCGACGAGCCCCGCCATGCCTCCGTCGAGCCCCTGCACTGCAGCCCCCGGGGCGCGCCCTGATCCGCCGGTGAGCTCGGCGACGGCGCCGGAGAGCGAGCCGGCCCGGGTCAGCGCCGCGTTCAGCGCGGGCGCCGCCACGTCGACGTCGATCTCGTCGGGGTGCGCCGAGTAGACGCCGGTGCCGACGGGGGCCACCAGACGGTCGAGCACGCGGGCGCCCATGCGCTTGCGCACGAGCCGCCCGAGGCTGTGGTCGTGCCCGATCGTGAGCGGCGGGCGCAGCCGATCGACCCACGCGCGCCACGTGCCGCGCCAGCCGATCACACGGCGCACGTCCTCCGCGAAAGGATTGGCGGGGATGCCGAGCAGCCCGCCCTTCGGCAGCGGAGCCGCTCCGCCCGGGATGCCCGCGACCCACGCGCCGCCGGGCTCGGGCGACACCACGCGGGCCCCGAGGCCGAGGTCGTCGATGAGCGCGCGCACGTGGCCGCCGCGCACCGCGAAGCTCTCCGCTCCGGCGTCGAACACGAGCCCGTCCGCCTCGCCCGCCTGCACGGCGCCACCTGCGCGATCCTGCGCCTCGAAGACGGTCACGTGCGCGCCGATCGCGGCCACGGACTCGGCTGCGACGAGCCCGGCGATGCCGCCACCCACCACGGCGACCCGCAGGCGTGCGGCGCGCTCAGCCAGCTCGAGGGCGGGTGCGCCGGCCTGCTGAGCCTCTGCGGGCACGCCCCCGTCCTCCCCGTCGCCGGGCACCGCACGCGGGTCGGTCATCACAGCGCCCCGACGGGCTGAATGCGCACGGCGTGCACGAGCTCCACGATGCGGGTGAGCACGGCCGGATCCGTCTCCGGCGGCACGCCGTGCCCGAGGTTCAGGACGTGCGCCCGCGCCGCCGTGCCGCGCCGCAGGACCTCGCGCACGTGCGCCTCCAGCACGGGCCACGGCGCCGTCAGCAGCGCCGGGTCGATGTTGCCCTGCACGGTGACGTCGCCACCGAGCAGTGCCGCGGCCTCGTCCAGCGGCAGGCGCCAGTCCACGCCGACCGCGTCGGCACGCCCGCCCAGGCGCATGTCGGCGAGGAACGGCCCCGTGCCGACCCCGAAGTGGATCACCGGCGCGTCGATGCCCTCCACCGCGGCCGCCGAGTGCGGCGCGACGAAGGTGCGGTAGTCGGCGGGGCTGAGGGATCCCGCCCACGAGTCGAACAGCTGCACGGCGCTCGCACCGGCCGCGCGCTGCGCCGCGAGGAACGTCTGCGACACCCGGGCGAGCCAGCCCGCGAGCCGGTTCCACGACTCCGGATCCGTGTGCATCATGGCGCGTGCGCGCAGGTGCTCCTTGGACGGGCCTCCCTCGACGAGGTACGCGGCGAGGGTGAACGGCGCACCGGCGAAGCCGATCAGCGGCGTGCGATCGCCGAGCTCGGCGACGACGAGCCGCACGGCCTCCTCGATCTGCGTCGTGTCGAGGGATGCGGGATCGATCGCCGTGATCCGGGCGACGTCGGCCGCCGTGCGCACCGGGTCGGCGAACACCGGGCCGCGGCCGGGCTCGATCTCGACCTGGACGCCGGCGAGCCTCAGCGGCACCACGATGTCGCTGAAGAAGATGCCCGCGTCGACGCCGTGCCGGCGCACCGGCTGCAGCGTGATCTCCGCCGCCAGGTCGGGGGTGAGGCAGGCGTCCAGCATGCGGGTGCCCACGCGCAGGTCGCGGTACTCGGGCAGCGAGCGCCCTGCCTGGCGCATGAACCACACCGGGGTCGTCTCGGGGCGGGTTCCGGCAAGGGCGCGCAGCAGCGGGGCGTCGTCGAGGGGCATGGATCCATTCTCCCCGACGCCTGCTTAGCGGCGGATGGGCGCGGAACCCGGACGTCGCCGCCGACCGCTTCCAGGATCCGCAAAGCACGCGGCGCGTACACTGACAGAGTGCTGCTCTGCGTCACGGCCAATCACAAGACGGCCCCCTTCGACCTCCTCGAACGACTCAGTCGCACCCCGGATGACCTGGCCGGGTCCCTTGCCGAGGGATCCAAGGGCGCCGTCGTGCTTGCGACCTGCAACCGCTTCGAGGCCTATGTCGACGTCGAGGGAACGGCCGACGAGCGCGACGTGGCCCGGATCCTGAGCACCGTCTCGGACCGCAGCGGGATCCCCGCCGACACCCTGACCGCGTCGTCGTCGGTGCACTCCGGCCCGCGCGTCGTGGAGCACCTCTTCTCGGTGGCGTCCGGACTCGAGTCGGTCGTGTCGGGCGAGGGCGAGATCGCCGGACAGGTGCGCCGCGCGCTCACCTCCGCCCGCAAGCACGGCACCACCTCCCCTGAACTGGAGCGGCTGTTCCAGCGCGCCAGCGAGGCGCAGCGCAAGGTCAAGAACGACACCGCCCTGGGTCGCGCCGGTCGCTCACTCGTCCGCCTGGCGCTCGAGCTCGCCGACAGCCGCATCGCCGACTGGAGCGCCGCCCGCGTGCTGCTCGTCGGCACCGGGGCCTACGCCGCGGTGACGCTGGCGACGCTGCGGGAGCGCGGTGCGCACGACATCAGCGTGCACTCCCCCTCGGGCCGCGGAGCGGCGTTCGCCGCCAAGCACGGCATCCGCGCACTGCCGAAGGCCGAGTACGCCCGCGCCGCGGCGAACGCCACGATCGTCATCACCTGCACCAGCGCAGAGCATCCGGTGCTCGACGCCGCGATCCTGCGCGCAGGCCGGGCCCCCGCTCTCGCGGCGCTGCCCGCCGAGGCCGCCGCCGAGTGCCCGGTTCCCGATCATGGCGCCGCCGGATCCGCGCCGTCGCAGCTGATCGTCGACCTCGGCATGCCGCGCAACGTCTCCCTCGATGTCGCGGAGGTGGAGGGCGTCGCCCTGCTCGACCTCGAGACCATCCGTCTGCACGCGCCGCTCGAGGAGCTTCAGGCCACCGACGCCGCGCGGTCGATCGTGCGCGCCGCGGCCGCGACGTTCCACGAAGTGCGCGCCCGCGAGAGCGTCACCCCGGCCGTCGTCGCCCTGCGGGGGCACATCTTCGACCTGCTGGAGGCGGAGATCGAGCGCGCGCGTCGCCGCGGCGACGAGGACGGCCGGGTGGAGCAGGCCATGCGCCACCTCGCCGGTGTGCTCCTTCACACGCCCACCAGCCGCGCGCACGAGCTCGCCGCCCAGGGCCGCGGATCCGAGTTCATCGCCGCCGTCGAGACGCTTTACGGGCTCACCGCCGAACCTGCGGCAGAGCGCGACTCCGGGCAGGCCGACGCCGCCACGGCCTGATCAGGCCCGCGGACTGATCCTGCATTTCGCGCATCCGCTCCTGCATCTCGCGGATCGGTGCGGCGAGACGGATCGCCGACGAACCCGACATGGGCGCGCACCGCGTCGCCCACGCCCGGTTAGCCTGGGACGGTGAGCGACGTGACAGACGAGGGACCGTTCCTCCACGGCACCAGGGCCGACCTCCAGCCGGGCGACCTCCTCACGGCGGGGTTCCGCTCGAACTACCGCCCCGAGATCGTGATGAACCACATCTACTTCACGGCGCTGCGCGACGGCGCCGGCCTCGCCGCCGAGCTCGCGGCGGGCGACGGCGAGCCGCGGGTCTATCTCGTCGAGCCGACAGGTCCGTTCGAGGACGACCCCAACGTCACCGACAAGAAGTCCCCGGGCAACCCGACCCGCTCCTACCGCAGCACCGAGCCGCTGCGGGTGGTCGCAGAGGTGCACGACTGGCCCCGCCTGAGCGCCGAGGCGCTGCAGGCCTGGCGCGACCGGCTCGCCGCCGTCCTCGACGACGAGCGCGGCGAGATCATCAACTGACCGTCAGTCCGCGGATCCGCCGGCGAAAAGCGCGGTGAGCCCGGAGAACAGTTGCGTCCATCCGGGTTCGAGTCCCGCGACCGCCTCGGCGGCACCCGCGCGAACGCCGTCGACGTCGATGCGCAGCGCGACCGCCGTGGCAGCGCCGTCGCCACTCGATGCGATCGAAGCGCCCTCGTCGTCCAGCTCGACCGAGTAGACGGCGTCGAACAGCGCCTGCCCCGCCTCGTCGAGGGGCGCGAGCGCGAACACCAGGCGCCGGCAGGGCTCGACCTCGAGCACGCGCCCCTCGGAGCGGTAGGTCGCCCCGCCGGGCTCGCCGAGGGCGAACCGGATGGGCGCACCGGACTCCGGCGCGATCTCCAGCTCGCGCACCTCGAAATGCGAAGGCGCCCACCATCGCGCGGCCTGGCGCGGGTCCGTCCAGGCTCGCCACACGGCGTCGGCGGATGCGGGAACTCCGGTGCGGAGGGTCAGCGCGCGGGCACGACCGGGATCCGCGTCCTCGCGAGCGATCCCCTGTGCGTACGCGGCGAGTGCGTCGTCATCGGCGTCGTCCCGGGACCACGCGCCCAGGTGCGCGGACAGGGCCGCGAACGCGGCGCGGTCCAACTGGGCGACACGGCGCCGCCCCAGCTTGTGCACCGTGATCAGCCCGGCCGCCTCGAGCGCCTGAAGGTGCTTGGTGGTCTGCGGCTGCAGCGCGCCGATCGCCTCCGCGACTCCGCCGACGGTGCTGGCGTTCTGCGCGAGCACCTCGAGGATGCGGTAGCGGGTCGGCTCCCCCATCGCGGCGAACGCGCGCTGCGGGTCGGGATCTCCGGATCGGTGGTCGGCAGTGAGCGCCGGATCCGGCCCGGCGACGGGCCCACCCGCAGACTCCGGCGCACCCGCGGGCCCGGGCTCCGGCGCACCCGCGACTTCGGACGACGATCGGGCCACGGTCACTCCGCAGCGACGAGGGCGGCGAGGTTCTCGAGCTCGTTCGCCCGGCCGGCGAGCAGGCGCTGGGTCCACACCTCGTCGTGCAGCGGCTCGACGTGCATGACGATGCGGGTGCCGCCGTCGTCGGTCGCGTGCAGCTCGATCTCGGTGAGCTGCTCGTACTCGTCGTGGCCCGGCACGAAGTCGATGATCGAGGCGTAGCCGAGCCGGGTCGGCTCCTCGATCTCGGTGAAACGCTTGCGCGACGGGGTCGACAGCGGCATCCCGTTCTGCTCCATGAAGGCCACCTGCTCAGGTGCCACGGCGGTCATGGTGTACTCGAGCGCGCCCCCGGGACGCAGGTCGAGAGTGGTCACGTCGGTGCGGAAGCCGTCCGGCGCCCACCAGCGCGAGATGCCCTCGGGAGTGGTCCAGAGCTCCCAGACGCGCTCGGGGGTGGCGGTGACGGTGCGTTCGATGATCTCGTTCATGGATCCATGATGCATTCGTCTAGACGAATATGTCAAGCACTTCTTCTTCACGGATCCGGCGGCGATGGGAGACTGGATCCATGGCCCTTCACATCACCGGAGACACCGCCGCCGACGCCCTGCTCACCGACAACCCGCTCGCCCTTCTCGTGGGGATGCTGCTGGACCAGCAGGTCGCGATGGAGACCGCGTTCGCCGGCCCGCTCAAGATCGAGCAGCGCACCGGCGCGACCGACGCGGCGACGATCGCGTCCTACGACCCGGACGAATTCCTCGCGGCGTTCAAGCAGTCGCCGTCGGTGCACCGCTTCCCCGGTTCGATGGCGGCGCGCGTGCAGACGCTGTGCCAGACGCTCGTGGACGACTGGGGCGGCGACGCCGCGAACCTGTGGACCCGCCCCTCGACGGGCTCGGAGACCGGGCCGGACGGCCCCGAGGTGCTGCGCCGCCTGAAGACCCTCCCGGGCTTCGGCGAGCAGAAGGCGAAGATCTTCCTCGCACTCCTCGGCAAGCAGTACGGCTTCACCGGAGCGGGCTGGCGGGAGGCGTCGGCACCCTACGGCGAGGACGGATCCTTCCGCTCGGTCGCCGACATCGTCTCGCCGGAGTCGCTCGCGAAGGTCCGCGAGCACAAGCGCGCGATGAAGGCCGCCGCCAAGGCGAAGGCCTGATCGCGCTCACATCATGACCATGTCGCCGTCGTGGGCGCGGTACTCCTCGGTCGCGGGGATGGCCGGCTCCGACTCGGCGCCGGTGAGATAGCCGCGCACGGCGGCGAGCACGGGAGCAGGACCGTCGAGCACGATCTCGAGCGTGCGGACGGTGCGGCGGCGGAAGGCGTGCAGCCGGCGGATCCCCACGGTTCCCCCACCGCAGACCTCGTCGCCCTCGTCGGTCACACGGTGCCCGACGATCCGCTGCCCGTTCTCGAGGCGCTCGACGAGTTCGAGGTGGTCGATCATGACGTCCGCGCCGAAGTCGACGCGCCAGCGTCCGTCGCCGAACGGCGTGAGCGCGGCCTCGAGGGGAGAGCCGAAGCGCCGGCTCAGCTCTGCCGCGTACTCGCCGAGCCGCGCGAGATCGGCCGGGTCGATGAGACCATCGCGGTTCGGGGGCACGTTCAGCAGCAGGTTCGCGCCGAGGCCGAGCGAGCGGTAATGGATCCCGAGGAGGTGTTCGAGACCCTTCGGCTCGTCGCCGGGCTGCCAGAACCAGCCGTGCCGCAGCGACACGTCGCACTCCGGCGGCAGGTAGCGCGCCCCGCCGAGGCCGAGCATCGCGTCGGTGTGCACGTCGTTGGGCGTGACGTCGACGACGTACTCGACGGGATCGGTCGCGAGACCGTCTTCGTTGCCGACCCACCGGATGTCGGGATCGCCCATGTTGAAGATCACGGCATCGGGCTGGTGCCGGCGGACGATGCCGGCGATCCGCTCCCAGTCGTAGACGCGGCCAGCGGATCCCGCGCCGTCGAACCACACCTCGACGAGGTCGCCGTACTGCGTGACGAGCTCAGTGAGCTGAGCGCAGTAGACGTCGTCATAGGCCTGCGGATCCGGATAGCGGGGGTCGTGGCGGTCCCAAGGCGAGAGGTACAGGCCGAGACCCATCCCTGCCTCGGCGCAGGCATCGGCCAGCTCCCGGACGACGTCGCCGCGGCCGTCCCGCCACGGGCTCGACGCGACGGAGTAGTCGGTCGTCGCGGTCGGCCACAGGCAGAAGCCGTCGTGGTGCTTCGCGGTGAGCACGACGTAAGCTGCGCCCGCGGTGCGCGCCGCGGCCACCCACTGGCGGGCGTCCAGCTGCGCCGGATCGAAGCCGGACGCGGGCAGGGTGCCGTCGCTCCACTCGACTCCGAAGAACGTGTTGAGCCCGAAGTGCAGGAACACGCCCGTGCCCGCGCGCTGCCACCGCAGCTGAGCGGGCGTGGGGCACAGCGCCGCGGTCTGCGCGGAGATGGGGGTCACAGGGTCTCAGCGTAGACCGCGGTCGCGACCGAGCCGATCGCGGCGTCCAGCTGCTCGAACTCGGTCAGGGACAGGGCGGATCCGGCGTTCCACGCGCGCTCAGTGATCGCCCGCAGCGGAGCGCGGATGCCCGTGGCGACCTCCGCGAGACTCTGCGCCTCGGGCCGGTCGGACCACACCGCGAACGACACGCCGAGCAGCCAGTCCGGGTACGGCCGCGGGAACTCCTGCGGCACGGTGCTCTGCCCCGCGGGACCCCAGAGTGCCGGGAACACCCCCGGATGCCAGTCCGCCGCCCAGATCCGCGCGGCCGTCGGGTACCGGTAGCCGGCGTTCTCGCCGAGCACGTAGTAGAACAGCGCGTCGTTGACGTTGACGATCCGGTGGCCCGCGGCGAGCGCATCGGCGACCGGGCGCATGTGCGCGTGCCAGTTCGTCCACCAGGTCAGCACGATCTCCGGATCCAGGAGCTCGACCGCACTGCGCAGCAGGCCGTCGTTCCAGGCGCGCGCCTCGAGGCCGCGGTCGCGCAGATGGGCGGCGACGCGGTTCGCGAAGGCGGTGAGCAGGTCGAAGCCGGTCCCGGCGGGCCCGTACCGCTCCCGCGCCGCGGCCGCGAGACCGGGGAACTCGGCCATACGGTCGAAATCGACGAACTCGTCGCCGCCGAAGTTCCAGCGGGTGCTGTGCGGGAACACGGCGATCAGGTCGTCGATGAGCGCGAGGGCGAAGCGGATCGGATCCTTGCGGGTGATGTCGAGGGCATGATCGGTGGCGAGGCCGGGCGCCTCCGGCAGCCACAGCTCCGGATGCGCGGTCAGCACGTGCCGCAGGTGCCCCGGCATGTCCAGGGACGGGACCAGGTCGATGTGCAGGTCGCCGGGAGGGCGACGTACATACTGAAACGCTATAGCCGAAACCTTGCCACACCCGGAATGCCTCGTCCAGTCGCAGCTTGCACCCCGTCGAACAATCCCTGATTTCCCGCGTTCTGCTGGTCATTGCGACCGATGACGACATCCTTAGCCTTGGGTCATTTGACCCAGATGGTGACTAAACCCCTATAGTTGATGGATCTCCGCCCCCGCGCCGATGCACTACGCTCACAGGCCTGGACGTCTCCGAGAGGACCCCGCGTGACCACGCCCGCCACTGCCCATACCCCCGTGCGGTTCGGTGCGAACTACACGCCGTCGCAGGAGTGGATGCACGCCTGGCTCGACCTCGACCTCGACGCCGTGCGGCGCGACTTCGCCGGGCTCGCGGCGCTCGGCCTGGACCATGTGCGGATCTTCCCGCTGTGGACCGTGCTGCAGCCCAACCGCACCCTCATCCGCGAGAAGGCGATCGCCGATGTGCGAGCGGTGGTCGACACGGCTTCCGAGTTCGGTCTGGACGCGAGCGTCGACGTCATCCAGGGGCATCTGTCGAGCTTCGACTTCATCCCGTCGTGGCTGTTCACCTGGCACGACAAGAACCTGTTCACCCACCCGCAGGCGCTGAGCGGCCAGGTCGCGCTCGTCGAGCGCCTGGGCGAGGCCCTGCGCGACGCCCCGGGCTTCCTGGGCTTCACGCTCGGCAACGAGGTGAACCAGTTCTCGGCCGCGGTCCACCCGCACCCGTGGCCGGTCACCCCTGACGAGGCGGCGGGCTGGCTCACCACGCTGCTGGACGCCGCCCAGCGCTCGGCGCCCGGGCTGCCGCACGTGCACAGCGAGTACGACGCCGCGTGGTACATGGACGGGCACGGGTTCGTGCCGACGCATGCGAGCCGCATCGGCGCGATGACCACGGTGCACTCCTGGATCTTCAACGGCACCGCGCAGCGCTACGGCGGGCGCAGCGCCGCGAGCGACCGGCACGCGGAGTACATGATCGAGCTCTCCCGGGCGTTCGCGACGGATCCGCACCGCCCGGTGTGGCTGCAGGAGGTCGGCGCCCCGTCGAACTGCCTGGAGCCCGAGCAGACCCCCGGCTTCCTCGAGGCGACGGTGCGGGCGGCAGCGCGCACGGAGAACCTCTGGGGCGTCACGTGGTGGTGCTCGCACGATGTGAGCCGTGCGCTCGCCGACTACCCGGAGCTGGAGTACTCCCTCGGGCTCATCGATCAGACCGGGACGGCGAAGCCGATCGGGCGTCGCTTCGCCGAGATCATCCCCGAGCTGCGCGAGCGACGTCCCGCGCCTGCACGCCCGACCGCGATCGTGGTCGAGGTCGACGAGCAGGAGGTACCGGTCAGCCGTGCCGCGATGAGCCCCGGCGGCGCGATCTTCCAGGCCTGGGTCGACGCGTGCGGATCGGGTCTCGACCCCGCGTTCGTGACCTCGCACGTCGCGGCGGATCCTGCAGCCCTCGCCGCGCGCGGCATCACCGAGCTGATCCGACCCGACCTGAGCACCGGATCCGGGACCTACTCCTCGAACAACACCGTCGTGGAGGCCCGAACCGGATCCTGACGGGGTCCGGTGGTCAGGCTCCGGCGGATCCGTTGACCCGCTCGGCCTCCTTGGCCGCGACGATCTTGCGCAGGCCGGAGCTCGAGAAGCGGTGGTCCCGGCGGTTGAAGTACAGCTCGATGCCCGCCTCCTCGCAGTAGGCGCGGCCGGTGAAGTCGCGGTCCTGGTACTCGTCGCCGACGATGCGGACGTCGAGCTTGAAGGAGCGGAGGATGTCCTCCAGGTCCTGCTCGGTGGAGTACGGCACGATCTCGTCGACGTACTCGCAGCCGCGGAGCTGGATGTAGCGCTCGACCACGGTCTGCGTGGGGGCGTTCTTCTCCGGGCGGTCGAGCGTGGGATCCATCTGCAGACCGCAGATCAGGTAGTCGCACTGCCGCTTGGCCTCGGCGAGCATCATGATGTGGCCTGCGTGCAGCAGGTCGAAGGTGGAGAACGTGATCCCCACGCGCGGGCCCGGGTTGTAGTCCTGGTGCTTCTTCGCGGCGTCCGGCGTCATCTGCGGTTCCTCTCGTCGGGCGTAGGGAGATCCTATCCGACCGGCCCGCACGCTTCCGGAGAGCGGCCGCCTCCCGGAAGCGCCCGACGCGGCAGCCCTCGGCCCGCGCCGCGTCACTCCGCGGGCGCGGCCGTGCTCTCGCGGATCGTGAGGGCGGGCGCGGTGCCGCGGCGCGAGGGCAGCGGCTCGGCGGATCCGATCCGCTCCAGCAGGAAGGTCGCCGCCTGCTCGCCGAGGGCGAAGGTGTCACGGGTGAGGCAGGTGATGGACGGGTGCACCAGCCCAGTGACCACGGAGTCGTCGAACGACGCCACCGACAGCGCGCGCGGCACAGCGACGCCCATCTCCTGGGCGACCCTGAGGCCCGCGATCGCCATCACGTCGTTGTCGTAGACGATGGCGCTGGGCCTCGCGGCACGGCTCAGCAGCGTGCGCGTGGCCGCGGTCGCCGCCGCCGGGGAGAAGTCGGTGACGAGGGTCTCCCCCGTCACGCCGCGACCCGCGAGCGCGGCGAGCACGTCGGAGCGGATCCGGGTGTGCTGGAACTCGGCCGGGCCGGAGACGTAGGCGATCTGGCGGTGCCCGAGCGCGGCGAGGTAGTCGAACAGGGCGTGCGCGGCTGCTTCGTCGTCGAGCCAGATCGTCGGCGGATCGCCGGCGGAGTCGCTGCTGCCGATCACGACGGCCGGCAGCGGGAGGGAGGGCAGCAGCGCCAGGCGCGGGTCGTCGTCGCGCGGGTCGATGACGATCACGCCGTCGACCTGGTTCGCACTGCGCCAGCGCCGGTAGGTCGCCATCTCCTCCTCGATGGAGGAAACCACGACGAGCTGCAGGGCGATGCCGTGCAGGGCGAGCGCGGACTGCACGCCGACGATGAGGTCGGTGAAGAACGCCTCGGTGCCGAGGGTGCGCGCAGGGCGGTTGACGGCGAAGCCGACGACCCCGGCGCGGGATCCGACCAGTGCGCGGGCGGCCGAACTCGGCTGCCACTGGTGCTGCTCGGCGATCTCGAGGATGCGCTGCCGCGTCTGCTCGCTGACACCGGGGCGCCCGTTCAGCGCGAACGAGACGGCGCCCGGCGACACACCGGCGAGGCGCGCGATATCGGCGATGGTGATGCGCTTCGCCTGTGACATAGACTCACCGTACTAGATCGTTTTAGTTGGACCTGGGGAACAGGATGCCCCGGCGTCCTCACATTCTCGCACCGCGAAGGAGCACCCCCGTGCACGAAGAGACCTCGCTCACCGTCGGCCGCGTCATCCGCGTGCTCACCGAGCGGGTGCGCCCCGCCGTCCACTCCGCCCGCGTCCCGCTGGAGATCGCCGCGCACGCCCTCCCCGGCGAACCCATCGCGCCCGCCGACGGACTCGCGCTCGACTACGCGCCCTTCGCCGCGGGTCAGCAGTGGGGACCCGCGTGGGGCACCACCTGGTTCCGGCTCCGCGGCACCGTTCCCGCCGACTGGGCCGGCAAGCGCGTCGAGGCGCTCGTCGACCTCGGCTTCGACATCAACATGACCGGCTTCCAGTGCGAGGCGCTCGCCTATCGCATCGGACCCGACGGTGAGCCCGTGCCGGTGAAGAGCCTGAACCCGCGCAACCAGTGGCTGCCGATCGCCGAGGCAGCCGAGGGCGGCGAGACCGTCGAGCTGTTCCTCGAGGGAGCGTCCAACCCCGTGCTGCTGGACTACCACCCCTTCCTGCCGACGCAGGAGGGCGACATCCTCACCTCCTCCCCGGATCCGCTCTACCGCGTCCGGCACATGGATCTCGCCGTGTTCGAGGCCGAGGTGTTCGAACTCTCCCTCGACCTCGAGGTGCTGCTCGAGCTGCAGGCGGAGCTGCCTGAGACCAGCCCACGCCGCATGCGGATCCTGCAGGCGCTCGACAATGCCCTCGACGTGCTCGATCTGCAGAGCATCGTGGAGACCGCCGGCGAGGCCCGCGGGCAGCTGGCCGAGGTGCTGGCCGCGCCCGCAGACGCGAGCGCGCACCGCATCGCCGCCATCGGGCACGCGCACATCGACTCCGCCTGGCTGTGGCCGCTGCGCGAGACGGTGCGCAAGGTCGCCCGCACCACGTCGTCGATGACGAGCCTGATCGAGGAGCAGCCGCAGTTCCGCTACGGCATGTCCAGCGCGCAGCAGTACGCGTGGATGAAGGAGCACCGCCCGGAGGTGTGGCAGCGGATCAAGGCCGCCGTCGCGGAGGGCCGCTTCCTGCCGCTGGGCGGCATGTGGGTCGAGTCCGACACCGTGATGCCGACGGGCGAGTCGCTGGTGCGCCAGTTCTCCCACGGGCAGCGGTTCTTCGAGCGCGAGTTCGGGATCCGCTCGAAGGGCGTCTGGCTTCCCGACAGCTTCGGCTACTCCCCCGCCCTGCCGCAGCTCATGCGCCGGGCCGGGTTCGAGTGGTTCTTCACGCAGAAGATCTCCTGGAACCAGCGCAACGTGTTCCCGCACCACACGTTCGACTGGGAGGGCATCGACGGATCCCGGATCTTCACGCACTTCCCGCCGATGGACACCTACAACTCGCAGCTGAGCGGCATGGAGGTCGCCAAGGCCTCCCGTCAGTTCAAGGAGAACCGGGTCGCGACCCGCTCGATCGCCCCGGTCGGCTGGGGCGACGGCGGCGGCGGCACGACCCGCGAGATGACCGGCAAGGCCGCCCGCCTCGCCGACCTCGAGGGCAGCGCGCGGGTGGAGTGGATCCATCCCGACGAGTTCTTCGACGCCGCCAAGGCGGAGCTGCCGGATCCCTCCGTGTGGGTCGGCGAGCTCTACCTCGAGCTGCACCGCGGCACCCTCACCAGCCAGCACGCCACGAAGGCGCTGCACCGCTGGGCCGAGCAGGCGCTCATCGAGGCGGAGCTGTGGGCGACCACCGCCGCGGTGCGCCTCGGCACGGCGTATCCGCACGACGCGCTCGACCGGCTGTGGCAGACCGTGCTGCTGCACGAGTTCCACGACATCCTGCCGGGCACGTCGATCGCCTGGGTGCACCGGGAGGCCGTCGCGGTGCTGTCCGGTGTGCTCGCGGAGGCGCGCGCGCTGTCCGACGCCGCCCGTGCGGCGCTGGCGGGATCCGGCGAAGTGGAGCTGGTGTTCACGCCCACGTCCGTCGGCGTCGGATCCGGCGCCCGCGCGCTCGGCGCCGCGGCCCGGTCCCTGAGCGAGCGCAGCGAGACGAAGGGCGTCTCCCTCACGGAGACCGGATCCAGCTTCCGTCTCGAGAACGACCTCGTCACCGTCATGATCTCCGCCGAGGGCCTCATCACCTCGGCGATCGACAAGGCGTCGGGTCGCGAGACGATCCCCGCAGGCCGTCCGGCGAACCTGTTCCAGCTGCACCAGGACTTCCCCAACATGTGGGACGCGTGGGACATCGACAAGTACTACCGCAACCGCGTGGACGACCTCACCGCCGTGGCGTCGATCTCCGCGTCGGTCGAGGACGGCGTCGCGACGGTCGTGGTGGAGCGGCCGTTCTCGCAGTCCAGCCTGCGACAGACGATCACGCTGGCTCCCGGATCCCGCACCGTGCACCTGCGCAACGAGATCGACTGGCACGAGACCGAGAAGCTGCTGAAGCTGGCGTTCCCGCTGGACGTGTTCGCGCGGGAGACGGCCGCCGAGACGCAGTTCGGCTTCCAGCGCCGCGTCACGCATGTGAACACGAGCTGGGAGGCCGCGAAGTTCGAGACCTCGATGCACCGCTTCGTGCTCGTGCAGGAGGACGGCGGGTTCGGCGCCGCGCTGGTGAACGACTCGATCTACGGGTACGACACGACGCGCGACGTCGACGGCGACGATGTCACCACCACGGTGCGGCTGTCGCTGCTGCGCGCCCCGCGCTTCCCCGACCCGGACACCGACCACGGCCGGCACGAGATCCGAGTGGGTCTGGTGATCGGCGCGGACGCCGCGATCGCGACCGCCGAGGGCATCGCGCTGAACGCGCCGGCAACCGTCGTCCGCGGTGCGAACGAGGTCGAGCCGCTGGTCTCCGTGGACGGCGAGGGCATCGTGGTGTCGAGCGTGAAGCTCGCCGACGACCGCTCCGGCGACGTGATCGTGCGTGTGTACGAGTCGCTCGGCCGGCGCGCGAGCGGATCCGTGTCGGTCGGCTTCGATCACGGCGGGATCCGCGAGGTGTCGCTGATCGAGCAGGAGCTGGAGACGCCGCGCACCGGCGAAGCGCTGTCGCTGCGGCCCTTCGAGGTGCGCACGCTGCGCATCGCCCGCGCCTGACCCGCCGAGACCCCTCCGCCCCGCCGGAACCCCCACGTGCGCGCGAGCGAGCGTGGGGGTTTCGGGGGACCGTGGGGGTTTCGGCGGACAGAGAGGACGTGCCGCGAGGCCGACCCGGGGGCTACGCGGGAAGGCGGTCGAAGCCGGCGGCGCGGAGCCGCTGGGTCGCGGCGTCATCGATGCTGACGCGCACCTGGCTGAGGCCGTCCAGCGTCGCCCAGAACGCGATCGGCATGAGCAGTGTGCGGATCAGCATCGCCCAGCCGGCCTTCGCGAAGCCGATCCGGGATCCGTCCTTCATCCGCACCAGGCGCGTGCCGGTGAGGAGCCCGCCGAGGGCGCGGCCGTTCCGGTATGCCCAGCCGTAGCAGAGGGGCAGCAGCACCAGCAGCGCGAGCGCGATCACGCCCGCCCCGGCCGCGGCATACGGATCCGTCGACCGCATGCCGTAGAGGACGGCCAGGCCGATGGCCATGCCGTTGACGAGGACCGCGTCGACGAGCCACGCGACGAACGCCGCCGAACTCGTCGAGTCGATGTAGAGCGTGCCGTCCTCGAAGGCGCGCAGGCGCTTCGCGACATCCGCGCCGCCAACCGCCGGGCCCACGCGTCCCCGGAGCTGCGCAAGCCCGGCCCGGACGTCGCGGACCGGCGCAGAGGCAGCGGCCGGGCCCGCCGTGGAGGCGTCGGCAACGCCGGCGCTCGGGGCATGCGCCGTCTGAGGCGCGGGATTGCTCGGAGCGGGGGTGGCGGGCGTCTCGTTCGTCACCGGACCACGGTATCCCGGGGCGTCGTCAGCCGCCGATGGGGAGCGCTGCCCACCCCGTCCTTCTCCCGGGTCCTGCGGCGCGGTCCGCCCGGCGCGTGGTGCTCAGCCCAGTACGCGCGTGAAGGCGTCGCGGCTGATGCCCTGCTCCACGATCCGCGCCGACCACTCGCGCGCGCTGTGCAGGCTGTGGTCGCGGTAGTTGCCGCACTCGACGGCGCTGACGCCCGGCACGTCGCTCCACTCGGCCTTCTCGGCGATGAAGCGCAGGCTGTCGGTGATCGCGTCGACGAGCGCGGGCACCTCGGGCCGTCCCCACGTGATGAGGTGGAAGCCGGTGCGGCAGCCGAAGGGCGAGATGTCGATGACGCCGTCCACGCGGTCGCGCAGCAGCGACGCGAGCAGGTGCTCGATGGTGTGCAGTCCGGCGGTCGGGATCTCGCCCTCGTTCGGCTGCACGAAGCGCACGTCGAAGTTCGAGATCTCGTCGCCGCGCGGCCCCTGCTCCACGCCGATCAGGCGGATGTAGGGCGCTTTGACGGCGGTGTGGTCCAGGGTGAAGCTCTCGACCTCGGCCATGACGGATCTCCTTCGGGTGGCGGCGGGGGGGCCGGACCCGGCCCGGATCCGAGGCTACCCCGCCTGCCGCAGGCGAGGGCCGCCGCCCGCAACACGATGACGGGTCAAGAGCTCGCCGAGGAGTACACGGGCACGGATCCCGGCTCGGACCGCACTCCCAGCACGATCGCGAGGACCCCGAGGAAGACGACCGCGAGGGGCCGCACCAGGCCGAACGCACGGAACAGCGCGAGCAAGCCGGATACGTCTTCACCGGATGAGGCCGTCACCGTGGGGCTCCAGATGGCGGCGGGGGTGACCGGGGTCGAGGAGTCGGGGGCGCGCGCGCTCGCGAAGCTCGAGCAGGTGCTCCCCTCGCGCCTGAGACCCCTGGTCGACGCGCTCGGATCCACGATCGACCGCGGCCAGGAGAACACCGGCACCGACGCCCCGGATCCCGAGGTCGACGCCTCGGTGCTGGGCGCCGTGGCGGCCGCCATCCGCGACGTGGAATGGCTGCGCTTCGACTATCAGGGCGAGCCGGTGCTCGTGGAGCCCTACCGCCTGCTCAGCTGGCAGCGGCGCTGGCACCTCGTCGCCCGGGATCCGGTGAGCGGAGCCTGGGGCACCTACCGGGTGGACTGGATGTCGCTGCGCATGCCGACGCGGCGGCGATTCGATCCGCAGCCGCTGGAGGGCGGCGACTACACCGCCTTCGCGATGCGCACGATCGCGGCGAGCGGCTGGAAGGTGCATGCGCGTCTGCGGATCGACGCCTCGGCGCAGACGGTGCTCGACCGCATCAACCCTGCCGTCGGCGTGGTCGAACCCGTCGACGACGACCACTGCGTCCTGGTGACCGGTGCCGACAGCCTGGACACGGTGGCCGCGTACATCGGGATGCTCATGATGGACTTCACCGTGGAGTCGCCGCCGGAGCTGATCCCCCGCCTGCGGGTGCTGTCGGAGCGGTATGCCCGCGCGGTGGCCGGATCCTGATCAGCGGCCGTAACGGTCGGCGATCTCCTGAGTGAGCGCGGGCCAGATCCGCTTGTGCTCCTCGCCGAACGGGACGCCGGAGAGGAACGCGGCGGCGATGTCGCGGGAGCGGTCGATGAAGAGGAAGCTGCCGAGCGCGCCGAAGTGCCCGGCGGTCTCGGGCGGGAACGTGTCGGCCAGCCAGTGCGGCGACTTGACGCCCTTGAGCTCGAAGCCGAGGCCCCACTGGTTGTCGGCGTACGACCCGTAGCCCGGCACGATGCCGCGCAGGCCCGGGTGGGAGACGGTGAGCGCGAGGTCCCGCAGCGCCGCCGGGATCAGCGTGGGGCGCAGCACCTCGCGACCGAAGATCAGCAGGTCCTCGATCGAGGCGAGTGCGCCCGCGGACGGCCGTCCGGTCACGTCGGTGCGGTCCAGGCCGAGCGGGAGGGTCACCTCGCGGAGCATCCAGTCGACGAAGTCCATGCCCGCGGCGTCGGCGATGTGCGCGGCCAGGGCGTCGAATCCGGCGTTCGAGTAGATCCGGCGCTCACCGACCGGGCGCAACGGCGCCTCCCCCTCCATGGGCAGGCCGCTGGTGTGGTCGAGCAGGTTCAGCACGGTCGCACCGGCCGGACCGGCGGGCTCATCCAGATCCACGAGCCCGCGATCGACGGCGACGAGCGCGCCCCAGGCGGTGAGCGGCTTCGTCACCGATGCGAGGGCCAGGACGGCCTGCGGATCCCCCTGTACGGCGAGCGTCTGCTCGGGGCCCGTCACCCCGACCAGAGCTGTGTGCGGGAAGCCGTCGGTCGCGGCGAAGGTCGTCGTCTCCACGGATCCATCGTCCCATGAGGCGGATCCGGATCCGGATGTCACACTTCGGCGCCCGGCGGTGTCTCCATGTGCGAAGGCGTGAGAGACGCGCCGTGGAAGGAGCAGATCATGACGAACACGACCAGGATCCCGGCCGTCGAGGTGACCGGCCCGTTCGGTGCGCTGGTGAAGACCATCGCGCGACGCAAGCTCGGCCTCGTGCCCGACTCGCTCGGGGTGATGTGGCAGCACCGCCCAGTGATGATGGACATGATGAGCTTCGGCGGCAAGACCGAGAAGTGGCACGAGCTCGACAAGGGGCTCTCGACGCTGGCGACCATGGCGGCGGCCGCGACCGTCGGCTGCAGCTTCTGCCTCGACCTGCACTACTTCATGGCGCACGACCACGGCCTCGACGAGGACAAGGCCCGCGAGGTGCCGATCTGGCGCGAGTCGACGCGGTTCACACACCTGGAGCGGCTCGTGATGGAGTACTCGGAGGCGATGAGTCAGACCCCGCCCGCGGTGACCGACGAGCTGTCCGACGCGCTGCTGGCGGAGATCGGCGCCCCGGCGCTTCTCGAGCTCGCCGCGAAGGTCGGCTACCTCAACGCGACCGCCCGCACGAACATCGCGCTGGGCATCCGCTCCGACGGCTTCGCGGACGCGTGCGGCCTGGCGCCGCTGGCGACCGCCGCCCCGACCGGCGTAGCGTCGCAGGCATGACCAGCGTGCCGGGGGCCGAGTCCGAGGATCCGTTCGTCACCCACCGCGGACTGCTGTTCACGGTGGCGTACGAGATCCTCGGATCCGCGGCCGACGCGGAGGACGTGCTGCAGGAGTCGTGGCTGCGCTGGGACGAGGTGGATCGGGAGCGGATCCAGGATCCGCGGGCGTACCTCGTGCGGATCGTCACACGGCAGGCGCTGAACCTGCTCCGGGCGGCGTCGCGTCGGCGCGAGGAGTACGTCGGCCCGTGGCTGCCGGAGCCGCTGCTGACCACCGCGGACGTGGCCGAGGACGTGGTGCTCGCCGAGAGCGTGTCCGTGGCAATGCTCACGGTGCTGGAGACGCTCGGACCGACCGAGCGCGCCGTGTTCGTGCTGCGCGAGGTGTTCGACGTCGCGTTCGACGAGATCGCGGAGGCCGTCGGCAAGACTCCGGCGGCGGTGCGCCAGATCGCGCACCGGGCGCGCAACCACGTCGCCGCCCGGCGCCCGCGGGTCGCAGTGGACGCCTCCGAGCACGACCTCGCGGTGCAGCGCTTCATCGCGGTGATGAACTCCGGCGACGTGCAGGGTCTCATGGACGTGCTGGCACCCGACGTGGTGTCGGTCACCGACAGCGGCGGGCTCGTGCGGCACGCGGCACGCCGCCCGCTGCACGGCGCGGATCGGGTGGTGGCGTTCCTGCAGGGCAGCATCGCCAAGCTCGACATGGCGTTCACCGTCGTGCCGCTGCGGGTCAACGGCATGCTCGCCGCGGGGATCCGGGTCGGCGGCGAGCTGCTCGCTGCCGTGAGCTTCACGGTCGAGGACGGCCGCATCACGCAGGTGTTCTCCGTCGCGAACCCGGGCAAGCTGTCCGCCCTCGACGCGGCGGCGCCGCTCGCCCGCTGACGTGGTTCCTTGCACATTGCGAAGGATCCGCGCTTCTTTCAAGTCAGATCGGCGATAAGAGCCTGCGAATGCGCGTGAAACTGGATCCAGACCCCCTCCCGTACGCAAAGGAGCATTCCCATGGAACGCGACCCCGAACTCTTCGACACCGACGCGCTGCTGCACATCGGCCGCCCGGTCTGGTTCGAGAAGCACCCCTCGCAGGCCGAGGGCGAGGACTTCTGAGCTCTCACAGAGAGACAGCGAAGGGGCCGCGATTCACCGGATGAATCGCGGCCCCTTCGTCAGGCCCGCTCAGGCGCCCTTGAGGCGCTCCGACAGGTAGGCGTCCAGGCCGGCGAGAGGCACGCGCTCCTGGGCCATGGTGTCGCGGTCGCGCACCGTCACCGCGTCGTCCTCGAGCGAGTCGAAGTCGATGGTGACGCAGTACGGGGTGCCGATCTCGTCCTGGCGGCGGTAGCGGCGGCCGATCGCACCGGCGTCGTCGAAGTCGATGGCCCAGTGGCCGCGCAGCGTGTCGGCCACCTCGCGGGCGAGCGGCGAGAGGCGCTCGTTGCGGCTCAGCGGCAGCACGGCGACCTTGACCGGGGCCAGGCGAGGGTCGAGCTTCAGCACGGTGCGCACGTCGGTGCCGCCCTTGGCGTTCGGCACCTCCTCCTCGACGTAGGCGTCCACGAGGAACGCCATCATCGAGCGGGTGAGGCCGAACGACGGCTCGATCACGTACGGGACGTACTTCTCGCCCGACGCCTGGTCGAAGTAGCTGAGCGAGGACCCCGACGCCTCGCTGTGGCTGGAGAGGTCGTAGTCGGTGCGGTTGGCGACGCCCATGAGCTCACCCCACTCCTTGCCGGCGAAGCCGAAGCGGTACTCGACGTCGATGGTGCCGGCGGAGTAGTGCGCGCGGTCCTCCTCGGGGACGTCGAACTGGCGCATGTTCTCGGGGTCGATGCCAAGGTCGACGAACCAGTTCCAGCACTCCTGCACCCAGTGCTCGAACCACTCCTGCGCCTCCGCCGGCGGCACGAAGTACTCGATCTCCATCTGCTCGAACTCGCGGGTGCGGAAGATGAAGTTGCCGGGCGTGATCTCGTTGCGGAACGCCTTGCCCACCTGGCCGATGCCGAACGGCGGCTTCTTGCGGCTCGCGGTGAGCACGTTCGAGAAGTTCACGAAGATGCCCTGGGCCGTCTCCGGGCGCAGGTAGTACAAGCCGGACTCGTCGTCCACGACACCGAGGTACGTCTTCACCAGACCGGAGAACGCCTTCGGCTCGGTGTACTGCCCCTTGGTGCCGCAGTTCGGGCAGGGCACGTCGGCCAGACCGTTCTCGGCGGGGCGGCCCTTGCGCGCCTCGAAGTCCTCGATGAGGTTGTCGGCGCGGAAGCGCTTGTGGCAGTGCAGGCACTCGACGAGCGGATCCGTGAACGTCTCGACGTGGCCCGAGGCCTCCCACACGCGCTTGGGCAGGATGATCGACGAGTCCAGGCCCACCATGTCGCCGCGGCCGCGCACGAACGTCTGCCACCACTGGCGGCGGATGTTCTCCTTGAGCTCGGTGCCGAGGGGTCCGTAGTCCCAGGCCGACCGCGAACCGCCGTAGATCTCACCCGCTTGGAAGACGAACCCGCGGTGGCGGGCGAGGGCGATGACCTTGTCAAGACGGGACTGTTCGGCCACGGTGGCTCCAATGGTCGCGAGGAGGCGGGGAATGTCCCAGAAGTCGGCTCTGTGACAGAGCTTTCGGGACAGGTCAATCCTATCGGCGCGAATCCGGCGGCGTAGGCAGGCATCGCCCCTCGTCCGGGGAGCGATGTCCGTCGCGGATCCGGCGTATCACCGGGGCGCGCGAACGGCGATGCCCGCGGAGACCGAGGCGACGGCGAGGCGATCGTCGTACGTCCAGAGCTCTCCCGCGCCGACCGCGATCGCGGTGGCCAGATGGATCGCGTCAGGAGATCGGAGCAGCGCAGGCTTCGCGGACTGCGCCTCGGGGAGCGTCCGCTTGACGACCGCGCTCAGGAACCGGGGCGCGGCGGAGCCTTCACGTCGAAGACCCCGTGCGCGCCGCGCTCCGCGTCGACCATGTAGTGCGACACGAACGGGTAGTGCCCGGCCTCGGGGAACGCCAGCTCCACGAATCCTCCCTGCGCCGGATTCAGGCCGAGCGCCTGGGATCCGGTGCCGGTCGCGTGATCGAGCAGATAGCGCCCCTCCGACCACACGGTGTCGAACTGCCCGCCCACGACGTGGAAACTGCTGGCCCGTTCGATGCCGGCGTCGAGCACCCACACCCGCACCCGCTCGCCGACGGCCGCGGTCAGCGGCGTGTGGTCGTACTGGTTCGCGTAGCCGTTGAAGACCACCAGATCCGGGGTACCTGCGGCGACCTTGCCGGTGTCGACCTGTCCGCCGTCGTGCGAGCCGAGGTAGTACTCGCCCTGCACCAGCACATAGCTGCGGGCGACCGGGGCGAGGTCGGCCGGTTCGATGACGACAGCGCCGTACATGCCGCTCGCGATGTGCGCGCTCATCGGCATCGTGGAGCAGTGGTACATCCAGATCCCGGATCGGGTCGCGGTGAACGTGTAGGTCAGGCTCTGCCCCGGCGGGATCGTGCGCATCGGCTGGTCCGGCGCGACCGCCCCCGCGTGGAAGTCGATCGAGTGCCCCATGTCGCCGTGGTTGACGAGAGTCACCACGAACGTGTCGCCGACTCTGCCGTGCAGCACCGGGCCCGGTGCGCTCCCGTCGTACTCCCACAGGGTCTGCGTGACGCCCGGCGCGACCTCGACCACGCGGTTCGCGACGGTCAGGGTGACCCGCCGCGTGACCGGCCCCGTGGCGGGTGCGAGAGGCTTCAGCTCGGCGTCGTAGGGGCGGAATCCGGATCCGGGTTCGGCGTTGAGGTCGATCGCGCCGGATCCGGATCCCGCCATGCCCGGCATCCCGGGCATGGCGCCGGAGGGCGACGCGTCGGGGGCGGGCGAGGAGCCGGATCCGGTCGCGACGATCGTGAGCGTCATGCCCGCCTGACGGTGCCCGATGATCGAGCACCAGCCGTCCAGCTGCGCCGTGATCACGCCGGCATCGATCGTCTCGGACTGCCCCGGGGCGAGCCGGGTGCCGCCGGTGCCGTTCGCGAGCACCAGGTCGTGCACCTGGGAGGCGTCGGTGTTGGTGAGCGCGATCTTCAGGTGCGTGCCCGACGGCACCTCGATGCGGTTCGGTGTGAAGCGCATGTTCGCGGCGTGGACGGTCACGACCTTCACCGGAGCGTCGGCCGCCACCACCGGCGCGGGTGCCGACCACCCCAGCGAGAGCGGGTCGAGCGCGGCGGCACCCGCCACCACCGCGACGACCGTGAGGAGACCGGCGACGGCCTGCCCTGCGCGGCGACCGGGCGGCTGCGCGCCTTCCGGGACGATCGGTCCGCGGCGGGACGCGTCGGCGGGCACCGGCCGCGCCTTGGCGCGCCCGCTGGGCGCGCATGGCGAGCACCAGGATCGGCAGGAACGAGGCCGCGGAAGCGAGGTAGAGCACCGAGGCGGCGACCCCGCATGACGCTGGAGACCGGCAGCGCGCACACCAGCAGCGCGACGTTCGCGACGACGACGCGCAGCGGGCCGCGGCGGTCGAACGCCGCGGTGCCGGCCCGCACCGGGCCCGGCCCGCCGCCGAGCACCACGGGCACCAGATAACTGAGCGCGCCGATCAGCACCTGGGCGGCGAACCCCGCGGCGAGGAAGGGCGCGACCGCGTCGAGCGTGCTCTGCACGGGTCCGAGCGTGCTCTGCACGGCGCCGAGCGCCGACGACGCAGCATCGAGCGCCGACGGCGCAGCGGATCCGGATGCCGTCGCGTGGCGATCCGGCGGACTGCGCGACCGCGGGGATGCTGCTCGTGATCGCGGCCACGGCGAGGGCGGCGAGGCAGCCGATCCACCACAGCAGCCCGGCGCCGACGGACAGCGCGGCGAAGCTGTGCGGAACGGCCTGGCGCGCCGCACGCCACAACGACACGGCGATGATCGCGAGCCCCGCGGCGTACGCCAGCAGGCCGAGCGCGACGGCCGGCGCGAGCCCGGCGGCGGCCCCAGCCGCCGCGACCGCGACGCCCCCGGCCAGCACCGGCAGCGCCCGCACCGCCCCCGCGGCGGACCGCGGGTCGGCGCGCGTGCGCAGCATCGTCGGCCACAGCGTGACCACGGTTCCGGCGACGGTGAGGCCGATCCACCCGAACACGTGCAGCAGCGCGTGCGAGAGCACCAGATCGTGGTCGGCGTGATCGCGCGCGAGCCAGGCGCCCAGTCCGACGCCGACCACGAGCATCGCGGCCGCGGCGATGTAGTAGCGGATCGTGCGCCCGAACCGGCCGGGCAGGCTGCGCCGCATCCGCAGCCACAGGCTTACCCCGTGCCAGGTCGCCGCCGCCACCAGCAGGGCCGCGCCGGCCAGCGTGACGGGCCAGATCCCGAGCACCACGCCGGCGAGCACCAGCAGCGCTCCGCCGTTGCCGAACGCGAGTCGCCACGCCTGGGTCCGACGATCGCCGACGCGCGGGGCGATGCGCAGCAGCGCGAACGAGAAGTACTGGCTCCACACCAGGATCGCGTGCGTGACCGCGCCCAGCAGCAGCAGGTGCAGCATGAGCCAGCCGGCGACCGGCAGCGAGCGGTGCACGAGCGCCGCGGCCACCACGAGCAGCAGCCACAGCACGGTCGGGATGTCCCGCAGCGCCGAGAACCCGCGGTTCGGCGCGCGGTCCGCGGGACGGTCCGGCACGCGGTCCGCGGGGCGGTTCGGCGCCTCGCCCCTCGGCCGGTCGGGCGGATCCGGCCGCTCAGGACCGAGCGCGGGCACGACCGCCTCCTCCCGAGACCGCGCGGGCCACGGCCACGCCGAGGAAGGCGAGCAGCGCGATCTCGCCGAGCACGCCGCCGATCCGCCAGGCGACGGACATCGCGAGCATGTCGCCGAACCAGAT
This sequence comes from Microbacterium xylanilyticum, assembly GCF_054654695.1. Lineage (NCBI taxonomy): Bacteria > Bacillati > Actinomycetota > Actinomycetes > Micrococcales > Microbacteriaceae > Microbacterium > Microbacterium xylanilyticum. The sequence goes on from NZ_BAAIEN010000002.1 coordinate 3,566,111, forward strand.
CCGGACGACGAGGCTCAGCTGCAGCAGCGCCGCCGGCACCCAGAACGCGCGGGTGTACGGCAATCGGACGTGCAGCACCGCGGGCAGGATCGTGGTCGCATGCGCCATGATCATCGAGATCGTGTAGCCCAGGAACACCGCGTGTGCGACGGCGTCGACGGCCGCCGCGTCGCGCGGCCAGCCGAACAGGAGGGCGATGCCCGCGACGGCGAGCCAGACGTAGCCGGACAGGATGCACGCCGCCATGTACCGGGTGGCTCCGGTCGTGCGGATCGTGCGCCGCGCCACGTCGTGCCGCACGAGCCAGGCCACCAGCGACAGCAGCGCGATCCCGAGCGCGATCGCGCCGAGGCCGGGCAGCGCGACGCTCACCAGCAGGGCGAGCGCGACGGCCCACGCGTGCGCGAGCAGCCGCGTCCCCGCGCCGGGTCCCATCGTGATCCGCGCCAGCTCGACGCGTTCGGCCGCGATGGTGAGCACGAGGAACGCGACGAGCCAGGGCAGGATCCGATCCATCGATTCCTGCCCGAGCCAGATCACCGCACCCGCGCAGCCCAGGGCGGCGCCGAGCAGCTGCGTCAGCAGGGGCGCGTCGTACTGCCGCCGCCAGAGCGGGATGTACACCAGCGTGAACGCGGCCATCCCCGCCGCCACCACCGCTTTCGCCGCGATCAGCGGGACCGCATCGATGAGCAGCAGGATCGTTCCCGACCCCAGCAGGGCCGGCGCGAGATAGCCGTACCAGCGTCCCAGGGCGCTCGCGCGCTCCAGCGCGATCAGGGTGCCGACGAACCCGAACACCATGAACGCACCGTGCATCTGCGCCAGCCGCGCCCCGCTGACCGGCGCCGGCAGACCCAGGAGCAGCAGGGCCGCATCGAGACCCGCGAGCAGGGCGAGGCCCGCGGGCAGGATCCAGCCGAGCCGCCAGCCGGGACGATGACCTGCTGCGCCCGAGCGGGTGCCGACCGCACGCGCCGCACCGGTGGTCGGGGGCGTCATGATGCGCTCGGCAGTCGGAGCGTGCAGATCCCGGGAGCGGTGAAGGGCAGCAGCTCGCTGCCGGCGGGGGCGCCCTGCGCGAGGAGGATCCCGTCGACCATGCCCTGGTGCACGGCGCAGATGACCTCGGGGTTGCGGGTCGCCGCCTCGATGAGCGGGCAGCGGCGCAGCTGCACCTCGGTGCCGAGGTCGACGGGGTCGAATCCGTGCTCGCGCATGACGGCGACGACCGCGGCACGTCCGGCGCCCTGGCTGGCGGAGGCGTCACCGGGCGACGGCGCGGGGGATGCGGCGCCGCGGCGCTGGGCGATCTCCGCACCCCAGGCGCGTCCGGCCGCATGCGCGTCGCCGACCGGATCCGCGCTGCGTGCGACCGTCGCGGCGAGGGCCGTGGCGAGTCCCGCGTAGACCGCGTCGCCGGCGGAGTGCGTCGCGCGCCACAGCCACGCGGGCCGGCCCGGTCCGGTGCGCGGCTCGCGCTCGCGCTCGCGGCGCACGTAGCCGTCGGCGAGGAGCTGCTCGAGATGGCCCCGCACCGTGTTCTCATGGAGCCCCGTCGACTGCGCGAGCGCGCCGATCGAGACCGGCGCGTGCTGCGCCTCGACGGTGCGCAGCACGCTCTCCCGCGCGCGGGAGTGCACGCGACCGCCTGCGGCGACCCTGCGCTCGTCACCCGAAGTCTTTTCCACGGGTTTCATTGTAATAAACTCGCAGGATCCGACCATACGACGGGAGCAGAAGATGGCGAACATCGAGATCCACCGCACGCGCGACGATGCGGTGGACCAGAACCCGACCGCCGGCTGCACGTGCGGCGAGGCCGACGAGGAGCTGCCCGAGCTCGATGTGCAGACCATTCCGCACGCGATCCGGCATGCCGCGATCTTCGGCGCGATCGACGGGATGCGGCCGGGCGCGGGCATGATCGTGTCCGCCACGCACGACCCGGTGCCGCTGCTCACCCAGCTCGAGGCCCGTTCCGGCGACGCGTTCACGACGCGCTACCTCGACCGCGGCCCCGAGCGCTGGCGCATCCTCATCCGCCGCGCCCACTGACCCGCGCCCCCGCGCAGGGGCGGACTCCCGACGACGAGTTGATCGCCATGGGATGGTGGTGTGGCGCCGGCGAGATGAGCGAAAACAGCGCTTGTCTGCCGTGGGAGGCTTGCCAGGTGGATCCGTTCGTACTGCAGGCCTAGCGCGACGAGAGCATGCGCAGCGTGCGCATCGACCGTCCCTCGTATCTTCTCGGGGCCGTGGTCGCCGAACCGTCCACATGTGACGCGCTCCGTGAGCAGATGCTCACGCTGCCTCGCCGCGGGCCGAAGCTGCACTGGCGGGACCTGGACGACAGAGCGAGGCGCACGGCCATCGATGCGATCAGCGGCTTCGACGCCTACCACATGGTCGTCGTGGCGGCGCCGGTCGATCCGCGCCGTCAGGAACGCGCACGTGCGTACTGTCTCGAACGGCTCGCCTGGCACCTCGACGGGCACGGTGTGAAGCTTCTCACGCTCGAGGCACGTCCTTCCGAGCTCATGAAGAAGGACCGGCGCACCATCGACGTGCTGCGCAGCAAGCATGCGCTTCCTGAAGGGCTGCGCGTTGACCACGCGCAGCCCAGCACCGAGCCGATGCTGTGGATCGCCGACCAGGTGCTCGGAGCTCTGGGGGAGTCGCTCGTCGGCGGACGGAGTGATTGGTTCGACGCCGTACGGCGGTCGACGACTGTCGATCGAATCGAGCTCTAGATACGCGAAAGCCGGGTCCCGTCCAACTGGGGCGGGGGTCCCGGCTTCTACTTCCCTTCCCCCAGCGGGGCGGGCTACGTCCATGGTACAACGCCCGCGTTGCACCAGCACCTACTCGGGCTGATCCGGGATGAGCTCAGAGCTGCGGCGTGCGCTGTCTGGGTCGTCGACGCAGCGCCGCCCCGGCACGTCGTCGCCGCAGCGCCGCCCCGGCACGTCGCCGAAGTCGGCGCCCGGACGGCGTCGGCCGAGATCGGACAGTCACCAGATCGTGACGCGCTCCTCGGGGGCGAGCCAGAGCCGATCCGACTCGGTCACGTCGAACGCGTCGTAGAACGCGTCGATGTTGCGGAGGATCTGGTTGCAGCGGAACTCGTTCGGCGAGTGCGGGTCGATCGTGAGCAGGCGGATCGTCTCGGCCTCGCGGCTCTTCTGCTGCCACACCTGACCCCAGCTGAGCAGCAGCCGCTGCACGCCGGTGTACCCGTCGACCACGGGCGCCTCCTGGCCGCCGAGCGCGATCTCGTAGGCCTTGAGCGCGATGCCGAGGCCGCCGAGGTCGCCGATGTTCTCGCCGATCGTGAGGGCGCCGTTCACGTGGTGCTCCGCGGCGAGCCCCTCCGGGACGAGCGCGTCGTACTGCGCGATGAGCGACGCCGTGCGCTGCTCGAAGGCGGCGCGGTCCTCGTCGGTCCACCAGTCCTGCAGCTTGCCGTCGCCGTCGTAGCGACTGCCCTGGTCGTCGAAGCCGTGGCCGATCTCGTGGCCGATCACGGATCCGATCCCGCCGTAGTTCGCCGCCGCGTCACGCCCCGCATCGAAGAACGGGTACTGCAGGATGGCCGCCGGGAACACGATCTCGTTCATGAGCGGGTTGTAGTACGCGTTCACCATCTGCGGCGGCATGAACCACTCGTCGCGGTCGATGGGCTTGCCCACCTTGCCGATCTGGCGGTCATGCTCGAACTGCGCGGCGCGGCCGGCGTTGCCGACCAGATCGCCGGCGTCGATCGTGACGCTCGAGTAATCGCGCCAGGTCTTGGGGTGACCGATCTTCGGGGTGAACGTGTCGAGCTTCGCGAGAGCCTTCTCGCGGGTGGCGGGGCTCATCCACTCCAGCGTCGTGATCGACTGCCGGTACGCCTCGAGCAGGTTCGCGATGAGCTCGTCCATGGCGGCCTTGGCGGACGGCGGGTAGTGCCGCTCGACGTAGACCTTGCCGACCGCGTCGCCGAGCGAGCCCTCGACGAGCGAGACGCCGCGCTTCCAGCGCTCGCGGATCGTGGGGACGCCGGTGAGCTCGGTGCCGTAGAACGAGAAGTTCTCCTGCACGATGTCGTCGGTGAGGTAGGCCGCGAGACCGTGCACGACCTTCGCGCGCAGCCAGGCCTTCCAGTCGTCGAGACGCTCGGCGGCGAGCAGGGATCCGAGGCCGGCGAAGAAGCTCGGCTGGTAGACGACGACCTCGTCGAAGGCGGCGGATCCTGCCGGCCCGGCGACCCCATCGCGCCACGGGGCGAGGTCCACCCCGACGAGCTCCTGGAGCTCCGCCCACGACTTCAGGTTGTAGGTCTTGACCGCGTCGCGGCTCGCCACGTTGTCCCAGTGGTGCGCGGCGATCTCGTGCTCGAGGGCGAACGCGCGCTCCGCCTGGTCGGAAGCGTCGGCGACGCCGGCCAGCGTCAGGATCCGCTCGAGGTGCGCCCGGTACGCGGTGCGGGTGCCATCGAAGTTGTCCAGGCGGTAGTAGCTCTCGTCGGGCAGGGACAGCCCCGCCTGCACCAGGAACGGGACGTAGCGCTCGGGGTCGCCGGGATCCGGCTCCACGAAGACGCCGATGAGCGCGGCGATGCCCTGGCGATCGAAGGATCCGACGGTCGCGAGGAACTCGCCGATGGTGGTGATCGCGTCGACGGCGGCGAGCGGCTCGGCCAGCGGCGCGGTGCCGAGCGCGGCGATGCGCTCGGTGTCCATGAAGCTCGCGTAGAGGTCGCCGATCTTGCGTGCCTCGGTGCCGGGCTCGGCCGTCTGCGCCTCCTCGATGATGGCGCGGACGTCCTTCTCGGACTGGTCGGCCAGCATGTGGAAGGATCCCCAGCGGGCCTTGTCGGCGGGGATCTCGGTGTTCTCGAGGAACGTGTGGTTGACGTGCCGGTAGAGGTCGTCCTGGGGGCGGATCGCGGGGTCGAAGTCGCCGATGGCGAGCCCGGAGGGAAGAACGTCGGTCATGGGCATCAGCCTATGCGGCGCGGTCGACATCGCGGGGGCGCCATCGCGATCCGCGAAGCGTCAGGACTCGAGCAGCGCCTGCGCCTTGTCGAGTGCCGCCATCTCCGCGTCCATGCTCTTCTGCACGGCAGCGCCCATGAGCAGCTTCTTCAGCCCCGTCACCTCGGCCGACAGCTCGAACGTGACGCTCGTGCCGCGCGGCGTCTCCGCGAAGGTGTAGGCGCCGATCGGTCGCACGGGACCTGCGATCGTCACGAACGCGTAGCGCCTGGGCACGACGTACTCGGTGATCCGGATGTCGGCGGTGATCGAGCGCCCGCCGGGTCCGGCGATCGCCTGGTGCACGATCCCGCCCGCCGCGGGAGCGCCCTCTGCGCGCATCTCCTTGACGCCGCTGCGCCAGGACGGATCCTTGCTCGGATCGGTGAAGAACGCGAAGACGGTCTCGATGGGAGCGGCGATCTCGATCGTCCGGGAAGCGGCGGGCATGAGGCGATTATCCTGCCTCGCGGCAGCCGCGGGAAGACCTCGGGACGGGTCGTCGACGCCCCCGCGGAAGCGGGCCGCACGACTCGGGAGAGGCAACCGGAATATCGCTCTGCCGCGCGGGCCCGCGCCGCTCTAGGATGAGCGGAGAGCGGCTTTGGGGAGCTGCTCGGATTGGGGATCCCATGCGCGGTCTGGGACAGATGCTCGTGCTGACCGGCGCGGCACGCGCCGAGGACGTGACCGCCGCCGTGTCGGCCGTCGGCGACGGGGATGCGCTGCCCGGCTACCTGCTGAGGCGCGGGCTCGTGAACGAGGTGCAGCTCGCCGAGGCGGTGTCGGTGGCGACGAGCACGCCATACGTCGACCTCTCCACCTACCCCTTGGATCCCACGGTCATCGCGCTCGTGCCGGGGCAGCTCTGCCGCCGCTACCGGATGATCCCGCTGCGCCACAACCGCGACCAGCTCACCGTCGCGATGGTGGATCCGACCGACATCATCGCCCTCGACGACGTCGCCAGCCTCACCGACCTGCGCGTCACGCCGGTGGTCGTCACCGACGAGGCGCTGAACCAGGCGTTCGAGCGCTACCTGCGCTCCGACGAGGAGCTCACCGATCTCTCGGAGCAGATCGGCGAGGCGTCCGGGGCGTCGAACGTGGTGTTCACCGAGCAGCTCGACGACCAGGACGCGGATGCGCCCGTGGTGCGGTTCGTGAACCTGCTCATCACGCAGGCGATCAACGACCGGGCGAGCGACATCCACATCGAGCCGGGCGAGCATCGGCTCACCGTGCGGTTCCGCATCGACGGCGTGCTGCACGAGATGCAGCGGGCCGACCGCAGCATCCAGGACGGTGTGATCTCGCGCCTGAAGATCATGTCGTCGATCGACATCGCCGAGAAGCGCGTGCCGCAGGACGGCCGCATCTCGGTGCTGCACGAGGGGCGCAGCGTCGACCTGCGCGTGGCGACCCTGCCGACGGTGTGGGGCGAGAAGATCGTGATGCGCATCCTCGACAACAGCGGCCAGGTCATGCTCATGTCGGATCTGCTGTTCTCGGAGCGCAACGAGGAGCGCTTCACGCAGGCGATCTCGCGCCCGCACGGCATGGTGCTCGTGACGGGGCCGACCGGATCCGGCAAGTCCACGACCCTGTACACGGCGCTGCGGGCGGTCGCGAACCCGCGCGTCAACGTCATCACCGTCGAGGATCCGGTCGAGTACCGGATCCCGGACATCAACAGATCCAGGTCAACCCCCGCGCCGGGCTCACCTTCGCCACAGCGCTGCGGTCGATCCTGCGCGCGGATCCGGACGTGGTGCTCGTCGGCGAGATCCGCGACCGGGAGACCGCGGCGATCTCGGTCGAGGCCGCACTGACCGGTCACCTCGTGCTGTCGACCCTGCACACCAACGACGCGCCCAGCGCGCTCACCCGGCTCGTCGAGATCGGCACGGAGCCGTTCCTCGTGGCCACTGCGCTGAGCGCGGTCGTCGCCCAGCGGCTCGCCCGTCTGCTCTGCACCAAGTGCCGTCAGCCGCTCGATCACGATCCCGGGATGCTCAAGAGCGTGGGGATGCCGGCCCACCTCATCAAGAACGCGACCGTGCACCGCGCGGTCGGCTGCGCGGTGTGCTCCAACACCGGCTACCGCGGCCGGGTCGCCCTGCACGAGGCGATGGAGGTCACCGATCGCATCGAGCAGGCGCTCGTCGGCCGCGCCACCGGCGGCGAGCTGCGCGAGATCGCCCTGGAGCAGGGGATGATCCCGCTCCGCGACGACGGCTGGGCCAAGGTCGCCCAGGGCATCACGACGATCGAAGAGGTGCTGCGCGTCTCGGTGTGACCTGACGAGAGGCAACTCGCGACCGTTGAGTACATCTTGTACAAGATGTATTCTTAATCAATGACGTCCGCAACTCTCTCCCAATTCCGCAGTAACCAGAGCGACTACATCGCGCTGGCGCAGCGTCAGCCCGTCGAGATCACGTCGCGCGGCGCTGGGCGCCGGGCCGTCGTCGTCTCCCCGGACTTCTATGATCGCGCCGTAAAGGCGCTGGAGGATCAGGCGGATATCCGAGCCGCCGCCGAGGCGCGCGCAGACCCCGAGCGTGTTTCGCATGCGGACCTGATGACCGAACTCGGGCTTTGACGCCTCCGTGGGCTACGCGATCTTCTACAGCCGCGCCGCGGCGAAGGCGTTTCGAGGAATCCACCCGCAGGACCGGCAGCGCATCAAGGATGCCATCGAGCATCTCGCGATCGAGCCACGTCCAAGCGGCTGTCTCCAGCTCACGGGAGGCGAAGGCGAGTTTCGGATCCGCGTTGGCGAGTATCGCATCGTTTACGACGTGATCGATGATCGACTCGAGATCCTGGTCCTCCGCATCGCGCATCGCCGCGAGGTGTACCGCTGACGTTCAGTGCTGCTTCGCGAGATCTCCGTACAGGGTGAAGATCGGCAGGTACAGCGAGATCACCATGCCGCCGATGACGATGCCGAGACCGACGATCAGCACCGGCTCGATGAGCGACGACAGCTGCTCGGTGGCGGTCTCCACCTCGTCCTCGTAGAAGTCGGCGATGCTGCCGAGCATCTCGGCGAGAGTGCCCGACTCCTCACCCACCGCGACCATCTGCGACACCATGGGCGGGAACACCTCGGCCTTGGCGAGCGGCGCCGAGAAGGAGCGTCCACTGCGGATCGACTCCTGGATGTCGCGCACGGTCTGCTCGACCTTCCAGTTGTTCGACGCCTGCCCCACGATCGACAGCGCCTGGATGATCGGCACGCCCGCGTCGAGCATCATCGACAGGTTGCGCGTGAACCGCGCCACCGCCATCTTGGTCAGCAGCTTGCCGAAGATCGGCAGCTTCAGCAGGAACGGATCCACCACCTTGCGATACGCGTCGGTGTAGCGGTTGCGCGCCCACCAGATCCACACGATGATCACGAGCACGGCGACGACAGGCGCGATCCACTTCATGTTCTCGGAGACCGTGACCAGGATCTGCGTCGGCAGCGGCAGACCCGTGCCGAGGCCCTCGAACATGTTCTTGAACACTGGCACGACGAAGATCAGCATCGCGGTGACGCCCAGGATCGCGATGATCAGCACGACGAGCGGATAGGTCGTCGCGGCGCGGATCTTCGCGTGCAGGTCGGCCTGCTTCTGATAGGTCTCGGCAATGGAGTTGAGCGCCTTGCCGAGGAAGCCGCCGGCCTCCCCGACCCGGATGATCGACACCATGAGCGGCGGGAACACCTGCGGGTGCCGCGCCATCGACGCCGACAGCGACGAGCCTGACTCGACGTCACCCTGCACGGTCACGAGCACCTGCTGCAGCTTCTTGTCATCGGCCTGCTCGGCGAGCACGGTCAGGGTGCGCAGCAGCGGCAGACCCGCGTTGATGAGCGCCGCCATCTGCCGCGAGAAGATCGCCAGGGTCTTGGCTGAGACGCCCCGACGGAACGACGGCAGCGTGATCTCCCGGTGCAGACCCGTCTTCGCGACAGGCGCCACATGCAGCGGCGTGAGACCCTGCGCGCGCAGCTTGGCGGCGACGACGCTGTCGCTCGATGCGTCCATCGAGCCCTTGACGGTGCGAGCGGCCGCGACGTCGAGCGCCTGGTATTCGTACTCTCGTACACCGGCCATCAGGAACCCCATTCCTTGAGCTGCGAACCACCGGCGAAAGTCGACCACGATTCGGCGTCGATATCGGCCGGCTGCACGTGCACACCGTCGATCGATTTCGGGTCCACGGCGAAGGTGCGGGCGACGTGCGCAGCGATCATCCCCTCGCCGACGAGGCGGCGCAGGTCCTGGTCGAGCGTGTGCATGCCAACGGCCTGGCTCGCCTGCATCGTCGAGTACAGCTGCGACACCTGGCCCTCGCGGATGAGATTCGCGACCGCCGGGGTGTTGATGAGCACCTCGGTCGCGATCGTGCGCCCCGCGGTCTGCGCGCGGGGCAGCAGCGTCTGGCTGATGATGCCCTGCAGGGTGTCGCCGAGCTGCGTCCGGATCTGGTGCTGCTGATCGGCCGGGAACACGTCGACGATGCGGTTGACCGACTTTGCCGCCCCCTGAGTGTGCAGCGTGGAGAGCACGAGGTGCCCGGTCTCCGCGGCCGACAGGGCCGTTGAGATCGACTCCGGATCGCGCAGCTCGCCGACCAGGATCACGTCGGGGTCCTGCCGCAGCACGCGGCGCAGCGCCTCGGCGAACGACTCGGTGTCGGATCCGACCTCGCGCTGGTGGATGAGCGCCTTGTTGCTGGTGTGATGGAACTCGATCGGATCCTCGATCGTCACGACGTGCACCGGACGCGTGTTGTTGATGATGTCGACCATCGCGGTGAGGGTGGTGGACTTGCCGGATCCGGTGGGACCGGTGAGCAACACGAGCCCTCGCGGACGCAGGGCGAGGTCGGCCGCGATCGCCGGGGCGCCGAGTTCCTCGAGCGTGAACACCCGGTCGGGGATGTACCGCAGCGCCATGGCGATGTCACCGAGCTGGCGGAACACGTTCACGCGGAAGCGTCCGACCCCCTCGGCGGCATGGGCGAGGTCGACCTCGCGCCGGGTGGCGAACTCCCCGCGCTGCGAGTCGGTCATGAGGTCGTACGCGGCCTGCTCGACCCAGTCGTGGCTGAGCCGCCCCTCGTGCCCCGGCACCGCGACGAGGTCACCGTCGACGCGCATGAGCGGCGGGAACCCCGCGGTGACGTGCACATCGCTGGCACCCGCCCGGGCGCCGACCGCGAGGATGCCCGTGAGCTCTGCGGCGCTCATTTCGAGGCTCCGGTCGTGGTCGCCGGGGCGACGAACGCGAGCAGCGCCAGGTTGATGGTGAGGCTGCCGCTCGCGCCTTGCACCGTGACCTTGTCGACGCCGAGGAGACGACCCGATCCGCGAAGTCCGTCGAGGAAGCTCTGCACCGCGGTCAGGTCGGCGGCGGTGGCCGTGACCGTGAGCGGGATCTGCTCCCGCGCATCGACCGCTGCGCCCGTTCCCGCCGAGCCGCCGGCCGCGCTGCTCCCGTTCGCGCCTGCGGTTTGCGACGTCTGGTTTGCGTTGGCACTCGCCTGGGCGGCCGTGTTCTTCGCCTGGCCCACCGGATCCGATCCGCCCGTCGGCTGCGGCGTCGGCTGCGGGGCGGCCTGAGCCTTCGCGGCGGCCGCCGACGCCGGCCCGGCCGGAACCGGAGCGGTGCGCGGCGCATAGGGCGCGAGGTCTTCCCGGACGATCGAGGTGATCACCACGCCGGAGTTCTGAGCCGACTCGGCGATGACGTCGAACGCACGATCCAGGTCGGGCACCGCAGGGATCTGCGCCCGTAGGTCCTGCACGGCCGCGTCGATCTCGCCCTTGCGCGCCTTCTGCTTCTGCAGAGCCGAGATCTGCGCCTCGTAGGCGGTGTTGGTGGCGCCGGCCTGAGCCGTGTCGCCGAACGCGGTGAACGTCTGGCCGAGCAGCGGCAGCACCCCGAAGACGACGGCGAGCGCCACCGAGGCGATGGTGATGAGAGCGCCGACGAGGTTGATGAGCGACTTGGTCACTTCGCCACCGCCTTGGTGTAGCTGCCGGAGTAGACGGTCTGATCGAACGTGATGTCGACCTTGTAGGTGAACCGGCCGGCCGCCGTCGCGCCCGAGGTGGTGGAGTTGGCATCGGCGGTGAGCACGCCGTCGACCGTGCGCAGGCTTCGCACGTAGGCGCCGAGATCGAGCGCCGTGCCGCTGTCCAGGGTGAGGGTTCCGGTCAGCCCGACCGCGGTCTTCGCCGCCTTGTCGTCGGCTTTCCCGTCGCCGGCGGCAGCGGGAGCGGCGCCGGTGGTGAGCTCGAAGCCGACGAGGCTCGTGTCGGCCGGGAGCGTGCCGCGGATCCGATCCAGGATCGAGGTCCAGGACAGGTCGGATCCCATCGCGTCGGCGCGGAACCGGGTGAGGTCGGCTTCGGTCTTCAGCGCGTTGCTGACATCGGAGAGGCCCGCGATCTGCCCGATCAGCTGGGTCGACCGCGCCTGCTCGGCGGCAAGGCGCTGCTGCGCGAACAGGTTCGCGGCGAATGCCGCGGCGATGAGCACGACGGCGAGCAGGATCGCGAGCAGGCCCACCCGCACCCACGTGCGCCCGAGCGCGTCGCGTTCACGGCGCTCGACCTCGGAGCGGGGCAGCAGATCGACCCGGGGCGTACCGCCCGGGGTCGCGACGGTGATGCGTGCCATCAGCGGTCCTTTCCGAGGGCGAGTCCCGCGGTGCTCACCAGGTTGAGGGCGAGATCACCCGTCGGGTCGGCGACCTGCAGCGGCAGCACATCGTGCAGCACGATGGTGCGCAGCGGTGCGTCGAGGGTCGCCGCGAGTCCTTGCGCGACGCCATCGACGGCGGCGCCCGCGCCGGTGACCAGCACCTGGCTGATCGGAGGCATCCCGTCCTTGTTCAGGTAGAAGGCCAAGGTGCTGCGGATCCGGCCGATGACCTCCGTGACCGGCCTGCTGCTCGCGTCGACGCGCAGCGCGCCCATCGGCACGATGCCCGCCGCGCCCACGAGCTCCGCTGCGGCGATGCGGGTCGGATCCACGCGCGTCGCCACGAAGGTGCCGTCCTCCGGGGCGATCTGGGCGTTGCGACGACGCACGGCGAGGGTCTCCAGGTCGACCGGCGTGATCCGCACGAAGTCGGGGATGCCGTCGCGAAGGATCACGATCTGCGTCGTGTGGTCGCCGATGTGGATCGCCGCCGCCGTTCCTTCCGGAGCGACGAGCGCAGCGGCACGGGCAAGGCCGAAAGTGGCGAGGTCGACGCCGTCGATGCGGATCTTGGCTCGCCCGAACGCGGTGATCATGTCCTCGATGGTCGAGGAGACGGCAGCCACGAGCAGCCCGTGCAGCTGATCGCCCTGCTGCCCGGTCGGGTAGTAGTCGAGCACCGCCTGAGCGACGGGGACCGGCAACAGGTCCTGCACCTGGAACGGCAGCGCCTGGCGCAGCAGCTCGGGCGCGATCGCCGCCGTGCTGTGCTCACGCACGAGCACGCGGCGATTGGCGATGCCGAGGGTTGCCGATTTGGCACGGATCTTCGCCACGCTCCACAGGTCGCGAATCGCGGTCGCGACCGCGCCCTGGTCGAGCACCTCGGAGTCGTGCGCCGCATCGGGCGGCAGCGCCACCTCGCCGTACGCGACCACCTGCGGTTGTCGCTCAACGGACACCTCCACCGCGCGCACGCTCTCTTCGGTGATCTCCACACCGACATGCGATCTCGCCATGTTCTCTCCCCAAGTCCTCCGCTCCCGCCCCAGGCGGGTTCAGCTCAGTCCCAGCATTCCGACATACCAGCGCCCAATCGGCTCACCCACCGCGATCCCAGCCCAGGCGCCCAAGATCATCCACGGCCCGAACGGGATCGCCGTCTTGCGTTTCGCTCGGCGAAGCACGATCAGGACGAGGCTGTACAGCCCGCCGAACACGAACGCAGCGAATGCGCCGACGGCGAGCGCCGCCCATCCCGACCAGCCGAGGTACAGCCCGACGAGGGCGGCGAGCTTGACGTCGCCGCCGCCCATCCCGCGGAGGCTGACGAAGCGCACGATCCAGTAGAAGACGTAGAGGATCGCTCCGCCGGCGATGGCCCGGAGGAAGTCGTCCCACCCGATCGCCGACCCAGCCGTGTCGGGCGCCGGCGGCGTCCACGCTCCGACAGCGGCGGTGATAGCCAGCAAGACGACGCCTACGGCGATGCTCGGCAGCACGATCGCGTCCGGCAGTCGCTTCGTCTCGAGGTCGATGATCGTCAGCACGATCGACACGGCGGCGAAGAACAGGAATGCGACGAGCACGATCCAGAACAACGGATCCGCCATCCGGATCCAGACCTGCTGACTCAGCGGCGAGGTCGTCCCTGTGCCGATCGGCACGAAACGCACTCCGGTCAGCACCCACCACGTCGCACCCGCGAACACAACCCCCGTCATGGCCTCGATCACCGGATACTGCGCGCTGATCCGGGCGTGGCAGTTCGCACACCGCCCGCGCAGCACGAGCCACGACACCACAGGGACGTTCTGCCACCACCGGATCGGAGCTTTGCATTGTGGGCAGCGGCTCTCCCGCAGCAGCGACACCCCTGCCGGCACGCGGTACGCGACGACGTTGAGGAAGGACCCGATGACGAGGCCGTAGAGGCCCGCGAAGACAAGGAGCAAGGCGATCATCGCGATCATCCTTCGCTCTGCGCAGACACCGTAGTGCCCACCGTCTGTGTCGTCTTATTGGGGTCGAATATCCCACCGTTTCCGGTAACCCCGCACGCGAGGTTCTTGAATGACGGATCCCAGCCCATAGGTGCGCAGGTAAACGTTCCGCCATTGAGGTGCACTCGGGCGTGAAGCAGGAATCGGTGACAGATTCGGTTTAGGCCGCGAGAGATTGCGGCTCGGTTAGCTTGGCTTCGAAGTCGATCGGCGTCAACCCGCCGAGGGTGTCCTGTGCTCGTTGGCGGTGATACTTCCGCTCGATCCAGACGACGATCGCGAGGCGCAGTTCCTGCCGGGTGGCCCACCGCTGCTGGTTGAGGACGTTCGTCTGCAGCAGCGACCAGAACGACTCCATGGCGGCGTTGTCTCCGGCGGCGCCGACGCGACCCATCGATCCAACCATGTCATGACGGCGCAGCTCGCGGGCCATCGCCCTGCTGCGGAACTGGCTGCCCCGGTCAGCGTGCAGGATGCACCCGGCGACCTCACCGCGACGAGAGACGGCGTTGCGGACGGCATCGACGGCGAGCTTCGCGGTCATCCGGTCGCTGATCGAGTAGCCGACGATGCGGTTGGAGAACACATCCTTGATCGCGCAGCAGTAAAGCTTGCCTTCGCTCGTCCGATGCTCCGTGATGTCCGTGAGCCACAGCCGGTTCGGGGCATCGGCGCGGAACACCCGCTGCACGTGATCGTCGAACACCGGCGGGCCGGTCTTCTTGCCCTTCCCACGTCGCCGGCGCTGCGCGGACGAGAGGATCCCGGCCTGCGAGCACAGCTTCCACGCCGTGCGCCGGCTCATCCGCCATCCCGCCCGGCGGGCTTCGTCGGCGAGGTATCGGTATCCGAACGTCGGGTCGTCGTGATGCGCGTCATGCAGCGCGTTGATCCGATACGCGCGGAGCATGTCCGCGTCCCTGACGGGATCGTTTCGCCACCGGTAGTAGGGCTGTCTTGCGAGCTTGAGGACCCGGCACGACACCGTCACGGGAATCCCCGCGTCGGCGAGCTCAGATACGAGCGGGTACGTCATTTTGGGGAGCCACCGAGTCTCAGGTTCGCCTGCGACAGATACGCCGCCGCTCGCCGGAGGACCTCGTTCTCCTGCTCGAGGAGGCGGATCCGCTTCTTCAGTTCACGTGCCTCGGCAGCGTCCGCGGCGGTCTGACCAGGACGGTTGCCTTCCTCGACGTCGGCCTGACGGAGCCAGTTCTGCAACGTCGCCTCGCTGATACCGAAGTCGGTCGCAACCTGCTTGATGGTGACGCCGCTCTCGCGGCTGCGAGCAACCGCGACAACGTCTTCGCGGAACTCTCTGGGATAGGGACCGGGCATGATGACATCCTTCCCGCCAGCGCCTCCCGGCACTAACGATCAGTTGTCACCGATTCGTTCCTCACGCCCAACTCTGCGAACCGGCGCGTCCCCTACGCCAATAGCCCGGATAGTTCCGGTCCCCAGATTCAGAATCGAGCTGTCCCGAGCTCTCATCCTGGACACAGAATGGACCCAATCGAGCCCCAGCGCAAGACTTATGACGAAACCGCTATTTCGGAATTCTGAGGACCGAGCGGCTGCGGAACTCGACGGGCAAACCCGATGGCGCGGTGTGCCTGCCGCGCGCTTCCGCTAGGGTGCTCCCCATGGAGTTCTGGGGAGTTCTCCGCACGGCCGAGGCGGGCTACGTGTACGCCGGAGCGGTGCTCGGCGCGTTGACCACGCTCGCCATCTTCGTCGTCGTCAACGCGATCGTGCGCGACTCTCCGGCGCGTCGGGTCCGTCGCGCCGAGCGCGCAGCGCCGGCTCAATCGCGCAGTCCGCTCCGCTGCGCGGCACGGCATCGTCCCGCGCCCGCTGCCGCCGACGCCGCAGCCGTTCTCGGGCCGTGTGGGCGCGGTCGGCCCGGTCGATCGCTCGGGCTTCGTGGAGCCGGGCGGCCGGCAGCCCGGCCCTCGAGATTGGACGCCGGGCGAGCGCTGACGGGACTGATCACGAGATTCGACGTGCGAGTTCCCCAGGTACATCACTAATCGCGGCTATCCATGCAGTCGGTGTCGGATCAGGTCCCGATCAGGCGATTCGCCGCGAGGCGGTTCAGCGACACGTGCTGCTCCGCGGCATCGAGCGCAAGCCGACGGTGCGCCTCCGGGGTCAAGCGCACCATAAACTTGCCGGAGTACGCCCGATCCGCGACCGGCACCGGCGCGCTCTCACCGGCCGCTTCCATATCCTCGAGAACGCTCGCGACCAGGTCGCGGATGCCATCGAAGGCCTCGCGCTGAACGTCCGCGATCCACGACAACGACGGCAGCTCCGCCACGGTACCCACGAACGCATGATCCTCAGCCGACCAGCGGACCCGATAGGTGTAGTGATCTGCATTCACCTTGGTCATCGCGTTTCCCCTTCCAGCTTGTCGATTGCGGCGAGTACCTGTCGCACTTGATAGGGCTTCGCCATGCCGTGATCGTCCTGGATGTTCACCCGGGGATCGCCCTGCCACGGCATGCGATAGACCCGATGGGAGGTTCCTCGCTGCCGAGGCTCCCCGAAGTAGTGATCGCACACCTTCGCCAGGTCCGCGAACCGCACTCCGAGAGCACTGGCGCGCATCTGCATCAGCAGCTTCTCTACCCCGCCATACGTGCATAGTATCTCTATTGATACTATCTCGGATTGATGCGGGGGGACGCGTGTCGACCGATCCGTTCGGTGGACTCAGGGACCGGACGGTCAGGAGTCAGGCCGCGGGCGCCCCGATGGGCAGTTCCACCTTCAGGCAGAAGCCGTCGTCGGTGTGCTCGGCGAACACGTCGCCACCGTGTGCCCGCGCGAGACCACGCGCGATCGCCAGCCCCAGCCCCGCACCCGAGGCAACCGCATCAGGCGTGCTGCCCGCGGTGCGAGACGGATCCGACCGCCACCCCACCTCGAACATCCGGTCCAGATCCTCGACCGCGACGCCGCTGCCGTGATCGAGCACGACGAGCACGAGCCGATGCGGCGACGGCGCCTCGGCGAACACGAGGATCTCGGATCCGTCCGGCGCGTGCCGCACGGCGTTCGTGAGCAGGTTGACGATCACACGGGTGAGCTGATGCGGATCCGCCCACAACACGTGCCCCTCGATCCCCTGCTGCGCGATCCGCACCCCGTGCTGCCCCGCGGCGGCGCGCACGTCGGCGACCGCATCCGAGACGACGTCGAGCAGCTCGACCTGCTCGGTGCGCAGTCGCAGCGACCCCGACGTGATGCGCGACAGCTCGAACAGGTCGTCGACCATCCGCCCCATCGTGTCGACCTGGGCGCGCACCTGCGCGGGGAACGCGGCTGGATCCGCGAGCCCCGCCTCGGCTGACTCGGCGAGCGCGCGGATCGCCGTGAGCGGGGTGCGTAGGTCGTGCGAGATCCAGGCGAGGAACCGGCGCCGGTCGGAGTCGAGGCGCTCGAGCTCTGCCCGCGCGTCACTGAGCTTCGCGGAGACCTCGGCGAGCTCGGCCGACAGGTCGTCGAACTCGCGCCAGCCGCTGGATCCGCCGTCGACGACGTCACCCTCGCCGACCCGTCGCACCGCGGCGGATAGGTGCTGCACCGAGCTGCGCGCGGCACGCGCAGTGATCCAGGCCGTCGCGAGCGCGCACAGCAGCGCCGCGCCGAGCACCCAGACGAGCACCGTGAAGTCGTGCGCTGACAGGTACATCTCGGCAGAGATCGCGAGCACCCCGGTCGCCAGGGCGAGCACCGACGCGACCCCGACCACGACCAGCCGGAACGTGAGCCCTGCCCGCCGCGCCCGGCGCAGCACCAGCACGGCGGCGAGCGTGACCACCGCCGCGCATCCGAGTGCGGTCAGCACGATGAGCAGCACGTCGAACGCGCCGAGCGGCATCATGAGCGCGCTCCGCTTCCGTGCCTCGGGTCGCCGGCGGTCACGCCCGCCCGGCCGGCGGCGGGGCGCGGGTCGGCGGCGCGGCGCGGGTCGCCGGCGGTCACGCCCGCCCGGCCGGCGGCGAGATGGAAAACGCCGTTGCCAGCGCCTTCGGAGCAGCGAAATCCATCTCCGCGCCGCCCGGCAGGCGCGCTCAAGATGGAAAACGCTCCTGCGGACGCCCCACGAACGACGAAATCCATCTCCTCGCCCCGCTCCACACCCTGCTCCACGCCCCGCCTCACACTCCGCCTCCGGCTCATTCCCCGGCCACCTCGGTCGTTCCCGGCCGGATCGACCCGGATCCATCCGCCGAGAACCGGTACCCGGCGCCCCACTCGGTGAGCAGGTGCGCCGGGTTGCGCGGATCGCGCTCGATCTTCTCCCGCAGCCGCCGCACGTGCACGGTCACCGTGGAGCCCTCGCCGAACGACCACCCCCACACCTCCCGCAGGATGTCGTCCCGCGAGAGCACTTCGCCGTCGTGCTGCACGAGGTGCGCGAGCAGCTCGTACTCCCGCGCCGCCAGCACCACCTCCTCGCCGCGTACGTGCACCCGCCGGCGGGCCGGATCCAGGCGGAAGTCGCCGCGCACGATCTCCCGCGTCGGCGCCGCCGCTGCCCGCGACCGGCGCAGCAGCGCGTCGACCCGCAGCAGCAGCTCACGCAGCGCGAACGGCTTGACCACATAGTCGTCGGCGCCGTTCTCGAGCCCCTCGATGCGCTGTTCGACCTCGCCCAGCGCCGTGAGCATGATGATCGGCACGGCGGAGCGCCCTCGCACGTCGCGGGCCAGCTCGTCCCCGCTGATCCCGGGCAGCATGCGGTCCACGATGAGGACGTCGGGCGGATCCGCACGCACGGCACGCCGCGCCGACACCCCGTCGCCGAACGCGTCGACGAGGTAGCCGTTCGCGCCGAGGTAGCGCTCGACCGCGACCCGCACGGTGGGGTCGTCCTCGACGAGCACCACCCGGGGCACGGAGGTTCCGGGCGTCTCCATGCTCAGAGACTATCCCTGTCGCGAGAGCCGGATCCGAGTTCCTTACGGCCTCGAAAGAACTCCCCCGCGGCCATTCCGGCGTGCCTAGCGTCGGATCCGTTCTCGACCGGCGGATCCATCGCCGGTCTCCCCCAGGAATGGAGCAATCATGCGCAAGACCGCACTCGTCCCCGCCTCGCTCGGGGTCGCCGTCCTCGCCCTCGGGCTGACCCTCGCGGGCTGCAGCTCGACGCCGACCGGATCCTCGCCCTCCGCCGACACGATGTCCCACTCGCCGATGCCGTCGGCGTCGCCGATGGACCACATGTCGAAGACCGGCACGTTCATGGGCCTCAACGGCAAGTCCGTCAAGGGCACCGTGACGATCTCGGGATCCGAGCTGACGCTCGCCGGGTTCTCCTCCGACGAGGGGCCCGACCTGCACGTCTACCTGACGAACGGCACCGACGAGGCCGCGGTCTCGGCAGGGATGCAGATCGATCCGGTGGCGTTCGACAAGGACTCCCAGTCGTTCATGTTGAACGGCGTCGACACGTCGAAGTACACCGACGTCGTCATCCACTGCGACAAGGCCAAGGCGGTGTTCGGGGCCGCTCCGCTGTCATGACCGCCGTGGGGACCGGCGCCGCGGGGGCGCCGTCTGCCGCGGGTGGGCCCTCGGCCGCGGGTGGGCCCTCGGCCGCGCCGTCGCATCCGGCCGGGCCGGAGGCGCGGCGCGGGGCGGGCCTGCTCCGCGCGGGGGCGGTGGTCGGCGCGCTCGCCCGGATCGCGGTCGGGGTGCTGTGGCTCGGCGAGGGCTCGCTGAAGTACCGCGCCGGATTCGGATCCGCCGACATCCTGCTCGTCGCGCAGGGATCCTCCGGCAACAGCCGGGTGCCGTTCTACTTCCGGCCACTGGGGGCGCTCATGCAGGCCGCGCCCGCGCTGTTCGGGTTCGCGATCCCTGCCCTCGAGGTCGCGCTCGCCGTGCTGCTCGTGCTCGGGTTCGGGCGCGTGCTGACCACGCTCGCGGCGCTCGGATCCGTCGCCACGCTGATGCTGTACTGGTCGTCGGACCAGCTCATCGCGCAGTACCCCGTGATGACGCTGCTGTCGGCGGTCGTGCTGGCCCTGCCCTGGGGCGGCAGGCTCGGGGTGGCGTGGCTGTGGCGGCGACGCCGGGCCCGCCCCCGGGGTCGGTGAGCGAGGACGCGCGCAGCGCGACCGAGACGAAACGCGGCACCCACCCGAGCCCGGCTTCCGCCGCCGGGTCTGCGCTGGCTCAGCCGCGACGGAACCAGCGCTTCTTCGGTTCGGCCGCAGCGGCCGGCTCGTTCGTCGCGGCCGCGTCGCGACGCTCCCGCCAGGCGTCGACCTCGGCGACCACGTCCCGCGGCTTCGTCACCACGGGCGGACCGCCGAGCAGCTGACGCCGCGCCTCGATCACGCGGCGGTTGAAGTCCTCCAGCACGGCGCGGACGTCCGCCTCGCGGTGCAGCGAGTCCAGCTGCGCCTCGAGCTCGCGGTCCTCCACGCGCAGCATGAGCGCGGGCGGGCCAAGACCGGTGAGGTTCTCGCGCTCGATCTTGCGCCGGATCCACCAGTCCGGATCGTGGTGATCGCCGAGCCCGGGGATGGGCTTGCCGGCGCCCGGCAGATCGTCGAACTTCCCCTGGCGCATCGCGACCTGGATCGCCGTCTCGACGATCGCGGGCATGGTCTCGGCGTTCAGCGTGGACGGCGGGGGCGTGGCCTCGCCGGCTCCGCGGCCCAGCAGCCGCTCGGCGTGCGAACGACGCCGCTGTTGCTCGTCGACCATCGCGCTCCTCCGGTTCTCGTCGGACCTCGGGTCGTTCCAGCGTACGTGCTGCTGCGTGGCCCGCGGGGGCTCGGGGTCGCGCTCCCCGACTGGTCGCCGCCTCATCGGTCCCTGAGCTTGTCGAAGGGACATCGCGGTCCCCTGCAGGGCTTGACTCGACCCGCGGGTAGCCGTCGATTGTCCTCCACAGGTGGGTATCTGGACGAGTTCTTCACAGGTTCCGTTTTGGCATGTGATCTGGTGTTCGAATGTCGGTGACCCCCGCTTGAATGGGGGTATGACATCGACCGCGGCACAGGTTCTCGAGCAGCTGGATGGACTGCTGGAAGAGCTGTGCGCGTCACCGGAGATGTCGACGTGCTTCGACGGTCTCACTGGCGCGGATCTGGTGCCGGCACTGCAAGCCGCCGGCGCCGTGCGACGCCTGCTGGACGCGGTGATCACCGGACTGGTGGGGCAGGTCGAGGACCGGGACCGTCGCCTGTCCGCCGAACGGGTGTCCCCGACGGTGGGGTGCCGGGATGTGACTGAGCTGCTGCGGAGGGCGTTGCGGACGGACGTCGGGACCGCCAGGCAGTTCGTCCGTGCCGCCCGAGCCAGCCACCGGGACGTGCAGCTGTCCAGCGGTGATCTCGCGCCGGCGCGGTACCCGGCGATGGCCGCTGCCCTGCGGGACGGGGTCGTGTCCGTGCCGGGGCTGCTGGCCGCGATCGGGCCGGTGGAACGCGCCGGGAACCGGATCACCGCCGAGGAGCGGGAAGCGGTCGACGCGCTGCTCGCCGCGACCGCCCGCGGTGAGGATCTCCGCGACGAGCGGGGCCGTCCGGGACCTGCGCCGTCGACGGATGAGCTCGCCGAATACGCCCGGGCGGTGATGCTGGCGTTGGATCCGGACGGTGCGGAACCCGAGGATGCGAAAGCCGACCGCAATCGCGGGTTCTGGATCGGGAGACTCCGCGGCGGCGTCCACCCGATCGGCGGCGGGCTGCTCCCCGAAGTCGCCGGGCTGCTGCAACGGCTCCTGGACGCGTTGAACAACCCCGCCGCGGGCCAGTCACCCGACCTCGGTGCCGATGCCGGCCCGGCCGGTGGTGACGCGGACGGCCCGGAAGGTTCCCCGAACGTCGGCGGTGTGCACTTCGAACCCGACAGCGACCCTGACGATGACGACATCGATGGGCTTCCGACCCCGGACGATCTCCGCACCCGCGCGCAACGCAACCACGACAACCTCACGATGATCCTCGCCGCGGCTGCAGCGAGTGGCGCCATGCCCGACCTGGGTGGTGCCGCGCCGACGCTCGTGGTGTCCGTCACGGCGGAGGCGTACGCGACCGGACACGGGCGGGCGTTCATCGAAGGCACCGGCGACGACGTTCCGTTGTCCGTGGCCCGGCACAGCGCCTGCGCCGGCGGGATCCAACGGGTGCTGTTCGACGAGCACGGGCAGATCGTGTCCATCGGGACCACCGCCCGCATCTTCACCGCCCTGCAACGCCGCGCCATCCAACTCCGCGACCGGGAATGCATCATCCCCGGCTGCCACATCCCCGCCACCTGGTGCGAGATCCACCACGTCCGGGAATGGGCGGACGGCGGCCCCACCCACACCAGCAACGGCGCAAGTTGGAAAGCCGCCCCTAGTCGTTGACGCGTATCGTCATCTTGAACGTGGTGCTGTAGGTCCCTGGGAAGCGTCGAGGCTCGTCGTCAGATTGATCTACTGACAGTCCGAGCCCTAGAACCTCCGACACCCGCTCTGCCGTAGCGAGACCGATTCCTTGCCCCGTGCTCTCGACATTGCGCGCGGCCGCGGCGCGGAATCCGGGGAGAAAGATGCGGCTACGCTCCGAGGGTTCAATCCGTGGTCCAAGGGAATTGAAACTGATCTCGACATCGGAGCCGTGCTGGTCGAAGCGGATTACCGCATCCGACCCGCCAGGCGCATACTTCACGAGGTTGTCCAATATCCCCTGCACGACGGCACCAATCGCTTGCGAGTTGTATGTCGCACTGGCATGGCATTCACCTTCTAGACGCAGGTTCAGTTCCTTCTGACTTGCTTGATATCGATAGATGCGCGCGTACTTCAGGATCATCGGGTGGATCTTGAACTTAGAGCGCCGCTCGTTGGCGCGCTGTGGATCCTGCAGAAAAACCAGCGAATCCAGCTTCAACACCATCAACTGAGTCGTGAAGTAGATCGACCCTTCGATCGGCGATCGCTCTGCCGCGTCTTGTGCGGGCATCCCTGGATACTTCTCTGCCAGGAGAGCTTCAGCGTGACCCTGGACTAGCTTTGCCAGCTGAAGAAAGTCATGACTCTGTTGTACGTTTCGTTCGAAGTCCCGCCTAAGCTGGTCGACGAGAACTTCGTGCATCTCTGGCTCGCGCTCGAGCCTCTCGAGGACCTCTGCCTTAAGTACATCTAGGTCGGTTGTAACGCCAGCGCCGAGGGCGCGCGCGCTCTCGACCGAATGGGCGATTCGTCTTGCTGAGAACCGCCGTTCAGCTTCGGTACGAAGTCGCTTTCGTGCCCGCGAACCCAGATCGACGCCATCCGTGGCAAGAACTCCCACGACCAGACGGCTGTCGTCCACTCGCGCGTAGGTGAGTCCATACCGGCAGATCTTCGGCTCTCCGACAGGCGCCTTGTCATCGGTGGAGCACATCCGGGTTGGGCATCGCGAGCAATCAGGATGTACATCCAACAGGGTGCCGTCAGAGAACGTCCCGTCTGCAAGCGTCGGAAATGGAAACAACTGCCAGACGTCGGCGCTCATTTGAGGAACAACGCAATGATCGAGATTCCAACGGTGACGACCCGAAGCGCCGTGTCAACTTGCGTCGCATCAGGAAGACGGGAGCGGAGGTAACGCTCCAGACGAGCAGTGTTTCCACTTCGGAAAGCTGCATTGGCATACCGAACGGCCTTGGGAGCCATCGCCGCGCTCGTTCCCAATTGTTGATTCATCCGCGAGATAAAGTACCCGGGTGAGGACTGTGTAAGCAAAAGTCGATCGACTTCGTCTTTGTACTCCACGTAAGTTGAACTCTTGTCAAGGAATGCGTCAGCCAAAATGATGTACCGACTCGAAGACACACTATAAGTGTCGGAGGAGTACAGGATAACCGCCTGAGCTGGATTCGTCTTCTTGATGTGCTCGAGGATTCCGAGGCCCTGCTTGTCCGGACTCTCTGCCATCCCCACGCCTTGGACGTCCAGCAGGATGAGTTGGTAGTGACCGTCGGTCAACTGGGAGAGGTTCTTTATGTAAGGCCACCGCTCAACGTGGTACCCGTCCCGTGTGAAGGTCTTTTCGGCCGGAAACACGTGATCATCAATTACGAGGATGCGCGCGTGCTTCCTCACTTCCTCGATCGTGAGGGCAACTTCATTGTGGGATCCAAGCGCCATGGAGCCAAGCGTATTGTCTCGGGCGGCGTAGCCGCGCCTGGACTTGAATCTGCAACATAACTCGGGGTCGCGACTGTGGCGTCGTCGGCAAGGAATCGCGGAGCGATTCCGCGGCAGGCGCGCCGCAGCGCGGCGCCTGTGCGGTCGCTGTGAGCTTGCCTTCCTCGAATGACACGCCTGTGATTCGCTGGCTATCCTGCTGGTGAACGGTGGCTGGAACTCACACAGAGTAAGAACTCAAGCGCTTCGGCATCTAACAAGCCTCACAACGCAGACAAACAACGCAGGCCTCCACAGCCGGGCCAACCCTGACATGACAAGTGGGCCGTTCGCGTCTCTGTCGTGCTGTCTGTGTGAGGTCTCTCGATGGTGTCCGAGCTGTCCCCGGCTTCCTGGTCGTTGGCTCGTCCCGATGCAGGTTGGTCGTTCACTCTTGTCCCTGCTGCCGGTGAGGGCGGCGGCTCGTTCCGCTCGTCTCTCCGACGTGTTCCCGAGTACGTGGCTCGCGGTGAGGCGTCCGATCCCGACCGCGCGGCCGCGGAAGCAGCGCGGCGTGCTCGCTCGAAACTGCGCCGATACTGCGCCGCGAATGTGCTGAACCGGTTTGGGACCCTCACCTATCGCGGTGAAGGGAACCACGATTCGGCGCTAGTACGGGACCATCTGGGCGCGTTCTTCCGTGATCTACGGGCGTCGCTCGGTGGGGACTCGTTCCCGTATGCGTGGGTGCCGGAGTGGCACAAGACCGGCCACGGGCTGCACGCGCATTTCGCATTAGGCCGGTTCATCAAGCGCAGCATGATCGAGGCAGCGTGGCCGCACGGGTTCGTCTCGATCAAGCTGCTCGGGAACTTGCCGGTCGGATCAACGAAGCTGTCCGAGGCGCGGATCGCGGGCGGGTATCTGGCGAAGTACGTCGCGAAGTCGTTCGCTGACCCGGTGGGCCGGGAGCTCGGCTCGCACCGATACGACGTCGCGGAGGGATTCCAACCTGAACGGGTCCGGTTCACAGGCCCCAGCCGGGATGCGGTGCTCGAGCAGGCGTCCGCGCATTTGGGGTCCGCTCCGGGTGTGGTGTGGGATTCGGCAGAGTCGGAGCAGTGGCCGGGCCCGCCGACGGTCTGGGCACAGTGGGGGCGATGATGGCCGCGATCGATCCGCTCGCTGTCGCCGCGTGGGTGGCGCGGACCTGTCAGACGCAGGGGGTGCCGGTGTTCGTTTCTGATCCGGGCGTGCTGTCCCAGGTGCGGAGGGTGGTAGGAGCCGGCGGGCCGGGAGCGGGGCCCCGTAGGGGCGCGCTCCGGCCGGTGGCTCCTACACCGCCCACACCGGGATGATCCGGTCGGGATAGAACCGACCAAGACGCTCCGCGGGCTGGATCGTGGCGTAGTCGAGCACGGTCCTGATGATCGCGTGTTGGCGCTCCAGGTTCATGGTCGCCCATCCGACGCGCAACGCGTCGCCCTGGCCGATGATCTGCGCCAGCGCATGGCCCCCAGCGGCGCGGGCGAGCTGCTGATCGATCATCGTGAGCTGTCGCTCCAACGGATCCCGTGCAGCCTTCCACTCCATACGTGAGATCTCGCCTTCGGAGAACATCTCGCTCAACTCCACCATCCGCGCCTGCAGCTTCTCCCGCTCGGCGGTGAGTTCCGCATGTCGAGTGTCTTGCGCCTGCTGGCCGGTGAGCACAGCTTCCATGTCGGCCGTATCGAGCCGGTACAGCACGGCAGCGGTGAGCCATTCCTCGACCGGCGGCGCAGCGACCGTAACCCCGCCGCATCCGCGATGATCCGGACCCGACATGCACACATAGCGGCGTTCATCGCCGCGAGCGGAGGAGAACAGCTTCCCGCCGCACTTCCCGCACCGCAGCATCCCCGACAACAGGTAACGGCGCGGGGCTCGTCGTCCAGCCGCCTTCTTCGCCACCGCGACGGCGAGGATTCGCTCGCGGTCCTCAACGCTGATGATCGGATCCCACATCGCCTTGCCGACAACCTCACCCAGATGCGAGCGCAACCCCGCGATCCGTGCACTGTGCAGCAGGTTCCGGACCGTGGTGGATCGCCACGCCGCCCCGCTGGACGTGGGAACGCTGCGGTCTTCCAGATCCGTCGCGATCGACCGCGTCGACTCCCCGCTGATGTACCGATCGGCCATCTCTTGCACGATCTGCGCCTCTGCTGGGTTGATCGTGATCTTGTCCGCCTCGTACCCGAACGGACGATTCGCGCCACCGCCCGGCCTGCCCTGCTCGGCGTTCTGCCGCGCCTTGCGCCGCAACCGCTCCGACTTGCGGCCGGACTCCTTCGCCGCGAACGCCGCGAAGATGCGCGCGGTGAACAAGCCATCGTCCGTGCCGAGGTCCACGTCTGTGGTGACGGTCGCGACCTGATGTACCCCTGCCGCCTTGCAGACCTGCGCGAACTGCTCCAACTCGATTGGACGGCGCGTGAGCCGGTCCATGTTGTACACGATCACCGCGTCCCGCAGCCCGTCTCGTACATCCGCAAGCATCCGCTCATACTCCGGGCGGACCTTGCCCGAGAACGCGGACACGTCGTTGTCGACATACTCCGCCCCTACCGTCCACCCGCGATCCGCGGCAAGCTTGCGGCAATCCTCCAACTGCCGCTGCACACCGAGCGCGAGGCCGGTCGGGTCGGACGAGATCCGCGCGTAGACCGCTGCGGAACGTGGCTTCTCCATGACGGTCATATTACGAACTCACCAGTAACGGGGTCGCCCTGTGCTGGCACCACCACCGCACCCTCGAAACCTCCGGATGGCAGATCCGCATGCACCACGGTGTCCCCGAACTCCGCGGCCCCGCATGGTGGGACCCCTACCGGGACTGGCACCGCCCCCGCACCCGCACCGGCGACCCCCACCGCATCCACAGCGACCTCACCCACGCCGGAGCACCACCCGGGCGCCCCAGCTCGGGATGATCCCGGCAGCGCGCATCCCGGGTGTCCGTCCTCGCCCCTAGGCTCGAACGGTGCCCTCGCCGACCCCGAACGAAACCCCCAACGGAACCCCGGGCCGTCCGTCGCGCGCAACCCCGAACGGACGGCCGGCCCCGAAGCCGGCCTCCACGCTGAACCGCGAGATCCTCCGGCTGGCGGTTCCCGCGCTCGGCGCTCTCGTGGCGGAGCCTGCGTTCCTCATGGTCGACGCGGCACTCGTCGGCCACCTCGGCACCACGCCGCTCGCGGGCCTGGGTATCGCGTCGGCGATCCTCCAGACCATCGTGGGGCTGATGGTCTTCCTGGCGTACTCGACGACGCCCGCGGTGGCGCGACGGTTCGGCGCCGGCGAGCACGGCGACGCCGTGTCGGTCGGCATCGACGGCATGTGGCTCGCGCTCGGGCTCGGGGCCGTGCTCGCCGTCCTGGGATCCCTGCTGACGCCCGCCGTGATCCCCCTGTTCGGCGCGACCCCGGCCGTCGCCGCACAGGCCACCGCCTACCTCGCCCCGTCGATGTGGGGCCTGCCCGCGATGCTCGTCGTCTACGCCGCAACCGGGCTGCTGCGCGGCGTGCAGGACACCATGACGCCGCTGTGGATCGCCGGCATCGGGTTCGCGGCGAACGCGCTCCTGAACGCCCTCTTCATCTACGGCTTCGGCTGGGGCATCGCCGGATCCGCCTTCGGCACCGTCGTCGCGCAGTGGGGCATGGTCGGCGCCTACGTGATCGTGATCGGCCGCCTCGCCCGCCGGCACGATGCGTCGATCTCGCCCGAGCTGGGCGGGATCCGCGGATCCGCACGCTCCGGAGGCTGGCTGTTCCTGCGCACCGTGAGCCTGCGCGTCGCCCTGCTGGCGACGGTGGCCGTGGCGACGGACATCGGCACCCGCGAGCTCGCCGGCTGGCAGGTGGTGTTCACCGTGTTCTCGGCCGCGGCCTTCGCGCTCGACGCCCTCGCGATCGCCGCGCAGGCCCTCATCGGCAAGAGCCTGGGAGCAGCGGACCCGGACGGCGCACGGCACGTGCTCGCCCGCACCGTCGCCTGGGGCGCGTGGTTCGGCGTGATCGTCGGTGTGCTCATCGCCGCCCTTTCCGCGGTCATCGGCCTCGCCTTCACCGGCGACGCCGCGCTCGCCGCCCTCATCCAGCCGGCGCTCATCGTGCTCGCCGTCGCCCAGCCGATCGCCGGCGTCGTGTTCGTGCTCGACGGCGTTCTCATGGGCGCCGGAGACGCCCGCTACCTGGCCCTCGCCGGCGGCCTCAACCTCGTGCCGTTCCTCCCCGCGCTCGCGATCATCGTGGCCACCGGCGTGGCGGGCCTGGCAGGGCTGGTCTGGCTCGCGATCGCGTTCTTCATCGTGTACCTCGGCGCGCGCCTGACCACTCTCGGACTCCGCGTACGCACCGGCCGCTGGCTCGCGATCGACGTCTGAGCTCGGCGCGCAGAGGTCCCGCGGAACGGCCGGCCGGACGGCGACGTCCGGGCGGCCGTCTGCGGCGACAGGAGGCGGGTCAGCCCCGCTGCGGCTCCCGCTGCTCGATCGTCTCGAGCTCCCGCGTCGCCCGGGCCTGAAGCGCCTCGGAGAGTCCCGGATCCCCGACTGCCCGCGGCGAACGCTGCTGCCGGGATCCGCTCGTGTGACCGCGGTGCAGCGCGTACCCCCATGTCGCGAGCGCGAGCAGCGGGCCCCACAGCCAGAAGGGCAGCACGAGGAGCAGCTCGACCGTGCTGATCCCGAGCGGCGCGCGGCCGATCTGCCAGAACACCATCTCCCAGCCGCCGGTCGTGAACATCACGGCCACGAACGACGCCGGAATCACCACCAGTCCGACCGGCACCGGCCGGCCGCCGATCCCGCCCATCCAGCGCGGGAAGCGGTCGCTCCACGGCAGGCACAGCATCAGCGTCAGCACGCCGGCCGCCAGCATCGCCGAACCCAGCAGCAGCCCGGTCAGCAGCATGATCGGCTGCAGCGCGGCCGCGTCGCCCCCGAACAGCTTCCACGGCGTGAGCCAGCTGGCGCGCGCCACCGCGTACGGCATGGCGCAGAGCGCTGCGGCGACGGTCAGGACCGTGCGATGCCGTCGCACCCCGCGAGCGAATCCGCTGCGCGCCCGCGGGTCACCGAGCACCCAAGCGGCCAGCGCGCCGGCCGTCGCGAGATGCGCGACCGAGACGAGCAGCAGAGGCCCCCGCTGACCCAGCGAGACGAGCACGAGCGGCAGCCACTCGCCCAGCGGCAGCCACAGCGAAACGAGCACGACGCCGCTGACGCCCACGGCGAGCATGAGGATCCCGATGAGCCGGCGCCGCAGGAACAGCAGCACCAGCATCGCCACCACCCCTGCCGCGACGACGAGCACGAAGCTGTAGCCGGCGGCCGGGATGATCCCACCGGGCGTGCACGCCGCGACGAGGAAGGCGACCGTCATGGCAGCGATCCGCAGTGCTGTCGGTGCAGAGGGGGATGCGGTCGGCCGACGCAGGGCGAGCGCGGCGACCGCGACGGCCGCGAGGCCGGCGGCGAGATCGACGACGGCGGCGGCTCTCACACCGACGAGGCTCTCGGCGAGGCCGGGGATGGTCGAGTGCGGCAGCACCTGCGGAAGCAGCAGCGCGAGCGCGCCGAGCACGGACGCGACAGCTCCGAGCGCGGCCGAGACAAGGAGCAGTGTGAAGCGGGTTCTCGAGTTCATGCCCCGCACGCTACGGATCCGGGCATACCCACCGCCTCGCCCTCCGAGGCGGTTCCCCCTCACCCGCGCGGGTGAACCAGGACGATGCGGTGCCGTGGGCCGCAGGGCCCACGGGTCGCGATCAGCGCCCCGGCCAGCGTACGCCGTTCTCGTACGCCCAGATCACGACGTGCACGCGATCGGTGAGGCCGAGCTTCGCGAGGATCGCCTTCACGTGCGTCTTCACGGTGTTCTCGGAGAGGAACAACATCCTCGCGATCTCCTCGTTCGAGGATCCGGCGGCGAGCGCCAGAGCGACCTCCCGCTCGCGACCGCTGAGCGGCGCCAGCGCCGCCTCCGGGTCGGACGAGGGCGCCCCGTCGCGCACGAACCCGAGCAGCGCCGTCGTCGCGCGCGCCGACATCGCGGCATCCCCGTCGGCCACCGCGGCGATCGCGTCGCCGAGCTCCTGCGGGCTCGCGTCCTTGGTGAGGAAGCCGCTGGCGCCCGCGCGGATCGCGTCGAGCACGTATGCGTCGAGGTCGAAGGTCGTGAGGATGAGGATCCGGGACGAGGGCTTCAGCCGCAGGATCTCCCGCGTCGCGCTGATCCCGTCCATGCCGGGCATCCGGATGTCCATGAGCACGACGTCGACCACGTGGGCGTGCACGTGCGCGATCGCCTCATGCGCGTCGGCGGCCGTCACCACCTCCACGATGCGCGGGTCGCGCCCGAGCATCATCGCGACCGCCTCC
Source organism: Microbacterium xylanilyticum (assembly GCF_054654695.1). NCBI lineage: Bacteria > Bacillati > Actinomycetota > Actinomycetes > Micrococcales > Microbacteriaceae > Microbacterium > Microbacterium xylanilyticum. Next base: position 3,596,401 of record NZ_BAAIEN010000002.1, read on the forward strand.
CGGAACAGCTCCTGATCGTCGACGACGAGCACCCGCAGCCCGCTCACGCGTCCCCCTCCAGCACGGGGAGCTCGACCCGCACCGACCATCCGCCGGACCCGCCGGCTCCCGCCCGGAACTCCCCGCCGGCGAGCCGGATCCGCTCGGCCAAGCCCACGAGACCCGTACCGGCGCCGAGCCCGGCGTCGCCCGCCCCGGAACCCCCGTCGTCGGAGATCTCGGCGATGACGCGAGCGGCCGTCCAGGTCACGGCGACCTCGATCCGCACCGGCGGAGCCGCGTGGCGCACCGCGTTCGTGAGCCCCTCACGAATCGCGCGGTGCAGCGCGAGCATGGCCGCCGCGGAGAGCGGCCGTCGATCGCCCGTCTCCGTGAACACGGCCTCGCACGTGGGACTGCGCACGGCATCGACGAGCGCCGGCAGCGCGTCGAGAGTCGGGATCGGCTCGATCGGCGCGGATCCCTCCGCCGCGACGATGGAGCGCATCCCGCGCAGCGCCTCGCGCCCGGTGGAGATGACGACGCCGAGCGCCCGCTCGCTGACGCCGGGATCCTCGCGCACCACGGCGCGCGCGACCTCGGACTGGGCGATCATCACGGTCATCGCGTGCGCCACGACGTCGTGCAGCTCGCCGCTGATGCGCGCCCGCTCCTCGGCGATCGCCTGCTCGACGCGCATCCGCATGCGCTCCTCCGCCCGCGCCGTCGAGGACCGGATCAGCAGCCCGCACGCCCAGGCCGCCGTGACCGCCGCGGTGAGTCCGAGGAACGCCCCGAGTCGCAGCAGCACCGGATCCAGCCCCGGAGCGGGCGTCCCGAAGGCCGGCTCGACGAGCGCGATGAGCCCTGCCCCCAACACGCCGACGCCGAGCGCCGCCGCGGACAGGGGGATCCGCCGTCGCACCGCCACCTGCGCGAGACACAGCACGAACGCGAGCGCCGAGGGGTACATGGCCGCAGAGGCGTCGCGAGCCGCGGGGAACGCGACGAGGGCGAGCATCACGGCGCTCGCGACCGCGAAGCCGGCGACGGGACGTCTCACGGCGAGCAGTGACGCCCCGTGCAGCGCGACGAACGCGAGGGCGAGGAGCACGACCGCGACGACGCCCGGGCCCGGTCCGGGCCAGGCGAGCGCCGACAGGCTGACCGGCAGCAGCACGACGAGGGCGACGAGAGCCACGATCAGGGCGCCGACGCCGTTGCGGCGCGCGCCACCGCTCACCCCCGTCGCGCTTCGCACGGTCCCCATGCTGGCACGGGTCCCGGCGCCGCGTCCTCACCCGTGAGGATGATCCGCATCCAGGGAAGGTCGGCGACATTCCCCTCTGCCGCCGCGGGAAGCGTGGGACCGACCGCATGAGATCCTCCACCGCGGCGTGCTCGGATCCGATCCGCACAGGGCGGATCCGTGCCGTCCTGTGCACAGGTTCCGGCGGCGGCCGTCAGGATCGCGACTCGTCCTGGCATCCCGATCGGATCAGAGCGACACTGGAGGGGTGCTGACCATGAACGAACCGCAGGTGTGGACGCTGATCGGCGTGTTCGCAGCAGGCATGTTCGGCATGATCACGATCGTGTCGACCATGTTCGTCCGGGTGGTGCGTGGCGAGATCGGCTCATTGCGCGCAGAGATCAAGGGGGACATCGCGGAGTTGCGCTCAGAGATCCGCAGCCTGGATCGCGACGTGAACGCCCTGATGAAGCACACGTTCGGCATCGACCGCGACTGACCGCATCCGCCGTCCCCCGGTTGGCGTGACGCGACCCGGCCCGCCATCAGCCCGCGTGCCGTCGGCACCACTCGTACATGATCACGGCCGCCGCGGCGCCGGCGTTGATCGAGCGCGTGGATCCGTACTGCGTGATCTCGACGTGCCCGGAGGCCGCGGCGAGCGCCTCGTCGGAGAGCCCGGGGCCTTCCGCGCCGAACAGCAGCACGCAGCGCTCGGGCAGCTCCGCCCGGTCGACAGGCACAGCTCCCTCGAGATTGTCGACCGCGATGATCGGGATCCGCTCCGCCGCGGCCCAGGCCGCGAAGTCGGCCACCGTCTCGTGGTGCACGACGTGCTGGTAGCGATCCGTGACCATGGCGCCGCGCCGGTTCCACCGCCGCCGGCCGATGATGTGCACCGTCTCCGCGAGGAACGCGTTGGCGCTGCGCACGATGGAGCCGATGTTCATGTCGTGCTGCCAGTTCTCGATCGCGACGTGGAACGCGTGCCGGCGGGCGTCGAGGTCGGCGACGATCGCCTCCATGCGCCAGTAGCGGTAGCGGTCGACGACGTTGCGACGGTCGCCGTGGGCGAGCAGCTCGGGGTCGAAGCGCTCACCCGCCGGCCACTCCGCAGGGCCGCCCGGCCACGGCCCGACGCCGTGCGCCGCCTCGACCTCGCGCTCGGGCATGGGATCCGGTGTCGCCTCGGGCTCGGCCATGGACTGAGCACGCGGCTCCGGCGCCGCCGCCGACTCGGCGTCGGATGCGGCGGCGGGCTCGGGATCCTGCATCACGCCAGCGTATCCGGCGGCGGTGCTGCGAACAGCGCCGCCCTTCGTCTCGCTGCGCTCGCCCAGGGACCGGAGTGCGCACCGCGTCGCGCCGCGCCCGCTCAGCCCGAGGTGGGGCGCAACAGCACGGTGAGCGCGGGCTCGCATATTTCGGGAGACCTAAAAATGGGGTAGCTTTTCGATATGCCGAAAACGTCCACGACCGTCGCCGCACCCCGGCCGGGCGCGCCCGCGTCCGTGCGCGGCGTGGCTCTGCTCGGCCCCGCGCTCGTGGCGGGGGTCGCCTACGTGGATCCCGGCAATGTCGCGAGCAACATGACCGCCGGCGCCGGCTACGGCTACCTCCTGGTGTGGGTGGTGCTCGTCGCGAACGTGATCGCCTGGCTCGTGCAGTACCTCTCCGCGAAGCTCGGCGTCGTCACCGGCCGCAGTCTGCCGGAGCTGCTCGGCGACCGCCTGCACCACCGTTTCGCCCGCCGCGCCTATTGGCTGCAGGCCGAGCTCGTCGCGATGGCGACCGACATCGCCGAGGTCATCGGCGGCGCGGTCGCCCTGCAACTGCTGTTCGGCATCCCCCTGCTCCTGGGCGGCCTGATCACCGGAGCCGTATCGATGGCGCTGCTGGCCGTGCAGGGTCGGCGCGGCGCGCGTCCGTTCGAGCTCGTCGTGATCGGGCTGCTCGCCGTCGTCACGGTCGGCTTCCTCGCCGGGCTCCTGGTCGCCCCGCCGGATCCGTCCGCCGCCGTGGGCGGGCTGATGCCGCGCTTCGCCGACTCCGGCTCGGTGCTGCTGGCGGCGTCGATCCTCGGCGCGACGATCATGCCGCACGCGATCTACGCGCACTCCGCCCTCGCCCGCGACCGATTCGGCGCGGTGCCCGTGCATCCCGGCGGCGACCCCGAGCCTCTGGTGCGCACCCCGATCGCCCGGCTGCTCACGGTCACCCGGTGGGACGTCACCCTTGCGATGGTCGTCGCCGGCGCGGTGAACCTGGGCATGCTGCTGCTCGCCGCCGCCACGCTCCCCGGGGTGGCGGGCACCGACTCGCTCGAGGGCGCGCACGCCGCGATCACCGCCCAGCTCGGCCCGCTCATCGGCACCCTGTTCGGGGTCGGCCTGCTGGCCTCGGGCCTCGCGTCGACCGCCGTCGGGGCGTATGCGGGCGCCGAGATCATGCACGGCCTGCTGCGGGTGCGCATCCCGATGCCGGTGCGGCGGCTGATCACGCTCATCCCCGCCCTGCTCATCCTGGGCCTCGGCGTCGACCCCACGTTCGCCCTCGTGCTCAGCCAGGTGGCCCTGTCGTTCGGGATCCCGTTCGCCCTCATCCCGCTGATCGCGCTCACCGCACGCCGGGGAACGCTCGGACGCTACGCGAACCGCCCCTGGACCACGATCGCCGGCATCGTCGCCGCGGCCCTGCTCATCGCGCTCAACGCCGTGCTGCTCTGGCTGCTGCTGACCGGCACCTGAGTCGGAACGGTTTCACAGCGCGCAGAACGCTGCATCGGCCGACGAATCGGACCTTCAGCGCGCCCTGAAGCCACAGGATCCACCGAACGGAGGACCCCGGCCGGATCGGACGGACAGGCGCCGCGGGTAGGCTCAAGGGATGGCCCGATCCCGCCGCCCGTCCGCCGCGCAGCGCGCCGCCGAGAAGGCGCAGGCGCAGGCCGCCGCCCGCCGCGCCGTGCGGATCTGCACCTGGGCGTCACTCGTCACCGCCGTGCTCGGGATCCTCCTCGTCGCGGTTCCGAAGCTGATGCCGGTCGGCAGTCCGTGGGTGCAGCTCGCGCTCGGCGCGCTCACTCTGATCCTCGCTTTCCGCGCGCGGGCGATCGGGATGCGCGGCATCGAGGGCTTCGACGGCCGGCTCTCGCTGGTGGGCGCCCTCGCCGGGTTCGCGATCATGTTCTTCGCCGGGCAGGCCGCGTTCGCCGTGCTGTCCTCGCTCGGATAGCAACAGGGCGTACGCTCCCTGAGCTTGCCGCGGGCCGCAACCCGCGGGGCGGACGCTTCGACAGGCTCAGCGGTCGGCGGCTGAACCACGCCCTAAGGTGGATCCGTGGAATCCCCCGCGGCCGACGACTACCTGAAGACGGTGTACGCGCACACCGAATGGCAGCCGGCGCCGATCACCCCGTCGCAGCTGGCCGCCAAGCTCGGCATCGCGCCGTCGAGCGTCACCGAGATGGTGAAGAAGCTGGCCGCCGCAGGCCTGGTCTCGCACGTGCCGTACGGCGCCGTGCGCCTCACCGAGGACGGGGAGCAGCGCGCTCTCGGGATCGTCCGGCGGCACCGCCTCATCGAGACCTGGCTCGTGCGCGAGTTCGGCTACGCCTGGGACGAGGTGCACGACGAAGCCGAGGTGCTCGAGCACACCATCAGCGACCGCCTGCTCGAGGGGATCGACGCGCGCCTGGGCCGGCCCCGCTTCGACCCGCACGGGGACGCGATCCCCGACGCCGCCGGCCGCATCGAGCGAGAGCCGTTCGTGCTGCTCGCCGACGCCGCTCCGGGTCACGCCGGTCGCGTGCTGCGCGTGGACGACCGGGATCCCGAGCTGCTGCGCACCCTGGAGTCGGCCGGCCTGGTGATCGGCGGCGAGGTGGTCGTCATCCCCGACGGCCTGCGGATCGGCGGCGCCGAGGTGGCCCTGCCCGAAGGCGCGACCGACGTGGTCTGGCTCTCCGCCTGACGCCGGACGGGGCTCGCGGACGTGCGCCGCGAGCGGAAGGAGAGGACATGACCGGCACGACGCTCGGACCCATCGGACAGATCTCGCGCCGCGTGAGCGACATCGATGCCGCGGTCTCCTGGTACCGCGACGTGCTGGGGCTCCCGCATCTCTACACCTTCGGCGATCTCGCGTTCTTCGACGCCGGCGGCACCCGGCTGTTCCTCAGCGCGATCGACGAAGGCGCCGGGGAGAAGGGCGAGTCCATCCTGTACTTCCGGGTCGACGACATCCATGCGGCGTGCGAATACCTCACCGCGCGCGGGGTGGTCTTCACCGACCCGCCGCACCTGATCCACCGCCACGAATCGGGCATGGAGGAGTGGATGGCCTTCTTCACCGACCCGGACGGCCACACGCTCGCGCTCATGAGCCAGGTGACTCCGGCGCAGCACTGAGCGAGAAGCGCCCCGACAGCGGTCGACCGGGACGATCCCTGCCCCCATCCCGACCTCGTCATCCGCTCGTAACCCCGGCACCTCTAGGCTGGGCGCATGGCACAACGCGACGACATCGAATGCTGGCTCACCGACATGGACGGTGTGCTCGTGCACGAGAACGACGCCATCCCCGGCGCGTCCGAACTGCTCGCCAGCTGGGAGAGCAACGACATCCCCTACCTGGTGCTCACGAACAACTCGATCTTCACCGCGCGCGACCTGTCCGCGCGCCTGCGCACCAGCGGACTGAACGTGCCGGAGGAGCGGATCTGGACCTCCGCGCTGGCCACGGCGGACTTCCTGCAGCAGCAGGTCCCGGGAGGATCCGCATTCGTGATCGGCGAGGCCGGGATCCTCACCGCCCTGCACGACGCGGGATTCATCATGACCGAGACCAGCCCGGACTTCGTCGTGGTCGGCGAGACCCGCAACTACTCCTTCGAGGCGATCACCAAGGCGATCCGCCTCATCAACGACGGCGCGCGGTTCATCGTCACCAACCCCGACGCCACAGGCCCCAGCGCTGACGGACCGCTGCCCGCCACCGGCGCGATCGCCGCCCTCATCACCAAGGCGACCGGCAAGGATCCGTATGTCGTCGGCAAGCCGAACCCGATGATGTTCCGCTCGGCGCTGAACAAGATCGGCGCCCACTCCAAGCGCACCGGCATGATCGGCGACCGCATGGACACCGACGTCGTCGCGGGCATCGAGGCGGGCCTGCACACCGTGCTCGTGCTGACCGGGATCAGCGACACCGCGGAGATCGAGAAGTACCCGTTCCGTCCGGACGAGGTCGTGCAGTCGGTCGCCGACCTGATCCCGCGCATCACGGACACGATCCGCACGATCCCCCAGAAGGCGGGGAAGGCCGCGAAGGGCTGAGGATGGGCGCCCTCGACGACGGCGTACGGGTGGTGGCGGAGGACGTCGCCGCCTGGCGGGCCTGGCTCGCCGAGAACCACGCGACGTCGACCGGGGCCTGGCTGGTGCGCCCGCGCCCCGGCAACGACGATGTGCACGTCCCCTACGAGGACGCGATCCTGCAGGCGCTGTGCTTCGGGTGGGTCGACGGGCCGGTGCGCAGCTTCGACGACCGCATCGGCGGCCTGTGGTTCGCCCCGCGCCGGGCCTCGAGCGGCTGGGCCGCGACGAACAAGGCCCGCGTGGCGCTGCTGGAGGAGGCAGGGCTGCTCGAGGCCGCCGGGATCCGCGCGATCGAGGTCGCCAAGGCGAACGGCGCCTGGACCGTGCTCGACGGCCCCGAGGCCGGCATCGAACCGGACGATCTCGCGGCGGCCCTCGACGCGTCGCCCGCGAGCCGCGCCGGGTGGGACGCGTTCCCGCCGTCGGCGAAGAAGCTCGGCCTCACCCAGATCGCCATGGCGAAGCGCCCCGAGACGAGGGCCGCACGGATCGCGAAGATCGTGGCCGACGCGGCAGAGGGGAAGCGGCCGTGAGCACGAATCCGATCCTGTGGGTCGCGCTGGTGATCGCGCTCGGCACGCTCACCGCGTGGATCGTGCAGCTGGTGCGCAACCGCCGCGGCGGTTCGGCCCGGGACCGCGGCGCGTGGTGGGAAGGCCCCTGGGACGAGGACGATCCGCCGCGGGAGCACTGAGACGGCCTGGCCGTGGGCGCGCCGGGTCCTGTGCCGGACCACGCCGGCACAGGCGAACGTCCTTCGTCTCGCTGCGCTCGCTCAGGAACCGCAGCTGGTCCCTGAGCGAGGAGCGCAGCGACGAGACGAAGGGCGGCGCTTACGCCCGCAGCACGAGCGCGGCGGCGCCGATGAGCGGGCCCTCGTCGCCGAGCCCCGAGCGCACGACGCGGGTGCGGCGGGAGTAGTCGTGCGCAGCGGTCGCCGAGAGCGCCGCCTGCACGAGCTCGACGTAGTCGGCGGAGACCCGGGAGAAGCCGCCGCCGATCGCGACGACCTCGAGGTCCACCAGGGTCGACGCGTCGGCCAGCGCGGCGCCGACCGTGCGCGCCGAGCGCTCGATCGCGGCACGGGCGATCGGATCCCCGGCCGCCGCGTCCCGGGCCAGGTCCTCCCCCTGCGCGCCGGTCCAGCCCTGCGTGCGGGCCCAGGCCACGCTGGCGGGTCCCGACGCGACCTGCTCGACCGTGAGTTCCGTTGTCGCGTGCACCTGGCCCAGGTGGCCGGCGTTGCCCGACGACCCGGGGAGGTACCGCCCGTCCACGACGAACCCTCCGCCGACCCCGGTCGACACCACGATCGACAGCGACGCCGCCGCACCCCGGGTGGCACCCAGCCACGACTCGGCGAGCGCGAGGCAGCCGCCATCGTGGGCCAGGACCGTCGGCACCGGCCCGCCGAGCGCAGCGGACGCGGCATCGCGCACCGCGCCGCGCAGGTCGAACCCGCGCGCCTGCGGCATGTTCACGGGGCTGATCGTGCCCTGCTCGCGGTCGACCGGGCCGGCGCTCCCGATGCCGGCGCCGACGAGCTCGTCCTCGGGGCCGCGGCCTGCGACGGCGTGCGCCACGACCTCCTCGACCGCGGCGCTCAGCGAGTCGAACGTGGCGTCGGGCCCGGTCGGGCGGCGGCTGCGGGTGCCGTCGACGACGGTCCCGTCGGCGCGCACCAGGGCGGCCTCCAGCTTGGTGCCGCCGACGTCGACGGCCAGGGCGACGCGACGGTCCTCGGAAGCGGATCCGGTCATGCGGCTTTCCTCATCTCAGCGGGATGGAACGGCGGGCACAGCGGGGTCATGCGTCGGCGACGGATGCAGGATCCCGCGACGGCTGCACGACCGGATCCGCAGATCGGCCCTGCAGCCGTCGCGCGATCGTGCAGTTGCAGCGGAGGGGGCGCGATGCCGCGGTCACTGCGGGTCGAGCCCGAGGTCGTCGAGGTCGATCGCGGCGAGCCACTGCAGACCTGCCGCCTCGACCGCGGCCTGGGCCCCGGTCTTGCGGTCGACGATCGAGATCACGGCGACCGGCTCGGCGCCGGCGGCGCGGAGCACCTCGACCGCCTTGAGCGGGGAGCCGCCCGTCGTCGAGGTGTCCTCGACCACGACCACGCGCTTGCCGGCGACGTCGGCGCCCTCGATCTGGCGGCCGCGACCGTGGTCCTTGGGCTCCTTGCGCACCACGAACGCGTCGACCGGCTTCCCGGCGCGCACCGACTCGTGCATCACCGCGTTCGCGATCGGGTCGGCGCCCAGCGTGAGGCCGCCCACCGCGGCGATGCCGTCGAGGCCCTGCATGAGGTCGAGCACGATGCGGCCGATCGCGGGCGCGGCACGATGGTCGAGGGTGAGGCGGCGCATGTCGACGTAATAGGTCGCCTTCTTGCCGCTGGCCAGCGTGAAGTCGCCGTGGAACACCGCCTCGTCCTTGATGAGGGCGATGAGCGCCTGGCGGTCGGCTTCGAGTTCGGGGGTGCTGAGCGTCACGGCTCAAGTCTAGAGTTTCCGTATCCGTGCACACGAGGAGGATCCCGCATGCTCGACGTCGACACGTACGCCGCCCTCGCCCGGCTGAAGCCGGTGCCGCCGCTGGAGCTCTCCAGCCCCGACTTCGACCCGGACGGACCGCTGCCGGTGTGGGCGTGGTCCGAGTCCCGCGGGGGTGGCGACCGCTCCCCCGGCCTGGTGTGGGGCGAGCCGCCGGCAGGCACGAAGAGCTTCGCCCTGTCCGTGTACGACCCCGACGCCCCGACCGGATCCGGTTTCTGGCACTGGGCGGTCGCCAACCTCCCCGCCGACGTGCGCTCCCTCCCCGCGGGTGCGGGCGACGGCGAGCCGGGTTCCCTGCCCGCACAGGCAGTCACCCTGCCCAACGAGGCGCGCCTGCAGCGCTACATCGGGGCTGCTCCGCCCGCGGGCACCGGTGTGCACCGCTACGTCATCACGGTCGACGCGCTGGACATCGACGAGATCGACCTGCGCGGCGACGAGACGCCCGCGTATCTGGGATTCAACAGGCACTTCCATGTGCTGGCGCGCGGGATCCTCGTCGGGACGGCGGATCCGGCAGAGCGCTGAGCGGACCCGGATCGACACGCCTCCGGATCCTGTTCTTTCGAGATGTGGAATCCAAGATTCACATTGTGATAATCTCCTCGTGAGAGGTAATCTCGACATCGAGATAAATCACGCCGAGGAGACGCCGATGTCCACGCACCGACAGACCGTCACGATCACGTACGAGACGGCTGCGCGCGCCGTGGCGCTGGCGCTCGAGATCGGTGCCGAGCGCGACCTGCCCACGGTCGCGGCCGTGGCGGATCCGTCGATGACCCTCATCGCCTACGGCATGGCCGACGGGACGACCCCGCACAGCGCCGACACCTCTCAGCGCAAGGCCAAGAGCAGCGCTTCGATCCGCCGCCGCACGGGGCAGATCCCGGCCGCTCTGGCCGCGACCCTGCCGCTCGGAACGGGCGGCACCATGACCACGATCGACGGGGGCGTGCCGATCTTCTTCGGCGAGCACCACGTCGGCGGCCTCGGCATCGCCGGCGGTCCGCCCGCGCTCGACGCGGAGATCGCCCTGGAAACCCTGAAGCGCCTCGGCGCACGCACAGAAGGAATGGAACTATGACCTCGTACCTCTCCCGCGCAGACCTGTCGGTCGCCGCGCCGATCGTCGAGTTCGCTGAAGCGTCGCTTGCCGGTTCCGGTCGCGACGCCACCGCGTTCTGGGCGGGCGTGAGCGAGATCATGCACGACCTGGTGCCGCGCAACGCCGCGCTGCTCGCCCGCCGCGACGAGCTGCAGCAGCAGATCGACGAGTACCACCGCCAGCACCCCGGCCAGCCGGATCCGGACGCGTACCGCGCGTTCCTGACCGAGATCGGCTACCTCGTGCCGGTGCCCGAGAAGGTCGCCGTCACCACCGAGGACGTCGACCCCGAGATCGCGACGATGGCCGGCCCTCAGCTCGTCGTGCCACTGCTGAACGCGCGCTTCGCGCTGAACGCCGCGAACGCGCGCTGGGGTTCGCTGTACGACGCGCTGTACGGCACCGACGCCATCGAGCGCACCGGCGAGCTGGCCCCGGGCAAGGAGTTCAACCCGAAGCGCGCCGCGGCCGTGGTCGCGTTCGGCCGTGAGCTGCTCGACGAGATCGCCCCGCTCACCGAGGGCTCGCACCGCGACGCCACCGGGTACCGCGTCGACGCGGACGGCCTCGTCGTGTCCACTGCGACGGGCGACCGCCGCCTCGCCGACCCCGCGGTCTTCGTCGGCTACACCGGCGAGCCGGACGCCCCCGCGACCGTGCTGCTGGTGCACCACGGCCTGCACGCGGAGGTCCTCATCGACCGGGCCGGCGCCATCGGCCGCACCGATGCGGCGGGCGTGCAGGACATCGTCCTGGAGTCCGCGCTCACCGCGATCCTCGACCTCGAGGACTCCGTGGCCGCCGTCGATGGCGACGACAAGGCCCTCGGCTACCGCAACTGGCGCGGCTTCATGGACGGCACCCTCACCGAGACGGTGACCAAGGGCGACCGCACCTTCACCCGCGCCCTGAACCCCGACCGCACCTACCGCACCGCCGACGGCGGCGAGGTGACCCTGCCGGGTCGCGCCGTGCTGTTCGTCCGCAACGTCGGCCACCTCATGCGCACGCCTGCCGTCCTCGACCGCAACGGCGACGAGGTGTTCGAGGGGATCCTCGACGCGATCATGACCGCGCTCGGATCCCTTCCCGAGCTCGAGGGCGCGAACAAGGGATCCAACTCGCGCACCGGATCCATGTACATCGTGAAGCCGAAGATGCACGGCCCGGACGAAGTCGCGTTCGCCGTGGAGCTGTTCGGCCGGGTCGAGGAGCTGCTGGGCCTTCCCGCGCGCACCATGAAGGTCGGCATCATGGACGAGGAGCGCCGCACCTCGGCGAACCTCGCCGCCGCGATCGCCGCCGCGAGCGACCGGGTCGTGTTCATCAACACCGGGTTCCTCGACCGCACCGGCGACGAGATGCACACCTCCATCGAGGCGGGGCCGTTCCCGCCCAAGGCGAACTTCCGCGGCACGCCGTTCATGGACGCGTACGAGGCCCGCAACGTCGCGATCGGACTGGCCTCCGGCCTGAGCGGGCGCGCCCAGATCGGCAAGGGCATGTGGGCCGCCCCCGACCTCATGCACGACATGCTCGAGCAGAAGATCGCGCACCCGCGCTCTGGAGCGTCGACGGCCTGGGTGCCGTCGCCGACCGCCGCCACACTGCACGCCCTGCACTATCACCAGGTCGACGCCTTCGCCGTCCGCGAGACGCTGCCTGCCGTCGAGGAGAGCGCATCCCTCGCCGACCTGCTGACGCTGCCCCTCGCACCCGAGGGCGCGCTCACGCCCGAGGTGGTGGCCGACGAGCTCGACAACAACGTGCAGTCGATCCTCGGGTACGTGGTGCGCTGGATCGACCAGGGCATCGGCTGCTCGAAGGTGCCCGACATCCACGGCATCGGCCTCATGGAGGACCGCGCGACGCTGCGGATCTCGAGCCAGCTGCTCGCGAACTGGCTGTGCCACGGCGTGATCACCGTCGACCAGGTCGACGACAGCCTGCGCCGCCTCGCGGTGGTCGTGGATGAGCAGAACGCCGGCGACCCGAACTACGAGGCGCTCGCGTTCGCCGACGGCGAGGAGCCGGGCATCGCGTACACCGCGGCCCGCCGTCTGATCGTCGAGGGAGCCGCACAGCCCAGCGGCTACACCGAGCCGCTGCTGCACGGCCTGCGCCGGGAGAAGAAGGCCGAGCAGGCCGCGCGGGGCTGACCCGTTCCGTTTAGAAGCGCGCAAATGGCTCCATCCGCCCCTCGGATGGAGCCATTTGCGCGCTGTGAACGGTGGCCGCGGGGCGGTCAGGACCTGGCGTGCGCGTACGCCGCCCGCCATACGCGTTCGAATCCGTCGCGGTCGAGGGTTCCCGCGCGGTAGGCGGCGCTGGCGCCCTGGATCGAATCGGCGAGCGCGTCCAGCCGGCGCTGAGCGTCGCGGTCCTCCCCGTCGACTCGCAGCCCCGAGCAGCACGAGGTGACCACCGCGGCGGCCCGGCGCACTCCGCGCGTGCGGCCGGCGATCGCGATGCCGACCGGAGTCAGGACCGCGGCGATCAGGATCATCGCCGCCAGCGGCGCCACCCCGGCCGCCGCGCAGCCGATCCAGAGCAGCAGACCGCCGCCGAAGGCGAAGACCCCGTATCCGCGGGCGAGCTCCGCCCAGCGCCGTTCCCGCTCCGGGGAGTCGGGCGCATAGATGACGAGCGTGCTCGAGACGACGCCGTAGCGGCTGACGGAGCGCGACAGGTACCCCCAGTGCGGGCGCGGCCGGTGGGCTGCCGGCGCGACGGGGTGACGCGGTGACGGCACGGATCGCTGTTCGATGACCATGTCCTCACTGTGCGCCGCCTCCGTCGCCCCGACGTCGGTCCCTACGGAATCCGAACGGCTCCGAGCCGGATCCCTGCGCTTCCCGAACGCCGATGCAGGCGATCATCGGTGTCCCCACCCGCCCGTAGGCTGGATCCATGCGCCTGGCCACCTGGAACGTCAACTCCATCCGCACCCGCGTCGCCCGCACCGTCGAGTTCGCCGTGCGCGAGGACATCGACGTGCTCGCGATGCAGGAGATCAAGTGCAAGCCGGAGCAGTTCCCCTATGCGCCGTTCGAGGAGGCCGGCTACCACGTCGAGGTGCACGGCTTCAACCAGTGGAACGGCGTCGCGATCGCGAGCCGCGAGCCGATGACCGACGTGCGCACCGCGTTCGACGGCATGCCCGGCTTCGCCAAGGGCCACGAGGGACCGGACGCCCCGCAGGAGGCGCGCGCGCTCGGCGCGATCGTGAACGGCGTGCGGGTGTGGAGCCTGTACGTGCCCAACGGGCGCGCCCTGGGCGACCCGCACCTCGATTACAAGCTGCACTGGCTCGATGCCCTGCGCACCGCGACCGAGGCCGAGCTCGCCGCCAAGCCCGACCTGCCGCTCGCCCTCGTCGGCGACTTCAACATCATCCCGTTCGACCACGACAATGGGGATCCGGACATCGTCGTGGGCCGCTCCACCCACGTCTCCCCCGAGGAGCGGGCCGCCTTCTTCGCGCTCGAGTCCGCCGGCGTGCAGGACGTGGTGCGCCCGCTGCTGCCCGAGGGCTACACCTACTGGGACTACCAGCGCCTGAAGTTCCCGCGCAACGAGGGGATCCGCATCGACTTCGTGCTGGGATCCCCGGCATTCGCCGACGCGGTGAAGGGTGCCTCCATCCACCGCGAGGAGCGCAAGGGCGAGCAGCCCAGCGACCACGTGCCGGTGGTCGTCGACCTCGATCTGGCCGGTGCCGCCGAGGACGACGATCTGCCGATGATCTTCGCCTGATGAGCACGGTCGCGGACCCGGCCGACGCCGCCCCGGCTCCTGAGCCCGTCCCCGCCTCGGTCCCTGAGCCTGTCCAGGGGACGCACGGTCGAGGGGCGCTCGCTTCGACAGACTCAGCGACCGGATCCCGGATCCGGCTCATCGCGACCGACCTCGACGGCACTCTCCTCGACCCGTCCGGGCGGGTCACCATCCGCACCAGAGCCGCGCTCGACGCCGCGCGCGCCGCGGGCATCGTCGTGGTCCCCGTCACCGCGCGGCAGCCGATCGGGTTGCGCGCGATCGCGGCCGACGCCGGCTTCGACGGCTGGGCGCTGTGCGGCAACGGCGCGTACGGGATCCACCTCGGCACCCACGAGCAGCTGTTCGCCTCCGGGATCGCCGTGCCGGTGCAGCAGCGGATCGCGCAGGAGCTCGGCGAGCGGATCCCGGATCTGCTGTTCGCGAGCGTACGCGAGGCCGGCGAGGTGTTCGTGGCGCAAGAGGGGTACGCCGAGGTCGCGACGCTCAGCGATCACAAGCGGGATCCGCGGACGATGGGCGCCGTGCCGCTCGCCGAGGTGCTGAGCGCGCCCAGCCTGAAGCTCGTGATCCGCCACCGCACCATGACGCCCGCGCAGATCTTCGCGGTGCTCGGCACCCTGGATCAGTCGGGCTTCGCGGCCACGCTCTCCGGCGCGCCGTTCGTGGAGGTCATGGCCGAGGGCGTCACCAAGGCCACCGGGCTCGCGCAGCTCTGCGCCGTGCTCGGCATCGACCGCACCGAGGTGCTCGCCTTCGGCGATGCGCTGAACGACGTCGAGATGCTGCGCTGGGCCGGTCGTGGTGTCGCGATGGCGAACGCCGAGCCCGAGGCCCTCGCGGCGGCCGACGACCTCACCGCATCGAACGCGGACGACGGCGTGGCGGCGGCGCTGGAGCGGATGCTGGCCGGCTGAACGGCGCACGGAGCCGGTGTTCTCCCAGGAAAGAGGGAACTGCCGGAATATCGCCCGGACATGGGGACAGCCGCACTCCCCAGAGTGCGGCTGTCCATTCAACGTCCCCACGCGTTAGCAGGACTGTAGTTTCACGGCGCACCTGCGACCAGAGGGATCCGCGATATTCCGGTCACGAATGGGAAACGGACGCGGACCGTGCTCACATCGTGCCGGTCTCCACCTCGCCGGGAGCCGGCGCGTACCGCAACAGCAGCGTGCCGCCGTCGCCGGACTCGGCATGCAGCAGGTGCAGATTGTGCGGGGTCGCGCCGTCGGGGAACACCTTCTTGCCCTGGCCGAGCACGATCGGGTACACCCACAGCTGCAGCACGTCGTAGAGCTGCTCGTCCAGCAGCGTCTGCACGAAATCGACGCTGCCGATCACGTGCACGTCCTGGTGCTTCTCGCGCAGTGCGGCGAGCTCGGCCGGCAGATCCGCGCCGACCCTGCTGCTGCCCTGCCACCCGAGCTGGATGTCGGCGTTCCGCGACGCCACGTACTTGGGCACGCGGTCGAACAGCTGCCCGATGGGTCCCTCGGGGCCGGTGGTGTGCTTCGGCCAGTAGCCGGCGAAGATGTCATAGGTGCGCCGTCCGAGCAGCAGCGCATCCAGGGTCTCCATCCCCGCCATCACGCTGCGCATGACGGCCTCGCTCGGCAGCGGCGCCTGCCAGCCGCCGAAGCGGAAGCCGTCCGAGGGGTCCTCCTCCGGGCCTCCCGGCGCCTGGGTGACGCCGTCGAGCGTGGTGAACAGGTCGATGATGATGCGTCCGGTCATGATGTCCTCTTCCGTAGGCCGGGCCCTTCGACGTGCTCAGGGACCGGCGATGGTTCGCGGGCCGGGCCCTTCGACACGCTCAGGGACCGGCGGTGGGTGCCCCTTCGCGACGCTACGCCGCGATCGGATCGATGTGGAAGGCCTGCGCGAAGGCGTCCAGGATCCGCTCCTCGCCCCGCACGACCGCGACCAGATCCTGCGCGATCGCCTCGGCAGGGGCGACGTCGCCCGCGATGAGGTGGCGGATCCCGGGCCCGGCCACCACGACGGCCTCTGGTTCGCCGGCGGGCAGGACGCCGCCGATCGGCGGGGCGGGCGGCGCGAGCTGCGCCACCTGGAGCGTCCCGTCGCGGACGATCACCCGCAGCGCGACGTCGCCGACGTGCAGCTCGATGTCGAGGTCGCGGGTCCGATCCGGCCGGAATGAGGTGCGCAGCGCCATGGTGAGCGAGTCGGGCGTGACCACGTCGCCGACGTCGGGATCGCCCATCGCCTGGAAGCCCCAGCGCCCGAGCGCGAGCACGATCGGCTCCAGGGCACGCCCGTACGGCGTGAGTTCGTACACGAGCCCGCAGCTGCGCAGCGGCACCCGCCGCACCACCCCGCCGTCCTGCAGCTCCTTGAGCCGGGACGACAGGATGTTCGTCGGGATCCGCGGAAGGCCCTGCTTCAGGTCGGTGTACCGGCGCGAGCCGACGAGCAGGTCGCGCACGATGAGCAGCGCCCAGCGCTCCCCGATCAGCTCGACCGCGGTCGTCACGCCGCAGTACTGGCCGTAACTGCGCGCGGCCACGTCAGCCCCTCGCCTGCATCAGGCCCCGGCCGGCTGCGGCTGCGCCTCGGTGCCCTGCTCGGCGCCGTCCGCTGCCTCGTCCTCGGGCACGGAGTAGAGGAAGCCGAGCGAGTTGCCGTCGGGGTCGTCGAGGTCGCGCATGTACATGAAGCCGTAGTCCTGGGCGGGCTTGGGCTCGGCGCCGCCCGCGGCGACGCCCTTGGCGACGATGGCGTCGACCTCCTCGCGCGAATCGCGGGAGAAGTTGATCGACACCTGCGCCGCCGCGGCCGGATCCACGATCGGCTTGTCGGTGAAGGTCGCGAAGAATTCGCGCGTGATCAGCATGAGGAAGAGGTTGTCCTCCGCGACGAAGCAGGTGCCGTTCTCGTCGGAGAAGTCGGGGCGGATCCGGAAGCCGAGCGCGGTGTAGAAGGTCTTCGCCCGCTCGAGGTCCGAGGTGGGCAGGCTGATGAAGACGTCGGTCATGATGACTCCTTTGTCCGGGACCCGATGCTGCAAGCTTGCTTTTAACAAGCAAGCTTGTCAAGAGCAAGTGGTGCGATGAGACAGGCAAGGGTCCGCCGTGCGGGGGATGCCGGCGGACCGGCGCCCGTCCTACGGTGGAGGGATGCCGTTCACCCGCACGCCCTCGCCGCGCGAGCTCCGGCAGGACGTGCTCCTCGCCGCGATCCTGTTCGTCGGCGGGATCCTCAGTGCGGCGCTGTCGGCGATCGCGAAGGTCTACGGCGCGGAGCAGGCCCCGCTGTGGACGGCGATCCCGTACGTCGCCGTCTTCTCCGCGGCCCTCGCCGTGCGCCGCCGCCGGCCGGCTGTCGTGGCCGTCGTGGTGTCGCTCGCGTTCGTCGTGGCCACCACGCTGCGCGTGCCGGAGATCTACGGCGGCAACATCGCGATGTTCATCGCCCTCTACACGGTGGGTGCCTGGATGAGCTCCCGCCGCAGGGCGTTCTTCGTGCGCGCGGGCATCATGGTCGTGATGGCGGCGTGGCTCGTCGTCGAGATGTACCGGCAGGCGATCGAGCAGGCCGCGAAGGCCGATGTCAGCGCCGGGATGTTCTCGCCGCTCGTGGCGTTCCTCATGCTGCAGGTGCTGCTGAACGTGCTGTACTTCGGCGGCGCCTACTACTTCGGCGAGCGCAGCTGGAACGCCGCCCGCCAGCGTGCCGCGCTCGAGCAGCGCACGGCCGAGCTCGAACAGGAGCGCGCCCTGAGCGCCGCCCAGGCCGTCGCCCTCGATCGTGTGCGCATCGCCCGCGAGCTGCACGACGTGGTGGCGCACCACGTCTCCGTCATGGGCGTGCAGGCAGGGGCGGCCCGGATGACGATCCCGCAGGATCCCGATGCCGCCGCCGGGATCGTCGCCGGCATCGAGGAATCCGCCCGCGCCGCGATCCGCGACCTCCACCAGCTGCTCGACACGCTGCGCGCGCCCGGTGACAGCGAGGAGGCCGCCTCCACGGTCGACGTCGACGACATCGCCGAGCTCGCCGAGGCCTCCACGGCGGCCGGCCTGCCCACGCGCCTTCAGGTGATCGGTGAACCGGTGCCGCTGCCGCGGGTGACCGCGGTGAACCTGTACCGCATCGCCCAGGAGTCGCTCACGAACGCGCGGCGACACGCCGGTCCCGACGCGGAGGCGGACGTGCGGATCCGGTACGAGCCGGGATCCGTCGAGCTCGAGGTCGTCAACACGGGGCGGCTCGTCACCGGGCTGCGTCCCGGCCTCGGCCAGCTCGGCATGCGCGAGCGCGCGACGGCGTCCGGCGGCACGATCGAGCTCGTCCCGCGCCCCGCCGGCGGATTCCGGGTGCGCGCCACGCTTCCCGTGCCGGCGTCCGCGGGCCATACCTCGGGCGACGCGGAGGGGACCGCATGAGCGCACCGATCCGCGTGCTGCTCGTCGACGACCACGCCATGCTCCGAACCGGGTTCCGCACCATCCTCGACCTGCAGCCCGACATCGCTGTCATCGGCGAGGCGGCCACCGGATCCGAGGCCGTGACGCTCGCGGGATCCCTGCTGCCCGACGTGATCACCATGGACGTGCAGATGCCGGACATGGACGGGATCGAGGCGACGCGGCGGATCCGCGCGGACGACCGGATCCGCGCATCCATCGCGATCGTGACGACCTTCGACCGGGACGACTACCTGTTCGACGCGCTCGATGCCGGCGCGAGCGGGTTCCTGCTCAAGAACGCCGGCCCCGAGGAGCTCGTCGCCGCGGTGCGCGCGCTCGCCGCCGGCGACGGCATGCTCGCCCCCGAGGTCACCCGGCGGGTGCTGCAGCGCTTCGCCGCGGCATCGGTCCCTGAGCCCGTCGAAGGGACTCGCACCCCCGGACCGGTTCCCCAGCCTGCCGCAGGGACCCGCCCCTCCGGACCGGTCCCTGAGCCCGTCGAAGGGACCCCGTCTGCCTCGGGCGCTTCGACGAGCTCAGCGTCCGGGTCTGCCCTGCCGGCCCTGCCCAGCGCCGCCCTGCCCAGCGCCGCACTGCCGGAGCCGCTCACCGACCGCGAGTCCGAGGTGCTGCGGCTGGTCGCCGAGGCCTGGAGCAACGCCGAGATCGCGGCCGAGCTGTTCATCGGCGAGGCCACGGTGAAGACGCACGTTTCCCGGATCCTGCAGAAGCTCGGCGCGCGCGACCGCGTGCAGGCGGTCGTGCTCGCGCACCGGCTCGGCCTGGCGTAAGCCTTCGGGCCCGGCGCCACCCCCGGGCCCGCCCGGCGCCTCCGCGACCCCCGCCCGGCGCCACCGCGACCGGCCGGCCGCATGCCGTGTGCCCGATAGCCTCTCCCCATGGCCGAAACCGCGAGCCCGCCGATCCCCCGCACGCCGCTGTCCCGCCCGATCATGGCCGGCGTGGTCACCGCGCTCGTCGGGTTCACGAGCTCGTTCGCAGTCGTGCTCACCGGCCTCGGCGCGGTCGGAGCGACCCACACGCAGGCCGCGAGCGGACTGCTCGCTCTGAGCCTCACGATGGGCGTCGCCTGCATCGTGCTGGCCTGGCGCTACCGCATGCCGATCACCGCGGCCTGGTCGACCCCGGGCGCGGCGCTGCTCGCGGCCACCGGGGTGGCGGGCGGCGGCGCGGCAGGCGCGGGCGGCGCGATCGACGGAGGCTGGCCGGCGGCGGTCGGCGCATTCCTCATCGTGGCCGGCTTGATCCTGCTCACCGCCCTCGTGCCGCAGCTCGGATCCCTCATCGCGGCGATCCCGCCGTCGATCGCGCAGGCGATGCTCGCCGGCGTCCTGCTTCCGCTCTGCCTCGCCCCGATCACCGGGCTCGCGAAGAACCCGTGGGGCGTGATCCCCGTCGTGCTGACCTGGCTCGTGTTCGCCCGGCTGGCGCCGCGCTGGGCCGTGCCGCTGGCGTTCCTCACGGCGACCGTGGTGATCGTCGTGGGGATCGCGACCGGCGCCTCGACCGACTCAGGGCCCGTCGTGGATCCCGCCGTGCTGCTGCCGCACGTCGAGCTGACCATGCCGACGTTCACGATCGGGTCCCTGGTCGGCATCGCGCTGCCCCTGTTCATCGTGACGATGGCGTCGCAGAACGTGCCCGGCGTGGCCGTGATGCGCAGCTTCGGCTACGAGGTGCCGTGGCGTCCGGCGATGCTGGTGACCGGCCTCGGCAGCGCCCTCGGCGCCCCCGCCGGCGGGCATGCGATCAACCTCGCCGCGATCAGCGCCGCCCTCGCCGCCGCGCCCGACGCGGAGCCGGATCCGAAGCGCCGCTGGATCGCCGGCGTCTCCACCGGGGTGTCCTACCTGGTGCTCGGCGTGTTCTCGGCCGCGTTCGCCGCGCTCGTGGTGCTGGCACCGGTCGCGGTCATCCCGGCGGTCGCCGGCCTCGCCCTTTTCGGCGCGTTCGGCTCGGCGGTGCAGCAGGCGATCGACGACCTCGGCGAGCGCACCCCCGCCGTCGTCACGTTCCTCTTCGCCGCGAGCGGCATGGCGTTCTGGGGAGTGAGCGCCGCGTTCTGGGCGCTCCTCGCGGGCCTGCTCGTGCGCGCCGCGCTGCACCTCGGCCGGCGCTGACCGACCCTGCGGACGCTTCCGACGCTCCGGCGCGCGTCGGAAAACGGAGAGGGGGTCCGGCGTGTCGCCCCGCGGTGGACCGCGACACGCCGTCGATGCATCCACCCCTCTCCGTTTTCCGACCCGGTCCGTCGCAAGCGGGACCAGCGGATCCGCAACTCCGCGTCCGGATCCGCCTTGCGGGGGATGCCCCGGGACTTGCCACTCAATAGCGTGGCTCTCATGACCACAGTGCTCCCCCAGGGAACCACGACCCGGACCACCGGCCTGCTCGAACTCGAGGGCCTCACCAAGAGCTACGGATCCCGGCGCGTGCTCGACGACGTCTCGTTCCGCGTCGTGCCCGGACGCCTCACCGGCTTCGTCGGCGGCAACGGCGCGGGCAAGACCACCACGATGCGGATCGTGCTGGGCGTCCTCGGCGCCGACGCCGGCACGGTGCGCCTCGGCGGACACGAGGTCGCATCCGCCGACCGCCGCCACTTCGGTTACATGCCCGAGGAGCGCGGCCTCTACCCGAAGATGAAGGTGCTCGAGCAGGTCGCGTACCTGGCCCGCCTGCACGGCTTCGGCAAGGCCGACGCCACCGCCCGTGCCGAGGCGCTGCTGGCCGAGCTCGGCCTCGGCGAGCGCCTGCACGACACGATCGAGTCGCTCTCTCTCGGCAACCAGCAGCGCGCCCAGATCGCGGCCGCCCTGGTGCACGACCCCGAGGTGCTCATCCTCGACGAGCCGTTCTCCGGACTGGATCCGCTCGCGGTCGACGTGGTGGCCGGCGTGCTGCAGTCCCGGGCGGCGCAGGGCGCGTCGATCCTGTTCTCCTCCCACCAGCTCGACGTGGTGGAGCGCCTGTGCGACGACCTCGTCATCATTGCGGGCGGCACCATCCGCGCCGCAGGGTCGCGCGAGGAGCTCCGCGCCCAGCACTCCGTGCCCCGCTACGAGCTCGTATCCGACGCCGACGCGGGCTGGATCCGGTCCGAACCGGGAATCACGGTCGTCGACTTCGAGCGCGGCACGGCGGTCTTCGACGCGGCCGCCCCCGAGGACGCCCAGCGCGTGCTGCGCGCCGCCCTCGGTCACGGCGCGGTGCACGCCTTCACCCCGCAGCATCCCTCCCTCGCCCAGATCTTCAAGGAGGTCATCCAGTGAGCACCGCCACCGCCCCCGACTCGGGCGCCCTCACCACCGGCAGCGGCATCCTCCTCGTCGCCGAGCGCGAGATCGGATCCAAGCTGCGCAGCAAGGCCTTCCTGATCTCCACCGGGATCCTGCTGCTCATCGCCCTGGCCGGCGTGCTGATCGGCGGCTTCATGAGCAAGAACGTCTCCGACACGAAGATCGCCGTGACCGCCGAGACCGCGCAGGCGGTGCACGGGCTTCCCGGCCTGAAGCCGACCGAGGTCGCCGACGCGACCGCCGCCGAGAAACTCGTGCGCGACGGGACGGTCGAGGCGGCGCTCATCCCGGATTCCGGCGACACCGCGTTCGGCTACAAGGTCGTGGTGCTCAAGGACGCGCCGAGCAGCCTCGAGGCGCTCCTTGCGAAGACCCCGAAGGTGACGATCCTCGAGCCCGACACCACGAACCCGCTGCTGCGCTACCTCGTCGCGATCGGCTTCGGCGTGGTGTTCCTCATGGCGGCGTCGACGTTCGGCGCGACCATGGCGCAGAGCGTCGTCGAGGAGAAGTCCACCCGCGTGGTGGAGTTGCTGCTCGCGGCGATCCCGGCGCGGGTGCTGCTGGCCGGCAAGGTGCTCGGCAACACCGTGCTGGCGATGGCGCAGATCCTCGCACTCGCGGCGATCGCCGTGGTAGGGCTCATCGTCACCGGGCAGAACGCGGTGCTCCAGGGGCTCGGCTCGCCGCTCGTGTGGTTCGCCGTGTTCTTCCTGTTCGGGTTCGTGCTGCTGGCATCGCTGTTCGCGGCCGCCGCCGCGCTGGTGTCGCGGCAGGAGGACATCGGATCCACGACCATGCCGATCACGATGCTGGTGATGGCGCCGTACATCCTCGTGATCATCTTCAACGACAACCCCGTGGTGATGACGATCCTGTCGTACGTGCCGTTCTCGGCGCCGGTCGCCATGCCGGTGCGGCTGTTCGTCGGCGAGGCGCAGTGGTGGGAGCCGCTGCTGTCGCTCGTGATCCTGCTCGCGACCTGTGTGGCTGCCATCCTCGTCGCCGCGAAGATCTACGAGAACTCGCTGCTGCGCATGGGAGCGCGGGTGAAGCTCGCGGAGGCGCTCTCCGGACGCTGAGTGATCCTGGACGCCGCAACCGCAGCCGAGAGGGCGGTGACGGATGCGGATCCGGATCCGGGAATATTCACGGGCATAGATCGTTGAGGTCTTGCAGGCGGACGACGGGGTCCGGCATCCGAACCATCGATCCGAAAGGCCTCATCGCGATGAGCACGCCCGCCCTGGACCGCACCGCGGTCACCGACGCCCCCATCCTCGACGTCCTCGCCGAGCGCTGGAGCACCCGCATCTTCGACGCCACCGCAGCCATCGACGAGGACGCCCTCGCCAGCGCGCTCGAGGCCGCCCGCTGGGCGCCGACCGCCGCGAACACCCAGCCCTGGCGCGCGATCGTCGCCCGCCGCGGCTCTGAGGCGCACGCCAAGGTGCTCAGCAGCCTGATGGGCTTCAACAGCGCCTGGGCCGGCGACGCCGCCCTGCTCGTCGTGTTCGTGGCCGAGACCACGCGCGACGACCAGCCCATGCCGTGGGCGCTCTACGACACCGGCCAGGCCGCCGCGCACTTCACCGTGCAGGCGCACGCCAACGGCCTGTCCACCCACCAGATGGGCGGCTTCGACCGCGACGCGATCTCGGCCGGCTTCGGGCTGGGCGCGGAGTTCACCCCGATCTCGGTCATGGCCGTCGGCGAGCTCGGCGACATCCGCACCGCCAGCGAGGAGATGCAGCAGCGCGAGAACGCGCCCCGCGAGCGCCGCCCGATCGGCGAGACCGTCATCGTCAACGACTGATCACCGGATCCGAACGCCCTCTCCCACGCGGAGGGGGCGTTCGTCGTTCCGGGCCGCACCGAATCGACGGAGAACAGGCGAATCGCCCCGGAACAGGCGGATCCGGAGATATCCACCTCATCTCGGTCGACCAACCCGATCTCGGTCGCCGCAGATCCGGGGGGCACCCACCCGCACCACCGCGCGGGCTGCAGGCGCAGACGTCAGCGTCTGCGGGGGCGCTCCGAGGCGAGCGCGTCGGCGGCGCGGATCAGGGAGAGGTGCGAGAACGCCTGCGGGGTGTTGCCGGCATGTCGGTGGCCGACCGGGTCGTACTCCTCGCTGAGCATGCCGACGTCGTTGCGCAGCGCGCACAGCCGGTCCATCAGCTCCTGCGCCTCGGTCCGCCGGCCCGTCGCGGCGTACTGTTCGACGAGCCAGAACGAGCACGCGAGGAAGGTGTGCTCGCCCCCGGGCAGGCCGTCGACCCCGGTCCCGCTGCGGTACCGGTTCACGAGCCCGTCGTGGATCAGGGTCTGCTCGATGCGCTCGACGGTCGCGAGCATCCGGGGATCGTCGGGCGCGCAGAAGCCGGTGCGCGGAATGAGCAGCAGAGAGGCGTCGACCTCGTCCGTGGCGCGGTGCTGGACGAACCAGCCGTGGTGCACGCCGAGCTCGTCGATCTCGCTCCGCAGCCGGTCGCGCACCTGCCGCCAGCGTTCGACGGGTCCGCTGGCGGCCTCCTCCTCGACCGCGCGCACCCCGCGATCGAACGCGGCCCAGAGCATCACCCGCGAGTGCGTGAAGAACTGCGGATCCCCACGGATCTCCCACATGCCGTTGTCGGGCCGGTCCAGCAGCTCCTCGACGTGCCCCAGCAGCAGCCGCTGCAGCGACCACGACCGCGCGGACTCCGCGAGCCCCGCCCGGCGCGCCGCGGCGAGCGTCACCATCACCTCGCCGATCACGTCGGCCTGGTACTGGCGGGCGGCGTCGTTGCCGACCCGCACGGGCACGGATCCGCCGTAGCCCGGCAGCGAGGGCATCACGCGTTCGATCAGCTCACGCTCGCCCGCGAGCCCGTACATGATCTGCACGTCGGCGGGATCCCCGGCGACCGCACGCACGAGCCAGTCCCGCCACGCGCGGGCCTCGTCGGCGAGCCCGTGCGCGAGCAGGGCCTCGAGCGTCAGCGCGGCGTCGCGCAACCACACGTAGCGGTAGTCCCAGTTGCGCACCCCGCCGAAGTCCTCCGGCAGCGAGGTGGTCGCCGCCGCCGCGATGCCCCCGGTGTCGCGGTTCGTGAGCGCCCGCAGGATCAGCAGCGAGCGCCGCACCGCGTCCTGATGGGGGCCGGCGTGCGCGATGCCGGACGCCCAGTCCCGCCACCAGGCCGCCGTGCGGCGCAGCGAGTCGTCGACGTCGAACCGCTCCGGCGTGCGGCGGTACGACGGGAACCAGGTGAGCACGAGGTCGACGGTGTCGCCCTTCGCCACGGTGATCTCGCCCGTGTGGCTGTGCCCGGCGGGCCGCAGCGCCGCCCCGCGGACCACGACCGCATCGGGCCCCGCCGTCGCCGTGATCTCCGGAGCCGGCGCGGTGCCGGTCTGGTGGATCCACGGCATGGCCCGGGCGTAGTCGAAGCGGATCCGCAGCTCCTGCACGAACCGCACCGTGCCGCGGATCCCCGAGACGCGGCGCACCACGTCGGTGCGCTCCCCCGGCGCGGTCTCCGCCATGCCCGGCGAGTCCTGCTCGGACCGGTCCGGCGCGGGCCGATCCGGCGCGGGCACATCCTGCGCTCCGGGCTCGGGCGCGGGCTGCCCGGTGCCCGGCCGGTAGGGCCCGCTCGGGACGATCGGCATCCACTCCCGCACCTCGGCGACGCCGCCGGCCGTCTCCCAGCGCGTGACCAGACAGAACGTGTCCTCGTCGTAGCGGCGGGTCGCGGTCGCCTCGGGGTCGTCCGGGCGAAGGCTCCAGTGCCCCTGCTCCCGCCCGCCGAGCAGAGCGCCGAACAGCGAGGCGGAATCCAGCCGCGGCGCGCAGAGCCAGTCCACGCTGCCGGCGCGCGACACGAGCGCCGCCGTGCGGCCGTCGCTCAGCAGCGCGTAGTCCTCGATCGGAGCGTTGTGCACCTCTGCAGTCTCGCACCGTCCGCGCCGTTCCGAACCCTTCGACAGGCTCAGGATCCCTAATCGGCAGCTCGTCAAGATCCGGGACGGATCCTCATTCGGAACGTATCGTGGGCGCATGACCACCCCCACGACGCTGCTCATCCTCGGCGCTTCCGGCGACCTCACCTCGCGCCTGCTCCTGCCCGCGATCGCCCAGCTGCTGCGCCGGCAGCCCGACCGCGCGCTCGTGCTGCGGGGCGCCGGATCCGACGACTGGTCCGACGAGCGCTGGCAGGAGGCGGTGCGCACCGCGTTCGCCACGGTCGACGCCGAGGACCAGCTGGCCCGGGTCTCCGGCACCACCTACACGAAGGCCGACGTCACCGACAAGGACGCCCTGGCCGGGCTCATCTCCGGCGTCGAGGGATCCCTCGTCATCTACTTCGCGCTTCCCCCTGCGGTCACCGAGGCGGCGTGCGAGGAGCTCGTCGACATCCCGCTGCCGGCCGGCACCGTGCTGGCGCTGGAGAAGCCCTTCGGCAGCGACGAGAAGAGCGCGGCCGCGCTGAACGCCCTCGTCACGCGGATCGTGCCGGAGAACCAGGTGTTCCGCGTCGACCACTTCCTCGGCCGGTCGACGATCCTCAACATCATGGGCGTGCGGTTCGCGAACCGCCTCGTGGAGCCGGTGTGGTCGGCCGATCACGTGGAGTCGGTGCTGGTGCGCTACGACGAGGCGCTCGCGCTGGAGAACCGGGCGCGCTATTACGACAAGGCGGGCGCGCTGGTCGACATGATCCAGAGCCACCTGCTGCAGGTGCTCGCGATCCTCGCGATGGAGCAGCCCGCGGATCTGGACGAGATCGATCTGCGCGACGCGATGGCGGCGGCGCTCCGCGCCACCCGGATCGTCGACGGGGACCCTGTGCGCTCCACCCGCCGCGCCCGGTACACGGCCGGCGCGATCGGCGACCGGTCGATCCCCTCGTACACCGACGAGCAGGGCGTCGACCCCTCTCGCGGCACCGAGACGCTCGCGGAGATCACCTGCGAGGTCGACACCGCGCGCTGGGCGGGCGTCCCGTTCACCCTGCGCAGCGGCAAGGCGCTCGGCGAGCGCTGCGCGGAGATCGTAGTCACGTTCCGGCCGGTGCGGCACATCCCCGGCGGACTCACCGGGCGCCCGAACGACGGCGGCGTGCTGCGCTTCTCCCTCGGTCCCGACCGGATCGAGCTCGAGCTGAACGTGAACGGCGGCGACGACCCGTTCGCCCTGCGCCGCGACGTGCTGTCCACCGAGCTCGGCAAGGGCACCCTGCTCGCCTACACCGAGGTGCTCAGCGAGATCCTGGACGGCGACGTGGCGCTCTCGGTGCGCGGCGACGCCGCGGAGCAGTGCTGGCGCATCATCCAGCCCGCCCTGGACGCCTGGAAGTCGGGCGCCGTGCCGATGGACGAGTACGCGGCCGGATCGCGCGGACCGGAGGACTGGGCCACCTCCTGCGTTCCGCACACTGCGTCCTGAGCGAGAGCGCACCGACGTCCTTCGTCTCGCTGCGCTCGCTCAGGAACCAGTCGCGCGCCGGTTCCTGAGCGAGGAGCGCAGCGACGAGACGAAGGACGCCTCGTCGGCAACACCTGTCAGGCGTGGCGGGCGAGCAGGCGCCGCGCGGCCGCGCTGTGCTCGGCGATGAGCTGCGGCACGTCCAGTCCCACGATCTGCCCGTCGAGCACGCGCCAGACGCCGCCCACCATGACCCGGTCGGCGCGCTCGGCCCCGCACAGCAGCAGCGCGGCCACCGGGTCGTGGCTCCCGGAGAACCGCAGCTCGTCGAGCGTGAACATCGCGAGGTCGGCCTGCTTGCCCGGGGCGAGCACGCCGATGTCGCTGCGGCCCAGCGCCCGCGCCGAGCCCTGGGTCGCCCAGTCCAGCGCCCGCTCCGGCGTCACCGCCGCGGCGCCGTAGCGGAGGCGCTGCAGGTACAGCGCCTGGCGCACCTCCATCATCATGTTGGAGCCGTCGTTCGACGCGGATCCGTCCACGCCCAGCCCGACCGCGACACCGGCCGCCTCGAGCTCGACGGCCCGCGCGACGCCGGAAGCGAGACGCATGTTCGAGGTCGCACAGTGCGAGACGGCGGTGCCGGCCGCGCCGAGGCGGGCGATCTCGGCGTCGTCGAAGTGGATCCCGTGCGCGAGCCAGGTGCGATCCCCCAGCCAGCCGACGCTGTCGAGGTAGTCCACGGTGCGCAGCCCGAACCGCTCCCGGCAGAAGTCCTCCTCGTCGATGGTCTCCGCGAGGTGGGTGTGCATCCGCACGTCGAGACGCTCGGCGAGCGCCGCGGTGTCGCGCATCACCCCCGTGGTGACGGAGAACGGCGAGCACGGTGCGAGGCCGATCTGCACGAAGGCGCCCTCGCCGCGCTCGTGATACGCGCCGACGAGGCGCTCGCTGTCGGCGAGGATGACGTCGGCGTCCTGCACGGTGCTCTGCGGCGGCAGCCCTCCGTCCTTCTCCCCCAGCGACATGGATCCGCGCGTCAGCGTCGCCCGCATGCCGAGCCGGCGGACGACGTCGACCTGCACGTCGATGCCGTCCTCGAGGCCGTCCGGGAAGAGGTAGTGGTGGTCGGCCGCCGTGGTGCAGCCGCTCAGCAGCAGCTCGGCGAGCGCGGCCGTGGTCGCGAGCTCGAGGTCGCGCGGGGTGAGCCCCGCCCAGACCCCGTACAGCCCCTTCAACCACGTGAACAGCTCGGCGCTGACCACGGGCGTCCAGGCCCGGGTGAGGGTCTGGTAGAAGTGGTGGTGCGTGTTGACCAGACCCGGGATGATCACGTGCCGTGACGCATCGACGGTCTCGTCGACGGGAGCGGAGGGAGCGCCTCCGGCGGGCACCGCCTCGAGGATGCGCGATCCCGTGACGACGAGGCCGCCCCGGGCGTCGGCGCTGTCGCCGGTGTGGATCCCGAGCGGGTTCTTCAGCCAGAGGGTGCGGGTGGGTGCGGACATTGTGCGGCTCCTTCACGGGAAGCGCGGAGCCGGATGGCCCCGCGGGGGCCAGCTCAGTGTTGACCTGTCTGCTGATCCAGGTGCCCCCGCGGGGTGGGCGTCAGTGCGCCGGATGCTCCACCGGGACCTCGTTGCCGTCGCGGTCGACGATCTTGCCGTCGACGATCGAGTCGCCGTCCTCGAAGGCGTCCAGGTAGGCGACCGGGATGCTGCGCGTCGGCGCGGAGACGAACGCGTTCTTGCGCTTGGCGCTGCCGAGGTGGTTGAACAGCAGGTTCAGCAGGATCGCGGTGACCGCGGCCGAGCTGATGCCCGAGTGGAAGATCGTGATGAACCAGGCCGGCATCTGCGTGTAGATCGACGGCACCGCGATCGGGAGCATTCCCACGGCCAGCGACGTCGCGACGATCACGAGGTTCATGTTGTCCTTGTACTCGACACGGGCCAGCGTGCGGATGCCCGACGCCGCGACCGAACCGAACAGCACGAGGCCGGCGCCGCCGAGGACGGGCGAGGGGATCGCGCCGACCACGCGGCCGAGCACGGGCAGCAGGCCGAGGATGACGAGCACGCCACCGCCGGCGGTGACCACGAAGCGGCTCTTCACGCCGGTGATCGCGACCAGGCCGACGTTCTGGGCGAACGCGGACTGCGTGAACGTGCCGAACACCGGCGCCACGGCGCTGGAGAGCATGTCGGCGCGGAGGCCCGCGGCGATGCGCTTGGAGTCGACCTTCGTGCCCACGATCTCGCTCACGGCGAGGATGTCGGCGGTGGTCTCGGTCAGCGTCACCAGGATGACGATGAACATCGAGATGATGCCGGCGATCTCGAACGTCGGCAGGCCGAACCCGAAGATCTGCGGAAGGGCGAAGATCGGGCCGTTGCCGACCTTGCTGAAGTCGGCCTTGCCCATGAAGACCGCGACGATGGTGCCGAGCGCGATCGACAGCAGGATCGCGAGGCGCGAGATCGCGCCCACGGGGATCTTGCTGAGGATCAGCACGATCACGAGAGTGATGCCGGCGAGCAGGAGGTTGTCGGCGGGCGCACCCTTCGCGGCCCCGCCCTCGCCGGTGCCGACGATCCAGCCCGCGGCCACGGGCAGCAGGCTGAGTCCGATCGTGGTGATCACGGTTCCCGTCACGACCGGCGGGAAGAACCGGATCACGGTGGCGAACACCGGGGCGATCAGCAGGCCGATCACCGACGCCGCGATCACGGATCCGAACACCGCCGGCAGCCCGCCGCCGTTCGTGACGATGGCGCCCATGGTCGCCACGCCGGCGAACGAGACGCCCTGCACGAGGGGGAGCTGGGATCCGAAGAACGGGACGCCCACGGTCTGCAGGATCGTGGCCAGACCGCCCATGAACAGGCAGGCGGCGATGAGCACGCCGATCTCGCCGGGCTTGAGGCCGGCGATCTGCCCGATGATGAGCGGCGGAGCGATGATCCCGCCGTACATCGTCAGCACGTGCTGGATGCCGTAGCCGATGGTCGCGCCGATCGGCAGTCGCTCGTCCTCGGGACGGGCGACCTCCTTCTTCTGCTTGGTAGTCACTTCGACCTCTTCGTCGTGGGGCAGCGCACCGGGTGAGCCGAGCGCCGGCCGGCATGCAGCGCCTGTGCGGCGATACGGCGCGGGCGCTCCGTCCGTCGCGACGTGCGGGACGGACTGCTGTGGGTCCAGGTGCGTCTCCGGCTCTGGAGACTCCCTCAGGCTACGGCGGCACCCCCGCGCGAGTCAAGAACTTTTTCCGAATCTCGGATCGTGATTTCCATTATCCGGATATTGTTGCGCGGATCGCCTCGGCGCCGGAACACGCGAAAGGGGCCCGGATCAGGGATATCCGGGCCCCTTTCGTCCTTCGTCTCGCTGCGCTCGCTCAGGAACCGATGCCGACGTCAGTCGTCCAGCAGCTCGGCCTCGATCACCTCGTCAGGATCCGCCGGCGGCGCCACCGGATCCGCGGGCCCCTCGCTGGTGAGCACGAGCCCGGATCCGTCCGCCGCGACGTCCACCCGCACGATGTCGCCGTCGCGCACGCGGCCGCTGAGCAGCGCGGTGGCGAGCTTGTTCTGCACCTCGGTCTGGATGAGGCGGCGCAGGGGCCGCGCGCCGAACACCGGGTCGTAGCCGCGCTCGGCGAGCCACGACCGCGCATCCGGGGTGACGCCGAGCGTGAGCCGGCGATCGTGCAGGCGGCGCTGCAACTGGTCCACCGCGAGCTCCACGATCTGCGCCAGATCGTCCTCGGTGAGGGCCGCGAACATCACGATGTCGTCGAGCCGGTTCAGGAACTCCGGGCGGAAGGACTGCCGCACGAGCGCCATCACCGCCTCGCGCTTGTCCTCGGGCGACATCACCGGGTCGATGAGGATCGGGGATCCGATGTTGCTGGTGAGGATGAGGATCACGTTCGAGAAGTCGACGGTGCGACCCTGGCCGTCGGTCAGGCGGCCGTCGTCGAGCACCTGCAGCAGCACGTCGAACACCTCGGGGTGCGCCTTCTCGATCTCGTCGAGCAGCACGACGCTGTACGGGCGCCGGCGCACCGCCTCGGTGAGCTGACCGCCCTGCTCGTAGCCGATGTACCCCGGAGGGGCGCCGACGAGGCGCGAGACGGTGTGCTTCTCGCCGTACTCCGACATGTCGATGCGCACCATGGCGTGCTCGTCGTCGAAGAGGAACTCCGCGAGCGCCTTGGCGAGCTCGGTCTTGCCGACGCCGGTGGGGCCGAGGAAGAGGAACGAGCCGGTGGGGCGACCCGGGTCGCTGATTCCGGCCCGGGACCGGCGGACGGCGTCGGAGACGGCGCGCACGGCGTCCTTCTGGCCGATCAGGCGCTTGCCGAGCTCGCTCTCCAGGTGCAGCAGCTTCTCGGTCTCGCCCTGCATGAGCCGGCCCACGGGGATCCCGGTCCAGGCGGCGATGACGGCGGCGATGTCCTCGTCGGTGACCTGCTCGTTGACCATCCGGCCCTGCTGGGCGTCGACGGTGGCCTCGGCCTGCTCGGCTTCGGCGATGTCGCGCTCCAGGCGCTTGATGGTCTCGTACTCCAGCTTGGAGGCGCGCGCGTAGTCGGCCTGGCGCATGGCCAGGTCGCGCTGCGTGATGGCGTCGTCGAGCTGCTTCTTGAGCTCGCCGACGCGGTTCAGCCCCTGCCGCTCGCGGGCCCAGCGGGCCTCGAGGTCGGCGAGCTCCTTCTCCATGTCGGCGAGCTGCTCGCGCAGGTGCCCGAGACGCTCCTTCGACGCCGGATCCTTCTCCTTCTTCAGGGCGAGCTCTTCGATCTTCATGCGGTCGACCTGGCGCTTGAGCTGGTCGACCTCGACCGGGCTGGAGTCGATCTCCATCTTGAGCCGCGACATCGACTCGTCGATCAGGTCGATCGCCTTGTCCGGCAGCTGACGGCTGGGGATGTAGCGGTTCGAGAGCGCCGCCGCCGCGACCAGCGCGTTGTCGGAGATGGTCACCCCGTGGTGCGCCTCGTAGCGGCCCTTCAGGCCGCGCAGGATGGCGATGGTGTCCTCGACGGACGGCTCGCCGACGTAGACCTGCTGGAAGCGGCGCTCGAGGGCGGCGTCCTTCTCGATGAACTCGCGATACTCGTTGAGCGTGGTGGCGCCGATGAGGCGCAGCTCGCCGCGGGCCAGCATGGGCTTGAGCATGTTGGAGGCGGCGACGGATCCTTCGCCCCCACCCGCGCCCATGAGCACGTGCAGCTCGTCGATGAAGGTGATGATGCGGCCGTCCGACTCGGTGATCTCCTTGAGCACGCTCTTCAGGCGCTCCTCGAACTGGCCGCGGTACATGGCGCCGGCCACGAGTGCGGAGATGTCCAGGGCGACGAGCTCCTTGTCCTTCAGCGACTCGGCCACGTCCCCCGCGACGATCCGCTGAGCCAGCCCCTCGACGACGGCGGTCTTGCCGACGCCCGGCTCGCCGATGAGCACCGGGTTGTTCTTGGTGCGGCGGGTGAGCACCTGGCTCACGCGACGGATCTCCGTGTCGCGTCCGATCACCGGGTCGAGCTTGCCCTGCCGGGCGCGGTCCGTGAGATTGATGCCGAACTGCTCGAGCGCCGATTGCTGCTCGTCCTGCTGTGCCGTCTGAGGGGTGGCCATTCGTCCTCCTGAAGTCTCCTTGCGTGTGATGCGGAAGAGTCGGATCCGGTCCGCCCTTCAAAGTTGAGTTGATTCGACTCAAGTTTAGCGGATCGGCCGCCGGTGGACAAGAGGCAACGGCGGCGACCACGCGAAGGGCTTGCCTGGCGGAGCCGAGTGGATCCCGCACGCGCACCGTCGTTGGCGCCGCGGCGTCGATGACGCTCGGCCGCTTCCCCCACGGCGCCGGGCGGACCGGGTCAGGTGGACCGCGTCGGGCGCGGGCCGTGCAAAGCAGGGTGCCGAAGCGATCTCGCCGCCTCGGCACCCTGTGCGTCCCCCGACGCTCGTCGCCCTCAGACGCTCATTGCGAGTCGAAACTGATCTCGGGCTCCCCGCCCTGCCACGAGATCTCGCCGCTGAGCGTGAACGCTGTGCGCCGCGGTGGCGGCGTGTACGACGCGTGGGAGTTCGACTGCGTGACGATCTCCGCCTGCTCGCTCTCGAATCGATCCGCCGACAGCGAAGCCAGTCCGCTCGGCTGGGTCGCCACGGAGAGCGCGGCGAGGTCGGTGTTGCGCACGGCGGCCGGGCACATGTCATCCATGTTCGTCGGAACGCCTGCGCACGCCGAGACGCGGTCCTTCACGGCGGCAAGCACCTTGTCCACGAGGGCGGACGTGGGCGTGAGGTCGAACGTCACGTCCAAGGTCTGACCGCGTTCGGGGACCACAGTGATCTTCTCGCTGCGCTCCTCGAAGTAGGCGCTCTTCGTGACGTGAAAGGTGTACACGCCCGGATAGATCCACTGCTTGCCCACGGAGACCTGCTGCGACCCCACGGTGATGGTGCCCGGACCGGCGATCGTGGTCTGGACCGGCAGGGCGAGGCCGTCGCGCAACGCCCAGTTGTCGAGCACGAGCAGATCGTTCGACTCTTTGCGCAGCGTGAAGCGGTGGGTGGATCCCTTCCCGTCGAGCGAGAGCACGGCGTCGACGGTGGCGCTCGAATCGTCTTGACGGATCAGGGTCACGTCGCCGACGGAGATGCGCGCGTCCGCGGCGCCCAGGACCTCATCCGTGAGCAGCTTCCGAGACGCCTCCGGCACCCCCGGATCGGCCAGCTGATTCGCGGTGCTCGCATCCCCTGAGGCCACCGCATCGAGGTAGGTCTTCACGGCGGCGACGGCTGACCGCGGCCCGGAGTCGAGCACCTTCGCTGCGATGAGGCCACCCCCGATCGCCAGCAGCAGACAGCCGGTCACGACGATGAGGGCGATGAGACCCTTGCGTGGGCGTCGCGGCTCGGACACGTCGCCCGCGGCCGGTGACGATGATGCCGCTGCGGGTGAGAGAACCTCTTCGAACAATGGGGTCGCTGCCGCGGAGACCTGCTGCGGTCTCGGCGCCGTGTGCGACGTCCAGCTGGCGCCGTCCCAGTAGCGGATCGACCCCGCATCCAGGGGATCCGGATACCAATCGGCGCGCTGAGCTTCCGCGCCTGCCGCGTCACTCACCGCCGCTCCCTCCGAAGAGGTCGTCGAGCCGCCCGTCCGCCGCGTACTTCGCGTAGGCGCGGATCGACAGGACGCCCTGCTGCGAGATCGTCGCGAGCGGGTTGACAAGCCAGCCTCCGTTCTCCTGCGTGGCGACGACATGGAACTCGGTGATGTCGAGCTTGGCGAGGGTCGGCACGCTCGAGAGGCAGAACGGGTTGCCGCCCGACCACGTCACCGAGACGCAGTCCTTCGTGATCATGAGCGTCTGGGAGTTGTCGTTCGACGCGAACGTCGCGGTGATCCTCCGGGGGATGAGGATCGTGGATCCGTCAGCCTCGGTGCGGTCGACGTCTGTCGTGATCGTCGCGTGCGCATTGCGCTGCAATGCGGACTGCTCCCAGCCGTTGGTGATCTGTGGCCCGTAGACGGAGAGCAGCCGGCGCTCGGGCAGCGGGAGCGCCTGTGCGAGCGGCTTCCAATCCCCCTGCTCGTCCATCGCCTTCACACCGTCGGCGATCCCCTTGAGCGCAGCCTCGGGGGTGTCGAAATGAGCCGCCTCAACGATTCGATCACCCAGAGCGGGGATACTGTCCGGGGATCCGCCGAACGCGGAGCGGCTGCGAAAAGTGCGGTTGTAGAAGTCCGTCGCGGTCAGCAGCGGGCTCACATACCATCCGCCCTCATCGACAGCCACCACACGGAGCGGGTTGAACCCGCCATCGGCCTTCTGCTTCTGCACGAAGTCCTTGGCCTCCCAGGTGATCGGAAAGGTCGTGCGCAGCTGGTTGGAGATCTCCGCCTTCTGCTGCTCGATCTCCGAGGCGGAGGATCCGCGAGCGGACGTCGGCTCGATAGCGACCTCGAAGTCAACGAACGCGGATGCGAACGCCTTCGGGTCGCCGTCGATCCGCACCGTGCCGCTCTGCAGTTCGACCACGGAAACTCCGTCGGCGATGCGCTCGCTCACGAAGGTGAAGTCCTTGACGGTGATCTTCGCCGCATCGCGCATCCGGGTGACGGCGTCCGCTGCTCCGGGCGCGTCCTTTTGGGTACCCGGGATCTTCGCCGCTTCATCCAGCATCGGGCGCAGGTACTGGGTCTCGCTCGGTGCGAACGCGGTGGCGAGCGAGAGCAGGTCGCCGCCGAGCGCTCCGTCGACGAGCTTCTGCGCCGCCGCTTCCGGCGAGGGCGCTCCCCCAGTGAGGGTCTTCACAACCGCGAACGCCCCGCCGGCAAGGGCAAGGACGGCCACACCGGCGATGATGCCGATGATCGCCGGGCGGCGGAGCTTGCGGCGCGCAGGTGCGGCGCTCGACGTCGCCGGGTCGCCCGCCGCAGGAATCACAGGGGCTGGCGCAGCCGAAGCGCCCCCGCCCGCCAGAACGGCCGGCAGATTCGGTGCTGCCTGTGCTGTGGGAGACGCCGCAGGCACCGCCTGCGGCTGGGCCGGCGGGGCCAGCCTGGTCAGCACCGCAGCACGAGCGGCGGGCTCTCCGTGCTGCCCGATCCACGCGAGCATCTCCGGATACGCCTGCGGGTGCAACGCGATCATCGCACCGAGGTCGGGCCGTGTGCTCAGCAGTTCGGCCAGCCGCGCCGGTGGCGTCGTCGGGTCCGCTGCCTCACGAGCCGCGTCGTCGATCGTGGTCATGTCAGATCTCTCCGCCTCTCCCGGTTGCTGGCCCGGGGTCGTTCTGACCCCGATCTCACCGCACCCGCGCACCCCGCGCGATGGGCAATATCCCCCATCGCGCAAAGCACCGTGGCCGAGAAGGATGAGCGGAGGAGGGCCGCATGCTGGACGATCTCGAAGCTGCACGCCGGGCTCTGGCGTATCCCGGAACCGATCCGACCACGCTCGCGCACATCACGCAGGCGTTCCCTCAACTCGGGCCGACTGCGGCCGCACACCCGAACGCCTACCCGGAGCTCGTCACCTGGGTCGAACAGTACTCGGATGCACTCGCTCGGCAACGCGAGCAGGCCGCACTCCTCGAGGCCGCTCCCCCGGTCGCCGGATCCGCGGTCGGGGACGCACCGCGGCCGTCGACGGTCCCCGGAAGCCTCGCGTCCACCGACGCTCCCGCGCGGACCCTGACCGCCCGCGACGCGCCCCGTCGACGGCTGCTCGTCCCGGTCCTCGCCGGCGTCGCCGCCCTCCTCCTCGTCACCGCGGGGATCACCACCACGGCTGCGGTGATCCAGGCGAACCGCGCACCCGACGCGACGCACAGCACGGCCGATTCCGCGGATCGCGCAGCGGATCCGGTCGCCGGCTCCGGGTCCCGGTCCGGCTCGTCGACGTCCGGTGGGTCGGCCGCGACCGGTTCTGGCGGAGTGAGCTCCAGTCCTGGAGCGGGGTCGACCTCGGGCGCAAGCGAGGCACCCGTGGCCGCGAAGGGCGGCGGGCAAGCACCGGTGGTGCTGATCCTGGACGCTTCGGGATCCATGGTCCGCGAGACCAGACCGGGTCGCACGCGGATGGACGACGCGCGCGACGCGCTGCTCAAGGTGGTCGAAGATCTTCCCGACGACTCCCAGGTGGCACTGCTCGTTTTCGGCACCGGCACGGGCAACAGCGACGCCGAGCAGGCCGCGGGGTGCACCGACGTCAAGACCGTCACCCCGCTGGGTACGCTCGATCGCAAGGCACTGGGCGGCAGCATCAAGGCGGTGAAGCCATCGGGATACACCCCGATCGGCCCGGCGCTGCGTACGGCCGCCCGGATGCTGCCGGAGCACGCCGCCGGTACGATCGTGCTGGTCTCCGACGGCGTGGACACCTGCTCCCCGCCGCCCGCATGCGAGGTCGCGTCCGAACTGCACGGGGCGAACGACGCGCTCACCATCCATGCCGTCGGTTTCGGCGTCGACAAGGACGAGCAGGCCAAGCAGCAACTCGATTGCATCGGCAAGGTCGGCGGCGGCAGCTACCTGCCCGCCAGCAGCGTCGACCAGCTGAGCTCGCGCATCACCGCCGCCGTGAAAGGCACCGACACCGCGAAGACCATCTCTGCGGACGGCTTCCACGACGTCCGGCTGGGCATGACCGAGGACGAGGTGCGTGCCCGAAGCGGTTCGTACAAGGTCACCGGCAAGAAGACCGTTGACGGCGTCGAGATCGTGTACGTCGACTGCGGCTGGGGCACGGTCGAGTTCCGCGGCGGGCTCGTGTACGCGATCCGCCCCGCTGCCGATACCCCCACGCTGGACGGGCTGGCCGTCGGCGGAGCGGTCGACAGGGCCGTGGAGATCTACGGCGCCCCCGTCGCGAAGGGCAAGGACGACCTGGGATCCTACGAGGTGTACGCGGTCTCGACGGGCAGCCCCTACGGCTATGCGGTGTACGGCAGCGGCACCATCAAGCGGATCGTGCTGTGCCGTTGCACCGGCATCAGCACCGCCGCGTCATTGGCCGACTGGGACATCACCTTTGCGGGTGTCGGGCCGCTCCGTCTGGGAATGACGACGAAGGAGATGCTCGCGGCACTGCCCGGATCCGTCGCGGCAGACGATTCCGCGCCCTCCGGGGCAGTGCAGACCGGCACCGGACAGCCATTGCCGACCATGCAGCCGCTGCCCGGTGTGCCCGACCTGCGCGTCCGATGGTTCCAGGGACGGATCGTCTCGATCCTCCTCGGGACGGATCAGGACTGGTCAGCGGGATCCGATGATCTGAGTGCCGCGGGCGCGAAGCTCCCGAACCTGCGCGGGATCCGCCTCGGCGACACCGGCGCGACCGTGCGCAACATCATCCCTCAAGGCACGAACTTCCGGATCCTCGCCGCCGGGATCAGCAACTACACGATCGCCACCCGTGGCGGAGCAACGCTCACCATGGTCGGCGCAGGCGCCCCGCTGCAGAACCCCGACGGCCCCGACAGCAGCCTGGTGCGCGGCTTCGAGCTCACCGATTCCACGAAGGTGCAGTATCCCTGGGGCGACCCGGTTTCGTCCGCAAGCCCGATCCCGGCGCCCGTCACCCCGGCACCGAAGTCGGGCGTGAGCATCACGTCCGACTACGCGAAGCAGCTGCTGATCCCGGCCGGATCCTGCGGCTCGGGAAAGGACGTGGGCTGGAACCAGTCCCTGCCGATCCAACTGCAGGACGGCAGCGGAGAGGCATTCCCGCCCGGCGATGGAAGTGGAGGTGCCAGCATCCTCGGCGCCCGGCTGGTCGGAGGCGTCGACCTGACTGGCGACGGTGTCGATGACGCCGTCCTGGTGATCCAGTGCAGCGGAACGCCCAAGGCGCAATGCTGCGCAGGGCGTGCCTCGATCCTGGATGCGGTGATCGCACTGGACGTGAGCGGGCCGGAACCGAAGAGGATCGGAGACCCGATCTTCGGAGGATCCTTCGCCACGGCATCCGGGGCGCAGGGGCTCTTCATCAACGACGAGCAGGACCCCGTCCAGCTCGACGGGCACGACATCATCACCCACGAAGTGCCGATCTACGACGACGAAATGAGCCCCGCCGATGTCGCTGCAGCGACCGGGTGGTTCCGGCACACGCTGAGCAACGGCCAGTGGACACGGAGGGCGAAGTAGCCCGTGCGCCAATGGCGCGCAGGGCACAACCCCTGATCGTCAGTCGGATCAGCCCAGTTCCTGAACCAGCCGGCGGCGGGCGGACCCGGCCTGCGCCATCAGGGCATCTGCCAGCTTCTTCGGCTCGAGATCGTCGGCCGGAGGCGTGGACAGGGTCATCACGAGGTTGCCGTGCACGACGATCGCGTCCAGCGCGTTCGCGTTGTACTGATCCTGCGGTGTGACGTCGTGGTCGTAGACGACGACCTCGGTGTCGGCGCCGGAGGCTTTGGTCACCTTGGAAAGCGTATCGGTGGTGATAGTGGCACCGTCGTACGACAGCACGGCGAACGAGGCGCAACGATCGAGGACGCTCGAGGACGATGCAGCCCAACTCTGCGCCTGCGCTGCCGAGGCGAACTGGCGAACGGTCAGGTGGCCCACGCCGCTCCCCTGCGTCCAGCGCTCGCCCCGCACGCCGATGATCCCCGAGGCGTCCTCCATCACGAGCGGAAAGCACTCCTCCGGAGCGGTGTGCACGCCCTCCGACTCGCCCGACGACAGGTAGGACGCACCGTTGGACTGGATGTCCGTCGCGCCCAGCAGCGACTGAAGCTGGTCGTCCGGCAGCAACAACCACTCCAACTCGTCGCCGGTGTACAGCGCGGGGACGCTCGTCGCCGAGGGGTCCGGTACTGGCCCGTCAGATGTGGTGCCGCCCGTCGGATGTGCAGCTGTGATCGCCCACACCGCTCCGCCCGTGACCAGGAGTGCTGCCGCAGCAACGGCGGAAAGAGTCCAGACAAGCGCGGTGCGGGTCAGAGGCATGGTTCCTTCTTCTTGTTCATCACGGCGTCACCGGGAGCAGCTGATCGAGCGGCACGGCGGTGCCGGGCACCGTGACCGCAGGACACTGGGATGCGCGCTGAAGGACCAGTGCGACCTGACCGTCGGTCTCTGACTGCGCGGTGAACACGACTTCGTCCCCCGCCTGCACCACGGCGAACTTCCCGGATCCGGGCTCGTCGGGCGTCTCCGCGGCGACAGCGCGCATGAGCGCGGCCACCTCGTCCTTCGGATCCGTGATCTCCTTGCCGCTCGACTCGTCGACCACGACTGCCTTGTTCGACGCGTTGGTCATCAGGATCCGGCCGAGCAGACGGGTGTGCATCGTGGCCACCGTCGTCGGGATGGACCACCGCGCGGTGCCGTCGAATCCGACGAGGCTGGTGCCCTGATCCGTCTTGGCGAGGAGCCCCGCCGATCCGACGCCGATCGCCTCGTCGAATTGCGCGTGCTGCCAGGCGAACTGTGCGCCGACGAGCCCGGTTGACGAGTTCACGAGCGCCTCGTACTTCTCGCTGCGCATGTCGCCCAGGTTCAGCCTTCCGGATTCCGAGGGATCTCGGGCGGCGGCAACGCGCTGGCATCCG
The DNA here is from genome assembly GCF_054654695.1 of Microbacterium xylanilyticum. Lineage (NCBI taxonomy): Bacteria > Bacillati > Actinomycetota > Actinomycetes > Micrococcales > Microbacteriaceae > Microbacterium > Microbacterium xylanilyticum. The sequence continues at coordinate 3,636,701 of NZ_BAAIEN010000002.1, forward strand.
CCATCGTCGATCTTGCCGCTGAGCGAGTCGGCCTGGCCACCCAGGCGGATTTTCTCGGATGCGGAGTCGAGATAGACCATCGCGCCGCCGGTCGTCTGCCAGAGCGGCACGAGCGCTCCGTCGACCGCCCACTGCCCCCATCCGATCTGCTGCCCGTGATAATCGGGCAGTGCGAGGTCGAGCTTCTTCGGCGCACTCCCGCGCACGTCGTAGAGGACACGAGGCGCCGTCCGACTGTTGCCGTAGTAGCTCGAGTCCCCCCGGTCACCGAGTGCCGCGAACCCGTCGCCAGCCGCAGTGACGAAGAACTCCGGAGTCGCCGGCGCCGGCAGGTCGGTGAAGACCGCTGCCGACTGCGGTGTGGCCGTCGCGGGATCCCACGAGTACAACGTCCCCGTGAACAGCGGCTGAGTGAGGCCGCTCTGCTCCTTCTTCGTCGTCTGCGTCCACACCACCCGGGAACCAGTGAGGGTCGGGGCGGGACTCGACTCGTCCTTCGCGTCACCGCTCGTCACGATGAGGTAGCTCGACAGTGTGTGCTTCGCGTAGTCCAGCGCCAGCAGACCGGTCTGGCAGGAGAAGACCTGTGCGGATCCGGTCCATCCAAGACTTCGGTCCCCCTGGTTCCATCCGCTGCACAGCCCGAAGGTCTCGTCGGTGTGGGTGACGCGATCCCCGGTCTTGGTCGGCACCTGGTCGACCAGAGCGCCGATGTCCGCAACCAGATGCCCTCCGCATTCGCCACTGAGCCGCCCATCGAGTTTCTGCAGTGTCTGGACGGACGCGGGATCCGTGAACATCACGGCCCGCAGCGCGTCGACGCCTTTGGTGATTCCGGCCGGCAACGCCGCGATCTTCGTCGCTACGCCCGCCCCCTGCTTCGTGAGCGGCGTCAACGCCGCGATCAGATCCGCTCGTGTCGCATCCGGTCCGATCACAGTCTCGACGGGCGAGGCCGTCGCTCCCTGCGATCCGTCGGGTCGGATCGGGTTCATCGTCGGGCAGACCAGCGGCTCCGGCGAAGGCTCTGTCGTTGCCGTGGTCGCCGGCGCGGCGGACCCGGTCGATGGTGCCGCAGACGCGGTGAGGGCGATAGCCGCCCACGTGCCGCCGCCGATCACGAGCACCGCTGCGGCGATCGCCGCGAACAGCACGTGTCTGCGGGCGAACGGCGAACGCGATGATCCAGGGGACCGCGGAGCCGACGGCGCGGCAGGCGTGGTCGCCCTGTCCGCCACGGTCGGTGCAGGATCGGTCACAAGCTCATGCGGAGCTGCGGTCGCAGAGTCCTGCGCGGCCCCGCCCATGGGTCGCTGCGCCGCCTCGGCCGCGGCGTAGGCCGCGAGCCACCCCCGCAACTCGTCGTAGCTGTTCGGATGGCGGGCGATCGCATCGGCGAACTCCGGGTGCTGCCGGGCGATCTCGGCGAGACTCGCTGCCGGCGTGGCAGCGTCGTGCAGCGCCGCCCACGCGGCCTCTCGGCTCATCGGCATCGCGAACTCCTCAGCCACCGTGATAGGCGGCGTACTGGGCGGGTTGCGGGGAGCGCCACAGCCATCGGGATGTTCATGGAGCTCGCGTACCCGTCGTGCTGCGCACCTGGATCGGATAGTCGCCGAGGCGCAGCTCGGCGTCAGCGGCGACAGCGCGCGGCTGACCGGGCTGGACCCGCGCAGAGGTTCCATCCGCAACGATCACGGTGCCGTTGGTCGAATGCAGATCGGTCACGATCAGCTCGCCCGAGCTGACCTCGACCTGCGCGTGGGTCTTGGAGATCGACTTCGCCGGATCCTGAATCGGAACCAGGACCGCACCGGGACTCGCCGGGTCCCCGATCGGATCCCTACCGAAGCGCAGAGCGGACTCGACCGACAGCGTTCGTCCGTCGGGCAGAACGAGCTGCCAGCCCGCGCGGGCTGCCGACGGAGAGACCCTGGTGACTTCCAGATCGTCGTCATCGGCCACGGCGGACGCGCCACGTACAGGCTCCGACCATGCATCCGGCGTCGGGACCGGAGAGACGAAGCCGGGGATCGACGCGATCGGTGCTGTCGCGTGGGTGGCCGACGCGGGCGGTTGGACGACCGGCTGCACGGCGGGCGCGACCGGCTGCAGCGCCGACGGGAGCGGCTGCGGTTCTGCGGACAGCGCGGCCACGGCCGCGGCCGGTGGCAACGGGACAGGCGGGATCGAGCCGACGGAAAAGGCGACGGGGGCTCCGGTCGGCGCAGGCATCGGAGATGCCTCCTGCACCGGTGACGAGGAGGCACCACTCGGCAGCGGGGTGACGGCCGGGGGCACCAGTCCGGGCTGGACCGGGTCAACAGCAGGCTGGACCGCCGTCGGTCCCTCAGCGCCGTTCAGCGCGCGCTCACGGCGCAGCTTCGCCGCGAGGTCGTCCGCCGCGGCCGAGTTCGCGCTGCGCACCATGAGGAAGCCCACTCCCGCGATGATCGCGCCGAGCACCATCACCAGGATCGGGCCGACGACGACGTCTACCGGGGTCACCCGCCAGAAGATGAACCCCGCGACAAGGATGATGCCGCCGACGATCTGGGCGATCCGGCCGCTCGACTCGCTGCCCGTCCTCCCGGTGCTCACGCCGTTACCGGAGACACCCGCACCGGCGGCCTGCGCAGCCGGCGCGGACCGTTCGGGGACCGGAGGGACCGGAGGGGTCGCGCCGGTCGGCGCGGGAAGGAGAGGGATCGCCTCAGGGGTCGCGGACACCACCGGTGCCGTCGGCTCCGGCAGGGGCACTGACGGCGCCGACGCGCCGTTCGCGGATGGGGAGGCGGGAGGCATGGGAACGGACGGGAGCGGAACGGGAACCACGGACTGCGCGGACGCAGGCGTCGTCGGCGTGGAGGCGGACGGCGCCGAGACGGAGGGCGCTCGGTCCTCGCGCTCGATCATCTGGATCTGCGCCGTCGGGTCCGCTGCCTGCATCGCCTGTCCGAAGGCGGCCATGAACCGGCGATACACGCCGATTCCTTCCATCGACTTCGGTCCGACGGGGATCACGAAATACAGGGTGGTCTGCGTCGTGCGGTACTGCTCGATGTTGCTGACCGACCGTGTGCGGCCCCCGACCGCCTCGGCGGTCACCGTGAAGTGCAGAAGCGATCCCACCGATACGCGAATCCCGTCGGGCGCCTCCCCCGTGATCCGCAGGCTCTTCTGAATGCCGACGGCCTGGCGCGCGATCCGGATGACCTGCTCGACCGGCAGCGCGGTGTCGATCTCGATCCGCGCGTTCGCGAGCTTGTGCTGCTTTGCCATCAGGCACCCTCGTGTCGTAGTTGGATCGGGTATTCGCCGATGCGAACATCGGCATCCGACGCGACCCGGTAAGCCGCGCCCGGTGCGAGCGCCGTCTGCGAGCCGTCCGCGGCACGGACGACCGTGCCATTCGTGGAGTGCAGGTCGGTGATCAGGATTCCGCCATCGACGACAGTCACCGAGACATGCGTCTTCGAGATCGACTTCGCCGGATCGTCCACCGGGATGAGCAGGGCAGAAGGATCGGACGGATCGGCGCCCGGGTCGCGCCCCAGTCGTGCTGAGGATCCGAGTGGGATCTGACGACCATCGGCCAGCACGATCCGCCACGATCCCGTCGGATATGCCGTGATCCGGGTCGCATCGAGGTCGTCATCGTCGACCGGAGCCGCCTGGGCCACCGCGGATGCAGCAGCCGGGACGGGCACCGGAGGAACGCTCGGGGCGAGCCCCGGCACAGCCTGGATCGGGCCTGCGGGCATCGAAATTGCGGCATTCGCGGGGTTCGCCGGTGCCACGCTCGGCGCGGCGGGCACCGGCGGGACCAGCTGCGCGGAAGCCGCCGGGACGGGAGGAACAACCAGCGCCCCCGGTTCCGGAACGGGTGGAACCGGAACCGGAGGGACCGCCGGAACGACGGCGGCTGTCGCACTGGACGGCATCGGAATCGGAGGGACCGCCTGTGCAGGCGCCGGAACGACGGGCGCCGTGTATCCGCTGCTCGGCGCGAAGCCCTGAGACGGCACCGCCGGTGCCGCGTACTCCGGTGTCGCCGAGTATCCCTGCGGCGACGGCACGCCGAAGCTCTGCCCAGCCACCGATGCTGTGCTCTTCGGGATGAACAGGTAACCGCGGGTCATCCCCGGGGGAAGGTCGTACCGCTGGCCGAGCGGACTCGGCGCTTTCAGGACGAAGACCAGCAGAATGATCCCCCCGACGAAGGGGATCAGGCTGAACAGGTAGTAGGTGCCCGGATCGCCGGCGTCGTGCAGACGCCGCACCGCCAGCGAGATCTGGGCGAGTGCCAGCGCGATGATCAGGATCCACAGGCAGAGCCCGAGCAGCCCGGTGACCAGCGCCATGAGGCCGTACGAGTTGGTCTGATACCCGATCCACGTCAGAAGGGACGTCAGCAGCGCGAAGACGATCTCGCCCGCGATGATCGCCAGGAAGATCCCCAGCGCCCCGAACCAGTACTCCGACGGGCTCGCCCGCCCGGTGTACACGAACGCCTTCTGCACGAGGCGCTTCTGCGCCTCGAGGAACGGGATCCCGTAGTACGGCTGGTCGAGCGGAGGCGCGGGCGGTCTGTTGTAGGTCATCGGGGTCTCCTCTCAGCACGCGAGCCGATCCGCGGCTCGCGCTCGAGCATCTTCTTGTTCAGACGCTGCTCTCGGTTGCTTGCGGAGCCGGGCGATGCGGTTCGAAGACCATGCGGCCTTCGACGCGTGTACCCGGAGGTTCCTTCCCGAGTGCCGTCATTCTCGCGAGGACCGCGGCTGCGGTGCGATGGGGAACATTCCCCAGTTCGCGGCACTCGAACTTTCCGCCCGACACCGATCCCACTGCGATAGCGCGGCGATATCGACGACATCCGCCGGTTCGCGCGCAGCGCCGAACGGGTCGCGATCGCCCTGACGCTCGGTCCCACGTAGGACGCGGCAGCGGATCGCTCCGCTCATTCTGCGCGGGAGCCGGGAGTATCCCCGCCCGTTCAGAGGAAACCCAGCAGTCGGGCGACCGCATCGTCCGCATTGCTCACCAGCTCAGCATCCCCGGGCGCTTCCTTCGCTGCGACAGCCCAGCCTTCGTTGATTGAAGTGGCCGCAAACTCACGCACGACCTCGCCGCACACCTCGCGCAGGGTCACGGCCTTGAGCCCCCCGGTCGCCGCGCCATGCAGCATTGCTCTGAGAAAGTCCGTCGCTTCCTCCTGGGACTGCATGGCGGCGAGCTCCAGCACTCCTGCACCACGACTCATAGCGACCGCCGTCAGCGGTTCATTGAGGAAGAGCATCGCGTTGAGAGCTGATCCGCGGTCAAGAAGGCTCAACAGGACAACACGTTCGGCGTGCCCCATGACGTCCGCCAAGCCGTTCAAGGCACCATCAACACGCATCTCGTCGCCGTCCAGCCACAGCCACTGCCGGATGATGAGGCCGCCGATCACCGAAGCCTGCACCACTTCGCTCAGCGGTTCGCCGCTCAGGATCTCGGTCACAAGGGTCCGGGTGGCGCCTCCAGCCCCCGCAAGAAAAGCGATCTCGGTCGGCGTGAAGATGAGTTCGCGGACGCCGGCATCCGCGCCGATCGCCTGATTCATGAGAAGAGTCCTTTCAGCCAACGAACGCCTGACGAAATGCTGTCCGCAACAGCTTTCCCCGCCTTGGCGCCCGCATCATTGATCGCGTTTCCGACACCGTCGATCTGTCGACCCACGTCATTGAATGCTCGGTCACTCGCCCCTGGGCCGAGGAAGGTGTCCATGATGCCCTTGCCCACATCGATGCCGACGTTTGCCGCGGTGTCGACAAGTCCGACCACCGGAATCGCCTTCGCCGCCGTGTATCCAGTCCGGAAGATCGCCTTGGTGAAGCGCCAGATGTTTCCACTCTGGATGTCATCCCACGTCTCAGGCCAACCGTGCGCGATCTCGTATCCCGAGGTGAGAATCCCGAGCTTGGAGACCTTGGCAAGAGACAGCGCGGTGACCTTGTCGCCCCGCGCCCACTCTCCTACTTTGTCTATCAGTTCCATCCCGCCGTCGGCTTTCGAGAGCAAGTCGTAAGACCGTTCCAGCGCCGGCAGCAACGTCTTCGACAGGTCGACGTACCACGGATCGGTCTCGCGAGACGTGTCTCCCCAGCCCCGGCCTCCTCCACCGCCGCCGCTGAAGCCCCCCGCGTCGGCGGCGCTCGCGCGGTCCTGCTCGTCCGCGTTGCGGCGCAGATCGCCGGCCGCACCGCGCAGCCGCTCAGCGGCGCTGTGGACCTGACGGCTGTACTGCGACTCCCACTGGTGCCGGAAGCGCACCGCAACGGGCCCGGCCCAGGCCGAGATCTGGATCGCATTGCCCACCGTCATCCGATGCGCGTCCAACTGCTGCGCCTGGCGCTCGAACTGCTGAGCCAGGGTACGCAGCTGCGTAACATCCGCACCGTACATCGCCATGGTGCGATCCCTTCTGTGTCGTGCCGGCCCGCCGGGGAGGTGTCCCGGCGGGCCGATCCGGACCGTTGCCGGACCGGATCCGGATGGCTTACTGCGAGGCCTGCTCCTGCTGAGCGGCGTTCTGCTGAGCGTTCTGCGACGCGTCACGCAACGCCTGGGCGACCTGCTTCAGTACGGACGTGTGCTGGCCCGACCAGTCGTTGCGGAACTTCGTCGCGTCGGGTCCTTCCCACTGCGTGTTGTTGAGCGCGCCGGTGAGGCTGCTCAGAATCGAGTCGATGTCCGACGCCTTCTGGCTGAGCTGTGTGCTCAGCTGTCGAACCTGCTGGACATCGAGTCCCCATACGGCCATGTCATGTTCCTTTCGTCTGCGGATCGGGTGATCCGACGTCTTCTCGCGGTTGCGATACCCACAAGGTAGGTGCGGCGCGGCGGGGCTGTCGATGGAGAACATGCCCCATCCGAAGACCCCTAGACATGTGCCACCTGCACCTTTGCCGCACGGCCACCGGCGATGAGGAATCCCCGGCCAGCGGGGAAATCGGCGCGGCGAATCCGGCCGAGGGGTGTTCCGAGCAGCATGTCCCCGTCCATCTCGCCAGGAACCAGGATCAGCCCCCTTCGGGAGGCTTTGAACGGCTGCCCGAGCGTGTACGCCTGAGACCAGGTGGACGACTCGCCCTCCCCGACGACGAAGAGCTCCTCACGCGCCGCGGCCTTCACGAGGCGGTCGAGTTCGTATTCGGCCTCGGTGCCGGTGAACTCCGGCAGCCCCTCGATGAACAGGGCGATCCGCTCTCTCGCCTCGACCCGAGGGACGAGCTCCGAGGCGAGCTCAAGCACCGCCTCCGCCCCCTCGGCCCGCCGGCTCCAGCCTGCGCCGGCGAGTGCGCTGCGTCGCGAGGAGAGCAGCACGGTGGGAAGCGTCGGATCAGCCCTGCGCACCGCCGCACCGAGCGTGGCGACGGCCGTGGTCCGCCCGCTCCCGGGAGGTCCTGCGAGCAGCAAGGGTCCGTTCGAGCGCACCGTGGCGGCACCGAGGGTGACGTCGTCGACGCCGATGACGGGTGTCTCGGCGGATCCCACCGGCAGATCCGCCAGCAGCACCTGCTCCGGCAGCTTGCCGATCCGGGCGGGCCGGGGTCCTGCCCCGCGTCCAAGGCTGCGCCCGAGGCGCTCCATCTCGCGCGCCTGCTCCGCGATGTTGCCGCTCGCGCCGAGCACGGCGATCTGCACCTCGAGCCCCCGGACGATGCCGCGCCCCGGAGGCGAGACCGGGCTCAGAACGTCACGGGGCGCGCCGAGCATGAGGTAGTCGTCCTCGTGCGCGAGCCGCAGCACGATGCGCTGCTGCATGGTCGACGCGATCGACGTCGGCAGCGCATTCGGCCGGTCTGCGGTGGCGACGACGTGCACGCCGAGCGCTCGGCCGTCCGAGGCGATCTGCGCGAAGGCGGTGAACCACGGCCCGAGGTGCGCGGCGCCGAACTCGTACTGCTCCTTGAACGCTCCGATCCCGTCGACGAGCAGCAGGATCCGCGGCTCCTCGGGCGCCTGCGCAAGCGTGCGGTACTCGGAGATGGATCCCGCGTTCACCGCCGCGTACCGGGTCGCGCGCTCGTCGACCATGTCGCGGATGAGGCGCAGCAGCCGCACCACCCGCTCCTCGTCGTCACCCTGGATGATCGCGCCGACATGCGGCAGCCCGGCGAGCATGCTGAGCCCTCGCGAGCCGAAGTCGAGCCCGTAGACATGGGTCGGACCGCCGTGGCGGGAGGTCGCGGCGGCGGCCACCGCGATCGTGCGCAGTGCCGTGCTCTTGCCGGATCCGCCCGCGCCGAAGATCACCAGGTTGCCGTCGTCGGGTTCGAAGAAGAACGCCGGCTGCGCCTGCGACCCGGGCTGGTCGATCACGCCGAGCGGCAACGTGGTATCGGTGCGCGGATTGGGCAGCCGATCGAACCGATAGACCTCGGCGAGCTCGTCGAGCCATGGCCGGCGCGGCGCGGGGATGCCCGCGCGCACCGCGCCTTCGCCGATCGTGCGCACGATGCGGGTGATGTCGTTCGGGCCGCGGTCGACCGCGACCTGCTCGACCTGTGCCTCCTCCCATTCGGTGTGCGCGCCGAACCCGAGTTCGGCCACGTCGATGCGAGGTTTCGGCGGCTCGCCGCTGGTGTGCCCGCCCGCGTAGCCGGTCTGGAAGGGGATGAGCCGGCCCGGTCCGATCTTCGCGGCACCACGACCGGGCACGGACGGGTCGAAGAACGCCGCCATCCGGTCGCCGAGGATGTCGGTCGAGTCGTCCGCGTCGGCCATCCGCAGCGCGATGCGCAGGTTGGTGTTGGCACGCAGGTTGTCCTTGATGACGCCGGCCGGGCGCTGCGTCGCGAGCACCAGGTGCAGGCCGAGCGAGCGTCCGCGCTGGGCGACGTCGACGACGCCGTCGACGAACTCGGGCACCTCCTGCACGAGGGCCGCGAACTCGTCGACCACGATCACCAGGCTCGGCGGGCAGGCCGGATCCCCGCTGCGCTCCATCGTGGCGAGATCCTTCGCACCGGCCGCATTGAGCACGTGCTCGCGGTGCCGCAACTCGGCGCGCAGCGACTCGAGCGCCCGGCGCACCAGGTGCGGTGACAGGTCGGTGACCAGGCCCACCGTGTGCGGCAGCTGCACGCAGTCGGCGAAGGCGGCGCCACCCTTGTAGTCGACGAACAGGAAGGTGAGCCGATCGGGGCTGTGCGCGGCGGCCATCGCGAGCACCCACGACTGCAGGAACTCGCTCTTGCCCGCGCCGGTGGTGCCGCCGACGAGCGCGTGCGGGCCGTCTGCGCGCAGGTCGAGGGAGAAGGGCTCGGATCCGGCATGACCGAACACGGCGCGCAGGGTGCCCTCGCGTTTGCGCGGCGTGGGCGGCGCATCGCGCACGGTGATGGATCCGCTCTGCCGCCATCGGTCGACGATCGCATCGGCCTCGTCGAGCACGTCGTCGCCCAGAAGCGCCGGCAGGCCGATCGAACGCGGCAGGTCGGAGTCGTCGACATCGGGCGTGCCCACATCCACGACCGGGGCGAGCTGACGGGCCAGGTACTCGGCGCCGGCGATGTCGAGTCGCTCCGGCAGGATCGGGGTGGAGAACGTGCCCCGGCGCACCTGCCCGGTCGCCGCGGCGCCGTGGTCGTCGACGAGCAGCACGGCCCGGCACGCGGCGGGCAGCTGCTCGGCGCGCGGGGCGCACCACACCAGATGCACGCCGGCGTCGGGTCCGCGCTCGGCGATGCGGGTGAGGCGGGCGCGGTCCGCAGGCACCCCGTGCTCGACGAACACGATGAGCGCCGGCACGCGCGGCTCCGGGAGCTCGGACTGCTTCGACTCGTCGATCGCGCCGCGCAGCGCAACCTTCTCGATCCGAGCGTCGATCGCCTCCTCGATGCGCGAGAGGACCCCGCCGAGGGCACCACGACCGTCGGCGAGGTGCACGCCGCCGAGCGGACTGTGCGCCGTGCTGGTGTGCGGCAGCCATGCCAGCCACTGCCATTCCGGGGCCGCCGCCGGCGGCACGAGCGCGGCGATCGCGACCTCGGTGGGCGCGTGCCGGATCGCGAGCTGCGCGAGCATCGCGCGCGCGACGTCGCGGGCGAGGGATCCGGCGACGCCGATCGACCCCGACTCGCGCAGCGCCACCGGTACCGGCACATCGGTGATCGTCGCGTAGTGCTCGCGAAGCTCGTCGAGTTCGCGCAGGCTCTCCGGCAGGGTCTGCTGCACCGGAGGGGATTCGACCTCGGTGCGGGAGCGATCGGATCCGATTCCGGTCCGCACGGCGAGGAACGTGTCGGATTCGCTCCGCTCCGTCCAGAGCAGGGGCCCGAGACGCAGGGCATCCTGCTGCAGCGCCGCGAACCCCGGCAGCTCCTCCTCGCGCACAGCGCGCTCACGCACGTGCAGCGCGTCGAGCCGTTCGCGGGTGAGTTGCATGGCCCCCGCGAACGCCTTCTTCTGCGCCTTGAGGGTGCGCCGTCCCACGAGCGACTGGTCGATGAACGCGCCGACGAGCAGCAGCGGGCTCATCGCCATCATGATCACGCCGAGCAGCTGCCCGGTCACGGCCCAGAGCACCACCCCCATGACGAGGGGCGCGGCCAGCGCGATGTACGGGAAGCGCTGGCGCTGCGGCAGCTGCGGCGGCGCCGGCGCCTGCACCTTCTCCCCGGTGAAACGCGGCACGACGCGCGGAGAGCGGATGTGGTCGACCTGCGGCGTCGCGGCGGCGCCGCCCTGCTGCATCCGCGAGACGGCCAGCACCGAGTCGCCGACCGTGAACGTGTCCGTAGGGCCGACCGTCACCCGGCCGATGCGCGCCCCCTCGACCACGATGCCGTTGGCGGATCCGAGGTCGATGATCTCGATCTGCTCGGCGACGTTGATGCGCGCGTGACGCTTGGAGACGAGCGGATCACCGAGGCGCACGTCGACGTCGCGGTCGCGCCCGAGCACCGTCGCCCCCTCGGGGAGGGCGAACTCGGCACCCGTGTCGGGGCCCGCGAGCACGCGCAGCCGAGCAACTGCGGGGCCGCGGTCCCTCGGCGCGAAGCGCTCCTGCGTCGGAGCGTGCACGGCCTCGACGTGCATGCCCGAGAGCAGCCCGGCATCGGCGATGGTGGTGTCGGCCGCGAGCAGCCGTGCACTCTGGGGGGCCGCGGCGTCCAGGATCCGCAGCGACACCTCGCCCGCGGGGGGCACGGATCCGGTCCCACGCGGATCCGACAGCACCAGCCGCCGTGCGACGTCTCCGACGGTGGCGGTCGCATCCACGGTGATCGCGAGGTCGGTGCGCGCGCCCGCCGCGTGCAGGGTGACCTTGAGCTTCACTCCGTATCCTCCTGGCTCATGTCGAGCAGGGGCAGGTCGGCGCGCGTGACGATGCGGGCGGCGATCGCGTACTCGACGAGGCGGATCCGCCGATTGGTCGCATATGCGCGCATGCCGCCGCGCAGTCCGCGCACCCCGAGGCGGTCGAACTTGTCGCAGACGTTGTCGAGCTTGCGGTTGAACCGGGTGACGTTCCAGCCGAGCCGGGCCGCGGCCTTCGCGCCTGTGGGGATCTCGCCCATGCCGACGCCGTCGCGCAGCAGCATCGATTCGGCGAGCGCAAGGATCACGAGCTTCTGCGAGGGCGTGAGCGTGACATCGCCGACGGTGGTGATGCCGTGCAGCGGGCTCGGCGCAGCCTCGGCGAACGCGGGCTCAGCCAGGTGCACCGAGAGCTCGTAGGTGGTCGGGCCGGCCGTGAAGACGACCGTCGTCAGCCCGAACACGAGCGGCAACCGGGCACCGGGAGCGAGCCAGGACTGCAGACGTCCGGCGCCGTCGGTGACGGTCACGGCGAGCCGGGATCCCACGTTCGAGAGCACCCAGAGGCCCTCCACCTGCCTCACGTCCAGCAGGTGCCGATGCAGGAACGGGTTGTCGTCGATGACGAGGTCGGCCTCGCGGCCGATCGTCATGCTGGCGCCGGCGACGAGCGGATGCCACTCTCCGCAGTATTCGACGTGCAGCGCGGGTTCCTGCGGATCGGCCGGGATGTCGGTCACGATCGCGATCGAGGAGGTCATGGCGCGCACCCCTGCACTCCGTCGGCCGAGGCGACACCCGATGCGCGCACGAGCAGCACCTGGATGCAGGTTCGCTCGCCTGCGGCGACCGGCACGGTGGCGGACGGCTCGGTCGCGGTCTGGAAAGCCGGCGGTTCCTGACCGGAGATCACGGGCCGCCAGCGATACGTGTCGCCGGTCTTCGGATCCGGATCCTTCCAGGTGAACACGACGTTGCCTCCGCTGACGGCTCCCTGCAGATCCTTCACGTCGACGGGCTGGTCGCCGCCGACTGCGTCGATGGGGTCGGGCGAGGAACTCGCCTTCGGACTGCCGGCGCCCTGCGGTGCCAGCACAAGCGCCGTGGTGACGATCCCCGCCAGGAGCACCACACTGCCCACGAGCAGGCCGGTCCTCAGCCCACGGCCGCGCTTCGGCGCCGTCGCCGCGGGGAGCACCTCGGCCTCCGGCTCGGCGACCTCGCGCACCACCGTGGCGTCGATCGCGGGCGCGGGCGGGGCGGCGAACGGTCCGGGGTCGCCCAGCGCAGGGCCCGCGGCGTAGCCGAAGTGCTGCCCCGCCACGGATGGCACCTGCGGCCCGGAGCCCACCGGGCGCACGACGGTCGCGTCCCCGATGGAGGCCGACGGGACGGATCCAGCCACGCGCGGTTCGGTGCTCCCGACGGCCTCGGCAGCGGGCGTCGCGGAAGGCACGAGTCCCGGGCCGGCGGGCGACAGGGACGGCGCCGCGCCGGAGGGGGCGGTCGTCCCGGTCTGCGCGTCGATCCGCATGATGCCGCGGAACCGGGTCTCCTCCTCGCCGTCCTCGTGCGGCGTCGCGGCCAGCTCCTCCTCGACGACGTCGATCGTGGTGGGTTGCATGCCCAGCCCGATCTGCACGCGCTGCAGGGCCCGAGCGAACTCGAGCGCGCTCGCATAACGGTCTTCGGGGCGCTTGGCCATCGCTCGGCGCAGTACGGCCTCGAGGTCCTCCGAGACGTCGGCGCGACCGAGCGGCGGCACCGGCGCCGTCTGGATCCGCGCGATCACGTCGATCTCGCTGTTGGATGCACCGGCGATCTGGAACGGCGTGCGATTCACCAGAAGCGTGTATAGGGTCGCCGCCAGTGAGTACACGTCGCTGGCGGCGGTGCCCGTCGGCGGCACCGCAAGGGACTCCGGCGGCGACCAGGGGATGCTCATGCCGACGAGTTCCTGGCCGCCCGCAGCCGAGATGCCGAAGTCGGTGAGCTTGGGCTTGCCGTACTCGGTGACGAGGATGTTGGCGGGCTTGATGTCGCGGTGCAGGATCCCGGCACGATGCGTGGTCTCGATGGCCCCCGCGATCTGGATCCCGATGCGCAGGGTGTCGGCTTCCCCGAACCGTTCGGTGCGATGCCGCATCTGCAGGTTGGGCTTGGAGCAGTACTCCATGACGAGGTACGGCCGGCCGTCGTCGGAGACTCCGGCCTGGTAGACGGCGACGATCGACGGGTGGTTGGCGAACTGCGCCATCACGTTCGCCTCTTCGGTGAAGCTCGCGATGGTCGACGCGGCCATGCGCTCCTTGAGGAGCACCTTCACCGCGACGGGCCGGCGCGGGTGCGCCTGCTGGTAGAGGAAGACGTCGGCGAAGCCGCCGGATCCGAGCAGCCGGATGCTCTCGAAGCCCGGGATGACGGGGGGCGTGGAAGGAGGTCGCTGAGCCATCAGAGCCCCTCGAAGGAGAGCACGATGTCGTCGCCGAGGTCGAGTCGGTCGCCGCTCACGAGCAGCGTCGCCTCACCGGGATGCAGTCGCACGGGCTCGGCACCGACCCGCAGCAGACGAGTGCCGTTGGTGGTGTTGAGGTCGGTCGCGACGATGTCGGATCCCTCCACGCGCAGCTCGACGTGGCTGCGCGACACGTCCTGGTTGGGGCTGTCGACCGTCACCAGATGCGGGATCGCGCCGGTCGCCCGTACCGCCCGGGGCCGGCGTCCGACGACCGCGCCGCGGTCGAGCACGAGCCGGTCCCCCGAAGACACCACCAGCGTGGCCGTGGAGGTGGGAGCGGCGAAGGACGGCATCGGCACGGGCGGCGCGGAACCGGGGTCGCCTCCGGCGATCCGGCGCTGGAGTTCGAGCAGCTGTTCGGCCGACACGGTCTCACCGTCGTGGTCGCCCTGCTGCACCGCCGGCGGGATCGGCGGGGCGGGGACCGGCGGCACCGCTGCGGACGTCGCAGGGATCCCGGTGATCATCACCGGTGCGACCGCCTCGGCGTCGGGGCGCACGGCGGCCGCCTCCACGGACTGCGCCCGCGTCTCGCCCCAGAGCAGGTGGTCGTAGCCGGTGGTGAAGTCGTCGGCCTCGTCGCCCGGCCGCACGACGTCGCCGAGCACCTCGTCGGAGGTCTCGCTGAACGTCGCGTCGAGCGGGGCGACGTAGGTCTGACCGAGAACAGCGCCGAGGGTCTCGTCCGCCGCCTCGGCCGGAGCCTGCTCGACGGGAGCCGGGAGGTCGTCGGCCTCGTCCGGGGCAGGGGCAGCGGCCTCGTCCGGGGCAGCAGCAGGGGCAGGCTCGTCCTCGAGCGGATCCGGCTCGTGCGTGAGCGCCGGCGGAGCGATCTCGGACTCGGGGTCGGGTTCGGACTCCTCGACCGGCGCAACGGGATCGATCACCGCGATCGGATCCGGATCCGCGACGACTTCGTCATCCGGATCCGGCTCGCCTGCGGCCTCGACGACTTCGCCTGCGGCCTCGACGCCGACATCGCCTGGGACCGGCCCCGCGGCGGCCTCGACCGTGAGGCGCTGGAACTCCCAGCGCACCCGCCCCGCGGCCGCGACCCCGTCGCCGAGGGGGTACAGCACGGGCTCGTCCCCGGCGCCGGCGAGTTCGACGGTCGCGACGTCGGCGACGGTGCGCTCGCTCCAGGTCGCCACCCCGAGGCCGCCGATCTCCTCGGTCGAGCCGTCGGCGCGGGTCAGCCGCACGCGCGCGGTGCCGCGCACCATCAGCCGCACCTCCTCGGCGCCCGCATCCGCGAACGCGACGGCGAACGACGGCAGCGCGCCGAGCGACGATCCGAAGGAACCGACGAGCACCTGGATCACGGCTCCCGGTCCGGGCTCGGCCGACAGCGCCGCCCACATCTCGCGCACCGATTCAGCGGGCATCTCGGCCGAGAACAGCCCCGCAGCGCCTGCACCGACCACTGCATTCCAATCACCGCGGCTATAGCTGACCATGCGCGACCCCTTCCGATCCTTCCCGATCCTCCGCGCGCGGAACGGTGACCCCCGCGGTGTCGTCCTCGTCCTCCCCGGCGACGAGCGCCTCGACCACGTCCACCACCACGACCGTGACGTTGTCGCGCCCGCCGCGCAGCAGCGCCTCGTGCACGAGACGCGTGGCCGCGGCCTGCGGCGAGGACTCCGCATGAAGCACTCGGGTGAGGTCGTCGGCGCCGAGCTCCTTCGTCAGCCCGTCCGAGCAGACCAGGAGCCGCTCCCCCGCCGCGACCGGCAGCAGCCAGTAGTCGGGCGTCGCCGTGGATCCGGCGCCGAGCGCCCGGGTGATGACGCTGCGCTGCGGGTGACGTTCCGCCTCGGCAGGCGAGATCGTGCCCTCGTCGATGAGCTGCTGCACCGAGGAGTGGTCGACGCTGATCTGCGCGAGCACGCCGTTCCACAGCCGGTACGTACGCGAGTCGCCCACATTGAGGACGACCCAGTACGGTTCCCCGCCCTGCTCGCAGAGCACGGCACCGGAGAGCGTGGTGCCCGGAGGGAAGGATCCGGATCCCAGTTCGTCGACGCTGCGCACGGCGCGCGCGAACGCCTCCTGCACGGCATCGGGTGCGACCCTGGCCCCGACGAGCCCGGCGAACTCGGCGATCGCACGCGCACTCGCCTCGGCACCGGCCTGGTGGCCGCCCATGCCGTCGGCGACGAGGAAGAGCGGGGCCTTCGCGAGGTGCGCGTCCTCGTTGCGCTGACGACGCAACCCGCGGTCCGAGGCCGATCCCCAGGCGAGTTCCACACCGTTCAGGCGCATCATGACGGCTCCGAGCGTCGACGCCGGCGCGGGAGTGAGAGCTTCGGACGCCGGATCGCGCGCAGCACCGATGCGGGGAACAACCGGGCGCGCAGGCGGCGATGCCAGGGCATGGCCCGCGCGAGCAGCGCACGAGCCTGCTCGGCGTCGGTCCAGTACTGCGACGCCTCGACGTCGACCGGTTCGCCGGCGCCGAACACGGCCGCATCCGCCCTCTGCGCGAGCGCCACGGCCCCCGCTTCGGGCACGTGTGCATCGAGTGCGGCACCCTGTTCGCGCCGGGTGCCGCCGCGGGGGATGTCGTAGCCGACGTCGCCCGCGGTGTCGATGAGCTCGGCCCATCCGCCGTCGACCCGGCTCACGGCCCCGCTGCCCTCGCGGCCCCGGCGCCGTCGGGCGCGCAGGACGCCGAGGGCGATCGACGGGCCGAACAGCACCACAAGCACCACCAGCGAGATACCGGTGATCTGCAGCGCCGCCCACAGCCAGGCCAGGTCAAGCGGCTGGCTGCCCTTCTGCGAGTCCTCGACGGGCGGGGCGGGCGGCAGCTGCGCCGGCTCCTGCGGCTGCTGCGGAGGCTGAGCCACCTGCGCCCGCGGCTTCTGACGCGGCTTGGGGGCCTGCACGGTGGGAATGCGGTCTTCCGGCGGCGTCGGGTGGAACGCGACCCACCCTGCGCCGTCGAAGGGCACCTCGACCCAGGCGTGCACGTCCTTGCCGGTCACGGCGGTCTTGCCCGCCGCCGGTGTGAAGCCGAGCACGACACGGGAGGGCACGCCCATCTGGGCGAGGGCGAGCGCCATCGCGACGGAGTACTGCTCGTCGTCGCCGATCATCTGCTCCTGCCCGACCAGCGCCTGCTCCCGGTTCAGCGAGTGCCCCGAGCGCGAGGCCGCCTGCCCCGCCAGGCCGTGGCTGAAATACCCCTTGCGGAAGAACGCCTCCAGGGCCTTGATCTGCTCGATCGGGGTGCCGGTCGACGGCACCGCGTCGCCGATGATGCCGGAGAGCGCATCCGGAACCTTCGCCGGCGTCGGCATGCTGATCTTCGCGATCTGCGCCTTGGCGAGCTGGGCGTCGGTAGGCGCGGACGGCACCGTCACGTCGAGGGTGTAACGAGACCCCTTGCTCAGGCCCGTGGTGACCACGGCCGTGCCGGTCGCTGCGTTGTAGTTCACGGCCCCCGCGTCGACGCGGCCCCCGACACGGAACCGGTCGAGGTAGCCGACGGTCGGCATCCACACTCCGCCGAGGTCGTCGATGGTGACCGAGACCTGCGCGTGCTTCCCCGCGGCCGTGTCGTCGACCGAACGCCCGAGGCGGCTGAACACTCCGGATCCGGGTCCGCCGCTGCCGGAGACCTTGTACACGATCCCGTCGTACAGGTCGAGCGTCGCCAGGCGCACCGGCACCCCGTCCGGGAGTCCGCTGACCTCGAAGAGGGTGGAGTCGGATCCGTCCCGCGTCCACTTGCGGAAGCTCATCAGCGGCGAGGCGTAGTCGTGCAGCTCGAGGGGCGGGATGACGTGGTCGCGCAGCACGTCGCGGTTCGGGGCGGCCACGGCGGCCACGGCCCCGCCGCCGGCCGCAGCGGCCACCACGATCGCACCGGCCAGTGCCGCCGCAGCCACGCGTCCCGCGCGGTGTGGAGCCTCACCGCCCTCGACGCGCAGCTCATTGGTGCGTCGAGCCCGCTGCACGCACCATGCCGCCCAGCCGACGGCGAGCAGCGCGAACGCGACGCCCACAGCCACCGGGAAGTACCCGAGGTACGTGCTGAACGCGATCGCGAAGCCGAGCAGCACCGCCACGGGGATCAGCGCGAAGAGCACACGGCGGGCGCGCAGCACCAGGCTGCACGCCACGGTGGAGGCGATGAGCGCCGCGATGAACGGGCCGATCACGAGGGATCCGAAGCCCTCGAACGGCGCGGGCAGGGTCAGCAGCTGCCGCCACACCTGTACGGCGTCGCGCGCGAGCGCGCCGAGCACCTCGAGCGTGGGGACCAGGCCTAACAGCGCGAGGTCGCCGTGTGCGATGGCCCCGCCGACCAGGAAGTAGCCGGCGACGACGAGCACGGCGACCACGAGCACCCCCCAGCGACGCCAGGCGCCGAGCAGCGCGATGAGGGCACCGAGCAGGATGCCCGCCCCGGCGGCCACCCAGAACCCGACGCTCTCGAACGCCGAGGCGAGCGGTGCCAGTGCCAGCACGAGCAGGGCGACGACGACCGCGAGGTCCGCCCAGGACCGGGGCCTCATGCCGCCACCGCGTTCATCGCGCGACGCAGATCGCCGAGCTCGGGCACGTCGACCGCGACCAGATCACCCACCACACGACGGGAGAGCTCGTCGGCGGGGGTCGCGCGGAGCGCCATCGCCCGAGCCGCAGGGGGAATCCGGGTGGCAGCCCGGCGCAGCTGCTGCAGGACCACCGTCGACCCGACGACGAACGCCACGATCGACACGGCCTGCGCCTTCGTCGCCACGGTGCGCGCCGTCTCCGCGACCGTGGCCGCCGACGCCGTGCGCTCCACGCCGGAGAGCAGATCGAGCAGGGCAGCCGGGGTCGGCGCGTGCAGCAGCCGGTCCGACGCCGCGACGCGCACATCCTTGCCGTCGCGCATCGCGCTCACGGCGATGGAGCCGGCGATCGAGACCGCGAGCTCGAACTCGTCGTCGTCGGCGTACTCGTCGGCGCGGGTCGAAAGGGCGATCACGAGCTGCGAGCGCCGGGTCTGCTCGAACTGGCGGATCATGAGCTTCTGCGTGCGGGCGGTCGACTTCCAGTGCACGTAGCGCAGGTCGTCCCCGGGCACGTACTCGCGCAACGCGTGGAACGAGACGTCGTCGTCGGCGAGGTCGCGGGTCGGCAGCCCCTCGAGGTCGCGCAGCAGACCGGTGGTGTCGCCGTCCAGCGACACGGTACGCGGGTGCACGTACAGCTCGCCCGGCTCCGTCCACGCGACCTCGCGTCGCAGCACGCCGATCGGATCCGTGCGCTCCGAGGTCACCGGGCCGAGCGTCAGCACCGCCCGTCGCTGGGTCGGGATCTGGAACAGCTCGTCGTGCTCGCCGTCGGCCGCCAGCCGCGGCACCCGGAACTGGGCTCGTGCCTGCCCGACCGGCAGCACGATCCAGGCGGAGGGTGATCCGCGACGGCCCGCGGCGCGCACCACCACCCGTCCCACGGCCGATTCGCCGACCACGACGCGGGGCGAGGCGAGCTCGATCGCCACCGCGTACTGCGCGCGCCCGATCACGAACGGGATCGCCAGCAGCAGCACCAGCACGCACGCAGCGCCGACAGCGGTGAGCTCGGCCCAGCCCCAGATCAGGCCCCCGGTGAGCGCGACCACGGCGACGGCCACCAGGGCCCATCCGAGCGCGGTGGCGATACGCAGGCGACGGCCGATCAGGCCTGCTGCACGGCGGATCGGCTCTGCAGACGCTCCCGCCAGGGAACGCGCACGCGCGAGCACCCGGCCTCCCCTCGTGCCGGAGAACGCCGCCCGGGAGGCGACGGGAGCGTCGGCGGTCATGCCGCGGTCGCCCGGGACTGCGGGGCGGCGACGTCGGCGAGCACCCGGGCGATGACGCCCTCGGCGCTCGCCCCGGAGAACTCGGCGTCGGGATCCATGACGATGCGGTGCGCCCACACCGGCACCGCGAGGGCCTTGACGTCGTCGGGGATCACGTAGGTGCGCCCCTCGGCCGCGGCCCACACCTTCGCGGCGCGCATCATCGCGACCATGCCGCGCACCGAGACCCCGAGGCGGGTGCTCGGGTCGCGCCGGGTCTCCTCCGCCAGCTGCGCGACGTAATGCAGCACCGCGTCGTCGACGTGCACCGTCGACAGCAGCTCGGCGAGGTCGGTCACCGCGCTGGTCGTGATCATCGGCTTGAGCGAGGCCGCTCGGTTCTTCGTGGCGGATCCGCGCAGCACCTCGGCGGCGGCCGCGAGATCGGGGTAGCCGATCGACGTCTTGATCAGGAACCGGTCCAACTGCGCCTCGGGCAGCTTGTAGGTGCCCGCCTGCTCGATCGGGTTCTGGGTCGCGATCACCATGAACGGGCGGCCGACCTCGTGCGAGGTGCCGTCGACGGTGATGCGCCCTTCCTCCATCACCTCGAGCAGCGCCGACTGGGTCTTCGGCGAGGCTCGGTTGATCTCGTCCGCGAGCACGATCGACGCGAAGATCGGCCCCTTGTGGAACTCGAACCGATGCTGCTGCTGGTCGTAGATCGTGATGCCGGTCACGTCGCTGGGCAGCAGGTCGGGGGTGAACTGGATCCGTGCGTGCGTGCCCTGCACGGTCGCCGCAAGCGCCTTGGCCAGCTGCGTCTTGCCCGTGCCCGGCGCGTCCTCCAGGAGCACGTGCCCCTCGGCGACGAGCGCCGTCAGCACGAGCCGGATCACCTCCTGCTTGCCGAGCACCGCCTGCCCGACGTTCTCCGCGAGCTGCGCGAACGTCTGGGAGAACCAGGTGGCCTGTTCCTGAGTGAGAGTCATGTCGCGATGTCTTTCGTTAGTTGAGTCGAATCGTGTTCGACCAGATCTCGTTGGGCCCCACGCGGAGGTTTCCATACCCTCCCCCGGTCATTTGGCACGTTGCGGGCCAGTTCCAGTCGCCACTGCCGCTGCCGTTGGTCGTCACCGTGAACGCTCCGATCGTGTGTCCGCCCTGACCGTTCGAGTTGGGCGTCACCCAGCATTGGACCGACATCGTGCGATTCGGTTCGAACCCCTGAACCGCGAGATGTACACCGATCCCTCCACCGGGCTGATCGATAGTCATCGTCTTGGGCGGCGGATCGTTCGCCTGCCCACTCCAGGTCGCCGAACTCGTCCCGGCCTGATTGCCGTACGACACGGTGATCGACGTCGACTGGCTGGGCGCGAGTCCCGTCACCGTCTGCTCGTTGTAGCCCTCCTGGCCATAGCTGGCCGAGGTCAGGGGGCTTCCGTTGCTACTGACCGTCCAGCGGAACCGCACAGCGTTATCCATCCGATCGATGCCTTGGAGGCTGATGATCGGCTTCCCGAAGGGCACCGCCGCGGTGGAGGTCGCCTCGGGCCCCGGCGAGACGCCCTGCACCGATGACGTCTCCCACACGTTCACGGTGTACGACGTGCCGTTCGAGAGCCCGCCGATCGTCCCGCCGCCCGCCGGCACGGTTCCCTGTGCGCCGGTCTGATTGACCCGGTAGTTGTAGGTGATCTCCGCGTCACGGTTGCCGTTCAGCGCACCGGGCGTGAACGCGAGCACCGCGCTGCCGTCCGCAGGGCTGAGAGTCACCCCGGTCGGTGCACCAGGGGCGTTCGCCGCACGACGCGGGCTGGAGTCTGCGCTGGGCGCCGAGTCGCCAGCCTTGTTGTGCGCGGTCACCGAGAAGGTGTAGTCCGTCTGGCTCGTGTCGACGACGACGTTCTGCGAGGTCCCCGACACCGGGATCGTCTGCACGACGGATCCGCCCTGTTTGACGGTCAGCGCGTATCCCGATACGGCGTCGCCGTTGTCGTTCCCCGGCGGCGCCCAGCTCACCGCGATCTGCGCCTGGGATCCGACCGGTGTGGCCGGAGACGTCTGCGGCTGTCCCGGCGCATCCGGCACGCCCGCCGGCACCATCGGCGCCGACCACGCGCTCCATTCGGAAGGGTCGGGCGCGAGGTTGTGCGCGCGGATCCGCACCTGGTACGAGACGCCGTTCTGCAGGCCCTCCCAGGTGAGGCTGTTGCCCGAGACGCCGAGCTTGTCGCCGGCAGCGCCGAGCTGCGGAGTGATCTGCAGGTCGTAGTTCGTGACGGGAGAGCCGTTCGAGTTCGGCGTCGTCCACGCGACCGCGAGCTTCTTGTCGCCGAAGGCCAGGCTCGGCGGCGCGGGCATGTCGGGCCGCGCGTCCGGCCGTGCGTCCGCCGAGGTCGGGGACGGGTCCGACTTCCCGATCGCGTTCACCGCGACCACCTGGAAGCGGTACACCACGTTGTTCGTGAGCCCGTCCAGCGTGCAGGTCGTCGATGCGCACTGCTTCGAGTACCCGTTCTGCGAGGTCACCTCGTAGCCGGTGATCGGCGAGCCGTTGTTCGACGGCGGAGCCCACGACAGCACCACGGTGCGGTCCTGGATCGAGGTCACCGTCGGGACGCCGGGCGCCCCCGGCTTGCCGCGTACCGTGAGCACGATCTTCGCCTCGGCCTGCCGATCCGGCGAGTTCGTCGCATCGGCGATCCGGTAGGTGACGATGAGCGTGCCGAAGAAGTCGGAGGCGGGCGTCACCGACACCTTGTCGCCCTGCACGACGGCCCGGTGGGATCCGGGGGTGTCGATGTGCACCGAAACGATCTTCAGGGGCTTCTCCCCCTGGAATGGGTTGAAGTCGTTCGCGAGCACGTCCACGGCGCTCGCGACACCCTGCTTGGCGTCAGGCACGAGGTCGTCGTTCGCGACCGGCATCGGCCTCTGGGTCGTGATGATCGAGATCGTCACCGTGCCCTGGCCGGGCTTGCTCTTGCCGTCGTCCGCCGTGACCTTGAGCGACAGCGTCGCGCCCGGCTTCAGGTCGGAGGCCGCCTTCACGGTCAGTGAACTGCCCGAGATCGAGGCGTCGATGCCGTTCGGCGCGGAACCGTCCACGGCGTAACGCATGCGGTCGAGGTCACCCGCATCCGGATCCGTCGTGAGCCGCTTCAGATCGAGCGTCACACCCGCCTCGCCCGGGGCCAGGCTGATCGCGGCGTTGCGCAGGGTAGGCGACTGGTTCTGGACCGGCTGCACCAGGATCGGGATCGTCACGTACGCGGACAGCCCCTGGGGGTCGTCGGGTCCCGTGCCGTCGGTGACGCGGACGCCCACGGCGTCGGGACCGAAGTAGCCCTTCGCCGACGTGTACTGCAGGTGCTGCGCGTCCTTCATGAGGGGCGAGCCGTCGGCGTGCCCGGCACGAAGCGAGTCCGCGACCGCGACGCGCGGAGACCTGCCGCTGCGCACGACGATGTGATCGGCCAGCGCGATCGAGACGCTCTCGCCGCTCTTCACGACGATCGGCGTGGTGTCGGCGACGGTCGGCACCGCGTCCTTCGCACCGGGCACGAAGACGAACGCCTGCGCCGTGAGGCCGTCCGGATCCGTGTCCTGGTAGCGGATCACCTGCGGATCCGGAGTGACCTTCACCTGCACGACGCCGCCGGCGAGCACCTTCGCGTTCGGCGAGAACGTCTTGACGGCCAGCCGATCGGCGGTGCCGTCGGGATCCTCGTCGTTCTCGAGCACCGAGACCTTGACGCTGTCGGAGCGCGACACGGCCGAGGCGGGCACGTGATCGTCGCGGGCGACCGGGGCCTTCAACGGCGCATCGTTCGTGACGTCCAGCAGGAGCGGTGCCTGTGCCGTCGCTCCGTAGGTGTCGGCGATCGTGTACGTCAGGGTGTACTGGCCCTGCTTGTCGGGCGCGGTGACGACCACGCGTCCGCCGGCGACGGAGGCCTTGATCCCCGCGGGGACGGTGAGCCCGCTCTTCACCAGCGAGATCTGATCGCCGTCGGGGTCGCTGTCGTTCGCCGTCACCGGTACGGCGACGGTTCGTCCCGGGCGCACCTGCACGACGTCCTTCACCGCGTACGGCGCCTGGTTGTCGGCGCCCGGAGGTGCGACGCCTACGGTGACCGTGCTCTCCGCCGTGGCACCCAGCCGATCGCGTACCACGTACGTGAACGTGTCGCGCCCCTGCGAGGTGTCGTAGGCGGTGTAGGTCAGCCAGGCGTCGCCCACCGTCACCCGGCCCAGCGCCGGGCTCGACGAGGTGCCGACGAGCTCGACGGAGTCGCCGTCCGGATCGATCCCGTCCAGCGGGATCGGGATGCGCACCGTCGTCCCGGCGATCACCCGGGCGATCACCGGCTTCGGCAGCGGAGCGGAGTTCGCCGCAGCGTCGACCGCGAGCACCTGGATCGTCAGGTACCCGGCCACGCGGTTGCCCTGCCCGTCCGTCACCTCGTACGTGATGTAGGCGGGGCCCGGTTTGGACCCGGCCTGGAAGCGCACCCGGTTGCCGTCGACGAACGCCGCCCCGTCGCCGACCTTCGCATCGACGAGATCCGGCAGCAGCTTCAGCGTGTCGTTGTCGGGCGAGTAGTCGTTGGCGAGCACATCGACCGAGACCACGTCGCCGACCCGGACCACCGCGGTATCGGGCACGGTCACCGGCGGGCGCAGCGTCGCCGGCAGGGGCACCGGCACGACGAGGATCTCGCCCTCCGCGCTCTGCAGCCCGTCCGAGACGGTGTAGCCGACGGTGATCGGCTGGTGCAGACCGCCGACGTCGGTCACCCGCACGACGGAGTGGTCGAGCACCTCGGCGGACACCGGCGAGCCCTGCGGCAGGTGCACGCTTTGCACGACGAGCACGCCGCCGCTCGGATCCTCGTCGTTCGCGAGCACATCCACGAGCACGCTGCGCCCCGTGGGCAGCAGCGCCGTGTCACGCACCGCGATCGGCGGATGCCCGTTCCCGCTCGCGGGGACGACGTCGATGCGGATGAGCCCCGCGGCAGACTGGGCTCCCGACGTGACCAGATACTGCACGTAATACGTGTTGGGCGCGTCCGCCTCGAAGGACAGCGTGTTGGTGCTGTAGTTCGGCGTGATCTTGGCGCCGGGCGCGTAGTCGTTGCGCGCGAGGCGCAGCGGCTCCCCGGAGCGGCTGATGTCGTTCTGGAGCGGCGAGAGCGTGATCGGCACGCCGGCGGTGGCCGTGTAGTGGTCGGCGTTCGCCACGGGCGCGAGCGAGCCCTTGGGCCGCACGTCGACCTTGAGCACGCCGGTCGCCGTGGCCTGGCCGTCCGACACGGTGAGCGAGACGTCCTTGATCCCGGTGACCCCGCTCGCGGCGCGGAACTCCATCACGCCGTTCGTGCGCGTGGTGACCACGTCGCCGCCGTCAACCTCGGCGTGCTGCAGGAACAGGTCGTCGCCGTCCGGATCTTTCCAGCCCTGCAGCGCGTCATAGGTGATGCTCGCGCCGGCCTCGACCTGGATCGTCTGCGGGCGCTCGAGCACCGGCGCGGAGTTCTCCGAGAGGGGGTGGATCGTGAGGGTCACCGTCGCCTGGTCCGTGCCGCCGCGACCGTCGTCCACCTGATACCGGAAGCTGGCGGTGCCCGTGGCCGCGGCCGGCACCGCGACCTGGAGCGCGGCCCCGCCGAGGACCGGAGTGACCGTCATGCCCGCGGGCGGGTCGCCGACGAGAGACGCCGAGAGCAGATCGCCGTCCGGGTCGCTGTCGTTCTCGGTGACCCGCAGCACCGAGGCGCGGCCGGGTCGCACCCCGTAGGAGTCGTCGACCGCGGTCGGTTTGTGGTTTTCGGCGTCGCGTTTGGGTAGCTCCAGCTGTTGCTGCTGCTCGTCGCTCTGGTCCTGCTGCTGTTTGTCGTCCGGCGGCGGGATCACATCGTCCCAGTTCTGGACGATCTCGGCCTTGTTCGTGACAACCCAGACCATGCCGCCACGGGTGTCGTTCACGACGACGACGCGTCGGTTGACTCGCAGCACCGGGGTTGCGGTCGCCGGCACGTCGAGCTTGACCTGCACGGTCGCCTGCCCGTCGCAGCGGCGCAGATAGGCCCCGTTGCTCCACACCGCATACGCGCAGCCGTTCAGCCACACGGGCTGGGCAGCGGCGCCCCCGGCATCGGCTGCACGCAGGACCTCCGCTTTCGAGCCGTCCAGCGGCTGGCGGATCAGCGCGGTTCCCGTCGCCAGATAGGCGGCGTCGCCGTCGGCGGATGTCTGCTGCAGGCGGGCGCCCGAGGACTTCGGGATCGTGATAGCGCGCCCGTTCGCGCGCAGCACACCGCTGCGGGCATCGAACACGACTGGCGTCTGACCGACGGCCGCGAGTTGCACCTGCGCGTCGGCCGGCAGTCCGTCCAGCGTGTCGGTGCGCACGTTCGATGACGCGGTGTCGATCGTGATGAGCCGCTTCTTAGCCGGCGCGACCGCGAACAGCGACGAGCCGTCGTGGGTGATCGCGACCGCGGCGCCGTCGCCGACGGTCGCCAGCGCGTGCTTCTTCTCGAAGCGCGCACCGATCACGTGGCCGGTCGGCACGGCGTACACCCGGCCGCCGCCGAGCACGCCCATCTCGTCGCCGCCGAGAACCACCTTCGACCCGCCCGGCAGAGCCTGCTGCCCGGTGAACTCGTTGGTGGCGGGATCGATCGGCGCGAGCACGGCGTTGGCGCGGTCGAAGACCACGACCCGATCGCCGTCCTGGAGCACGTCGTAGTCGGGAGCGGTGGTGCGCAGGGCGCCGTCGAGCAGACGAGACGGGTAGTTGAGGTGACCGACGAGGAGGTCGCTCGACTTGGTGACCCAGACACCGCCGTCGTCGAGCTTGAGATCCGCCGTCGGGATGCCCTGGTAGAGCACGGCGAGGGTGGACAGCACGACCGCGGCCGCGGTCAGCGTCGCGCCCGAGGCCAGCGCCGCCCGCCGCCTCCTCATCCACCCGACGAGCCTCGGCATCTGCATCACCTCGAATCCCCCCAGCCTTTCTCGCATCACCCCACGCGATGCTCTGATCCGACAGAACCGG
Organism: Microbacterium xylanilyticum; assembly: GCF_054654695.1. Classification (NCBI taxonomy): domain Bacteria; kingdom Bacillati; phylum Actinomycetota; class Actinomycetes; order Micrococcales; family Microbacteriaceae; genus Microbacterium; species Microbacterium xylanilyticum. The sequence goes on from NZ_BAAIEN010000002.1 coordinate 3,663,386, forward strand.
AACGCACGCCGAACCGCGATGGGGAATATCCCCCATACGCGAGGCACACTCGTCCCTGCTCCTTCGCGTCGGGAGGCGCACTCGGAGCTTCTGCGGGGAACACTATCCGGCGCCGGTTGCCCGACGACCCCGAAAAGTGTGCGGAAACATGCGGAAATTCCGATCCGGAACATCCGGATCGCGTCCGTCGGTCGCACCACTCCGACACGATCCACCGCGGTCGCGGTGACCGTCCTCGACGCCGGGCGCTGAACGCAAGCCCCGTAATCCAGGGAAGCGCGGCGCGCTCTGCGACCCGTCCTGGACGCATTCGAGTGGTACAACATGTTTACCCGCACCTCAGCGGGCGCCGACCCAGCGCCCCTTCGTTCCTCCCCCAGAACAGTCCGATGACCAGCAACATCCCCGATTCCGACGTTTCCCCCGCCGCCGACGACCCCGGCACGCCCGACGGGCCGGATTCCGTCGAACGCTTCGGTGCCGACCTGCGGGCCCTGCGCCTCAGCGCCGGCAGCCCGACGCTGTTCAGCCTGCAGCACTCGACGTCGATCTCGAAGACCACCATCTCCGACGCCTTCCGCGGACAGCGTCTGCCTACCGCGCGCACGGTCAACCGGATCGTTCGAGCGCTGGAGGCCGACCCGACGGAGTGGATCGCACGGCGCGATCGCCTCGCCCAACTGACGGGTTCCGCCGGGGACGGCACGGACGCCGTTGCAGAGGACCAGGAGCCGCTGCCCGCCGCGACGGCCGCGACGCCCACGACGAGCTGGATCCGCCCCCGGACAGTCATGCTCCTCGCCGCGGCGGCGTTCCTCGTCGGCATCGTCATCTCGGGCGGCGTGAGCTACGCCATCGCCAGCACGCTCGTCGACGAGGTCCGCACCGAGGCGGTCGCGCAGGCCAAGAAGGACATCCTGGACGCCCCGGTCAGCCCGCACGCGCAGGTCAATGTCTCGAACGGGGTGGATCCTGCCCAGACGCCGTGCGTCAACGACGCGAAGGTCGTCGCCGCGGAGAACCGCACGAACAACACCAAGCTCGAGATCATCTGGTCGAACAAGTGCTACGCGGGCTGGGGCCGAGTGACGCGCTACGACGGCAAGGCCGAGGGCAACTCCGTGACGATCGCGATCTACCCGGAGACCTCACCGAACGGCCCCGATCGGCAAAGCGCCACGGAGCCCGGCGTGCAGAGCGCGTACACGACCCTGGTCGTGCGCCCCTCGCCGCAGACGCGCTTGTGCGCCGTCGGGTCGGAGACCCTCGACGGCAGGAGCATCGACCTCGGCGATCCGATCTGCATCTGAGAGCGACTCGGATCCGATCGCACGCCCAGGACCGCCGCGGACGCGGGCAACCCGCCGCCGCGGCAGATCCACCGACGATGGGGACGCCGTTGTCCGCGCATCGTCGGCGAGCCGAGTGCCGTGGAGTCAGCCGATCTCTGCCATGCCGCGTCGCAGCAGGCGGCCGCGCGGCGTGGTGAAGTCGATCTCCTCGCCGTGCAGGTAGGTCTTGCGCACCCGTCCGGCGAGCGCCTTGCCGTTGTACGGCGTGAGCGGGTTCTTGTGGTGCAGCTTCGTGACGTCGACGATGTAGGCGTCGTCGGCCGCGAAGATCGAGAAGTCGGCGTCGTAGCCCGGCGCGATGCGGCCCTTGCCGGTGAGACCGGCGAACTGCGCCGGCTTCTCGCTCATCCACGAGACGACGGTCTCCAGCGACAGCCCGCGCTGGCGCGCCTCGGTCCAGATCAGCGACAGGCCGAGCTGCAGCGACGCGACGCCTCCCCAGGCCACCGCGAAGTCGCCGTTCTCCAGGTCCTTGAGATCCAGCGTCGAGGGCGAGTGGTCGGACACGATGAAGTCGATCGTGCCGTCCTCCAGCCCCTGCCAGAGCAGCTCGCGGTTGCCGGCCTCGCGGATCGGCGGGCAGCACTTGAACGCGGTCGCGCCGTGCGGGATCTCCTCCGCGGTGAGGGTGAGGTAGTGCGGGCAGGTCTCGACGGTCAGCTTGATGCCGTCGTGCTTGGCCGAGCGCAGCATGGGCAGCGCGTCCGACGAGGAAAGGTGCAGGATGTGCGCCCGCGCTCCGGTCCAGCGGGCGCGCTCGATCACCTCCGCGATCGCCAGGTTCTCCGCACCGCGCGGGCGCGAGGCGAGGAACTTGGCGTAGTCGTCGCCGTCGGGCTTGGGGGCGCGGTCGATGGCACGGGAGTCCTCGGCGTGCACGATCATCACCGAGTCGAAGGTGGCGAGCTCGCGCATGTCCTCCTCGAGCTCGTCCGGGTCCAGGGGCGGGAACTCGTCCACGCCGCTGTGCAGCAGGAAGCACTTGAACCCGAACGCGCCGGCGTCGTGCAGCCCGCGCAGCTTGTCGCGGTTGCCGGGCACGGCTCCGCCCCAGAAGCCCACATCGACGTGCACCTGGTCGCGGGCGACATCGCGCTTGATCTCCAGCGCCTCCACGTCGACCGTCGGGGGGATGCTGTTCAGCGGCATGTCGAGGATCGTGGTGACGCCGCCGGCCGCGGCCGCCTTCGTCGCGGACGCGAAGCCCTCCCACTCCGTGCGGCCCGGCTCGTTCACGTGCACGTGGGTGTCGACGAGCCCGGGGATCAGCGTCTCGTCGTCGGCGAGCTCGATGATCCGGTCGCCCTGGAGGCCGTTGCCGAGCGGCTCCATGGCGAGGATGACGCCGTCGCGGACACCCACCTCGCGGGGACGGATCCCGGAGCTGGTGAGGACCCGCTCTCCGCGGATCACCAGGTCGAAGTGCGTACCCGAGGGGTCGTGCTGATCCTGCGACATGTCGGTCGGATCCTTTCCTCCGGCAGAAGCCGGTCGTGACTGGATGGATTTCATTGTGCTCCGGATCCGGCGGGGCGGATCCGGTCGGAATATGGGCCCTGCGGCCCTGAGCCCGCCCTCCGGTCCCTGAGCTTGTCGAAGGGCCCGGAGAACGTGGACCGGACGGTTCGACAGGCTCAGCGTCGCGGAACGGTTCAGGTCTGCGGGGCGAGCTGCCCGATCTCGGCGCCGATGCGGCGGCCCACCTCGGTGAGCAGCCGGACCGCCTCGGCCATGCTGCGGGCCGGATCCGGCTCGAGCTCGCTGAGCGCGTAGACCCGCTCGAAGCCCGCGGCGGCCGCGGCCTCCGCGGTCAGCGTGGATCGGCCGCACACCGCGATGACGGGGATCCCTGCCTCGCGCGCCGCCGCGGCGACGCCGAGCGGAGTCTTGCCGCCCAGGCTCTGGTCGTCGAGGCTCCCCTCCCCGGTGATGACGAGGTCGGCCCTGGTGTCGTCGGCGCCGAGCGCTTCGGCGAGTCCGGTGAGGCGCTGCACGACCTCGACGCCGGGCTCGCGCCGGGCGCCGAGCACCGCAAGGGCCGCGTAGCCGACGCCGCCGGCGCCCCCCGCGCCAGGCAGCTCAGTGGCGGGGCGGACGCCGGGCTGCTGCTCGAGCAGCGCGGCGTAGCGGGCCAGGGCCGCGTCCAGCGCGGCCACGTCGTCCGGGCTCGCGCCCTTCTGCGGCCCGAACACCGCGGCCGCGCCGCGCTCGCCGAGCAGCGGGTTGTCCACGTCGCTCGCCAGCACGATCTCGACGCCGGCGAGCCGCGGATCCAGATCCGAGACATCGACCGCCGCGATGCGGGCGAGCGCGCCGCCGCCTCCCGGCAGCTCGTCGCCGTCGGCGTCGCGGAGCGAGACCCCGAGCGCCTGCAGCATGCCCGCGCCGCCGTCGGTGTTCGCGCTGCCGCCGATCCCGAGCACGATGCTCACAGCCCCATGGTCGAGCGCCGCGCGGATCAGCTCTCCCGTGCCGCGGCTCGTGGCGCCGAGCGCATCCTCGACGCCGCCGGGCAGCAGGTCGAGCCCGCTCGCGGCGGCCATCTCGATGATCGCCTGCGCGCCGCGCACCCCGAACCGCGCCTCGACCGGCTGCCCCGTGGGCCCGGTCACCGTCGCGGTGACCGCCTCGAACCCGGCGGCGAGCGCGGCGTCGACCGTGCCCTCCCCGCCGTCCGCGACGGGGACCGCGTCGATGACGGTGCCCGGCGCGGCCTCCGAGATCCCCGCGGCGAGTGCGGCGGCGACCTCCGGCCCCGTGGCGGAGCCCTTGAACTTGTCCGAGGCGATCAGGATGCGCATGCGTCTACCTTGGCAGGGTTCAGTCGAGCAGCGCGTAGATCGCCTCGGGGGCGTCGGCGGGCGATGCGGCGAGGTCCTCGAACTCGTTCACGGTGTCGAGATCCGCGCCCATGGCGATGTTGGTGACGCGCTCGAGGATGACCTCGACCACCACCGGCACCTGGTACTCGTCGCGCAGACGCTGCGCCTCGGCGAAGCCCGCGGCGAGGTCCTCGGGACGCTCGACGCGCAGCGCCTTGGCGCCCAGGCCCTCGGCGACCTTGACGTGGTCCACGCCGTAGCCGGTGGCGATCGAGGAGGAGTCCTGCGGGGTGTTCACGTTGTCGAACGCGAGCGACACCTCGTAGTCCATCTCGAAGCCGCGCTGCGACTGGCGGATCAGGCCGAGGTAGCTGTTGTTCACCACGACGTGGATGTAGGGCAGCTTGTGCTGCGCGCCCACGGCGAGCTCCTCGATCATGAACTGGAAGTCGTAGTCGCCCGAGAGCGCGACGACCTGCTCGCCCGGCTTGCCGCGCACGACGCCGAGGGCGGCGGGGCCGGTCCAGCCCAGCGGGCCGGCCTGGCCGGCGTTGATCCACTTGCGCGGGCCGTAGGCGTGCAGCAGCTGCGCGCCGGCGATCTGCGACAGGCCGATCGTGGTGACGTAGGTGGTGTCGCGGTCGAACGCCGAGAGCATCTCCTGGTACACGCGGTGCGGCTTCATCGGCACGTTGTCGAAGTTCGTCTTGCGCTGCAGGCGCGCCTTGCGGTCGCGGCACTCCTGCGCCCAGCCGTTGTAGTCGGGCAGCTCGGCGACGCGGTCGCGGGCGGCCTCGAGCAGCGCGTCGATGAACGCGCCCGCATCGGACACCACGCCGTAGTCGGGCGCGAACACGCGGCCGATCTGGGTGGGCTCGATGTCGACGTGCACGAAGGTGCGGCCCTTGCGGTAGGTGTCCAGGCCGCCGGTGTGGCGGTTCGCCCAGCGGTTGCCGATGCCGAGCACGAAGTCGCTCTCCAGGAAGCTCGCGTTGCCGTAGCGCTGCGAGGTCTGGATCCCGACGAGGCCGGCGGCCAGCGGGTGGTCGTCGGGCAGCACGCCCCGACCCATCAGGGTCGGGAACACGGGCACGCCGAGGGTCTCGGCCAGCTCGACGAGCTTCTCCGAGGCGCCGGAGTTCACCACGCCGCCGCCCGCGATGATCGCGGGGTGCTGGGCGGCCACGAGCAGGTCGAGCACCTTCTCGGCCTGCGCGCGGGTGGCGACGGGCTTCGCCACCGGCAGCGGCTCGTAGGTGTCGATGTCGAACTCGATCTCGGTCATCTGCACGTCGAACGGCAGGTCGATGAGCACGGGTCCGGGGCGGCCGGAGCGCATGATCTGGAACGCGGTCTGGAACACGCCGGGCACCTGGGCGCCCTCGAGCACGGTCTTGGCGAACTTCGTGACGGGCTTCGCGATCGACGCGATGTCGACGGCCTGGAAGTCCTCCTTGTCGAGCTTCGCCACCGGCGCCTGGCCGGTGATGCAGAGCATCGGGATGGAGTCGGCGATCGCGGCGTACAGGCCCGTGATCATGTCGGTGCCGGCAGGGCCGGAGGTGCCCAGGCACACGCCGATGCGGCCGTCGGCCGTGCGGCTGTAGCCGTCGGCCATGTGGCTCGCGCCCTCGACGTGGCGGGCGAGGGTGTGCCGGATGCCGCCGTTGGCGCGCATCGCGGAGTAGAGGGGGTTGATGGCGGCACCGGGGAGGCCGAACGCCTCGTCCGCGCCCTCCTTGATGAGGATCTGGACGATCGCGTCCACTGCGCGCATGCGGGTCATGGGAGTTTCCTTAGTTCGATGTGGTCGGGGCCGCCCTTGTCTCGTGGTTCCTGAGCGAGCGGAGCGAGACGAAGGACGCTCCTCGCTCAGGGACCGGACTTGGTCGGTTCCTGAGCGAGCGGAGCGAGACGAAGGACGCCTGGGCGACCCCGAAAAGTGTGGTTCAGTCGCGGCCGGAGAGCTCGGTGGTGAGCTTGAACAGACCGGAGTGGTCGAGGCCGCCGTCGCCACGGGCGACGAGGGCGTTCACGAGCTGTGCGACAGCGGCGCCGAGGGGGACGGTGACCCCCACCGAACGCGCCGCCGAGGTGACGATGCCCAGATCCTTGTTGTGGAGGGCGAGACGGAAGCCGGGCGCGAAGTCGCGGTTCAGCATCTTCTGCCCCTTCTGGTCGAGGACCTTGGATCCGGCGAGACCGCCGCCGAGAACGGTCAGCGCCGCGTCCGTGTCGACGCCGAACGCCTCCAGGAAGACGACCGCCTCGGCCAGGGCCTGGATGTTGACGGCCACGATGAGCTGGTTGGCGGCCTTCACGGTCTGTCCGGCGCCGGACGGGCCGACGTGCACGATGGTCTTGCCGATCGCGTTCAGCACGGGCTCGGCCTTGGCGAAGTCCTCCGGGGACCCGCCGACCATGATCGACAGCACGGCGTCGATCGCGCCCTGCTCGCCGCCGGAGACGGGGGCGTCGACGGCGCCGAGACCGGCGGCGACGGCCTCCTCCGCGAGCTCCTTGGCCACGTCCGGGCGGATCGAGGAGTTGTCGATCCACAGCGCGCCGGCCTTGGCGTTCGCGAAGACGCCGTCCGGGCCCTGCACCACGCCGGCCACATCCGGGGAGTCCGGCACCATCGTGATGACGACGTCGGCGTCCTTCACGGCGTCGGCGATGCCGGTCGCGCCCGTGCCGCCGGCGGCGACGAGCTTGTCGATCGCCTCCTGGCTGCGGTTGTAGCCGACGACGTCGTAGCCGGCGGTGACGAGGTTCTTGGCCATGGGCAGGCCCATGATGCCGAGGCCGATGAATGCGATGCGGGTCATGTCTTCGCTCCTTCGCGGGAAGTCTGTGCGGTCAGGCCTGAGCGGCCGCGGTGGTGATCCAGGCGAAGGGATCCGCCTCGGTGGCCTTGTACTCGAGGCCGATGACGCCGTCGTAGCCGCCGGCCTGGGCGTCGGCGATCCACTGCGCGAGCGGCAGTTCGCCGGTGCCGGGCTCGCCGCGACCGGGGGCGTCGGCGATCTGGATGTGGCCGAACTCGGCGGCGTGGCCGGCGATCACCGCGGGCACGTCGTCGCCGTTGACGGCGAGGTGGTAGAAGTCGGCCAGGAGCTTGACGTTGTCGACGCCCTCCTCCTGCTTCACGCGCTCGATGATCGCGAGCGCGTCGGCCGCGGTCTTCAGCGGGTAGGTCTCCATGCCGCTGACCGGCTCGAGCAGCACGACACCGCCGAGCTCGGCCACCGCGCGACCGGCCGCGGCGAGGTTCTTCACGGCGAGGTCGTCCTGCGCCTTCGCGTCGACGCCCTCGAGGCGGTTGCCGTACAGGGCGTTGAAGGCCTTGGTGCCGAGGCGGCGCCCGATCTCGACGACGACGTCGATGTTGGCGGCGAACTCGTCCTCGCGGCCGACCCACGACACCAGGCCGCGGTCGCCGCCGGGCATGTCGCCGGCGAAGAAGTTCAGTCCGGTCAGCTGCACGCCCGCGTCCTGGATCGCCGCGACGAACGCGTCGACCTCGTCCTGCGCGGGCACGGCGACGGAGAACGGCCACCAGAACTCCACGGCGTCAAAGCCCGCAGCCTTCACGGCGGCCGGGCGCTCGAGGATCGGCAGCTCGGTCAGCAGGATCGAGGCGTTGACGGTGTAGCTCATGAGATCGTCCTTGATGTCTGTCTCGGGTTCTTCCGAATTATGGAAAGAAAATCTTGATTGATGAAAGTTTAGGCCGACGTGGCCGGGATGTCAACGGCTCCGGATCCGGATCCCGCCGGGGTCGCTGAGCGCGCAACGCCCAGAGCACGGAAACGACGAACGCCGCCCCGACCGGGAGCGGCGTTCGCGGATCCGGATCCGGATCAGGTGAGCTTGATCTGCCGGTTCATGTCCTTGTACAGCAGGTAGCGGAAGTCCTCCGGGCCACCCGCGTAACAGGCCTGCGGGCAGAACGAGCGCAGCAGCATGTAGTCGCCGGCCTCGCACTCCACCCAGTCGTCGTTGAGGCGGTACACGGCCTTGCCCTGCAGCACGAACAGGCCGTGCTCCATGACGTGGGTCTCCGCGAACGGGATGGATCCGCCCGGCTTGAAGGTGACGATGTTCACCTGCATGTCGTGCGCCATGTCATTCGAATCGGCGAACCGGGTGGTCGCCCAGACGCCGTCGGTGTCGGGCATCGGCACGGGCTCGATGTCCTGGTCGCGGGTGACGAACGACGCGGGGGCGTCGACGCCCTCGAGCCACTCGTAGGCCTTGCGGATCCAGTGGAAGCTGGTGATCTCGTCGCCCTCGTTCGCGAGCGACCAGTTCGCCCCCGGCGCGAGGAACGCGTAGCCGCCCTCCTCGAGCACGTGCCTCTCGCCCTCGAGGGTGAGCGTGAGCTTCCCAGTGGTGACGAAGACGACGCCCTCGACGCCGGCCTCGGGCTCGGGCTTGGCCGCTCCCCCGCCGGGCGAGATCTCGACGATGAGCTGCGAGAACGTGGTCGCCGAGCTCGGCGTCGGGCGGGCGATGATCCAGGCGCGGGTGTTGGTGAACCCGGGCAGGCTGCTCGTGACGATGTCGCGCAGCACGCCCTTCGGGATGAAGGTGTAGGCGAGCTTGACGACCGCGCGGTCGGTCAGCAGGTCGGTCTGCGGGGGCAACCCGCCGGCGGGCGTGTAGTAGGTGCGGGTGCTCAAGAGACGGCCTCCTTGGTTGCGAGTTTGGGGTGGGCGAGCCGGACGAGCTCTGCGGGCTCGGATCCGGTCGCGGAGCGGACCTCGTCGGCCGTGAGCGCGCCGCACTCCAGACCGCGCACGACGAACCGCGCCAGGGCGCGCGCCGTCGCCGGCTCGTCCATGATCGTGGCGTCACTGCCGTGCAGGTAGTTGTCCAGGCGCTTCGCCGCGGCGGCGAACCCCTCGCGGTAGAACGCGTAGGTCGCCAGGTACCGGGTCGGCAGCTGCGCGGCGTGCAGGTCCCAGCCCTGGTAGTAGCCGCGCTCGAGCGAGCGGCGCACCAGGCGGGCGTGCAGCTTCCACGCCGCCTCGACATGGTCCGGCTCTCCGACGGGGATCACGTTCGTGGATCCGTCCGAGAGGCGCACGCCGGTCTCCGCGACGGCGACCTGCATGACCTGCTTGGCGAAGTCGGCGGCAGGGTGCTCCATGGACTGGTACGCGGCGGCGATCTGCAGCGACGCGCTGTAGTCGTAGGTGCCGTAGTGCAGGGCGCCCACCCGGCCGTCCGCCCGATGAAGCAGCGTCGCGACCGGGACGGATCCATCCGCCGCCACGATCAGCTGCGGCGTCTCCATCTGCACCTCGAAGCGCAGGCGCCCGTGGGCCAGGCCGAGGCGCTCCTCGAACACCTCGCACAGGGCGACCATTGCCTCGACCTGCTCGACCGTGGTCACCTTGGGCAGCGTCAGCACGAGGCCGTCCGGGAGCCCGCCGTTGTTCGCCAGCGTCGTGAGGAACAGGTCGAGCGTGCGGATCCCGCGGCGGCGCGTGGGCGCCTCGAAGCACTTGAACCGGATGCCGATGAACGGCGGTGCGACGCCCGCGGCGACCGCCTGCGCGACACGCTCGGCGGCGAGGACCGCATCCGCGTCCTCCTCGTCGTCGGGGCGGGCGCCGTAGCCGTCCTCGAAGTCGAGGCGCAGATCCTCGATCGGCTCGCGCTCGAGCTTCGCGTCCACGAGGGGCGCGAGCTCCTCGGCGAGGGTGCCGAGGCCGACGGCCTGGGCGAGCGCGACCGTGCCTCCGAACGCGGCGACGGCCTCCGCCGCGGTGCGCCCGAACGCGGCGGGCAGGTCGGGGCGGAACCGGTCGGCCGGCACGTACAGGGTGTGCACGGGCTGACGGGATCCGTCATCGCCCGGGTACTCGGTCTTCAGCAGCGTGTCGGTGCCCGCGAGGCGGGCGTCGACGGCGGCGAGGTCGTCCTCGCCCAGGGTGCCTGCGGACAAGAGGCTCACTCCTTCGACGACTCGACGACGCGCACGATCGCCTCGGCGACGGCGCCGGCCACGAGCGGGTCGAACACGCTCGGGATGATGAAGCTCGCGTTGAGCTCGTCGTCGCCGACGCGGTCCGCGATCGCCTGCGCGGCTGCGACCAGCATAGGCGGGGTGATGTCCGACACGCCGGCGTCGAGGAGGCCCCGGAAGAAGCCGGGGAACGCGAGGACGTTGTTGATCTGGTTGGGGAAGTCGCTGCGCCCGGTCGCCACGACGGCGGCGTGCTTGGAGGCGACGATCGGGTCGGCCTCGGGGGTCGGGTTCGCCATCGCGAACACGATCGCGTCGTCGGCCATGCCGGCGATGTCGGCCTCGTCCAGGATGTTCGGCGCGCTCACGCCGATGAACACATCGGCGCCCACGAGCACCTCCTTGAGCGTGCCCTTCACGCCGCGCGGGTTGGTGGTCGCGGCGAGCTCCTTGCGGTGCGTGTCGGCGTACTCCTCGTCGCGGTGGATCGCGCCGTTGCGGCCGCAGGCGACGATGTCGACGGCGCCCTCGGCGAGCAGCAGCTGCACGATCGCGTTGCCCGCGGCACCCACGCCCGAGACCACGATCTTGACCTCGCCGATCGCCTTGCCGACGACCTTGAGCGCGTTCTGCAGCGCCGCGAGCGTGACGATCGCGGTGCCGTGCTGGTCGTCGTGGAAGACGGGGATGTCGAGCTCGTCGCGCAGGCGGGCCTCGATCTCGAAGCAGCGCGGTGCGGCGATGTCCTCGAGGTTCACGCCGCCGTAGACCGGGGCGATCGCCTTGACGATCTTGATGATCTCCTCGGTGTCCTTGGTGTCCAGGCACACCGGCCACGCGTCGACGTTGGCGAACTGCTTGAACAGCGCGGCCTTGCCCTCCATGACCGGAAGGGCGGCCTCGGGGCCGATGTCGCCGAGGCCGAGCACGGCGGTGCCGTCGGTGACGACCGCGATGGTGTTGCGCTTGACGGTGAGGTTGCGGGCCTTGCTCTTGTCCTCGGCGATCGCCATGCAGACGCGGGCGACGCCCGGCGTGTAGGCGCGGGACAGGTCGTCGCGGTTGCGCAGCGGCACGCTGGGGACGACCTCGAGCTTGCCGCCGAGGTGCATCAGGAAGGTGCGGTCGCTGACGGCGCGCACGGTGACGCCCTCGAGCGCCTCGATCGCGTCGCGGATCTGCTCGGCGTGCTCCTCGCCCGTGGTGTTGCAGGTCAGGTCGACCACGATCGTGGTCGGGTGCGACTCGACGACGTCGAGTGCGGTGACGGCGGCGCCGGCCGCCGCGGCCGCCGCGGCGAGCTCGCTGGTCACGTGGAAGTTGGACGGCGCGTCGATGCGCAGCGTGATCGAATTGCCGGGACCCGGGTTCGCCATGATTCCTCCTCATCGAGGCGTCCCGGGCGGAGCCGCGGGCGCTGGTTGCGGTGATGAACTTCTTTACAACTTTCGTATTGTGGACACTATTATCTCTATCGTGGAAGTCTTGCGCAAGGCGAGGTCCGGATCCACTCGGATTTCCGGCGCGCGGCTCTCGCATGATGGAATAATCACGACGACGGGAGCAGAGATGACCGACATTTCACAGGCGAAGGACGCCGGTCAGAAGGCGGGCAAGAGCGCAGGATCCGGGGTGCAGTCTGTCGAGCGCGTCTTCGAGCTCCTCGAGCTCGTGACCGACGCCGGCGGCGACGTGACGCTGAGCGAGCTGTCTGCGTCGACGGATCTGCCCCTCCCCACCATCCACCGCCTGCTGCGCACCCTGGTCTCCCTCGGCTACGCACGTCAGCTGCCCAACCGGCGGTACGCGCTCGGCCCGCGGCTGATCCGGATCGGCGAGGGCGCATCCCGTCAGTTCGGCGCGCTCGCGCGCCCCCAGCTGAAGACGCTCGTCGACGCGCTCGGCGAGAGCGCCAACATGGCCGTGCTCGACGGCGACATGGTCGTCTACGTCGCCCAGGTGCCCTCGCAGCACTCCATGCGCATGTTCACCGAGGTCGGCCGCCGCGCCAACGTGCACGACACCGGCGTCGGCAAGGCGATCCTCGCCCAGCTCGACGACGACACCGTGCGCGGCATCGTCGGCCGCACCGGCATGTCGACCCCGACCCCGTACAGCATCGGGACCGTCGACGCGCTGCTGAAGGAGCTCGACGTCATCCGCGAGCGCGGCTACTCGATCGACGAGCAGGAGCAGGAGATCGGCGTCCGCTGCTACGCGATGGCCGTGCCCGGCGCTCCCACGCCGACCGCGGTCTCGGTCTCCGGCCCGATCGCGCGCGTCACCGAGGAGTTCGGTCAGCGCGCCGTGCCGCTGCTGCGCGACGCTGCCGCCGCCATCGCAGCCGACCTGGAGCCGTAGGCCCGGGCCGACCCGCACACGGCCCTCAGCCTGAAGGACGGATGCGACTCTGCAGGATGGATCCCCGGATCCTGTCCTCCGGAATCGCATCCGTCCTTTTTTCATGACGTCATGCCGGCCCCAGCCGCGGAGTTACTCCGCGTCGGTGCCGCTCGTGCCGGCGTTCACGTCGAGCAGGCGGTACTTCTCCGCAGCCGCCGCGGCGACGGACGGATCCACCTCGCCGCGCTTGGCGAGCAGCTGCAGCGTGCGCACCACGACCGAGGGGCCGTCGATCTTGAAGTACCGTCGGGCGGCGGCACGGGTGTCCGAGAAGCCGAAGCCGTCCGCGCCGAGGGTCGCCCAGTCGTTCGGCACGAACTGGCGCACCTGGTCGGGCAGGTCCTTCGCGTAGTCGCTGACCGCCACGATCGGGCCGTGCGCGTCCGCCAGCTGCTGCCGCACGAACGGCTCCCGCGAGCCGCGCCCGAGGAACTCGTCCTCCTCGGCGGCGACCGCGTCGCGGCGCAGCTCGGTCCACGAGGTCACCGACCACACGTCCGCCTGCACGCCCCAGTCGGAAGCCAGCAGCTGCTGCGCCTCCTGGGCCCAGGTCACGCCGATGCCCGAGGCGAGCAGGTGCGCCTTCGGCGCCTCGACGGGCGCGATCTTGTGGATGCCGCCGAGGATCCCGGCCACATCGACGTCGGCCGGCTCGGCCGGCTGCACGATCGGCTCGTTGTAGACCATGAGGTTGTAGATGACGTTGCGGTCGGTCGAGTCCGGCCCGTACATGCGCTCGATGCCGGCGCGCACGATGTGGCCGATCTCGTAGCCGAACGCCGGGTCGTAGGTCACCACGGCGGCGTTCGTCGCGGCGAGCAGCGGCGAGTGCCCGTCCGCGTGCTGCAGCCCCTCGCCGGTCAGCGTGGTGCGCCCCGCGGTGGCCGAGATGAGGAAGCCGCGCGCCATCTGGTCGGCGGCCGCCCACAGCGAGTCGCCGGTGCGCTGGAAGCCGAACATCGAGTAGAACACGTACACCGGCACGAGCGGCACGCCGTGCGTCGCGTACGCGGTGCCCGCGGCCGTGAAGGCGGCGATGGATCCGGCCTCGTTGATGCCCACGTGCAGGATCTGTCCGGCCGTCGACTCCTTGTACGAGAGCACGATGTCGCGGTCGACGGCGAGGTAGTTCTGCCCGTTCGGGTTGTAGATCTTCGCGGTCGGGAAGAACGCGTCCATGCCGAAGGTGCGGGCCTCGTCCGGGATGATCGGCACGATGCGCTTGCCGAACTCGGGGTCGCGCATGAGGTCCTTCAGCACCCGCACGAACGCCATCGTGGTCGCGGCCTGCTGCTTGCCGGACCCGCGCGCGGCCACCTCGTACGCCTTCGCGTCGGGCAGGGCGATCTCGCCGGACGCGTTCGGCCGACGCTCGGGCAGGTACCCGCCGAGCGCGCGGCGGCGCTCCTGCATGTACCGGATCTCGGGTGCGTCCTGGCCGGGGTGGTAGTACGGCGGCTGGTAGGGGTCGGCCTCGAGCTGGGCGTCGCTGATCGGCACCCGCAGGTGGTCGCGGAAGTCCTTGAGGTCCTGCAGCGTGAGCTTCTTCATCTGGTGCGTCGCGTTGCGCGCCTCGAAGCGCGGCCCGAGCCCGTAGCCCTTGACCGTCTTGACGAGGATGACCGTGGGCTTGCCGTTGTGCTCGAGGGACTTCTGGTACGCCGCGAAGACCTTCTGGTAGTCGTGGCCGCCGCGCTTGAGCCCCCAGATCTGCTCGTCAGTGAGGTTCTCGACGAGGGCGAGCGCCCGCGGATCCTTGCCGAAGAAGTGCTCGCGGATGAACCCGCCGGACTCGGCCTTGTACGTCTGGTAGTCGCCGTCGCGGGTGGTGTTCATGATGTCCAGCAGCGCGCCGGAGGTGTCGCGGGCGAGCAGGTCGTCCCACTCGCGGCCCCACACGACCTTGATGACGTTCCAGCCCGCGCCGCGGAAGAAGCCCTCGAGCTCCTGGATGATCTTGCCGTTGCCCCGGACGGGCCCGTCGAGACGCTGCAGGTTGCAGTTCACGACGAAGGTGAGGTTGTCGAGGCCGTCGTTGGCGGCGAGCTGCAGCAGGCCGCGGCTCTCCGGCTCGTCCATCTCGCCGTCGCCGAGGAACGCCCACACGTGCTGATCGCTGGTGTCCTTGAGGCCGCGGTTGTGCACGTAGCGGTTGGACTGGGCCTGGTAGATCGCGTTCATCGGGCCGATGCCCATCGACACGGTGGGGAACTCCCAGAACTCCGGCATGAGGCGCGGGTGCGGGTAGGAGCTCAGCGCGTGCCCTTCGCGGGACTTCTCCTGGCGGAAGCCGTCCAGGTCCTCCTCGCTGAGGCGCCCTTCCATGAACGCGCGGGCGTACATGCCCGGCGAGGCGTGGCCCTGGAAGTACACCTGGTCGCCGCCGCCGGGGTGGTCCTTGCCGCGGAAGAAGTGGTTGAACCCGACCTCGTACAGGGTCGCGGCGCCCGCATAGGTGGAGATGTGGCCGCCGACGCCGATGCCGGGGCGCTGGGCGCGGTGCACCAGGATCGCGGCGTTCCAGCGCATCCACGCGCGGTAGCGGCGCTCGAGCTCCTCGTCGCCGGGGTAGGCGGGCTCGTCGGCGGCGGAGATCGTGTTGACGTAGTCGGTCGTGGCCGTCGGCTCCGGCGTGTAGCCGGCGTGGGCCGCGAGCGAGCGCAGGATGTGCTCGCCGCGCTCGGGTCCGCGCTGCGCGACGAGCGCGTCCAGCGACTCGAGCCACTCGGCGGTCTCTTCGGGATCGAGATCCGCGGTGGCGGATCCTGCGACGGCGGAGGTGCTCTGTTCGTGCATCTTCGGCCTTTCTGTGAGAAGTCGGGGTGACCTGTTAGATGGAGGGTGCTGCCGGTCCGGCAGCGCAGTCGAGTCGGGAGGAGTGGGGATGCACGGGCGCATCGCTGTGGTGACGGGGGCGGGATCCGGGATCGGACGCGCCGTGGCGCGCACCATGCTGGCCGCCGGGTACCGGGTCGCGCTCGCCGGGCGGCGCGAGGCTGCGCTGGCGGAGACGGCGGCCGGGCATCCGCACGCGCTGGTGCTCCCGACAGACGTGACGGTGGAGGCGGAGGTGGACGCCCTGTTCGACCGCGTGGTGCGCGAGTGGGGCCGCGTGGACGTGCTGTTCAACAACGCCGGCGCGTTCGGACCCGCCGTGTCCGCGGCGGACATCGCGCTCGCCGACTGGGAGCAGACGATCGCGGTGAACGTCACCGGCGCCCTGCTCTGCGCCCGGGCGGCGATGCGCGTGATGCGGGCGCAGACCCCGCAGGGCGGTCGCATCATCAACAACGGATCCATCTCGGCTCAGGCTCCCCGCCCGCTCTCCGTGGCGTACGCGGTGAGCAAGCATGCTTTGACGGGGCTGACCCGGTCCATCGACCTGGACGGACGGCCGTTCCGCATCTCCTGCGGTCAGATCGACATCGGCAACACCCGCACCGAGATCATGGACGAGCTCGGCGTCGGATCCGGTGCTCTGCAGGCCGACGGCACGCGCAAGGTCGAGCCCACGTTCTCCGTCGACGACGCCGCGCGCACCGTGCTGTTCATGGCGGACCTGCCGCCGGAGGCCAACATCGGCGCCCTCACGATCACCGCGAGCGGGATGCCGTTCGGCGGGCGCGGCTGAGGGACCGCGGGGGTTCGCGATCATCGGCGGACCTCCTCGTCCCCGCGTCCCCTCTGCCGAGGCCGTGGGACTCCTGCTCGATCCCGGACCCTGTTGATTCCAGATCCTGGAAGTTTTCTTTCAGATTGCGTAACTAGTCTCCTCCGACGCGGGCCGCTTGTCAAGGTTGCGAGCGGCCGCGGAACCTCCGGAGACGACGAATGCGGGGCCCGGCGAACCGGACCCCGCATTCTCGAATCGGCAGCGGCGTGCGCTCAGCAGAAGCCGGCGATGCCGTCCCACGACCAGTGGTCGGTGTCGGCGCCCTCGCGCAGGAACGACGCCTCGATGAGCCCGTAGGGGCGGTCCGCGGCGTAGAACACCTCGTTCGGGTTCTCCAGGCCGAACGGCGTCAGATCCACGACGAAGTGGTGGCTGTTCGGAGTGGAGAAGCGGATCTCGTCGATCTCCGGGTGCGCCTCGAGCACGGCCTCGGCCATCTCCTTCAGCGTGTGCTGGAGCGCGTAGGAGTAGTTGCGCGAGAAGCCCGCGAGGAGCAGGCGGCGCACGTCGGCGTAGACCTCGTTGAAGTCGATGTCGTTGCGGTTGTAGCGCCACTTCGCGGTGACCGAGGTCGCGAGGATCCGGTCCTCGGTCTCGGGAAGGGTCGTGTACTTGTCCTTCGGGTATCCGACGAAGCCGCTCTGCGTGGACTTCAGGACCTTGAGGTCCTGCAGGCCGGCGATGATGACCGTGTCGTCGCCGTCGATCTGCACGACCGAGGTGCGGGTCTCGGTGCCGCCGCGGACGAACGCGTGGTCGTGCTCGCCGTTGTCGCCCTCGATGCGCTGCCAGGTGTACTGCTCGGCCTCCCAGCGGCCGCCGGTGATCCACTCGAACTCGCTCGTGAAGTGCTTGCCGAGGCGGAGCAGGAACTCCTCCGGGCTGCCGACGCCGTCCTTGGCGAAGGCGTAGACCGTGTTCTTCTGCGTGTCGGTGGGGACGACGTGCTCGTTGTTGCCGTCGAAGTGCGCGCTGTCCAGGTCGCCGCGCAGCTGCGACGTGACGTTCAGGTCCTCGATCTCGTGGCGAGGGGTGTCGCGGGTCACGCGCACGACGCGGACCTCGGCCTTGCCGTACTGGTTCTTGCCCAGAATGATGTTGGTCATCTCGGATTCCTCTTAGCTTCCTCGGTAGGTGGAATAGGCGAACGGACTGAGCAGAAGCGGCACGTGATAGTGCGCCTGCCCGGCGTCGACCTGGAAGGTCAGCACCACCTCCAGGAAGAAGGAGTCCGTGGAGATGCCGGCGAAGTAGGCCGCGGTGTCGAACCGGAGGCGGTAGATCCCGCTCTCCAGCCGCTCCGGGCCCAGCTCTTTCACCCGCCCGTCAGCATCGGTGAAGCCCGAACCGATCTCGGTCCACGCATCGCCGTCGCGGGCTTCGAGCACGACGGCGACACCGGGCGCGGGGCGCCCGAGAGTGGTGTCCAGGATGTGGGTGGTCACGTGGGAGACGCTCATGCGCTTGCTCCTTCGGTCTGGATGGCCGCCGCGAGACGCAGGGCCGCGATCTCCCGCAGCTGCTGGTCGACGACGGCGAGCTCCTGCTCGTCGGTGTGCCCGAGCCGCTGCTGCAGCAGGCCCAGGATCGCCTCGGCGGTGCGGCCCGCGGCCCGCACGAGGAAGACGCGGTCGAACCGCTCCTCGTAGGCGCGGTTGCACTCGGCCAGCGCGGCGGCCGTGACGTCGTCGACGCTCGGCTGCTCGCGGCGCGAATGCGCCGCCTCGGCGCTGGTGCCGTCGACCTTCGCCCCGATGCGCGGATGGTGCGCCAGAGCTCCGTCGAGCTCGGCCTCGCTCAGCGGAGCGGCGACCTCGAGTGCGGCGGCGGAGAGCGCATCGACCGAGGCGTAGGGACGGCCGTCCACGATCGCGTCGATCCAGCGGGGGATGTCCAGTGCGGGCTTCACAGCAGCGGCCGCGGCGGCGCGGTCGGCCGTGTTGAACTCCTCGAGCAACATCTTGATCCTCAAGTCATGCTGGCATC
Organism: Microbacterium xylanilyticum; assembly: GCF_054654695.1. Lineage (NCBI taxonomy): Bacteria > Bacillati > Actinomycetota > Actinomycetes > Micrococcales > Microbacteriaceae > Microbacterium > Microbacterium xylanilyticum. Next base: position 3,681,599 of record NZ_BAAIEN010000002.1, read on the forward strand.
CGGCGTGTCGTGCTTACGGACGGATCCTACCGAGAGGATCCCTCCTCCTGTTTTCCAGGAGATTTCCATAGTTCGGAACTGTTATTTCAGCATGTGCAACTATTCTGCGGAGCGGATGTGAAGTTGTCAAGCGGATCCGAAAGACGTCCCCCTTCAGTCACGCCCCGCCGGGCTCCCGGGAGAGGGAAAACGCACCTGCCGGACGGACCGGAGGTGCGTTCTCCCTCTTCGACATCAAGGATCCGGCCCGCAGGGGCCGAATCCTGGACCGGGCTCAGACGCCGAGTTCTTCGCGCAGGCGCGCCACGTGGCCGGTCGCGTCGACGCCGTACTCGGCGCGCTGCACGACGCCGTCGCCGTCCAGCACGAACGTGGAGCGGATGACGCCGTCGAAGGTGCGGTCGCCGACCGTCTTCTCGCCCCACACGCCCCACGCCTTCGCGACGGCGGCGTCGGTGTCGGCGAGCAGCGGGAAGGTCAGCCCCTCGGCGTCGGAGAACGCGCGGATGTCGGCGACCTCGTCGGGCGAGATGCCGATCACCGAGTAGCCGGCGGCGTCGAGCGACGAGAGGTTGTCGCGGAAGTCGCAGGCCTCGGTGGTGCAGCCGGGGGTGGCCGCCTTCGGGTAGAAGTACACGACGACGTTGCGGCCGCGGTAGTCGTCGAGGGCGACGCGGGCGCCGTCGGCGTCCTCGAGGGCGAAGGCGGGGGCGGTGTCACCGGGGGTCAGACGAGTGGTCATGATGTCTCCGTTCGGATGTGGGTCGGGATCCGGTCCCTGAGCCCGTCGAAGGGCCCGGATCGGCGGATCCGGGCTTCGACGGCTCAGGTTCCGGGCTCAGGGGACGACGGGCAGCACGCCGAAGGCCTCGGCGAGCTGCATGATCTTGCGGGCGCGGCCGAGGCGGGGCAGGTCACTGCCGTCGCGGACGATGCGGCCGCGCGCGTCGAAGTCGGCCAGGAACTCGTACGCCCAGTCGACGTCTGTGCGGGTGGGGCTGATCACCTCGTTGACGACCGGCGTCTGGTCGGCGGAGAGGCAGAGCTTGCCGGTCATGCCCATCGACACGGTGATCGCCGACTGCTCGCGCAGGATCGGGTGGCTGGATCCGACCGTGGGGCCGTCGATGGGGCCGGGGAGTCCCCCGGCTCGGCTGGAGATCACCAGGCGCGCCCGCGGGTAGGCCATGGCCTCGCGGTCGGCCGACATACCGGTGTCGCGGCGGAAGTCGCCGCTGCCGAACGCGAGCCGGAACACGCCCTTGGCGCGGGCGATCTCGGTGGCGTTCTCGATCCCGACCGCCGACTCGACGAGCGCCACCACGGGCACCTTGGCGCCGAGGCGGTTGTAGGTGTCCATGACCTGTCCGCCGAACTCGGCCTTGGCGAGCATCACGCCCTGGAGCCCCGGGGCGTCGCGCAGCCCGTCCAGATCGGGCGACCAGTGCTCGCTGGTCGCGTCGTTGATGCGCACCCAGGCGCGGTTCGGCCGTCCGTCCGCGGCGGAGCCGTTCAGCCAGCGCACGACGTCGTCGCGGGCGGAGTCCTTCTTGCTCGCGTCGACCGCGTCCTCCACGTCGAGCACGATCGCGTCGGCGTGGGAGCGCGCGGCGTCGTCGAACGTCTCCGGCTTGGTCGCGGCGACGAGGAGCCACGAGCGCGCCAGCTCCGGCGCGATCTCGCGCGGGCCGGCCGGGGGAAGCGGAGCGTTCATTTCATTCCATCCTACGAAACTTGATTCTTGCGATATGAAAAGAGTAACGGCTACGGGGTCGCGGTTGCCAGCCTGGGGCGGCGGCGCCGCGCGTCAGCGTCGCAGGGAGAGCACCGCGTCCCACACGGCGGCGGCGACGCGGCGCTTGGATCCGGCGACCTCGGCGACCACCTCGCCGTCGGGCCCGATGATCTCCACGGCGTTGTCGGGCTTCTCGAACCCGTGCTCGGCGTCGGCGAGGTTCACCGCGAGCAGATCGGCGCCCTTGCGCTCGCGCTTGCGGCGCGCGCGCTCGCGGCGCGCCTCGGGATCGGCCGAGGTCTCCGCGGCGAACCCGACGAGGAGCTGCCCGTCCGGGCCCGCGCCGTCGCGGCGGGCGGCGCCGAGCGCGGCGAGCACGTCCTCGTTCTCGACGAGGTCGATCCGATCGAGGATCCCGTCCTCCTTGGTGAGCTTGTGCGCGGCGGCCTGCGCCGGGCGGTAGTCGGCGACCGCTGCCGCCATGACCACGGCGTCCGCCGTCGCGGCCGTCTCCTTCATCGCCGTCGCGAGCTCGGCGGCCGTCGCGACCGGGCGGATCCGGATCCGTGGATGCGCCGCCTGAGCGAGCACGTCGCCCGCCAGGTTCGCGGCGATGAGGTCGACCTCGGCCCCCCGGGTGGCGGCCTCGACCGCGAGTGCCACGCCCTGCCGGCCGCTGGAGCGGTTGCCGAGATAGCGCACGGGATCGATCGGCTCCCGCGTGCCGCCCGCGGAGACCGCGACCCGCAGGCCCGCCAGATCCTGCGGTGCGAGCAGGCGCAGCGCCGCCTCGGCCACCGCCTCGGGCTCGCTCATGCGCCCAGGCCCCGTGTCGCCGCCGGCGAGCTCGCCGTCGTCGGGGCCGATCACGTGCACGCCGCGCTCAACCAGCGTGCGGATGTTGGCCTGCGTCGCCGGGTGCGTCCACATCTCCGCGTGCATGGCGGGGGCGACGAGCACCGGTGCGGTCGTGGCGAGCAGGGTCGTGCCGAGCAGGTTGTCGGCGATGCCGGCCGCCATGCGGGCGAGCGTGTTCGCGGTCGCCGGAGCGACGACGACGAGGTCGGCGCCCTGGCCGAGGGCGACGTGGCGCACCTTCGCGACGTCGTCGTGCACGCTCGTGGTGACCGGGTGGCGGCTGATCGCCTCCCAGGTCGGCGCGCCGACGAAGCGCAGGGCGTCCTCGGTCGGGACGACCGTGACGTCGTGGCCCGCCTTCACCAGGATCCGGACCAGGTGCACCGACTTGTATGCGGCGATGCCACCGGAGACCCCCACCACGATGTCCATCCCTCGATTCTGCCATTCGGGTCCCGCGTGCCGGCCGCTGCTCCGCCGGGACCCGACGCGGCCGCCGGCCGGGCGGGGATGCGCCCGGCACGCGCCCCGTGGTCCCGCGCGTGCCTAGACTGAGGCGCGTGTGCACGGTCGTGATCCAGGTCGGCGCCGCCGAGCGGGCCGGGGGCCCCGGGCCGCGGCTGCTGGCGGTGCGGGACGAGGATCCGCAGCGCGAGTGGGATGCGCTCGGCGAGTGGTGGCCCGATCAGCCCGGAGTCGTCGGGATCCGCGATCGTCGCGCGGGTGGTGCCTGGCTCGCCGCCGATCCGTCGACCCGCCGTCTCGCCGTGCTGCTGAACCGCGCCGACGTGCTCGACCTCCCCGACGACCAGGCGATCTCGCGCGGCACGCTGGCACTCGCCTCCGTCGCCGGCGTCTCGCCCTCGGGTTCGCCGCGCATGCACGGGTTCAACCTGCTCGAGGTCTCCCCTGCCGGCGCCCGCGTGCTGTCCTGGGACGGGGCGACGCTGCGCGAGACGCCCGTGCCCGCCGGGGTGCACATGATCGCGCACGACGACCTCGACGATCCGGGCACGGCGCGCATCGCCCGCTGGCTGCCGGAGTTCCGCGCCCGTCCCGCGGACTCCGACGACTGGCCGGAGTCCTGGATCCACCTCCTCGCCGAGACCGCGACATTGGATCCCTCCGACGACCGCGCGATCATCCGCGACAACCGTCCGCACGGCTACCCCACGCAGTCGCTGCTCTACGCCACCGCGGCGATCGGCATCGAAGGCGTCGACCTGCGCGACCACACCCTGCCGGCGCCGGCGCTGTGGGGCTGACGATGCCGACCGGATCCTCCGACGGCCTCGCCTCCGACTCCGGCCCCGGCCTCGCCCTCGTCCCGGGCCGGCTGATCCGGCAGGCCTCCCCGCAGCCGGACGATCTCGAGCACTCCGTCGCCCTGCTGCGTCAGGTCGCGTCCGGAGACGGCCCCGCACGGGTGCTGCGCCTCTACACGCCGGCGCCGACGCTCGCGCTGACCCGGCGGGAGAGCCTGATGCCGGGTTACGGCGCCGCCGTGGTCGCCGCCGAGCTCTTCGGGTTCACGCCGGCGATCCGCCCGACCGGCGGCCGCGCCGTCGCCTACGACGAGACGTGCCTCGTCTTCGACCTCGTCGAACGCGAGGACGCCCATGCCGACCCCTCCGCGCTGTTCGCGCAGGCCGGCCGGACCGTCGTCGACGCCCTGCGCGGGCTCGGCGTCGACGCCCGGCTGGGCGAGGTGCCGGGCGAGTACTGCCCCGGCGAATACAGCATCAACGCCCGCGGCTCCGTGAAGCTCGTCGGCACCTCGCAGCGCGGCGTGCGCGGCGCCCGGCTGCTCAGCGGGATGCTGGCATTCGGCGAGGTGGACCGCTTCGTCGCGGTGCTCACCGACGCCAACGCCGCGCTGGGACTGGACTGGGATCCGCGCACGTTCGGGTCGATGCTCACCGAGGCTCCGGCGGTCTCGCGCGAGGACGTCGAGGAGGCGCTCGCCGCGGCGCTCATCGCCTGACCGCGGTGCGAGGGCCCGGCCCAGCGGCTGCCCGCACGCTGCGGACCGGTGCCGCCGATGACCTGCACGGCCGGCCGCCGGCCGTGCGACCGACCGGCCATCGGCGGACGGCATGGGCAGCTCTGCCCATGCCGCGACTCCGACGGTGCGGGTAGCGTCGGCGACATGAGCGATCCGCAGCAGCAGTACCCGCCCGCGCCCGGCACCGCGCCCACGGCAGCGTCGCGCGTGCCACCGCCGTATGGAACCGCACCGCAGGCCTCGGCCCCGTCCGGGCCCGCCAGCGGCGCGGCGCAGTCCGACTACCCCGTCCCCACCCGGAGCGGCTCCGGCGGCGTCGCACGCGTCGCGTTCATCCTGGCCGTCGTCAGCGTCGCACTTGCCGCCTTGGCATCGATCGTCCGGGTCGTCTTATACGTCCAGGCGAATCGGTTCCGCCTCTCGCTGCACGTCGTCGAAGGGCTCACCCTCGGATCCAACGTCCTCCTCTTCCTCTGCTGCGCCGCGGCGCTCGCACTGGGAATCCTCGCCGCGCGCGGCGACCGCAAGCTGATGGCGGGAATCGCGATCGGTGTCGGGGGCGTGGGCGTGTTCAACCTCGCTATCGGCTTCCTGCTGTCGATGCTGACGCCGCTGCTCTACCGCTGAGCGCGGATCCGCGTCCCGGTCGGCTCAGCGGGCCGGCGCGCCCTCAGGTTCGGCGCGTCCGCCGGGCTCAGCGGGCCAGCGCGCGCTCGTACACCGCGAGCATCGCGGCGGTGCGCGACGACTGCCGGAAGTCGGCGGCGACCTGCGGATCCGGCTCCGGCGCCCGCCCGGCCGCGATGTCCGCCGCGGCGATGCGCAGCGTGTCCGCGAGAGCGGCGATCCGGCGTCGCTCATCGGCCCCGGCATCCGGCACGGCCCACAGCCCGCCGCGCAGCTCCCCCGCTATGTCGGGATCGCTCACGACGGTCGGCGTGCCCAGGGTCGCCGCCTCGAACGGCGTCATCCCCTGGGTCTCGAAGCCGATCGAGGTCTGCACGACGGCATCGGCCGCCGCGATCCGCGCCAGCACCTCCGCGTACCCGAGCCGTCCGGCGAAGCGGATCCCGGGGCGCCGCGCACGGGCGGCGATCCGTTCGGCGGCGCGGAGCTGCGCCCCTCCCCCGACGATCTCGACGTCGGCGTCCATGTCGCTGGCGACGACCGCCTCGAGGAACGGCAGCAACCGCTTCTCCGGGCTCATCCGGCCCAGCCAGATGAAGCGCGGCCGCCCGGCCGGGCGGGAGGCCGGCGCGGCGGCGAGCACCTCGGCCCGCACCTCGTCGTCGATGCCGTTCCAGATCACGTCGACGGATCCGAACACGCCGCGCTGCTCGAGCCGCCGAGCGAAGTGCCCCGAGGGCGCGGTCACCGCGCGGGACTCCGCGGCGATCCCGGTCAGATACGCCCACCCGTCCGATCCCGCAGGCTGCGCGCCGACGTCGCGGAGCGCCGTGCGACGCCAGCCGTTGAGCGCGGCGAGCGCGGGCCGGTGCAGCGGGGTGACGGCGGCGATGCCGACGTCGACGCGGTTGTGCATGGTGTGCACGGCGGGCACCCCGTGGCGGTGCGCGAAGCGGTGGCCGATGAACGCGCCCCAGAAGTCGGCCTGCACGTGCACGAGGTCGACCGGGGGGCGCCGCGTCAGCGCGCGGTCGAGGAACCGGTCGGTGCGCCGTGCCGGCAACGTCATCGCGTACTCGCGGTCGGCCGTGATCGGGATCGACGGCAGGTCGAGGTAGCCGGGATCCGCGAGGTCGGCCCCGTGCAGGGCGGGTCGCGGCGAGTGGGTCCTCGGCGCGACGATCGTCACCGTGTGCCCTGCGCGCTCCAGGTACTTGCGCTGCAGGCGCATCGAGACCTGGGCGCCGCCCAGCGTCTCGGCGTGCTGGTCGGCGAAGAAGACGATGTGCATCCCGGCCTACTCGGGCAGCGGCTCGTCGCGGTACAGCGCCTCGAAGGTGTCCAGCGTGCGGTTGATGTCGTGCACGACCACGCCCTCGAGCGAGGCGCGCTGCATGCGCTCGTATTCGGTGGGACCCGCGGTGAGCACGTCGGTGAGACGTGCGGCGAGCTCGTTGATGTTGCCCGGCTCGAAGAGGTACCCGTTCTCGCCGTCGTGCACGAGGTGCGGCAGCGCCACCGCGTCCGCGGCGACGATCGGCAGCGCCGACGCCATCGCCTCCATGGTGGCGATCGACTGCAGCTCCGCGATCGAGGCGATCACGAACAGGGAGGCGCGGCTGAGCAGCGCCCGAAGCTCGGCGTCGGTCGTGCGTCCGTGGAACACGACCCGGTCGCCCAGGCCGAGCTGATGCGCGAGCGCCTCGAGCTGCCTGCGCTGATCCCCGCCGCCCACGACGTCGAAGGTCACGTCGAGAGCCGGATCCAACTTCGCCATCGCCTTGAGGATGACCTCGACCTGCTTCTCCGCCGTGAGCCGGCCGACGAAGACCATGCGGTTCTTCTCGCGCGGGCCGATGACGGGCGTGTACTGGGTGCGGTCGATGCCGCAGCTGACCGGGATCACGCCCTCGACGTCGATCGTGCGCTCGAGGAAGTCGGCGGCACGACGGGTCGGCGTGGTCACGGCGCGGGTGAGCGCGAACGTGCGCGCGGCGTCGGCCCAGGCGAACTTCAGCACGATGTCGTCGATGAACTTGGGCATCGTCGTGTGGTCGAGGATGTTCTCGGCCATCACGTGGTTCGTGGCGATCACCGGGATGCCGCGCTGATACGCGATGCGCGACAGCCCGCGGCCGATGACGATGTGCGACTGGATGTGCACCACGTCGGGCTGCACCTCGTCCAGCACCTTGCGGGCGTAGTGCTTGGCCCGCCACGGCCAGACGAACCGCAGCCAGTCGTGCGGCGCCCAGCGCACCGACGGCAGCCGGTGCAGCGTCATCGCCTCGCCCTCGATCACCTCGGTGCGCGGCTTCGCCGTGCGGTACACCTGGTTCGGCGCGACCACGTGCACGTCGTGGCCGCGCTGCACCAGGCCGGCGGCGAGGCGCTCGGTGAACCGGGCGGCGCCGTTCACGTCCGGCGAGAACGTGTCGGCGCCGATGAGGATGCGCAGCGGGCGCGCGGGCGCGCCGGGTGCGTGTTCTGCGGTCGAGGGCTCCGGGGTGTCCGAAGGGCGATGATCGCCGGATGAAGTCACGTGGTTGCTGCCTTTGCTGGGCCGCGGACGGCTCGGTGTGCGCCGCGGAGGTGGCCTGGATCGGGCGCACGCCACTCTACCGGAGCGCCCTGAGGATCCCGGGGAGGCCGATCCGGCGGCGATCTCGGCGGCCCACGTGATCCCGCCCTTGAGAAGGGTCGCGGAGGCGCGCGCACGGCACCGCCCCCGCGACCCGGCTCAGGCTCCGAGCACGATGCGCTTGGCGTGCCCGTGCCCGTCGAGGTCGAACTCGAGCGCGAGCGGCGCCGTTCCGACGACGCGCACCCCGTCGTCCGCCTCGAGCACCGTCGACTCGGCGACGCCGGCGAGCACGACCCTCGCCGTCGTCTGCGTGCGGCTCGGGTCGGACACGGCGATCGTGGTGCGCCCGGCATCGGTGCGGACCGCGAGCGAGCAGGGCCCGCTCACCGTCACCCCGTACGCGGGCGACTCATCGGAGGGCGTGGCCTGGAAGAAGTTGCCGAGCGTCAGCCCCTCGCTCGTGACCCGGATCACCTGCGCCTGCGCATTGTTGGCGACCACTTCGACCGTCGGCGCGTCGGACTCGGTGAACGTCACCGAGTGCTCCACGTTCGGCAGAACCAGGTATGCGTAGCCGCCGCCCGTGGGATCCGTGCCGTGGTGATGCGTGATCGTCACGTAGTCCCGGTTCTTGACCTCGGTCGTGCCGCCCGTGTCGGATCCGGAGTTGATGGTCTGCCAGTCGCCCGATCGCGGCACGACCTGCACGTCGACCGTGCCGCTCACGTTCTCGCCCGAGAGGAACACGTAACCGCCGTGACCCATGATGTGCACGTTGCGCTTCACCGTGATCGCGCCGTCCGCCGCGGTGAGCACGCGGTTGCGGTTGTCGGTACGCACGTTCGGCACGGTGCCGGGCGCGAATGAGCGGTTGTCGATGGTCGTGAACACGTCGTGCCCGGAGCTCGACGCGATCGCCGCCCCCAGGCACACGACCTTGTCGTCGAGGAAGAACCACGACTTGCGTGCGCTGAGCGACTTGTCGAAGTTGAGGTGGTCCATGCCCTGGATCCCCCAGCGGCCGTCGAGCGCCAGCCCGCCCCCGAACGCCTGGAACGCCCGCGGGATGCCCGTGCCGTCCGCGGCTCCGCTGGACCGCGGCGCCGCGGTCACGGTCGTTCCCGGCAGCCGGTACGGATCGACCGTGGGCCAGAAGTCGGCGCTGTACTGGGCCGGATCCGCTGGGCTGTAGAAGAACGTCATGCCATCGCCCTGGTACCAGCCCAGGTTGTTCTCCCGGTTGCCCCACTCGTAGCGGCCGATCCGCTTGGAGGACACGTTGACCACGGCGCTGAAGTTCGGCCGGTGGTGCACCAGGCGGTCCTGATCGCCGAACGCCGTCGTCGAGACCGGCGGGTCGGCCGGGGTCACGCTGTCGTCGCCGAGGATCGAGGTCACCAGGAGGGACTTGGCCACGGTCTGCGTGGGAAGGCCGTACAGCTTCTCGTCGGTGCAGCGCTGCAGCCAGCCCTTCACGAGCGAGAGGTAGCGGCCGCGATACGGCTCGCCAGCCCCCTGGGCGAGCAGCAGGATCGCGGTGATCGCCGCCGCGCCGTCGACGTAGTCCGGCTCGGACTGCCGCGACACGGCACGGCCGCGCACGGTCTCCATCATCCGGCCGTTCCAGATGAACGGCGCGTACGAGGCCTCGACCGCGTCGAGGATCACCGACTTCTTCGGATCCGTCACATCCCATTCGCTGCCGCCGAGCAGGCCCAGGATCTCGGCGATGCCACCCAGGGTGACCACGCCGTAGGTGCCGACATAGGGCAGATAGCTGTGCTGCACGAAGGATCCGTCCGCGTAGAACCCGTCACCGCTCGTGACGTAGCCGAAGACGCTGTTCCTCCCCGCCCGCACCGTGTCGCTCAGGGCGTCGCGAGCGAGCGCGATCTCGTCGGCCCGTCCGTCGAGGATTCCCCGGAGCGCGCAGGACAGCGCCTTGTCGGTACGGTTCGCGCCGGTCTCGGCGAGGCTCGTGCCGCGGCCCCGCCAGTTCGGGTCGGGGGTGAAGTACCGGACGGCGGCGAGGAGAGCCGTGCGCACGTCGGCGGGGACCGCGTCGTGCAGCAGGACGCAGATGTCGGCGGCTTTGCGCGGCACGCCGATCTCCCAGAACCACCAGTTGCCGACCGGCGAGGCGCCGGCCTTGTAGATGTTCGCGCTGAGCCAGGCGAGCGCCGCCACGAGATCGCCCGCGAGCGCGGCATCGCCGTGCTGGTCGCATCCCGCCGTCGAGTACGCGAGCGCCAGGTCGAAGAGGCGGTTGAAGGTCACGCCCATGTTGCCGGACAGCACGGTGCCGCTCACCCCGGCGAGCGGCAGGTCGCTCCAGATGCCCGGCGACGCCGCTGGGCGCACCATCGCGGTCCACGATGCGGAGGCGTTCGTGCTCATGGTGCTCAGCACGCCGGCGAGCTCGGGCACGGACGCCGCGCTGCCGTCCCCCGCGAGCATGATCCGGCGACGCTCGATGAGGCTCGCGAGCGGATCGTCGGTCGCCGCGAAGGCGACTCCGGGTGTGTGTGCGCTCGCGGGCTGGCCTGCGAGCGTGACGAGTGCGCCTGCTCCGAGCAGTCCGAGCACGGTGCGGCGGTTCATCTCAAGGGGGGACATCGTCGGCCTCCGGGTCGATCGGGGAAGGATTCGCGCCCTACGGTATACGCTTTCCCATCCGAATAGTCGAGCCGGTGAACATATTTCACGGCGGCCGTTCTCGGACAGGATCCGACTCTCGACGGCGATCCGGCCAGGCTCGCGACCCCTCCGAACGAACCCGTCCTGAGAACGGTTGCCGCGGGGACGCACGGCTCGCGCTCACCTGCGACCCGTACGCTCTGAGCATGCGCCTTGCCGCCGACGCCGACCCCGAACGCTGGATCCCCGTGACCGGATCCCTGGGCTTCCGCGGCCGGCGGCACCGCAGGGCCGCGATCGGGATGCTCCTGGGACAGCTCAGCGGCGGGGTCGGCGCGGCGCCGCGCCCCGGCTCGGGATTCGGCGCGTGGGCGCTCAGCCAGGCCGCGCCGTTCCTCATGCGCAAGGCCGACGGGCGCGTGCTGGTGTGGACCTGGAAGGCGGAGCCCGAGCTCATCGTCGCGATGGCGAGCGCGCAGGAGCTCACCCCGCAGCTGCGCACCGCCCGCGCCATGATGCCGATGGAGTACGACGACACCGAGGAGTTCCGCAACCCGTACCTCGGCGCGGGCGAGAAGCTCGTCGTTCCGCTGCCCGTCGAGCCCGGCACACCGCCGTTCGCGACCTACACCTGGGACACGGGCACGCACCTGATCACCCTGCAGGCGGTGTGCGCCGATCGCGAGCGCTTCGGCACGGTGATCGGCGCGGTGGACGAGATCGCGCGCACCCTGCGCACCGTCGACGACCTGTCCGTCGGCGAGTCCGGGCCGGTGCTGCGGCTGCCCCCGGCCTGACCCTCCGCGGAGGCGGGGCGCCGCGGTCAGGCGAACCCGCGCTCTTCCAGCCACTGACGGGCGAGCGCCTTCGGCGCCCGCAGTAGCCAGGCGTCGGCCAGCAGCTCGCCCAGGTGGTCGCGCGCGATGACGTCGAGGCGCAGCAGCACGGCCGGGTAGCCGGCGAAATGCGGGATCGTGAAGAAGACCTTCGGATCCGCGGCGATCAGCGCCTCGGCGAGCGCGACGTTCTCCGTGCGCACCGCGAGCACGGGCCCGTCCGGCCAGGTGCGGCCGAGCTCGGCGAGCTGGGCCAGATCCGTCTTCCGCGGCCCCCGCATCCACGCGATCTGACCGCCGTTGCAGCGCCAGGCCGGCTCGCCGGTGTGGCCGCCCATCCGTTCCTCGACGCCGGGGAGGGCGAGCACCAGGTCGCGCACATCGTCGATCGTCGCCATGGATCCGATCCTCCGCCCGCCCGGGACGCGGTTCAAGGGGCGGCCGATGCAGGACCCTGCGACGGGTGCAGGACCTGAAGGCCGGATCCGTCGTGCATCCGTCGCCCGATCCTGCATCCGTCCCGCGACTGCGCGGCTGTGCCCCACCGGCTCAGACGCGCGCGAACTCCAGCAGCGTCACGCCGGAGTCGAACGGCGTCGCCGCGGTGCGGGTGAACGACGACGGCGCGTACCCGCTGCGCCCGAACAGCGGGATCCCGTCGCCGAACAGCACGGGGTTGACCTTCAGCACGAGGCGATCGATCTCGCCGGCGAGCGACGCGGCGAGCGCACCGCCGCCGCACAGCCAGATCCCCGCGCCGTCCTGCGCCTTGAGTTCGCGCACGACCTCGACGGGATCGGCATCCGTGAAGTCGACGCCGTCGACCGGATCCGGATCCCGCCGGGTGAAGACCACCTGGCGCAGGTGCGCGTACGGGGAGGGCATGTCGGGGAGGCCCACCGCGTAGGTGTTCCACCCCATCAGCACGGTGTCGAACGTCGAGCGGTCCTGGGCGATGCCCAGTGCCTGGGCGAAGGATGTCGGGATCGCGTCGGCGAACCGGCCGGTGATCGCCGCCATGTGGTCCCCCTCGAACACGAACGCGTCGAACTGCCCGTCAGGACCGGCGATGAAGCCATCCAGGGTGACGGCGACGTAATAGGTGAGCTCTCGCATAGGTCCTCCGATCCTCGCGCACCATTCACGACAGGTGCAGTGGTCAGAGACTACAACAGGTGTCGTGGTTGCGCTACTCTGAGACCATGGCCAAGAACGAAGCCCGCCGCGCCGCGCTCGCCGATGCCGGCATCGCGGTGCTCGCGCGAGAGGGATCGCGCGGGCTCACCCATCGCGCGATCGACGACGAAGCCGGAGTGCCCACGGGCACCGCCTCGAACTACTTCCGCAGCAGAGAGTCGCTGATCGCCGGCCTGTTCCTGCGCATCGGGGAGAGGCTCGCCCCGACGCCGGAGGAGCTCGCGCACCGCGCCGCGCAGAGGCCGAGTCGCGCCCTGTTCGCCGACTACATGCGCGACATCGTGCGCCGGCTGCTGGGCGAGCGCGAGGTGACGCTCGCCCTGTTCGAGCTGCGGCTCGAGGCAGCGCGGCGGCCCGACCTCGCCGCGGCCCTGCAGGAATGGCAGCGTGCGGGCTTCGAGGGCGACGTCGCGTTCAACGAGGCAGCGGGCCTCCCCGGCGGCCGCGCGGAGATCGCCCTGTTCCACTACGCGATCGAGGGCCTCGTGTTCGACCGGCTCACGTCGTCGATCGATCCGGAGACGCCGACCGACGACGTGGTGGACGCGCTCGTCGCCGGACTGCTGCCGCGGGCGTGAGCGGCGGCGGTTCGCTGTTCGCCGCAGTTCGCCTGCAGGACCCGGTGACGGATGCAGGACCGGATCCGCAGATCCGTCCTGCATCCGTCCCACGGTCCTGCAGGCGTCGCTCGGACTCAGACTCGCGACCGCGGCTCAGCCGCGGTTCGCCGCCGGATCCGGGTCAGATGTTCACGTCGCCGACGAGGTTCACCCGGATCCCCATGCCGTTCAGCATCGCGGCCTTCGCGATGAGCGCCTTGTCCGCGGTCTCCGCGTCGGGCGCGTAGACCAGCTGCGCGTGGTTGGCCTTGTGCCGGGCCATGAACTGGTCGCGGGTCTGACCGTGCAGCACCACGTGCGCGATCGGCCACTCCGGGTTCGTGGCGTCCTTGCGACGCTGGGTCTCCTCCGCGGGCAGCTCGACGACCGTGCCGCGGAACACGTCGGCCTGCAGCACGCCGTCGGCGATGTAGATGCGCGAGAGCACGACCTCGCCGGGCTTCGACACGCCGTTGATCGTGGCGCCGCCGGCGGGGAAGAACACGTGCCCCTGCCGCCAGCCCTCCGCGTTCTGCCAGCCGCCCAGGTGCGACGCCGGCACGGACCCCGAGATCTCGTAGACCCAGACGAAGTCGTCGCCGAACCGCTCGCCCCAGCGCACGTCGTGCAGCGTGTTGTCGGGCACGAGGCCCATCGCCCGCCACACCCGGTCGGTCACGAGCGCGTCGACCGCGACGCCCTCGTCGGCCTCGTTGAAGTGCGGGAACGCGCGGCCCTCGTGCAGGATCCGGGATCCATCGCGCGAGGTCACCGGCGGACGCTCGGTCGAGTTGAGGATCCCCTCGGCGAGATCCGATGCCGGCACGAGATCCTTGAGTCCCTGCTGGTACTGGATCCCGACCGCGTCGAGGCCGAAGTCGTCGGCGATGCGCAGCGCGGCGATGTACATCTTCAGCTGCCACTGCACCTGCTCGCGGGTGAGCTCGGTGGCCGGATCCTCGCCGTAGCGGAACGTCATGCCGTGCGCGACGAGCCAGTCGTAGGCGGCGTCGGCCTCGGCGTCGGTGACGTTCAGCATCTCCGCGTACAGCGCCGACTGCGACAGGCGCTCCTTGTAGATGCCGGTCCTGTTGAGCAGCTCGTCGTCGAAGATCGCGTTGTACATGCCCATGCAGCCCTCGTCGAACACGCCGATGATGGCCTTGTCCGCGAGCAGCTCTGCGGCGAGCGCCTCGCCGAGCTGCTTCTCCGGGCTGTCGGGGAGCTCGGGCAGCGCGCGCACGTGCGAGGCGTCATGCGTGATGCGCCCGGTCTCGGTCCACTCCGCAAGGCCCTCGCGGAACCACGCGTCGGTGAAGTCGACCGACCAGATCGTGGCGTAGGGCTTGCCCATCTTCGTGAGCCCCGCGTTGAGGCCGAGCAGGCCGACGAGGCCCGGCCAGTCGCCGGCGAAGTTCGCGACGGTGAGGATGGGGCCCTGATGGGTGCGGAGTCCCGCGAGCACGTGGTGCGAATACTGCCAGACCGCCTCGGCGACGATGAGCGGCGCGTCGACCGGGATGTTCTTGAACACCTCGATGCCCATGCGCTGGCTGGAGATGAAGCCATGCCCGGTCTCCGGATCCACGTCGTTGGCCCGGATGACGGACCAGCCCAGGTCGTTCAGGACGCCGGTGACACCCTTCTCCAGCTCGACCTGCGTCGCCCACCCGGCGGTGTTCGCGGATTCGCGGAGGTCTCCGGAGGCGATCAGGTAGGCGGTCTTCGGCGCGGAGGCGGGTCGCTCGGTCGGGGCGGGGATGGCGTAGCTCATGGGATTCTCCGGTTGCTGGGTGATGGTCTGGGATCGGCGGACGCCGGTGAGGTGGGTATCGGCGCGGCATGCGACTCGCCGGCGCGCAGCCGCAGGTCGCGCGCGAGCACGGTGTCGTGCAGCCGCAGGTCGCGCGCGAGCACGCTGTCGTGCAGCCGCAGTTCGGCGAGGTGGAGCGCTCCCCCGTCGAGGTGCAGCACGAGGCGGTCGCCGCGGATGTCCGCGCGCCCCCCACCCTGTGCCGGTCGTGAAGAGGAAGCGCTGCTCGTCGCCCTCGAGGAAGGCCCCGGAGACCGGTGCGAAGGACAGCGTCCGGGCGACCCCGTCCCACTGCGCACCGCTCGCGGCGAGCAGCAGCGCCCACGATGCGAGGGAGCGGGCGTAGTGGTTGCCGCACTCGATCTCGTTCCACGGGCTGCGGTGGACGCCGTCGTAGCGGGCGCGCAGGGCGCGCTCGACGCGCAGGGCGTCGTCGGCCCGCCCCGCGTAGAGCAGCGACGCGGCGACCTGGTGCTCGACGCCCGTCCACACCTCGTCCGAGTAGACGAACGGGATCGCCGGGCGCCCGCGGCCTCGAGCGCCGGCAGCTCGCGGTGCAGGTGCACGGCGGCCGCCCAGGCGTCGGGCCAGAGCGTCGCGTAGTGGTTGCGCACGATCGGCGGCAGGGCGCCCTTCGTCTCGCTGCGCTCGCTCAGGGACCGGTCCTCGGGCGCGTCGTCCATGATGATGTGGCCGTGCCACCCGCGGCGCCGGTTCGGGAACGACCAGCTCAGCACGAACTCGAAGTCGCGAGCCTCGCCGGGCGCGAGCGTGTGCACGATGCCGATGGATCCGGTGCGCAGCCGCGGCAGCTTCGCGAGCATCTCCTCCTCGGTGAGCGGCGGAGCATCCGGATCCCCGCCCCTGCCTTTCGACAGGCTCAGGGACCGGTCCCCCGGCTCGGCGAACAGGCCGCGCGGGCGATCCTCGAGCGTCAGCCGGGGCTCGGGCTCGAGCAGGCCGTCGGCGGTGAGGTCGCTCCAGAACATGCGGGCACCGTCGGGCCAATAGCTGGTGACCCACTGCGGCTTGACGGTCGTGGACGCGTCGGTCGTGGTGAGGCTGAGCGTGCCGTAGCCCGGGTCGTCCTCGGGCAGGTCGATGCCGAAGTCCAGGCCGCGCACCTCGCCGTCGTCGCGCCAGCGCACCGTCTGCGTGCCGCGCATGCCCCAGGGCGCGTCCGGACCGGGCTCGCCGCGTCCGGCCGTGTGCGAGACGCTGCCGACGATCGTGACGGCGACGGGCACGGCACCGGGGTTGGCGACCCGGTAGCGCAGCACGGCCGCGGGGATGCCCGAGGCGTCGGCGTCGAGGGGCACGAGCGGGGTGAACGCGTGCAGCGACACCTCGACCGGCAGCGCCCGGTCGGCGAAGTCGATGTCGACCACGGGGTACTCGCCGTGCATGGTCGCGGCGTCCAGGCGCGGCAGCCCCGCGAGGTCGTCGAACGAGAAGCCGGCGTCCCAGTCGCGCCGTCCGGTGACGCGCGCCTCGAGCACGCGGGTGACCGGATCCGATCCGTCCCGTGCGGCATGGATCGCGAAGAACGTGCGGGGGTTGCGCCGGTCCTTGTCCGGGTGGTTCTCCAACTCCCAGTCGCGCAGCTCGCCGCGCGCGCCGAGCGAGACGTTGCCGGTGCCGATGCCGCCGAGCAGGAAGGCTGCCCGCTCGGACGTGTGCGGGATCGGGCGGGCGCGGCGCGTCATGCGGACGCCTCCTTCGCGTCATCGGCCTTCTGCTGCGCGGCCAGCTCGTGCACGACATCGGCGGTGCCGGCGTACAGCCGCAGGTAGCGGTCGTAGAGCGCGTCGTAGATCGGGGCGAGACATGGATCCGGGACGATCGTCGTGACGACCAGGTTCCACTCCTCGATCCTCGGGGCCGGATCCGCGACAGCACCGGCCGCGAGGAAGGCCGCGCCGTAGCTCGCGCCGATCGTCACCTCCGGCACCTCCTGCACGAGCCCGGTGACGTCCGAGACGATCTGCAGCCAGAGCCGGCCCTGCGTGCCCCCGCCCACCGCGACGATGCGGCGGATGTCGGCTCCGGCCGCGCGCATGGTGTCCACGTTGTGCCGCACGCCGAGCGCGGTGGCCTCGAGCGCGGCGCGGTACAGGTCGCCTCGCCCGTGAGCGAGCGTGAGACCCGCGATCACGCCCCGCGCGTCCGGATCCTGGATCGGGGTGCGCTCCCCCGCGAAGTACGGCAGCATCACGAGCCCGCGCGCGCCCGGCCCCGACGCCTCGGCCTCGGTGAGGAGCTCGGGGTAGTCGGAGCCGGTGAGCCCCTTCAGCCACCCGGTGAGAGCGCCGGACGTCGAGAGACCGCCGGCGAGGTTGCGCGTGCCGGCGAAGGCGCCCGCCGTGGTCCACATCGAGGGGGTGCGCAGCGTCTGCTCGCCGGTCGCCACCAGGAACATGGTCGTGCCGTACATCAGCATGAGGTCTCCGACGCCGTGCGCCCCGACGCTGACCGCCTCGGTCCAGGCGTCGATCGTCCCGGCGATCACGGGCGTGCCCTCGGGGATCCCGGTGAGGGCGGCGGCCTCGGCCGTCACGGCGCCGGCGACGTCGCCGGCCCACAGCAGCGCGGGCTGCTCCACCGGTGCCGCGTAGCGCTCCCACCAGGCGTCGTGCCAGCGCTCGCCCTCGATGTCGTACAGCGGCGAGACCTGGCTGGCCGACTGGTGATCCAGCACGTAGGCGCCGGTGAGGCGGTGCGCGAGGTAGGAGGCCGGCATGAACAGCCGGCGGGCGCGCACCCAGGCGTCCGGATCCTCCTCCCGGACCCAGAGGATCTTCGGCCCGCCCGCCTGCGATGTGAGCACGGATCCGCCCACCCGGGTGATCTCGGCCGTACCGAGCTCTTCGGTCATCGCGGCGAGCTGCGCACCGGCGCGAGTGTCCACGCCGTAGAGGATCGCGGGCCGGACCGGAGCGCCCGCGTCGTCGGCGAGCAGGATGCAGGGCCCCATGCCGCTCACGCCGACGGCGGCGACCTCGATCGGTCCCTGCCCTTCGACAGGGCCGGGAACCGAGGCGGCCGCCGCGAGCAGCTCGCGGGCGAGGGAGACGAACTCGTCCCACCAGATCGTGCCGTCCATCTCCACCCAGCCGGTGCGCGGGCGGCTCACGTCGTGCGTCCGGGCCGCCTGGGCGAGGATCTCCCCGCGCGCGTCCACGAGAACGCCCTTGCTGCTGGAGGTGCCGATGTCGACACCGATGGTGCACCGCACGCGCATCCTCCTCGATCGCTCGTCCTGGTCGGACGGCGATCACATTACGCGAAATCGATTTCAAGCGCAATCGCGCGAAACGACGCGGCCTGCTCGTACGGCAGACGGGCGCCAGGCTCAGGTTTCGTGAAACCGAGTTCAGCGGGTGACGGTCGCGGCCTGGATCTCGTTGCGCAGCACGACCGTGCGGGCGGGCTGGTCATCGCCCCCGATGCGGTCCAGCAGCATGCGGGCCGCAGTGACACCCATGTGGCGGGCAGGAAGACGCACGACGGTCACCACGCTCGGCGACAGGGTCGTGAACGGCAGCGAGCCGATGACGGCCACTCCCACCGCAGGCGGGGTGAGTCCGTGCTCGGTGAGCACCTGGATGGCGCCGACGCCGATGAGGTTGTTGCCGGCCACGACCGCGTCCGGCGGCTCCGGGAGCGCCAGCAGCTCCTCCATGGTCGCGCGGCCGCCGTCGACGCGGAACGTCGAGAACCGCAGCAGATCGGGATCCACCGGGAGCCCGTGCGCCTTCAGCGCCGCACGCCAGCCGTCGGCGCGCTCCACCGCCGTCTCGATGTGCTCCGGGCCGGCGATGTGCGCGATCCGGCGATACCCGGCCGTGAGGAGCTGCTCGGTGGCGCTGCGGCCGGCGTCTCGGTTCGCCATCATCACACCGTCGATGTCGTAACCCGTGGTGCGGTCGACCGCGACCACGGGGCGCCCGGCCGCCATGATCTCGTCGAGACTCGTGCGATCCGACGCCGCGGCGAGGATCACGCCCGACATGTGCTCGGCGATCGCGATGCGCAGATAGGTCTGCTCCTTCTCGACCTGGGCGTCGGTGTTGCACAGCACCACGGAGTATCCCGCCTCGGAGGCGACGTCCTCGACGCCGCGCGCCATCTCGGTGAAGTACGGGTTCTCGATGTCGGGGATCACGAGCGCGATCACCTCCGAGCTCTGCCGACGCAGCGTCCGTGCGGTGCGGTTCGGGAAGAACTTCAGCTGCGCGGCCGCCTGGCGCACCGCCGTGACCTTCTCCTCCGAGACGCCCACGCCGTTGAACACGCGCGACACCGTCGCAGGGGACACGCCGGCGACGCGTGCCACGTCGTAGATGGTCGCCATCCCGCCCCTGCCTTCTGTTGTCGGTGAGGACACACTATCGCGATGAAATCGATTGCAACAGTCGCCGTGAATCGGTGGGGTGGCCGCACGCCGTTGCGGAATCCCGCACGGATCCGCCCACCCCCGACTCGAGGACGTGCCCCCGCCATGACTCTTTCCGACCTGAACGCGATCTCCGCCCTCCGGCGCGTGCAGACCCGGTCGATCTCCCCGGAGAACTTCGACGGGTCGGTCGGCGGCGGCGCCCGGGCCACCGAGGGCACGTGAGCCGACTGCGCCCGCGACCTCGGACCCGGCTGGAAGATCTCGCCGAGCGTGGACATCGCCGCCGGCGAGACCTTCGAGCTCGCCGCGATCGAAGGCGCCGGCAAGATCACGCACATCTGGATCACCACGCACACCGACAACTGGCGCACTCTCGTCCTGCGGGCGTACTGGGACGGCGCCGACGAGCCCGCCGTCGAGGTGCCCTACGGCGACTTCTTCTGCAACGGCTGGGGCGTGTTCGCGCAGGTGAACTCGCAGGTCATCGCCGCGAACCCGCACGGCGGGTTCAACTCGTACTGGCCGATGCCGTTCCGCGAAGGAGCGCGCCTCACCATCGAGAACACCTCGGTCGTCGACGTGCGCGTCTACTACCAGGTGACCTACGAGATCGGCGGCGACTACGCGGGCGACGGCTACTTCCACGCGCAGTGGCGTCGCTCGAACCCGCTCGAGGAGCTCGTGCCGCACACGATCCTCGAGGGGATCGAGGGCCAGGGCCAGTACGTCGGCACCTACATCGCCTGGGGCGTGAACTCCAACGGGTGGTGGGGCGAGGGCGAGATCAAGTTCTACCTCGACGACGACACCGACCACGCCACGATCTGCGGCACCGGCACCGAGGACTACTTCGGCGGCGCGTGGAACTTCGACATCCCCGGGCAGGGCTACACCGAGTTCTCGACCCCCTACCTCGGCATGCCCCAGGTGATCCGCCCCGATGGCCTGTACGTGTCGCAGCAGCGCTTCGGCATGTACCGCTGGCACCTCGCGGATCCGATCCACTTCTCCACCGGGCTGCCCAAGGTCGACATCCAGGCGCTCGGGTGGCGCAGCGGCTGGCGCTACCTGCCGCTGCGGGACGACATCGCCTCCACCGCGATGTTCTACCTCGACCGTCCGACGGCACGGCGCCCGAAGGCGCCCTCGGCCGACGACATGGAGGTGCACCTAGGAACGGCCCCCGTGCCCGACCTCGGATCCACTCCCCCGCGCGCACCGCGCAGCTGACCCCGTCGCACGGCGAGCGCCGGCGACGCGAAGAAAGGAGAGGGCGATGAAGCCCCTGACGACCATCGCGACGATCGCCGGCGCCGCGGTCGCCTCCCTGGCCGCGGTCGCCTTCGCGGGAGCGACGCCGCCATCCGCCGTCGCCACGACGGCGAGCACGCCTGCGACCGTGGTCGCGAAGGTGACCGGCCCCGACACCCCCAGCAACACCTGGGGACAGTGGGACGTGAAGGCCACCGACCTCGGCATCATGTGGGACGACGGATCGGGCCACGTGCTCACCGCCTTCGGCGACACGTTCGGCAACTCCTGGACCGGCCCGGCGGAGGTGCGCCGCCCAACGGGAACTGGCGCAGCAACGTGCTGCTGCGCTCGAGCGACACCGACCTGTCCGACGGGATGCTGCTCGATCACGCCGTGCAGGATCCGGCGGGGATCGCGAAGCAGATCATCCCGTCGAAGAAGATCGACGGCGACGAGATCACCGTGATCCCGACGTCGGGCATCTCCGTCGGCGGCCGCCAGTACCTCGGGTTCATGTCGGTGCGGCAGTGGGGTCCGCCCGGCGTGTGGGACACCAACCATGCCGGCATCGCCTACTCCGACGACGACGGTGAGACCTGGACCGTGTCCGACACCCGCTGGGACAACCCGGACGGACATGATCCCTTCCAGATGCAGGCGTACGCGCAGAAGGGCGGCACGATCTGCGTCTTCGGCACGCAGAACGGCCGCAACGGACCCGCGTCGGTGGCCAAGGTGCCCGCGCAGAAGCTGCTCGACAAGTCCTCGTACCGGTACTGGGACGGCTCCTCCTGGAACAAGGACGAGTCGGCGGCGAAGCCGGTCCTCGAGGCGCCGATGAGTGAGATGTCGGTGCAGTGGGACGACTACAGCAAGCGGTTCCTGATGATGACGCTGTCCGGTGAGGACATCGTCCTGCGCACCGCGCAGAGCCCCGAGGGCCCGTGGACGCCGGCGCAGACCGTGGCGAGCTCGACCGACTACCCCGCGCTCTACGGCGGCTACTTCCATCCGTGGAACAAGAACGGCGAGATCTAATTCACGATGTCGCAGTGGAACCCGTACAACGTGTATCTGATGCATCTGCGCATCGATCGCAACGGCACGATCGTCGATCCGAACCTGGTGTCGGATCCGAGCTTCGAACGCGCGACGACACTCGGCGACGGCACGAACGGCACCTGGGGCGGCAAGCCGAACTCGGGGATCGACAACGTCCCGGCAGGCGGTTTCACGGGCGACCACCGCGCGTTCGTGCGCTACAACCAGGGCTGGCGCGACCTCTGGCAGGACGTGGCCGTGCAGCCGCACACGAGCTACCGGCCGACGGGCTTCCTGCGCACCTCGGTCAACAGCGATGTCGGCTACTTCGGTGCGCGCTCGCTCGACGGCACGGTGATCTCGGAGGCGCACTTCGTCTCGGTGGGCGCGTGGACGCGCTTCACGGTGACGTTCGACTCCGGCGACCGCGACACCGTGCAGCTCTACGGGGGCGTGTGGACGAACAGCGGAGACATCTGGATGCAGCTGGACGACGTCGCGCTCGTCCGGGTGCCCTGACGCCTCGCGGGTCCACGGATCCCGCGTCGAGACGGAAAACGTCGCTCCCGCAGCTCCGGGAGCGACGTTTTCCGTCTTTCGGCGCCGACCGGGCTCAGGCCAGGGCGCGCACCGGTCCGCGCAGCACGGCGCGGTCGAGACCGTAGCGACCCGCGCCGGTGAACACGAGGGCCAGGACGCCGGCGCCGAGCACGGCGGCGAACTCCCACCCTCCGTCGCCGACCCAGATGCCGTTGCCGAGGTGCACGAGCACGATGGCGCCCGCCATGTCGGCGGCGAGCAGCACGCCGACGGGACGGGTGAACAGCCCGGCGACGAGCAGGATCCCTCCGACGAGCTCGAGGAACGCGATCGCCGGGCCGGCGATCTCGGGCAGCGGCGCGCCCATTCCGGCGAAGGCCTGGACGGTGCCGGGCAGGGTGTATTCGAAGACCTTCTGCGCGCCGTGCGCGGCGAAGACGCCGCCGATCACGAGGCGCAGGACAAGGAGTCCGAGAGAGGCGGCGGGCTTCGTGGTGTTCGTCATTCCGGACAGCTCCTTCGCGGCAGGACACCGCGGCGGGCGCGGCTCGGGGCGTCCGCCCCGTCCTCCCACGCTACGGAGCGCCGCCTGTCATGTCTCTGAACACGGGCTCGGCACCTCGCGACAGCGCGTTCCGGGCGAGCGACCTCAGGAGGTCGGGATGACGACGATCGGCTGGGTCGTGGGCTTGCCGGTGGGCGAGCCTCCGGCCTGCTCCACGGTGACGGCGATCGCGTCTCCGGCGTGCATGCTCCCGCGCAACTGCGCCGTGGTGGTCCCGGGTTCCGCGTCGAACACCCCGGCGGAGACGGGGGTGTCGCCGCGCACGAACCACAGTTCGTAGGTGCGCGCCCCGTCCAGCGGCTCGAGCCCGTCGGAGACGAGGACGGCCGCGCCGATCGATGCCGACCAGTGCGCCGTCGCGCGACCTCCGGTGGGAAGCGAGACCGTCTTCTGCGCCGCGTCCGGAGCGCTCTCGATCCGGTCCAGCGCCACGACGGCCGCGGGGCGCAGCAGCTGCGGGATGACGACCGCGGCGCCCGCGCCGAGTCCGACCATCAGCACGAGGCACGCGGCGAGCGCGAACAGGAGCCTGCGCGGGCGGCGTCGCGTCCCCGCCTCGACGGCGTCCGCGTCGGCGGTGTCGTCGTTCGCCGGGCGCGCGATCGACGGCGTGACACCCGGCGCCGGTGCGAGCTCCGGCTTCTCCACGCCCGCGTCGCGACCGGCATCCGGATCCTGGGGCGTCACGGCGATGCGGGCGAGCAGCGCGTCGCGCAGCGCCGGCGGCGGCGCGACCGGCGGCACCCCCTCGGCGAGGAGCGTCACGGTGTCCGCATCGTCCTCGGCGATCGGCGCCCACTCCGGATGCGCGGCGAGCGCGGCCCGATAGCGGCGCTCGTCTTCGGCCGACAGCGACCCGAGGCTGTGCCCTGCGGCCAGCTCGGCGAACTCCTGCTCGTTCATGCGTTCACCCCCCAGTGCGTCCGCAGACGCGTGAGTCCGTCTCTCATGCGGGTCTTCACCGTTCCCAGCGGCGAACCCGTGATGGTGGCGATCTCGCTCTGCGAGTAGCCGCCGTAGTACGCGAGCACCAGCGCCTCGCGCTGCGTCTCGGGGAGGGCCGAGAGGGCGCCCACCACCCGTTCGGCTTCGATCGAGAGCTCCGCCTGCTCGGCGACGCTGTCGTGCGCGACGTCGAGATCCCGCACGCCGATCCGCGTGTCCCGGTCGGCGCTGGACTGCGAGGCCCGCACGCGGTCGATCGCACGACGATGGGCGATCGTCAGGATCCAGGTCCTCCCCCGTCCCCGATCGGGAGAGAAGCGCGACGCCGTCTGCCAGATCTCGAGGAAGACCTCCTGCAGCACCTCCTCGCTCTGCGCCCGGTTCACGATCACGCGGAGGATGAGGCCGAAGACGCGCGAGGACAGCATGTCGTAGAGCTCGGCGAACGCCGACTGATCGCCCTGCGCGACGCGCACCAGCAGCGCGGACGCGGGGTCGTCGCCGCCGTCCTGCTCCGCGTGCTCGCGGTCGTCGATAACCATCGAGTCCAGCATGCCCCACCTCCGCGCCTGGTCGCGGCAATGCGTCGCCAACCTTTCCCGCGTCCCGTTCACCGGCCGACCGGACCGCTCGCTCAGACGATGTCTGCGCGGACGCGGCCCGGGCGGCCCGGCGAAGCGCCGCCCTTACTGGGCCGGCGGCATCAGGACGGAGTCGATGAGGTACACCGTCGCGTTGGCCGTGTGCACGCCACCGCAGATCACGTTCGCGTCGTTCACCTTGAGGCTGTCGCCCGAGCCGGTCACGGTCACCTCGCCGCCCTCCACGGTCTTGTGCGTGCCGACGATGTCCTTCGGCGAGATCTGACCGGCGACGACGTGATACGTCAGGATCTTGCTGAGCGTGTCGGCTCCCGCGTCCGTCTTCAGCGTGTCGATCGTCGCGGGGTCGATCTTCTTGAACGCGTCGTCGACGGGGGCGAACACGGTGAACTCGCTCCCGTTGAGCGTGTCGACCAGGTTGACCTTCGGGTTGAGCTTGCCCGAGACCGCCGCGACCAGCGTGGTCAGCAGCGGGTTGTTGCTGGCGGCCGTCGCGACCGGGTCCTGCGCCATCCCGGCGACGGAGCCCGCGCCGGAGGGGACCTGCTGCGCGTAGGCGGCGCATCCCGGACCGACCAGGTCGGCCGCCGGATCCATCGTCTGGGTGGGCGACGCGGCCGGCGCGCTGGTGGCGGGCTCCGAGGACGAGCCGGACGACGAGCCCGACATCGACGAACAGCCCGTGAGGGCCAGGGCCGCGGCGGCGAGCAGGCTGGCGGCGGCGAGCGACGCCCTGGCGTGCAGGCGAACAGTGGATCGCATGATCTTTCTCCTTTGACTGGTGCATCGCGACCGTTCATCGGCCGACACGATGCGTTCGGAGCCGCACCCGCACCGGATTGGATCCGGTCCGATCGCCATCCGATCGGCCGATCGCGACGAACCAGGGACATGGGTGAGAGCACAGGGAAGACAGGCGCACGGATCTGGGCCGCGGTCGCGGGGGTCGTGAGCGGCGCGGTGTTCGTCGCCGCCGCCGAGATCACGGCCTTCCTCGTGGCGCGCGACGCGAGTCCGCTGCTCGCGGCGGGCTCGTTCGTCATCGACATCGTGCCGCAGTGGGCGAAGGAGCTGGCGATCGAGCTCTTCGGCGCCAACGACAAGCTCTTCCTCCTGCTGACCCTGGGCGTCGGCGTGCTCCTGCTCGCGGCGGTCGCGGGTCTTCTCGAGCGTCGGCGCCGTTGGGCCGGCGTCGCGGTGTTCGCCCTCGCCGGCGTCGCCGGGCTGCTGGCGACCGTGACGCGCGCGGGGGCGAGCGGCGCCTCCGCCCTGCCGCCGCTCGTCGGCGCGATCGCGGGCTGCACGTTCCTGACCCTCTCGATCCGCGCGCTGCACCGCTGGCGCGTCCCCGCGGCCGGCGTCGAGGCAGGCCCGGATCGCCGGCGCTTCCTGGTGCTGACCGCGGTCGGGGCCGCCGCCGCCGTCCTCGCCGGCGTGGGCGCACGCCTCGGCACCGCGGCGACCACCTCGATCGCGGCCGCACGCAAGGCGCTGCGGCTGCCGGAGCCGCTGTCGCGGGTCACCGTGCCCGCCGGCGCCGAGCTGGACATCCCCGGCCTGTCTCCCCTGTTCACTCCGAACGCCGACTTCTACCGCGTCGACACGGCGCTTTCGGTGCCGGCGATCGCCCCGGCGGACTGGCGGCTGACGGTCGACGGCATGGTCGGCAGGAAGGTCGAGCTGAGCTTCGACGAGCTGCTGCGGATGGGCCTGCGGGAGTACGCCGTGACCCTCACCTGCGTCTCGAACCAGGTGGGCGGCGACCTCGTCGGCACCGCGCGCTGGCTCGGCGTGCCGGTGCGCGAGGTGCTCGCCCGCGCCCTTCCGGAGACGGGCGCCGACATGGTCCTCTCGCGCAGCATCGACGGGTTCACCGCGAGCACGCCGCTCGATGCGCTCACGGATCCGCACCGCGACGCGATCCTCGCCGTCGCCATGAACGGCGAGCCCCTGCCGCCCGAGCACGGATTCCCCGTGCGAATGGTCGTGCCGGGGCTCTACGGATACGTCTCGGCGACGAAGTGGCTCACCCGGATGACGGTCACGACGTTCGAGAAGGATCAGGCGTACTGGACGCCGCGCGGGTACAGCGCGCAGGCACCGATCAAGCTGTCGAGCCGGATCGACACCCCGCGCATCGACAAGGAGATCCCGCCGGGCGCGGCCCGGATCGCCGGGGTCGCCTGGGCGCAGACGGTGGGGATCGCCCGCGTGGAGGTGCAGATCGACGGCGGCCCCTGGCAGACCGCCACGCTGTCCGCTCCCGTCAGCGTCGACACCTGGGTGCAGTGGTTCCTCGACTGGAACGCGACGAGCGGGAGTCACACCCTCGTCGTCCGCGCGACCGATCGGCACGGCCGGATGCAGGAGCAGGAGCGCACCCCGATCGCACCGAACGGCTCGACCGGATGGCAGTCGACCGTGGTCCGCGTCGGCACGGCAGGATGACCACCGCCGTCAGATGAGCCCCTGGATCCGGAACTGCTCCACGTGGTAGACGCTGTTGTCGCCCGTGTTCCATTGGCTCACGGTGAGATGCAGATCCGACAGGGTCGAGCCGGGGATGATGTACCCGCCGTAGAGCTGGGCGACGTGCGTCGCGTCCTCGGCGCCCCAGTTCCCGCCCCACAGCAGGGTGGTCTTCGTCGCCGTGTAGAGGTTGTCGGTGGGGGTGTTCAGCACCATGGCGTCGATCCGGTAGGCGTCGGCGTTGAACCAGGTCAGGATCCACTTGCCGCCGAGCGGACGCAGACACATCTCGCCGAACTTGCCCGGCAGCACCTCGGTGGCGGGGTTGCCCCAGGCCCAGACGCCGTTCGCGTACCCCCACGGCTGGTACGCCGACAGGGTCGTCATGCTGTTCTGCGGCACCCGGTACAGCACGATGCCCTTGTCGCGCTGGAACCCGGTGCCGTAGATGTACACGTAGCCGTCGTTCCCCTGCCCCAGGTGATGCACTGGAAGTGGCGGCTGATCCTCACCGCGACCATGGGGAACTGGGCGCGGCTGCGGCGCCTCGAGCTCGCCCACCGCGTCGTCACGCCGGCGGAGCTCTGGCCCGGGTTCACCGGCACGGGCTTCGCGGAGCACGCGTCGTTCGCGCTGGACGAGCTCGTCCGCGACGGGGACGCGGTGCTCGTCGCGGCGGTCGGCGACGAGGTCGACCCGTGGTCGGCGGCGTACGCGCCCGATACGGCCGAGCACTGGCGCTTCATCGGACAGCGGATGCGACAGACCTGGCGGGTCGACGACCCGGATCCGGATCTGCGCGCGCAGGTCAACGGGCGCTGGTCGTACTGGGCGAGCGCTTCGGAGATCCCGGGCGGGCCGGCATTCGAGAACGTCGAGGTCGTGCAGCCGTTCCGCCAGGGCGCGCCCCTCCGCTTCGTGGTCGAACCGCTGGGCTGACAGCCCAGCCGCGCGCCTCGCGCAACGCGTCACCCGCGAGCGGGGTCAGCGCTCGCTGTCGTCAGGGTCTTCGGCGAACTCGGCGTCAGACGCCTCGGGGCGGCCCAGCCACGGCCGCCACAGCACGATCTCGGTGGACCGCCGGATCCGGCGACCGGACGGGACCGCCATGATGGATCCGGTCGCGCCGGCGGCGAAGACCCGCACGCCGGGGCGATTGGCGCGCTCCTCGCGCAGGTCGTGCTCGAGCTCCACGACGCGGCGGCGGAGCGTGCGCACCTCGTCCTCGAGGTCGAGCAGCTTCGCGATCGCGGGCAGGCTCATGCCCTCGCTGCTCAGCTGGGCGACTTCGCGCAGCTTCTCGATGTCGCGCATCGAATAGCGGCGGGACCCGCCGCGGGTGCGGCCCGGCACGACCAGGCCCAGCCGGTCGTACTGCCGCAGGGTCTGCGGGTGCATCCTGGCGAGTTCGGCCGCCACCGCGATCGCGAAGACCGGGGTGTCGGCGCTCATGCGCTCATCGGCCATGGCGCGTCTCCGCTGCCGTTCGATGCCGCCAGGCGCCCTTCGTCTCGCTGCGCTCGCTCAGGGACCGGAGAACCGGTTCCTGAGCGAGGAGCGCAGCGACGAGACGAAGGACGCTCAACGACCACAGGTGCATCACGCCCGCGCCTTCGCCAGAAGCTCGGCACGCGGGTTCTCCGCAGGCTCGACCTCGCGGAAGCGCTCGAGCGCCTCGCGCGCGGCCTCGTCCAGGTGTCCCGGCACCGCCACCTGCACCTCGGCGAGCAGATCGCCGCTGCCCTTCGAGGTCGTGACGCCGCGGCCCTTGACCCGCAGCACGCGGCCGGACGGCGTTCCCGCCGCGACCCGGAGCTTGACCGGGTCGCCGCCGAGCGTCGGCACCTCGATCGTGGCGCCCAGGGCCGCCTCGGTGAAGGTGACCGGCACGGTGACGCGCAGGTTGAGCCCGTCCCGCGTGAACACGGGGTGCGGCCGCACCGTGACCTGCACGACGATGTCGCCGTTCTCCCCGCCGTCCGGCGAGGGCCGGCCACGGCCGCGCAGACGGATCTTCTGCCCGTCCTGCACGCCGGCGGGGATCTTCACCTTGAGCGGCCGGCCATCGTCGCCCTGCAGCGTGACGGTCTCGCCCTTCACCGCGGTCGCGAACGACAGCGTCGTCCGGGCCGTGACGTCGGCGCCCTTGGTCGGGCCGCCGAACCCTCGGAACCCGCCGGACGCCTGGCCGAACCGGCCGGACCCGAACGAGCTGCCGCCCTGGTTGAACATCGCGAAGATGTCGTCGAAGTCGGCGGACTGCCCGCCGCGGCCCCGGCTGAACGCGCTGAAGACGTCCTCGAAGCCGCCGTTGCCGGCGCTGCCGGGCGCGGTGAAGCGGGCCCCTCCGGCGCCCATGGCGCGGATCTGGTCGTACTCGGCGCGCTGCTCCTTGTCGGAGAGCACCGAGTACGCCTCGCTGATCTCCTTGAACTTCGCCTCCGCCTTGGCGTCGCCGGGGTTGGAGTCGGGGTGGTACTTCCGCGCGAGCTTGCGATAGGTCTTCTTCAGATCCGCCTCGGAGACGTCCTTCGCGACGCCGAGCGTCTTGTAGAAGTCCTTGTCGAACCAGTCCTGGCTAGCCATCGATCACCCCCTATTCCACGGGGACGGCGACGACGACCTTCGCCGGGCGCAGCTCGATCCCGCCCAGTCGGTAGCCCACCTCGACGACCTCCAGCACGACGGCCTTCTCGACGCCCGGCGTGGGCTGCTGGAAGATCGCCTCGTGCTGCTGGGGGTCGAAATCCTCGCCCTTCTCGCCGTAGGAGACCACCCCGAGCCGCTCGACGACGGCACGGATCTTCTCGGCGATCGCGGCGAAGGGAGTCCCCTCCTCCAGGTCGCCGTGGGCGGCGGCGCGGTCGAGGTCGTCGAGCACGGGGATGAGGCCCTTGGCGGCCTCGCCCTTCGCGCGCTGGATCTCGACACCGCGCTGCTCCTCGGTGCGCCGGCGGTAGTTCGCGTACTCGGCCTGCAGGCGCTTGAGGTCGACGAGCAGAGTGTGCTCGGCATCCGCCAGGGCCGCGTCCTCCGCGGCGTCCTCAGCGAGCGCGTCATCGCTCTGCGCGATGTTCAGGATGTCGTCGACCGTGAGCTCGTCGTCGTCGGCGCCGTCCGCGGGTCCGCCGGTCGGAGCCGGCCCGGGGCCGGACGCCTGGGCGTCCGACCCCTGACCGCCGACCTCGCGGCCCTCTTCGGGCTCCTCGAAGTCCTTGGGATCCGTCATTACTTCTTCTCGTCCTCGTCGTCCACGACCTCGGCGTCCACGACGTCCTCATCGGAGCCGGACTCGCGAGCGGCGTCCTCCGCGGCGCCGTCGGCGGCCGCATCGGCCTGCTGCGACGCGTAGATCGCCTCGCCGAGCTTGCTCTGCGACTGGGTCAGCTTGTCGAACGCGGTCTTCACGGCCTCGTCGTCATCGCCGGCCAGCGCGGTCTTCAGCGCGTCGATGTCGGCCTTGACCTCGGTCTTGACGTTCTCCGGGAGCTTGTCCTCGTTCTCCGAGATGACCTTCTCGACGCCGTAGGACAGGGTCTCCGCCTGGTTGCGGGTCTCCGCCGACTCGCGGCGCTTCTTGTCCTCGGCCGCGTGCTCCTCGGCCTCGCGCACCATGCGGTCGATGTCCTCCTTGGACAGCGAGGATCCGCCGGTGATCGTCATCGACTGCTCCTTGCCCGTGCCCTTGTCCTTGGCGGACACGTGCACGATGCCGTTCGCGTCGATGTCGAAGGTGACCTCGATCTGCGGGATGCCGCGAGGAGCCGGCGCGATGCCGGTCAGCTCGAAGGTGCCCAGCGGCTTGTTGTCACGGGTGAACTCGCGCTCACCCTGGAAGACCTGGATCGCGACCGACGGCTGGTTGTCGTCGGCGGTGGTGAAGGTCTCGCTGCGCTTGGTCGGGATGGCCGTGTTGCGCTCGATGAGCTTGGTCATCATGCCGCCCTTGGTCTCGATGCCGAGGCTCAGCGGGGTGACGTCGATGAGCAGCACGTCCTTGCGCTCACCCTTGAGGACACCGGCCTGCAGGGCGGCGCCGACAGCGACGACCTCGTCCGGGTTCACACCCTTGTTGGGCTCCTTGCCGGTCTCGCGCTTCACGAGCTCGGCGACCGCGGGCATGCGGGTCGAACCGCCCACGAGCACCACGTGCGCGATGTCGCCGACCTTGATGCCGGCCTCGCGGATGACATCCTCGAACGGCTTCTTGGTGCGGTCCAGAAGGTCCTTGGTCAGGTCCTCGAACTTGGCGCGGGTGATCGTCTCGCTCAGCGACACGGGGCCGTTCTCGGTGAGGGACAGGTAGGGCAGGTTGACGGACGCCGAGGTCGAGGAGCTGAGCTCCTTCTTCGCCTGCTCCGCGGCCTCCTTGAGGCGCTGCAGCGCGATCTTGTCGTTCGAGACGTCGACGCCGGTGGAGTCCTTGAACTGCTTGATCAGGTAGTCGACGAGACGCTGGTCCCAGTCGTCGCCGCCGAGGCGGTTGTCACCGGCCGTGGCGCGCACCTGGATCGTGGAGAAGTCGTCATCCTTGCCCACCTCGAGCAGCGACACGTCGAAGGTTCCGCCACCGAGGTCGAAGACGAGGATGAGCTCGTCCTCCTTGCCCTTGTCGAGGCCGTAGGCCAGGGCGGCCGCGGTGGGCTCGTTGATGATGCGCAGGACGTTCAGGCCCGCGATCTCGCCGGCCTCCTTGGTGGCCTGGCGCTCGGCGTCGTTGAAGTACGCGGGGACGGTGATGACCGCGTCGGTCACGGTGTCGCCCAGGTACGCCTCGGCGTCGCGCTTCAGCTTCTGCAGGATGCGCGCGGAGATCTCCTGCGGCGTCCACTTCTTGCCGTCGACGTCGAACGACCAGTCGGTGCCCATGTGGCGCTTGACCGACGCGATCGTGCGGTCGACGTTGGTGACGGCCTGGCGCTTCGCGGTCTCGCCGACGAGCACCTCCCCGTCCTTGGTGAACGCGACCACCGACGGGGTGGTCCGGAAGCCCTCGGCGTTCGCGATGACCTTGGGCTCGCCGCCCTCGAGGACGCTGACGACGGAGTTCGTCGTACCGAGGTCGATACCGACAGCACGTGCCATTTGTTTCTCCTTCAATCGGAAGTACGGGAAAGTCTGCGCGGCCGCAAGGCCCGCGGGGAGACGCCCCGCTAAACCTGAGTCGCGATGACTCAAGGATACGCCCAGTGTCAAGCGATGTCAACAAAGTTGATACGGCTTCACTCAACTTTTGCCGCGTCCCGCGCGAGGCCGCAGGCCGCGGCGCATCGAAGCCGCACCTCATGCGCATGGACCGGCTCCCCATCGACGCGGCATTCAGCGGATCCCTAAGATCGCCCTCATGACGAGTCGCTCCCGCATCGCCTCCCCCGCGCTCCGCCTCGGCGCCGCCGGCCTGCTCCTCGCCGCCGCGCTGCCGCTGAGCGCATGCGGATTCCCGTTCACCCCGTACGCCGGCGGCGCGGTGCGCGTGGGCGCTGAGGACGGCACGGCCTCGCCGCAGCCCCGCGAGACGAGCACGGACGCCGCCACCGACGAGCCCTCGGGCGCGGGCGGCCTCACGTTCGACGGCGACACCCTGCCGAAGGGAGGCCGCGTCGAATGGTCGGACGGTCTCATCGCCGACGACGGCTGGAAGGTCGACAAGCCGGACGACGGCAACGGGCACTGGTCGTACACGACGGTCGACGGCCTGTGCACCGTGCAGTTCTGGCAGGGCACCACGACGTCGAGCGGTGCGAAGAACGACCGCGGCGCCAGCGATCTCATGCTCGCCACGCTCACACAGGCCACCATCGACGACGTCACCGCGGCGGCGTCCGACCTCGGGCTCAAGAACGCCACCACGGGCGACTACGACATCGACTCGCGAACGGTGCAAGGCGGCAACGACCCGGCGAGCTGGGTCATCCAGGCGCGGGTGTTCGAGAAGGCCGGCGTCGGCCTGTACTTCATCCTCGACTGCACGGACGGCAGCGCCTCGACGGTCGCGGACGAGATCGTGGAGAAGGATCCGATCCTCGTGCACTGACCGCGATCGCCCCCGGACTCTTCGACGGGCTCGGGGACCGCCGGCCGGCGTGCTCAGTGCGATCCGCCGGGCGGGCCGATCAGCAGCAGCACCGCGAACAGCGCGGCGACCGCGGCGAGGATGAGCAGCGCGAGCACCCACGGCCGCCGCAGGAACCAGCGCATGGTGCGGTCGTACCAGGCGGCGTCGCGCGGGTCGTCCGTCTGCTCGAGGCGCCAGGTTCCGGCGAGACGGCCGCTGCGGTGCAGCCAGATCTCGGCGGGGATGGTGGCGTAGGGCACGATCGCGCTGGCGATCGCGAGCACGGCGACGCCGACGCCCCAGCGCTGGTGGAACGCGAGCAGCACCGCCGTGGCCGCATAGGAGAGGAACACGAAGCCGTGGATCGAGCCGGCGACGGTGACGAGCACCGGCGGCAGGCCCGTGGCGCGGCCGATGAGGGCGCCGATCAGCAGCGTCCAGGTGATGGCCTCGGCGATCGCGAGCACGCGGAACAGGCGGGCGGGACTGGTGAACACGTCTCTCCTCGGGTCGGGTGCTCTCAGCGTATTGAGGGGGCCCGGCGGCCCGCCTGCCCGCGGCCTCCACCTTTCGGACGGTTTCTCCCGGACGGCCGCTGCCGGCGCTCATCCGGCGATTCCGCGCCGGCGGGCGCTGGCGCGAGACGACGCGCCCGGTAGAGTTTGCTGTGCGCGGAGTGGGATCCGCGAGTTCTGTGCGGCACCCGAGCCGCGCGTCTGCGGGAGAACGGTGACTGGGGATGCTCGTGTTGCGCGAGCGCAGACGGCGAGCACGCCGTGTGCGGGCGATCGGCTATGCGCTGATCATGCTCGGGTGGTGGGCGACGCTCCTGGTCGGCTACGCGGTCCCGGCGAACCCCTCACTGCGCGCGTTCGTGCTGTTGCTGCACCTGGCGGCGCTGACGATCGGGCTGGGTGCGGCCGTCATGGTGGAGTACGCGGGCGTGCTCTGGGTGATCGGACGGGGCACGCTGCGGGCGCTGCTGCACACGGAGGCGCGCCTCGCCGTGCCGGCGTGGGCCGGCTACGCGGGGCTGCTGGTGACCGGAGCCTTGCTGGCACCGGACCCGCACAGCCCGCCCACCGCGATCAAACTCGCGGCGGTGCTGCTGGTGGGCATGAACGGCGTCGCCGTGCAGAGGCTCGCGACCGAGCTCGACCGTCTTCCCGGCGACCTCCCGTTCCGCCGCGCGCCCCGACGGCTGCGGGTGTGGTCGATCGCGAGCGGAGCGCTCTCCCAGGTCGCCTGGTGGACGGCGGTGCTGGTCGGGACGCTGAACACGGCGGCGCACGCGCCCGCATGACGACACGGGATCCGCAGCGACGCGGATCCGCCCACGACACCAGGAGAAGCCGACGATGACAGACGCAGACGGGGCGACCCCCGAGCCGGGCCAGCGCCGCCGCCGAAGCGAGCAGCCGTCTGCCTCCGGCGCCGCGCCGGAGCCGATGGCGCCGGTCGGCGGGCGCGTGCCCTCGGATCCGCCCGGCACGAGCGCCGGCGGCCTGGTGATGGTCGAGCCCCGACCGCGGACGCGGCGGCCGAAGCCGCTGGTGTGGGTGCTGGGCGGGGTCATCGCCGTGCTCGTCATCGCCCTCGGCTCGGTCGGCTTCGCGATCATGCAGAAGCCGCACGCGAACGCCGACGGCGTGTCCGGCACGCCGACTCCGTCACCCACCATGACCTTCCCGCAGGACAAGCCCGCGGCCGTCGCCGGGCCCTCGCCGTGCACGACGCTCACCGTGCTGTCCTCCCTGGAGAACGCCGCCATGGTCGAGCAGCTCGTCACGGGGTACAACGCGCAGCCGCGCGCGGTGGCCGGGCACTGCGTGACGGCGGTCGCGACCAAGGACAAGTCCGGCGTCGCCGCAACGCGCGCCGCCGCCGGCTTCTCGGATCTCCCCGCCGCATCCCGGCCGGCCGTGTGGATCCCGGATGCGAGCTCGTGGCTCTCCGCGGCCCGCGCCGACGGGGCCGCCGCCGTGCCCTCCACGGGCACGAGCCTCGGGCAGTCCGCGATCGTGCTCGCCATGCCGAAGCCGCTCGCCGATGCGATCGGGTGGACGAAGAAGGCGCCGACCTGGTCCGAGGTCTTCGCGGCGTCCGCCAAGAAGGACGTGTGGTCCACGCTCGGGCATCCGGAGTGGGGCGCGTTCAAGCTCGGCAAGACGAGCCC
Organism: Microbacterium xylanilyticum; assembly: GCF_054654695.1. Taxonomy (NCBI): domain Bacteria; kingdom Bacillati; phylum Actinomycetota; class Actinomycetes; order Micrococcales; family Microbacteriaceae; genus Microbacterium; species Microbacterium xylanilyticum. The sequence continues at coordinate 3,716,536 of NZ_BAAIEN010000002.1, forward strand.
CCAGGTCGCGAGCTCCGGCGAGGCGGCGCTGCTCGCGTCGTTCGGCGCCGCCTCCGGCTCGGTTGGACGCGTCACGGCGAGCGAGATGGCGGATCCGAAGATCCTCGCCGCCGTGAAGAAGAACGAGCTCGCCACGAGCCACTACATGGCGACCCCCGAGCACTTCCTCTGGCACGCCCGCCAGGCCGAGCAGACCGGCTCCGCCGCCGAGTTCTTCTCCGCCGTGATCGTCGACGAGAAGGCCGTCTGGGACTACGACCGCGGCATCGTCAGCCGTGACGGCGTCACCGTCACGCAGGGCGACCCGCCCAAGGAGGCCATGGTCCCCGTCTATCCGAAGGACGGCTTCTATGTCGCGGACAACCCCGCGGTGGTGCTCAAGGGCGACTGGGTCGACGACACCATCAAAGCCGCCGGTGCGGACTTCATCCGCTATGCGGGCACGGCCCAGGGCCAGCAGCTGGTGCGCGAGACCGGCTACCGCGACCTCAACGGGCAGTTCGACGGCGGCGTGCGCAGCACCGGGCACCTCACCGAGACCCTGCACGGTGTGCTGGCCTTCCCGCGCCAGAACGTCATCGCCGCGATCGACACGGCCTTCCCGCAGGTGCGCAAGCGCGCATCGGCGCTGTTCCTCATCGACGTGTCGGGTTCGATGGCGGATCCGATCCCGAGCGGGCAGAGCAAGCTCGACGCCGCGAAGGCCGCCCTGATCCAGGCGCTCGACCACTTCGCGCCAGGCGACCAGGTCGGCGTCGCCGCCTTCTCCTCGGCCGGCGACGGCACGATCACCCCGGGCATCGTGGCTCCCGTCGCCGACATCGCCACGAACCGCGCGTCGCTGGTGGCCGCGGTCCGGGCGCTCACACCGCACGCGTACACGCCGCTGTACACCGCGGTCGACACGTACGCGAAGCAGATGGCCGCCTCGTACGACCCCGACCGGATCACCACCGTCGTGCTGCTCAGCGACGGGGCCGACCTGACCGCGGTGCCAACGACCCCCAAGCAGACGATGCTCGACGACGTCGCCGCGCTGCACCACTCGACGCCGGTGCTCATCTTCACGCTGGCCTACGGAGCGGACGCCGACGCCGACACGCTGCGCGCGATCTCCTCGGCCTCGGGCGCGCACTTCTACGACGCGACGGATCCGTCCAAGGTCGGCGCGGTGCTGGGCGACCTGGTCACGAGCTTCTGACGCGGCAGCGTCGTCGTACGGTCGGCGAACGCCCGCGAGAAACCACTTTCGGCATGAGACACCACGCCTGCGATGAGGTCTCATGCTGGATCCGGTTTCTCGCGAGCTCGAGAGGGTCGTCTTTCCGCGGATGACGCGGCGCCCGGACCGCCCGGCCGGATCCGCGTAAACTCCGACCATGACCCGCCCCGCCCTGCTCGCCGTCTCGCACGGGACGAGCGACGATGCCGGAGCCGCGGCGATCGCCCTGCTCGTGCAGCGGGTCGCCGACCGGCTGCACAGCGAAGACGAGGCCCAGCGCGTCGCAGTGCACTCCGGATTCGTCGACGTCCAGCAGCCCGACGCCCCCACCGCCCTCGCCGCGGTGTCCGGCCCCGTGGTGGTGGTTCCGCTGCTGCTGTCGCAGGGCTTCCACGTGCGCGTCGACCTCGGTCGTGCCGCGGCGGAGCGTGCGGACGCCGTGGTGACGGATCCGCTCGGACCTGATCCCCGGCTCGCGGAGGTGCTCGCGCTGCGGCTCGCCGAGGCCGGCGACCCCGCGGATGCGACCCCGGTCGTGTTGGCCGTCGCCGGATCCCGTGACCCGCGCTCCCTGCCGGACGCCGAGGATGCGGCGGCGCTGCTGGCCGAACGGCTCGGGCGGGAGGTCGTGCCGGCATACCTCGCCGCGCGTGAGCCGAGCCTCGCCGATGCGGTGCGGGCCCGGCCCGGCGCCCCGGTCGCGACCTACCTGCTCGCGCACGGCTACTTCTTCGACGTGGCGCGCCGCGACGCCGGATCCGCGGTGCTCACGGAGCCCCTGCTGGACGACCGCGAGCCCCCGGCGCCGCTCGTGGACGTCGTGGTCGACCGCTACCGGGCAGGAGCCGCCGCGCTGGCCGCCGCCGCGCGCGGCTGACGGCGCGGTCACCCGGTGCGGCTGACGACGCGGTCACCGCGTGCGACCGACGGCGCGACCACCCGGTGCGACTGACGGCGCGACCACCGCCCGCGACTGACGGCGCGGTCACCCGGGGATATGACGGCCCCGGCGCGGGGGTGGGGCGCGTCCCCATGGCCCCACCCGCGTCCGCGACGGTCCCCCGGCGAACCCGTCCCCCAGGCGGACGCGACCCCCCGGCGATCTCGATGCTACGGGCGCACGGCGGGCGGTTCCGGCGCTTCGTGCGATATTCCGGGATCCTCTTCCGAGTCCGGAAGGGGCGCCAGCCCGTGCAGCACGCGCACCCACCGCTCCCCGTCCTCGCCGTCGCCGCGCCGCGTCGCCTCCCGCAGACCTGCGAGGCACTGCCGGTCGATCGGCCCCAGCGGGAGCACGGCGCTGCGGAGGGTGCGTTCGAACGCGTACTCCATGTCGCGCATGTGGGCGTGATGCACCGCGTTTCCCGAATGCGCGGAGAAGAAGGAGAAGAGCGCCCGCCGGGCGGCGGACCCGCGCGCCGGGTCGTCCGTCTGCTGCGCCACCTCATCGATCAGCTCGAGCGCCTGCCGCCTTTCCGACGGGGTGAGCCTGGGCAGGCTCTGTCGCACCGCGAGCCCGGCCTGGTAGCCCGCGTATGCCAGCGTCTGCGCGATCGTCTCGTCGTTCACGATCGTCACCTGGGTGGTCCGGCTGGGAAGGATCTCGACCAGCCCGATGCGCTCCAGCCGATGCAGCGCCTCGCGCACAGGAGAACGCGAGACGTGGAAGCGCTGGCCGAGGGCCACATCCCGCACGCGCATGCCCGGCGGGAGATCGTCCGCCACGATCGCCTCCGCGATCCGATGGAAGACCTGTTCCCCCAATGACCTCGCGTCCCTGCTCGCCATGCCGCCCCCTCCTGCGCATCGCTTCCGGCGCACGCGCCGGTGCAGGGAGAGTACGCGTTCGACGCGTCCCTCGCCAATCGACGGCCTCCGCGCCACGGTCCGCCGCGACCGCGCACGTGCCGCACCGGCATTGTTCGCCGTCCGTTCACGCGGCGTCCACCCGCCCCGACCCGGCGAGCGCGAGGGTGGGTACGGCGTCCGCCCTGACGCCCCGAACGAAGGACACCGCATGCACCTCCCCCGCACCCTCGCGGCGGCATCGGCCGCCGCCCTCGCCCTCGTCGCCGCCGGCGCCTCGCCCGCTCTCGCTGCGGACGCGCCGGCCAGGACAAGCCCGGCCACTACTCGTTCGCCGTGATCGGCGACGTGCCCTACGGCGCCGCGCAGCAGGCGCTGTTCCCGCAGTGGATCCAGGAGATCAACGCCGCGGATCCCGCGATGACGTTCCACGTCGGCGACATCAAGAACGGATCCAGCCGCTGCGACGATGCGCTGTACCAGCAGATCAAGGGCGATTTCGACACCTTCACGAACCCGCTGATCTACAGCCCCGGCGACAACGAGTGGACGGACTGCCACCGCGCGAACAACGGGGCGTACAACCCGCTGGAGCGCCTGGCCTACGACCGCTCGGTGTTCTTCGCGAACCCCGGCATCTCCCTGGGCCGGAACCCCGTCAAGGTCGACGCGCAGACCGCCGCCGGATTCCCCGAGAACGTGTCGCTGCGCCGCGAGGGCGTCGACTTCGCCGTGGTGCACGTCGTGGGAAGCAACGACGGCGTCCAGCCGTGGACCGGTCTGGGCGACACCGCACCGCGTCCGGAGCAGCTCGCCGCCGAGCAGGCACGGATGGCGAACGCGGTCTCGCTCGTGAAGAGCACCTTCGCGACCGCGAAGCAGAAGCACGACCGCGCCGTGATGGTGCTGCTGCAGGCCGACATGTTCGACCCGACCTACACGCCCGCGTGGAGCGACATCTCGGCGTTCCAGCCGCTCGTGCAGGCGCTGGTGGACGAGTCGAGCGCATTCGACGGCGAGGTCTACCTCGTCAACGGCGACAGTCACGTCTTCAACCACGACCACCCGCTCGCCGCGGGCTCGCACTGGCTGGCCACCTACGGTGTCACCGGCTCCGCGGACAACCTCACCCGTCTGACGGTCGACGGATCCTCCAACAACAAGGACTGGCTGCGGGTCACGATCAACCGGCCCGGCGCCGACCAGGTGCTGAGCTGGGAGCGCGTCCCGTACGTCGCGCACTGAGCCCGGCATCGGAACAGGGAAGACGTCGCTCACCGCCACGCGGGAGCGGCGTCTTCCGTCTTTCTCGCCGGGCGGCGTCGCGCGGGACGGTGCGGCTCCGGACGGCGCGGCTCCGCACAGCGGGCGCTCCATTGAACCGCATCCTCCCCGGAGGAAACTGGACCATGTCGAACAATGACGTTGCGTGTCGGAGGCGATGACACACACGGGCGGATCCGGCGGGTGCGCACGTAGCTTGTCGGCATGTCTCCCGAACCGACCACCGCTGTGCCCGCCGCGCCCGTGCGCGGTGCGCGCACCCGCACCGCCCGCGTGCCCACCAAGCCGCACGGCCAGTGGGCCGTCGACGGCACGGAGCCGCTGAACGGCAACGAGGAGTTAAAGCTCGCCGACAACGGCCTCAACGTGCGCGAGCGGATCGAGGCCGTCTACGCGGCCGGCGGCTTCGCGTCGATCGATCCGACCGACCTGCACGGACGGTTCCGCTGGTGGGGCCTGTACACCCAGCGCAAGCCCGGGATCGACGGCGGCCGCACCGCGCAGCTCGAGCCGCACGAGCTCGAGGACGAGTACTTCATGCTGCGCGTGCGCGTCGACGGCGGGCAGCTCACCACCGAGCAGCTGCGCGTGATCGGCGGGATCTCGACCGAGTTCGCCCGCGACACCGCCGATCTCACCGATCGGCAGAACATCCAGCTGCACTGGATCCGCATCGAGGACGTCCCGGAGATCTGGCGGCGCCTCGAGTCCGTGGGGCTGAGCACGACCGAGGCCTGCGGCGACGTGCCGCGCGTGATCCTCGGCTCCCCCGTCGCCGGCATCGCGGCCGACGAGCTCATCGACCCGACCCCGCAGATCCGCGACATCTCCGAGAAGTACATCGGCGACCCGTCGCTGGCGAACCTTCCGCGCAAGTACAAGACCGCGATCACCGGGCATCCCAGCCAGGACGTGGTGCACGAGATCAACGACTGCGCGTTCGTCGCCCTCGAGCACCCCACCCTCGGCATCGGCTACGACCTGTGGGTCGGCGGGGCACTGTCCACCGTCCCGCGGCTCGGCGAGCGCCTCGGCGTGTTCGTCGCGCCCGACCGCGTGACCGAGGTGTGGCTCGGCGTCACCAGGATCTTCCGCGACTACGGCTACCGGCGGCTGCGCAACAAGGCGCGCCTGAAGTTCCTGCTCGCCGACTGGGGCACCGAGAAGTTCCGCGAAGTGCTCGAGACCGAGTACCTCGACTCCCCGCTGCCCGACGGCCCGGCCGCCCCGAAGCCGGTCGGCCAGGGCGACCACGTGGGCGTGCACCGCCAGAAGGACGGCCTGTTCTACGTCGGTGCGGCGCCGGCCGTCGGCCGCATCTCCGGCGCGACGCTGACCGCCCTCGCCGACCTCGCCGAGCAGCACGGATCCGCCCGGATCCGCACGACGCCGTACCAGAAGGTGCTCGTGCTGGACGTGCCGGAGGATCGGGTCGAACCGCTCATCACCGGGCTCGACGCCCTCGGCCTGCAGGCGCGGCCGAGCCTGTTCCGCCGCGCCACCATCGCGTGCACCGGCATCGAGTTCTGCAAGCTCGCGATCGTGGAGACCAAGGTCAACGCCGCCCGCGCGATCGAGCAGCTCGAGGAGCGGCTCGGAGCGCTGGAGCCCGAGATCGGCCGCCCCATCACGCTGCACGTGAACGGCTGCCCGAACTCCTGCGCCCGGATCCAGACCGCCGACATCGGGCTCAAGGGGCAGCTCGTCACGATCGACGGCGAACAGGTGCCCGGCTATCAGGTGCACCTCGGCGGCGGCCTTGCCAACGCGGACCGCGCCGAGGCGGGCCTCGGCCGCACCGTCCGCGGCCTCAAGGTGCCCGCCGACGGCATCGCCGACTACGCCGAGCGCGTGATCCGCCGCTACCTCGCCGACCGGATCCACCCCGACGAGACCTTCGCCACCTGGGCGCACCGCGCCGATGAGGAGGCCCTGCAGTGAGCGCCGTCGTCGACCTCGACCTGCGGCCCGCCCGCCGCTCTCTGGACGAGCTGCGCGCGCTGGCCGAGCGCGGCGCCGCCGAGCTGCGCAGCGGAGCGCCCGACGAGGCGTCCCCCGCCGAGGTCGTCGCGTGGGTCGCCGCGAACGTCTCCCCGCGCCTGGCCGCGGTGGCCTGCTCCATGGCCGATGCGGCGCTGCCGCACCTCGTGGCCGAGGCCATCCCCGGGGTGGACGTGCTGTTCCTGGACACCGGATACCACTTCCTCGAGACGACGTTCACCCGCGACGAGGTCGCCCGCACGCTGGACGTGCGGATCGTGGATGTGAAGCCCGAGCAGACCGTGCGCGAGCAGGACGCGGCGTTCGGCAAGGATCTGTTCGCGCGGGATCCGGCCTTGTGCTGCGAGATGCGCAAGGTCGCACCCCTGCACAAGGCGCTCGGCGGCTACGAGGTGTGGTTCACCGGCGTCCGCCGCGACGAGGCGCCCACCCGCGCGAACACGCCGCTGATCACGTTCGACGAGCGCAACGGCCTGGTCAAGGTCAACCCCGTGGCCGCGTGGTCCTTCGACGACCTCATCGCCTACACGACCGAGAACGACGTCGTCGTGAACCCGCTCGTCGCGAACGGGTACCCCTCGATCGGGTGCGCCCCGTGCACCAAGCCCGTCGCTCCGGGCGAAGACCCCCGCTCCGGCCGCTGGGCCGGACTGGCCAAGACCGAATGCGGACTCCACGTATGAGCATCATCGACACGCTGCCCGCCCCCGCGGCCACCGACGCCGGATCCCTCACGGGTCTCGACCTGCTCGAGGCCGAGGCGATCCACATCATCCGCGAGGTCGTCGCCGAGTTCGAGCGCCCCGTGCTGCTGTTCTCCGGCGGCAAGGACTCCGTGCTCGTGCTGCACCTCGCCGCCCGCGCCTTCGCCCCGGGCCGGATCCCGTTCCCCGTGCTGCACGTCGACACCGGGCACAACTTCGACGAGGTCATCCGGTTCCGCGACGAGACCGTCGAGCGGCTGGGCCTGAAGCTCGAGGTCGCGCGTGTGCAGGACTACATCGACGACGGCCGCCTGGTCGAGCGTCCCGACGGCACCCGCAACGTGCTGCAGACGCAGCCGCTGCTCGACGCGATCGCCGCCGGCAAGCACGACGCGGTCTTCGGCGGCGCCCGCCGCGACGAGGACAAGGCGCGCGCGAAGGAGCGCATCATCTCCCTGCGCGACGAGTTCGGGCAGTGGGATCCGCGCAACCAGCGCCCCGAGCTGTGGAGCCTGTACAACGGCCGGCACACGCCCGGCCAGCACGTGCGCGCCTTCCCGATCTCGAACTGGACCGAGCTCGACGTGTGGCGCTACATCGCCCGCGAGCGGATCCCCCTGCCGCCGCTGTACCTGGCACACGAGCGCGAGGTGTTCCGCCGCGACGGCATGTGGTGGGCGGTGAACCAGCACGCCCAGCCCCGCGAAGGCGAGCAGGTCGAGCGCCGCACCGTCCGCTACCGCACCGTCGGCGACGCGAGCTGCACCGGCGCCGTCGAGTCCGACGCGGCGACCGTCGACCAGGTCGTCGCCGAGGTCGCCCGCTCCACGCTCACCGAGCGCGGCGCCACCCGCGCCGACGACCGGATCAGCGAGGCCGCCATGGAGGACCGCAAGAAGAACGGATACTTCTGATGACCCCGATCGAGACCGCTCCGGCGCTGCTGCGCGACACCACCCTGTTCCGGTTCGCGACGGCCGGATCCGTCGACGACGGCAAGTCGACCCTGGTCGGCCGGCTGCTGCACGACGCGAAGGCGATCCTCGCCGACCAGCTCGAGCAGGTCGCGCGCACCTCCGCCGACCGCGGCTTCGCGCATGGCGAGTTCGACTTCGCGCTGCTCACCGACGGTCTGAGGGCCGAGCGCGAGCAGGGCATCACGATCGACGTGGCGTACCGCTACTTCGCCACCGACGCGCGCAGCTTCATCCTCGCCGACTGCCCCGGACACGTGCAGTACACCCGCAACATGGTCACCGGATCCGCGACCGCCGACGCCGTGGTCGTGCTCATCGACGCGCGCAAGGGCGTCGTGGAGCAGACCCGCCGGCACCTCGCCGTGGTGTCGCTGCTGCGCGTGCCGCACGTGATCGTCGCGGTGAACAAGATCGACCTCACCGGCTTCGACGAGGAGCGCTACCGCGCCGTCGAGGAGCAGGCGCTCGCGGTCGCCGCCGAGCTCGGCCTCATCGACACGCACGTCATCCCCGTCTCCGCCCTCGAGGGCGACAACATCGTGGATCCGTCCGAGCGAACCCCCTGGTACGACGGTCCGACGCTGCGCGAACTGCTGGAGACGCTCCCCGCCCGCCAGGCCGAGGAGGACGCGGCCTTCCGGCTGCCGGTGCAGACGGTGATCCGTCCGCAGGGCGGCGTCTCGCCGCTGCTCGACGCGGACGAGGCTGCCGCACTGCGCGACTACCGCGGTTTCGCCGGGCGCGTGTCGAGCGGATCCGTCCGCGTCGGCGACCGCGTGCAGGTGTTCCCCGGCGGCCACGAGACCACCGTCACCGGCATCCGCGTCGCGGGCCGCGCCGCCGAGGCCGCGCACACCGCGCAGTCGATCGCGGTGACGCTCGCGGACGAGGTCGACGCCGCCCGCGGCGCCCTCATCGCGGCCGCCGGAACCGTGCCGACCGGGCACCAGGAGGCCGAGGTGGAGATCTTCCAGCTCGACGTGCGGCCGATCGTCCCCGGTGCCCGCGTGCTCGCGAAGCACGGCACCGCGACCGTGCAGGCGATCGTCACCCAGGTGCTCTCGCGGCGCGACCTGGACACCCTCGCCCTCGAGGACGCGGCCGAGCTGTCCGTGAACGAGATCGGCCGCGTGCGGATCCGCTTCGCCTCAGCCCTGCCCCTGGAGCCCTACGCCGACGACCGGGAGGGCGGCGCACTGCTGCTGATCCACCCGGTCGACGGTGCGACCCTGGCCGCCGCGACCGTCGTCGCCGCGACATAGGGGTCGTCGAGCGTCCTTCGTCTCGCTTCGCTCGCTCAGGAACCGGACCCAGTCCGCGGTCCCTGAGCGAGGAGCGAAGCGACGAGACGAAGGGCGCGACACGACCACGAGAAAACCCCCGCCAGGAAACGCCTAAGGAGGCGACAGTGAATCGCAAGACCCGTATCGCAACGGCCCTCACCTCTCTCGGACTCGCGATGGCGATGCTCGCCGGCTGCGCCTCCGGACAGGCGGCCGCCGCCGACAAGGGCGACAAGCTCGACACGCTGCGCCTCGGCTACTTCGCCACGGTCACGCACGCCCCCGCGCTCGTGGGCGTGGAGAAGGGCTTCCTGCAGAAGGAGCTCGGATCCACCAAGCTGCACACCGAGGTGTTCAACGCGGGTCCCGCCGCGATCGAGGCGCTCTCCGCCGGGGCGATCGACGCCGCGTACATCGGCCCGAACCCGGCCATCAACACGTTCATCAAGTCGGGCGGCGCCTCGGCGCGCGTGATCGCCGGCGCCACCAGCGGCGGCGCGTCGCTCGTCGTGCGCGACGGCATCACGAGCGCGTCGGACCTCAAGGGCAAGACGCTGGCCACCCCGCAGCTCGGCAACACCCAGGATGTGGCGCTGCGCACCTGGCTGTCGTCGAAGGGGCTGAAGACCAGCGTCTCCGGGGGCGGCGACGTGAACATCACGCCGACCGAGAACGCGCAGACGCTGACGCTGTTCAAGAACGGACAGCTCGACGGCGCCTTGGTGCCCGAGCCGTGGGCGTCCCGGCTGGTCGTCGAGGCCGGCGGTCACGTGCTGCAGGACGAGCGCGACCTGTGGCCGGACGGGAAGTTCCCCACCACCGTGCTGCTGGTCAGCAAGGACTTCGCCGACAAGCACCCCGGCGCGGTGAAGGAGCTCCTGGCGGGCCACCTCGACGCGCTCGACTGGATCGCCAAGAACCCCAAGGACGTCGGCGGCGTGGTGAACGCGGCGCTGCAGAAGGCGACGGGCAAGCCGCTGGCCGACGCCGTGCTGACGAAGTCCCTGGCGAACGTGTCGTTCTCGCCGGATCCGAATGCGAAGGCGTTCGCGACCCTGGTCAAGAACGGCGTCACCGCGGGCACCCAGACCAAGGGCTCGATCGACGGTCTCTTCGACCTCGCCGCGCTGAACGCGCTCCTCAAGGAGCGCGGCGAGAAGGCCGTGAGCGACGGCGGGCTGGGCGCGAAGAAATGACCGCACCGCTCGCGCCGAGCTTCGACTCGATCGCCCCCGTCCTGCCGGTCTCGGATCCGGTGGATCCGGCGGTGCGCCTCGCGCACGTCACGAAGCGATACGGATCCGGACCTGTCGTGCTCGACGACGTGTCGCTCGACATCGCCCCGGGGGAGTTCGTGTGCCTGCTCGGCGCGAGCGGGTGCGGCAAGTCCACCCTGCTGAACCTCATCGCCGGCCTCGAGCCCGTGACCTCCGGATCGCTGACGGCCCCGGCGGAGGGCGCCGCCGTGATGTTCCAGGACGCGGCGCTCATGCCGTGGCTGAGCGCGCGGCGCAACGTCGAGCTGGCGCTGCGCCTGCGCGGGGTGCCCCGCGCAGATCGGAAGCCAGAGGCCCTGCGGCTGCTCGGGATCGTGAACCTCGCCGACGCCGCGGACAAGCGCCCGCACGAGCTCTCGGGCGGCATGCGGCAGCGCGTGGCGCTGGCCCGCGCGCTCGCCCAGGATCGGCCCGTGCTGCTCATGGACGAGCCCTTCGCCGCGCTCGACGCGATCACCCGCGACCTGCTGCACGAGGTGCTGGAGAACGTGTGGCGCGAGACCGGCCGCACGATCGTGTTCGTCACGCACAACGTGCGCGAGGCGGCCCGCCTCGGCCAGCGCGTGGTGCTGCTCGGCAGCCGTCCCGGCCGCATCTCGCGCGAGTGGCGGGTGACCCGCACCCGCGGGCGCCGCATCGAATCCCCCGAGGTCTCGGCCCTGGCCGCCGAGATCACCGTCGAGCTGCGGAAGGAGATCCGCCGCAATGCCGACTGAGAAGACTCTCCCGACTCCGCCCGAACGCGCATCGGTCCCTGAGCGAGGAACGAAGCGACGAGACGAAGGGCGCTCAGGGACCGCTGACACGGGCCGGTCCCTGAGCGAGGAGCGAAGCGACGAGACGAAGGGCGGACGCCGCACGGACGACGACCTCTCCCGCCTCGAAGCGGGCCTGGACCGGCTGCAGACGACCGCGACCGCATCCGGATCCGGATCCCGCACGCGGGAGCGCCTGCGCGCGGTGCTGCCGCCCATCGGGCTGCTCATCGTGCTGCTCGCCGCCTGGCAGCTCTACATCCTCATCGCGCAGCCGCGCCCCGACAAGGCCCCGAGCCCGCTGCAGGTGCTGGGTGCGCTCGGCGACGCGTGGCAGGCCGGCCGGCTGCAGGAGGCCGTGCTGACCAGCCTCGAGCGCGGCGGCATCGGCTTCGTCATCGCGATCGCCGTCGGCACCCCGCTCGGGCTGCTGCTGGCGGAGTGGAAGCTCCTGCGCCGGGCCGCCGGTCCGCTCATCTCGGGGCTGCAGGTGCTGCCCTCGGTCGCCTGGGTCCCCGCGGCCATCATCTGGTTCGTCCTGTCCGACGCGACCGTGTACTTCGTGATCCTGATGGGTGCGATCCCGTCGATCGTGAACGGGCTCCTCGCGGGCATCGACCAGGTGCCGCCGCAGCTGCGCCGGGTCGGCACGGTGCTGGGGGCGAACCGGTGGCAGGCCGCCACCGCGATCGTGCTGCCCGCCGCCCTGCCCGGTTATCTGGCGGGCCTCAAGCAGGGCTGGGCGTTCTCCTGGCGCTCGCTCATGGCCGCGGAGATCATCGCGACCGGTGGATCCATCGGGTTCGGACTCGGATCCATGCTCGACCAGTCGCGCCAGCTCGCCGACCTGCCCGGCGTGCTGGCCACCATCCTCCTCATCCTGGCGATCGGCATCCTCGTCGAGCTGGTGCTGTTCGCGCCGATCGAGCGCGCCGTGCTGCGCCGCCGCGGATTCCTGCTCGGAGGTGCCCGATGACCGCCTCCACCCTCGGCACCGTCACCCTGGTGGGAGCGGGCCCCGGCGACGCCGGCCTGCTCACCCTGCGCGGCCTGCGCGCCCTCGAGCGCGCCGACGTGATCGTCGCCGACCGGCTCGGCGCCCGCGCCGTGCTCGACCAGCTCGCGGACGAGGGCGTGGTCCTCACCGCGGACGTGATCGACGTCGGCAAGACGCCCGGTCACCACCCGGTGCCGCAGCACGAGATCAACGCACTGCTGGTGCGGCACGCGCGCGCCGGCCGCCAGGTCGTGCGCCTCAAGGGCGGGGATCCGTTCGTGCTCGGCCGCGGCCGCGAGGAGGCGCTGTACTGCGAGGCCGAGGGCATCGCCGTGCACGTGGTCCCCGGGGTGACGAGCGCGATCTCGGTGCCCGCCGTGGCCGGCATCCCGCTCACGCACCGCGGTGTCGCCACGGCGTTCACCGTCGCCAGCGCGCACGACCCGATCGAGCAGCTGCCCGGCGGATCCGACCACACCGTCGTGCTGCTGATGGGCATCGGCACCCTCGCTCACACCGCCGGGATTCTCGCCCGCCGCGACCGCGGGGCCGACTGCCCCGTCGCGATCGTCGAGGACGGCTACGGCCCCGGCGAGCGCGTCACCGTCGGCACCCTCGGCACGATCGCCGCCCTCGCCGCCGTGCGCCAGGTGCGCAACCCCGCTGTCGTCGTGGTGGGCGACGTGGTGCGGCTGAGCCCGCACGCCGCCCCCTCGCAGGACGCCCTTCGTCTCGTCGCGCCGCTCCTCGCTCAGGGACCGGAACACATCCGGTTCCTGAGCGAGCGCAGCGAGACGAAGGACGTCCCCCGCCCCGATGTCTCCACCCGATCCGACCGAAAGACCCTGCAGCCGTGACCCACCTTCACCCTTCCGCCCCGCTCCGCGTCGCGATCGTCGGCGCCGGCCCCGCCGGCATCTACGCCGGCAACATCCTCGCGAACGCCGTCGCCGCCCGTGGTGACGGATCCTCGGTCGAGATCGACCTGTTCGAGTCGCTGCCCGCGCCCTACGGCCTCATCCGCTACGGCGTCGCCCCCGACCACCCCCGCATCAAGGGCATCGTGAACTCGCTGCACGAGATGCTCGACGCCCAGGCCGAGGGCGCGGACCGCCGCGTGATCCGCCTCCTCGGCAACATCGAGGTCGGCCGCGACGTGTCGATCGACGAGCTGCAGGCCCGCTACCACGCGGTCGTCCTCGCGACCGGCGCGATCCGCGACGCCGCCCTGCCCATCCCGGGCGTGGAGCTTCCCGGATCTTACGGCGCCGCCGACTTCGTCTCCTGGTTCGACGGCCACCCCGATGTGCCGCGCACCTGGCCCCTCGTCGACGAGCAGGTCGCCGTCATCGGCAATGGCAACGTGGCGCTCGATGTCGCGCGCATCCTCGCGAAGCTGCCGGAGAACCTGCGCAGCACCGAGGTGCCCGACAACGTGCTCGCCGGCCTCGAGGCCTCGGCCGTGACCGACGTGCACGTGTTCGGCCGCCGCGGTCCTGCCGACATCAAGTTCACCCCGATCGAGCTGCGCGAGCTCGGCGAGGTCGCCGGCGTCGACATCATCCTCGACGACGCCGACTTCGAGGGCGTGGATCCGGCCGCCGCCTCCACCAACCAACTGAAGATCATGCTGCGGACCCTGAACGCGTGGCGCGAGCGGCCCGAGAACCGCGGCGAGGCCACGGGCAACCCGCGGCGTCTGCACCTGCACTTCTGGCACGCACCGGTCGAGATCACCGGATCCGAGCGCGTCGAGGGGATCCGATTCGAGCGCACCGCGCCGAACGCCGACGGATCCGTGTCCGGCACCGGCGAGTTCCGCGACTACCCGGTCACGGCCGTCTACCGGGCGGTCGGCTACTTCGGCTCGCCCATCGTGGACGTGCCGTTCGACGAGCGCCGCGGCGTGGTGCCGAACGAGGGCGGCCGCGTCGACGGCGCCCCGGGCGTGTACGCGACCGGGTGGATCAAGCGCGGGCCGGTCGGCCTGATCGGGCACACCAAGTCCGACGCCACCGAGACCATCGCGCACCTGCTCGAGGACGCCGAGGCCGGGCGCCTCAGCGCGCCCACCGAGAGCGCCGACATCCTCGACCTGCTCGCCGAGCGCGAGGTCGAGGTGACCACGTGGGACGGCTGGCTCGCGCTCGACGCGCACGAGCGCGCCCTGGGCGCGGCGCACGTGCACACCCGTGAGCGCGTGAAGGTCGTGCCCCGCGAGGAGCAGGTGGAGATCTCGCGCAGCTCCGCACTGTCGGACACGGGAGCGCTCGCCCGATGACGTACGTGATCGCCCTGCCCTGCGTCGACGTCAAGGACAGGGCCTGCATCGACGAGTGCCCGGTGGACTGCATCTACGAGGGTGAGCGCTCGCTCTACATCCACCCCGACGAGTGCGTCGACTGCGGCGCCTGCGAGCCGGTGTGCCCGGTCGAGGCGATCTACTACGAGGACGACCTCCCCGACGAGTGGGCCGACTACTACACCGCGAACGTCGGGTTCTTCGACGAGATCGGATCCCCGGGCGGCGCCGCGAAGGTCGGGCCGTACGCCTTCGACCACCCGCTCGTGGCCGCGCTCCCGGTCCCTGAGCCTGTCGAAGGGCAGGGTGACGGCCATGACTGACGGTCCGGTCCCTGAGCCCGTCGAAGGGACTGCTGACGACGTCTACGACGTGCTCATCGTCGGCGGGGGCCCCGCCGGGCTCTCCGCCGCACTGAACCTGGCCCGCTCCCTGGCGCGGGTGCTCGTGGTCGACGCGGACCGTCCGCGCAACGCGGCGACCCTCATCTCGCACGGCTTCCTCACCCGCGACGGGATCCCCCCGCACGAGCTGCGCCGCCTGGCGCGCGCGGAGCTCGCCGCCTACCCGAACGTCACCATCCGCTCCCGCGAGCGAGTGTTCCAGATCGAGGCGGACGGATCCGGCTTCGCCGCCGAGATCGGCCGTCGCGCCCCGGAGCTCACGGTCCGCGCGCACCGCGTGCTGCTCGCCACCGGCCTGCGCGAGACGCTGCCCGAGGTGCCGAACCTGCGCGGCTTCTACGGCGTGACCCTGTTCAGCTGCGCCGCGTGCGACGCCTGGGAGCTGCAGGACCGCCCGCTCGCGCTCATCGGCGAGACGCCCGACCTCACCGCGCGCGCCCGGCTCATCGCCCGCTGGACCACGCGCCTCACGGTGTTCACGAACGGCGCCGACACCGTCGACACCGCGGAGGAGGCCGAGCTCGCGGCCGCCGGGATCGCCGTCGAGCGCAGCCCGATCGCCGAGCTGCACGGAGAGCGCGGGGCGCTGACCGGCATCACCCTCGCCGACGGCACGGAGCACGCCGTCGAGGGCGGCTTCGTTCGTCCGGAGTGGGAGACCGACCTCTCATTCCTGCCGGCGCTGGCCCTCGATCGCGACGCGCACGGCCACCTCGCCGTCGACCGCGCCGGCCGCACCAGCGTGCCCGGACTGTACGCGGCGGGCGACGTGGCCTCCCCCGGCCCGCAGCAGCTCATCGTCGCCGCCGGCGCGGGAGCCCGCGTGGCTGCGGTGATGATCCACGACTCGATCGGCGTCGCAACCGCGCACTGACCGGAGGTCCGGGGATCCCGCAGCGCACCCTTCGGGAGGAGTTCTCACGGATGGGAGGACCGATCCACGGATCTTCTCCTCCCGAGAGCGAGGAGTCCTCAGGAGCGCGTGCCGCCTGACGTGCGCCCCGTCGAATCAGGCCCGCGATGCGAGCGCCGCGACCGCGTCCAGCAGCGCCGTGAGCGGCTCCGGGATCCGGTCCGCGGGCAGTGCGGCGACGACATCGGCGGCGAAGCGCGTCTTGCGACCGCTCGCGGTGCTCGCGAAGCGGTGCAGCTGCGCCTCGACCGAGCGCACCCGCTGCGCGGGCTGCCCCTGGAAGACCCGGAACAGCGCGAGCTCCCCACGGTCCGCCAGCGTCTGGAGCACGAGATCCGGGCCGGCCGCGCGGATCACCTCGTCCTCGAGATCCCGCTCGCAGCCGAAGAAGCCCGCCCGCCGCACCGCATCCGGATCCGGATCCGCCTGATCCGCCTGATCCGCCTGATCCGCCGGGAGTAGGCCCCCTGCGCGGAGCGCGCCGACGACGTACCGCAGCTCGGCGGCGTCGTACAGTCCGAGCAGCGGCACCGCCGGATCCCGCCGCTCCAGCCACGCCCGCAGGTTCGTGATCCCGCCGAGGGAGACGACGTGCGCGCGCAGGTCGTCTCCGCGCACCTCGGCGGCGGCCAGGAGAGCGAGACGGTCGCTCTCCCCCTCCACGAGCACGACGGGCAGCACCATGTCCCGACGGTACCGGGCGCTGCCGCCACGAGGACGGAGCCGCCGCGGATCCCGCCCCGGCGCGCCGCTACCTCTCGTTCACCGGCACCCGGGAGACTTCCTGCATGAGCAACGGCGATCACCCCGACCCCCCGGCGACCGCGAACAGCGGGGCCGTCGCGGTGGTGGGCCTCGAGCTGCGCGGCGACGAGCCGGCGCCGAAGAAGCAGATCTACTCCTGGGCGCTCTGGGACTGGGCGACGCAGCCGTTCCACTCGGTCATCCTGACCTTCATCTTCACGGCGCTGTACCTCACGACCGACGCGTTCCTCCCGGCCGACCTCGCCTCGCTCGCCGACAAGGACCCCGCCAAGGTGGCGGGCATCGCCGAGCTCACCAGCGGTCTGGGCCTGGGCGGGACGATCGCCGGATTCGCGATCCTCCTGCTCGCCCCCGTGCTCGGCCAGCGCGCCGACGCCGCGGGGCGTCAGAAGCTGTGGCTGGGCATCGGCACCGGCGCCCTGATCCTCTGCATGCTCGGGCTGTGGTTCGTCACGCCGACTCCCGCCCTGTTCTGGGTCGGGGTCGCGCTGATCTCGGCGGGTGTGGTGTTCAGCGAGATCGCCTCGGTCAACTCGAACGCAATGCTCATCTCGATCGCGAGTCCCAAGACGGTCGGGCGGATCTCGGGCCTGGGCTGGGGCTTCGGCTACCTCGGCGGCATCGTGGCGCTGGTGCTCGTGATCGTGTTCTACGTCGCGAACTGGTTCGGCCTGTCGGCCGACGGCGGCCTGCCCTTCCGCCTCATCGCGGTCGGCTGCGCGGTGTGGGCCATCGCGTTCTCGATCCCGATCTTCCTGAACGTGCCCGAGCCGTCGCTGGGCCGGGCGGACCGGAAGGTGGGCTTCTTCGCGTCGTACGCGCTGCTCGTGAAGGACGTCATCGGCCTCTACCGGAACCCCGGCACCCGCACGACGTTCTGGTTCCTCGTCGCGAGCGCCGTGTTCCGCGACGGACTCGGCGCCGTCTTCACGTTCGGCGCCGTGATCGCCAGCACGGTCTTCGGATTCAAGTTCATCGAGCTCGTGATCTTCGGCGTCGCCGCGAACCTCATCGCCGGGGTCTCCACGATCCTCGCCGGGCGCCTCGACGACCGCTGGGGTCCGAAGCGACTGATCCTCATCTCGCTCGGCAGCATGTGCGTCGCGGGCACCGCGGTGTTCGCCCTGGTGGACATCGGACGGATCGCCTACTGGGTCGGCGGGCTGATCCTGTGCGCGTTCGTCGGACCGGCCCAGTCCGCCGGGCGCTCGTTCCTGGCCCGCGTCACCCCGGCCGGCCGCGAGGGCGAGGTGTTCGGCCTCTACGCCACCACCGGCCGCGCGGCCAGCTGGATCGCCCAGGGCGCGTGGACGGTGCTCATCGTCCTCACCGGCAACACGAAGTTCGGGATCCTGGGCATCGTCGCCGTGCTCCTGGCGGGGCTGCTGCTGCTCCTGCCGGTGAAGGAGGCGCGCCAGAGCGTCCGCCTGACGCGGTAGCGCTTCGGGCGCGAGCCCTCCGCTCAGGTCGCATTTTCGGCGCCAAAAGCGCCGCGGAACCGCAGAAATCGCGACCGGAAGCGGATCCGCTACGCGTCGAGCGCCGCCAGCAGGGCCTCCGGTGCACCGGCGGTGTGCAGCCGAGCGTGCATCGCGCGCGCGGCGAGCTCGTACGGCCGCACGTCCTGGAGGAGCAGCGACCGCGAGTTCGCCTCGTCGTTGAGGGCCGCGAGCTCGAACGCGAGGAGCTCCGGATCCGTGCCCGCCGTCAGCTCACCCGCCTCGATCGCGTACCGGCACTGCGCCTCGATGTAGCCGTACCAGTCGGCGAGCGCGGAGCTCACCGCGTCCCGCACCGGCCCCGGCTTGGAGTCCACGTCGGCGGCGGTCGCGGCGAAGAAGCAGCCGCCCGTGAAGACGCGATCACGGGAGTAGTCCAGGGCGTTGCGCAGCAGCAGCGACAGCCGTCGCACGCCGCGCGGCTCCGTGCGGGCCCGCTCGAGGATGTGCGCGGTGAAGATCTCCCGGGCGGCCGCGATCGTCGCGAGCTGCAGACCCTCCTTGCTCTGGAACAGGGTCGCGATGCTGCTCTTGCCCCGGCCGGACGCGGCGGCCACGCGACCGATCGTGAGGCCGTTGAGCCCTTCCACGGAGGCGAGGTCGGTCGCGCTCTCCAGAACCGCGCGGCGCGAGGCGTCGCCACGCTGGCGGCGCCCGTCCGGCGGCGACGGCGGCGCGGTCTCCCGGAGGCGGTCGTGGGCGAGAGGATCCGACATAGCTCTAGTGTACGAACGATCGTACGGTTATTATACGAATGATCGTTCGTATTCTTTGTCCGAAGGAGTACCGATGCCCGCCTCCGCCCGCCTCGTCGCCGCCGCCGTCCGTCCGGTCGGCCTGCTCACCCCGGCGCTGTCCGCGCGCCTGGCCCTGAGCCTGTTCTTCACCGCGACACCGCGCATGTCCGTGCGCGATGCCGATCGCGCCACCCACGAGGACGCGCGGCGCGAGCGGATCCGGGTGCGCGACGCCGAGGTCGTCGTCTACCGCTGGGGCCGTGGCGAGCGCACCGTCCTTCTGCTGCACGGCTGGCAGGGGCGGGCCTCGCAGTTCGCACCACTCGTGCGCGAGCTGGTCGCGGACGGGTTCCGCGTGATCTCGTTCGACGCACCGGCGCACGGCGACTCCGGCGGCCGCCGCACCGACGTGCGCGACTGGGTCACCGCCGCAGAGCTCCTGAAACGCACGGACGGGCCGTTCCATGCGCTCGTCGGGCACTCCTTCGGCGGCTTCGCCGCACTGACGGCGGCACGGACGACCGTGCCGGCCCCGCACGTCGCCGTGATCGCGGGCGCGGGCTCGGCGACCGCGTACCTGTCCGAGTTCGCCCGGGCGCTCCACCTGCCCCCGGCCGTGGCCGCGCGCTTCGAGCGCCGGTTCGCCGCGCGGTTCGGACTCGACGCCGCGGGGGTCACCGCCGCCTTCGATGCGGTGCGCGATCCGCTGCCCCGCGGCACCGAGCTCCTGGTGGTGCACGACCGCGCCGATCGCAGGATGCCCGACGCCGATGCGCTGCGGGTGCATGCGGCGCACGCGGGCCGGTTCCGGCTGCTGCGCACCGAGGGCCTCGGCCACAACCGCGTGCTCCAGGACGACGCCGTGCTCGACGCGGTGCCGGACCTCGTGCACGACCGGGGCACCTCCACGAACGCACCCGCGCGGCGGGTCACCGGGCCCGTGCGCGAGCAGGCGGCAGCCGCGGCACCGGCAACCGCACCTGCGGCAGCACCGGCACCGGCACCGGCACCGGCACCCGAGGTGATCACCGCGCCGTGAGAGCGTCCGGCGCCGCGAGAGGGCCCGGCGCCGCCTGAGCGGTCAGCGCCAGTTCGCCGCGACCTTGGCGAGCAGGCGGGCGAACTCGGCCTGCTCGTCCTCGGTCAGCGCCGACATCGCCCGGCGCAGCGCCTCGCGCCGGTCGCCCCGGACACCGCGGCCCAGGCGCCGCCCCTCATCGGTGAGCACGATGCGCGTGCGGCGCGCGTCGTCCGGATCCGCCTCACGCCGCAGCCACCCGCGCTCCACGCCCTGCTGCACGAGACGCGACGCCCGCGGCTGATCCACGCCGATCGCCTCGCCGAGCGCGCTCACACTGAGCGGCCCCGATGCGAGCGCCTCGAGCATGCGCACCCGGGCCGGCGCCTCCCCGCGCGGGCCCGCCCAGGGACCGCCCCAGGGCTCCGTGCCGCGCGGCCCGTGGGCGCCAGGCATGCCCTCGTGCCCGGCGAACTCGCCGTGCGGACCGCCGTGCCCGCGCCCGCGGTGACCCCGGCCGCCGTGCGCGGCCTCGCCATCATGAGGGCCGCCGTTGCCGTGCTCCCGCGACGGACGCGGTCCACGCCCGCGCAGCAGACTCAGCGCGGCGATGATCGCGTCGAGGGGATCCTGGGCGTCGGCGTTCTGGGGCACGAGCCGATTTTACATGCGACTTGACATGGATCCGGAATGCATGTCACACTGCATGTGCATGACACATGACAAGTAATAGGATCCCTCCCCGCCGCACCTGAGCCCCCGAAGTGGCGGGCGCCACTGAAGGACCGATCCGACGTCATCCCCCAGACCAGAACAGGAATCATCATGAACACCTCCGAGAACACATCAGAGAACGCACCCTCCGACCAGAGCCGCCCGTTCGGCTTCTGGGTCACCGCGGTCGACCGCCTGACGGCCGCCCGCCTCGCCACCGCCTTCGAGGACGAGGGGATCACCCGCCGTGACTGGCGGATCCTCAACATCGTCGACGGCTCCGTTCCGGCGGGCCGCGCGCTCCGGGACCGCAAGCTGCAGCGTCTCGCCGGCCTCGGCTGGATCGAGCGCACCGCCGACGGCTGGGCACTCACCCCGGACGGAACGTCCGCCAAGGCGCGACTCAGCAGCGCCGTCGAAGAGATCCGCGCCGAAGTGGCAGGGATCCTCGGCGCCGACGAATTCACCGCGATGGCGGCGTCGCTCGAGAAGCTCGCCCGCGGCCTGGGCTACGAGGACGGCATGCGCCTTCCCCGCCGACCCGGGGCCCGGCGCGGCGACGGGTCGGACCGGGCCCACGGAGGGCGCGGACGTCGCCACGCCGACGACCATCGCCGTCACGGTCTCGGCCACGGCGGGCACGGCCGGCATGCGGGCTCTCCCCACGGCGAGCCCTTCGGCCACCGCGCCCACGACCGCTTCGTGGGCCACCCGCGCTTCGGCCGGGAGTGGCCGCACCGCGAGCACGGCGAGCACCCCCGGTTCCCCGGTGAGCACGGCGAGCATGCCCGGTTCCCCGGGGAGCGCCTGCCGTTCCGCGGCGGCCACGAGCACGGCGAGCACACGCGTGGCGGGGGCCGGCACGGCATGGGTCCGCGCGGGCGCGACCACCGCCGCGCCGAACACATCCACATCCACCTGCACCACGGCCGCCGCGACGGCTGATCCCCTCCCTCCGGCCCTCGTCCGCGCTCCGCGGCGGGGGCCGGATCCGTCTTCCCCGGAATACGCTCCCGGCGGGTGCGGTTCCTCCTTCACATGACGCTCACCGCTCCCGGCCCGACATCGTCCGATGTCGCCGTCCCGGACGCGGTCGCACGGACGGCGGGCACGGCGGCGCGGAAGGGCGCGGTCGCGTCGACCGGCGGTCCCGTCGAGGCGCTCCTGTCGGTGGTCGACGTCCGGCTGCGTCGGCAGGTGCGCATCGCACCGGATCCGCACGAGACCATCGCGCTCGACCGTGATGCGCTGACGATCGTCTACGTGATCGAGGGCGCCGCGCACACCCGCTGCGGCGACAAGCCGACGTCGCTCGCCCACGGCGACGCCCTGCTGACGCCCGGACGTGTACCGATGTCGGTCAAGACCGATCCGGCAAGCCGGATCCTCGTGTCCACCCTCACCCTGATGCCGCACGCCGCGCATGTCGCCGACGCCCTGCCCGACGTGGCGCTCGTGCGCGACTTCGCGCACCACGAGCCGGCCGCAGCCGCACTGGCCTCCCAGGTTGGGCTCGACCTCACGGCGCTTCCGGTCGACGCGGCGCAGATCGAGGCCTCCGGGCGCGCCGGCGACGCCGTGATCTGCCGCATGATGGCGAACACCGTGCTCGCCTCGGTGATCCGCGCCTGGGCCGCGCACGGCTGCGCGCCCGCGGGATGGCCGGGGCGCACGAGCGACCCCTTCCTGGAGAAGGTCGTCGAGGCGATCCACGCCGACCCCGGCCGGGACTGGAGCGTCGAAGGCCTCGCCAGCGTGGGCGCCATGTCGCGCACCGTGTTCGCAGAACGGTTCCGCGTCGCCTTCGGCACCTCCCCCGCGAGCTACGTGACGGAGGTGCGGATCCGCGCCGCGCAGGACCGGCTCGTGCTCGGCTGCCTGGTGAGCGAGATCTCCCGCGACCTCGGCTACAGCTCGGACGAGGGGTTCAGCCGCGCGTTCCGCCGCCGCACCGGGCAGACCCCGACGGCCTGGCGCGAGGCCCGCACCGCCTGAGGCCTGGCTCCCCGGCGACGGGCGGCGTCAGCGGCGGCCGAGCCGGTCCGAGAGGCCGAACAGCACCGCGCCGACGACGAGCACCGCGGCGCCGATCGCGTAGACCTGGGTGACGCCGATGGCATCGACCAGCACGCCGCCGACGGCCGCGGCCGTCATGATCGCCGCCTGGAATCCCATCACGACCAGGCTCCCGCCCGCCTCGAGCCGGTCCGGCATCCGGTGGCCGATCCATGTGTTCACGATGAGCAGCCACGAGGCGAAGAAGAAGCCCCACACGAAGACGACCACGCCGATGGCCCGGAGGGATCCGGTGAACGCATTCATGAGGAGAGCCATCGCGGCGATCGCGAAGGGGGTGATCACGGCGAGGATCCGGTAGCTGTGGTCGACGATCACGCCGATCGCGATGTTGCCGATGAACCCGCCGATGCCGAACAGCGCGAGCAGCAGGATGATCGTGCCCGGCGTGATCACGGAACCCCCGTCGTGCACCCGCTCGAGGGCGACGCGGATATAGGTGTACGCCAGGAAGTGCCCGAGCACCACCAGCACGTGCCCGACGATGCCGAGCCCGATGCCCGGGCGGCGGAACGTCTCCACGAGCGTCGACAGACGCGCCGCACCCTCGGCAGGGACGCTCGGCAGCGCGACCCGCAGGGCGACCGCGAGCAGGCCGGTGCCGGCAGCCGCGATCGCGAACACGCCCCGCCAGTCCAGCGCCTGGCTGAGCAGCACGCCCAGCGGCACGCCGGCGACGGTCGCGACCGACACCCCGGCGGACGTGAACATCATGGCCCGGCCGAGGCGCTCCGGCCCGGCGATCCGCGCAGCGACGGTCACCGACATCGACCAGAAGCCGCTCAGTGCTCCACCGAGCAGCACCCTGGCGATCAGCAGCAGGGGCAGGCTCGGAGCGATCGCGACCACGATGTTCGACACCGTCGCGCCGATCGCCATCCACACCAGCAGCGAACGCCGGTCCAGGCGCGGCAGCATGAGCCCGATCGTGGGCGCGACGACGAGCCCGGCGAGCGCCGTCACGGTGACCATCTGCCCCGCCTGCCCCGGCGTGACGCCGATCTCGGCGGCGATGTCGGTGAGCAACCCGCCGGGGAGGAACTCGGCGGTCACGAGCAGGAAGGCCGTCGCCATCATGACGAGCAGCGCGCTGTAGCGCATCGGCTGCGGGCGGACGCCTGAGGCGAGGGGCACAGGGGCGGTCGTGGTCATGCTTCCACCCTTCCGTGTCTGGCGGCTGCGCGCCCGATCATGCGTCCGGCCGATCCGACCGATCGTCCGGATCAATTCCCTGCCGCGGCGACCCCGGTTGCCGCGGCAGGTGGCCCGCGACAGGACCGGTTGGCCCGCGACCGCGCCGTTGTCACGCGAGACCGCGATCGGCCTGCGGCAGGACCTGTTGTCACTCGACGGATGCAGGACTGTGCGACGAATGCAGGACTGTGCGACGAATGCAGGACGGATCCGGCGGAAACGTCCTGCAGACGTCGCACGATCCTGCAGGTGTCGCACAGCCGATCGTCCGGGTCGCCGCCAGGCAGCGGCAGCCCCGGTGATCAGACCAGGGGCACCACAGCCGGAAGCGCGGAGTCGGCGGCGGGGAACGGCCAGGCGCCGTTCGCCACGAGCACGGCGATCAGCACGATCGCGCCGATGAGCAGCACCGCGAGGACGAGGAACACCAGCGCCACGAGGCCGCCGTAGCCGCCTCCGCCCCGCTGGGGCACCGGCGCAGGGCCGGGCCGCTCCGGCGGCAGCGCGGGAAGCGGCGGCAGCCCGGTCGGCGACGCCGTCCCCTGCGGGGGCTCCGCGGCCGCGGACCCGGTGCCGGGCTCCTGTGTATCCCCGAGTGACGGCGAAGGCGCCGTCGCCGGCTCCGCGGCGGGCGTGGTCCCGGCCGTGCTCGGCGCAGAAGGTTCAGCCGCTGGCGTCGGGTCACCCGTCGCGGCATCCGTCTCGGGCTCGCTCGCCGGTTCGCCGAACAGGGCCGGATCCGGGTCCGCGAGGATCGCGGCGAGGCCGGGCGTCTCCTCGGCAGGCGCGGCCTCCTCGGGCGTCGCCAGCAGGTCCGCGAGCGCGGCGCTCTCCTCGGCCGGCGCGATCTCGGGGTCGGCGAGGATGTCGGCGAGCCCCTCGCTCTCGACCGGTGCGGGCGCCAGCTCGGTGTCGCCCGCAGGCGGCTGAGCGGTCGGGCCAGCAGGGACCGCGGGCGCGGGCGGGGGCGGGGGCACGGGCGGATCGTCGAGCGGCCGGAACCCCGGGGGCGGCGGCGCAGAGGTCTCCTTCGCCGGCTCGCCGCCCGCGATCGGATCCTTCTCGTCGCCCGCCATGTCAGCCTCCGGTGGATCCCGCGTCGGTGACCCCGACATCGGTGCGATGGAAGTTCTGGAACGACCGCGAGGCGGTCGGGCCGCGCTGACCCTGGTAGCGATTGCCGTACGGGCCGGATCCGTACGGGTTCTCCGCCGGGGACGACAGCCGGAAGAAGCACAGCTGACCGATCTTCATGCCCGGCCACAGCTTGATCGGCAGCGTCGCGACATTCGCGAGCTCGAGGGTGACGTGCCCCGTGAAGCCGGGGTCGATGAAGCCGGCCGTGGAGTGCGTGATCAGGCCCAGGCGACCGAGCGACGACTTGCCCTCGAGCCGAGCGGCGATGTCGTCGGGCAGCGTCACCTGCTCGAACGTGGCGCCCAGTGCGAACTCGCCGGGGTGCAGCACGAACGGCTCGTCCGGATCGACCTCGATGAGGCGGGTCAGCTCGGGCTGGTCCTCGGCCGGATCGATGAACGGGTACTTGTGGTTGTCGAACAGCCGGAAGTAGCGGTCGAGTCGCACGTCGATGCTCGACGGCTGGATCATGCTGGGCTGCAGCGGATCCAGCCCGATCCGCCCCGCGTCCAGCCCCGCCCTGATGTCTCTGTCGCTCAGCAGCACGATCTCAGCGTAGCCGGTGCGGATCCGGCGAGTCGGCCGGTGACGAGCTCGAGACGGCGCGGTGACGGCGCGCACATCGACGTCCCGCGCCTCGACCGACGGGCCGGGCGCGGGACGCCGAAGCGACGGACGGCGGGCGGATCAGATCGCCGGGCCGCCCGGTTCCGCCGTTCCGGTCGCACCGCCGGCATCGGTGGTTCCGGTGCTCGCGGCCGGCGCCGAGCGGCGGGAAGTGGGCGCGGTCGCAGCCGGCGCCTTCTCGGCACTGTCGGCGAGGCGGTTCAGGGTGCGGCTGGCCGCCTCGCGCCCGCCGAGGCCGAAGGCGAGAGCCGCGGCCAGGCCGGCCCCGACGACCACGGCGCCGAAGGCGAGGTTGATGATCGAGTCGGCGATACCCATCGCCTTCAGGCCCATCGCGGCGAACAGCACGATGGTGGTGTAGCGCAGCACCTTCGACAGGGTCCCGGTGCCGAGCATCCGTCCGAGAATCGACGCGATGAGGAACCCGGCGGCGATCACGGCGCCGCCGAAGACCACGCGCCCGGCCACGACGAGCACCTGGTCGAGGAGATGGGTGATCTCGGGGAACCCGAGCAGCCGCGTCGCCATGATCGCGAAGAAGACCATGATCGCGGTCTGCGCGATGCGGGTGATGATCGTCGAGGCGCTCGCGCCGTCCGGGACACCAGACTTCTCCCGGTCCTGCGCGGCACACAACCCCCTGACCCGATCCCCGCAGCCCCCTTGAAACCGCGGGGATGATCCCTTAACGCGCCCGGCGACGTGGATCCGGACACGGAGACGCCCTCTTCGCGCAGTGCGAAGAGGGCGAATCCGGCGGCGCTTCTAGCCGAGGTGCGGATCAGGCGTCGCGCGAGCGCAGCACCACCCAGGATCCGAGCAGCCCTGCGGCGACCCACGCGGCGAGGGTGAGGAAGGCGGCTCCCGCGGAGAGCGGAGCGGTGTCGCTCGGCATGATCGCGTTCTGGGCGGCCGACAGCGGCAGGTAGTTCGCGGCGTCGAGCACCCACTTCCACGACTCCCCGGCGAAAGCGAAGAACGTCGACATGATCGGGAGCACGAACAGCAGTCCTACCGTGGCGGCGATCGCGCCGGCGCCCGAGCGCAGCAGGAAGCCGAACGAGACGCCGATCAGCGCGCACACCGACATCGTCACCGCGGCCGAGAGGATCGGCAGGATCACCTTGTCCGGTGTCCCCCATTCCAGGCCCTGCCCGTGCGCGCCGAGGATCGTCGAGACGAGCACGGCCGAGATCAGGAACATGACCAGCGAGGCGAGGAACAGGAAGACGGCGAGGACTGTGGCCTTGGCCACCAGCACCCGGCCGCGACGCGGATCCGCCGTGAGCGTGGAGCGGATCATGCCCGTGGAGTATTCGCCGGTGACCGCGATCGCACCCAGGATCCCGGCCAGCAGCGCCGTGAACTGGATCGGCGAGACCACGGCCATGATGCCGTTCAGCCCGCGCGGCGCTTCGCCGGAGGAGGTGAGGGCGAACGCGATGAGCACGCCGATGCCGATCGTGAGCGCGGCCGTGATCGCGATCGACCACCACGTGGAGCGCAGCGTGGTGAGCTTGATCCCCTCGCTGCGCAGTGTGCGCGGCAGGGATAGACGACGACCGCCCGCGACGGCGGGAACGGCGGGGGCGACGGCGCTCATGCGACCACCTCCGGGATCGGGGCGCCGGCTTCCGGCACGGCGCGGGTGCGGTACTCGACGGCGTCGCCGGTGAGGGCGAGGTAGGCGTCCTCGAGCGAGCCGCTGGTAGGGGTCAGTTCGTGCAGCGCGATGCCGCGCTCGGCGGCGAGGTCGCCGATCCACCACGCCTCCGGGCCGGTGACCTCGATCGTGTCGTATCCGGATGCGGTGACCACCGCGCCGGCGGCGACGAGCAGCTCGCCGAGCTCAGCGGCCCGCGGGCTGCGCACCCGCACCTGTGCGGTCGTCCACTGCTCCACGAGCTGCGACAGCGGCGCGTCGGCGAGCACCCGTCCGCGGCCGAGCACGATGATGTGGTCGGCCGTCTGCGCCATCTCGCTCATGAGGTGACTGGACAGCAGCACGGTGCGCCCCTCGGAGGCCGCGTGCCGCACGAAGTTGCGCACCCAGAGCACGCCCTCCGGGTCGAGGCCGTTCACCGGCTCGTCGAGGATGAGCGTGTGCGGGTCGCCCAGCAGGGCTGCCGCGATGCCGAGCCGCTGCCCCATGCCGAGCGAGAACCCGCCGGCGCGCTTGCGCGCGACGGATCCGATGCCGGTGATCTCGATCACCTCGTCCACGCGGGAAGCGGGGATCCCATGGGTCGCCGCCATCGCACGAAGGTGGTTGCGGGCGGTGCGGCCGGTGTGCACGGCCTTCGCGTCGAGCAGCACGCCGACTTCGGTGAGGGGCGCGCGCAACCCGCGGTACTCCTGACCGTTCACGGTCACCCGGCCCGCGCTCGGCCGGTCCAGCCCCACGATCATGCGCATGGTGGTGGACTTGCCGGCCCCGTTCGGGCCGAGGAAGCCCGTGACCGTGCCGGGACGCACGGTGAACGACACGTCGTCGACGGCGGTCTTGGGTCCGTATGTCTTGCTGAGGCCCTCTGCGGTGATCATGCCTTCGACGCTACGCAACGGCCATGCCGTATCGCATCCGTCTGGAGGATGACGCGGGGGAAGCCGCGAGGATGACTCCGGAACGCGCACGGCTCGCCGTTTGTTATGCTGGCCAGGCGTCGATGACGCACGGGGCTGTAGTTCAATGGCAGAACTTCTGCTTCCCAAGCAGACAGCGCGGGTTCGATTCCCGTCAGCCCCTCCATCGGAAAAGGGCCCTCGCCGCAGGCGGGGGCCCTTCTTCATCGTCCGGACGCTGCGGATCGCGAGCGGCCACGACCCGTCGCGATGCCGGCGCGGCGCCTCCCTGTCAGTTCCCTATGATGTCTGTTCCCGTTCGATCGGGGCGTCTAGTATCTCTGGCGAGCGCGGCGCAACCGAGCCGAGCCGGAGCGAAGGAGTTCCCTATGGCCGACTGGGCCGCTGACGTCAAGATCTACCGTCCCAACGCTGACGAAGCCGCGATCGAGGGTCTGCTCAAGACCTACCGGCTCGTGATGGGCAGCCAGGACTCGGCGTACGTCGCGTTCTCGGACGCGGCAGAGCTCGAGACCGTCAAGACCAATTTCCTCAAGAAGAAGCTCGGTCTCACCGAGTCGGACGAGGCGCTCGACGCCGCGCTCGACGAGGTCAAGGAGACGATGAAGGCGGACCGCACCAAGAGCCGCATCACGGTCTACTACCTGCTCGCGGAGAAGTTCGGCAAGCTCAGCGTGTTCCACTGAGCGCTCGCTCTGCCGCATGACAGAAGGGCCGCAGCCCCGCAAGGGTTGCGGCCCTTCTCGAGCCCGCGATCCTCAGGCGCGGGCGTCGCTGCGGAGCCGATCGATCTCCTCGCGGTTCAGGTCGGCCGCCCGGGTGGTAAGCGACACCTCGTCGGATATCGCCGCCGGCGCGGCTGGATGGATGGATGGATGGAAGACTCTCCTCGTGGGAGTCGATGAGCGTCTGCTGAAGTCGTTGCGGGAACTGGCCGCCCTTCTCGATACGGTCGGCGAGAAGCACTGGTCGAGCTGGGCATCGACCACGGCCGATCGCGTGGCAGCCGGAGCGGATCCGTCGGTCGTGAGGCGCGCCTACGGCGGCATGGGGAGCCTGAACGACCTCATCATCCACCCCGTCAATGGCCATGACATCACGGCCGATCAGGTCGACCGCGTCAACCGCGCCCTCAGCGCTCTTCGTGAGCGGATCTACTCGGAGTCCCGCCCGGCGTAGTCGCCGCGCGGAATCCGTCAGAGCCCTTCGATCGATCCCTCGAAGCCGAGGGTCGTCTCCACGTCCGGCGGCGGCAGCGGGCGGCCCTCCTCGTCCACGTCCGTCATGTCCTCGTCGAGCGCGTCCTGCTGCTCGTCGACCTCTTCGGCGTCCTCGTCACGTCCCATCCCGTCCTCCTTCGCGATGGCGGATCCGGAGCAGAACGGCGTCGATCGGCCGCGGCCGACCCGGATCCGGTCTTTCGTCGGCAGGCTATGCCGCGACCCCGGGATTGACAAGACCCACGAGGATCCGAGCTCGGCACGCCCGCTGTCGGCGCCCCTGGGTAGCGTGTAGTTCATGATCCAGGACCCCGCGGTCACGCTGCGTCCACGCACCGACGCGGACTACGACGCGCTCTACGCGCTCGCCGCCGAACTCGACACCTGGGAGCAGCGCAGCCCGCTCCGCCCCGCGGCGATGACCCGGAAGGGGTGGGAGGCCCGGGTCGCCGAGTACGACGCCGACCCGGACGGGAACCTCAGCTTCGTGGTCGACGTCGACGGCGAGGCGGTCGGCACCGTGAGTCTCTTCGACATCGACGGGTTCACCGCCACGGCGGAGGTCGGCATCGCACTCGCCGCACCGGCACGCGGCCGGGGCATCGGCTCGGAGGCGATCCGGCAGATCGTCGAGTTCGGGTTCGTGCGCGCCAACCTGCGCCGCCTGCACCTCGAGGTGATCGCCTCGAACGCCGGGGCGATCCGGGTGTACGAGAAGGCCGGCTTCGTCGTGGAAGGGCGCCAGCGCGAGCACGCCTGGGTGCGCGGGCACTACGAGGACATCGTGCGGATGGGTCTGCTCCGCGACGAGTGGCGCGCCGCGCTCGACGCCCGCTGAGCCGGAGCGACCGATCAGCGGTCGCCGAACAGCTCCTCGATGACCTCGACGGGCCCTTCGTAGCGCTGATCGGGCAGGCCGGCGAGAGCATCGACGATCACATCGGCGGCACCGCGGTCCTTCGCCGCGGCGACCAGGTCGTCCCGCGACGCCGGGTAGGCCACGCCGGAGAGGTGCTCCTGCACGGCGAGAGGATTCGGGTGGATGGCCATCACGCCCCGCCCTCCTGGGCCGCCTCCGCATCATGCGCGATCGGATCCTCATCCTCCTCGACCGCCGTCGGGTGGCGCTCCTCGGCCTGCGCCGGCGGCTCGTCCTGCAGATACGCCCGGTCGTCGTTCGGATCGCCCGAGCCGGTCGTCCGCCGCGTCTCCTCGTCCGGATCCGTCGGGTTGCCCTGCTCGCTCATCTCATCCTCCTTCGCGGCGCCCGGTGCGGCGCCGGACTCCCATGTCACCCCGCGGGCCACCGTGCGCCCAGGGTCTTGACAGCGCCGTCGTCCGCCCTCTGCGATGGCGTAGCGTCGGAACGGACCGTGATCGAAGGGGATCCCCATGGCGACGCACACCGTCACGAACCAGGCTCCGCCGCGCGTCGACGTCGATGAGTTCGCTCTGGACGCGCCCCTCGTCGAAGCAGTGCGGCGTCATGGCGCCTCGTGGGCCGAGCCCGAGCTCGCCGCGACCGGACGGCTCGTCGGGTCGGCGGGATTCCAGCGCGACGCCGAGCTCGCGAACACGCACGAGCCGGTGCTCACCGCGTTCGACCGCTGGGGCCGGCGCATCGACGAGGTCGAGTACCACCCCTCCTATCACCGGGTGATCGGCGCGGCGGCCGCCGCTGGAGCCCACACCGCCGCCTGGGCCGACCCGCGTCCGGGCGCGCAGGTGGCGCGGGCAGCGCAGTTCCTGCTGTTCGCGCAGGTCGAGCCCGGCCACGCCTGCCCCATCTCGATGACGCACGCGGTCGTGCCGGCGCTGCAGCAGTTCGCGGCGGCCGAACTGCGCGAGCGGTGGATCCCGCGGCTGCTCTCCCGCGACTACTCCCCCGACCTCTCACCCGCCAAGACCTCCGCCCTGTTCGGGATGGCGATGACCGAGAAGCAGGGCGGATCCGACGTGCGCGCGAACCGCACCGCCGCCGTCGCGGCGGCGGACGGATCCTGGATCCTCACCGGACACAAGTGGTTCTGCTCGGCGCCGATGTCGGACGGCTTCCTCGTGCTGGCGCAGGCACCCGGCGGGCTCAGCTGCTTCCTGGTGCCGCGGGTGCTGCCGGACGGATCCCGCAACCCGTTCCTCATCCAGCGCCTCAAGGACAAGCTCGGCAACCGCGCGAACGCCTCCAGCGAGGTCGAGTTCGACGGCACCGTGGGCTGGCTCGTAGGCGACGAGGGCCGCGGCGTGCGCACGATCATCGAGATGGTCAACCAGACCCGGCTCGACTGCATGCTCGGCACTGCGGCGGGGATGCGGCAGGCGACGGCGGAGGCGATCTGGCACGCGCAGCATCGTGCGGCGTTCGGCGCGCGGCTCGTGGAGCAGCCCGCGATGACCGAGGTGCTCTCCGACCTCGCCGTCGAGACGGAGGCCGCGATCACCGCATCCCTGCGGGTCGCGGCCGCCTACGACGCCGACGCGCCCGCCGCGGACGAGCCGTTCCGGCGGCTGGCGACCGCCGTGCTGAAGTACTGGATCTGCAAGCGCGGGCCCGGCCATGCGTACGAGGCGCTGGAGTGTCTCGGCGGAAACGGCTACACCGAGGCGTTCCCGCTCGCGCGCCGCTATCGGGAGCAGCCGGTGATGGCGGTGTGGGAGGGATCCGGCAACGTCATCGCGCTGGACGTGCTGCGCGCGATCGCCCGCGAGCCGGAGACGGCCGACGCGTTCCTCGCCGAGGTGCGCCTCGCCGGCGGCGCCGACGCCCGGTTCGATGCCCACGTCGACGAGGCTGTGCGGCTGCTCCGGGATGCGCAGCGGGATCCCGCGTCCGCCGAGGCGCAGGCGGGGGCGCGCCGGCTCACCGAGTCGCTTGCCGTGGCGCTGCAGGGGTCGCTGCTGCTGCGCCACGCCCCGGCGGCGGTGGCCGACGCCTTCGTCGCGACGCGGACCGGGGTGGCGCGCGGGTTCCTCTACGGCGGGGTGCCGACCCGCGCGGCATCGGCGATCGTCGCGCGGCACGCCGGGGAGTGAGTCTGCGGCCGGAATTGCCCGCGGATCCCTTGACGGCGACCGGCGCCGGTGCGACCCTTGGCGTCAAGATCCCGCATTGAGAGATTGAATTTCCATGATGTGGATAAACGATGCCAGAGACGACCCACACCGAGCTGCCGACGGACACGAGCCCGTTCCTTCTCAATGACGACCTGGCGCCGGCCAAGGATCGCAACTGGAAGACCTACAGTCTCTTCGCGATGTGGATGAGCGACGTCCACTCGATCGGCGGCTACACCTTCGCCGCCGGCCTCTTCGCCTTCGGCCTCGTCGGATGGCAGGTGCTCGTCGCGCTCATCATCGGCATCGCGCTCGTGAACGTGGCGATCAACTGGATGGGCTACGCGGGCCAGCGCACCGGCGTGCCGTACCCGGTGCTCGCGCGCGCGAGCTTCGGCGTCTTCGGCGCCAACATCCCGGCCCTGGTCCGGGCCGTGATCGCGGTCTTCTGGTACGGGATCCAGACCTGGCTGGCCTCCGTCGCCCTGATCGTGCTGCTGCTGCGGGTGTGGCCGCAGCTCACGCCGATGACCCACGGCAGCGTCCTCGGGCTCTCCCCGCTGGGCTGGATCGCGTTCCTCGTGCTCGCCGCCCTGCAGCTGGCCCTGTTCAGCGGCGGCATGAACGCCGTGCGCAAGCTCGTCGACTTCGCCGGACCCGCGATCTGGGTCGTCATGCTCGGCCTGGCGGTGTGGGTGCTGGTCAAGTCCGGCGGCAACATCGCCTTCAACTTCTCCACGAAGCAGGCCGACTTCGGCGGCGTGGTCTACGGCTTCTTCGCGTCGATCTCGCTGACCGTCGCGTACTTCTCCACGCTGATGCTCAACTACTGCGACTTCTCCCGCTTCGCCCCGAACACGCGCGCGGTGCGGCTCGCGAACTTCTGGGGCCTGTCCGTGAACTTCATCGCGTTCTCGATCGTGTCGGTCGTCGTCACCGGCGGCAGCCTCGCGATCTTCGGGAAGTACATCTTCGACCCGGTGGAACTGGTCGGAAGGATCGACAGCACCGTGGCGATCCTGATCGGCGCGATCACGTTCGTCATCGCGACCATCGGCATCAACGTCGTCGCGAACTTCGTCTCCCCGGCCTACGACCTCGCCAACGCCGCGCCGAAGCACATCTCGTTCCGGCGCGGCGGCATCATCACGGCGATCCTGTCGGTGCTGATCCTGCCGTGGAGTGTTTACGCCAACCCGGTCGCGGTGAACTACTTCCTCGGCGGCCTCGCGGCGTTCCTCGGGCCGCTGTACGCGATCATCATGACGGACTGCTACCTGCTCCAGCGCGGCAGGATCAACGTCGCGGACCTGTACCGAACGGTGCCGGGCAGCCAGTACCTGTACCGGAAGGGGGTCAACCCCGCCGCAGTGTACGCGTTCCTCCCGTCCGCCGCGGTCGCCGCGGTCGTCGCGCTCGTCCCTCGGTCATTCCCCGGCCACGGCGCCGGCCGCGCCGTCCTTGCGGTGCAGGGGGACCACGCCGGTCGCGGCGTCCATCTCCTCGAGCGACATGCCCTTCGTCTCCTTCACGAACTTCGCCACGAACAGCAGCGACAGCAGCGCGAACGCGGCGTACAGGCTGTAGGCCAGGCCGAGCGAGAGGCTCTTCAGCGGCGGGAACGTGACGGTGATCACCCAGTTCGCCGCCCACTGTCCGGCCGCGGCCAGCGACAGGGCGGCCGCGCGGAACCGGTTCGGGAACATCTCGCCGAGCAGCACCCAGACCACCGGGCCCCAGCTCATCCCGAAGAACACCACGAACAGGTTCGCCGCCACGAGGGCGATCGGCCCGGCGGCGCCGACGAGGTGCGGGTCGCCCTGCGGGGTCAGCGGCGCCGTGCCGAAGCACACCGCCATGGTGGCCAGCGTGACGATCATGCCCGAGGAGCCGATGATCAGCAGCGGCTTGCGGCCCACGCGGTCGACGAGCAGGATCGCGGCGATCGTGGTGGCGATGTTCACGACCGAGGTGAACACGCTGATGCCGAACGAGGCGCTCTCCTTGAAGCCGACCGCTTCCCAGAGGATGTTCGAGTAGTAGAAGATCACGTTGATGCCGACGCCCTGCTGGAACACCGACAGCAGCAGGCCCACCCAGACGATCGCGTACACCCCGCCGCCTGGCTTGCGCATGTCCCGCCAGCTCGGCTTGACGTCGTGGTCGATGCTCTCGTGGATCCGGCCGATCGTGACCTCGAGGTTCTTCTCGCCGAGCAGGATCGTCAGCACCTTGCGCGCCTCGGGGATCCGATGCTTCGCGATGAGGTAGCGGGGCGACTCCGGGATGGTCGCCGACAGCACACCGTAGAGGATCGACGGCACCGCCATGGCGAGGAACATCCAGCGCCAGGCCGGCAGGCCGAACCAGAAGGCCTTGTCGGCGCCGCCGGCCGCCGTCGCGAGCAGCCAGTCGACCAGCAGCGACAGGAAGATGCCGGTGACGATCGCCATCTGCTGCAGCGATCCCAGCCGACCGCGGATCCGGGCCGGCGAGGTCTCGGCGATGTACGCCGGCGCGATCACTGAGGCCATGCCGATCGCGACGCCGCCGACCACGCGGAAGATCACCAGCGTCCACAGCTCCGGCGCGAGGCCGGTCACCACGGCGCTGATGAGGAAGAGCAGCGCCGCGATCTGCATGACCCGCACGCGCCCGATCCGGTCGGCCAGGCGCCCTGCCGTCATCGCCCCGACCGCGGCGCCCAGCAGGGCGGACGCCACCGCGAAGCCGAGCAGGGCGTCGTTGACGCCGAACGCGGTCTTGATCGAGGCGACGGCGCCGTTGATCACGGCGCTGTCGTACCCGAAGAGCAGGCCGCCGAGCGCGGCGACCGAGGCGATCTGAACGATGCGCTTGCCGTCGCCGACGTCCTCCTCCCCGTAGATCGATGGCTCATCGGCGGATGCGGCGAACTCGCTCATGGTCGTGTCCTCTCCTTCGAGATGCACGGTCCCCCCGGATCATGACTTCGTCCGACGGACTCCGTGGTTCGTTCGTACGCCCTCCGGGCGGGATCCGCAATCGCCTAGCCGCGAGTCACCGAATTGGACCCGCTCAGAGCGCCGCGATGATGTCCTCCACGCGCTGCTTGGCGTCGCCGAACAGCATCTGCGCGTTCTCGCGGAAGAACAGCGGGTTCTGCACGCCCGCATAGCCGGCGGCCATGGAGCGCTTGAACACGATCACGTTCTCGGCCTCCCACACGCGCAGCACCGGCATCCCTGCGATGGGGCTGCCCGGGTCCTCCGCCGCGGCGGGGTTGACCGTGTCGTTGGCGCCGATCACGAGCACCACGGACGTGTGCGCGAGGTCGTCGTTGATCTCCTCCATGCTCAGCACGATGTCGTACGGCACCTTCGCCTCGGCCAGCAGCACGTTCATGTGCCCGGGCAGGCGGCCCGCGACGGGGTGGATGCCGAAGCGCACGTCCACGCCGCGCTCGCGCAGCTTGGACACCAGGTCGGCGACGGGATACTGGGCCTTCGCGACCGCCATCCCGTAACCCGGGGTGATCACCACGCTCTTCGCGGAGGTGAGCATGTCGGCGGCGCCCTCCGCGGTGATCTCGCGATGCTCGCCCTGCTCCTCGTCGCCCGACGCCGAGGCGACGATCCCGAAGCCGCCGGCGATCACCGACAGGAACGACCGGTTCATCGCCTGGCACATGATGTAGGAGAGGTAGGCACCGCTGGATCCGACAAGCGCGCCGGTGACGATGAGCAGGTCGTTGTTCAGCAGGAAGCCCGCGGCCGCCGCGGCCCAGCCGGAGTAGCTGTTCAGCATCGAGACGACGACGGGCATGTCGCCGCCGCCGATCGAGGCGACCAGGTGCCACCCCAGCGCGAACGAGAGCACGGTGATCGCGATGAGCAGCCACAGCTGCTGGTCGATCACGAACCACACCGTGAGCACGACGAACGCGACCAGCGCGAGGATGTTCAGCGCGTTCTTGCCGGGGAGCATGAGCGGCTTGGAGGATATCCGCGCCGACAGCTTCAGGAACGCGACGATGGATCCGGTGAAGGTCACGCCGCCGATGAAGATCCCGATGAAGACCTCGGCGTTGTGGATCCCGACCAGAGCCGGGGCGATGTCCGCGTGCGCGAGGTGGCCGTTCCAGCCGACCAGCACCGCGGCGAGGCCGACGAAGCTGTGCAGCAGGGCGATGAGCTCGGGCATCCCGGTCATCTCGACGACCCGCGCGCGCCACAATCCGATGCCGGCGCCGACGAGCACGGCGACGAGGAGGAACACGAGCCCGATCACGGCGCCGGCCGACCACGCCTTCGCCACGGTCAGCGAGACCGTCGCGAGCAGTGCGATCGTCATGCCGGAGATGCCGAAGACCACCCCGGAGCGCGCGGTCTCGTGCTTGCTGAGGCCGGCGAGGCTGAGGATGAACAGCAGGGCCGCGACGATGTACGCGGCAGTGGAGAGAGCTCCGACGGTCACTTCTGGCCGCCGTTCGTGAACATGGCGAGCATGCGGCGGGTGACCGCGAACCCTCCGAAGATGTTGATGGATGCGAGCAGCACCGCGACCGCGGCGATCAGCTGCACGACAGGATTCGGATCGGTGATCTGGAGCATCGCCCCGACGACGATGACGCCGGAGATCGCATTGGTCACCGACATGAGCGGGGTGTGCAGCGCGTGGTGCACCTTGCCGATCACGTAGAACCCGATCACCACCGACAGCGTCAGCACGGTGAAGTGCTGCGGCAGCGGGGCCGG
Organism: Microbacterium xylanilyticum; assembly: GCF_054654695.1. NCBI lineage: Bacteria > Bacillati > Actinomycetota > Actinomycetes > Micrococcales > Microbacteriaceae > Microbacterium > Microbacterium xylanilyticum. The sequence continues at coordinate 3,753,818 of NZ_BAAIEN010000002.1, forward strand.
AGCGAACGCGTTCACCGCGAACAGCGCCGCGATGCCGAGCACGATGAGCAGCACCTTGCGTCCCGTCGAGAGGCCCTTCTTCGCGGGCGCCTCCCCCTCCGGTCCCTGAGCCTGTCGAAGGGACGCCACAGGGGCCTTGACGGGCGCCGCGGCCACCTGCACGGGCGGAGGCGGCCAGGTCACGGCGCCGTCGCGGACCACCGTGACCGAGCGCTGCACCACGTCGTCGAAGTCGATCGTGAGCACCCCGTCCTTGCCGGGGGTGAGCAGCGCCACGAGGTTCGCCACGTTCGTGCCGTACAGCTGCGAGGCCTGGGCGGCCAGCCGCGAGGCGAGGTCGGTGTATCCGAGGATGATCACGCCGTTGTCGGTCACGACGCGCTCGCCCGCCACGGATCCCTCGACGTTGCCGCCCTGGCCGGCGGCCATGTCGACGATCACGCTGCCCGGCTTCATCCGCGCGACGTCGGAGGCGGTGATGAGCCGCGGCGCGGCGCGGCCGGGGATCAGCGCCGTGGTGATGATGATGTCGACGTCTGCGGCCTGCTCCGTGTAGATCTCGGCCGCACGGCGGTCGTACGCCTCGCTCGTCGCCTTGGCGTAGCCGTCCGTGGATTCCTCCACCGCCACGTCGACGGGGAGGTACTCGCCGCCGATCGAGGTGACCTGGTCGGCGACCTCCGGGCGAGGATCCGTCGCGCGCACGATCGCGCCCAGGCTCGAGGCCGCGCCGATCGCGGCGAGACCGGCGACGCCCGCCCCCGCCACGAGCACTTTGGCCGGGGGCACCTTGCCCGCCGCCGTCACCTGACCGGTGAAGAACCGGCCGAACTCGTGCGCGGCCTCCACCACGGCGCGGTAGCCGGCGATGTTGGCCATCGAGCTCAGCACGTCCATGGACTGGGCGCGCGAGATGCGCGGCACCGCGTCGAGCGCCAGGGCGGTGATGCCGCGCTGCGCCAGCGATTCCACGAGGTCGGGACGCAGCGCCGGCGACAGCAGGGCGATGATCGTCGCCCCGTCGGCGAGCAGCGCGATCTCCTCAGGGCCGGGCGCGGTGATCGCCAGCACGACCTCGCTGCCCCACGCCTGGGCGCGGTCGACGAGGGTCGCTCCGGCGTCCGCGTAGGCGTCGTCGGGACACGATGCGGCCGATCCCGCGCCGCGCTCCACGACCACCTCGTGGCCGAGCTTGCGAAGCTGTGCGATCGTCGCCGGGGTCGCGGCGACGCGCGCCTCGCCCTCGGGCTCACGGACGATGCCGATGACTGCCATAGCTACCTCCTCCATGCCGTCGGCGATGACGGGTGGTGTGCGCTGCGCACTATGCGGCACCCTCGCCGGACAACCTGCTCAGAGTACTGAGCGGGGCGGCGCGGATCCCCTGGCTTTTCGGGATTTTACGCGCAAAGAAACGCGGATCTTTGCTCCTTGGCAACGCCGTACCGCCACCGCGTAGGCTCGGAGCATGGCACCGGATTCTCGGCTGATGGCACTGCTCGGCGACTGGACGGGGACGGAGGAGCTGTTCCCCACCGCGTGGACGGAGGCCGGCACGGCCCGCGGGGCGCTCAGCGTCGAGCCGGGTCCCGACGGCATCCTGCTCGACTACGTCGAGTCCCGCGACGGCGCCCAGGGCGCTCCGCTCGTGGCCCACGCGGTCGTGGCCGGCACGGGTTTCTGGTGGTTCGACACCTACGGCTTCACGCCCGCCGCTCCCGGATCCGCAGAGTGGGTCGACGAGAACCTGGTGCTCGAGCGCCGCTCCGACCGGGGCCGCACGGTGATGCGGCTGCGCGCCGACGGAGACCGGCTGGCGGTCGAGCTGGACTCCGCTGTTCCGGCGGACGCCGCGCTCGCGCCCCTCATGCGCGGCGTCTACACGCGGCAGCCCGCGCAGGGCTGAGCACCGCCGGATCCAGGACGCCCGGGTTCCGGCGACGCGACGCGGCGCCGATCAGGCCTCGGGCGACGGCACTCCGGCCGTCTCGGCGGAACGGCCGGCCGGAGCGAGCCGCCGCAGCACGAACGGCGCGACGACCCCGTGCAGCAGGATGCTGCCCACGACGGTGACGACCATGACGAGCAGCACCAGGTCGCCCTCCTCGTCGGGGAGGGCGTTGTACGCGAGCAGGCCGAACACGATCGTGGCGGTGCCGCGCGGCCCGAGCAGCCCGATCCGCACCCGGTCGCCGCGTCCGACGGAGCTGCCCATGAGCGAGAGGTACACCGGCCCGAGCCGCAGCAGCGTGAGGGCGAGCAGCGCGAGCACGAGCACGCGCCAGTCGAACGACTCGGTGAAGGCGAGCAGGGCCGCACCGCCCAGCATGAACCAGACGAAGTTCGCGGTGAGGGTGCCCACCTCCTCGACCAGCAGCAGTTCGGCGTGCGGGATCACCCGCACCTCCATGCCGCGGGTGCGGGCGACGCGGTACATCAGCCCCGCGACGAACGCGGCGACGAAGCCGTTCGCCTCGAGGGCCGGGATGGTCGCGATCCCGTAGGCGATGAGCGGCAGCAGCATCATCGCGTATCGCGCACCGCCCTCGCTCGCGACGCCGCGGTCGCGCGCGATGCGCAGGATCAGGCCGACGAGGCCGCCCAGCACGACGCCGATCGCGATCGCCCAGAGCGTGGCCGGCACGGCGTTGAGGAACGCCTCCGCCATCTTCTCGCCGTTGTGGTCCAGCTCCTTGTCCGTGATGGTGACCGAGTCGGATCCTGTTGCGACCGCCTCGTGCCACACCGGCGCGAGCACGACGGCGATCGGCAGGGCCATCCCGAAGATCGGCGAGACGAGCCCGTCGTTGTAGCCGCTCTCCACGTTGAGGATCCCCCGGATCCGCTCCGGCAGCCGGCTCGTGCGCAGCAGCCGGGCTGCGGGGGCGAAGTCGGTGGGCATGACCACGCAGGCGATCACGCCGATCACCACGAAGGACTCCGGGATGAGCAGCACGCTCGCGATCGCCGTGAGCAGGAGCGACAGGGGCAGCGCGATGAGCACGAGCCGGGCGGTGATCCGGCCCTCTCCGCCGAAGATCCCGCCGCGCACCTCGGTCGCGTCCGCGAACAGGAGGAGCGAGAGGATGACCTCCACGATCTTCTCGGTCAGCGGAGCGTCGAGCGCGGCGCCGTACGAGGTCAGATCCCACACCGTGGTCGCAGCACCCAGCACGAGCAGCATGGCCGGCCCCGCGACGCCCCACCGCTCGAAGCGCCGGGACACCAGCGACCACAGCAGCACGGCGGCGAGGCCGAAGAGCACGAGCGGGGGCATCCGGTTCCTTCCAGGGCGACGATCAGAGGGTACCGCGGAGAGGCCCCTTCCGACCCCTGAGCGGCGGCGCAGGGCGGGCGTCGTTCGTCTCGCCGCGCCCGCACGGGAACCGGGCGTGCGGGGCGGGCGCACCTCGGTCCCTGAGCGAGCCGAAGGCGAGACGAAGGGCCGGCGGGGCGGGCGTCCTTCGTCTCGCTGCGCTCGCTCAGGAACCGGCGGGGCGGGCGCTGGAGGGCGCAGCCTCCTGCCGCGCCGTCCGCACGGCCACGTCGATCAGTTCCCGTCCGACCGGGGAGAGGTCGCGGGCTCCCCCGCGCCAGAGCGCCGTGATGGGCCGCACGATCGGATCCCCGGTCGTGCGCACGGCGCGCAGCCGGCCGAGGCGGATGTCGTCGGCGGCCTCCCGGCGGCTCAGCACGGCGGCGCCCAGTCCGTCGGCGACCGCCGAGCGCACCGCGGCGGAGGTCGGCAGGACCACGGCCGGCTCGGCGGCGGCGCGGTCGAGCCGTCGGCGCACCTCGTCCTCCCACGCCCGCCGGGTGCCGCTGCCCTGCTCGCGGGCGACCAGCGGTTCCGCGGCGGCCGTCTCGAACGCCACGGGTCCGCGGCTGCTCCACGCATGCCCCGGGGCCACGACGAGCACCAGCTCGTCGCGGTCCACCATGGTGGAGCCGAGGTCGTCCGGCACCTCGCTCGACTCGATGAAGGCGAGGTCGGCGCGCCCCTCGCGCACGAGCGTCTCGGCGTCGGCGCTGTTGCCCGACAGCAGCTGCACGGCGGTGGGCGTGCGCCCCGCGGCGAGCTGGTGCCGGCGCAGCGCCACGAGCCACCGCGGCAGCAGCCGGGCCGACACGGTCTGGCTCGCGGCGACCGTGAGCCGCGCGGTGCTCTCGCCGCGCAGGGTGCGCGTCGCCGCCTGGAACCGCCCCGCCGCCGCGAGGACGTCATCGGCCCAGGACGCGACCACCTCGCCCTCGAGCGTGGGGCGGGTGCCGGAGGGCGTGCGGTGGAACAGCGACAGTGCGAGCTGGCGCTCGACGGCGCGCAGGCGTGCGGAGGCGGACTGCTGGGTCACGCCGGTCTCGCGCGCCGCGGCCGAGATGGATCCGGTGCGCACGACGGCGACCAGCAGCTCGAGCGAGCCGAGATCCGGCATCGATCCGTCCATGCTGGCCACCCCACAGTCTCCGCCTGTATCCCTATCGAGCCTAACCGGATACCGCCGGGCGCGGCGGCGCGAGAGCGTGGAGACATGATGTTCCGTCCCGCACGCACGCTGCCGTCCCGGCTCGCCATGCGCGCTGCCGAGGTGCTGCCCGGGCTCGCGCTCACCGTGCCGATCGCGGCCGTGTCCACCGTGATCGGAGCCCTGATGCCGGTGCTCGGCTCGGCCCTGCCCGCGATCGTGATCGGGGTGGCGGTGGCGGTCATCCGGCGGCCCGGCGCGACGTTCGCACCGGGCATCGACTACTCCGGCAGGTTCCTGCTGCAGGTCGCCGTGGTGCTGCTGGGCGCGCAGCTGTCGCTCGATGCGATCTTGAGGGTCGGCGCGGAGTCGCTGCCGATCATGCTCGCGACGCTCACCGTGTGCCTGCTGGGCACTGCGGTGATCGGCCGCGCCCTGCGCGTCGCCCCGCGGCTGCGCACGCTGATCGGCGTGGGCACCGGGATCTGCGGTGCCTCGGCGATCGCGGCCGTGTCCCCGGTGATCGGCGCGCTGAGCGCCGAGATCTCCTACGCGGTGTCCACGATCTTCGTGTTCAACGTCCTCGCCGTGGTGCTGTTCCCCCTGCTCGGGCACGCGCTCGGGATGGATCCGCACACGTTCGGCCTGCTGGCGGGCACCGCCGTGAACGACACCAGCAGCGTGGTGGCGACGGCGAGCGTCTTCGGCGCCTCGGCGCTCGGGTTCGCCGTCGTGGTGAAGCTGGTGCGCACGCTCATGATCATCCCGATCTCCGTCGGGCTCTCCGTGATCGAGTCGCGCCGTTCGCTGAGCGGGCAGCGCATGACCGTGCGACGGGCGATCGGCCTGGTGCCGTGGTTCCTCGTCGGATTCCTCGCCGTCGCAGTGCTCGGATCCCTCGGCATCATCCCGCCGGGCGTCCGCGAAGCGATGGCGCACGTCAGCGGCTTCCTGATCGCGACGGCCATGGCGGGCATCGGCCTGTCCACGGATGCGGCGGCCCTGCGCCGCGCCGGCTGGCGCCCGCTGCTGCTCGGCGCGATCCTGTGGATCCTGGTCACCGCCACCGCGCTGGCGGTGATCGCGCTCACCGGTTCGGGCCGCTGAGCGTCGCGCGTCAGAGCCAGCCGCGCTTCTTGAAGACGAGGTACAGCACGAAGGCGCCGCCGACCATGAGACCGATCGCCATCGGATAGCCGAAGGGCCAGGCGAGCTCCGGCATCCCGTGGAAGTTCATCCCGTAGATGCCCGCGACGATCGTCGGAGCGAAGAAGATCGCGGCCCAGCTGGAGATCTTCTTGACCTCCTCGCCCTGGCGGATGCTCTCCTCGGTCATCCGGCGCATCTCCTCGTTCTGGCGTCGGGCGACGATCGTGGCCTCCACCGTGAGCGCGTTGTCGAGATTGGCGCGGAAGGTCGCCACCCGCTCGGCGAGCGCGATGATGTGGTCGAGCACGTCGCGCAGATAGCGCTGCAGCTCGAGGTCGACCGCGTACTTGGCGGATCCGCGCAGCAGGTTCTCCAACATGGGCTGCAGCGGCTGAGTCGCCTTCTGGAAGTCGATGACCTCGCTGGACAGCTCGTAGATGCGCTGCGTGACGTCGGAGTCGTCGACGAACAGCTGCGCCTCGATCTCGTCGATGTCGTTCTCCACGCCTGCCAGCACCGGCGAGTACTCGTCGACCAGTTCGTCGAGGATCGCGTACAGCACGGCCTCGGGACCACGCGCCAGGAGCTCGGGGTCGTGCTCCATGCGCCCGCGCACGCGGCTCAGGCTCGGCGTCTCGGCGTGCCGGATGGTGACGACGAAGTTCGGCCCGACGAATACGTGCAGCTCGCCGAACTCCACCTCCTCCGTGGCGTCGAGGTAGCGGGCGGGTCGCAGCACGACGAACAGGGTGTCGCCGTAGCGCTCGAGCTTCGAGCGCTGATGGCCGGTCAGCGCATCCTCGACGGCCAGCTCGTGCAGGCCGAACTCGGCGGCGACCTGGCGCACCTCCATCTCGCTGGGCCGGTACAGGCCGATCCAGCCCATGCCGTCGCGATCGCGCATGAGCCGGAACGTCTCGGTCAGGGTGTGCGGGGTGTCGGTGCGGACACCGTCCACGTAGATGCCGTTGTCGACGATGGCCATGGCTGCTCCTCGGGTCATGCCGCGCTTCGGGAGGCTGCGGCCGGCCGCCGCGCCCCGAGAGGCTCCACGGCGGACGGCGATGACAGACCCCCTCGGCGCGAGGGAGGCGTCGAACGGCCCGGGTCAGCCCTGCGGCAGCGGACAGACGGCCGCGCCGTCGACCGCCTTAGCGTAGTCCTCCGCGGTGAACGGCAGTGCGAACTCCGGCGCGGCCCGGCCCTTCCCCGCCGCCGCCTTGGAGGCGATCGCGGAAAGCTCGAAGCCGAGATTCCCGATGAACCCGGATCCGGCGGTCGAGTCGTTCAGCACCACCACGACGGTGAAGCCGGTCGCGGGGTCGGCGTAGGCGGCGGTGAGGTAGCCGGGCGTCCCGCCGTGCTGGCCGATCATGGATCCGACCAGGTAGCCGCCTCCGGTCGCCTGGTACCAGCTCGGAGCGCCGTCGGCGACGGGGAGCGGGGATCCGAAGCGCTTGGGCGTCTTCTTCAGGCGCAGCGCCTGCGCCGCCTCGGCCTGCATGTACCGGCCGAGATCCTTGATCGTGGAGACGACTCCGGAGTCGGTGTACCCGTTGCTGGACGAGCTCACCGTGATGTCGGTGGGCTTGGCGCACTGATAGGCGCCGTCGACCTGCGCGAGGTAGGAGCCCTGCAGCGCGGGCGCCGGGCTCGGAGCAGCCGCCTTGGGCGCGGGCAGCGACGTGGCGTTGAGCCCGAGCGGCGCGGTCACGTACTGGCGGATGAGCTGCGCCGCGGTCTGCCCGGTGGCGCGCTCCAGCGCCTGGCCGAGCAGGAGGTATCCGGCATCGGAGTCGCGGAATCCCGTGTGCGGCGGGGTGCGGTTCTGCGCGAGTCCGTACGCGGCGAGCTCCTTCGGCTCCCACTGGCGCTCCGGGTTGTTCAGCCACATCGGCATCACCGTCGGCTCGGACGAACCGATGCCCCCCGTGCTGTTGCACAGGTCGAGCAGGGTGACGCCCTGCAGGTCGGGCACGCCGGAGACGTATTCGGTGATGCTGGCGTCGAGCTTCACGGTGCCGCGGTCGGCGAGCGCGTACAGCACGTCGCACGTCATCAGCCGGGTGACGTCGCCGATGCGGAACGACATGTCGGTGCTGACCGGCGTCTTGTCCCCGACCGCCACGGTGCCGAGGCCCGTCACGTACGAACCGCTCCACGGCACCCACACGCCCAGGATCGCCCCGCTCGACCCGCTCGCGGCCATCGCGCGTTCGACGGCGCCCTTCAGCTGATCCTGCACATCCGAGGGCAGGGCGCCCTCGACCTGCGGCTTCGGGCTGAACGTGGGGACGGCCGCGTCGCCGGCGCATCCGCTCAGCACGAGCGCCGCCGCGATCGCGCCGGCGACCAGCGCGCCGGCTCGCCGCCTCATCTTCCCACCCATACGCCCCCCTGACGTTCCTCACGATTGTAAACGGGCCGTCTTCGCCGGACGTCATCCCTGGGGATGATCCGCCTCGGCGGCCACGGATCGTCACGAACCGCGCTCGCCTCTGACCGTGGCGTGCCGGCCGGTGCACCGCGCCGGCGGACGCGCCGGATCAGGAACCCGACGTCGTGCCGAGCCCTCGCGCGATCGCCTGCGCCCGATCGCGCACGCCCAGCTTCGCGAACAGCGCGTTGATGTGCGTCTTCACCGTCGCGACCCCGACGAACAGCGTCGCGGCGATCTCGGCGTTCGATCGTCCCCGCAGCACGAGCGCGTAGACCTCGCGCTCCCGTGCGGTGAGCGCGGGGAACCGCTTCGCCAGCACCTCGGCGGAGAGCGGATCCGGACCCGGCGGGGATCCCGGTTCCTGTCCCGCAAGGGATCCCGGAACCGCGTCCGGTCCTGTCGTCGACGACACGCCGATCCTGCCCAGCAGCACCTCGCGCACGGGATCCGAGAACGTGCTCTGACCTGCGGCGACCGCGCGGATCGCCGCAGCGAGCTCCGCGCGGCCCGCATCCTTGGTGAGGTAGCCGCGAGCGCCGGCGCGGAGGGCCGTCACGATGTCGGCGTCGTCGGCGAAGGTCGTGAGCACGAGCACCGCGGTCTCCGGGGTCTCGGCCGTCACGCGCCGGGTCGCGGCGGCGCCGTCCAGGACGGGCATCCGCAGGTCCATGAGCGCGACGTCGGGACGCTCGGCCGCGATGAGCGCCACCGCCTCCGCGCCGTCGGCCGCCGTGCCCACGACCTCGAAGTCGTCGATGAGCCCCAGCACGGTCTCCAGTCCGTCGCGGATGATCGCCTGGTCGTCGGCGAGCACGATCCGGATGCGGGCGCTCACGCCGGCGCCTCCACGCGGAGCCGGAAGAGCTCGGCCTTCCCCGTGCGGATCGTCCCCGCCGTCGCCGTGCCGCCGACCGCCGCGAAGCGCTCCCGCACCCCGCGCAGGCCGAAGCCGCCGCCGGTCGCAGCGAGCGCACCGCGGCTCTCCCCTTCGTTCCCGGGCAGCTCGCCGCCTGAAGCCCGAAGCCCGTTCTCGATCGTGCACTCCACCCGGTCAGGATGCCAGACGAGGCGGATCCGCACCTCGGCGGCGGGCGCGTGCTTGCGGGCGTTGCTCAGGCCCTCCTGCACGGCACGGACCAACGCCTCGGCGAGCGCCGCAGAGACCGCGCGGGGCTCGCCGCGCTCCTCGACCTGCACCGTCGCCGTGTCGTGCCCGGGGAGAAGCCCTGCGATCCGTGCCGAGAGCGCGGACGGATCCACCGTCGCCGCGGTTCCGGCGGCTGCCCCCGGGATCGTCGCCGCCGGGCCCGGCTCGTCCTGCTCGGGTCCGCGCAGGGCGCGCACGGCCTCGCGGGCCTCGTCCAGCCCTTCCACCGCGAGCCGCCGTGCGGCCGTCACACGTGCGGCCGCCCGTTCGGTCTCGCCCGCTTCGAGCAGCGCCTCCGCCGCGTCGAGCTGCACCACCAGTCCGCCGAGGCTGTGCGCGAGCACGTCGTGCAGATCCCGGGCGATCGCGACGCGGTGCGCCGTGGCCTGCGCCCGCACGGCTTCGGCGTTCGCGCGCTCCCGTTCCGCGGCCAGCACGCGCTGCGCCCTACGGCCGAGGCCCACCACCACCGCCAGGACGAGCCCGGCGATCACGGCGAGCACGCCCAGGACGTTCACACCGCCCGCGCCGGCGAGCCCGGCGATCGTGAGCGCGGCCCCCGCTGCGATCGCCAGGCCTGCGGCGAGCGCAGCCGCGCCCCACACCACCGGGGAGTTCGCCGGATCGCTCGTCACCACGATCACGGCCACCACGAGCAGCGCTGTGCCGAGGCCCTGCGTGGGAACGGCCGTCAACCCGCCGCCGAGGAGCATGAGCGCCAGCAGCAGCGCCCCGATCACACGCACCGCGGCGTTCTGCGGCGCGGGGTGCGCTGCGGGGTGCGCACCCGCGTCAGGAGCCTCCGACTCGAGCGCACCCTGCCGCGGGAGCGCACCCTGCCGCACCGCGAGCATCGTGCGCGCCACCCAGGCGACGAGCCCTGCGGCCGTCACGGCGAGAACCCACGGCGCGAAGTGCGGTGCCCCGCGCCACAGGCCGTAGAGCACGGCGAGAGCGCCGGCGAGGTTGATGCCGGCGCTCCACGGTGTCGTCCCCGCGACGGGCGGCAGACGGAAGGGGGTCACGAGACCATCATGCGCGCCGCTGCGCCGCGAGTGCCGCCGCGGCGCAGCCCGTCGACCCGCCCGTGCAGCACGACGGTGCGCGCGGCACGGTTCGCGGCGAGCACCAGCAGGATCAGCCCGGTGGAGACGCCCAGGTGGGATCCGAGGCTCTCGAACGCGAACGTGAGCCCCACGCGCATCCCGATCAGCACGACCCACAGCGTGAGACCCCACGGCCCCGTCCGCGTCTCGAACTCCGCGACGGCCTGCGCCGCCCCCTTCGCCGAGAGCCCGGTGGTGTCCGCCACGTAGCCGGCCGGCCGGGCGATGGGGCGGATGTGCGCGATCGCCCCCATCGCGAGCCCCACGCCCAGCGCGATGACCACCTCGACCACGAACGCGACGACGTCGATCACCCCGAGCGAACGGCCGTTCAGCGACTGCAGCAGGAAGGCGCTGCCGGCCACGGCGGCGATCCCCGGGAACATCCAGTCGCGGCCGCCGAGCACGGGTCGCCAGGTCATCTGCCGCACGGCGATGATGCCGACGGCAAGGAGGATCAGCAGGACGTTGGAGAGCACGGAGAGGTTCATGTCCTCGATGCTCCTCGGATCCCGGATCCGGCGGCACCACCCGCGGGTGGAGATCGCCGTCCGACGGGTGGAGATCCGCGCGCGCTGCCATTCCGCGCACGCCGGTCGCTGAGACCTGCTCGCTCCCGCGCGGGATCAGGCGATCGCGCGAGAACAGGCGGATCCGGATCCTCCCGGCCTGATCCGGCGTGATCGCCTGATCCCACGATGAATCGTGCGAGTCAGCGTCCGACCTGCAGCGTGGAGTCGCCCTGGCGGGCCTCCCAGGCGGCGCGCATGAAGCGGCGCACGTCCTCATCGACGCGGATGTCGCGGGGGCGCAGCGGACGGGTGAGGTAGAGGCCGTCCAGCGAGGTGAGCCGCGACAGGGCGACGTAGGTCTGCCCGGGCGCGAACGCGCCGGATCCGAGATCCACGATCGCGCGGTCGTAGGTCTTGCCCTGGGACTTGTGGATCGTGACGGCCCAGGCGAGCCGCAGCGGGAACTGGGTGAACTCGGCGACCACCTCCCGCGAGAGCGTCTTGGTGCCCGGGTTGTAGATGTAGCGATAGCGCTCCCAGACCGCCGGCTCGACGTCGACCTCCTCGCCGTCGATCTCGACCCGCACCGTGTCGCCCAGGATCCGCACGACCGTGCCGATCGTGCCGTTCACCCAGCGCGGCGGGTCGGGGGCGGCGGAGACGTCGTTGCGCAGGAACATCACCTGCGCGCCCTCCTTGAGCTGCAGCTCGGCGTCGGCCGGGTAGTTCGCCTCGCCGCGGCCGAAGTCGCCGGAGATGTCGGCCTTCGCCTTCTGCACCTTGCCGGGGAGGGCCGCCAGGTGCCGCGCGTTGATGCCGTTGACGATGTCGTTGCGGGTGGCGAGGGTGATGATCGGGATCTCGCCGGGGGCCGGATCCGGAGGCGTGCGGGCACCGGCGGTGTTCAGGGCCTCGGCGATCTCGGCGGTCACCCGGCCGTAGCGCACCGCGTTGAGCATGGCCTTGAACCCGGCATCCGACTGCCGGTGGATGTGCACGAGCTCGCGCACGTGCAGCTGCGCGCCGTGCTCCCCGATGTCGAGCAGGCCGTCGGAGGCCTGACCGCCGGTCCACACCTTCGCGTCGAAGAACCAGAACGAGCGGTAGTGATCCTGGATGTACCGCAGCTCGTCACCCCGCGGCGGCACGGGCGCGAGCTGATACGGGTCCCCGAACATCACGACCTGCACCCCGCCGAAGGGCTCTCCCCTGCGGCCCCGAGCCTGCCGCAGCGACCGGTCGATCGCGTCCATCAGATCCGCGTTGACCATCGAGACCTCGTCGATCACGAGCGTGTCGATGGCGTTCAGGATCTTGCGGGTCGCATCCGACTGGTCGATCTCGCTGTCGGCGATGAGGCCGATCGGCAGGCGGAACAGCGAATGGATCGTCTGGCCCTCGACGTTGAGCGCGGCGACGCCCGTGGGCGCGCACACGGCGATCTGCTTCTGCGTGTTGTAGGCGAAGTGCTGCAGCAGCGTCGATTTGCCGGTGCCGGCACGGCCCGTGATGAACACGTGCTCCCGGGTGTCCTCGATCAGCCGGAACAGTTCTTCCTGTTCGGCGGAGAGGGTCGGCGTGCTCACGGTCTTCGGATTCTACCGGCGCCCGGCCGAGCCGGCTCTCCCCCGTGCCGACATCGCGCGACCACGTCCGACGCACTCGGGCTTCCCGCAGGCGGGCTTTCGTAGACTGACGCACATGGTGCAGTCGGCGGGGGTGCTGGCGCCTGGTGTGCGGACGCGCCGGGCGCGGACCGCGCGACGTCGCGCCCCGCTGTGGGCCGACCTCACCCTGCTCGCCGTGGTGGGCGTCGTGCTCGTCGCCGCTCTCGCGGCCGGCGGGCTGACCGTCTACCGGGAGTTCTACAGCCCCTCGGCGTTCGTCACGCGGTATCTGACGATGCTCGCCGAGGGCCGCGCCGCCGATGCGCTGCGCCTGCCCGGGGTGGCGATCGGACACGGCGATCTCGACAACAGCACCTTCCGCAACGCCTCCGACGCGCTGCTGCGCCGTGCCGCGCTGGGCTCGCTCACCGACATCACGGTCACCGACGAGCATCCGCAGGGCGATGCCACCGCCGTCACGGTGCACTACAAGGCCGGCGGCCACTCCGGCACGAGCACGTTCCTGGTCGCGCAGGACGGCTGGATCGGCGTCGCACCGTCGTGGGAGTTCGCGCAGAGCCCGCTCTCCGTCATCTCGCTCACGGTGCGCGGATCCGACCGCTTCTCGGTGAACGGCTTCGAGCTCGACCGCCGGCAGGTGGCCGCTAAGGGTGCCGAATCATCGGCCCTCGAGCCCGTGCCGATGCTGGTGTTCTCCCCCGGGCTGTACTCCGTGTCGGTGAAGACGTCGACCGCCACCGCGAATGGCATGGGCGTGCTGGCCGACAAGCCCCTCGCGGAGGTGCCGCTCGACGTGCAGGCCAAGCCCACGACCGAGTTCGTGAAGGTGGTGCAGCAGCGGGTCCACGAGTTCCTCGACCAGTGCACGACGCAGACCGTGCTGCAGCCCACGGGGTGCCCGTTCGGCATGACCGTGCAGAACCGCGTCGTGGACGGGCCCACCTGGACCATGGTGCGCCCTCCGGACATCACGCTGGAGCCCGACGACGAGGGATGGAAGATCCCGCCCACCGACGCCGTCGCGCACGTCACGCTCGACGTGAAGTCGCTCTACAACGGCACCGTCTCGCACGTCGACGAGGACGTCCCGTTCCAGGTGGACGGATCCATCCGGTTCCTGCCGGACGGATCCGCCTCGATCAGCATCACCTCGCCGGAGCAGTCCGCGAACCCGCCCGGATCCGAAGGCTGAGTCCCGGCCGCCGCTCAGCGCCCGCGCGAGGCGGCGCGGCGGTCCTTCTCGGCGAGCTCGGCGAGGCGCGCGTTGTACTCCTCGAGCTCCGCATCGCCGCTGCGATCGGCGGCGCGGTCCGCACGCTTCTGGATGCGGGCATCGCTGCGGCTCCACTGGATCGCGACGGTGATCGCCAGGATCAGAGTCGGGATCTCCCCCACCGACCAGGCGACGCCGCCGCCGACGTACTGATCCTGCAGCGGGGTCGCCCCCCAGGTGCGCCCCATCGCGCCGAACCACTCCGCGACCATCAGCCCGGACTGCATCATGATCGCCATGCCGAAGAAGGCGTGCGTGGCCATCACCGCGATGAGCGTGATGAGACGCCCCGCGTACGGCAGCCGCTGCGGCACCGGATCCGCGCCGATCAGGCTGAGCACGAACAGGTAGCCCGAGATGAGGAAGTGCATCGTCATCCACTCGTGGCCGATGTGGTCGGTCATCGCCCAGCGCACGAGGTCGGTGAAGTAGAACGCCCACAGCGACAGCACGAAGATCGCGGCCGCCACGAACGGGTTCGTGACGACGCGGGAGAACGGCGAGTGCACGGCCCACAGGATCCATTCCCGTCCGCCGCGGGTGCCGTCGCCGCGCTTGTCGATCGCGCGCAGGGCCAGGGTCACCGGGGCGCCCGAGACCAGCAGCAGCGGGATCGCCATCGACAGCATCATGTGCCCGAGCATGTGCACGCTGAAGAGGTACTCCTGGTAGGCGTTGATCGCGCCGCCGGTGACCCAGACCAGCGCGGCCATGCCGAGGATCCAGAACACGGTGCGGTGGATCGGCCAGGCGTCGCCGCGCGCCCGCAGGCGGCGCACGCCGAGCAGGTACAGCACGACGCCGAGCACCGCCGCGACCGCCCAGATGAGGTCGAGGTTCCACGTCGTCAGCCAGCGCACCGGCGTGAGCTCGGGCGGCAGGGCGGATCCGGTGAGGATCTCGGCCGCGCTGCGCACGGCGGGCGCCTCGAGGCCGGCGGGCGGGGGCGTGCGGGCGAGCGCTGCCGCGAGCCCGGAGGCGAGGCCCATCAGGGCGAGCTCGAGCAGCACGAGGGTCCAGAACGGACCGGATCCGCCCGACTCCAGCTTCGGGATGAGCCGGGTGCGGTAGCGGGCGCCGAGCGCGCCGAGCAGGATCAGGACGACCGCCTTCGCGACGATGATCCCGCCGTACGGGGTGAGCATGCCGGCCCAGTCGCCCACCGCGACGATCGAGCGGGCGACGCCCGACACGGCGACCACGACGTAGGCCACGAGCGCGAGCGAGGAGTACCGGCGCACGACCGCCGCGAAGGTGACGCCGTCACGGGGCTTCTTGCCCTTCGCGGTCTTCTGCGTGTTCGCGGTCTTCGCGCCCGATGCGCTGCCGCGGGCACCGGCCTTCGCGCCGACGGCGTCGATCAGCTCGCTGCCGGATCCGCGCAGCACGATGAGCAGCAGCAGTCCGCCGATCCACACCGCCGCGCCGACGGTGTGCAGCAGCAGGGAGTTCACCGCCGCGTCGTGCCCGCTGAGGTCGCCGGCGTGCCCCTGCGTCGCGAGGGGGATGAACGATGCCGCCGCGAGGACCGCGGTGAACAGCGTCGCCGTCCAGCCGCGGAACGCGAACGCGGCGATCGTGATCACGGCGCCGGCGAGCACGGTCATCAGCCACGCCTGGCCCAGCGGGAGCTCGAGCAGGAAGCGTCCGAGCTGGGCGCCGAACTCCGGGCCGACGCTGAGCTTCACGCCGAGGGTCTGCAGGAACGTGAACAGCCCCGCCACCGCGCTGGCCACGGTGTAGACGGCTGCGCCGATCGATGCGGTGTCCAGCGCGATCTCGAAGGATCGCGCCCCGCTGCGCAGCGCGAAGAGCGCGAGCACGAGAGATCCGAGCATGGCCGCCGCGCCGAGGTTGCTCAGCGTCGTCACGACCGGGAGACCCCAGCGCACAACAGGGCCGGGGTCGAGGAGGAGGTTCGGCGCGGCGCCCCCGCCGAAGGCCAGCCCGGCGAGGACGGCGAGGATCGCGGCGCCCACGAGGATCACAGGCCCGGCGATGCGCAGGGTCGCGGATCCGGCGGGCAGGGACGTGCGGTCGGCGCCCGCCTGGGGGCGGACCCCGGTGGAGGGGCGATTCACCCCTCCAGCCTAGGCGCGCCGCCTGTGCGTGCCGTCCGGGAGTCGCCCCACCGCGGCAGGCTGACACGCAGAAGGCCGCCCCCGGAGGGACGGCCTCGCGAGGCGGAGCCGGATTACTTGACGGCAGCCTTGAGCTTGGAGCCGGCGGTCACCTTGACGCGCTTGCCGGCCGGGATCTTGATCTCGGCGCCGGTCTGCGGGTTGCGGCCCGTGCGAGCGGCGGTCGCGACCTGCTCGAACGAGATCCAACCCGGGATCGAGACCTTGCTGCCCTTGGCAACAGCGTCCGAGACCGTGGCGAACAGGGCGTCGAGAACGCCGGAGACAGCAGCCTGGCTCTGGCCGGTGGCGCTGGCGATGCTCGCGACGAGCTCGGTCTTGGTGATGGACTTGTCAGCCATTTCATCCTCCAGCGACGGGGATCCCGTCGCTTCGTATCAGAGTTCCGGATGGGCGGATGCCCCCCGTTGGTCGAACGACCGCCTTGAATGTATCAACCAAACCCCGGTTTTCCGCGTCATTTCGCGGTTTTTGACGTTTTCCGGCGGCGTGTCGCGCCTCATCAGCCCCTCGCGTCCGGGTCCGGGGACCCTGGCGCGTTCGCCACTCACCCCTTCAGGAGGATTTCTCCCGCTCGGGAGGAGATGCAGAACCCGATCATCCTCCCGAACAGGAGTTCTCCTCCCGAGCGGGAGAAAGCCCGAAGGATCCTCCTCCCCTCCGTGAGAACTCGCCGGATCAGCGCGAGCGAGTGCGGGGCGAGCGTGCGCAGCGGCGACAGGGATCCGGACATGCAGAAAGGGCGGGGATCCGAGGATCCCCGCCCTTTGCGTCCCTTCGACGAGCTCAGGGAACGGTGAGACTTACCAGCTCGACTTGGTCACGCCGGGCAGCTCGCCACGGTGCGCCATGTCACGGAAGCGGACACGCGAGATGCCGAACTTCGTGAGGACACCGCGGGGGCGGCCGTCGATGGCGTCGCGCGAACGCAGGCGCACCGGCGACGCGTTGCGCGGGAGCTTCTGCAGGCCGACGCGGGCGGCCTCGCGGGCCTCGTCGGTCGCGTTCGCGTCGACGAGGGTCTTCTTCAGCTCGGCGCGCTTCTCCGCGTAGCGGTCGACGACGGCCTGACGCTGCTTGTTGCGCGCGATCTTGCTCTTCTTAGCCATGGATCAACGCTCCTCTCGGAATTCGACGTGCTTGCGAACCACCGGGTCGTACTTCTTCAGCACGAGGCGGTCGGGGGTGTTGCGGCGGTTCTTCTTGGTCACGTAGGTGTAACCCGTGCCGGCGGTCGAACGCAGCTTGATGATCGGACGGATGTCCTGAGCCTTCTTGGCCATTAGAGCTTCACACCCTTCGCCTGGAGGTCCGCGACAACCTTCTCGATGCCACGGGCGTCGATCACCTTGATGCCCTTGGCGGACACGTTCAGGGTGATCTTCCGGCCGAGCGAGGGCACGTAGTAGGTCTTCTTCTGCACGTTCGGGTCGAAGCGGCGCTTCGTCCGGCGGTGCGAGTGCGAGATGTTGTGACCGAAGCCGGGAACAGCACCGGTCACCTGGCACACTGCTGCCATGATGACTCCTTCATTACCGTGAGGCCGGACGGCCCCACCCAAGATCCCTTGTCTGCACGCCTCTCCCCTGCCCGATGACTCGGCTCAGAAGGGGAGGCATACGAACTGCGCACAGGAGTGTGCGCAGACAAAGAGCTACTCTAGCACGGATCCGATCCCGGGCGTGTCCAGAGCCGCCGCGGCCTCGGCCGCTCCCCGCCCCCAGCGGAACGGCGAGACCGTCGGATCCCCGGGGATCCAGAACCGCCACGGGAACGCGCCGGTGCCGGCGTGACCGGCGACGCCCACCCGCGGGCCCGTCGCGACGTCTGCCAGCGGCTCGCCCAGCCACAGCTCCGCCCGCGCGCCGGCCAGCTCCGCGCCCGTGACGGCGTCGATCCCGTCGTGCTGCGGATGCCGCAGACCGGACGCCTGACCGAACCGGCCAGGACCGCGGGCGAGGTCGCGCAGCTCCCGCCGTCCCCGCCGCACGGCCGCCACGTCGACACCCGAGACGACCTCGCCGGCGCGCAGCAGCACACCGCCGGCCACCCCCTCGGGTCCGCACACCACGTTGACGCAGGAGTGGATCCCGTGGCTGAGGTAGACGTACAGGTGTCCCGGCTCGCCCCACATGGTGGCGTTGCGGGCCGTGCGGCCCATCCGCGCATGCGACCCGGGATCGTGCCGGTCACCGACGCCCTTGCCGTGGTAGGCCTCGACCTCGGTGATGCGCAGGATCACCTCCGCTCCGTCGACGACCGTGCGCAGGCGGGCGCCGAGCAGGGTCGGCGCGACCTCGAGGGGCAGCGCGACGAGATCCTCGCGGCGGGCTCGCCGCAGCCCGTCCCCGGTTGCGCTCATCGGTCGTCCCCCGCCGGGATCACCGGTGCGGCGCCTGCGCGCACCACGACGGGTCGAAGCCCGCGAGCACCACCTGCTCCTTGCCCGTCTTGGTGTCGATGATGTGCGTCTGCATCGTCGTGGGCAGCGGCAGCAGCGACTTGTCGTAGGGGTTGTTCACGAGCTTGGGCGCCACCACGATCGCGCTGTACTGGCCGCTCGGCGACGGGCAGGCCTGCATGATCGCGTCGGATCCGGTCACGCTGAACAGCTTCACCGCCTTGCCGTCGTCGGCCACGCGCGTCACGATCTGCCCGGTCGGCAGCCCGCTCGCGTCGCGGGTGGCGACCTGGCGCAGCGTTCCGCCGGGGAACGGCGCGATCGTGCCCGGAACCCCGAAGTCGGGCGTCGAGGCCGCCAGCGGCTTCTCGGATCCGTCGGCGAGGTTCAGCTCGATCAGGTCGGCGCCGCGGCTGACGATCGCGGTGTACGTGCCGCGGCTGATGCCCTCGATGGTCTGAGCGGCGCCGAGGGCGGTGGGCTTGGCCTTCGCGTCGGCACGATCCTCGACGTACAGCGCACCGGTGAAGTCGATGAACAGCGCCGAGGAGGAGTCGGGCACGAACGCCCACTGCCCCACGCTCGGCTGCTTGTCGGCGAGGCTCACGATCTGCGGGTCGCCGTCGCCGGTCAGCGACTGGGTCACGAGCACGCTCGCCCGGCCGCTGGTCGCGCTGACGCCCTTGTCCGTGAAGGTGTAGCCGACGAGGTTGCCGCGCTCCGACACCTGCAGCGAGGAGACGAACCCTGGACCGGGCAGCTTCAGCTCGCGCTCGCTCTTGCCCTGCCGGTCCATCACGAGCAGGGACGAGACGCCGTCCTTCTCGGTGGCGACCACGAGGTGATCGGCGGTGGCGCGGAAGTCGTCGATCTTCTCGTGCTGCACCATCGGAACGGCGTTCTTGCCTCCGAGGTCGGTGTGGAAGATCGTGTCGTCGCCGTCCGCGTTGCGCTGCAGCAGGTACATGGTCGACTTCGGCGTCTGGAAAGTCGCCTGAAGGGTGCTGCGCCGCTGCTTGTCGGTGCCGGTCGCGTCCTTCACCGTCACCGTGTAGGTCGTATCGTCGTCGAGCGGCACCGTGAAGCGGACCCCGAGGTTGCGCCCTGAGGTGTCGACCGTGAACGGCGTCTTGGGGCTCACCGACACCTGCGACGCGGCCACCTTCGCCAACGGCTGGCTGGCGGTGATGATCATCCGGGTCCCGGACGCGTCGATCGCCGCCTGGGCGTCGACCTTCACGCTGCTGATCCGTGGACCCTGCAGGAGCGTGATCACCCCGAATCCGGCGACCACGAGCACGAGGACACCGAGCACGGCCGCCAGGATCAGGGGGAACCGGCGGCGGGCCTCGACCGGCTCGGGGGTCGGGTGCGGCTCCCACGCCGGCGGCTCGAAGCGCGGGTCGGACCCGGCCCCGCCTGCGGCGTCGTCCGCCGAGCGTCGCGGACCGGGACCGGCGGAGACGTCGACCGGGTCGGGCGGCACGGGAACGGGCGGCACCTCAGGGGCGGGCGCCGGCGAAGCGGGCATGTCGCGCGGGTCGATGACCGGCGTGTCGTCTGGGGTGACCGAGGCCGCGGACACCGGTTCGAGCGAAGCGGCGGGTTCCGGCGCGGCGGCCGGCTCGGGTTCCTCCGGAGTCGTCGCGCGAGCCGACCGCGGGTCGGAACGCGAGTCGGACCCGGATCCAGTCCCGGGGTCTGAGCCTCCGCCTCCGGTCCCTGAGCCTGTCGAAGGGACCCCGGTCCGCGGGCCGGGCGCTTCGACGGGCTCAGCGACCGGCGGTTCGGGCGTCGCCGCGGCCGCTTCCTCGGCGGCGCGGCGGGCCCGCAGTTCGGCGCGGGTGAGGGGACGATCCGCGTCGTCAGTGCTCATAGGGGTCCTTCGGCTCCGGGATCTTCGACACGCTGGCCGGCACGATCGAGAGCTTCCCGTCGGCGCTCGCGCGGACGGTCCCCCTGACCTGCACCCAGTCGCCCACAGCGTACTGGCCCTGCCAGCCGGTGATCTGCACCGGCACCGACGCCGGCTGCGCGTCGAGCACGCAGTGCGAGATGACCATGCGGGTCAGATGCGCCTGATCCTTCGCGGATCCGCTGGGGGTGAGGAAGCCGGTGAGCGTGACGGAGGATCCGTCGTACTTCTCCGGCCGGGATCCGGTGGCGAACACGCTCGCCCAGCCGCCGATCCCGAACGTGCTGGTGTCGGTGTTGGCGCCCAGGGCCACGTTGTCGGCGCCCGCGAAGAGCACGTTGCCCATCGGGGCGCGCTGCATCGCCATATCCACCGACAGCGACGCCGGAGGCAGCAGCAGCGCGCCGGCGACGACGCCCGTGGCGATCACCCCGCCGGTCGCGCCCGCGACGGTGCCGACGACGCGGCGCGCAGACGGCCGCGAGCCCGCGTGATCATGCCCGTGCTCCCCGGCGTGATCGTGTCCGGACCTGCCGTGCTCGTGGGCGCTGCCGTGGCCCGCACCGCCGTGGTCGTGGCCGTGCTCCTGCTCCGCACCGAGCGGCAGCGCGCACGACCACACCACGCCGATGAGGGTGGCGACCGCCGCGGCCACGGCGAACCACACCGTCTCAGGGCTGATGTACAGCGTGAGCCGCCCCGTCGCCGCGAGGGCGAGCGTGGCCACGGCCAGCGCTGCGGCGAGCCCTGCGCCCAGCCAGCGGGTGCCCAGGGCCTGCGCGCGGGAGGCGCGGGATCCGATCGCGTCAGGCAAAGACGTTCACCCCGATCCCCACCGCGAACCCGAAGAGGACCACGATGCCCACGATCCCGCCGAGCGTGCGGGCGGTGAACGTGGTGCGCAGCAGCGCCATCATCTTGATGTCCACGAGCGGCCCGACCAGCAGAAACGCGACGATCGCCCCCGGCGAGAACGTCGACGCGAAGGACAGCGCGAAGAAGGAGTCGACGTTGGAGCAGATCGCGACCGAGATCGCCAGCGCGATCATCGCGACGACCGACAGCAGCGGGTTGGATCCGATCGCGAGCAGCACATCGCGCGGCACCAGCACCTGCACGGCTCCGGCGAGCGCGGATCCGACGATCAGCGCGGGCATCACCGCGCGCAGCTCGATGAGGAACTGGGCGAGGCTGCGGCGGATCCCGGATCCCTGCTCGTGCACGACGACCTCGCAGGTGTCGCGGAACCGCTCCGTCAGCAGCGCGTCCGGATCCGGGTGCCGGCTGTAGACCCAGCCGATGAGGTTGGCGACGAGGTAGCCGCCGACGAGCCGGGCGACGAGGATCCCTCCGTCGAACCCGAACGCGGCATGCGTGGTGAGGATGACGATCGGGTTCACGATGGGCGCGGCGACGAGGAACGTGAGCGCCTCGGCAGGCCCCAGGCCGCGCATCATCAGGCCGCGCGCGAACGGGACGTTGCCGCATTCGCACACCGGGATCAGCATGCCCAGCAGCGACAGCACGGCGCGCCGCGCCCAGCCGCGCTTCGGCAGGATCCGCTCGATCACGCCGGCGGGAAGCCACACCTGCACGGCGATCGAGAGGACGACGCCGAGGATCACGAACGGGAGCGCCTCGAACAGCACGCTCAGGGCCAGCGTGAGCCCGTCCTGCAGGCGGTTGGGCAGCCGGGTCGGGAACAGGTGCGGGGCCAGCACGTCGATCGCGACGAGCGCGGCGACCACGACGACGCCGATCACGGCGCCGATGGCCGCGGTGCGTCCGGTCAGTCGGGGCGGCGGCGTGCGCAGCGCGTGCGGGGTGGCCGCCCCGTCACGCGCGGCGGTCGCACGGCGGCCGGGGGTCGTCAGCGTCACGCGGGGATCACTCCTGGGCGGCGGCGCAGTTCGCGCACAGTCCGAAGATGTCGACGACGTGCTCAGCGTCGCGGAAGCCGTGCTGCGCAGCGGTGCGCTGCGCCCACTGCTCCACGTCGGTGGCCTCGATCTCGCGGGTCTCTCCGCAGGAACGGCAGATCAGGTGGTGGTGGTGGCCGGTGCTGCTGCACGCGCGGTACAGCGCCTCGCCCTCCGGGCTCTGCAGCGAGTCCGCCTCACCGGAGGCCGCCAGGCCGGCGAGCGCGCGGTACACGGTCGCGAGACCGATGCCGGTGTTGGCCTCGCGCAGGGTGGCGTGCAGCGTCTGCGCGCTGACGAATCCGCGCGCGTCGGAGAGCTCCTCCCGCACGCGTTCGCGCTGCCACGTGTTCCGCTGAGCCATGCCTCGAGTCTAGATCCGCCCGCTGGCCCGCGGCTGGGAGCGGCGTATCCGTGGGCTCCGAGCGCTCCGAGATGGAGAACGCCGCCTCCGGGGACCGGAGAACGGCGTTCTCCATCTCGCGAGCGACTCAGGCGTCGGCGCGCTCCGCGGAGGCCTCGCCAGGCTCCTCGGCCGGCTCCTCGGCCGCGCGCTCCTCGGCCGCGGGAGCGGATCCGGATCCCTCGCTGCCGAGTGCGCCGTCGGGGCGGATCAGTTCGCGCACCTCGGCCATGAAGCTGGTGAGCTGCTGCTGCTGCCAGCGCAGCTGCCGGGCGCGGTCGTCGGCGTCGCGCACGACGTTCGCCGTGTGCGCGGTGACCATGTCGACGATCTTCTGCGACTTGGTGCGGGCCCGGTCGAGCGTCTCGCGGGCGCGGACCTGCGCCTCGGCCTCGATCGCCTGGGCCTGCGAGCGCATCAGCCGCTCGTAGTCGTCGGCCTTCGCCGAGATCCGCTCCGCGTGCGCGAGAGCCGCCGCGACCTGCTCGTTCGCGTCGGCGGTGATCCGCTCGGCGTGCGCGACGGCCTGGTTGTGCAGCACGAGGAACTCCTGCTGCGCGTCGTCCTGGCGGCGGGTGAGCGACTCCTCCAGCTCCAGCACGCGGGCGTTCATCTCGCGCACCTCGCGCTCGGCGGCCACGCGCAGATCGGTGGTCTCCCGCGTGACCATCGCGCGCAGCGCCGCGGCGCCCTTCTCCGCCTCGGTGCGGATCGAGTGCGCCTCCTGCTCGGCGTGGTTCACCTTCTCTGCGGCGTGCGCGGCCTCGCGCTCGATCTGCGCGGTGTGCGCGGCGAACTCGGTCTCCATCTTCAGGCGCACCTGGTCGGCGTCGCGCTGCGCCTGAGCGGTGATGCGCGCGACCTCGGCGTCGAGCTCGGCGCGCTTGGCGGCGGCCTCGTCCCGGGCCGCCTCGAGCAGACGCTCCGCCTGCACCGCAGCGTTCTGGATGAGCACGCTGGCCTGCTCCTCGGCGACGCGCAGCACGGTCTCGAACTGCGAGCGCGAGGTGGCCTCGTCGATGTCCTCCTGGGATCCGGCGAGCGCGGTGCTCAGCGACTGGATCTGCTGCGCGGACTCGGCGATCTTCGCGTTGGCGGCGGCGAGGTCGGACTCGAGCTGAGCCGCTCGCTCCTCTTGCGCGGCCGTGGCCTTCTCCAGTTCGCGACGGTGCTTCTCCGCGGCCTTGTCCAGCTCGCCGCGCAGGTGGGCGTCGGTCTTCGCGTTCGAGTCGGTGGCACGGCGCAGCTCCTCCTTGAGGGCGGTGAGGTGCGCGTCGACCTCGGCCTTGTCGTAGCCGCGGAACCCGATCGTGAACGCCTGCTGCGTCGACGGGTGCTCCAGCAGCTGATCGAAGAAGTCGCCCTGGGGCGCCTCGGGTGCACGGTTCTCGGTAGCCTCGGCCACGGGTGGCGCCTTTCTGCTCACCCCTCCTGCTCCCGGGCGCGGGGGGAACGCCGGAGAGGATGGATGCGGAGGGGGATCGCGTCGTCCGGCGTCCCTGGGTGCGGGGCCATGATCCGCGCGAGTCCCGACTATCCTAACCCGCTCGCGTCGGTGGGCAGGGGGCGGCAGCGAGTGCGGACGCGGAACGATCGCGCCGAGGTCCGCGGACGATCGGCTCCCGGATCCGGCCGGACCGCGCCCACGAGCAGCCGGCAGGATCCGGCGGCCGCCGCTCAGCCCGCGTCGCGCTGGATCCCGGCGATCACCGCACGGATCGCCGCGTCACCGCGTCGGGTCTGCTCGGCCCGGTCCACGCCGGCGAGCGGACCGCGCAGGCACAGCTCGGCGAAGCCGTGCACGGTGGCCCAGCACGCCCAGGCGGCGTCGTCGCGGCGAGCCGACGGCAGCTCCCCCGCCGCGACCAGGTCGTCGAGCGCCGCGGTCAGCGCGCGGAACGCCGGAGCCTGTGCGGTCGTCGCCGGATCCGGCGGCCGGATGCCGAAGAACACCACCGCGAACCACCCCGGCTCGTCGAGGGCGAACGCGATATAGGCGGCACCGATCCGGTGCAGGCGCTCGAGCGGCGAGCCCTCCGGCGCATCGGTCATCGCCGCCGCGAGACCCTCCTGGATCGCGGCCGCCGTGGCGTCCAGCAGCGCGGCGCGGTTCGGGAAGTGCCGGTACGCCGCGTTGGGCGAGACGCCCACGCGGCGCGTGGCCTCGCGGATCGTGATGGCCGCGGGGCCGCCTTCGCGTCCCAGCGCGACGGCCGCCTCGACCAGGGCGCTGCCGAGATCGCCATGGTGATAGGCCATCGGATCCCCTTCCGCCTCTTGAGCCGCCCCGGCACGATGTGTACGGTGTGAACATAGCAGATGTGGACGCCGTGAACATCGGCGCCCGAGCGACCGACCATCGGAGGATGTCATGACCGCCCTGCCCCCTGTCGTCGACGAGCAGACCTGGCGCGAGGAGCTCGCGAAGCTGCGGATCCGGGAGAAGGCCGCAACCCGCGAACTGGACGCCATCGCGGCCGCCCGGCGGCGTCTGCCCGCCGTGAAGCTGCCCGCCTACACGCTCATCGCCGAGGACGGCAGCCGGGTGAGCCTGGCCGACGTGTTCGACGGCAAGAGCCAGCTCGTCACCTATCACCACATGTGGACGGACGGCGCCGGCTGGCAGTGCCCGGGCTGCACGGGCCTCACCTCCCAGTGGACCCGCACCGCGCAGATCGAGGCGCAGGACGCGCGATTCGTCATCGTCACGAACGGGCCTATGGACGAGGTGCTCGCATACAAGAAGCGGGTCGGCAACCAGATGACGTGGTATTCGTCCGCGGAGTCGTCGTTCGGCGCCGACGTGGACGCCGGTCCGGGCGAGGGCTTCGGCTTCAACGTCTTCCTGCGCGACGGCGAGGACGTCTACCGCACCTGGCACACGGACGGCCGCGGCGCGGAGCGCTTCAGCGTCGCGTTCGCGATCTCCGACGTGCTGCCCTACGGCCGTCAGGAGGCGTGGCAGGACGTGCCGGAGGGCTGGCCGCAGGCGCCCACCTACTCGCGCTGGCTCAGCTCCCAGGACATCGCGGCGCGGTACGGCGAGCCGGTCGCGTAGGCGTCAGGCCCGGGGGCCGGCCGGAGGGAACGGCGGCACCTCGACGGTGCGCAGCGTGCGCAGCCAGGCGACGGTGTCGGCGTCGTCCTCATCGAGGACGGCGGGCATCGGATCCCCGGTCATGGCGGATCCGGGTGGCAGCAGGGCGACGGCGATGGCGGTCGTGAGCGGCACGGCGAGCACGAGCCCGATGCCGCTGCAGAGGGTGCGGACGATCTCCGTCGCGATGTCCTCGAGCCCGAGCATGTTCATCATCGGCTGGTCGTAGACGTAGAGCAGCAGCACGACGCTCAGCGACGCCCCGACGTAGGCGAACACGATCGTGTAGATCGTGGAGGCGATGTGGTCCCGTCCGATGCGCATCGCCCGGCCGAACAGCTGCCGCCGGGAGAGCTCGGGGGCTACCGCGCGCAGCTCCCACACGGCCGAGCTCTGCGTGATGGTCACGTCGTTGAGCACGCCAAGACCCGCGATGATGATGGCGCACGTGAGCAGACCCTGGAAGTCGACCTGCGGCACCATCGGAGCCAGGAATCCGGCGCTCTCGTCGATGCCGCTGAGCCGGGTCGTGCCGACCGCGACCTGGGCGAGGACCGCGGTGATCGCGACCCCGGCGAGCGTTCCGGCGAGGGCCGCGCTCGTGCGCATCGAGAGCCCGTGCGCGAGGTACAGCACGACGTAGAGGATCGCGGACGCGCCGACGAGGGCGACGGCCAGGGCGGGTTCCGCGTGCAGCAGCGCAGGCAGCAGGAACATCACGATCATCGCGCCGCTGAACACCAGCCCGACCAGGGCGAGCAGCCCCCGCAGCAGCCCGACGACGACCACGATCAGCGCGAACAGCCCCGCCCATACGGCGAGCGGGATCGTCCTGACCACGCCGAACGCCGAGATCCCCGGATCCACACCGCCCGGCTGCACGATGCCCGGGCGGGCGGGCAGGGCGATCACCATGAGCTCCAGCCGATCGCCGGGCCGCAGGCCGGCGCGGGCGAACGGACCGTTCAGCATGATCGTGACGGTGTCGCCGGCACGGGCGCCGCTCTCGATCCTGACCTTCGCCATCGCGCAGGCGGCGGGTGCCGCGCCGCCCGCGGCAGGGCCTGTCGCGCCGCCGGATCCCGATGTCCCGCCCGTGCCGCCGGTCCCACCGCTGCCGCCGGTGCTGCCGCCGCTGCCGCCGCCGGACGGTCGCAGGTCCGCGCAGTCGGTCAGCTTCAGGATCTCGCCCGTCGGATAGGTCGTCGCGCTCCGGGTCGAGGACGGCGCGGATGCCAGACCGCCCGGGCGCCCCGCCGCGGGCCACAGCAGCATCAGCCCGGCGATCGTCGCCACGGCGACGATGATCAGCGCGATCAGCAGGATGCGCCGGGGCGTCGGCGCGACCCTCACGTGCCGGAGCGCGCCCGCGTCATGCCCGTGCCCGTGTCCCACCGCCGGTCTCCTCGCTGGATTCAGGGTGATTCTCCCCCGCCCGCCCCGTTCGGCCGGTACGCCGCGGCGTGTGGCGGTGCGCGGCGGTCAGGCTCCTTGGGGCGCCGCGCGCACGACGCGGTCGCGGCGGGATCCGATCGCGCGGCAGACGAGATAGATCGCGAACGAGACCGTCGTGATGTACGGGCTCACCGGAAGGGTGCCCATCACGGCCAGCAGGATGCCGCCGACCGCGGAGACGACGCCGAACACGGCGGCCAGCACCGGCACGGCGAGCGGTCCGGAGCGCACCCGCATCGCGGCGGCCGCCGGCGTGACCACGAGGGCCATCACGAGCAGCGCGCCGATGATGTGCACGGCGACGGCCACCACGAGGCCGAGCAGCAGCATGAAGGCGAACGAGACGCCCACCGTTGGCACGCCGCGGGCGGCCGCTGACTGCGGGTCGAGCGAGTCGAAGCGCAGCGGACGCCAGAGCACCAGCAGCCCCAACAGCACGACCGCGCAGATCCCGGCCAGCCACCCCAGCTGCTCCGACTGCACGGACACGATCTGCCCCGTCAGCAGGCTGAACCTCCCCGCCGCGCGCCCGTTGTAGAGCGACAGGCAGAGGATCCCGACGCCGAGGCCGAACGGCATCAGCACGCCGATGATGGAGTTCCGGTCGCGGGCGCGGGCGCCGAGCCAGCCGATGATCGCGGCGGCGATGAGGGATCCGACGATGGATCCGGTGACGACGTCGACGCCGACCAGCAGCGCCACGGCGGCGCCGGCGAAGGACAGCTCGCTGATGCCGTGCACCGCGAAGGCCATGTCGCGCTGCATCACGAAGACGCCGATGAGGCCGCCGACGAGGCCGAGCACGGCACCGGCCCACACCGAGTTCGAGACGAGGGCGAGGATCTCCCCGTACTGCGGCAGGCCGCCGAACATGGCCTGGAGGATGTCGGGGAGGTTCACGCGACCGCCTCCCCGCCCGGTCCGTCGTGGTCGTGGTGGTGCGCGGCACTCTCCGCGTCGGGCGCGCCGACCACGACCAGGCGGCCGCCGACCTCCGACACGAACACGGGCACGCCGTAGAGGTCGGAGAGCACCCGCGTGGTGAGCACCTCGCGGGGCGTGCCCAGCGTGAACCGGCCGTTCGCGAGGTACAGGATCCGGTCGACCACGTCGAGCACGGGGTTGATGTCGTGGGTGACCAGCAGCACGGCGGCGCCGGTGCGGCGATGCCGGTCGATGAGCTCGACCACGGCCTGCTTGTTGGCCAGGTCGAGGCTGGTCAGCGGCTCGTCGCAGAGCAGCAGCCGGGGATCGTCGGCGAGCGCCTGTCCCACGCGCAGCCGCTGCTGCTCGCCGCCGGAGAGCGTGCCCGCGGGCCGGTCGGCGAAGGCCGTGGCCCCCACGGCCGCGACCAGCGCGTCGATCCGGGCGCGGTCGCCGCGCCGCGGGATCGGGAAGCCGAACCGGTGCCCGTCGACGCCGAGCGCGACGAGGTCGCGGCCGCGCAGCGACGTCTCCGCCGGCAGCGGGCGTGCCTGCGGCAGGTAGCCGATGCGGCGGTTCCCGCGTCGGCGCACGGGCTCGCCGATCGCCTCGATGGTGCCCTCGGAGAGCTCCTGGAGCCCGAGGATCGCGCGCAGCAGCGTGGTCTTCCCGGTGCCGCTGGGTCCGAGCACCGCCACGAGCTCGCCCGGGCCGACGTCGAGGTCGAGACCGCTCCACAGCTCGCGGTCGTCCCGGCGGATGCCGGCGCCGCGGATCCGCAGGAGCGGGGCTGCCGGGGAGGCGACGGGAGAGGTCACTTGTCGAGATTACGGGACAGCGTGGCGATGTTGTCCGTCATCCAGGTCAGGTACGTCTTGCCGTCCGGAAGCAGTTCGGTGACCTCCTGCACGGGCACGCCCTTCTCCTTCGCGATGCCGATGAGCTTGGTAGTCTCGGCGCCGCCTGCCTGGGCGTTGGCGAACAGCGCCTTGACGTCGCCGGATCCCACGAGGCTCGTCGCCTCGAGCAGCGTCGCGGGCGGCACGTCCTGCCCCTCCTCGACGGCGTGGCTGAACGCCTCGGGGGTGACGTTGACGAGGCCTGCCGCCGCGGTCAGGTACAGCGGGACCGGCTCGGTGACGAAGATCTTCTCGCCCTGGTGCGCGCCCTTGATCGTCGCGAGCGAGGCGTTCAGCCCGTCGAGCCCCTTCTCGAACGTCGCGAGGTTCTTCTCGAAGTCGGCCTTGTGCGCGGGGGCGATGCCGCTGAGCTCCTCGGCGACCTTCTTCGCCACGCCGTCGACGACCGCGGTGTCGTACCAGACGTGCTCGTTGAAGCCCTCGACGGTCTTCATGCCGGCCTCGCCCTTCGGCCAGGTCGGCGCGAATGTCACCGCGGTCACCACGGGAGCGCTGCTCCCCGACTTCGCGACGAGGTCGCCGAAGAAGGCGTCGTAGCCGCCGCCGTTCTCGAGGATCAGCTTCGCACCGCGCACCTTCAGCTGGTCGGCTGCGGTGACCTCGTACTCGTGCGGATCCTGCGACAGCGAGGCGATGACCGAGGTGACCTTCACGTGGTCGCCGCCGATCTTCTTCGCGATGTCCCCCCACACGTTCGTCGACGCGGTCACGGCGATCGTCCCGTCCGAGGTTGCGGGATCCGCCGAGGCGGAGCAGCCGGCGAGGGTCAGGATCGAGGCGGCGGCGAGGGCGAGCACGGCGAGGGGCTTGGTCATGCCTCGAGCGTACGTTAAATGAGAATCATTATCAAAACGGATCCGACGGACTCGTCTTCACCGCTGCAGGATCGCGCGCGTGGTGACGTCCGGGCGCAGGTCGAGGCGGCGGAGGAGCTGGGCGTTCACGGCCACGACGATCGTCGACAGGGACATCAGGATGGCCCCGACGGACATCGGCAGCACGAATCCGATCGGGGCGAGCACGCCGGCGGCGAGCGGGACCGAGAGCAGGTTGTAGCCGGCCGCCCACCAGAGGTTCTGCTTCATCTTCAGATACGCCGCTCGGGAGAGCTCGATCACCGAGAGGACCGAGCGGGGATCGTCGCCGGCGAGGATGACTCCGGCGGAGGCGATCGCGACATCGGTACCGGCGCCGATGGCGAGGCCGACGTCCGCCTGCGCGAGAGCGGGCGCATCGTTCACCCCGTCGCCGACCATGGCGACCTTGCGCCCCTCCTGCTGGAGCTGCTGCACGGTGGCGGCCTTGTCCTCGGGGCGCACGCCGGCGAAGTACCGGTCGATGCCGAGGTCCTGGGCGACGGTGCGGGCGACGGCTTCCGCGTCACCGGTGATCATCACGACCTGGACGCCGAGGGCGTGCAGGGCGTCGACGGCATCGCGCGACTCGACCCGGACCTCGTCCGTGAGCTCGAGCGCACCGATGACGCGACCGTTCTCCACGACGTGCAGGATGATCGCCCCATCCGCCTGCCACTGCTCAGCCACGGGGAGCTCGGGCTGAGCCTCCTCCGCGAGCAGATGCGGCCCGCCCACGCGGATGGTGGCGCCGTTGACTGTGGCGGTGACGCCGACGGCCGGGGACGAGGAGAAGTCGCGGCCGAGGGGGACGGCGAGGTTCCTCGACGCCGCGGCGCGCACGATCGCCTTCGCGAGGGGATGCTCGCTGTCCGCTTCGGCGGCGGCAGCGGCCGCGAGAACCCGGTCGGCGTCTTCGCCGTCGATCACCGAGACGTGGGAGACGACGGGTTCACCCTTGGTGAGCGTGCCGGTCTTGTCGAACAGGACGGTGTCGACGGTGCGCATGCTCTCCAGCGCGAGCCGGTCCTTGACGAGCACTCCGCCCCGCGCGGCACGCTCGGTGGCAATGGAGACCACCAGCGGGATCGCAAGGCCGAGAGCGTGCGGGCAGGCGATCACGAGAACCGTGATGGTGCGCACGACCGCCTCATCCGGCATGCCGATCAGGGACCAGACGATCGCGGTGAGCGCGGCGGCGCCGAGAGCGAACCAGAACAGCCAGCCTGCCGCGGTGTCCGCGAGACGCTGGGCACGGGATGACGAGTTCTGCGCCTCGGCGACGAGACGCTGGATCCCGGCCAGCGCGGTGTCATCGCCCGTCGCGGTGACCTCGACCCGCAGGCCGGAGTCGGTGGCGACCGTGCCGGCCGTGACCGGGTCGCCGATCGTGCGGGAGACCGTGCGGGACTCGCCCGTCACCATCGACTCGTCCATCGACGCGCGGCCTTCGACGATGCGGCCGTCGGCGGGGATGCTGCCGCCGGGACGGATCACGACGATGTCCCCGACGACGAGGTCGGCCGGCGCGACCGTGACGACCTGCCCGTTCTCCAGGCGCTCGGCCTCGTCGGGCAGGAGCGCGGCGAGGGAGTCGAGAGCGGACGTGGTCTGCGCGAGGGAGCGCATCTCGATCCAGTGCCCCAGCAGCATGATCACGATCAGGAGCGCCAGCTCCCACCAGAAGTCGAGGTCGTGATGCAGCAGGCCCAGGGTCGCGCCCCAGGACGCGAAGAAGGCGACGGTGATCGCCAGCGCGATGAGGAGCATCATCCCGGGGCGGCGGGAGCGGACCTCGGACGCCCCTCCGATGAGGAACGGCTTCCCGCCCCACACATACATCACCGTGCCGAGGACGGGAGACACCCAGGACACCCCCGGCGCGTCCGGCACCGGGTAGCCGAGGATCATCGCGAACATCCCCGACAGCGCGACCGTGGGGACGGCGAGGATCAGCATGATCCAGAACAGCCGCCGGAACTGCGCGACGTGATCACCGTGACCCGCATGCCCGCCGTGACCCGCATGCCCGCCATGGCCGGCGTCGCCACCGTGTCCGGCGTGAGCGCCGTGCGCGTCGTGGGCATCGCCGTGTTCCGCGCGATGCGCGTCATCGTGGTGGTCAGACCCGGGATGGGACGGCGTGGTCCCGGAGTGGACGTGGTCGTGCCCCGCCACTGCGCCGGCGTGCTGGTCGTGCGGATCGTTCATCATTCCCGTCCCTTCGCGGCCCGTCCTCTGCCGGCCTCGATAGCGCCCTGGCCGCTTGCGGATCCCGTCCACGGTGTCAGGGCAAAGGATGCAACCACATACCCCCTAGGGGTATTCCGGGATTTGGTGTTAGCCTGTGCGCCGAGGAGGTCGAGCATGAACGTCGCGCACCGCGCGCCCGCGTCCGCGTCGCCGCACGCGCTGCTGCTCCTCCTGGCGATGGCGGTCTTGCTGATCGCCGGCCTCCTGGGCATGCACACCTTCACCGGTGACGCGATGGGGCACGGCACCCCGGCGACCATGAGTGCTGCGCACACCGTCGTCCGTGACGGATCGCCCGATTCGAGGCATGCGATGACGGCGGATGCCACCGCGGCGTCCCAAGACTGCGATGACTCGTGCGCCACAGGCCACGGAGGGAATCACCCTTCCATGGGCGCCGCGTGCGTGCTCGCACTGCTCGCCGGCTTCCTCGTGATCCTGCCCCCGCTGCTCCTCGGACGACTGGGCCTGCACCATCTGCTGCGCGTCCCGGCCAGCGACCCGCCAGCCGGGCTCCATCCGCCCAGACCGCCGTCCCTCCTGATCCTCTCGATCAGTCGCACCTGAGAAACACCGTGCCGGTCCGCACCGCACCGGCACGCAGCCCCGCACAGGCGGCGCTGCGCACGTGACTCTCAACCGAACCGATCGAAGGAAACAGACATGAAGAAGCTCCCTCTCGCCGTGGGCACCGGCGTGCTCGCCCTTGCCCTCGGCCTCACCGGATGCTCGACCGCGAACGCCCCCACCACGACCGAGACGTCCACCTCGGCATCGAGGTCCACGAAGGCGAACGACGACGACACGATGTTCGTCACGATGATGATCCCGCACCACGAGCAGGCCATCGAGATGTCCGACATCGTGCTCGCCAAGAGCGGGCTGGATCCCGACGTCGCGAACCTTGCTCAGCAGATCAAGGCCGCACAGGGGCCCGAGGTCTCGCGGATGAAAGGCTGGCTGACCGCCTGGGGCGTCACGGAGACCGCCCCCGGCATGGGCGGCATGGATCACGGCTCGATGGGCGACGGGATGATGTCGGACGGCGACATGGCGGCCCTGAACGCCGCGAACGGGAAGGACGCGAGCCGCCTCTTCCTGACGCAGATGATCGCGCACCACCAGGGAGCCGTCGACATGGCCCAGCAGGAGGTCCGCGGCGGGCAGAACCCCGACGCGATCGCTCTCGCGAAGTCGGTGATCGCAGCGCAGACGGCGGAGATCGCCGCGATGCAGAAGCTGCTCGGCCGGTTGTGAGCGTGTCCGGGTGGGTCGGCGCCCACCGGTCCACCCGCCGCCCCACATTCACCGGCAACGTCCGACGACGCCAGGCGCCTCGGGGGTGCGTGTCGATGCGGCACACACCCCCGGGCGCCGTCACGCCTCGCCGGCGCCGGCGGGCGTGTCAGCCCTTGAGCCAGACCGTGGTCTCGCCGGCGACGGCGCCGCCGACCAGCTCGCCGAGCACCGGCTGCGCGCCGGGCTCGAGCGCGAACGGCTCGGTGCCGAAGTTCGTCACGACCTGCCACCCGTTCGGGCGGGTGAAGCGCAGCACGTCGTCGCGGCCCGTCTCGATCCACTCCAGGGTCTCGCCGGTCTGCAGCTCGTGCCGCAGCGCGAGCGCGCGACGGTAGGTGTTCAGCGACGACGTCGGATCGGCGTCCTCCGCCTCCACCGCGTAGTCCGCGAACCACGCGGGCTGCGGGATGTGCGCGCCGTCGGCGCCGAAGCCGAACGACGACCCGGTGCTCGTCCACGGCAGCGGCACCCGGCAGCCGTCGCGGCCGAGCCCGTCGCGGTCGGGGTCGGCGCCGCGGAAGAACGCCGGATCCTGCCGGTCCTCGGGCTTGATGTCCGCCACCTCATGCAGGCCGAGCTCCTCGCCCTGGTACAGGTAGGCGCTGCCCGGCAGGCCGAGCAGGAACAGCGACGCCGCGAGCGCCCGGCGGCTTCCGCGCGCGAGATCGAGCTGATCGGCGGGTCCGCCGGCCAGGATCCAGGCGGAGCCCTGCTTGACCTTGCGCCCGTTCAGCGGCGCCAGCCCGTAGCGGGTGGCGTGCCGGACGACGTCGTGGTTGGAGAGCACCCACGTCGAGCTGGATCCGGTCGCCTCGCTCTGGGCCAGGTTGTCGGTCACGATGTGGCGGAACTGCTCCGCGTCGAAGTCGGCCTCGAGCAGGTCGAAGTTGAACGCCTGACCCAGCCCTTCGGGGCGGGCGTACTTCGCCCGGCGCTCGGCGTTCGCGACCCACGCCTCCGCCACGGCGATGCGCGGCGGGTCGTACTCGTCGAACACCTGGCGCCACTCGCGGTAGATGTCGTGCACGGCGTCACGGTCCCACAGCGGGTGCAGCCCGGTGGTGCGGTCCAGCGCGTCGAGCTCGAGCTGGCTCGGCAGCACCTCGGGCAGGTCCTTGCTGAGGCCGTGCGCCACGTCGATGCGGAAGCCGTCGACCCCGCGGTCCGACCAGAACCGCAGCGTGTGCAGGAACTCCGACCGCACGTCCGGGTTGTCCCAGTTGAAGTCGGGCTGCTCCCGGGCGAAGAAGTGGAAGTACCACTGACCGTCGCCGACCGGCTCCCATGCGGGGCCGCCGAAGACGCTCGTCCAGTCGGCCGGCGGCAGCTCGCCGTTCTCGCCGAGGCCGTCGCGGAAGATGTAGCGGTCGCGCTCGGGCGAGCCCTTGCCCGCGGCGAGAGCCGCCCGGAACATCTCGTGCCGGTCCGACGAGTGGTTCGGCACGATGTCGACGATCACCTTGATGCCGCGGGCGTGGAGCGCGGCGACCATCTCATCGAAGTCGGCGAGGGTGCCCAGTCGCGGATCCACGTTCCGGTAGTCGTCGACGTCGTAGCCGCCGTCGGCGAGTGCGGAGGGGTAGAACGGGCTGAGCCACACGGCGTCCACGCCGAGTCCGGCGAGGTAGTCGGCCTTCTGCGTGACGCCGCGGATGTCGCCGAGCCCGTCTGCGTTCGAGTCGGCGAAGCTGCGCGGATAGACCTGGTAGACGACGGCCTGGCGCCACCAGGTGGCGTCGGCGGTGATCGAGGACGTCTCTGCAGCGGGTGCGGCGACGGTCATAGGAGTTCCCTTCTGGATCTCGGGTTTCTGCGGTTGGTGGATTCGGTGTGCGGGCGCGAGGCTCTCACGGGGATGCCGGTTCGGGCTCAGCCCTTGACAGCGCCCTGGGTCACGCCCTCCATCACCCAGCGCTGGGTGAACAGGTAGGCGACGATCGCGGGCGCCATGGCCATGAGGTACGAGGCGAAGGCCACGTTGTAGTTGCTGCTGAACTGATTCTGGAACAGGTTCTGCCGCACCGGCAGGGTCTGCAGAGCCGGATCCGAGATGATCAGCGACGGCATCATGAAGTCGTTCCAGGCGTACAGGAAGGCGAAGATGCCGACCGTGGCGCTCATCGGCCCGAGCAGCGGGAAGATGATCCGCCAGAACGTCTGCCAGGTGCCCGCGCCGTCGATGCGCGCGCTCTCCTCCAGCTCGAGCGGGATCGAGCGCAGGAACGCGGTGAACAGCAGCACGCTGAAGCTGAGCTGGAACATCGTGGCGAGCAGGATCACCCCGAACGGGTTGTCCAGGTGGGCGAGCCCGGTGAGCTGGATCTGCGGCAGCGCCACCACCGGGAACGGGATGAACATCGCCGCGAGCAGGTAGAAGAACGAGTAGCGGAACAGCTTGTGGTCCCAGTTGCGCACGATCGCGTACGACGCGAACGCGGACAGCACCACGGTGAGGAACACGGTTCCCGCGGTCACGAGCAGCGAGACGCCGGCGCCGACCGGGAACTTGGTGAGGTTCCACGCCTGCACGAACCCGTCGAGCGTGAACGGCGCCGGGAACGAGAAGGCGTTGCCGTCGACCGACTGCTTCGACGTCTTGAACGACATGGCGATCGTCACGTACAGCGGGAGCAGGACGGTGACGGTGCACAGGATCAGGATGATCGTGCCCGACCAGTTCACCCGCTCCATGCGGATCCGCGGCTTGCGCCCGCCGGTGGTGGTCAGGGCCTCGGTGGTGAGGAGAGTCTGCGTCGACATCAGAGTGCGTTCCTTCCGCGGGTCACGGACAGCTGCAGCAGGGAGATGAGGATCGCGACGACGAAGAAGATCGTCGCGTTCGCCATCTGGTAGGCGTAGTCGCCTCCGTTGAAGCCGGCGATGATGGTCATCGCCACGCTGCGGGTGGAAGTGCCGGGGCCGCCGTCGGTGAGGCCCTTGATGATGTCGTACGCGTTCAGGAAGCCCTTGAATCCGAGCACGACGTTGATCACGAAGTAGCCCGCCACGAGCGGCACCGTGATCCGGGTGAGCTGCTGGAACTTGCTCGCCCCGTCGAGGTCGGCCGCCTCGTA
The DNA here is from genome assembly GCF_054654695.1 of Microbacterium xylanilyticum. Lineage (NCBI taxonomy): Bacteria > Bacillati > Actinomycetota > Actinomycetes > Micrococcales > Microbacteriaceae > Microbacterium > Microbacterium xylanilyticum. The sequence goes on from NZ_BAAIEN010000002.1 coordinate 3,790,191, forward strand.
CACGTCGCCGGGGATGGACAGCAGGCCGGCGATGTAGATGAGCAGCGTGCCCGGGATCGCCTGCCAGGCGGTCACGATCACGATGCCGAGCCAGGCCAGATCCGGGTTGGCGAGGATGCTCGTCGACAGCCACGGGATCCCCGTCGCGGTCCCGAGCGCCGGGAGGGAGTTCGAGAACAGAAAGTTGAACACGTACGCGATGATGATTCCGGAGATGACCATCGGGATCACGAAGATCGCACGGAGGCCGGTCTTGAACCGGATCCGCGAGACGAGCCCGACGGCCAGGAGGAACGCGAGCACGTTCACGACGATCACGGTCACGATCGAGAACCCGAACGTGAACAGGTAGCTCTGCAGGATGGCCGGGTCGCTGAACGCCGCGATGTAGTTGGTCAGCCCGTTGAAGCTCCAGGTTCCGATCCCGATCGAGTCGGTGAAGCTGAAGAAGATGCCCATCACGGCGGGCACCGTGATCGCCAGCGTGAACAGCACGAGCGTCGGCAGCAGGAACAGGTAGTAGATCGGCTCGACCCGCTTGCTGCTGCGACGGATCGTGCGGTCACCGCGGGTGACGATGGTGGTCGTGGTGCTCATTTCGCGCTGCCCTTCGTGTCACTCGGGAGCTTCGGGGCGAGGAAGGCGGCGCGCGCCCAGTCCGCGTCCATCGTGCTCAAGGTGCTCTTGACGTCGCCGCCGAGGGCGATCGCCTGAACGTAGTTGAAGACGGGGATCGTCTTCGGCACGAGCACCGACGCCCCCTGGTAGACCGCACCGTCGGTGTAGTACGGGATCATCCCCTGGATCCGCGGATCTGTCGGCATCTTCGCGCCGGTCGTCGGCGCGAAGCCGAGCTGCGACGCGTTGTAGGCCTCGATCACCTGGGGCTGGTAGAGGTACGCGAGGAAGTCGCGGGCCGCCTTCTGGTGATGCGATCCGGTCGGGATCATGGCCGCGAGGTCCATGTTCACGCGGACCTTGAGGTCCTTCGGGTCGTCGGTCATCGGCAGCGGGAAGCTGCCGAGCTGCAGGTCGGGAGACGTCTTGGCGATCTCGCCGAACGCCCACGGCCCCTGCAGGTACATCGCTCCCTTGCCCTGGGCGAACGCGAGGTTGCCGTCGACGTAGGCCTGGCTCGGAGCGTTCGGCTGCGTGTAGTTCTTGATGAGCTGGGTCATCTGGTCGACGGGCTTCGCGAAGTCCTTCGAGAAGGAGGTCTCCGAGTTCGGGCCGACGTTCGTGCCCTCCTCGTTCATCTTCTTGAAGAAGTCCACGACGGGCACCTCGCCGCCGACGGCGTAGTCGTACCAGCCCTGGCCGATCGTCCAGTTGTCTTTCAGCGTCGCGTAGAACGGCGCCACGCCGGCGGCCTTGAGCTTGTCGCACGCGGCGATCAGCTCATCCCAGGTCTTCGGAACCTCGATGCCGTACTTCGCGAAGATCTCCTTGTTGTAGATCACCGAGGCGGCCATCACCGAGTAGGGCAGCACCGTGGTCTTGCCCGGGCAGACCCCGTACTGATCGAGCAGCGGCTTGAGGTCCTTGCGGATCCGTCCCGCCGCCTCCGTGTCGGACAGGTCGGTCAGTGCGCAGCGCTGCACGAACCGGGCGACCTCGAAGTTGTAGTTCGCCAGCATCAGATCCGGCGGGTTGCCGCGCACGAAGCTGGCGGAGACCACATCAACGCCGGACGTGTCGATCTCCACCCGCACCTTGTCCTGCGAGGCGTTGTAGTCGTCCACGACCTTCGTCATGAAGTCGATCGCCTCGCGCTTGCTGAACGTGAAGCGGACCGTCTCGCGGCCGTCGGCGGGCGCGCAGCCGGCGAGAGCCGTTCCTGCGATCGCGAGGGCCGTGGCGACCGCGAGCATCCGCGCCGTCCGCGTTCTCTTGCCAGACACCATCGTCCTCATCTCTTCCGGCGGGATCCGCCACCCGGTCCTGCCCCCGCGGCACGACCCGGATCCTTGTTCCGGCCATTAGATTTTGTTCCCGAATTAACTCGGGCGAGGGATACTCTGACAGACGTACACCCGAGAGGTCAAGCAGAAAATGCCCAGAACGCCCGCGCCGCCCCGGCTCCGCGCCATGGATGGCGGCGACGCCCTCGCGCCGGCCGGCGCGGATGCCGCCACCCCGGCGACCGCGTTCGCCGTCGGGCGTCCGAGCCTCGGCCAGGTGCTGGACTTCGCCTGGGGGCGAGGACCGTTCACGGCCACCGAGGCGATGGCCGGGGCCTCGCTCACCCGGTCCACCACGATCGACGCGATCGACACCCTCGTCGAGGCGGGCGTCATCCGGGAACTGGCGAACGCCCGGGACGCCGGCGAGTACTCGGGCGGCCGTCCGGCACGCCGGTTCGAGCTGCCCTCCGACCTCGGCGCCGTGATCGCGCTGGACGCCGGCGACACCCATCTCGGCGTGACCATCACCGACCTCGCGCGCACGCCGCTGGCGCACCTGCGCACCGACCTGGATCCGCAGCACACCGTGGGCCAGCGGCGCACGGCCATCCTGAAGCACCTGGAGGCGGCGCTGGCCGACAGCGGCGTGCCGCGGGAGCAGATCCTGGCGCTGTGCGCCGGCGTCGCCGCGCCGGTGACGCGGAACGGGTCGTCCCCGCCGCACCCCGACGGGTTCTGGGAGCGCACCAACCCCGGCCTCGCCGAGGTGCTCGCCGGATGGGCTCCCGTGGTCGAGGTGAAGAACGACGCCGTGCTCGCCGCCGCGGCGGAGGCCGACCTGGGCGAGGCCGTGGGGTGCCGCGACTACATCGCCCTCATCGCGGGCGAACGGTTCGGCGCCGGCGCCGTCGTGGACGGCCACATGCTGCACGGCGCGCACGGCGGCGTCGGCGAGATGGTGCTGCTGGACCACGTGCGCGGCGTCGGATCGGCCGACGGCCTCGGCCCCACGGTCACCCGCATCGCCCGGGAGCTGCTGGCGTCGGGTGAGGCGTCCGCCGACGGCGCGCTGGCGCGGCTCGCCGCGGAGGGCCTCCGCGCCGAGGGGATCCTCGCCCTCGCGGCCGACGGGGATCCGGCCGCCGCGGAGGTCGTGCGCGGCACCGGCGCCCACCTGGCGCGCGTGGTCGCCGTGCTCGGGAGCACCTACGACCCGGAGCGCGTGATCGTGTGCGGCGCGATCGCCGACGCCATCGAGCCCGTGCTCGACGCCGCGCGCACGGCGCTGCGTCCGATGCTGCACCTGCCGGCGCCGAAGATCCTGCGCTCGCAGCTCGGCGCCGACATCGTGCTCGCCGGCGCGGTCTCCACGGCCCTCGCCGCCGCACGGACGGTCGGCCTGCCGCGGCTCGCGGCCCGGCGCCTGCACGGCTGACGCCGACCTCGGGGTCCGCGACCGTCGGAAAACCGAGGAGCGCTCGGCGTGTCGGGCGCAGATCCCGGCACGACACGCCTCAGGCGGCCTGCAGCTCCGCCGTTCTCCTACCCGGATCCGAGGATGCGGGGTCCGACACGTCAGTCGACGAGGAGGGCGGGCTCCTCGAGCACGGCGGCGACGTCGGCGATGAAGCGGCTCATGCCGTCGCCGTCCACGACGCGGTGGTCGAAGGATCCGGCCACGGTCGTCACCCAGCGGGGGCGCACCTCGCCGTCCACGACCCACGGCTTCTGGCTGATCGTGCCCATGGCCACGATCCCCGCCTCGCCGGGGTTGATGATCGGGGTGCCCGCATCCATCCCGAACACGCCGATGTTGGTGATCGTGATGGTACCGCCCTGCTGGTCGGCGGGCGTCGTCTTGCCCTCCCGCGCGGTGGCGGTGAGGCGGTTCAGGGCGCGGGCCAGGTCGCGCATGCCCAGGTCCTGCGCGTCCTTGATGTTCGGCACGAGCAGGCCGCGCGGGGTCGCGGCGGCGATCCCGAGGTTCACGTAGTGGCGCACGGCGATCTCGGCGCCGTCGGGGGTGTCGATCCAGGCGGCGTTGACCATCGGGGTCCGCCGGACGGCCCAGATCACGGCGCGTGCCATGATCAGCAGCGGCGACACCTTGATGTCGGCGAAGTCGGGCGAGGCCTTGAGCCGCTTCACGAGCTCCATGGTGCGCGAGGCGTCGACCTCCTTCCACACGGTCACGTGCGGGGCGGAGTAGGCGCTCTGCACCATGGCCGACGACGTGGCCTTGCGCACGCCCTTGACCGGGATGGACTCGGTGCGGCTCTCGTCCGCTCCGGCGCGCGCCGGCGAGGGCGAGATGCCGCGGGCCAGACCGACGGGTGCGGGCTGCGGCGCCGGGACGGTCTCCTCGCGCACGTCGCCCCACTCGGGCGTCTGGATGTTGCGGAACACGCTCGCCTGCTCGGCGTGCTTCATGACGTCGTCCCGGGTGACCTCGCCGTCGGCGCCCGTCGGCGTGACCTGGGTGAGGTCGACGCCGAGGTCGCGGGCGAGCTTGCGGATCGGCGGCTTCGCGATCACGCCCACCGTGGAGCGCACGGGGCGCTCGGCCCGACGACGGCGGCGCGACGTGGCCTCCGCGCCGGAGCCATAGCCGACGAGCACGGATCCGGATCCCTCCGCCGGTGCGGGGGCGGACGGCGCCGCCGGGGCCGCAGGCTCAGGGGCGCCGGTCACGAACGTGATGATCGGGGTGCCGACGTCGACCGTCTTCCCCTCCGGCACGAGCAGCTCGCCGACGGTGCCGGCGTGCGGCGACGGCAGCTCGACGAGCGACTTCGCCGTCTCGATCTCGCAGATCACGTCGTTCACGGCCACCGCGTCGCCGGGGGCGACCTTCCACGTGACGATCTCGGCCTCAGTGAGGCCCTCGCCGACGTCCGGCAGGGTGAAGGTCTGGGTGCTCATGGTCGGGATCCTTTCACAGCCTCAGTACGCGAGGGACCGGTCGACGGCCTCGAGGATCCGGTCCGGATCCGGCAGGTAGACGCCCTCGAGCTTCGCGGGCGGGAACGGGGTGTCGTAGCCGGACACCCGCAGCACCGGCGCCTCGAGGGCGTAGAACGCGCGCTCCATCACGGTCGCGGCGATCTCGCTGCCGAGGCTCACGAATCCGGGCGCCTCCTGCGCGTAGACCATCCGGCCCGTCGAGCGCACGGAGTCGAGGATGGGTCCGTAGTCGACGGGCGAGAGCGAGCGCAGGTCGACGACCTCGCAGCTCGTACCCTCGGCCTCGGCGAGCGCGGCAGCCTGCAGCAGGGTCGACACCATGGCGCCGTGCCCGACGAGCGTGACGTCGGATCCGCGGCGCACGATGCGGGAGGCGTGCAGCGGCAGCGCGGGGGCGGCGAGGTCGACCTCGCCCTTGGGCCAGTACCGGCTCTTCGGCTCGAGGAAGATCACCGGGTCGTTCGAGGCGATCGCCTCCTGGATCATCCAGTACGCGTCGTTCGGCGTCGACGGCGACACCACGCGCAGGCCCGGGGTGTGCGCGAAGTAGGTCTCGGGACTCTCCTGGTGGTGCTCGACCGCGCCGATGTGCCCGCCGTACGGGATGCGGATCACGACCGGCATCGACACCGCGCCCTGGTGGCGGGCGGTGAGCTTCGCGAGCTGCGTGGTGATCTGATCGAACGCGGGGAACACGAAGCCGTCGAACTGGATCTCGACGACCGGGCGGAATTCGCCCATCGCGAGGCCGATCGCGGTGCCGACGATGCCCGACTCCGCGAGCGGGGTGTCCAGCACGCGCTGCGGGCCGAAGTCGCGTTGCAGGTGCTCGGTGACCCGGAACACGCCGCCGAGCGCGCCGATGTCCTCACCCATGAGGATGACGCGCGGGTCGTCCTCCATGGCCTTGCGCAGGCCCGCGTTCAGGGCCTTGCTGAACGGCATCGTCTCGATGCGGGCGGCCGTCTCCACGGTTGTCATGCGCGGGATCCCTTCACGATTGCAGGACGATCGCAGGAATCGAGGACGGATCCGTCCTGGATCTCCTGCAGAGTGCGGATCATCCTCTTTTCCGAGGCGCCGGCGTTCATGCGCCGGCCTCGAACGAGGCCTCGTACTGCGCCTGCCAGGCCTTCTGCTCGGCCATGAGCGGGTGCGGGTCGGTGTAGACGTGGTCGAAGATGACCTCGGGTCCGGGCGAGACGAGCTCGAGGGTGCGCACGCGCAGGTCCTCCGCGGCGTCGGCCGCCTCGGCGTCGGCGTCGGCGAAGAAGGACTCCCCGGCGCCGCGGTGCTCGAGGTACGCGCGCATGCGGGCGATCGGGTCGCGCAGCGCCCACTCGTGCTCCTCGTCGCTGCCGCGGTACTTCGTGGGGTCGTCGCTCGTGGTGTGCGCGCCCATGCGGTAGGTGACGGCCTCGATCGCGCGGGGACCGTCGCCGCCGCGCGCCTCGTCGAGCGCCCGACGGGTGACCGCGTAGCTGGCGAGCACGTCGTTGCCGTCGACCCGGATCGACTCGATGCCGTAGCCGATGCCGCGCTGCACGAGGGGCACTCGGGACTGGGTGCTCACCGGCACCGAGATCGCCCAGTGGTTGTTCTGCAGGAAGAACACCTCGGGGGTGCGGTAGCTCGCGGCGAACACCATGGCCTCGTGCACGTCGCCCTGGCTCGATGCGCCGTCGCCGTAGTAGACCATGACCGCCTCATCGCGGTCGGGGTCGCCGGTGCCGCATTTGCCGTCGAAGACGAGTCCCATCGCGAGGCCGGTGGCGTGCAGGGTCTGCGAGCCGAGCACGAGCGTGTAGATGCGGGCGTTGCCGTTGCGGGGGTCGGTCGGATCCCATCCGCCGTTCGACGTGCCGCGCATGAGCTTGATGATGTCGACCGGATCCACGCCGCGTATCCGCGTGACGACGTGCTCCCGGTAGGACGGGAAGATCGTGTCCTGCGGGCGGGCGGCGCGGGCGGATCCGACCTGGGCGGCCTCCTGCCCGCGGCTCGGCGGCCACAGGGCGAGCTGGCCCTGGCGCTGCAGGTTGGTGGCCTGGCTGTCGATGGCGCGGATCGCGACCATGTCGCGGTAGAACTGCTCGATCTCGCTGTCCGGGAGCGTGTCGATGAGGGGCAGATACTCCTCGGCCGCGGCGTTCGGGGCGTAGCTGCCGTCGGCGTCGAGGACGCGGACGACAGGGATATCGGCGTCTGTCACCTTGTCTACGCTAACCGAGGATTCCGGTTGTGCAGTGGAGGGTCGCCACAAACGATCCCCGGGGTCCTGTCACGATCCCCACGGACGCATGCAGGCTCGCGGATATCCAGGCGTCCCACGCATTTTTGCCAGGTCCCCCTAGCTTTTTACGTGGGACGCCTTGCATCGTTCGGATGCCGTTCCTCTCGGCTCAGGGCCCCGCGCCCGGGGGCCCTCTCCCTCAGGGCGTCGGGGACACCACCATCGCCGAGCCGCCGCCCCGTCGCACCGGTTCCGCCGCCGCTAAGGTGCTGCCGTCCGGCCGGAACTCGATGGCGGTGGCCGCGCCGATCTCGGACGCCGAGGTGAACGAGTCGCCCGAGGGCACGAGCGTGTGACCCAGGGCCGTCAGGCCGGCGCCGTACTGCTCGATGAACGCCGGCTCCGCCACCACGCTCGTGCCGTTGCGCGGCGCCGCCCTGGGGGCAGCGATCGCCTGCGACACGTCCATGCCCAGGTCGACCCGGTTCAGGATGGTCTGCAGCACGGTGGTGATGATCGTGGATCCGCCGGGCGATCCCAAGGCCAGGAACGGCTTGCCGTCCTGCAGGATGATCGTCGGCGACATCGACGACCGCGGTCGCTTGCCCGGCTCGATGCGGTTCGGATCCGAGGCGTTCCAGACCGTGGAGAAGTCGGTCAGCTCGTTGTTCAGCAGGAACCCGCGCCCCGGCACCACCATGCCGGATCCCCCGGTCTGCTCGATGGTCAGCGTGTACTCGGCCACGTTCCCCCACCGGTCGGACACGGTGAGGTTGGTCGTCGAGATGTTCTCCGTGTCCTTCTCGGAGGCCGGCGACGCCGCGGCGCCCGGGCACACGCCGTCGTACGAGGTCACGTCTCCCGGCGCGACGGGCTTCGGCAGCGCGTGCGCGGGGTCGATCAGGCAGGCGCGCTCGGCGCCGTACAGCGGATCCGTCAGCGCCGCGGTCGGCACGTCCACGAAGGCCGGGTCGCCCACATACTTGCCACGGTCCGCGAAGGCGAGCGAGCTCGCCTCGAAGTAGTGGTGCAGGGCCTGCGTGCTGTCCATCCCGGAGAGCCGATAGTTCTGCAGGATGTTGAGCGCCTCGCCCACCGTGGTGCCGCCGCTGCTGGACGGCGCCATGCCGTAGACGTCCAGCCCGCGGTAGTTCACGTGCGTCGGATCCTGATCCACCACGGAGTAGCCGGCGAGGTCTGCCGCCGTCATCGAGCCGACGGGCACCGGCAGGGTGGTGTCGGGCGTCTTGGGGGGCGCCTGCACCGTCTGCGCGATCTCCTGCGCCAGCGGCCCGCTGTAGAACGCCTGGATGCCGTCCTTCGCGAGCAGCCGGTAGGTGGCCGCCAGGTCGTGGTTCTGGAACACACTGCCCACCGCGGGAGCGTCCCCGCCCGGCAGATACAGCGCGCTCGTGGAGGTGAACGCCGCGAAGCGCGCCCTGTTGTCCAGCGTCTGCTGCCGGAAGGTGTCGTCCACCACGAAGCCGCGGTCCGCGACCTTGATGGCCGGCTTCAGCGCCTCGCCCAGGCTCAGCGTGCCCCAGCGCTCCAGGGCCCGGATGCGGCGGTTCGGCCCTGCATCCGTCGCACGATCCTGCAGGCGTCGCCGGTTCAGCCGGCGTGCGGGCGATCAGGGGCGCTGCGCGGCGGCGACGGCCAGGACGCGGGGCAGCGATTCCGCCTCGCCGACCGAGATCCGGATCCCGTCTCCGGGGAAGGCGCGCACGATCAGGCCCGCCTCCTCGAACGCCGCGGCGACGTCGGCCGTCGCCTCGCCCGTGGGCAGCCAGACGAAGTTGCCCTGCGCGTCGGGCACGTCCCAGCCCGCTTCGCGCAGGCCCGCGACGAGCTCGGTGCGGCGCTCGACGATGACCGCGACGCGGGCGCGCAGCTCGTCCTCGGCGTCCAGGCTCGCGATCGCGGCACGCTCGGCGGCCGCGGTGACCGACAGCGGGATCGCCGTGGTGCGGGCCGCGTCCAGAACGCGCGGGTGCCCGATCGCGTATCCGACCCGGAGCCCGGCGAGGCCGTACGCCTTGGAGAAAGTGCGCAGCACGACGACGTTGGGGTGGGTCTCGAAGATGCGCTCCGCGAGGCCGTCGACGGCGTCGGGGGCCGTGACGAACTCGGCGTACGCCTCGTCGAGCACGATCAGCACGTCCCGCGGCACCCGGGCGACGAACGCCGCGAACTCGGCGCTCGTCACGATCGGACCAGTCGGGTTGTTCGGCGTGCACACGATGACCACGCGGGTGCGGTCGGTGATCGCCGCGGCCATGGCGTCGAGGTCGTGCCGGGAGTCGGCGGTGAGGGGCACCTGCACGCCCGTGGCTCCCGCCACCAGGGGAAGGCCGGGGTACGCCTCGAACGAGCGCCACGCGTAGACGACCTCGTCCCCCACCGTGGCGGCGGCCTGCACGAGCTGGTACAGGATCGCGACGCTGCCGGAGGCGACGTGCACCGCGTCCGGGGCGACGCCGTAGCGCTCGCCCAGCCGCGCCCGCAGCGCGCCGGCGGTGGCATCCGGGTAGCGGTTGATCGGCGTCCCCACGGTCAGTGCGGCGACGACCGACGGCAGCGGCTCGAACGGGTTCTCGTTGCTGGACAGCTTGAACGCGTCGGCGCCGGCCTGCTTGCCCTGGCGGTACGGCGGGAGGGCCGCGATCTCTTCGCGGATGCGGGGCAGGATCTCTTCGCTCACGCGTCGAGTCTAGATGCGCGGCCCGCGCCCGCACCCGGCTGCCGCGGTCCCACCACCGGCTGCCGCGGCCCCGCCGCCGGGCCGTGGCGAACGGACGTCCATCCACATCACCGGCCCACGCGCAACTCTCCTGCGGATCGCGGATCCGAGTGCCAGAATCGGCTTCATGAGGTTCCTCATCCGCGTCATCGTGAACGCCTTCGCCATCTGGGTCGTGAGCCTGATCACCGTCCTCGAGGTCACGGTCACCCCGTACCCGCCCGGCGGAATGGTGCCGCTGCTCGTCACGCTGCTCGCGATCGGCGCGGTGTTCGCGGTCGTGAACACGATCGTCGGCACGGTGGTGAAGATCGTGGCGTTCCCGCTGTACATCCTGACGCTGGGGCTCATCTCCCTCGTCATCAACGGGTTCCTCCTCTGGCTGACCGCATGGATCACCGGCTTCTGGGGGTGGGGCCTGGCGCTCGGCGGCTTCGGCTGGACGATCGTCGCCGCCTTCCTCATCGCCGTGATCAACGCGATCTTCAACGCGATCCTGCGCCCGCAGCGTCAGCGCCGCCGCGACCGCTGAGATCGCGAGCCGGAGGACGATGCGGAGCGTCACTGCTCCTCCGTCACGCGTGCCGCGGTGAAGTCCGTGGAGTCGACCAGGGTCGCTCCGGTGTAGGCGGCGAACCGCTCCCGGAGCGCGTCCATGCGCGGATCGCCGGACTGCTCGGCCAGCCGCACGGTCTCCTGATACGCGGCGAGCTGGTGCGCGGGGACGCTCACATCGATACCGTGCCCCGGTGCGGCGGTCCGCGTGATGACCAGGCTCTGCGTGGATCCCAGCCCGTCCGGTCGTCCGCCGCCGGTGAGCCCGGCGACCGGGTCGTCTGTGTGCCGCACGGCGACATGCGCGACGTCGGAGGGCAGCGCGGGCTCGGTGGGCGAGCCGACGGTGTAGACGCTCTGGACGTCGAACGCTCGCGACTGGGCCACGAGGTCGACATCCATCCCGCCCTGTGAGTAGCCGACCAGGTCGACCGGCGTCCTCTCGTCCGCACCGGCGGCGCGCAGCGCGGCGACCGTCGCCTTGTAGGAATCGGACTCCTTCCGTTCGAGGTACGCCCGAAGGTTCGACTCCATGTCCCAGGGCTCCGTCTCCGGCCCACCGGGACGCGTGCCGTCGACGTACGCCAGGAAGCGGGTCGACCCATCCGCCAGGGCGTACTTCTCCACGCGCACCTGCGGCGTCTCGCCGTATGGGATCCGGGCGACCACGTCGCTCAGGGACGCCGGCGCCCGCGGCACGGGCAGCGCACCGCCGGGGGTCGACGGCGGCATGGAGACGCGGGCGGGCGTCCGGGCCCGGGTGAGAAGCAGATCGCCGGGGCGAGGGCCGACGGCACCGCGGCCCGGCGCACCCGGACCTGGGACGCCGTCGACGAGGACCGTGCCGGGCGTCGGCGTGAGCGGCCCGCGCGGCGTCTGACCGAGACCGGGCGCGCAGAGCCGCAGCAGCATCAGGGCGCCCTGGGCGACGCCCGCCTCCGCGGACCCCGCGCTCATGAGCGTCAGCTGCAGACCGGGGCTCAGCGTCGAGAGCAGGTCCCACCCCGCGCTCTGCGCCTCCGAGAGCGGAGCGCCCGGGGCAGGGACGAACCCGTCGTACGCGCCGAGCGCCCACTTCTGCAGCAGGTCGCGCTCGGTCGCGCGCAGACCGGGGTTCCGTCGCAGGATCTCGTCGATGCGATGCAGCGACTGCTTCACGAGCTCCGGATCCGTCACGCTCGAGGTCGCCCGCTGCGCCCGGAGCTCGGCGATCTCGAAGATGTCGGCCATGGTGGCGGTGCCGCTCGCGATCTCATCCAGCGCCGCGTTCACAGCGTCCAGCCGGTTCGCCGCCGGCCACACCGGCATGACCGCACCCGAGCGCGACCCTGGCGGCAGGCACGACGAATCCACGAGCCCCGGGATCTCGAGCAGCTCGTCACGGGCGATCTGCACGGCGGCGGCGTCCGCACGCAGCCGCCCGGCCATCGCCCGCAGAGCGTCCGGATCCACAGCGAGGATCCCGCCGTGGGAGATCTCCACATCGCTTCCCACCGGTCACCCCACCCGCAGCCCGGACTCGACCCAGCCCAGCTGATCGAGCACGCCCGCGATCGCGTGCTGCTGCTCGGCGCACCGATCGAGCATCAGCTCGACCGCGCGGGCCTTCCAGGCGCAGTCGCCGGAGAGGGCCACCAAGTCGGCGAGGGCCCGGTCGAGCCGCTCGCGCACGCTGCCGCAGCGCAGCAGCGCCTCGGCGAGCATCCAGGATCCTTCGGCGGCGGGAGGAGCGATCGTCAACATGTCGCCCAGCCTGCGCCGGAGCGCAGAGCGGCGGGACGGGGTTCGTGCAAGCCGTGGGATCCGCGTGCTCTCTCCGCGCTGTGGAGGACGCACCCGGAGGGCGGGCAGGACGGCCGGCGGCGATAGCGCGCGGCGCATCCCGCTCTCGGACGGTGGCACCGGTGCGGCACAATGGAGCCATGACCGAGTCGGACCCGTTCCGCGTGATCTTCGTGTGCACGGGCAACATCTGCCGGTCACCCATGGCGGAGGTCGTCTTCCGCGACATCGCGACGCGACAGGGGCTCGGCGACCGCATCGTGTCCACGAGCGCCGGCACCGGCGACTGGCATGTCGGCGAGCAGGCGGACCGTCGCACGATCGAGGCGCTCGATCGTCGCGGCTATGACGGCTCCGGGCATCGCGCGCGGCAGTTCACCTACGAGGACTTCGCCCGCAACGACCTCGTCGTCGCGCTCGACCGCACGCACGAGCGGATCCTGAAGCAGTGGGCGCGTGACGAGTCCGAGGAGGGCAAGGTCACCCTGCTGCTGTCCTTCGAGCACCCCGACAGCGCGTTCGAGCATCATGGCGCGCTGGACGTGCCGGACCCCTACTACGCCGACGCCCCGGTCTTCGACGAGGTGCTCGGTATGATCGAGAGCGCGAGCCACGGCCTCTTCCGCCAGCTCGAACCCGCCATCCGACCGCCGCGTCCGTGACACGGGCGGCCCGGATCCACGACTCCCGGAGACTCCCGTGACCGCCTCGCTCCCCGCCCAGCCCCTCAGCCCGCTCGACGGGCGCTACCGCGCCGCGGTCGCCCCGCTCGCCGATTACCTGTCCGAGGCCGGCCTCAACCGGGCTCGCGTCGAGGTCGAGGTGGAGTGGCTGATCGCGCTCACCGATCGCTCCCTGTTCGGCACCTCGCCGCTCTCCGAGGACGACAAGGAGCGGCTGCGCGGCCTGTACCGCGACTTCGGCCAGGCCGAGATCGACTGGCTGGCCGAGAAGGAGGCGGTCACCCGCCACGACGTGAAGGCCGTCGAGTACCTCGTGCGCGACCGGCTGACGGCGCTGGGCCTGGACGCGATCGCCGAGCTCACGCACTTCGCGTGCACGAGCGAGGACATCAACTCCGCCTCCTACGCGCTCACCGTCAAGCGCGCGGTCGAGCGGGTGTGGCTGCCCGCCCTGCAGGACGTCATCGCGAAGCTCCGCGAGCTCGCGGTCGAGCACGCGGACGCGGCGATGCTGTCGCGCACGCACGGCCAGCCCGCCACCCCGTCGACGATGGGCAAGGAGCTCGCGGTGTTCGCGTGGCGCCTGGAGCGCGTCGTGAAGCGGATCCAGGGATCCGAGTACCTCGCGAAGTTCTCCGGCGCGACCGGCACCTGGTCCGCGCACCTCGCGGCCGAGCCGTCGGTGGACTGGCCGGCGCTCGCCCGCGAGTACATCGAGGGCCTCGGGATCGACTTCAACATCCTGACCACGCAGATCGAGTCGCACGACTGGCAGGTCGAGCTGTACGACCACGTGCGCCACGCGGGCGGGATCCTGCACAACCTCGCCACCGACATCTGGACGTACATCTCGCTCGGCTACTTCGCGCAGATCCCCGTCGCCGGCGCGACCGGATCCTCGACCATGCCGCACAAGATCAACCCGATCCGGTTCGAGAACGCCGAGGCGAACCTCGAGCTGTCCGGCGCGCTGCTGAACTCGCTCTCGCAGACCCTCGTCACGAGCCGCCTGCAGCGCGACCTCACCGACTCCACCACGCAGCGCAACATCGGCGTCGCGTTCGGGCACTCGCTGCTGGCCCTGGACAACCTGCGCCGCGGCCTCAACGAGATCTCGCTCTCCCGCGACGTGCTGCTCGCCGACCTCGACACGAACTGGGAGGTGCTCGGCGAGGCGATCCAGACCGTGATCCGCGCCGAGGTCGTCGCCGGCCGCTCCACGATCCAGGATCCGTACGCGCTGCTGAAGGAGCTCACCCGCGGTCACCGCGTGGGCGCCGCGGAGCTCGCCGAGTTCGTGCAGGGCCTGGAGATCGGCGACGAGGCCAAGCAGCGCCTGCTCGCGCTGACCCCGGCGACGTACGTGGGGCTCGCAGAGACCCTGGCGAAGTAGCCCGGCTCAGGCCTCGGCGGGAACCGCCGCCGGGGCGCCGGAGTACTCGCCGGCGCGGTCCTTCGGCATCGCGAGGATCGCCAGCAGCATGAGCGCCGCCGTCACGGCCGCGGCGATGAACACCCACGTCGAGGCGTGCACCACCGTCGCCGGGTCGTGCTCGCCGCCGCCCGCGGCCAGCACCGCGTTGGAGATCGCACCGTAGACGGCGACCCCGACCGCAGCACCCGCCGACCGCGCGAAGGTGTTCATCCCGGTCACCGCGCCGCGCTCGCCCCAGCCGACCGAGGCCTGCGCCACGATGAGCGTCGGCGACGCGGTCCAGCCCAGGCCGAAGCCGATCACGAACGCGATTCCGGCCAGCGACAGCGCGTTGGGGTACGGCCCGATCAGTGCGAGCCCGAGCGCGCCGACGGTGGCGATCGTCGCCCCGACGAGGGCGGTGACGCGGAACCCGAATCGCAGGTACAGCCGCCCGGCGTTGGCGGCCGACAGGGGCCACCCCAGGGTCATGGCGGCCACGGCGAGACCGGAGAGCAGCGGCAGCACGCCGATCGAGCCCTCGAGGTAGGCGGGGGCGAAGCTGGTCACGCCGGTCAGCAGCGCGCCGATCGCGAACGACGCGAGCGTCGTGGTGAGGATCAGCCGGCTGGAGATCAGGCGCAGGTCGATGATGGGCTCGGCCGCCCGGCGCTCCACGAGCGCGAACACGGTGAGCGCCACGGCCCCGACGACGAAGCAGAGCACGCTCGGCACCGACAGCCACGCCCAGGCGTTGCCGCCTTCGAGCACGCCGAGGATGAGGCCGGTCAGGCCCACGGTGAGCAGCGCGGCGCCGAGGTAGTCGATGCGGTGTCGGCGCCGCTCCGTCTGCTCGTGGAAGTGCCGCAGCAGCATCCACGCGGCGACGAGGCAGAGCGGCACGTTGATGAGGAAGATCAGCCGCCACACGTCGAGCTGCGAGAACACGCCGCCCAGCGCCGGACCCACGACCGAGGAGACCGCCCACACGCTGGCGATGTAGCCCTGCACGACCGCGCGCTCGGACACGGAGTAGATGTCGCCGACGATCGTCATCGCCATCGGCGCGACGGCTCCGGCGCCGAGGCCCTGCACGAGTCGGAAGACGATCAGCGAGGGCATGCTCCAGGCCACGCCGCAGAGGATCGATCCGAGCAGGAACAGCCCGATGCCGATCAGGATGATCGGCTTGCGTCCCACGGTGTCGGCGAGCTTCGAGTAGATCGGCACGCTGACCGCCTGCGCGAGCAGGTAGATCGAGAACAGCCATGGGAACTGCTGGTAGCTGCCCAGGTCGTGCACCACGCTGGGGACGGCGGTCGCCAGGATCGTGGCGTCCATCGCGATGAGGCCGGTGGCCAGCATCAGCGAGAGCAGCACGGGCCCGCGCTCGGAACGGAGACCCACGGAGGCGCGATCGATCGTCATGCTCACCTCGGGATCAAGGCGGGACGGGCGCCGGCTATTCCCGGCGACTACGCCTTCGGCGCGTCGCCGTCTGCAGAACCGGTGGCGTCGTCAGCCGGTCCGGACGAGTCGGACCCGGATCCGGATGCATCGGACGCGGATCCCTCGGCCCCGGTCGCGCCGGCCGCGTCGTCGACCTTGTCGTAGAGGACGGGACGGTCGTGCGGCGTCGTGAAGTCCGCGGGGTCGACCGCGAGGATCAGGATCGACAGGATCAGCAGCGCGGCGATGAAGATGCCGCCGGTGACGATGAAGGCGAGGTTCCACGGCGGGATCCCCGCATAGGTGCCCTTGTCGACCATGCGCATCACCTTGTCGGTGAACGCGCCGGTCGCGATGAGGGTCACCACCCCGGCGAAGACGCCGCACAGCAGCGACAGCCCGATCAGCTGCACGGGCCGGAACAGATCCCGGCGCCTGGTCTTCTCGGTCATGCGGATCCTTCGTTCTCGGCCGGCGCCGTCCCGGCGGCGGCGGTGTCGGCGCCCTCGTCGGCGGAGGCACGGGGGCGCGGGCTGAGCCCCGCGATGCCCAGGAACACCGCGACGATCGCGGCGTAGGCGCCGAAGATCCCGACGCCCAGGGTGATGCCGGTCAGGGTGAACGACCCCGCCCCGGTGATGGTGTAGCGCAGCGCGTAGGTCGTGGGCACGCACAGCAGGCCGACCGCGAGCGCGAGGCCCAGCGCGCCGACCAGGATCGCATCGCGGGCGCCGTCTGCGGCGACCGCCGGTGCGGATCCGGTGCGGGTGAGCCGTCGCGCGCGGAGCCCTGCGAGGAGCTCGACGAGTCCGGTCAGCGCACCCCAGGCGATGACCACCACGAAGAACAGCGGCGTCGAGCGCCATGCGGGCACTCCCCCGGCCATGCCGGTCAGGATCGAGAACGCGGCCAGCAGGATGAACGGCCAGCGCCAGCCCGTCGGAGCGACCAGCCAGGCCGCCACGATGTGGATGAGCGCGGTGACCAGGGCGAAGCCGCTGAACACGGAGAGCCCGACGATCGCCGAGTGGTCCGCAGAGAAGGTGATCATCAGCGCCGCGACCGCGGCGAGAGCTGCGCGCGCGAGCTGCACGTGTCGCAGCGTGAGCGTGCGGGGGGCTGACATGACGGATCCTCGGGTCCTGAGCTTCGAGAGCCCGGGCAACAGCATCGCGGGCTCGCCGCCGCCTCGACGGGCGGGCGGACCCTCCCAGTCTACGCGGGCGATCCTAGGCGCCCGCTCGGGGCCGGATCCTCCGGACGCGCCTCGTCCTCGGCGTCCTCGGGATCCGGATCCTCCGCCGTCCCGCCGTCGGCGCGCCGCGGCTGCAGTTCGCTGAGCAGGGTGCCCGCGATGATGAGCCCGGCGCCGAGGATCGCCAGCGGCGGGATCCGCTCCCCCGCGATCCGGCCGACGACGCCCGCCCACACCGGCTCGCCGGTGTAGATGATCGTGGCGCGGGTGGCGGACACCGAGCGCTGCGCCCAGTTCATGGTGAGCTGGATGAGGCCGCTCGCCAGGCCCATGCCCAGGCCGGCGAACAGCCAGACGGGGTCGAACGCGGGGACCTGCTCGCCGGCGACCGGCATGGTCGCGAAGCCCAGGACCGACGCGGTCAGCAGCTGCACGACGGTGAGCCGGCTCACGTCGAACCGCCCGCCGAAGAGGCTGATCAGGATGATCTCCCCGGCGATCGGGAGCGTGCTGATGAGGGTGAGGATCTCCCCCGTGCCGAGCTGGATCCCCTTCGATCCGATGCCGGCGACGAACAGCAGGCCGACGAAGGCGAGCGCCGCGCCCACCAGCGTGAGCGCGCGCGGCGGCTTGCGCAGCACGAGCCACTGCAGCAGCGGCACGAGCGGCACGTAGAACGCCGTCATGAACGCGCTGGTGGAGGAGTCGATCGTCTGCAGGCCGGCGGTCTGCAGCCCGTAGCCGCTGTAGATCGCGGCGCCGATCGCGGCGCCGGCGCCGAGCTCGCGCCAGGTCATGCCGTGCAGCGACCGCCAGAAGATCGCGGCGGCGAAGATCCCGGCGGCGAGGAAGCGGAAGCCCACGAAGAACCACGGCCCGGAGTGCTGCATCGCGGTGTGCACCACGAGGAAGGTGGCGCCCCAGATCATCGTGATGCCGACGAGCGCCCACTCCGGCACCGACAGCCCGAGCACACGGCGGGCGGCGGTGCGGTTCACAGCGACACGGCGGTGGCGACCCAGAGCCGGCCGGATCCGGTCGCCTGCACTGCGGCGGCACGGCTGATGAAGACCGCAGCACCGCGCGGCACCGCCGCAGTCGCGCCGTCGCCGGCGAGCGTGAAGGATCCGTCCGTCGCGATCGCGATCGAGGGGCCGGCCAGCTCGAGCGAGGCGTCGCCGGTGACGGCGAGCAGCTCGAACGGCACGTCGGCGCCGGACGCGTGGATGCGGGGCCGGTAGCTGCGCACGTTCTCGGCGAGCTCGACGGGCACGAGGCGGTCGTCGTCCGACGCGGAGAAGGTCAGCACCCGCTTCAGCTCGGCGACGTCGACGTGCTTGGGCGTGAGTCCGCCGCGCAGCACGTTGTCGCTCGGCCCCATGAGCTCCACGCCCGCGCCTCGCAGGTAGGCGTGGATGTTGCCAGCGGGCAGCCACAGCGACTCCCCCGCGGCGAGCGTGATGTGGTGCAGCATCAGGGCGACCGCGATGCCCGGGTCGCCGGGGTACGCCTCGGCGAGGCGCGTGACGAGCTCGAAGCGGTCGTCGCCCGCGGCCGCGGCCACGAGCGCCGCCACGGCGAGGTCGACCTCGGCGCCGCCGCCCAGCAGCCAGGCGAAGCCCGCGCGCAGGCCGTCGGGCCCGGCCAGCTCCGCGCGCCAGGGGGCGAGGGCATCGGATCCGGCGCGCGCCGCGAGGACGTCGACGTCGGCGAGGGTGTCGGCGACCGGGCGGAAGCCGCACAGCGCCTCGAAGCCGTCCTCCAGGGCGACGATGAGCTCGGGCTTGGCGTACGGGTCCTTGTAGTTGCGGTGCGCCGCCTCCAGCGGGATGCCCCGCGCGTTCTCGTCGGCGAACCCGGCCTGCGCCTGCGCGGTGGTGGGGTGGGCCTGCAGCGACAGCGGCCCGCCGGAGACGAGGATCTTCAGGAGGAACGGCAGCCGGGCGCCGTTCTCGCGCTCCCAGTCCAGGAGCGTCGCCCACGGTGCGTCGCCGGTCGCGCGGGCCGGGGATCCCGGGTGCGCGCCGAGCCACAGCTCCGCCTCGGGGCCGCCGCTGCCCGCCGTGCCCAGCACGCCGGCCACGCCGTCGACGCGTCCCCAGGCGTAGTCGCGGGGCACATTGCCGATCTCGACGAACAGCGGGGTCTCGGGCGCGCTCATGCGGGTCTCCGTTCGGGAAGGATGCGGGGGACGGATCCAGCGTATCGAGCACGCCCTCTTGCCGGCGGACCACCCGGTTCCGCGAGACTCTCATTCCGGAGTGGGACTCCACGCCAGGCGTGTGTTCTCACCCAGGAAACGGAGTCTCGCGGATCCGCGGGATCGGCGCGAGGATGGCTCCATGACCGAGCCTCGTTCCGCCACCGCGGCGACCGCCGCGATCCGCTCCGCCCGCGATCTGCTGCTCGCCCACGCCACCGACTACGCCGGCGCCCGCGCCACGTTCCGCTGGCCGGCGCTGCGCGAGTTCAACTTCGCGCTGGAGTGGTTCGACGTGGTGGCCGGCGAGACCCCGAACCGGCCCGCGGTGCAGATCGTCTCCGCCGACCTGTCCAGCCGCAGCTGGACCTACGGCGAGCTGGCACGCCGCTCGAACCAGGTGGCGAACTGGCTGCAGGAGCTCGGGATCCGCCGCGGCGACCACGTGATCGTGATGCTCGGCAACACGATCGACCTGTGGGAGACGATGCTCGGCCTCACCAAGATCGGCGCGGTCGCGATCCCGACGTCGACGCTGCTCTCCCCCGCCGACCTGGCGTACCGCGCCGAGAAGGGCGAGGCGCGCGGCATCGTGACGCTCGGATCCCTCTCCGACCGCGTCGCCGATCTGCCGTCGGACCTCGTGCGCATCGCCGTGCCCGACGTCCCGGGCGGCGCGGCGTCCGACGGCTGGCACGACTTCTCGGCGTCGAACGGCGCCGCCGAGGCCTTCGAGCCCGACGGGCCCACCCCGGCCGGCGACACCAGCCTGCTGTATTTCACCTCCGGCACCACGAGCCGCCCGAAGCTCGTGCAGCACACGCATGTGTCGTATCCGGTCGGGCACCTGTCCACGATGTGGTGGCTCGGGGTGCGCGAGGGCGACGTGCACCTGAACATCTCCTCGCCGGGGTGGGCGAAGCACGCCTGGTCGAGCTTCTACTCGCCGTTCCTCGCCGAGGCCACGGTGTTCGTCTACAACTACGACCGGTTCGACGCGAACGCCCTCATGGAGGTCATGGAGCGGCACCACGTCACCACGTTCTGCGCGCCGCCGACTGTCTGGCGGATGCTCATCCAGGCCGACCTCGGCCGCCTCGCGCACCCGCCGCGCGAGCTCGTGGGCGCCGGTGAGCCGCTCAACCCCGAGGTGATCGGCCGCGTGCGCGAGGCCTGGGGCGGCACGATCCGCGACGGCTTCGGCCAGACCGAGATGACGGCCTGCGTGGGCAACTCCCCGGGGCAGGTGGTGAAGGACGGATCCATGGGCCGCCCGCTGCCGGGCTATCCGGTCGTGCTGGTGGATCCGGTCACGGGCGCACGGGTCGAGGGGGATGCCGACGGCGAGGCGGAGGGCGAGATCTGCCTCGACCTCGCCGAGCGCCCGCTGGGGCTCATGGCCGGCTACTACGCGGATCCGGAGGCGACCGCGCGCTCCCGCGAGGGCGGCTTCCACCACACCGGCGACATCGCCACCCGCGACGCCGAGGGGTACCTCACCTACGTGGGCCGGGCGGATGACGTGTTCAAGGCCTCCGACTACAAGATCTCGCCGTTCGAGCTCGAGTCGGTCCTGCTCGAGCACCCGGACGTGATGGAGGCGGCGGTCGTGCCGAGCCCGGATCCCACCCGCCTCGCGGTGCCGAAGGCGTACGTCTGCCTCACCGCGTCGGCGCACGAGGATCTCGTCGCGACGGCCGGATCGATCTTCGCCCACGCGCGCGGCCAGCTCTCCCCGCACCTGTGGGTGAGGATCATCGAGTTCGTGCCGGAGCTGCCGAAGACGATCTCGGGCAAGATCCGCCGGGTCGACCTGCGCGCCCGCGAGGCCGAGCGCGTCGCGGCCGGCGACGAGACCGGCCAGCACCACGACCGCGACCACCGCTGACGGCCGGTTCCGGAACCTGCGGGAACAGCTCAGAAGTCGACGATCACAGAAGCCCGTCCTACGGGCGTGACGTCGCGACTCAGCGTGCGTCGTAGTCGGCGCGGGACTGCTCGATCGTCGCGTGGTTGGCGATCGCCCACTGCGCGATCGTGTGCGCGATCTCGACGAACGTGCTGCCGAGCGCGGTGAGCCGATACTCCACCCGCGGCGGGACCTCCGCGTAGGCGGTGCGGATCACGAGCCCGTCGCGCTCCAGCTGGCGCAGCGTCAGGGTCAGCATGCGCTGGGAGATGCCGGGGATGTGCCGGAGCAGGTCGCTGAACCGCATCACGTCGTCGCCCAGCGTGGCGACCACGAGCAGCGACCACTTGTCGCCGACACGGTCGAGGACGTCCCGGATCATGCGCCCGACCTCGGGGCCGCCAGGTTGCCCCTCGCACGAGCGCTCGTACTCGGAGAGGTCCACGGGGGCGGCGAGCGCCGGGTCGGTCACGGTTCCGCCGCTGTGCGCCGGTGACACCGATGTGCCTTTTGTACGGGTCTCCACGATGCTCCATCCTTTACTTACTGATCGTAACAAGGTGACGATCGATAACAAGGAGAACCTCATGCTGATCGCCCTCTGGATCATCAACGCGTTGCTCACCCTCGCCCTGCTGGGCGCCGGAGGGATGAAGCTGTTCACGCCGAAGCCGGTGCTCGCCGAACGCGGGATGGCGTGGACCGACGACTTCTCGGCAGGCTCGATCAAGGCGATCGCCGCCCTCGAGGTCGTCGGCGCGATCGGCCTCATCCTGCCGCTCGCGACCGGGATCGCCCCGATCCTCACCCCGCTTGCCGGCACCGGGCTCGCGATCATCATGCTCGGTGCCGTCGTCGTGCACCTGCGTCGCAAGGAGCCGGCGGCCCCGGCGATCGTCCTCGCCGTGCTGGCCGTCGCGAGCGCGGTGCTGGGCTTCCTCGCGGTGCGCTGACCCCGTCGAGCTGGATCCATTCAGGTCGCGATTTCTGCTGTTCCGGGCGCCGGGAAGCGCAGTTATCGCGACCTGGACGGATGAGTCACTGCGACATGAGCAGATTCAGGATCCGGGTCGGCAACAGGCAGAAGATCAGAGGTCGGCGATGACGATCTTCTTCATGCCCATGAGGTGCTCGTAGGCGTTCGGCCGCTGCATCAGCGCACCCAGATTCGCCGGCACGACCTGCCAGCTCACTCCGAAGCGGTCGACGAGCCAGCCGCACTGCTCGGCCGCCGGCACGGCGCTCAGCGCCGCCCAGATCCGGTCGATCTCGTCCTGTCCGTCGCAGTCGATCTGCAGGGACAGCCCCGGTGTGAACGTGAAGTCCCTGTCGACAGGGGAATCGAAGGCCGCGAAGCGCTGGCCGGCGAGCAGGAACTCCGAGTACACGATCGGCTCCGTGACGTGCGGGGGCTCGGTCACCGGATACTGCACCTGGCGGGTGATCCCCGACGGCGGCAGCAGCTCGCCGTACAGCGCGATCGCCTCCTCCGACCTGTTCCGCACGCGTCCGCCGAACACCAGCATCGGAGTGATCGGGGGCGCCGGCTCGGCGTCGCGGTCCATCAGCTTCAGCTGCCAGCTCACCCCGTAGCGATCCTCGACCCAGCCGTACAGGCCGCTGAACAGGTACTCGCCGATGTCCATCACCACGAGGCCGTCCTCGCCGAGCGCGGTCCAGGTGCGGTTGATCCAGGCGCGCGCGGCATCCGCGTCGGCGAAGCGACGCGGATCCACGCTCACCAGGAAGGAGAGCGCCGGATTGGGGGCGAACTCGGGCCCGGCGTTGATGAGCGTGATCCGGAAGCCGTCGATCGACACCTCCACCGTGAGCGGCTGACCGGCGAGAGGACGCTGGAACTCGAGCAGCCCTTCCTGCGGATATCGCGCGACCACCCGCGACGTGGCGCGCTCGAACACCGAGGCGTAGAACGCGCCCGCCTCCTCGGCGTCGCCGTCGCACCAGATGTTCGGGACGATCCGCTGGGTCATGAGGGAGAGCTCCTCGCACGTCGATGATCCCCCCGGACTCCTCCAGGGTGGAGGCCGGGGGGTCTCCCCCGCAAGCGCCGGGGGAAGATCCGCCCCGCGGAGCGGCACCTGCCGCAGCCGCGCACGGCCGTCAGCGGCGCCCGACCTTGAGCCGCAGCCGGTTCTTCACCACCGGCACGGGGGCGGTGATGACGGCGTCGACCACCATGGAGCCGTCGCTCGGGCCGACGACGGGGATCGCCGTCGTCGGGGTGACCTGGAGCGGATCCACGGGCATGCGCCCGAGCTCGCGATGCGCCTTCACGTACGCCGGGATGAGCAGCGCGACGGCGCCCAGCCACGCCAGCGGGTTGCTGAGCACCACGCCCGGGAAGCCGATGAGGGCGCCGAGCACGACCGCGGCGGCCACGCGCATGACGAGCTCGATGACGCCGGTGATGGTCGGGATGAGGGTGTGCCCGAGCCCCTGCAGCACGCCGCGCAGCACGAACAGCACGCCGAGCGCCGTGTAGCTGAGCCCGTTGATGAGCAGCATGAGCGCGGCGAGGGCGACCACCTCGTCGGATCCGGATCCGATGAACACGCGCACCATCGCGGATCCGAACAGCACCAGCAGCGCGCCGAGCACGACCGCGGTGATGACGGCCATCCAGATCGCCTCGGAGACGCCGCGGCGGATCCGGTCGGGCCGGCGTCCGCCCAGGTTCTGCGCCGCGTACATCGACGCGGCGAGCCCGAGCGAGGAGAGGAACGCCACCGCGATGCTGTCCACGCGCGACGCCGTGGTGTAGGCGGCGACGGCGTCGGCGCCGAGCACGTTCAGGGCCACCTGCACGGTGATCGTGCCGATCGCGATGATCGAGGCCTGGAAGCCCATCGGAAGGCCGAGGCGGAGGTGCTCGGCGAGGTCGGCGCGGCTCACCCGCCAGTCGGCGCGGTGCACGTGCAGCACGGGGAGCCTGCGCCACACGTACACGAGGCACAGCACGACGGAGACGCCCTGCGCGACGACCGTGGCCCAGGCGGCGCCCGCGACGCCCCATTCGAATGTGCCGACCATGACGATGACGAGCACGATGTTCAGGGCGCAGGACACGGTGAGGAACACCAGCGGCGTGCGGGAGTCTCCGATCGCGCGGATCACCGCCGAGAGGTAGTTGAAGAACATGATCGTGCTGCCGCCGATGAAGGTGACCTGCGTGAACGCCGTCGCCTCCGGCATGAGCACCCGCGGCGTCTGCAGCAGAGCGAGCAGCGGCTCCGTGACGAGCGGCGCGCCGATCGAGATGATGATGCTGGTCACGGCCGTGAGCAGGGTGCCGGTGGCGACCGAGCGGCGCACCGCCGCGTGGTCGCCGGCGCCGAACGCCTGCGCGGTCGGGATCGCGAAACCGCTGCTGAGGCCCCAGGCGAAGCCGATGAGCAGGAAGATGAGGCTGCCGGTCGCGCCGACGGCGGCGAGCGATTCCACGCCGAGGTGACGGCCGACCACGATCGCATCGGCGAACTGGTACAGCTGCTGCACGACGTTGCCGATCAGCAGGGGGACGGCGAACGCGAGGATGACGCGCCAGGGGCGGCCAGTGGTGAGGGGTACGGCCATGCGGGGACTCTTCGGCGGGGGATGGCGGGGGACGGAACAAGGCCCACCGTGATCGGTCACGGCGGGCCTTGTTCCATGGTATCGAATCGATTCGGAGAAGCGATAGGGGATTCAGGATTCCCTCGCGGATCCGCCTGCCGGATCCTCCTCCGCGGGGTCAGCGGAACCGGCGCAGGCGCAGGCTGTTGCCGACCACGAACACGCTCGAGAACGCCATCGCCGCCCCGGCGAGCATGGGGTTCAGCAGCCCGAGGGCGGCGACCGGGATCGCCGCGACGTTGTACGCGAAGGCCCAGAACAGGTTGCCCTTGATCGTGCCGAGCGTGCGGCGGGAGAGCCGGATCGCGTCCGCCGCGGTGCGCAGGTCGCCGCGCACCAGGGTGATGTCGCTCGCCTCGATCGCGACGTCGGTGCCGGTGCCCATGGCCATGCCCAGGTCGGCTGCGGCGAGCGCGGGGGCGTCGTTGACGCCGTCGCCGACCATCGCGACGACGCGCCCTTCGCCCTGGAGCCGCGCCACCACGTCGGCCTTGTCCTGCGGCAGCACCTCCGCGTAGACCTCGTCGATCCCGACCTCGGCGGCGATCCGGCGGGCGACGGCCTCGTTGTCGCCCGTGAGCAGGATCGGCGTGAGCCCGAGCCGCTTCAGCTCGGCGACCGCCTCGGCGCTCGTGGGCTTGACGGTGTCGGCGATCACGATGATGCCGCGCGCGGATCCGTCCCATCCCACGGCGACGACGGTCTTGCCGCCCGCCTCCGCCTCGGCCTTCGCCGCCGCGACCCGCGGGCTCAGGTGCTGCGCCCAGTCGGCGAGCAGCGCCGCGCGGCCCACGAGCACCGTGTGGCCCTCGACCACGCCCTGCACGCCGCGGCCGGCGATGCTCTGGAACGACTCGACCGGCGCCCCTTCGTCTCGCGCAGCGGTCCCTGAGCGAGGAGCGAAGCGATGAGACGAAGGGCGCTCCGGAACCCGGGCCGCCAGGACGGCCGCACGGGCCACGGCCTGCGCGATCGGGTGCTCGGACGCGTGCTCGAGCGCGCCGGCCAGGCGCAGCAGCTCCGCCGGATCCGTGCCGTCCTCAGCAACGACGTCGGTGACCTCCATGCGGCCGCTCGTCACGGTCCCGGTCTTGTCGAGCACGATCGTGTCGACCTTGCGGGTGGACTCCAGCACCTCGGGGCCCTTGATGAGGATGCCCTTCTGCGCGCCCCGGCCTGTGCCGACGAGCAGAGCGGTCGGCGTGGCCAGGCCCAGCGCGCACGGGCACGCGATCACGAGCACGGTGACGGCGGCGGTGAACGCGGCGGTCGCGGGGAACCCGGCGCCCAGCCAGGCCCCGAGGGTCGCCACCGCGATCGCGATCACGATCGGCACGAAGACGCCGGAGATGCGGTCGGCGAGGCGCTGAACCTCGGCCTTGCCGGTCTGGGCCTCCTCGACGAGGCGTGCCATCTGCGCGAGCTGCGTGTCGGAGCCCACCCGCGTGGCACGGACGATGAGCCGCCCGCCCGCGTTCACGGTCGCTCCCGCGACGGCGTCGCCGGGACCGACCTCGACGGGAACCGACTCGCCGGTGAGCATGGACGCGTCGACCGCCGACGTCCCGGAGACGACCACGCCGTCCGCGGCGATCTTCTCGCCGGGCCGCACGACGAACGCGTCGCCGGCGGCGAGCTGCGAGATCGGGATCCGGACCTCCTGGGTCCCGGATCCATCCGTCGTGGATCCGTCGCCGGCCGATCCGTCGCCTTCCCGGCCGGGCGCGGGCCGCAGCACCGCGACGTCCTTCGCGCCGAGCTCGAGCAGTGCGCGCAGCGCTGCTCCGGCCCGCCGCTTGGATCGCTTCTCGAAGTAGCGGCCGGCGAGGATGAACACCGTCACGCCGGCGCCCACCTCGAGGTAGATGCTGCCCGTGCCGTCGCCCGCCCGCAGCGCCCAGCTCTCCGGCAGCAGCGTGAACTCGTGCCGCATGCCGGGCACGCCCGCGGTGCCCAGGAACAGCGCGTACAGCGACCACCCGAACGCGGCCAGCGTGCCCATGGAGATGAGCGTGTCCATCGTGGCCGCGCCGTGACGCAGGTTCAGCCATGCGGCGCGGTGGAACGGCCATGCGCCCCACACGATCACGGGTGCGGCGAGAGCGAGGGACGCCCACTGCCAGTACGTGAACTGCAGCGCGGGGATCATCGCCATCGCGACGACCGGGACGGTCAGGATCGCGCTGACGAGGAGCCGCGTGCGCAGGGCGCGCAGCTCGGGGTCATCCCCCTCCTCTGCGGCGTCCGCCGCGGCGGGCTCCGCGGGTGCCGGCAGCGCCGCGGTGTACCCGATGTCCTCGACCTGGGCGATGAGCACCGCCGGGTCGAGGCCGTCCGGGAGGTCGATGCGGGCCTTCTCGGTCGCGTAGTTCACGGTCGCCGTCACGCCGTCGATCCGGTTGAGCGTCTTCTCGATGCGGTTCGCGCAGGAGGCGCAGGTCATCCCGCCGATCTCGAGCTCCACGCTGTTCGCGGTCATGGGTGCGTCTCCTTCCGTTTCGGTTGTCGGTCCGCCCTCGGGGGCGGATCCGATCAGTGCGCGTGCGGCGCCTTCGCGTCCAGGACGAAGGCCGCGGTGTGCACGGATCCATCGACCTGGAAGTCGAAGTAGAGCAGGTAGCGGCCGGCCGTCGGCACGTGCGCGGCGAAGCGGACGTCCGGCCCCGAGAGCGCGCCGGCGGCAGGGGCTTCCCCCTCGGGGTGCACGTGCAGATAGGCCAGGTCGCCCTCGCGCAGCGCGACGAGGTGCCCGAACGCGCCGAGGTACGGCTGCAGCGTCGTGACGGGCGCGCCGTCGCGGCTGATCGTGACGGTGAGCTCCGAGCCGGAGCCCGGCACGAGGTCGCCGCTGATCCGGGCGTCGAACCCGTCCACGGTGGTCTCGGCGGTCGTCGCCGGGGCGGCCGGCGCGAACGACCCCGCCACGTCGACCGTGCGGGTGAGGGTCACCGGATCCGCGCCCGAGGCGGCGAAGTCGGTGAACACCCGGTACGAGCCGGCCGCGTCCCAGGTCCACGGCAGACTCCACGTCCCCGTGGCCCGGTCGAGGACCGGGTGCACGTGCCGGAACTCCGCGCCGTCGCCGCGGACGACGATGAGATGCAGCTCCTTCTCGTGCTGCGGCGTGTACGCCGTGACCGGGGATCCGTCCCCGTCCAGGATCCGGAAGCTCAGCTCACCGGCCTCTCCTGCCGCGCGCGGCGCGGACACGGGCGTCAGGGTGAACCCGCCCGCGGAGAGCGAGACCCCGGAGATCGCCTCGGTCGCGCCGTCGCCGTGCCCGCCGTGGCCGGTGGACTCCGGTGCCGTGGTGCTGTGCCCGTGCATGTCGTGCCCGTTCATGCCCTTCTCCTCCTGCTGCGCGGACTGCGGTGCCGCGCCGTGCGGGGCGACGAGCGCCGCGACGCCGAACGCCACGGCGAACGCCGCCGCCAGCCCAGCGCCGTACAGACCCAGTCGTCCCGCCGTGTTCATCAGGCTCGGACCGCCCGGTAGCCCGCCTCGTCCACGGCGGCGATGACGCTCGCGTCGTCGACCGGAGTGCTCGCCGTGATGACCAGCGAGCCGTCGGCGGCGCTCACTTCGATGTTCTCGACGCCGGCGATCCTGCCGACCTCCCGGCGCACGGACATCTCGCAGTGCCCGCAGCTCATGCCGGTCACCTGGTACTCGGTGGTGCTCATGTCGTCTCCTTCGTCCGATACCCCATGCGGGTATCCGATATCGACAACCATATACCCCCTAGGGGTATTCCCGCACGCGTGCAGCGGCTTCCCCGAACACGCCAGACGGAACCGGGACGGGTCAGTGCAAGGCGGCGTCCGCGGCCACCGACCGCCAGGCGTGGATGCGCACGGCCAGACCGGCCCGGGTCGGGGCGCACACGAACGGCCCGGCCTCGGCGGCGATCCCGGCGGGGAAGGGCAGCACGCGTACGAGCTGCAGCGGCGCGCCGGCGACCCCGGCGCGCACGGTGAGCGCGTCGTCGCCGCGGCTCACCCGCACCAGGATCCGGCGGTCCGCCCATTCGGGCACCGGGGCGAGCGACCAGTCCGACATGCCGTCGGTGACGACCGCGCCGACCTGCGGGCGACCGTCGGCGAACTCGACACCGGCCTTGACCCAGCGTTCGGCCGACGCGCGCACGAAGACGCCGGCCTGATCGAACTGCTCCGAGAACGCCGCGGTGAACTCCACCTCCACGGCGGTGCCGACGGCGAACGGCGTGAGCAGCGCGTGCTCGCTGTCGTGCACGAAGCCGTACGACGTGGACCGCCACGCGTCGCTGCCCTCGACCGCGGTGACGACGAGGTCGCCGTCCTCCTCGGCGAGCGCCGCGGGGACGTGGGTCCAGTGTCCGTCCGACCAGGCGATGTCCGTCATGACGCCCAGGCTACGGCCTCCTCGAAGCCGCGGCAGGCGGTGCCGACGCTCGCCGCATCCGAGTCAGGCCCGTAGCGCCTGCTCCAGGTCGGCGAGCAGATCCGCCGGGTCCTCGAGGCCCACGGAGAGCCGCACGACCTCGACGGGCACGGCGGCCTCGGTGCCGCGCACGGACGCGTGGGTCATCGCGTCGGGGTAGTTGACCAGCGACTCCACGCCGCCGAGCGACTCGGCGAGCTGGAACACGCGGGTCGACTCGGCGAAGCGGCGAGCGGCCTCCCCCGACTCCAGGGCGACCGAGACGATGCCGCCGAAGCCGGACATCTGCTGTGCGGCGAGCTCGTGGCCGGGGTGCTCGGGAAGGCCCGGGTAGTACACGCGCGCCACACGCGGGTGCGTGACGAGGAACTCCGCGACGGCCTTGGCGTTCGCGTTGTGCTGGCGCATCCGCACGGGCAGGGTCTTGATGCCGCGGGTGGTGAGCCAGGCGTCGAACGGCCCGGACACGGCCCCCACGGCGAACTGCAGGAAGCCGACCTTCTCGGCGAGCTCCGCATCCTTCAGCACCACCGCGCCGCCGACGACGTCGGAGTGGCCGCCGAGGTACTTGGTCGTGGAGTGCACGACCACATCGGCGCCGAGCGAGAGCGGGCGCTGCAGCGCGGGCGTGGCGAAGGTGTTGTCTACCACGACCACGGATCCCGCCACGTGGCCGATCTCGGTGAGCGCCGCGATGTCGGAGATCCGCAGCAGCGGGTTCGAGGGCGTCTCGACCCAGAGCACGCGCGGCGCCTTGGCCGCGACCGCCGCCCGTACGGCATCGGTGTCGCTCATGTCGACCACCTGCACCGTCACGCCCCACCCGCCCAGCACACGGGAGATGAGCCGGAACGTGCCCCCGTACACGTCGTTGCCGAGCAGCACGTGGTCCCCGGGCTGCAGGATCGCGCGCAGCAGGGTGTCCTCCGCGGCGAGCCCGGAGGCGAAGGAGTACGCGTGGGTGCCGCCCTCGAGCGCGGCGAGCTGCTGCTGCAGCGCGTCCCGCGTCGGGTTGCCGCTGCGGCCGTACTCGTAGCCCTGACGGAGACCGCCGATGCCGTCCTGCACGAAGGTGGTGGACAGGTGCAGCGGCGGGATCACTGCCCCCGTGTACGGGTCTGCGGCCTGGCCGGCGTGGATGGCGGCGGTGGCGGTCTTGTCGGTCTCGATGGTCATCTCGGATCCCTTCGGGTCGGTCGGTCGTGTCGGCAGCGGCTGCGGTTCGGAATCTGCCGGTCGCTGAGCTTGTCGAAGCGTCCGGCCCGCGGATCCGGGCCCTTCGACAAGCTCAGGGACCGGGCGTGGCTCGGGGGCCGCCACGGCGAACCCGTGCCCGGTCATCCATTCGTCGTCGTAGAGCTTGTCCAGGTAGCCGCGTCCGTGGTCGGGCAGGAGCACGACGACCACGTCGTGCTCACCCAGATCCTGCGCGATCCGGAGGGCGGCGACGACGGCCATGCCGCTGGATCCGCCGACCAGGAGGCCCTCCTCGCGTGCGAGCCGGCGCGTCATCGCGAACGACTCCGCGTCCGAGACGCGCTCGTACCCGTCGACGACGGATCCGTCGAACGTGTCCGGCAGGAAGTCCTCCCCTACGCCTTCGACGAGGTAGGAGTGCACCGGACCGCCGGAGTAGAGCGATCCCTCCGGATCCGCGCCGATCACGCGCACCCGGCCCTTGCTGACCTCCTTGAGGTAGCGTCCGGTGCCGCTGATCGTGCCGCCCGTGCCGATGCCGGCGACGAAGTGCGTGACGCGCCCGTCCGTGTCGGCCCAGATCTCCGGTCCGGTGGACTCGTAGTGCCCGAGCGGGCCGTTCTGGTTCGCGAACTGGTTGGGGTTGAATGCACCGGGGATCTCCCGGGCGAGGCGCGCGGCGACCGAGTAGTACGACTCAGGGTGCTCGGGCGGCACCGACGTGGGCGTGACGACGACCTCGGCCCCGAAGGCGCGCAGCGTGGCGACCTTCGGGCCATCGAACTTGTCGGGCACGACGAACACCATGCGGTAGCCGCGCTGCAGGGCGATCAGCGCGAGGCCGACGCCGGTGTTCCCGCTGGTCGCCTCGACGATCGTGCCGCCCGGACGGAGGAGCCCGTCGCGTTCGGCGGCGTCGATGATCGACCGGGCGATGCGATCCTTCGCGGAGCCGCCGGGGTTGAAGTACTCGACCTTGGCGAGCACGGTCGCGCGGATCGCGGGACGGTCGGCGGTGGCACCGGTGACGGAGGAGAGACGGACGAGGGGCGTCGAGCCGACGAGATCGGCGACGTGGCTGGAGTAGCGCACGGGAGAGGTCCTGAACGGTGATCGCGCGGAGGCGCGGGGCTGTCTGTGGTCGTCGGAGATGCGCAGAACGCGCTCAGAGAGAACAACGACAGGTCAGGGTCACGCTGTCAAGATACCCCATCGCGATCCGGATCCGGAATCGGGGCCGTCGCAGACCACGTCACCGTCGCCGGCCGGAGCCCGCTCAGGCGCGCAGCAGCGCGTCCTCCAGGGCGACCCAGGCGAGCATCGCGCACTTCACGCGGGCCACGTAGCGACTGACACCGGTCAGTGCTGCGGCGTCGCCGTACACGTCCTCGTCCAGCTCCATCGCACCGCGCGAGCGCAGCGCCTCGCGGAAACCGTCGATGAGCTCGCCGGCCTCGGTGCGGCTCTTGCCGACCACCAGTTCCGTGAGCATCGACGCCGACGCCTGCGAGATGGAGCAGCCGGATCCCTCCCAGCTCACCGCGGCGATGCGGTCGCCCTCGTCGGAGACGTGCGCGCGCAGGGTGATCTCGTCGCCGCAGATCGGGTTGCGCTGGTGCGACTCCGCGGTGTGCGGGTCGTCCTCGGCGCCGAGCAGGCCCTTGCCGTGCGGGCGCTTGGAGTGATCCAGGATCAGCTCCTGGTAGAGGTCCTCGAGGCCGCTCATGCCCGCACCTCCTGCGCTGCCGGGGATCCGGCGACGCCGAAGAAGGCCCGCACGCCGGAGACGGCGTCGAGCATCCGGTCGACCTCGTCGGCCGTGTTGTACAGCGCCGCCGACGCGCGGACGGAGGCGGTGACCCCGAGGCGCGCGTGCACCGGCTCGGCGCAGTGATGCCCCACACGGACCGCGACGCCGCGGGAGTCGAGGAACTGCCCGACGTCGTGCGCGTGCACCCCGTCGACGACGAAGGCCTGCAGCGCCACACGCTCGGCCCCGTCGGCCGCGCCGAGCAGGCGCACCCCGTCGATCGCGGCGAGACCCTCGCGGATCCGGCGTTCGAGCTCCTTCTCGTGCGCGTGCACCGCGTCCATGCCGAGTCCGTCGAGGTAGCGGACCGCGGCGGCGAGCGCGATGGCCTGGGACACCGGCTGGGTGCCCGCCTCGAAGCGCTGCGGCGGCGGCAGGAACTCGGTGCGCTCGAACGTGACGCGGGTGATCATCGAGCCGCCGGTGAGGAACGGCGGCAGCGCGGTCAGCACCTCACGGCGGCCGTAGAGTCCGCCGATGCCGTAGGGTCCCTGCATCTTGTGGCCGGAGAAGACGGCGAGGTCGACGCCGAGAGCAGGCAGATCGAGCGGCAGGTGCGGGGCCGACTGACAGGCGTCGAGCACGGTGAGCGCCCCGACGCCCTGGGCGAGGGCCACGAGCTCCGCGACCGGGTTGACGATGCCGAGCACGTTGGAGACGTGCGTGAAGGCGACCACGCGCGTGCAGGGTCCGATGACCTCGGCGGCGTGATCGAGATCGAGGGTGCCGTCGTCGCGGATCCGGATCACGCGCAGCACGGCGCCGGTGCGGGCCGCGAGCTCCTGCCACGGGACGATGTTCGCGTGGTGCTCGGCCTCCGTCACGACGAGCTCGTCGCCGGGCTGCAGGGCGAAGGGGGCGCTCTCCGGAGCTCCGCGGCCGGCGGTGGCGTTGCCGATCGCGTACGCGACGAGGTTGAGCCCCTCGGTCGCGCCGTGGGTCCAGACCAGGTCTTCCTGGTGCGCGCCGACGAAAGCGGCGACGGCAGCGCGGGCGTCCTCGTAGAGCTCGGTCGCCTCGGCGGCGAGCGTGTGCGCACCTCGGTGCACGGCCGCGTTGGAGCGCTCCAGGAATTCGCGCTCGGCATCCAGCACGACGCGCGGCTTCTGGCTCGTCGCGGCGGAGTCGAGGTACGCCAGGGGCGACCCGTTCACGGACTCGGCGAGCAGGGGGAAGTCCGCACGGACGGCGGCCACATCGAGGGCGGGAGAACTCACGTATCAACGCTACGTCAGTGCGGGCCGCTCGGGGTCGACCGGCAGGAAGCGGCCCCGCGGATGACGCCGCCATGACACATCAGAAAATATGTCTGGACACAGCGGCCCCACAGGAACACCTTGTGCGGTAACAGCGATATATCGGGGGGTATTCATGCGGGGTCGCGCGCGGTCGCTACGGGGATTCGTCCCCCGCTGCGGTCGCGGGCGGATTCCTCGCCCTCGGCTGGGTGGCGCTGTCGATCGCTTTCGGATCCGGATCCGCGCAGGCCGCTGAGACTCCGCCGCCGCCGAGCCTCCTCGGCACACTGCAGAGCACGGTCGGTGCGGTCCAGGCCACGGTCGCCGAAGCCCCGGCCACGGTGCAGAACACGGTGTCCGCGGTACAGGACACCGTCACCCAGGTGCTTCCCGCGCCCGTCGCCGACGTGGTCACGGCAGCGCCCGTCGCGGACGCGAGCCCGGCGCCCGCTGAGATCGCACTGCCCGCGGCGCCGCTGGTGGCTCCCGTCGTGGATGCGGCCGTCCCCGTCCTGCAGGGCGTCGGACAGACGGCGGATGCGGCGATCGATGCCGTGGCCACGACCACCAGCACGCTCGCCCCGGCGCTCACCCCGGTGCTCGCACCAGTCGACACCGTGCTGCACAGCGTGCCGCCGACCCTCGACGCGGTGACCGGGACGCTCCCGCAGCTGGCGGAGTCGCTCGACGGCACCGTGAGCACCGTGGCCGACACCGCACGGGATGTGACGGGCCTGGTACCCCCCGTCTCCGCGCCTCCTGCCGGATCGACGATCTCTGCCTCGTCCGGCGGCCTGCCTGGCCCGGTCCTCCCCGTTTCGCCGCCCGTTCCGGCAGCCACACCGTCAGGCGCAGCTCTGCGCGACGTGCCCGTGCTCGACGGGTTCGCCGACACCGCGCGGCTCTCCCCGTCTGTCGCGTCGCCGTCTCCCGCTGGGTCTCCGTCGCCCGCCGCGCCCGGACAACAGCCGGGCGGATCCCCGGGTCTCGAACCGGCTGCGCCCGGCACCGGCTCCGCCACCGGCGGCAGCGGAGCCGACCTGCGGCTGCTCGGCACCATCGCTTCCCTGTCGGCGGACGACCGTCTGCCGACCGTCCGCACCGGAGCCGCAGGCGACGACCGCCTGCCGGCATCCCCGGTCGCGGACCACGACTCCTCTCCCGACTGATCGGGGCACGGCCGTCCTCGTCGACGGCACGTGTCATCGCGCATGCGCGCATTCCCCAGATCAGAAGGAAAGAGAACATGAATCGCATCGTCAAGCGTGCTCTCTGGGGCACGCTTATCGCGGGCGGGATCACTCTCGCCGGCGCGACGGCGGCGAACGCCGCAGAGGCGCCACCCAATGGCGCCGACTGCGGCTGCAGCGTCGTCAGCAGCACGCTCAACACCGTCACGAACCTCGTAGCCGGCGCCTGCGATCCGTCGCAGGGCGGCGGAGGAACCGGCGGTCTTCCCGCGGTCACTCAGGACGTCACCGATCTCGTCGGCGACACCGTGTCCACCGTCACCGGAAGCGTTCCGCCGGACGGCGGCACGGGTCCGGGACTGCCGCCGGTGCCGTCCGTCCCTGACGTCACGACCCCGGTGGTCGATGCCGCCGAGGCCGCGACCGATGGGGCTGCCGACACCGTCAGCGGCGTCACAGAGGCGGCCACGACCGGTGTGACGAACACGGTGGACGACGTCACGCACGCTGCCGCCAGTGGCGCTGCGGACACGGTCGGCGCGGTCGCCCAGGCGGCCGGGAACGGCGTCAGCGGCACCGTCGACGGCGTCACGCACGCCGCCGCTTCCGGTATCAGACACGATCGACGGCGTCACGGGCAGCCTTCCCGGCGTCCCGTCCGTCCCGGGTGTCCCGGGTGACGGCGGCCTGCCTGGTCTCCCGGGCGTCCCGTCCCTGCCGGGTGTGCCGTCCCTGCCGGGCCTGCCGAACCTCGGCGACACCATCGGCGACGTCACCGACACCGTCGGCGGACTCACCGGACACCTTCCGGGCGTCCCGTCCGTCCCCGGTGTCCCGTCCGTCCCCGGTCTCCCCGGTGACGGCGGCCTCCCGGGCCTTCCCGGCGTCCCGTCGCTCCCTGGTGTGCCGAACCTCGGCGACACCGTCGGCGACGTCACCGACACCGTCGGCGGACTGACCGGACACCTGCCCGGCCTGCCCACCGTCCCCGGTGTCCCGTCGCTCCCCGGTCTGCCGGGAATTCCGTCCGTCCCGGGCTTGCCCGGCACCGGCGGAACCCCGGGCGTGATCACGGTTCCGATCCCTGGAGTCGGCACGATTCACGCGGGCACCACCCCTGACGGGCTCAACGTCGGCAAGAACCTGAACGTCCTCGGCATCAAGGACGTCTGGGATCTCACCGCCGGCCCCCACGGAGTGAGCACCACCGCCCGCATCGGCACCGACGCCACCAACGTCTACGTCGACGCAGCCCTGCCCACGACCGGCACCACGCCGGGACACGCCGCCATCACGCTGCCGACCATCGGCAACCTGACCGGCGGCCTGCCCACCGTGCCCGGCCTGCCGAACCTCCCGGGACTCCCGGGAACCGGCAACCCCGGCACCCCGGGCAACGGCGGCGCCTTCCCGGGCCTGCCCACCCTGCCCGTCGGCGACCTCACCGGCGTCGTCGACGGTCTCACCGGATCCCTTCCGGCGACGCTCTCCGGCGTCGTCGCGGGGGTCGCGGGCACGCTGTCCGGCGCGATCGGCGGGATCACCGGCTCGCTGCCGGGCCTGCCGACCGTTCCGGGAGCCCCGGGTACCCCGGGTACCCCCGGCACCGGCACGCCCGGCACCGGGTCGGCACGCCGGGCTCCGGCACCGGATCGGGCACCCCGGGCACCGGCACCCCCGGCGCCGGCATCGGGGGAACCCTCCCGGGCGTCGGCAACGGAACGGTGCACGCCGTGTCCCACGTGGCGCACGGACTGACCGGAGCGGCGCACAGCCTGCGCGCCGCGACCATGAGGAACGGCGCTCTCGCGCAGACCGGGTTCTGCGACCCGTTCCTGCTCTTCGCCGGACTGGCCCTGCTCGCAGCGGGCGCAGTCGCGAAGGCCGTTGAGCGTCGCTGATCCTCACCGCACGGAGGGGCGCTTCCCCAGGGAGGCGGCCCTCCACCGCGTCAGCGCACCGCCCCGCCGGGTCGGGCCAGCCCCTGCGCGACTACCGCGTCCATCGCTACGTCAACGCCTTCTGCCCGACCTGCCACGAAGAGGATCCGGATCGCCCGCTCGCCGACGTCCGGCGGCTCAGCGGCTGGCTGGCCGTGCGCGACGACCGGGTCTGGCTGGAGCGCGGCTGTCCCGATCACGGGCTGCAGCGGAGCATGTACGACGAGTCGGCGGAGATCCTCACCTACCTGGAGCAGTGGACGGCGCCGACGAAGGCGCACGAGCCCGACCTCGCCGGCAACTTCAAGCCCGTGCCCTCGGCGTACGAGGACGGCCTGCCCGAGATGCAGACCCAGCACACCTGCATCCTTCTCGAAGACCTCACCGACCACTGCAACCTGCGCTGTCCCACGTGCTTCGCCGAATCCAGCCCGGCCGCGAGCGCGATCGCCCCGCTCGCCGAGGTGCTCGCCTCGGTCGACGCGCGCCTCGCGCGGGAGAACGACCGCATCGATGTGCTCATGCTCTCCGGCGGCGAGCCCACGCTGTACCCGTGGCTGGAGCAGCTGCTCGAGCACCTGGTGGCCCGGCCGGTCGTGCGGATCCTGCTGAACTCCAACGGCCTGCGCATCGCACAGGACGACGCCCTTGTCGAGACGCTCAAGAAGCACCGCGAGCGGGTCGAGGTGTACCTGCAGTACGACGGCGAGAGCGCCGAGGCGTCGGCCTATCACCGCGGCGCCGACATCCGGCGCTTCAAGGAGCGCGCGCTCGCCCGGCTCAGCGAGGCCGGCGTGTTCACCACGCTGACCATGACCGCGGCCCTCGGCGTCAACGACGGCGAGATCGGCGCGGTGATCCGCCGCGCCATGGAGACCCCCTACGTCGGCGGCGTCACGATCCAGCCGGTGTTCGGATCCGGCCGGTCGGCGGGCATCGATCCGCACGATCGCCTCACGCACACGGGCGTGCTGGCCCGGCTCGCACCGCAGACGGACGGCGAGGTCACCTGGAACGACCTCACCGCGCTGCCCTGCAGCCACCCGCACTGCTGCTCGGTCGGCTATCTGCTCAAGGACGACTCCGGATCCTGGAACTCCCTCACCAAGCTCGTCGGGCACGACAAGCTGAAGGAGTTCCTCGACCTCAACCCGGATCTGATCGCCAACCGGATCGCCGACAGCGGCATCAACCAGAAGCTCAAGGAGTCGGTGAAGCAGTCGCTGCTCGACCTGCTCAGCGAGCAGTCGTCACTGTCGCATCCGTCGATCGGATCCCTCTGGAAGGACATCTGCACGGGCTGCGACCTCGGCATCGGCACGCTCACCAAGCTCGCCACGGCGGCCCTGCCCGGCCAGCACAAGCGGCTTCGCGCGTTCCTCGGCGAGCGCGTCAAGCGCATCACGGTCAAGCCGTTCATGGACATCAACACGATGATCGAGGAGCGCCTCACGCAGTGCTGCGTGCACGTCGCGACCGCGAACGAGGAGACCGCCGCGCACCAGTGCGCCCCGTTCTGCGCCGTGCAGGCGTGGGCGCCGCTGTCGCGCACGCGCATCTCGACCGCGACCGGATCCGCAGGCCTTCGCGCGGGCGACGGCTCCGGTGAGGGCGCCGCCGAGACGGGCGTCGATGCCGGCGGCCGCACCCGGCTGCCGCTCACGGTAGGGCGCTGAGCCGATGGTCGCGGGGGGCGATGGGCGGGGACGGAAGTCCGAGACTCCGTCGATCCGGTCCACCGCGGCCGGCTCCCCCGGCGAGACCTCGGAAGCGACTGCGTTCCACGCCGCGCAGAGCGGAGAACCGATCGGCGCCGGCATCGCCCCGCTCGACCTCGCCGGCCTGAACCGCTACGACGAGACGGTCGGATCCCCGGCGCCGCCCTTCGATCCGCTGCGGCTGTGCGTGTTCACGACCGTGGCGCTCATCGCGTGCCTGCTCGGGCCGATCGCGGTGCTGGGCTTCGCGCTCATCGCGATCGCCGGGTACGCGCGCGCCCGCCGGCAGGGGCTGCTGCGCTCCAAGTGCAAGCTCGGCGACACCCGGCTCGTGCTCGCGTACCTGAGCGTGCTCGCGGTGCTCGCGGCCGTCGCGACGCCGTTCTGGGTGATGTTCTGGATCGGGCGGTTCTGATGTTCCCGACGCTGCAGGATCTGCTCGGGCCGTGGGCGCCCCCGCTCGAGACGCACGGCTTCTTCGTGGCGCTGGGGCTGGGCGCGGCGGGCATCGTCTTCCTCATCGAGCGGCGTCGGCGCGCCGTGACGGATCCCCGCATCGCGTATCTCGTGCTGGGTGCGCTGCTGGGCGCCGCGATCCTGAGCCGCCTGGGCACCTGGGCCCAGCACATCGACCTGACGAAGAACCGGGATCTCGTCTCGCAGCTCACCCACGGCAACGCCTCGATCCTGAGCGCGCTGGTGGGTGCCTGGCTGGGCGTGCACGTGGCGAAGAAGATCGTCGGATACCGGGAGCGCAGCGGCGACCTGTTCGCCCCGGCCGTGGCGATCGCGATGGCGATCGGGCGCTTCGGCTGCCTGTTCACCGAGCGCCCCGGATCGCCCACCGGCACCGGCTGGGGCATCGTCCTCGACCCGGCGGCGGCCGCCCGCGTGGGGTCGCCCGCCGGTGTCCCGCTGCACCCGAGCTTCGTGTACGAGATCGTCTTCCACGCCGTCGCGTTCTGCCTGCTCTGGTTCTGGCTGCGGCACCGCGACATCGCCGCGGGCGAGAGCCTCACCCTCTACATCGCCGCGTACGGGATCTTCCGCTTCTTCGTCGAGTTCGTCCGCGGCAACGACGTCGCCTGGCTCGGGCTGACCCGCCCGCAGCTGTTCCTGATCGTCACCATCCCGCTTCTCATCGCCCGCATCGTCTGGAAGGCCCGCCGCGGCGCCTTCCCGGTCACCGCAAGGAGGACTCCGAGTGAACAGCACGCCTGATCTCCCGTCCGAGCCCGATCCGCAGCAGCCGGAAAACCCGGATCCTTCCGCGCCGGCCCCGGCGCCCGCCCCTGCGCCGGGGCCGGACCCCTCGGAGCCGCCGCAGCCGCCCACCGGACCGCCCGCGCCTCCCATCCCGCCGACCACTCCTCCCGCATCTCCCATCCCGCAGACGCCCGGCGCCCCGCACGGCGGGTGGCCCGGCGCGCCCGCCCCGCGCTCCGGCCTGAGCTTCGGCGCGGGGATCGGCGTCGGCACGGCGGTCGGCTGCGGATCCATGCTCATCGCCCTGATGCTGTTCTTCGGCCTGGCGAACCTCGGCACGGCGTTCTCGATCGGCGCGTTCGTCCTGCCGCTGATCCTCGGCGCGGTGCTGCTCATCTGGCCGAAGACTCGCGGGATCGGCGTGGGCGTGCTGATCATCGCTGCCGCGGCGTGGATCGTCGTGATCGGTCCGTGCCTGGGACTGCTGAACGGGGCCTGAACGCGGTGCAGCACCGGCGCCTCGGACGAGCACGCGAGCTGATGAGGAGCTCGCCTAGGATCGGGGCGTGAGCAGCGAGCGCGTCGAGATCAAGGGCCTCCCCGTCGACGCGCAGACCCGCTGCGTGCATTACCGCACCGAGTTGGACGTCGTCGCGATCCGGTTCGCCTGCTGCGGCGAGTACTACCCGTGCCATCTCTGCCACGAGGCGACGGCGGGGCATCCGTCCCGACCATGGCCGGTCGCCGAGCACGACGCCGAGGCCGTGCTGTGCGGCGTGTGCCGCGAGGAACTCGCCATCCACGAGTACCTCGGAGCCACGGCCTGCCCCCGGTGCGCGGCGCCGTTCAACCCGCGCTGCGCCCTGCACGCGGACCTCTACTTCGACCTGCCCCGGAACGCCCGCTGAGGCAGACGCCCGGCATCGTCACGGGCGGGTGAGCTCCTCCAGCACCTCGACCACGTGCCGGTACGGCCGGCCGGTGGCCCGGCTCATGCCGAGCTCGCACGTGCGGTTCGCCGAGACGTAGGCGTCGAAGTCGCGCTCGGCGCCGGCCGCGGCGACCTCGGCCGCCTCCACGGCGGTCGCGCTCGCGGTCAGCTCGGGGTGCAGCATGCCGCGGTCGCCGGCGAAGGCGCAGCAGCCCCAGTTCTCGGGCACGTACACCTCGTCCGCCACCGCCGCGGCGAGCGCACGCAGAGCCCCGGTGGCGCCGAGCTGGGTCGTCGAGCACGTCGGATGCACCGCGATGGAGCGGATCCGCTCCCGCACGGTCAGCTTCGGCAGCGCCTCGCGGGCGAGGAACGTGGTGGCGTCCTCGATGCGGAGCCCTGCGTACTCCGGACGCTCCGCCACCGCCTTGGCGAGCATGACGTGCAGCCCCTCGGTGCAGGATGCCGCGTCGCAGACGACGGGCAGCGCGCCCTCCCGGCTGGCGCGCCACAGCGCCGGCAGCACGCGCGCGGTCATCGTGGCGTAGCCGTCGAGCTGGCCCTTGGACTTCCACGGGGTGCCGCAGCAGAGCCCTCCGGCGTCGGGCGGCACGCTGTACGCGATCCCCGCCCGCTCCAGCAGCACCCGCAGGGCCTCCCGGGATCCCTCCCCCTGCACGCCGTCCGGATCCTGCTCCGCCCCGAACATCGTCCCGATGCAGGATCCGAACAGCACCACCTCGGCATCGGCCGGATCCGCCGCGGGCAGCGCCGGGGAACCGCCTCCGGGCAGCCCCTCGTCGTACAGCGGGACCACGTCGCTGCCCAGCACTGCACGGCCGGCACGGGTGACGGCGGTCACCAGGGGCGCCGGCATCGCCTTCGCCAGGTCGAGGGCGGCGCTCCCGCCGCGGGTGACGGCGCCCCACCGCTTCGCGGCGGCATTCCACACGCCCTGCTCCAGCCGGCCCGCCTCCTCGGCCCGCAGCCGGCGCACGAGGTCCCCGGTGTTGATGTCGACGGGGCAGGCCACGCCGCACATGCCGTCGACGGCGCAGGTCTGCACCGCGTCGTAGTCGTAGTCGCGGGCGATGTCCGCTGCGATGTCGGTCTCACCCCGGTGCAGCGCCGCGGTCATGTCCCGGCGCAGCACGATCCGCTGCCGCGGCGTCAGGGTCACATCCTTGCTGGGGCAGGTCGGCTCG
The DNA here is from genome assembly GCF_054654695.1 of Microbacterium xylanilyticum. Taxonomy (NCBI): domain Bacteria; kingdom Bacillati; phylum Actinomycetota; class Actinomycetes; order Micrococcales; family Microbacteriaceae; genus Microbacterium; species Microbacterium xylanilyticum. Next base: position 3,831,709 of record NZ_BAAIEN010000002.1, read on the forward strand.
CAGTAGCCGCACTCGACGCAGCGGTCGACTTCGCTCTCGACGGTCGGCACGAGCTTGAGGTCGGCGAGATACGAGGTCTCGTCGTCCGACAGCACGACGCCGGGGTTGAGGATCCCGTCCGGGTCGAGGAGTCCCTTGATCTCCCACATCATGTCGGTGAGGGCGTCTCCGTACTGGCGCCGCACGAACGGCGCCATGATCCGGCCGGTGCCGTGCTCGGCCTTGAGGGTGCCGCCGTGCGCGAGCACGAGCGCGACCAGGTCCTCGGTGAACGCTTCGTACCGCCGCAGCGCCACCGGGTCGTCGAAGCGCTCGTTGATGAGGAAGTGCACGTTGCCGTCCTTGGCGTGCCCGAAGACCACGCATCCCTCGTAGCCGCGCTGGGCGAACAGCGCAGTGAGCCCCTCGCACACCTTGAGCAGCTCCTCGACGGGCACCGCGATGTCCTCGAGCAGCGCGGTGGTACCGGTCGGGCGGGCACCAGCGACCGCCGTGTACAGCCCCTTGCGCACCGTCCACAGCTCCCCGCGCTCGGCCGGATCCTGAGTCATGCGCGCGGGTGTGGTGAGCGGCAGCGTGGCGAGGTGTGCGAGGACGCTGTCCACGCGCTCCGACAGGGCTGCCGCGTCGGCGGCGTGCACCTCGATGAGCAGCGCGGCGTGGCCCTGCACCTCGATGTCGGCGATCACGCCCGGCACCGTGCTGAGCCCCTGGGCCACCCGGAGCGAGGCCGCGTCGAGCAGCTCGATCGTGGCGAGGCCGAGCGCGGTCAGCCCCGGCAGCGCCGCCATGGCGTCGGAGAGGGTGTCGAACACGAGCAGTCCCGTGGAGATCTCGGGCTGGATCGGGATCGTGCGGAACCGCGCCTCGGCGACGAAGGCGAGCGTGCCCTCGGATCCGATCACGAGGTGCTCCAGGATCCGCACCGGGTCGTCGAAGTCGAGCAGGGAGTTGAGTCCGTAGCCCATCGTGTTCTTCAGGGAGAACTGGCGTGCGACCTCGGCGCTCAGGGCCGGGTCGGCGCGCAGCCGGTCGCGCAGGTGCTCGAGCCCTCGGGCGATCTCGGGCTCGCGCTCGCGGAGCCGCTCGGCCGCGTCCGGCGCGCCGGTGTCGAGGATCGTGCCGCTGGGCAGCACCAGCAGCAGCGACTCGATCGTGCGGTAGGAGTTCTCCACGATGCCGCACGCCATGCCGCTGGAGTTGTCGGCGACCACCCCGCCGATCGTGCACGCGATCTCACTCGCCGGATCCGGCCCGAGCTTGCGTCCGAACCGCGCGAGGCGGGTGTTCACCTGCCGCACGGTGGCGCCGGGCTGCGCGGCCACGGAGGTTCCGTCAGGGCTGACGCTGATGCCGCGGAACGCCGAGCGCGTGTCGACCATGACGTCACCGGTCACGCCCTGCCCGCTGAGGCTCGTGCCGCCGGAGCGGAACGTCAGAGAGCGCCCCGCCGCACGCACCGCGGCGAACACCCTGGCGACCCCCTCGGCGTCCTCGGGCACGAGCACCGCGTCCGGCACGAGCAGGTAGTGCGACGCGTCGTGCGCCCGGGCGAAGCGGTCGATCGTGCGCGACGCCACCCGCACGCCGGGGCCGAGCAGCGCGGCATCGAGCGGCGACGTCACGGTGGCGGGCATGCGGGCTCCTTCCGGCGATCGGGGTGTCTCCAGTCTGGCCCGCGTGGTGGCAGATGTCGTCGTCGGCTCAGAGATGGAATCTCCGGCGGATCCAAGGACCGTGGGTCCCTCAGCTACGCCACATCGCCCGGATCCGTCACCCGGAACACGCCGTCGACGAGCACCGGCACGGTCGTCGACACGTCGACCTCGGCGGCGAGCGCCACGTCGGCGCCCTGGCCTTCCTCGCGCAGCTCGACACCGCTCGACGAGGCGGTGAACAGGTGCCGAATGGCCCGAGCGAGCCCGGTGTAGGCGGCAGAGGCGGCCGCGGCCTCGGGAGAGCACGCGTCGACGCCGAGTGCACCGAGCGCGTCGATCACGGCCCCCGCGGTGAGCAGATCCTCGACGGAGAAGCGCACCGTGTCGTCGTCGCGCACCTCGCCCGCGGCGACCACGGCGACCTTCACCCGGCGCCCCAGCGCCACCTGGCGGTCGAGGATCCAGCGGGCGACGGCCGTGCGGTTGCGCAGCGAGGCGGCCAGCACGGGCACGCCGAAGCCGGCAGCGGCGGCCGAGAGCCGGGATCCGTTGAACGAGGGCACGACCGCGCGGCTCGCGCCGAACGCGGCGACGTTCTCGGCGGTCAGGCTCGACGGCGACAGCGTCACCCCGGCCCCGCCGCGGGGACCGGCCAGGCGCGCGTCGCCGAACCCGCCGGCGGCCGCGACGGCCTCCGCATCGGGGCGCTTCCCGGGGAACGGCTGCACCTCGAGGCCCTCGGTCACGGCCCGCTCCACGGTCGTGGTGAAGGAGATGGCGTCGACCACGACGATCACGCCGGCGCCCTGCGCGACGGAGCGCAGCCCCTCCCGCGCCCAGTCGAAGCGCACCTCGTAGTCCTGCTGCAGCGGATGGTCGGGGCTCATCGGGGATCTCACCCGGGAATGCTACCCGGGCGGGAGCGGCGGCCGGCCCGAACCGCCCCCCGCGCACCGACGGGATACCCTGGATCCCGCCGTTCCGTGGCCTGAGACCCGAGGAGGGCGATGTTCGACAGCCCGCTCTCCGCCTCCGCGTACGAGGTGCTCGGCGTCGTGGCCACCGCCTCTGACGAGGAGCTGCGCCGCGCGTACCGGCTGCAGCTGCGCCGCACGCACCCCGACACGGGCGGCGATGCGGCCGTCTTCATCCAGGTGCAGCGGGCGTGGGAGCTCGTGGGCACCCCGGAGCTGCGCGCCGCCTACGACCGCGGCCACGGGTTCGCCGACGACGAGACCTCCTGGGACGGCTGGCGCGCTCCCGCGCCGCGCACCGACACCCGGCCACGGGCGAAGGCGTATGGCGAGGCCGGCAACAGTCGCCGCCGCACGTATCTGGCGCAGGTGCAGCAGTGGGCGGGCGCGGAGGTCGCGGATCCGTACGACCCCGCGTTCGTGCGCACGATCCCGCGCGAGCTGCGCCGCCTGCTCGCGAACGCCCTCGCCGAGGAGCACACGGCGCGCACCGTGGCCGACCTCGGCATGGGCTTCACCGCCTGGCATGACGTGGCGGTGCCGGTGAGCGCGCCCGCGCCCGGCGCCCGCGAGGCGGCGCCCGACACCCTCGACCACATCGTGCTCGGTCCCTCCGGTCTGTACGGCCTGATGTCGGCGGACTTCGGCGAGATCGCGCGCTTCCGCGGCGGCGAGATCATCGGCAACGGCACGGGATCCCTGGCCCCGGTCACCGCCCTGGTGACCCAGATCCGCACGATCGCCCGGGCCGCCCGGGTGCGCTTCGGCGGCGGGATCCTCGTGCTGCCCGACGACGACCTGGCGCAGGCGGTGACCCCGCTCGGCGCGATCCGCGGCACCATGATGGTGGTCGTGCGGCGCAGCGCCCTGCGCCCGCTGCTGCGCACCGGCGTGCCCGGCTCCCGCACCATCGGCGGCACGGAGCTGTTCGACCTGCGCACCCGGATCCGGCAGACGGTCCGCTTCGCCTGACGGGCGCCCCTGCACCGCAGGCGACCCTTGCGCCGCGGCTGACCTTCGCCGGATGGCCAGCCCTTGCGCCGGCCTGCCCGCAGGCTCCGTGACCACGGGACTCAGACCCATGGCCCACAGCGACGAGGCGCGACATCATGGGGTGTGCCCGACGCGCGCACCCCAGCAGAACGCCGCGCCGCGGACCCGCAGGCCGTGACGAACCGGACGAGGAAGGGGCGGCGATGACGGATCCGGAGATCGTGGATCCGCCCTCCGCCGCGCCCGCGCACGGCGACCCCGCCGCCGCACCCACACCCCGCGCACCCGCGCCCCGCGCCCCCGTGCCGGCGTCGCCCGCCCGGCACGGCCCGGGCCACCCCCTCCCGGCCGCGCTCATCGTCATCGCCGTGCTCGCCCTCCTGCTGGGCCTGGTCGAGCTCGCCGTGGGGATGCGCAGCCCCGGCACGCTCTGGGCGGTGGGGCTGTTCACCGGGGTGTTCTGGGTCTGGGTGGCCGCGGGGCTGCTGGCGTGGTGGCGCCGGCCGCACAACGCCATCGGGGTGCTGCTCGTGATCGGCGGTGTCGCGCTGTTCCTCTCCGGGCTCGGCAACCTCGATGTCGAAGGGCTGGCGCTGCTGAGCGCGGTGTTCGCGACGAGCCCGCTGGCGATGACCGTGCACCTGCTGCACGCGTTCCCCTCGGGGCGCCTGCGCGGACGCCTCTCGGTCACCACGGTGGTGCTGGGCTGGATCGTCTGCCCGGTGTTCCAGCTGGCGCTCGTGCTCCTGTCCCTCACCGCACCGGCCGCGATGCCGGCCGTCGCGCTCGTGCAGACGATCCTCGGGATCACCGTCATGGTGCTGACGGCTATCGTGCTGGCCCGGCGCCTCGCCGTCGCCGACCGGGACCACCGCCGGGTGCTGCTGCCCCTGTTCGGCTACGGAATCGTGGCGGTGCTGCTGCTGGCGTTCACGCCCACGATCGTCGGCGCGCTGGGGTGGGATCCGGCGATCGGCGGTGTCGCGCAGCTGATCATCTCCGCCGCGATCCCGGTCGCGTTCCTGCTGGGAGTGCTGCTCGGCGGCTTCCGTCGCACCGGCGACCTGGAGCCGCTGAGCGCCTGGCTCGGCGCCACCGGGGCCGGAGGACCCGCGGTCACCCGCGCCCTGGCCGCCACCCTCGGCGACGACTCGCTGCGCGTCGTGTACTGGTCCGAGGACCGCGACGAGTACGTCGATGAGACGGGCGTCCCGGTCGATCCCGCGCAGCAGGGAGCCGACCGCGGCTGGTGCGAGATCCGCGTCGGCCCGCGTCTGGTCGGGGCGATCATGTACGACACGCGGCTGACCGCGGATCCCGCTCCGGTGCGGCGCGCGGGGGACGTGCTCGCCCTCGCGATCGACCGGGAGCGGCTCACGGCCGAACTGCGTGCGAGCAACGAGGCGCTCAGCCAGTCCCGGATCCGGCTGGTCGAGACCGCGGACCGCGAGCGCTCCCGCATCGCGCAGGATCTGCACGACGGGATCCAGGTGCAGCTCGTCCTGCTCGCCCTCGGCGCGCAGACCATAGCCAATGCACCCGATGCGAGCCCGGCCACGAGCGAGGCGTCGGCGCGGCTGCGGCAGGGCATCGATCAGGCCGCGGCGGATCTGCGCCGGCTCGTGCACAACGTGCTGCCGGTCACGCTCACCGAGCGAGGGCTCACCGCCGCAGCGGAGGACCTCGTGGACCGGCTCGCGATCCCGGCGACGCTGGAGGCCGAGCTCGACGACGCGGCGATCTCATCGACGACCGCGCACACGGCGTACTTCATCGTCGCTGAGGCGCTGACGAACACGGTCAAGCACTCGAAGGCGTCGCGGGTGCGCGTCACGCTGCGCGCCGATGCGGGGCGCCTGCACATCGACGTCCGCGACAACGGCATCGGCGGGGCGAGCCTGGATCGGGGCGCCGGCCTGCGCGGCCTGCTGGACCGGGTGGACGCGCTGGGCGGCCGGCTGGAGCTGCGATCGGATCCGGGACACGGCACCGAGGTGAGGGTGGAGCTGCCATGCGCGTGATCATCGGCGAGGACGAGGTGCTGCTGCGCGAGGGCCTGCGGCATCTGCTCGCGCAGGACGGGTTCGAGGTGGTCGCCGCCGTCGGCGACGCCGTGGCGCTGCTGGAGCAGGTGGAGCTGCTGCAGCCCGAGCTCGTGATCACCGACATCCGGATGCCCCCGACGCACACGGACGAGGGGCTGCTCGCGGCGCTGCGGATCCGCGAGGCGCATCCGGGCATCGCGGTCGTCGTGCTCTCGCAGTACGTGCAGCGGCGCTACGCGACCGAGCTGCTCGACCAGAACCGCGGCGGGTTCGGCTACCTGCTGAAGCAGCGCATCGCCGACGTGACCACCTTCACCGCCGACCTGCGCCGCGTCGCCGCCGGCGGCACCGCACTGGATCCGGAGGTCGTCGCCGTGCTCGTCACCCGGGCGAGCCGCGCGAGCGGCGCCGTCGGGTCGCTCACCCCGCGCCAGCTCGAGGTGCTCTCGCTCATGGCGCAGGGGCGCAGCAACGCGCGGATCGCGAGCGACCTGTTCCTCTCCGAAAAGGCGGTCGTGCAGCACACCTCGCACATCTACACGGCGCTGGGCCTGCCCGTGGACGGCGACGACCATCGGCGCGTTCTCGCGGTGCTGCGATTCCTGGCTTCGATCGCCGAGGAGTACCGCTGAGCCGACGCGGATCCCGCGCGACAGCCCGTGGACGACCCCGACCTCGGACCGTCAGGATCCGTAGATGCTCTTCATGAGCGCCGTCGCGATCGTGGCAGCGGGCGGACGTCCGTCGGCGGCGGGAGCGAGGTTGGTCCAGACCACGATCGTCACCTTCTGCACGGGGTCGTACCCCACGAACGAGTTGTAACCGGGCAGCTCCCCGGTGTGGCCGTAGAGCGGCCCGATCTTGGCGATGCCCCAGCCGTACTGCGGGTCGGGCAGTGGAGGCAGCGGGATGGGCACCGGCTGCACGCTCGCCAGGCGCTCCTTCTGCAGCGTGGGGCCGAGCACGCCTCCCCCGCCGAGCGCCTCGACCCAGTGCGCGAGATCGCGGATGGTCGAGATGCCCGCCCCGGCGGCACCCGCCCACGACGGGTTGAGGTTCGTGGTGTCGTTCGGCAGCAGCGTGCCGGCCTTCGCCTGGGCGAGCTGATCGGCCGGCAGCTCGCTCGTCTGCATGGTGGCGACGTTGGTCGAGTACATGTAGCCGTGCGAGTACGGCTCGGGAAGGGAGGCGTCGTCCGCGGCCGGATACGAGGTCTCCCGCAGCCCGAGGGGCGTGAACAGCCGCTCCTGGAAGATCTCGGCGAGCGGCTTGTGCTCGAGCTGCTCCGCGATGAGGCCCAGCAGCACGGTGTTCGTGTTGGAGTACGCCCATCCCTCGCCCGGCGCGAACAACGGCGGCTCGGCCAGCCCCATGGCGGCAAGCTCCTCGGGGTTCCACGCCCGCTGCGGCTGCTCGTCGAGCGCGGTGTTGAGCGCGAGCGTGGTCGTGTAGTTCGCCAGCCCGCTGCGCATCGTCAGCAGCTGCTCGATCGTGATCCGGTTGCCGTTCGGCACATCGGGGCGGTACTTCGCGACCTTGTCCGAGAGCGCGATCCGGCCCTCCTGCACGAGCTGCAGGATCACGGTTCCGGTCATCGTCTTCGTGTTGGATCCGATCCGGATGTGGTCGTCGAGGGAGACGGGCGTGGATCCGTGCAGCTGCGTCACCCCGAACACGGCGGTGACCTCGCCCTGCGGGGTGCGCACGAGCATCGCCGCACCGGGCACGCCCAACTCGGTCGCGAGACCCTCGAACTGCGCCCGGAGTGCGCCGGCGTCGGCGGCGATCGCGGCGGAGGCGGAGGGGGGCGGCGGCCCTGCAGCAGCGCCGCCGTCCGCGCAACCTGCGACGAGTGCCGCGATCGCGAGCAGCGTGGCGGACGCCGCCCCTCTCCTGGCCCCTGCCCTCATCGCGACCCTCCTGAACGGTTGCACCGCACCGCTCGTGCGGTACGGACCCCCCGGCTCTCGAGCATCCCCATGCGTGCTCCAGTCTCCCGGGGCCGGGTCGACGCCGGAATGGGTCTACGTCTATTCCTCCCGCCTGGAGCGCGTGCCAGAGTCTGAGTGGGAGAGGCCGATCGCCGGAGGGACACCGTCATGGTCACCGCACGTCTCGCGAAGCCGCTGGCGCTCGCGGCCACCCTGCTCCTGCTCGCGGGCTGCTCCGCGCAGCCCTCGACCGGGCCCACGGCGACGGGCAGCAGCACGCCGACCTCGACGGTGCCGGCGGTGTCGACCTGCGTCGCGGATCCGTCCGCCGTGGTCGCCCGCACCGCCGACCTGCCGACCTCCGAGCCGCCCGCGGACCTCGCCGCGACTCTCGACAGCACGGCGCAGGCCGCCTGGGCGCAGACGTCGGCGAAGGGCGCGGTCGTCGCGGTGCAGTCGCCGAAGGGGCTGTTCCTGAAGGCGTACGGGGTGGCGGATCCGGCCACCGGCGCGCCGATGACGACCGACATCTATCAGCGCGTCGGATCCATCACCAAGCCGTTCACGGGAACCCTGACGATGCAGCTCGCGGCCGAGGGGAAGCTCAGCCTCGACGACAAGATCTCGAAGTACGTCGACGGCGTGCCCCGCGGCGACCAGGTGACGATCCGGGAGCTCGCGAACATGTCCAGCTCCGTGACGAGCTACACGAAGGATCCGGCGTGGCAGAAGATCTTCTTCTCCGAGACCGAGCGCGTGTGGACGCCCGAGGAGCTGCTCAAGGTCGGCATCTCACTCCCGCCGCAGGACTTCGCGCCGGGCACCGCGTTCGACTACTCCAACACCAACACGATCCTGCTCGGCTTCGTGATCCAGAAGGTGACCGGCAAGAGCTACCAGGACGTGCTGGCGGAGAAGATCCTCACCCCGCTCGGCCTCACGCACACGATCTTCCCGGCCGGATCCGGTGCTTTCCCGGATCCGCACGCGCAGGGCTTCACTCTGCAGGGCGGGCACGGCACCCCGGACGCCCCGGCGAACACGACGAACTGGAACCCGTCCTGGGGCTGGACCGCGGGCGAGCTGATCTCCAGCGCGCAGGATCTGCTGCGCTTCGGCCGGGCGGAGGCGACCGGGGCGGGTCTCGTGCCGGCGAAGGCGCAGATCGAGCGGCTCACGTCGTTCCGCGAGTTCAACGGCCCGGGCAACGGCGGCTACGGCATCGGCTGGGGCTGCCAGAACGGCTGGGTCGGACACACCGGCGAGCTTCCCGGGTACAACACGGCGATGTTCTACAGCACGAAGGACGACACCACGATCGTCACCATGGTGAACAGCGACATCCCCTCCGGCGGCTGCCCGAGCGACGCCCGCACCCTCACGGACAATCCGACGGACCTGCCCTGCAGCTCGCCCGCCTCCCGCATCTTCCAGGCGCTGGCACAGCAGCTGGGCACCCCGTTCGCCGCGCAGAAGAAGTAGAGGGCGGCGCCGTTTCCGGCGGTGCGGGTCAGGAGTAGCCGCGCCGCAGCAGCATGCCGGCGGCGCGGTCGAACTCGTCCGACGTCGGGATCTCGAAGTCGAGCGCGTTGGCGTTGCGGGTGATCACCGCGAACACCGCGGCGACCGCCGCCGCGTCCTCCAGCTGGGCGGGGGTGACGCCGGCGTCGAGCGCGGCGCGTGCATCTGCGGCCGACAGCCCGTCCGGATCCTTCGTCATCCGCTCGAGGAAGGCGAGGGTCGCCCGCAGCCGCTCGTCGATCGGCGCCGTGCGGTAGTCGGCGAGCACCGCGTCCGCGACGGCGGGGTCCATCCCCCGCACCGAGATCGCGCGGTGCGCGCCGACGCAGAACGGGCACGCGTTCCAGGTCGCGACCATGGCGGCCATGAGCTCGCGCTCCGACACCGACCACGCGCTCGGCCCGCGCATCGCCCGCTGCGTCCAGCGCCCCAGCGCGGGGCCGGCGAACCCCCGGTCGTAGAACGCGACGCGGGCCGCATCCGGCAGGCGGTACCCGGCCATGCGCGAGATCCCGCGGATCAGCAGCCGGCGCGCGAGGGAGTCGCCGCGCTCGACCTCAGCGAGCCGCATCGCCGGCCTCGTCGATCGCGCGGATCGCGGCGTTCCAGCGGCGCAGCGCCGCGCCGATGCCCGCGGACATGACGACCTCGAACGCGCCGCGGTCCGACCCGGCTCGCTGTCGCGCCGCGGCGACCTGCTCGTCGGTGACCTTGTACGAGGCGGCGCCGATCGTGCGGGCCAGCTCGGCGTACGGCGGCACCAGGTCCGCCTCCCCGCCCGCGCCGATCCGCATCGCGCCGGTGGTCGCGTCGGGGTCGAGGCCCCGTGACACCGCGCCGCGCAGCTCCTCGGCCAGCTCCCGGTGATCCGCTGCCGTGCTCATGCCCCGAAGCTACTCCGGCCCGGCGACACTGCAACCCGTCCGCCCCGGGGCGCTCGCACGACCCCAGGGAAGACGGGAGGATCCAGCCGGCTCCCGGATCCGGCTCAGGCCTTCGGCGCCGGCGGCGTCGGCTCGCCGAGCGACAGCATCAGCCGGTTGGCCCAGTTGAAGAACGCCGCGCTCTGCACCACGTCGACGATGGCCTGGTCGTCCAGGCCCGCCGCGCGCAGCGCCTGCACGTGCGCGGCGCCGAACCGTGACGGGGTGGCGGTCAGCGCCGCGGCCGCCTCGATGATCGCGGTCCAGCGCTCGTCCTGCTCGCCGTCGATGCCCTCGTCCAGCAGCCGCTGCACGTCGTCGCGGCGCGAGGGCGCCTGGATCGTGGCGAATCGGGAGTGCACCGAGGCGCAGAACAGGCAGCCGTTGACGCGCGACGCCGCGGCGGCGGAGATCTCGCGCTCGGCGCGGCCGAGCCCGGCATCGGTGTTGTAGAAGATGTCGTTGTCGGCGCGGGTGCGCGCCCCCAGCACAACGGGATCGCGCACGAGCAGACGGAAGTACGGGCTGGCCGCACGGGAGCGCTCGACGAGGGCGGTGTAGTCGTCCTCGGTGAGCTCGGCCTCGGGCTTCGGCTCGAGCCACGGCACCCAGCCGAGCTCCTCCTGCGTGAAGACGTGCGGCGGGGTCACCTCGGGGTGACGCAGAACCTGCTCGGCCATGTCAGATCGCCTCCTTGCCGACGGTGAGATCCTTGAGCACGCTGAGCCCCGCGATCACGCGGAGCTGGAAGTGGGTGAACGCGACGAGCTGCGACACGGTGACGACCCCGTCGGTGCTCCAGCCGGCGTCGAGCAGGTTCTGCAGGGCGTCCGGGCTCGCGTCGCGCGGCCGGTAGGTGAGCAGGTGCGCGTGCTCGAGCGCCGCCGCGAGCCGCTCCCCCACGCCGTGGCGCAGCTCCGGGCGGGCGACCCAGTGCAGGCCGTCCTCGTCCTCGACGCTCAGCGGACCCTCCGGGTACGACCCGTACGGGCCGGTCGTGAGCGCGCCGGGCAGTGCGTCGTCGATCGCCGACCGCACCGCCGGGTCGACCGCATCCAGCAGCGCGCGATAATGGTCGGCGAGGCGGTCGGCGAGGCTCAGCGACGCCACCCAGTAGCCGATCGCCGCCCGTTCCGCCGCCGTCGCCCTGGTCAGGTCGGCGGGTGCCGTGATGAGCCCGTCGTAGGTGGCCTGGGCGTCGCTGCGGGCGACCGGGCGCTTGGCGCTCAGGGCGTCGAGCGGGTCGCCCGGCGCGATGCCGACGAGGTCGTCGATGAGATCAGACATGGCTCTCCTCTGCGATGGTCAGGGTGTCGTCACTGGCTGCTGAGCCCGTCGAAGCACCCGAAGCGATGTCTGGGCCCTTCGACGAGCTCAGGGTCCGGCCCTCGGACCCTGCCGGGCTCCAGCCGAGCGCCGGGGCGACCTCGGCGGCGATGAGCTCGAGCGAGCGCAGCAGCACCTCGTGCGGCGGGTCGACCGGGTGCGACTGGAACACGATGTCGGTGGCCGAGGTGAGCACGTGGTCCTGCGCGAGCTCTTCGATGATCTGCGCCGGGGTGCCCACGTGCAGGTCGAACAGGATCCGCAGCTCCTCGTCGCTCGCCCCGTCCGGCACGTGGATGCCGAGCGCCCGGGCCGAGGGCAGCGACCGCTCGATCCCGCGCCGCACGAGCCGGGCGGCGTCGGCCTCGTCGTCCACCACGACCAGGCCGCGCGAGGCGAACGTGCGCGGTGCGACGCCGGATGGCAGTGCCTTCTCGTACGCGTCGATCACGAGCCGCTGGGTGTCGGCGAGCGCGGTGACGCCGGATCCGGCAGTGTGCGGCTGCGACTTCGACAGCATGAGCCCGGATCCGGCCGCGCCGATGCGCGCCGCCCCCTCGGGCGAGAAGGTGGCCTGCCAGAGGGTGCCGAGCACCTCGGGCGCCGCCGGGTACAGGCTGCCGCCGTCGGCCGTGAGCTGCTCGCCGCGCAGCGCCTCCTGCAGGCGCGCGAGGTGCCGCGCGTAGATGGCGCCGCGCTCCTTGGGGTCGTGCCCGAACGGCGGGAACGAGCTCGGGGTGCCGCCGCTGCCGACGCCGAGCTCGAAGCGTCCGCCCGCGAGCAGCGACAGCACGGCCGCATCCTCCGCGACCCGCAGCGGCTCCTCGAGCGGCAGCGTCACGATGCTCGTGCCGAGCACCAGGCGCGTGGTCTGGGCCGCGGCGTGCGCGAGGAACACGAACGGCGAGGGAAGGCCGCCCTCGTCGGCGTGGAAGTGGTGCTGCGCCACCCACGCGGAGTCGAAGCCGAGCCGCTCCGCGGTGCGGATCTGCTCGAGGGCCAGCCGGTAGCGCTCGGCGGGCGGGGCGTCGTCGAGCACCCGCGTGAAGAACCCGAGCCGGGGTCGTGCCGAAGAAGCGCGTTCCGCGCCGGTTGCTGCGGTCATGAGCCGCTCCTTCCGAGATAGGCCTCCTGGATGCGGGGATCGTGCAGGAGCTCCTGCGCGGATCCCTCGGCGACGATCTCTCCCGTCGCCAGCACGTAGCCGCGCGACGCGATCGACAGCGCGAGCTCCGCCTGCTGCTCCACGAGCAGCACGGCCACCCCGAGCTCGCGATTGAGCCGCGCGATCTCGTCGAGCACCTGGTCGACGAGCTTGGGCGAGAGCCCCATGGTGGGCTCGTCCATGCAGATCAGCCGCGGCCGGCTCATCAGCGCCCGGGCGAACGCCAGCATCTGCTGCTCGCCGCCGGAGAGCGTCCCCGCCTCCTGCCGGCGACGCTCCGCGAGCCGCGGGAAGTGCTCCCGCATCCGCTCGATGTCCTCCGCGATGCCCGCGCGGTCGCGGCGGGTGTAGGCGCCGGCGTACAGGTTCTCGTCCACGGTCATCTGCGGGAAGACCCGCCGGGCCTCGGGCACGCTCGCGATGCCGGCCCGCACCCGCTTCGCCGTGGAGCGGTGGGTGATGTCGGCGCCCGCGAACGAGATCCGCCCGTCCTTGACCCGGTTCAGGCCGAGGATCGACTTCATCGTGGTGGACTTGCCCGACGCGTTGCCGCCGAGGAGCGACACGATCTCGCCCTCGCCGACCTCGATCGACACCCCGCGCAGTGCATGGAAGGGGCCGTAGTAGACGTTCAGCGCGTCCAGGCTCAGCAGCGCCGTCATGCGGATCCCCCCTCGCCTGCGGCGTCGGATCCGGAGTCCCGACGTCGGCCGAGGTACGCCTCGATCACCGCCGGGTCGTTGCGCACGCTCTCCGGATCCCCGGACGCGATGATCCGCCCTCCGTCCATCACGATGACCCGGTCGGACACCGTCATCACGAGATCCAGCTTGTGCTCGACGAGCAGGATCGCCTGCCCCGAGGCCTTCAGCTCGAGCAGCTGCGCGAGCACCTCGGCGGTCTCGGACTGGTTCATGCCGGCCGTCGGCTCGTCCAGCACGAGCAGCTTCGGCTGCAGCGCGAGCGCCCGCGCGATCTCGGTGCGGCGGCGGTTGGCGTAGCTGAGCGTGTACGCCGGGTCGTTGCGCCGCGGCCCGAGCCGCGCCTCGAACCGGTCGACCTCGAGGTCGACGACGGCGTCGATCTCGGCCCGCTCCCTGCGCGCCGCCGGGGTTCCGAAGATCGCCACGAACAGCTCGGCGAGGAGCGGGATCCAGCGCAGCAGGAACACGTGCGAGAGCCCACGGAACGGCCGGTGCGCCCGCAGCTGCGAGTGGATCCCGACCTCGATGTTGTCGGCGACCGAGAGCGTCGCGAACACGCGCCCGTTCTGGAAGGTGCGCGCGATGCCGTGCTCGGCGATGTCCACGGTCTTCGCGTGCTCGATCCGGTCGCCGTCGAGCGCGATCGCGCCGCCGTGCGACGGGATCGTGCCGGTGACGAGGTTGAGCGTGGTGGTCTTGCCGGATCCGTTCGGGCCGATGATCGAGACCACCTCGTGCGGCTGCACCTGGAACGAGACGCCGTCCACGGCGCGCACGCCCTCGAAGTGGCGCTGCAGATCCTTCACGTCGAGCAGGGCGGTCATGAGTTCCTCACCAGGACGCCGCCGGGCCGGAAGCGCACGACGAGGATGAGCACGAGGCCGTAGACGATGATCCGCCACTCCGGCGTGAACCGGAGCAGCTCCATCGCCCCGATGAGCACGACCGATCCCACGACCGCACCGTAGGGCAGGCCCACGCCGCCGAGGATCACGATCGTGACGACGAGCAGCGACATCGGCATCGTGAACATCGTGGTGTCGATGTAGGTGTACTGATGCGCGAGGAGGGATCCGCCGATGCCGGCGAAGAAGGCCGAGATCGCGAAGGCCAGCGCCTTGTAGTCGCGCACCCGCACGCCGGAGGCGAGCGCGGCCACCTCGTCGGATCCGACCGAGGCGATCACCGTGCCCAGGTGCGATCGGCGGATCCGCCACATCACCAGCAGCGTGAGCACGAGCACCACGAAGTCGATGAGGTAGTACGCGAGCGGCGTGTTCAGGTCGATCCCCGCGATCGACGGCACCGGGATGCCGTACACGCCCTGGGGCACGAGCAGCTGGATCACGGCGACGATCGCGATGCCGAGCCCGAGCGTGGCGATCGAGATGTAATGGCCCTTCACTCCCCAGATCGGCGAGGCGAGGACCGAGGCGATCACGGCCGCCCCGATGCCGGCGATGGGCAGCGCGAGCCAGAACGACAGGTGCAGGTGCACGCTCAGCAGCGCCGAGAGGTAGGCGCCGATCGCGATGGGCCCGGCCTGGCCGAGCGCGAGCACGCCGGCCTGCCCCGCGGTGACCGTGAACCCGGCGGCGATGATGGCGTAGATGAGCACCTGGGTCCCCGTGGTGAGCACGTAGGTGTCGGCGAGCACCGGCACCAGCACGCCCAGCACCACGAAGCCGGCGATCCACACCCAGCGCGGGATGCGCAGCGGGCGCCCCTTGCCGAGGAAGGTGCCGGTCAGGGGTTCGGTCGAGATGAGCGGCACCTTGCCGAGCAGGCCGCCGGGGCGCACGATCAGCACCACCAGCAGCACGACGAAGACGATGATCTGACGCGTGGCGTCGCCGAACCAGTAGATGCCGAACGCCTCGAGTATCCCCAGCACGAAGCCGCCGATGACGGCGCCGACGAGGGATCCGAGTCCGCCGAGGGCCGCGGCGACGAACGCCGTCATGCCGATGTTGAGCCCGGAGACGGGGTTGACGACCCCGATGTACAGCGAGAAGAAGATGCCGGCGAGGCCGCCCAGGGCCGAGGCGATCACGAACGAGATGTTCTGCACGGATCCGACCGGGATGCCCATCTGCAGGGCCGCCTCCTGGTCCTGCGCGGTGGCGCGGATCGCGCGACCGGTGCGGCCGTACTTGAGGAACAGCGACATCGCGATCATGACGACGGCGGTGACGCCCAGCATCACCAGATCCGAGGTGCCGAACCGCATGTTCCCGATGTGCAGGTTCGCGGTGGGCAGCACCTGCGGGAACGAGCGGAACTGCGCGGAGAAGGCGAGCTGGGATCCGTTGTCCAGGATCTGCGCGACCGCGTACGTTGACAGCATCGCGGCGAGCGGCAGGTACTTGGCGAGCGGACGCACCACGGCGAGGTTGATCACCAGGCCCAGCACCGCGCAGATCGCGAGCACCAGCGGCAGGGCGATCCAGAACGGCTGGTGCAGCTGCGCCACGAAGAACCACGCCAGCATCGCACCGAGCCCGAAGAAGGAGAACTGCGCGAAGTTGACGACGTTCATGACGCCGAAGACGAGAGAGATGCCGACCGCTCCGAGGGCGTAGACGTTCCCCCGGAGCAGGCCGGCGATCAGAGTATCGAGCATGGAGGCGGATCAGTCCTCGATCGCGACCCAGGCACCGTTCTTCAGCACGGTGGGGGTCAGCTGCGGCGAGGCCGGGCGACGGGTGTCCTTGTCGAAGGAGAGCTTGCCGTAGACGACGCTCGGGACGTCCTGGATCTCCTGGAAGCCCTTGAGGATCCCGGCACGGTCGGTGCCGCCCTTCTTCGCGGCGGCCACGGCGACGTGCAGCGCGTCGTAGGCGCCGGCCTCGAAGAGGGTGACCTCCTTCTCGTCCGGGTACTTCTTCTTGAACGCCTTGACGAACGCCTGCACCTCGGGCGCCTTGCTGCTGGCCACGAACTCGGTGCCGATGATCGAGCCCTCGGCGTCGGGCGTCGCGTCGAAGGACTGCTCGTCCTGGCCGCCGTAGAACGTGCCGGTGAAGCCGATCGCGCGCAGCTGCGTCACGAGCTTCGCGGCGTCCGGACCGTAGCCGACGTGCGCGAACGCCTTCGGGTTGCCCGCGACGGCCTTGGTCAGCGACGGACGGTAGTCGTCGGAGGTGGGGTCGATCGCCTCCGCGTCGGTGATCTTCAGGCCGATCTTGTCGGCCTCGGCCTTGAACGCCTGGAAGGCCGGGATCCCCCAGTCGGCGGTGTTCAGGTAGGTGACGCCGATCGAGTCGACGCCCTGCTTCTTGATGTAGTCGGCCGTCCAGGTGTAGCTGGCGCTCGTGGTGATGGCGCTGGACCACTGGTACTGCGTGCCCTTGGCCGTGAAGTCCGGGTTGGAGTTGTTGAAGCCGTACTGCAGCAGCTTGCCGGCGGTGTAGATCGGGGAGGCCGGGATGGACGCCGCCGACGAGTAGTCGCCGAACACGAGCGAGATCTGCGGGTCGTTGACGAACTTCTGCGCCACGGTGACCGACTGCTTGGGGTCGGACTGCGAATCCTCGTACTTGAGCGCCACGGGGTGCCCGTTGATGCCGCCGTCCTTGTTGACCTCTTCGACGGCGAGGTCGAACGCCTTCTTGAACTGCTCCCCGTACTGCGCGTACTGGCCGGTGGTCGCCGAGGAGACGCCGAAGTACACGGTGCTGCCCGCGGAGGCGCCGGCCGACGGTCCGTTCGCCGAGGCGGAGAGACTGCATCCGGCGAGCGCGAGGGCCGCGGTCGCCGCCATGAGACCGGCGAGCGCGATGCGTCGAGTGTTCTTTGCCATAGGGTGCCTCCTTCGGTCGTCGCACCGCGGGTCGGTGCCGTCCGGACGCCGCGCTGTGTACGACGCCGGGACGCGCCGCGGAACGGGTGGCCGCGGCATGTGCCACGTTCGCACGCGTGCCGGATCCGCTGCCGTTGTGTGTCGGTTTTCGACATCCTGTGACGACGCCGACCGCTTCTGTGACGTCGCGCGACACCGGATCCGGGCGAACGGATCCGCTGCCTGTCCGGCAGGAGTAGGCTCCGCGGTCGCCGTCGTGACCCGGCGCCGGGATCCTCGGATACCGTGGACCGCATGAGTGACGACGTCTCCATCGGCGGCGAGAGCATCCGGCTCGGCCAGTTCCTGAAGTTCGCAGGGCTGCTCGACTCCGGCGGCGACGCCAAGGAGGCGATCATCGACGGATACGTGCGCGTGAACGGCGAGGTTGAGCGCCGCCGCGGGCGTCAGCTCGTCGACGGCGACCTGGTCGCCTACGAGGATCGGACGGTGCGCGTCCGGCCCTGACCGCACCGACGGTCCCTGAGCCCCCCGCCCGGTACCTGAGCCCCCACCCGGTCCCTGAGCCCCCACCCGGTCCCTGAGCCTGTCGAAGGGCCCGGGTGAGCGGCCGCTCGCCTCCACCGATCGGTGCTGGACCATGACCGAACGGTGGATCCCCGGGCGTGCGCCGCTGGCGACGCTGGAGACATGAACACCGCACTGCACACCTCGTCCTCCGTCTCCTCCTCCGCCCACGCCCGCCGCGCGGCGTTCCGGCCCGTCATCCTGCTGTCCTGGGCGTTCGTCGCGGTCAGCGCCGCGATGGTCGCGTTCCTCGGCATCGCGAGCGCCTTCGGCGCCGGGTTCGAGAGCGCGATCTGGATCCGCTGCTCGCTCGTGCTCGCCAGCGCGGTCGTCGTGCTGGCGATCGCGGTCACCGCCGCCCGCGGCTCCCGCGGCGCCTGGGTGCGCCTGAGGATCGTGAGCCCGATCATCGTCGCGGCGGTCGTCGTGATCGTCTCGATCCCCGGATTCCTGCCCGACTGGGTGCGCGTCGAGCAGGCGGTCTGCGGTCTCCTGCTGCTGCCCGTCGCCGTCCTGGTGAACCTGCCGCGCATGCGGGCGCTGTTCGCGCCGAAGGCCTAAAGTCGGCGCGTGATGGACTCGCGCTGGCGGAGCGTGCTCGCGGTCGCCCCGTACGTCGTGGTGGCGCTGCTGGTCGTCTTCGAGCTCCTCGCCCACTGGGGTCGGCCGGATCGGCTCGTGCCGACTCTCGCCCTGTGCGCCGCCTACGGACTGTGGGTGCTCGTGATGCGCACGCTGCCGTTCCGCTGGCGGGACCGGCCGGCCGCGATCGCGGTGTTCCTCGCCGGCGCGATCGTGCTGAACCTCGTGCTGGTGATGCGCGAGGGCACCTTCGGATTCCTGGCGATCGCGACCTTCTCCTTCGCGTACTCGCTCGCCGACTGGCCGTGGGAGCTGCTCCCCGTCGCAGGCACCGCCGTGGTGGCGGGCCTCGCGCAGAGCTCGGGATTCGGTCCGGACGCGGCTGGGAGGATCGGAGCGATCGCCGTGGTCCTGCTCAACGTCGTGGTGATGTGCGGGCTGTCGTTCGGGGTGTACCGGGCCGAGCTGACCCTGCACCGCACCGCCGTGCAGGACGAGCGCGCCCGGCTCGCCCGCGAGATCCACGACACGCTCGCGCAGGGTTTCACCGGCATCATCACGCAGCTGCAGGCGGCCGAGCAGGCGCCCGACGACGACGCTCGGCGCCGTCACGCCGATGCAGCGCTGGCCCTCGCCCGCGACGGCCTCGCCGAGGCGCGCCGCTCCGTGCAGGCGCTGCGACCCACCGCCCTGGAGCAGACCTCGCTCGCCGATGCGCTCTCCGCCGTCGCCCGGTCGTGGTCCGCACGCACGGGCATCCCGGCCGCGGTGTCGGTCTCCGGCACGGCGCGGCCGCTGCCCATGGAGATCGAGGTGGCCCTGCTGCGCACGGCGCAGGAGGCGCTCGCCAACGTGGAGCGCCACGCCGCCGCCCGCCGCGTGACGGTCGCCCTCGGCTTGGACGACGGCCGGGTGCGCCTCGAGGTGCGCGACGACGGGCGCGGTTTCGACGTGGTCGACCGCGTGCAGCGCGAGCCCGGGCGGTCGGGCGGATACGGTCTCATCGCGATGCGGGAGCGCCTCGAGTCGGCGGCGGGTGCGCTGGAGGTCGACTCCCGCCCCGGGCGCGGCACGGTGGTGCGCGCGGAGGTGCCGGCATGACCGCGCTCACGCTGCTCGTCGTCGACGACCACCCCGTGGTGCGCGACGGCATCGTCGGCATGGTCGGATCCGCCGAGGACATCACGGTGATCGGCGAGGCGTCCGACGGCGCCGAGGCCATCGCCCTCGCCCAGGTGCACGCGCCCGACGTCGTGCTCATGGACCTGCGCATGCCGCGGATGGACGGGGTCACGGCGCTGCGCGAGTTCGCGCGGCACGGGATCGCCAGCCGGGTGGTGGTGCTCACCACCTTCGATGCGGATGCCGACGTGCTGCCGGCGATCTCGGCCGGGGCCACCGGGTACCTGCTCAAGGACGCCTCCCGCGATGAGCTGCTGCACGCGATCCGCGCCGCAGCGGCCGGGCGGACGGTTCTCGCTCCCGAGGTCGCGTCGCGGCTCGTCGGCCGGGTCCGCACGCCGGAGGCGAGCCTGCTCACGCCGCGCGAGCTCGAGATCCTCGGCCTCATCGCGGACGGCGCCACGAATCGCGCGGCGGGCGACCGGCTGCACCTCAGCGAGGCGACGGTCAAGACCCACCTGCTCAGCATCTACGGCAAGCTCGGCGTCGGCGACCGCGCCGCGGCCGTCGCCGAGGGGTTCCGGCGCGGGCTGCTGGACACCGCCCGCTGACACCGCCCGACACCTGAGTTCGTCGAAGGGCCCGGACTGCCCCACCCGGTCCCTGAGCCCGTCGAACGGCCCTTACCGCACCCCCGGTCCCTGAGCCCGTCGAACGGCCCTGACCGCACCCCCGGTCCCTGAGCCCGTCGAAGGGCCCGGACTGCCCCAGATCCCCTGATACGTTTCGAGGATGCGCCTGCACCCCGCGACCGTTCACCTGCCGCTCCGGAGCGTGCGCCCGTGATCGATCTCGCGCCGTGGGCGTGGATCCTGCTGGCGGTGGCCGGCACGGTCGTCGGGCTCTCGAAGACCGCGCTGCCGGGCGCGAACACCGTCTCCATCGCGATCTTCGCGGCGCTGCTGCCCGCGCGCACGTCGACCGGCGCGCTGCTGCTCCTGCTCATCGTCGGCGACGTGTTCGCCCTGCTCACCTGGCGGCGCCACGCGCACTGGCCGACGCTGCTGCGGCTCGCCCCGGCAGTCGTCGGAGGGCTCGCGCTCGGTGCGGTGTTCCTGGCGTTCGCCGGCAACACGATCGTGCGGCCCGTGATCGGCGTGATCCTGCTCGCCATGGTGGCGATCACGCTCTGGCGGCGGAGGCGCACGGGCAGCGCCCCCGAGGGCGCCTCCCATCTCGGCACCACGCTCGGCTACGGCGCGCTGGGCGGGTTCACGACCATGGTGGCCAACGCGGGCGGGCCCGTCATGTCGATGTACTTCCTCGCCATGCGCACGCCCGTGAAAGTCTTCCTCGGCACCGCCGCGTGGTTCTTCGCCATCGTGAACATCGTCAAGGTGCCGGTGCTCGCGAGCCTCGGACTCATCACCGTGGCCGTGCTCCTCATGGACGCCGTGCTCGTGCCGATGGTGGTGATCGGCGCGCTGTTCGGCCGCTGGCTCATCCCTCGGATCGACCAGGCGCTGTTCGACCGGATCGTGCTCATCCTGACCGTCCTCGGCGCGCTGTACCTGCTGATCCCGTAGGGCGAAGATCCGCACGCGGGAGGCGTCGGATCCCGCCAAGAGGAGGCATCGGATCCCGCATGTGCCGGATCCGGATCCAGCGGACTGCTCCCGTGCTACTCGCCCGCCTCCACCGCGGCGAGCGCCTCGACCGCTCCGCGGGAGGGCGCGATGCGCACGAGCCCGCGGTACAGCCGCAGCAGCGCTTCGCGGTCGGTCACCCCGGTGCGCGCGCGATCGCAGTGCACCGACTGGATCGCGGCCTCCAGCTGGAACCGCCCCGGCGCGCCGCCCTCGGCGATGCCGCTGAGCCGCGCCGCGCGGTGCAGGAGCGCCTCGCCTTCGGCGATGAGGGCGCGGTCCCAGAGCGCAGGGTCCTGCTCGGCGAGCGCGGGCCAGCGCTCCCCCGGCGCCGGTGGCACGCGCGCCGGTGCTCGCGACTGCGCGAGGGTGAGCAGTGCCGCCAGGCCCCACGCCTCGGGATCCGTCTCCAGCAGGGTCGCCGTGAGCACGGCGAGCCAGCGGGCCTCGTCGGCGAGCGAGGTGCGCACGTCGTCGTGCTCGCCCAGCCAGTCCAGGGCGTAGGCGCCGTAGATCGCCTCGAGCACCGCGGCGGTGCGGGCGGGCATGTCGGCGCGGGTCGGCAGCGCGAACGGGATGCCCGCGTCGCGGATCTTGCGCTTCGCCCGGACGAGGCGCTGCGCCATCGCCGCCGGTTCGACGTCGAACGCCCGGGCCACTTGCGCCGCGTCGAACCCGAGGACCGTCTGCAGCATGAGCGGCGTGCGGATCCCGGCATCGATCGCCGGGTGCGCGCACGCGTACAGCAGCTCGAGGCGCCGGTCGGGGATCGCCTCGCCGCGCTCGACGAGGGCGGCGACGTCGATGCCGGCGTCGGGCGGGGCGCCGCCCGGGAAGACGTCGTCGTCGAGCGGCGCGCTGGTGCGGCGCGCCGCCGATCCCCACACGTCGCGGAGTCTGTTGCGGGCCACAGTGAGCAGCCATCCTTCCGGGTTGTCCGGCACACCGGACTCGGGCCAGGAGCGCAGGGCGCGTTCCAGGGCGTCGGCGAGGCAGTCCTCGGCGAGCGCGAGGTCGCCGGTGCCGGCGGCGAGCAGGGCCACCAGGCGGCCGTACGAGGCGCGCACCGCGCGTTCGGCGGCGGTGCGCGCCTCCTCGGCTGCGCTCATCAGGGCAGCTGCACCGGCGATGCGCCCTGCCAGGCGCCGTCGGCGAAGCGCGTCGCGACCGGCCGCACCTCGACGGCGCCCCAGCCGACCGAGGGGGCCTGCTGGGCCCAGGCGATCGCCGTGTCGAGGTCGTCCACCTCGATGACGAAGGTGCCGCCGAGCTGCTCCCTGGTGTCGGCGAACGGGCCGTCCTGGATGACGAGCTGACCGTCGCGCACGCGCACCGTGGTGGTCGCGCTCGAGGGATGCAGCACCTCGGCGCTGCGGAGCACCCCGGCCTCGTCCAGTGCCTTCGCGTAGACGTCGAAGGCGCGCATGCCTTCGGCGAGAGCCTCCGGGCCGAGCTCCTCGGCGCTCATCTCGGGGTACTGCAGCAGAAGCGTGTAACGCATGATCCGTCCTTTCGTGAGGATGTCGACATCATGGTGACGATCGAAGGACCCGCCGATCGACATCCTCCTCCGGCGGATCCGGATCCGCACCCGCGCGGGCCGGATCCGGATCGCCTTCAGTGGCTGCCGATCAACCACGGCGGATCGGTCAGGGAGCTCAGAGGCTGCCGAGCACGGCGTGCGGATCCGCGTCGAGGGCGAGCGTCTCGAGCACCCGCAGCAGCTGCCGCTCCTCGAAGGCGAAGTGGTTCTCCATGATCGCGCCGATGCCGTCGAGGTGCCCGTCGAGGTCCGCCGGCGCACGGCCGCCATCCATCGCCGCGCTCAGCGCCGTGAGCAGCACGTCGATCATGGCGTGGTCCTCGGAGAGCGTGCGGAGCACGGGCGCGAGCTCCGGATGCGCCGCCTCGATCGCGGGGAACAGCGCACGGTCCTCGCCGCGATGGTGCTGATCGAGTGCTGTGCAGAAGCCTCGGCAGTGCAGCAGCAGATCGCGCCCGGGGCTCTGCGGCTCGAATCCGTGCACGCTCGCGTGCACGACGTTCAGCGCTTCCCGCAGCCGGCCGTGCGCCTGCCGCAGTTCGCTGCTCCAGGCGATGAGCCTGGCCGTCTCGCGCTCAGTCACGCGAGAGCGAAGGGTGGGACGAGGACATCGTCTCTCCTTCCGTCCGGCGCCTCCATGCCTGACACGGTCTGCCACCGGCACGCGATGCTCGGGCCAGCATATCGGCAGCGGTCCGGCGGGCGTAGGGTTGCCGCGAGGTCACCGCAGGCGAGCAGAGGAGATGCGATGTTCGGAGAGAAGCGCGAGGAGAAGCGCGAGGAGGCCGCGCTCGCGGAGGCGCGGGCGCAGGCCGAGGCCGCCGTCGAGGACAGCGAGACCGACGACGCCTCCTTCGAGCCGGACGAAACGGTCGAGGAGGGGTTCGAGCCGGACAGCGGCGACGTCCGTCCGTAACGCCTCCGGTTGGCGGTCGGCGGCAGGCCGAGCCCCGGCGGACCCGGTCCCTGAGCGAGCCGAAGGCGAGACGAAGGGCGTCGCACGCACCCCGGAATCGGCTGCCGGATCTTGTGATCTTGTTGTGACCTTTTCCGCCTAGATCAGGTCCTTTTCGATCCTGGAATGTCGGTGGCCCCGAGTTGAATAGGGGCATGACCAACACGGCGGGCATCGTGGAGGATCCCGGGGTGGACCCGGTGGATCCGGTCGCCGTGCTGGCCATGGTGACATCCGGGCTGGCGGCGACGGAGGCGTCGATCATCCGGCTGCAGGCGGTGCGGGACGCGCACCTGGCCGTCGCGCAACGCCTCGCGGAGGACCTCGCTTCGGCTTCCGGCCCGGTGCGGGGTGAGGCGGTGGATCTGGCCGCGCGCAGTGTCGCTGCCGAGCTGGCGGCGGTGCTGCACATGTCGGATCGGGTCGTGCAAGGCCGGATGGCGCGGGCGGCAGAGCTGATGACCCGGTACCCGATCACGATGCAGGCGTTCAGCGACGCGCGGATCAATGCCGCCCACGTGCGGCTGATCCAGGACACGGGAGCCCGCCTCGACGACGAGGTGCGGGCCGAGTTCGAACGGGCCGCGGTCGCGGCGTGCGAGGGTGAGACGCCGCATCGGGCGAAGCGGATCGTGGAACGCATCGCCGAACGCCTCGCCCCGCGGTCGCTGACGGAACGGCACCGCACCGCGCAGGAGAAGCGGACCGTGTGGCAGGAGGAACTCCCCGACGGACAGAA
This sequence comes from Microbacterium xylanilyticum, assembly GCF_054654695.1. Classification (NCBI taxonomy): domain Bacteria; kingdom Bacillati; phylum Actinomycetota; class Actinomycetes; order Micrococcales; family Microbacteriaceae; genus Microbacterium; species Microbacterium xylanilyticum. The sequence goes on from NZ_BAAIEN010000002.1 coordinate 3,855,905, forward strand.
GGCGCTGGGGCTGGTGCACTCCGCGGCGGTGATCGACGGGATCTACGACCGCCTCACCCAACAAGCCCGCCTGATCAAGACCGCCAACGCGAAAGCCGCGAAGGACGCCGCCTCGGGAACCACCCCGGACCCGGACGAGCTCGGCGACCCGGACGATGACCGCACCCTCGACCAACTCCGCGCCGACCTCTGCGCCGACACCCTCCTCACCGGCACCCCGTCCGGACACGACACCACCGCCGGGCTGCTCGCGGCGATCCAGGCGCGGGTCGAGGTCACCATCCCGGCGTTCACGGCGATGGCACCCGACACCGGCCGTGCTCACGCCACTATGCGGTCGCCGTTCGGTGTCCGCAGCGAGCAGCCCGCCGAACTCGCCGGTGGGCAACCCATCGACACGGACACCGCCCGGCTCCTCGCCGGCGGGGCCGCGGCGTGGGAACGGGTGCTCACCCACCCGGTCACCGGGGCGATTCTAGCCGTCGACCGCTACCGGCCCAACGCCGACCTGCGGCGGCTCCTGCACGCAAGGGACTCCCGGTGCCGGTTCGTGACCTGCGGGCTCCCACCCGTCACTCAAGACCTCGACCACACGATCGACGCCGCCTACGGCGGTCAGACCGAGGAAGGGAACTTGGGCGGGCTCTGCCGACGCCACCACGTCCTGAAACACCAGACCGCGTGGACGGTGAAACAGCTCGGCGCGGGAGTCCTGGAATGGACCAGCCCGACCGGGGCGAGCTACATCGACCAGCCACCCCCACCGGTGACCTTCACCATCCCCGAACCGGATCCACCACCCGACCAGCCGCCACCGTTCTGACGCAGGCGAGGCCGCGCGATCACGCCCGCGCGAGGACCCCGCCCGACGGTCAGTGCACGTCAGCCGCTTGCAGGTCACCAAGCCCCGGATCCGTGGCCGCCCCAGCGACGGCCGCCGCGGCAGCGACCGCCGGGGCTTCCGGAACAGGCTCCGCGACATCGGCCGCCGGGGCCTCCTGCGCGGGAGCCGCGGCAGCGATCGCCGCGGCGGGACCGGGCGGCACGTCGTCGAGGAAGTCGAGCGAGGGCGCGAAGAACAGGGTGCCGGTGTGCGCGGTGGAGAAGTCCAGGATCCGGTCGGTGTTGCCGGGCGGGCTGCCCAGGAACATGTTGCGCAGCATCTGCTCGATCACGCCCGGATCCGCCGCGTAGCCGATGAAGTAGGTGCCGAACTCTTCGGTTCCCAGCTGGCCGAACGGCATGTTGTCCCGCAGGATCTGCCGCTGCACGCCATCGGCGTCGACGATCGTGTTGAGGTGGACGTGCGAGTCGATCGGCTTGACCGCGTCGGGCAGCTCGACATCCTCGAGCTTGCTGCGCCCGATCACGTGCTCCTGCTCCTCGACGGACAGGGCACCCCAGGCCGCGAGGTCGTGATGGTACTTCTGCACGATCACATAGCTCCCGCCGGCGTACGCCGGATCCTCATCCGCGATGAGCACGGCGGCCGGCGCCGCAGCGCCCTCCGGATTCTCAGTGCCGTCCACGAAGCCGAGCAGATCCCGCTCGTCGAAGTACTTGAAGCCATGGGTCTCGTCGACGACTTGGGCGTGGCCGCGCAACCGGTCCATCACCTGGCGCGACAGCTCGAAGCACACATCCATGTGGTGGGCGCGCACGTGCAGCAGCAGATCCCCCGGCGTGCTCGGCGCGCTGTGCCGCGGCCCGTCCAGGGGCACGAACGGGTGCAGCCCCTGCGGACGCGGCAGCGCGAACATCCGGTCCCAGAAGTCGGCACCGATGCCGAGCACGCAGTTCAGCTCGTCGTCGGGAACCCGGAACGACACCGACCGCGTGATGCTCGAGAGGTCCGCCAGGACGTCGCGCACGACCTCTTCGCTGCCCTCGTTCACCGTCAGCACGAGGAACAGCGCGGCGCGCGCCGGCGGTGCGACGAACTGCTGTGTGACCACTGGATCCCGTCCCCTCCGCGCGCGTTCGCGACGCAGGGTCAGCCTGTCACGAGGGCGGTGCACCTTCAACTCTCCGGCGGGGCTCCGGCTCGACATGCCCGGGTGCAGGATGCCGTGACGGAGAATGGGGGCATCCCCTTCCCGCCCCCGACCGAGGATCTGCGTGAGCGACTCTCTCAACGCCCTGGGCCGTTACGTGCGCGCGCGACGCGGAGTGCTGCAGCCCGAGGACGTCGGGCTCACCCGGCAGCCCGGGAGGCGGGTCGCGGGGCTGCGCCGCCCGGAGGTCGCCGACCTGGCCGGCATCAGCGCCGAGTACTACCTGCGCATCGAACAAGGGCGCGTCGGACGGCCGTCGGAGCAGGTCCTGGAGGCGCTCGCGCGCGCCCTCCGCCTCGACGACGAGTCGGTCGCACACCTGCATCGTCTCGTCACGGCACGCCCCTACCGACCGCAGCCCGCCGACGCGGAGACCGCCGAGCGCATCGCACGCACGCTGTCCCGCTGGTACCGCACGCCCGCGTACATCTCCGACCCGCACCGGGACATTGTCGCGGCCAACGCCCTCGCCACGGCGCTGGGGCACGGAGGGCTCGCCGTGGGCTCCAACCAGATCGCCGGGCTCTTCAACGACCGGATGAAGAGCACCCTGCGGGAGTGGGAGGAGATGACCCGCTCCGCCGTGGCCACGCTCCGCCGCGACGCGCATCCCGATTCGCCCCGCCTGGCCGAGCTGGTCGGCGACCTCTCGGCGGATCCGGACTTCGTCCGCATCTGGGATCGCCACGACGTCTCGGGCCCGGAGGACACGACGTTCCACATCGCGATCGAGGGCTTCGGCGACGTCGCTATCGATGCGCACAACTTCGCCGTGCGCAGCCTCCCGGGCTACCAGCTCACCGTGCTGTCCGCCGGACCCGACGGGAAGGCCGAGACGCTCTTCGCCGGCCTCGCCGCATCCGTACCGCTCTCCACCGGAACGGCGCAGACAGCCCCTCCGACGGCTGCGCCGCACACCACGCCGCCCGCCGCCAGACCCACCGAGCCCACCGGGCCCACCGGGCCCACCGGGCCCACCGGAGGGTAGTACTCCGCGGGCCTCCCTCCTGCGTCCACTCCCGGCCTAGCGTGTGTCTCGCGACGGCGCGGCGATCCGTCGCCGTCTCGCGTCGCACTCCCCTCCCCAGGAAAGGACACACGATGCCCTACATCACCACGCCCGACGGCACCGAAATCTACTACACCGAGCTCGGCGAGGGCCGTCCCGTGATCTTCAGCCACGGCTGGCCGCTGAACTCGGACGCCTGGCAGAAGGAGCTCAAGCTCTTCGCCGACGCCGGCTACCGCGCCATCGCCCACGACCGCCGGGGTCACGGCCGCTCCTCGCGCACGTACCGTGGTAACGACATGGACACGTATGTCGCCGACCTGGCCTCGCTCGCCGAGCAGCTGGACCTGCAGGACATCCTGCTCGTCGGACACTCCACGGGCGGCGGCGAGGTGGTCCGCTACGCGGCGACCCTCGGAGCCGGCCGGGTCTCCAAGGTCGCGACGGCGGGCGCGGTCCCGCCGCTCATGCTGCAGACCGAGACCAACCCCGAGGGCACGCCGCTCGAGGTCTTCGACGGCATCCGCGCCGGAGTGCTCAACGACCGGTCGCAGTTCTACAAGGACCTCGCCGAGACGTTCTTCGGCTTCAACCACCAGCCGGAGAAGCGCTCGCAGGGCCTCGTCGACGACTTCCAGCGCCAGGGCATGATGGCCGGCCTGAACGCCGCCTACGACTGCGTGAAGGTCTTCTCCGAGACCGACTTCACCAAGGATCTCGAGGCACTGCAGGTGCCGATCCTCATCGCGCACGGCGACGACGACCAGATCGTCCCCATCGCCGCGGCGGCGGAGAAGGCGATCACCCTCGTCTCCCAGGGCACGCTGAAGGTCTACCCGGGCGCGTCGCACGGCATCTGGGGCGACTACCAGGTCGCGCTGGACGACGACATCCTCGCGTTCTTCGCGGAGTGACGCCGAAGCGGCGGGGGTTTCGGGATCCCCGCCGCTTCCGCAGGCCCCGTGAGCTCAGGCGCGCTCGGCCGTGCGGTCCGCGGGGGCGACGCGCACGAGCATCTTGCCGGTGTTCGCGCCGCGCATCATGTCGAGGAACGCGTCCACGGTGTTCTCGATGCCGTCGACGATCGTCTCGTCGTAGGCGATCCGCCCCTCGGCGAACCAGGCCGTCATCTTCTCCTGGAACTCCGGCGCAAGGCCGAGGTGCGCCGCGAGCGTGAAGCCCTTCAGGGTGAGGCCGCGGGTGATGATGTTGGCCATGTTGTCCGGCCCCGGGGTGCGGTCGGTGGTGTTGTATCCCGCGATCGCACCGCACAGAGCCGCCCGGCCGCCGTCGTTGAACGCGTCGAGCGCCGCCTCCAGGTGGTCGCCGCCGACGTTGTCGAAGAACACGTCGATGCCGTCCGGGGCGGCGGCCGCGAGCTGGCCGCGCACGTCGCCGTCCTTGTAGTTGAAGGCGACGTCGTACCCGTACTTCTCGGTCAGGAGCGCGACCTTCTCGGCGGAGCCCGCCGAGCCGATCACCCGGCCCGCGCCGAGGAGCTTGGCGATCTGGCCGACCGCGGTGCCGACCGCACCGGCCGCACCGGAGACGAACACGGTGTCGCCGGGCTTCATCCCCGCGATCGCGGTGAGGCCGACGTACGCGGTGAGCCCGGTCATCCCGAGGATGTGCAGACGCAGCGACGACGGGAGCCCGGGGATCTCCGGCACGGGGCGGAACGTCGACGCGTCGGCCTGGACCACGTCGGCCCAGCCGTGCTGATGCAGCACCAGCGTGCCGATGGGCAGCTCCGCGGCGCTGGAAGCGACGACCCGTCCGATCGCGCCGCCGGTGATCGTCTCGCCGAGGGCGTACGGCGGGACGTAGCTGCGGACGTCGTTCATGCGCCCCCGCATGTACGGGTCGACGGAGACGAACTCGTTGCGCACACGCACCTCGCCGGCGGCGGGAGCCTCGTAGGTCACCTCCGCGGTCTGGAAGTCGCCGGGCGTCGGCCAGCCGACCGGGCGCTTCGCGAGCTGGATCTGGGTGCTCAGGGCACGGGACATGGAACTCCTTCGTGAGGGGGATTCGGATGGGACGAGAGATCGGATGAGGGGTGAGGGAGCCGTCAGAGCACGAGGCCGATCGCGAGGAGGATCGCCGCGACCGCCGGGATCACACCCTGCTTGAGCGCGGCGCCCCGCTTGTCCGGGCTGGACAGCAGCAGCACGACCGCGGCGGCGGCCATGGATCCGGCTCCGGTGAACACGAGCGTCGCGCCGACGACGGGAGCGCCGACGGCGAAGAGGACGATCCCCGCGAAGACCGCGATCGCGAGGAAGAGGTTGTAGAACCCCTGGTTGAACGCCATCGACTTCGTCGCGAGCGCCTCGTCCTCGGTCGTCCCGAAGGTCGCGCGCACCCGGGGCGTGGTCCACGCCAGCGACTCCATGACGAAGATGTAGACGTGCACGAGCGCCGCGACTGCGGCGAAGATCAGACCTGCGACGACCATGATGGGACTCCTCTGCGTGAAACCTTTTCTGTAACGACCTGTCCAATATATACTGGATCGGTCATTACAGAAAAGAGCGACCATGGCACGCACCCAGAGCTTCGACCACGACACCGTGGTCCGCGCGGCCCGCACGCTGTTCTGGAGCGTCGGCTACGAGAGCGCCTCGATCCCCGAGCTGGAGTCGGCGACCGGGCTCAGCCGCTCCAGCATCTACAACGCGTTCGGCTCCAAGCGGGGCCTGTTCGATGCCGCGGTGCAGAGCTATCTCGACGAGGTCGTCCGGCCCCGCCTCCAGCCGCTGTCCGCCGAGCCGGTCGCACGCGACGCGATCATCGCCTACCTGCAGGGCCTGCACGACGCGTTCGGCACCCTGACCTCGATGCCGGCGTCCCACGGCTGCCTGCTCGTGAACGCCGCCGGCGCGCCGATCGCACAGGATCCGAAGGTCGCCCGGGTGATCGCCGACTACCGCGCGGAGCTCCGCGGCGCGTTCGCGCGCGGCGTGCAGGCATACGCCCCCGATCTCGACGCAGCCGACCGCGACCGGCTCGTCGACGCGATCACCAGCAGCGTCGTCGCCGCGTTCGCTCTGGCCCGCATCGACCCGGCCGAAGCGGCCCGCGGTCTCGCCTCGGCGATCGAGCTCCTCGCCCGGGAGTCGGGCCGGGCGCGGGCAGGGCATGCCGCCTGACCCATCGAGCGGCCGGCTCGCCCATCGAGCGCGCGCCTCCGCCTCACGCGGCCCGGCACGTCGCCGCCCACGCACCGAGGAGCGGTGTCGCGCAAGGGGGTCGCCGGCGGAACACCGGCGACGTAGCCTCCCCCAAGCGATGCGCGCGAGCGCGACGCCCGCGGCATCGGAGCGAAGGGAGTGGACATGACCGACCACACGGACATCCGAGCGGAGAACGAGCGGCGTCTTCTCGTCGTCACCCTCGATGACGAACGGGCCCGGATCCTCGACTTCGACCTGCACAGCCGCACGGTCTCCGACTCGGAGCGGCGGGTGCGCAACGACGACCCGTGGGCGCGCAACCTCCGCACCGTCGAGCGCCGCCTCGGGCACGACGACGTGCAGGATCTGGTGCCCTTCTTCGAGGAGACGGCGCGGGTGCTCCAGGACGAGTACCTCGGCCGCCGGTTCGTGCTGTTCGGGCACGGCGACGGCAAGTCGGACGCCGCGGCGATGTTCCTCGAGCGCCTGCGCGATCACCACCCGCTGGTCGCCGACGCGGTGATCGCCCAGCGTCGGATCGACCTGAGTGCGGCGACCGATGCCGACCTCGTCGAGGCCGCGGCCTCGGTGGCGGAGGGCTGAGCGAGCGACCGACCCCGCCGGAACGCCCCGGCCATCCGGATCAGCGGCCGGGCGGGCCGTCGAGCACGGTCGGCACGTACTCGAGCCGCTGGAGCCGCCCGTCGAAGGTGCGCGACGTGACGAGGTCGAGGCGCACGTCCGGGTAGCCGTCGAAGATCCGGTCCTGGCCGGTCGCCCCGGTGATCACGGGGAAGAGCACGACGCGGTAGCGGTCGACGAGTCCGGCGTTCAGCAGCGACCGGCACAGGGAGACGCTGCCCAGGGTGCGCAGCGGCCGATCCGATTCCTCCTTCAGCCTGCGCACGTACGTCACCGCATCCTCGCGGACCAGGATCGAGTCGGCCCAGCCGAGGGGGTCGGGAAGCGTGGACGAGAACACGTATTTCGGGATCCGGTCGAGCACGTCGACGCCCTCCTCGCCGGCGGCGGCGAAGGCCGACATGAGCCGGTAGGTCGTCGCGCCCATGAGGATCGGATAGTCCTTGTCGGGCGCCGTGCCGAGCCACTCGAAGTACTCGGGACCGCCCATCCCCCAGAGGCCCGGCCAGCCCTCCGCGGCGCCGTAGCCGTCGAGGGAGCAGATGAAGTCGATCGTCAGGGTCTGCATGTCGTCTCCTCCGTGCACCCGCCACGCTCCGGGATCCGGTGCGATCGGCGGCTTCGCGCAGGAGTCTAGGCCGGGGTCGCCGGCAGCGGAACCGATGCGGATAGTGCGCGAACGCGGGAAGCGCAAGCCCGTTCCGTCGCCGCCGGGCGGCCGCTTAGCCTGCCGGGGTCAGCGCAGGCGAGTCGCCTGCCTGCCCGCTTCGAAGAAGGAGTCTCATGAGCACCCAGACGACGGCCACCACGAAGAACCGCCGCAAGGCCGGCCGAGGAGCCGCCCGCACCGAGGAGGAGAACGCCGAGAAGGGCTTCACCGCCTCCCAGAAGCTGAGCGAGAACCTGCAGCGAGTGCTGGTGGATCTCATCGAGCTCTCGCTGCAGGGGAAGCAGGTGCACTGGAACGTGGTCGGCACCAACTTCCGCGACACGCACCTGCAGCTGGACGAGATCATCGAGGCCAGCCGGCTCTTCGCCGACACGGTCGCTGAGCGGATGCGCGCCCTGCACGCGCTGCCCGACGGCCGCAGCGACGTCGTCGCCGAGACCACGACGCTGCCCGAGTGCCCGCACGGCGAGATCGCCACACGTGATGCGATCGACCTCATGACCGAGCGGCTCGACGACGTCGCCGCCACCTGCCGCGAGGTGCACGACCAGGTCGACGAGGAGGATCCCACCTCGGCCGACATCCTGCATACGATCCTGGAGCGGATCGAGCAGCTCTCCTGGATGGTCAGCGCCGAGAACCGCACCCCCCAGTGAGGCGCGTGGCGCCCGGGCTCACGGGACCCGTGACGCCGCGGGCGCCTCAGCGCAGCGCCATCCTCGAGCCCGCCACGACCACGAGGGTGCCGGCGAGGGCGCTGAGTCCGATGAGCACTGCGACCGCCGACCACAGGCTCAGGGCGGCGGCCGCGAGCAGCGGAGGAAGCGTCATGCCGGCGTAGGCGATGAGGAAGATGGCGGCGAGGGCCTCGCCGCGGCGTTCCGGGATGGCGGCAGCAGCCGCGGTGGTGAGGGCGTTGCGGAACAGGATCCCGATCCCGGCGCCGGCGACCCCGCTGCCGATCAGGAACAGCGCCAGCGACATGACCGCGGCGCCGACCGCCACCCCGGCCAGCCCCAGCACGGCCAGCACGATCGCGCCCGTCAGTTGAACGCGCGCGGGCACCGCCGTGGTCGCCATCTGCGCGGCGGCCGCGGCCATGAAGAGGATGAACGGCGCGACGCCGACAAGCAGCGGCGAGTGCACGCCGAGCACACCGCTGAGGAACGTCGACGAGAGGCCCATGAAGGTGCCGAACACGGCGAACGCGCCGAAGGCGGCCGCCGCGGCGGACCAGAAGGCGGCGCGCCCGGCGGCGGGCACGGCCACCCGCTGCGGGCGGTAGGCGGGGCGCTCCTCCCGGCGCTCGACGGTCTCCGGCACGAAGGCCACGACGACGGCTTCGACCGCGAGGATGACGGCGAACACGCCGTAGGGCGCCACCAGCGGCTGGTCCGATGAAGTCGCGATGAGCGCGGAGAGGAGCGGGCCGAGGGCGATCCCGCCGAGGTTCGCGAACGTGGAGACGAGGGCCGATCGGCCGGCCGAGCGTCCCGCCGCGATGCCGAGCTCGGAGAGGTGCGCGGTCGCGGTCGCGGTCAGGATGCCGATGCCCAGTCCGCAGACGAAGCGCGCGACGATCAGTCCGGCCACGTCCGTCCAGACGAGGAAGAGCACGGCGGCGAGCACGTTGATCAGCAGGGACGCGAGGATCACCCGGCGTCGGCCGAGCCAGTCGGAGACGTGGCCTGCGAGGTACAGGCTCAGCATCACCCCGACCGCGTAGGCGACGAAGATGACGGTGAGCACGATCGTCGGGAAGCCGTCGTGCCGCTGGTAGATCGCGTAGAGCGGGGTGGGCACGGCGCAGAAGGCCATCTCGGTCAGGAAGGCGACGGCGATGATCCAGAACCCGGCGTGATGCGGGAGCCGCCGGGCGGGGACGAGGGGGATGGACGCTGTCGTGGTGGTCACAGTTCCATGGTCCTGGCGCGGGCGTCATCGAGTCCAACGGTTATGATCAATCAATGCCATCGCTGTGATCGATGACCCGGGAGGTCGCGTGGACACCCGTCAGGCCGCGTACGCCATCGCCGTGGCGGAGGAGTTGAGCTTCACCCGGGCCGCGCAGCGCGTGTACGCCACGCAGTCGACCGTCTCGGCGGGAGTGCGCGCACTGGAGAAGGAGCTCGGCGCCGCTCTGTTCGAGCGCGACCAGCGCGGCGTGCGGATCACCGCCGCCGGGGAGGCGGTCCTGCCTGTGCTGCGCGAGCTCGCCGACGCCGAGGCGCGGGCGAGGGCGGCCGCGGATCCGCGAGGAGAGCTGCGGGGACTGCTGCGCATGGGGATGTTCACCAGCATCAGTTCCATGGCGGTCCCGCGCGTCATCGGGGCCTTCCACCGCGCGCACCCGCTGGTGGAGCTCCGCCTGCGCGGGAACTCGAGCGGATCCGGCGAGTTGGTCGAATCCGTCCGGCGGGGCCGGGTGGATCTCAGCCTCTTCGGCCTTCCCGCCGCGGCCGCTCCCGGCCTGGCCGTGCATCGGCTCGCCACGACCCCGTACCGGGTCGTCCTCGCCGAGGACCACCCGCTCGCGCGGCGGGAGGAGATCGGTCTGGCCGAGATCGCCGCGGAGCACTTCCTGGACACGCCTGTGGGCTTCGGCAACCGCGACGTCCTCGACTCCGCTCTGGCAGTGCGGGGCATCGTCCGCGACATCCGGGCTGAGGTGACGGAGACGAGCGCCATCCCGGTGTTCGTCGCCACGGGCCTCGGCATCGCGCTCCTGCCGGAGCTGCTCATCCCGCCCGTCGACGGCGTCGTGACGGTGGCTCTCGCCGAGCAGATCGACTGGGATCTCAGCGTCATCAGCCCCCGCACGCCCAGCGCTCCGGCTGCCGCCCTGATCGAGGATCTCATCGCGGCATACCGCTGAGCCGGCGCGAGGTGCGCGTGCGAGATCGACGCTCATCCGCGACAGGAGGAGCCGGCCGGTGGCGAGCCGGCCGGGCTCCTCGGCGTTCCACGGCTTGGCGAGTGGCCGGAAGCCTGGGGACCCCCGCATGCGCCGTGGAACCTTCCCGGCGCCCACGTTAGGCGAGACCCACGGCCCCGTGCAGGGGCTTGACGGCGACCGCGGGAACGGCTACGCGGCGACGATGCGGCAGGTCGACCGCGGAGTCGCCGGGGGGGCGCCTTTGCGGAGGCGGTCTCTTTCCGGCGCGCGTCCACGCGATCGCGAACTCCGCGACGAACGGGCGGATCCGCGATCCTCGCGACCAGATCCTCGACGGAGGTCACGCGCGCGAACCCGAGCCGTCTGCCCTCAGTGGAAGTCGCCGCCATGTAGGTTCCCGATCGAAATGGCGAAGATCGCCGGGATTCCACGACAGTTGGCAGTGGTTTCGGGCACAGGATTCCACGAGAGATGGCGAATTCCTACACTGCTCTCGTCGATCACGGCTCCGCTGACCACCACGCGGTTCCCACATGGACTCACTGTCGTCCACGCGGCCGGGGGCTGGCAAGGCTGCCGATACTGTCGAGTCCATGGCACAACCACTGAGTTCGTTGGCGACCTGGGTCACCTCGACCGACTGGCCGCGGACCGAGTGCCCAGTCTGCACGACGGGTTCGGTGGCGTTCGAAGTGTCCCAGAAGGTCGAGGATGCCGAGTCCCTCGAGCTCGTGGATCGAGTCCGCCGAGGACTGGAAGCACCGGACGAGCTTAGCGGGAGCTTCACCGGCACCCTGCGGTGCGACAACCGCCAGTGCGAGTCACGAATCGCGATCGCGGGCAACTGGATCCACGCTTGCGACTACGACGCGGAACACGGCCACGAGGCGTTCAAGGACTTCTACGCACTCAAGTACGCGAACCCTGCCTTCCCCATCATTCGGCCGCCCGGTAAGACGCCCGAGGCAGTGAAGGAGGCCTTGGCCTCTGCCTCGCATATTCTGTGGCTGAGCCCGAGCGGTGCCGCCAACCACCTTCGGCAGGCAGTCGAACTACTCCTGACGGCCAAGCGGGTGCCGAAGACAACAACCACACGCAGGGGCAAACGGGTACGTCTAACCACCCACCGGCGGATCGAAAGCTACAGGCACACCCGCAGCGACGTCGCAGACGCTCTGGAAGCGTGAAGTGGATCGGTAACAGTGGCTCTCACGAGTCGCAGCTGACCGTGCCCGACGTGCTCCAGGGTGCAGAATTCCTCTGCCTCTCGCTACGACTGCTGTACGACTCTTCCGACGCGCAGGTCCTCGCGCACGCCAAGCTGGTGAACCGCCGACGCGGACTGGCGCCCACGACGCGCACAAAATAGAAGGGCCATGGCCGCGCTGAGCTGGTCGACCCACTCAGGGAGATGGCGAATCGGCGCTTCGACACGCGTTAGATCGCACCGAACGGGAGCGGGCGGAATCGCCCCTCGCTTTGGTCATACACGCATACTCTGTCTGTCTGGACGGTGAGACTTTGGGCCGGCCCGCCCCCGTGAACCTCGATGAGCTCGCCGTCACCTGCGAGCCTGAAGTGACCGCTATCTGTACTGATCAGCGAATCAGTTCCAACCGCCAGCTGCCCAACCGCACGGGTGAGGTCGAGCGACACCTGGCCGTACAAGATCACGGTGCCGTCGTTCTGCTGAATGTCCCCGTTGAAGCTCCCCTGCACCATCAGGATCGCATCCGCTTCAACGACCGCCTGTCCAACGAACGCGCCCTGGACGGTCAACTGCACACCGGATCGGACAGTCGCTCCAGCGCGCAGGGTTCCTTGGATCGTTCGCGACGACCGGACATCGAGGTGGTCGACGAAATCGTGCTGTCCCGCCATGCGGGCACCTCCTTCACGTTCGCACTGCTGCTTGAAGCGCCCACTCATCGGGCGGCAGCACCCGAGCAGAAAGGTGAAGGATCCGGACACGCGGGTGACCGGATCCTTCAGGGATGTCAGCGGAGGAGCCCCTTCGCGCGCTCGATGCGCTGACGTAGGCCGGCCTGAAATTCTTCGCTCTCGCTGACCGTGGCGATGTGGCTCGCGATCGCGGCGCGGATCACGTCAGAGACCGGCTGGTTCTCGACACTGGCGACAGTCTCGAGTTGGTCGGCCTGCTCGGCCGACAGACGGATGGTCATTGCTTTCTGTCCCGACATACCTCCATCTTGCCACCAAACACGATCCTTGACAAGGTGTCGTGACTGTGTGGTAGCTTGGTATCAAGCAGTCAAGCTCGCGATCCTGAGGAGGACCCCTTGAGCGCACATCCCGAAGCCCACGCTTCCAAGATCACCATCCACATCGACGGGAAGGACTACAAGACCGTTGCCGGCCCCACGCCCGTCACCGCGGTGAGGCAGCTCCGGAAGCCTCCCCTGCCCGACAGTGCCCAGCTCTGGCTGGACATCGACGACGCACAGGACCAGCTTCTCGAGACCGCCGGCACCATCGACCTATCCGATGGGATGCGGTTCTTCACCGATGCTGACGGCATCACGATCCGGATCGATCGCGCCGAGTACGTCGTGCATCAGCGGAAGATGACCGGGCTCGAGCTGCGGAATGTGCCGACACCGCCCGTCGCGCCCGACCGCGACCTGTGGCTCGATGTGCCGGACAAGCGCGACGTCAAGATCCAGGATGACGAGGTCGTCCACCTCAAGGACGGGATGCGGTTCTTCACTGCCCCCGGACGGATCAACCCGGGGATGATCCCGTGATGCTCCCCGACGCGGACCGCGAGTACCTCGAGCGCAGCGGGATCGCGTACCGGGTGTTCGAAGCGGACGGATTGCTGAACGTCGAGCTCCTCGACTTCCCCGTGCCCGATGGTCTCAACGCCCGGACCGCGAGCATCCTGTTCCGCCTCTCCGCGAGCTACCCGGACACCCCGCCCGACATGTGGTGGATCATCCCGCACCTGACTCCTGTCAGCGGACGCGCCATTCCGGCTACTGAGGTGATCGAGACCATCGACGGCCGCAGCTGGCAGCGCTGGTCGCGCCACCTCGACCCGGCCGCGTGGCGGTCCGGGATCGACAGTCTCGAAAGCTACGTGCGCCTGTTGCGCACCGAGCTGAGCAGCGCCGCCGCATGACCGCTACGCTCCGCCTCACCACCGACCTCCACGACCGGCTCGTCGCCATGGCGACCAGCCCGGTCGAGACCGGTGCCGTGCTCATGGCCAGCCTTGTCCCCACCGACCATGACCGGTCGGCGCTGCTAGGGCTCGACCTGCTCGAAGTGCCCGACGAAGCGTACGAAGTCCGCACCGACCAGTCCCTGCAGGTCACGTCCGACGGTTACGTCCACGCGCTGAAGACCGCAGCCGCGCGCGGAGCGATGGCCATCTGGGTGCACAGCCACCCCGGGAACCACGCGATCCCCCGGCCGAGCCGGCACGACATGAAGGTCAACGAGCAGCTAGAGCAACTGTTCGGCGATCGCACCGGCTCAGGACAGTACGGGCACCTCATCGTCAGCCACCGCGACGGCGCGCTCACATTCACCGGTGCCATCACCGGACCGGTCAACGGTCCGATCGACCGCCTCTCCGTCGTCGGCGAACACTGGAGCTTCCGCAGCGACTTCGACACACCTCAATCCGAGCACCTCGAACTGTTCGACCGGAACATTCGCGCCTTCGGAACCGGGATCCAGTCCGCGATCTCCCTCCTCACCATCGCTGTCGTCGGCGCGGGAGGCACTGGATCCGCGACCGCAGAGCAACTGGTCCGCCTCGGGGTCCGGTCGTTCATCCTGGTCGACCCCGACACACTGTCGGCGTCAAACGTCACTCGGGTGTACGGGTCCAGTCCCACCGATGTCGGTCGGGCGAAGGTCGACGTGCTGGGCGACCACCTCGAGCGCATTGCGGTGGGCGTCCGCGCCGAGCGAATTCAGGGTTCGATCGTCGACGAACAGACAGCCCGCGCACTGGTCGGCGCGGATGTGGTCTTCGGCTGCACAGACGACAACGCCGGCCGGCTGCGGCTGTCCCGCTTGCCGTACTACTACCTCATCCCGGTGATCGACTGCGGGATCCAGATCCACGCCGACGCGAACGGTGTCATCAACGGCATCTTCGGACGCGTCACGACGCTCCATCACGGCGCGTCGTGCCTGATCTGCCGAGACCGCATCGACCTTCGTCTTGCCGACGCGGAAGTCCGCAGCAGCGAGCAGCAGGAGCAACTTGAGAAGGAGGGCTACGCGCCCGCACTTCCCGGCGTCGAGCCCTCCGTTGTTCCCTTCACCACGCTCGTTGCGTCGACGGCCGTCAGCGAGTTCCTCGAACGCCTCGTCGGATACGGCGACACCCCGAGCCCCACCGAGCTCATCCTGTTCATCCACGACCGCGGCGTCCGCGGCAACTGCGAGGAGCCCCAACCCGGGCACTATTGCGATCCGGCGAGCGGGAAGACTGGCAGCGACCACAACATGTTCCTGGGGTTGAATTGGGCATCCTGAGACGGCTCCGGTGCTGGCGGCGGTGGAAAGCAGACCTGCACGCCGATTCCGTCAGCGATGCACCCGAGGCAATCCGGACACGGCACGCCATCGTCGTCGGAGCCCCGACGCACCCGAAATGGCTGATCTTCGACTGCCCCTGTGGTGCGGGCCACCGCGTGATGCTGAATCTCGACAATGCACACCATCCGCGGTGGCGGTTGGTCACCGCAATGCCGATGACTCTCATCCCAAGTGTCGACGAACACAGCCCAGCAGGCCATTGCCACTACATTGTCCGAAACGGCCGCATCAACTGGGTCGGAAGGAAAGACCGATGACATCATCAGAGACGCCCGCATTCGACGGTGCTGCAGAAGAGCCGTCCGCGCAGACGCCCGCCTACGTTCGGACGCCGACGACGGCGCCCGGTGGCGCGCCCGCTTTCAGAGTCCCTTCGCGCACCCCGTTGTACGAAGCCATGAATGCACCGCGTTACGCCCGCCAAAACTTGATCAAGGAGATCGAGCAGATCACGGCGACGACGCTGATCTGTTATGTCTCTCCGCAGCTGGAGATCGGCCGTGACGACGTCGTCGGCATGGTCGATCTTCTCTACAACACCAAGCCGGGCACACCCATCGACCTCCTCTTACACTCGCCAGGCGGGAATATCGACGCCGCCGAGAAGCTCATCACGCTCATTCGCAAACGTGCCGGCATGGCACCTGTGCGTGTGATCATTCCCGACTACGCCAAGAGCGCTGCGACCCTGATCGCCCTCGGTGCAGACACGATCCTGATGTCCGACTCCTCCGAGCTCGGCGCGATCGACCCTCAGGTTGCGCTGCCAAATGGCAATGGGCACCTCGAGCCCATCTCTGCCCAGAGCTACCTCGATGCGTTCTACCTGCACGCGGAGAACCTCAAGGAGAATCCTGACGATCCGGTCGCGAGATTGATGCTCTCGAAGATGGAGCCGGCCACGGTGAGGAAGCTTGAGCGCGTCACAAAGCGGTCGCAGGCGATCGCCGAAGCACTCCTGATGGACGCAATGGTCGAGGACAAAGCCGAAGCCGCCGAGATCGCCCGCCAGCTCAGCGACACGAAACGTTGGCACTCGCACGGGCAGATGATTTCCCACGAGACCGCTCGCGGTCTTGGCCTCAACATCACCTACCTCTCGCCTCACGATGTGCTGTGGATCAAGTACTGGTCGCTCTACTGTCTTCAGCTCACGGCCGCCGACGGAACCCTCAAGCTGTTTGAAGGCTCGTATGCTTCCCTCCCGATCGCCTAGCCTTGATCGGCACCACAACTCGGTCCGCTCCGGGCGAATCCGGAGCGCCACCGTCGCCGCCACCTCTGTCATCACCATCGCGGCGATCTGGTCGTTGATCATCAGCGTTCCGGGCCTCGCTGTGGTGTTGGACCTACTGTTCGTCATTGGCGTTGTCGCAGTAGCACTGGTCTCAGTTCCGATCGGCATCTTGATCGCCATCGAGCTGCCGCCGGTGAAGCCGCTGGCCGACGTCTCGATCCTCGGCAAGAACATCGTCGGGTTCGGCAAGCTCGCTATCGGCTTACTCGCCTTCTTTGGCAACACCGCCCTTGCCTGGATCATCGCTCTGAGCGTTGCAGCGAAGCCCGACACCGACGTGGCCAGCGTTCAAGGCCAGCTCTGGCCGCTGCTCGCGTCACTGGTCGGCGCAATCGCGTACGTCTTCTGGGTATGGATCGCGATCGACCTCACGCGCGCGGGCCGCCAAGCGCGAATGAATACAGTGGACTCACTCGCCGATCGAACAATCGCAAGGACAAGTCAGCTGGCCATCATCGACCGTCCGACACGTCGCTTCGCAAAGTAGGTGGTCGGCGGTCCATGGTGGCGAACCCTGCTCGGGTTCGTGATCGCGCCCACAGTTCTTGTCGCCGTCGTGACCGTTTTGGTCCGGTGAGGATGCCTCCACGTCCCCCGTATTCGCCTCTGTGACGAGCGGATGGCTGCGACCAACCGGCGCCCGAGAGGTCTCGGGCCTCGCGAGCGAGCGTGACTCCCCGGATTCTTGGTGTGTGTACGGAGTTTTAGTCGATGAGCTCGCGTAGCCGCACGAGTTGGAACCGCGAGACCTCGTCGGCGGTCTCGTCTTCCGCGAACACGTTCGACACCAGCAGGGCGTCGTCGCGGTCGAGGTAGCCGATGGCCCCGAGGGTGCCGAACAGCTCGCCCCAGTCCACGTCGCCGGCGCCGATGGCGAGGTGCTGGTGGATGCGGGCCGCGTTGCCGGGCGGGTTGGAGATGTACCGCAGGCCGTGCGAGCGGCGGTGGTCGAACGTGTCGGCCGTGTACACGGCGCCGAGCCGGTCGCCGAGCTCGGGCAGGAGGGTGGTGGCGCGGTCGCCGTAGTGGAACGTGTGGGATGCCACGTACACGAAGCCGATCGCGCTCGAGTTGAGGCCGCGCAGCACGCGCCACGCCTCGAGGCCGTCTTCGACGAAGTCGTCCGGATGCGGGTCGATGTTCAGGCGCAGCCCCTCGCGCTCGATGATCGGCAGCAGCTCCTCCATCGACCGGTAGAACGCCGCTTCCGAATCTTCGGCGCGTTCCGGCCGGCCGGAGAACTCGGTGTTGATGACCGGCACCCCGAGTTCCACCGCGAGCTGGATGATGCGCTTGTAGTTGCGCACCGCCGCTTCGCGCTGCGGCTCGTCGGGCCACGAGATGCGCTGCACGGGAAGCAGGGCCGGAATGCTCACACCGGCATCCGCGGCCGCCTTCTTGAGCTTCGCGACGAGATCGTCGTCGGCCTTCGGGTACCGGAAGAACGGCGAGAAATCGGCGTGCGGCGTCAGCTGCAGGTGCTCGTAGCCGAGCCGCGCGGCGATCTCGGGGAACTCCAGCAGGCCGAAGTCGTGGTGGTAGGGCGTCGGGTCGAGGGCGATGCGGACCATGGTGTCTGGGTCGCTTCCGGTCAGGCGTAGAACGCCGGTCGGGCTGCGGCATCCACCGTCTGCACGCCGCCCTGCAGGGCACGGACCCCGGCCTCGCACGCGAGGGCCACGAGGTAGCCGTCCCAGGCGTTCGGGCCGTCGACGAGGGTGCCCGCGCGCACGGCGTTCACCCAGCGCTGGATCTGCGCGTCGTACGCGTCGGCGAAGCGGGTGGTGAAGCTCACGTGCTCGCCGACCGAGAAGCGGCCGTCGTGCCACTGCTGGAGACCGGCGGGCTGGCCGATGCGGGCGATGCCCTGCTCGAACACGGCCTCGGTGGCGACCTGGTAGCCGAACTGCACGCTGACGTTCATCTCGACGTCGACGAGCACGCCGTTCTCGAGCTCCATGATCACCAGGATCGGCTCGCGCAGGTGCTCCGGCGACAGCGAGTTTCGACGCGGGTACTTTACCTCGACGGTCTTGACGGGGGATCCGGCGAGCCACGGCACCACGTCGAACTCGTGCACGACGGAGTCGGTGATGAGCATGTCCTGCGTGTAGCTCTCCGGCACCGACGGGTTGCGGTGCGCGCAGCGGAGCATCAGCAGCTCGCCCTCGTCGCCGGAGGTGATGAGCTGCCGCAGGGCGGCGTACTGCGCGTCGAACCGCCGCATGAACCCCACCTGGATGTGCGGGCGGTCGAGCTTCTGCTCCAGCTGCAGGATCAGCCACGAGGATGCCGAATCCGGCGTCAGCGGCTTCTCGCACAGGATCGGCAGCCCGGCCTCGAGCGCGGGAACCAGCACCGGCTCGTGGAACTTGCCCGGCGTCGCGATGAGCACCGCGTCGACGGCGTCGGCGGCGAGGGCGTCTTCGATGCGGCCGAACGCCTGCGAGCCCGGGGCGTTCTCGGCCGCGGCGGCCGCGCGGCCGGCATCCGGCTCGACGACGGCCGAGACGACGGCGCCCGAGATGCGGTTGGTGATGCGGGCGATGTGGTCGGCGCCCATGAGGCCGGCGCCGACGACGCCGACGCGCAGATCCGTGGTCATTTCAGTGTCTCCTGAGGTTTTCAGTGCTGCCGGGCGAAGTGGGTGCACGCGAAGATGTGGTCGCGCGTGCGCTGGGCGATCGGGAACGGACGGTCGACGTCGCAGCCGTACATGTCCTGCTCGACGATGGCGAAGATGTCCGGGTCGATCGCGGCGACCGCCTCGATGATGGGCGCGAGGTCGGGGACGCCGTGCGGCGGCTCGATCATGATGCCCTCGGCGACCGCCTCGGCGAACGGGGTGTCGTTCTTGAGCACGTCGAACAGCAGGCTCGTGTCGACCTGCTTGAGGTGCAGGTAGCCGATGCGGTCGGGGCGCTCCTGGATGAGCGTGACGTTGTCGCCGCCGTAGTAGGCGAAGTGGCCGGTGTCCAGGCACAGGTTGGTGTACTGCGGGTCGGTCTCGTCGAGGAAGCGGAGCACCTCGCGCGTGGTGCCGACGTGGCTGTCGGCGTGCGAGTGGAACTGCTGCTTCACCCCGAACTCCTCGAGCAGCGCCTTACCCAGACGGTCGTGGCCGGCGGCGAGCTTGCGCCACTGCTCGTCGGTGAGCGTGCGCGCCTCCAGCACCTCGCTGGTGGCATCGCTGCGCCACAGATCGGGGATGACGACGAGGTGCTCGGCGCCGAGCTTCGAGGCGAGCCCGGCGACGGCGAGCGCCTGGTCCCAGGCGCGCTGCCACTGGTCGTCGCCCTTGTGGAAGCCGGTGAACACGGTGCCGGCGGACAGCTTCAGGCCGCGGGAGCCGAGCTCGTCCTCGAGCTGGTGCGGGTCGGTGGGCAGGTAGCCGTACGGGCCGAGCTCGATCCACGTGTAGCCCGAGGCGACCACCTCGTCGAGGAACCGCTGCCACGGCACCTGATTCGGGTCGTCGGGGAACCACACGCCCCACGAGTCGGGGGCGGTGCCGATGCGCAGGCCTGCGCCGGTATTGACGCGGATGCCGGCGTCTGCGGGAATGGTGTCGGTCATGGGTGTTCTCCGTGGGTGGTGTCAGCCGAGCAGGGGGCGCTGGGCGGCCGCCTGCTCTTCGTATTCGGCGCGTGCCCGGCGGGTGGATTCGAGGGTGGATGCCTCGGCCACCGGCACGTCCCACCAGCCGGCGCCGTCGGGGGCGTAGACCAGCGGGTCGCTGTTGATGTGGATGAAGGTCGAGCGCTCGGATGCCTTGGCATACGCGATCGCCTGCTTCAGGTCGGCGATGGCGGATGCCCCGGGCTCGATCTCGACGACGTCGAGGCCGTAGCTGCGCGCATTCATGGCGAGGTCGACGGGGAGCACGTCCTCGCCCTGGAAGTTGCGGGCCTGCGGGTCGTAGGCCCGGTACTTGGTGCCGAAGCGCTGCGATCCGACGGTCTCGGACAGGTGCCCGATCGACGCGTAGCCGTGGTTCTGCACGAGGATGACGATGAGCTTGATGCCCTCGGCCACGGCGGTGACGAGCTCGGTGTTGAGCATCAGGTACGAGCCGTCGCCGACCATGACGACGACCTCGCGCTCGTCGCGGTCGGCAAGGAGCCCGCGCTTGGCCCCCAGGCCGCCGGCGATCTCGTATCCCATGCACGAGAACGCGTATTCGACGTGGTAGCCGAGCGGGTCGCGCACACGCCACAGCTTGTGCAGATCGCCCGGGAGGGATCCGGCGGCCTGCACGATGACGTCGGCCGGGTCGAGGGACGACTGCACGGCCCCGATGATCTCGGGTTGCCCGGGCACCGCGAGGCCGGACGGTGCAAACGCGGCATCCACCGCGGCATCCCACTGGGCCTTCTCCCGAACGATGCGGTCGGCGTAGTCGGCATCGATCTCGTAGCCCTCGAGTTCCATGGACAGCTCGGCGAGGGCCTCGCGGGCGTCGGCGATCACCGGCAGCTGCGAGCCGTGCTTGTACGCGTCGAACGAGGCGACGTTGATGTTGACGAACACGACATCGGGGTTCTGGAATGCGGTGCGGGAGCCGGTCGTGAAGTCGCTGTAGCGGGTGCCGATGCCGATGACGACATCCGCCTCCGCGGCGACGCGGTTGGCGGCGAGGGTGCCGGTCGCGCCGACCCCGCCGAGGTACTGCGGGTGGTCCCAGGCAAGTAGGCCGCCGCCGGCCTGTGAGGTGCCGACGGGTATGCCGGTGGCCTCGACGAGCTGCCTCAGTCGATCCTCGGCGCCGGAGTACAGCACCCCGCCGCCGGCGACGATGAACGGCCGCTTCGCCCCGCGGATCGCGGCCACGGCCCGGGCCAGCGGTCCGTGCTCGGGAAGCGGCCGGCGAAGGTGCCACTCGCGGTCCTGCAGGAACTCCACCGGCACGTCGAGCGCCTCGGCCTGCACGTCTTCGGGGAGCGCGATCGTCACCGCACCGGTCTCGACCGGGTCGGTGAGCACCCGCATCGCGGCCAGCGCGATCGAGAAGAGCTGCTCGGGACGCTGTACCCGGTCGAAGAAGCGCGACAAGGGGCGGAACGCGTCGGAGACCTGGATGCCGATGTCGTGCGGATGCTCCAGCTGCTGCAGCACCGGGTCGGCGACGCGCGTGGCGAAGGTGTCGCTGGGCAGCAGCAGGGCGGGCAGGCGGTTGGAGGTCGCGAGCGCCGCGGCGGTGAGCATGTTGGCCGCTCCGGGGCCGACCGATGCGGTCGCGGCGAGCGTCGCGCGGCGGCGGTGCATCCGTGCGTATCCGACGGCCTCGTGCACCATGGCCTGCTCGTTGCGGGCCTGGTAGTACGGCATGAGGTCGGGGTCAGTCACGTTGGCCTGCTTCAGCGCTTGCCCGATCCCGGCCACGTTGCCGTGCCCGAAGATCCCGAGCATCCCGGGGATCGTGCGCTCCCGGATGTCGCCGTCGACTGTCCACTGATGGGCGAGGAACTCGATCAGCGCCTGGCCGACCGTCATGCGTTTGGTCTCAGCCATGGGTGCGGGCCTTCCGGGTGTCGTTCGTGAAGGGGAGGCGCGGGTCGAGCTGCTGGTCGTCCCAGCTCGCCCGCACCCACGCGTGGGCGGGGTCATCGCTGATCAGCCAGACGCGTTCGGGGTCAGGGCCCGCCATGACGTTGAGGTAGTACAGGTCATAGCCGGGCGCCGCCACAGCGGGACCGTGGTAGCCGTACGGGACGAGCGCGATGTCACCGGTGCGCACCATCGCGTCGATCTCGATCTCGCCCGCCGGCGAGGAGTAGGTGCTGAACATCCCGAAGGCGGCCTCCGGCGCAGCATCCGCCCCCGCGACCGTCGCGGACTCGAAGTAGTAGATCTCCTCGAGCCGTGACTCGTGACCGGGCACGTGCTCGTCGTGCTTGTGCGGCGGATATGACGACCAGTTCCCGGCCGGCGTGATGACCTCGCACACGATGAGACGGGCGGCATCCAGCGCGGCCGGCGTGCCGAAGTTGTGCACCTGACGGCTCGACGCGCCCTTGCCACGCAGCTCCACTGGAGTGTCGGATGCCGCGATGTACTGCGTCGGGCGCACGACGTCGGTGGGGCTCGCGGCGACGGCGACCCGGCCCGTGCCGGTGAGACGGCCGGTTGCATCCGACGACAGGTACAGCACGTCGGTCGGCCCGGCGAACACGCTCGGGCGGCCCTGCAGCCTCGTGGTCACTGAGCCCGTCGCACGGCCCCCGCCGTGGGTCACCGTGAACGAGCCCGCCAGGGGTACCACGACCCGCTCCACCCCGGGGCCGCCGAGGTCGAGCTCATCGCCCGCGGCGAGGTCGGCGATGCGGATGCCCGTGTGCTCCCATCCGGGGGTCGTCTCGTCAACGACGCTCTCCCACCCGTCGCGGCCCAGCTGCCCGCGACGATGGAACCAGTGCTGCTCGGTCATTTCCTTCTCCTGCGGCCCTGTGTTCGAGGGGTTCAGGGCGATGCGCCTGCCGGACGCGGGACGGGGTCAGTTGTTCTGCGGGAAGCCGAGGTTGATGCCGCCGTGGGTGGCGGGGTCGAGCCAGCGGCTGGTGATGGCCTTCTCGCGGGTGAAGAAGTCGAAGCCGTGCACGCCGTACGCCTTGGCGTCGCCGAACAGGGACTGCTTCCAGCCGCCGAAGGAGTGGTAGGCGACCGGGACGGGGATCGGCACGTTGATGCCGATCATGCCGACCTGGATCTCGTTCTGGAAGCGGCGGGCGGCGCCGCCGTCGTTCGTGAAGATCGCGGTGCCGTTGCCGAACTGGCCGGAGTTGATGAGGTCGACGCCCTCTTGGAACGTGTCGATGCGCACGACCGAGAGCACCGGGCCGAAGATCTCCTCCGTGTACGCGCGGGACGTCGTGGGCACGTTGTCCAGCAGTGTCGGGCCGAAGAAGAAGCCGTCTTCGGCGCCATCCACCGTCAGGCCGCGGCCGTCGACGACGACGGTCGCGCCATCCTGCTCCGCGATGTCGACGTACGAGGACACCTTGTCGCGGTGCATACCGGTGATGAGCGGCCCCATGTCGGGCTCGGGGGCGGAGGCGCCGTTCCCGATGCGCAGTTTCGCGATGCGCTCGGTGACCTTGGCGATGAGTTCGTCGGCGACGGGCTCGACCGCGAGGACGACGGAGATCGCCATGCAGCGCTCGCCGGCGGCCCCGTACCCCGCGTTGACCGCCATGTCGGCGGCGAGGTCGAGGTCGGCGTCGGGGAGGACCAGCATGTGGTTCTTCGCCCCGCCGAGCGCCTGCACACGCTTGCCGTGCTTGGACGCGGTCTCATAGATGTACTGCGCGATGGGCGTCGAACCGACGAACGAGATGGAGGCGATGTCAGGGTGCGTGAGCAGCCCGTCGACGGCCTGCTTGTCACCCTGGAGGACCGTGAACACGCCGTCCGGGAGGCCGGCCTCCTTCCACAGGGCCGCGATCCATAGGGAGGCGGACGGGTCCTTCTCGCTCGGCTTGACGACCACCGCGTTACCCGCGGCGATCGCGATCGGGAAGAACCACATCGGCACCATCGCCGGGAAGTTGAACGGGCTGATGATCCCCACGACCCCGAGGGGCTGCTTGATCGAGTACGCGTCGACGCCAGTCGACGCGTTCTCCGAGTACGCCCCCTTGATGAGGTGCGGGAACCCGGTCGCGAGCTCCACGACCTCCTGGCCGCGTAGGATCTCGCCCATCGCGTCGGAGAGCACCTTGCCGTGCTCGGCGGTGATGATCGCGGCCAGCTCGGCCTTGCGGGAGTTCAGCAGCTCGCGGAAGTTGAACAGGACCGCCTGGCGCTTGGCGATGGAGTAGCCCGACCACACCTGGAATCCGGCCTTCGCCGAGGCGATGGCGGCGGCGATCTCGGCGTCGTCCGCGAGGGCCACCTGCGCCTGCACGGCACCGGTCGCGGGGTTGAAGACGGGGGCGGTGCGGCCCGAGGACGAGGCCACGGCCGCCCCGCCGATCCAGTGGCCGAGCACGGGCACGGCCCGGTCGTCGGCGAGGACGGGGGAAGTGAGGGTGGAGCTCATCGGATGTGCTTCTTTCGTCGAGGGTGAGTCAGAGTGCGGTGTGCACGAGGCCGGCGGCGATATCGACCGCCGCGGCCACGTTCCCATCCGGCGGGTACAACAGGGTGCGTCCGACGGTGAGGCCGCGCACGCCCGGCAGCGACAGGGCGTTCTCCCACGCCGCGAACGTCTCGTCAGGGGCGACGCCCGAATCCCCGCCCAGCAGCAGCGTGGGCATCGTGGTGGCCGCCATCACGCGCTCCATGTCTTCAACCACGGGAAGCTTCATCCACGTGTATGCGCTCGAAGTGCCGAGGCCGGACGCGATCGCGACCGACAGGATGACGGCATCCGTCGACAGGTCGTTCACGATGCGACCGTCGACCCACCGGCTCATGAACGGCTCGAGCATGATCGGTAGCCCTGCGGATGCCGCCTGCGTGACGGCATCCGCCGTCGCCTGCAGTGTCGGTGAGGTGCCGGCATCCTCGAGGTTCACGCGCATCAGCGTCTTCGCGAAGTCGATGCCATTGCTGACCATCGTGGGCACGTCGTACCCGGTGTAGCGGTCGTCCATCTCGAAGTTCGCACCGCGCAAACCGCCGCGGTTCATCGACCCGACGACGATCTTGTCGTCCAGGAGTCCGAGGCCGGCGAGGTCGTCGATGATGTCCGGGGTGCCGAGCACACCGTCGACGCCGGGACGGCTCAGGGCGACCGCCATCCGCTCGAGCAGGTCATATCTGTCGGCCATCGCAGTCGCGTTACGGCCAACCGAGAGCGCTCCACGGGCAGGGTGGTCCGCCGCGACGATGAACAGACGCCCGTCCCCGCGCGATAGCTCGCGGCGGCCGCGCGATGAGAGCGCCCGACCAAGCGCCGCCGGTTCAAGAGCTCGCAGCTCGCGGAGCCGTGCAAAGTCGGCGTCGGTCACCAGGGCGTCGGTCATGATCCGACCTCCACGGCGAGGAGTCCTTCGACCTCTGCGGTCGTCGGCATCGCGGTGGAGCACTCCAGACGCGATGCCACGATCGCGCCCGCCACGTTTGCGAAGCGGAGGATGTGCTCGAGCCCCCAGCCTGAGAGCAGCCCGTGGCATAGCGCGCCTCCGAAAGCATCTCCCGCGCCGAGCCCGTTCAGAACGTCGACGGGGAGCGGAGGCACTTCGACCGTCTCGTCGCGGGTCTTCGCGAGCACACCCTTCGGCCCCTGCTTGACGATGGCGAGCTCGACGCCGCGTTCCAGCAGTGCGTCGGCGGCGCGCATCGGCTCGGTCTCGCCGACCGCGACCTCACACTCCTCGCGGTTACCGACCGCGACCGTCACATGCTCGAGCGCGTGAGCGACCTGCGGCGCCGCGTCGGCCGGATCCGCCCAGAACATCGGGCGATAGTCGAGATCGAGGATCGTGTGCTGGGCCCCATTGCGGGCGCGGAGCATCGCGAAGTGCGCCGCGCGGCTCGGCTCCTGGCTGAGGCCGGTCACCGTGAGCCACAGGATGCGGGCGCGCCGGACGGCGTCAAGGTCGAGGTCCGACGGCTCCAGGTTGAGGTCGGGCGCCTTGGGGTCTCGGTAGAAATAGAGCGGGAACTCGTCGGGCGGGAAGATCTCGCAGAACGTGATCGGCGTCTTCAGGCTCGGGTCGACGGCAACGTATCGGTTGTCGACGCCCAGGCGGTCGAGTTCGCGCAGTAGATATCGCCCGAACGGATCGTCGCCGACACGAGAGAGCAGCGCCGCGTGGTGACCGTGCCGGGCCGCGGCAACGGAAACGTTCGCCGCGCTGCCGCCCAGGTACTTGCCGAAGGTGTCGACATCCGCGAGACCCACACCGCTCTGCAGCGGATAGAGGTCGACCCCGAGCCGACCTGCGGCCAAGACATCGAAGGACAGGGAGGTCATCGGCCACCATCCATTTCTGTGCCCGCGAACGACGCCCGCGGGGTTGAGGTTGGGAGCGCGCCGAGTACTCGCATGCGGGTATCCGGGAGTATCACGGCCGGCATCACTTCTCTGCTCCGGCGACCATGCCGCGGATGAAGTACTGCTGGAGGAAGATGTAGGCGACGACCACCGGGATGACCGCGATCAGCGACGATGCCGCCGCCGCGCCGAGGTTGCTTGACTGGGTGGCGAAGAACGACGCGATCGAAGGGGCGATCGTCCTCATCGACGGGTCGGTCAGAAGGTAGCCGGATAGGGCGTATTCGTTCCAGATGTTCACGCTCGTGAGGATGATCACGGTGGCGGTGACCGGTTTCAGAAGGGGGAAGATCACCTGGAAGAAGATCCGTATGTGCCCCGCTCCGTCGATCGACGCAGCTTCCTCCAGCGAGATGGGGATCGTCCGGATGAACGCGGCGTAGAGGAAGATCGCGAGCGGCAGCTGGCTGGTCACCATCACGACGATCACACCCCAGTACGAATTGGTTCCCCCAAGGTTCGCCATCAGCGTGTAGAGCGGGACCAGTATGCTCAGCGGCGGCACCATGATCAGTGCGACGATCAGCGCGTAGATGAGCTTGTTGAACCGTGTCGCGTAGCGGGCCAGCGGGTAGGCCGCGAAGGCACCGAGAACGCAGGTGACGGTCGTCCCGATCGCGGTGACCACGACGCTGTTGAAGATCGCCCGTAGGATGTTGCCGTCCGTGATGGCGCTGGCGAAGTTCTCCCAGGTAATGCTGCTCAGCGGCAGCGTGATCTGCGGGGACGTGTCGCTGGGTGACTTGAATGCGGTCGTGACGGCGATCCAGAACGGCAGCAGCTGCACGAGACACATGAGGACGAGTGCTGCCCAGAGAATCACGTTCAGTGCGCGGCCGGAGCCCCGCCGCGGTTCCGGGGCCGCCGAGTCGGGCAGGATCATGGCACGGGTTTCGGTTGCGACGGTCATGTCACACCTCCTCGAGGCGACGCCGGTTGAGAGCGCCGTTGAGTACGACCGTGAACAGCACGATGACGAGGAACAGGACGACGCCCATGGCGGCGGAGTAGCCGGCGGCCTGGTTGTCGAAGTAGACCTTGCCGATCAGCGTTGATACGGACTGAGTGGAGTATCCGGGGCCGCCGTTGGTCATCACCTTGATGACGTCGAACAGTTTCAGTCCGCCGATGAGGTTGAGCACGATGCTGGTTGCGAACGCCGGCTGCAGCAGCGGCATCGTGATGTGCCAGAACCGGTTCCAGCCGCTGGCCCCGTCGAGCATCGCGGCTTCGTGGTACATCGTCGGGATCGACTGCAGACCGGCGAGATAGATGATCATTGAGATGCCGACGAACTGCAGCGAGTTCACCGCGACGATGATCGCGATCGCGGCGGTGGAGTTGGCGAGCCACGCCTGCCGGGTCCCGCCGAGCGCGACCACGATGTCGTTGAGCGTGCCGACGTTGTACTGGAAGAGCAGGTAGTACATCGTGCCCATGATCACGGGCGACACCAGCACGGGCAGGTAGATGATCGCGCGCAGCGTGTTCCGACCACGCAGGCCGCGGTCAAGCGCGAGGGCCAGCCCGAGCCCGAGCGCCTGCTGGATGATCGTGCTCCCGATGCCGTAGATGAACGTGTTGAGCATCGCGGTGCCGAACACCTGGTCGCTGAACAGGCGGAGGTAGTTGGCGAAGCCGACGAACGACGAGGTCGGCGAGTATCCGTCCCAGTTCTGGAAGGACAGGATGAACCCCTGAATGAGCGGGTACGCGGTGAAGACGATCAGCAGCAGCAGCGCCGGGAGGTAGAACAGGCTCACCCGGCCCGGGCCGGACCCCCGCTTGCGCGGGGATCCGATCCGGGTCGGCGCCGAGGCGCGAGAGGCGACGGACATGACCGTTCCCCTATTGCTTCTGCCCGTACAAGCTCTGGAAGTCCTTGCCCACCTGGTCCGTGCCCGCGGCCGGCGTCGACTGACCGGTGATCACGGAGTCAGTGGTGGTGACAAGGGTGTTCCACAGGCCGTTCGGCAGGTAGACCCGGTCGAAGTACGGCACGAGCGGCGACTTGGCCTTGACGACCCACTGGTCGTAGCTGGGCTGCAGCTTCCCGAGGTCCACCTTCGCGGTGGTCAGGCCCGGGACGCCTCCAGCCGCGACGGCGAACGTCTCCTGGTTGGCGGGCTGAGCGAGGAAGTCGAGGAACTTCTTGGCGTCAGCCAGGTTCTTCCCCGTCTTCGACGCACCGTACGCGATGCCCTCACCGCCGATGAGGTACGGCGTGCCGGACTGGGTCGGGATGGGGAAGAAGCCGATGTTCGCGTCCGGCGAAGTCGTGAAGGCGTTCTGCGCCGAGGTGTTCTGGCTGAACACGAACGCGGCTTGCCCGGCCCCGAGCGCCTTGGACACGTCAGCTGAGGTGGCCGACGAGTAGTCGGGGTTGATGTATCCAGCCTTCGCCCACTTCTGCACCTGGTCGAGGATGGGCTTGTAGGCGTCGGACTGGAAGGTGCCCTTCTTCAGGCTGGCGAGCTGATCCTGGCTGTAGAAGCCGGGCGCCATCCAGTCGATCAGGTTGCCCGCGGGTCCGTTGTCCTTGCCGGACACCGCGATCGGCGTGACACCGGCGGCCTTGATCTTCGCCGCGGCCGCGTCGAACGCGTCCCACGAGGTCAGCGTGGCCGGGTCGACTCCGACCTTCTTAAGCACATCCGCGTTGTAGAGCAGGCCGGTAACGTCCGCGACCATCGGCAGCGCGTAGATGTTCCCGCTGCTGTCCCGCATCGACGGGTCGAGGATCTTGTTCACGTCCTTGTTCCAGCTCTCCCCCTGCAGCGGCGCGAGGAACTGCGAGTAGCGGTCGCGCGACCACCCGTGGGTCTGCCAGATGTCTGGGGCGTTGTGTGCGGCGAGCATCACCTTCAGGTCCTGCTCGTAGGTGTTGGTGGACGGGATCAGGTTGAGTTTGACCCCCGGGTTCGCCTTCTCGAAGCTGTCGGCCATCTTCGTGAGCGCCGCCAGCTGGGGTGAGCCGGCGGCCATGTTGGTCTGAACCTGCAGAGTGGCGCTGTCGCTTCCGCCGCCGCTGCTTGAGCAGCCGGCGAGCATGAGCGCGCCGGCAGCTGCGACTGCCGCGATCGACACGATGCGTGAAACACGTGACGTCATTGTCGGGACCTTCCGTCTCTGGATGCAATCCGCCGCCAACGTGGCGACGTCCAGCACTTTACCCGCGTAAACTGCTGGTTCGCAACACTTTGATCTGACACTCAATAGAACCCCTGAAATACAGGGCTCATGGAGGATCCTGAGACCTCCTAACTTCCCGCGTGGAGGGGTTGATGCGCATAAACCTGTGTGTAAGACTGTCCGCCGGAAGACTTGACAGCGCACTCGACGGCGAGGACAGACCCCCGGCGTCGGGTGCCACCCAGGCGGGCCCATGCCCGCGGGAAGGACCACCATGGCAACGATCGGAATCGTGGGCGCCGGCCAGTTCGCCGGCCAGTTCGCGGCCCTCTTCAAAGCCCACCCCGACATCGAGAAGGTCTTCGTGACCGACCTCGTCCCGGAGCGCGCGACCGACATCGTCGAACACGAAGACCTGGACGGAACGTTCGAATCGTTCGACGCGCTGCTGGACAGCGACGTCGACGCGATCGCCCTGTTCACGCAGCGATGGACGCACGGGCCACTCGTGGTCCGTGCGCTCGAGGCCGGCAAGCACGTGTACTCCGCGGTGCCGATGGCGATCTCGGTCGAAGAGATCGGCGCGATCATCGAGGCGGTGAAATCGACGGGGTTGGTCTACATGATGGGCGAGACCAGCTACTACAACCCCGCGACGGTCCTGGCACGACAGAAGGTCGCCGAGGGAGCATTTGGCCGCATCTTCTACGCGGAGGGCGACTACGTCCACGACATGGACCTCGGCTTCTACGCGGCCTACCAGTACAGCGGGGGCGACGACTGGCGCGCGACCGCTAGCTATCCCCCCATGCTCTACCCCACGCACTCGATCGGCGGAGTTCTCGGCGCAATCCCCGGACACGCCATCAGCGTGAGCTGCCTCGGGATCAAGGACGACCGCGGCGACGGAGTGTTCGACAAGCAGGTCAGCCAGTTCGACAACGACTTCTCCAACGCCAGCGCCCTGTTCGAGCTCGACAACGGCACCGTCATGCGAATCAACGAGATGAGGCGTGTCGGCTACCCCGCCCCGATCCGGGAATCCCGGTTCCGCTACTTCGGCACAGAAGCCAGCTTCGAACAGCTCGCGACGGTCAGCCTGTGGCAAGACCGCTACGACATCGTGGACGTGTCCGAACAGCTGGAGGCGGCACCCAGCGTCGACCTCGACGATCCGTCCCTCGCACACGTCGACCCCGAACTGCGCCGCGCGTTCGTATCCGGGTATGCGCCGATCCACGACGTCGAGCGAGTGCCGGTCGAGTTGCGCCCGCTGCCTAACGGGCACGAAGGCAGCCACCATTTCCTCGTCGACGACTTCGTCCGTGCCATGGTCGATCGAACTCTCCCTCCGGTGAACGCCTGGGTCGCCGCCCGCTACACACTCCCGGGGATCGTTGCACACCAGTCCGCACTCCAAGACGGAGCACGCCTCCCCGTCCCCGACTTCGGGGACGCACCGTCGGCTAACTAGCGTCAGCGGCGACCGAAGCCCTGCGAGAGTAGCCGACACGTCCGGCGAGCTCGGCTACTCTCGCAGGGACGAGCTCACCACAACCCACGAGGCCAGACCATGCGAAACCCGCAAACCACGCGCAGGATCACCCGCGCAGACGTGGCCAGGCTCGCAGGCGTGTCCACCGCCGTCGTGAGCTACGTTCTGAACAACGGCCCCGCACCCGTTGCTCCTGCCACGCGAGAACGCGTGGAGAACGCCATCGAGGTGCTCGGATACCGCCGCAACGCCAGCGCCCGCGCCCTCGCGACCGGCTCCTCCCGCCTGCTCGGCGTAATCCTCCCCGACATCGGCAACCCATTCTTCAGCGAAGTCGCGCTTAGTATCGAGGCGGCCGCGAACCTCCACGGCTACGCCGTCCTACTGTCCAACAGCAATAACGAGCCGCACACCGAACTCGACGCGATCCAGAATCTCGTAGAACGCGGGGTAGACAGCCTCCTGCTCAGCAGCGTTCTTCCCGTCCCCGACGTCACCGTCGCGCAGCGGGCGAACGTCCGAACGGTGCTGCTGAACGTGTTCATGCCCCGACCCGGATACCTGACAGTAGGGGTCGATGCCACTGCGGGCGCATATGCGGCCGTCTCGCACCTCATCGATCATGGACACCGAAGCGTCGCCCTCATCATTGGACGAGTGAATTCGCCAAGCCTGGAAGCTCGCGAAGAGGGGTGGCTTCGCGCGCTGGACGATGCCCATGTCAACCCCGGGCCCATCATCCGCACCGCCTTCAGCCGCGAAGGCGGACACGAAGCGGCGAAACGCATGTTCAGCGCGCGCGAACACCCCACCGCGGTCTTCATCAGTTCCGACCTGCAGGCCGTCGGCGCCCTGTCCGCCCTGCACGAGCTCGGACTGCGCGTGCCGGAAGACATCGCCGTGATCTCGTTCGACGGCACCGCCGAGTCGAAATTCGCTATCCCGGCCTTGACGACCGTGCGGCAACCGATAGCTGAGATGTCCACCGCCCTGGTCGAGCTTGCTCTGTCCACAGCGCCCAGCGACGAGCACCGATCCTTCCCGACCGAGCTCATCATTCGGGAATCCTGCGGCACGAATCACCCGACTGACCATCGGCGGAGGGTCCCAGTCGCCGACTGAGTCATCTGGAGCCCGGACGTCTCCTGCTCCCGGGACGGGCCCGCGAATCCTCGCGGGCAACGACGAGGAGCATGTGCATCGACGTGGTCGACACAGGGATGGTTTTAACCCGGTCGTGGCTTCGACATCTCCATCTGGTCGGGGTCTCGACCTCGCTCCACCGCAGGGCGACGAACGAATCCGCGTCGTCGAGCCGCGGCACTGTGAGACGTACGGACCAACTCAGACATACCAGGGTTGCGATGGCCGACGTCGCGGAACGCACCGGCGTGTCCACCACCGCGGTCTCCGTGGTCATGAACGACTGAACGGGCACGAGAATCTCAGCGGCCTCGCAGCACACCTGCTCCTCCACGCGGAGCCGCGGGTGGGCGATCACCTCGTGCGGCCACCAATCCGAGTCAGAGGATCGGCCAGTATGGACCTCGAGCTCCGAGTCCCGTTCCTGCTTGCTCAGAGCTCCCGGCCCGACTGGCGCATCTGACGCCGAGGTACCAATTGGCTACTCGCCTCGCTTGCTAGTCGGTGGGTTAATGCGGTCATCGTGCGCGCTACGCCCAGAGATGCTCGCTGATGACGTGTCCGAGGGCGTGTCCGA
Organism: Microbacterium xylanilyticum; assembly: GCF_054654695.1. Classification (NCBI taxonomy): domain Bacteria; kingdom Bacillati; phylum Actinomycetota; class Actinomycetes; order Micrococcales; family Microbacteriaceae; genus Microbacterium; species Microbacterium xylanilyticum. The sequence continues at coordinate 3,888,574 of NZ_BAAIEN010000002.1, forward strand.
CGCGCGGGGTCTCGACAATCGCACAGCGCCTCGCGGCGCGCACCGAGCGACGAGTCTCAACGGGCTGGACGTTGAGCATCGCGGCGACCCCGGCCCTGAGAATCAGGGACGCGCCCGACCGCGGGTGGACAATTGCGACATGACGGACGCGGTCGAAGCGGTGTTCCGGGATCTCGCGGGGCATGAGCTGGCACTGTTGGCGGCTGCAGCCGAGCCGTTCCGTCTGAGCCGTCATCTGGGTGCGCCTGCAAGATGGCCAGTGTGGGACTTCGTTGCCCGGACATTCGCACGAGAGCACGGGACCGAGCATTCTCCGGAAGAGATGCTGGCGAGCCTTCCGATCGGCCGCGCGATCGATGACCGTGGCCCCTACCGCCTCTATTGGCTCCTCGACGTCACGCAGGACGGCGTCCCGAATGACGGCAGCACGTTCGGGCTGACGATCGCCGGTCTCCATGCGGTCCGCGCACACAACCCGCAGCTGGGCGAGATGGCCGATCAGCTGGCCACCTTCTACGGTGCACTGGCTCGCGAGGCGGGGCAGATCCCTGCGACGCCGTATGAGGCCGCGTCGTGGCAGGCGCCCCTCATGGACTTCACCGTGGGGGTTCGCTCGCCGGGATCGGTCCTCCCACTGACGCTCGGCGCCGGGTCGATAGCCGCCATCCTCAACAACGAATCGGAGCCCGTTCGGTCTGTCGAGAGCGCAGACGGATACCGGTGCGACCTTCGCGGTCGAAGGCTTCGCCCGTTCCTCGGGGTGACGACGGCTCCGGAGTACCTGGCCGTCGCGTGGAGAGACGGTGACCGTGCCGTCGGCGATGTGTCTCCGTCTCCGCTCACCCTCATCCAGACGATCGACTACCTCGGATACGTCTTGGAGGCGACCGACCATTGGAAGGCTAGCGGACATCCCGAGCATCTGATCCAGATTCGCAGCCTGAGCGCTGCCGCAGCTCTCGGACAGGACGCGGCCACGGGCGCGGACTTCGACAACCGGATTAGTAGCCTCTGGACGATCATCGACCACTTATCCCTCCCGGCCGTCCCGCTTGAGACGGCGAACCGCCAATTCGGCGGAGCGAACGGTTCGGTTGCGCGGCTCGAGTACGCCCTCGGCCAGATTGTCACTGAGTCGCCCTATACCGATCAGGTGCGCGCGGCTCTTGGTGTCATCCGCGATGTCCGGGATCTCCGCGTTGCCGCTCAGCACGACACGGACGCGACTCGCGCGCGGGGCGCACGAGCACGTAGCCACTTCGGCCTGACTCCGATCCCGGTCTCGTGGGGAGGCGATTGGGACACTGTTCGCGGTCTGGTCGCTCGCGCATTGTCGGACATCATCGACGCCGTGCAAGCTGAGAACTGACCCGCCGACAGGATCGATTGCCAATGGACGGCGCCGGTGAGGAGCGACCCACGAGCAACTATGTATGGTTCGATTTCGATCAGGTCGACTTCGTCACCTCGGACACGCACTTCGGCCACGCCCGGATCAGCGAGCTCGCTGGTCGCCCCTTCGCCACGCTCGAGGAGATGGATGCCGAGCTGATCCGGCGCTGGAACGACATCGTTAGTCCAGATGACGTCGTCCTGCACCTCGGCGACGTCGCGCTTGGCCCGATCGACCAGTCGCTGCCCCTCACTGCGCAGCTGAACGGGCGCCGGTTCCTCATCCCGGGAAACCACGACCGCGTCTCACCGGCCACCCAGTCGAAGCACGCGATCGAACGGTTCACAGCGCTGTACGAGGACTCGGGGTGGACGATCCTCCCCGAGATCGTCCAGGGCACGCGGCGCGGATACCCGCTGCTCGCCTGCCACTACCCATACCGCGGCGATACACAGGAAGTCGACCGACACAGCACGCATCGCCCGGATGACGAGGGCGTCCCGCTGATCCACGGACATACGCACGCCCGCACTCACGGTGCGGACGGTCACCAGTTCCACGTCGGTGTCGACGCGCACGACTACGCCCCGATCCCGTTCGCCGTGATCGATGAGTGGCTGGCGAGCCTCCCGCGAGACGAGACCCCGCTCGAGACGGCGATCCGCGAAGCCCGCACGCTCATATTCGATCTGGACAACACGCCGTGGCCAGAGATGGACCAGCTGTTCTACATGCAGGGATACGACGGCCTGCGGGTCGTGCTCGAGGAGCTCCTCAACGCGATCGAAGGACGCCCCGACAAGCCCAAGTCTGCGTAGTGGTGACCGTCGCGTTGCCCACCGGTCGCAGCAGCCCTCGAGATCTCCTGCCTGTCAGCCGCCGCCCTTGTCCGGCTCGGCATCGCCCCGGCGGGCGGCGAGACCGGCAACCAACGCGGCCAGGTCCATATCGTCGCGTGCGGCGCGTGCGGCGAGTTCGGCCGCGGCGTCGGCGAGGGTGTACATGCGCTCCCACGTGAACTCACCGTGCCAGATCGCGGCGATCGACCGCCGCGTGTAGGTGCGCTCCTCGCCCGGGATAAGCCAGCGTTCGTCGCCGCCGGGGGTGAGGAAGTAGTCGACGTAGCATTCGCCGCACGGGAGCCGGTATAGACCGGGTTCCGTCGGCGATGATGCCAGCGCCTCCTCCGTGAGCTCCTCCAGCATCCTGCGGTATTGATCGGCCTCGTCCATGCTCCACCCTCCTCGCGACGGCGAACCGAGAAGTCTCTCACCGTCCGCCGACATTGCAAAGGGGCCACCCGGTCGGGAGGGTTGTCCGTCTCGCCGGCAGCGGACCGCAAGGTGCGAGTCTCCTCGCGCCCGTGGGGACGCAGCAGGGATGGCAGACCTTGCAATGAGCAGCTCCGCGCCAATCGAGGTCCCCGCCCCGGAAGATCTAGTGATGTATGGCGGACCGCTAGACATCGCTAGATTTCACTAGACATCGATGAGCCGCCTCCGATGGAGATCACGAAGTCGGGCATCTTCTCGAGCGTTGGTGTCAGAGTGTCCACGGTTTCGTTACTCTTCTGCCATGGCTGTGTTGGCGCGGGATGTGTTGTGGGAGCTCGCAGCGAGTCAGCATGGTTATGTCACCGCGCAGCAGGCAGGCGATCTTGGGGTCACCCGGCGGGCATTGAATCAGCTCGCTGCGCGAGGCACCCTGGAGCATGCTGCGTTCGGTGTCTACCGGTTCCCGCGGTATCCGTTCTCCCGGGCCACCCCGTACATGCTCGCGGTGCTGTGGACGCGCGCGCCGGAGGCGGTGCTCAGCCACGAGACCGCGCTCGACGTGCGCGAGGTGTGCGACGTGAACCCTTCGGTGATCGATGTAACCGTCGGGAAGGGTCGTCGGCTGCGCCGTCAGGGCAGCGAGCAGTACGTGATCCATTTCGAGGACCTCGAGCCGGCCCAGCTCGCCTGGTGGGAGGAGGTGCCGGTCGTGACGCTGGCCACCGCGATCGCCCAGTGCATCGAGTCAGGCACGCCGACCTATCTGCTCAGCCAGGCGATCACCAACGGCCGCAGCCAGGGATACCTCACCGCCCAGGCGCGCGACCAGCTCACGGAACAGCTGACCGCCCACCGCGGCTGATCGATCACAAGCTCCCCGACAGTCACGTCGCCTCGCTCGCGCCCGAGCCTGACTACCGCCGTGTGGATGGGGGCAGCGGGTGTGGTCCTCCGCGTGGTCTGAGGAGGACGCCGGCGGCGTGGAGGCGGCGACTGACGGTCATGGCGCTGCAGCCCACGGCCGCGGCGATCTCGGTGGTGCTCCGCCGTTCCGTCTCATACAAGTGACGGAGGTGCTCGATGTCGAGCTGCAGCCGCACGGGCCGACCGCGGCGGGTCGGCTGCCCGCTGGCTGCGAGGGCGCGGGAGACGGTCTGCCGGGAGACACCCTCCCGTGCGGCCAGCGCGTAGGTCGAGACCCCACCGGCATAGTCGGCCGCGACCCGCGCTTGGGAGGTGAGGGCGCCGCGTACGGGACGTGCGGAGGCCCACGGTGCCGGAGGGGTTGCAGGCGCCGCGTGTTCCGTGCCCGGCTCAGGATCGAGGGGTGGGGTCCAGGTGAGAGGCTCATCGATCCGGTGCTCAGCGAGGAAACGCCGGCCTTCCGCGGCCAGCGCATCCCGTACCGCGACCGGCAGCCGGGCAGAGAAGGCCCGGATCTCGATAGGGGACGGCACCGGCTCCGCGGGGTCATGGGGCGTTGCCGGTGCGCCGCCGGTAACCGTCTGGTGCAGGGTGGCGCGTGCGAGGGCCCATCGTGGTCCCGCGCCGGGGCGGACGTTCAGGTCCCGACACAGGTCGGCCCACCGGTCCGGGGTGAGGAGTTCGGTGCAGTCGAGGGTGCGGCGGCGGGCGTAGTCGATGGGGACGTCGTGGGTGTCGAGGTAGTCCACGAGGCGGAGGAGCGCATGGAGGGTGTCCGTCTCGTGGTGTGCGCGGCCGAGTTCCCGGACCATCTGCGTCACCCGCCGCGGCGGGGCGGCGGGGTCGAGCAGGGCGAGAGCGGCGGCGTGGGTGAGCCGGGTGCCGGTGAACACGACCGCGGCCGCGAATGCCGACGCGGCGATCGCCTGGTTCCTCCGGTGCGGGGCATGGCAGGCCATCCACTCGTCCCACAGCAGGGCGGGCACCTTCCGGGCGCGTTGCACGGGGTCGGCGGTGGCGGTCGCGGATTGCAGGAACGCGGTGGGCCGCCTGCTCCGGCCCAGCGCGGTCGCGACCAGCGTCTGCACTTGAGGGGTGTGCTGGGTGTAGGAGGTGCTGGTCGCGATGCGGCCGCGGAGCAGATCGGTGGCCATATCCGCGTCGGCGAGGGCGGTGACAGCGATCGCGTTGCCGACTGCGGCGCCCACCGCTGTGGTCGCGCCGGTCCACCCGGTCTCCGGACGTTGCCGGCGGACCAGGTCGAGGAGCTCCGCGTCGACGCCGCTCGTGTCGATCGGGTCGTCTGCGGCCAGCGCGATCCGGGCCATGCGGGCCAGCAGACGGATGTCTTCCAGGGCCGGGATCGCGGGTTGCGGTGCGCCCGCGTAGATCCCGAACGAGGCCCGGTCGGTCGCGACGATCCGCATCATCCGACGCTGCGCCGAAAGAACGGCCACGCCCGCGGCCAGTGTGGGGATCCCGGCGGTGAGGTTGGTCCGGCACCGGTCGGCGATGGGTCCCGTCCTGGCGCCACGCCCCGGGTTGTGGCACAGCCCCGGGACGGGGACCAGGGCCAGGGGGTGGCCGATCCGGCGTGGGGGCTGTCCGCATCCCGGGCACGTGTCGACGAGGATGCGGTTGTGGCGCGGGCACGCGAACCCGAACGGGAACTGCCACGACATCCGCCACCGGCCCCCGGAGTCGGCGAGGCACTCCGGGCAGTACCGGCCCGAGGTTCCCCCGGCAGGGCACCGGACGCTGATCCTCCCCTGGCGGGTGTACTGGATCGCGTGCCGGGCGAACCGCATCCTCGTCATCTCGTGGAACTCGGCCGCCAGGATCCCCGTCGCGTCCTCCAGCCGTCGCGTCTGCGCATCGGTGAGCTCGGTCGCCCACCCGTTGGCCATCCACGATGTCGTCGCGGCGGCGACGCCTTCCCGTTGGTCGATCAGACCGAGCGCGAATCCCGTTTCGTTCATCGTCGCCCCGTGCGCGGCGGCCATCGCCTCCACCCACGAGTCGAAGGGTTCGTCCGGGAGTGGCCGCACCCGGAACGGCAGCACCCGCACCTCACCGGAACCCCCCACGGTCGCGGGCATGTCAGGCGGCCGGACGCTCAGACTGACCGGGCACGTCCGGCTCGGCAGGCGGTTGGGGACGCGGGCGGCGGCGGCGTTGCTTCTGGATGCGCGCCTCCTGGTCGAGTCGTGCCTGCAACTCGCCGCGCTCGGCCTCCGCACCCTCGTCGATGCGGATCCCGTCCAGCAGCTGCCGGTCCAACACTTCCCGGCCGGTGCGGATCGCGCGGGACGCGCCGCGACGGATCAAGTCCATCAGGGACCCGATGTGCCCTGTCGATCGGGCGAACAGGTACCGCGACTGGTCGAGCAGCATCCCCTCGCGGGCGTCCGTGAGGACGAGGGCCTGTTCGATGTGCCACAGCAGCCGCTCCCACTGCTCCCGGCCGGGCTTGTCACGCAGCGTAAACGGATCCATGGTGAGAACCGTCCACCGGCGGAACGTCTGCGCCATCGCGGCCTCATCCTTCGCCGTGCTGCCTTCCCCGACGAGGCCCCGTTCGCGCAGCGCGACGCCCGCGAACAGGAACGTGGCGTTGTACTCGTTCGCGAGCCACTTGAACTGGTTCGCGACCTCGACACCGTCGCGGGTGCGCATGTTCAGGAAGTGCAGGTCGTCGACGATGACCAGGCGGGTGTCGTGTCGTTCGATGCAGTCCGCCGCCGCACGGGCCAGGTCACGGCCGGCCATGCTGCGATGCAAGATGCCCGCGACGGCCGGGTGGGCGTAGAACCCGAGGATCATCATGTGCAGCCCCTTCACCGTGGTGCGGCCGGGAAGGGTGATGTGGCACACCGGGAGATGCACCACGTCGCCGTCCGGGTCCAGGTACCGGCCCGCGTCGGCGATCCGCTGCTGATGGAACATCCGGCCGAAGTTGTTCACCGCCGTCGACTTCCCGAGCGCCGGGGGTGCCTCGATCGCGGCGGCGGACTTCACCCGGTCCGCGTCCTGCAGGTTCGAGTCGACCAGGTCCCACAGGTCCTCGTAGATGCCCTCCACCTGCCGGGTGCGCAGCAGGATGTTCGCATGCCAGCCGCGTCGCGCCTCGTCGTACCCGGTCCGCTGCGCGGCTGGGAGGGCGGCCCGCTGTTCCCGCGTGAGCTGGTCAGGGCGGGTGCGGGCGGGTCGCTCCGCGTACGCCACCCATCCCTCGTAGGTGGACAGGCTTCGCTGCTCTCGGGCGGCCGGGACGGGCGGCGGTGTGGTCTTGGGGGTCATCGCAGCATCTCCATGGGTTCGAAGTAGTAGTCCGGCCGGATGGTGGGTTCGTCGAGGTCGTCCTCGTCGTCGTCATCGCCCCCGTCGGGCACGTCGACGCGCTTCCGCGGGTCGGCAACGGACCCGGTCAGCTCGGTGGCGAGGTCGGACTGCACGGTGAGCTCGGCGTCCAGGAGCTTCTGAACGGTGCGCAGCGACCACACCCCGTCGGGGTCGGGGTTCTGGTCATTCAGCTGCGCGGCCATCCGGGAGCTCATCCGCCGCTCCGCCGGGGTCAGCGCCCGGCCCGCACCCCAGTCCTCGAGCAACTGCGCGGCGACCTCGTCCACCTGGGAGGGCCGGCCCTGCTTCAGCGCGATCTTCTTCGCATAGGCCAGGGCGTCGAGGCTGAACGGGACATCGAACGCACCCTTGTGCTCCCACTCGAGGGTGTGCCAGGTGCCGTCCTCCGGGTCATGGAAGTAGATCTGCGACAGGTCGTCGGGGTTGACCACGAACGGCCACTGGGTGCCCTTGTCCTTGTGGATGGACCGCGCCCGGTTGCGGTACTTCGCGACCGACTCCCCCGTGTATCGGAGCTTGTGGATCTCCACCCCGTAATGGTTGAACTGCCGCTTCACCACCGGCAGCAACTCGAGCAGCACATTCCGGTCGGTCGGCAGCCGGAGGGCACCGGCGACGGCGAGGCCCTGGTCGTACCGCTCCGCGGGGCTGAGCGTGACGCCGGGCAGCTGCGGGTCTTTGAGGGACTGATGCGGGCGCAGGTGGTAGACCGTGGCGATCCACTCGCGGATGATCTGCTCCAGCTGCGCGACCGTGTAGACGGCTTCGCCCTCGATGTCGTCGCCACGACCGGACACGTCGGCGCCCTTGTAGCCCGGCAGTTCCTGGAGGAACGTGTCGAGGGTCTTGAAGAACCGTTCCACGGGGCTCTTGTCGGTCGGCTGGTAGATCCGTGCCGGCTGGATCGAGATCCCCAGCCGCGCGCAGGCGCTCGTGACATGGTCGGACAGGTACGGCGCACCGTGGTCGACGATCACCGTCTCGGGAAGGATCCCGGCCCGGACGAACCGCGACACCTTCGTGCGTGTCGGGTCGACAAGCACCGTGCCCGGGAGCCCGTGGTAGGGCCACCGTGCCGAACTCTCCCAGTCCGCCGGAGACTCGAATGGCTGACAGGCCTCCATCAGCACCCCGGCAACGTCGATCGATTTCGTCGATCCGGGCGTGAGCCGGACACCGAGGATGCAGCGGGAGTACAGGTCCATCGCCACGGTCAGGTCGGCGCACACCCACCGTCCGGTGATAGGGGCGACCGCGAACACGTTCAGCGGGGTCGTGTCCATCAGCACGTACTGCGCAGGCCGCTCGGCATGCAGTCGCCCGTACGGTGCGGGAGGCCGGTTCGCGTTCGACCGCTTCCGTTTCGTGCTGCCGGAAAACGTCGCCCGCCCGCGGGTGAGCTCGTCGAGGACCTTGTACGCGGCGCTCCGCGATGGCGCGGTCACGACACCCGGCCCGTGGATGCGTTCTGCGCGCGCGGCAATGCGGGCGATGATGATGCTCTTCGCGACCTTCGACTCCGGGGTCTGCTCGTCGACGATCTCTCTGGCGATGCTGACCCATCGGTCGTCGAAGTTGGCCAGTGAATACCCCGGCTGGGCGCTGCGGCAATCGACAAGGCCCACCTCGCCGGCGTCCTTGTACTGGGCGACCCAGCGGGCGATCGTGCGGGTCCCCTTGCCGAGCTCGTCGGCCTTGGCCGCGATCCGCTCGGCTGTGCTCCGCTCGGGGTGGTAGGCGAGTCGGGGTTCGCCCGCCCGGGCGATCTCCGGCGTGCCGGACCGGTATCCGGTGAGGACCTCGCGGATGTGGTCGGCGCGCTCGAGGGACTTCGCTTTCACCGAGTCGGTCGCGTCCGCCCAGATCACACCGATCGGCGTCGCTTCCTCCTCCTCGCGGGTGCGACCGGGGATGTGGGCGGCGCCGCCCTCGCTGCGCGGTCGCAGCACGTCCACCATGCGCAGGCGCCGCATCTTGCCGGCGCGGTTGCGGGTGATCACTGCGCCGTCGCAGATTTCGACGACGGTGCAGGGCTCTCCGTCGTAGACGAAGTCCGACCCCGGCTGCAGGGTCCACGTGTTGCTCATCTCCAGTCTCCCTTCTCTTGTCACGCGGCCTGTGGCGGGTTGTCGGTCGGCGCGACGATGTGCCTGACATGCCGACGCCTGCGTGCCGCGGCGAGGCTCATCGCACCGCTGTTGGTGCTGCGCTCGTCAATGTCGCGTACAGGGCGTGCGGTGGGTGAGGTGGTGGTCGCTCGGACCGGCGGTGTGGGGAGGGTGAACCCGAAGAATGCGCGCGCCTGGTCAGCGCGAGCGGCTTCCACGGCCACCCCTTCCAGGACCTGCTTGACCCACAGGTAACGGGTGTGCCCGCTCCTGTCTCGGACCGCGACGGTCTCTCCCAGGATGCGGGCGGTGATCATTCGCTCACCGTGGAAGGTGAATGGCATTCCCGGGCGGAGGTCCTCGTTCGTGTTCATGTCGGCTCCAATACGCTGCGTGCACTCATCAATTGGGTGAGGTCCGTGCGCAGCCGCCGCGTCCACAGCAGATGCAGCACGAGGGAACGGGCGAACCTCGGGTCGCCCGCGATCGGAGTCACGGCGCGAACCGCTTCCCCGAAGGCCATTGGCATTCCCAGCTCGCTGGCCGCGGTGACCTCGGCCTCGGAGAACTGGAACGGTCGCCGGTAGCCGGCCAGGAACTGCACGTTCGCGAAGACAACGGGATCCGGCTCCGAGAGAACGCGGTACTCCCAGCCGTGCCCCTCGAAGACCCGCCGCGACCAGTCCAGCGAGTCGCGCACCTTCGGCACGACGAGCTTGTCCGCCGGTTTCACGTCCACCACGCAGACCGACTGGTCCGTGTGCGCAATCAGATAGTCCGGGATGTGCTTGCGGGCCGTGCCATGGTCATCGCCCTCGACGAGGAACGGCTGGGACAGGATGAAATCGACCCTTGGATCGAAGTCGAGGAGCACCAGGTTGGCGTATTCCAGACGGGACTCATACCCGACCGGGGCTTCCATCGTCGCCGACCAATACGTGCCCGAGAAGTGGCGCTGCTTCTTGTACCACCGGAACACACGCCATGGGATCGCCGCGTGGAACATGCGGAGGCGCACATCGTCGAGAGGAACGGCGTCGACCAGATCCTCCGCCTTGCGGATGCGGATCATCGACGTCGGCCCGTTCATCGCCGGGGCGATCCTTGTCGCGGGCAGCAAGTCCGCGCTACCCGGCTGCCGCGCGAGGTTTCGAAGCCGGGCCAGCAAGCGGTGAACATGCGGCCCATCGTCGAGCGCGGGACGCATCAGAGAAATGCGTGAATCCGACACATATTCGACGTTTACGATTCAGGATTCAGCCATTGACTTTCAGCCTTGATCGTAATATCGGAGTCACGAATCAGGTGATGATTGTGACAGTCATCTGTAGTGTATGCGAGATACACAACAAAGTGCATCTGAGACGTACAAATATAGGGTTGGATACGGGGGAAACATAGAGGAAGACGGCGCCCTGACGGTCAGGGTGTGTCACACTCAAGAACATGACGATGGTGGAGCCGAGCGCGACCGAGGAATCGCGGCTGATCTTCGGGAACAGCCACATGACCGCCGTCATCGTAGAGATCGCCGGCCTGAACGGCGAGAGGTTCTCCTCCAAGCAGATCGCCGATGCCACGCACCTGTCCCCTGGCATCGTCCACCCCCTCATACAGAAGCTCCGCCGCGCGCGATGGATCGAGTTCGTCGAACGAGTACCCGGTGAACGGACCATCCTGTATCAGCTTCGCGACAACGAATGGTGGGATGCCGCCCGACGCCGCGCCGAGCGGAGAACCCTGCCGGACGAGCGCACTGCTTCGTAGTCCCCTGACTTCTCAGCTAACTGACCGCGTCATCTCACGCACAGCGCCAGGCAACAGCGCGGCGACCCCGGTATCGCGAATCAACGTCGCGAAGTTCGACCAGACCAACGAGCGCATCGCCTCAGGATCTACGTTGAACGCCTTCGCGAGCCGGGATTCCAGCGCCTCAACCGCGCCGGGACGACGAGGGTGCGGGGAGAACCGGTCGCCGCTCGGATGATCCGTCTCGACCAAGAGACGACTCTGCGGAACCGCCTGGAGGTGCTCCAGTGAGCGAGTCATCGAATAGTTGACCGAGAAGTAGCAGCCGAGGTCAACCGCCTCGCGAGTCTCCTCGACTGTGCCCAGCCACCAGTGGAGAACGACTCCCGTTCGCAGTCGCGACTGGTCGAGCACGTCCAACACGGGGCGCGCGGCACGATAGCTGTGAATCGAAGTGACACGCGGTGACATCTCGAGCACGCGTACGATCTCAGCGAACGTCCCGACCTGCTCGTCACGCGGAACCCTTGACGAGCCGTCCAATCCAACCTCGGCCACATACGGCGTCGAACGGATCATCGTCGCGAAGCGGTCTGCATCGAATCCCCGCTGGGCGCCGACGAGTGACGGATGACAACCGACGCCCCACACGCTCGCGCGGTCGGTGCGTGACTGCACTGTCTGGAACTCATCGAGTGAACGGGTCGCAATGAGAACCACGGCCCCGAGCCTCTCGAGTTCGACCGGTGCAATATCCAACGCGACATGCGCGTGCGTGTCCAGCGGTGGCAGACGTCTCATCCCAAATAGCTTCCCAGTTCGGCCAGACCCCGCTCGTACAAACTCCGCGCCTCAACGACAGACATCTGCGGCGGGAGCGGGGTCGTCATCAGGAAGCTCTCGTCCACGCCGTTGGAGACGAAGTCCCTCACGGCGTTCTCGATTGATCGCTGTTCCGCGTACTGGGCATACTTGCCACCGAGATCAGCAAGGTAGGTGGTTGCGTCCGGAAGGTCGGCTGCGACGAAGGCTGCACGGCGAAGGACACAGCCGAAGCACTTCCCGCAGTGCGTGCCACTCGCCACTTTGCCCAGGTACTGCTGGTCACTGTGGGAGCATGAGTTCGTCGCTGACAAGAATGCCGCGGCACGAGCGCGGCCGACGAGGTCCGCGACGCGGCGGTATTCGTCTCCTTTCGTGAGCGCCTGGAAGGGATTCTCGATCAGCCCGAACCCGCCGAGCTCTGTCACCAGCGAACCGATCCGCCACAGAAACCAGGGCTGCGTCGTTCGCGTGGACAATGCGCCGACCCGCTCTGGGCCCAAAGGCGGATTGATCGAGGCGAATCCGTTCTCAGCAATCCACAGACCCCGCCCACTCTGACTGGCGACCGCAAGCCCGAGAGCCAGAAACAGCAGCGAACGCGAGCGACTGGACGGCTCCTGCCGGAATCGGGTGCCGCTCAGCCGCCGTGATCTGCGCTGAAGATGCACCTGGTGATGACGCAGGGTCGTACCCGGATACAACTGCTCCAATGCTGTCGCGACCCTCGCTTGCGGTGCGCTGGCGCCCGAACCGGAGCTGGAGTGAGACACCAACCTCTGTGTCTGTCCTGACATAAGCGTCGCTGCGGACACGAGTGCGCCCGAGGCGGAGTCCGCGCCACCGCTGACAAGAACCGTCCGCGCTGCGGTGTCAGGGACGAGAGCGTCTTCGGACGGCGGCCGAAGCGGGACGAACTGCAACGTCCACGAGTCTCCGGATAGGAAGGCGAGTGTGCGCTCGAATCCCGCAGCGGCGGCGTTCCACTGCTCGTGGTGAACGGCGGGCACCGTGAGCGTGAGATCTCGCTCGTTCCAGTTCGATCCACCGTGCTGCCGGAGCACCGAGTGGTCCGCGGTGTACACCGTGAGCGCGAGACGAACGAAGTCGGCGTTCGCGGACGGCACCATGCCCAACTGGCGAAGATCGGGGCGCAGGCCTGTGTGGAACGAGTCGCCCGCAGTGCCATCCCAGAGGAACACTTCGTCGGCGGTGCTCCGCTGCGCCTGGTCACTTGTCAGGCACAATTCGATACTGGTCACGATTCGTCCCCGTAGATCGCGAGAAGGTCTGCCACGCCCGTAGCCACCGCGGCGCTGATCGAGGGACCGTTGAGTGCGACGGCGGTCACGTCGAACCGCATCGCCCACGCCTTCGCTGCTAGCCGGATCTCATTCTCGGCTTCCCGCCGCAGGGCGGCACTGGGCTGCTGCCGAATAGTGTCGCCTACTTCGGTCAGTATCGACCTCGCGATCATAAGCTCAACGGTGTGCCGAACTATCTGCTCGGGATCCCGCGGCGTCTGCAGCGTCCATGTCACCAGGTCCGCAACGACGAGTCGGGCCTCGGCATCGGCGATCGTGCTGTCCGGCTCCGTCTGGAATGCCGCATCGACAATCCGGCGCCGCACCTCGAGCGGGTCGTCGAGGGCCCTCAGCTCGTCCAGGTCGAGACCAGCAGCCGCCAGTGGCGCCCGTTCACCTCGCAGATACGCGGTCGAGAGCGTCGCGGCGCTTCCGGCTGGTCCCGCTACACGCGCGACCGAGCGTTGCGCGCCTCCACTGGACCGGCCGCGGCCTGACGAGCCGCTCGACCCGCCAGTCCGTCGCGCCCCACCGCCGCCGGTCGGTCCGGACCATAGGCGCAGCGCCCCACCCACCGCTTTCGGATCCAGGTGTGAGACGCCATTACCGGTGCCGGGCGCAGATGGCGCGGACGCGCCGTCGAGCCAGTCGCTGAGGGCGTCTCGCACCCCGGCCGCATCGGACCCGCCGCCACCCTTATATACGCCGCTTGTGCCCACCGGTCACACCGTCCCCAGCAGCGACGTCAGTGCCTTCGACGTATCGGAATCCGCATCACAGCCCGCTCGCCATCCCTCGAGGACATCGACATACTGTCCCTCGAGAGAGCGGAACAGCATCACGGTCGACGCGGCCACATCAGGGGCACGTAGGCGGCCCAGCGCCGCAACACCCTCTTGCAGAACCTCTGGGTGCAACTTCACCAGCGTGATGATCGCGTTCACGGCGGCGAACTGCACAGCAGGGTCGTCCTGGAGTCGGCGGCCGAGGTGATCGAGCAGCACGGAGACATCACCCAGCGGAAGTGCTTGCAGCTCGTCCTGCGAGACAGCCTCCCTCTCTACCTGTGACCGCGAGGCGAGAGCGGCTGCGATGTCCCGCAGCTGCTCGGGCAGTCCCTCGTCGACCAACAGTCTGCCGTGGAAGGCGGCCGCCAATGTGAGGTACCCACCCACAGCCGCCGCATCAAGTGTCGGCGGAAGCTTCGCCCAGCGCACCATCGTTGAGGAGAACGGCTCATCTTCTGGCTCACCCGATGCCTCGCCTCCAGTCCTGCTCGGCCCGGATTCCGCGATCTCCGCGAGACGCTCCAGCCGGGGACGCAGAACGCCCGCGCTGAGCCACCCCAGCAACGTTTCGAAGTCGGCCAGCAGCGTCCGCTCCAGCACCATCAGCTTCGCGACAGCGTCCGGCGCGAGTGTGATGCCTCTCCTGCTCGCAATCGACTGCCTGACATTCAGATCATTCATGAATCGCTTGATCCGACGCGGATTCGCCTGGAGCTTCTCGTAGAGGATCGGTGTCAGTCGCGCCGCGCTCTGCATCGCCGACTGCAATGGACCCGACTTGGGGAGCTCTAGATCGTCCAGGCTCCCAGCTTCGATGCGCAGCTTCCCGCATGCTTGCACCAGGTCGTCGAAGAGCGCATCGCCGTCCATCTCCTGCCTCGCCAACAAGAGGAACAAGTACGCGCGCGTGTCGAAGGCGCTCAATGCGGGCACCGGCACCGTCGTCTGCACGATCTTGTGCAGGTACAGGCTCGCGATACTCTCTTGCCCGTCGCCGACTGGCGGCGTGCCCAACTGCATCCGTATCGCCTCTGCGACACGCGCCTCGTCCGCCGCCACTACGAACGACATTCCGGGAACAGAGAGGAACAACCGGATCGTCTCGAGGGTCTCGACCACGGTCGGCGGCAGACACCGGTCGAGGTCATCCACCAAAACGACCACCCGGGTCACATGTGCCAGCGCCGGGTCCGCAAGCAGCTTCTCGAACTCTCCCTTGAAGGACGCCATACCCTTCGGAGAGTCCAAGGACTCCGGATCGTCACTCACCAGCTCGAACACCTGGTCAATAGTGGGAAGCTGCAACGTCAGTGCCGTCCGGGCAGCCATCTTCACGGCCTTCGACCAGTTCACGCGCTTTACCAGCGCGCGCAGCGCGGCCCTTCCGGCGCTGCCTGCAGGATCCATGTCGTCGAACTCCGTGGTCAACGCACCGAGGATCTCAGCGACCAGACTCTCCTTGGCACCGGTCGCGGGGTCGTACTGCCACGGGTTAGACCGAACGACAACGACCTTCTCGTCATCGTCATTCGTCGAGCCGATCCGCTTCTCGATGAGATGAAGCACCGTCGTCTTACCGCTGCCCCACGTGCCTTCGAGACCCAAGGCAACTGGGTCCAAAGCAACGTCGAACAACGCGTCAACAATCGTGTCCGCGATCGCGTCAAACGACAGTAAATCTGTCGCCGACGGCTCATCCGACCACAACCGAAAATCCGACCCCATCACAGCCCCCAGCGTGATTCAGAAACCAATCCTCATCTCCGACCTTACGGAGAAGCACCGACACCTACCCGTGGCGCAGCCCCCTCGACGGCCCTCACTGGTACTCCGCCTCGACCGAAATGGGACAGTCCCGGGTCAAGCCCTTGGGCGTGGTGTATCGGTGATCGTGTGATCCTTCGTTGATGGGGGTTATGCGGTGAGGGCTCGCAGGTCGGGTTCGATCACCTCCTCGGTATCGGGTTCGCCGACGCGTCGCGCGGCGGCGAGAGCGTCGAGGCCGAGGTAGCGGCGCTGCTCGGCCCACTCGTCGTGCTGCTCGGCGAGGACGGCGCCGACGAGGCGGATGATCGCGTCGCGGTTGGGGAAGATGCCCACGACGTCGGTGCGGCGGCGGATCTCCCGGTTAAGTCTCTCGTTGGGATTGTTGGACCAGATTTGTCGCCAGATCGACTTGTCGAACGCGGTGAACGCGAGGATCTCCTCCCGCGCGGCCTCGAGGTGCTCGAACGAGCGGGGCAGCTTGTGTTCGAGGGCGTCGAGGACCTTGTCGAACTGGTCGTGCACGCTCTTCTTATCGGGCTGGTCGAACACGGTCTGCAGCAGGGTCTTCACCCATGGCCACGAGCTCTTCGGCGTCACCGACATGAGGTTCGCCGCGTAGTGGGTTCTGCATCTTTGCCAGCTGCCGCCGACGGTCGCCCCGATCGCGGTGACCAGCCCGGCGTGCGCGTCGCTGGTGACGAGCTTGACGCCGTTGAGGCCGCGGGCGACGAGGTCGCGCCAGAACGTGAGCCAGCCGGCGCCGTCCTCGCTGCTGTTGACCTGCAGGCCGAGGATCTCCCGGTAGCCCTCGGCGTTCACCCCGGTCGCGACCAGCACCGCGACCTTCACGACCCGGCCGCCCTCGCGGACCTTCATAGTGAGGGCGTCGGCGGCGACGAACGAGTACGGGCCTGCGTCGAGGGGGCGGGTGCGGAACGCGGTGACCTGCTCGTCGAGGTCGCGGGCCATCTCCGACACCTGCGACTTCGACAGCCCCGTGATCCCGAGGGTCTTCACCAGGTCGTCCATCCGCCGTGTCGACACGCCGAGCAGGTAGCTGGTCGCGACGACGGTGGTCAGCGCAGCCTCCGCGCGGCGCCGCCGTTCGAGCAGCCATTCCGGGAAGTAGGTCCCCTGCCGCAGCTTGGGGATCTTCACGTCGATGGTGCCGGCGCGCGTGTCGAAGTCGCGGTGGCGGTAGCCGTTGCGCCGGTTCACCCGGTCATCGCTGACGATGCCGTAAGCGGCGCCGCAGACCTGGTCGGCGTCGGCGGACAGCAGCGCATTGATGAACGTGCCCAGCATCTCCCGGAGCAGATCCGGTGAGGCTTGGGACAGGTGCTCCTCGAGGAAGCGGGCAGGGTCGATACTGGGTACGACGGTCATCGTCGTGGTTCCTTTCGAGACGGATGTGAAGAGTTCTCTCGAAGGATCACGCGGTGACCGTCGCCACATTCACAGCGACACGGTCACCCGATCCGTACACCACCTTGCCGGACGCAACCCAGTCCCGTCGCTGTCCACGAGAGATGGCACAAATGCCAAGTGCATGCCATCTCGTCGTGGAAAGTGCCAAGTTCACGCGGAACCTACACGCCACCCTGGAAGTCGCTGGCCATGTCGGCGAACCGGGAGAAGTGGCCCTGGAAGGCGACCTGGATGGTCGCGGTGGGGCCGTTACGGTGCTTGGCGACGATGAGGTCGGCCTCGCCCGGGCGCACGTCCTTGTCGTAGACCGAATCACGGTGCAGCAGGATCACCATGTCGGCGTCCTGCTCGATGGATCCCGACTCGCGGAGGTCGCTGATGGCGGGCTTCTTGTCCTGCCGCTGCTCGGGGCCACGGTTCAGCTGCGAGAGCGCGATCACCGGAACCTGCAGCTCCTTCGCGAGCAGCTTCAGGGCGCGGGAGAACTCCGAGACCTCCTGCTGACGCGACTCGACGCGCTTGCCGCTCGTCATCAGCTGCAGGTAGTCGATGATGACCATCTTCAGGCCCGCGCGCTGCTTGAGCCGGCGGCACTTGGCGCGGATCTCGACGAGCGTCATGTTCGGGCTGTCGTCGATGTACAGCGGGGCGTCGTTGATGCGCCCGCGCGTCGCGGCCACCGTGGTCCAGTCGCGCTGGTCGAGCGTGCCCTTGCGCAGGTTCTGCAGCGGCACGGCGCCCTCGGCGCTGAGCAGGCGCATGGCGATCTCGGCCTTGCCCATCTCGAGGGAGAAGAAGATCGACGGCTGGTTGTGCCCGATCGATGCGGCGCGCGCGAAGTCGAGCGCGAGCGTCGACTTTCCCATGGCGGGACGGGCGGCGACGACGATCATCTGGCCGCCGTGCAGGCCGTTGGTCAGCTCGTCGAGCTCGCGGAAGCCGGTCGGCACACCGGTCATGGATCCGTCCCGGCCGCTGGCCGCCTCGATCTCCTCGACGGCAGCGTCGACGGCGACTGTGAGGGGCACGTAGTCCTCGGCCTGCTCGGTGCCGGTGACCGAGTAGATCTCGGCCTGCGCGCTGTTCACCAGGTCGACCGCATCGCCCTGGCCGTCGTAGCCCATCTGCACGATGCGGGTGCCGGCGTCGACGAGCTTGCGCAGGATCGCGCGCTCCGAGACGATCCCGGCGTAGAACCCGGCGTTCGCGGCGGTCGGCACGATCGAGGTGAGCGAGTGCAGGTAGTCCGCCCCGCCGGCCCGAGACAGGTTGCCGTTCTTGATCAGCTCGTCGGTGACGGCGATGACGTCAGTGGGCTCGCCATGCGAGTACAGCGAGAGGATCGCGTCGAAGATCAGCTCGTGCTTGGGGATGTAGAAATCGGATCCGCGCAAGGACTCGATGACGTCGGCGACCGCATCCTTCGAGAGCAGCATGCCGCCGAGCGTGGACTGCTCGGCCATGAGGTCGTGCGGGGGCGTCCGCTCCGGACCCCGCTCGCCACCGAGCCGCTCTTCCGCGATATCCGCGATCGACACACGCGCCCCCTTCTCCTACCCCGCCGGCGTGGCCATCCCGGTCGGGATCCGGTCTCACGGAGCTCATCCCCCCGCGCGCACATCGCACCACGGACCACCGACATCGGGTTGCTGCACCACGCTACCGGCACGCCCGAGAGGCCTGTGGATAACTGTGTGGAGGGATTGCGAGAAAGTCCGGAGAGTCTGTGCAGAACGGCTGGGGATAACTGTGGGGAGTGTTCGGAATCTCAACTTTTTTATCCCCTTTGATCTGGGTTTTCCTGTTTTCTCACCCTGTGGATGAGAATCTGTTTAAAGTCCCTCTTTAAGGTTCGGCGGGAGTCCTGCGGATGTGTACAACTCCGTGGACACGGCGCACGCGCGCACCCGTTTGTCAAGTCAGCCGTTCGGCGGGAGTGGCGTCGCTCAGATGAGCACGCAGCGCCGCGGCCGACGCTCAGACTCGCGAGTGTCGCGAGGGCGGACTCGCGGTGGATCCGCTGCCGAAGAAATCTCACAGCCCCTGGACGCGCGCCGCTCCGAGGCGTACAGTCTGCGCCAAGAAACGTCGGGGGTCGGGACAGCGACGTTCTGGGGGTGATGCACGTGGAAGGGGTCGTTTCAAGCGGTCGCCGGCTTCGTGCGAGCCTGCTCGGGGGCGCATGCCTCGCGCTCGGATGGGCGGCGCTCTCCGTGATCCTCGGATCGTCATCGGCGCACGCGGACGACGGGAGCGGACTGCTCGACGGAGCCGCGGGGCTACTCAGCGACTCCGGCTCGTCCGCAGTGTCCGTGGTCGACAGCACGCTGCATGCAGCCGCCGGAATCGCGGACCCTGCCGGCCCATCCGCACCGACCCCCGCGCCGGACGCGGTGCCGGCCGCGACCGACCTGGTCGGATCGGCGGCGTCCACGATCGCGGAGACGGCGCAGCGCGCCGCTGACGTCGTCCCGCCGGATCCGGCCACGTCGCCGTCCGAGGTCGTGGCGGACACCGCCGGCATCGTCGCGCAGGACGTTCCCGACGTGCTGGCCTCGGTGTCGACCGGGCTCGGGTCCGGACAGCTCGGCGCCGTCACCGCGCCCGTGGTCGACGCCGTGACCGCATTGCCCCTCGTCGGCGACGCGATCGCACCGCTCGGGGTCGCGCCCGCGATCGGCGGACTCGTCGGCACGATCGACGATCTCACCGGATCCCTCCCTCCCGTCGTGGGCATCGATCCGGGCACCGGCCCCACGGACTCCCCTCCCGGGATCCCTCCATCCTCCGGGCCGGCGGCCTTCGCTCCCGACCCGCCCGTGGCCGGCTCGGCACCGCCCGGAGCGGCCTCGCGCTGGCAATCGGCCCGCGGACCAGCGATCATGGCGTTCACCCGCGCCGCGCTGCTCAGCACCGCAGAATCGCCGCCGGGCTCTCCGGCGGCCCCGGATCCGGTGCTGCCCGAGCCGTGGGCAGCACCGACCGGCACGGGATCCTCGCCAGGGGCGGGCTCCGGTGCAGGTGCGCCGGCGTGGTTCGCCCCGTTCCTGGCCTCGTTCGTCTTCCCGTCTCCCGCCGACGCGCCGACCGGCGCCGCGGACGACGACGCTCTGCCGTCCTCGCCGGTGTTCGCCGCCGACGTCTCTCCTGACTGAGTCGATCAGTGCTGCCCCGCTGCGGGCAGCTGCAGCCGCGCGCTCACGCGCGCCCTCAACCCATCGACTCTCGACGTCAGGAGCAACATCATGCGCACTTTCGTGAAGCATGCCCTCTGGGGCACGCTCATCGCCGGCGGGATCACCCTGCTCGGCGCGTCGGCGGCGAACGCCGCCGACACCACCTCCGGGGACGACGCGATCGGATCCGGCACCCAGGTCGTCGCACCCGTATCGATCCCGGTCACTGTGACCGGCGACGCCATCTCGGCGCTCGGCCTGTCGACGTCCACCGGCTCGGCCCCCGCCGCACCGGCGAGCGCCCCCGCCCCGGCCGCCACCACGTCCGGCGACGACGGCATCCGCATCCGGCAGCCAGGTCGTCGCTCCGGTGAGCGCTCCGATCACGGTGACGGACGACGCCATCGCCGTCCTCGGCACCGCGGACAGCACCTCGACCGCACCGGCGGCGACTCCGACGGCGTCGGCTCCGGCCGCCGCGAGCACGGGCGGCGACGACGGCGTGCTGTCGGGCACTCAGGTCGTGGCGCCCGTCACAGCCCCGGTCACGGTCTCCGGCAATGCGGTGTCCGTGCTCGGCGAAAGCACCGCCACCACCGGATCCGGCACCGCCGGCGGTGGCGCCGGCAGCGGCACCACCGGCCCGTCCGGCCCGTCCACCAGCGGCGACGACAGCGTCCTCTCGGGCACCCAGGTCGTCGCCCCCATCACCGCGCCGATCACCGTCGGCGGCAACGCGGTGTCCGTGCTCGGCGAAAGCACCGCCACCACCGGATCCGGCACCACCGGCGGCGGCACCACTGCACCCGCAGGCCCGTCCACCAGTGGCGACGACGCGATCCTCGGCGGCGCCCAGGTGGTGGCGCCCGTCACCGCCCCGGTCACGGTCGGCGGCAACGCCATCGCGGTCCTCGGCGACAGCACCGTCACCGGCGGTGGCACCAGCGGCCCCCCGATCGGCGGCAGCGCGGGGGCGCCCGGGGCGACGACCTCGGGGAACGGATCGGTCCTCGGCGGCACTCAGATCGTGCTGCCGGTGACCGCGCCGATCACGATCGGCGGCAACGCGGTGAGCGTCGGCGGCACCAGCACCGTGACCCCCGGCACCCCGGGCACGCCCGGCACCCCCGGGACCCCGGGCACCCCGGGCACCCCCGGAACACCGGGCACCCCCGGAACCCCGGGCACCCCGGGCACCCCCGGAACACCGGGCACCCCCGGAGCCCCGGGAACCCCGGGCGCCCCAGGCGGTCACGGCGCCGCGTCGGCCCCGAGCGCGCTGATGGCGCAGACCGCGACACGGCTCGCCCAGACGGGCGGGGCGTCGCCGCTGCCGCTGCTGCTCGCGGCGCTCCTGCTCCTTGCGACGGGCGCGGGAGCGCTCATCCGCCGCACGAGCACCCGATGACCGGTCCGGTGGCGCGCCGCGTCGACGGAGGGTGATCGCCGCGCCACCGGGCCCCCGCCCGCCCCGTGTCCCCAGCACCGGGCGCGGCGATGAGGGGGTCGTCTCCTCTCCCCAGCGGGAGGCGGCCCCTGTCGGGGTGCCCGGAACCGGCTCGCGCGTCCGCTAGCGCCGCACGGCAGCCTGATGCGGAACGCGGACCGAACCCATCGCGCACCAGCGCTCCAGCCGCTGCTGCGCGACAGTGGTGCTGACCTCCTCGCGGCGCTCGGGATGCTCGTGCCAGTACCGCAGCGCCGCGTAGAGCACCCATGGCGGAACGGTGTAGCGGTCGACGCTGAGCTCCAAGGGCTCGCTTCCGTGGCGCTCGATCCGTACACGCCGTGCGCCTTCGGTGGAACCCTCCTCGCGAGCGAGCGCCACGACACGCTGCACCTGCTCCCACGGCACGACGTCGATCGCGTCCAGGTAGTGCCGGGAGAACCCGGAGCTCCCCATCGAGATGCCGATCGGGATCCGCCCGAACGACCCGCTGCGGTACGCGGCGACGAGCGCGATCACCCCGCACAGCACCAGCAGCGCCGCCCCCAGCGCCAACGGCACGATCAGCAGCAGCCACCCTCCGCCGGCGCTCTCGACGGCCCGGATCGCCGCCACGACGAGCAGACCGCCCGAACCGGCGCCGCCGATCAGCAGCGCCCAGCCGAGACCCCACGACGCGAGCTGCTGCCGGAAGAAGTGCACCCAGGAGTCGGGCGGCTGCTGGTCGGCTCTCGTCAACGCGACCGCGTTCATCAGCACAGGGCCCCGGTACCGTCTCGGCGGGCCCTCCCGGGAGACCGAGAGCCACGCCATGAGGGCCCCGAAGACGACGGCCCACAGCACGGTTCCTCCCGTGTCGCCCCGCAGAGCCCGCGCGGTCCCGAGGAGCAGCAGCACAGCCGCCGTGATCGCCATGATCGCGTAGGCGACCGTCGACACCGGGGCCATTCCGCGCTCGTCCCAGTTGTCGGGCAGCGGATACGGGATCGGATCCTCGGTCTCGGCGCTCATGTTCCCCCCTCCCGCTCGACAGTAGCGCGCAGCGGAGCGGACGGAGGTCCCGCTCGCTAGGACACCCGGGTGGCCGTCACGATCCAGTTGTCGACCGAATGACCGTCGACGTGCGGCGCGTCGAGATCGCAGGAGAAGAGCGCGAGGGTGCGCTGCGGACCGTCCGACTGCCAGACCCACCGGTACGCGGTCGTCGCCTGGGCGACCACGTCCTGCTTGGGTGCGCTGACCGCGTCGGCGCCCACGGCGAACCGGGCCGTGGCCAGGCCGCCGGTGCGCAGCGCGTAGGTGATCACGACGCTGTCGCCCGCCCTCACTCGGCCGAGATCGAAGAAGACGTCCTTCATGCCCTCACCCGTGACGTTGTGCCCCACGATCACGGCTCGATACCCCGAGAGATTGCCGGGAACCGTCTGCCACTGCGGCGGGCCGTACCAGCCGGCCAGCCCGGGATCCGGGTTCAGCCAGCCGTCCCCGTTCAGCTGGATCAGGTCGACGTCCGCGTCGATGAGCGGCACCCCCTGGTCCAGCACGGCGATGTGGACCGGCGAGCCGTCGATGTCCTGCAGCGGCGCAGGATCGGCCGCCGCCGGCACGGGACTCGGCGAGGCGGTCGGCGGGGCGAGCAGCGGCCCAGACGACCCCGACGAGGCCGAGGCGCTCACCTGGGGCGCGGGCTTCATCGGCACGGCGCCGACCCCGCGCGTCGCTCCGGCGAGCGCGACCGCGCCGCCGCCGGCGAGCACCGCGACCGCGAGAAGGGCCATCGCGAGGCGTCGGCGCATCACGATGACCCTTCCTCTCCCCCGGGACCGCTCAGCTGCGACGGCCGCGCATGAGCAGTCCGGCCCCGCCGAGCGACGCTGCGGCGAGCGCCCCGAGACCGCCTGCCGCGATCGACATCCACGAGGTGTCGCCGTCGGTCTGCACCGTCGTGGGCACCGTGTGCGTCGGCTCCTCGACCGGCGCGGGCGGCGTGACCTCGGTCGGCGGCGTGACGACGGTGACCGGGCAGGTCACGGCGTCATGATGCACGGTCTTGTAGACGGCGGGGATCTCCGGCGTGCCCGGGACGGCCGGAGTGTCGACGACCTCTTCCGTCGTCCAGTAGAACCAGTCGCTGTTGCCGGGCGTGCCCGCCTGGTACGGCGTGCCGAGCGGCTCTCCGTCCTTGTAGTGCTCGGTGTTCGCCTGCCAGTTCTCGCCCGGAGGGACGTCACCGGCCCCAGGACCGTCCGGGCCGCCCGTCCACGAGTAGCGCTGCACCGCGCGAGGTGGGTGACGGCGGGCGTGCCCGGTGTCGCCGGCACCGCGGGCGTGACGAGCACCTGCTCGTCGTATGCGGCGGCCGGCGTGCAGGTGCCCTCGTCCGCAGAGGCGGCCGGCACCGTGATCAGGATTCCCGCGACCGCGAGCGACATCGCGCCCGCCGCGTACGCGGCCTTGCGGAGCGCCCCAGCGCTCTTGCTGTTCGGAGACATGTCCCCAGTACCCCCGGATTCGTGATCGATGTGTGATCACATGCATCCGGGTGCGCGGAAGTCCACGGAGTGCACATCGACGCGCCGATCCCCCAGATCGCCGGGTCCCACCCCGTCGACGGTTGCCCACGCCCCAGCCCGTGCAACCTTTGGGCCAAACGATACCGATCTTCCGATATGAGGGCAATGGATCCGGCCAGACCCGCATGGACGAAGGCCCGCCGGATGCGCGACGGCTCTTCAGCGGCGGACCGTGCGGTAGCGGTTCTCGGGTCGCCCCACCGCACCGTAGCGCGGTGCGACCTCCGCCCGTCCGATCGAGGCGAGATGCTCGAGGTACCGCCGTGCGCTCACTCTCGACATCCCCAGCGCCTCCGCGATCTCCGCCGCCGACATGTCGCCCTCCGCGCCGTCGAGCAGCGCGCTCACCCGGCCCAGGCTCGACGCGGAGAGGCTCTTGGGGGCAGCGGGCGCGCCCACGGCGCCGCCCAGCATCAGATCCACCGCGCGCTGATCGAGGTCGGCGCCTCCGGCCGTGGCGCTGAGCGCCCGCTGCACCTCGTCCAGGCGCCGATGCAGGTCGGCACGCGTGAAGGGCTTCACCAGGTAGTGCCGCACGCCGAGCACCCGCGCCCGCCGCACCGTCTCGACGTCGCGCGCCGCGGTCACGGCGATCACCTCCGCCTCCGCGCGGATCGTACGCAGCCGTCGCAGCAGCTCGAGCCCGTTCAGATCCGGCAGATACACGTCCAGCAGCAGCAGATCCGGCCGATGCTGCTCGACCTGGCGCAGCCCCGCGGCCGCGCTGTGCGCGACGGCGACGACCTCGAACCCGCTGTGCGCGTCGACCAGCGTCGCATTGAGTGCGGCGAGCATCCGGTCGTCCTCGACGATCACGACGCGCGCACGGGTCACCACCGCACCTCGGCATCCTTCGGCCACGGCACGTCCACCACGAACCGGGCGCCGCCGAGGGGCGATGCGTCGGCCATCGCCGTGCCGCCGAGCCGCTGCGCCACCCGCTTGACGATCGTGAGCCCGATGCCGCGGCGCTCCTTGCCGGGGACCCGACCCTTGTCGGACACGTCCATCTCGAACACGGCGTCGCGCAGATGCCGCGGGACCCCGGGGCCGTCGTCGTCGACGCTCACGGCGATCCGCTCCGGGGCGATGTCGTCCCGGATGCACAGCACGATCCGGCCTCCGCGCGGGCCGAGGGCCTCGATCGCGTTGTCCAGCAGGTTCCCCACGATCGTCAGCAGGTCGTCGTCGTGCTCGACCTCCCGCAGATGCGAGTCCGGATCCAGCTCCAGCTCGATGCCGAGCTCCTGCGCCCGCGCGGACTTCGCCAGGACCAGCGCCGTCACCTCCACGTCGTCGATGCCGTGCCGCAGCTGGTCGGTGGCCAGGGATCCGCCGCCGCCGATGCGGTGGATGAACGCGAGCGCGGCCTCGTGCTGCTCCGTCTCCAGCAGCGCGCTGAGCACCTGCAGGGAGTTGGAGAACTCGTGCGACTGCGCCCGCAGGTCGTCGGCGAGGTTGCGCGCCCCGCGCAGGTCCCGCAGCGTCTCCTCGAGCTCGGTGCGGTCGCGCAGCATCGCGATGTGACCGACGTCCTGACCCTTCACCCGCACCGCCGCCCCATGCACGACGAGCACCCGCTCCCCGGAGAGCACGGGCGTCTCGGCGGTCTCCCCGGAGAGCAGGAACCGGGCGAGCTCCTCGTCCAGCACCGCGGCCGCATCCGCGCCGATGATCTCCTCGGGCGCGACGTCCAGCAGGCGTGCGGCCGCGTCGTTCACCACGACGAGACGCCCGGCGGCGTCCACGGCGATGAATCCCTCCTGGATGCCGTGCAGCATCGCCTCGCGGGTCTCCAGCATCGTGCGGATCTCCTCCGACTCGAGGCCGTAGATCCGGCGGCGCAGCAGCCACCCGGTCCACACCGAGCCGATCACGCCGATCACGGCCGCCGCGATGGGAGCGATCACCAGGCCGGGGAGGTCGTCGAAGAACTGCGCCTGCAGGTCGGCCTCGAAGATCCCGACCGAGACCACGCCGATCACTCCGTCGTCGGGCCCGTGGATCGGCACCTTGACCCGCCACGATTCGCCCAGGGTGCCCGTCTGCGTCTCGATCTGCACCTTCCCGGACAGGGCGACCGAGGGATCCGTCGACACCTTCTCCCCGATCCGCTCCGGATTCGGATGCGAGTAGCGGATCCCGTGGTCATCGGTCACGACGACGTAGCTGAGCCCGGACGACTTGCGGACGGCCTCGGCGATCTGCTGGATCTGGTGCTCCGGATCCTTCGCCAGCAGGTCCTCGACGACGGTGGGGAGCCCGGCGACCGACTGCGCGATCGCGATCATCCGGTCGCGGTACGCTTCCCGGTTCGACTGCGCGGCGAGGAAGGCGGCGACGGCGCCCGTGCCCACGATGAGCACCAGCACGATGGCGACCTGCAGCACGAGCATCTGCGTGCTCAACGACATCGTCCGGCGCACGGCCTCATTCTCCCACGCGGCCGTGCGGCGCCGGCGGCCGGCCGCCGCTCCGGCCGACCGGGTCTGCCTGCCGGTCACGCGGGGTCGCGCTGCTCCTGCGCCGACCGCTGGGCCCGGCCGTCCTGCTGCGCGCCGGTGCCGTCGTCCGCGGGGATCGTCGGCGTGAGCGTCGTGGGCAGCCCGCTCACCTCGACCAGCACGTGCCGCTTCGACGGGCGCCCGCGCAGCGCGAAGGTGAGGATGAACACGACGGCCAGCGTCCCGTAGATCGCCCAGGTGAACGGCGTCGAGACGAGCGCGACCGGGTCGCCGCCGGCGATGTCCAGCGCCCGCCGGAACTGCACCTCGGCGATCGGCCCCAGGATGGCGCCGACGATGAGCGGCGACACCGGGTAGCCGAAGCGGCGCATGACATATCCGAGCACGCCGAGCACGAGCAGCAGGCCCACGTCGAAGGTCGAGCCGCCCGCGGCGTAGGCGCCGAGCACGGCGAAGGTCGCGATCCCGGCGAACATGTACGGCTTCGGGATCTTCAGGAGCTTCACCCACAGCCCGACCAGGGGCAGGTTCAGCAGCAGCAGGATCGCGTTGGCGACCACGAGGCTGGCGATCAGGCTCCACACCAGCGGTCCGTTGGTCTCGAGCAGCTGCGGACCGGTCTGGATCCCGTACTGCTGGAAGGCCACGAGGATCACCGCGGCCGTCGCCGAGGTCGGAATGCCCAGGGTGAGCAGCGGCACCATGGTGCCGGCGGCGTTCGCGTTGTTCGCCGCCTCCGGGCCGGCGACGCCCTCGATCGCGCCGTGCCCGAACTCCTCGGGGCGCTTCGACAGCCGGCGCTCGAGCGTGTAGGAGAGGAACGTGGGGATCTCGGATCCGCCGGCCGGGATCACCCCGAGCGGGAAGCCGATCGCGGTGCCGCGCAGCCACGGCTTCCACGAGCGCCGCCAGTCCTCACGGTTCATCCACCTCCCGGCGAACGGCATGACCTTGAAGATCAGCGTGGACTGATGCGCGACCACGTAGAACAGCTCGCCGATCGCGAACAGCGCGACGATCAGCACGACGGTGTCGATGCCGTCGAGCAGCGGGAGCAGGCCGAACGTGAGGCGCTGCTGGCCGCTCTGGAAGTCGATGCCGATGAGGGAGATCGCGAGCCCGACGGCCATGGCGATGAGGCCGCGCAGGGGTGAGCTGCCCACCAGCGCGCTCACCGTGAGGAACGCGACCACCATCAGCGCGAGGTAGTCCTGCGGACCGAGCTGCACGGCGATGTCCACGATCCATGGCGCGAAGAACGCCACCAGCATCGTCGCGATCGTCCCGGCGATGAAGGATCCGATCGCAGCGGTCGCGAGCGCGGTCGCACCCCGGCCCATCCGCGCCATCCGGTTCCCGTCGATCGCGGTGATCACGGAACCGGATTCCCCCGGCGTCTTCAGCAGGATCGCGGTCGTGGATCCGCCGTACATCGCGCCGTAGTAGATGCCAGCGAACATGATGAACGCCGCCGACGGGTCGACCGTGTAGGTCAGCGGGAGCAGCAGCGCGATCGTGAGGGCCGGGCCGATGCCCGGGAGCACGCCGACGAGGGTGCCGACGATCGTGCCGATCAGGGCGAACAGCAGGTTCTGCGGCTGGAAGGCCAGCTCGAACCCGTGCATGAGTCCTTCGAGACCGGGCATCAGATCAGTCCTTCCAGGATCCCCGCGGGCAGGTCGATCGAGAGCAGCTCCGTGAACGAGAAGAAGATGATGCACGCGGTGACCAGCGCGATCACCAACGCGATCAGGTAGCGGCGGGATCCCATCGCGAACGAGATCAGGAAGAACATCACGGTCGTCGCGGGGATGAACCCGAGAGGCTCCACGGTGAACAGGAAGAACAGCAGCCCCGCCGCCGCGATCGCCAGCGCGACCCAATGGGTGCGCGACACGTCGACATCGCCCTCGGCCTGCTCCGGCTCCCCGTGCTTGCCCCGCGCGAGCTGCACGGCCAGCGCCACGGAGAGCGCCAGCAGCAGGCTGCCCACGACGATCGGCATGAAGCCGGCGCCGATGCCGGACGCCGAGGTGGACTGCCGCTGACCGAGCCCGTCCAGCAGCACGACCACTCCGAGGCCGAACACCGCTGCGGCGACGACCCACTCGCCGATGCCTGCGCCGGTCCGCGGCGCAATGGCCTGCTCCGCGCTGCGGGCGCCCTCGTCCTCGTCACTGAGGACTGCGGGCGACGATTCCTCGCTCATCCCGATCTCCTTCTCCTGTGTGCCGCCCGTCCGGCCGGCGCGCGTGTTGCGGGGAGGAGAGGCGCACCGCCTCTCCTCCCGCGGGTGGTGTCACTTCGCGAGTCCCAGATCCTTCAGGACGCTCGTGACGCGCGTGTTCTCCTCCTTGAGCCAGCTGGAGAACTCGTCACCGGCGATGTAGTTGTCGATCCAGCCGTTCTTCTCGAGCTCGGCCTTCCAGGCGTCACCCTCGTGCATCTTGTCCAGCGCCGCGAGGTACTGCGCCCGCAGCTTCTCGTCGATGCCGCCCGGAGCCATCACGGACCGCCAGTTGGCGAACTCGAGCTTCGGGTCGATCTCGCCCGCCGCCTGGGCGAACTTCAGCTCGCCGTCGTTCTCGAGCGAGGACACGAGCAGCCCGTGCAGCTCGCCGCTGGTGATCTGCGCCGCGAACTCGCCCGTTCCGGCGATACCGGCCTGCACCTTGCCGCCGAGCAGCGCCGTAGTCGCCTCACCGCCGCCGGAGTAGGGCACGTAATTGACCTCGGACGGCTTCACTCCGTAGTGCTGCGCGAGCAGGCCGATGAAGAGGTGGTCGGCGGAGCCGGCCGACCCGCCGGCGA
Source organism: Microbacterium xylanilyticum (assembly GCF_054654695.1). Lineage (NCBI taxonomy): Bacteria > Bacillati > Actinomycetota > Actinomycetes > Micrococcales > Microbacteriaceae > Microbacterium > Microbacterium xylanilyticum. Next base: position 3,917,966 of record NZ_BAAIEN010000002.1, read on the forward strand.
TCGCGACCGACTTCGGATCCTTCTTGATCGCGTCGAACAGGTCGTCGATGGTCTTGTACGGCGAGTCCTTGGGCACGACGATCGCCTCGTGCTCTCCGACCAGGCGGGCGAGCGGAGTGAGATCGTCGAGCGACACGGAGGTGCCGTTGGTGACGACGCCGCTCATCATGGCGAGGCCGGACATGATCAGCAGATCCTTCTGGCCCTTCTTCGGCGCGACCTGCGCGAGAGCGACGGTCCCGGAGGCGCCGGGGACGTTGTTGACCGTGATCGTCCTGGCGATCTTGTCGGTCTGCAGTGCGGCCTGCGCGGCTCGCGCGGTCTGATCCCAGCCGCTGCCGGGTGCGGCCGGGGCGATCACCTCGACGCGGGTGAGGGGGACGAACGCGGCGGCGCTCGGTTCGGCGGCGTCCTTGTCCGCCTTCGAGGAGCTGCACGCCGTCAGGGCGAGCAGCAGAGCCGTGCCCACCGCGGCAGCCTTGGCGATTGTCGAGATCTTCACGGAAGATGCCTTTCACGTGTCACCGGCGTCCTCGCCGGATTGCGGAAGCCGGCAGCGCTGCCGGACTCGACGAATGTACTGGCCGGTCGTGGACGGCCCCGGTTGTGGTCATTAAGAAAAACTTCCGTGACCTGACGGTGACCTGGGCCGGCGTCCGGCGCCGCCATCCGGGCACGCGAAAGGGGCCGCCTCCCGAAGGAGACGGCCCCTGACAGGGCGTCGGCGCTTACTTGGCTGCGACGACCTGCAGCGTGATCACAGCGGTCACGTCGTCGTGCAGACGGACGGTGGCCTCGTGGTCGCCGACCGACTTGATCGGCGAGGTGATGTGCACCTTGCGCTTGTCGATCGCACCGATGCCCGCGGCCTCGACGGCGGCGGCGACATCGGCGGTCTTGACCGAGCCGAACAGACGGCCCTCGGCGCCCGCCTTGACGGTGAGACGGACCTTGGTGGCCTCGATGGCGTTCTTCAGCGCCACCGCGTCGTCGAGGTCGTGGATCGCGCGCGCCTTTCGGGCGGCCTGGATCTGCTCGACCTGCTTCTCGCCACCGCGCGTCCACGCGACAGCGAAACCCTGCGGCACGAGGTAGTTGCGGGCGTACCCGTTCTTGACCTCGACCACGTCACCGGCGCTACCGAGCCCGGCGACCTCATTCGTGAGAATCAGCTTTGCCATGTCGGTGCTCCTTAACGGCCGGCGCCGGCGTAGGGCAGGAGAGCCATCTCGCGCGCGTTCTTGATCGCCTTGGCGATCAGGCGCTGCTCCTGCACGGACACACCGGTGATGCGACGGGCGCGGATCTTGCCGCGCTCCGAGATGAACTTGCGGAGGGTCGCGACGTCCTTGTAGTCGATGACACCCACGCGGATGGACTTCGCGGGGGCGGCGTTCTTCGCGCCCTTCCGCGGCTTGCGGCGGTCGCCGCTCGACTTTCCAGCCATGAGTCTTCCTTACGAGAAATGGTTTTCGGATCCGTCAGGATCCGGAATCTTGTGTTGCTTCGGGTCAGAACGGGGTGTCGTCGCCGAAGCTGCCGGGAGTGCTCCACGCATCCGCGCTCGAGGAGCCGGGGGTCGACCACGGCTCGTCGTTGTCGCGCTGCTGCGAGCGCCCACCGCCCTGCTGGCCGCCGGAGAAGTTCCCGCCGCCGCTCGAAGCGGCACGGGTGACCTGGGCGGTCGCGTAGCGGAGCGAGGGGCCGATCTCGTCGACCTCCAGCTCGATCGCGGTGCGGTTGTTGCCGTCGCGGTCCTGGTAGGAGCGCTGACGCAGGCGTCCGGATGCGATGACCCGCATGCCCTTCGTCAGGGATCCCGCCACGTGCTCGGCGAACTCGCGCCACACGGACGCGCGGAGGAACAGCGCTTCGCCGTCCTTCCACTCGTTCGCCTGGCGGTCGAAGGTGCGCGGCGTCGAAGCGATGGTGAAGTTCGCCACCGGCAGCCCGTTCTGCGTGTAGCGCAGCTCGGGGTCGGCGGTGAGGTTCCCCACCACGGTGATGACGGTCTCGCCGGCCATGATGCCTTAGGCCTTCGCGACCTTGGGCTTGCGAGCGGCCTTCTCCTCGACGCGCTTGGCCTCGGCGGCGACCTGGGCGATCGCTTCCTCGGCACGCAGCACCTTGGTGCGGAACACGAGCTCGCTGAGGTTCAGCTGGCGGTCGAGTTCGTTGGTGGCCTCGCTGGTCGCGGTGAAGTTCACGACGGCGTAGATGCCCTCGGTCTTCTTGTTGATCTCGTAGGCGAAACGGCGCTTGCCCCAGATGTCGACCTTGTCGATCGAGCCACCATCAGCGGTGATGACCTTCAGGAACTTGTCGAGGTTGGGGGCAACCTGGCGCTCGTCCAGCTCGGGGGTCAGAATGACCATGAGCTCGTACTGGTGCGTCACTTACCCACCTCCTTCGGACTAGAACGGCTTCCGGGACTTTCCCGGAAGCAGGAGGGTGTGTTGCACGTGCCGGGGCAGAATCCACCCGGGCAACCTGAACAGCTTAGCGGATCCTCCTGAATGCGCCGAATCGGATCCGTCCGCGGTCGATAGCATGACCCGCATGGACCATGTCGATATCGAGTGGGAGCCCGCGCGCGAGGCGAACCGGCAGAACTGGGACGAGCGGGCGGCGCTGCACGTCGACGCCTACGGCCTGGACGCCTTCGACGACCCGGCGCATCTCTCCGACGTTGTGCGCGCCGATGCGGCGGCCCTCGCCCCGTTCCTGCCAGAGGGGTTCGCGGGCCTGGACGTGTGCCACCTGCAGTGCCACATCGGCACCGACACGCTCTCGCTCGCGCGGCTCGGCGCGCGAGTCACCGGCGTCGACTTCTCCCGGCCTGCGCTCGACGCGGCGTCCGCCCTCGCCGCGCGCCTGGATCTCGAGGCCGCCTGGGTGCAGACCGACGTGCTCGACGCCCGCGCGGCCGTCACCGGAGACTTCGACCTCGTCTACACGAGCATCGGCACGATCACCTGGCTGCGCGACCTGGACCGGTGGGCCGGGCAGATCGCCGGCCTGCTGCGCCCCGGCGGGCTCTTCTACATCCGCGACGGCCACCCCGTGCTGTACGGCCTCGACGAGAACCGCGACGAGCTCGTGCTGCGCTACCCGTACTTCGGCGACGGATCCGCCCAGGCCTGGGACGAGCCCGGCACCTACGTCGGCGACGGGACCGTCACGCACACGCGCACCTACGAGTGGCCGCATCCGATCTCGGAGGTCGTGAACGCGCTCATCGGCGCGGGCCTGCGGATCCTGCGCATGGACGAGGGGAAGACCCTCCCGTGGCGCTTCGCCCCGCGGATGGCGCCGTCCGGCGGCGACTTCGTGTGGCCGGACGAGGAGCGCGATCTCGTTCCCTGCACGTTCACGGTCATCGCCCGCAGGGAGTGATGCCCGCGATTTCCGCTGTGCAATCGCGGATCCCGCAATAGCGTGGAACGGTGACGACCCCGGTGAACCAGCCCGCACGCTCGTATCCGTTCGATGCGAGGCCGTTGACGGATCCGGTGGACCGCGCGGCGCTGGCGGCGTACGCACGCTCGGCCGCGGCCTCCGGGTCCGGCGTGAGCGGCGCGCAGATCTTCGGCGCCGTCTTCGCCGGGGTGGTCGTCGTGATGATGCTCGGCATGTTCGGCACGGTCGGCGCGGCGATGCTGGCGTCGCGGCTGGGCGTGGCGAGCGGACTCATCCCCGTGCTGCTGGTGCTGATCGCGGTGGCCGTCGTCGTGGTGGCGATCGTCTTCTGGCTGCGCTCCCGGCGGATCAGGCAGTACCGGCTCGCCTCCTTCGCGGCCGCGAACGGCATGACCTATGAGCCGTCGCTGAGCGACCCCGCGCTGCCCGGGATGATCTTCAGCCTCGGCAGCGGCCGTGTCTCCACCGACCTCGTCCGCGGATCCTCGCCCCGCTTCGTCGAGTTCGCGAACTACCGGTACACGACCGGATCCGGCAAGGACCGCCAGACCCACCCGTGGGGCTACATCGCGATCCATCTGGACGTGCCGCTTCCCAACATCGTGCTCGATGCCATCGGCAACAACGGACTCTTCGGATCCAACCTCCCCGCGCGCTACGCGAAGCACCAGCGACTGTCGCTCGAGGGCGACTTCGACCGGTACTTCGCGCTGTACTGCCCCGAGGGGTACGAGCGCGACGCGCTGTACCTGTTCACGCCCGACATCATGGCGCGCTTCATGGACAGCGCGGCGGCGTTCGACGTCGAGATCGTGGACGACTGGCTGTTCCTGTACGCGCAGCGGCAGCAGGTGTCGACGCTGGATCCGGCGACGTGGGCGCGCATGTTCGCGACGGTCGGCGCGGTGATCGACAAGCTCGCGCAGTGGGCCCGCTGGCGCGACGAGCGGCTCGGCCAGGCCGCGGCGCAGGGCCAGGAGCTCGCCGCCGGTCCCGGCACCGTCCTGGGCGCGCCCGGTGTTCCGCCCGTTCCCGGCGCCCCGGCCGGGTTCCTGGCGTCGGGGCTCGCGGCTCCCACGCCGGCACCCGGTCAGCAGCCGTGGTCTCCCCCGCCCGGCGTCGCCCCGGGAGGGCGCCGGCTCAAGCGCGGCTTCTCGTGGAGAATCGTGGTGGCGCTCGTGATCGGCCTGCTCTGGGTCCTCCTCCACGTCATCGGCCCCCTCATGGGCATGCTGTTCGCACGCTGACGCGTCGCCCGGGCAGCAGAACGCCCTTCGTCTCGCTGCGCTCGCTCAGCGACCGATGGAGACCGGTCCCTGAGCGAGTCCTTCGTCTCGCTCACGCTCGCTCAGGAACCAGCGACGAGACGAAGGGCGTCGCGGGTGCCGCGTGGCGAACCTCAGCCCCGGCGCACCGCCTGCCAGAGGGCGCGGCGCTCGGCCTGCTCCACGGGGTCGGGCACGGGCAGCGCTGCCAGCAGCTCCCGCGTGTAGGCGTTCGACGGATCGTTCAGCACCTGGGCGGTCGTGCCCTGCTCCTGGATCCGGCCCCGCTGCAGCACGATGATGCGGTTGGAGACGGCATCGATCACGGCGAGGTCGTGGCTGATGAACAGTGACGCGAAGCCCAGCTCGGCCTGCAGCTGCACGAACAGCTCCAGCACCTTCGCCTGCACCGAGACATCCAGCGCGCTGGTGGGCTCGTCGGCGATGAGCAGCTTCGGATCCAGTGCGAGCGCGCGGGCCAGCGAGGCGCGCTGGCGCTGCCCGCCGGAGAGCTCGTGCGGGAAGCGGTCGCCGAAGTTCGTCGGCAGCCGCACCGCGTCGAGCAGCTCATCCACGCGGGCGCGGGCCGCGGCCACGCTGGACGCCCGGCCGTGCACGACCAGCGGCTCCGCGATGCACTCGGCGATCGACAGCAGCGGGTTGAAGCTCGTCGCCGGATCCTGGAACACGAACCCGATCTCCGGGCGCAGCGGAGCGAGCTGGCGCTGCTTCACGCCCTTCATCTCCTGGCCGAGCACGGTCAGGGATCCGCCGACGACCGTGGTGAGGCCGACGACCGCGCGCCCGATCGTGGTCTTGCCCGATCCGGACTCGCCGACCAGGCCCACGACCTCGCCGGGACCGACGTGGAAGTCGACGCCCTTCACGGCGACGACGCCGCCCCGGCCGAACCGCCCGGGGTAGCCGATCTCGCACGCCCGCGCCACGATGAGGCTTCCGGCGGGGGGCGCGTCGACGGTCGCTGAGCTCGTCGAAGCGCCCGAGGTGGTCCCCAGCGCCGACTTGCCCTGGCCGACGTGCGGCACGGCGGCGAGCAGCTCCCGGGTGTAGTCCTGCTGGGGGTTCGCGAAGAGCTCGCGCACCGGGGCCTGCTCGACGACGTCGCCGCGGAGCATCACGACCACGCGGTCGGCGAGGTCGGCGACGACGCCCATGTTGTGCGTGATGAGCACGATCGTCGCGCCGAACTCGTCACGGCACGCGCGCAGCAGCTCGAGGATCTCGGCCTGGACCGTCACGTCGAGCGCGGTGGTCGGCTCGTCCGCGATGATGAGCCCGGCGTTCAGCACGAGCGCCATCGCGATGACGATGCGCTGCTTCTGACCGCCGGAGAACTGGTGCGGGTAGTCGTCGACGCGCTTGTCCGGATCCGGGATGCCCACCTTGCGGAGGATCTCGACGGCCTTCGCCTTCGCCGCCTTCTTGGAGAGCTTGCCGTCGGCGTGCGCCCGCAGGCCCTCCGCGATCTGCCAGCCCACCGTGTACACGGGGTTCAGAGCGGTGGACGGCTCCTGGAACACCATCGCCGCGTCGCGGCCGCGCATCGCCCGCAGCTTGGCGTGCGACGCGTGCACCACGTCGGTCTCGCCGCCGCGACCGCGCACGATCACCGCACCCGACATGGTGGCGGTCTCGGGCAGCAGGCCGAGCAGCGCGTTGGCGGTGACGGTCTTGCCGGATCCGGACTCGCCGACGATCGCGAGCACCTCGCCCGCGTGCGCCTGGATGTCGATGCCCTTCACGGCGTCGACGGGCTCGCCGTCCGTCGCGAAGCGCACCTTGAGGTTCCGGATCTCCGCCACGTCGGGCAGTCCTGTGGTCAAGGTCATGCCGCACCTCCCGCGCGACGGCGGGTGCGCAGTCGCGGATCGCTCAGGTCGTTCAGGCTCTCCCCGACGAGGGTGATGCCGAGCACCACCAGCACGATGGCGAGGCCGGGGAAGATCGACGTCCACCAGATCCCGCTGGTGACGTCGGCGATGGCGCGGTTCAGGTCGTAGCCCCACTCCGCGGCCGAGGTCGCCTCGATGCCGAAGCCCAGGAAGCCGAGACCGGCGAGGGTCAGCAGCGCCTCCGAGGCGTTCAGCGTGATCAGGACCGGCAGCGAGCGCGTGGAGTTGCGCAGCACGTGGCGGATCAGGATCCGGGTGGTCGGCACGCCGATCACCTTCGCGGACTCGACGAACGGCTCCGCGCGCACGCGCACCACTTCGGCGCGGATGACGCGGAAGTACTGCGGCACGAACACCACGGTGATCGACAGCGAGGTCGCCATGATGCCGGACCACAGGTTGGACTGGCCGTGGCTGATCACGATCGACATCACGATCGCGAGCAGCAGCGACGGGAAGGCGTAGATCGCGTCGGCGATGACGACGAGCGTGCGGTCGAGCCAGCCCCCGAAGTAGCCGGCGACCAGGCCCAGCGCGATGCCGATGAAGATCGAGCAGGCGATCGCGGCGAGGATCACGAGCAGCGCGGTCTGGGATCCCCAGATCACGCGCGAGAACACGTCGAAGCCGCTGACGGTCGTGCCGAGGATGTTGGTGGGGTTCGGCGGCTGCTGCGTGCCGAACTTCACCCCGTTCACGGCCTGCTGCGCCCAGGAGTAGGGCGCGATGACCGGGGCGAGGATCGCGGTCAGCACGAACACGCCGGTGATGACGAGACCGACGACCAGCATGCCGCGCTGCAGACCCACGCTCTGGCGCAGATGGGAGACCACCGGGATCCGCTCGCTCCAGCGCCGTTTCCGCGGAGCCTGGGCGGCGAGCGCCGAGGTCTCCGGGGTGGGGAGGTCGCGATCGATCACGGGTTCGGGGGTGTTGTCGACGGTCATGGTCAGTACCTCACCCTCGGGTCGATCATGGCGGCGAGGATGTCGACGATGAAGTTGGTCACCGCGACGATCACCGCGATCATGACGACGATGCCCTGCACGGCCACGAAGTCGCGGGCCTTCAGGTACTCGCTCAGCATGAAGCCGATGCCCTTCCACTCGAACGTCGTCTCGGTGAGGATGGCGCCGGCGAGGAGCATCGCGATCTGCAGGCCCATCACCGTGATGATCGGGATGAGCGCGGGACGGAAGGCGTGCTTGGTGACCAGGCGGTACTCGCTCACGCCGCGGGAGCGGCCCGAGGTGACGTACTGCTGGCCGAGGGTGCCGATCACGTTCGTGCGGATGAGCCGCAGGAAGATGCCCGCGGTGAGCAGGCCGAGCGCGAGCGCCGGCAGGATCGCGTGCCACAGCACGTCGCCGATCGCGGGGCCGTTGCCGAGCCGGATCGCGTCGAGCAGGTAGATGCCGGTGGGGGTGTTCACCCCGCTCATCAGAAGCTCGGTCTGCGTGCCGGCGCGGCCGGAGACGGGCATCCAGCCGAGCCACACCGAGAAGACCAGCTTCAGGAGCAGGCCGACGAAGAAGATCGGAGTGGCGTAGGCGAGGATCGCCATGATCCGCAGGGACGCGTCCTGCCACTTGTCGCGGCGGTGCGCGGCCACCAGACCGAGCGGGATCGAGACCGCGAACGCGACGATGAGCGCGTAGATCGCGAGCTCGAGCGTGGCGGATCCGTAGGTCAGCAGCACCTGGGTGACGGGCTGGCCGTCGGTGATGGTCGTGCCGAAGTCACCGTGCAGGATCCTGCCCAGGTACTCGAAGTACTGGATCAGGACGGGCCGGTCGTAGCCCGCCTGGTGCACGCGTGCGGCGAGCTGGTCGGGAGGGAGGCGACCGCCGAGGGCTGCGGTGATGGGATCGCCGGTGATCCGCATCAGGAAGAAGACCAGGGTGACCAGGATGAGGACGGTCGGGATGATCAGCACCAGGCGGATCAGGATGTAGCGCCACAGTCCTCCTCCGGAGGAGGCGGGGCGCGTCGCCACGGGGTCTGCGGCGATGGCGTCAACGGACATGGAGAACCTTCGTGAGGAGGGTGGGCGCTGCGCTGCGCCCGGACGAGCACGGGGCACCGTCGCGTGTGCGGCGGTGCCCCGTCTGAGGATGCGCTACTTGCTGAGCGGCGCGTAGCGGAACTTGAACGAAGCGTCGAGCGTGGTGCCCTTGACGTCCGTCCCGGTGAACGCGATCTGCTTGCCCTGCAGCAGCGGGAGCGTCGACAGATCCTTGGCGACCATGTCCTGGATCTGAGCGAGGTCGGCCTTGCGCTTGTCCTTGTCGGTCTCGGTCTGCGACTTGACGATCAGGTCGTTGACGGCCTGGTTGTCGTAGTGGTTCTTCAGGAAGTTGTCGGTCGTGAAGAACGGCGACAGGTAGTTGTCGGCGTCGGAGTAGTCCGGGAACCAGCCCAGCTGGTACGCGGGGTACACGTCGGCCGTGCGGTCCTTGGAGTACTGCGTCCACTCGGTGCTCTGCAGGTTGACCGTGAACAGGCCGCCCTGCTCGAGCTGAGCCTTGATCGCCGCGTACTCGTCGCCCGACGACGGGCCGTAGTGATCGCCGTTGTACTGCAGGCTCAGCGCCACCGGGGTGGTCACGCCGGCGTCGGTGAGGACCTTCTTCGCCTTGTCGAGCGAGGGACCGCCGCTGCCGTCGCCGTACATCGACTTCAGCGGCTGGGTGGCACCCTCCATGCCGTCGGCGACGAAGGAGTACAGCGGGCTGTAGGTGTCCTTGTAGACGTCCTTCGCGATCGCCGCGCGGTCGACGAGGTCGGCTGCCGCCTGACGCACCGCCTGCGCCTTGGCCGGGTCGGCCTCAGGAGTCGTCGCGCCGTAGGGCATCGTGTTGAAGTTGAACACGATGTAGCGGATCTCGCCGCCGGGGCCGTCGACGATCTTGACCTTCTTGTTCTTGGCCAGGTCGTCGGCGTCGGTGGCGGAGAGGCTGCGGAACGCCACGTCGATGTCGCCCTTGCCGATCGCGAGCTTCAGGTTCGACGCGTCCGCGAAGTACTTGACGTTCACGCCGGCGTTCGCGGGCTTGCCGAGCTCGCCCTGGTAGCCGGCGTACGGCTTGTAGGCGATGAGCTGGTTCTTCTTGTAGTCCGTGATCTCGTACTGACCGGCGAACGCCTTGCCCTTGATGATGGTGTCATCGTCGGTGACCTTGTCGGCCGAGAACACCTTCTCGTCGACGATGGGACCGGCGGGGCTGGACAGGATCTGCGGGAAGATCTGGTCGTTGCCGTTCTTCAGCTTGAACACGACCGTGGTCGGGTCGGGTGCCTCGGTGCTCGCGAGGTTGCCCAGCAGCGACGCCGGCCCGTTCGGGTCGTTGATCTTGAGCTGACGGTCGAAGGAGAACTTCACCGACGCCGAGGTCAGCGGGTCGCCGTTCGCGAACTTCAGGCCCTTCTTGAGCTTGACCGTGTACTCGGTCGCGGAGGTGAACTCCGCCGACTCCGCGATGTCGGGGGTGACCTCTGCCGTGCCGTACTTGCTGTTCATGAGGAACGGATAGATCTGGTTCATCACCGCGAAGGATCCGTTGTCGTACGAACCGGCCGGGTCGAGGAACGTGATCTTGTCGGTCGTGCCGACGGTGATCGTGCTGCCGCCGGATCCGCCGGTCGAGCCGCCGCCGCCCGTGCTGCTCGTCGCGCAGCCCGCGAGGACGAGGGCGGTGGCTCCGAGCGCTCCGATCGCGAGGCCCAGACGGCCTCGAGTGCTGTGGAATGACATATACACCTCTGTATCGGTTCCAGGCCGCGCTTGGTCGCGGCCACACATCCATGGCCGTCGGGGTACACGGCGCACGGGACACCCGATTGTAGGCACGACCGCGCGATTCGCGTGAGTTCCGTCGCCGAGACGTGACCTGGGCCGGAGATCTTCCTGCGGGCGGGCGCGTGGCCGTCAGCCCGTCGGAGGGACCGGACGCAGTGGCCGGGTGTAGTCCTCCTTGGTGACCGAGAGATGCATCCACGTCTCGATCCGCTCCACTCCGTCGAGCGCCCGCACCCGCTCCAGCGCCGCATGCAGCGCACCCGTCGAGGGCTGCACCAGCGTCACCACGGCATCGAACCGGCCGATCGTGCGCGTGGCGAAGTCGACCTCCGGACGCGCGCTCAGTGCGGCGAGCACCGCGTCGCCGTCGCCAGTGAGGGTGAGCCCCACCCCCATCGACAGCTGCCGGTGGCCGAGGCTGCGGGCCTCGACCGCCACGACCGCCATGACCCCTCCGTCGAGCAGACGGCGCACTCGCATGGCCACGGCCGACGGCGACAGCCGTACCGCCTCGCCGAGTGCGCGGTAGCTCATCCGGCCGTCGCGCTGCAGCTGGGCGATGATCGCCTCGTCCAGACGGTCGATCGTCACCTCGCCGCGGTACCGGGAGACGAAGAATCCTTTGACCACGTCGGTGTACACGAGGGTGTTCACGGCGGACACCCCGGGGATCGCGCGGATGCGGGCGATCGACTCCTGCAGGGCGGTGAGGGCAGGGGCGCGCACCTCGCTGACGATGTCGTGCGCTCCCCCGACAGCGGACACGAGCACCGTCTCCTCCATGGCGCGCAGCGTGCCCGCGACCTGCTCCACCGGCGCCGAGAGACGCAGGGAGAGGTGCCCGATCACCTGCTGCCCGGAGAACGCCGGATCCACCATGGCCACGACCCGCAGCAGACCCTCGTCGAGGATCGCCTTCAGCCGCGCCGCGACGGCCGCCCGCGGCCTGACCAGGGACCGGGAGAGGTCCTGGATGCTGATCCGGCCGTCTTCGTGCAGCGCCGCGATGAGCTCGTCGTCGAAGTCCATGCGTCCTCCCTGGCGCACTCCGCGGAAATCTCCGGATTCGCCGCTGTTGACGGCCATGATGTCCAGAACAACGGTACAGGATCCGATTGACTGGCGGAGAGTGTCAAATGTGGCGTCAAAGCCGTTCAGATCATCGGTCGATGACCCATCTGGCCGGTTCTTCTGCTCTTGTCACGACTCGCCGGCGGTCCTAGCATCCTCGCTAACCGAGAACCACCGGCGAAAGCGGATCCCGAGCAGGCCGCTGTCGCCCCAGAGGGAAGAACGCCATGACTGATCTGATCGGCCCCGTCGACGCCTCCGTGAACCCGCGCTACGCGGGCTTCGCCACTTTCGCCCGCCTGCCACGGCTGGAGGACGTCGACCACGCCGACATCGCCGTGGTCGGCGCGCCGTTCGACTCGGGCGTGAGCTACCGCCCCGGCACGCGGTTCGGACCGTCGCACGTGCGCGAGTCCTCGCGCCTGCTGCGCCCCTACAACCCGGCCCAGGACTTCTCGCCGTTCGCCCGCGCCCAGGTGGTGGACGCCGGCGACATCGCCCTCAACCCGTTCGACATCACCGAGGCCGTCGAGGAGACGGACCGTGCCGCCACCGCCCTCGGCGAGCGCGCGTCCCGCCTCATCACCATCGGCGGCGACCACACCCTCGCCCTTCCGCTGCTGCGCGCGGTGGCGCGCAAGCACGGTCCCGTCGCGGTGCTGCACTTCGACGCGCACCTCGACACCTGGGACACCTACTTCGGCGCCCCGATCACGCACGGCACGCCGTTCCGCCGCGCGAGCGAAGAGGGCCTCATCGACATGACCGCGAGCTGCCACGTCGGCACGCGCGGGCCGCTCTACGACAAGAGCGACCTCGAGGACGATGCCCGCCTCGGCTTCTCCATCGTCACCAGCGAAGCGATCGAGGAGCACGGGGTCGAAGCCGCGATCGAACGGATCCTCACCCGCATCGGCGATGCGCCGCTCTACGTCTCGATCGACATCGACGTGCTCGACCCCGCGCACGCCCCCGGCACCGGCACCCCCGAGGCCGGCGGCCTGACCAGCCGCGAGCTGCTCCGGATCCTGCGGAGCCTGCGCGACACGAACATCGTGGGCGCCGACGTGGTCGAGGTCTCCCCCGCGTACGACCACGCGCAGCTGACCGGCATCGCCGCCAGTCACGCGGTCTACGAGCTCATCACCCTGCTCGCGATGCAGATCGACCGCGCCCGCTGAGCCCTTCCACCCGTCCCGAACACCCGCCGAACACCCGACCCGAAGGGAGCGTTCACCGATGAATGCCCTGCTCGACCCCGCCCCGGTGCTGGAGGCCGCCGATCGCCTGATCGCCGCCTTCGCCGCCACCGACACCGCCGCGTACTTCGCGTGCTTCCACGAGGACGCCACGTTCCTCTTCCACACCGAGCCGGAGATCCTCCCCGACCGCGCCGCGTACGAGCGGATCTGGGCGGGGTGGGTCGATGCCGGATGGCGCGTCGTCTCCTGCGAGAGCTCCGACCGCGTCGTCACGGTCGTCGGCGACACCGCCGTCTTCGCCCACTCGGTGCGCACCGTGACCGAGATCGACGGGATCCGCGAGAGCGTGCACGAGCGCGAGTCGATCGTGTTCGCCCGCACCGACGCGGGACTGATCGCCGTGCACGAGCACCTCTCCCCCGCGAGTGGCGCCGACGCCGGAGACCCCGCGTCCGATGCGGGTGCCGCGACCGAGGTGACGGCATGACCGTCGAGGCGGAGGGCGTCCTCCCGCGCACCGAGACCGTCGCCATCGGCACGGCGCCCGGCGTCACCGAGGTGGAGCCGCACGGCGTCGAGGAGATCCCCGCCGCCGAGCGCACGGCGCGGCCGATCGACCTGTTCCGGCTGATCTTCGGCGGCGCGAACACGTTCGCGACCGTGGTGCTCGGCAGCTTCCCGATCGTGTTCGGCCTGTCGTTCTGGAACGCACTGCTCGCGACGCTGATCGGGCTCGTCCTGGGAGCGCTCATCCTCTCCCCGCTGTCGCTGTTCGGCGCCCGCAACGGCACCAACAACGCGGTGTCCAGCTCGGCGCACCTGGGCGTGCACGGCCGGGTCGTCGGATCCTTCCTGTCGCTGCTGACGGCGTTCGCGTTCTTCTCGATCTCGGTGTGGTCGTCGGGCGACGTGCTCGTCGGCGCCGCTCACCGCGCCATCGGGGTGCCCTCGAACGACATCACGCTCAGCCTCGCCTACGGCCTGTTCGCCGTGCTGGTGCTGATCGTGTGCATCTACGGCTTCCGCTTCATGCTGCTCGTGAACAAGATCGCGGTGATCGCGGCGACCGTGCTGTTCGTGCTGGGCGCGATCGCCTTCGCGGGCATGTTCGACCCCGGCGCCCCCGGCGCGGTGAACCCCGGAGACCCGGGCTTCGCGGCGGCGTTCGTCGGATCCGTCCTCGTGGTGATGTCGAACCCGGTGTCGTTCGGTGCGTTCCTCGGCGACTGGTCGCGCTACATCCCGCGCAAGACGCCCAAGCGCCGTCTCATGATCGCGACGTTCGCGGCGCAGATCGCCACGATCATCCCGTTCCTGTTAGGCATCGTCACCGCGGCGATCATCGCCGGCGCGCACCCGCAGTTCATCGCCGAGGGCAACTACGCGGGCGGCCTGCTCGCGATCTCACCGGACTGGTACTTCATCCCGGTGTGCCTGATCGCCCTCATCGGCGGGATGTCGACCGGCACGACCTCGCTCTACGGCACCGGTCTCGACTTCGCGAGCGTGTTCCCCCGGTTCAGTCGCGTGCAGGCGACCCTGTTCATCGGGATCCTGGCGATCATCGGCATCTTCGTCGGGCGCTTCGCCTTCAACGTGGTGCAGTCGATCTCGACCTTCACGGCGCTGATCGTGGTGTGCACCGCACCGTGGATGATCGTGATGACGATCGGGTGGATCGTGCGGCGCGGCTGGTACGACTCCGACTCGCTGCAGGTGTTCAACCGGCGGCAGCGCGGCGGCCGCTACTGGTTCGCGCACGGCTGGAACTTCCGCGGGCTGGGCGCGTGGCTGTTCTCCGCAGCGGTGGGGCTCTGCTTCGTGAACCTGCCCGGGCAGTTCGTCGGCCCGCTGGGGAACCTCGCCGGGGGCGTCGACCTCTCGATCCCGCTCGGGCTCGGCTGCGCGCTGATCCTGTACCCGGCCCCGCTGCTGCTGTTCCCGGAGCCCGCCGACGCGTACGGCCCCGAAGGCCCGCGGTTCGTCCGGGTCGCCCCGCCCGCCGACCACCCCATCGTCGACGCGGCGGCCTGAACCTGCGGATGCTCGGTCAGGTCAGGGCGAAGTGCTCGAGCTCGGCCTGATCGAGCATCCGGGAGCGGGTCAGGAACCTCTTCCCGGTGGGCGATTCGACGCTGAACCCGGATCCGCGTCCGTCGACGACGTCGATCGTGAGGTGCGTGTACTTCCAGTACTCGAACTGCGACTCGGACATGTACACCGGCACGGCGTCGTCCAGCCCGATGTCCAGGGCGCCGAGGAGCACGTCCCCCGGCCCGGTGAGGAACATCCCCACCGGATAGCACATGGGTGCGGATCCGTCGCAGCAGCCGCCGGACTGGTGGAACATCAGGGGTCCGTGCTGCGCAGTCAACTCGCGCAGCAGCGCCGCCGCCTCTGCGGTGACGTCGACCCGGTGGAACTCGGGCATCGCCTGCTCCTCTCGTGATGCCGGGCGGGCGCCCTTTCGCAGAGCGCCCGCCCGTTCCTGGGGATCCGGATCAGAAGAAGCCCATCGGCCCCTCGGCGTAGGAGACGAGGAGGTTCTTCGTCTGCTGGTAGTGGTCGAGCATCATCCGGTGGTTCTCACGTCCGACGCCCGACTGCTTGTAGCCGCCGAACGCCGCGTGCGCCGGGTACTGGTGGTAGGTGTTCGTCCAGACCCGGCCGGCCTCGATCGCCCGGCCCGCGCGGTACGCGGTGTCGCCGATGCGGCTCCACACGCCGGCGCCGAGCCCGTAGAGCGTGTCGTTCGCGATCGAGATGGCGTCGTCGAAGTCGGAGAAGCTCGTCACCGACAGCACCGGCCCGAAGATCTCCTCCTGGAAGATCCGCATGTCGTTGGTGCCCTCGAACACCGTCGGCGCGATGTAGTAGCCCTCGCTGAGGTCGCCGCCCAGGTCGACCCGCTCACCGCCGGTGAGGAGGCGCGCCCCGCCCTGCTTGCCGATGTCGATGTAGCTGAGGATCTTCTCGAGCTGGTCGTTCGAGGCCTGCGCGCCGATCATGGTGTTCAGATCGAGCGGGTTGCCCTGCACGACCTTCTTCACGCGCTCCAGGCCGTCGGCGAGGAAGCCGTCGTAGATCGAGCGCTGGATGAGTGCGCGCGAGGGGCAGGTGCAGACCTCGCCCTGGTTGAGCGCGAACATCGTGAAGCCCTCGAGCGCCTTGTCGTAGAACGAGTCCTTCGCCGAGGCGACGTCCTCGAAGAAGACGTTGGGGCTCTTGCCGCCGAGCTCGAGGGTCACCGGGATGAGGTTCTGCGACGCGTACTGCATGATGAGGCGCCCCGTGGTGGTCTCACCCGTGAAGGCGACTTTGCGGATCCGCTTGTGCTGGGCGAGCGGCGCGCCCGCCTCGATGCCGAAGCCGTTCACGATGTTCACGACGCCGGCCGGCAGCAGGTCGCCGATGATCTCGAACAGGAACAGGATCGACGCGGGGGTCTGCTCCGCCGGCTTGATGACGACGCAGTTGCCCGCGGCGAGCGCGGGAGCGAGCTTCCACGTGGCCATGAGCAGGGGGAAGTTCCACGGGATGATCTGACCGACCACGCCCAGCGGCTCGTGGAAGTGATAGGCGACGGTGTTGTCGTCGAGCTGGCTGATGCCGCCCTCCTGCGCGCGCAGGACACCGGCGAAGTAGCGGAAGTGGTCGACGGCGAGGGGGATGTCGGCCGCGAGCGTCTCGCGGATCGGCTTGCCGTTCTCCCAGGTCTCCGCGATCGCGATGATCTCGAGGTTCTCCTCGATGCGGTCGGCGATCTTGTTCAGGATGTTCGCGCGCTCGGTCGGGCTGGTCTTGCCCCAGCTGGCGAAGGCCTTCCAGGCGACGTCGACGGCGCGGTCGATGTCCTCGCTGGTGCCGCGGCCGACCTCGGTGAACGGCTTGCCGTTGACGGGGCTGACGTTCTCGAAGTACTGCCCCTTGACGGGTTCGACGAACTCGCCGCCGATGTAGTGCCCGTAGCGCGGGCGGTAGTTCGCGAGCGCGCCCGGCTGCCCCGGCGCCGCATAGGCGGTCGACACGCTCTCCTCGATGATGGTCATCGCGTCTCCTTCGACGTACCGCGGCTGCGATGCCGCGCGGGTTGATGTGCCTCGAAGGTAGGCGCGCGCCCGTTGCACCCCGGTGCGTCACGTTGCATCCGGTTGCGCGCTTCTCTGGGATCGTTCGCCCCCGGTGCCTGAGCTTGTCGAAGGGACCCCGCGACCCCGGCCGCTTCGACAGGCTCAGCGACCGACGCGCTCGGTCCCTGAGCGAGCGAAGCGAGACGAAGGGCGTCAGTCCTGCTCGAGCCGCTCGATCCGGCTCACCAGCCCCGCCCGCTTCGGCGAGCGCGCCGGCAGCAGCTCCAGGCAGAGCCGCAGGATCTCGGTGTCGTCGGCGCCCTCGGGGATCTCCGCGTAGCTCAGCAGCACGTCGATGCTGGCCTCGGTGCGCATGGTCTCGCGCAGAGTGGAGCGGACCGACTCGCGGTACTCCTCCACGCCCGGCGCCGTCGAGTCCGGCAGCACGGGGCCGCGGTAGGCGCTCAGCGCCACCCTGTGGGCACCGCGGTCGAGCAGCGACAGCACGTCCTGCGCGTCGGTCTCCAGCGGCACCGTCAGCCGGTAGGGGCGCGACTCCGGCACGAGCGCGGGCCAGATCCGCTCCAGCACCTTGCGCAGGCGCACCATCTCGGGCCGCAGCGTGTCGGCCGACGATCCTTCGCCGTACACGAGCTCCGCGAGCCGCTCGGCGGACAGCCCCTGGCGGTGCACGGCGAGCAGCAGCAGGATCTCCGCGTGCCGTGCGCTGAGCTCCACGGACCGCTCGCCGCCGTCGCCGGTCACCTCGAGCCGCGCCCGGTCACGGCCGAGCACCCGCAGCGCGGCCCGGGCCGGCGTATGCCGTCGGCGCGGGACCGACGCGGGAAGCGCGGGCTCCGCTCTGGCGCGCAGCCGCGCCACGAGCAGTTCCGCCTCCACGGCCCGCGCGGTGGCGTCCACCAGCATGCGAGCGTGCGGGCTCGCCGCCTCGGATCCGCCGGTCACGTCGATCACCCCGAGGATGCGCCGGTCCTCGGGGTCGAACACAGGCGCCGCCGTGCACGACCACGGCTGCACGAGCCGGTTGTAGTGCTCGGCCCCGTGGATCTGCACCGGGGCGCCGAGCTCGAGGGCCGTTCCGGGCGCGGAGGTGCCGACCGACCGCTCCGACCAGTTCGCTCCTTCGACGAAGCCCATCTCGCCCGACAGGATCCGCTGGTTCAGGTCCCCCTCGACCCACAGCAGTCGCCCGGCGTGGTCGCCGACGGCGACGATGACACCCGAGTCGTCCGCGGATCCCGGCAGCAGCAGCGCCCGGATCGTGTCCATCGCGCCGGCGAGCGGGTGCGTCCGCCGATAGGCGTCGAGCGCCTCCTGGGTGAAGTCGAGCGGGGGCAGGCCCTCGGCGCCGACGCGCTGCCGCCAGGAGCGCTCCCACGACTCCCGCACCAGGGAGCGCACGCTCTGCAGCCGGCGGTCGTCGATGTTGCCTGCCACGAGCTCCTCGTGCGCGCGCTCGATCAGCAGGCGCGACGCGGCCGGGGAGGGCTCCCGGGAGGGCTGCCAGGGCGAGGACACGAGGTCTCCGATCGTCGGCGACGGAGTGGATCCAGTGTACGGCGACGAGATCCGGCTGTCGCCGATGCCGCCGGCGGAGCGCCGCGAAGGGCCGCGTTCCCCGTCAGACCGCGGGCTCGTGCTCGTGGTCCTCGAGGGCGTGCTCGTCGACCGTGCGGGCGTCGGTCAGGGTGAGCGCGCCGAGGCCGGAGATGACCCCCACCCCCACGGCGAGCACCGCGAACACGACCTGCTCTCCGTGGAAGAACGACGCGACGAGTGCGGGAGCCCATGCTCCCGCGGGGAGCGACACCGTCACGAGCGCGGCGATGAGCGTGCCGACGACGGCCGTGCCGACGCTGGCGCCCAGCTCCTGTGCGGTGTCGTTCATGGCCGCACCCATCGAGGTGCGGTTCTCGGGCATCGCACCGACCAGCGCCACGGCGCAGATCGTCATGACGGTGCGCAGGCCTGCGGTCATCACCACCATCGCGATGGCGATCGCCAGGTAGTCGTGCTGGACCGCCCAGGCCATCAGCCCGAGGCCCGCCGCAAGCAGTCCTGCTCCGATGAGGCACGCGATGCGGTGCCCGCACCTGCGCACGAGCCACTCGGTGAGGGGCGTGGCGAGGATCATCGTGGCGATGAGCGGCAGATTGGCCAGGCCCGCCTGCAGCGGCGACCAGTCCCACGCGTACTGGAAGTGCAGGATCAGCGCGAACATCACGCCCGCCATCGCGACCGAGGTGCCGATCTGGGCGATGACCGCGCCCCGCACGGTCCCGCTGCGGAACAGGGACAGATCGAGCATCGGCGCGGCCGCCCGCCGTTCGCGGAGGACGAAGAGCACGAGCGCGATGACGGCGCCGATCCCGACCGCCAGAGTGATCGGAGACGTCCAGCCGTTCTCGACGCCGCTCGTGAGGAGGTAGCACGCGAGGCCGATCGTGAGAATGCTGAGTGCGGCGCCCGGCAGGTCGAGCCGGTCCTTGGTGAGGCCGTCGGCCGAGTCGGCGGGCACGCCGAAGCGGACGCCCGCGGCGGCGATCAGCGCGATGGGCGCGTTCACGAGCAGCAGCCACTGCCAGGGCAGGTGCGCGAGCATCGTGCCGCCCAGGAGCGGGCCGACGACGAAGCCGGACATCCCGACGACCATCATGAGCGTGATGGCGCGCATCCGCAGCTTCTCGTCGTCGAACAGCCGGAAGACCAGCGAGTTGGTGATCGGGGCCATCGCGGCTGCAGCGACGCCGAGCAGAGCGCGCAGCGCGATGAGCTCTCCGGTGGTGTTGATGAGCAGCACGGCGAGACTGATGAGCCCGAACAGACCCAGGCCGATCTGCAGCACCCGGCGTCGCCCGAATCGGTCGGCGATCGAACCGGCCGTCAGCAGCAGACCGCCGAAGGTGAGCGAGTACGCGCCGGTGATCCACTGCAGCGAGGTCGTGTCCCCACCGAGTTCCCGTCCGATGGTCGGCAGCGCGATCGACAGGAGCGTGTTGTCGACCATCTCGACGAAGAACGCGAGACAGAGCGCGGCGAGCGGGATCCAGGCCGCCCGCAGGGAGGAGTAGGTGCGTGCGGGAGCGAGGACGGATGCACGAGTCATGGGCGATTCCTCCGGATCGGGAAGGTGGATCGAACAACGTTCGACAACCGAACGCCGTTCGATACGATAGAACGATGTTCGATGATGCGCAAGCGCCTCCCGCGCCGAGCGGCCCGTCATGGTGGGATGGAGCCATGGCATCCACACCGCAGCAGAGCGACGGGCCCTCGCGGCCGCGCGGTCCGCGCACGCGCTCGCGCGCCTCCCACTCCCTGGAGTCGGTGCTGGCCGGCGCGGTCGAGATCCTGGACGAGTCCGGCGCGCAGGGGCTCACCATCCGGGCACTGGCCACCCGGCTGGGCGGCGGCGTCGCGAGCGTGTACTGGTACGTGTCCGGACGCGACGAGCTGCTGGACCTCGCCGCCGACTCGGTGCTCGCCGGCGTGCTCGAGGCGACAGCAGACGTCGGCGGCGCCGATCCGATCGAGGACATCCGCACCATCGCGCTCACCATGTTCGACGCGATCGTCGACCGCCCCTGGCTCGGCGCCTATGCCCTCCGCGACACGACGAGCCAGATCCACTCCCTGCAGCTCTACGAGCGGATCGGCGAGCACGTGATGCGGCTGGGCCTCACGCCGCGCCAGACGTTCCATGCCACGTCTGCGGTGGTGGGCTACGTGATCGGCACCGCCGCCGACCTCGGCCAGGAGCCGCCTGCCGCCGTCGTGTCGGGCGAAGTGAGCCGCGAGCAGTACCTGGCCTCGGCCGCCGCGCAGTGGCGCGCGCTCGATCCGACCGAGTACCCCTTCGTCCACCACATCCTCGACGAGTTCGACGGTCACGACGACCGCGACCAGTTCCTCGGCGGGCTCGACCTGCTGCTTGCCGGTCTCCGCCTGCAGGCGGGACGCTAGACCCGCCGGCGACGGTGTCAGTCCCGCGCGGCCCACCAGGCGCGCAGGCGCTGCTCGGCGGCCTCTCGCCCGATGACGCCCTCGTCGAGGCGCAGGTCCAGCAGGAACCGGTAGGCCTCGCCCACCTCGCGCCCGGGCGGGATCTCCAGGATCCGCTGCACGTCGTTGCCGTCGAGCTCGGGACGGATCGCGTCGATCTCCTCCTGCTCGCGCAGGGCGGTGATGCGCTGCTCGATGTCGTCGTACGCGGCGGCGAGCCGCGCGGCCTTGCGCCTGTTGCGCGTGGTGACGTCGGCGCGGGTGAGGATGTGCAGGCGCTCGAGCTGGTCGCCGGCATCGCGCACGTAGCGGCGCACGGCGGAGTCGGTCCAGGCCCCCTCGGCGTAGCCGAAGAAGCGCAGGTGCAGCTCGATGAGCTTCGCGACGGCGTCGGTCGTCTCCTTGTCGAACCGCAGGGCCTGCAGGCGCTTGCGCGCGAGGCGGGATCCGACCACGTCGTGGTGGTGGAAGCTCACCGCACCCCCGGGTTCGAGCTTGCGGGTGCGCGGCTTGCCGATGTCGTGCAGCAGGACCGCGAGGCGCAGCACGGCGTCGGCCGGCTCACCGGGATGCCGGGCGTGCTCGAGGGCGATGGCCTGCTCCAGCGCGGTGAGCGAATGCTCGTAGACGTCCTTGTGGTGGTGGTGCTCGTCGATCTCGAGCTTGAGTGCGCTCACCTCGGGCAGGAACTCGTCGATGAGGCCGGTGTCGACGAGCACGCGGATGCCGCGCACCGGGTCGTCGGACTGGAGCAGGCGGATGAGCTCGGCCTGGATCCGCTCGGGGCTGACGATCGTCAGCGTCTGCCGCAGCTCGGCGATCGCGGCCAGGGTGCGCTCCTCGATCCCGAAGCCGAGCTGCGCGCTGAAGCGGGCCGCCCTGAGCATGCGCAGCGGGTCGTCGCCGAAGCTCACGTGCGGGTCGGTCGGGGTGCGCAGGAGCCCGGCGAGCAGATCCTCCACGCCTCCGGTCGGATCCACGAGCCTCTGCTGCGGAACCAGGAACGCCATCGCGTTCACGCTGAAGTCGCGGCGCACCAGGTCGCCGTCGATGTCGTCGCCGAACTCCACGACGGGCTTGCGGGTCACGCCGTCGTACGCGTCGGCGCGGTAGGTCGTGATCTCGACCTGCTCGCCATGCACCCGGGCGCCGATCGTGCCGAACTCGCGACCGATGTCCCAGTGCGCCGTGGCGATCGGCTTGACGATGCGCAGGATGTCGTCGGGGCGGGCGTTCGTGGTGAAGTCGAGGTCGTGCGTGGCGCGGCCGAGCAGCGCGTCGCGCACCGGACCGCCGACCACCGCGAGGTCGAACCCCGCGTCGGCGAAGGCGTCGGCGAGGATCCGGACCACCGGATCCTCGGCGAGGGCACCCAGGCGCGCAAGGGACTCGGCCATGTTGAGCATGGGTTCCAGGGTACCGGGGCGTCCGGGCCGGCGTCGGGCCCGGGGACCGGCGGACGTTCCCCTGGGAGTCAGAAGGTCGGGCCGCTCGACGGCGGGAACGGCGTGCCGCCCACGTCGCGTATGGCCTGCTGCTCGGCCTTCGCATGGCTGATGACCAGAGCACTCAGGCAGAGCCCGCTGAGCAGGGCCACACCGAGGAAGATCCACGGGCCGAACTGCGGATCCACCAGCTTCAGCACGTACACGAACACGATCGCGCCGAGCAGCACGGGCCCCTCGATGCACGCGAACGCGAGGAACACCCGAGCCCGCCGGCGCGCGAAGTCGGCGGAGATGCGCCGCACCTGCGCCTCGGTCGAGTAGTCCATCGATTCCGCCACGCCTCCGACCCTATCCGGGTTGCCTGCCACGCCTGCAGGACCGCGCGACGCCTGCAGGACGGATTCACGGGATCCGGTCGTGCAGGCGTCACCGGATCCTGCATCCGTCGCAGCGCACAGCTGAGGCGCTTGCGGCGCTGCACCGGATCCTGGATCGCGACCGAGCCCGCTCAGACCGGGTCGCCCTGCACGGGTCCTTCGGTGTTCGGCTTCCAGCCCAGGGCCGGGGCGACGTGCTCGGCGAAGGCCTGCAGCACGTGCAGGTTGTACTCCGGGCCGAGCTGGTTCGGGATCGTCAGCATCAGGGTGTCCGCGGCCATGACGGCCTCGTCCTGGCTCAACTGCGAGATCAGCACGTCCGGCTCCGCCGCATAGGTCTTGCCGAACGTGGAGCGGAAGCCGTCGATCACGCCGATCTGGTCGTGGTTCTCCTCCGAGCGCAGCCCGAAGTACGCGCGATCCCGGTCCGAGACGAGCGGGAACACGCTGCGGCTCACCGACACCCGGGGCGCGCCGGTGTGGCCCGCCTCCTTGTACGCGGCGCGGAACAGGTCGATCTGCTCCCGCTGCAGCTCATGGAACGGCTGACCGGTGGCCTCGGTGAGCAGAGTCGAGCTCATCAGGTTCAGGCCCTTGCGCCCGGTCTCCTCCGCGGTGGCGCGGGAACCCGCTCCCCACCAGATGTGGTCGCGCAGCGTCGGCGACTGCGGCTCGATCGCCAGGTAGTGCCCCGCACCGACCATCCGCGGGTCACCGGGAGCCACTCGGGCCCCATCGATCACCTGCAGGAACAGGTCGAACTTCTCGCGGGCCATCACGCCGCCGCGCTCCGGATCCTCGTCGTCGTGGAAGCCGAAGGTCTCATATCCGCGCAGCGCGGTCTCGGGTGAGCCGCGGCTGACGCCGAGGGCGATGCGCCCGTCCGCGATCCAGTCGAGCGCAGCCGCCTCCTCGGCGAACTGGAACGGGTTCTCGTAGCGCATGTCGATGACGCCGGTGCCCACCTCGATGCGTCGGGTGCGCGCCGCCATCGCCGACAGCAGCGGCATCGGGGACGCCGCCTGGCGCGCCCAGTGGTGCACGCGCACGTAGGCGCCGTTGACCCCGATCTCGTCGGCCCCCTCGGCCAGCTCGATGGTCTGGCGCAGCATGTCGCCGGCCGTGCGGGTCGTGGACCCGGGCACGTCGCCGTAATGTCCGAAGGAGAGGAATCCGAAAGCCTTCATGATCCATTCGAACGCATAGATACGGGATCTATTCCGCTCTTCCTCCCGCCGGGATCAGGAAGCCGTCGGTCACCAGCGTCCGCAGCCTCGGTTCGAGATCGGCCCAGAGGTCGGCGAGCGGCACCTCGAACAGGTCGGCGAGCGCCGCGGCGATCTGGGTGACCGTGAGCTCGCCGTCGCAAGCGCCGACGAATCCGGCGAGCGCGGGATCCACCGACACGGTGCGGCCGAAGCCGCCGCCCTGGCGCAGCTCGATCACGCTCGGCGCATCCTGACCCGGCATGTGGTGACGGGCCTCGGTGACATCGGGGGCGACCAGCAGCACGTCCGGCAGGCCGTCGGCGAGCGCGTCGTGACCGGCGAGCCCGTCGCGGAACGCCCGGCCGGCGCTGGTGACGGGCTGGGTGAGCGTCTCGAAGCGGCGCAGCGGCGCCGGGGTCGCCTCCTCCGGCTCCGCCATGTCCGGACGCCGGATCAGCACGTACCCGAACCCGATCTCGGTCACCCCGCGGGCGGCGAAGTCGTCGAGCCAGGCATCCAGCAGGGGCTCGAAGCCGGGGTCGCGGGGCGTCGTGCCGCCGTCGCGGATCCAGAGCTCCGCGTAGGCGAGCGGCGAGAGCGTCTCGCGCTGCACGACCCACGCGTCGAGCGCCGAGTCGATCCACGACTCGATCCGGCGCATGCCCAGCGCCGCGCCGATCGACTCCCAGTTGCCGAGCAGCTGCGCCGCCCCGCCGGGGACGAGGTGCCCGGGCGCCGTGCGCACGAACGCCTCGACGAGCGCATCGCCGACGAGACCCCCGTCGCGGTACTCGTACTCGGGCACATCGGCGCCGCGCGGCGTGATCACGAACGGCGGGTTCGAGACGATCAGACCGAAGCTCTCGCCCGCCACGGGCTCGAACAGGCTGCCGCGGCGGAACTCGATGTTCTGCACGCCGGCGAGCATCGCGTTCAGCTCGGCGTAGGCGAGAGCCCGGGCTGAGATGTCCGTCGCGATGACGGATCCGGCATGCCGCGACACGAGCAGCGCCTGGATCCCGCAGCCCGTGCCGAGATCCAGGGCGCGCTCGACCTCGATCGGCATCACCAGCGACGCGAGCGTGCGCGAGGCACCGCCGACGCCGAGGACGTGATCGGACGGAAGCACGCCGTCCGCGTCGAGGTGATGCAGCGCCAGCTCGTCGAGATCGCTCGCGATCCACCACTCCCCCACGCCATCCGCATCCACGAAGGACTGCGGGCGGATGAGCGCCGCGGGGACGACGAGCCCGCCGTCACGGTATGCCAGACCCAGCGCCTCGATGCCGTCGATGCCGGTGCGGGCGAGGGCCGCCGCGACCTCCGCCTCCGGCTGCGGCATCCCGAGGACGAACAGCCGCCCCAGCGTCGCCAGGGCGTCGGTGCGTCCGGCGATGGCCCGCAGCAGCGGGGATCGCACGCCGCGGGCGAGCGCGTCGTCGGCCTCCGCACCCCAGGCGGCGCGCAGCGGCTCCGAGCGCAGATCGGCGGCGTCCAGGTCGGCGGCGAGCGCCGCGCACAGCAGCGGGTCGGGGCGGGGCGTCAGGTGTCGGGCCACGGCGTCAGCCTACGCGCGGAACAGCGCAGGCTCCGCTGGCCGACGCAGGCTCCGCGCTGAACGGCGCCGCGCTGCCCGTTGCCGCGGTGGCCCTTGAGGCGTTGCCCGTTGCCGCGGCCGCCCGGCCTCGCGGCAAGCCCCACCGTCCCGGAAGCGTTCCCGTCGTTTCCGTGGGGACCGTGCCCGGCGATGCGCACCCATCCCACCACCGCGCACCCTGCCCGCCTCCAGGGATCGGCGGCGCGCGCCGCCTAGAATCTCAGGGCCAGCACTCGCCGCGCCTCGCGCGCCCGACGGATCCCCATGACTGCGACCACGACAGCGAACTCCCCCCTCCGACTGCGCCTCCGCCGCGCCGCGGGGGCCGTCGCCGTGGCACTGGGACTGGCACTGCCGCTCGTGGTGCCGACGCCGGCCGCCGCGGAGAGCACCCCCACCCCGAGTCCCACGCAGACGCCCCAGCACGAGGGCCTGCAGGTCGCGCTGGTTCCCGACGCGAACGGCTCCTACCTCTCCGGCGCCCCGCTGACGGCGACGCTGGCGCTGCGCAACGACGCCACTGCGGGCCTCGGCGCCGGCACCGTCCACCTGGAACTCGGGCGCACCGCCCTGGGCGACCGGCACGCCGTCAGCGCGTGGCTGGACGGATCCGCGGATGCGCCCGCGCTCAGCCCGATCGGTGACGTGCGCACCACGGCCGTAGGCGCCGGTGGCACCTCCCGCACACAGGTCGTCGTGCCCGCGGCCGACGTCGGTGCCCTCGCCCCGGGCGTGTATCCGCTGCGCGCGCGCTTCGAGGCGCCCGCGGCGGCGGGCTCCCCCGCCCCCGCAGCCGACTCGCGCACCGTGCTGGTCGTCGCCCAGGGCGCGCCTGCGACCGTCATCACCGTGGTGCCGATCACGGCCGCCCCCGAAGGCGACCTGCTGAGCGCTGCGGAGCTCACCGCCCTGACCGCGCCGGAGGGCGCGCTCACCGCGCAACTGAACGGCGTGGCCGGCACCCCGGCCGTGCTCGCGGTGGACCCATCGATCCCCGCCGCGATCCGCGTTCTGGGCACGGCGGCGCCCGCCACCGCGACCGCGTGGCTGGCGCGCCTCGAAGCGCTGCCCAACGAGCGCTTCACCCTGCAGTTCGGCGATGCGGACGCGACCGCCCAGGCCGCGGCCGGGCTCACCGCGCCACTCGCCGTCGACGACTTCACCCCGTTCCTGGGGCCCGCGGGCACCCCGCCGTCCACCCCCACGCCGACTCCGACCGCGACCGCGAACCCCGCTGCATCCGCCGCGTCGTCGCCCGATGCGATCAGCGGCGCGCGCTCCGACATCCTCTGGCCGCGCGGCGAGGTGACGCCCGCCCAGATCGCGACGATGTCGCACTACGGCGCGGCCGGATCCGCCACCATCCCGATCCTCCCGTCGACGACCTTCACCGCGGGTGCGGAGGGTGGCGCGGTCGCCCCGCGAGCCACCGTCGGCGGATCCGCCGTACTCGTCTCCGACGATGCAGTCTCTGCCGCGCTGAGCGCCGCTGCGGAGCAGTCCGACCCGACCGCGCGCGGAGACGCGCTCACGGCGACGAACGCGATGCTCTGGTTCGACGCCCCCGGCTCGACCGTGCTCGCCGGCCTCTCCCGCGCGGACAGCCGTCCGGCGCAGGGGCTGACCGACGCGGTGACCGCGTTCAGCGGCGGGCTGGACGGCCGCCTCGACCGGGTGCTGTCCGCCCCGCCCGCTGAGCTCACCGTGGCGACCGAGTCCGCCGAAGACCGCGCTGCGGCGGTGCTCGCCCTGCAGCAGGACGCCGACCGTCTGGCCCAGTTCGCGACGATCCTCGCGCGCCCGGCCGACCTCACGGTGCGTGAGCGGATCTCGATGATGCGGCTGCTCGGCGTCGGCGTGCACACCAGCCCGGACGACTTCGCCGCAGCGCTCAGCGCGCACCGTTCCGCGACGCAGAAGACCATGAAGGCGGTCGGGATCCAGCCGTCCAACCCGATCCTGATCAGTCCCAAGGTGAACGTACCGGTGTGGGTGCGCAACGACCTGCCGTACCCCGTGCGCGTGCGGCTGAACGTCGTGCCCAGCGACTCCCGGATCGACGTGCCGCCGACGACGGATGTCGAGGCGCTGCCGTCCAGCACCACGCCGGTGCGCCTCCCGCTGGAGTCGCACGTGGCCAACGCCGAGATCACCCTGTCCATGTCGTTGACCAGCCCGACCGGCGTGGCGATCGGGCCGCAGCAGACCGCGCGCCTGACGATCCGCGCGGAGTGGGAGACGATCGGCCTGATCGTGTTCGGCACCCTCGGGCTGCTCCTGATCGGCGCCGGCATCTTCCGCACGATCCGCCGGCGGAAGGCAGCCGCCGAGAAGCATGCCGCCGAAGGCATGGACGGATCCGACGATGATCCGGACGAGGATGGCGCGCTGACCGCTGAGGCCTCCGGGTCCGCTTCGGCGTCATCCGCGGCGGCGGGATCCGAATCGCCCCGCGAGGAGTCGCATGAGTAGTCTCGGCCGCGCGAGCGCCGTCCTCGCCGCCGGAACCATGGTGTCGCGGATCACCGGCCTGTTGCGCACGATCGTGCTTGTCGGCGTGATCGGAGCCGTCGGCAAGGCTCCGGACGCATTCGCCCTGGCGAACCAGCTGCCGAACGACGTGTTCTCGATCATCTCGGTCGGCGTGCTGACAGCCGTCCTGGTGCCGCAGATCGTCAAGGCGGTCGCCGGCGAAGACGGCGGCAGCGCGTTCATCTCGAAGATCTTCACAGCGGGAACAGTCGTGCTGCTCGCCGCGACTGCGATCGCTATGCTGGCCGCCCCGTGGATCATCAGCGTCATCATGAAGGCCGGTACATCGGTCGCGCAGCAGCAGCTCGCCCTCGCGTTCGCCTATTGGTGCCTGCCGCAGATCTTCTTCTACGGCCTCTACGCGCTGATCGGCGAGACCCTGAACGCGCGCAGGATCTTCGGTCCGTTCACCTGGGCTCCCGTTGTGAACAACGTGGTTTCCATCGTGGGGTTCCTCGTCATCGGATACCTCTTCGGGACACCCCTGACCGCCGTCTCGGATTGGCCGGCCGACCGCATCGCCTGGCTCGGCGGCACCGCCACACTGGGCATCGCGGTGCAGGCCGGTGTGCTCCTGGCCTTCTGGCCGCGAACCCGCCTGGCACTGCGCGTCGACTTCCGCTGGCGCGGAGTGGGCCTCGGCAACATCGGCAAGCTGGCCGGCTGGACCATGCTCATGGCCCTGTCCAGCCTCGTCGCCGGCTTCTACCAGCACAGCGTCGCGTTCGGCGCATCGGGCGACAACGCGTCGCTCACCGTCATGAACAACGCATGGCTGATCTTCATGCTCCCCTACTCCGTGATCGTGCTATCGATCGGCACCCCCTATTTCACGCAGCTCAGTGAGCACGCGCACGCGCAGCGCGTCGACGACGTCCGCACCGACATCGGCCGCAGCATCCGGGCGCTCGGGTTCTTCCTCACCGGTGCACTGGCCGCGGTTCTCGCGGCGGTCATCCCCGCATCACGCATCTTCACCGACGACCGAAGCGAAGCCCAGGCCGCTGCTCTCGTACTCGTCGGCTATCTGGTCGCGCTCCTGCCCCTGGCGGTGCTGTTCATCGTGCAGCGCACCTTCTATGCCTTCGGAGACACCCGTACGCCGTTCTTCTTCACGGTCTTCCAGTGCGTGCTCATCGTGGCCACGTCCTTCGGCACCCAGCTTCTGCACGATGCGGGCGTGATCCCGCTGTCGGTCCTCGCGGCTACGCTCGCGCTCGGACAGTCGTTGTCCAGCATCCTGCAGACGATCGTCGCGAGCGCGCTGCTGCACCGCCGTCTGCGGGGCATCGGTACGGCGAGCTGGGTTCTCGCGCTCGGCCGGTTCGCCCTCGCCGCCGTCCCGGCCGCGGCTGCCGGTTGGGGTGTCTTCCTCCTGCTGGGAGGCGCGCACGGCTGGACGACGACGGACAAGATCCCGGCTGTGTTCGGCAGCGCGATCATCGCCGCGGTGGTGATCGTCGTCTACATCGGCATCCTCGCCGTCTTCCGCGCTCCCGAGCTCGACGCCCTCAAGGGCCTCGCACGCCGGTTCGTGCCGAGCCGCTGAAGCACTCCCTCCATGACGCGCTCCTACCCCGACACCCTCGCCGCGCCGATCGTCCGCGAACTCGTCGTCAAGAAGTCGCGCTTCATCGCGCGCGTCGCGCCGGTGCGCTCCGTCGACGAGGCGGAGGCCGTCATCGCCGCCGTGCGTCGGCAGTACTGGGATGCCCGCCACAACTGCACCGCCATGGTGACGGGACTCGGCGGCGACCAGGCGCGCTCCTCGGACGACGGTGAGCCGTCCGGCACCGCCGGGATGCCGATGCTGGAGGTGCTGCGCCGACGTGGCCTGACCGATGTGGTCGCCGTGGTGACCCGCTACTTCGGCGGCGTGAAGCTCGGTGCGGGCGGTCTCATCCGCGCGTACTCGACCGCGGTCTCCGATGCCCTGGACGACGCCGTGCTGCTGCACCGCCGGGAGCTCCTCGAGGCGCGCGTCGAGGTGCCGCACGCCGAAGCGGGCCGGATCGACAACGCCCTGCGGGACTGGGCTGCCACGCACGACTCGTCGTTCGGCGATGTCGCCTACGGCGCATCCGCCTCGTTCACCCTGTGGATCCCCGCCGCCGATCGCGATGCACTGGTCGACGACCTCGCCGCGCTCTCGGCCGGCGCCCTCTCACCCGCATTCGGCGGCACGCGCGTCGTCGACGTCCCCGCCTGAATCTCAGGGTCGGCCTGCCGCCGTGAGTGCGCTGACGACCTCCAGGTCCGCGGAATGCCGCGCCGGTACCATGTGTTGAAGCGTGCGACAGCAAGGAGAAGCAATGCGACAGGTCATCATCATCGGTTCGGGACCTGCGGGGTTCACCGCGGCGATCTACGCGGCCCGCGCGAACCTGAACCCGGTGCTCGTGGCGAGCTCGGTCGAGGTCGGCGGCGAGCTGATGAAGACCACCGAGGTCGAGAACTTCCCCGGCTTCCCCGAGGGCATCCAGGGCCCCGACCTGATGGCCAAGATGCAGGAGCAGGCCGAGCGGTTCGGCACCGAGGTGCTCTACGACGACGTCACCGAGCTCGACCTCGACGGCGACGTCAAGAAGGTGACTCTCGGCAGCGGTACGGTGCTCGAGGCCGCCTCGATCATCTACGCGACGGGATCCGCCTACCGCACGCTCGGCATCCCCGGTGAGGAGCGTCTGAGCGGCCACGGCGTCTCGTGGTGCGCGACCTGCGACGGCTTCTTCTTCCGGGAGCGCACGATCGCGGTCGTCGGCGGCGGTGACTCGGCCATGGAGGAGGCCACCTTCCTCACGAAGTTCGCCTCCAAGGTGTACGTCATCCACCGCAAGGACACTCTGCGCGCCTCGAAGATCATGCAGGAGCGTGCGTTCGCGAACGACAAGATCGAGTTCATCTGGAACAGCGCGGTCGAGGAGGTCCTCGGCGAGGACGCGACCGCCGGCGTGCGCCTGCGCAACACGGTGGACGGCAGCGTGACCGACCTTCCGGTCGACGGCCTCTTCATCGCGATCGGCAACGACCCGCGCACGCACCTCGTGCACGGCAAACTCGACCTCACGCCCGAGGGCACGATCTGGGTCGACGGCCGCAGCTCCCGCACCTCCGTGCCCGGGGTCTTCGCCGCAGGCGACGTCATCGACCCGACCTACCGTCAGGCCGTCACCGCTGCCGGATCCGGAACCGTCGCCGCCCTCGACGTCGAGCACTTCCTGGCCGCACTGTCGGACGGAACTGCGGCGGAAACTGCGCTCGCCTGACCAGCGGGAACAGTTCGGACACCCTCGCTGTTGACTTCACCGAGCGTCTCGCGCTCACACGAACAAGGAGAATCATGACTGCCAAGGCAACCAGCCAGGCGACCTGGGAGCAGGACGTGCTTCAGGCCGAAGGCCCCGTTCTGGTCGACTTCTGGGCCGCGTGGTGCGGACCGTGTCGCATGGTCGCGCCCGTGCTGGACGAGATCCAGTCGGAGAACCCGGACAAGATCACCATCCTCAAGCTCAACGTGGACGAGAACCCGGATCTGGCGATGAAGTACCAGATCACGTCGATTCCGGCCATGAAGGTCTTCCAGGGCGGCGAGGTCAAGACCACGATCATCGGCGCCAAGCCGAAGTTCGCGCTCGAGCAGGATCTGGCCGCGTTCCTCGGCTGACGACACGCTGATGAAGCCCGCCCTCCCCTTGGAGGGCGGGCTTTTTCGTGCCCTGCAGCGCATCCCGGCTGGCTACTCCCGTACTTCGGATGCGTCGTCCTCCGGATCCGCGTGCGCGGACAGGGCCGGAGACGGATCACTCGGCGGGGCCCCGACCGCGCTGGGCGTGCCGCCCTCCGCGACATAGGTCACCACGACCCGCGTCCAGCTCTCGACGAGGCTGCCGGCAGGGACGTCCTGCGCCGTGACCCGGAACAGCCCCGGCCAGGTTCGCGCATGCAGGCTCGGGCTGTCGGGGTCGTCGCTCGTGAGGATGCGCTTCTGTGCGGCCTCGTCACTCGCCACATGGACTGCCTTACCGACGAAGTCCGGCACGACGACCCGATCTTGCTCCGGCATCTCGTCCTCCCTGGTGGCGCACAGATGGTGGATGCTTCTCCCACTCGCCCCGCGTTCCGCACTCTACGGCCCGTTCGTTTCACGTGAAACATCCCTACGGTCAGCCACGCAGTGCTGTCTCGTGTGGCTCACCGCCGCGCATCGGGCTGGGGCGGAGGGGCGCTTACTCCGGGGCATCGGGAGGGGCCCGAGAAGCGGGAAGGAATCCGCTCTGCACCTGAAGTACGCACCCCGCAGCCCGGCCGCACTACGCGGTACCGACTTGGTTTCACGTGAAACCATGACCCGCTGGAGAACGCGCGTGTTCTAGGAACGTGCGTCGTCGGCGAGGAGGTCCCAGCGACGGTACTTCGGACCATCGCCCAGAAGGCCCCACACGATCGGCGTCAGCTCCGGGTAGTCCAGGGCGATGCGGCGCAGGACCTCGAAGTTGCGGGCGTCGTCGGGGCGGACGCCACCGCTCTCGACGATCTTGTCGGCCCGCAGCAGGAAGACCACGAGCTCGTCTACGCTGGGCAGCTCTTCCATGAAGGCCCAGGGATCCTCTCCCCCGAGCAGCCGCTCCTGGACGAGGACGGCCAGCTCGTCCGCCGCTTCCGCGCGCAGCACTTCCAGGCTTGCGCGTCGCGTCGGGGATTCACTCACCCGCCAAGCCTACGCGGGGCTGACGACACGAAGGCCCGGAAGGAATCGGCTTTCAGCGAATGCCTCCGGGCCTTGTGCAGGTGGGGTGCTCGGGCGTCAGGCTCCGAAGCCCTCCTGACCGATCTCGGCGAGGATCCGATTCAGATCCTGGATCGATGCGAATTCGATCTTGACCTGGCCTTTCCTCGCGCCGAGTGCGATCTGCACGCGAGTATTGAGGCGATCCCCCAGCTTGCCCGCGACATCGTCGAGATAGGCGCGACGCGCTCCCGCCTGCGGCTTCGGTGACTTCGTGACGGCGCCGGCGGCGGCGATCGTCTTCGCCGCCTCCTCTGTGGCGCGCACCGAAAGGTCCTCGTTGACGACCTTGTCAGCGAGCCGCTGCATGAGCTCAGGATCGTCGAGCGACAGGATCGCACGTGCGTGACCGGCGGTCAGGACGCCGGCCGCGACCCGCTGCTGAACCGGGACCGGCAGCCGCAGCAGCCGGATGGTGTTGCTCACCTGCGGGCGGGAGCGCCCGATCCGTGCGGCAAGGGCCTCTTGGGTGATCCCGAAGTCCTCGAGCAGCTGCTGGTAGGCCGATGCCTCCTCCAGCGGGTTCAGCTGCGACCGGTGCAGGTTCTCGAGAAGCGCGTCACGCAGCAGATCCTCGTCCGCAGTCTCACGGAGGATGGCGGGAATGGAGTCGAGGCCGGCCTCGCGCGCGGCGCGCGTGCGCCGCTCCCCCATGATCAGTTCGTACTGGCCCTCGGCGTTCTCGCGGACCACGACGGGCTGCAGCACGCCGAACTCGCGAACGCTGTGCACCAGTTCGGCCAGATCGTCCTCGTTGAAGTGGGTGCGAGGCTGCCGCGGGTTCGGGACGATGTCCCGCGGATCGACGCGGATCAGGCGAGCGCCGGGAACAGCGACGAGATCCGCTTCCTCGGTGGCGGTCACCACCGGGGCGGACT
Source organism: Microbacterium xylanilyticum (assembly GCF_054654695.1). Lineage (NCBI taxonomy): Bacteria > Bacillati > Actinomycetota > Actinomycetes > Micrococcales > Microbacteriaceae > Microbacterium > Microbacterium xylanilyticum. The sequence goes on from NZ_BAAIEN010000002.1 coordinate 3,951,555, forward strand.
CCTTCACCGCCTCGGCGATGCGTGCACCGGGGAAGAAGACGTCGACGGGACGCTCCGCTGCATCCGAAGTGGGGATGAGCGCCCCGATCCCCCGGCCGAGTCCCGTGCGTTTGGCCATCAGTGCCCCTTCTCGTTGTCGTCGTTCGCCCGGCGGGCGATCTCCACTGCTGCTTCGCGGTAGGCGACTGCGCCCACCGACTGTCCGTCGTACGCGATGACCGTCTGGCCGAAGCTCGGCGCCTCGGAGACGCGGACGGAACGCGGGATCACGGTGTCCAGGACCTCGTGCGGAAAGTGACCGCGCACCTCCTCGGCGACCTGCTGCGCGAGGCGAGTGCGGCCGTCGAACATCGTCAGAAGGATCGTCGACATCGCGAGCTGCGGATTGAGGTGCTTCTGGATCATGCGGATGTTGCCGAGAAGCTGGCTCAGTCCCTCGAGCGCGTAGTACTCGCACTGGATCGGGATCATCACCTCGGTCGCGGCCGTGAAGGCGTTGATGGTCAGCAGCCCGAGGGAGGGAGGACAGTCGATGATCACAATGTCCGTGGGGTGTCCGGCGAGATAGTCGTTCAGTGCGGTGCGCAGGCGGTGTTCCCGTGCGACCTGGGAAACCAGTTCGATCTCCGCGCCGGCGAGGTGGATGGTGCTCGGTGCGCACAGGAGGTTCGGGGACTCCGGGCTCACCTGCACCACATCGGCCAGCGGCACGTCACTGATGAGCACGTCGTAGATGCTCTGCAGGTCCGCCGTGTGGGGTACGCCGAGTGCTGTGGACGCGTTTCCTTGCGGATCCAGGTCGATGACGAGGACCTTCGCGCCGAGTTCCGCCAGCGCTGACGCGACATTGACCGCCGTGGTCGTCTTGCCGACGCCACCCTTCTGGTTCGAGATCGTGAAGATGCGTGTAGGGCCATCGAATGAGACGGTGACCGCTTCCAATGCTTTGCGGCGAGCGGCGAGATCCGCGATCTCCCGTGCCAGAGGGGTGTCCACGCCGTAATCAGCAGTCGAGGTGTTCGAGGACTGTTTCACGTGAAACATCCACTCCTTTCGACGATCTCCGACGGGGAACGACGGAATCTCCACTCTAACCGGCGCGGCTGACAATCCCGTCCCCCGGACCGCGATCTGCGCGATGTTTCACGTGAAACCTGACTGTGTGGACCGATCACTGTCGCGTCCGGCAACAATTCGTGCGCAACCTTGCTGCTGTCCCTCCGCAGCGCGCGCCACACACCGGCAGAGACAACTCTTCCCCTCGCTGCTCACCCCTGTTCCGGACTGAATGAGCCTGTCCCTGGATCTGGTTCGCTTCTTCACGCTTCCACCGCGCCACCCCGATGGCCGCCGGCTGCCCACCTTCGACCCGCTGGCAGTAGGGCCGGCGCCGACTGATCCTCCCTCAGAGATCGCGCTCTGGCCGCCAACCCGGCCGCATCATGGATGTTTCACGTGAAACACTCGCCTGCAACGACCTCAGTGCAGACCATGCGGGTAGATCACGTTGATCGCGACCTGCGAGCCCCGACGAATCTGCGGAACGACGAAGCGGTACGCCACAACTACAGGTCGTCTCCGGACACAGGACGCCGATCCGCGGGGCCGACTGATCATGGCAGCGCGCCGCGTGGTCGGGCGCATTTGGGGCTACCACTCCTGCTGGTACTGCCAGGGCACCTGGCACCCGCGCCGCGGGTCACGGTTTTGCACCAGGTCGGTGACGCACCCCTGCATCACGCACCGTTTCACGTGAAACATCCGTGCCCCACCACATCAACTCTGGAGTGCGCTACCCACGGGGACTCAACGTGGGAGACGTCACACCACGGGCCCAGCAGTCGGGGCAGCCTCATCGAGCCAGCCCAATGGATCTGGTCGACCGCGTAGACCAGGTCGACCACGGGGGCAGGACACCAGCGCCTCCGCGCCGCGGCCGCGACGAGCCGCGCCACTCCCCGCAGGAACCGCCCCTCGCACCACCACCACCAGCATCAGCACCGGCACCAGCACCAGCACCAGCACCAAACACCCGGTTTCACGTGAAACGTGCCGCGAACGGTGTGCGCCTGGGCGTGGCCCCCGCGCGAGCGCCTCGCCCAGGCGAACCACACGGGAGCAATCGCCGGAGCTGCGGCTCCCTCGAGAAGCGCAGGATTGCGACAACAGGAATGTCGCAAGCGTCCGGTGAATCGGGAGGCCGCCTGCAAGACCTCCACGTTGCAGCGCAAAGCCCTGCATGCGTGAGGTGCGCCGCAGCGATGCGCTCACGGCTCGCCCGCGAGCGGCACGCCGGCGGGCTCAGTGAGAGCGGATCATCGGGAAGAGTGAAGCGGGTGTGGCGTCGGAGAGTATGCGGCGAGGTCCCACGAACGAGGTCAGCATGCCACTGTCCTCTCCGAAGCCACACGTTCCATGGCCCCGCGGTGGTTCTTATGGGACGTGCGACGGAGTATCCGGTACGGCAGACCGCGCGACGAAGCGACTCGGGACTTCCCGAAGTGCCATCATGAGATCTCGCGCACAGCAATGCCGCACAGGGCGGCGCGGATCAGCCGCGAACCGTGGCGCGGAGGACGCGAGTCGTCTCGGAGAGCACGCCCTCCCCCAGAGTCTCCACGCGTACATCGCTGAGGAGGTACTTGCGGATCTGCTTCTGCGCGGCAGTGATCTCGTTCTCCGCATTGGCGCCCTTCAGCAGCGCCAGCTCTCCTCCGTTGCGCACCAGGGGCGCGGTCCACGGCAGCAGGGTGCGCAGTGCGCTGACCGCGCGCGCGGTCACGATGTCGAAGCGAGCGCTGAGGCCGACGTCCTCGGCGCGGCCGCGAACCACCGTGACGTTCGAGAGGCCGAGCGCGGCCACCTGCTCATCCAGCCAGGCGACGCGGCGCTCCATCGGCTCGATGAGCGTCCAGTTCACGTCCGGGAGTGCGATCGCGAGGACGATTCCAGGCAGGCCTGCCCCGGATCCGACATCCGCCACGTCCCCATGGAAGAGCGGCGCGGCGATGGCGCTGTTGAGGATGTGCCGCGTCCACAGCCGCGGGACCTCCAGCGGGCCGATCAGGCCCCGCTCCTCCCCCTGCTCCGCGAGCGCCGAGGTGAACGCACGTGCGAGATCGATCCGGTCGCCGAACAGCTCTGCAGCGGCCGCGGGCTCGGGCTCGAGCCCCGACACGTCGGTTTCCACCTCAGCCATGTTTCACGTGAAACGTCAGTGCCGACGGATGACCGTGTGGCGCGCCGGTCCATCGCCGTACGACTCGGAGACGAGGCCACGCTCCGCCACGATGTCGTGGACGAGCTTGCGCTCGTAACTCGACATCGACGGCAGCGACGCCTGGGACGCCCCCTCGTCGAGCTTCGCCACCGCGGAATCGACGAGACGCTCGAGCTGGCTGCGCCGTGCGTCTCGCGAGCCGGCGACATCCAGAATCACGCGGGAGAACGTGCCGGTGCTGGTCTGCACCGCGAGTCGCGTCAGCTCCTGCAGAGCCTGCACCGTCTCGGGTGCAGAGAGCAGCCGAAGCCCGTCCCCCTCGGCCTCGACCGACACGTAAGCCCGGCCCTGCTTGACGTCGAGCGTCAGGTCGCCGTCGATGTCGGCGATGTCCAGCAGTCCCTCGATGAAGTCGGCCGCGACGTCGCCCTCGTGCTCGAGGTCGGAAACGGTCGGCTCAGACAGGCTCTGCTCGCTCATCACTGATCTCCGCTCTGGGACTTGCTCCCCTGTTCCTTCTTGGCGCGCTTGGCGCTCTTCGGCTGCTGCCGCTTGGGCTGCTGTGCGCGCAGACGCTCCGCGTCCTCCAGCATCTTCCGCTGCTCCGCCTCGTACACGGACATCGGGACGACCTTGCCCTCGGAGTTGATGGCCTTGCCCTTCCGAGCCAGACGCTCCTCGCGCGCCTTCGCCGCATCGGATCCGGGAGTCGGCATCTCCCGCAGAACCAGGAACTGCTGGCCCATGGTCCACAGGTTGCTGACGAACCAGTAGATGACCACGCCGAGCGGGAAGAACAGACCCGAGAAGATGAAGCCCAGCGGCAGGATGTACAGCATGATCTTCTGCATCTGATACGCCTGGCCGGTCTTGGCCTCGGGCGACAGGTTCTTCGAGATGATCTGCAGCTGCGTGAAGAACTGGGATCCGATCATGAGGACCACCAGGACGATGAGGATCGCGACTGTGGCTTCCCAGCCGGCCGGCTTGTGCTGCACCGCGTCGACGAGGCTGGTGTGCAGCGGCGCCACTCCGAAGAGAGTCGCGTCATAGAACTGCTTGGTGAGCTCCTTGGTGAGGAGCCACACGCCGCCGACGCCGGCCTCCGCGTGCTTCTTGACGTCGCTCAGCGTGTAGAACATGCCGAGCAAGAAGGGCATCTGCACCAGCAGCGGAAGACAGCTCGACATCGGAGTCGTGCCGTGCTTCTTGTACAGGGCCATGGTCTCGCGACTCATCGCCTCACGGCTCAGCTGATCCCGCTTGCCCTTGTACTTCTCCTGAACTTTCCGCAGTTCAGGGGCGATTTCCATCATCTTGCGCTGGCTCTTGATCTGCCGCACGAAGAGCGGAAAGACCGCCGCACGGATCACCAGCACCAGGCCGACGATCGACAGCACCCAGGTGAGGCCGGCAGAGCCCTGCATCCCGAGCGACGTGAACAGCCAGTGCCAGGCGACGAGGATCGCCTCGACCAGTGCCTTGAACGGCCACATGATGGTGCCGAGGAGATCGAAGCCGCCGCTCGAGGCAGCGGGCGTCGTTGACGCGGCAAACAGGAGGTCGGAACCCACTGATCAGTCCTTTCGGGAGGGTACGACGAATCCTCGAGGCGTGAGGGCGTGTCGGAAGTTCTTGTGCAGCGGCACGTCGTCCACGCCGCCGTGGCTCCAGGGATTGCAGCGCAGTATCCGCCACGCCGAAAGGCCTGCGCCTTTCACCGCGCCATGCTGTTGCACCGCACCTACAGCGTAGGCGGAGCAGCTGGGGTAGTACGCACAGACATCGCCATAGAGCGGCGAGATGACCGCGCGGTACGCGGTGAGGAAGCCCAGCACAAGGTTCCGCGGCAGCAACGGCGCAGCCCGCAGCAGGTCTGCGGCGTGCAGATGCGCCGTGCCGCGCGAGTAGGCCGGCAGTGCGCTCATCGCACACCCCGTGCGACCGCGCGATCCACGTCCGCCAGCAGCTCGGCGAAGGGCGCCGCAGCCGCGGACGGGAGAGCGCGGATGACCATGTCGACGCCGTCGGGCAGAGGAAGCTGACGGGCGCAGGCATCCTTCAGGCGTCGCCGCACGGTGTTGCGGGTCACTGCGTTCCCCACCTGCTTGCTCACGATGAAACCGAAGCGCACGGGGCGCTGCTCACCGGTGTCGAGCACCGAGACGATCAACCGGGGCCCGCCGTATCGCCGCCCGCGCCGAACCACCGTGCGGTAGTCGGACCCGCGGGTGAGTCGATGCGGGCGGGCGAGCACGGATTACGCCGAGAGCTCGGCACGGCCCTTCGAGCGGCGTGCCGACAGGATGGCGCGGCCGGCGCGGGTGCGCATGCGGGCGCGGAAGCCGTGCTTCTTGGCGCGGCGGCGGTTGTTGGGCTGGAACGTGCGCTTGCTCATGATTTCTCCGGAAAGGGAAGCTGTCACCGGGATCGATGCGGCCGGAGACGGGTGGACAAAGACTGCCGAAATGGCATAAGTCAACCGATTAAGGCTACGACGTCGCTTCCCACATCGCAAACTGAGCGGGCGAAAGCACCATTATCCACACCTGTGGACGGATCCGCCCACAGGGACACGCCGCCGCTGAGCGCCCGTCACAGCTTGCCCTCGGGGCCCGCGCTGACTACCGTGGCACGAGCAGTTATCCACAGGAGCGAGATCGAAATCCGCCGCTGTGCCGAGTCACCCGGGGGAACCATGTCAGCATCCGCAGCGTCCGACGTCCCGATCTGGGACGAGCTGCTCGCCGAGCTGGCCGGCGACGAGCGCGTCACCGCCCCGCTGCAGGGCTTCCTCAACCTCGCGGTCCCCGCCGGCGTGATGACCGCGACGCTCTACCTCGAGGTTCCCAACGATCTCACCGCCGGACAGATCAACAAGCGCCTCCGACTCCCGATCATGGAGGCGCTCGCCCGGATCGGCGACGAGGTCACCTCCTTCCGCGTCACCGTGAACCACGACATGGTGGAGCAGCAGACGGTGCCCATCCCCGTCGCCGACTTCGCATCCGCCCGGCAGGAGCCGGCCCGCGTCGAGTCCCCCATCGAGCAGCAGCCGACGCCGATCCGCCACGAGTCGCGGCTCAACCCGAAGTACACCTTCGACAACTTCGTGATCGGCCAGTCCAACCGGTTCGCCCACGCGACCGCCGTCGCCGTGGCGGAGGCGCCCGCGAAGGCCTACAACCCGCTGTTCATCTACGGCGGCCCGGGTCTCGGCAAGACGCACCTGCTGCACGCGATCGGCGACTACGCGCAGTCCCTGTACGCCGGGGTCAAGGTGCGCTACGTGTCGAGCGAGGAGTTCACCAACGACTTCATCAACTCGATCGCGAACAACCGCGGATCCGCCTTCCAGGCGCGCTACCGCGAGGTCGACATCCTCATGATCGACGACATCCAGTTCCTGCAGGGGCGTACGGAGACCCAGGAGGCGTTCTTCCACACCTTCAACCAGCTGCACGACCACAACAAGCAGGTCGTGATCACCAGCGACGTGCCGCCCAAGCACCTCACGGGCTTCGAGGAGCGGATGCGCAGCCGCTTCGAGTGGGGTCTGATCACGGACGTGCAGGCGCCCGACCTCGAGACCCGCATCGCGATCCTCCGCAAGAAGGCGCAGAGCGAGCAGCTGCACGTGCCGGACGACGTGCTCGAGTACATCGCCACCAAGGTCTCCTCGAACATCCGCGAACTCGAGGGCGCCCTCATCCGCGCCACGGCGTTCGCGAACCTGAACCGCTCCGCCCTCGACATCGCCACCGCGCAGACGGCACTCCGCGACATCGTGGACCAGGACGAGGACAGCATCGTCTCGCCGACCGACATCATCACCACCACGGCGAACTACTTCAAGCTCCCCGAGGACGACCTGTACGGATCCAGCCGGTCGCAGCAGATCGCGACGGCGCGTCAGATCGCGATGTACCTGTGCCGCGAGCGCACCAACCTCTCCCTGCCGAAGATCGGGCAGCTCTTCGGCAACCGCGATCACACCACGGTGATGTACGCGTACAAGAAGATCAGCGAGCTCATGAAGGAGCGCCGGGCGATCTTCAACCAGGTGACCGAGATCACCGCCCAGCTCAGCCGGCGCTGACCCGGACCTCATCCACGGCGTCCCGCCGCCCTCGAAGGGATCCCCCTCGCACAGGGATCCGCCCCCGAACGGCCCCAGGAGGGCCGTGGACGCGACAGCAGCGATCGGGTGGCGCATTCTGGCATGCCCGCGCTCCGCGTGTCCACATGTGGATAACTTGGGGATATCTCCCCGATCGCACGGCGTGGATTCCCCACACGATGCCCTGATCTGTGGATAACTCGGCGGACAGGATCCTGCCGCCGTCGCCTGCGACCCCTGTGTTTCCGCATGATCTCCACAAGTCACAGACGTGTAGTTCCCTACGGCCGCAAAGCATCCCCAGAGTTATCCACAGTATCCACAGCCGTTAACACCGTTAAGAACTCCATTCGAATCTCCGGCCATCGATCACCTCCCGGAGCCGGGCTGGGGATGGATCCGGATCCGGAGGGCTCCGATCTGGACGCGACGCCACGTGGCATTAGCATGGGATCCCCTGGTGTGTGCCAGCGGACCGTGGGCGCGTTCGACGCGACCCCGCGGATTCAGACGACGGAGGAGCGCCGGTGAGGTTCCAGGTCAATCGCGATGTCTTCAGCGAAGCAGTGTCCTTCGTCGTCAAGCTCCTGCCCCAGCGCAACCCGCAGCCGATCCTGGCCGGTGTGCTGATCGAGGCGGGCGACGACGGCCTCACCCTCTCCGCCTTCGACTACGAGGCTTCGGCGCGGACCACCATCGAGGCGACCGTCGACGAGCCCGGCACGATCCTCGTGCACGGGCGGCTGCTGTCCGACATCGCGAGCCGTCTGCCCAACGCGCCGATCGAGATCGCGGTCGAGGAGGACGGCGGCGTCGCCGTGCGCTGCGGATCCGCGCGGTTCACCCTCGCCGCCATGCCGGTCGAGGAGTACCCGTCGATCCCCGAGGTCTCCGGCACCAGCGGCCTGGTCCCGGCCGAGGAGTTCGGCACGGCGATCGCGCAGGTCGCCTTCGCCGCCTCCCGTGACGACGTCACCCCGGTGCTGACCGGCGTGCAGCTCGAGGTCAGCGAGAACACGCTGAGCCTCGTGGCCACCGACCGTTACCGGGTGTCGCTGCGCGACGTGCCGTGGGACGGCGAGGCGTCCGAGCAGACCGCGCTCGTCCCTGCCCGCACCCTGCAGGAGGTCGGCAAGACCTTCGGCCACGCCGGCACCATCCAGATCTCGTTCTCCGGTGCCGGCGACCGCGAGATCATCGCGTTCACCGCGGGCAACAAGACCGTCACCTCGCTGCTGATCAAGGGCAACTTCCCGCCGGTGCGTCGCCTCTTCCCCGAGCAGACCGACCACCACGCCGTCGTCAACACCGCCGACCTCACCGAGGCGGTGCGCCGCGTGGCCCTGGTGCTGGACCGCTCCGCACCGCTGCGGTTCACGTTCGACACATCGTCGGTCACGATGGACGCGTCGGGCGGCGAGCAGGCTCGCGCCTCCGAGTCCGTCGACGCGCACCTGAACGGCGAGGACGTCACGCTCGGCCTCAACCCCCAGTACCTGCTGGAGGCCCTGGGCGCCGTGAAGAGCGAGTTCGTGCGCGTCACGTTCACGTCCTCCGACAACGCGAACAAGCTCAGCCCCGTACTGATCACCAGCCAGACCTCGGTCGACAAGGCCGGGCTGGACTCGTTCAAGTACCTGCTGCAGCCCAACCTGCTGCTGCGCTGATGCGGCTGGATCCGATCGATCCCGCGTTGGCGGCGCGGATCGTCGCCCGGGAAGAGCGCGCCGGTGACGACTGGCATCCGGAGTACCCGTTCGAGGACGAGCTCGTGCCGCTGCGCTCGCTGGCCGCGAGCGACAGCGCGGATCCGGTGTTCACGCTGTACGCGATCCGGGACGACGACGGCCTCGCGGTCGGCGGCTTCGGCTTCTTCGGCCCTCCCGACGAGAGCGGCACCGTCGAGTTCGGCTACGGTCTCGTGCCCTCGGCGCGCGGACGAGGGCTCGCGACCGCGGCGGTCGTCGAGGGCCTCCGGATCGCCGCCGCGAACGGTGCCGTGCGCGCCATCGCGGACACCGAGGAGAGCAACGCGGCCTCGCTCGCCGTGCTCGCCCGCGCGGGGATGACCGAGACGCGCCGCGAGGGCGGCATGGTCTACGTCGCGCGCGACCTCTGACTCCCGCGCGGCCGGCGTGATCACCACCGCCCCGGCCACCGGATCCGCCCCCCGCGCTGTCGGGGGCCGCGGGTAAGGTTGCTCGGGTGATTGTGGAGCACCTCAGCCTCGTGGACTTCCGCAATTACGCGACCGCCGAGCTCGCGCTGCACCGCGGTCCGAACGTCCTCGTCGGCCGCAACGGCCAGGGCAAGACCAACCTCGCGGAGGCCATCGTCTTCCTCGCGACGCTGGGTTCGCACCGCGTCTCGTCCGATGCGCCGATGGTGCGCGACGGCCAGGAGGCCGCGATCGTCCGTGCACGGCTCGCGCACGGCCAGCGGAAAGTGCTGATCGAGGTGCAGATCAACCGGCAGGGATCCAACAAGGCGCGGATCAACGGCGCACCGGGTCGCACCGCGGACCTCCCCCGCTACGCCCACGTCGTGCTCTTCGCCCCGGAGGACCTGCAGATCGTCCGGGGGGATCCGTCCGCGCGGCGGCGCTTCGCCGACCAGCTGCTGATCCAGCGCACTCCGCGGATGTCCGCCGTGCTCGGCGACTACGACCGCGTGCTCCGACAGCGCACGGCGCTGCTCAAATCGGCGCGGGCGCGCGGCATCAAGGCCGACGCCCTGAGCACGCTCGACGTCTGGGACGACAAGCTCATCGCCCTCGGATCCGAGATCATCGACGCCCGCTCCCGACTCGCCGCGGATCTGCAGCCCGGACTGACCGACGCCTATGCCACGATCGCCGGCGCCGACCACGATCCGCGGCTGCACTGGGCCCAGTCGATCCGCGGCGGCGACCCCGAGGAGGGCGACGACCTTCGACAAGCTCAGGGACCGGAGGAGATCGGCGGAAGCACCGCGGATCTGTTCCGCGCCGCTCTCGCCGCCAAGCGACCGGCCGAGCTCGAGCGCGGTCTGACGCTCGTCGGACCGCATCGCGACGACCTCGTGCTGCGGGTGCGCGACCTCCCGGTCAAGGGGTACGCCTCGCACGGCGAGTCCTGGTCGATCGCCCTCGCCCTGCGGCTCGCGTCCGCGGAGCTGCTGCGCGCGGAGTCGCCGGCCGGGGATCCCGTGCTCATCCTCGACGACGTCTTCGCCGAACTCGACGCCGAGCGCCGGCGGCGGCTCGCCGGCATCACATCGGGGTACGAGCAGGTCCTCGTGACCGCCGCCGTCGAGGAGGACATCCCCGAGGTGCTGCACCGGCATGTGGTCCGCATCTCCGCGGGCACCATCATCGACGAGCGGGATCAGCCCCCGGTTCCTGAGCCCGTCGAAGGGACGTCGCGCACGCCTTCCGTCGCTTCGACGGGCTCAGCGACCGAGTCCGCGCCTCTGGACGACGGGGAGGTGCACGATGACTGAGCACGACGAACCCGAGGTCCCGGAGACCGTCGCGACCTACCTGCGCCTGCGCGGGCTCAAGCCCAGCTCGAAGAACTGGAAGCGCAAGAAGCGCATCGTCGACGACGAGAACGCGCCGTTCACGCCGGGCCGCGATCCGGGATCCCTCGGCGACGTGCTCGCCAAGCTCACCCGCGACGCCGGCTGGGAGGCCGCGCTGAGCCGCGAGGACCTGGTGCTGCAGTGGGCCGAGCTCGCCGGTCCCGACACCGCGAAGCACTCGGAGCCGGTCTCGCTCGAGGGTGGGATGCTCACCGTGAAGTGCGACTCGACGGCCTGGGCCAAGAACCTGCAGTATATGCGCGCCGTGATCATCACCGAGATCGGTCGGCGGTATCCGGAGGCCGGAGTCGAGAACATCCGCTTCGTCGGGCCGGACGTCCCTTCCTGGAAATGGGGTCCCAGAGTCGCTCCAGGGCGCGGTCCGCGCGATACCTACGGGTGAGGCAGGATCCATCCTGTTTCAGGTCTGTTAAGGCGCGCAGAAGCGCGTACAACGAGACAGGAAGGGGTCTTTCCGATAGACTGGGCGCCTAGATCTTCGATGTGGAGCCACCCCTCAGATGACGCCTGAAACCCCCTCTGACGCGAACGAATCGACCCAGACGGGGGCTGAAGCACCCGGATCCGCGAAGACCGGCAGCAGTTCGAGTGCTCCCGCAGGCCAGGCCGCGGAGTACGGGGCCGACTCGATCCAGATCCTCGAGGGTCTCGAGGCCGTCCGCAAGCGTCCCGGCATGTACATCGGGTCCACCGGGCCGCGCGGTCTCCACCACCTCGTCTACGAGATCGTCGACAACTCGGTCGACGAGGCGCTGGCCGGCTACGCGGACACCATCCTGGTCACCCTGCTCGCCGACGGCGGCGTCCGTGTCATCGACAACGGCCGCGGCATCCCGGTCGACCCGCACTCCTCCGACCCCACCAAGTCGACCGTCGAGGTCGTGCTGACGATCCTGCACGCCGGCGGGAAGTTCGGCGGCGGCGCGTACGCGGTCTCCGGTGGTCTGCACGGCGTGGGCTCCTCCGTCGTGAACGCGCTCTCCACCCGCTTCGAGGTCGAGGTCAAGCAGAAGGGCTTCGTCTGGCGGCACAGCTTCGCCGACGGCGGCGCCCCGCAGCAGCAGCTCGAGAAGGGCGAGGCCACGACAGAGACCGGGACGGCGATCACGTTCTGGCCGGACGCGAGCATCTTCCAGGAGACGGTCGAGTTCGACTACGACACTCTGCGCACCCGCTTCCAGCAGATGGCGTTCCTGAACAAGGGGCTGCGCATCGAGCTGCACGACGAGCGCGAGGGAGCGACGGTCGATGAGGAGGTCGAGGGCACGGTCGTCACCCGCCAGCGCTCCGACGTGTTCTTCTACGAGCGCGGGCTCGTCGACTACGTCGAGTACCTCAACCACGTGCGCAAGGCCGATGTGGTCAACGACGAGATCATCGCCTTCGAGTCTGAGGACACGGCACGCAAGATCTCCCTCGAGGTCGCCATGCAGTGGACCACGGGGTACACCGAGAACGTGTTCACCTACGCGAACACGATCAACACGCACGAGGGGGGCACCCACGAGGAGGGCTTCCGCGCGGCGTTGACGACTCTCGTCAACCGCTACGCGCGCGCCAACAACATCCTCAAGGAGAAGGACGACAATCTCACCGGCGACGACGTGCGCGAGGGCCTCACCGCCGTCATCTCGATCAAGCTCGGCGAGCCCCAGTTCGAGGGGCAGACCAAGACCAAGCTCGGCAACACCGAGGCGAAGGCGTTCACGCAGAAGGTCGTCGGCGATCAGCTCGGCGACTGGTTCGACCGCAACCCGAAGCAGGCCAGGAACGTGGTGACCAAGGCCGTCGAGGCCGCGACCGCCCGCCTGGCCGCGCGCAAGGCGCGTGAGACGGCCCGGCGCAAGAGCGTCTTCGAGTCGGCCGCCATGCCCGACAAGCTCAAGGACTGCACGAGCAAGGATCCGTCGATCTCGGAGATCTTCCTCGTGGAGGGAGACTCGGCCGGCGGCTCCGCCGTGCAGGGCCGCGACCCGCACACCCAGGCGATCCTGGCGCTGCGCGGCAAGATCCTGAACGTCGAGCGCGCGCGTCTGGACAAGGCGTTGGCCAACAAAGAGGTCCAGGCGATGATCCAGGCCTTCGGCACGGGCATCGGCGAGGACTTCGATCTCGAAAAGGCGCGCTATCACAAGATCGTGCTGATGGCGGATGCGGACGTCGACGGCCAGCACATCACGACGCTGCTGCTCACGCTGCTGTTCCGCTACATGCGCGGTCTCATCGAGGCCGGCTTCGTGTTCCTCGCGATGCCGCCGCTGTACCGGCTGAAGTGGACGAACGCGCCGCACGAGTACGTGTACTCCGACGCGGAACGCGACGCGCTGCTCCAGGACGGGCTCGCGAACGGCAAGCGGATCCCGAAGGATGCGGGCATCCAGCGCTACAAGGGTCTGGGCGAGATGAACGCCAAGGAGCTGTGGGAGACCACGATGGACCACACCACGCGCACGCTGCGGCAGATCACGATCGACGACGCCGCCGCGGCGGACGAGATCTTCAGCGTGCTGATGGGCGAGGACGTCGAGTCGCGCCGCAGCTTCATCCAGCGCAACGCCAAGGACGTCCGCTTCCTGGACATCTGACCCCCACAACCACACACCACACAAGCGAATATCGGGAGTTTCTCCTTCGTGGCGGAGGAGGGCGCAGGGGTCTCACTGGTCAGGTGCATCGGGAGGGGCCCGCGAAGCGGGAAGGAACCCGCTCTGCTCCTGACCAGTGAGACCCCGGAGCCCGGGCCCCAGGCGGGCAGGACGAGAAGAAGACATGACGGACGAACGAAACGAATCCGAGCACAACCACGGCAAGATCGACCAGGTCGACCTGCAGTCGGAGATGCAGCGGTCGTACCTCGACTACGCGATGGCGGTCATCGTCGGGCGTGCGCTGCCGGACGTGCGCGACGGCCTCAAGCCGGTGCACCGCCGAGTGATCTACGGCATGTACGACGGCGGCTTCCGCCCCGACAAGTCGTTCTCCAAGTGCGCCCGCGTGGTCGGCGAGGTCATGGGTCAGTACCACCCGCACGGCGACTCGGCGATCTACGACACCCTCGTCCGCCTGGTGCAGCCGTGGTCGCTGCGCTACCCGCTCGCACTGGGCCAGGGCAACTTCGGCTCCCCCGGCAACATGGGCGCCGCGGCCCCGCGGTACACCGAGACGAAGATGGCTCCGCTCGCGCTGGAGATGGTGCGCGACATCGAAGAGGAGACCGTCGACTTCTCGCCGAACTACGACGGCCAGACCGAGGAGCCCGACGTCCTGCCGTCGCGCTTCCCGAACCTGCTCGTCAACGGCTCGATCGGCATCGCGGTCGGCATGGCCACGAACATCCCGCCGCACAACCTGCGCGAGGTGGCGGACGCCGCGCTGTGGGCGCTGGAGAACCCGGGGCTCCCCCGCGAGGAGCTGCTCGACGGGCTCATCCAGCGCATCCCCGGCCCCGACTTCCCCACCGGCGCCCAGATCCTCGGCACCAAGGGGATCCACGAGGCGTACCGCACCGGACGCGGATCCATCACGATGCGCGCGGTCGTCGGCGTCGAGGAGATCCAGGGCCGCACGTGCCTGGTGATCACCGAGCTGCCGTACCAGGTGAACCCCGACAACCTCGCGGTGAAGATCGGCGACCTGGCCCGCGAGGGCAAGATCACCGGGATCGCCGACATCCGCGACGAGTCCAGCGACCGCACCGGGCAGCGCCTCGTGATCGTGCTCAAGCGCGACGCGGTCGCCAAGGTCGTGCTGAACAACCTCTACAAGCACACCCAGCTGCAGGACAACTTCGGCGCGAACATGCTGGCGATCGTCGACGGCGTGCCCCGCACCCTCGCGCTCGACGGCTTCATCACGCACTGGCTCGACCACCAGATCGACGTCATCGTGCGCCGCACGAAGTTCCGCCTGGCCAAGGCCGAGGCGCGCATGCACATCCTGCAGGGCTACCTCAAGGCGCTCGATGCGCTCGACGAGGTCATCGCCCTGATCCGCCGCTCGCCCACCGCGCAGGAGGCGAACGAGGGCCTGCAGAAGCTCCTCGACATCGACAGCGACCAGGCCGAAGCCATCCTGCAGATGCAGCTGCGCCGCCTCGCCGCGATGGAGCGTCAGAAGATCATCGACGAGGCCACCGAGCTCGAGGCCCAGATCATCGACTACAAGGAGATCATCGCCGACGAAGGCCGCCAGCGCGGCATCATCCGCGAGGAGCTCACTGCGATCGTCGACCGCTTCGGCGACGAGCGTCGCACGCACATCCTGCACGGCTTCGACGGCGACGTGTCGATGGAAGACCTGATCGCCGAGGAGGAGATGGTCGTCACGGTCACCCGTGAGGGCTACATCAAGCGCACCCGCAGCGACAACTACCGTTCGCAGCACCGCGGCGGCAAGGGCGTGAAGGGTGCGCAGCTGCGCGCCGACGACCTCGTCGAGCACTTCTTCGTGACGACCACGCACCACTGGCTGCTGTTCTTCACCGACAAGGGCCGCGTGTACCGCACCAAGGCGTACGAGATCCCCGAGGCCGGCCGCGACGCCAAGGGCCAGCACGTGGCGAACCTCCTCGCCCTGCAGCCCGAGGAGAAGATCGCGCAGATCCTCGACATCCGCGACTACGAGGCGGCGCAGTACCTGGTGCTCGCCACCCGCGGCGGCCTGGTGAAGAAGAGCCGTCTCGGCGACTACGACACCAACCGCCAGGGCGGCGTCATCGCGATCCGCCTGCGCGAGGACGACGAGCTGGTCAGCGCCTTCCTCGCCGACGCCACCGACGACATCCTGCTCATCAGCCGGCACGGCATGTCGGTGCGGTTCCACGCCACCGACGAGGCGCTGCGCCCGATGGGCCGGGCGACCGAGGGCGTCAAGGGCATGCGGTTCAACGGGGACGACAGTCTGCTGTCCGCGTCCCTGGTCACCGAGGGCGGCTTCGTGTTCGTCGTCACCGACGGCGGCTACGCCAAGCGCACCTCGGTCGACGAGTACCGGGTGCAGGGCCGCGGCGGACAAGGCATCAAGGTCGCGAAACTGAACGATGACCGGGGCATTCTGGCGGGGGGTCTGATCGTCCAGGAGGACGACGAGGTCCTTGTGGTTCTTGCCAGCGGCAAGGTGGTACGCTCTGCCGTGGCCGAGGTGCCGGCGAAGGGTCGCAACACCATGGGCGTGGTTTTCGCCCGGACCGACGAGGACGATCGGATCCTTGCGATCGCCCGGAACACCGAGCGAGGCCTGGCCGACAGCGATGAGTCCGAGGACTCCGGTGCCGCCCCCGAGACCGAAACCCCCGAAGCCCCCGAAGGAACTGACGCATGAGCACGGTAGCCGACAAGCTCGCGAAGAAGTCGTCCCGGAAGACCTCCAGCAAGCAGGTGCGTCTGCGCCTGGTCTACATCGACTTCTGGTCGGCTGTGAAGCTGTCGTTCCTGGGCGCGATCGCGATCGCGATCGTCACGCTCGTGTCGTTCCTGCTGATCTACCTGGTGGTGGATGCGACCGGGCTGATGGGCAAGGCCGACGAGTTCGTCGCGGGCATCGCCGACGGCGCCAAGCTGAGCGCGGTGATCGGCCTGCCTCAGGTGCTCGCCTTCGGATCCGTCTGCGCGATCCTGAACCTCATCGTCTTCACCGTGATGGGCGCGGTCATCGCGGGCATCTACAACTTCGCCGTGAAGATCACCGGCGGACTGCTGGTCGGATTCACCTCGAACTGACGCTGTCGCGGAGGCCCGGTCCCTGAGCTCGTCGAGGGGTCCGGGCCTTCGTCGTTCCCGGCCGGCACCACGCCGGTTGAACGATGGATCTCAAACCACGCCGGTGGTGCCCAGCAGCGTGCCGATGAGCCACGTCGCGGCGAGGGCGAGCGCCCCGCCGATGACGAGCCGGATCGACGAGCGCACCGGGCTGGAGCCGCCGATGCGCGCCGCGAGGGCCCCGGTCGCGGCAAGCGCGACGAGCACGGCTGCGAACGTCACCGGCACACGCCACGCGGGCGGCGGCAGCAGGATCGCCAGCAGCGGCAGGATCGCTCCCGCCGTGAACGCGATCGCCGAGGAGAGCGCGGCATGCCAGGGGTTCACGAGGTCGTCCTGATCGATGCCCAGCTCGACCTCGAGGTGCGCGGCGAGGGCGTCATGGGCCGTGAGCTCGACGGCGACCTGGTGCGCCGTCTGCTCGCTGAGCCCGCGCTGCCGGTAGAGCTCCGTCAGCTCGGCGAGCTCCTGCTCCGGCATGGTGCGCAGCTCCTCCCGCTCCTTCGCGATCAGGGCGTGCTCACTGTCGCGCTGGCTGCTGACCGAGACGTACTCGCCGAGCGCCATCGAGATCGCGCCGCCGATGAGGCCGGCGAGGCCCGCGATCAGCAGTGCCGCGTTGTCGGTCGTCGCACCGGCGACGCCGACGACGAGGGACGCGACCGAGACGATGCCGTCGTTCGCTCCGAGCACCCCGGCGCGCAGCCAGTTCAGGCGCTGTCCCAGCCCGGTGCCGTGCGGCTCGTCGGTGTGCGTCTGGCTCACCACGGCCTCCTCTCGATCGCCCTGTGCGTGCATGCATCCAAATAAGCACGTGTGCGCGCGCTCGTCCATCGAGGGTAGGCATGCATAACCGACCGGGTTCCGGACGAATGCGGTGACATCCGGTCCCTGAGCTCGTCGAAGGGCCCGCATCCGCGGGGCGGACGCTTTCACGGGCTCAGCACCGCGGCGCCGCTTACGGAAAACCCGAACGCGATCCTCGGGATCCCTCCGTTCCACGCCCGCAGGCGCGCCCGTAGCGTGGAGCCATGCCTACAGCACCGTCCTACGCTCCGCCGCCAGTGACCCCGGCCGGTCCGACTCCCCCACCGGCTGCGCGCACCCCGCTGCGCCTGCTCCTCACGATCTTGGAGCTCGCCGCCCTCGGCGTCGTCGGCTCTGCCGTGGTGGGGATCCTCGGCGGCGCCCTCGGCATCGGGTTCGGTCTGAGCATCTTCGGCGTCGGGCTGATCGTGCTGGTCGGCCTCGTGTACGCCCTGTTCGGCATCGGCTGGTTCGAGATCGCCCGCCTGAACGGGCTGTACGGGTTCGACCTGCCGGCGCTGCGCTGGCGGCCCCGCGAACGACCGGGCTTCGGCGGCTGGCTGCTCTCGCTCTGGCGGCAGGCCTACAACGGCCGCATGTGGCGGGCGCTGGCGAACTTCGCCATCGCGTGCGCACTGGGATCCCTCGTGCTCCGCCTCATGACCTGGTTCGGCTGGTCGGCCGTGACGGCCTTCGCGCCCGTGTTCACCGGCGGCGACGTCGACACCGGCTGGGGCACGCGGTACCCGAGTGCCTGGGCGCCGCTCATCGGCGGAGCCGGAGCGGTCGCGGCGGTCGCGGGCATGATCGGCCTGGCGCTGCTGCACCGCGTGATCTCCCGTGGGATCGTGGCGACCCCGGACCGCAACCTCGACCTCAGCGAGCAGGTGCGCACCACCACCGCGCAGCGGGCCGGCGCCGTGCGCGCCGCCGATGTGGAGCGCACCCGGATCGAGCGCGATCTGCACGACGGCGTCCAGCCGCGGCTGGTGTCGGTGGGGATGACCCTCGGCATGGCGCAGCAGAAGATCGACACGGATCCAGAGGCGGCGAAGGCGCTCATCGCCGAGGCGCACACCTCGACGAAGGCGGCGATCACCGAGCTGCGGCAGCTCGCGCGGGGGATCCACGCGTCTGTGCTCGACGACCGCGGACTCGACGCTGCCCTCTCGGCGCTGGCCGGCCGGTCGCCGGTGCCCGTCGTCCTCGACGTGCGGCTCGACGGGCGCTGCTCCCGCGACGCCGAGGCTGCCGTGTACTTCGCCATCGCGGAGTCGCTGACGAATGCGGCCAAGCACTCCCGCGCGAGCGAGTGCCGCGTGGTCGTGCGGGTGCGCGACGGCGGCACGCTGTGGGCGCGCGTGGAGGACAACGGCGTGGGCGGTGCGACCGTCGTGCCCGGCGGCGGCCTCGACGGGATCGGCAACCGGGTGCTCGCCGCGGGCGGCACGATCCGCCTGGACAGCCCGTCGGGCGGTCCGACCAGCCTGGAGGTGAGCGTCCCGTGCGCATCCTGATCGTCGAGGACTCCGTGCTGCTGCGCGAGGGGCTCGTCCGCCTCCTCGAGGACGCGGGCCACACCGTGGTCGCCGCCCTCCCCGACGCCACCGCGCTCGACGAGACGGTCGATGACACCGACCCCGAGCTCTGCATCCTCGACGTGCGCCTGCCGCCTTCGTTCGTGGACGAGGGGATCCGCGCCGCCCTGTCCTTGCGCCGGCGCCTCCCGCAGCTGCCGCTGCTCGTGCTCTCGCAGTACGTCGAGGAGCGGTACGCATCCGACCTCATCGTGGCGCAGGGCGCCGCGGGGCCGCTCGGCTACCTGCTCAAGGACCGGGTCGCCGACGTGACCGAGTTCATCGAGTCGGTGGAGCGCATCGCGTCCGGGTCCACAGTGTTGGATCCGGAGGTCGTGGCGCAGCTGCTCACCCGGCGCAACCAGGACGACCGGATGCGCAGCCTCACCGAGCGCGAGCGCACCGTGCTCGCGATGATCGCGGAGGGCCGGTCGAACCAGGCGATCGCCGGCACGCTGTTCCTCTCCGAGGCCAGCGTCGAGAAGCACATCACCGCCATCTTCCAGAAGCTCGGGCTCGAACCCGACGAGTCCGGCAACCGCCGGGTGCTCGCCGCGATCGCCCACATCTCCAGCACCGGCCTCGGCGCAGGCCCGGCCGGGCACGCACAGACGGGAACGACCCGATGACGAACCTCACTCCTCCTGCCCCCGGACCGGATCCGCTCGGCGCCGAGGCGCCGGAGCACGACGCACCTCCGGCGCCGCCGGAGACGTCGGTCGTGCCGTCGGCGGCCGCGGCCCGGCCTGCTCGCGGCGCTCTCACCGCCATCACGATCGCCGCGGCGATCATCGGCGGCGGCGCGCTCGTCACCGTCGGAGGCACCTCGGCCTTCGCGGCGATGAACCAGGTCACCACGGGCGACGGCTCGTTCCGCAGCAGCACGACCGCTGACGCCCGCGGCGTCACCACGCTGAAGGTCGACGTCGGCCGGGGAGACGCGACCATCCGCTTCGGCGATGTGACAGCGGCGCAGATGACCGTCAACGGCCAGGGCGCGAGCGACTGGAGGATGCGCCGCGACGGCGACGTGCTCCGGGTGGATCGTCCCGGCGCGCCGTTCGGATGGTGGATCGGCGGCTGGTTCGGGGCGGATCCGCAGATGACGCTCACCCTCCCCCGCGAGCTGGAGGGAGAGGTGACCGGCGACCTGTCGCTCGACGCCGGATCCCTGACCTCCGAGGGGCGCTTCGACACGCTCTCGGCGACCGTGAGCGCCGGATCGCTGACCGTCGACGGCGGTGCCGACTCGGTCACCACGCGGATCAGCGCGGGGTCCGCGACGCTGCGCCTGGAGGATGTGACCACCGCGAATCTGTCGATGTCGGCCGGCGACATGAACGCCGTCATCACCGGGTCCCAGCCCGACCTCGTCCGGCTCGACGTCAGCGCGGGGGCCATGGACGTCACGCTGCCGTCCGGGCGGTACGACCTGTCCAAGGACACCTCTGCGGGGAACCTGGACGCGCGGATCCAGACCGACCCGTCGTCGTCGCACCGGGTCGAGTCGATGCTGTCCGCGGGCAGCATCACGATCCGCGAGGGGAACTGAGCCGCCTCGATTTCGTGATCGCGCCGCCGTCGGGTAAAGTCTTGGAGGTTGATACGGGGCTATAGCTCAGGCGGTTAGAGCGCTTCACTGATAATGAAGAGGTCCCAGGTTCAAGTCCTGGTAGCCCCACCGACACATGAGCGGATCCGAGAAATCGGATCCGCTCATTCGGTCGAAACCCGCCGTCTCAGGCACGGGGCCTTAGCTCAGTTGGTAGAGCGCCTGCTTTGCAAGCAGGATGTCAGGAGTTCGAATCTCCTAGGCTCCACAGTTCCCTCCCGCGGCATCCTTTCCCCTGCAGGATGCGGCTGTTCCCGGATCCCCTCGTCGCCCGGTTCGGTGCGCAACGGACGGGCCCGCGGGCGCGAATCCCTGACTCGGGAAAAGCTCTTGACAAAGGATCCCTTCGGGTGGATTCTGTGCGCAGCGGGCGCGGGCGCGGGCGGCCCCTGAGTCGAACAGTCCCATCACGCATCCAGCACATCGTGTATCGAGACCGGCCGTTGTCCGAGATCAACTCACTGGGGAGTGAAATCACGATGAGAAAACTGGGATGGATCGGCGTGCCCGCAGCTCTGGGCCTCGCGGTCGCGACGCTGGCGGCAGGGCCTGCGAGCGCCGCGAGCCCGAACGGCAGCACCGTCACGTCGACGCAGAACTACCACGGCGTCTTCTACGAGCCTGCGGCGAGCAACCCGTGCACGGGGGACACGTTCAACGGCGGCCAAGGGATCCGGTTCGACGGCAACATGGTCGGCCACATCACCTTCTTCACGGCCAGCGACGAGGTCTGGCTCACGTTCACCGAGACCGGCACGATCTGGGGCGTCGATGACGGGACCGGTGCCACGATCAGCGGCCGGGCCACGGCCTGGGGCAACCTCAACATGAACGAGAGGAATGCGAACAGCGAGTTCACGCTCACGATCCACGCCACCGGATCCGACGGCTCCACGATCACGGCGCACGACACGGCGGTATGGGTGATGAACGCCGACGGAAGCGTCAGCGTGAGCCTGGACCGGCTGAACCTGACCTGCGGATAGGAGGCCTTCCAGTGCGGGACGCGGACCGCGTCCCGCAGGGGTCGTTTATCGCACAGAGGACGGGGCCGGCGGATGTCGCCGGCCCCGTCCTCCCTGCTTCTCAGCAGTGCACCGCCGGGTTGAAGTCGGCGAACAGCCCCGCAGGATTGTGCGCACCGACCCACACATGAAGGTCGTAGTGCGTCGGCATGCCCGGGCTGTGACCGGGCATCGGCCCGTCGAACGGCTGGGAGCCGAACGTCGGCGTCGGCTGACCCAGGTCCGGCTCGTAGAACTCCGCGGCCCACAGCTCGGTCCGTCCCGACGCCGACGTGCCGTACGTCAGCATCGGCGGATACGACGGGTCGACGACACCGGGATGAACCAGCGCCGGATTCAGGTAGTGCACTCCCATGGCGCCGTCGGGCCCCTCGACGCACTCGCCGAGGGGGATGTAACCGGCGGCGATCGCGTCCTCTGCGGTCTTCAGGTGCGCCGCGGCGGCGCGGACCTGCGCCACCATCTGCTCGGTCGTCGCGTCCGAAGGACTTGCCGCCTGTGCGCCCGAGGCGGTCGTGGCGATGGTCGCGATCGCGAGCACCGCGGTCGCGGCAGCTGTGATGGTGATTCTCATGGTGATTCCTTTCGTGGTTGGTCGGTCAGGTGGGTTCAGAGGTCAGCGTCCGCCGACGGAGTGCGCGGCGATCCAGAGCCGGCGCGGGTCGTAGAGTCCGCGGACGCGGATCAGCCGCTCCCAGGCGACGTTCTCGTACATGGAGGCCGCATCCGTCGGGTGCTCGGCGAAGTTGGGGTATCCGGCGCCGGGGAGAGCCCAGGCGGAGAGCGCCTCCACGACCGCAGACGTGGTGACCCGGCCGAGTTCGGCCAGCTCAGGAGTCGGTGCGATCTGCAGGGCGAGCACTGCGTAGTCGCCGGGCAGGTGCGACAGCGCCGCGTCGGCCGGCCGCGACAGCGCCCCGCCCAAGTGGCGCAGCTCCGCGAACATGAGCGGGATGTCGGCCGTGGGCCCCGCCGCGGCCAGCAGCGCGTCGACCGCGTCGTCGTCGATGGTGCGCAGCAGCCGGTGCGCGCTCACGGCGGGGGTCGGCATCGGCGGATCCATGTGCACCTGCAGCAGGTCCTGCGCGGGAATCCGGGTGAACGTGTCCATCTCGGGCGCCAGCGCGCGCAATGGACCCAGCAGTGCGGCGGCCGTCTCGTCGTCCTCGTGGACCGCGCCGTCGATCACGACCAGTCGCCGGCCGGAGAGGAACGGAGGCAGCTCCGGCATCTCCGGGAACCGCATCAGGCGCAGGTTGGTCGTCGCGGACTCCGGAGCCGTCTTCGTCCACGCGATCCACGCCGGGAGCACCTCCGGGGCGCGGTCCAGGTCCCACAGCAGCATCCCCGCGCAGATGTCCGGGATCGGCAGCAGGTCGAGCTCGATGGCCACTACGGCGCCGAAGTTGCCGCCGCCGCCGCGCAAAGCCCAGAACAGGTCGGGATGCTCCGTCGCGCTGGCTCGGACAAGCAGGCCCGAAGCGGTCACCACCTCGAACGCGCGGACCGTGCTGTGAGCGAGACCGTGCTCACGGGCGTAGAAGGACAGTCCGCCGCTCAGTACGTAGCCGGCAACGGCGACGTCCCCCGCGCTGCCGTGCATGGCGGTGAGCCCGTGCGGAGCGGCGGCGGCGATCACGTCCTGCCAGAGCGTGCCGCCCAGCACCCGGGCCGTACGGGCGACGGGGTCGACGGTCACGCCGGTGAGGGCATGCAGGCGCAGCAGCACCGTACTGGCGAGATCGACGTCGCCGAGCGCGGTCGCCAGGTGCCCGGTGCTCTGCGGGACGACGCGCAGCCGGAGTTCGGCGGCGATGCGCACCACGCGCTGCACGTCGGCGATGCTCTCGGGTATCGCGACCGCGGCGGGTTCCTGGCGTGCGGCGAGGTTCCAGGGTCGGGCGGCTTCGGCGAAACCGTCGTCCCAGGGCAGCAGGACGCAGCGCAGCGCCATGAGAGCGCTGATGTCGGTTGCGGGGATGGTCATGATGATTCCTTTCGATGCGGGTGCGACCGCTGGGTCGGACCCTGAGGGTGTGCGATGGTCGGCGACGATCTCGGCCAGCAGGCCGATCAACGCCCCCGGCGGATCCGGAGCCGCGCGGACGACCTCGATCGTCGCCGCGGCGTGAAGCCGGCAGAGTTCCTCCGCCACGATCCCGACGATGTCGCCGGCCGTCACGGCCGCAGGGAGGAGCAGGCGCACCGCTCGCAGGTCCGTCGCAGGGATCCCGCGGGTGGCGAGTTGCTCTTCGAGGCGGCGCACGGCCAGACAGGTCTGGGCGACGGCGTCTTCCGCATGCAGCAGGACGCCGTCGTCGTCGACCGGGGCGGAGGCGATGGTGGAGATCACAGCACCCGAGCCTGGGCCGTGCCACCGGCTGGGACCATCCCAGAAGGGGAGGGAATCCACTTCCCGGCGCCGAGGGGTGCGGGGATTCCAGAAATCTGGGATGGTCGAACGTCGTCGGACGGAAGATACTGAGGCCATGAGCACCGCGCTGACGCAGGAGCGGGTCCGCAGCGACCTGGATGTGCTGTCGCGTGCTGGACTGACGCTCGACGACTTCCTGGCCGAGG
This sequence comes from Microbacterium xylanilyticum, assembly GCF_054654695.1. NCBI lineage: Bacteria > Bacillati > Actinomycetota > Actinomycetes > Micrococcales > Microbacteriaceae > Microbacterium > Microbacterium xylanilyticum. Next base: position 3,975,834 of record NZ_BAAIEN010000002.1, read on the forward strand.
CGATCCGGACGCTGCAGCGCGCCGTTCCCTCCGCCGCCGCCTGCGTGGCGACGATGGATCCGGTGTCGATGATGTTCACGGGAGGGCGCAAGTACGGAGCGCTGCTGGATCAAGCCCCCCGGGACCGCGAGTTCGTGCAGCTGGAGTACGAGGACGACGAGCTCTCCTCGTTCCGTTCGCTCGCGCTGGCCGGCCGGCTCGCCGTGGGGATGGCCGAGGAGGTCCGGGATCCGTCCCCGCGCATCGAGAAGCTGGTGCGTCCCGTGTTCGGCTTCTCGGATGAGTCGCGGATGCTCTTCCGAGACGGCCACGGCGTGTGGGGCGGGGTGGCGCTGTTCCGCGACGCGGGCGATCATCCCTACACCGCTGACGAGATCGCGTACCTGGCGACGCTGTCCGGGGCGTTCGCCCGCGGCACCCGCTCCGGCGTGCTGACACGGCTCGCGGATGCGGAGATCGAAGAGGCGGACCGTGCTCCCGCCGTGGTCATCGTCGACCGGCAGGACCGCATCGCGCAGGTGAACCTGAGCGCCGAGCGCCGGCTCGTGGAACTGGCCCGCAGCGGACGCGAACGGGTGGGGCTCGACGCACACGAAATCGCCGCCGTGGATCCGACCGCACTCGTGCACGCGCTCGTCGCGGCCGCCCGCCGGATGGCGCGCACCCCCGATGCTCCGCTCCCACGCTCCCGAGTGCGCACCCGGTCCGGCGCCTGGCTCGTGCTGCACGCATCACCGCTGCTCGGACGCGATGGCGACGTCGGCGATGTGGTGGTCACGATCGAGGAGGCCCGCCCTCCGGAGATCATCGAGATCGTGGTCGCCGCGTTCGGGCTGACTCTGCGGGAGCGCGACATCACGCGCCTCGTGCTGCAGGGTGTGGAGACCAAGGCGATCGCGGCGAGCCTGCACGTGTCGGTGTACACCGTGCAGGACCACCTCAAGGCAGTGTTCGACAAAGCAGGCGTGCGCAGTCGTCGCGAGCTGATCTCCCGGATCTACTTCGATCAGTACGCGCCGCGCACCGGCGCCGAGCTCACGTCGTCCGGGTGGTTCGCCGGCTGACGCTGCGCCTGGTCCGGCTCAGACCACCGCCTCCGCGAGGGTCGCGACCGGTGAGACCCGCGGGGAGCCGGCGCTCACACGCGCCCACGACGCGGCGAGGATGTCGACCGCGCGCTCCAGCTCACGCGGCTCGGCGGTGAAGGGGATCCGCAGGTGCCGTTCCTGCCCGCCCTCCACGGCGAAGCGGCCGCCGGCGCTGAGGTGCAGACCGTGCGCTCCGGCGTCGATGACGAGCGCCGAGCTGAGCGGCGCACCGAGTCCCACCCAGAGCGCCACCCCGCCGTGCACCCGGGGCACCGACCACTCCGGCAGTGCCCGGGCGAGGGCGTCGCCCAGGGCGTCCCGGCCTGCGCGCAGCAGCGCCGCGCGCTGCGGCAGGATCTCGTCGAGCTGCTGCACCACGCGCGTGGCGACCGCCTGTTCCAGATCGGGCGTGCCCAGGTCGTGCGTGGTCCGGGCCGCGCGAAGGCGCCGGATCACCTCGTCCGCCGCGCGGATCCAGCCGATCCGCAGACCGCCCCAGACCGACTTCCCCAGGGAGCCCACCCGGATCGTCCCGGCACTCCCCGCGCCGAGCGGCTGAGGGCGCGGATGCCCGTCGATGTCGAGGTCGGCGGTGGTCTCGTCGATGACGAGGACGGATCCGGCGTCGTGCGCCGCGCGCGCGAACAGCGTCCGCTCCTCGTCGCTCATCGAACGCCCCGTCGGGTTCTGGAACTCGGGCATGAGGTACGCGAGGACCGGGCGGGTGCGGGCGAACGCCTGCGCCGCGCGATCCAGGTCCCAGCCCTGACCGGAGTCCACGGGGACGCCGACCAGTCGCGCGCCGACACGGCGGAACGTCTCCATCGCGTGTGGGTAGCTCGGCGTCTCCAGCAGCACACGATCTGCACGCCGCAGCAGGGTCGACGCGAGGAGGTTGATGGCGTGCTGTGCGCCGTTGGTGACCATGATCTGCTCCGGGCTCGTGCGGATGCCCTGCCGGGTGTACCGGTCCGCGATCGCCGCCCGCAGTTCCGAGTGCCCGAGGATGTCGTAGCCGGAACGGGAGACGAGCGCGGTCGCCGCTGTCGCCACCTCCGCCACCACCCCCGGCAGTCCCGGCCAGGCGGGCGGGCTGGCCTGCTGGAGGTCGATGCCGTCGCGGTCGAACCAGCGCGACGCGGTGGTGCGTCCCAGCGGTCGGGTCACACTGCCGGATCCCTGCCGGCTCACGATGTGTCCGGTGCTGCGCAGCGCTCGGTACGCGGCGGCGACCGTGGTGCGGCTCACGCCCAGCGCCGCGGCGAGCTCGCGCTCCGCCGGCAGCGCGGTCTCGGGAGCGATGCGGTTGTCCAGGCAGAGCAGGCGGATCGCGTCGGCGAGGGCGTCGAAGGCCGGCTCGCTCGTCCGCCACAGGCCGAGCAAGTCGACGAGGGCGCGCGCGGAGAGGCGGGAGTTCATGAGGCCAGCTTAGGCCGATTGGACTGTTTGGAACAGTCCAGTTGTGCGGGAACATGGATCCATGACACGACGGGTGCTGCAGCTGCTGATCGGACTCGTGCTCTACGGAGTGGGCGACGGGCTCGTGATCACGGCCGGTCTGGGCGTCGATCCGTGGACCGTGTTCGCCCAGGGCCTGGCTCGCCACACGGGCATCGGCGTGGGCTGGATCACGAACATCGTGGGCCTGCTCGTGCTGCTGCTGTGGATCCCGCTGCGGCAGAAGCCCGGTCTCGGCACGGTGCTGAACGTGCTCCTCGTGGGCACCGCGATCCAGGCGACCGTCACCGTCGTCCCTCCGGTCCATGGGTTCCTGGCGCAGGTGCTGGTGCTCCTCGCGGGGGTGGTCGTCGTCGCGATCGCGAGCGGGCTGTACATCGGTGCGCATTTCGGTCCGGGGCCGCGGGACGGCCTGATGACGGGGATGCACGCGCGTCTGGGCTGGCCGATCTGGGTCTCCCGCCTGACCGTGGAGCTGACCGTCCTCGTGATCGGCTGGCTGCTGGGTGGCACGGTAGGAATCGGCACCGTGGTGTTCGCCCTCGGGATCGGTCCGCTCGTGCACATCGCCCTGCCGCTGTTCGACACGCGCCGCGCGCGCCGCGCGGGGACACCGGCGCCGGAAAGCCGGACGCCGACCGGGGGATTCCGTGCGGACGCGCAGTTCCCCCGTCGGATCCTGCAGCGCGGTGGCGTCGCGACCTACGACGACGAGCGCGCCCGCAATGACCTGCGCGCCGCCCGCGACCGCAGCGACTGGTGATCGACCGCGCCGACGGGTGAGCGCCCGCACAGGTGGACCCTGCATGATGGACCTATGGCGGCGAGACGGGGAACGGGAGCGTTCGCGCTGTCCGCTCTCGTCCTCGCGGCGGCGTTCGTGGCGACGTACTGGTTCTTCGTGCGCACGTACGTCGGACAGATCGTGGATGAGCGCGCCTTCGTGGGCGCATCCGGGCAGCACAACGCCGTCTACCGTCTCGCGGGAGTCGTTCTGGGCAATGTGCCGGTCGTCGCGGTCGGCGGCGGGATCCTGATCTCGGTCGGCATCGGCCTCGCGACTCGGCGTTTCCGCCACCTGGTCGTGGCGCTCGGCGCGGGCGCCGTCGCCGTGGTCGCCGCGGAGCTCGCCAAGCATGTGTTCCTGGAGCGCGCGGAGACCGGCGCCACCGACCTCTTCGACAACTCATTCCCGTCCGGGCATGCAACGGTGGCCGCCGCCGCCGCCTTCGCAGTGTTCGTCGTCAGCCCGCCGCGCTGGCGACCGATCGCCGCCGTCGCCGGCGGAGCGTTCTCCGTGCTGACGGGCATCGGGCTCGTGATCCAGCAATGGCACAGGCCCAGCGACGTGGTCGCCGCGTTCATGCTCGTCGCGGTATGCGGCTGTCTCGGAGGAATGGCGCTGGTGTGGTGGCGGGTGCCGGAGGCGGCAGTCCCGGCGCGTTCGCTGCCGGGGCTGTGGTGGGTGGCTGGCGCGAGCGCGCTCGCGTCGGGAATCGCCTTCGTCATCATCTTCATCACTGTCGAGAACCACGGCAGCCACCTGCAGATCGCCTACGCGGGGGGCAGCGCAGCGATCCTCGCTGTGGGCAGCGCGTTGGCGACCGCGGGCAATTCGCTCTTCCGACGGATTTCCTGAGAGGGAGCCGATCGCACGCCCCGGCGCATGAGACCGGAATATCGGTCGGCGCAATTCCCGGGCAGCAAGTCACTTTCCGGGAGCCTACGAGAAAACAGCCGGTGAACAGCGGGTATACCGGAGCACGACCTCCCCGGCTGCGGGAGGACGGGATCATTTCCGCATTCCCCGAGTAATCCACATGTGGATGAACCTGTTAATAGATTCCGGCGCCAACCGGATTGTCATTCCGGGTGCCTGGAGATTCCGGCCTCGCGCTCGAGGCGAGGTACTGTCGCGGCCTCGGAGGGCGCCCGCCGGTTTGCGCGGACACCCGGCCGCGGGTCCATACTCGTCGTCATGCCTTCCACGCTCTCCCTCGATGGACTGCGCTTCGCCATGGTCTCCTCGACCGCGAGCGCCGTCGATGCCGACGCACCCACGACCTTCGACTACCACCAGGACGGCAGCCTCATCTGGGGTGAATACACCGGTGACACCGTGGCGGCGGGCCGGTTCGTCGGCGAGGTCGCCGGCGCCGAAGTGCGGGTCTCGTTCGCGCACGCGCTGGTGAGCGATGGCAGCGTCGTGCGCGGTGATGCGGTCAGCCGCGCCGAGCGCGCCGAGGACGGACGGATCCGGCTCGTCGAGGACTTCGCCGTCGAGGGCGTCGACCACGTCAGCATCTGCCTGCAGGTCTGAGCTTCCGCCGCTGCGCCCGCGACGGGCGTCCTTCGTGTCGCCTTCGGCTCGCTCAGGAATCGGTGGGGCTCGCCTCGCTCAGGAGCCGGCGGGGCCGGGCTCGCTCAGGAGCCGGTGGGACGGGCGGGTCAGATCCGGGTGCTGCGACTGCCGTCGGTCCGGGTGAACCGCATCAGGCCGCTGTCCACCCCGATCGCGGCTCGCTCCGGGATCTCGTCCGGCAGCACGAAGGGGCGGCGGAACACCTCGCCCATCACGATCGCGGTCTCGACCTTGGTGACCTCCGGGCGGTCCGCGATCGTCCCGATCACGAGCGACTGCATGCGCTCCATGTCGACGCTGCGCACGAGGAGCATCACGTCGTGCTCCCCGGTCATGACCATCGCCGACTCGACGTCGGGCATCTCACCGATCGCCTGAAGGAACGACGTCCACGACTGCGGCTGGATCGTGCAGAACACCAGCGCGCTCACGCCGAGGCCCAGCCGCGTGGTGTCGACCTCCGCGGTGTACCCCGTGATGATGCCGGCACGGGTCAGCGACTCGACGCGCGAATACGCGCTGGCCCGGGAGATGCCGACCTCCTGAGCGAGGGCCGCGATCGAGATCCGTCCGTTGCGACGGAGCGCACGGAGGATGTCGTACGCGATTTCGTCGATCGCAGGCGCGGATCGTCCAGACGCGGCGGGCTGATCTTCGGTCATGCTGGACATATTGCCGTAGTGATGCAAGCGTGACAATGGATTGCTCGAAATCGCGGCGAAATGTCGGATATAGTGCCGGGAAACCCGATCCGGTCGTCTGACCTGTCCATTTTTCAATGAGGAGGAAAGCCGTGGCCCGTTCCTACCGCCACGTCGCCGCAGCGCTCATCGCCGCGGCCGCCATCGCGCTCGCCGGCTGCTCCGGCGGCAACTCCGCGAGCAACAACTCGAGCGGATCCTCCTCGGGCGGCACGCTCGTGGTCGACACCGCGTTCTCGCTCGAGACGGGCGACCCCGGTCGCAACTACGTGCCGACCGGCAACCTGATCCTGCACGCGGTCTACGACACCCTGCTCACGTTCCAGGGCGCCGACTCGAGCACTCCGAAGCCCGACCTCGCCACGATGAAGCAGAACGCGGATGCGACCGAGTTCACGTTCACGATCCAGGACGGCCGGAAGTTCTCGGACGGCTCCCCGGTGACCGCCGACGATGTCGTCTTCTCCCTCGACCGCGTCGCCGGCATCACCGACTCCAAGGCGAACTTCCTGATGGCCGGGATCACCGTCACCAAGGTCGACGACAAGACGGTGAAGCTGACGACCAAGACGCCGTCGCTGCAGCTGCCCGCGATCGTGACCAACCCGTCGCTCGCGATCCTGAACTCGAAGCTCGTGAAGAAGAACGGCGGCACCACCGACGACAAGGACGGCGCGAAGAGCTGGCTCGACGGCCACTCCGCCGGATCCGGCCCGTACAAGCTGCAGTCCCTCGACCTCACCACGCAGGTCGTGCTCGTGAAGAACGACACCTACGACGGGCAGGACAAGCCGGCCTACGACAAGATCGTGGTGCGCAACATCTCGCAGTCCTCGACGCAGCTGACCAACCTCAAGGGCGGCGACTCGAACGTGGCGGTCGACCTCTCCGGCGACCAGGTGAAGAACCTCGGTGACGGCTTCACCGTGAACTCCGCGCCCTCGGCCGAGACGCTCTTCCTGCTCATCAACCAGGACAAGAACGTCGGCGGCGTCACCGCCAACCCGAAGTTCGCCGAGGCGGTGCGCTACGCCCTCGACTACGACAAGCTGCTCGAGCTCGCCGGATCCGGATCCGTGCAGGCCACCGGCGTCATCCCGCCGATGTTCCCCGGCGCGAACAAGTCCGGCGTGAAGCAGGACCTGGACAAGGCCAAGGCGGCGCTCGCCACTTCCGGCTACACCGGCCAGGAGGTCAAGCTGCAGTTCCCCAACGACAACCCGGTCGGCGGCGTGGAGTTCACCCCGGTCGCCGAGCGCGTGCAGGAGCAGCTGAAGGCCGTCGGCATCAACGCCACCCTGGCTCCGGCCCCCTTCGCGACCGAGGTGCAGCCCTACGTCAAGGCGCAGGAGGCGTTCTCGCTCTGGTACTGGGGCCCCGACTACGCCGACTCGTCCTCGTTCCTGCCGTTCGGCCCGGGCCAGAAGGTCGGCCTGCGCGCCGGCTGGCCCGCAGACGCCGACACCGCGATCGCGGGCCTGGTGACCAAGGCGCAGAACGCGACGACGGTCGACGCTCGCAACGCCGCGTTCAGCGACTACGCCAAGGCGATGCAGGAGTCCGGTCCGTTCGTGCCGCTCATCGTGCCCGGCATCAACCTCGCCAGCTCCACCAAGGTCGCCGGTCTCGAGTACAACGTGACCTGGACGCTGGACCTGCGGACGCTGCACCCCGACAAGTGAGCCCTTCGGGGCCGGACCCGCTTCGGTCCGGCCCCGCAGCACCACCCCGCCACCGCCTCGCAGACCTGGAAGCCCACCTTGTCCGAGACCCAAGCCATCGCCACCCGCCGGACGCGGCAGTCGCAGCACACCCTGCTGCGGTTCCTCGCCCGCCGGGCCGTGACGAGCGTGATCCTGCTGTTCGGGATCGTCCTGGTCACGTTCTCCCTGACCGTGATCGTGCCCGGCGACCCGGTGCGGGCCGCCCTCGGCGAGGGAGCCGCGTCGAACCCCGCGACCGTGGCGGCGTTCCGGCAGAAGTTCGGGCTGGACCAGCCCGTCTGGATCCGGTTCTTCATCTATGTCGGCAACCTGCTGCGCGGAGACCTCGGCACGTCTCTGAAGACCGGGCAGCCCGTGTCGGCCGACCTCGCGAAGGCGGTCCCGGCCACCGCGGAGATCGCCTTCTACGCCATCCTCATCAGCCTCGCGGTCGCGATCGTGCTGGGCACCCTGGCCGCCTACCGTCGCGGCAAGGTCACCGACCAGGTCGTCCGCGTCGTCACCCTGATCGGCCTCAGCATCCCCACCTTCTGGATGGCGATCCTCACGTACCAGCTGTTCTTCATGAACCTGCACTGGGTGTCCGGATCCGGCCGGATCTCCCCCGCGATCACTCCGCCGCCGCGGATCACGGGCTTCTACACGATCGACTACATCCTCAACGGCGACTCCGTCGGCTTCTTCGACGCGGCCGGCCACCTCGCCCTGCCGGTGCTCGTGCTGAGCCTGTTCACGATTGCGACCCTCACCCGGTTCGTGCGCACGAGCGTGCTCGAGGTGCTGGACATGGACTACGCCCGCGCAGCCCGCGCCAAGGGGCTGAGCGGCCGGCGGGTCGTCATCGGCTACGTGCTGCGCGGTGCGGCGCTGCCCATCCTCACCCTCGTCGGCATCGCGTTCGGCAGCCTGCTCTCGGGCACCGTGCTCGTCGAAGCCGTCTTCGCCTGGCCGGGGCTCGGCACCTACGCCTACAACGCTTCGAAGAACCTCGACCTGCTCGCCGTCACCGGCGTCGGTCTCGTCGTCGGCGTGATCTACCTCGTCATCAACCTCGTCGTCGACGTGCTCTACGGCGTGCTGGACCCGCGAGTGAGGCTGTCGTGAACCTCGTCGTCCCCGAGACCATCGCCCCGAAGCGCCGGCGCCCCTGGCTGCCCCGCGCCTGGCGCACGCCGCTCGCCCTGGTGGGCACCGTGATCGCGCTCGCATGGATCGTCGTCGCGATCCTCGCCCCGTGGATCGCCCCGTACGACCCGCTCGCCCAGGACCTGCCCCGCCTGGCCGCGCCCAGCGGCGAGGCGATCATGGGCACTGACGTCAACGGCCGCGACGTCTTCTCCCGGCTGCTGCTCGGCGCCCAGGCCACGATCCCCCTCGCGCTCATGCTCGTGGTCTGCGCGATGATCGTCGGCACGATCGTGGGCGCGCTCGCCGGGTACCTCGGCGGCTGGGTCGACGAGGTGCTCATGCGCATCACCGACATGGTCATGGCGTTCCCGACCGTGATCCTCGCCATGGTCATCGCCGCGTCGCTCGGACCGTCCATCATGAACGCCGTGATCGCGGGCATCATCGTGGCCTGGCCGCCGTACGCGCGCATCACCCGGTCACTGGTGCTGGGTCTGCGCACGCAGAACTACGTCATCGCCGGCCGGCTGCTCGGATCCTCCCCGCTGCGCTCCCTCGTGCGCGACGTGCTGCCGAACATCGCCGGCCCCGTGCTCGTGCTCGCCTCCCTCGACATCGGCACCGCGATCCTGCTGCTGTCCGGGCTGTCGTTCCTCGGGCTCGGCGCGCAGCCGCCCACGCCCGAGTGGGGCACGATGATCGCGGCGGCCATGCAGAACACCTCGGCGTGGTGGCTCGGACTGTTCCCGGGACTTGCGATCCTCAGCATCGTGATGGCGTTCAACTTCATCGGCGACTCGCTGCGCGACGCCCTCGACCCGCTCGCCGCGCGCGAGCGCGAGGCCGAGGCGCCCACCGCCGTGTCGGCCGCGGCCGCGACCGGGGAGGTGGCGCGATGACCGCCGCACTGAGCGACCGGAGGGAGCCGAAGTGACCACCGCACTCGCGATCCGTGACCTGCGGGTCGAGCTCGGCCAGAGCAAGCGCAACCGCACCGAGGTGGTCAAGGGCATCTCACTCGACCTCGTCCCCGGTCGGATCCAGGGCCTCGCCGGAGAGTCCGGATCCGGGAAGAGCATGACGGCGATGGCGATCCTGGGCCTGCTCCCCGCGGGCGGCGCCGCATCCGGATCCATCGTCCTCGGCGAAGACACCGAGCTCGTCGGCATGGGGGCGAAGGCCTACCGGACCGTGCGGGGCCGGCGCGTGGGGATGGTGTTCCAGGATCCCTCTGCGAGCCTGCACCCGCAGATCACCGTCGGATCCCAGCTGGCCGACGGCATGCGCGCCCACCTCGGGCTCTCCCGCGCCGAGGCCCGCACGCGCGCCGCCGAGCTGCTCGCCCTGGTCCGGGTGCCGAACCCGGAGGAGGCGCTGCACAAGTACCCGCACCAGTTCTCGGGCGGGCAGCGGCAGCGCATCGCCATCGCGATCGCGCTGGCCTGCGAGCCCGAGGTGCTGCTCGCCGACGAGCCGACCACGGCGCTCGACGTGACCGTGCAGGCGGGCATCCTGCACCTGCTGCGCGACCTCGCCACCGAACGCGACCTGGCGGTGCTGCTCGTGACCCACGACCTCGGCGTGATGAGCGCGATCGCCGACGAGGTGGCCGTCATGCGCGGCGGGCTCATCGTCGAGTCCGGATCCCGCCAGCAGATCTTCCAGAATCCGCAGCATCCGTACACGCGCGAGCTGCTCGACGCCATGCCCGACGCGCAGGACTCGCTCGTGGACGGAGCGGCTGCCGAGCGCAGCGATCCCGGCCCCGCTCTCCGGTCCCTGAGCGAGGAGCGCAGCGACGAGACGAAGGGCGCACCGTCCCCCGAAGCCTCCGAGGAGAACCGATGAGCGATCAGAAGCCGGTGCTGCACGTCGACTCCCTCGTCGTCGAGTACGGCGGACGCACGGCGTTCCGCGCCGTCGACGGCGTCTCGTTCGACATCGCGGCCGGCGAGGTGCTCGCCCTGGTCGGCGAGAGCGGCTGCGGCAAGTCGTCGACCGCCCGCGCCGTGATCGGCATGGAGAAGCCGGCCGGCGGCACGGTGCGGTACCGCGATCGCCCCGTGCAGCCGCTCGGACTGCGCACGCGGCCGAAGGAGCTCACCGCCATCCAGATGGTGTTCCAGGATCCGAACTCGTCGCTGAACCCGCGGATCCGCGTGGCGCAGCAGATCGCGGAGGGATCCCGGGCGGCCCGCGCCCGCGGTGCGGACACCGAGGCGCCCGCGCACTGGCTGAAGGCGGTCGGCCTCTCCCCCGCGCTGGAGAGCCGCTACCCGTACCAGCTCTCCGGGGGTCAGCGGCAGCGCGTCGCGATCGCCCGCGCGCTCGCCGCGAAGCCCGACCTCATCGTCGCCGACGAGCCGATCTCCGCGCTCGACGCGTCGGCGCAGGCGTCGGTCGCGGCGATGATGCGCGAGCTCTGCGTGGCCTCGGGTGCGGCGATGCTGTTCATCTCGCACGATCTGTCCGTGGTGCGGCTCATGGCCGACCGCGTCGCCGTGATGTACCGCGGTCGCATCGTGGAGTCGGGCGCGACCCCGGCGGTGTGGGCGAACCCCGTGCACCCCTACACGGAGGCGCTGCTCGACGCCATCCCGCACCCCGACGGCGAGGGCGTGCTGCCCGCGGCTCCCGCGTCGGAGGCGCCGGCGTCCTGGCGCGCGGAGATCCCCGAGGCGCTCGACCGGGTGCGCTGAGGGCGACATCGACTTCCCGGTGCGGGCCTGCCCCCTGCGCCCGCACCGGGAGACCCATGGCGGGGCGGCGTTCTCCGCGATGTGCCTGGATGGGGCGTGCGTGTCGGGTCAGCCTCCGACGAAGCCTTGAGACCCGGTCGGGAAGCCCTCGGCCTGGCATGCCGCGGCCAGCGCCAGCGAGGCCTCGCCCCAGGCGACGCTCGTGGGATCCTGGGTTGTCGAATCGGCCTGCATCGGGGGTTGGATCGCCTGCAGCGCCGCCAGCGCCTTGGCGACCGGTCCGTCGCCGACGACAGGCGCGCGTCCTATGACGCGGAAGGCGAGGGAGTATCAGCCGGTTCGCTCCTGCGGGCTGATCGCACCGCGGTAGAAGGAGTAGTCGGTGTTGTGCAGGATGGTCAGCATGTCCGAGTAGGTGTCGCAGGCGACCTTGTCGGTCGCTGCAGGAGTGGCCGTCGGACTCGGTGCGGGCGACGTCGTTGTCACGGACGGTCGCGCAGAGGAGCTTTCGTCCGCTGTGACGCTCCCCGCCGCGCAGCCCGAGATCCCCAGGAGCGTGAGAGCGGCTCCTGTTGCGACCAGAACGCGTGAAGGGATCCTGGTCCGCTCTGCCGTCATGTGCTCACCCTGAGGGGCATGAGGTGAAGACCCCGCCATTGGTTCTGCCGACCGGGACAGCGTGCTCGGTCGGCGAGCGACAAGGGGCTGTCGGCGGCGCTGTCAGGATCCTGCGGGGGTCAGCTCGTGCGGGGTCGTGTTCAGGTTCGTGCAGCCGTCGGCGGTCACGACGACGATGTCCTCGATCCGGGCGCCCCACTCGCCGGGGAAGTAGATGCCGGGTTCGATGCTGAACGCCATGCCCTCGCGCAGCGGCAGCGTGTTGCCGGGCGCGATGTACGGCTCCTCGTGCGTGGTCACGCCGATGCCGTGGCCGGTGCGGTGCAGGAATGCTTCGGCCAGGCCCTCTGCGGCGAGCACGTCGCGGGCCGCGGCGTCGACCTGCTCTGCGGTGACCCCGGGGCGCACCGCGTCGACGGCCGCCTGCTGGGCGCGCAGGAGCACGGCGATCCGGCGTGCGATCTCGGGGTCCGGCGTGCCGACGGCGTAGGTGCGGGTGCTGTCGGAGTTGTAGCCGCTCGGCACCGCGCCGCCGATGTCCACCACCACGACGTCGCCGTCCTGGATCACCCGGTCGGAGACTTCGTGGTGCGGATCCGCGCCGTTCGGCCCGGAGGCGACGATCACGAACTCGACCGTGCGGTGCCCCTCCTCCACCAGCGCTGCCGCGATGTCGGCCGCGACCTCGCGTTCGGTGCGGCCCGCGCGCAGCAGGCCGGGCACCCGGCGGTGCACCGCGTCGATCGCGTCGCCCGCGCGCCGCAGCTCGGCGACCTCGGCCGCGTCCTTGATCATCCGGCTCTCGCGCAGCACGGGCGTCGCGAGCTCGGGGCGCGCCCCCAGGCGCTCCGTCAGCGGCACCACATGCAGCGCCGGCAGCGCATCCGCGACGCCGAAGCGGGCCACGGCGCCGCCCATCGCCGCGGTGACCAGGGCGTACGGATCCTCGCCGTCCACCCAGTCGGCCACCACGAGTCCGAGCGCGCCCACGGCGGTGTCGCGCACTTTGGCGAGCTCCATGCGCGGGACGACGACGGTCGGCTCGCCGGTCGCGGGGATCACGAGCGCCGTGAGCCGCTCGATGGTGTCTCCCTCGACACCGGCGAGGTACGTCAGGTCCGGGCCCGGTCCGACCACGATCGCGTCGAGCCCCGCGTCGGCGGTCAGCGCGCGGGCGCGGTCGAGGCGGGCGGCGTACACGGAGGCGGGGAACGGGGTGCTCACCCCTCCACGCTACGTGTCGTTCGGCGCGGTGCGCCAGGCCCGCGGCGGGACATATTCCGAGATCGAGATGAACCGCCGCGCCCGGGGCGGAGGAGGGAGGATTCGTCTTCTCCGATGCCTCCCGAGCCGATCCTCGATGGACGATCCGCTCGGGGATGCGGACCCTTCGACGAGCTCAGAGACCGGAGGTCGGCTCGGGGGATCCCGGGCCCTTCGAAAGGCTCAGGGACCGGAGGTCGGCTCGCGGATCCGGGCCCTTCGACGGGCTCGGGGACCGGGGGTCGCTCAGGGAACGGATGGTCAGCTCAGCGTGAAGCCCGACTCCTCGAGGCGGGCGCGCACGCGCTCCACATCGTCATCGCCGGGCAGCTCGCCGAGCACCTTCATCATGAGCACCTGAGCGTCGACGACGGAGACCTCGGGATCCGCACCGCTCTGCGCCGCCACCGCCTCGCACACCTCCTGCACCTCGTCGTCGGTGAGGCGGCGGCGCAGCAGCGCGAGGATGGGCACCCGGTCGTGGGCGGGGATGCCGTCGGGGTAGCCGGCGCCCAGCCAGCGCAGCGCCTGGGCGATCGGGTTCGGGTCGGTGTCGGCCGAGCCGGTGCCGACGGAATCGGCCGCGTCGACGGCCTCGGACCCGACGTTCCCGGACGCGGCCGCCGGGGATTCGGCCTCGGCGAGGACGCGGCGATCCCCGGCGATCCGCTGCGCCTTCGTGCTCAGCGGCACACCGCGCTCGGCCAGGTGTGCGGCGACCCGGCGCACCTCGTCTTCGCCGGGGGTGGCCGAGGTGACGTCGGCGATGGCCGCTCGGATCTGCGAGACGCGCACCGGATCCGTCTCCTGCTGCGCGAGTGCGGACACCACCGCGGCGAGCTCCTCCGTGGTCAGGGTGCGCTGCAGCAGAGCGAGCAGCGGCGAGTAGTCCTTCGGCGGCACGCCCTCGGGGTAGCCGGCGCGCAGCCAATCGAGCACGCGGGTGAGGACGTTGCCGTTCACTTGCCCGCCCCGAACAGGGAGATGCCGAAGTAGTGGTAGATGCTCAGCCGGGTGATGAAGAGCACCCCGGCGAGCACCGCCGCGATGACGATGGCGAAGAGGATCCACCCGGCCGCGGTGAGCAGCGGGCGTCGAGTTCCGGGCGCTTCGCCCTCGACCTCTCCGGTTCCGGCCGACTGCAGCCGCATGCCGATCGCGAACAGCGCGGGCAGGCCGGCGCCGAACAGCAGGCCGACCAGCAGCACGCGGCCGGCGGAGATCGCCATCTGCGCGATGTCGAAGTTCATCTCTTCCGTCCTTCGGTTCAGGCCGCCGCGCCCTGCGAGGCGGTGCTCGGGACGACTCTGCCGTCCCAGTCGGCGTTGACGTTGCGGTGATCGACCTTCTGACGGCGGCTGCGCAGGTACATCAGCGTCGCCGCCGCGACCAGCAGCACGAACACGGTGAGGGCGCCGGCAAGCCCGCCGATGCCGTGCGCGAGGAAGAAGCAGAGCGCACCGACCACGCCGGCGGCGGGCATCGTGATCAGCCACGCGGTGACCATGCGACCCGCGATGCCCCAGCGCACCCGCGCGCCCGGCCGGCCCACCCCGGATCCGAGGATGGATCCGGTCGCGACGTGCGTGGTCGACAGGGCCATGCCCATGGAGCTGGAGGTCAGGATGATCGCCGCCGACGACGCCTCGGCCGCGAGCCCCTGCGGCGACTCGATCTCGACCAGTCCCTTGCCGAGCGTGCGGATGATCCGCCAGCCGCCGAGGTAGGTGCCCAGCGCGATCGCCGCGCCGCAGGTCACGATGATCCAGATCGGCAGGCCCTCGGTGAGGATCTGCTCTCCGGTGAGACTGCCGTGCGCGATGAGGGCGAGGGCGATCACGCCCATGGTCTTCTGCGCATCGCCGGTGCCGTGCGCGAGCGAGACGAGCGACGCGGTGCCGATCTGGCCCCAGCGGAACCCGGCCTCGCGGTGCTTGGCGTGCACGGTGCGGGTGAGCCGGTACACGAACCAGGTGGCGACCGCGGCGACCACCCCGGCGATGACCGGCGAGAGCACAGCGGGCACGATGATCTTCCCGAGGATGCCGGCCCAGTTGACGGTGGCGGCGCCGGCGATGCCCGCGCCGATGAGACCGCCGAACAGCGCGTGCGAGGAGCTGGACGGCAGGCCCAGCAGCCAGGTGAGGAGGTTCCACAGGATGCCGCCGACGAGACCCGCGAAGATGATGATCATCGCGGACTCCGGGTTGAGTCCGGGCACGAGGTCGCCGTGGGGACCCTGGATGGTCAGCACGTCCTTCGTGATGGTGGCGGCGACTTCGACCGAGAGGAAGGCGCCGACGAGGTTGAGGATCGCCGAGAGCGCGACGGCGACCTTGGGCTTGAGGGCGCCGGTGGCGATGGAGGTCGCCATGGCGTTGCCGGTGTCGTGGAAGCCGTTGGTGAAGTCGAAGCCGAGGGCGGTGACGACCACCAGGACGAGGATCAGCACTTCGGCGCTCATGATGGTCAGCATCCCGCGCTCTGTGTGCAGGGACAGCGGGTTTCGCCCACTCGACGGCGAGAGTTCACCGGCGGTCAAGACGGGTCGGACCGGATCCCGTCGTCGCGCATCCCACCTCGCGCATAGTCGCCGGGCGTAGCCTCACGGCGGCCGCATCTGCAGATCGGAGCCCGCCACGCCTCCCGTCCCCGTCTTCCTCCGCACCTGGAGCCTGGATCCCACCGCGCTCGTCGTGCTGCTGGTCGCCGCCGCGCTCTACCTCAGCGGCGTCATCGCGCTGCGCCGGCGCGGGCACCGCTGGCCGTTGCGGCTGACGCTGATGTATCTGCTGCTGGGCCTCGGCTCATACGCGTGGGTGTCGTTCGGCTTCCTCGGAGCGTGGAGCGCGGAACTCCGCTGGGCGTTCACCACCCGGATCGCCCTGCTGCTCTTCGTCGTGCCGATGCTCGTGACGCTGGGGAAGCCGGTGTCGCTCGCCCGCACCGTGCTCTCGGCGCGCCCGCGGGCGCTCATGAACGGCTTCCTGCGATCGTGGATCGCGAAGTTCTTCGGCAACGCGATCATGGCGCCGGTGTTCACGTGCCTCGTGTTCGCCGTCTTCTTCACCCCGCTCGCGGCGGCGCTGCGGTTCTCCCCCGTCGCGCAGGGGGCGATCTCCGCGGTCGTTCCCGTGCTGGGGCTGCTGATGGTGCTGCCGATGGCGGCGCACACGGTCGCCCGCACGAGCCTGTTCATCGTGGCCGAGTTCCTCTTCGCGTTCGTGGAGCTCGTGCTCGACGCGATCCCGGGCGTGCTGCTGCGCCTGGGCACGGTCGTGTTCGACCGTGCGGGGGCAGCGTCCGGGGCGATGCCGCTGTGGTTCCCGAACCCGCTGCGCGATCAGCAGCTCTCCGGAGACCTGCTGTGGTTCATCGCCGAGATCGTCGACGTGCCGATCCTCGTCATCCTGATGATGCGGTGGATCCGCTCCGACCGCCGCGAGTCGCGCGGCATGGACGAACTCAGCGACGAGGAGATGGCCGAGCTCACCGCCGCTCACCTGAGGGGCGAGTGAAGGATCCGGATCCGATCAGGCCGGATCCGGTCGTTCAGGTCGCACTTTCTGCTGCACCCGGGAGCCGGTGGCGCAGAAAGTGCGACCTGAACGAACGGAACACCCGTCACTCGGCGGGCGCGGCGGTGCGGATGCGCTCGCCGAGGAAGGCGAGGTCGGCGGGCGTGAGCGCCGTCACCGCGTACGAGACGGGCCACACCGTGCCGTCGTCGAGCTGCGCGGGCCACTCGAACTCGAACGTGGCGTAGCGCACCTTGAACTTCGCCTTGGGCTTGAAGAAGCACACGACCTTGCCGGCGGCGTTGGCCCAGGCGGGCATGCCGTAGTACGTCTTGGGCACGAGGTGCGGCGCGTTCTCGGCGACCAGCCGGGCCAGGGCGGTGGCGAGGGGGCCGTCCTCATCGTCCATCTCGGCGATCTTCGCCCGCACGTCGGTCTCGCCGGCGGCGCGCAGCTCCTCGGGGCTCGCCTTCTTGCGTGCGGCACGGGTGCGGCTCTCCTTCGCGGCCTCCTTGACGGCGGCGCGTTCGAAGTCGCTCAGCACGGGCGCGGTGGTCTCGGTCATGTCATCCTCAGTTCGATCGCCCCGGTCCTCCGGGACGTTCACCAGCCTAGGAACGGGCGGTCGGCCGCGCTTCTTCAGAACTGATCGATCGGATCGCCCGGATCCCGGCCCGACGGCGCCATACCGCCGTGCACCGCCTAGGGTGTGACTCATGGACATGCGCGTGGCGGCATACGCGGTCATCGTCGACGACGCCGACCGTGTGCTGCTGGCGCGGTGGACCGAGGGCCGGCGGGTGTCGTGGACCATGCCCGGCGGCGGGCTCGAGCCCGGTGAGGATCCGCAGGTCGCAGCACGGCGCGAAGTGCACGAGGAGACCGGCTACAAGGTCGTCATCGAGGATCTGCTCGGGATCCACTCCCGGGTGATCCCGCCTCGACGCCGGGTGACGCCCGGAGCGACGGATCCGCTGCACACCCTGCGGATCGTGTACCGCGCGCGCATCACCGGCGGACGGCTGCGGTTCGAGAAGAACGGCTCCACGGACATGGCGGCCTGGTACCGCCTGGACGAGATCGGCGGCCTCCAGCGCGTCCGGCTCGTCGACATCGCCCTGGGCATGGCCGGTCTGCTCGGCTGACGCCGGATCCGCGAGGCGTCGACCTACTCGGGCTCGGAGATATCCGCGACGGTCGCGTCGTATGCGTCGATCAGAGCGTCGGCATCGACGAACAGGCTGTACCCGTGGGAGCCGGCGCCCATCGCGATGCGGTGCCCGCGGATGGACTCGTCGGCGTAGACCGGCCAGGCCGTCGTGCTGCCGATCGGGACGATGGTTCCGCGCTCGTATCCGGTCGCGGCGAGGGCCGCCTCCGGATCCGGGAGCTTCAGCCGGTTCACCCCGACCAGCGCGCGCAGCTTCGGCCAGGAGATCTTGCGCCCGCCCGGGATCAGCGCGAACAGGAAGGTGTCGTCGCTGCGTTTGACCACCAGGGTCTTGACGATGCCGGAGGGATCCAGTCCGAGCAGGGCCGCAGCCTCATGCAGGCTGCGGGCCGCGGGGCGCTGACGGATCTCGATGTCGAGGCCGCGCTCGGCGGCGGCGTCGCGCACGCGGGCGTGCGGCCCTTCGACAGGCTCAGGGACCGCGGCGGGCTCAGGGCCCTCGACGTCGGCCGGCCCCTCGGCCGGCTCGGGGACGGCGGTGCTCACGCCTCGGGGGCGTTCAGCGGGTCGTCCGCGACCCAGAGCTCGTCGTCGGCGCGCAGTGCCTGCCAGGCGGCGACCAGCACGCCGACCGCCGCGGCGGCGCCCAGGATGATCGCGATCACGCTGCCGATCCCGGGACCGCTCTTGCGGGCGGCCGGCGCGACCAGGGTGCGCGGGGTGTACGGGGTTCCGGTGCGCTTGGCGTTGGCGATGTCCCACGCGGTGAGGGCGGTGCCGACGACTCCGCCGATCGCGGGGACGACCTTGTGGTCGACGACGTCGCGGGAGATCTTGATGCCCTTGTCGACGACGGGGGCCACGCGGTGCTCGTACACGTCCTGCACGGCAGGGACGACCTGCTCACGACGGAAGTTGTCGAGCTGGCGGCCGGCCTCGCGGGCGAAGCTCGCCGCATCCCCGGCGACGACCTGCTGGGCGGCCCACAGCTTGGCGGCCTCGCTCTGCAGCTTGCGGAGTTCCTTCTGACGCTTGCGGCTCAGGCTCACGATGCCCTCCCAATCGAAACGGGGTTCGGACTCCCCATCTTGCCAGAGATGCTCCTGTGCGGCGGGTGTGCGTCCGAGAGTTCACAGGGGAATCGGAAGGTGCCGGGGTTCCGATGCGAGAATGGATCCATGCCTCACGCCACTCACGTCGCCACCCTGCACACCAACCACGGAGACATCGTCGTCAACCTCTACGGCGACCACGCACCCCGCACGGTGAAGAACTTCGTCGGCCTCTCCGACGGCACCGGATCCTGGACCCACCCCGCCACCGGCAAGCCGGGCGAGGGACCCCTGTACAAGGACGTCATCTTCCACCGGATCATCCCGAACTTCATGATCCAGGGCGGCGACCCGCTCGGCCAGGGTGTCGGCGGACCCGGCTACACGTTCAACGACGAGATCCACGGCGAACTGAACTTCAACGAGCCCTACGTGCTCGCGATGGCCAACGCCGGCCTGCGCCGCAACGCCATCACCGGCCAGGTCGAGGGCACCAACGGCTCGCAGTTCTTCATCACGACCGACCCCACCCCGTGGCTGCAGGGCAAGCACACGATCTTCGGCGAGGTCGCCGACGACGCGTCCAAGGCCGTCGTGGACGAGATCGCGTCGGTGCGCACGGGCGCGGGCGACCGCCCCGTCGAGGACGTGGTGCTGCACTCCGTCGACATCGTCGAGAACTGATCGCGGCCGATCCTGATCACCGATCCCGTCGACGTGGACTCCGGAGCGCACCGATGACGACCCCGGAGTTCCACGCGAATCCCGACAACTTCTGCTACCGGCACCCCGGACGGCAGAGCTTCGTGATGTGTCAGCGGTGCATGCGCACGATCTGCCCGGAGTGTCAGACGCAGGCGCCGGTCGGGGTGATCTGCCCCGAGTGCATGCAGGAGCAGCGGCGCAGCCGCACCCCGGCCCAGCGCCGGGCCGAGCGGCGCTGGGGCGCGCGATCCATGACCGCGGTCGGCGGGCGCCCGATCGCAACCTACGCGATCCTCGGACTCACCTCGGCGGTGAGCCTGCTGCAGATGGTGCCGGGCATCGGAGGGTCGATCACCCTGGCGCTGCAGTTCGCCGGGGCCTACCTGTACCCGGCGCTGTCAGGGCTCCCGTTCGAACCCTGGCGGATGCTGACCGTGCTGCTCGTGCACGGCGGCATCCTGCATCTCGGCCTGAACATGCTGGCCCTGTGGATGCTCGGGCAGCAGCTCGAGCCTCTGCTGGGTCGGGCGAAGTTCCTCACACTGTATCTCGTGAGCGGACTGGGCGGATCCGTCGCCATGGCCCTCATCGCGCCCGGGCAGCCCACGGTCGGCGCCTCGGGCGCGATCTTCGGGCTGATGGCGGCGCTGCTCATCATCGGCCGGCACCTCGGTGCGAACGTGGTCGGGATCCTCGTCGTGCTCGTGATCAACTTCGCCTACGGGCTCTTCGTCACGGGGATCGCCTGGGAGGCGCACCTCGGCGGGCTCGTGGTGGGAGCCCTGGTCGCCCTCGTCTACATCAATGCAGCCCGACGTCGCAGCGCGCGGTTCTGGTGGGTCGGGCTGGTCGCGGCGCTCGTGCTGGTGCTGCTCGTCGTGGTCGCGATCGTGCCGCCGCTGATCATCACGGCCGGTCACTGACGACTCGGAGCGCATGGCCCTCGCCCTCGGGCGGGGGCCTTCGTCGTCTCCCCGGGATGTGAATAACACCGGTGTAATTCTCCCCAGGTGGGGATAGAACTGTGGATAACTCCGGGGAGCGGGTGTGCATATCCATCCCCAGAATGTGGATAACCCTCTGGATCCGTGGACAACCCTGCGGAATCGGCTTCGGACGCTCAAGGTCCGCGAAAGGTCCGGAATGCAGAAACGCCCCCGCGCGAGCGGAGGCGTCTCTGGTGAAAGGGTGCGGCGGCGTCAGCGCCAGCGCGTCGTCATGAGGAAGCCGATCAGCGCGATGCCGAGGCCGATCAGCAGGTTCCAGGACTGCAGGCCCGGGATCGGGTACTGCATGCCCGTGATGTAGAAGACCAGGATCCAGGCGAGGCCCAGCAGCATGAAGCCCACCATGACGGGCTTGAACCAGACGGCATTGGGGGCGGCGTCGCCGTCGACCTTCTCGACGACGGCCTCTTCGGTCTTGCGGGATCGTGCCATGCGCACAGTCTACCCAAACGGCCGCATCGCACAGCGGGACGGAGAGAGAGCTCGGCTGAGTAGGATCGCGACATGACCGACGCGACGCGATCCTCCGCCCGTCGCACCGGCCGACGCCCGCCGCGCAGGGCGACGCCCGCGGGCGTGCTCGGCGAGCTGCTGCTCACGGCGGGCGTCGTGGTGCTGCTCTATGTGGCGTGGCAGATGTGGATCGGCGATCTGATCATGAGCGCCGAGGCCAACGACAAGGGGCACCAGCTCACCCAGGAGTGGGCGAGAGCCTCCGCGCCTGCGCTGCCGCCCGTGCTCGACGACGGCAGCGGCGTCGACGCCGCGCAGCCGCGGTACGCGCCGCCGAAGATGACGGCACCCGAGGACGGCGTGCCCTGGGGGGCCGTACTGCGGGTGCCCCGGTTCGGGGCGGACTACGCGGTGACGATCGCGGGCGGCGTCACCCGAGCGGACACGCTCGACCACGGCTGGATCGGCGTCTACCCGAACTCGGGGATGCCGGGGCAGGTCGGCAACCTGTCGATGGCCGCGCACCGCACGACGTGGGGCAAGCCGTTCAACCAGCTCGACCGGCTGCGCCTGAACGACGCCATCGTGATCGAGACCGAGCAGGGCTGGTACACCTACCGGTTCCGGACGCTCGAATACGTCACCCCCGACAGCGTCGACGTGCTGGATCCCGTGCCGCAGATGCCCGACGCGCCCGCCGGCGGTCGCTACATCACGCTGACCGCGTGCTCGCCGCTGTACTCCCTGGCCGAGCGCATCGTGGCCTACGGGGTGTTCGAGGGCTTCCAGCCGCGGGCTCTCGGCGCCCCGGCCTCGCTGAAGGCGGTGGGCTGATGTACGCGGCGCTGTGGCGCATCCTTCCCGGACCCTGGTGGGTGCGGCTGCTCATCCTGCTCGTCCTGCTCGCCGCCGTGCTGTACGCGCTGATGTTCTGGGTGTTCCCCTGGGTGAGTCCGCTGATCTCACCCGGTGACGTGAGCATCGAGCCGGCGCCGACGGCGACCTGACGACCGGGTCACTTGCCGGTGCAGTAGCTGAGGTCGATCGTCGACTGCACGGGCACGTCTCCGGGTGCCACGGACATGGAGGCGACCTTCTTCGGATCCGTGGCCTTGCAGCCGGGGTTCTCCACCGGGTTCGCGGTCAGTCCCAGCTCCTGGAGCGCCTGCGTCGCCGCGTCCAGGGTCCAGCCGGTGAGGTCGTTGACCGTCACCACGCCGCTGGCCACGACGAGATCGACCACGGTGCCCGGCGCGACCTTCGTGCCGGCCGGCACGCTCGCGGACAGCACGGTGTCGTGCTGGGTGCGCGGATCGTTCTTCTGGGTGACCGAGCCGAGCTGCAGGCCGGCCTTCGTCAGGGCATCCTTGGCGGCCGAGGCGCTGAGGCCCTCGAGCGTCGGGACCGCGATCTCTGCGGCACCCGAGGAGACGTAGACCGTGACGGACTGGCCCTTGTCCATGCTGCTGCCGGCCGCCGGATCCGTGCTGATCACCTTGCCCTTGTCGACCGTCGCATCGGCCTGCTCGATGCGGATCGCGCGCAGATCGTTCTTGTCGAGCATCGCCACCGCGGCGTCGTAGCTCTGACCGACCACGTTCGGCACGGTGCGGCCTGCGCCCGGCACGTCGGTGGTCGGCTTGATCGCCAGCACCCAGATCAGCACCGAGGCCAGCAGCACCACGAGCAGCGCGATGCCGGCCCACACCCAGGCGACCGGCGGTCCGGACTGGGTGCGCGTCATGGTGGTGTCGGAGGAGAGCTGGCGCAGCGTGCGCGCGGTCTCCTGCGCGTGCCGGGGGCTGGGACCGTACAGCTCGCTGGTGAGCGAGGAGAGCTGCTTCTTCGTGGGCGCCGCGCCGGTCACCGCGTTGTCGAGCGCGGTGCGGAACGAGGCCGCGTCGGGGAAGCGCTGGAACGGATCCTTCGCCATCGCGCGCAGCACGATCGGCTCGAGAGCGCGGATGCGCTCGAGCTCGGCGGCGGAGTGCTCCTCATCGTGCACCTCGCTCGGCGGCTGCGGGGTCTCGCTCACGTGCTGGTAGGCGACGGCGACGGGGGACTCCCCGCGGAACGGCTGGCGTCCCGCGAGCATCTCGTACAGCACGACACCGGTGGAGTAGAGGTCGGTGCGGGCGTCGACCTGCTCGCCCTTGGCCTGCTCGGGCGAGAAGTAGGCGGCGGTGCCGATGATCTGGGTGGTCTCGGCGACCGTGGACGACGAGTCGGACACCGCGCGGGCGATGCCGAAGTCCATCACCTTCACAGTGCCGCCGGGCGTGATCTTCACGTTGCCCGGCTTGATGTCGCGGTGCACGACGCCCGCCCGGTGCGAGTACTCGAGCGCCTCGAGGATCCCGTCGGCGTAGCGCACGGCGTCGGCGGTCGGCACCGGGCCGCGGGCGATGACGTCCTTCAGCAGCTCGCCCT
The DNA here is from genome assembly GCF_054654695.1 of Microbacterium xylanilyticum. Classification (NCBI taxonomy): domain Bacteria; kingdom Bacillati; phylum Actinomycetota; class Actinomycetes; order Micrococcales; family Microbacteriaceae; genus Microbacterium; species Microbacterium xylanilyticum. The sequence goes on from NZ_BAAIEN010000002.1 coordinate 3,999,211, forward strand.
GCACCAGCTCCATCACGATGAACGGCACGGGCTCGGCGGTGCTGCCGCCGGCCGCGGGCGTGGCGTCCTCCCCCGCGTCGAACACGCGCACGATCGACGGGTGCGACATGCGCGACGCCGCCTGCGCCTCCATCCGGAACCGGGTGCGGAACGCCGTGTCGCGCGCGAGCTCCCGGTCCAGGATCTTGATGGCGACCTCGCGGCCGAGCGTCAGGTCGTACCCCCGGTACACCTGGGCCATGCCGCCCCGGCCGATGAGGTCATCGACCCGGTAGCGACCGGCCATGACGCGCGTGGTCGTCGTCACGGAGGACCCCCCTCGTTCTCGTGATTCTGCTGCGTACCCGGGTGCTCAGGGCACGGGCGGTGTGGACACCGGCGGTGTCGGAAGCGACTGGATCTGCGCGGTGCGCGCATCCGAGTCGGGGCTCTGCTGGTCGCCGCACCGCACCGAGTACTTCGCGGTGAAGTCGCCGCTCTGGCTGAGCCGCACCTCGGTTCTCGTGGTCCCCGCCGGGAACTCGGGCCCGCCGGACATGAACGACCCGCCGTCGATGGTGACGATGTAGCCGGTGATGGACGTGCCGTTGGGGCACACGTAATCGGCTCCCCAGGAGACCGTGATCGTGCCTCCGGCGACCATCTCGCCGGAGAAGGTCGGCGCGGATCCCGGCTTCGGCGGCTGCGTGCGATCGGCGTACGCCGTGAGCGCGATCGACGAGCCCTGCGGCACCGTGCCCGTCGGGTTGACCTTGTACACCTTGCCGACCTGGTCGGCGGCCGGCGCGGGATCGCCGGCCGCGCAGGTGGCCTGCAGACCCGCGGCCGTGGCCTTCGCGGTGGCGTCGCTGCAGGTCAGGCCGACGAGGCCGAGCGCGTCGACGTCGACCCGGGGCGTCGGTGCGGGTGTGGTCTTCGTCGGCGTGACGACCGGTGCCGAGGACGCCGTCGAGGGTCCAGGAGCCGGGGCCTTCTGGTTCGCCAGGAGCGCCCACAACGTGCCGCCCAGCACGATCAGCAGCAGCACGATGAGCGCGATCAGCGGCCACGTCCACGGGCTGCGCTTCTTCTTCTCCGGCGCCTGCTCGGCCTCGGTCGGGATCTGCGCCGTGGTCGGCATGATCGTGGTGGCACCCTGGGTCGCCCCCAGGATCTGCGTCATCGCGTCGTCGCCGGACGCCGCCGCGGCCCCGCCCACGACACCCGCGATCACCGCGGGCACCGCGATCGCGGCGGAGTTCAGGTCGCCGCGGCGCAGCGCCTGCGCGGCCCGGGCGACGGTGGCGGCGGAGCTCGGCCGGTCGGCCGGCTTCTTCGCGATCATCGCCATCACGAGGTTCTGCACCGGCTGCGGCACCGTGGCCGGCAGCGGCGGCGGGGTGTCGTTGATCTGCGCCATCGCGATCGCGACCTGCGACTCGCCCGTGAAGGGGCGCTTTCCGGCCAGGCACTCGTACGCGACGATGCCCAGCGAGTAGATGTCCGTGGCCGGCGAGGCGGCGTGCCCCGACGCCTGCTCGGGCGAGAGGTACTGCACGGTGCCCATGACCTGACCGGTGGCGGTGAGCGGCACCTGGTCGGCGATGCGGGCGATGCCGAAGTCGGTGATCTTGACGCGGCCGTCGGGGGTGATGAGCAGGTTGCCGGGCTTGATGTCGCGGTGCACCAGGCCGGCGGCGTGCGCGGCCTGCAGCGCCGACGCGGTCTGCGCGACGATGTCCAGAGTCTTGTCGGCGCTGAGGGCGCCCTCGCGCTCGATGATGGTCGATAGCGCCTCGCCGGGCACGAGCTCCATGACGAGGTAGGCGGAGCCGTTCTCCTCGCCGTAGTCGAAGACGCTGGCGATGCCCTCGTGGTTCACGAGCGCGGCGTGCCGGGCCTCGGCGCGGAAGCGCTCGAGGAAGCCCGGGTCCCCCATGTACTCGTCCTTGAGGATCTTGATCGCGACGGTCCGTCCGATGACGTGGTCGGTCGCCTCCCACACCTCGCCCATGCCGCCGATCGCGATCCGAGACTGCAGCTCGTACCGGCCGCCGAAATGCACACCCTGCGTCGGCCTCATCTGTTCAGCACCGCCTCCATGACCTTCTTCGCAATCGGTGACGCAATCGTGTCACCGGATCCGGACTGTCCCTGCCCACCGCCGTCTTCGACGACGACCGCAACGGCGATCTCCGGGTTCGAAGCGGGCGCGAAGCCGGTGAACCACAGCGTGTAAGGGGCCGTGTCGCCGTTCTCCGCCGTGCCCGTCTTTCCGGCCACGTCGACTCCGTCTATTCTTGCACCCTGGGCTGCGCCGCTTGAGACCGACGCCTGCATGGCGGCGCTGATCGCGGCCGCTTCCTCGCGGGTCGCCGCCTGCCGGAACTCGGTGTTCGGGAACTGCTTCTGCACGGACAGGTCGTCGCCGACCACCTGGTCGACCATGCGGGGGTTCATCACCACTCCGCCGTTCGCGATCCCGGCCGCGACCATCGCCATCTGCAGCGGCGTCGCCCGCACGTCGCCCTGGCCGAAGCCGGTCAGGCCCGTCTTGTCCGGGGACAGGTTCTTCGGGTAGGTCGAGGCGGAGGACTGCAGCGGCAGCGAGAACTCCTGGTCGAAGCCGAACTTCTCCGCGGTGGCGCGGATGGCGTCGTCGCCGAGCTCCACGGCGAGCTCCGCCATAGGGATGTTGCAGCTGAGCCGGATCGCGTCGGCGAGGGTCACCGTCGGCCCGTCGCCGCAGGTGCCGCCCCAGGCGTTGTGCACGGCGGTGCTGGTGCCGGGCAGCGTGTATGCGGCGGGGTTGGGGAACGTCGACTGCATCGTGAAGCGGCCGGAGTCGAGCGCCGCCGTGGCCACGACGAGCTTGAACGTGGAGCCGGGCGGGTTCATGTTCCCGCCGATGGCGCGGTTCGACAGCGGCTTGCCCGGATCGGCGACGAGCGCGTCGTACGTCGAGTTCGCCGCCTTGGAGTCGTGCACCGCGAGGCTGTTCGTGTCGAAGCCGGGGGTCGAGACCATGGCGAGGACCCGGCCGGTCTTCGGCTCGATCGCGACGACGGACCCCTGGTAGCCCTGCAGCGCGTCGTAGGCGGCCTTCTGCGCGACCGGGTCGAGCGTGAGCATCACGTTCGCGCCCTTCTGCGGCTGGCCGGAGATGATGCGCTCGATCGACGACAGGAACTGCGAGCTGCCCGTGCCGCTGAGCTCGCTGTTCATCGACTTCTCGATGCCGGTCGCGCTGCCGAGGGCCGGGTTGTAGTACCCGGTGACGGCGGACCACATCTGGGGATCCGTGTAGACCCGCTGGAACGAGTACATGTCGTTCGAGGGCACGGAGGTCGCGATCGGGGCGCCGCCCGCGATGATCGATCCGCGCTGGATCTCGTAGCTGTCCAGCCGGGTGCGCCGGTTCGCGTCGTTCTGCGCGAGGGCGTCGGCCTGCACCACCTGGATCCAGCTGACGGAGCCGAACAGCGCGAGGAACATGACCAGCACGAGGATGCTGATCCGTCGGAGCTCTTTAGTCATGCGACACCCCCTGGGGTGTCGTGCTCGACGGTCCCTGAGCGTCCTTCGTCTCGCTGCGCTCGCTCAGGAACCGCGAATGGATCGTGGTCATCCGATCACCACCCGGGGCTGGCGGCGCACGCCGTCGGAGATCCGCAGCAGCAGGCCGACGATGAGCCAGTTGGCGATGAGCGAGGATCCGCCGGCGGCGAGGAACGGCGTGGTGAGGCCGGTCAGCGGGATCACCCGGGTGACGCCGCCGACCATGATGAACACCTGCAGGCCGATCGTGAACGAGACGCCCACGGCGAGCAGCTTGCCGAAGTCGTCCTGACCGGCGACGCCGATCCGCAGGCCGCGGCTCACGAACACCATGTAGAGGCAGAGCAGCGCGAACAGCCCGATCAGGCCGATCTCCTCACCCAGACTCGTGATGATGAAGTCGCTCTCCGCGACCGGCGTGATCTGCGGGCGGCCCTGGCCGAGACCGGTGCCGATCAGGCCGCCGTGCGCGAGACCGAAGATCCCCTGCGTGAGCTGGTAGCTCTGATCCTCCATGAGGTCGGGGTCGAACGCGTTGATCCAGGTGTTGAAGCGGTTCTGCACGTAGGTGAGGAACTGCGACACGATGGCGACGCCGACCACCACGCCCGCGACGCCGATGAGCACCCAGCTCGTCTTGCCGGTGGCGACATAGAGCATCACGATGAACATGCCGAAGATGAGCACACCGGTGCCGAGGTCGTGCTGGGCGACGATGATGGCCAGAGAGATGAGCCACACCACGATCACCGGCCCGAGCTCGCGCATGCGCGGCCAGGTGATGCCGGCGAACCGCTTGCCGACCGACGAGAGGCTCTCCCGGGTGCGCACCAGGTAGCCCGCGAAGAAGATCGCGAGGAAGATCTTGGCGAGCTCGCCGGGCTGGATCCCGAGTCCTCCGATGTTGATCCAGACGTCGGCGTTCGCGTCGGCGACGCCGAGGCCCGGCACGAAAGGCAGGATCAGCAGCAGGATGCCGGCGAGGCCGGACAGGTACGTGAAGCGGTACAGGACGCGGTAGTTCCGCAGGAAGATCACGAGGGCGATCGCGCCGATCACCGAGATCGCCATCCACATCAGCTGCTTGTTGGAGTAGGCGTCGAAGCCGACGCGGTGCGCGGCGATGTCGAGCCGGTAGATCTCCGCGATGCCGACGCCGGTGAGCAGCGTCGCGATCGGGAGGACGAACGGATCCGCATCGCTCGCGACGAAGCGCAGCACCACGTGCAGCGCGAAGACGAGCACGGCGAGGCCGCCGCCGATGATCAGGATCATCGGGTCGATGTGGTGCAGCGCCCCCAGCTGCACGAGGGTGAGCGCGGCCCCCGCGACGGCCATCGCGAACAGCAGCAGCCAGAACTCGCGGTTGCGCTGCGTCTGCGGGCCGCGGATCCGGCGCAATGCCCGGAGGACGGCCGTGTCGGCGGAGACGCCGCCGGGGGCGGGTGCGGTGGCGGTCATGGTGTCTTCCCCGTCCCTGCGGCGGTGCGCAGGCTCTCGACCGTCGCCCGTGCGGCGGCGAGCGTGCTGGCGCTCGTGGTCTCCTCGACGGCGGATTGGTAGAACTGGGGCAGATCCGACACCTTGATGCCGGTGTCCTCGTACACGTGCGAGAGCGGGAACGGGCCGAGATCCTGCTGGATCCCCTGGAAGATCGCCACGTTGCCGGACTCCGGCGCGATGCCCACGTAATAGCGCGTCTGCGTCCACGCGTAACCGCCGAACAGGGCGGCCGCCATGAGCGCGATCACCACGATCAAACCGGTGATCCAGCCGATCCGGCGGCGCACGGCGCGGCGGTGGTCCTCTTCGATGAGCTCCTCAAGGTAGTCCGCAGCGGGCTCGAAGTGCGTGGGCTCGTTCGCGGCCTGACGCACGGGGTGCAGCCAGCTCGGGCGGGCCGGACGGGCGGCCGGCACCACGACGCCCTGCGGGTTCGCCGCGGCGCCTACGATCGTCGCGGATCCGGAGCGGACCGGATGCTGGCCGCCGACGTCGACGATCACGATGGTGACGTTGTCGGGGGCGCCGCCGTCGAGCGCCGACTTCAGCAGGCCGTCCGCGGTGCGGCCGGGCGCCATGCCGAGCCGCAGCGTCTTCATCATGTGCGCCTCGTCGACCACGCCGCTGAGGCCGTCGGAGCAGAGCAGCCAGCGGTCGCCCGGGAAGGTCGGCATGACGAACATGTCGAGCTCGGGATCGGCGTCCATGTCGCTCAGCACGCGCATGAGCACCGAGCGGCGCGGGTGGTAGCGCGCCTCCTCCGGCGTGATGCGGCCCGAGTCGACGAGCCGCTGCACGAACGTGTGGTCCGTGGTGATCTGCGTCAGCGTCTCGTCGCGGTAGAGGTAGATGCGCGAATCGCCGATGTGGCCGATGACCGCGTAGTCGTCGACCATGATGATCGCGTCGAGCGTGGTGCCGAGGCCCGCGAGCTCTGGCCGGTCCTTGACGGCGCGGATCATGTCGCCGGCCGCCGTGGTGGCCGCGGCCTGCAGGGAAGCCTCCGCATCCATCGTGGACGGATAGGCGTGGTCGAGGTTCTGCAGCCGGTGGATCGCGATGCTGCTCGCGACGTCGCCTCCCGCGTGACCGCCCATCCCGTCGGCGACGACGAACAGGTTCGCCCCGGCGTAACCGGAGTCCTGGTTGTTGGAGCGGACCTTCCCGGTGTGGGAGATCGCGGCGCTCGAGCCCTCGAAGACCATGGTCGCCGGTTACGCCCGCAGCTCGAACGTCGTGGCGCCCACCTTGATGGGAGCGCCGACCGGAACCGCGACCGGGGCGCCGACGCGCTGGCCGTCGAGGAACGTGCCGTTCGTGGAGTCGAGATCCTGGAGCATCCACTGGTCGCCCCACAGCATCAGGCGCGCGTGGTGGCTGGAGGTGTAGTCGTCGCGGATCACGAGCCCGGACTCGCTGGAGCGCCCGATCGACATCGGCTCGGATCCGAGCGGAACCTCGAGGCCGGCCTTGGGACCCGAGGTGATCACGAGTTTGCTGACGGTGGACGTCGTCGCCGGTCCCCCGGGCTTGCTCCGCGGGGCGGCCTTCGGCGTGGCGGGAGGGGCGGCCGGCTTCGCGGGAGCGCTCGCCGCGGCCGCCTCGGGCATCTTGCGCACCCGCACGCCGAACAGGTCGGCGCGGAGCGAATACACCACGGCGAACACGAAGAACCACATCAGCACGAGGAAGCCGATGCGCAGCAGGAGCAGCGTCAGTTCGCTCACGCCGGACGACCCCCGGACGGCGACGACACGGGCACGACCTGGAACGTCAGATCCGTGCGACCGATCGTGATGACCATGCCGCTCTCCAGCTGCGCCTCGCGCACGCGCTGGCCGTTCAGCTTGGTGCCGTTGGTGGAGCCCAGGTCGCGGAGCATGGCGTGATCGCCGTCCCAGAGCACCTCGGCGTGCTTGCGGCTGGATCCGGCGTCGCTGATGGTGATGTCCGCGTCGCTGCCGCGGCCGATCACCGTGCGGGCCTTGGTCAGCGGATATCGCGATCCGCCGGTGGCGATCTCGGCCTGCCAGGTCACGCGGCCGCCGGTCGCCGTCGACGAGGACTCCACGCGCACGGTGCCGGTCGCGAGCTTGTCGTCGGCCTCGAGGGCGATGTCCACCGGGCCCGCGAAGCTGTAGCCCTGGGCGCGGGCGTGATCCTTGACGAGGACGTGCAGCTCGTCGATGAGAGCGGATCCGAGACCGTGCATGGCGGTGGCGTCGTCGCCGCTGAGGTGCACGAGGAAGGTGCTCGGAACGATGATCCGGTCACGGCTGACGACCGCGGCCTTCGTGTCCATCTCACGGCGCAGAGCCGAAGCGATCTCCACGGGCTGGATGCCGCTGCGGAAGGTCTTCGCGAACGCGCTGTTCACAGCACGCTCGAGACCCTTCTCAAAGCTGTCTAGTAGTCCCACTGGGCTCCCATGGCTCACCGATCGGTAGGCCCATGTTAGCGACACGGCCTGAATGAACCCCTGGCGCGGCGCGACATGCAGGAAACGCTGAAGCGCCGGACGCCACGCTGCGGCACGCGACGGCGTCCGGCGCCGCGACGAGCGCGGACGGCCGTGGTTCGAACCCGGTCCCGGGGCGTGATATTCTCGGGAGGTTGGTTCGCGAGGACCGACATGCGCGAGTGGCGGAATAGGTAGACGCGCTGGCTTCAGGTGCCAGTGCCGGCAACGGCGTGGGGGTTCAAGTCCCCCCTCGCGCACAGAATGAAGAAGGCTCGGATCGTAAGATCCGGGCCTTCTTCGTTTCGGTGATCAGGGGGACCTCAGGCGAGCTCGGCGGCGAAACGGCGCAGCGCGTCGTCGACGTCGGTCACGCGCAGAGCCAGTCGGGCTCCGGGTTCGCTCTGCGTGCCGCGGACCAGACCCGGAACGTCGGTGTACTCCACGAGAACGCCGAACGGCAGCGTCTTCGTCACGGTCGCGGTGATCATGTCACCGGTGCGGGGAAGCCTCTCGTCCATGCATCCACCTCCCTTCGCTGAATCGGGCGAAGGAGAACAGGCGGATCACGGGGCGGTCGGGCGAACCTTCCGTGTCGTGCCGCGCATCGCGTCCGGCACCATCCCGATCTTCACAGGGCCGATTCTAGGGCCGCAGCGACCCGCGGTGAAGGGACCGCCTTCCTCCGCGATCCGCCCGATCCCGGGCGCGACGCGGGCGGGATCGGGCGCTGGCCGCACGCTCTTCACAGGGGTATCGGCACGCCAGTATGTTGGCCTCAGCGTCCGGGTCGAGGCGGCGTTCGCGCGCAGCGCGTGGCGCCGGCGGCCGATGCGACGCGAGGCGAAGGGGGCACCGTGGCCGGAGACGAGACCGCAACAGCGTCGGAACCGGAGGGGCTTCGGCAGGCGCGTGCAGGACGCCCGGCCGAGGCCCTCGCCCGGCTGAGCACGCCGATCCGGGTCATCCTGGGCCTCGCGATCGCCGCCGTGGGCGTGGCCTTCCTGCTCGTGTCGATGACCGTGCAGACGATCGCCCTCGTCACCGGGCTCGGCATCTTCCTCGTGGGGGTGGCGGTGCTGCTCGTGCCCGGCGATCGCGCGGAGGGATCCGGATCCCGGTCGCTTCCGGTGATCGTCAGCCGGGTGCTCGGTGCGCTGCTGGTGCTGCTCGGCGCCGGGATGGCGCTGTGGCCGGCGGCGGGAGCGCCCCTGCTGGCGCAGCTGCTCACGATCGCCCTGGTCGTCTTCGCCGTCGCGACCGCCATACGGGCGTTCCGGCCCGGTGCCGACCAGCGCGTCACGGGCATCATCGCGGCCATCGCGACACTGGCCGCCGCCGCGGTCACCGCGTTCTGGCCGGTGCTGACCCTGGTCGCGTTCCGGCTCGGCGTCGGCGCGTGGTTCGTCTTCATCGGGCTGCAGCTCGTCGTGCGAGCGCTCTGGCGGCGGTCTCGGCGTCCGCACTCTGCGACTCCGAGCCGTGGCGTGCGGTGGCTCCGCACGATCGGCGCGAGCGTCGCCCTCGTGCTGGCGGTCGCGCTCGCCGCGGGCAGCGGTGCGCTGCTCGGCGGTACGCCGCTGCCGGTGCCGGACGCGTTCTACACTCCGCCCGCCACGGTGCCGTCCGCACCGGGCACGCTCATCCGGTCCGAGCCGATGACGATCGGCGTCCCCGCGGGAGCGAAGGCGTGGCGCATCCTCTATACGACGACGCACCCGGACGGACCCCCCGCGGTCTCCAGCGGCACCGTGCTCGCGCCCGCCGATCCCGGGCCGGATCCGCTGCCGCTGCTCACCGTCGCGCACGGCACTGTCGGCGTCGTGCCGGGCTGCGCGCCCTCGCTGAGCGCCGCGCCGTCCGCCGACGGCGCGCGCACGGCGATGGTCGACATGGTCACGAAGCACGGCTGGGTCGCCGTGACCAGCGACTACATCGGTCTCGGCACCAAGGGGCCGCATCCCTACCTCGTCGGCGACGCCGAGGCCCGCAACGTCTGGGACGCGTCGAAGGCCGTGCTCGGCTTCGACGCGGTGAAGGTCTCCACCGACACCGTGATCTGGGGGCACTCGCAGGGCGGGCAGGGCTCCCTGTGGACGGGACAGATCGCGTCGTCGTACGCGCCGGAGTTCACAGTGAAGGGGATCGTCGCCTTCGCGCCCGCCTCCGACCTGTACGCGCTCGCCGAGGCCATCAAGACCGAGACGGCGGGCAAGACGGTGTCGGCGTACATCGCCGCGACCTGGGATCGGGTGTTCCCCGAGCTCGAGGTCGAGAAGAACCTGACGCCCGGATCCGCCGGCCCGGTCGAGCGCATCGGCGGGCTGTGCTTCAACGGGCACGACGGCCTCGCCGCGATCCTGCGCGGCAGTCAGGTGCCGAACCAGATCTTCCCGAACACGCTTCTGGGCGGCCCGTTCGGGGAGAAGCTCAAGGAGCAGGAGCCCACCGGCCCCTTCCCCGCCCCGCTGCTGGTCGCGCAGGGTCTCGCGGATCCGCTCGTGAAGCCCGCGATCCAGCACGCCTGGGTGCAGGGGCGCTGCGACGCCGGCATCCCGATCGACTACCGCACGTATCCGGGCCTCGGGCACGTGGAGCTCGTCGGGCCGGACTCGCCGCTCACGCCCCAGCTGGAGCAGTGGACCCTCGACCGGTGGGACGGCAAGGCGCCGACGCCGGACTGCGACCACCTGCCGGCGGGCTGACCGCCGCTCCTCATGACTCCGGCCGCGCCCCGCGCCGCGGTGCTCAGAGCACGATGTCGTCCGCGGAGTGGAGCAGGCGCCACTCGCCCGCCCGGACGGTGGCCGGCGCGAGCACGTCGGCAGCTGCGAGCGGGCCCACGTCCACGCCGGCGAGAGCGGCGATCTCCGCGATCGGCACCTGGAACGTGCGGAAGCCCCCGAGCGGGGCGACGGCGAGCAGGCCGCTGCGGGTGTCGACGAGATCCGACTGGTCGAGCACGAACCCGGCGGCGGCGAGGGATCCCGACGACACCCAGGCGGCGATCTTCCAGAAGCGCAGCGGGATCCGGATGCCGCGGTAGGGCGGGTCGTCGTCCTCGAGCACGGGCGCGGTGAACACCGAAAGCCGCTGCTCGGTTGCCTCGGCGTACGCCATCACGTGGTCCTCCAGGCCGAGCCACAGCTCCGGCCCCTGGTTGAACCGAGCCGCCTGCGGGGCCGCGTTCGGGTAGACGAAGGTGGCCTCCATCGCGGCGCGCGCCTTGCTCGGCTCTCCCCAGCCCAGGTCGCGTCGGCGCACCAGGTGCCCGCGGTCGAGGTCGTTGCCGGCGTAGACGGCCGGGCCGGTCTGCTCGTCTTCGGAGATTCGGGGATCCAGCCGCCACTCGCCGGTGCGCGGCAGATCGCGCATGGTCGCGCCGTCGATGTTCACGCCTGTCGCCACGGCCATCCGCCGGCCCGGGTCCAGCAGCACGGTGAACCGGGGATAGGTGAGCTCGCGCACCCCGCGCGCCGGGCGTGGAAGCTCGACCGGAAGGGCGAGGAATCCGGGCAGGTAGCCGTCGGTCATGCCTCCATCGTGGTCGATGCCGCCGACATGCGACACGGGCGAGCCGAGCGTCCCGACCCATGGATCCGATCCATGCGTGCAGGAAAGCTTGCGAAGGTGTAAGATTGCAGGGTTGCAAGTTTTAGCGCCGGCGATGGCGCCCGCGTCGATCGACGGAGTCCGCGGGCGGATCCGCCCCCGCTCCATCCCCCTGCTCCCCCGGAAGGACCTCATGGCAACCGCCACCGACACCATCGCGACGGTCACCCCGCCCGCACCGCGCGCGGCGCAGCCGATCATGACCCACAAGCAGATCATGCTCGTGGTCTACGGCCTGATGAGCGGCATGTTCCTGTCGTCGCTCGCGCAGACCGTCTTCGGCACCGCGATCCGCACGATCGGCGACGACCTGCACGGCCTCGACCAGCAGGCCTGGGTCACCACCGCGTTCCTCATCACGTCGACGATCGCCGTGCCGATCTACGGCAAGCTCAGCGACATCTTCGGCCGCCGCCCGCTGTTCATTCTCGGGATCGTCGTCTTCATCCTGGGATCCACGCTCTCGGCCTTCTCGACGTCGATGATGATGCTCGCCGCCTTCCGTGCGTTCCAGGGCATCGGGGCGGGCGCACTGATGGCGCTGCCGCTCGCGATCATGGGCGACATCCTGGCCCCGCGCGAGCGCGCCAAGTACCAGGGCTACTTCTTCGCGGTCTTCGGCATCGCGACCGTGATCGGCCCGCTCGTCGGCGGCCTGTTCGCCGGCGCGAAGGAGATCCTGTGGATCGACGGCTGGCGCTGGACGTTCCTCATCAACATCCCGCTCGGCCTGTTCGCCCTGTTCATGGTGATCACCTTCCTGCACCTGCCGAAGGTCGGAAAGCACAAGGGCCCGCGGATCGACTGGTGGGGCGCCGCCGCGGTGATCGTGGCCCTCGTCCCGCTGCTCATCGTGGTGGAGCAGGGCCGGGCGTGGGGCTGGGGCTCCGCCGCGGCCATCGCCTGCTACGTGATCGGCGGAGCGGGACTCGTCGCGTTCATCGTGATCGAGGCGCTCATGAAGGATGACGCGATCATCCCCCTGAAGCTGTTCCGCTCCGGCACCTTCTCGATGGCCACCGTGCTCGGCTTCCTCGTCGGCTTCGCGATGTTCGGCGCCATGATGACGATCCCGCTGTACATGCAGATCGTCGTCGGCATGAACCCGACCGAGTCCGGCCTGTCCATGCTGCCGCTGATCATCGGCCTGATGCTCGCCTCGCTCACCTCGGGCCAGATCACCGCGCGCACCGGCAAGTACCGGATCTTCCCCGTGCTGGGCACGCTCTTCACCGCGGTCGGGTTCTTCTCGCTCACCCTCATCCGGTACGAGACGCCGCTGTGGCAGATCTTCGTGGGCATGTTCGTGCTCGGCCTCGGCCTCGGCCAGCTCATGCAGCCGCTCACGCTCGCGAGCCAGAACTCGGTCGACCCGCACGAGATGGGCGTCGCCTCGAGCGCCGCGACGTTCTTCCGCCAGATCGGCGGGACCCTGGGCACGGCCGTCATGCTCTCCGTGCTGTTCTCGCTGCTGCCGGCGAACATCCTGCACGCCACCGAGGACAAGGCGAATCTGACCGCAGCCCTCGGCACCGCACTGGATCCGGCGCAGGCCGGCAAGGCGGAGAACGCGGCGATCATGAAGCAGCAGTGGAGCCCGATCGTCGGCCCGCTGACGAAGAACATCCAGGAGCAGCTCGACAAGGGCGTGGCCGAGGGTGACGCGAAGGCGAAGGAGGCCGCGGACGCCGCCGTCACGGCCGCGGTGACCGAGGCCGTGGATCAGGCGGTCGCCGCGGGTCAGCTGCCCGCCGCAGCCGCTCCCGCCGTGATCGCGCAGAAGGCGGCCGAGGCGACGCCCGCGGCCGAGGCGACGGCGCACCAGCAGGTGCTGAAGACCGTCGCCGAGAAGGCGCACGCCGCGGTGCAGGGCGATCGGGTCGCCGTCGACTGGGCCGATCACGATCAGCGCACCTACTGGGTCGATCAGCTCGTGCCGACCCTGCAGGACGAGATCAAGAAGAAGGAGAACGACGCCGCCGGATCCGGATCCGACACGACGGTCAACGACACCTCGTTCCTCACCGGCGCGGACGCGACCCTCAGCAAGCCGTTCATGATCGGGTTCATCCAGGGCCTCGTGACGCTGTACTGGGTTGGGCTCGGCGTGATCCTGCTCGCGTTCGTGCTGACCTGGTTCTTCAAGGTGCCGCCGCTGCGCGCGCGCTCCGCCCTGCAGGAGCAGGCCGACAAGGCCGGCCTCACCGAGACCGGCACGATCAGGACCCATTCGGCATGAGAGGCCGGGCGGACGCGCGTCCGCCCGCCTCCCGGGAGGCAGGAGAGATGACGGACATCGAGGATCCGGCTGCGGCGGACGTGCACGCGGAGGCGTGCGGACGCCGTGAGCGCAAGAAGCAGCAGACCCGGCACGCGCTGCACGAGGCGGCGCTGCGGCTGGTGGACGAGAACGGCCTCGACGGCACCACGGTCGAGCAGATCTGCGAGGCGGTGGACGTCTCGCCGCGGACGTTCTTCAACTACTTGCCGTCGAAGGCCGCCGCCGCCCTCGACCTGCCCGACTCCGCCATCTCCCCCGCCGGCGCCGACGCCTTCCGTGCCGCAGAGGGCGAACTGGTGCCGGCGCTGTGCGAGCTCATCGGCGCCTCGATGGACGACGCTCAGCACCGCAAGCGCATGAAGGCGCTGGTGCTGCGCCGCCCCGAGCTCATGCCGGCCTTCGCGCAGTGGATGGGCGGTGTGCGCGAGCAGTACTACGCGCTGGTGCGTGAGCGCGCCGACGACACCGAGGCCCTGGCGGCCGTCGCCCTCACCATGGCGGCGCTCAGCATGATCGTGCACGACGCCGCCGCGGGCGGTGAGCGTCCGGGTGCCGCGCGGCTGCTCGAGGCCGTGGAGCAGCTCGTCGCGGCCCGCACCGTCGCGCTCTCCCCCGTCGGCTGAGGCGCGCGAGCGCTCTGGCGCTCTCCCCGGGTTCCCTGAGCGGCGCTCGCGTCGGTGGCCCTGGCTGTCGCCCGCCTGATGCTGCGCGACCAGGCTCAGCCGATGGACGCCGACCAGGCCGTCATGCCGCCGGTGAGCACGTCCAGGTCGCGGTACCCCGCCGCGCGCAGGATCCGCGCGGCGGTGCGGGCGCGGACCCCGGCCTTGCAGTACAGCACCACGCGGCTCTGCGGCGGCACGCCGTCGAGGGCGCCGCCGGCGCTCAGCGCGCTGAGCGGAGCGGAGAGCGACCCCGGGATCTGCCCCCGCGCCGACTCCTCCGTCTCGCGCACGTCGACGAGCGCGAACGCCGTCCGCCCGGCCTCCCGTTCCGCGAGCAGCGCACGCAGGGCCGGCACGCCCAGGATCCGTGGCTCCTCCTCCACGTCGCACGCGAGATCCGGATCCGGCGGTGCACCCGCCTGCCGGGCGGGATCGCGCACGATCCTCAGCTCCCGCCAGCGCGCCTCGGCGAGGTCGAACGTGCAGAGGCGGCCGATCAGGGGCCGCCCGATCCCGGTGAGGAGTTTGACGGCTTCGGCCGCCATCAGCGAGCCCGCCGCGCCGCAGAGCATGCCGAGGACGCCCGCCTCCCCGCAGCTCGGCGCGGATCCGGGTGGAGGAGCGTCCGGGAACAGGTCGCGATAGCCCGGGCCGTGCGGCTCCCAGAAGACGCTGACCTGGGCGCCGAAGCGCAGGATCGCACCCCAGACGCACGGGATCCCGAGCGCCGCCGCCGCGTCGGCGACGAGATAGCGCGTGGCGAAGTTGTCGGCGCCGTCGATGACGAGGTCGTAGCGCCGGAACAGGTCGACGGCGTTGCCGGCGGTCAGTCGGACCGGGTGCGCCTCCACGCGGATCAGCGGGTTGAGCGCCAGCAGCGCGTCGCGTGCCGAGTCGACCTTGAGCCGCCCGGCGTCGGCGGTGGTGTGCATCACCTGCCGCTGCAGGTTGCTCGGCTCGACGCGGTCGTCGTCGACGATGCCGAGCGTGCCCACTCCGGCCGCGGCCAGGTACAGCAGCACGGGTGAGCCCAGTCCGCCTGCGCCGATCACGAGCACGCGGGCGTTCTTCAGCCGCCGCTGGCCGGTCACGCCGAACTCGGGCAGCAGGAGGTGCCGCGAGTAGCGGTCCGCCTCCTCGTCCGTCAGCGGCGCGGCCGGCGCGGCGAGCGGCGGCGCGCTGGGTGCGGTGGGCGACGGCTCGGCCGCGGCGGCGAGCCGCGCTTCGGTCGGCTCGGCGAGCGGCGGCCGCGCGGTGATCCCGGTCACAGGTCGGGCCTGCCGTCCATCGGCGACGAGGCGAGGGATCGCCCGCGCCGCGGGATCCGCCCCGACCGCGCCGCGAGCCGGCCCGCGATCACCGCGTGGCGGAAGGCGGTGGCCATGCCCACCGGATCCTGGGCACGCGTCACCGCCGTCGCGAGGAGGACCGCGTCGCAGCCGAGCTCCATCGCGAGCGCGGCGTCCGAGGCCGTGCCGATGCCGGCGTCGAGCACGACCGGGATCGACGCGCGTTCGACGATGAGAGCGATGTTGTGGGGGTTGAGGATCCCCAGGCCGGTGCCGATCGGCGCACCCAGTGGCATCACGGCGACCGCGCCGAGCTCCTCGAGGTGGCGGGCGAGCGCGGGGTCGTCGTTCGTGTAGGCGAACACCGAGAACCCGCGCGCGACGAGCTGCTCGGTCGCCGCGGCGAGCTCGGCGCCGTCTGGGAACAGCGTGTCCTCGTCGGCGATCACCTCGAGCTTCACCCAGTGCGTGCCGAGCGCCTCGCGCCCCAGCTCGGCAGTCATCACGGCCTCGCGCGCCGTGAGGCAGCCGGCGGTGTTCGGCAGCAGGCGGATGCCGCGGTCTGACAGCAGCCGGAACAGCGAACCGCCGGCGGACGGGTCGTGGCGGCGGATCGCGACGGTCGTCAGCTCGGTGCCGGAGGCGTCCAGCGCCTCCGCGAGCACGGCGTGGCTCTGCGCGCCGCCGGTGCCCATGATCAGCCGGGACGACAGCGCGATGCCGTCGATCTCGAGCAGGTCGGATCCCATGGCTCAGCCTCCCTGCGTGGCGGTGACGATCTCGATCGCGTCGCCGTCGGCCAGGTGCGCGGTGGTCCAGGCGCTGCGCGGCACGACACCGGCGTTGACCGCGACCGCGATGCCCAGGGTCTCGCGACCGGGGGCGACTCCCCCGGTCGTGACGCGGATCCCGGTGCGTTCGGCGACGAGGTCGGCCACGGTGAGCGGGGCGGCGGCCGAATGCTGCGCACCGTTGACGGTGAGGGCGATCATCGGAGGATCCCTTCGGGTTCTCGTGCGGGTACGGCCGCGGGCGGCGGCCAGGTGGATCCGGGGCGTCCGGCCCCGGCCTCGGCGAAGCGGTCGGGCCGGAATGGCGCGGCGAGCGGATCCGCGCGACCGTCGACGAGGCCCGCGCACACCTCGGCGGCCAGCGGGGCGAGCAGCACGCCGTGCCGGAAGAACCCGGTCGCCACGACCAGGCCCGCGATGTCGCCGCCGGTCCCGTCGCGCACGCGCCCCAGCAGCGGCGCGTTGTCGGGCGTCGCCGGCCGAGCGCGTGCTGTTGCCTCGAGCAGCTCCAGCTCGGCCACGGCCGGCACCACCTCCTGGGCGTCGCGGAGCAGACGGTGCACGCCCGCGGCGGAGACGCCGTCGAGACCGTCCTCGCGTTGAGTCGCCCCGATCACGAGCGTGCCGTCGCGCCGCGGCACGAGATACACGCTCTCGCCGCGCACCAGACCGCGCACGGTCATGCCGAGCAGCGGGCGCAGGCGCTCCGGCACCCGCAGACGCAGGATGTCGCCGTGCACGGGGCGCAGGGCGGCGCGCAGCTCCAGGGGCAGCCCGTCCAGCACACCGGCGCCGAGCGCGTTGGCGAGGACGACCTCGTCCGCCTCGATCACCGTGCCGTCGGCGAGCCGCACGCCCGTGACCGCGAATCCCGGTGCGGCCCCAGCCGCCGTGGCCGCCGCCGTCGGAGCGCTCGCACCAGCCGGGGCGGCCGCCGCCGGACCGTCCGCGCCGCCCGCGCCGCGCACCAGCCCCGTCACCCGCTCCCGCACGATCCGCACCGCGTCGCGCTCCTCCAGGGCGCCCAGCAGCCGCGCCGCGAGAGCGCGCGGATCCACCTGATGGTCGCCGCGGATCCGGTACGCACTCGTGACACGAGGGCCGAGCAGCGGCTCGAGGGCGCGCGCCTCCCGCACGGTGAGCGGCTCGGCCGCAAGTCCGCGCGCGAGGTGCGCGGCGTGCAGATCCGCGAGCGCACGCCGGTCGCCCTGGTCCACGCCGACGAGCAGGGTGT
The DNA here is from genome assembly GCF_054654695.1 of Microbacterium xylanilyticum. Lineage (NCBI taxonomy): Bacteria > Bacillati > Actinomycetota > Actinomycetes > Micrococcales > Microbacteriaceae > Microbacterium > Microbacterium xylanilyticum. The sequence continues at coordinate 4,016,581 of NZ_BAAIEN010000002.1, forward strand.
CGCCGGGCCGGTGGCCGGTCGCCTCCGCGGCGGACCGGCCCGCGGGGGCGAGGGCGCGGACGAAGTCCGGGTAGCGCGCCGCCGACGCCTGCAGCAGCGGCAGCAGCTCGTCCTCCTGGTAGTGGAACTCGCTGACCGGCGCGAGCATCCCCGCGGCGGCGAACGTGGCGCCCCTGGCCGGATCCGGATCGCACAGCACGACGGGCCGGCCCGCCTGAGCGATCCGCCACGCGATGCTCAGCCCGATGATCCCGGCGCCGACCACGACGACGCGGGCGGCGCCGTCCGCGCCGCCGCGATCACGCAGCATCCCGGGCTACCGGGCGCCGACGGTCGGCATCGGCAGGTACACCTGTCCCCCGGACGCCGCGAACTCGGCCGACTTCTGCGCCATGCCGGCGATCCGCTCCTGCTCCGCCCCGTCGCCGAACCGGTCCCGGATGTCCTGCGAGATGCGCATCGAGCAGAACTTCGGACCGCACATCGAGCAGAAGTGCGCGGTCTTGGCGGGCTCGGCGGGCAGGGTCTCATCGTGGAACGCCTCGGCGGTGTCCGGATCCAGCGACAGCGCGAACTGGTCGCGCCAGCGGAACTCGAAGCGCGCCTTGGAGAGCGCATCGTCGCGCGCCTGGGCGCCGGGGTGGCCCTTGGCGAGGTCGGCGGCGTGCGCGGCGATCTTGTAGGTGATGACGCCGGTCTTCACGTCGTCGCGGTCGGGCAGGCCTAGGTGCTCCTTGGGGGTGACGTAGCACAGCATCGCCGTGCCGTAGCGGGCGATCTCGGTCGCGCCGATCGCGGAGGTGATGTGGTCGTAGCCCGGTGCCACGTCGGTCACCAGCGGGCCCAGCGTGTAGAACGGCGCGCCGTCGCAGAGCTCCTGCTGGCGCTCCACGTTCTCGCGCACGAGGTGGAACGGCACGTGACCGGGACCCTCGACCATGACCTGCACGTCGTACTCCCACGCCCGCTTGGTCAGCTCGGCGAGAGTGTCGAGCTCGGCGAACTGGGCGGCGTCGTTCGCGTCGGCGATCGATCCGGGCCGCAGCCCGTCGCCGAGGGAGAACGCCACGTCGTACTGCGCGAAGATCTCGCACAGCTCGTCGAAGTGCGTGTAGAGGAAGTTCTCCTGGTGGTGCGCGAGGCACCAGCCGGCCATGATCGACCCGCCGCGGGACACGATCCCCGTCACCCGGTCGGCGGTGAGCGGCACGTAGCGCAGCAGCACGCCCGCGTGCACCGTCATGTAGTCCACGCCCTGCTCGCACTGCTCGATCACGGTGTCGCGGTAGATCTCCCAGGTGAGCGCCGAGGCGTCGCCGTCGACCTTCTCCAGCGCCTGGTAGATCGGCACCGTGCCGATCGGCACCGGCGAGTTGCGGATGATCCACTCCCGCGTGGTGTGGATGTCGTCGCCCGTGGACAGGTCCATCACGGTGTCCGCGCCCCAGGTGGTCGCCCACTGCAGCTTGGAGACCTCCTCGGCGATCGAGCTGGTCACCGCGGAGTTGCCGATGTTCGCGTTGATCTTCACCAGGAACGCCTTGCCGATGATCATCGGCTCGGACTCCGGGTGGTTCACGTTGTTCGGGATGATCGCCCGGCCCGCGGCGACCTCGGCGCGCACGAGCTCGGGATCGCAGCTCTCCCGCAGCGCCACGAAGCGCATCTCGGGCGTGATCACGCCGTCCCGCGCGTACCGCATCTGCGTCACCGTGCGTCCGGGGCGCGCCCGACGCACGGGACGGCGCGCGCCGCGCCACTCGGCCGACGCGGCACCGCGGCGGATCGCGGAGCGGCCGTCGTCGTGCAGGTTCCGCGCCCGGCCCTCGTACTCGTCGGTGTCATCGCGATCGGCGATCCAGCGCTCCCGCAGTGCGGGCAGGCCGACCACCGGATCGCTGCCCGGCCCCTCGGTGCGGTAGATCGTCACCGGCGGGTTCTCCGTCCCGTCGGGCGATGGATCCAGCCGGATCCGGGTGACCGGCACGTGCAGGTCGTGAGCGGAGTCGTGCAGATGCGCGAGCGAGCGCGCAGAATCGCGAGATCCCATGAGGGCTCCTACTTCCTTCGCCGGCATTACCCGGACAGGTTCGAACGGTCGCAGGCCGCGTCAGCCCGATCTCAGCCCTTGCGAGGGCCCCCGTGTGGATACCGACACAGTACACGGATCACCGCAGCACCCAGCAACCTCATAGCGAAGCTGCGTTTGCGCAACCTTTCCGATCATGTAATCTTGCAGAGCTGCAACATTCTTGCCGCCAACGTCGGCGCCCGCGCATCGCATGCCGACGACGGGCTCCGGCGTCCTCGAACCATTCGAAGGGGCTCCATGTCCACCGCAACCGCAACCACAGGGGCGACGCGCGCCGAGCACGCGCAGAACGCCCCGATCATGACGCACAGGCAGATCCTGCTCGTCATCTACGGCCTCATGGCCGGCATGTTCCTGTCGTCGCTCGACCAGACCATCGTGGGAACCGCGATCCGCACCATCGGCGACGACCTCCACGGTCTCGACCAGCAGGCCTGGGTCACCACGGCCTACCTGATCACCTCGACGATCTCGGTGCCGATCTACGGCAAGCTCAGCGACATCTTCGGCCGCCGTCCGCTGTTCATCTTCGGCATCTCGGTGTTCATCCTCGGCTCGATCCTGGCGAGCTTCTCGACCTCGATGCTCATGCTGGCCGCGTTCCGCGGCGTCCAGGGCATCGGCGCCGGCGCTCTGATGTCGCTGCCGCTCGCGATCATGGCCGACATCCTCGCGCCGCGTGAGCGCGCGAAGTACCAGGGCTACTTCTTCGCCGTGTTCGGCGTCTCCTCCCTGATCGGCCCGCTCGTGGGCGGCCTGTTCGCCGGCGCGAACGAGATCCTCTGGATCAACGGCTGGCGCTGGGTCTTCCTCGTCAACGTGCCGATCGGCATCATCGCGCTCGGAATGGTGATCGCGTTCCTGCACCTGCCCAAGGTCGGCAAGCACAAGAACCCGCGCATCGACTGGTGGGGCGCGACGGCCGTGATCGTGGCGCTCGTGCCGCTGCTGCTCGTGGCCGAGCAGGGACGCGAATGGGGCTGGGGCTCCTTCGGCGCGATCACCTGCTACATCATCGGCGGACTCGGCGCGATCGCGTTCGTGCTCATCGAGATCGCGATGAAGGACGACGCGATCATCCCGATCCGGCTGTTCCACTCGCGCCCGTTCTCCTGGGCGACCGGCATCGGCGTTCTCGTCGGCTTCGGCATGTTCGGCGCGATGATGACCATCCCCCTCTACATGCAGATCGTCGGCGGGCTCACTCCGACCGAGTCCGGGTTCGCGATGCTGCCCATGGTCTTCGGTCTCATGGGCTCCTCGATGGCCGCCGGCCAGATCACCGCGCGCACCGGTAAGTACGGGATCTTCCCGCGCACGGGGACGCTGATCATGGCCCTGGGCTTCCTGCTGCTGACGTTCGTCTCGGCGAACACCTCCATCTGGTACATGATGATCGGCATGTTCGTGGTCGGCCTCGGCCTCGGCCAGCTCATGCAGTCCCTGGTCATGACCAGCCAGAACGCCGTCGAGGCCAAGGACATGGGCGTCGCGACGAGCGCCGCCACGTTCTTCCGCCAGATCGGCGGAACGCTGGGCACCGCGATCATGCTCTCCATCCTGTTCACGCTGCTCCCGACGAACATCGTGCACAGCATGGCCGACAAGCCCACGCTGACGAGCGCGCTGAACGCGGCCCTGGATCCCGCCGTCGCCGGGGAGAAGAAGAATCAGGCCGTGATGAAGCAGCTGTGGAACCCGATCGTGGGGCCCCTGCAGGCCAACATCCAGACGCAGCTCGACAAGGGCACCACCGAGGCGAAGGCCGCGGCGGGCAAGGCGGTCGCCGACGCCGTCACGGCCGGCGTGAACCAGGCCGTCGCCGCCGGGCAGCTCCCCGCGGCCGCCGCGCAGAGCGTGATCGACCAGAAGGTCGCCGAGGCGACTCCCGCCGCCGAGGCCAAGGCTCTGCAGGCCGTGGCCGACAAGGCTCACGGCACGGTCAAGGACGGCAAGGTCGTCGTGGACTGGTCCGACAAGGATCAGCGCAGCTACTGGGTCGACCAGCTCGTGCCGAACATCGTGAAGGAGATCGACAAGGGCACGTCGAAGGCGTCGAGCGGATCCAGCTCGTCGGTCAGTGACACGTCCTTCCTGAACGGAGCGGATCCGGCCCTCACCAAGCCGTTCATGGCGGGCTTCACGCAGGCCATCGACGTCATCTACTGGGTCGGCTTCGGCGTGCTGATGCTCGCCTTCGTGCTGACCTGGTTCTTCAAGGCGCCCCCGCTGCGGACGCGCTCGGCGCTGCAGGAGCGGGCGGACGCCGCCGGCGTCAGCGAGACCGGTACGATCAGGGTCCAGAGCGCCTGAGCGATGCAGCCGGGGCGGGCACGTCCCGCCCCGGCTCCGCGCACGAGGAGAAGAAGATGAGCATCGCGAACACCGTCGGCGAAGGCCGGCGCGAGCGCAAGAAGCAGCAGACGCGTCAGGCGCTGCACGAGGCCGCCCTGCGCCTCGTCGAGGAGCAGGGCCTGGACGGCACCACGATCGAGCAGATCTGCGAGGCCGTCGACGTCTCGCCGCGCACCTTCTTCAACTACTTCCCGTCCAAGGCCGCCGCCGCGCTCAAGCTGCCCGAGTCGGGCGTCGAGGCGGAGGTGGAGGCGCGCTTCCTGCGTTCGGAGGGAGAACTCGTCCCCGCGCTCTGCGAGGTCGTGGGATCCTCGATGGACGTCGGCATGGACCGGCAGCGGATCAAGGAGCTGCTGATGCGGCGCCCCGAGCTGCTGCCCGCCTTCTCGCAGTGGATGGGATCCGTCCGCGAGCAGCTCGTGGAGCTCGCCGAGCGCCGCGCCGCCGATCACGACGAGGCGATGCGCGCGGTGTCCCTCGTGCTCGCGGCCATGAACGTGCTCGTGCACACCCGCACCACGCCGGACCGCCCGGGCGCCGAGCGGCTGCTGCAGGCGCTGGACGGCCTCGTCGACGTGCGGTCGGCGCGGATGTCGGATCCGGAGCCTACGCTGGAGGCGTGACCTCCCCCGCCGGGGAGCGGCTCGCCCTGCCGCTGCGCACCGAACGGCTCATCGTCCGCGCGAGCACGGCGGATGATGCCGACGCGGTCTGGAGCTACCGGCGCCTCGACGAGGTCAACCGGTGGCTGACGACCGCCCCGCCGGACGCCGCCGCGTTCCGTGCGCACTTCGCGGATCCGGAGCGACTGGCGGTCACGCTGCTCGTGGAGCTGCCCGGCACCGGCGTGATCGGCGACATCATGCTGCGCGTCGAGGACGCGTGGTCCCAGGCCGAGGTGCGGGACCGCGCTGTCGGCGTGCAGGCGGAACTGGGCTGGGCCATGGATCCCGCGCACCAGGGCCGGGGATATGCGACCGAGGCGGTGCGTGCGGTGATCGCCGCATGCTTCACCGAGCTCGGTCTGAGACGGGTCAGCGCCGGCTGCTTCGCGGCGAACGAGGCGTCCTGGCGGATGATGGAGCGCCTCGGCATGCGGCGCGAAGAGCACAGCCGTGAGACGGCGCTGCACCGCAGCGGCGAGTGGATGGACGGAATGAACTACGGCCTCCTGGCCACGGAGTGGCGCGCGTTGACCGTTTGAGAGCGCATTCCGATCGTCGTACGGAATCGCCTGGACACCCGTGCATGCGCTCGCCTAATGTGGACCGCGCGCACCTGAAGAGGGTCGCTCCCGCCTGACGTCCCCAGCGAAGGCGGTAGGTCTTCCCCAGAGACCGGCGGCCCGTGCGTGCATGGGCCCCCTCGGCGCATCCAGTCCCCAATGGATACCCCGGGGGGCCGCTTCGTCCCCAGTATTCCGATGTATTGCATGGTAGACTCGGGGGCCACAATTTGTCCCCCTTTTGGGGGACAAATTCTCTGAACATGCGTTATGCTGTTCTTAGACGCACCCTCCGGTCGTCCTGGGTCCCCATCGCTCCCCCCGCGGTGGGGACCCGCTCCATTTCCGGGGAACCCGCATCGGACCGCGTCCCGTCACGCGCCGCCGCCACGCGGATACGGCCCCGTCACGCCGTGCAACATTTGCGTCACCTTGTCACCCGGGGTGTTGCGATGAGGCGCCTCTCGGATAGCGTTAGCCTTGTCGGCGCGTTTGCTCCGACGTAAGCCCAAGCAAGAAGGCAGTACATGACTCAGGGCACGGTTAAGTGGTTCAACTCGGAGAAGGGCTTCGGCTTCATCTCCCCCGATGACGGTGGGGCTGACGTGTTCGCGCACTACTCCGCCATTGCGACGTCCGGTTACCGCTCGCTCGACGAGAACCAGCGCGTCGAGTTCGATGTGGCGCAGGGCCCCAAGGGCCTGCAGGCCGAGAACATCCGTCCGCTCTGAGCGACACGGACTCCTGACTCCCCCGGGGCTTCGGCTCCGGGGGAGTTCTCTTTGCGCAGGGCGCCCGGCCTGCGCGGCTCAGGCCCGCGGGAGCAGGAGCCGCAGCAGCTGCTCCGGTGTCGCGACCTCGGCGACCGCGCCGTCCGACTCCCCCGGCTCGCCGAAGCCCCAGGTCACGTAGATCACCGGCACGCCGAGCGGCGCGGCGCCCTCGATGTCGTGCTTGCGGTCGCCGATCAGCACGGGCCGGCTGATGTCGACGCCGGCGTCGGAGAGTCGCTGCAGGGCGCGGCGGAGCACCGCCTCCTTGCCGTCGTGCAGACCCGCGGCGTCGGGCAGGGCGCCCGCGACCACGACGAAGTCGTTCATGAGGTCGTAGTGCTCGAGGATCGCGAGCACCTGATTCTCCGGCTTCGAGCTCGCCGTCGCCTGCGGGACCCCCGCGGCCTTGACCGCCCGCAGCGCCTCGGCCACGCCGGGATAGATCCGCACGCTCGCGGCGTAGCCGTCGCGGGCGGCGAGCTCGCGATACCGCCGCACCGCGATGTAGGCGTCCTCGACGGACAGCCCCGCGCGATCGCGGAACGACTCGAACATGGGCGGGCCGATCCACTGCGAGAGCTCCGTGGCGGCCGGCTCGGGAAGCCCGAAGGACGCGAAGACCTCGATGAGGCGGGGCAGGATCCCGGCCGAGGCGTCGGCGATCGTGCCGTCGACGTCCCAGAGGACGCAGGTGTACGGGGGAACGGACATGTCCATGCCTCTCTCGGAATGAAGCGTCAGAACAGCCGGGGCGCGCCGGAGGAGATGCCCTTCATGTCCTCGTAGTCGAGCACGAGGCACCGGATCCCCCTGTCCTCGGCGAGCACGCGCGCCTGGGGCTTGATCTCCTGGGCCGCGAACACGCCCTGGACGGGCGCCAGGTGCGGATCCCGGCCGAGCAGCTCGAGGTAGCGCGTGAGCTGCTCCACCCCGTCGATATCGCCGCGGCGCTTGACCTCGACGGCGATGGCGACGCCGTTCGCGTCGCGCACCATGAGATCCACCGGGCCGATCGCGGTCGGGTACTCGCGGCGCACCAGGGTCGCGCCGTCGGCGATGCGGTCGACCTGCTCTGCGAGCAGGCGCTGCAGATCCGCCTCGACGCCGTCCTTCTGCAGGCCCGGATCCACGCCGAGCTCATGGGCGGAGTCGTGCAGGATCTCGTAGATCTGCACGCGCAGCGCGTCGCCGGTCTTCTGGTGCGTCACGCGCCACACCTCGGTGACGCCGGCGGACGCCTCCTCCTCCCCCGGCTGCTCGGACTCGAGACGGCACGGCGGGCTCATCCAGTTCAGCGGCTTGTAGCTGCCGCCGTCGGAGTGCACGAGCAGGCTGCCGTCGCCCTTGTGCACCAGCAGGCGCGTGGCGAGGGGCAGGTGGGCGTTGAGGCGGCCGGTGTAGTCGACGGCGCAGCGGGCGATGACGAGACGCACCCGAAGAGCCTAGCCCGCCCTGCTGCGACGCCTGGACGATCACGTTGCGTCTGCGGGACGGATCCGAGGATCCGGTCGTGCACGCGTCGTCAGCTCCTGCAGACGTCGCGGGAGCAGCCGGTTCCGTGGGACGGCGATGCGGCGCTCAGTCGGCCGACACCTTCTGGTCGACGCGGAGCGGGCGTGCGGCGCCGGAGAACAGGCCGGACAGCGCCGCCAGCACCACGAGGATGTACAGCGTGTTGAGCAGGCCGATGTGGTTGCTGATGAAGCCGAGCACCGGCGGGCCGCTGAGGAACGCGATGTAGCCGATCGTCGCGGCGGCGCTCACGCGTGCCGCGGCCTTCGCCGGGTCGTCCGCGGCGGCCGACATGCCCAGCGGGAAGCCGAGGGATGCCCCCACGCCCCACAGCGCCGCGGCGACGAACACCAGCGGGGTGCTGGGCGCGAGGATGAACAGCAGGATGCCGGCGGCGGCGGTGATCGCGAGGGTGCGCAGCACCACGACGCGGCCGAACCGGTCCACCAGGGGGCCGCCGAACAGCCGCACGACCGTCATCGCGACGGAGAACGTGGCCAGAGCCGCGGCGCCGAGCGCCGGTCCGGCGTGATGGTCCTCGGAGACGCCGAGCGCGAGCCAGTCGTTGGCGCCGCCCTCGGCGAACGACATGCCCAGCATCACGATGCCGAGGAAGTAGGTGCGCGGCTCGCGCCACGCCTCCAGCGCGATGTGCATCCGTTCCCGCCAGTGCGGCTTCTCCTCGGGCTGCGGATCGAGCGCCGCCTCGCGGTTCGGCACGTTCGCCCAGCACGCGACGGCGACCACGGCGATCACTCCGGCGATGAGCAGCGTGTGCGCCGTGACGTTCCACCCGGACTGCACGAGGAGGGCGCCGATGCCCGCGCCGATGACCGTGCCGAAGCTGAAGAAGGCGTGGAACACGGGGAGGATCGTCTTCCCCATCTGCTGCTCGATCGCGGTGGCCTCGACGTTCATCATGACGTCGAGGGATCCGTTGCCGAAGCCGAACAGCACGAGGCCTGCGATCACCACCGCCGGGGAGCTCAGCACGTTGGTGCCGAGCCCGACGAGGCCGACTCCGACGGCGAAGGTCAGCATGGTGACGAGCATGCCGAGGCGGGCGCCGGTGCGCGCCATCACCGCAGGACTCGTCGAGATGCCGACGATGGAGGAGATGCCCATTCCGAGCAGCAGGACGCCCATCTGCGCGTTGTCGATATGCAGCGCCACCTTGATGTCGGGGACCCGTGACGCCCAGGTGGCGATGGACAGACCGCTGGCGAGGAAGATCGCGAAGATCGCGATGCGCCAGCGCACGAACTGGGAGCGGGTGAGAGCGGTGTCCATCGGGTCAGTGTATCGAATCGATTCGATGCCTGTATTCCCAAGGGTGTTATTGTCGAGGAATGAGCTCGGATCCGGACGCCGGGGCGCCCCGGCGCCGTGCGACGATCGCCGATGTGGCGCGCGTCGCAGGTGTGAGCCCGTCGACGGCGTCCGTCGTGTTCAGCGGCAAGGCGCCCGTCGCCGAAGCCACGCGGGAGCGCGTGCTCGCTGTGGCCGCAGACCTGGGCTACACCGGTCCCGACCCGAGGGCGGCGTCGCTGCGCCGGGGTCGGAGCGGCATCGTCGCCGTGACGGTCGAGGAGCACCTGCGCACGGCGTTCCTGGATCCGGTCAAGACCGCGACCATGGACGGCCTCACCGATGGCCTCGCCGAGCTCGGCGCCGGCGTGCTGCTGCTGCGCGACGACCCGGATGCGGCGCCGGACGCCCCGACCCTCGCCACGGCGCCGATCGACGCGGCCGTGCTCATCGGGTGCAGCGGACGCATGCGGGCGACGCTCCAGGCCGTGCGCAGCCGGGGACTGCCGGTCGTGGTGATCGAGGGCGACGCGGGGGAGGGCGTGCCGCGGATCGAGCTCGACAACGTCGAGGCCGCCACCCAGATCGCACACCACCTGCGCGCACTCGGGCATCGCGACGTCGGTGTGGTGACCCTGTCCTTCGACGGGGACCGGATCCGGGGCGACGCGACGCCCGAGCGCATCGCCGCGATCACGACGCCGGTCACCAAGGACCGACTGGACGGCACGCTGTCGGTGTTCGCCGACGCCCGCGTGGTGTCGGCGGGCGGCAGCTTCATCGACGAGGGCGTGCTGGCCGGGCGGCTGCTGTTCGCCGACCCCGAGCACCGTCCGACCGCCGTCATCGCCCAGAGCGACCTGCTCGCGGCCGGGGTCATCCGCGCCGCCGAGGAGGCGGGGCTGCGGGTGCCCGAGGACGTGAGTGTGGCGGGCTTCGACGGCATCGCGGTGGACGGCCTCGGCGAGCACGTCCTGACCACCGCCGTGCAGCCCGCCGTGGAGAAGGGTCGCGCGGCGGGTGACGCCATCGCGCGCCTGCTGGCGGGGGAGCCGGCAGCGTCGATCCGCTTCACCTGCGCCTTCCGGGAGGGCACCACCACCGGCCCTGCACCCGTCACCGCCGGCTAGATTCCGGATCCGGCATACGACGGGATCCGCGGTCGCGAAACGTTCAGCCTCTAAGCTGGATGCGAACCCGCCCGCCTGTGTCGACCTGCCCGGCCCACGCCGAGACTGCAGAGACCGACGAGCCAGAGGAGACCGCCATGCTGACGCTCCTCGCCGTGTTCGCCCTCGCCTCACTGCTGCTGCCGCTGCTCGTGGCCTGGATCGGTGCGCGCGCGTTCGCCGTGGCCGCTCTCATCCCCGCCGCGGCCTTCATCCACACCGTGGCGCTCACGCCACGGGTGCTGACCGGCTCCGCCGCGGATCCCGCCGTGCTGCCGCACGAGTCGGTCGAGTGGATCCCGCAGCTCGGCATCGCGCTCTCCTTCCGGCTGGACGAGCTGAGCTGGCTGCTCGCCCTGATCGTCACCGGGGTCGGCGCTCTGGTGCTGCTGTACTGCCGCTGGTACTTCCGCGGTTCGAAGGAGGGCCTCGGCCAGTTCGCCGCCGTGCTGCTGGCGTTCGCCGGCGCGATGTACGGCCTCGTCACCACGGACGACCTCGTGCTGCTGGTGATGTTCTGGGAGGTCACCAGCATCCTGTCGTACCTGCTCATCGGGTACTACCACCGCCGCGGCGCGAGCCGCCGTGCGGCCCTGCAGGCGCTGCTGGTGACGACGCTCGGCGGGCTCGTCATGTTCATCGGCGTGGTCTTCCTCGCCGTCGACGCCGGCACCTCGAGCATCTCCCGGATTCTGGAGATCGCGCCGAAGGGCCCTCTCGTCGATGCGGCGATCGTGCTGCTGCTCGTCGGCGCCCTCAGCAAATCGGCGATCTTCCCGTTCCACTTCTGGCTGCCGGGCGCGATGGCCGCGCCCACGCCCGTGAGCGCCTATCTGCACGCGGCCGCCATGGTGAAGGCCGGCATCTACCTCATCGCCCGGTTCGCGCCGGTGTTCGCCCTGTCGGGTCCGTGGCGTCCTATCACGATCTCACTCGGCGTCTTCACCATGCTGTTGGGCGGCGTGCAGGCGCTGCGGGAGACCGACCTGAAGCGCATCCTCGCCTTCGGCACGGTGAGCCAGCTCGGCTTCTTCACGATCGTGCTGGGCTACGGAACGCCGGACGCGATGCTCGCGGGGCTGGCCCTCGTGCTCAGCCATGCGCTGTTCAAGTCGTCGCTGTTCCTCATCGTGGGCGTCATCGACCGCCAGCTCTCCACGCGCGACGTCACCGAGATCAGCGGCGTGGGGCGTCAGGCCCCGCTGCTCGCGACCGCCGGCTTCCTCGCGGTGGGGTCCATGATGGGGATCCCGCCGACGATCGGCTTCGTCGCGAAGGAGTCGACGCTCGCGGCGCTGTTCGACGAGGCGCTGCGGGGGTCGCCGTGGGGCATCGTCGCGCTCGCCGGCGTGATCCTCGGTTCCATCCTCACGGCGGCATACGGAGCGCGCTTCCTCTGGGGCGCCTTCTGGCGCAAGAAGGACGCAGGGGGCGTGTATATGCCCGATACGGAATGGCCGGCTCCGCCGTTCGGCTTCCTGGTGTCGCCGGTCGTGCTCTCTGCGGGCACGGTCGTACTCGGGCCGCTGGCGTCCGCGGTGAGCCTGGCGCTGCACGGATACGCCGACGACGCGAAGGCTCCCGCCTACGACGGCTCGCCGCTGGATCCGGGTCATCTCGCGCTGTGGCACGGCCTCGCGCCCGCGCTGCTCCTCTCGCTCGCCGCCGTGCTGCTCGGTCTCGCCCTGTTCCCCCTCTCGCGACGGCTGGGCTGGGACCGCGCCCCGCGCCTGCTGCCGTTCACCGCGCAGGACGCGTACTACCTCGTCATGCGCAACGTCGACCGGCTCTCCGTCGTCACCACCACGATCACGCAGCGCGGTTCGCTGCCGATCTACGTCGGCACCATCTTCGTCGTGGTGATCGCGGGGGAGGCCACGGCGCTCATCGCCGGCGGCCCCGCGAACGCCGAGCTGAGCGCATGGCACACCCCGGTGCAGCTGGTGGTGGCGCCCATCATGATCGGCGCGGGACTCCTCGCCATCCGGGCGGAGAAGCGCTACACCGGCGTCGTGCTGGTGTCGGTCACCGGACTCGGCATGGTGGTGCTGTTCGGCACCAGCGGCGCGCCCGACCTCGCCCTCACACAGATCCTCGTCGAGACCGTGACCCTGGTGACGTTCGCGCTCGTGCTGCGGCGGCTGCCGGCCCGGATGGGGGAGCACAACGCGTCGGTCGGACGGGTGCCGCGCGCGATCCTCGGCATCGCAGCGGGCGTGATGATGGCGCTCGTGGCGATCGTCGCCACCGGATCCCGGGTCGCCGAACCCATCTCCGAGGCGTTCCCGAAGCTCGCCTACGAGCTCGGGCACGGCAAGAACGTGGTGAACGTGGCCCTGGTGGACCTGCGCGGCTGGGACACGATGGGGGAGCTGTCGGTGCTCGTGCTCGCGGCCACCGGCGTCGCGTCTCTCGTCTTCGTCACCCACCGCGCCGACCGGCTCTCCGCCACGAAGGCGCTGCCCGAGGGTCCGCGGCGGGCTCGGCGCGGCCCGCTCGTCGAGACGACCGAGGGCGTGCGCGTGCAGACCGCCGGTGACACGGCGCCCCGGGCGTGGCTCGTCGGCGGCGGCAACGTCAAGCCGGAGAACCGCTCGATCCTGCTCGAGGTGATCGTGCGGATCCTGTTCCACACGATCATCGTGGTCTCGATCTACCTGCTGTTCGCCGGGCACAACGCCCCCGGCGGCGGCTTCGCCGGAGGCCTCGTCGCCGGCATGGCGCTGGTCATGCGCTACATCGCCGGCGGCCGGTGGGAGCTCGGCGCCGCCGCGCCCACCGATGCCGGGCGGCTGCTCGGAGGCGGACTCATCCTCGCGGTCGGCGCGGCGGTCGTGCCCCTGTTCTTCGGACTCGCCCCGCTCTCCAGCGCGGTGTGGGAGGCGGAGATCCCGGTCATCGGCCACCTCGAGTTCGTCAGCTCGACGATCTTCGACATCGGCGTCTACCTCGTCGTCATCGGGCTGGTGCTCGACGTGCTGCGCAGCCTCGGTGCCGAGGTGGATCGGCAGACGCTCGAGATGCGCGCGCGGGGGGTGGATGTCTGATGGACGTCTCCCTCGTGCTCATCGTGATCATGGCCGTGCTGTTCGGCTGCGGCGTGTACGCGATGCTCGAGCGCAGCCTCACCCGGGTGCTCATCGGATTCCTGCTGCTCGGCAACGCCGTGAACCTGCTGCTGCTCATCGTGATGGGCCGGCCCGGACGCGCGCCGTTCTACGGCGCCTCCGGCGACGTGAGCGACCCGTTGCCGCAGGCGCTCACGCTCACCGCCATCGTCATCACGTTCGCGGTCTCCGCTTTCCTGCTCGCGCTCATCTACCGCTCCTGGCAGCTGGGCAAGGCCGACACGGTCGAGGACGACGAGGCCGACATCGCCCTGCGCGGGCGCACGGAGATCGAGGAAGACCTCATGGACGACGAGGTCGACCTCGAGGACGAGGACGCGACCACCGACTTCGTGGGCGTCGCGACCGCGCCGATCCGCGTGCTGCACGCGAAGGACCACGCCGCGCTCCTCGACGACGCCCCCGTGGACAGGCCGGATCCCGGCCCGCTGCCCGGCGGCGGCGGACCGCAGGACGACGCCGACCCACGCGAGCCGGGGGAGGAGGGCCGATGAGCGCCCTCGTCCCGCTGCTCGTCGCGCTGCCCCTGCTGGGCGCCGCGATCACCCTCGTCTTCGGTCGGAACACCCGGATCCAGGTGATCGTCACCGTCGCGACGCTCGCCGCCGTCTCGGTGATCGCCGCCACTCTGCTCGTCGCGGTCGATCAGGCCAAGCCGATCGCGGTGATGGTGGGCGGCTGGCCGGCGCCGTTCGGGATCGTGCTGTACGTCGACCGGCTCGCGGCGCTGCTGGTGCTGGTGTCGAGCATCGTGCTCGTCGCGGTGCTGCTCTTCTCGGTGGGCCAGGGCGCCGCGGACGGCGCCGAGGAGACGCCGATCTCCATCTTCAACCCGTCGTACCTGATCCTCGCGGCGGGCATCTTCAACGCGTTCATCGCCGGCGATCTGTTCAACCTGTACGTCGGCTTCGAGATCCTGCTCGTCGCGTCGTACGTGCTCATCACGCTCGGCAGCACCGAATCGCGGATCCGCACCGGCGCGGTCTACATCGTCGTCTCGCTCGTGTCGTCGGTGCTCTTCCTCGTGGCGATCGCGCTGATCTACGCGGCGCTCGGCACCGTGAACATGGCGCAGATCGCCGAGCGGATCGAGGAGATCCCGCCGAGCACGCAGCTCGTGCTGCACCTCATGCTCGTGGTGGCGTTCGGCATCAAGGCGGCCGTGTTCCCGATGTCGTTCTGGCTGCCCGACTCCTATCCGACCGCGCCCGCGCCGGTGACCGCGGTGTTCGCGGGCCTGCTCACGAAGGTCGGCGTCTACGCGCTGATCCGCACCGAGACGCAGCTGTTCAACGTCTCGAGCATCAACACGCTGCTCATGATCGTGGCCCTCGCGACGATGGTGATCGGCATCCTCGGCGCCGTCGCTCAGGCCGAGCTGAAGAGGATCCTGTCGTTCACGCTGGTCAGCCACGTCGGCTACATGGTGTTCGGGCTGGCGATCGCGACCCCGGCGGCGATCGGCGCGACGGTCTACTACATCGTGCACCACATCATCGTGCAGACCACGCTGTTCCTGGCGGTGGGCCTCGTGGAGCGCAGGGCGGGGAGCACGTCGATCCTCAAGGTGCGCGGGCTCATGAAGGCCGCGCCGCTGATCGCGGTGCTCTACTTCGTGCCGGCGATCAACCTCGGCGGCCTCCCGCCGTTCTCAGGATTCATCGGCAAGTTCGCCCTGTTCCAGGCCGCGGCGCAGGTCGCGACGCCGCTGATCTGGGTGCTCATCGTCGGCGGGGTGCTCACCTCGCTGCTCACGCTGTACGCGCTCATGCGCGCCTGGAACCTCGCGTTCTGGCGCAGCAAGGACGAGACGCCCGAGGAGATGGAGAACGAGCGCATCGCCCATCTCGGCAGCGCGCCGGCCGCGGACGAGCAGCAGGAGCGACGCCGGATCCCCACGATCATGACCTTCGCCACGGGCGGCATGGTCGCCGTGACCCTGGCGCTCACGGTCTTCGCAGGCCCCATCTACGGGCTCTGCGAGCGGATCGGCGCCAACCTGCTGCAGCCCGTGCACCTCGACATGCTCGACGGGGACGGGGCGTCGTCATGAGCCCCGACGTGAAGCGCACCCGCTGGCGCGAGATCGGCGTGCAGCTGCCGTTCCTGCTCTGGCTCGTCGTGCTGTGGATGCTGCTGTGGGGCCAGGTCACCGTGCTCGCGGCGGTCACCGGCGTCGTGGTGGCGCTCATCGTGACCCGCGTGTTCCGGCTGCCGACGATCGAGCTGTCCGGGCGGATCAACCTGCTCTGGACCGCGGTGCTGGTGGTGCAGTTCCTCGCCGCGGTCGTGCACGGCTCGCTCAGCGTCGCCGCGCAGGTGCTGAACCCGCGCCGCGCGCCGCGGTCGGCGATCATCGCCGTGCCGCTGCGCTACGCCGACGACCTGATCATGACGCACGTCGCGGTGACGTCGTCGCTCATCCCCGGATCGCTCGTGGTGGAGGCGGAGCGCGATACCCGCACGCTGTACCTGCACGTGATCGGCGTGCGCTCGCTCGACGACGTGGAGCGGCAGCGCGCCGGCGTGCTGCGCTGGGAGCGCCGCATCGTCCGCGCGGTCGGCTCGCCGGCGCAGGCGGCGCTGCTGCGCGCCGACGAGCGCGCTGAGAAGGAGGGACGTCGATGAATCCGCTGCTGCTGGTGATCATGATCGTCTTCGCCGTCGCGGCGATCCTCACCGTGATCCGCATCGTCATCGGTCCGTCGATCCTTGACCGTGCAGTCGCCGCCGACGTGCTGCTCACCGAGGTGATGTGCGTGCTCGGGGCCGACATGGCGATCAACCACCACACCCGCACGCTGCCCGTGCTCATCGTGGTGGCCGCGGTCGGCGTCTTCGGATCCATCTCGGTCGCACGGTATGTCGCACGCAGGGACAACACGCCCTCATGAACAGCGCAGGCAGGAGGGAGGAGCGATGAACCTCTTCGAGCTGAGGATCCCCGATGCGGTGGTGGACGCCGCCGTCTGGATCCTCGTGCTGATCGGCGCCCTGCTGTGCCTGACCGCAGCGATCGGGCTGCTGCGCCTGCGGGACGTCCCGAACCGGCTGCACGCCGCGACCAAGCCGCAGGTGCTCGGCCTGCTGCTGATCTGCCTGGCGATCGCACTGTCGCAGCGCTCGGTGATCGGGATCGCGCTGGGGCTGCTGCTCGTCGCGCCCGTCGTCCTCATGCAGTTCGCCACCGCGCCGCTGTCGGCGCACATGGTCGGCCGCCAGGCCTACCGCAACGGCACCATCGACGAGCGCTCGCTGGTGGTGGACGAGCTCGCCGACTCCAAGCGCACCCCTCCCGCCGGGTAGCAGCGGCACGCCGGATCCTGTATCAGATCCTGCTGTCGAGGCTCTTCTCCCTCGTCAGCCGCACTGGGCGGCTGCCATGGATGGAAGGGCATCATCGTGAGCGATTCATCAACGTCAGATGTCCCGGACCCGGGTGCCGAGGATTCCTCGACGAGCGGCGGGGACACCCAGGACGCGACTCGGGCCGACGGAGGGGCGCCGACGGACTCGTCGGACGCCGGCGGTTCCGACCCGGGCGGAAGCTCGGACACGGGGACCCAGGGCGACTCCGGAACCGAGGACGATACGACGACCGGCGGCACGTCCGACGGCACGTCGTCCGAGGGCGGCACGACGGAGACCGGCGACGGCACGTCGACGGGCGATGGCACGTCGACGGACGGCGCTTCCGGCGCCGGCGGCGACACGCAGGGCGGGGACGCCACCGGGACCGGCGACGGCACCTCGTCCGACGGCACCTCGTCCGACGGCACGTCGACCGGTGACGGCACGTCATCCGGCGACGGCACCTCGTCCGATGGCGCATCGACCGGCGACGGTGACCAGGCGACGAACACCGAGACGGGTGCGGCCAAGGTCGACCTGTCCCAGGCCAGCATCGGAACGCTGCCGGAAGACGCCGTCGCCTTCAACGACTACGACACGTCCTGGATCGGCGACGGAAAAGAAGGGGTGGCCTGATCATGAGCGATCTCACCGACATCGTCAACCTCGCCTCATCGGCGGTGACGCTGCTGAAGTCGAACGAGACGCAGAGCATGGGGTCGCTGGCGACCGCACTGCCTCGCGGGGTCGATCCGCTGAAGACGGGAGGCAACTGGCGACGCGTCACGAACCCGCTCGTGATGACGATCACCTGGCCTGCCCTGCATCCGACGTTCGCGAGCGACACCGTGATCAGCCTCGGCGTCATCTGGACGTTCGGCGGATCGGTCGACGGCAAGGGACGCTTCATCAAGGATGCGGAGGCGTACGTGAAGGTCGGATCCGTCACCGCGACGTACAGCTTCGACGTCACCGCGAAGTTCGCCGAGTCGGGCACGCCCATCGGCTCCGAACCCGTGGCGATGCTCACGGGCACCTTCAACGTCGTCCGCTCCCGGACGATCTTCGGGGTCGTCGACTCCTCGGTCTACGGGTTCAAGATCCTCGGCGACGGCTCCGGCGAGATGGTCGAGCTCTGACCTCGGCGCCGCACCTCATCCCGATCACGCACTTCACGGAGAATCTCATGCCTGACGTCACCGACGGCCTCCAGATCACCGGAGGCATCACCAAGGCGTTGCTCGACGCCCTCAACCAGCTGCACAGCGCCGTCGCGGCGCAGCTGACCAATCCCGACGGCAGCCCCTCCGGCAGCGCCGTCTACATGCACCTGCCGATCGGGCGATCGATCGACCCCAAGATGTACGCGAACCCGTGGACGCCCGCCGGCCTCGTCTACCAGGCGTCGTCCGACGACGGGCAGTTCACCCAGCCCGCTGCATCCGACGCCGCGCCGACGGCACCGGGCGGCGTGCCCGCCCCTCCCGGGCAGCAGGCGGCCGCGGCACAGCCGTCGGCGCAGCTCGCGACAGCGCTCAACTCGGCGATGAACACCGCCCGGCTCGTCGACGACATGCTGATGGTCACCGACAAGGGGATCGCGAAGTCGTGGCCGGATCGGAAGGTCTCGATCGAGTACTTCGAGGTGCTGACCGGGATGCAGGCGGAGCCGGTGCCGGAACCGTCCGATGAGACGAAGGCGAGCATCGCCGCGGCCGAGCAGGTGCTGTATCTGATGGACGCTCAGGGCAACTACACCGGATACACCCCGCTGTATCTCTCCTACCGTCACAACCTTAAGGCGCTCGCGGACGCCCGCACCGCCTATGCGCAGGGGTATGCGGCCGCCATGGCGAACCCTGCCGCCGGCGGTGCGTGGGCGGTCGCCAGCGGCGCGCTGCAGGCGGCGGTGGACAACGCCTGGAACGACTACCGCGACATGGGCGGCCAGAAGATCGAGGACGCCATGAACACGCTGCAGTCCAAGGGCGGCAGCGCGGTCGCCGCGCTGATCGCCAAGGCGCGCCGGATGTTCGACGACTATCAGGTCGGCCTGGCCGGAGCGATCGCGGAGAAGATCCCGTGGTCGGCGATCGACCCGGTCTCCTGGTGGGACCACACGGACAACGACTTCGGCGTGTTCCATATCGACACCAGCAGCGACAACTACGCCACCTCGTCGGCGTCCACGTCGAGCAGCTTCGCGAACTCGTTCTACCACGACTCGTCCTCGAGCAACTCCGGCGGCGCCGGCTTCTCGATGTTCGGGTTCGGGGCGTCGGCGGATGCGGGCCACAGCGATGCGCATCACGACGGGCAGCAGAGTGACGGTCAGCAGGGCTGGCAGCACTTCCAGGACTCCAGCACGTCGGCGTCGGTGACGTTCGAGTACTTCGTGGCGAACTGCATCCGCGACTGGGCGCTGCTGGATCTGCTGCACATCCCCGGCTGGTACATGGTCGGGCAGAAGCAGAACGCGATCAGCGACGGCACCATCACGGGCCAGATCGACGCACCCGACCGGATCCTGCCGATGGTGCCCAAGGCGTTCCTCGTGGTGCGCAACGTCACCATCACGGCGGACAACTGGGGCGCGATGGGCGACGCCTTCCAGTCGGCGGCGGATCAGGCCTCGCAGCAGACCGATTCGAGCTCCACCACCTTCGGCGGCTCGGTGGGCTGGTGCGGCATCGGCGGTCATTTCCAGCACTCGGACTCGCAGGACAGCGGGGCGTTCACCTCGCATTCCGACGCGTCCAACAGCTGGAGCTTCACGCGCTCCGAGCAGGGCGGAACGCTGTCGCTCATGGGTTCGCAGATCGTCGGCTGGATCGGCGAGATCCAGCCCGCGAGCCCCGCGAAGGACGACCCGGGCCTGGCCGCGGCAGGCACCCCGGGGGGTTCGGGCGCCGCCTCCGGAGGCGCTTCCGCTCCAGCTGCCGGAACCGGATCCGCTGCCGCTTCCGGAGCGACCCCCGCACCGGCGCCCGCGGGCGCTCCGAACTGAGCAGGAGCAGCCGATGGACGAGAACGACGATCAGCTGCTCGCGCTCGGGCAGCAGATCCTGGACACGCTCACGGCTGCGTACGTGCCGGCCGGGGACGAGCGGCATGCGCTCGCGCTCTTCCCCGGTCAGGCCGTACCCGACGAGATCGTGCAGGGCGGCCAGACGAACCCGCTGCAGCTGTCGCAATGGCTGGGCGAGCTGTACGACTTCCCCCTCGACCTCAAGGCGGCCGCGGGCACGTCGATCGTGACGCCGGTGCAGACCGGGATGACGCTGCGCACCGGCTACTCCCTCGCCGCGCGATTCGCCGTGCCGACCCTGGCCGCCGACGATCCGGGGCTTGCCCGCATCGAGGCGCTGATCGCCGATGCGCGCAAGGACGTCGGCGAGGGTTCCGCGGCGGCGCTTCCCTTCGGCTGCCTCCCCGAGGGATTCGCTGAGCCGGATGCGACCGGCTGGCAGACGTTCGACACCGTGGTCTCGAGTCACCACGACGACTCCTCGACGATCACCGCCCCGAGCCGCCCGGATCCGGTCCTCTGGCGCCTTCATGCCATCCCGGAGTCGCTGAAGGAGAGCCTGGCCCAGCGCGTGCTGGTCAATCGCGACCGCATCGACTTCTCGGACCGGGCATCGGCGCTCGACCTGCCCGCACTGCGCGACGCCCGTCGCACGCTGATCGCGCAGTCGGCTGCCGACGCCGGATCGGTCGCCGACGCGGCACCGGTCGCCGACGCGGCGCCGCTCGATGTTGCGGCGCCGCTCGTCGACGCAGCGCCGCTCGATGGTGCGACGGTGAACGATCCGATCGCAACCATGGCGCTGCGCACTCCGCTGGCGGTACGTGCGGATCCGGGCCGACTCGCCACGACCCGCCTCGCGGAGGCGGCCCTCGTGCCCGACGCGTCGGTGCCGACCGAAGGATCCGAGGACGGCGTCCTCGGATCGCGTGAGCGCGCCCTGGCCTCGGCGACCTCGCTCTTCACGGTCGCGAACGCGATCTCGACGGTCGACGACGCCCGGCTGCTCACGACGATCGACCGCAACGACCTCCAGGACGCGCCGACCGCGACCTCCCTCACCGCGCAGGACAGCTCGTTGCACATCCACTTCGAGCACCTCCTGGTGACGATCGTGCGCAGCGCTTCGGGCATCCACTGGTGGCATCCTGAGCTTCTCGCGGCGACGCAGTGGTGCGTCCCCGGCATGAGCGCGGGCGACCTGATCGGCGCGGCTTCTGATCCCGACACGGTGCGCTGCCAGCCCCTCTCCCTGCTGTTGGTGCGCAACGTGACCCTCACAGGCACGTGGTCCACGTCGGCGAGCGAGATGATGACAGGGGCGCACTACGTCGGGCCGTTTCTGATGCAGGTGGACGCATCCTCGTCCTCGACATCAGCCGATCAGCAGACCACCATCGGCGGCGCGGGAATCCAGGTCATCGGGGTGATCGGGGGACCCATACCGGCCCTGCCGCCCTCGGACGACCCCGCGAAGGCGCCTGGCGCGCCTCAGTAGCGACGTTCCGCAGCGCACGGACCCGGCGCCCGGGGCGCTTCACCTGCTGTTTCCCCGCGGGCGGTACCCTGAGCGCGCACGCGCCCGGCGTGCGTCGCTGGAACGGAACCCGATGCAAGACATCCTCGATCGCGCCGCGCTCGCGGCGACGCCGCGCACGCTGATCGACATCCTCGTCGACACCGCGCGGCGGCACCCGGACGCCTCCGCGATCGAGGATGCGGCCGGCGCCCTCAGCTACGCCGAGCTGCTCGCCCAGGTCTGGCGCACCGCGACGCGGCTCCGCGAGCAGGGCGTGCTGCGCGGCGACCGCGTGGGGATCCGGATGCCTTCGGGCGGCCGCGAGCTGTACCTCGCGATCCTCGGCACGATGGCTGCGGGCGCCGCCTACGTGCCGGTCGACGCCGACGATCCCCAGGAGCGGGCCGACCTGGTCTTCGGCGAGGCGAAGGTGCGCGGCGTGATCGGCGCCGGCGGGGTGTTCACGCCTCTGGGGGAGGGGGCCGCGGAGGCGGACGCAGCGCCCGTGCCGGGCTCGGTCCCTTCGACGGGCTCAGGGAACGGGGCTGCCGTCCCTTCGACAGGCTCAGCCCCTTCGACAGGCTCAGGGACCGAGGCTGGCTCAGGGACCGAGGCTGGCTCGGGGACCGCGACGGGGGCCGCGACAGGATCAGGGACCGGGGGGCCCGGATCCGGCCTGTTCGACGGCGACGATCCGCATCCCAGCTCCGTCGCGATCGGAACGGTGCCGCATCCCCTGCCGCTCGATGACGCATGGATCATCTTCACGTCCGGATCCACCGGGGTGCCCAAGGGCGTCGCGGTCACGCACCGCTCCGCCGCCGCCTTCGTCGACGCCGAGGCGAATCTGTTCCTGCAGCACGCGCCGATCGGCCCCGGCGATCGCGTGCTCGCAGGCTTGTCCGTGGCGTTCGACGCCTCGTGCGAGGAGATGTGGCTGGCATGGCGTCACGGCGCGTGCCTGGTGCCGGCGCCGCGGGCGCTCGTGCGGTCGGGCGAGGACCTCGGTCCGTGGCTGCTCGGGCACGGCATCACGGTGGTCTCGACCGTGCCGACGCTGGCGGCGCTGTGGCCGCAGGACGCGATCGAGAACCTCCGGCTGCTCATCTTCGGCGGCGAGGCGCTGCCGCCCGAGCTCGCGGCGCGCCTCGTGGGGGAGGATCGCGAGGTCTGGAACACCTACGGCCCGACGGAGGCCACCGTCGTCGCCTGCGCGGCCGAGATGGACGGCGAGGCGCTGCGCGCGGGGGAGCCGGTGCGGATCGGCCTGCCCCTGGGCGGGTGGGAGCTCGCGGTCGTCGACGGCGAGGGAAACCGCGTCGCCGAGGGCGAGGTCGGCGAGCTCGTGATCGGCGGGGTGGGGCTCGCGCGGTACCTGGATCCGGCCAAGGATGCGGAGAAGTACGCGCCGATGCCGTCGCTGGGCTGGGACCGCGCCTACCGCTCGGGCGACCTCGTGCGGTACGAGGAGGCGGGGCTCGTCTTCCAGGGGCGCGCCGACGACCAGGTGAAGATCGGCGGCCGGCGCATCGAGCTGGGCGAGGTGGAGGCCGCCCTGCAGAACCTCACCGCGGTGACCGCCGCGACCGTCGCCGTGCAGCGCAGCGAGGGCGGCGTGCCGCTGCTCGTCGGCTACGTCGTGCCGACCGAGGGCTTCGACCGGCAGACCGCGCGCGCCGAGCTCGCCGGGACCCTGCCCGCACCGCTCATCCCGCTGCTGGCGGTCATGGACGACCTGCCCGTGCGCACCTCGGGCAAGGTCGACAAGGCGGCGCTGCCCTGGCCGCTGACGGATCCGGACGCCGACGACTCCACCCTGACCGGCACCGCGGCCTGGCTCGCCGAGCAGTGGTTCGCCGTGCTCGGCACGCGTCCGCTCGACGAGGACGCCGACTTCTTCCAGCTCGGCGGCGGATCCCTCGCGGCCGCGCAGCTCGTGAGCCGGATCCGCTCCCGTGCACCCGAGTTCACCATGGCCGACGTGTACGACCTGCCCCGGCTGCGCCGCATGGCCGACGCCGTCGAGGCGGAGGCGGGTGACGAGGAGCCGGATCCCGGCGACTTCCACGAGTCGCGTCCGACCCCGCGGCGCATGCAGTGGATCCAGACCGTGCTCGGCGTCCCGCTGTTCGTGCTGGGCGGGATCCGCTGGGTGCTGTGGTTGCTGACGGGGAGCGCGATCCTGCATGTCGTGCCCGGGTTCGACTGGCTGCCGACCGCGCCGGTGTGGCTCATCGTCGCGGGCCTGGTGGTGTTCGCGACGCCGTTCGGCCGGATGACGATCGCGGCGGTCGCAGCCCGGCTGCTGCTCGCAGGGGTGCGCGCCGGCGACCACCCGCGCGGCGGCGGCGTGCATCTGCGGCTCTGGCTCGCGGAGCAGGTGAGCCACCAGATCGACCCCGTCGGGTTCGCCGGCGCTCCGTGGGTGAGCTACTACGCCCGCGCCCTGGGCGCGAAGATCGGGCCGGACGTGGACCTGCACACGCTGCCCCCGGTGACCGGCATGCTCGACATCGGCCGGGGTGCGGCGATCGAGCCCGAGGTCGACCTCTCCGGCTACTGGATCGACGGCGACGTGGTGCGCATCGGCGGGATCCGGATCGGCGCCGGCGCTGTCGTCGGCGCGCGCAGCACCCTCGCCCCCGGCACGCGCATCGGCCGCGGCGCCGAGGTGGCGCCGGGCTCCGCGGTGTTCGGGCGCGTGCGCGCCGGGCAGCGCTGGGCGGGGTCGCCGGCGGTGCGCGTCGGCGGCAAGTCCGCCCCGCTGGCGCCCGAACGGCCGCCGACCCCGCGCCGCTGGCTGTGGGCATATGCCGCATCGAGCATGGGTCTTGGCCTGCTGCCCGTGATCGCGTTCGCCGTCGGCGCGCTGGTGCTCGTGCAGGGCGCGCGGGGAGCCGCGTCGCTCGGAGCGGCGCTTCCGACGCTCGCGCTCTGGCTCGTCCCTGCCGTCCTCGTGACCGGGATCGTGTTCGCCGGCCTGGTCGTGGCGACCACCCGGCTGCTCGCGATCGGGCTGCGCGAGGGGATCCACCCCGTCCGAGGCCGCATCGCCTGGCAGGCGTGGACCACCGAGCGACTGCTCGACTCCGCGCGCACGCTGCTGTTCCCCCTCTACGCGAGCCTGTTCACACCGGTCTGGCTGCGGCTGCTCGGCGCGAAGGTCGGCAAGGAGGTGGAGATCTCGACGGTGCTGCTGATCCCGTCGATGACGACGATCGACGACGGCGCGTTCCTCGCCGACGACACGATGGTCGCCTCCTACGAGCTCGGCGGCGGCTGGATGCGCCTCGCCGCCGCCCGCATCGGCAAGCGCGCCTTTCTCGGAAACTCCGGTATGGCGGGCGCCGGTCACAAGGTGCCCAAGGATGGGCTGGTCGCCGTGCTCTCGGTCGCGCCGGACAAGGCGAAGGCGGGATCCTCGTGGCTCGGGTCGCCGCCGGTGCGCCTGCGCCGCGTCGTGAACGAGGCGGATCTCGAGCGCACCTATCGCCCGCGCGCGTCGCTGCGGGTCGCGCGGGGGCTCTGGGAGCTGTGCCGCCTCGTGCCCGTGATCCTCACCTGCGCTCTGGGCCTCGCGGTCCTGCTGGCGCTGGCCGCGCTCGCCGCATGGCTGGGGCTCGGCTGGACCGTGGTGCTGTCCGGTCTCGTGCTGCTCGCCGCCGGCGCGGTGGCGGCCGGCTGCGCGACGGCGGCGAAGTGGATCTTCGTCGGGCCGATCCGCGCGGGGGAGCACCCGCTGTGGTCGAGCTTCGTGTGGCGCACGGAGGTGGCCGACACGTTCACCGAGATGATGGCGGCTCCGTGGTTCGCCAACGCCGCGGCAGGAACCCCGGCGCTCGCCGTGTGGCTGCGCACGCTCGGCGCGAAGATCGGGCGCGGCGTATGGACCGACAGCTACTGGCTCCCGGAGCCCGATCTGGTGACCCTGGGCGACGGCGCGACGGTGAACCGCGGCTGCGTCGTGCAGACGCACCTGTTCCACGACCGCGTGATGAGCATCGACACGGTGACGCTCGAGGCGGGCGCCACCCTCGGCCCGCACAGCGTGATCCTGCCCGCCGCGACGATCGGATCCGACGCCACCGTGGGGCCCGCGTCGCTCGTGATGCGCGGCGAGAGCGTGCCTGTCGGCAGCCGTTGGAGCGGCAACCCCATCGGGCCGTGGCGCGCGGTGAAGGTGCGCACCTACCAGGCGGCGGAGTGAACCCCGGGGATCGCGGTGAGCGCCGCGCCGCCGGCCGCTCCGGATCTGTGAGCATGGAACGGTGAGCCCCGACGACTACACGCCGCGCAGCGGCGACCGCCGCTACCACGTCGAGCACTACGACCTGAGGATCGACTACCGGCTCAGCACGAACCGGCTCGACGGGGTCGCCCTGGTGCGCGGCCGCGTGCTCGAGGCCACCAAGAGCGTGTCGCTCGACCTCGTCGGGCTCCGGGCGACGAAGGTCCAGACGCCGCGGGGCGCTGCGGGCGGGAAGGGCGGCCGGATCGGGTTCACCCAGACCGACCGCAAGCTCAAGATCGCGTTCGGCCGGGAGCTCTCCGCCGGCGACACCTTCGAGGTCTCCATCGCGTACGGCGGTGCTCCCCGACCGCGCCGCACCCGCTGGGGCACGCTCGGCTGGGAGGAGCTGGAGGACGGCGCGATCGTCGCCTCGCAGCCCATCGGCGCGCCGTCGTGGTTCCCCTGCAACGATCACCCGAGCGACAAGGCGAGCTACCGACTCACGATCACGACGGATCCCGGCTACACGGTCGCGGCGGCCGAGCCGGTCTCCACGGCGACCAAGGGCGGGCGCACCGCATGGGTGTTCGAGCGCTCCACTCCGACTCCCACGTATCTCGCGACCGTGCAGATCGGGAAGTATGTCTCGCGCGGCATGGATCTCGCGGGCGTCGAGGGGCAGGTGCTCCACCCGCCGGCGCTCTCCGCACGGGTGCAGGCGGACCTGGCCCCGCTGCCGCGCATGATGGCGGCGTTCACGGAGGCGTTCGGGCCGTACCCGCTGCCGTCCTACCGGCTCGTGGTGACGGCCGACGACCTGGAGATCCCGCTCGAGGCGCAGGGGATGGGCGTGTTCGGCGCCAACCACATCGACGGCCGGGGCAGCCTGGAGCGTCTCATCGCGCACGAGCTCGCGCACCAGTGGTTCGGCAACAGCGTCGGCGTCGCCCGGTGGCGCGACATCTGGCTCAACGAGGGCTTCGCCTGCTACGCGGAGTGGATCTGGTCCGAGCGCAGCGGCGGGCATGGCGCGCATGCCAAGGCTCTCGGGCACTGGGCGGCTCTCGCCGCGCAGCCACAGGACCTCGTGCTCTCCGACCCCGGTCCTGAGCTCATGTTCGACGACCGCGTCTACAAGCGCGGCGCCCTGACGCTGCACGCCCTGCGGCTGACCGTCGGCGACGACGTCTTCTTCCGGATCCTGCACGCGTGGACCGAGCGGTTCGCCGGCGTCACAGCCACGACAGAGGACTTCCGGACGCTCGCGGCCTCCGTCGCGGGCCGTCGCCTGGAGGCCTTCTTCGACGCCTGGCTTGACATGACCGCGCTGCCGCCGCTGCCGGAATCTCCGACGGGTGTTGCGGTGGTGGAGCCGGCGCCGGTCACGGAGGCGCTGAACGTGAATCCCCGCGCCATGGGCGGCTGCTGAGCAGGGGCTGCCCGGGTCCCGGAACAGCGCGGTGACAGCGCCATGGTCAGCAGGGAAAGCGCCTCCGGATCAGCCCTGCGCGCCCGGATCAGCCCTGCGCGCCCGGCGAACCCTGCGCGCCCGCGGAACCCTGCGCGCCCGCACTCCGTTCCGCGGCGCGCAGGATGCTCGTCGCCATGCCGGCGAAGATGATGCCGTGGAAGGGCACCAGGGCGGCCCAGTAGAGACGGCCCGATAGACCCTTGGGGAAGAAGACCGCGCGCTGACGGTAGCGGCTCCCGCGGTCCGTTCTCTCGACGGCGAGCTCGAGCCAGCCCCTGCCGGGCAGGCGCATCTCCGCCCGCAGCCGCAGCGCGCGTCCGCGCTGGATCGACTCCACCCGCCAGACGTCCACGACGTCCCCGGTATTCAGCTTCGAGGGGTTTCGGCGCCCCCTGGTCATTCCCACTCCGCCGGAGAGGCGGTCGATCCAGCCGCGCGCAGCCCAGGCCAGGGGGGACGAATACCAGCCGTTGGCGCCGCCGATCGACTCGATCACACTCCACACCGCCGCAGGTGGCGCGACGCTGTCTCGTTCCCTCGTATCCGTGAAGACCCGTTGCCCGGCCCACTCGGGGTCGCTCGGAAGAGGGTCGCTCGGCGCACCTGGCACGGTGGCGCTCTGCCAGCTCGTCTCGACCTCACCGGCCCGCTCTCGCCGCAGGGCGAGCCGCACGGCGACCCGATAGGGGAGCAGGCCACCGGGAGGATCCGGGATCCATTGTGCGATGTCGTGCTCATGGGCGACGCAGTCGTTCTGCAGCGAGGCGATGATGGGCACCGCGATCCGGCGCGGAACGGGTGTGACGAGGTTGACCCACTGCGAGGCCAGCCAGGGAGTCAGCACCGGCAGCGCCGCGATCGGTCTCTGCGGCAGTCCTGCCTCGAGCGCGTAGCCGTTCATCATCTGCCCGTACCGCAGCACGTCGGGTCCGCCCAGATCGAACGTCCGGTTGAGCCGCTGGTCGATCGTCACCGATTCCACGAGATAGCGGAGCACGTCGCGCACGGCGATCGGCTGCACGTGATTGCGCACCCAACGGGGTGCCGGCATATAGGGCAGCACCTCGGTCAGGTGCCGGATCATCTCGAAAGACGCCGACCCCGAGCCGATGACGATGCCGGCCTGCAGCACGATGGCGGGCACCGGACCCTCGAGGAAGACCTGCCCCACCGCCGCTCGCGATGCCAGGTGCTCCGAGAGAGCGGCCTTCTGCGGGTGCAGTCCGCCGAGGTACACGATGCGCTGCACGCCGGATTCGCCCGCCGCGGCGGCGAACGTCTGGGCATGGGCCTTCTCAGTCCTGGAGAATCCGCTGCCCGCCGTCATCGAATGCACCAGATAGAAGGCGATGTCGACACCCTGCATCGCGGCGCGCACGCCCCGCGCGTCGGCCAGGTCGGTCTCAGCCACGTGCACGCGGTCCCGCCACGGCACGTCGGTCAGCTTCCAGGCCGCTCGCACCAGGCAGGTCACCTCGTGGCCTGCCTCGAGCAGCTGCGGGACGAGGCGCCCGCCGATGTACCCGGTCGCTCCTGCCACCAGCACGTGCGTCATGTCGTCGCGCTCCCGTCGTTCGGTATCAGCTGGAGGTCTCCGCGTCGCGCGGAACGGACGTCGAGGATCGCGGGTGCGCGCCCTGCGATTCGTCCGCGTGCTCGGCAACCGCGATCCGCTCCCCGTCGGGATCAGGATGCTCCGTGGCCGCAAGAGCTTGGAGGAAGCCGGTCACGATCGCGCGGTCGGACGGACTCAATCGTGCAGCCACGGCGAAGCGCCGCGCGTGCAGGCGGCCCACGTCCTCGCGGGCGGCGAGTCGGGTCTCCTGGGATACCCGCAAAGCCAGGGCACGGCGGTCGTTGGGATAGGGGAGCCTGAGCACATGCCCTCCCTGCTCGAGTCGGTCGAGCAGCTTGGTCGTTGCAGCGGAGCTGATGCCGAGATGCTCGGCCAGTGCGCGTGCCGTCGCAGGTTCGCCGGCATTCTCCGCTGCGATGAGGAAGCGGACGGCACGCATGTCGTTGGTGTTGAGTCGCATGTAGCGGCGCGAGGCGAGGCTCATCCTCTCCGCCGCCCGGTGCCAGGCGCTCAGCGCGGCCATCATCTCCACGATCTCATCGACGTCCTGGTCGCTGAGATCCTCACGGTTCACGAGTTCCGAGGCGGGGTCGATGAGGCGCGGATCGATCATCGCTCGCTCGGTGCGTGGTCCGGGATGGGGATCTGCCATGGAAGGACTATATGGCAAATGGTTTACTGTTAACCAAGATTGTATTTAACTAAATTAGCAAAGTGGTGCAGATGGTGGACGACGGTGAGCGGGTCGTGCTGCTGAGCTCGGACGGCGCCGAGATCGGGACGGCCCCCAAGAGCAGCGTGTACGGCGCGGACACGCGCCTGCACCTCGCCTTCTCCTGTCACGTCTTCGATCCCGCCGGGCGGTTGCTGGTCACCCGCAGAGCGCTGACGAAGGCTGCATGGCCGGGGGTGTGGACCAACTCGTTCTGCGGCCACCCGGCACCGGGGGAGGGTCTCGTCGCGGCAGTGCGGCGGCGCGCCGAGCACGAACTCGGCCTCGCGCTCGGCGCCGTGGAGCCGGTGCTCCCGTTCTTCCGATACCGCGCGGTGGACGCTGCGGGAGTGGTCGAGAACGAGATCTGCCCCGTGTACGTCGCCACCTCCGACGGGGCGCCGCGTCCGCATCCGGACGAAGTGGTCGAGCACCGCTGGGTGGATCCCGACGATCTCGCCGCCTCCATCGAGCGGGTGCCGTGGGCCTTCAGTCCATGGCTGGTGCTGCAGGCGAAGCTGCTGCCGTTCCTCGGCGGCGGGCGGGATCTCGAGGAGCTGGCGTCGTGAGGGAACCCGCGATGGTCCGTGACGTCCGCTCCGCAGCCCATTCCGTCGCCGAGGTCGAGGCGGCGATCGACGCCTGCTTCGATGACGTGGCGAGGACCGTGGGGACGTTCCAGGGCTTCGATCGGGTGTGGGAGTCGATGCGGCAGGCATCCACCGGCGGAAAGCTGCTGCGGCCCCGCCTCCTGCTCTCCGCTCAGCGTGCGTTCGGCGGTGCTCCTGACGAGCACGCGCTGCAGGCGGCGGTGGCGATGGAACTGCTGCACGGCGTTCCTGCTGCACGACGACGTGCTCGACCGCGACCTCGTGCGGCGGGGCGGACCGAACCTCATCTCGCGGCAGCGTGACGCAGCCCTTGTCCGAGGCGTGAACCCACGGGAGGCGCGACGGTACGGCGAGAGCTGCGCGGTCCTCGTCGGGGGTCTGCTGCTCGCGGCCGCGCACCGTCTGATCGGCGAGCTCGACGAGCCGGTGGGAAGGCGGCGCGCGCTGCTGGGCGTGCTGGACGACGCGGTTTCGGCCGCGGCCGTCGGGGAGCACGCCGATCTGCGGATCAGCCTGAGCGGCGAAGCCGACGAGGACACGATCCTGCGCACGATGGCGCTGAAGACGGCGCGGTACTCGTTCAGTGCGCCACTGCGATTCGGCGCGCTGATGGGCGGGGCGTCATCCGACGTCGTCGACGCGCTCGGCTTCATCGGAGACACGGTCGGGATCGCGTTCCAGATGCGCGATGACGTGCTCGGGGTGTTCGGCGACCCCAGGCGCATCGGGAAGTCGGTGCTGTCCGACCTGCGCGAGGGCAAGATCACCCTGCTGGTCGCGTACGCCCGGATGGATCCTTCCTGGCAGCGGGTGGCGCACCTCTTCGGCGACCCGGACCTCGACGAGCGCGGAGCGGCTCTCCTGCGCTCCGCGATCGAGCGGAGCGGTGCTCGAGCCCGTGCCGAAGCCGTGGCCGCGCAGCTCATCGACGAGGCGAGCATGTCGATGTACCGGGCAGCGCTGCCGCGCGAGATCATCGAGGACCTGGAGCGGGTCATGGCGAGTGCGATGGAGCGCTCGCGATGAGTGCGCCCGCCGGGCTGCGGCAGTACGACCGCTCGGCCGCGCGGGGCTCGACGCAGGTCCTGGAGAGCTACTCGACCTCGTTCCGCCTCGCCAGCCGGCTGTGCAGCGGACCCGTGCGTGCCGACCTCGCCGCCGTCTACGCCCTGGTGCGCGTAGCGGGTGAAGTGGTCGACGGATGCGCCGCAGACGCAGGACTCACCGGAGAGCAGTGCCGCCTCGTGCTCGACCACCTCGAGCAGGAGGTGGAGTCGGCCCTCGCCTGCGGCTACAGCGCGAACCTCGTCGTGCACTCCTTCGCCAACATGGCGCGCGAGACCGGGATCGACGAACGTCTCACCAGGCCTTTCTTCGCCTCGATGCGGCGCGATCTGGATCCGCTCGTCTTCACCGAGGAGCGCGAGCTCGACGACTACGTGCACGGATCCGCCGAGGTGCTCGGGCTCATGTGCCTGGCCTCGTTCTGCCGCGGTCTGCCCGCCGATCCGCTGCGAAAGGCGCGCTGGGAGCGGGGCGCGATGGCGCTGGGATCGGCGTTCCAGCGGGTCAACTTCCTGCGTGATCTCGGCGAGGACGCGGTCTCCCTCGGGCGCAGCTACTTCCCGGGGGTGGATCCTCAGGGGATCTCCGAGGAGCAGAAGAACCGGATCCTGGACGGCATCGACGCGGAGCTGCGGGAGGCGGCCACCGTGATCGGGGAGCTGCCGTCGTCCAGCCGGCGGGCGGTCACCGCCGCGCACCTGCTGTACGCCGAGCTCTCCTCCCGGCTGCGGTCCACGCCCGCGCACGACCTCGTACGCCGGCGGGTGAGGGTGCCGGCGGCGCGCAAGGCATGGGTCCTGGCGCGCGCGGCGCTGTCGCCGGCGGTGGCTCGATGAGCCGTGTCGCGGTTCTCGGCGGGGGAATCGCGGGGATCGTCTCGGCGGCTCTGCTCGCGGCCGACGGACATGAGGTTCAGCTGTTCGAGAAGTCGGCGCAGCTCGGCGGGCGCGCGGGACGCTGGGACGCGCTCGGCTTCCGGTTCGACACCGGGCCCTCGTGGTATCTCATGCCCGAGGTCTTCGATCACGCGTTCCGGCTGCTCGGCACGACTGCGGCGGACGAGCTCGACCTGGTCCGCCTGGATCCGGCCTACCGGGTGTTCTTCGACGGTGCCGGTCCGCTGGATGTGCGCTCCGGTCGCGCCGACGTGGTCACGCTGTTCGAGGGGATCGAGCCCGGAGCCGGCGCGAGGCTCTCCGCCCATCTCGACTCGGCCGCGCGCACCTATCGGCTCGCGAAGGACCGCTTCCTCTACACCGACTTCTCCCACCCGGGCGCGTTCCTGCCCGGCCGGGAGCTGAGGGAGCTGCCGGCGCTCTCACAGCTGCTCGGCCGCTCCCTGCAGAGCCTGGTCGAGGGATCCTTCGCGGACCGGCGACTGCGTCAGATCCTGCAGTATCCCGCGGTCTTCCTCGGTGCCTCGCCGGCCCTCGCGCCCGCGCTGTTCCATCTGATGAGCACCTTGGACCTCGATGACGGCGTGCTGTACCCGCGCGGGGGGCTCGGCGTGGTGGTGGATGCGTTCTCGCGACTCGCCGCGGAGGCAGGGGTCGTCGTGCGCACCCGCACCCCGGTCCGCCGGATCCTCGTCGAGGATCGCGCGGTCCGCGGCATCCTGGTGGAGCACCACGGCGCGCTGCGCGAGGAGCGGTTCGACCGGGTGGTGAGCGCGGTCGACATGCACCACAGCGACACGGCGCTGCTGCCGGGCCGCTCGCGGGAGCGCCCGCTCCGGCACTGGGATCGGAGCAACCCCGGCACGGGAGCGGTCCTCGCGATGCTGGGAGTGCGCGGGCGGCTCCCGGAGTTGCGTCACCACAACCTCGTGTTCACGCAGGACTGGCAGGCGAACTTCGATGCGATCTTCGGAGCCGTGCCGCGGGTGCCGGATCCCGCGTCGTTCTACGCCTGCATGCCGAGCGCGACAGATGCCACGGTCGCTCCCCAGGGACACGAGAACCTGTTCCTGCTCGTGCCGGTCCCGGCGGATCCCGGAATCGGATCCGGTGGTCTGCACGGTGCGGGTTCGGCAGAGGTGGAGGCGGTCGTCGACCGGGCGATCGCCGCGCTCGCCGCGCACGCCGGCGCTCCGGATCTGCCTGAGCGCGTCGTGCTGCGACGCACCGTGGGCCCCGCCGACTTCGAACGCGACCTGCACTCCTGGCAGGGATCGGCGTTGGGGCCTGCGCACACGCTGCGACAGAGCGCGTTCCTGCGCGGGCGCACGCGCTCGCGCAGGACGCGAGGCCTGTTCTATGCGGGCGGGACCACCATTCCGGGCATAGGGTTGCCGATGTGCCTGATCAGCGCCGAGCTCGTGCTCAAGGCGTTCCGCGGCGACCGCAGCACGGGCCCCTTGCCGGTCGCGGAGGCGCTGCGATGGGCGTGACGTATCTCAGCCTGCTGCTCGTGGCGATCTTCGGCGTCGGGCTCGTGGACGCCCGATGGCGGCTCTTCCTCTGGGCGGATCCGCGCCGCGCGGCGCTGGTCCTGCTGGCGGCCGTCGCGCTGCTGGTGGCATGGGACCTCGCCGGGATCGCGGCCGACATCTTCCGCCGCGATCCGAACGCCATCTCGACCGGCATCCTGCTCGCGCCGCACCTGCCGATCGAGGAGCCGGTCTTCCTGGCCTTCCTGGTGCAGGTGACGATGACGGTCTATGCCGGAGCACGCCGGATCCTCACCTCGTCGCACACGCGGGCGCGCCGGCTCGAGCGCGCCGCGAGATCGGACCGCGCCGCGCGGACAAAAGGACCCCGCGGATGAGCGCATATCTCCTGCTCGACGCCGCTTTCCTTTTGCCCTGCGCGCTCGTGCACCTGCTGACGTGGCGACGTCGTCCCCCACGGCACGCTCCGTCTACGGGCTCGTGCTCGCGCACGCGGCTCCGACGCCGGGGCTGGTGCTCATGCTGATCGCCTTCTTCGCCTGGGGAATGGCCAGCCACGCCTTCGGCGCCGTGCAGGACGTGATTCCCGACCGCGAGGGCGGCATCGCGTCCATCGCGACCGTGCTGGGCGCCGCCAGGACCGTGCGGTTCGCGATGGCGATGTGGATGCTGGCGGGAGTGCTCATGCTGTTCACGCCGTGGCCAGGACCCTGCGGCGCGGCGCTCGCCGTACCGTACCTGCTCGCGGTGTGGCCCTACCGCTCGATCGGCGACGAGCGCTCGGCCGAGGCGAACAGAGGGTGGCGCCGATTCCTCGTGCTCAACTACCTGTGCGGCTTCCTCGCCACGGTGCTGCTGATCTGGTGGGCGGCAGGCACCACGCGCTGAGAGCCCGCTCGCGAGCGCTCGGCCGATCAGCTCCGCAGAGCGAGCGAGACGACCATTCCCCGATCCGCCACGACCGGGAGCACGAGGTACGCGTCGCCGCCCGGCACCGTCGCCCTCCCGTCCGGGAGGAGCCGCACCTGGTCCGGAGGCACCATCAGTCCGCGTCCGTCGGCCTTGAGCACCGCCTCGATCGCGGTCCAGCCGCGCAGATCCGGCGAATCAGCCGGGGCGAACAGGGCGGCGAGATCAGGCTGCGCGCCGGCACGCTCGGCGTCGATGCCGATCGCGGAGGCGAGGCGGTCGGAGGCGACGGCGACGATCGCCCACGGATCCGCGTACGCCACGCTCGCGAGCACGGGGGCATGCGGCAGCACCGGACGACCGTGCGGACCGCCGCAGACCGGGCAGCGCTGCTCGATCCGCAGGTTGCACCCGGGAGCGAGCTCGCCGGCCAGCGCCCGAAGCAGCATCCGGCCAGTCTCACGGCGGTCGTGAGGGGCAGCGCGCGCCCAGGCGATCCGCACGTCCTCGACCGTCGTCTGCTGCACGCGTCCAGCGTAGGCGGGCCGGATCCGGATGCGTGCGGCCCATAAGTTGAAGTAAACAACAAAACTCTTGCGTGCCGTCGGAACGCTCGCTAGTGTCGATCGTCGAAGCGCTTCACCAGCGCGAACCCGTACCGATCGAAGAAGCCCGGAGACGACGATGGCGAAGATCCATGAGGTGGCCGAGGCCGCCGGCGTGTCGATCAGCACCGTCTCCTACGCGCTGAGCGGCAAGCGCTCGATCTCGCCGGCCACGCGGGAGCGGGTCGAACGGGCTGCGGCGCGGCTCGGCTACGAGCCGAACGCCGGCGCGAGGATGCTCGCCGGGCGTCGTACGCACATCTTCGCCCTCACCGAGCCGTTCCGCCCGGACACGCACGCGCCGACGCACATGAGCTTCGTCCTCGCGACGTCGATCGCCGCGCGCCGCTAGGACTACGACATCCTGCTGCTCACCGATGCCGAGGCGTCGGCGGGGATGCGCCGGGTGTCCGCCAGCGGACTCGTCGACGGGATCCTCGTACTCGATGTCGCGCCGGAGGACGACCGGGTCGCGCTCTCGCGCGCGATCGACGTTCCGACGGTCTTCATCGGGGTGCCCGACGACGTGGAGGGCCTGGTCTGCGTCGACCTCGACTTCGAGGCGGCGGCGGCGCTCGCCGTCGACCGTCTCGCCGACGCCGGACATCGCCGCATCGGCTTCATCGGCCACCCGGAGACCGCGTACGTCCGCTCGAACTTCCCGCCGCGGGTGCGCCGCGGCATCGAGGACGCGGCGCATCGTCGCGACGTCGCCCTCGCGACGGCGTTCCCGGGGGAGGGCGACGAGCGGCGCCGCGACATCGGCGAGGCGGTGCGACGCATGATCGCGGACGACGTCACGGCGCTCGCCCTGCACTGCGACGACGCCGCACACGCGGCCGTCCTCGCCGAACTCGCGGCCCGGTCAGCGTCGGCACGCTGCTCGGCGCGTCCTGCGGGAGGGGGCTCCCGCAGGACGCCGTCGGTCCCACCCGTCGTCGAACCGGAGGCCGCCTATGAACGCCCGACAGCGCCAGAGCGTCACCGCCACGGGCGCGATGGCACTCCGGCACGCGTCGACCTCGTCATGGCCAGCGCTGCCTTCGTGCTCACCGCGCACCTCGGCGACCACGACGCCGCGGCCGAGGTGCTGCACCTCGACTCCCGGAAGGTGCGCGATCACATCTCCGATCTGGAGCGGACGGGCCGGGCGCGGCTTCTCACGGACGCCGCCGGAGGGCCGGTCCCGACGGAGCTCGGCGGTGAACTGATGGAGCCGCTCAGCGCAGCCGTCCGCGCAGCCGCCGCTGCCGCCGAACAGCGGCTCTCCGGCGTCCTGCGAATCCTGGGGCGCCCCGACGGCAGCCCCCCGAACGCCGACGAGTGACACCGTTCAGGGCGCTCGGGATGGTGCGGGAGGGCGCGATGCGGAGCGGTGCTCAGCCGTGCGGGGCGAGCACCAGCGTGTCCACGGTCGCCGCGTCGACCGCCTTGGCAGAGAACGGCCACGGCGACTGGACACCATGCGACCAGTCCTCGGCCTGATCCGTGTAATGCGGGCTGAAGGCGTGACCGCTGGCCCCGGTGAGATGGTTCCACGTCGACGCGTCGAAGTCGGAGAGGTCGACCACCATCCGCATCGACGGCACCGTGGTCGTCGCGTAGGAGCCGCCGAGCGCCCAGCCCGTGGCATCGACGACCGAGGAGCCGCCGCCCACTGGATACGGGCCGCGGTTGAACAGCCACTCGATCGGCGCGATGCCGCTCTTGCCGAGGGTCTGGTGCGTGAGCGTGATCGCGTGCAGGGCGCCCCAGCTCCACCGGGACGGATCCGCACCCTGCGCCGTGACGAGCTCGTCGTACGCCTGCTCCGCCGCCAGGGCCAGCATCTCGTCCCGTCCGGCGACGCCGAGCTTCGGGTTGGTCCACAGCGGGTCGTCGGGGTGGTCGAGCATGGCCCCGACCACGGTGAACAGCCGACCCTGCCCGTCCATCGGCAGCGGATGCTCCCGGTTGGCGAAGACGTTCAGGGCGAGGCGCTGCCAGAGCACGTTCGCGTAGGCCGCGGCGGGGGAGTCGGCCGTGACCTGCGCGTCCCACGTCTTCAGCAGCGAGACCGCCGACCGGATCCCGGTGCCTCGCGCGCCCCGACCATGCTGCAGCGCCGGCACCTCGACCACGGCCGCGGCGAGCCGCTTGCCGATCCAGCTCTGCTGGTCGAACTGGATGTCGCGCATGTCCTGGGCCGTGAGCGGATGCTGCTGCGCGGTGCGCTCGATCAACTCGGCGATGCGGGCGGCGCGGTAGCCGTAGTCCCAGTCGCGGGAGAGGAAGTGCGGGTAGCTGTCGGGCACGATCGCGTTGTTGGCCGTGACGATGTATCCCGCCTCGGGGTTGTACGAGACCGGGAGGTCGTCGAACGGGATCCAGCCGGTCCAGTCGTAGGCGCTGGACCATCCGGGCTGCGGCAGATAGCCGTTGCCCGCACCGCGGACCGGCAGCCGTCCCGGCGTCTGGTAGCCGATGTTGCCCTTGCGATCGGCATAGACGAGGTTCTGCGCGGGCACGTCGAACAGCGACGCGGCATGGCGGAAGCCGGCGAAGTCCCTCGCGGTGTTCATCGCGAAGATCGCCGTGGCGGTCGTGCCCGGGTCGAGCGCGGTCCACCGCAGGCTCACCGCGTACTCGCCGGGAAGCGCGTCGATCGCGGGATCCGGCGCGACGCCGGTCTCGCCGCCGGGCGACGCCGTGTCGGCGCGGCCCACGACGGGCTTCTTCGCCAGCGCCGTGGTGTCGTCCGTCAGGCCCGAGATGATCGGGCCGTGCGCCGTCGCCCGGATCGTGAGCGGGACGTCGGCGCCGCCCGCCACCTTGATCGTCTCGGTGCGCTTCTGCAGCGGCACGCGCACCCCGTCGCGCCACACGGTGTCGCCGTCGATCTTCTCGAGGTAGAGGTCGGTCACATCTGTGGTGAGGTTCGTGAAGCCCCAGGCGATGTCGGCGTTGTGCCCGATGACGATGCTGGGGAGCCCGGAGAACGAGAACCCGCTGACGTCGAACGGGCAGGCCGTGCTCACCGTGCGGCAGCGCAGCTGCATCTGGTACCAGACCGAGGGGAGCGAGGCGCCGAGGTGCGGGTCGTTCGCGAGCAGCGGCTTGCCGCTCGCGGTGAGGGATCCG
Organism: Microbacterium xylanilyticum; assembly: GCF_054654695.1. Lineage (NCBI taxonomy): Bacteria > Bacillati > Actinomycetota > Actinomycetes > Micrococcales > Microbacteriaceae > Microbacterium > Microbacterium xylanilyticum. The sequence continues at coordinate 4,054,730 of NZ_BAAIEN010000002.1, forward strand.
GACACGACCCAGGAGTTGGATCCGATGCCTTCGCCCGGGTTCCCGAGCAGTGTCTGCACCGCCGCGAGCGTGCTGCTCGCGGTCGTCCAATGCACGGCGGACCGCGTCGCCGTCGTGCCCTCGACCGCCGGCCCCGTCGCAGCGCCGGAGGGGGAGGCCGTCAGCGCCGAGCCGATCCGCGCGCTCGCGGCGCCGGTTCCGCCGGTCTGGTCCATCGGGGTGATCGTCGGCACGATCACGGGGTGGGTGTCGAAGGGGTACGCGGGGTAGATCTCGTTCATCGTGGCCGCATCGACCGTGGGCACCAGCAGTGCGCGGGCGAGTTCGTCCTCGATGTTGCCGCGCAGATCCCAGGCCATCGCCTTCAGCCATGCGACGGAATCGGCCGGCGTCCACTTCTCGATCGTGTAGCCGGGGTTGGTCATGCCGATGACGGCATATTCGAAGGAGGCGTCGGCGCCGCGGTGGTCGGCGAGGTAGGCGTTCACGCCGTCCGCATACGCCTGGTAGTAGCCCCGCGTGGTCGCGTCCATGGCTGCGACCTCCTGCTCGGCGATCCGGTGCCAGCCCAGGGTGCGGAGGAATTCGTCGGTGGCCACCTGCGTGGCGCCGAAGATCTCGGCCACGCGCCCGCTCGTGACGTGCCGACGGAAGTCCATCTCCCAGAAGCGGTCCTGCGCGTGCACGAAGCCCTGCGCGAAGAACAGGTCGTGCGCGTCGTCGGCGGTGACGGTGGGGATGCCCCGGTCGTCGCGCTGCACGGTGACCCGTGCGTGGAGCCCCTTCAGCGAGAGCTCGCCCGACGTCTGCGGGAACGAGCGCTGCGCCGTCCAGACCAGGAAGAGCGCGGCGGCCGTGACGAGCACCAGAGCTCCCGCGATGACGCCGAAGGCCGCGCGTCCGATGATCCGGCCGGCGCGCCGGCGCGGTCCCACGGTGGGTTCGGCTGACGGCATGACGCTCCTTCGCGTGGCACGGAGTCTCACGTCCGGAAGGATCACGTCGCAGTTCGTGAGACGTGATCGCATCCTAGCGCCCGGCTCGCGCACAGCTCGGGGCCGAGGCGCCTTCGCGGCGGGGGTTGACGCCCCTGCCACCCGCCGCTACCTTTCGTTGTTACCAACAACATATGGGTGGCGCGGGCGCCACCCGTGCCGACGATGAAGTCAGGAGATCTCCATGCGCCGATCGACGCGCTTGCTTCTTGCGGTCACCACTGCCGCAGCCCTCGTGCTGCCCGTGTGCGGCGCGGGGGCCGCCGACGCGGCGCCGCCGCCCTACAGCCGCTCCGACAAGTCCACGCTGCGGGCGCAGGCGCCGAAGGGCCTCGCCATCGGCACAGCCGTGTGGGGCCAGAAGGAACTGGTGGGATACGACCCGGCCGCGCCGACCGCGTACCAGCAGGTGCTGGGCGCCCAGTTCTCGTCGCTCACCCCCGAGAACGACATGAAATGGGAGTCGATCCACCCGTCTCCCGACGTCTACGACTTCGCTTCGGCGGACGCGCTCGTCGCGTACGCGAAGGCGAATCACCAGCAGGTGCGCGGGCACACGCTGCTCTGGCACAGCCAGAACCCGGCGTGGGTCACCGAGGCGAGCAAGACGTGGACCTGCGAGGACGCCCGCGCGGTGCTGCACGACCACATCAGCACGGTGGTGGGGCACTTCAAGGGCGAGATCTACCAGTGGGACGTCGCGAACGAGATCTTCCAGGACACCTGGGATGCCGGTGGGGTGCGGCTGCGCACCGAGGCGAACCCGTTCCTGAAGGCCTGTGCGAGCGATCCGGTCGCCCTCCTCGAGGATGCGTTCCGCTGGGCGCATGAGGCGGATCCCGACGCGGTGCTGTTCCTCAACGACTACAACGCCGAGGGGATCAACGCCAAGACCGACGCGTACTACGCGCTGGTTCAGCAGATGCTCGCCGACGGCGCACCGGTCGGCGGATTCGGCGCGCAGGCGCACCTGAGCCTGAAGTACGGCTACGACACCACGCTGCAGGCGAACTTCGAGCGGTTCGCGGCCCTGGGGCTTCAGGTCGCGGTGACCGAGGCGGATGTCCGCATCCCGCTCCTGCCCGGAGAGACCGCTCCGACCGCGGAGCAGGTCGCGACGCAGACCGACCGCTACGACGCGATGCTGCAGGCGTGCCTGAACGTGTCGGCCTGCACCTCGTTCACGGTGTGGGGCTTCCCGGACGCGAACTCGTGGGTGCCCGCGGTCTTCCCCGGCGAGGGCTGGGCGACCATCTTCGAGGACGACTACACGCCGAAGCCCGCGTTCACCGCGATGCTCCGCTCGCTGGAGGACGCGACGCCGGGCCGCTCGCCGCGCGGCTGAGCATGGACGCGGCGCTCGACGCCGGTCCTCCTCGGAAGAGCCGGCGTCGAGAGCCGTCCGCGTCGGCCTGCTCCCCGTCGTCAGCCGATGAGGCTGGGCTGCAGGTCGCGCAGGGTGCGCTTGTGCGTCATCCGGGTGACGCCCACCATCGCGAGCAGCAGGGCGCCGACCAGCCAGATGCCGAGCACGCTCAGATCCGTCATCGCGCGGGACACCTGACCGCCGTACATGAGCTGGCGCATGGCGTCGACGACGTACCCCATCGGCAGCACGTGGTGCAGCGCGGCGAGCGGCGCCGGAAGCGTCTGCCACGGGAACGTGCCGCCGGCGGTCACCAGCTGCAGCACCATGAGCACGAGTCCCATGAACTGCCCCACGGAACCCAGCCACACGTTCAGCGCGAGGATGATCGCCGCGTACGTCGCCGAGGCCAGCACCATGATCCCGAGCGCGCCCCAGCCGTTCTGGAACGTGAAGCCGAGGGCCCAGGCGAGCACGCCGAGCAGCCCCACCATCTGCAGCGCACCGAATCCGGCGGGGGTCAGCCAGCCGGCCAGCGTGATCCGGATGGGGGAGTGCAGCGCGGTCACCGCGCGCCGCGAGATCGGCTTGATGATGAGGAACAGGGCGTAGATGCCGATCCATCCGGCCAGCGCGGCGAAGAAGGGCGCCAGGCCCTGGCCGTAGTCCTTGGCCGCCGCGACCTTGTCGCTGGACACGTCGACGGGGTTCGCGATGGTCTTGGCCTGCTGCTCGCGCAGCTCCGGGGTGGAGGCGGGGATCGCGTCGACTCCCGCCTTCAGGCCGTCGCGCAGCGTGCCGATGCCGTCGGCGAGGGTGCCGAGGCCGTCGTGCAGGCTCTTCGCGCCGTCGCGCGCGCTCGCCGCACCGGTGCTCAGCGCCGCCGCGCCGTTCGCCGCAGTCTGCGCGCCGTTCGCGAGCTGCTGCGACTTGTCGGCGAGCGTCGCGCTGCCGGACGCCACCTGGGCGGCGCCGTCGGCGAGCTGGTCGATCTTGCCGACCGCGCCCTGCACGGTGTCGTTGCCGCTGCGCAGCCGGTCGCCGAGCGGATCCAGCTTCGCCAGCACGGCGTCGATGTCGGCCTGCGACATGCCCCGGTCCGCGAGGGCTGTGGCGATGTCGCTGCGCACCTGAGGGAGGGTGTCGGTCGCCTGCTGCACGAGGGATCCGGCCTCGTCCGCGTACTGCGCGATCTGCCGGTTGCCGTCGCTCACCTGCTGCGCGCCGTCCGCCAGGGTCGCGGCGCCGTTCGCGAGCTGCTGCGAACCGTCGGCCAGCTGCGCCGTGCCCGAGGCGAGCTGCGCGGCGCCGTCGGCCAGCTGCGCCGTGCCGTCGGCGAGCTGACCGCTGCCGCTGACCGCCGTCTGGGCTCCGTCATACAGCTTGCCGGCGCCGTCGGCGGCCTCACCGAGCTTGTCGCGCACCTCGCTGAGGCCCGTGAGCAGCTTGTCCGCGGCCTCCTGGCCCACCATCTCGGCGACGGAGCGGCGGATCTTCTCGACCGCGCCGGATCCGATCGACGACGCCAGATAGTTGTTGGCGTCGTTGGTCTCGAGCTCGATGCGCGCCTGGTGCGGGTTCGTGCCCGACGACGAGAGCAGCGCCTCGGAGAACGTCTTCGGGATCGTGACGGTGAAGTCGACGTCGCCGTTCTTGAGGGCCGCCCGCGCGGCCGGCGCGCTCATGCGCTGCCAGTCGAACGCCTTGCCCTCGACGAGGTTGTCGGCGACCTTCTCGCCGTAGTTCGTGGTGGTTCCGTCCGAGGTCGCGCCGGCGTCGTCGACGACGAGACCGACGGGCACCTCGGTGAACTTGCCATAGGGATCCTGGTTCGCCCAGAGGTAGAGCCCGCCGTACAGCACCGGCACCGCCATGAGCGCGATCAGGGCGATCACGGCCATCGGCGTCGCAGTCAGCCGGCGCAGCTCGGCGGCGATCATCGCGGGGATCTTCATCGCTCTGCTCCGTTCGCGGTGTCGGTGTCGGTGTCGGTCGTTTCGGGATCGGTCTCTGAGCTTGTGAAGGGGACCTGGTCCGGGGTGGTCGCTGAGCCTGTGCCGGTCCCTGAGCTTGTCGAAGGGGCCTGGTCCGGGGTGGTCGCTTCGACGGGCTCAGCGACCGGCTCGGGCGGGGTGGTCGCTTCGACGGGCTCAGCGATCGGGGGCGCCTCCTCAGCGACTGGAGGCTCCTCCTCGAAGGCTTCAGCGGCATCCGGATCCGCGTCGATCGCAGCGGTGGATCCGGTGATGTCTGCGAGCGGGCGCACGGGCATCGTCGCGTTGGTCGGGTAGTCCGTCTCGAGCGCCTCGGGGAGCTGCTCGATGACCGCCGCGGCGGAACCGCCGACGATCACGAGCACGGCGAAACCGCGGTCGGCGAACTCCGAGGCGATGCGCCACCAGCCCTCCGGGCGGCCGCCGTGCCGGTCGGGGGAGACCAGCACGAAGCCCTCGACATCGTCGCGCAGCACGGCGAGCTCGGCCAGCACGCGCACCCGGACGGACGGCTTGATGGTGCCGATCGGGTGCGCGGCGAGTTCGGCGAAGCCGATCTGCTCGAGCCAGCGCCGCGCGTGCAGCGGGGTCGCGGGAAGCCCCGCGAACATGAGCTCCTCGCCCACGACGGCGGCCAGCGTGACGCCGGGGTGCGGGTCGCTCACCTCGGGGGCGTCGACGAGCGCCATGCGACGGCGCAGCTCCCGGTCGTTGCGGGTGCCGTCGATCGTGACCTCGCCCGTGTCGGGCTTCATCCGCCCGGTGGCGATGAGACCCAGCACGGTGGGGCGCAGCTCGGTCTCGGCGAGCACGAACCGGGCGTGGCCGGTCTCGATCTCGAGGGACGTGGCGGGCAGCGCGCGGCCGTTCTTGCCCTTGCTGACGTCGTGCACGGCGATCCTCATGCGCGGTCCTCCTCGGCGGGAATCGTGGCCAGCGTATCGGCAGGGGCGGCCGCGCCGTCGGCCGGGGCGGCCGCGCCGAGTTCCGGATGGGCGGCGAGCAGCGCGTCGATCTCCCGCCAGCCGAGTCCGGCGATGCTGAGCACGGCTCGCACGGCGATGCCGCCGGCCACCGGGGAGGAGGCGTCGGTGCGGGTGACCACGGTGCGGGCGCTCTCCTCGATGAGGCGGGCGAGCGTCGGCGCGGTCATGTCCTGCCGCAGCTCGCCGGCCTCCTGGCCGCGGCGCACGAGCGCGGCGAGCACGCGCCGCAGCGGGGCCAGGGCGGTCGCCGTCGCCTCGACGTGCGCCTCGTCCAGGGCGATCGCGGCCGCGACCTGCACGTGCGCGGCCTCGCGCCAGAGGTCGGCGGTGAGGCGCGCCAGGGCGATGCGGCTGTCGGGGTCGTCGACGCGCTCCGCGATCGCGTTGAACCGTGCGGCGCCGGCCGAGACCAGGGCGTGCACCAGCGCCGTGCGGTCGTCGAAGTGCCCGTACAGGGCGCGTCGGCTGAGGCCGGCTGCGCGAGCGATCTGGTCGACGGAGGCGTGCGGATCCGCGGCGAGGGTCTGCGAGGCTGCAGCGAGGATGCCCGCCCGGTTCTCAGCGGCGTCCCGGCGCTGGCGGCGGGGTGCGGTGGTGTCGGTCACGTCTCCAGTGTAGCGCTATCCTGCACAACAGTGTGCAAGTTACGCCGTGAAGGGTCTGGATCCTGACGCCTCTCTGGTCGCGTACTGCGGGTCCAGCGTCACCGGTCGGGAGGAGTTCTCATCCTCGGGAGGAGATCTCACCGGGAACGCTCCTCCCGAACAAGGGTTCTCCTCCCGAACACGTCAAGACCGGGCTCGGCTCATGACCGGGCTCGGCTCGTGAGCAGGCTGAAGGCCTCGATGATGGCGCCCGCGCCCGACGTGGCGAGGGCCTGCGACACTGCGGGCTGGGTGATGCCCTCGGCGGCGGCGAGGTCGCGCTGGAAGACTCCCAGGCAGCGCCCGTAGGTGAGCCGCCGGGTGCGTGCGCTCATGCCGGTGATGAGCTGGTCCCGGGCGAGCAGGCCGATGTTCGCCTGGCGTGCGAGGAGGTGGTCGGCCTCGGGTTGGGCCTCGTGCGCGACCACCCAGGTGCGGGCGCCGGGGACGGCGCGGCGCTGCAGGGCGTGCACCCGCTCGATCGCGGCGCGTGCGGCCCACCAGCCCGGCCCCTCCGGGATCTCCCCGGCGGCCGAGGCGATCTCCTCGACGGGCCCGATGCCGACGCCGAACCGGCAGTCGAGGTCCTCGGGCAGCGTGAGGCGTAGCAGGATCAGCGCCGCGAGCGCCGCGTCGAGGGTGGGATAGATCCCCTGCTGCTCATCGCCGACGGTCGGCCGCAGTGGGCTCGCGGACAGCGGCCGATCTCTTTCGATCCGCGCGACAGCCTCGTCGAGGGCCTGTTGCGCGCCCGCTCGGTCGTCGAGCGCACGGGATCCGACGATGTCCAGGATGACGGCGATCATCCGAAAAGGATATCACTGATCTTCTGGAAAGATAACCGAATCCCTTTTTTCTAGCCCTGATCGGTGAGGGGCTTCTGCGGTGCAGGCGCGGATCCCGGCGGATCTGCCCGCGCCCGCAGGCTCGACGGGAGTTCGGCGAAGTCCGCGGTGCGCTCCAGGGAGTTCATCGCGGCGAGCAGTTCGGCGGGCGGCGCGATCAGGTGCCGTTCGTCGAGGTGGAGCCAGCCGCCCGAGCTCGTCACGGTCGCGCTCAGACGGCCGTCCGGGCGGTAGAACTCATGCCTCAGAAGGAAGCGGCTCCCGTCCTGCGACTGTCCGGCGAGCGCGTAGGTGACGACGATCTGCTCCTGGAGATGGATCTCGCTGAAGTACTCGACCTCGTCCTTGCGCACCACGGGGCCGAACCGGCGCCGGCGGAACTCCTCGACCGGGAAGCCGTGCTCCATGAGATACATCTGCCGCACGTCCGCAGCCTTGTCGAGGTAGGCGGTGTTCTTCATGTGCGCGTTGAAGTCCATGTCGGACCACCCCGCATAGAGGGTCTTGCGGTACACGCGTGCTCCCTTCGCCCCGCGGGAATGCGAGATCAGTCTGATCCCGTCACGACCCGCGGACAAGTGCCGGGTCCGGATCCGCGGCGCGAGGACGAGCGGGAGCACGCAGACGACGAGGGGATCCCGGGCGTCGGTCCGGGATCCCCTCGCGTGCGTCTGTGCTCAGTCGGTCCCGGTGTCGAACGCGGCGCCCTCGCTGGCGAGGTCGACGGCGTCGGCGAGGGCCTCCTCGGTCTCGGCGAGGGTGGTGCCCTCGACCGACTCCGTGATCTCGTTCGCCTCGCCCGCGGTCACCCGGCCGACGAGCTCGCCGGTGGCGCCGCCGACGAGGCCGAGGCCCGCGTACTGCTCCAGGCGGGCGCGCGAGTCGGCGATGTCGAGGTTGCGCATCGTGAGCTGACCGATCCGGTCGACCGGGCCGAACGCGGCGTCGCCGACGCGCTCCATGGAGAGCTTCTCCGGGCCGTAGGACAGGTTCGGGGAGACGGTGTCGAGGATCGTCCAGTCGTCGCCGCGGCGCAGGCGGATCGTGACGGTGCCGGAGATCGTGGATCCGACCCAGCGCTGGATCGACTCGCGCAGCATGAGCGACTGCGGCTCGAGCCAGCGGCCCTCGTACATCAGGCGGCCGAGGCGGCGGCCCTGCTCGTGGTAGGTCGCGAGCGTGTCCTCGTTGAGGATGCCGTTGACGAGGCGCTCGTAGGCGATGAACAGCAGCGCCATCGCCGGGGCCTCGTAGATGCCGCGCGACTTCGCCTCGATGATGCGGTTCTCGATCTGGTCGCTCATGCCCAGGCCGTGCCGGCCGCCGATGGCGTTCGCCTCCTGCACCAGCGCGACCGGATCCGGGTACTCGACGCCGTTGAGGGCGACGGGACGGCCGGCCTCGAACGTGACCGTGACGTCCTCGGTCTCGATGGCCACGGACGGATCCCAGAACTTCACGCCCATGATCGGGTCGACGGTCTCGAGCGAGACGTCGAGGTGCTCGAGGGTCTTCGCCTCGTGCGTGGCGCCCCAGATGTTGGCGTCGGTGGAGTACGCCTTCTCGGCGGAGTCGCGGTAGGGGAAGCCGTGCGCGACGAGCC